>CAVVOG010000008.1:0-55583 GCA_963749895.1 uncultured Actinomycetes bacterium | reverse complement strand
CGTGCGATACGCCCCGGGCGTGGGGGTGCGGATCGCGCCGCCGATGCGACTCGGGAACCGCGAGCGATGACCCCCGAGCTCGACGCCGTCGTGGTCGGCGCCGGACCGAACGGGCTCGCGGCGGCGATCCGACTGGCTCGCGCCGGTCGGCAGGTGCTGCTCGTCGAGGCCGAGGACTCGATCGGGGGCGGGTGCCGGTCGGCGGCGCTCACGATGCCGGGCTTCGTGCACGACGTCTGCGCGGCGGTCATGCCGCTCGGCGCCGGCTCGCCGTTCCTGCGGCGGCTGCCGCTCGAGGACCACGGGCTCGAGTGGATCCAGCCACCGGTGCCCGCCGGGCATCCGCTCGACGGTCGCACCCCTGCGTTGCTCCATCGTTCGGTCGAGGCCACCGCCGCCGGCCTCGGACGCGACGGCGCGGCCTATCGCCGGCTCGTCGGACCCCTCGTCGAGCGGTGGCGGGAGCTCGCCGAGGCCACGCTGGGCCCCGTGACCGAGGGCGTGCGTCACCCGCTGACCACGGCACGGTTCGGCATCCCCGGCATGCTCAGCGCCAGCCGGCTCGCGACGTCGGTGTTCCGGGAGGAGCCGGCGAGGGCGCTGTTCGCGGGTATGGCCGGGCACTCGATCCTGCCGCTCTCGCGGCCCTTCACGGCCGCGTTCGGGCTGATGCTCTCGGTCAGCGGTCATGCGGAAGGCTGGCCGATCCCGCGCGGCGGCGCCGCGCGCCTGGTCGAGGCGATGGCGTCCTACCTGACCTCGCTCGGCGGTCGTATCGAGACCGGCCGACCGGTGCACTCCCTCGACGAGCTGCCGAACGCACGGGTCACCCTGCTCGACCTGGACCCCGGCCAGGTGGCGCGCGTCGCGGGCGGTCGCCTGCCCGATCGGTACCGGCACAGGCTGCGCAGCTTCCGGCACGGGCCGGCCGCGTACAAGATCGATCTCGCGATCGACGGCCCGGTCCCGTGGGCGGCCGAGGAGCTCGGCGACGCGGGCACCGTGCACATCGGCGGCACCCTTGCAGAGATCGCGACGGCTGAAGCCGAGGTCGCGCGCGGAGGTCACCCCGAGCGACCCTACGTGCTGGTCGCACAGCAGAGCCTGTTCGACGAGACCCGCGCGCCCGCGGGGCAGCACACGGTCTGGGCCTACTGCCACGTTCCGGCCGGATCGAGCGTCGACATGACCGATCGCATCGAGGCACAGATCGAACGCTTCGCGCCCGGGTTCCGCGAACGGATCCTGGCCCGCCACACCATGAGCCCGGCCGCGTACGCGGGGTACAACCGCAACTACGTCGGGGGCGACATCTCCGGCGGCGCACACGACGGACTGCAGCTGTTCGCCCGCCCGGTGCTCCGACCGGTGCCCTACGCCACCCCCGCCCCCGACCTGTTCATCTGCTCGGCCTCGACCCCACCGGGCGGCGGCGTGCACGGCATGGGCGGCTACCACGCCGCCGGCGCCGCGCTCCGCCGGCTACGCCGAGGCTAGAGATTCACGTTCATTCGAGCAGGCGCTCGCCCCCGACCTCCACCGCCTCGTGGTCGGCGAGACCCGCCAGCTCGGCTCGAGGCCGCGGCACCGGATCGGACGAGCTCACGAGCCCGCCGGTCGACGGGTCGAGCCGCACCCGATGGTGCACCAGTCCATCGGGGTCGAGCTCGGGGAAGTCGGCGCGGCTGTGCGCCCCACGGCTCTCGTGGCGGGCGAGCGCTCCCATGACGGTGGCCTCGCCGGTGAGCAGGGCGGACCGCAGGTCGAGCAGGTGCCCGAGGTCGCCCCAGCCTTCTTCGGTCGGGCTCACATCGACCGATCCGAGCGAGTCGTGGAGGTCGCGCAGACCACCGAGTCCACGGCGCAGCCCACGTTCGTCCCGGACGACGCCGCAGGTCTTCCACAGCAGGTCGCGCACGGCGCGCTGCATCGGCCGGGCGAGCTCGTCGCCGGGTCGGACGAGCGCCTCGAGCTCCCAGGCGGCCGCAGCGATCACCGCGCGCGGTCGAAGCGAGATGTCGGTGGACGCGGCTCGTTCCGCCGCGTGCTCGCCGGCGCGGCGTCCGAAGACCAGCGTCTCGGCGAGCGAGTTGCCGCCGAGCCGGTTCGCGCCGTGCAGGCCTGCCGTGACCTCGCCCGCGGCATAGAGCCCGTCGACGTCGGTCGCGGTGGTCCCGGGGTCGACCACGACGCCGCCCATCGAGTAGTGCGCGGTCGGGGCGACCTCCATCGGTTCCTTCGAGATATCGAGCATCTGGTGCTCGATGAACTGCCGGTACATGCGCGGGAGCTTCTCGAGGATCACCGATCGAGCGAGATGCGAGACGTCGAGGAACACCCCGCCGTTCGACCCCCCACGGCCGTGAAGGATCTCCGTGTAGTTCGCGAGGGCGACCCGGTCCCGGGTGGACAGCTCGAGACGCGCCGGGTCGTAACGCTCCATGTAGCGTTCCCCCAGCGCGTTGCGCAAGATCCCGCCCTCACCGCGGACGGCCTCGGTGACGAGCGTTCCCGCCACGTCCTCGGGCGTCACCATGCCGGTCGGATGGAACTGCACGAGCTCCATGTCGGACAGGCGGCAGCCGGCGATCAGCGCGAGCGCCATCCCCTCCCCGTAGTTCTCGTCGCGCCTCGATGACGATCGACGCCAGATCCGCGTGTGGCCGCCGGTGGCCAGCACCACCGCGTCGGCGAGGAACGCGGTACGCTCGCCGGTCGCCAGGTCGAACGCGAACGCCCCGAAGCACGTGCCGTCGGCGACCAGCAGCCTCGACACGTACTGCCCGGGAACGAACGTGATGCCGAGGTCGGTGACCACGGACCCGAGGGTCCGCACGATCGCCCGGCCCGTGTAGTCGCCCGCGTAGCACGTGCGGCGGTAGGTGTGCGCGCCGAAGAAGCGCTGGTCGAGGCGGCCGTCGGACGTGCGCGCGAACGCGCACCCCCAGTCGGCGAGCTCCAGCACCGCCGCGGGTGCCTCGGTCGTCAAGATCTCGACCATCCCCGGATCGGAGAGGTCGTAGCCGTCGCGCAGGGTATCGGCGAAGTGTTGCTGCCAGGAATCCTCTGGGTCGCGCGTGCCGAGCACGGCGTTGATGCCACCGGCCGCCAGCACGGTGTGTGCGTCGTGGCGTCCGCGCTTGCCGAGCATGATGACGTCGGCGCCGGCCTGGGTTGCCTCGATGGAAGCGCGCATCCCGGCGGCGCCCGAGCCGATCACGAGGACGTTGCTGGCACGGGTTCGGAAGGGTGCAGTCATGGGTAGGACCTCCTGATATCCACGCTAGGAGCGTGGGTGCGGAACGAGCCGGCGGGACCTACGCATCTGGTGGGGTCGACCGCCGCAGAGCCTCCGGGCTGGCTACCCTTGCGGTTCGCGGCGCCCGCCGCCCGAGCATGGGAGCTTCCGCATGACGCGCTGGCTGTTCGGCGATCAGCTCGGTCCGTGGTTCCTTCCCGACGGCGCGGAGCCCGTGATCGTGATCGAATCGCTCGCGGCGCTGCGACGGCGGCGGTGGCACCGCCAGAAGCTGCACCTCCTGCTCTCTGCGATGCGCCACAGAGCGGCCGAGCTCGGCGATCGAGCGATCTCGGTCCGGGCGACCGGGCATCGGGCCGGCCTGGCCGAGACGGGCATCGCGCTCGACGAGATCTCGGTCTGCCAACCCACGTCCCACGCCGCGGAGGCGTTCGTTCGAACGCTTGGCCTCAAGACGATCGATCCCCATCCGGGCTTCGCGACGGACCGCGAGGCGTTCGCCTCGTGGGCCGAGAGCCGCGACACGAAGCGACTGCTGCTCGAGGACTTCTACCGGTGGCAGCGCCGGCGACACGGAGTCCTACTCGAGCCCGACGGGACCCCGGCCGGCGATCGGTGGAACTTCGACGCCGACAACCGCGAGCCGCCGCCTCGCGGGGCTCGGACCCTCGGCGCGCCACCGCCGTTCGTCCCGGTCGAGGACGACATCGACGCAGAGGTGCGAGACGACCTCGACCGCTGGACCCGCGAGGGCAGCATCGAGACGATCGGCGACGACGGACCCCGCTGGTGGGCGGCCACCCGCGACGAGGCGCTCGCCGCCCTCGACACGTTCGTTCGAACGCGGCTGGCGTCGTTCGGCCCGCACGAGGACGCCATGCTCGGCGAGGACCCCACGATGTCCCACTCGCTGCTGGCGGCCCCGATGAACCTCGGCCTGCTGCATCCGCTCGAGGTCGTGCGCGCGGCCGAGGACGCCTACCGGGCGGGTACCGCTCCCCTCGCCAGCGTGGAGGGGTTCGTCCGGCAGGTGCTGGGCTGGCGCGAGTACGTCTGGGGTCTCTACCAGCTGCTCGGCGACGACTACCGGCGCCGCAACGCCCTGGACGCCCACGAGCCGATCCCGTCGTGGCTCGAGACCCTCGACGCCGACCGCGAGGTGCGCGCGGAGTGCCTGCGGATCGCGCTCCGCGACGTCCGCGAACGAGGGTGGACCCACCACATCCCGCGGCTGATGGTCCTGGGCAACTACGCGCTGCAGCGGGGGATCGACCCGGCGGCGCTCACCGGGTGGTTCCACCGCGCGTTCGTCGACGGGCACGACTGGGTCATGGTGCCCAACGTCGTGGGGATGAGCCAGTGGGCCGACGGCGGCGTGATGGCAACGAAACCGTACGTGTCGGGCGGCGCCTACCTCGATCGGATGTCCGACCACTGCGGACGATGCCCGTACGACCCGCGCCGGCGCACCGGCCCCACGGCGTGCCCCTTCACCGCGGGGTACTGGGCGTTCCTCGACAGGCACCGCGACGACCTGCGGGGGAACCACCGGATGACCCGGGCGCTCGCCGGTCTCGCGCGCCGCCCCGACCTGCCCGAGATCGTCGAGCAGGAGAGGCGACGGGGCATCTCCGCCCCCTGATCTGTCGACGGGACCAGGGGCGTCGGCCCCGGTCTCGATGGGACCCGTTCAGGAGGGATCGCGGACGCCACCTGCGATGATTGAACCGTCAACAGGTCCATACGAGCACACCGATGCCGCCCAGGCGCACTGGGTCCGGGGAGGGACTCAACACGGCACACCGGTCGCGTTTCTTCGCCACGGTCTCAGCCGTGGTGTTCTCGTCGGTGAGGTGCCCCCCCTCGTGGTCGCCGCCACGGCCTGCGACCTGGGAGCCGGCCTCGTTCCGGTTCGTGAAGTGGGGAGGTGAGCTGGGTGCCTCCGAGATGAGCTGGGTGGCTCCTCGATGCGGGTGTGGGATCCGGCGAGGTGGGGCGGAAGAACCCGTCAACGCGGCGGGCGCGGGGCGCCACCCGACGGGTCGCCGTGCCCGGCGGCGGAGCCGAGGCAGCCTGCCGCATACGCACGAGCGCGAAACCTATGCACGCCGCATCGGTTCGTGATCCGGGTGGCAGGCAACAACGGATACACCCCGACGTCCACCGTGGACGACGGAAGGAAGGGGAGGTCGCGTATGAAGAAGCGTCTCGCAGCGATGTTCGTGGCCGGGATGGCCGCGTTGTCCATGTTCGCGATGCCAGGAGCGTCGGCCGCTGGCCATGGGGCCACGGTCTGGGTCGCTCACGGGATCCCCGGCACGAAGGTCGACGTGTGCGTCGACGGTGCCGAGGTCCGATCGAACTTCAAGTACGGCAAGGCCTTCGCGCTCGAGGGCGTGCCGGCCGGCCGGTACAACATCAAGGTCTTCCTCGCGAACGACAACAAGGAGTGCCGCGGCACCCTGGCGATCCAGCAGCGGGTCGACCTGACCGACGGCCTGAACGCCACGGCGGTCGCGAAGCTGTACGGCGGCGGCCCGAGCCTCGAGATCTTCGTGAACGACCTCGGGCTCTCCGGTGACGCGAGCGTGACCGTTCGCCACGCGGCGAGCGCGCCGAAGGTCGACGTGTGGGTCAACGGCGGCAAGGCTCCCCTCGTGGAGGACCTCCGCAAGGGCAACGAGGCCGGCCCCGTGGGCGTCGGCCAGGGCGTCTACTCGTACTGGGTGTCGCTGCCCGGTGACTACGCCCCGGTGATCGGCCCCGACGTGGCGATGCTGGAGGCCGGCACGGCCTACCAGGTCACGGCCGTCGGAACCGACGCCTCGAACTACCGCTTCATCGTGATCGGCCAGGAGGGTCAGATCACCTGAGCTGAACACATCGCAGTTCGAACGGGCCGCCCCTCGGGGCGGCCCGTTCGCGTTCGCAGCCGCGGCGACCGACCCCTCCCTTGCGGTCCACCCGTCCCCGAGGAGCTCTGATCCGTCGGGGAGGATGAGCCCATGCGGACCAGGACGAAGCTCGGGCTCGCCGCCCTCGCCACCTACGCCGGGTCGCTGTACCTGGGCGCGACGTGGGGCAGCACGCGCGCGGAACGCCGGCAGCGGCTCCCGAGCGACGACACGGTCGAGCGGCCCATGATCGTCACGAACCATGCGATCTGGATCGACGGCCGTGCCGAGGACGTCTGGCCGTGGCTGATGCAGGTCGGCTGGCACCGCGCGGGCTGGTACACGTATCGCTGGGTGGATCGGCTGCTGTTCCCTGCGAACGCCCCGAGCGCCACCCGGATCGTCCCCGAGCTGCAGGGACTCGCGGTCGGCGATCACATCCCGGACGGCCCGCCGGAGTCCGAGTGCTTCTTCATCGTGGAACGGCTCGAACGCCCGAGCCTGATCGTGCTCCGATCCCGGTCGCACCTGCCCCCGTGGCCGAAGGACGCCTGGCTGAACTGGGTCTGGACCTACTCGCTCCGAGACGCTGACGACGATCGCGTCCGCGTGCTGCTCCGCACGCGCGGCGAGATGGGACCACCCTGGTTCACCGCCGCGTACCGCGCGTTGACCTGGACCGACTTCGTGATGGCCCGCAGCCACCTGCGCGGCCTCAAGCGCCGGGTTGAGGGGGTTCACTGACCGGCTTGCAGGGTCGGCCAGAGTGCCGGAGGATGCCCTCGCCGGCCGGACGACATCGACGAGGGGGTCTCGACCATGCCGAAGACGATCGCGTTCTTCCCCGAACCCGGAGCCTGGGGCCCGACGAACAACTGCGTCGCGATCGCGGAGGTGCTGCGTGAGCGCGGACACCGGGTCGTGTTCGTCGTCGACGCTTCGTTCGAGGGGGTCCTGGAGGGCAAGGGGTTCGAGGAGCGCGTGATGCGGATGACCCCGCCCGACGAGACCGCCGATCCCGACGCGGACCCGTGGGGCGAGTTCATCAGGGTGACCGCGCCGGAGTTCCGCAAGCCGACGATCGAGCAGCAGTCGACGGTCACGAAGCCGATCTGGGAGGCGCTCGTCGCCGGGGCGAAGTTCTCGCACGACCGCCTGATGGAGATCTGGCAGGACGTTCGCCCCGACGTGGTCTGCACCGACAACGTGACCGGCTACCCGGCGGTGGAACTGGCGGGCTGCCCGTGGGCGCGGTTCGTGTCGGCGAACCCGCTCGAGATGCGCGATCCGGACCTCCCGCCACCGCTGTCGGGGCTGCCCGTGGACGACCGCGGCCAGTGGCAGGCGTTCGTCGACGAGTATCACCGGGTCCACGAGGACCTGCTGACCGAGCACAACGGGTTCCGGGCCTCGGTCGGCGTCGCCCCGTGCCCACCCGACGAGTTCAACACCCACTCACCGTGGCTCAACATGTACCTGTTCCCCGAGGTGGCGGACTACGCGCGGCGGGACCCGCTCGACGCCACGTGGCACCGTCTCCAGTCGACGGTGCGGACCACCGACGCTGCGTTCGACGTCGACGAGCACCTGCCGGGTGACGGGAAGCTGATCTACCTGTCGCTGGGATCGCTCGGCTGCATGGACGTGGGTCTGATGCAGCGGCTGATCGACGCGCTCGCCACGACCGAGCACCGGGTGATCGTCTCGATGGGACCGCTGAAGGACCAGATGACGCTCGGCGAGCGGATGTACGGCGACGAGTTCCTCCCCCAGCCGTCGATCCTGCCGCGATGCGACCTGCTGATCACCCACGGCGGGAACAACACGACCTGCGAGGGCTTCCACTTCGGACTGCCGATGATCGGTCTCCCGCTGTTCTGGGATCAGTACGACAACGCGCAACGGCTGCAGGAGACGGGCTTCGGCCGGCGGCTCCCCACCTACGACTGGACGACCGAGCAGCTGGTCGGAGCGGTGAACGAACTGCTGGGCGACGACGGCCTCGCCGCGCGGATGCGCTCGATCGCCGAGGACGTCCAGGCCGACCCCGGAAGGGTCAAGGGAGCCGACCTGCTGGAGCGGCTCGCGACGACGGGCGCGCCGGTCACGTCCTAGGCGGGGCCGGACCCAGGAGCCGCCGCGCGATCTGCAGGACGGCGAGCACGTCGTCATCGCTCAAACCGTCGACGATCGCGTGGAGCTCGGCCCGCTCGCTCGAGGCCCGTCCCGACAGGCGGCTGCGTGCGAGCTGCTGCCACTCGGTTCGGCTCAGCGCCGCGGGCGGCGGCTCCATCGAGGCGGCGGCGGGCGGGCGACGCGCGCCCGAGTGGAACCAAGGTGAGGCCGCAGGGGCGCTCGGCCCAGAGAACCCCACCTCCTCGGGGGCCTCGGCGAGCTCCCGCATCGCACCGTAGAGCTCGGCCTCCTGCAGCAGCTCCGACGGCGTACGCCCGAGGGCTCCGGCGACCGCGAGCAGCGCTTTCGACGACGGACGACCACGTCCGGTCTCGATGTCCGACAGGTACGCGTAGGAGACCCCGGCGCGTGCCGCCAGCGTCTTGCGACTGAGGTCTTGCTGGGTTCTCGCGACCTTGATCGCCCGACCGAGCGCCTCGTAGTACCTCGGGTCTTCTTCGCCGAACGACGGCGATGGCTTGCGAGGCAACCCTGCACGCTCGCGCTGCGCGGCATCGGCTTCGCGTGTCATACCCGGACCCTACCATGTGGATATGTCGTAGAACAGTATTCTTCGGTTGTCACCCGAATCTTTCGGTCGTATACCTAGAGACGACGAAGACATCGGGCGGTGCGCGGCCCCTGAACCGAGCTCCCGCCCAGGAAGGAGTCGCCCCATGACCGCCCCCTCCCCCTCACCGAAGCCTGCGCGCAACCAACGGGAGCGCGCCTACAAGACCGGTGCCCGGATGGCCCGAGAGCGGATCGCACGAGAGCGACCGCTCGAGGCCGACGCCCTCGCTCAGGTCGAGGCCGCCGACCTCGTGGTCGTCACCGGCGTCTACGACCACGTCGAGCGCGTGCTCGACGCCCTCGAGATGCCGTTCACGCGGCTCGCGCCCGACCAGCTCTCATCGGTGCGACTCCGCCCCGAGCAGTTGCTCGTCGTGAACTGCCCAGGACAGATCGGCGACGACCAGGTCCAGAAGGTCCGCGGATTCGTCGCCGCCGGTGGCTCGCTGTTCACCACCGACTGGGCGCTGCGCCATGTCATCCAGCCCGGGTTCCCCGGGACGATCGAGCACAACGGTGGTGTCACCGGCGACGACGTCGTGCCGATCGAGGTCCTCGACCACGACAACCCGTTCCTCGCCGGGGTGATGGACGGCGACGACGAGCCACAGTGGTGGCTCGAGGGCTCCTCCTACCCGATCACGGTCGTCGACCGCGACCGGGTCCAGGTGTTGATCACCTCGCGTCGGCTCGAGCGCCGCTACGGCGAGGCGCCGGTCGCCGTCCTGTTCCCCTGGGGTGACGGCGAGGTCTTCCACATGATCAGCCACTACTACCTGCAACGGACCGAGCTGCGGAACGCACGCCACCGTGCCGGCGCTTCCGACTACTTCGCCGAGAAGGGCGTCCCCGTGCCGGCCGACATCGCCGAGGACCTCGACGGTCTGGTCCTCGGCGAGGTCGAGTCGGCCGCAGGGTCGTCGCGCCTGATGGCGAACTGGATCGCCGACAAGAAGCGCCGAACGATGGACGACGCCCCACGACCGAAGGACGGTGACCCCCGATGACCAGCGCGCCCAACCCCGTCACGACCGTTCGCGATCTGCTCGCACACCGGCTCCGCCTCGGCGCCCCGCAGGGCGCCGCCGGCCTGACCCTCCTGCCCGTGTACGGAACCACGTCCGGCCCCGACTACCTGACCGCCGCGCAGGCGTTCGATCAGGGCACGCTGTCGATCGGCGAACTCGACGGCGGGCAGGTACCCCAGCTCGTGGTCCACAACGCCGGCGATCTCCCCGTCCTCCTGCTCGACGGTGAGCATCTCCAAGGAGCGCGGCAGGACCGCGTCTTGAACGTGAGCGTCCTGGCGCCCGCGCGCCACGACACCGTGATCCCCGTGTCGTGCGTCGAACACGGCCGCTGGTCCTACCGGGACGCCGTCGCAGGGTTCGTGCCCGCCCAAGACCTCGCCTACGCCGAGCTTCGAGCGATGAATGCTCGGCAGGTCTCGGTCGCCCAGCGCACGGGTCTGGGTCCCCGCACCGACCAGGCGCAGGTGTGGGCCGACGTCGAACGCAAGCGGGCCCAGATCGGCGGCCGCGCGTCACGGACCGCCGCGATGCGCGACGCCTACGACGACCGTCGGACGGACCTCGAGCGGATCCGTGTCGCCTTCCCGGGTCCCGTCGACGGGCAGGCCGGCGTCCTCGCGGTCGCCGGCGGGCGCGTGCTCGCGCTCGATCTGTTCGATCGGGGCTCGACGCTGGAGTCGGTCTGGGACCGGCTCGTCCGCGGCTACGCGGTCGATGCGCTCGACGTCCCCGAGCCGGCGGACCGGGATGCCGACGTCGTCGCCGCGCACGCCTTCGTGACGGCGATCGGTGCCCAGGCGAACGAGGCCACCTCTCACGAGGGCGTGGGCCTGGGGATCGACGTCGTGGTCACGTCCTCCACCACGGTCACGAACGCGCTGGTCTGGGAGGACGCGGCGGTGCACCTCGCCGCGTTCCCGACGGTCATCGCGAACCCCAGCACCGGCCGCCCGGGCGCGTCACGGATCGATCGGCCCGGCCGTCGAGCCCAGGCACGGAGGCAGCGGCGCGAGTGGTTCCACGCCGAGGGGGAACAGGCGTGAACATCGGCGAACCGAAGCGCACGATCGAGGTGATCCCCACGACCGTTCCGGTCCCCGAGGAACTGCCCATGCCCGAGCCTGCAGAGGGTGAGCCCGAGCCCGCGCTCGTCCCGATCCCCGTCGGCGCCCCTGCCCGACCCCCGCAGGAGCGACGGAGGTGATCGCGGAGCCGGCATGGGAGGAGCCCGCGCCGTTCGTCGATGCGCTCGTCGGCTGGCGCGCCTGGCACCTTCGCCGGACGGCCGGCGGACCTGCCCTGGTCCCCGCGGCGTCCGGGCGGGGTGAGTGGCCGGCGCGGCGCGCCTACGTGGCGACGTGCCGCCGCAGCGGCGTCGTGGCGACGGGCCGGGGTGATCTCTCCGGTCACGCCAGCCCGTCGCTGCACTGCACGTGCGGCATCTACGCCAGCGACACCCTCCGGTCGCTCATCGATCCGAGGCAGCGGTTCCCGCCGCTCCCCGTCCTCGGAACCGTGTCGCTGTGGGGGCACGCGATCGAGCACGGCCGGGGGTGGCGAGCCGAGCTCGGGTACCCGGACCGGATCCGTCTGGTGTGCGGACGTTGTCTGAGCGCCGGAACCGGTCCCGGCATCCCGGAGCGGGTCGTCGAGATCCGGGGGCAGACGGTGGGTGGACCCCCGCAGATCGAGCCGCTGTGCGCCCAGCACCTGGCAGAGCGAAACCGTGCCGGAACCCGGATCCTGAAGCGGGCGGTCGACGTGCAGGCCGAACTGCTCTCGCGCTACGCGGTCGACCTGCTGCCGTTCGAGGCGATCCAGAGCGTCTTCCAGCGCACCCCGATCCCCGGGCCACGCGCCGGCTCCGCGGGACCCGGGTCCCCGAGCCCGCTCCGCCCGGCACCGCCAGCGCAGCGGGTGCCAGGACCGATCCCGGGCGCCGACGCGGTGACGCCCTCGGCGCCGATCGCAGCGCCCACACCCTCGACGGCTCCGCGACGTACGCGCGTCGTCGACGTCGTGCAGAAGATCGTGAACGGTGCGCTCACGGTCGCGTTGTGGGTGTTCGTGGCGTGGTGGGGCTGCAGCGACATGATCGTCACGACGGAGGGCCCCTGATGCCGCGCCTCGACGAACTCGGGTTCCCGCTCGACGGCTACGACTGGGTGATCCCCGGGCTCGCGCAGGCAGACACGACCCACACACCGGCCGAACTCCTCGACGAGCACGGCTTCGATGCCGTGTTCGACCTCTGCGGTTGGCCGCGCGACGACGGGATGGACGGTCGCCCGTACGTCTTCCTCCCACTCGACGACGTGCCGAGGATCCCCGATCCCGACGCGATCGACGACCTCGGCGCCGCCGTGGCAGGACTCGTACGCGCCGGCAGGCGCGTGGCGGTCAACTGCGCGGCCGGGCTGAACCGCTCAGGTCTGGTCGTCGGGCGCGCCCTGATCTGGCTCGGGCACGAACCGGCGAGGGCGATCGGGATGGTCCGTGCCGCGCGCGGACCCTGGGCGCTGTCGAACGTGGAGTTCGCGCGGTACCTGATGATCGAGTGTCGCCCGGTCACATCCCGCTGAGTCGGTCACCAGCCACGGCGATGGCCCGGTAGCGTGACGCTCGTGCGCACGATCCACGACGACGAACGGCTCGCGCGGCTCGGGATCAGGCACCGCCTCGCGACCCCGGCCTCCTCGGTGACGGAGGCGGCCACGTCGCTCGTCGGCCTCCACTCAAGCGACCCGACCACGGTCTACCTGTCGGCACGGGCCCGCGTGAGCGACTTCCGGCATCGCGACCTCGAGGACGCCCTGTACGACGAACGATCCCTCGTTCGGATGCTCGGGATGCGCCGCACGCTCTGGGTGATCCCGCGCGACCTCGCTGCCGCGATGAACGAGGCGTGCACGCGCGATCTCGCGCCACCGGAGCGTCGCCGGCTCGTGACCGCGCTCGAGGACCAGGCGATCGCGACCGACTGCGAGGCATGGCTCTCCGACGTGTGCGAACGCACCCTCGCGGCGCTCGAGGACATGGGCGAGGCGCCTGCAACCGTCCTCAGGGAGCACGTGCAGGAGCTCGGCCTGAAGCTACGGTTCGGCGAGGGGACGACCTGGGCCACGGACGTCGGGGTGTCGACGCGCGTGCTGTTCCTGCTCGCGACCGAGGCACGCGTCGTGCGCGCGCGCCCGCTCGGGGGGTGGACCTCCGGGCAGTACCGATGGGCGCCGATGGATCGGTGGCTCGGTGCTCCGCTCGACCGTGTCGAGCGTGCCGCTGCCGCCCGGGATCTCCTGCGCCGATGGCTCGCCGCCTTCGGTCCGGCGACCGAGACCGACATCCGGTGGTGGACGGGGTGGACCGCGAAGCTCGCTCGCGCCACCCTCGCGGACCTCGGCGTCGCCGAGGTGAGGCTCGATCACGGGGGGACCGGCTACGTCCTCTCCGACGATCTCGACGTGGTCCCGTCCCCCGACCCGTGGGTGGCCCTGCTCCCGAGCCTCGACCCCACCGTGATGGGCTGGAAGGAGCGCGAGTGGTACCTCGGGGCGCACACCCCGCGCCTGTTCGACCGCAACGGGAACGCAGGCCCGACCGTGATGGCTGACGGCCGGATCGTCGGCGGGTGGGGTCACACGAAGACGGGAGAGGTCGCCGTCCACCTCCTCGAGGACGTCGGCGCCGAGACCCGCGCCGCGGTCGACGCCGAGGCCGAGCAGCTCGCGACCTGGCTCGCCGGCGTCTGGCTCCGCCCTCGGTTCCGGACCCCGCTCGACCGTGCGCTGAGCGACCCGTAGCCGGCTCAGTCGTCGTCGCGCACGCGGCGAGCGCGCTTCGTCTGGCTCCGGCGTCGCTTCGCCGCCAGGCGCCGCTCCCTGGCGGCCTTCGTCGGTTCCGTCGGCCGGCGTGGCTTCGGAGGCGGGGCGATCGCCTTCGCCAGGATCGTCGCCATCCGCTCCCGAGCGGCCTCCCGGTTGCGCAGCTGCGAGCGTTCCTCGGACGCGGTGACGGTGAGCACCCCGTCGACGAGCCGGCCCGACAGCCGATCGAGCGCTCGTGCCCGCTGGATCGGTCCCAGCGCGGTCGTCGTGGTCACGTCGAGGCTGAGCTCGACGCGGGAATCGGCGGTGTTCACCGACTGCCCGCCCGGGCCGGAGGAACGGCTGAACCGCCAGCGCAGCTCGCGCTCGGGCACCACCACGGAGCGGCTGACACGGAGAGGTCCGGGCATCCCTGAAGTATGCGTGGCCTCAGGCGGGGTCCAAACCCCTCACGACGTAGGTCATCTCGTCGTCGATCGCGTCCTCGATCCGGTCGATCGCGATCCGTGTCGGGTACCCGAGGGTCTCGTCGTGCTCGACGACCACCTCGTCCGCGGTGGCTTCCGCGTCGTCGATCTCTGCGAAGAGGTCCTCGACCGTCAGCGGCCAGGAGGCGAGCATCTCGTCGTCGAGCGGCACCGCCTTCCCGTCCCGGGTCACCGAGACGGGCTCGCCACCCTCCACGGTCACCACGTAGGGGCCGACGTCCGGACAGAAGCACATCCGCTCGATCGTGATCGTGTACGCGTCGATCCCGGCGTCCTGCCAGGTCCCGCGTGGCCCCTGCGCGACGCTGGTCGAAGGTTCGTCGGCGCACCCGGTCAGCGCCACCGTCGCCAGGGCGATCAGGACGGGGGTTCGCAGCTTCGTCATCGGCATGCCTCCTCGGGGGTTCGCCGTGAGACGGATCGGCGGGTTGTGCGGGTTCCCAGGAGCGGTGCATAGGTTCAGAGGGCCTTCCGGGCGATCCGGTGCACGGGATGTCGCGGATACCTCTTGAAACGTGGTCACGGACCACCACACGGGAGGAGAGCACAGATGAAGGCATCGTTGAAGCGGGGCATCGTCCTCGGGATCGTCGCGGCCCTCGGGCTGTTCACGGTCGGCAGCGCCGCCGCGAGCGTCGCCCCGACCGGCAAGGCCCGCGGGGCCACGACCGTCGACCTGAACACCGACACGATCGGGGCCGTCGTCGGCCTGGGCCTCACGCCCGCACCGGTCCGTCCCGGCGTGCTGGGGATGCACGGAGACGACCTGCTCGCGTCGTTCCCGATCGTCGGCAACCTCAAGGACGGCGTGATCAAGCACACCGGCGGTCTGAGCCTGTCCACCGCCGACACGCGCCTCACCCTGACGAACTACTGGATCGACACGAACGAGGGCGTCCTGAGCGCCTACGCCGAGGTGAACGGGGCAGCCGTCGGGCGTCTCCCGCTGTTCGACCTGGGCGCCGCACCGAGCCAGAGCGGCTGTGCCGCGACCGCCTCGCTCGCCCTGACGAGCGATGCCGCGGGAGCGCTGACCGCGGTCTTCGGAGCGCCGAACCTCACCGGCGCCGACTTCGGCGACGCCTGCGTCGCCCCTCGCTAGGACCACCCCTGGCGACACGCACCCTGGAGGGGGCGGGCCGAAGGCCCGCCCCCTCCAACCGTCCCCCACGACGGGGGCCGGGCGACCGGGGCGCCGGCACGCACCACCCTTCACCCTTCCTCCAAGCAGGAAGGGGAGGCCCGATGCGCGCGCTGGTCGTCTACGAGTCGATGTACGGCAACACCGCCCGGATCGCCCGCGCGATCGCCGACGGGCTGGAAGGACGCGGGACAGCGGTGGACCTGACCTCGGTGGACGACATCACCTCGATCGAGGCCGATCTGCTCGTCGTGGGGGGACCGACCCACGGCCACGGGATGAGCACGTCGACCACGCGGATGACCGCGGCGAAGGACGAGAAGAACGCCTTCGACGACCCCACGGTCGGGCCGGGTCTCCGCGCCTGGATCAAGGACCTCCCGCCCCTGGAGGGCCGCCCCTTCGTCGCCTTCGACACGCGCTTCCGCCACTCGGTCCTGCTCACCGGTTCCGCCGCCAAGGGGATCGCGAAGCGGCTGGAGCAGCACGGTGCGCGTCCGGTCACCGCCCCCGAGAGCTTCTTCGTGACGAAGGACAACACCCTGGAAGCCGGCGAGGTCGAGCGCGCCCAGGTGTGGGCGGCGGGGGTCGCGGCCTCCCGCGCCGTCCGTTGACGATGGCAGCCCGGCGAGGAACCGCGGTCATGGCCGGCGCCGCGCTCGGCTACCTCGCGGGTTCGGTCTCCTTCTCTCGGTTCGTGGCCTCGCGCGTCGCTCCCGAGGTGGACGTGTCGACGACCGAGGTCGTGATGGACGCCGACGGCGACAGCTTCGTCGTCGATCGCGTGACCCCCGCCGGGGTCGGCGCGCACCTGGGGAACCGGTGGGGAGGCGTCGCGACCCTGCTGGAGATCGCGAAGGCGGCGGTCCCGGTGCTCTGCGTGAAGCGCGCGTTCCCGGACGACCCGCGAGCAGCCACCGCCGCAGCGACCGCGGCGGTCGTCGGTCACGTGTTCCCGGTGTTCCACGGGTTCCGCGGCGGGTTCGGACAGTCACCGATCATCGGTGGCACCCTCGTCCTCGATCCGAAGGGACTCGGCGTGAGCACCCTGGCCGGATCGATCGCGGGCGTGGCGACCGCCGACGCGCTCGTGATGATCGACGGCTGGCCGCTGTTCCTGATCCCGTGGACGGCGTGCCGGCGACGCGACCTGCTCCCCTACGCGCTCGCCGTGAACGCGGTCTACTGGTGGGCGACGTGGCCGGAGGTCCGCGCCCACGTCGAGCACCGGCGCCGCACGCGCAAGGACTGGGCCGGCCGGTTCGACGAGATCCGCGTGCGGTTCGGCGGCGCTTGAGACGAGGTCCTGCGGTCAGCCGAGCTCGTCGATCAGCGGCGCGACCCAGCCCGCCGCCAGCTCGAGGAACCGCTCATCGTCGTTCAGCGAGTCGAGCCGGATCGTCTCGGCCCGGCCGCGCACCTTCCGGCGCAGGTGGTCGACGTCGAGGATCGTCTCGTGGTTGTCGGTGACGAACCCGATCGGTGCGAAGGCGAGCGCCCGCGCTCCGAGCGACAGCAGGTTCTCCGCCGCCGCGTCCATATCGGGCTTCGTCCACTTCCCCGGCACGGGGTGGTTCATCCAGCCGATGCTCACGAGCGGATACCGACCCGCCAAGCGGTCGCGAACGGCCTCGTAGAGGAGTCGGCTCTCCTCGTAGCCCGTCTCCCATCCCCGCTTCGTCGACAGCGGGAGTCCGTGGTCGAGCAGGACCACGCCGATCTGTGACGCGGCGTACCGCTCCCGCAGTGGCTCCACGCCTGCGGCCACGTGCTCGGCGAGGAGGTCGTGGTAGTCCGGGTGCCCCCCGAACCCCGGCAGGTACCGCTTGTCGGCGAGCCACGGCCCGTCCGTCGCGAACGCGGCGTTCACCTGCTCGAGGACGATCCCGCTCGTGTAGACAGAGTCGACGACCATCAGCGGCACCAGCACCAGGCGGTCGAACCCGGCGGCGCGGATCTCGCGCAGGGCCACCCCCGGGAGGAACGGCGACAGGAAGCTGTACGCCTTGAACACCTGCACCCGGTCGCCGAAGCGGGAGCGCAGGAGGCGCTCGAGGCCCTCGCGCTGCGCCTCGAAGATCCGGTTGTGCGGTGACACGAAGTTCCCCGCCGCGGTCCACTCCTCACGGACCCGACGCTCCAGCTTCCCCGCGAGCCAGGGGATCGCGCGCTCGGGTACCGGGACGGACTTCGCCACGAGCAACCGCAGCGACAACTCGTTCCAGTCGGCGAACGACTCGTAGTCCTCGGGCTCGCCGTAGCCGCACAGCAGGACGGCGACCCGGGTTCCTCCATCACGCGACATGCGCGGTACGGTACCCGCTCCTCGACGCGAACGGAAAGGCGCCGATGGTCCACGATCTGTTCGACGGCACCGCGTCCGGCGGCATCGGGCGCAAGGGCGAGCATCTTCGGTGGCTCGCACGGGAGGGGCTCCGCGTCCCTTCGGCCTTCGTCGTTCCTTTCGACGAGGCGGCGGCGCTCCTCGACGGTGGTGAGACGGCCGTACGTGCCGACATCGTCGGCCGGGTCCGCGGCGACACCGCCTACGCCGTGCGCTCCTCGGCCGACGTCGAAGATGGCGCCCAGGTGAGCTTCGCCGGCCAGTTCCTGACGCAGCTGCAGGTCGTGGGCCCGGATGCCGTCCTCGCGGCGGTCGAGGCGGTGGCCGCGTCGCCCCGGAACGAGCGGCTCGCGGCCTACGCCGCGCACGCCGGGATCGATCCGAGGACGATCCGTATGGCCGTGTTGATCCAGGAGATGGCCGAGCCGGTCGTGTCCGGCGTGGCGTTCAGCCGGAACCCCGTGACGGGGTTCGACGAGACCGTGGTCGAGGCCGTCTCGGGGCTCGGAGAGCGACTCGTCGGCGAGGGCGCGACGCCCGGTCGGTGGGTCGTCCGGTGGGGTGGGATCACCGAGCGCCCCGAGACCGAGTCGCTGCTGACCGACGACGTGGTCCTGCAGGTGGCCGCCGACGCGCGTGCGGTCGCTGCGCGGTTCGGCGCCGCGGTGGACATGGAGTGGGTCTGGGACGGCACGACGCTGCACTGGGTCCAGCTACGGCCCGCGCGACCGGTGCCGCCGTTGCCCGTCTACTCGAACCGCATCGCCCGCGAGATGCTGCCGGGAGTGATCGCGCCGCTCACCTGGACCGTGAACACCCCGATCGTGAACGGCGCGTGGGTCGAGCTGCTGACGCAGGCGATCGGCCCGAACGACCTCGAGCCCGCGGCGCTCGCGCGTCGCTTCGCCGGGCGCGCCTACTTCGACATGGGCGCGTTCGGCCGGATCTTCGAGGCCTTCGGGATGCCACGGGATTCGCTGGAGCTCCTCCTGGGATTCGAGGGCGGCGATGCGAAGCCGTCGCTCAGGCCCTCGAGCGGCGTCTGGCGGAAGCTCCCCCGTCTTTCACGCGCAGCCTGGTCACTCCTGCGGACCCCGCGGCGACTCGAGCCCGCGCTGCCCGGTTTCG
This sequence comes from uncultured Actinomycetes bacterium, assembly GCA_963749895.1. Taxonomy (GTDB): domain Bacteria; phylum Actinomycetota; class UBA4738; order UBA4738; family HRBIN12; genus AC-51. Next base: position 36,726 of record CAVVOG010000008.1, on the reverse strand, counting down.
ACGCACGGATCGAGGCGTTGGCGTCGCGCGACCCCGGGGCCCTCGGCGAGCGCGAGCTGCTGGCGCGCGCCGACGCGATCTCCCGGCTCGTCGCAGAACTGGCACGAGCGAACATCGAGGCCCCGCTGCTGCAGTCGTTGTGGGCGGCAGCGCTCCGGCGCTCCGCGGCACGTACCGGCCTGGACGCCGCGCGGCTCGATCCAGGTCGCGACGACCCGGCGCGACGTGAGGTCGACCTCCGTGTCGCGCTCGACGACCTCGCCTCACGGCTCGCGGTGACCGGCCCCGAGGCGCGAGCGGCACTCGAACGCGATGGTTGGACGGCCCTCGACGGCGGCGCCGTGGCGATGCAGCCGGCGTTCGAGGACGTGCTCGCCCGGTTCGGGCACGTCAGCGACAACCAGAACGACCTCTCGCGCGTGCCCTGGACCGAGGACCGCGATGCCCTCGTGTCGGCGGTCCTCGCCCACGAGACGGCCGATGAGCGCGCGGCCGCCCCCGACCTCCCGGCACGCCTTCGCGGCGTGGAGCGGCGCGCGGCGAGGGCCCGGGTGCTCCGGGAACGGATCGCCTGGCGCTACGCGCGCGCGTATGCGCTGTTCCGGCCCACGTTCCTGGCGCTCGGGGCGCGGCTCGTCGAACGAGGGGCCCTCGACGGGGCCGACGACGTCGTCCTGCTCGAGCTGGCCGAGCTCCGAGTACTCGTCGACGGTACGGACCCGGGAGCGCGGGCCCTCGTCGAACGCCGGCGCCGGGAGATGGAGACCGACGCGCTCGTCGAGCCCCCCGAGCTGATCGTGGGCGACGGGTTCCTGCCGGGCGCCGCCGAGCAACGCAGGCTCCTTCGCGGGGTCGGCACGTCGGGCGGACGGTACCGGGGACCCGTGCGGGTCGTGACCTCGCTCCGCGGCGGGACCGAGCTGGCGTCGGGAGAGGTCCTCGTGGTCCGGTCGTCCGACGTCGCCTGGACCCCGCTGTTCACCCGAGCCGGCGCGGTCGTCACGGAGGCGGGCGGGATGCTCGCACACGCATCGGTCGTCGCGCGCGAGCTCGCGATCCCCTGCGTCGTGTCGGTCGCGGGCGCGACACGCCTGGCCGACGGGACCGAGGTCACGGTCGACGGGTACGCGGGCGAGGTCCTCGTGGAGGATCCGATCGCGTGAGTGGGACGTGGCTCGCCGCGGCCGCGGTGGTCGGGTACCTGATCGGCTCGATCTCGTTCACTCGACTCGTCGGGGCGCGGGTCGCCCCCGACGCCGACCTGCTCGAGACGACCCTGACCTACGCCGACGACGGCGAGCCGGTGCCCGTCCAGGGTGTGAGCGCGACGAGCCTGCGTTCCCACGCCGGCGGATGGTGGGCGCTGCTCGTGGTCGTGCTGGACATCGCGAAGGCGTCGGTCCCCGCCCTCGCGTTCGGCTGGCTCGCACCCGAGACCGACGCGATGCCGGTCGCGGCGGCGGCAGCGGTGATCGGGCATGTGTGGCCGGTGTGGCACAGGTTCGTCGGCGGGTTCGGCGTGTCGCCCATGATCGGCGGACTGCTCGTGATCGATCCGCTCGCCCTGGCCGCCACGATCGCGGTGGGCGGACTGCTCGGAGTCCTCCTGGCCGACCGGTTGGTGGCGTTCGACGGCTGGACCCTGCTCTTGATCCCGTGGTTCGCGTGGCGCGGCGAGCCCGTCGAGGTCGCGTACGCCGTCGTCGTCGTGGCCGTCTACTGGTTCGCGATGCGTGCCGAGGTCATCGATCACCTGCGGCGCGTACGGCGGGGTGGTCGCTCCTGGCGCGAGCGCCTCCGTGACCTCCGCTCCTACACCGGCGAGTCCGGCTGAGCACCGGGTCCCTCGAGAGGGAGGGCGGGGGGTCCCCGTCGATCGAGGCCGAAAAGTGAGGAACCGCCGGGACCCGAAGGCCTCAGCGGTTCCTCACCTCGAACCTTACTCGCCTGCCGCCTCCGCGGTCAAGCCGCGGAGACGGACCTTGTCACTCTTCCTCACTTCTTGCCCAGCAGAGCGCCGAACACGGTCCGCAGCGTCCGACGACCGTCCTCGGTGGTGAGCATGTCCTTCGCGAACCCGACACCGACCTCCTTCAGTTCGTCGCCGAGCGAGTCCTCGTCCTTCGGCTTCGGCTTCGGCGTGGCCTCTCGCGTAGATCCCGGCCTCGATCGGACCTTCCCCTCGGGCGGCGGTGGCGGCGGAAGGTCCGGAGCGGACGGGGCAGGCGTGGTCGCGGCCTCGGCCGCTCCGTCCAGGCGCGCGGTGATCAGCTCGTGGGCGCTCTCTCGGTCAACGTCCTGGGCGTACGTCGCCGCGAGATCCCCCGACGCGATCAACGAGGCACGGGTCGTGTCGTCGACCGCATCCATCGACGAGTCGGGGGGGACGAGCCGGGTCGCGACGAGCGGCGACGGCACACCCTTAGGCCCGAGGACCGTCACGAGGGCCTCGCCGATCCCGAGCGACGTGAGCGTCTCGGCGACATCGAAGTGCGCGGTCTTCGGGAACGTGCGGACCGTCTTGCGCAGGTTCGTCTCGTCGTCGGGCGTGTGAGCGCGCAACGCGTGCTGGATCCGGTTCGACAGCTGCGCGAGGACCGACGACGGCACGTCGGTCGGGGCCTGGGTCACGAAGTACACGCCGACGCCCTTCGAACGGATCAGCCGCACGGTCAGCTCGATCTGATCCATCAGCGCCTCGCTCGCGTCGTCGAACAGCAGGTGCGCCTCATCGAAGAAGAACGCGAGCTTCGGCTGCGGGAGATCGCCGACCTCGGGGAGCTTCGCGTAGAGCTGCGCGAGCATCCAGAGCATGAAGGTCGAGAAGAGCCGCGGGCGGTCCATCACGTCGGCGAGCTCCAACAGCGTGACCACGCCCTTGCCCTCTGGCGTCGTGCGGATCAGATCCATCACGTCGAACTCCGGTTCGCCGAAGAACGCGTCGGCACCGTTCGCTTCGAGTTCGGTGATCGCTCGCAGCAGCACACCGATCGTCGCCTTCGAGAACCCGCCGTACTCCTCCAGCACGGGCTTGCCCTCGTCCGAGGACAGGAACTTCAACGTCGTCCGTAGGTCTTCCAGGTCGAGCAGCGGCAGGCGCTGGTCGTCGCAGTAGGCGAACACGAGGGTCAGCACGCTCACCTGGGTCTTGTTCAGGTCGAGCACCTTGCCCAGGAGGATCGGGCCGAACGACGAGATCGTCGCGCGGACCCGTGCACCGAGCGCACCCGAGAGCGACAGCAGCTCGACGGGGTGCCCGGCGGGCTCGTACGTGAGGCCGAGCTGGGCTGCCCGCTCCGCAACCTTCGGGTTCGCCGGATCCCCGGGTCGAGCGATCCCCGTCACGTCGCCCTTCACGTCGGACACGAACACGGGGACGCCGGCGTCCGACAACTCGCCGGCCAGGATCTGGAGGGTCTTCGTCTTGCCGGTCCCCGTCGCGCCCGCGATCAGCCCGTGGCGATTCGCCATCTCGAGGGGGAGCTGCACCGCGATGTCGGCGGCGACCTCGTCACCGAGGATCGGCCGCCCGAGCAGCATGCTCGTTCCCTCGAAGGCGTACCCCTCACGGATCTCGGTGCGGAAGGTCTCGTCCATCGTGTGCGGAGCCTACCGTCGTGGGGCCCGAGCTTTCGGCCCGGGCCCCCGGTGCGACACCGAACGAGCGATCATGCCTTCTTGCCGCCCACCACCCGCTCGTAGACCACCAGCAGCACGATCGCGACGATGATCGAGCCGATCCAGGCGATCCCCTCGTTCCCGGAGAAGATCGCGTTCCAGATGAGGCCGCCGACGATCGCGGCGACGACGCCGATGACCATCGTGAGCACCCAACCCATGGACTGCTTGCCGGGCAACAGGAGCCGCGCGATCGCGCCGACCACGAGGCCGACGATCGCGTAGACGATGATGTCCCACATCGCGGGGACCCCCTTTCGAGCCGGCCGCGGGCGCGGCTCGGTTCCGCGCAGCCTAGGGGGCTCGCTCCTTCCGATGCAACCGTCTCGAGGACGTGCGTGGGATCGGTCGTGGATGATGCGGCGCCTCGGCGCCTACGAGCTATGGGCGACGAGGATGGAGCTCGAGCTGTGGCAATGGCTGCTCGTGTTCCTGGCGTCGGGCGTGGCGATCGTAGGTGCCGCGACCTGGCTCGCCCGCGCCGGCGATCAGATCGCGACGACGACGGGGCTCGGCGGCCTGTTCGTCGGGGTGGCGCTGACCGCCACGGCGACGTCGCTGCCGGAGCTCGTCGCGTCGATCGCCGCGGTGCGCATGGGTGCCTTCAACCTCGCGGTCGCGAACCTGTTCGGCAGCAACGCGCTCAACATGCCCTGTTCCTCGTGATCGACCTCGCCTACCGGCCCGGACCGATCACCACGGCTGCATCCGTGGACGTCGTGATCGCGGCCGGGGTCGGCGCGATCGTGCTGTCGGCGATGGCGCTCGCGGCCGTCGTGCACGGCGAGGAGACCAGGCTCCGGCGACTCGAGCCGGATGCGGCCCTGCTCCTGGTCGCCTACGTCGCGCTGCTGGCGGCCCTCAGCTCGGTGCCCGACTGAACCCCGCTACCGGGCGGCAGGGTCGCGACCCCGCAGACGCATCCCGACCGACCGCCACCGCCTCCACAGCAGCGCGACGGCGACCAGCACGGCGAGCGCGAGCACGAACGCGACGACGGGAGCGACGATCGCCGTGACGGACAGCAGCGCCGATGTTCCGTCCTCCCCGAGACTCAGGACCGGGTTCGCGGCACCGCCGGTCGTGGCCGTCGAGACCGGGCGGACCGATGTGCGGCCCAGATGCGTGGCGAGCGCCGCGGCGACGCCGAGGATCACGACCAACCCGGGATCGATGTCGACGACGTTCGCCGTCCCCAGGGCCAGCAGGCCTCCGACGATCGGCGCCACGACGACCCCGATCGCATGGAGGACGTGGTCGATCACCGGGACCTTGTCCCCGACGAAGTCGACGATCGCGATCGCGACGACGGCCCCGAGGACGACGGGTTCCTCGAGGCGGTCCCACGGCGCGGGCAACGTGACCAGGTCGGTGTACCGGCCGAGGAGTCCGACGATGAGGATCGGGATGTAGGCGTTCAGGCCGGCGGCCGTGGACAGGCCGAGCGCCGCGAAGAGCCCCATCAGGGCGTCCATCGTTCCGTCCTCCTCGGGTCGGCCGAACCGTTCGGGCCACCCTCTGCCCTTCGCGCCGGCGTGACGGGAGGTTCACGTAGGTCGGCGCGCCGCCGCCAGGGAGGACCGGATGTCACGGGTCGTCAGCCCCATGTCCACGGCGCGGGGCAGGACCAGGCTGCCGGTGGAGGTGGGATCGATGCGGATCATGCAGTTGGGTGTGGGATCGGTCGGCGAGGTGGTGGTTCGGACGCTGGCGGCGGAGCCCGACGTCACCGAGGTCGTGCTCGCCGACATCGACGTGGCTCGTGCCACCCGGGTCGCCGACACGCTCCCGACAGGCGTGGGGCGGGTCATGGAGCTTGACGTGGCCGATGCGTCGGCGCTCCGGGACGGATCCCGAGACGTCGACCTCGTCGTGAACGGGCTGATCCCCGAGGTGAACCTCGACGTCATGACCGCATGTCTGGAGACCGGCACACACTACGTGGACATGGCGGCCGCGGGGCCGCGCGACGTCGTGGGGACCGCCGACGTCGACGAGGAGCTCGCGATGGACGAGGCGTTCCGCGATCGAGGTCTCACCGCGCTCGTGTTCTTCGGGATCGACCCCGGCGCGAGCGACGTCTTCGCCCGGACGCTGTACGACGAGCTCGACACGGTGGAACGGCTCACGGTCTACGACGGCGACGCCGGCACGGCCGAGGGGTTCGCGTTCGCGCCCGGGTTCTCGCCAGCCACGATGGTCGAGGAATGCCTGATCTTGCCCCCCCATGCGTTCGAGAACGGACGGATCGTGCGACGCACGCCGCTCACCGTGTGGCGCGGGTTCGACTTCCCCGAACCCGTCGGCCCGATGAGGGTCTGGAACGTCGACCACGAGGAGTCCCAGCTGATGCCGCGGTTCCTCGCCGGCAAGGGACTGCGGCACGCGGACTTCTTCATCGCTCTGCCGCAGGAGTGGGTCGACCTGCTCATGATGTGGCGCGAGCTCGGCTTCGACCACAACCGCGAGATCGAGTTCGAGGGGTGCCGGTTCCGTCCGCTCGACCTGCTCGTCTCGCGGCTCCCGAAGCCGGTCGATCTGATCGGCAAGATCCACGGGTCGGTCTGCGTCGGCACCCTCGCCGAAGGGACGATCGACGGGCTGCCCGTAAGGCGGTTCATGTACCAGACCACGTCGCACGACGAGGCGTTCGAGCGGCTGGGCGTCCAGGGCACCGGCTACCAGACGGGGATCCCCGCCGCGTGCGCAGCCTTGATGGTGATCCGGGACCTGGTCCCCGGGGCGGGGGTGTTCGCGCCGGAACAGATCGAGCCCGCTCCGTTCTTGGATCTGATGGCCTCACACGGGGCTCCGTGGAACGTCGTCGATCTGCCCGTGTGAACGCACTCGTCACGCGGCCTTGCGGCGCTTGCCCTTCGGACGTTCGGCGCGCCGCTTGGCGGATCGAGCGACGGTCGCATCGGCGGCGAGGTCCTCGAGCGTGCGGAGCGTGACCGCACGGGTCGCGCGGCAGTCCTGCTCGTTGTGCGCGAGCATCCGCTCCCAACGGGCCAGCTTCTTCGGGCTCGGCTCCACGCCGCGATCGATGGCGCCTCGGACGCGGCGGATCGCCTCGGCCATCTCCTTGCCGCCGAGAGCATCGTCGCGCTCGAACCCCACGGCGACCTCGTATGCCGCCAGACGATGGCGTCGCTTCCGGCCGTCCTTCTCGGGCTTGAAGCCCGTGAGCCGACCCCATGCCTTCGCGGGAGCCTTCGCGTCGCGGTAGAGGGCCTCGAACGCCGACGCCAGCTCGGGGCACCACGTCCGGACGATCTCGAGCTCATGGCCGCTCCAGCCGACGAGCACCCGGTGCTGCCGCTCGGCCCGCCCGATCAACGACCGGAGCTGACCCGCCAACGAGGCCGACACCAGGGTGGGCGAGGACAGCCGCCGCAAGGAAGGGTCGACCACGTGCTGGCGGAACATCGGCTCCTGGCCCTGGCGCGACACCCAGAGCGTGCCCAGCACGGCGGGCGGCTCGCCCGTCTCGCCCTCGAAGTCCAGGAAGATCGCCCGGCGTGCCTCGTCCAACGTCGGCCCGTGGATGTTCATCCACCCATCGTCGGCATCGATCGGGTGCGGGTTGAGTGCCCTCGATCCGTCAGGGGAGGTACCGCACGAGCGCGAACGCGTCGTCACCGTTCGCGTCACACCAGCCCGCCGCGACGATCCGGCCGTCGCGCTGGGCGACCGCACCGTCGGCGCCCGCCCCGCCCGGGAACCTCGTGACGACCCGTCCGTCACTCCCCCACGATGGGTCGGGCGAGCCATCGGGCATCCGCCGCACGGCGACGATCCTCGGCACCACCTCGTCACCGAACTCGTGTGGACCGACCGAGCCCACCCCCACGAGTCGGCCGTCGGCCTGGATCACGAGACCGCTGAACCCCTGCTCCGCCCCGGGCGCGAGCTTCACGACGACGATCCCGTCCTTCCCGAAGGTCCGGTCGAGTCGGCCCCTCGGCCCGAACCGCGCGATCGAGGCGCGGAAGATGTCGCGGTCGCCGGCGGTCACGATCTTCCCGTCGGGCTGCAACCCGATGTCGCCCGGCCACTGACCCCACACCTTCGCGTTCGACACGCCGTCACCGGAGAAGGTCGGGTCGAGGCGTCCGTCGCGCCGGAACCGCGCCAGGACGAGCCCTCCGGGCTGGAAGCCCGCGACCACGATCCGTCCGTCGGGCTGGACCACGACGGCCGTCGCGAAGGCCCACTCGACGCCGAGGCGCACCACGCCGTCGCCCGAGAAGGTGGGGTCGAGCACGCCGTTGCGTCGATAGCGAACCACCGTGAACCTCGGCGTCCTCCGTGTCTGGCCCACCGCCACGATCCGTCCGTCGGGCTGGCGCGCGACGTCGTGCGCGACGTCGTCGCCTCGGCTGAGGTCCGATCGGGCGATCCCCGAGGACCCGAACGACGGATCGAGCGAGCCGTCCGTCGTGAGCCGGGCGACCACGAACGCGTCGCGACCGTCGGAGCCGGCCACGACGATGCGACCGTTCGGTTGCACGACCACCGCGCGCGCCTCGTCGACGCCGTCGGGCCCGACCGGGAAGGTGCGCCGCCCGTCGGCATCGAAGGTCGGATCGAGCGCGCCGTCGCTCAGGTAACGCGCGACCGCCATCTCACCGTTGCCCGAGGATCCCGCCGCCGCCCCCACCGCGACGATCCGCTGGTCAGGGGTGACGGCCAGGTCCTTCGCGTAGGCCCCACCGGGGAAGGGGGTCACGACCTTGCCCGCGACGCCGAAACCCGGATCGAGGTCGCCGCTCACCGCGCCGGCGGGAGCCACGGTGACGACGACCAGCACACAGACGAACGCTGCTCCGACCCACCGTCGCCGAAACATCGATCCGGGCCTCCGAACGACATCATGCGACCGTCGGATGTCGGCGTCAGGGTGCATCCGCCCCTGAGCCTTGAGGACCGCGATCAGACGATCGAGCCCTGCCCCTCGATCTGATGGCGCCGTCCGGCGCCCGGACGCTCGTGGGCGTCGTCCTCGGCGGGGTGCTCGACGAGCGCGACGACACGCGTGGCCATGAACCGAGCCGTGCGCACCGGCGCGCCGCCGCGGGTGACCTCCGAGACCTCCACGACCGCCCGCCCGGTCGTGACCTCGACCCTCCGACCGGCGCGTGTCGCCGAGATCTCGAACGTCTGGATGCCCGTGCCGACGTCCACCACCACCTCGACCCGATCGCCCCTCATGACGTCATCGTATGCCCAGGTGAACCGAGGAGCGACCCGCTCGTACGATGCCGCCAGGCGAGGGCTAGGGTGAAGCGATGACGGATAGGTCGAGGGGCGCCGGACCGATCGAGCCGACACCGCCCGAGCACGAGCTGAACCGCGAGCTCGGAGACCTCCTGAACGAGGTGCGCGTCGGCCTTCCGGGGCTGACGGTCCTGTTCGCGTTCCTGCTCGGACTCCCCTTCACCACGAGGTTCGACGCTCTGTCGTGGGTTCAGGAGGCCGCGTACCTCACCGCATTCTTCGCGACTACCGCAGCAACCGTGTTCCTCGTGACGCCGTCGATCTACCACCGTGTCCGCTGGCGACAGGGCGACAAGGACGCGCTGCTGCGACGATCGAACGTTCTCGCGCTGGTCGGCTTCGCGTGCCTCGGGATCGCTCTCGTCGCGTGCGTGCTCCTCGTGTCGGAACTCGTGCTCCCCGACGTGCTCGGGATCGCCTTGACCGTCTCCGTCGCGGTCCTGATCGCGGGGCTATGGTTCGTGATGCCGCTGTCCAGGCGGGTCCGCGGACGCGCGAGCGACGGCTCCTCACCGTAGAGAGACATCCGACATGGACCGGCGAAGCGCGGGACTGCTCCCCTGGCGCCGGCGCGACGACGTCCTCGAGGTCCTGCTCGGACACCACGGCGGACCGTACTTCGCGAAGAAGGACCTTGGCTCGTGGACCGTGATCAAGGGCGAGTTCGAGCCAGGCGAGACGGCGATCGAGGTCGCGAAGCGCGAGTTCCGTGAGGAGACCGGGTTCGCGGCGCCGGACGGGCCCCTCCTCGCGCTCGGTGAGATCCGGCAGAAGGGCGGCAAGCTCGTGCAGGCGTGGGCCGTCGAGGGCGATCTCGACCCTGCGCTCGCGGCCAGCAACACCTACGAGGTGGAGTGGCCTCCGCATTCCGGACGGATCCAGGCGTTCCCCGAGATCGACCGGGTCGAGTGGTTCGACCTGCAGACCGCACGGACGAAGGTCAAGGCGGCGCAGGTCCCGCTCATCGATCGCCTCGAGGAGGCGTTGGGCGGGTAGCCGGGTCCGTCGGCGGCGGGACCAAGGACACGTCCCGACCATGCCCGCCTGAGGCAGGCTGGGACCCGGGAGGATCCACGTGCGACGCAGGACGTTCCTGGCCGGGGCGGCGATGGTCGCCCTCGGCGCATGCACCGACACGACGGTGACGGGCTCACCGTCCTTCAGCGGGCGCGCGTCTCCGCTGCCCTCACCGTCGCCCGGTCCGACGAGCCTGGACGAGGTCCTCCGGGAACGCCGTTCGATCCGCTCGTTCACGGACGAGCCGCTCGACGCCGACGAGGTCACCCATCTCCTGTGGTCGACGCAGGGTCGGACGGCTGATTGGGGCGGTCGAACGGCGCCGTCCGCAGGTGCCCTGTATCCGCTCGAGGTCTACGCGGCCACGGCGGACGGGTTCGTCCGCTACGTCGCCGACGGTCACCGCGTCGCGCAGCTCGGTGCCGAGGACCGGCGAGGTGCGATCGCGGACGCGGTCGCCGGCGGCGACACCGCCCGTGGGGCCCCCGCCCTGTTCGTGATCACGGCCGTCGTCGCCCGCACCGCCGAGAAGTACGGGGACCGGGCTGAGCGCTACGCGTTCCTGGAGGCCGGGCACGCCTGTCAGAACCTGCTGCTGGAGGCGACCGCCCTCGGACTGGGCGCCGTCCCGATGGGCGCGTTCGACGACGACGGTCTGCGCAGCGCCCTCGGGGTCGGCGACGACGAACAGCCGCTCTACGTCGTGCCGGTCGGCCGTCCGGCCGACGTCGGCTGAGCTCGGCTATCGACGGGGGTCGAGCAGGGTCGTGGGGCCGACGTTCGCGTCGAGCCAGGCGGCGATCGGCGCTGACTCGCGCAGGAACCCGACGACCCGGTCCTTGGCGCGCGCGGTGCCGAGCCACGCCCCCGCCTCCCACTCACGCCAGGTCACGAGGCCCTTCAACCGGAGCAGCTCGATCCTCGGGTGGTCCTTCGCGTACCCACGCGGCGCGGTCTTCAGCGACCCGTGCGCGGTGAGAGTGATGCCCTTCGCGCGGACCGCCGCGACGAGACCCTCGAGTTCGGCCCCGCTGCCGCCGTCGTCGATCGCCCTGCGGAACCGCTCGAGCTGGTCGGACGCCAGGTCGTACATCCCGCAGCCCGCCGCGAGACCTCTCGCGTCGAGCTGGACGTAGCCGGCCCCGACCGTCCCACCGATCGCCGTCTTGTACGGCGACTTGTCCCGACTGAAGCGCACGTCGCGGTAGGGCCGGAAGATGTGCACCGACCCGAACTCGGGCTCGAGCTCAGCCAGGAGCTGCTCCATCGGGATCCGGACGGCTCGCTCGTAGACCTCCCTATGGCGCTGCCAATACGCCTTCGAGTTGTCGGCCTCGAGGCCCTCGTAGAACTCGAGTGCCTCGACCGGCCACCCACGGAACGCCATCGCTCGACCTCCCTCGTTCCCCCGGGGACCGAGCCTACCGCCGTTCGCCCGACCTCCGGTCGGCAGTAGCCGCGTGGTCGCGTGGGCGCGAAGGGAACGATCAGCAGGTGAGATGCAGGATCGCGTTCGTCTCCTCGTCGGCGGCGCGGAGTCGCTCGATCGCTTCGGCGGTCGGGAGCACGACGAGCTCGACGCCGCGGCGTGCAGCCTCCGCGCGCACGTCACGGCTGAGAGGGAGGGCGCCGTCCGCACCGCTGCCGACGATCAGCCGGTGACACGACCACGGGATGTCCTCGGCGGCGGTCAGAGGCGTGTGCCCGAACCGGGCACCGAGGGATCTCGACGGACCGTTGCGTCGGGTGCGGATGCGCTCGTGGTCGATCACGACGTCGTGCGTGTAGGTGACCCCGTCGATCTCGATCGACCCGAAACGGAACGTCCCGATCCTCATGCGGCGCCTCACCGGTCAGCATGGGCGTGCGCGGAGCCCGGACCACGGGTCGTGCGACCCACCGACTCGGGGACCGTCACGTTCCGCGCAACACCCGGAGCTCGAGGGCCCTGGTGTGGTTCGTCTGACGGGAGGAGGCGGGGCTCAGTCGCGGAGATCCGGCTGGGTCTGCTCGACCAGGCGCATCATCGCCGCCCAGTGCATCCGCCCCCACTCGATCCGCCCATAGGCGAACTGGTCGCGGGTGCGCTCGATCGTCGCGTCCGCGATCGGTGTGAGCCGGCCGAGCCCGCTCGCGAGCACCTGGAGCTGCGCCGCCTTCTCCAGCATGTAGAGGTCGTCCATCGCCACGCCGAGCTCGGGCCCGGCCACGAGGATCCCGTGGTGACGGAGGAACATCGCCTCGGCCTGGCCGAGGACCTTCGCCAGGCGTTCGCCTTCGTCGAGGTCGGCGAGACCTTCGTACCTCTCGTCGTAGACGACGCGGTCGGTGAACTGCAACGAGGTCTGGCTGATCGGCTCCAGACGCATCCCCTCGTGGACCGCGAGGGCGGTCGTCCAGGGCTGGTGGGTGTGCAGGACGACCGTCGCCTGCGGGCAGAGGCGATGGATCGGTGCATGGATCCCGATCCCGGTCGGGGGGGCCGTGCCGCTGATCGGTTCGCCCTCGACGCTCACGACCGCCAGGCTCGACGCGGTCACCTCCGAGAAGTGCAGCCCGAGCGGGTTGATCAAGAACCGATCGTCGCGGCCGGGCACGAGCATCGAGAAGTGGTTCGAGATGCCCTCGTGGAAGTCGAACATCACCGCGACGCGGAACGCGGCGGCGAGTTCGATCCGGGCCTCGCGTTCGTCGGTGGGTGGGTTCATCGGGTGCCCCTTCCGTTCCTCGGACGCTCCGAGTATCTCCCGTCCGGTGGGGCCCGGCGAACCGGTCCGCCGAGCGGGGGGCGGAGGGCCCTGGGCGGCGAGTGGGCCCGACGCGACGATGCCGACCTGATGTCACATCCGCACGAGGGTCGCAGGGTGGTGGCGTGGTCGGCGATCGCGATCGTCGGGGGGGCCGCGGTCGGCGCGGTGATCGGCGTGGTGACCGGATGGGCGCAGCTGATGTCCGCGCACGACGCCTCTGGATCGTGGCGGTTCGCGCTGGAACGCGCCGGCGTCGAGACCTCGGCCGGCGTCGGGGCGCTCGTCGCCTTCGTCACCGTGATGTCGATCGCCGCCTGGCGTGTCGTGGCAGGCACGTTCACGGGAGCCGTGGTCGGACCCGTCGCCGGGGGTCTCCTCGGCGATGCGCTCACGGCGGACGACTCCGGCGCCCCCGTCGACTGGGGAGCCCTGGTGGGACTGGGCATCGGCGTGGTGGTCGGCGTGGTCGCAGGCTTCGTCCTCGGCACCGTGTGGCACGTGCGCCACGCGCATCGCAGGGACGAGGGTCGGACGATCGGGTCGAGGTCGTTGCCGGAACGCTCCGTCTGAGGCACCATCCCTCCTACGAGAGGAAGGAGGTGGTCCAGCTGCCAGATACGCATGAGACCCTCGAGGTGACTGGCTGTTAGGTCGTCCCTCGCGGGCCGGGGCATGACCGCCCCCGTCCGCTCGCCGGGAGACCGGCAGAATCCAACCCAGCTCACCGACCTCGCGGGCTCCGGACTCGTCTACCGGACCGGACCCAACGGGACGGAAGCGCCCGTGAGGCGAAGCGACGGTAGGGGCTCCCCATCCGGGGAGCCCCTTCCCGTTCATCCGGTCTCGAGCAGATCGGACCCGTAGGCGGCGACGATGCCCTTCAGCTCGGCGGAGAGGACTCCGTCGAGCGGTTCCGGCTCGTGCTCGGCGAGGATCCGACGGACCTCCGCCAGCGCGACCTCCTCCGGGTCGGGCTCGCCGGCCGCGAGCCACTCCTCCCATGACGTCCGGTCCATGTACCGCGAGCGCCAGAGCTCGCGCATGTGATCGAGGGTGTGCTGCTCGCCCAGGTAGTGGTCGGCCGGACCGACCCGATCGACCACGTCGAGCCCCAGATGGGCGTCGTCGAACGCGTACCCCTCGGCCCAGCGGATCACCGCGTCGAACAGCTCGCAGTCCAGCACGAGCTGCGCGGGCGAGAAGACGTTGCTCGCGTAGATCCCGCCGGCGCCGCTGAACAGATCGGCGGGGACGAACGCGGTCTTCGCGGCGCTGAGCGCCCCCTGCGCGCCGGCCTGCCAGTTCGAGCGTTTCGCCCCGGAACCCATCGCGATCGTCGCGCTCGGGAGCCCCAGCACGCCGAGGACCTGGGCGCACGCCATCGCCGCGAAGGGATCGTCGGGCCCGGACGCCAGGTTCAACGCGCCCGTGTACAGGTCCATCGTCGATGGATACGCGGCGTAGACGGCGGGGGCGCCGGGCGCCAGCGCATCGACGATCGCGAGCCCCGACAGCAGCTCCGCGATCGTGAGCGTGACCAGACCCGCGACGGTGGCCGGCGCGGTGGCGCACGCGAGCGCCATCGACGTCAGCGATATCGGGATCCCCGCCTCGACGTACGTCGCGATCGCATCGACCGGCCCTTCGTCCCAGAAGAGTGGACTGATGATGCACTGGATGCTCGAGAGGTTCGGCCGCGCACGGAGCTCGTCGGCACCCCCGGCCATCGTCCGGCAGAGCTCGACGACCCCTCGAGAGGTGACCGCGTCGGTCCCTGAACCGGTCTGCATGTGCTTCGTCGTGTGGTGGAACTGCACCTCGACCTCGTGGAGGTCGTGGGTCTCGGCCGGCTGGTCGGTGGCCGCGACCGAGCGCCAGGTGAAGCCGATCTCCGGAAGCGCGTCGGCGAGGCGAGTCATCAGCCCCAGGTCGGCCTTCGTCGAGGCGCGACGTAGTCCCGTCTCGAGATCGAGGATCTGCGGGGCGCACCCGTCGGGCGACAGGTAGCCGTGGGTCCCGTCGAGCACGACGTCGCGGTCGGGCGTCCGCCCCGCGAGCGTGAGGGTGCGCGGCGCCCGAACGCGGGCGGCCTCGACGAGGTCGGGCACGAACCGGACCCGACGCTCCTCGAGATCGACACGGTGCCCGTGATCGGCCATCAGGCCGAGCAACCGGTCACTGGTGGTCGTGACGCCCGTGCGCTCGAGGATCTCGAGCGCACCACGATGGACGCGCGCGACCTCTTCCGGCGTGAGGACCTCGACGGCGAAGCGCCGCGGGAGCGAACGGATCGTCGGATGGGAGGACCGGGTCGTCACCAGCATCACCTCGAGCGCATCCTCTCACCGCCGACCTCGGCGGAGGGAGCGGGACCGGCGTCCCCGATGGGGCTCAGGCTCCGTCGGACCCCTGGGCGAACAGGTCGTCGAGCGTCGGCTTCTTCGGCTCTCCCTCGCCGGACCCCAGGAGGTCGTCCAGCGACCCGCGCTCGTCCTCCGCCGCCGACAGCAGGTCGTCGAGCGAGCCCGAGTCGCGCCCCTTCAGGCGGATCCGGAGGGCCGCCAGCACCGCCGCGTGGTCCTCGGAGAGGCCATGGGCAACCTTGATCTCGGTCAGCGCCTGTTCGGCACGGGCGAGGAGCCGTTCGTCGTCCACGGAACGAGAGTCTGCCACCTCAACGCCCGGTGGGGGAAGGTGCGCCCTCTGCCGGATGGCGTCGCTCGAGGGCTCCATCACCCGGACGCCGTCCGTCCGTTCGGCCTACGCCGACGCGCCCGCGAGCGCACGGGCCGAGTGAGCTGAGTTTGACGACGCCGCGCCATCGTCGGGTCACGCGCACCTGCCGATGCAGGGAAGGACACGGAACCGACGGGCCCACAGGCACCCGGCACGGCCGGGACGGAGCCGTTCCCCGCGGCCGCTCCCGTGTCGCGACGACGACGACCATGCGTCGTCGTCGCGCGTCCCGTGCGTCAACCCTTGCCGATCTAGCAGCTGAACTCCCAGCTCCCCTCCGCGTTGACGTAGTCGGGTCCGGACAGCGTGTCGACGAAGGTCGCCGTCCCGCGCCCCGTCCCGTCGTCGATCTCCGTCTGCGGCACGGTGGCACCCAGCGTCTCGTAGCCTTCCCCTGCCTGCCACTGGAAGGCGTCGCCGCCATCGACGGTCGCGTACGCCGCGGTCGGCTCGTCGACGTTCGCGTCCAGGACCACGCGGATCGATGGGTCGTCGACGGCATGGCCCTGCAGCCCCATCGCGGTCTCGTAGTCGAGGCACGACACGTCACCGACGACCTCCCAGGTCGTCCCCCCGATCGTGATCGTCCCGGTGCCCTGTGCTCCGTCGTCCCCTCCGTCGCCGGTCGGGACGACGGCGGTATCGGTGGCGGCGGCTCCCCCCGCCGGATCCTCGTCGGCGGATCCGTCGCCGCCGCATGCGACGAGCGACAGCGGCAACGTCAGCGCGAACACGGCCAGGAACCTCTTCATCGGTGCCCCCCTAGAAGATCGGTCGAGCGACGCTACCGACGTCGCCATGCCCCGGTCAAGGTCGGGGAGGATCAGGCGGTCGCGTCCTCGTCGGCGGCGGCCAGCCGATCGAGGACCTCGAGCGCATGGCGGAGGGCGTGGCGGGCACGATGCGCGTCGGCGTGCGACAGCGACGTCGGTTCCATCGTGAGGCGGAACCCCTCCCCGCGCTCATCGATCGGCGGGAGCCCTTCGTCGGGTTCGCGTTCGGCCATGACCTCGTAGGTGCGCATCGGGTACGCGATCCCCTTCACCTTCACCTCGCCGACCGGCTCGCAGAAGATCGCGTCCTTGATCAGCGTGTAGGTCTCATGCGAGATCAAGATCTGGTCGGGTGCCGCGTTCGCCTCGAGCCGCGACGCCGCGTTCACCTGGCCGCCCACGATCGTGTAGTCGAGCCGGTCCTCCGACCCGAAGTTGCCCACCGTGCAGAAGCCCGTGTTGATCCCCATCCGGACGTGCAACGCGCTGGACACCCCACGCTCGTTGACCCACTGCTCCTGGAGTTCGTGGACCCGCTCACGCATCTCGATCGCCATCCGCGCGCAGGCGAGGGCGTCTTCGCGTTCGCCGAGCGAATCGGGGTCGCCGAAGAAGATCATGATCCCGTCGCCGATGAACTTGTCGATCGTCCCCCCGTGCGACAGGGCGATCCGTGACATCTCGCTCAGGTAGTCGTTCAGGAGGTCGCTGAGCGGTTCGGCCTCCATCGAGTCGGTCAGCTCGGTGAAGCCCTGGATGTCGGAGAAGAACACGGTGAGCTTCTTGCGGTAGGACTCGACCCGAACCTCGGTGCGCCCGGCGAAGATCGAGTCGTACACCTGTCGCGACAGGTACTTCGCGAGCTTCCCCGAGAGCCCCTCGAGCTGCTCGGTCTTCTCCTCGAGCTCCTCGTAGGCGCGCCGCAGCTCCTCCTCGGCGCGCTTGCGCTCACGGACGTCGCGGATGATGCCGGCGAAGAACCGCCCCTGCTGAGTCTCCCAGGTGGAGAGGGAGAGCTCGATCGGGATCTCCTCCCCGCTCGCGTGACGTGCGGCCACCTCGACCGTTCCGCCGATCAGGTGACGCTCTCCCCCGCCCCCCACACGCTCGATGCCCGCCCGATGCGCCTCGTGGAAGCGCTCGGGGATGATCGTGGTGAGCGAGCGCCCGAGCAGGTCGTCGGCGCGGTGGCCCAGGAGCTGCTCCGCCGCCGGGTTGCACAACCGGAAGTTGCCCTCGGCATCGGCCACGACGATGGCGTCCGCCGCCGACCGCAGGACCGCCTCGAACTGTTCTTCGGATGCCCGGAGCGCTTCGACGAGGGCGGCTCGCTCGCTGACATCGCGGATGATGCCGGCGAAGCGCCGCTCGCCGCTCGGCACGATCCACGTCGACAGCGACAGCTCGATCGGGAACTCGTGGCCCTCGCGGTGCAGCCCCGCGAGCTCGACGACCGAGCCGATCACCTTCGTCTCGCCGGTGGCGACGACGCGCCCATGGCCCGCACGGTGCGCGTCACGGAACCGCTCGGGCATCAAGATCGTGAGCGACTCGCCGATCACCTCGTCGGCCGCGTACCCGAAGATGCGTCCGGCGGCCTCGTTCCACGACCGGATGACCCCCTGCTCGTCGGAGGTCACGATCGCGTCGGCGGCGGCGTCGACGAGGGCACCGAGGAGCTCGGCTCCCGACGCTCCTCGCTCGTCCGCCGGCAGACTCGCCGTCACCGATCTCCCCCCGTCCTCACGGAGCGCCCACCCTAGCGAACGGGGTGATGCGGCGCGAACCTGGCGACGATCCTCCGAGGTCACGCCCAGGAGCCGACCTTCGCGAGACCGACCCGGATGTATGAGGCCCCTCGTCCCTGGCTCCCGGCGACAGGTCCGAGGAAGCATCGAGGAAGGTCGAGCCGGATGCTCGGACGGGGCGCCGCCGACGACCGATCGGTCGGGACGATGGATGCCGCGCTGGTCTTCGGTGCCGCGCTCGCGGGGAGCGTGGGGGCGCTCGTCCTCGCGGCTCTGTTCCTCACGTTCCCGGAGCGGACCCGCTCACGACTCGTGCCAGGCCTGGTCGCGTACGCGAGCGGCGCACTGCTCGGGGCAACGTTCCTGGGGCTGCTCCCCGGCGCGATCGAACGTGCGCCGGCCGACGTCGTGCTGGCGACGACGCTCGGCAGCGTCTTCGCGTTCTTCCTGTTCGAGCGCCTGCTGATCTGGCGACATCACCACCAACACGATCTCGGGCGTGTGGATCCACATCACCATGCCCTTTCGCCCACCGTCGCCCCCACGCTGCTCCTCGGGGATGCCGCGCACAACTTCGCCGATGGCGTCGTGATCGCGGCTACGTTCGAGGCCTCGACGGAACTCGGACTCGCCACGACGCTCGCGATCGTGGCACACGAGATCCCGCAGGAACTCGGCGACTTCGCGATCTTGCTGCAATCGGGCTACGGGACCCGCAGAGCGTTCCTATGGAACACAGCATCGGGCCTCACGACGCTGGTCGGAGCTGCGCTCGGCTACGTCGCGGTCGGCCAAGCGCAGGGGGCCGTGCCCTACGTCATGGCGTTCGCGGCCGGAAGCTTCCTCTACATCGGGCTGAGCGATCTGATCCCGTTCCTGCACGAACGGGGGCGGAGCGTCATCGCACAGGTGACCTCCATGGGTGCGGGGGTCACGACGATCCTGGTCCTGCAGCGGTTCGGCGGCTCATGACGACCCGGAGGGAACGACCGGAGAACCGGCTCCGAGATCCCTCCTGATCCCGTCACCCATCGTCCGAGCTCGCGCGTCGACGGAGGGTCGCCGACCACAGGGCGAGCCCCACGAGAACCGCACCGCCGGCAAGCAAGGCGAACGTCCACCACCCGGAGACCTCGTCGGCTTGAACCGACCAGACCCCGAAGAAGCCGATCGACTGGTCCTCTCCCGCGAGCAGGATGAAGATGCCGAGGAAGAGCGCGATCGCGCCGACGATCGCGGCCGCCCTCTCGAGGAAGCGGCGCCAGCCGCTCGCGTGTGTGTCCCGCTCCGGGGCGAGCGGGGGTCGGACGGGCAGTATCGGGTGCGTGCTGGACATCGTCGTCACCATCCTCGCGACGTGCCGGCCGGGATGGGCCGGTCGCACATGTCCACCATCCACGAGACCGCTGTCTCCCGACCAGGGCCGGAGGCCCCAGGCAGGCAGGGCGAAGTTGCCCGGACGTCGTGATGCGCTCCTTCCCTCCGTACCTCTAGGAGGGATTTGACCGGATCTGGCACCGGACCGGTAGGGTTCTGACAGGAGGTGACCGACCCGATGAGCCCTGTACAAGGCTGGACGTTCCTGACGAACCACGCCGTAGCCCTGCTCGAGGTGGCGCGCGAACCCGATCTGAGGATCCGCGACATCGCCGAACGCGTGGGGGTGACGGAACGAGCGGCCGCCTCGATGGTGAAGGACCTCGTGGCCGAGGGGTACCTCGAGTCCACCCGCGTCGGGCGTCGGAACGTCTACCACGTCGTGCGGGACCGCCCGCTGCGCCATCCGCGGTTCCGCACGCGCTCGATCGACGAGCTGATCGGATCCCTGTCCGAGGTGGCCGGGGACTGACCCTCCGGACGTCGACCCATGACGCCCTAGGCAGGCATCGGCGGGGTCGGCGGCGCGACGTCGAGCGCGGACCCCGACCGGGTCCCGCGGGCGGCCACGAACAGCAGACCCAGCCCCAGGATCGACGACGACCAGCCAGGCGAGCCCACCGAGGACCGGAACGAGCCCGATCGCGCGCACGATCAGCCACCCGATCGCGAACGCGGCGAAGCGTGACTTCGGGGGCTTCATCACGAGCCGCCCGATCCCGTGTGCGCCCGCGACGTAGCCGACCGTGTACACGAGCGCCAGACCGAGCAGCAGGAACACCCCGAGCGGGATCCCCACCACCGTGATCAGCAGCACGACCGCCGCGATCGGAAGCAGGAAGAAGAAGGCGACCCCGAACCCGACGGACGCGCCGAACTGCGCGCGCAGGACGCGCATGATCGCCCCGTCGAGCGCGGGCGAGAAGGCCAGGAGCGCGAGTCCCAGGATCAGCGTCGACATCGAGTACCCGAACCACCAGGCGAACCGGCTCGCGAAACCGATCTCCTCGACGTCGAGCCGCCCCGTGATCCTCGTCTGGTTCCCGGCTACGGTGGCCCCGGGCTCGATCCGAGGTGCCTCACGACTCACGAGGTTCCCCCCCACGCTCGCTCCCGACCGCAGGACCACGGAGCCGTTGAAGACGACGACGTCGTCTCGCACCGTGCCGCTGATCTCGACGTCGCCGTTGAAGACGACCAGCGCGTTGCGGACCGTCCCATCGATCGTCGCCGGACCGTCGAAGATCACCGCGGCGCCGACCTCCTCCCCAGCAGGGACCACGAGGCGTCCGTGGAAGACGATCTGGTCGTCGTCCTCGAGGTCCACCTCTTGCGCGGACGCGGTACCGGCCGTCAGCATGACCGCCGATACCAGCACGGAGGCGAACGAAAGCGTACGGATGTGACGCATGACCCCTCCCGACGTCGTTGCCCCAACCCTGCCACCCCGGACGCCGCGGACGCAAGGTCGGTCCTTCGGTGGATGCGCCCCGACGCCGCGACCCCGCTAGGCTTCTCCGATGCGGCCCTGTGCCTCGTGCGGCGGTGAGAACCCGGAGAACGCGAAGTTCTGCCTGCACTGCGGCGCCCCCCTCGACGAGGCCACGCCACCGACGCGGAAGGAGCGCAAGTACGCGACGGCGCTGTTCGCGGACCTCGTGGGCTCGACGACGCTCGCCGAGCAGCAGGACCCCGAGATCGTGCAGTCCGTCGTGGGGCGCACCTTCGATCGCCTGTCGCAGGAGATCGAGCGCTACGGCGGACACCTCGAGAAGTTCATGGGCGATGCCGTGCTCGCCGTCTTCGGCATCCCGAAGGCCCACGAGGACGATCCCGAGCGCGCCGTCCGTGCCGCCCTCGAGATGCTCGCGGTCCTGTCCGAGCTGAACCGCGGCTTCGCAGCCGAGGGCAAGCCCACGCTCGAGATGCGGATCGGCGTCGAGGCAGGCGAGGTCCTCGTCGACCTGGAACGGACGACGGGCGCCCGCGACCGGATGCTGACCGGCGACGCGGTGAACACGGCCGCCCGCCTGCAGACCGCCGCCGAGCCCGGCCACGTCGTGGTGGGGCCCAGCGTGTACGCGTCGGTCAAGGACGTGATCGAGTTGGTGGAACTGCCGCCGCTGACGCTCAAGGGCAAGGGCGAGCCGGTCCCGGCGTGGGATGCCCGCGCCGTGTCGGCGAGGAAGCGACGGGGCGAACGTCCACCGCTCGGCATGGAGGCTCGGCTGATCGGCCGCGACGAGGAGCTGACGGTCCTCAAGCAGACGCTCCACCGGGTCGAGAGCGAGGGCCGGCCGGCGCTGGTCACGTTGATCGGTCCGGCGGGTGTCGGGAAGTCGCGACTCGTCCGCGAGCTCTCGGCGCACGTCGAGGGGCTCCCGCAGACGTTCTACTGGCGGACCGGTCGCTGCCTCGCCTACGGGAACACCTCGTACTCGGCCTTGGCCGACGCCGTGAAGGCGCAGTGCGAGATCCTCGAGGACGACCCGGCCGACGTCGCGATGGACAAGCTGTCGCGGACCGCCGAGGAGCTCTTCGGGGACCGCGAGCTCACTCCGCAGCTGGCCGCGCTCGTCACCGCCACCGACCATGCGCACTCGCGTGAGGAGCTGTTCGAGACGTGGCGACGCCTGCTCGAGCGGATGGCGGCCCGCTACCCGTTGGTGCTCGTCCTGGAGGACATCCACTGGGCCGACGAGGGCCTGCTCGACTTCATCGAACACGCCGCGGACTGGGCTCAGGGCCCGATCCTGCTGCTGACGCTCGCGCGTCCCGAGCTGCTGGAACGCCGGCCGACCTGGGGCGGGGGGAAGCGCAACGCGGCCTCGATCTATCTCGATCCCCTGACGCCCGACGAGGACGCCGCGATGGTCGACGACCTCCTGCGCGGCGCGGTCTCCGACGACCTCCGCAAGATGATCGTCGAGCGCGCCGAGGGGAACCCCCTGTACACCGAGGAGATCGTCCGGATGCTGATCGACCGCGGTGCGATCCGTGCCACCGAGGCCGCGCGCTGGGAGGAGGCGGCCCCGGTCGCCGACGTCGACGTGCCGCGCTCGATCCAGGGCCTGATCGCGGCGCGCCTCGATGGGCTCCCCGACGACGAGAAGTCGCTGCTGCAGGACGCCTCCGTGATCGGGCGCACGTTCTGGCTCGGGTCGCTCGCCTCGCTCGCGGGCCTCCCACCCGGCGTCACCCGCGAGGCGCTCGGGAGGCTCCGCGTGAAGGAGCTGATCGTCCCGAACGAGCCCTCGAGCTTCCGCGACGAGCCGGAGTTCGCGTTCCGCCACGCGCTCCTGCGCGACGGCGCGTACGACTCGCTGCCGAAGACGCTCCGCGCCGAGAAGCACGAGGCGGTCGCTGGATGGGCGACCGATCGGGCCGGCGACCGCGTCGACGAGATCGCCGAGCTGATCGCGACCCACCGCCTGGAGGCGCTCCGGTACCGCGACGAGCTGGGCGAGACCGGGCCCGACCGCGACGCCGCGGCGCGAGAGGCCTTCCGGTGGGCACGTGCCGCCGGCGACCGCGCCGCGGCGATGTGGCTCCCCGTCGAGGCCGATCGCTGGTACGGCGTCGCGGATGGCCTCGCGCAGGCGATCGGAGCCGACGCGGCGGAGCGGATCTCGATCCTCCGCGACCGCGCCACCACCGCGTGGCTGGCCCTGCCGACGACCGAGATGGAGGTCCACATGCGTGAGCTGCTGTCGCTCGCGGCATCGTCGGACGACCGGCTCAGCGAAGGGTTCGCCCGGACCCGTCTGGCACAGATCGCCTTCGAGCACGGGGGTGACGACGACGCCGTGTGGTCGCACCTCGAGGCGGCGCTCGGCGCGCTGGAGCCGCTCGGGGAGACCCAGGAGCTCGCCGACGCGCTCCGGACAAAGGGCTGGCTGCGATGGAGGCGCGGCGTGGCGGCCGAGGCCGAACCGCCGCTGCGTCGGGCCGTCGAGATCGCTCGACGGGTGAACGCCCCGGTGATCGAGGCGGAGGCGACGATGGACCTCGCGATCGCCGTCTCGATGCTGGGGCGGGGCGACGAGGCCCTGGAGACGATCGAGGTCGCCTATCGCCTCGCCAAGGCGTGCGGAGACCTCAACGTCCGGCTCCGGGTCAACAACAACTACCCATCCCTGATCGATACGTGGACCTCCGACTACGTCCGCGACCGTGAGCTCCTGCTCGAAGGGGAGGAACTCGCGCGGAAGGCTGCCGTGCGGACCAACATCGGCTGGATCCTCGGGTCCCTCGGCGACAACGCATTGATCGCAGGCGACCTGCGCGAGGCCGAGCGGTACCAACGCGAGGCGATCGAGGAAGCACGGGCGGTTGCCAGCGAGCCGCTCTTGATGATGCGGCTGAACGCGCTTTCATGGGCCTTGACGCTGCAAGGTCGACTCGACGAAGCCACCGAGGCCCTGGTGGACGCGCGTCGGCTCAGCGAGGCGAACCCCGAACCGCAGAACCAACTCCCGCTCCAGGCCGCCGCGGGCCTGCTCGCCACCCTGAAGGACGAACCCGAGGAGAGCGTCCGCGAGCTCACCGACGTGGTCGAGCTCGCGCGCTCATTCCACGTCGAGTACATGGCCGACGCGTTCGTCTACCTGGTGCGCTCGCTCCTCGCCCTGGGACGGGTCGAGGAGGCGGCACGGTACCGCGACCTCACGCTGCACGCCGTCGCGCCGTACGGGGTCGCGTTGGGACAGGTCGTGGAAGGCCTGCTCGCCGCGGAGCCGCACGAACGGGTGCGCCTGATCCGCCAGGGGGTCGAGGCGATCGAGTCGCTCGGCGTGCGCGCCGAACTGGGCCGCACGCTGATCGACCTCGCGCGCGCCCAGGCCGCGGCCGGCGACGATCCCGTCCCGACGCTCGCGAGAGCTCGAGAGGTGCTCACCGGTTGCGGAGCGTTCGGCTGGCTCCCCGAGCTCGAACGTGCCGAGTCCGAGCTGGGGCTCGACTGAGCCCGTCCGGGCGCTTCAGCCGGTCCCCACGACGTCGTCGGCGATCGCACGAGCCTCGGCGAGACGCGCTCGGTCGACGAAGATCTCGATGCCGAGCTGCCAGAGGCGATTGATGAACCCGGGCGTCTTGGTCCACGACGCGATCCCCGCAGCGTCGAGGCGCTCACCGATCAGCACCGCGTGCTGCGGGGCGAACTGGCCGAGGTGGACCGTCCGCACCTCCGCCGGGATCCGAGGGTTCCATGGCATGGAGACACCGTAGCCCGAGGAGACCCACCAGGTCGGGGGCCGAACGGGTTCGGGTACCCTGGTTGAAGAGCCGCCTCGACCTGGGCGGTCGCCATCGGCGCTGCGCCGCGCTCCCTCGACCGCGACACATCGTCCACCGCATGAAGGGACGGACCGCATGGGACGCGCCTCGAACGGCACCGTGTACAGCACGCCGGAGACCGGGAGGACAGCGAAGGCCCGCGCCGCGAAGGGCCGAAGGTGCGATCACCCGGGCTGCAGCACGATGCTCTCCACGTACAACCGCTCGTCGACCTGTTGGACGCACTCCCCGCCCTCGTACCGGACCCCACTCGCCAAGGACTGACGGCCGGCCGGACGACCCGCGGCGTCACGTCGCGGGAGCGCGCGAGAACTCCCACTCGCGTCCGATCGCATCGAACCCGAGCCGTTCGTACAGCGCCTTGGGCCAGTCGTCCGCGTCGGCGCAGATGAACACGTGGCGGGCGCCTGCATCGAACGCGGCGTCGATCGCCGCGAGGACGACGGCGCGGGCGACCCCGCGGCCTCGATACTCCTCCAGCGTGTCGACGTACTCGATCTGCGCATCGGGGCCGATCGCGTACAGCTCGCACTGACCCGCGAGCGCTCCCTCCAAACGCACCACGAAGCGCCGCGTGCCCAGGCTCCGGTCCCACGCGGCGTGCTGCCGGACGAATCGAGCTGCCGTGGTGGGCTCGCTCGGCAGTTCCCGCCGGTAGATCTCCTCGGTGAGCCCTCGGACCTCCTCGAAGCGGCGTTCCTCCACGGGGAGGTCCGCGCGACGGTCCGGCGCTCGCCGGAGCACCATCACGGCGACGCGCTCGTCGGCGTAGCCGCGCGCTCGGAGGGTCGGCGCCACACGAGCGCCGGCCGAGTCGTCATGCACGTGGATCAGACGATGACCGAGACCCGCGCCCCCGAGGAGCTCGTCGGCCGTCGACATGAGGTGTTCCGCGGACGTGGCATCGCCGTCGACGGCGATGAAGTTGGAGATGTAGCGCTCGGGATACTCATCGTCGAAGTAGGCGGTCCCACCGACGAACGGGCTCGTGCGGGTGCTGAGCAGCGACATCCGCGCCGCGTCGAACTCCCGGTAGGCGGCGAGGGCATCCACGCTCTGACGCTACCGTGCTCCATGGGTCTCGGGCGGTCGCCGCACAGCAGCCCGGCCTGCGGATCGTCGGGCACGTTCGGACCGATCGTCGCCGGGTCAGCGACCCGGCCGTCAGCGTCCTCGCCGACAGGCCTGACCGACTGGGGGCCACGAGCCCTGGTGCGCCGCGGTCACCGACCCTAGCCTCGCCGGTGAGGTGATCTCGATGCGCGCGTTCCGGTCGGTCGTGGTCGTCGTCCTGCTCACCGGGGGACTGGTCGCCTCGGACATGTCCGCGGTGCGTGCCGGTCCCGGGCCGGAGTGGGTTCGGGAGCCCGGTGGGACCCTCAGGGCGGTCACCGTCGGGACCGAAGGGGCCGTCTACGTGACCGGGAGCATCTGGACCCCGCATCACTTCGCGCACGCCTGGGTGGTCTCGAAGCTCGGGCCGCACGGCGGTCTGTACTGGCGCCGAACCTGGCGCCGTCCGATCCGAGACTGGCAGGAGACCGGCACGGCCGTCGCCCCGGCGCCGGGCGGTGGTGTCTACGTGGGAGGTTCTGCGGGCCGAGGCGAGTGCGGCACCCCCCAACTGATGCGGCTCTCCGGCTCCGGGGACGTGCTGTGGCGCCGCGCGTTGCCGAACCCCGAGTGCTACGGGTGGGTCACGGGCCTCGACGCGAACACCGCGGGGGTCGTGGCGAGCGTCACGTCTCAGGGGTGCTGCGCGATCTTCGACCACGACGGCTACGTCCAGGCGATGACGCCCGACGGCCGTCTACGGTGGCGGAGGGACTTCGAGGCGCCGGGCATCGCAGACCACTGGGATGGGGCGCGCGGCGTCACGCTCGGTGGTGACGGTCGCGTCTACGTCGCAGGTGAGGTCGACCTGGGCGACTGGTCCGGTGACGGCCCGCTTCCTGACGAGGACATCGTGGTGCAGCGCTTGAGCCGGTCGGGCGGCGTCGACTGGACGCGCGTGGTGTCGGACCCGGGGGTTCGGGACCACGACCTCGCCTGGGACGTCGATGTCCGGCGCGGCGTGATCGTGGTCGCCGGCGGCGTGGACCGTCGTCGATGGAGCGCGGCTCGCGCCTGGCTGAGCGCGTTCAACACCCATGGCGACCGCCTGTGGACGCGTCGCTGGGGCCAGGGTGAGTTGCAGCGTGTCGCGACCGCGGCGTCGATCTCGCCATGGGGGCCGATCTACGTAGGCGCGGAACGCGAGAAGTGGGATCCGATGCTGCAGCGGTGGACGATCACCGGTGGTCTCCGGCGTGAGCGAAGGGTCGAGCCCGGCGGATCGGGATCGTTCACCGACATCGCGACGGACGGGGCCGTATACGTGACGTCCGGTCGCTACGTCGAGCGCTGGTCGCGATAGCCACGAGCGATGGTCGTGCCGGCAGGAGGGGCATCAGCGCCGGCCAGCCGGCGGACCTATGCTCGCGGCATCCGGCGAGGAGGATACCGATGGGCGAAGTGGGCACGATCGACGGTGCACGGCTCGAGGAGCTGATCGCTCGCGAGGAGGCCTCCTTCATGGAGCGCAACCCGCGCTCCGCAGCCACGTTGACGCGGGCGAGTCGGTCCCTCGCAGGAGGCGTGTCGTGTTCGTGGCACAGCCTCACGCCGACGCCCCTGTACGCCGATCACGGGTTGGGATCTCGGGTGTGGGACGTGGACGGGAACGAACGCGTCGACATGCACCTGGGGTTCGGCGTGATGGCCGTCGGCCACGCGAACCCGCTCATCGTGGAGGCTGTGCGCGACCGCGTCGCGCTGGGCACGCACTTCGCGATGCCGGTCGAGGACACGGTGGCGGTGGCCGAAGCGCTCCAGGAGCGGTTCGGTCTGCCGCTGTGGCGGTTCGGGAACTCGGGCTCGGAGGCGACCTCCGACGCCGTCCGCGTCGCGAGGGCGGCGACCGGGCGTGACCTCGTGATCCGCGTCGAGGGCTGCTACCACGGGAGCCCCGACGGGTTGGACTTCTCGTACTGGCCGGACCTGGAGAACCCCGACGCGCGCGATCGATGGCGTGCCCAGCCGCACACCGCCGGGATCCCCTCCGCCTTCGGCGAGCTCCTGCGGATCGTGCCGTACAACGACCTGCATGCCGTCGAACGGGTCCTCGCCGACGAAGGCGAGCGCGTCGCCGCGATGATCCTCGAGCCCGTGATGCTGAACATCAGCGCCGTCCTCCCGGAGGACGGCTACCTCGCCGGCCTCCGCGAGATCACCCGGCGTCACGGCGTGATGCTGATCTTCGACGAGGTCAAGACCGGCGCGACGATCGCCTACGGCGGAGCGACCGAGTGGTCGGGCATTGCGCCCGATCTGGTCTGCCTCGGGAAGTCGATCGGCGGCGGGCTCCCGATCGGCGCCGTGGGTGGAAGCGAGGAGGCGATGCGGGTCATCGTCGACGGGACGATGGAGCACGAGGGGACGTTCAACGGGAACCCGCTGTCGATGGCCGCGGCCGAGGCGACCCTGACGCGGATCCTCACCCGCGATGCGTACGCGCACCTCGGAAACCTCGACCGCGCACTCACGACGGGGCTCCGGGCCGCGATCGGGCGGACCGGGCTGGATGCGTACGTCGCGTCGGTCGGCGCTCGGGGCGGTCTGCAGTTCCTCGCTGAACCCGCGCACGACTTCCGCGACTACGTCCGCCAGGACGACCGGCTGATCCACCTCCGATGGCTGTTCGAGCTGAACGGCGGCGTGTTCGAGCCGGGGAGCGACCCCTGGACGCTGTCGGTCGCGCACACCGAGGACGACGTCGGTCGCTACGTCGAGAACTTCGAGGCGTTCGCGACCGCGGTGACGGACTAGATGCGACGACGGACGAAGGCGTTCCTGGGACTCGGTGCGGCCACGGCCGCGATCGTGCTGGGGCGCCATGGACGTCTGACGCTCGTCGGTCGCCGGGCCCCGGAGGGGATCGTGATCGGCGACGCCTCCGTGTACGACGCGGTGAGCCGACTGCTGTTCGGGCCCTTCTTCGACGGAGTCGCCGACGACGTCGCGCGGACGCTCGACGACAGGCGGCGCGTGCTGGAGGTCGGATGCGGGCCCGGTCACCTGGCGATCCGCCTGTCGGAGCGTGGGCTCGACGTCACCGCCCTCGACGTCGACCCCGCCATGATCCGGCGCGCACGGACGAACGCGGAACGAGCGGGGACGAGACTGCCGGCGTTCGTGGTCGGCGACGTCGGCGCGTTGGACTTCCCAGACGCGTCCTTCGATCTCGTCGTGAGCACGCTGTCGATGCATCACTGGGCGGACCCCGCGCTCGCACTGTCCGAGGTAGCCCGGGTCCTGCGCCCCACTGGGACGGCCCTCGTGTGGGACCTGGGCCCCGGTGTCGGGCCACTGCACGCGCACCTGCCCGACCCGGTGGAGCGTGCGAGGACATCGCCGATGGCGGTCGACGACGCGACGCGCTGGCCGTGGCCCTGGCGATGGCACCTCACGACCCGGATCGAGCTAGCCCTGGATCGCTGACCTCTGGACTCCCGCGCTCACGGGCCGCCGCCACCATCGCGTGGAGAAGGGTGATCGGGGCCCCGTCGTCCGGCCCCATACCCGAGCGCGGCGCGGCCGTTCAGCACCCACTCGGTCGTGTCGCCGGCGAGGTCTCGCAGGCGCGCGTGGAAGTGCGCGACCTCCTCGGCGCTCAGCCGCGATGCCCAGTCACGCGTGCCGCCGGAGCGGAAGAACGCCTCGGGCGCGTGCCAGATGTCGAGGTGCGCGTCGGGCGCCGCCATGGGAGCCCGTGACCGCATCGAGTCCAGCGTGGCCGCCTCGACGAAGGCAGGCCATCGCTCCTCGTCGACCTGCACGCGGAGCGCCGCGGCGACGCGGCGCATCTCGGCGTCGAGGTCGGCCCACAGGTCCGCGTAATGGAACAGGTGGACGTTCGGCTCGTGGCGCGCGTCCCAGTACGTGCGCACCTGCTCGCAGTAGTCGCGCAGGCCGTTCGGCCCGCTCCCGGTCGGCGGCTCGTCGTTGTCGATGAACCACCGCAGGAACTCGGTCGGGTCCTCGGGGCGCGGGGTCCGCGGAGGGACATCGTCCGCCGGTCCGGAGACCTCGACACGCAGCTCGGACGCGCGGTCCTTCTGGTTGGCGCCGTGATCGGCATCGGAGAGCGCGACGTCGAGCGGGTGCCGGATCACCGCGAGGTAGGTCACCGTCGCCAGACTCGGGATCCCGTCCAGCGGCGTGTGCGTCTTGATGAACCGCCGGTGGGTCTGGCGTTCCAGGAGCCCGAAGACCTCGTCGTCGGTGCGGATCAGCATGTCGAGCCACGGTGAGAGCGTGCCGATCGGGGCTCCGAGGTCGGTCCGGTCGAGCAGGAGCATCCCGACGATCGTCTGCATCCAGGTCGTCCCACACTTCGACGGCGTGGAGATCACGACGTCGTCGGGTCGGAACCCGAACCGCTCCCACCTGGCGCTGTCGGCCATGAAGCCTCGGTGACGACGCATCGGCACACGGTAGACCCATATCCCACCGCCGCGGGGGGTCGACGGCGGGTCGCGTTCGCCCTACCCTCGACCGATGCCGTCGGGGGGCGAGGGTGTCGGGGACGAGGTCCCGGTCGCGGCCACGTTCCCGTGCGCCGTCTGCCCGGGATCGAGCACGGTCATGCTGCTGCCGCCGGGTGTCCCCGATCTGCCGTTCTTCGACGGGCGGCTCTTCGAGTCGCTGATCGGCGACGAGGGGTGGCGGCTCGCGATCGACGGTCCGGTGCGGGTCACGATCAGCCCGGTCATCGGGCACGAGGCGGTGGCGACCGCGCTGCAGCACGGCGACGCGGAGATGCTCGCGGCGATCGATCCCGAGTACGCGTCGTTCTGGTGCCGCCGATGCCGCGCGTGCTACTGCCGCGATCACCTGCCCGGTGCGCCCGAGTTCGACCGTGGGTACTACGAGGCCACGTACGCGACCTGCCCCGCAGGCCATCGCATCACCCTCGACGACTGAGGCCCCTCGAGATCGTCGGGACCTAGGGAGCAGCCTGATCGTCGGCCGGCGCCGGACGCGCGGGACGCAGGAACCTCCAGGCGACCCACAGCAGGAACACCGCGTAGATCCTCCGCAGGACCTCCCCGTCCATCTGGTTCGCGAGCAGCGCGCCCGCGACGGCGCCGAACACCCCACCCACGATGAGCACCAGCGCGGCTCGAACGCTCACGTACCCACGCCGTCGGTGCGCCCACGCCCCCACGAGCGCGGTCGGCACGATGACGACGAGCGACGTGCCCTCGGCGAGGTGTTGGTCCGCGCCCAGGACGAGCACCAGGAACGGCACCACGATCGCACCGCCGCCGACGCCGAAGATCGCGGAGAACACGCCGGTCACGAGACCCGCCACCACGAGCAGGGCGATCTCGGAGCCGCTCACAGGAGCAACCTCAGGGCGATCAGGAGCATCAACCCGCCGAAGGCGCGACGCAGGAGAGCCTCCGACATCGACGCCATCACGCGGGCGCCGATCAGCGCGCCCACCGCCGAACCCACGATCAACAGGGCGGCGGCGGCCAGATCGACCTTCCCCTCCAAGCCGAACACGAGTGCCGCGGCCAGGGCGACCGGGGGGATCGCGGCCAGCGACGTGGCATGAGCCCGGTGCTGAGAGAACCCCGCGAAGACGACGAGGCCGAAGGTCGAGAACGCGCCTCCGCCGATCCCCAGCAGTCCCGCCAGGACGCCCGCGACGAGACCGACCAGCAGCAGGGTCCACGGGGTGCGACCGAAGGACTCCCCGGCCCGCCCCCCCGGCGTGGTCATCGCCGGTCCCGTCGGGCGTGCGTCATCCGACGACCGTCCATGCCGGGATCAGACGACACCGTAGATCCTGCACGGCGCCGCCTCGACGCCGGCGAGCGAGACGAACGGCGCGTGGAACTCGAAGCGCTCATCCACACCCCCCAGGCCAGTGGCTTGTTCGATGAGGGGGATGTCGGCCCCGAGGATGGCCCGGTGCACGACGAAGTCCTCCGACGTGAACTCGGGCGTCACCGCGCACTCCTCCTCGAAGAAGTCGACCACGACCGCGGCCGGTCGCAGCTCCGCGAGCCATGCCCCCGCGGCGGCGGTTAGGAACGGCGAACGCGTGTAGTAGTCGGGGAAGGTTCCCCACGAGCGGTCGCTCCAGTCGGTCCGGACCACGAGGATCTCGCCCGGCTCGGGGGGACGATCGAGCCGCTCGCGCGCGGCCTCGAGGTGCCCGTCGTCGATCGCCTCTCGCTCGCCGGTCTCGTGGACATCCAGCACCACGGCGGTGCCGACGACCTCCCCGAGACCGAGGTCCTCGATCGAGCGCCCGCCGGCCACGACATGCACGGGCGCATCGATGTGAGATCCGGTGTGGATCAGCGCTGCCATCCGGCTCGATTGCCAATGCCCGGGGCCTTTGAACGCGGTCTCGAAGCGCACCGGCGGGCTCCCCGCTGCCGGAGGTCCCAGCGTCGTCGCATCCACGACGACGCTCAGATCGACGATCATCGCGTGTCTCCTATCCTCGCGCCAGGTCCGGGGACGAACCGGCCCAGCAGCGCATCCGTCGGCACTCCGTCCCGCGCGATCTCGTGACCCCTGAGGAAGGTGGCCACGACGTCGCCCTTCGTCTCGCGCCCGGCGAACGGCGTCCACCCCGCCTTCGAGATCACGTCGGCGTCCTCGATGCGAACATGCGCCTGCGGGTCGACCAGCGCCAGGTCCGCGTCGGCGCCCGGCCGCAGCACGCCCTTGCCCCGCATCCGGTACCGCGTGGCCGGTTCCTCCGCGTAGCGACGCGCGACATCGGGCCATCGCAGCAGACCTCGCGCCACGGCATCGAACAGCAACCTGCTGGTCGTGTCGAGTCCGGGGAGGCCGAACGGCGCCTCCCAGATGTCCCCGGCCAGCTTCTGGGCGTGGGTCGAGGGCGCATGGTCGGTCGCCACGTGCGTCAACACGCCGTCGGCGAGCAGCCGCCACATCTCGTCGAGCCCGACCCGATCGTGCGCCCGCGCCGGCGGGGTGAACTTGCGGAGCGCTCCGTACGACCGCACCTCCTCCTCCATGAGCGTGAGGTACTGGGGGCAGGCTTCGGCGGCGAGATCGGCTCCGCGCCGCCGCGCCTCCTCGATCACGGAGGCCACCGCCGGCGAGGAGACGTGCGCGATCGTGGCCTTCACCCCCGTCTCGACGGCCAGCTCACAGGCCGCGCGGACCGCCACGAGCTCGGCCTCGAGCGATCGCCACCGCGGGATCACGTCGCCATCGACCCGCTCCGCTCTGCGGAGGGCCGCCTCGTTCCGGCCCGTGATCGTCTCGTCCTCGCAGTGCACCAGGCACCGGCCGTCGAGGGCGGCGATCGTCTCGAACGCGGTCCGCAGCCTCGGACCCTCGACGGCGGGCACGCCATGCGTCGTGCACGTGAAGATCTTGAAGAAGGACACGCCCGCGT
The DNA here is from genome assembly GCA_963749895.1 of uncultured Actinomycetes bacterium. GTDB lineage: Bacteria > Actinomycetota > UBA4738 > UBA4738 > HRBIN12 > AC-51. The sequence continues at coordinate 3,578 of CAVVOG010000008.1, read as the reverse complement.
GCCACGTCGTCTCGAGGGCATCCAGGCGATCCGCCCACACGTGCGCCGCCAGTCCGTGATCGACGTGGGAACGTCCCCGCACGGCCTCCAGCTTGCGACCGAGATCTTCCGGCGTGACCACGGGCGCCGCGTGCGTGTGGTCGATCACCGTCGTGATCCCCCTCGCCGCCGCAGCCGCCGTCCCGGTCGGGAAGTCCTCGCGGTCGGTCGCACCCGGATCCATCAGGTGCACGTGCGTATCGACGAACCCGGGGAGCACCAGGAGGCCACTCGCGTCCACGCGACGAGCGTCCGTCGCGTCGTGCGCATCCTCGACGAGCGCCGCGATCGACCCATCGCGGACGAGGAGGTCGAGACGGCGGATCCCTCCGGAGGTCACGACCTGGCCACCCGTCACGGCAAGGTCGATGCGTCCCATCCCGTCCCTCCTGCGCCGCCCCCGAGTGCCCGAGGACCAACCTGTATTTTATGTACAGCGCAGCCCGCCCGGGCTCGACGACCCGAGGAGGGGCCGAGATGGAACCGAACGCAGGCGAGGAGCGAGGGACGTTCGATCGCGAGGCGTTCGCAGGCGAGCTCCTGGCAGCGACCGAGAACCGCCAGCTCGGAACGTCCCTCTGGTTCGAGAACGACCACGTCCAGGTGTTCGAGGTGCGGCTCGAGCCGGGTGAGCGCGGACCCTTCCACCTCCACGATCGGACCTACTTCTGGACGGTCGTGGAGCCCGGGAGAGGGTTGCAGCGGTTCGCGGACGGGACGTTCGTGGTACGCGACTACGCGCTGGGCGAGACGAAGTACCTCGTGAACTCGCCGGAGGAGCCGCTGATACACGACCTCGAGAACGTCGGCGACACCACCCTGCGATTCGTGACGGTGGCGCTCCACCACTGAGGCATGAGCGACGTCGCCTGGCCGAAGGTCGGCATCGTCGGAGGGTCGCTGGGCGGCCTGATCGCCGCCCTGCACCTGCGAGACATCGGGTGCGACGTCCACGTGTTCGAGCGGGCACCGGTCCCGCTCGAAGGCCGCGGCGCCGGCATCGTGCTCCACCCGGTCACGGTCCGCATCTTCGAGGATCACGGGCTGCTCGACCTGGGGCGCGTGAGCTCCTCGGCATCGGTCCTCCGGTACGTGGACGGCGACGGACAGATCGTCCTCGAGGAGCCGATCGTCTACCGCTTCACCTCGTACGCCACGCTGTACTCGGCCCTCGTCGGGTTCCTCGACCCCGATCGCTACCACCTGGGCAAGGAACTGGTGGCCTTCGACGACGACGAGCCCGCGCCGGCCACGCTCCGGTTCGCCGACGGCAGCGAGGAGGAGGTCGACCTGCTGGTCGGCGCCGACGGCATCCGCTCGACGGTGCGAGGGCGGCTCTTCCCGGATGCGCATCCCGTCTACTCGGGGTACGTGGGCTGGCGGGGCACCCAGCCCGACGATGAGCTCCCACCCGCTTCACGGTCATTGCGGGACCTCCTGACCTATCACGTCGGCGATCACACGCACGTGCTCTCCTACGAGATCCCCGATCTCGAGATCCGGGGGCACGGGCGCTCGATGAACTGGGTCTGGTACCGCAACGTCGCCGAGGGACCGACGCTCACCGCTCTGCTCACGGATCGCCACGGCGCCCGCCACGACCTGTCCCTGTCGCCGGGCGCCGTGGCGCCAGCATTCGTCGAGGAGCTTCAACGGACGGCCGAGATCCTGCCGCCGGCCTTCCGCGACCTGATCCGGTCGACCCCCGAGCCGTTCCTCCAGGTCATCGTCGACGTCGAGGTTCCGGCGATGGTCCGGGGACGCGTCTGCGTCATGGGCGACGCGGCCTTCGGCCTGCGCCCTCACGTGGCCGCGGGCACGGCCAAGGCCTCAGCGGACGCCCGGGCCCTGGCGGACGCCCTCCGCCGCGCAGAAGGGGACGTCGCGGCAGCGCTCGCGCGCTGGGAGCCTCCCCAGCTGGCACTCGCCCGGGCAGCGCTGACACGCACCCGCGAGGTCGGTGAGCGCGCACAGCTCCGTGGGACGTTCACGCCGGGCGATCCGAGCGTGGCCTTCGGTCTGTACGAACCGAAGGATCACAACTTCCCGTCCGGCTAGCCTCGCGACGGGAACGGTTTGTATATTATGTGCGAACTTGCCGGCCAGGCTGGCTGAGGAGCGGGAGGACGACATGGCGGGCCCGACGAACCGGGTGATCGACATCCACTGCCACGTGATGACGCCGGAGGCGGAGGACCTGACCAGGCCCTACTTCACCCCCGACAAGGATCCCTTCTTCGGGTTCTCGGGACCCGCGAGCGCCGCTTACAACGCCAGCCACTTCTCCGAGATCGTCCCGCTGCTGACCGATCCGGAGCTCCGCCTGCGTGAGATGGACCGCATGGGCGTGGACATCCAGGCGATCTCCGTCGCACCTCCTCAGTACTTCTACTGGGCGGAGCCGGATCTGGGGGCGAAGGCCGCGCGGCTGGAGAACGATCGACTCCAGGAGATGGTGAGCGACCGGCCCGACCGGTTCGTCGCGCTCGGCACCGTGCCGCTGCAAGACATCGAGCTCGCGCTCGAGGAGCTGGAGCGTGTCGTCGAGATGGGGTTCCCCGGCCTGGAGATCTGCTCGAGCGTGAACGGGTTGGACTTCGACGATCCGCGCTTCCTCCCGTTCTTCGAGAAGGTCGTCGAGCACGACCTGCTGCTGGTGATCCACCCGAACGGCTTCTCCCACGGGGAGCGACTCGCCGCCTACTACCTGATCAACACGATCGGGATGCCTCTGGACTCCACCCTGTTCATCTCGCGCATGATCTTCGGCGGCGTCCTCGAGCGGTTCCCGATGCTCAAGATCTGCATCGTGCACGGAGGTGGCTACATCCCGTTCTACCCCGCCCGGTTCGACCACGCGTGGGCCGCGCGTGAGGACGTGCGCGAGAAGACCCCGAACCCCCCCAGCTCGTACCTGGCGAAGCTGTACTTCGACACGATGGTCTTCGACCCGGTGGACCTCGGCTATCTGATCAAGCGGTGGGGAGCCGACCACGTCCTCCTGGGGACCGACTACCCGTACGACATGGGTGAGCAGGACCCCGTCGGGCTCGTCTCGAAGGTCGAGGGCCTCTCCGAGGCCGAGCGCCAACTGATCGTGGGCGCCAACGCCGCGCGGCTGCTCGGGTTGTAGCGCCTCAGTTCAACCGGCCGACGTCTCCCCCGTACCAGTCGACGCCCTGTGGAGCGGTGCGGATCGTGACCGACCGGACGTGGGTGAAGTCGTGGAACGACTCCCATCCGCCCTCCCGGCCGGTGCCGCTCTCCCGGACGCCTCCCCACGGGGCCGCCGGGTCGAGCCGGTGGTGATCGTTCACCCAGACGAGGCCGTGGCGACTCCGGGCCGCGACCCGATGGGCCCTGGCCACGTCGCGGGTCCAGACCGAGGAACCCAGCCCGAAGGGGGAATCGTTCGCGATCGCGACGGCCTCGTCCTCGTCCTCGAACGCGATCGCGACGGCGACCGGGCCGAAGATCTCCTCACGGGCGCACCGCATCACGTTGGTCGCCTCGGCGAGCAGGGTGGGTTCCACGTAGTA
>CAVVOG010000007.1:0-17059 GCA_963749895.1 uncultured Actinomycetes bacterium | reverse complement strand
AGGTCGCGATCGTCGGTCCCGGTCCCGCTGGGCTCGCGTGCGCCGGCGACCTCGCGCGCGCGGGCGTGGACGTCACGGTCTACGAGGCGCTCCACGTGGCGGGCGGCGTCCTGAAGTACGGGATCCCCGAGTTCCGTCTGCCGAACGACACAATCGACATCGAGATCGAAGGGCTCGAGGCGATCGGCGTGAAGTTCGTGCTGGACGACATCATCGGGAAGGTCTTCACGATCCCGCAGCTGGTCAGCGAGATGGGCTACGACGCCGTGTTCGTGGGCACCGGCGCGAGAAGGCCCGAAGTTCATGGGCATCCCCGGCGAGGCCTTCAACGGCGTCGTGTCGGCGAACGAGTTCCTGACGCGGATCAACCTGATGCAGGGGTTCCGTCAGCCGCTGTACGACACCCCCGTCGGCATGGGTAGGCGGGTCGCGGTCGTCGGTGCGGGCAACACCGCGATGGACGCGTGCCGCGTCGCCCTGCGGATGGGCGCCGAGAAGGTGTACCTCGTGTACCGGCGCACCGTGAAGGAGTCGCCCGCCCGCGCGGAGGAGCTGCACCACGCGATCCAGGAAGGCGTCGAGTGCCTGTGGCTCACGAACCCGACCCGCGTCCTGGGCAACGACGACGGCTGGGTGACGGGCCTCGAGGTGATCGACATGGAACTGGGCGAGCCCGACGAGTCGGGTCGCGCCGCGCCGATCGCGGTCGCCGGCACCGAGCACGTGCTGGACGTCGACATGGTGATCCCCGCGCTCGGCACGAGCGCGAACCCGGTGATCGCCCAGACCACCGAGGGCCTGGTCGTGAACTCCCGCGGCTACATCGACGTCGACGACGACACGCAGATGACGTCGGTGCCCGGGGTGTTCGCGGGCGGCGACATCGTGACCGGCTCGGCCACGGTGATCCTGGCGATGGGCGCCGGCCGGCGCGCCGCGAAGGGGATACTCGGCTACCTCGGGCTGATCGCGACGAAGGACGCCGAGCTGGCCGGCGTGTAGGGATCGCCTGCGGTCTCGTTCGGCAGGGGAAGGACGACCTCCGGCACCTCAGCCTCCCCTCGTCCGGCGGAGCCAGATCAGCGCGGCGACCGTCCAGACCACGGCGAGGCTCACGAGGAGCCCCAGGGCTCCGTCGCGCGGCAGCATGCTGGGGTTGTCCGGTTGCGCCCCCCAGCGGAAGACGACCGGGAGGGCGAACACCGTCAGCAGGGCGGTGGCCGCGAGCGCACCGGCACCCACCGCCCGAGCCGCGCGGGGGGCGCGCCGGACGACGAGGGCGCCGATCGCGAGCGTGAGCGGGGCGAGCACGACGTCGTGAAGCACCACGGCGCCGAGCACGTACGCCGCGAACTCGACCGGGTGCACGGCTCCGGCGCGCGCGAACGCCGTCCAGACCCCTACCCCGATCGCGGCCGACCCGACCACGACCGCCAGCCAGAACCCCGGCCCGTGCAGACCCGTTCGCTCGCCCTGGCTCATCGGACCACCAGCCGTGCGACCCACTTCGTCTGCATCACGCCCGGGTTGTTCGGCGAGATCAAGCGCACCGGGAACCCGTGGTCGATGTGGAGCGGCTCGTCGCCGATCCGCAGCGCCAGCAAGGTGTCGGGGTCGGTCGCGTGCGAGGGGTTCAGGACCGCGCTCGCGAACGGCTTGCCCTGTGCCTGGAGCGACTCGACGAGGACCTCGGCTTCGGGCGACGCGCCGGCCTCGGCGAGCAGCTCGGCCACCGGCACGCCGGTCCAGGCCACGTCCGCGCTCCATCCGTCGACGCACGCGATCGGCAACCGAGCGGTCCGCAGCGGCCGGCCCAGGAGGTCGCTCAGGCTCAAGGAGAGCTCCTGCTCGACGTCGCCCGTCACGAGCAGGCGGTACGCGGGGTCGGTGGCGGCTGCGACCACCCCCGCCTTCTCGGCCGTCTTGTTCACCGGGAACCCCTGGGGCCCGACTCGAGGGTCCCGGGGCGCGAGGAGCGAGACGCTCGCCAGCGGCCGGACCGTCTGCCCGATCGTGAGGAGGGTGATGCCGCCCGCCATCGCGCCGACCCAGGCGAGGAACCCGCGACGCGAGAGGCCCGCGTCGGCTCTCGGAGACGTGGGTTCCGGTCGGCGGAGCGACGCGTACGCCGTGCCCGCCTTCGCTCCCACGTGGACGATGAGCCCCCCGATCGCGATCCACGCGGCGGTGAAGTGGGCGCGGGGGAACGAGAACGTCCAGGGTTGCCAACGCGTGATGTTCGCGACCCCCGAGAACAGGAGGAACAGCGACCCGCCCACCAACGGGACCAGCGCGATCCGCTCGATCGCGTGGGCCACGTCGCGGACCGGGGGCCACACCCATAACCGTGGGTAGACGGTCCAGAGCTTCGCCAGCAGCAGCGGGATCGACGCGATCCCCGTCGCCACGTGGACGCCCTGGGTGAGCCGGTACCAGCCCGCGGGTCGCGACGGCCATCCGAACCAGGAGGGCGGGTCCTGGATCAGGTGGGAGATCATCCCGGTCAGGAAGCAGACGCCGAACGTGACCCCGAGCGCGACGCCGAGCCATGACGCCGTCCGCACGTCGTGAAGCGGGCTGCGGAAGGCGTCAGGAGCGAAGGGACCCCCCGGCCGCTTCACCGTGCGTCGAGCGACGCGAACCATCGCCCGCCTCCCTCCCAGGTGTCGCGCACGTCGAAGCACGAGCCGGACGTCAGTCCCGCGAGCGCGTCGGCGGCGACGATCGCCCACGGGAACCAGTCGGTGCGGAACTCGTCGCCCACCTCGGCACGGACCATCAGCCTCGCGGTCGTTCCGCCCGGCGGCCCCACCTCGACGAGGAGCCGCCCTCGCTGACGCACCACCTGTCCCAGTCGTCCGAGCAGCGCCGCTGGGTCCCCACCGATGCCGATGTTGCCGTCGAGCAGGAGTGCCGTCGCCCACCGGCCCTCGTCGGGGATCCGTCCGAACACGTCGGCAAGGCGCACCCTGGCGCCTCGCGCCACGGCCGCGTCGACCGCCTCCCGGTGGATGTCGATCCCGAGCGCGGCGATCCCTCGGCGATGCAGGGCGGAGACCATCCGGCCGGGCCCGCACCCCACGTCGAGGACGGGTCCGATCGCGTGGTCGAGCACGCCCTCGTCCTCGGGATCCACCTCGTCCACCCAGCGCGCGACGTCGAGCGTGATCGTCCGCCCGCAGGCGGACCGGAGGACGGCGGGCGCGCGATCCCGCAGATCGGTCGCCGTCAGCATGCGCGCACCGTAGAGGGTGCGGTGTTACGGAACCCTTACGCCGCCGGATCACCGGTCCGCGTGACGGAGCCGTCGCCCGATGTCGGGAACCCGCGCGTGGCGGCCTTCGCCACGGCCCGGTCGACGATCGCGTCGCCGATCCACGGTGCGGCGTTCGCGAGACGCGCGAGGAACCAGTTCCATCCACCCGGGTAGATCCGCTTCCGCTTCCGGGCGATGCCGTCGAGGATCGCGTCGACCACGACTTCGGGACCGATCGGACGGACCTTGCCCTGCATCGCGTCTTGCTCCGGCGGGTGTTGGGGGAGCTCGGCGGCGAACCCGGGGGTGTCCACGTCGGTCGGGTACACGCTCGCGACGTGGATCCCGCGGGGTTTCAGCTCCGTCCGCAGGGTCTCGCAGAGGCCGCGGACCGCGTACTTCGGCGGGCCGTAGGCGCTCATCCCGAACACGCCGATCAGCCCCGCGAACGACGAGATGCACACGATCGTCCCGCGGCGCCGCTCGAGCATCGACGGGAGGACCGCGCGGATCGTCCACAGCGTGCCGAAGTAGTCGATCGCCATGTCGCGTTCGAACACGCCGTCGGCGAGGTCCTCGACGTATCCGGGGTGGACGACGCCCGCGCAGGTGACGAGGACGTCGACCGCGCCGTTCGCATCGATCGCGCCGGCGATGGCGGCCGCGACCTGTCCGCGGTCGCCGACGTCGGCAGGCGCGAGGTGGACCCGGTGGGAACCGTCGAGCGGCTCGTCGCGCAGCCGTGCCATGTCGGCGTCGTCGAGGGCGACGATGGAGACCCTCGCGCCCAGCCCCACGATCCGGCGCACGAGCGCGAGGCCGATCCCGCTCGAACCGCCGGTGACGATCACGTGCCGATCGCGCAGGTCCGGGACGCGCCCCATCTCAGGCGAACCTCACGACGAGGATCGCGGCCAGGAGCAGCACGCCGACGACGATCCCGGCGTTCATCAGCCCTCCTCGCTCAGCCCTGAACATCCCGTGCTTGGCGAAGTACGCGAGGTCGATCACCCCGAGGAAGGTCAGCCCCCCGGCCGCGACGAGCGCGAGGGACGCCCCGAGCGGCTCCTCGAGGACCAGGAGCACGGCCGACGCCAGGAGCACGAGCGCGAGGACCGTGTCCGAGTACAGGAAGACCTCCTCGTGCTGGACGTAGCCAGGCGGGAGCCAGTCTTCGTCGTGGGGTTCCTTCGGCCAGGTGAGCCAGAACGCCGCGATCGCGACGGCGGCGATCACCTGCAACACCGCGACGACCCAGATGCCGGCATCGTCGGTCATGAGGTGGTCGGGGTCGCCGTCCGCGGCTGGGTCCGGACGCGGTCGGGCACCGCGTCGCGCCCCCACACGTCCTCGACGGTCTCGGCCCGCTTGATCACCTCGGCCGCGTCCCCGTGGACCAGGACGGAGGCCGGGCGCGGGAGGGCGTTGAAGTTCGAGGCGGAGGACTCCTGATAGGCGCCCGCCTCCAGGAACGCCACCACGTCGCCCTCCTCGCACTCGGGAACGTGGCCGCCGAGGACGATGAGGTCGGCGAAGCACGAGTGCCCGACGATGTCGGCCGAGAGCGTCCGCGGCGCGTCCGCTCGGTTCGCGACCAGGTACGGGTAGCGGTTGTGCTCGAGGGCCCCGCCGGCCAGGAAGAACAGCGTGGTGTCGGTGAGCACCCACGCGTAGGGGTAGGGCTTCGTCTGGTGTTTCACGACCTTCACCCGCGTGAGGTGGACCCCCGTGTTGCCGTGGAGCCAGCGGCCGGGCTCGACCTGGAGCCGCACGCCTTCGGTCCGGATGCCTTGGCGGTGGAGTTCGGTCCGCAGGGTCGTCGTGATGACCCGCGCGAACTCCTCGATCGACGGCGGCGCCTTCGGCTCATGCTCGCTCGTCAGCATCGGCAGGACCTTGCCCATCACGCCGTGGTAGACGCGATCTCCGAGCCCGCGCAGGCCCACCATCAGCGGGTAGGCGAGCGCCGTCAGCACGAACTCCGAGCGCGGCATCTCCTTGTTCATCGGGTCGCGCAGGCTCGGGATGCCGCCGCCGATGTCGATCTCCTTCGGCTGCCACCCGCCCCACGCGCGGCTGAGCTCGCCGATCAGCCGCCCGTAGCGCACCATCAGCCCCTCGCGGAACCACGTGCTGGGGTGGTGGCGCCCCTCGTGCATGTGGATCCCGACCAGCTCGACGTTGGGCATCGCGAGCGCGCGGCGCCCCATCTCGACGAGGTACTCCTGGGGGATCCCCGACTTGTAGACCTGGATGCCCAGGTCGATCGGGACGGTCGCCTGGCTGAAGTCCGTCCGACGCCACAGGTTCGGGACGATCGACTTCACGCGGAACCGGATCTTCGCGGTCGTCCCCAGCTCGGCCGCGACCTCCTGGATCCGGTCGATCTCGTGGATGTCCTCGACCGTGATCCGGACGCCCGCGTCGATGCAGCGGCGCAGGTGCTCGCGGGGCTTGCCGCCGCCGTTCACCGAGACGAGCTCGGGGTCGACGCCGGTCCGCAGGACCCCGTCGAGCTCCTCGGGCGAGTAGATGTCCGCGCCGGCCCCCTCCTCGGACAGGATGTGCCGCGTGGCGAGCATCGGGTTCGCCTTGAAGGCCGGCAGGACATCGACCGGTCCGTCGGGCCATCCCTCGGCGAACGCCGTCCGGATCCGCCGGAGGTTCGTCCGCAGCTGCGTCTCGGAGAACACGAAGATCGGCGACCCGAACCGCTCGACGAGGTCGGCGGCGTCGAGCTCTTCGATGAACAGGTGGCCGTCGCGGATCGAGAGGGCGTCGGGCTCCGAGGCGGCGACCCCCGCACGCGCTCGGGTGTGCGACACGGACATGGTGCCTCCTTCGGCGCCGGTTGCCCGCATCATGCCCTGCCTGGCGGGGCCGTGCCTATCCGGATCGCGGTGCGCCATACTCGGACCTCATGGAGCAGGTCCGCGTGGTCGTCGTCGGTGGAGGACAGGCCGGGCTGGCGACCAGCCACGAGCTGGCCGCCCGAGGGGTCGAGCACGTCGTGCTCGAACGGGGACTGATCGCGCAGTCGTGGCGCGATCGCTGGGACAGCTTCTGCCTCGTCACGCCCAACTGGACCGTGCAGCTGCCGGGCGCGCGCTACGACGGTGACGATCCGGACGGGTTCATGCCCCGCGACCAGATCGCGGCGACCCTCGACCGGTACGCGACGGACCTGCCCGTGCGAGAGGGCGTGGACGTCACGGCCGTCGACCACCGGGACGAGGGGTTCGTCGTGTCGACCGCGGACGGCCCGTGGCGGGCCGCTGACGTCGTCCTGGCGACCGGCGCCTACCAGCGTCCCCACCGCCCGCCCGCCGCCGCGTCGCTGCCGGACGATCTCCTGCAGCTCGACGTCACCGGCTACACGAGCGAGGCCGCACTGCCCGCCGGGAAGGTCCTCGTGGTCGGGAGCGGGCAGTCGGGCTGCCAGATCGCCGAGGAACTCCACCAGGCCGGGCGCGAGGTCTTCCTGGCGTGCGGGCGAGCGCCGTGGACGCCGCGCCGCATCGGTGACCACGACACCGTGTGGTGGGCCGTCGAGACCGGGTTCACCGATCAGCCGGTCGACGCGCTCCCGGATCCCAAGGCTCGTCTGGACGCGAACCTGATCGCGAGCGGCCACGACGGTGGCCACGATCTGCACCTGCGGATGCTCCGCGAGATCGGGGTGACGCTGCTGGGGCACTTCTCGGGGTGCGACGGACGGACCGCGATCTTCGCAGACGATCTCGCTGCGTCGGTCGCGTGGGGTGACGAGCGCTACCGCATGTACATGGGGCTGATCGTGAAGACGGCGACCGAGCGGGGTTGGCCGGTCCCCGAGGTGGAGGAGCCGCCGCCGTTCGATCCCGGGTCGCCGACCGAACTCGACCTCGCCGGCTTCGGGGCCGCGATCTTCACGGGCGGCTTCCGACCGGACTACCGGTCATGGCTGCCGTGGGACGATGCGTTCGACGACATGGGGTTCCCGCTCCAGCGGGACGGCACGAGCACGGTCGTCCCAGGTCTGCACTTCGTCGGGGTGCACTTCTTGAGGAAACGCAAGTCCTCGCTGCTGTTCGGCGTCGGCGAGGACGCCGCGGTCGTGGCCTCGACGATCGCCGGACGCTAGTCGAGCACGCTCAGCGAGATCGGCGTCGCGGCGAGCGCCTTCGAGACCGGGCAGTTCTCCTTCGCGGTCTCGGCGGCGGCGCGGAAGCCTTCGGCATCGAGGCCGGGCACGTCGCCGCGGACCGCCAGGCGGATCTCGGTGATGCCCTGGCCGGGCTGGAAGTCCACCTCGGCCCGCACGTCGAGGCTGGTCGGTGGGGTTCCGGCCTTCGCGAGTCCGCTCGAAAGCGACATCGAGAAGCACGCGCTGTGGGCGGCCGCGATCAGCTCTTCGGGACTGGTCTTGCCGTTCGGCTCCTCCGAGCGTGCCGGCCAGCTGACGTCGTAGGTGCCGAGCCCGCTCGACTCGAAGGTGGTCTTGCCGCTGCCCTCGAGCAGCGAGCCCTCCCAGCGCGTGGACGCGATCCGTGTGGTCGCCATGTCGTGCCCCTTCCTCCTGGTCTGACGACGAGCGTACCCGCGCGGCGAGTGCGCCCCCGCGCCCGAAACGATGCGATGGTCGAGGCTCGACGGGCGACCCGAAGTCACCTCCGAGCGGACCCCGCCCGGACCCCCTGGCTAGACTCCGACGGTCCCGTCGACCTCGCAGGAAGGGCGGTTCGTCTCGTGCGTGATCGGTACCAGGTCGTCGTGATCGGCGGCGGCATCGTGGGGTGCAGCGTCCTGTACCACCTGGCGGCCAAGGGTCTCACCGACGCCGTCTTGATCGAGCGAGCGGAGCTCACCGCGGGCTCGTCCTGGCACGCGGCCGGCGGGTTCCACGCGATCAACGCCGACACGCGTGTGGCGGCCCTGCAGCGCTACACGATCGAGATGTGGCCGACGATCGAAGCCGAGAGCGGTCAGAGCGTGGGGCTCCACATGTCCGGCGGCCTCGAGCTCGCCGGGACGCCGGAGCGCGCCGAGTGGCTGAAGTCCGAGCTCGCGTGGCTCCGCTCGCAGGGCACGACGGACGCGTACCTGTGCTCGCCGCAGGAGGCCGCCGAGCTGGTCCCGATCATCGAGCCGTCCGGTGTCCTGGCGGCGCTGTTCGATCCCGAGGAGGGCAACCTCGACCCCAACGGGGCGACGTACGCGTACGCGATCGCGGCGAAGAAGCGCGGCGCCGAGATCGTCGAGGGCAACCGGGTGCTCGAGCTGCAGCGCCAGCCGAGCGGCGAGTGGCTCGTCGAGACCGAGCAGGGCCCGGTGACCGCCGAGCACGTGGTGAACGCCGGGGGCCTGTGGGCGCGTCGTGTCGGGCGGATGGTGGGCGTGGACCACCCGCTCACGCCGATGGTCCATCACTTCCTGGTCACCGAGGACATCCCCGAGATCGCGGCGATCGAGGGCGACATGCCGGCGGTCACCGACCTCGAGGGGTTCACCTACCTCCAGAAGGAGCACGGGGGGATCCTGCTCGGTGTGTACGAGCAGAACCCTCGACACTGGGCGGTCGAGGGAGCGCCGTGGGACTTCGGGCGGACCCTGTTCCCGGAGGAGCTCGAGCGGATCATGCCCGAGCTGTCGATCGGGTTCGCGCGGTTCCCGGTGCTGCAGGACGTGGGGATCAGGCGGTGGGTGAACGGCGCGTTCACGTTCACGCCCGACGGCAATCCGCTCGTCGGTCCCGTCCCCGGCCTGCCCGGGTACTGGGCGGCGTGCGGGGTGATGGCCGGGTTCTCCCAGGGCGCCGGGATCGGCCTGGCCCTGGCGAACTGGATCGTCGACGGCGACCCGGGCGACGACGTGTTCGGGATGGACGTCGCCCGGTTCGGCCCGTACGCGGCGAACGACCGCTACCTGCGCGACACGACCGGGCAGTTCTACGCGCGCCGCTTCCTGATGGCGTACCCGAACGAAGAGCTGCCGGCCGGCCGTCCGTTGAAGACCACGCCCGTGTACGACCTCTTCGAGGAGGCCGGCGCCCGGTTCACCGTGAACTGGGGGCTCGAGGTGCCGCTGTACTTCGCGCCGTCGACGGACTTCGTCGAGAACGACACGCTCGGGCGGTCGAACGCCGAGCCGATCGTGGGCGAGGAGGTGGCGGCGGTCCGCGACGCGGCCGGCGCCTACGAGATCGCGCAGTACGCCCGCTACGAGGTCTCCGGACCCGGCGCGGCGGCGTGGCTCGACCATCTGGTCGCATCCCGCCTGCCGGAGGTCGGGAGGATCCGTCTCGCCCCGATGCTGAACCCCGCGGGTCGGCTGATGGGTGACCTCACCGTCGCTCGCCTCGACGACGACGTGTTCTGGCTGACCGGCTCGTACTACCTGCAGGAGTGGCACCGACGGTGGTTCCTGCAGCACCTCCCGCCGAGCGGCGTGACGCTCCGGAACCTGACCGACGACCGGATGGGGTTCTCGATCTCCGGTCCCGCATCGCGCTCGATCCTCGAGCGGCTCACCACCGACGAGGTGTCGAACGACGCGTTCGGGTTCCTGACGATCCGGGCGATGGACGTCGGCTCGTCGCAGGCGGTGGTCGGGCGCATCTCGCTCACGGGAGAGCTCGGCTTCGAGATCGTCGTGCCGACCGTGCAGCACCGCACGCTCTGGCGCGAGCTGCGCGAGGCCGGCGAGGATCTGGGGATGCAGCCCGTCGGCGACCGCGCGATCGACAGCCTCCGGTTGGAGAAGGGCTACGGGATCTGGTCGGCGGAGTTCCGTCAGGACTGCACCCCGGGGATGACCGGTTTGGATCGGTTCGTGGCGTTCGACGAGAAGGACTTCGTGGGCGCTGAGGCGGCACGCCGTGAGCGCGAGACGGGCCCGACGTGGCGGCTCGTCCTGCTCGAGGTCGACGCTGACGACGCGGACGCTCGCCGCGACGACGGGATCTGGGTCGGGGACCGCAGGGTCGGCGAGGTCACGTCGGGCGCCTTCGGGCACACGGTGGGGACGAGCCTGGCGCTCGCCTACCTGGAGCGTGACGTCGCCGATGAGGCTCCCGAGCTCACGGTCTACGTGATCGGAGAGCCGCGCACCGCGCGGATCCTGCCCGAGATCCCGTACGACCCCGCCGGCGAGCGGCTGCGGAGCTGAGGACCGGATGGACGTCGGGACGTTCGCGGCCAGGACCGGGGCCGACCCGACGAGGATCGAGGAGCTGATCGGGCTCGGCATCCTGCGCCCGGGACCCGACGGTGCGCTCGAGGACGCGCAGATCAACACCGCTCGGCTCGCCTTCGCGTTCGAGGCCTCGGGGATCGCCCTCGCCGACGTGGCGGCGGCGATCGAGGGCGGCGCGCTGCCGGACGTGGGGGCGCTCCTGCAGACCGAGCCGGTCAGCCTGTTGCCGCGGTCGCACCGGGACGTCGCGTCCGAGCTCGGGCTCGGCGACGACCAGGTCCGCGAGATGCTCGCCGGCCTCGGGCTGCCCGACGTCGACCTGGACGCGCCGATCAGGGCCGACGACGCCGAGCTGCTCGGCCTCGCAGCGGGTGCGCTCGAGACCGGCCTGCCGCCGGAGACGCTGTTCCGCACGCTGCGGGTGTTCGCCGAACACCTGGACCGGATGGCCGAGCATCAGCGGGCCCTGTTCCGTCGTGACGTCCAGGATCGCCTGCTCGCATCCGGGATGCCGCGCGCCGAGATGCTCGAGGCGAGCGCGGCGATCCGCGGCCGGCTGGTCGGGCTCGGGTTCCGCGTGTCCAACCTGATCCACCGGCGGCTGCTCGAGCGCCAGCAGTTCGAGAACACCGCCGAACAGATCGAACTGCTCCTGCAGGAGGCGGGGATCCGCCGGCGCCCCGATCCCGAGCCGGCGGCGATCGTCTTCGTGGACCTCAGCGGGTTCACGCGACTGACCCAGGAGGAAGGAGACGAAGGGGCGGCCGAACGCGGGTCCCGCCTGGCCGGTCTCGTGCGATCGGCCGCGGCCCGACGAGGTGGTCACGTCGTGAAGCTGCTGGGCGACGGGGCGATGCTGCAGTTCGAGCGGGCCGACGACGCGGTCGCGGCCGCCGCCGACGTCACGGCAGGGACCGCGGACCTGGCCCTGCCCGCGGCGCGCGCGGGGATCGCGGTGGGTCCGCTGATCCGCCGCGACGGGGACTTCTTCGGCCATACCGTGAACCTCGCCGCGAGGATCTGCGACGCGGCGGGCGGCGGTACCGTGACCGCCGCTCGCGAGGTCGCCGACCGGACCCCCGCTCGGATCTGGCTCCCGATCGGCGACGTCGCGCTCAAGGGCATACCTCGCCCGGTGCCGCTGGTCCGGCTGGACGCCGGCTCAGCCGAAGTCCAGCAGGTCTGACCACGAGCGCTTCCGGCGCTGCTCGTCGTGTCCCCGCCGCTCGTCGTACCCCCGGGGGTACGCAGGGGGCGGAGGCGCCGGGGCCTGGGCCGCGGCGACCGACACGGGCGCGTGGGCCCGCTCCGCCTCGAGCAGCCGGTCGATCTCGCCTCGATCGAGCCACACCCCACGGCACTGCGGGCAGTAGTCGATCTCGACGCCGAGCCGCTCGGACATCGCGAGGGTGGTGTCGCAGTTGGGGCACTTCATGAGGGATCCCCTTCCGGTCAGACGCGGACGGCCCGCGTGATCGTGGCGCCCTGGACGGTTCCGTCGGGGCGTTCGAACTCGATGCGATCGCCGACCGTCGCCCCCAGCAGCGCACGGGCGAAGGGCGACGTGAACGAGATGCGGACGTCGTCGAGCGGCGCCTCGATGGGATGCACGATCAGGAGGCTGTCGGTCGTCCCGTCGCCGAACCGGACCGTGACCAGGTCGCCCAGCTCCACGACCTTCGGGTCGTCGGGCAGTTGGTCGGTGATCACCGCCCTGCGCAGCGCGGAGCCGAGTCGCTCGATCTCCTCGATCGCGCGCGCGAACTCCTCGCGGATCGTCGGGTCCTCGCGTCGGACCTGCAGGGCGTCACGGATCTCCGGCAGGACCTCGCTCTCGAGCCGCTCCAGACGGGCCTCGAGCCGGGCTCGGCCGATCGGGGTGAGTGGGATCCGGTCCTCCGTCAGGTCGAGACGTGGTCGGGTCGCGGTCGGCATCGGTTCCTCCTTCGGATCGGGTTGCCGGTCGTGTACGCCTCCAAGGCTCGCCTGCCGGCGACGCTCCCTCCACGGGTGAAGCCGGACGAGTCGCCAGGCCGGTCCTTTCCGGGACCCGGACATCGGGGACAGGGTCGTTCGCCCGCTGGTGCGGCACACTGGGCGCATGCCACGGTCGAAGGAGGCGAAGGAACGGCTCGATCCCACGATCGCCGGCAGGCTCTCCCGCCTGGCCGAGGTCGACGACGCCGAGGTGGATCGGATCGTCGGAGAGGCTGCCGCCGACGCCGGGATCGACGCCGGCCTCCTAGGGGAGTTCCCGCGGGCGGTCCTGCGTGCCGCTGGGGCCGGCCGCGAGCCGACGCGACGCGAGCTCGATCGGTTCCATGCCGCCGGTGAATGGGCGGCCAGCGAGCAGATCCCCCTGCCGGCGGCGATCGATCTCTACCTGAGCACGGCGTGGCGGCTGTGGCGGCTGGCGGCCGCGGGCCAGGATGCCTCCGTCCCCGCCCTCGCGCAGATGGGTGAGCTCGTGCTGCGCGCCGCCGACGACGCCGTCGCCGCGATGTCCCGCGGCTACGTGGAGCAGCAGCGGCAACGGATCCGCCGCGAGGAGGCGGCGCGCCGCGAATTCGTCGACGACCTGCTGTCCGGCACGGCCGACGTCGAGCGTCTCGCCGAGGCCGCCACGACCTTCGGGGTCGACCTCGCCGGCGGTCATCTGGTCGTCGTGGCCCGCGCCGGGCGGCCGCTCCACGATGCCGGACCGGTCCACGGCTGGGTGGAGTCGCAGGTCTTCTCGCGGTTCGGTCGTCAGGACGTGGTGGTGGCGACGAAGGACGGGCTGCTCGTGTGCATGTTCCCGGCCTCCGCCACGGACGCACCCGAGCGGCTCGGGTCGTTCCTCGAGGAGGTCGCCGAGCGCTCCTGGCGGGTGGCCGCGGGGACCGCCGAGTCCGGCCCCACCGGGCCGGCGCGCTCCTACCGTCGGGCGGTGGACACGTTGGTGCTCGGCGACCGACTCGGCGTCGAGTCGACGGTGCTCCGGTACGAGGATCTCCGCCCGTTCCACCTGCTCGCCCGCGACCCACACGCCCTGGGAGAGGTCGTCGACGACGTGTTGGGCGGTCTCGCGGGCGCACGCGGGGGCGACGGTCCACTCCTGGACACGATCGAGGCCTACGTCGCGGAGTCCGGGAACATCACGGCCACGGCCCGGCGCCTGTTCCTGACGCCGCGGGCGGTCACGTACCGGATCGCGACGATCCGCAAGCTCACGGGGCGAGACCTCACCGACCCCGAGGACCGGTTCGTGCTCGAGCTCGCCGTGCGAGGCCGCAGGTTGCTTTCCGGACCCCGGAAACCCTGAGCAGCCGGTCTCGTCCGGTCCTGCGCCGCACGGCGGGGTGTCCCGGCGCCCACGATGGGTCGGACACCGACGACGAGGACCCCGTGACCACCTACCACGATCGATGACGCTCCGACCGGACGTCGGCCGACCCCTCTGGCACGCCCTGGGTCCGCAGGAGGTGTTGGAGCGCCTGGCCACCGGACCGGAAGGACTGTCGGCCGCCGAGGCCGCGCGCCGCCTGGCCGAGCACGGTCCGAACGCTCTCGAACGCCGTCGCCGCGGCACCGCCCTGCGCGTCCTGTGGAAGCAGATCGACGAACCGCTGATCTGGGTGCTGATCGGCGCGGCCGCGCTCGCGATCGCCCTCGGCAAGGTCGATGACGGCATCGTCGTGGCCGCCGTCGTCGTGCTGAACACGATCGTCGGGTTCGTGCAGGAGTTCCGGGCGGGCCGCGAGATCGAGGAGCTCGCCGAGATGGTGCCCGAGTCCGCGACCGTCCTGCGCGACGGCATCCCGGCGCGCGTCGACGTGGCGGAGCTGGTCCCGGGCGACGTCGTCCGACTGTCCGCCGGCGACATGGGCCCGGCGGACGTGAGGCTGCTGGCCGCCGCGGCGCTGCAGGTCGACGAGGCCGCCCTCACCGGCGAATCGGTCCCCGCGGTCAAGACCGTGGCCGAGGTGGCCGAGGACGCCGTGCTCGGCGACCGGACCTCGATGGTGTTCGGGGGGACGCTCGTCACCTCGGGCTCGGCCACCGGCGTCGTCGTAGCGACGGGCGCGACCTCGGAGCTCGGCCGGATGTCCGCGATGCTCGACGAGGTGGTCGAACTCGACACCCCGCTCACCCGCGGTCTCGCGAAGATCGGCAAGGTCCTCACGCTCGGCGTGCTCGTGCTGTCGGCGGTGATGCTCGCCGTCGGGACGCTCCGCGCCACGGGTCGAGGGACCCCGCTCGGCGAGGCCCTCACCGACTCCGCCGTGTTCGCGATCTCGCTCGCGGTGGGCGCGATCCCCGAGGGCCTGCCCGCGATCGTGACGATCGGTCTGGCGATCGGTGTGCGGCGGATGGCCGCCCGCCGGGCGATCGTCCGGAGCCTGCCCGCGATCGAGACCCTCGGCAGCACGACGGTGATCTGCTCGGACAAGACCGGGACGCTGACGAAGAACGAGATGACCGTTCGCCGGCTCGTCACCCCGGATGGCGAGATCGTCGTCCACGGGGTCGGGTACGAGCCCGCAGGAGCGTTCACGACCCCCTCCGGCAACCCCGCCGGGGCGCTCGGGGAGCGCCCGACGATGCTGCTGCGCGACTCGATCTTGTGCAACGACGCGTCACTCGCCCACCGAGACGGGCGGTGGACGGTCGACGGCGATCCGACCGAGGGGGCCCTGCTCGTCGCCGCGGCCAAGGCGGGGTTCGCCGCTGCCGACGCGGCTGAGAGCGCTCCCCGCATCCACGAGATCCCGTTCGACCCCGACCTACAGGCGATGGCCGTCGTCGTGTCCGACGTGGACGGGCCTCGGCTGATCGTGAAGGGGGCGCCCGAGGTCGTCGCCGCGATGGCGCATGGATGGGTCGGCGGTGAGGCGCTGGACCGCGGCGCCTACGAGGCCGAGGTCGAACGCCTGGCGGCCGAGGGGCTCCGGGTCCTGGGCGTGGCCTCCCGGCCCTGGTCCCTCGACGACGCCGAGCTGACCGTCGACGATCTCCGCGGCCTGCAGCTCGAGGGACTCGTCGCGATGATCGACCCTCCCCGCCAGGAGGCCATCGATGCGGTGGCCGCCTGCCACGACGCGGGGATCCGCGTCGCCATGATCACGGGCGACCACCGGACCACGGCGGCCGCGATCGGCAGGCAGCTCGGGTTGCGCGGCGAGGCGGTGACCGGTGCGCAGATGGGCGCGATGGACGACGCCGAGCTCGACCGGGTCGTGGTGTCGACCGACGTGTTCGCCCGCGTCGCGCCCGAGCACAAGCTCCGGCTGGTCCGGGCGCTGCAGCGCCGCGGCGAGGTGGCCGCGATGACCGGGGACGGCACGAACGACGCCCCGGCCCTCAAGCAGGCCGACATCGGCGTCGCGATGGGGATCACGGGCACCTCCGTGACGAAGAGCGCCGCCGACGTGGTGCTGGTCGACGACAACTTCGCGACGATCCGAGCAGCGGTCGAGGAGGGGCGCCGCGTCTACGACAACCTCGTGAAGGCGCTCGCGTTCGTGCTGCCCACGAACCTCGGCTTGGCGCTGATCCTCACGTTCGCGGTGGCGTTCTTCCCCTTCGACTCGGTGACCGGTGAGCTGCTGCTGCCCGTGCTCCCCACCCAGCTCCTGTGGATCAACCTCGTCGCCTCGGTGGCCTTGGCGGTGCCGCTCGCCTTCGAGGTGGCCGAGCCCGACGTGATGGGCCGTCCGCCCCGCGAGCCCGGCGCCTCCCCGCTGTCGCCGTTCGTCGTCGGGCGCACGGCGCTGGTGGCGGTGCTGATGGCCGCCGGCGCGATCGCCCTGTCCTGGTGGGAGTACCGCACGCAGCTCACGGCCGGGGTCTCGCACGCCACCGCGATCGCCGACGCGCAGACGATGGCCGTGACGACCGTGATCGCGTTCCAGGTCTTCTACCTGCTCCAGAGTCGGTCGATCCGCGGCTCGGCCCGCGAGGTGGGTCTGTTCTCGAACCGGGTGGTCTTCCTCGGGATCGCTGCGGTGGTCGCGCTCCAGCTCGCGTTCATCTACGCGCCGTTCATGCAGGCGATCTTCGACACGGCCCCGATCACCGTGGGCCAGCTCGGACTCGCGATCGTGGTCGGCGCCAGCGTGATCCCCGTGGTGGCGCTCGAGAAGTGGATCCGCGCCCGCCGGGGGGCTCGAGACGGCGGGTCCCGTTCCTGGGGGATACCTCAAGGGGACGAACGACGATGAACAGGCGGATCGAGAGCCGGATATCTTGAGGACCCGTGGACCGGGTAACTGATCGCCAGTGAACGGCTCGTTGCTGTCCAACCTGCTCGAGCCCGCCGTGTTGTTCTTCGCGCTGGGGCTCGTCGCGGGGGCGGTGAGGTCGAACCTCGAGATCCCGGCGCCGGTGACGCGGTTCTTGTCGCTGTACCTGCTGATGGCGATCGGCTTCAAGGGGGTCTCGCGCTCGCCGATGGTGGACTCGACGCCGAGGGTTTCGCCCTCGTGGTCTCCGCCATCGGGCTCGCGATCGCGATCCCCTCGTGGTCCTTCCTCGTGCTCCGGCGCCGGGTCCCTCCGCTGGATGCTGCCGCGATCGCTGCGACCTACGGGTCCGTCAGCGCCGTCACCTTCATCGCTGCCACGCGGTTCCTCGCCGATCGCGGTGACG
>CAVVOG010000006.1:0-6030 GCA_963749895.1 uncultured Actinomycetes bacterium | reverse complement strand
GTCCACCTCCGCGAGGTCGAGCTCGCCCAGCCGCTCCTCCAGGGCACGTCGGGCGGCCCGCGCGTCTCCATGGCCGTATCGGCGGAGCGCCGCGGCGGCGGTCGCGAGCGAGAGGAGGCCGTCCGCCTCGTCACGCCATGATTCCGAGAGGCGCGCCAGCCCACGGGCCGCAACCACCTCGTCCAACCCGTGGAGCGCCAGGAGGACCACACCGGTGGGTTGGACGAACGGCGGGAGCTCCTCGTCGAGGACGAGACGGTTCCCGTAGTTCCAGCCGCCCCCAACGCATTCCCGGTCCCGCAGCACCGCGAGCCCGTCCGCGAGCTCGGGGCCGTCCGACCCGTGCAGGCGCAGGGCGAGGACCGCCCAGGCGGTGGGTTCGACCCACCCGAAGGTGTCGAGCGTCCACGACCATCCCCTCAGATCGGGGTCGTGGGGAAGGGCTTCGGTGGCAGGCTCGGCGCGCGCGCGGGTACGCAGGATCCACTCGACCGCCGCGGCCACGCTGCCGGGGTCACCCATCGCGAGTGATGAGACCGCCGTGAGGTCGCGGAAGACCGGTCCTGCCGCGATCCCGACGCTCCCGTCGGGATCCGCGGTGGCCACGAGCCAGGCGGCAGCATCGGGATCCCCGGTGGCGATCGCGACGAGGGCGGTGGGCTCGGGTTCGGTGGGGGCGCCCTGCACGGGACCGAAGCCGCCGTCGCCGGTGCGGCGCGACTCGAGGATCGACTGAAGGTCCATCGTGCCTGTCATCGGCATCCGTTCATCCAACCTTGGGCTCACCCCCGGACGAACAGCGCCCCCTCGTCGGTCTCGAGGACGAGCCGCCAGTCGGGATCGTCGCGGATGCGAGCGAGCAGACCGGCCGCCTGCGAGGGATCGAGCAGCACGGCCTTCACGTCGGAGCGGTCGAGCGCCTCGTCCCACCCCGCGCGGCCGTCCGAGATCGCGAAGTACTCCTTCCAGATACGGTCGGGGAAGAGCTCGATGCGCGAGTCGACCGCATACAGATACCCGTCGGCGGCGTACTCCGCCCACGACGCGTGGAGCTGGGATGCGAACACCCGCGAACCCGGCGAGACCGAGGTGCGGAGCGCGTCGACCAAGCGCCCGGGCGCGAACGAGAGCATCGCGGGGGCTCCGGTGCGCGGATCGACGTGGGTGCCTCGAACCAAACCGATCACCGTGAGCCCAACGAGCGCTGCGAGGATCGCGAACCCGATCACCGAGCGATCGGAGGACCGCGCCGCCTCCGCAGCGTCGCGAGCGCCCACCGCGGGGGACACGAGGATCGGCACGGCCATGGCCCACCACACGACACCTCGCACCGCCACGATCGCCAGGATCGCGAAGACCGCCAGACCGACCAACGCCCCCGGGCTCAGGCGGCCGTGCCGGCGAACGACGAGGAGCGATGCACCGAACAACGATACCCAGAACAGCAGCCCCGTCAGCGTCCGCAACGACGGCACACCCCATTCCCCGATCCGCTCGGAGACCACGGGATCGGTGAATAAGTCCGCGACGTACGTGACGATCTCGAGCCCGAACGGGTTGACCGCCATCGCTACGACGCTCACCGCTCCGATCGTGATCGTGCGCACCCCATCGGCGCGTCTCCCACCGGCCAGATCGTCGATCGCGGCCACGCCGAGCCACACCAGGGCCAGAGGGAACGAGCCATGCACGTTCGCCCAGAGCACGACGATCAACGGCACCAGCCAGAGACGTCGACGGCCGCGGGACCTCGAGGTGACGAGCCAGGCCGTGAAGGCGAAGAGCACGATCGCGATCGTCTGCGGCCGCAGCTGCGCGATCGTCGTCGCCGCGACGAACCATGCGGCGACGGTCATCCCCGCCGCAACGCGGACACCGACCCCGAGGAGGCGGCACGAACGGAACAGGAGGAACATCGTCACCGCCACCGCGACGACGCGAACGAGCCCCAGCCCGAGCCACCCGTCGCCCGGATGAGCGCTCGCCAACAGGATCTGCGCACCCCACTGCTGGTTCAGCCACGGCGCGCCATGGACCGTGTACGTGAAGGAGTCGGTCCGCATGAGGTCCCGCGATGCCAGCATCTCGGCACCGGCCCGGAGCTGGTACGCGAGGTCGAGCGCCTGCGTCGGGATGGCCGCCGTCACCGCCACCGGCACGAGGACCGCGAGGGCGCCCCACGTGTCGTCGAGGGAGATCCCGCGACGGGCTCCGCCCTCAGCCATCGGCCGCCTCGGTCCGTTCGACGAGCCACGCGATCGCGATCGTCACGACGGCGACGGCTCGCCCGAGCGAGAGGAACGTGAGCGCACGGATCCCCCCCGCCAGACCCCAATAGACCGAGAACGAGGCTGCTGCGAGGACCGCGGCGACGGTACAGCCGATCGCGACGGCGACGCGGCGACGTTCGGTGACGGCGACCGCGCACCACGGCACGAGCCACGCGACGTACTGCGCGGACGCCACGGGTGAGGTGGCGACGAGCACCGCGATGGCTGCGGCACTCGGGGCTCCAGCCGGATCCCATCGGCCTGCTCGTGCCTTCCACCAGGTGGTCGCGAGCGCCGCGACGGCGCCCGCTCGCAGGAGCCACATGGCGGCTGCGCCGATCTGCCCGATCCGCATGGCCCCGAGCTCGAACCTGGCCGGCTCGTCGCCCACGACGCCCAGCACGGCGCCGACCGCGCTCTCGATCTGCCATCCCGTCGCCCCGCGGAACGTGACCACGGAGCGGATCCCTTCGAGCCCCCCGAGCGCGAACCACGCAGCCGCGGCGGCCAGGATGACCGCGGCGAACGCCGCGACACCGCGGCGCCCCGCCCGCCAGGCGAGGACGGGCAGGATCACGAGTGGCCACGGTTTGAACAGGACCGCGGCCGCGAACACGACTCCCGCGAGCACGGGCCGTTCCTCACGCGCCGCGAGCAACGCGGCGAGCACCGCGACGACCGCGACCAGATCGAGCCGGTACAGCATGAAGACCTGGAGAGGAAGCGCGAACCACAGGTAGGCGAGCGCAGCGCGACGGCCGAACAGCCTGGCGATCAGCAGGTACACGGCGACATCGGAGACGGCGGAGATCGCCACCACCCGGACACCGGCCTCGCCGACGGTCCCGCCGAGCACCCCGATGAGCAGCGTCTCGAGGGGCATGTACTCGACCGGGAAGTCCCGATAGGGGATCCCGCCCGACGTCGCCACCTGGACGAACCGAGCGATGTCGTCGGCGAGCGCGTCGGGGGGAGCGAAGGCGAGGACCGCGAGCCACACGAGCGCGTGCGCCGCGAGCAGGAGAGCCGGCGCCCTCGCCTCCACCGACGTCATCCGCGCGCCCGACGCCACCGCGCGACTCTAGCCGCGCGAACCGCGATGCCGTGGACCCGCGGAGGGCGCGTGGTCCCCCCGACCGCGGTAGGCTCTTCCCGCCAGTCGCACCGCCCACCCGCAGGAAGGACCCGATCGCCATGCCCACCGCCACGTTCGTCACGAACCACGGATCGTTCACCGTCTCCCTGATGCCTGAGCACGCCCCGAAGACCGTCGAGAACTTCATCGGCCTGGCGACGGGATCGAAAGAGTGGACCGACCCTCGAGACGGGACGCAGAAGACCGATGCGTTGTACCCGGGGACGGTCTTCCATCGCGTGATCGGCGGCTTCATGATCCAGGGCGGCGACCCCGCGGGCACCGGCACGGGGGGGCCCGGCTACGTCTTCGAGGACGAGTGCCCCCCGGATGGCCCCACCTTCAACCAGCCCGGGCGCCTCGCGATGGCCAACGCCGGCCCCGGCACGAACGGATGCCAGTTCTTCGTGACGGTCGCCGAGACCCCCTGGCTCAACGGACGCCATACGATCTTCGGCCAGGTCATCGAGGGGTACGACGTCGTGGATGCGATCTCCAAGGCGGCCACCGGCCCGATGGACCGTCCGCTCGCCGAGGTCGTCATCGAACGGATCGACGTCACGAAGGAGCCGCAGGCGTAGGAGACGCTGCCGCCGACAGCGCGCGGCGCCCCGTCAGGAAGGCGAGCGCGTAGGCGGCGGCCGCCACCAGCAGGAGCGACCGGTAGCCGATGAGCAGGGCGGTGTATTCGAGCACCCCCCCGACCATCGCGCCGAGGAGGTTCGCGCCGAAGGCGGTTGCCGGCTCCGCCACGTCCCGGAACCGCTCGGCGAACACGAGGTTCGCGAGGAACACGGGCGCGAACGCCAGGATCGCGGCGGCGGCGAAGCGCGGGGCGGGAGGAAGCTCGAGGAGCCGGCTCGTCGGCACGAGCCAGGCCACCGCGACCGCTCCCAGGAGGACCGCGTAGAGACGCAGCGGCTCCCGAGGACGCCACCGGCGAGCAACCTCGATCGCGATCAGGACGGTCGCGAGGATCGCGGCGAAGACCAGCGCGTTCACGAACCACGTCGTCCCGAACAAGAGCGCGAACCTGACGACATGCATCGTCTCGAGGAGGAGGAAGGCGACCCCCATGAAGAACAGATCGGCGTAGCGCACCATCCTGCCCAGCCCGCCGGCGACGACCCGCACGCTGATCGCCGACGCCGCGAGGATCAGGGCGAGCGTGACGATGTACAAGGGGGGAAGGCTGGCCGTGCGCAGGTACGGGAACGGGCGGTCGTCCGAGGCGGGTGCGGACACGGGAGGATCGAGTGGCTGCCAGCGCTGTGGGCAGGTCACGTCGGCGGGACGTCGCCCGACGGTCATGACGGCGAGGTGAGCTTCCACGCCGCGCGAGTCGAAGCACGGAGCATGACCGAACACCTCCCGCAACGTGCCCGCGAACCGGTCGGCCAGCCAGTCCTCGCGGTAGTAGTTGTACATCGCGAACACCCCGCCGGGGGCGAGGCGGGCTTCGGCCGCTTCGATCGCCTCACGGGTGAACAGGTAGCTCTCCAGCCGGAGGGAGGACTGTCCCCCAACCAGCGTCAGCGAGTCCGGCAGCGCGAACAGGATGAGGTCGTACCGATCCTCCGTTCGCTCCAGGAACGCCCGCCCGTCGTCGATCGTCACGTGGACCCTCGGGTCGTCGTACGGGCGATCGGGGTGGAGCGCCTCACCCAGCCCCTGCAGCCGCGGATCGATCTCCACCGCCTCCACGGCGCCTGCACCCTCGGACAACGCGATCGCCACGTCGGTCCCGTTCCCGGCGCCGATCACGAGGACCCGTTCGGGGGGACCCGCGGCCCGGTGCTCGTACGGGTAGAAGTAGTCGGGCTCGTACAGGCGTCTCGTGTCGGTCGCCACGATCGCCTGGTGACCGATGCCGTTCACGGAGACAGCGATTGCGTCCGCGACGTCCTCGTACGCCTCGAGCTGGATCCGGTAGTACGGCGACCAGATCACGTCGGACCGCAGCGACTGGGGCGCGAGAACCATGACGATCGCCAGGAGCGCGACCACGTCCACCAATCGGATCCCGCCGGGCCGAAGGAGTGGCACGTAGAGCGTCGCGATGATCACGCCCCACACGAGCGGTGTGGCTCCGACCAGGGCCAGCAGCGCGAACCCGATGACGCCCGTGAGGCTCCCGAGGATGTCGAGCCGGTACGCGGTGAGCGGCTCGAACCGCCCGAAGAGCCGTGCGACGCCCTGGGCGATCGCGGCCATCGACGCTGCCACGCAGACGAACACGAGGGGCAGGACGACCCAGATCGGCAGTCCCTGCGCTTCGAGGGCGCTGAAGAAGACGAAGTCGCTCCCGGTACGGCCGATCTGCGCGGGAAGGACGACGACGAACGCCAGGAACACGACGAGGAACACGGGCGACCACCGGAACAGGTCGACGCGGTGGTTCGCCAGCAGGAAGCCCAGGCCGATCCCGAGGAAGCTCCCGAGCAGGACGAAGTTCGAGAAGTACGAGAGGTGCAGGACGTTGGCGCCGGCCCAGCGGATCAGGACCAGCTCGACGAACAGCATGAGAGCGCTCGATAGGAAGAGCCGGTGCCGGTCGGCCATAGGCCGTCATCCTGGCGGCTCGGGACAGCCGATGCACGTAAGGGGAGCCGGCTGCCGCGGGGT
>CAVVOG010000005.1:0-11251 GCA_963749895.1 uncultured Actinomycetes bacterium | reverse complement strand
AAGACGTGCCCGCGCTCGCCATCGTCAACAGCTCGCCGTCCCTGGTGATCCGATACGAGACCGGCTCGGTCTCGCCCTCGACGACCTCCTCCCACGCGTCTCTCAACGAGAAGCCGCTGGAGCCCTCGGGTCCCGGCGGCTTCTCGATTTCCCCGTGATCGTGAGGTCGGTGATCTATCGGTCACGCACGCAGCTGCCAGAGGTCGCTGTGCTCGAACGACCGTGCGGCAGCCACGTAGAGGGTGCGACCTCGGGCGACCGCCAGCGAGCCGGGCAGGGTCGGGTGCCCCCGCGCCGCCTGGAGCCATCGATCGATCGGCTCTCCGCTCGCCGGGGTGAACGACCGTATCCCGACGGCGCCCCGCATCCGCGTCAGCGCGTAGACGGGTCCCCACGGCGCCACGGCGACGTCGATCGCTCGAGCCCGGTTCCCCCAGTGACGGGTCCACGCGAGCTTGCCGCGTACGGTGAGGCGGCCCAGCCATGCCCGCCCGTCGTCCACGCCGGCCACGAAGACGCCTGAGCGCGCCGTCGACACCGCGAGGGCGAGGTCGACGTCACGCTCCCGCGGATCGTCGAGGACCTTCGTCCACGCGACGCCGCCGCCCGATCCTCGTCGCTGGATCGCGATGTCGGCGTCCTTGAGGTCTCCGCCCTCCACGTCGTTGCAGGTCGGGTCACGGTCCAGGAAGCCGGCGGAGAAGATCCGACCGCCCGCTCCGACGACGACGTCCATCGCGACGAAGCACACGTCGCCGGTCAGGTTGAGGAACGGCCGGAGCCAGCGCTGCCGCCCGGCACGGGTCCATGCCGCGATCGACCTGGCGCCGGTGACGAGCCCGTCGTCGGTCGCCGAGGCGGACAGCCACCAGCTCACGGTGGGGGTCGTTCGCGACCATCGGAGCCGTCCCGTGGCCGTGTAGGCCCAGATCCTCGCCTCGCCGGCCTCGCCGCTGTCGACCAGGACGCCGCCCGCGACGTAGACGTCGCGTCCGTCCGGGGAGACCGAGACGTCGAAGGCCATCGCGTGCGGGAAGGTCTCGTTGCGGCTGCGCCACGTCCGGGTCCACGCGCGCGTCCCGTCGGCGTTGAACTTCACGAGCACCACCACGTAGGGCTGTCCGAAGTACCGCTCAGGGCCTCGAGGTGCGAAGCCCGCCACGTAGACGTGACCGAGGCCATCGGTCGCCGTCCCCATCACCGAGAAGGACGGCGTCTCGTGCCAGATCACCGACGGGGCGGCGATCGAGGTCGCGGACGGCAGGAACGTCAGGGCCGCCATCACCACGACGAGGAGCGTTCGTCTGGTCAACGTGATCACCTCACGCGTCACCTTCCCGAGGTCCGCGCGTCCGGTCCAGGGCTGAGGGTCCTTGTCCGACGGTGACCGGGCTGAGTTGCTGGCACGAGGTCGGACGCGCTGGGCCTAGGATCCGCGGGCCGAGCGCCCCTGGGGCGGATCGCGCGGGACGACCTACCGTGAGCGGGTCTCCTCGGGGGGAGGGGCGGCATGCGACCGAGGTCGTCCGTCATCACGTCCGCCGTTGCGCTGCTGCTGGCCGCCTCGGTGATGGTCGGGACGCCGGCGGCCGGGGGTCCCGGCTGGCCGCAGGCCGGCTACGACGGCGGCTCGAGCCGATTCAACCCGCGTGAGCGGCGGCTCGACCCACCCGCCGTCCGGCAGCTGAGGCTCGAATGGCGCACGTCGCTGCGGCTCGACGGGTCCTACGTGTACGAGCACATCCGGGTCGCAGCGGTGCGCGACGGCCGTGTGTTCGCCTCGTGGCAGGGTGAGTCGATGCCGTACCGGGGGCACGTGGTCGCGCTGTCGCTCGAGCGCGGGCGGATCCTGTGGCGACTCAGGTGGCCGGGGGAGCCGAAGGCCGCCAACGCGAGGGCGGTCTTCGCCCAGGTCGGATCGCGCACGGTGGCGCTCGACGTCGCCACCGGCGAACGGCGCTGGCGCCGAGACGCCAGCCGTCTCCTGACCGCGACCGACGACGTCCGACGGTTGTTCCTGTCGGAGGGCGATGACGTCGTCGCGGTCCGCGCGTCGGACGGCACGGAGATCTGGCGCAGTCCGGTGGGCGATCTGGGCGGCCCCGCGTTCACGGTCGACGACGTCCTCGCGCTCAGCGCGGGGGACCGGACGACGACGATCCTCGCTCTCGACGCGACCGATGGTCGGCCGTTGTGGCATCGACACACGCAGGCGCACGCGTTGAGCTATCTGCAGGCGGGCGGCGGCGGCCGCCTGTACGTCACGGCGCAGCTCGAGGGTGCCTCCATCGTGCAGGTGAGGTCGGCGCGGGACGGCACGGTCCTGTGGCGCCGCCGGTTCCCTGACGGCCCGTACGGAGGCCTGATCCGCGTGGGGGCGGTGGCGCCGCGCTTCGCGTTCGTCACGGCCTATCGGTGCATGGAGCCGGATGTGTACGAGTGCTCCGGGGTCGTCGGGAGGCTCTTCGCCCTCGATCCTCGCTCCGGGAAGACGAGGTGGTCGATCGGCGGTGCGCACGGGCCGGTTCGCGCGGGGCCGGTCTGGTACGCGGACGCCGCGGCGAACGGCTCGGTCTTCGCGAGCGGGATCAGGGGCCGAGGGATCGCTCTGGCCGCTCTCGCCGTGGAGACGGGCAGGGTCCGCTGGTCGAGCTCCATCCCCGGGCGGTACGGCTCGATCACCGCGGTCGCCGACGGCTGGGTGATCGCAGCGTCCTCAGGAGCCGGTGCCGTTCCCCCCGGCAGCAAGGTCTGGGCCTTCTCAGCTGAAGGTCGCGGGTGTCCGTCGACGTAGCCGTCGTTCGAGCCACGCAGATCCTGTCACCTACGATCGCCTAACTCGAGACCCGTCCACCCCAGCCCTCGGTAGTGGTGCGAGGTGCCGGGCATCGACGTGACACACGGTCTGGAACTCGGGTCCTCGTCGGGGAGAGCGAGGTGATCACCTTCGCCACCAACGACGCCGACGACCCCCGGGCGAAGCCCGGGGGTCGTCCAGATCGCGGCGTCGGTCGATCAGGCCGCTGGCGGCAGGAGCACCGCGTCGATCACGTGGATCACGCCGTTGGAAGCCTCGATGTCGGTCTGCACGACGTTGGCCGTGTTGCCCTGGCCGTCGGTGATCGTGACCCCCGCGTCGGACACGTCGATCGTGATCGGGGAGCCCTCGACCGTGGTCACCTCACCCGAGGTCACGTCCGCAGCCATCACCTCGCCGGGGACGACGTGGTAGGTGAGGATCGCGGCGAGCTGGTCCTGGTTCTCCGGCTCCAGAAGCGTGTCGAGTGTGCCCTCGGGCAACGCGGCGAACGCCTCATCCGTCGGTGCGAATACGGTGTAGGGGCCCTCGCTGGCCAGCGTGTCGCCCAGGTCGGCGGCCTGGACCGCGGCCAGGAGCGTCGAGAAGTCCTCGTTGCCCGCCACGATGTCGGTGATCGTCTGCGCGGGTGCCGAGGACGTGGCCGCAGGCTCGCTGGTCGAGTCGTCGCTGCTGCAGGCGGCCGCGAGCAGCGAGATGGACGCCACCACCGCCACCCAGGTCAGGAACTTCTTCCGCATCGGTTACTCCTCCGTTGGTCGTCCGGTCGTTCGGTCGGGAGGTATCCGAAGACATCGACCCGTCGGACGACGCGGGACGCGACGCTGCATAGGTTCAGTAGAACCTGTGCAGCGTGTGCACCACGGAGGCGAACCAGGTCGAACCCTGGGGCCGAGGGCGGGCCCGCCCTCTCAACCGTCGAGGGAGGGCTCGGATGAGCCCCTCGCGGAACGGCCCACTGGGCCCTGGCCCGTGGCGCCCCGCCGTCCGAGCATGGGCAGCGGGTCGGGCGAGCATCGGCCGCCCGAGGAAGGGGGCATCTCATGCGACGCGGGGTCGTCGGAGCGGTCGTGGCGGTGGTCGTGCTGGCGCTCGTCACGCCCGCGCAGGCCGGACCCAGCCCGACGTGGGTCCGGGAGGCGGGCAGCACGCTCCAGGACGTGGCGTCGGTGCCGGGTGGCGCGATCGCGGTGGCCGGGGCCAAGGGTGACGCGATGCTCGTACGCGTCTACGGGGTCGGCGGCGCGCTCCGCTGGAGCCGAGCCTGGCGTCCCCACGGACCGACGATCACCGGGGCGCGACCCAACGCGACCGCGCGCGGGATCGCCGTCGGTCCGTCGGGCGAGGTCTACGTGGGTGGGATCCTCGGCGCCGGGTGCGAGGGCGGCGGGTGGTTCCTGCGCGCGTACGGGCCCGGCGGCGGACTCCGGTGGCACCGAGAGGCCAACGGATGGCGTCGGTGCCGCTCGGCCGCGACGATGATCGGGATGGACGCGGACCGCGCGGGCGTGGTCGTGGCCGTCGACCGGTTCGGGTGCTGCGACGACCCGAGCTCGGAGGGATGGGTCCGGGCCTACGCACGCGGGGGTCGGGTCAGGTGGACCGACCCGTTCGAGGTTCCGGGGATCCCAGCCGGATACTCGGACCATGTGCACGACGTCGTGATCGCCGGCGGGGGGACGATCTACGCGGTCGGCCGTGTCTCCCGCACGGCCGAGGCGGACCTGGACGATCGCTTCGATCGCGATGCGGTCGTGCGTGCGCTCTCGCCCACGGGACGACCGATCTGGACCCGCGTGATCGGATCGCGCGCGGCGGCCTGGGAGGACGCGTACGCGGTGGACGTCCGGGGCGGGCGACTGCTCGTCGGTGGGACGAGCCGCGAGTCGTCGTGGCTCCGCGAGCTCACGACCTCGGGGACGCTCCGGCGTACCTGGCGCTGGTGGGGATACGGGGTCAGCGGCGTGGCCGTGGCGCCGGGCGGCGCGACGTACGCGGTCGCGGGCAAGGTCGTCCGCAAGCTCGGGCCTGGCGGGTCGATCGTGTGGAGGACGAAGCTCGAGGGCGCGAGCGCCCTGAGCGTCGCGGCCGACGCCGGCGGTGCCTCGGTGGTCGGGCACATCAACCGACCGGAGCTCGACGGGCGGCTCTGGCGGTTCACCGCGTAGCCGAGACCGAGCGTCATCCCCTGCGTGACCCGGCGAGGGCCCGACCGGGCCGGTGCTGGTGTCCCCGGCCGTGCGCACGTCGTTCTGACCAGGGGGTTGTCCTGCGCGGCGAGGCAAGGACCGATCTCAGGCGCTGGAGGCTGAGGCGACCACGCGCACGGCGTCGACCCTGCGACCGTCGTGGGCCGATCGCAGGCGCAGCAGCACGGCGAGCTCGGTCCCGGTCGTGACGTCGGAGGTCGGACCGTGAGCCCGAGGTGAGGACGCCTCCTGCGACGAGAGCTGACGTGGCGATGAGTGCGACGACCCGACGCATCGGTGTCTCCCTCTGGCCGCGATGACTTCCGATACTCGCGATCGAGCCTCCGGCATCCCAGAGGAACAGGTCCCGATCCCCTCAGGCCGCGACTTGGCATCTATCCGGGGCCCACGCATCCCGGGCCTTCAGTCCCTGGTCGTTCGACGGATGGGGGGCACGCTGGATGCCGAGGATGCGATGCGTCGGTCGAGTCGACCCTCGGTGGCGGTTCTGTGCGCAGTTGCGGTGCTGCTCTCCGCGGGACCAGCATCATCGAACGGAGTCAGCCCGTCTTGGATCGAGACCTACGACGGACCGGGCTCGTGGGGAAACCGTGCACGCGATGTGGCCGTGAGTCCGGATGGGGCTCTCGTGTTCGTCACCGGCGAAGGCGACGCCGAAACGCTCGCTGATATCGCGACCCTGGCGTACGAGGCAGAGACAGGAACCCTGGCGTGGCGTCGTGGATACGACGGACCGGGGCGTCGGTGGGACGCCGGCAACGCGCTTGCCGTCTCGCCCGACGGGAAGATCCTCTTCGTGACGGGCGCGTCTCACGGGGGTCGCGGGGAGGGGTACGACGTCGCGACGATCGGCTACGACGCGCGGACCGGCGCGAAGCTGTGGGTCGCTCGGTTCACCGGCCCGCCACGCAGGGACGCGGACGGTTCCGTCCTGATGGTCGGTCCGCGCGGCAACCGGCTCTTCGTGGGAGGTCGCGTGTCCTCAGCAGATGGAGCGGACTACTTGACCCTGTGCTACCGGGCGCGCGACGGCCAGTTCCGGTGGTCGCGGCGCTACGACGGGACCGCGAACGCTGACGACCGGCTCGAGGGCCTCGATGTCGCACCCGGCGGCTCGCGCGTGTACGTGACGGGTACGAGCGAGGGGGTCGGGACGGGCCAGGACTACGTCACGCTCGCGTACCGGGGCCACGACGGAGCGAGGGTCTGGACCCGACGGTTCGACGGCGGGAAGGGCCCCGAAGACGCCGACGAAGCCGCCGGCGTAGCCGCGACGCGCGCTAGCGTCATCGTCACCGGGACGAGTTGGACGACATCGAACGACGTGGACTATGCGACCGTCGCGTACGAGGCTCCAACGGGAGCGCGCGCCTGGGCTCGGAGGCTCGACGAAGGTGACAGCGATCATTCGGCCACCGGGATCGTCGATGCGCCCGATGGCTCACGCGTGTTCGTCACGGGGACGGTCAAGGCCTCGTCCGACACCTCCTACGACTTCGGGACGCTCGCGTACGAGGTCGCCGATGGTCGTCGCGCGTGGCTCACCAGGTTCGACGGGCCTGCGATCGACTGGGACCATGACGTCCCGGCGGACCTCGCGGTCAGCGCTGATGGGTGGCTCCTCGTGGTGACCGGCACCGTCGGCGATGACGCCGGCGGGGCCAGCCCCTTCATCCTCACCCTCGCCCTCGCGGCTGGCGACGGCTCGATCGTTTGGGGGGCCGATCTGGATCCGGCGCCCGAAGGTCAGGACGAGGCGACGGGCGTCGCTGTGACGGCCGACGGCTCACACGTCTTCGTCACCGGAGCGACGGAGGTCACGCGGGGCAGCGTCACTTCTTCTGACTACCTCACCGTCGCCTACGCGCCCGGGGTTCAGCCCTAGCCGAGCTTCGGGTCCAGAGGGGGTGAGGGTTGATGGACGCTTGGCCTGAGATCCCGTAGCGCGCACCTTCACAGGGAAGAGAGGTGAGGTGGATGCGTTGGGCTTGCGGCGCCGCCTTGGTGTTGGCGCTCATCGTCCTACCCGAAGATGGGTCGGCGTCCGCGCCGCGCGTGTGGTGCGATCGGAACTTGGTGGTGCCCACGATCGTCGGGACCGATGGCCCGGACGAGATCATCGGCACCGAGGGAGACGACATCATCGCAGCGCTGGGGGGCGCCGACGTCGTCTACGGCATGGGGGGCAACGACACGATCTGCGCCGATCGTGGCGACGACCGTGTGCATGGGGGCCAGGGCGATGACACCATCTACACCGCCGGTGGCGAGGACCTGCTCTTGGGTGAAGACGGTAACGACAGACTGTTCGCTGGCAGGGAGGACGACGTGCTCCGCGGTGGTCCCGGCGACGATTTCCTGCTCGGCGACACCGGGAACGACGTCGTCAACGGGATGGCCGGCACGGACATGGCAGGCCTGTGGTCGCCACACCAGTCCTTCGCTGGGCAAGGCAGGGTCTTCGCCAACCTGACCAAGGGAGTCTCGGCCGGATGCGGTCGTGGGCGTGACACGTTGATCTCGATCGAGGGACTCGAGGGCTCCGAATGCGACGACCGTCTGGTGGGCGACGATAGACCGAACGAGCTTCGGGATATCCAGGGTGACGACGTGCTGCACGGACGCGGTGGCGACGACGTGCTCCTCGGCGACGACGACTCGAACCCCGACTACACCTGGGGCCGGGACGACCTGAGCGGTGGCGCCGGCGATGACTACCTCGACGGCGGTCACCGGTTCGATCACCTCGATGGTGGGCTCGGGTGGGACAGGTGCGTCCGCGGCGAGGAAGTCGTGGGCTGCGAGACGTGAACGGGCTCCGTCCGAGACTTCGGTCCCCCACACCGGGGGACGGGTTCCCCTATCGGCCGTCGTCTCCTGCCCTCAGCGTGTGGGCCGGTGCTTCATCGTGAGCTCCCGTTTGCGTTCACTCATCGGAGCCGTGGCCGCGTCGGTCGCGCTGCAGCTGTGCCTGCCGAGCTTGGTGCTCGCCGCGCCGTCGGTCCAGGTCTCGTGGCGATCCGAGCCTGAGGTCGCCGTCGCGGTCGACGGAGCCGGCCGCATCTACACGGCCACTACCCTCCAGGGGCCTCGGCGGAGCCGCGTGGTCGTGCGCTCGTCCAGGCCCGACGGCTCGCTCCGGTGGGAGCGCGTGTGGCGCCCCGCCGATGCCACGGTCTCCGCGCGGGACATCGCGACCGGCCCGGGTGGCATCGTGGTCGTCTCGGGAGCGATCGGGCGATTCGAGCCGCCCTTCCCGTGCGACGAGATCTGGTCGTGGGGATGGGCGGTCCGCGCCTGGTCGGCGGACGGGACGGCGCGTTGGCAACGGCTGCAGCGGGGATGGCACACGTGCGACGTGTTCGGCACGAGCGGCCGGACGGTCGCCGCGGCCGGGAACACGGTCGCGGTGGGTGTCTGGCACGGAAGCGAGTATTCGTCCGGGGCGAGGATCCTCGACTTCAGCCTCGGCGGGCGGCTGCGTTGGCAGCGTGAGCTGCGGTTCCCGGGCAGCGAGAACCAGTCTCTCGGCGATCTCGCGGTGGGTCGCGGCGACGCGGTGTACGTGGCCGCGACCCGGAACCAGGGTGCCTTCGAAGAACCGGAAGCCGATCAGGACGCCGTGCTCGTGAAGCTCCGCCCCGACGGAACCACGGCCTGGAGACGGACCGCGCCCGACCGTGTCGCCGGCGTGCGGGACGACTCCGACTACGGGACCGGCGTGGCGACGACGCCTGATGGGGTGATGTTCGCGTCGGTGCTCTTCGAACCGGGCTCGGAGCCGCGGGCGCGGCTCGCCCGATACACGTCGGCAGGTGGGCTGCGATGGGAGCGATCCGTCCCGGGCGTGTACCTGGGGGCGAGCCGGTGGAGCTGGTTCGACGCGCTCGCGGCGGTCTGGGCAGGGGGCCCGATCCTGGCAGGGAACGAGCGCGAGGCCGACGGCCACGGGAGCCGCGTGACGCTCCGAGGCTACGACGGCACCGGCGCGCCGCGGTGGCGGGTGCGGCTCGGACCTGAGACCGGGAAGCTCTGGGGCGTCACCGGGATCGACGCCGATGGGCGGTCGATCGTCGTGACCGGGTACCCGGCCGGAGACGGATCGGACTCGTCCGCTCGCGTATGGGTGCTCCGCGGCTAGCTCACTCGGCGTGCATCTGGTCGCGCTCGAAGGTCCCTTGACGGGAGGGTCGGGTGCCAGATGCTCGAGAGTGCCCCTCGCGCAACCCTCATCGGGAGGGTCATGGGCGTGCAGCGATGGTTCGCGGCGTTCGTCGGGATCGTGGTGGCTGTGGGGACGGGTCCGGCAGCCGGGTTGGCGACGTCTCCACCCCCTGAGCCGCTCTGGATGACGAAGATCCGGGGATCGAGCGGGTCGACGTACGCGAGGCTCGACGTCGGGAGGTCCGGTGTCACGTACGTGACAGGTGACGCGTCGAACCCGAGCCGGATGTTCCTCACCGCGGTCGGTCCGGACGCGACCGTGCGCTGGCGCAGAACCTGGAAGCCCTCGTTCGCAGACGAAGACACCTGGGCGTTCGGGACCGCGGTACAGGCGGCGCCGGATGGGTCCGTCTACGTCGGTGGAGTGATGGGGCGTCCGGCGCCGGTCGGTCACTGGTTCCTCGCCCGGTACGCGGCGGACGGTTCACTGCTGTGGCGACAGACGCGCGCCGGGTGGAGGAAGCACCCCTACCCAGGCAGCGGGATCGGAGCGATCGCGACGACGGCACGTGGAGCGGTCGTCGCTCTGAACGCGGGAGGATGCTGCGACGACGGCTTCGCGGAGGGACGGCTCCGCGCGTACACGCCCGACGGTGAAGTTCTGTGGACACGGAACATCGAGGTCCCGGGCGTTCCGATCCGCAACACCGATACCGTGGTGGATGTCGCGGTCGAGGACGGCGCGATCTACCTCGCGGGGACCGTGAATCGGCTCCCGGGGAGGTACGCGGGAGAGAAGTCCGATCTGGATGTCTTCGTGCAGAGGCGCACGATGCAGGGGGCGCTCGTGTGGTCACGCCTCTTCGGACGGACAGGCACCGGCCTCCGGGCGTGGGATTGCGCGTCGTCACTCTCGGTGCTCGGGAGGCGCCTCGTCCTCGGGGCGAACCTGCGTGGCTGTCGGGCCGGACCGAACGAGAGCCTCGGCTGGGTCGGACGGTTCGGTCTCCGAGGAGGCCTGCATCGAACCTGGCGATGGCACGACGCGTGGGTGGGAGACGTGTCCCTCGCCCCGTCGAAGGCGCTCTACGCGACGACGAGTGACGGGTTGGCGCGGATCGACCCTGACGGCACCCGTGCCTGGTTGGCCGTTCTCCAACCGGACCTCCGAGGGGCCAGTGTCGATGCGGTCCGGCGAGCCGTGAGCGTCGTGACTACCCGTCCCGCTGGGGCGATGAACCTGTGGCGGTTCCGCGATAGCCGGTGATGCCAGATCGCCCTTCGCCATGACACACGGTGTTGGGTAGGAAGTCGTTCGACGTGGTGACACACGGCCCTAGGCGTGTCACTCGACACGTGGCTCTTCGGACGTCGTGTGTCTCGCTAGCGCTCCAGTTCCTCGAGGAGCTCAACGACTGGCACGACCCTGATCCCCTCCCACGACCGGAGATCGAGGAGGTGACGGTCTCCCGACACGATGACGTCGGCCGATCCCTCCCGCGCGGCTTCCAGGACACGGTCGTCGTCGGGATCTCGATGGATCACGGAGACCGTGTCGCTCGGCCGGACGACCGTCCCGATGCGGGCGACCTGCCGGACCGCCGTCTCGACCATCGCGGCTCCCCACCCGAACTCGTCGGCCAGGACACGGGCGAGTTCCGCGAGGAGCGCAGGTGGCGTGACGAGGATGATCCGACCCGAGAGAGCCGCTCGGTAGGCCGACTCTGGCGCATCGCCCGGGAACACGGATGCGGAGATCAGGACGTTCGTGTCGAAGACGACCCTCAAGACCGGGCTTCCGCGACCAGACGCTCGACGTCCTTCTCCGTGCGGATCCCGCGACGGGCGGCCTGCGCGGCTCCGTAGCGCTGCAAGGACTCGAAGGTCCGGGTCTCCTCGTAGGTGCGGTACACGCGCAGCATCTCCCGGAAGAGCTCGCTCCGGTTGCGTCCCTCGGCCTCGGCGATCCGGTCGAAGTCCTCGGCGGTCTCGGGCGGTACCGACACGGTGAGCACGCGGGTGTTCCTCTTCGTCATGTAATACAAAGTATTTCTGACGT
>CAVVOG010000004.1:0-54820 GCA_963749895.1 uncultured Actinomycetes bacterium | reverse complement strand
AGCCCGTGTGTATACGGACGGCAACGGACACGGGGCGGTGCCCGAGAACCCGACGGGACCTCTCACTCCGTCGAGGTGATCAGGCGGGCGGGCCGTCGAGCGGTTCGAGCACCGGACCTTCGCCTATGCGGAAGATGACGCCCGCGTTCGGCACATCTCCCGGGTTCCCCTCACGGTGTGGAGCACCGGACGGGATCAGCACGAACCCACCGGGCCCGGCCTCGACCCCGTTCCCGTCCGCGTCGAACTCCACGCGCACCACGCCCTCGGTGACGTAGCCGTACGTGTCGTGCCCGGGATGGATGTGCCACCCGGACCAGGTCCTCGCCTCGGTCCGGATCGTGCCCACCCAGACGTGCTCGTCGGCGAAGGCCTCGCGTCGGTCGATGCCGGGCGTGGTGAGCGCCGGGATGGTGAGTTCATCGGGTGTGCGTGACTGCGCCTCTCGCATCGTCGATCCACTTCCTCTCGGACCAGCGCCTGCTGCGCTCGTCGTCGACTGGCTCCCAGGAGGGCGGGCCGCCATCGGCGCCGCCCACGCATCGCGGACGCGGATGCCCTCCGCACGGGCCAGGGTAGGAGGTGGAAGGACGCGTGGTCAAAGTCGGCGGTGGGTCGATGCTGGGGATAGGCTCGAGACGTCGCCACCCCCCGAGGAGGACCCCCCATGACGTCTGCCGAGTCCCGCGCCTGTGGGTTCTGCGGCGGGCCGCTGGATGGGCACGACCTGCACTTCCGGTTCCGGTTCCCCGACGTGCTCGCCGAGCGTCTCGACGACGGCCTCGACCCCTCGGAGATCGTCGGTGACGCCGACCACGACGACGTGATCCGTCTCGGCGAGGACTCGTTCGTCAGGGTCTTGCTCCGTGTCCGCCTGGAGGACGGGGCTCGGGTCACCTTCGGTACATGGCTCGAGGTTGAGCTCGAGGCCCTCCGGTCGGTCGCGGAGATCTGGCTGACGCCCGAGTACGCGAACGTGGTCCTGCACGGGCACCTCGCGAACGCGGTCCCGCCCTGGGGTGACGAGGTGCTGGGCGCGGCCGCGACGGCCACGGTGCTCGACGTGGAAAGCCCGCCGTACGTCACCACGTCCGACGATGCGACGCTGGCCCGCGTGCTCGAAGACGAGTGGCCCGCCGAGGTCGGTCCTGGCGGCGCTGCCCCACTGAGGGACCAGGCGTCGAGATACAGCTCGAGCGAGCGGGTCACTCCCCGTCCAGCCCCGGCTCCTCGATCCCGACGGCCTCGACCCCCATCCCGCACACCGGGCAGACCCCCTCGTCCCGATCGAAGACCGTTCCGCAGTTGGCGCATCGGACCTTCTTCGCCATGGCTTCCTCCTATCACGGGAACCGGATCAGTGCGGCGCCGTACCGCTCGGGTCGCAGCTCGCTGCCGGCCGCGGCGAACAGCGCCCCCCAGAACCGTTGGATCGCGACGAGCGTCGCACCCGGCAGTTCGCTGCCCGATCCGACGCCGGCGCCGACCACGTAGACCTCGACGCCGGCGAGGTCGGGGACCGACCCCTGCGCCTGCAGCTCGGCGACGGCCCCGTCGATCGCCGCCTCGGTGAAGGCGCGGTTCAGCGCGAGCTGCGGCGATCTGGCGACCATGTCCGACAGCACGACGAGCGAGGTCGTCGGGGCCTCCGGGTACGACGCGAACACGCGCTCGGCCAGGCGCAGGCCGCCCAGGACGTCCGTCCCCGCGTCGCCCGCGCGTCCGTCGACGATCGCACGTGCGGTCGCCGTCGCATCGGCGATCGTCGTCGTCGCCTCCGCCTCGCACGTCAGGGGGTTCTCGGTCAGCACGCTGCAGCCGTCGAACGTGACGTCGATCGGGTAGGCGGAGTGCGCGAGCGGGTTGTCGTCGATCACGTCGGCGACCACGTGGCCCCGGTGCTCGGCCGCGTACGCGAGCACGCGATCGAACGCCTCGACGTAGCGGTCGCGGACGTCGCGCGTGCTCTGCGAGACGTCGAACAGCACGACGACCAGCGGTCCGTCGGCCTCGCTCCCGGCGTTCGCGGACCCGCAGCCGGTCAGGACGAGCGACGCGACGACGACGATCGCGACCCACCGGGTCATCGGCCGGCCTCCACGGGTGCGGACACGTGCCCGTTCGAGCTCGCGACCTCGGCGACGTCGGGCTCGCGCAGGGCCGGGGGGACCTCGACCTCGGGCAGCACCCGCAGGATCGCCGGGATCTCAGGGGTGCTGCGGGCGTGCAGGTTCGCGCTCGCGTAGGCGGCGATCACCTGCGCGTGGTAGCTGGCGCGTTCGCTCGCACGGGCCCGCGCCACCCGGATCGCCCGCTCCACGCGCGAGGGGCGCCTGCGTCGCGGCGTCGGTCTTGGCTCGCAGATCCGCCTGGGCGCTCCGCAGCTCCTGCTCGGCGCGGGTCAGCTCGGTGCGAGCGACCTGTAGCGCATCGGTCTCCGTCTTGGTCGAGCGGGCGCGAGGTCCGTGCGCCAGGTAGGACAGCATCGTGGCGCCGGCGTAGACCAGCAGGTTGATCACGCCGAACGCCAGGCTCCCGGCGACCGGTCCGAGCGCGGCCAGACCCGTGACCTCGGCCATCGCCGACAGGTAGCGGGCACGGATCAGCGCGATCGCGACGATCGTGAGGAACGGCAGCGCGCTCAGCACCACGATCCACCGGCGCTCGGAGATCGTGGGGCTCGGGGTCCGCAGGAAGATGCCCAGGCCGTGCGCGCACAGCACGAGCGTGACCGCCAGGCTCGCGGTCATGACCCACGTGAGCACCTCGGCCTCGCCGAACAGCCGGAACGCGATCGCGTTGAGCGGGAACTCGGCGAGCAGGATCGCGGCGATCGCGACCCGGTACACGCGCGGGCTGAGCGTCGGGGCGCCCATCTCCTGAGGCCCCGGTCGTTCGAGGGTCGGCTCCAGGGCCTCGCGGGCCTCGTCGTGCCGTTCGCGGGCCCGCCGGAGCGCGTCCTCGGCGTCGCGGACCCGCGCCTGCGCGTCCTCGAGCGCGCCCTCGGCCGATCGCGCTGCCTCGCGGAGGCGCGCGTCGTCGTCGGCCCAGGTCCGCCAGAGCGCGGCGAGGGACTCGTCGGCGCGTCGCTTCCATCCCTGCAGCGCGGGAGGGCACGCCACCTCGGTCGCGGTCGGGACGCCACGTAGGCCGTCGCGCCTGCCGTCGCGCCGAGCGCGCCACAGGTCCCACCAGCGTCGCACGGGGCGGGGGAAGGCCATGGGGGATACCTCCTTCTCGAGCCGTCGTCCGCAGGGGCCGCGGATGGGGGTCGACGGGCTCGCGATGAGGCAACGGTACGGGGCGGGTCTGACACGAACATGTGTTCTACCTGCAGGTTCGCGTGTCAGAGGCGCCGCTCACCATCGTGCGCACCGGTGGAACCCCCGTCCGCCGGCGGAAGGAGCCTTCCCCCCGTGAGCGACGTCCCCCTGGGTCCTGAGCCCGTGCTGGGCTGGCGTGCCTGGCGCCTGGAACGCCGGGGCGGCCGCCTGCGTCCTGGTCTCGCTCACGCGTCCCGACGCGTGGCCCCCGATGGATCCGATGGAGGCCCGATGCGATCGTGGGCAGCACGCGTCGACGCCCGACGCCGCCTGCTCGTGCGGGGTCTACGCCACCCGTGAGCCCGAGGATCTCCCGGGGGCGGGCATCACCGGGTACGGGGTGGCGGTCGTCGGGGCGATCGCGATGTGGGGCCGGGTCGTCGAGCACGACGCGGGCGCCCGCGCACAGAAGGCGTACCCCGTTCGGCTCAGGCTGGTGTGCGGTGGCTGTCTCACGTCCGGCGCCGGCGCGGTCGACCCCGAGTGGGTGTTCACGAGCGGGTCGACGCTCGTGGCCGCGTGCGCTCGTCACGCACCCGACACGACCGGCGGCGTCGACGCGAGGGCCGTGCAGTGGGAACTGCTGGCGACCTACGCGGTCGACCTGCTGCCGCACGAACGTGTCGCCGACGCGTTGAAGCGGCCGCCCCTGCCGCGACCCAGCCGGGTACGCACGGTCGCGATGGCGATCCTGATCGGGGTGCTGGCGATCGTGCGGGCCGCGATCGGCATCGTGATGACGCTGATGATCATCGGCTGGTTCCTGGGTATCGCGGGCCTCGTCTTCGGGGTCGTCGAGCATCTGTTCGGCCTCGATCCCGCGGACGCCGCACCCTCGGCGGCGATCGCGCCGCGACCCGCGCACGTGCTGGTCGACTACCCCGAACTGGATCCGCCGATGCGGGTGGTCTGCGGTCGGGGCGCGGGCGACTCGATCGCGTTCGCCGACTGCGCCAGCGGCGAGGACGACGTGTTCGGCATCGCGATGCAGGTCGCGGGCTCCGGTCCGTTCATCGACTGCCTGGGCGAGTGGATCGCGTACTCGTACGACGAGCACCACTGGGCGTGCTGGTACGCGGACGAAGGCGAAGATCCCGACGTGCGCCCGAACGTCACCGCCCCCGATCCGTTCGATGACGGTCCCGGCTGACGGGCGAGGCGGCGGGAGAGCACCGAAGGGCTAGCCTCGCCCGTCGAACCCGGCCACGAGCGCGTGACCGATCCGGTCACCGCCAGGTGCAGCTCGGGCGCCCGCTGGGCGGTCGTCGATGCGCGGTCCCGACCGCGCGTCGTGGGTGACGCGCGATCGGCCGTCCCGCGCGGGGCTGTCGTCGGCTATGCGTGGCAGCCCTGCATGTCCATGAACGCGTAGTGAGCATCGATCGTGGACATACCGTTCTCCCAGCCGTAGTGCGCAGGTCCGCGGTGGGCGCTCGACCCGATCGCCATCGCGAGGCCATGGCAGTTCGCGGCCATCGGGTCGGGGGTCGGGATGCCGGCAGACGCAGCGGTCGGCAGCAGCATCGTGGCCGTGATCGCGGTGACCGTGAGCAGGCGGCGCATGGTTCCTCCTTCGTCTGAGGAGGCGAGGGTATCCAGACGGGCGCTCGCCTGGATACCCCACAGGTCCGTTCGCATAGGTTCAAAGGAGGCTCGCGCAGCTCTGCGCGGCGCCCGAGACCTAGAGCGACGAGAGGAAGTCGATCAACCCGGGGAAGTAGTGGTCAGGGTCGTCGAACTGCGCCAGGTGGCTCCCGTTCGGGCAATGGAGGTACCGCCCCCGGGGGAACTGGTCGGCCATCCACCGCATGTGCGCCGGATCCATCGTGTCGTGCTCCGCGCCGACCACGAGCGTCGGGGTATCGATGTCCTTCAGGTCGCCGGAGCGATCCCAGGCCTCGAGCGTGCCAGACAGCCCCAGTTCGCTCGGACCCTGCATCGGGACGTAGACGTCTCTGTTGAGGTGCGCGAACGTGCGCATGATCGGGTCGGGCCAGTCCTCGAGGGGCATGCGGCACACGTGCAGCACGTAGTGGTGCTCGATCAGGAGTTCCTCGTAGCGCGGATCGTCGGTGGCGCCATCGGCTTCCATCCGCTTGATCTCCGCGAGGACCTCCTGGTCCATCGAGGGCATCAAGACCTCCTCCGCGTACGCGTTGTACAGACGGCAGCTCGACATCATGTTCGAGATCACGAGGCCCTTCAGGTGTTCTCGATGGTGCACCGCGTACTCCATCGCGAGGATCCCGCCCCAGGACTGTCCGAGCAGTACGAAGTTGCTCCGATCGAGGCCGAGCGCTCGGCGTACCTGCTCCACCTCGTCGACGAACCGGTCGAGGTCCCAGAGCGAGGGATCGTCAGGCTGGTCACTCCTGAACGAGCCGAGCTGGTCGTAGTAGTAGTACTCGATCCCAGCGTCCGGGAACCACACGTCGAAGCTCTCGTAGAGCTCGTCCGTCGCCCCAGGGCCGCCATGCAGCAGGAGCACCTTGAGATCGGGGTTCGTGCCGACGCGCTTCGTCCAGACGCGGAACGTGCCGCGCGGCGTATCGATCGGGATCATCCTCGAGCCGCCGGAGACGACGTCCCGGGGGTCCCACGTCGAGGTGTCGAAGTACATGGCGCCCTCCCTTCTTCCGGGGGCGACCTCGCCCGCGTGGCGCGAACGCTAGCCCCTCGGGCCGCCGCGCGCGAAGGGCCTCAAAGCAGGGCTCGAGCGTCAGCCCTGGGGTCCGCCTTTGGAGGAGTCCCCGATGGCGTTCGCACCGTCACGTGCCGACCGGAACACGTGCGCATGACGGCGAGGCGCTACCCTCGTGAGCCGCGTGATGAGTGAGGTGCTGGACCCGGGGCCGTTCTTCCACGGCACGAAGGCCGACCTGCGCGTGGGCGATCTCCTCACGGCGGGCTACCGGTCGAACTACCGCCCCGAGGTGACGATGAACCACATCTACTTCACCGCGCGCCGTGAGGGAGCCGGGCTCGCCGCGGAGCTCGCCGCAGGAGACGGTGCTCCGCGGGTCTACGTCGTGGAGCCGACGGGGGCGTTCGAGGACGACCCCAACGTGACCGACAAGAAGTTCCCCGGCAACCCGACGAGGTCCTACCGCAGCACCGACCCCCTCAGGATCGTCGACGAGGTGATCGACTGGCCGAGACTCACCCCCGAGGAGCTGCAGACCTGGCGCGACCGGATCGCGGCGATCCGTGCCGACGAACGCGGAGAGATCATCAACTAGGAAGACGGTGACGAGGGCGCCTCGGTGTGCGGTCAACGTCCCTCGGCCATCGGGACCCTTTCCCCTGGAAGTCACGCGTCCCTGGATGTCATGTGCGAGGGGGAGGGGTGGTCGATGCGTCGGATCATCGCGCTCGCAGCCGTCGTGGCCGTGTTCACGGGCCTGTTCGTCGTCGGCGACGCG
This sequence comes from uncultured Actinomycetes bacterium, assembly GCA_963749895.1. Lineage (GTDB taxonomy): Bacteria > Actinomycetota > UBA4738 > UBA4738 > HRBIN12 > AC-51. Next base: position 48,075 of record CAVVOG010000004.1, on the reverse strand, counting down.
ACGACGGCCTTTGCTGCCGCGTGCCGCGTGCGTATCCCGAGGTCCGGCGAGTCGTACGACACCCTTCGAGAGGCGGTCGAGGAAGCTCGTTCCGGTGACACGCTCGTGGTCCGAGGGACCTGCGTGGGCCACACGCGCATCGGAGCCGCGGGGCAGGAACTCAGCCTGGTGCTTCGCGGGAAGGCGACGGAGGCGGTGCCGCAGGCGACGTTGGATGCGCGAGGCACCTCTCGCGTCCTGACCGTCATCGGCAGGACCGACCTGCGGATCGTCGACCTGACCCTGACCGGGGGAGACGCGTCGAAGGTCGGCCACTCGGTGCATCTGGGTGGCGGGATCTACAAGACGTTCGGCAAGCTCGTGCTCGCCGGCTCCACGTCGATCACCGGCAACCAGGCACGGATCGGTGGGGGCGTCTGGCAGTTCCGAGGGTCGCTGATCCTCGCGGGCTCGGCGTCGATCACGCGCAACACCTGGTACCGGGCCCCGGGGCACGGCGGGTGCTACGGAGGCGGGGTCCGGATCGGCACCGGAGGAAGCGGGCGCGTGGTGATGAAGGGCTCCTCACTCATCGCGAGGAACTCGTCCAAGACGATGGCGGGAGGGATCCTCGCCGGCGCCGCCACCACCGTCGTGATGCGCGACGATGCCTCGATCCGGCGCAACACGGCCGGTGTCGGCGGAGGGATCAGGGCTGCCTCGGACGCCGAGCTGTGGCTCTACGACGTCTCGTCGGTGGTCCACAACGTGGCGGCGAAGAAGGGCGGAGGCGTGTTCGGGGGGACCGTCTACGCGTGCTCGGCCCTCGCCCGACTCAGCCCGAACGACCCGGACGATCCACCGACGACGCTTCCCTGTCCGTAGACCGAGGGCCGGTCGCGAGACCGGCCCTCGGTCATCCAGGACGCGGCGTGCGAGCTCTCACTGCTGGGTCAAGGTCCCGGTCGCGTCGTAGTCCGCGCCGGAAGAGACGCAGCCCAGTTGCGCCGGGGAGCGCTGGATCACGGTTCCCGCGATCTTGGTCGCGCGCCACTGGCCCTTGACGACGTCCGCCCTCGTGACCTTGAAGCGGATCGTGAAGGTCGCGTTCGCTCCCGAGGCTCCGCAGCGGACGAACTCGTTCGACTGGAAGCTGCCTTGGTAGCCGCTCTGCGTGTGCTTGAGGGTGGTGGTGGCTTCCTTCACGCCGATCACGCTGAACTTCGCGGCGCAGAGCCCCTCGTCGCATCCGGGGATGATCCGCCACCCCTGGTTCACGGGCTCGTCACTGATCGTGGAGAGCCCGAAGTGAGACGTCGCACGAAGCGTCACGTCGAAGAAGCCGCTGACGCGTGCGGTCCCGGGTGGCGCCGACGCCGTCTCGGTCGTGACGGTCGCCGCCGGCGACTCGACGCCGTCCGCGTCGAGCGCGACGATCCCGTACTCATAGGTGGTGAACGGCGTCACGTCGTCGTCGACGAACGAGGATGTGCCCGCGCTCGCCATCGTCAGGAGCTCGCCGTCCCTGGTGATCCGATACGAGACCGGCTCGGTGCCGCCGTCGACGACCTCCTCCCACGCGAGGAAGACGCGGAACGCCCCGGGCTTGGCCTTCAGGTCGGCCGGCGACGCCGGAGGAACCGGGCTGGGCGACGTCGTGGGACTGGCCGCGGTGGACCCCGACGGCGAGGCGTCCGGATCCCCGCCCGAGGAGGCGGCGATCGCGGCCCCGACGCCGGCGAGGACGAGCACGCCGATCGCGACGAGCACGAGGGGACGGACGCGACGCGTGGGGGGGCCGGGGGCCGGAACGGCGGCGGATCCATGGTCCGACGGCGGTGGTGGTGGGACGTCCATCCGGGCCTCCGTCCGCTCGGTCGTTGGGTTGCATCGTCACGGTACGAGCGCGAACGTCACCGGTCAACGTCCGTCAGGGGTGTTGCGAGTGACACACGGTCTGGAACTCGGGTCCTCGTCGGGGAGAGCGAGGTGATCACGTTCGCCACGAACGACGCCGACGACCCCCGGGCTTCGCCCGGGGGTCGTCCAGATCGCGGCGTCGGTCGATCAGGCCGCCGGCGGCAGGAGCACCGCGTCGATCACGTGGATCACGCCGTTGGAAGCCTCGATGTCGGTCTGCACGACGTTGGCCGTGTTGCCCTGGCCGTCGGTGATCGTGACCCCCGCGTCGGACACGTCGATCGTGATCGTGGAGCCCTCGACCGTGGTCACCTCACCCGAGGTCACGTCCGCAGCCATCACCTCGCCGGGGACGACGTGGTAGGTGGTGGATCTGGATGCGAGGCGGGACGTAGGCGGGGTCGGCCTCCACCTGCTGGGAGATCCACTCCAGGACGTCCATGCCCGTGCCCGTGACCTCGATGTCGCCGTCGAGGTCGTCGAGATCATGATCGAGCGAGACGAGAGCCCATCCCCCCGACCGCAGCGACTCGATGCACTCGCGCGCGGTGCGCACGCCGGTCCACCCCGGTGGCGGACCCCCAGAGGTCGTCTAGGTAGAGCTTCCGCTCGGCCATCGAGGGTCATGGTGACGGCTCCGGCGCGAGACGAGTGCGTGAAGAAGAGCGACAAGAACCTCTCTCCCGGTTGACGGCGACCACGGGTGCCGCCTACATTGCGCGTCGAGAAGCCGCTGGAGCCTTCGGGTCCCGGCGGCTTCTCGCTTCCCCGTGATCGCGAGGTCGGTGCTCGCTCGGTCACGCACGCAGCTGCCAGAGATCGCTGTGCTCGAACGACCGTGCGGCAGCCACGTACAGGGTGCGACCTCGGGCGACCGCCAGCGAGCCGGGCAGGGTCGGGTGCCCCCGCGCCGCCTGGAGCCATCGATCGATCGGCTCTCCGCTCGCCGGGGTGAACGACCGTATCCCGACGGCGCCCCGCATCCGCGTCAGCGCGTAGACGGGTCCCCACGGTGACACCTCGACGTCGATCGCTCGAGCCCGGTTCCCCCAATGACGGGTCCACGCGAGCTTGCCGCGTACGGTGAGACGGCCCAGCCATGCCCGCTTGTCGTCCACGCCGGCGACGAAGACGCCTGAGCGCGCCGTCGACACCGCGAGGGCGAGGTCGACGTCACGCTCCCGCGGATCGTCGAGGACCTTCGTCCACGCGACGCCGCCGCCCGATCCTCGTCGCTGGATCGCGATGTCGGCGTCCTTGAGGTCTCCGCCCTCCACGTCGTTGCAGGTCGGGTCACGGTCCAGGAAGCCGGCGGAGAAGATCCGACCGCCCGCTCCGACGACGACGTCCATCGCGACGAAGCACACGTCGCCGGTCAGGTTGAGGAACGGCCGGAGCCAGCGCTGCCGCCCGGCACGGGTCCATGCCGCGATCGACCTGGCGCCGGTGACGAGCCCGTCGTCGGTCGCCGAGGCGGACAGCCACCAGCTCACGGTGGGGGTCGTTCGCGACCATCGGAGCCGTCCCGTGGCCGTGTAGGCCCAGATCCTCGCCTCGCCGGCCTCGCCGCTGTCGACCAGGACACCGCCCGCGACGTAGACGTCGCGTCCGTCCGGGGAGACCGAGACGTCGAAGGCCATCGCGTGCGGGAAGGTCTCGTTGCGGCTGCGCCACGTCCGGGTCCACGCGCGCGTCCCGTCGGCGTTGAACTTCACGAGCACCACCACGTAGGGCTGTCCGAAGTACCGCTCAGGGCCTCGAGGTGCGAAGCCCGCCACGTAGACGTGACCGAGGCCATCGGTCGCCGTCCCCGTGACCGAGAAGGACGGCGTCTCGTGCCAGATCACCGTCGGGGCGGCGATCGAGGTCGCGGACGGCAGGAGCATCAGGGCCGCCACCACCGCGACGAGGAGCGTTCGTCTGATCAACGCGACCACCTCACGCGCCACATTCCCGAGGTCCGCGCATCCGGTCCAGGGCTGAGGGTCCTTGTCCGACGGTGACCGAGCTGAGTTGCTGGCACGGGGTCGGACGGCCCCGATGCCTCCCCGCGACGGGAAGGACCGTCGACACGCGCGGTGTCTCGTTCGCGGGTCCCCATCAGGTCGGGTCGGTAGCCCCTTCGACGCGGGTCCTGGGGTCCCTAGCGTCGAGGCGCGACTCCGGTACACCCGGCCGAACCCCCGAGGGAGTGATGCAGTTGCGGCTGGTCCGGATCCACGTCGTCGGTTTCCTCGTCGCGACCCTCGCCGTCACGGCGGCGAGCCCCGCGATCGCGGGCTCGTGGCGGACGTTCCACGGCGGCCCGAGGCGCACGGGTGAGGTCCGGGGCCCGACCGCCATCGATCCTTCGGTCGCGGCAGGGTTCCGTGTGGCGTGGTCGAGCCGGGTCGGTGAGCTCCGCCTCTCTCCCTCGGCGGTCGTCGCGGGCGACCGCTGGGCGTTCGAGATGCACGGGAGGGGAGAGGGATGATGCGCCTATCGATCCGACTCGCATCCGTCGTGGCGGCGTTCGCACTCCTCGGGGTCTCGGTCGCCCATGCGTCCGATTGGCCGCAGACTGGCTATGACGGCGGGCACAGCACCTTCAACCGGTCCGAGACGCTGCTGACCCGGAGATCGGTCGCGTCGCTCGGGGTGAGCTGGCGGCGCTCGATGCGCCCAGCGGACCGCGACACGTACGGCTACGAGTACGCGACGAGGGTGGACGTGGTCCGTGGCGGGCGGGTGTTCGCGAGCTGGCACGCGGACGACCTTTCGCGGCTGGCGGGGCTCCGGGAGTCAGACGGGCACGTGCTCTGGCGACGCAGCTTCGATGGGGAGTGGGCGAGGATCGTCGCCGTCACGCGGACGACCGGTATCGCGCAGGCGGGACGCCGGGTGATCGGGTTCGACCCCGCGACCGGGGCGACGCGCTGGGCGCGAGCCCGCTGGCGGGCCGGCTCGGTCGACCTCCGCGACGGACTGGTCCTGGGACGCTCGGGCCGCTCGAGGAACCTGGAGGCACTCGACATCCGGCGTGGTGACGTGCGCTGGTCCCGCACGATGTCCGGGGCGAGCGATCCGCTCTTCTCGGGGGGCAACGTCCTCGTGACCGCACGAGGGACGAACGGCCGGCAGCTCGTCGCGCTCGATCCGCTCGAAGGACGGGTCCGCTGGCGGCGTCCGGTGGTCGGTGAGTTGGAGCTCGCCTTCGGCGGGCGGGTACTCACGACCTGGTCCGCCGACAGAACCGCGGTCCGCCTGTACGGCCCGGAGGGTCGGCTCCTGTGGCGCCGGTCGTTCCCCTCGAACGTCTGGATCACGAGCGCCGGAGGCGGGCGCGTCTACGTGGAGCGCCGCGTGTGCGCGTACGGCTGCGAGGGAGACGCATGGGGTACCTACCGCGGCGTTCTGATCGCGCTCAGCGCCCGGAGTGGCGACACGGTCTGGCGCGTCCGGGGAGGCCCCGGCATCGACGAGCCGGTCTGGATGGCCGGGGCGCTCGTCCCCGGCGTGGTCTTCGTCACGGACCTCAACTTCGGCGTCGCGGAGGTCGGTGCGCTCAGCTCGGCCGACGGCCGACGTCTCTGGACGATCTCGGTTGGATCGGTCACGGGCTCGAGCGTCACGGCCGCGGCGAACGGTCGCGTCTTCGTCGGCACCGCTGCGGGCTACGCGCTCGGAGGCGTTGGTGGTCGGGTCTACGCGTTCGGAACCGATCCGGTCCCGTGATACGAGGAGTTCCGAGCGCTCCGGCCTCGTGACGCGATCGCTCGTGGGTGGGCACCTCGACACGCGGCTGGGGAGCGTTGTGTCTCGCCACGCTCGGACCTTGTCCGGAAGCTGAACGTCGGTGAGGTCGGTGCAGTACCGGCCAGGCCATGGGGTCCATTCCCGATTCCCAGTGCTCCTCCTCGAGACATACGGTCGACGCGAGAGGGCCAGGCGCCACATGCGGCGGCCAAGTCACGGCTCATCACAGGCCCTGGGTGACGCTGGCCAGTGGCAGACGAGGGCGATGCCCTCAGGAGGAGAGGGGAGGCGCGTAGCATGACCATCCTCACGAAACGGATGCTCGTGCTGGTGGGTGTTCTCGCCATCGTGGGCGGAGCGCTTTCACCTGCCGCGATGGGGAAGGGCCCCGGCGGCGGAGGCGGCGGCGGCGGTGGTGGTGGCGGCGGCGGCCACGAGCCGGGTGCCACCAACAACCTGTCGATGCCGCTGATCAACATCGGCGGGAGCTGGACGGGCGTCACGTGCCCGCTGGCGGACGAGATCATGCCCTCGGGGACGCCGCTGAGCGGCTACGAGGTCGACCCGACCGCCTACTTCTACGTCCAGAGCGTGCACACGTGGCAGGCAGAGTGCGTGAGCGCCACGTCGGCTTCGGCTGGAGCCTTCTGGGGTGACAACCTCGCGGGCGACGCGAAGCTGAAGGTCGGCATGCCGATCCGCGTGGAGATCGGGCTCGAGACGCCGAGCGACGGGATGGACGGGTTCCTCGTGACCAAGCTGCAGCCGAGCCTGCTCGACCGCAACTCCGCGTACGGGACCCTCGCCACGTGCGATGCGGAGATGAACTGCTCCGCCACCGTGACGACGTTCACCACGGTGCGGGTCTTCGACAGCGCCGCCACGTGGAGCGTCCTGAACCTGGCCACCCAGGAGTATGTGGTCCCGCAGCAGCCGATCGGATCCGAGATCAACGCGACGGGCAAGGCCGTGTACGGCTACAACCTGCGTGTGCCTGAACTGGGCGCGTACCGGATCACGTTCACCTTCCCGAACGTCACGGTCACGAGCGTCGACGCCGGGACGCAGGTCGATGCGAACACGGTGTACCTCGACATCAACGTCGTCGCCGGCGGCGGTGGCGGCGGTGGCGGAAAGGGCCCGGGCGGCCACTGACCCACTGACCGGTAGGACCCCCGACCCATGATCGGGACACGAGCGACGACCCCCCCGGGTATCCCGGGGGGTCGTCGCATCCGTGCACGTCTCGCGATCCCCGACACCCGCCGCGGTTCAGGCCTCCACGACCCCTTCCCTGATGGCGAACCGGGCGAGCTCGACACGGTCGTGGATCTCGAGCTTGTCCATCACGCTCGTGATGTGGTGCTGCACCGTCTTGACGCTGATCCCCGCCAGGCGGGCGATCTCCCGCTGCGAGAGTCCCTTGGCGACGTAGCTCAGGACCTCCAGTTCGCGATCGGTCAGGAGTGCGATCCGGCTCCTGTTCCCGGTGGCTAGGCGCGCACCGTCGCGATCGATGACCATGCGATCGAGGACCGCGGGCGAGAAGCACGTGCCCCCCTCGTTCACCCGGCGGATCGCGTCCACGATGGCGTGCGGTGGGTCGGCCTTCGTGAGGTAACCGGAGGCGCCCACCTCGAGCGCCTGCTCGACGTAGACGTCGTGGACGAACGCGCTCAGGAAGACGACCCTCGTCGATGGCGAGACCCGCCGAACCTCACGCGCGGCTTCGAACGCGGACATCCCAGGCATGTCGATGTCGAGCACCACGATGTCCGGCGGATCGGAGGACGCCAGCTCGACGGCGTGCTCGCCGGACGAAGCCAGCGCGACGATCTCCATCCCCTCCCGGCTCAGACGCTCGCACAGCATGTCTCGCACGAGCGCGTGGTCGTCGGCAAGCACGACGGTGGGCCGCTCACCCATGGCGACCCGCTGGGATGTGGGAGGCGAAGGCCAGGAGGTCCGACAGACGTCGCATCTGGAACGGCTTGCGGAGCACCACCGCCAGATCGCCGACCTCGCCCTCGAGGCCGGGAGCCGGGGTCCCCGTGATCAGCACGATCGGTGTCCTCACGCCCGCGGCGCGCAGCTGCTGGACACAGGCCCATCCGTCCGGCTCGGGGATCTCGAGGTCGACCACCATCGCCACGAGATCGTCGGCGAGACGCGCATGAGCCTCGAGGAACTCGGAACCGCTCGCCGTGGGGATCACCTCATAGCCGACCGCCTCGAGAGCTCCGGTCATGACCTCCCGAAGCTGGCGATGGTCCTCGACGAGCAGCACCCTGCCCCGACCGACCACCTCGACACCCTCACCCTCCCCCGACCCTGTGTCGGGGATCCTCGGGGGCTCATCGATCGTCGGGAGCGAGATCGTGAAGACCGTCCCCGATCCGGGGATCGAGTCGCAGCGGACCTCTCCCTCGTGGGCGTCGACGATGCTTCGAACCATCGCGAGGCCGAGTCCGGTGCCACGACCCGGTTCCCTCGTGGTGAAGAAGGGCTCGAAGATCTTCGAGAGGACCTCCGGGGTCATGCCTTCCCCGGTGTCGCTCACCTCGATGCACGTCCGCTCGCCCGCTGCACCGCTCGATGAGGAGACCCCGACGACGAGGCCGAGGCGCCCTCCCTCCGGCATCGCGTCGCGTGCGTTCAGAGCGAGGTTCATCACCGCCTGCTGGAGCAAGGCCTTGTCCCCGAGCACCCAGGGTCCGCGACCCGCCTCACGGGTGATCGCAACCTCGATGGAGGGCGGTATCACGGTCTCCATGAGCGTTGCGGTCTCGTCGATCAGGGCCCCGAGGTTCACCGGGCGCTGTTCGAACGACGACTTGCGCGCCAGCGTCAAGAGGCTGCGAACGAGTCCGTTGGCCTGTTCGCATGCTGCTTCGATCCGTGCGAGGGGGCCTTGGGCTGGCGAGTCGGCCTCGATCTCGGACCTCGCCTGGCCGGCAGAGCCCCAGATCGCGGTCACGATGTTGTTGAAGTCGTGGGCGACACCACCCGCCATGGTTCCCATGGCCTCCATCTTCTGTGCCTGGAGCAGCTCGGCTTCAGCCTGGTGACGTTGCTGCGATTCCTCGGCCAGCCGCCTCTGTCCGAGGCGGATGCGGCGCAGGAACACGGCCCACGCTCCGATCGTCGCAGCGAATATCGCCACGGAGACGCCGACCGAGATCAACTCGCTGCGATCCTCCGACTCGAGCTCTCCCCGGAAGAAGTCCTGGCTGTCGGTGATCAGCGACTCGACCGCATCGTGATACCCACCACGCGCGTCGAGATAGTCACTCGAGGTGAGCATCTCGACCGCCGTCGAGGGATCACCCTGCGTGGCCTCATCCAGGACCGCGGTCGCAGCCCCGTCGATCTCCGCCGATGCCGCATCGACCCGGAGCACGGCTACAGCCAGTTCGGGCGTGATCAACGGCAGCACTCGGTCGACCGTCTGATCGAGCTCTCGAGCGCTCCGATCGAGGTCGTCTCGCCACTCGGCCGACCAGGCGGCGAACCCGGGGGCCGGAGACACGCGCAGCGCATGCTCCAGCCCGTCGATGAGGCCGTCGTGACGCGTCGCCGCGAAGTGCAGCTCTGCGACGACGCGGGTCGGACATACTCCCCCCGTCTCCTCGTGCTCGACGTCTCGGGGTGACGCGAGGAGGTGCCATCCCTGCCATCCCAGCATCGTGATCGTCAAGACGGCCGCGACGACGAACGCGTTGCGTGCGTAGCGGCTTGCCGACGGCAGCGGGTCCGGTTCCTTGGGCCCGGGGTGACCTGCATCGTTCATGAGAGACCCCGGGAACCTTCCGACCCCACCCCGTGGGGGGTCACTTCACGGAACGAGCAGGATCGACGTCGCATCTCATCCTCCCCGAGGACGTCGGCATTCCTCTCTCGTGACCCACGCTAGGGACGCGCGCGCGCGGATGGGAGCGCCTATCGACCCGAGGTCGTCGGGACGAGCAGAATCCAGATCGGGCGGCGGACCGGCGAGCTCGTACGGACCGAGGCGCTCCTGGCCCCGATGGCTCAGTGAGGGGAGGGCCGAGTTCGATGAACGCCGCCCCGACCGCGCTCAGGTCTCGAGGAAGGCTGCGGCAGCGGTGGGCTCGTACGTCCCCTGGTGCAGCGCCCCGACCTCTCCCGTCGCCTCGACGAGCGTGACGACGACGTGCTCGGTGGCACGCAGACCGAGCGAGGTGAGCACGCGCGAGACATCCGTGTAGGTGGTCAGCGTCCTCGCACGCACGCCGGCGTCCGGGATGCCTGCACGCATCCCGCCGTCGATGAACGAGCGTGCCCACCGGTAGCGCCTCCCGATCGTCGGCACCTCGAAGATCGGGTGCGGGCACCCCAGCGCCTCGAGCTCCACGATCCAGTCGTCGACCTCGCGCTGCTGGTGACGTTCGAACGCGAGGATCACCACGCTGGGGCGCTCGAGGTCGCGGGGCAGGTGCCAGCGTCGTCCGTCGAGCGAGGTGGCCTCGAGATCCGGGAACCGTGCCGGCATGCCTCCACCGTACGACCCGGGAGGCGCGGTCCCGACGATCTCAGCGGTGGTCGGTGCGGTGCGGTCGCCAGCCCTGGGGCGTCATCGAGGGCCCCTCGATGTCCCAGCTCCAGCTGGTCGTCGGGACGATCCGCAGATACGGGCGACCTGCGTCGACCACCAGCTCGGCCTCGCCGAAGATCCGGATCCCACGAGGTCGCCACGGGTCGACGCTCTCGAGATCGTCGACGATCAGCGCGACCTTCGGGTTGCCGGCCGCGACGTTGCGCCCCTTGCGCGAGTCGGCCAGGTTCATCCCCGTGACGGCGATCGTGCCGTCGTCGTCCACGCGGAACCCGACCGCCGCGTTGTCCGGCTGACCGTCGGGCGCCACGGTGGCCAGGCGCCCCAGCGGCTGCGAGCGGAGGTACGCGAGTTCCTTGTCGGTGAACACGGGCACAGCAACCCGCCGGGGCGCGCGGACATTCCCACCGCGCCACCCGGCGAGCGGGCCGGGGCCCGGCGACCTACGCGGGCGGGCCGCCGACCCCGAGCTGCTGCATCATCGCGGCCTGGTCCATGATCCCCCAGTGTGCGACGGCCTTGCCGTCGCGGAACTCGACGATGTCGATCACGGAGATGTCGACGCCGTTGCCGGTCGCGGGGATGCCCATGAACTCGCCCTGATGGGTTCCGGAGAAGCGTGCCCGCGTGATCACCTTGTCGCCGTCCTCGAGCATCTCCTCGGCCGTCGCGCGGAAGTCGGGGAAGGCGCCGCGCAGCATCGACACGAGCGCATGCACCGCCCCCTTGCCCGGCGGGATCCCGGGCGGCAGCTCCTCGTGCTCGACGAAGTCGTCGGCCATGATCTCGTCGATCACGTCGACGTTCCCCTGGGTGAAGACCTCGTCGTACAAACGCTGCATGACGGCCTTGTTCTCGGACACGCAGGACCCCCCTCGTGACCCGGCGACCCACGCTGGGAGCCGCTCGGCGACGGCGACACTACACGGTCCCGAGTCGCAGCGGGCTCGATGGCCTCAGGCGACCGACCCGAGTCACGTCGGGAGCGGCTGCCACGACGGGTGGACCTCCCACCGGCCCGAGGTGTCGGTGAGCCGCACCCGATCGGTTCCGTCGGGATCGATCGTGAACAGGTCGGTCGAGCGCCACCACAGGCCGCCGCGCTCGTAGGCGATCCGAGTGCCCGAGGGCGCGAACACGGGCTCCATCTCCCACCGGGTGGGCGTGTCCGTGATCTGCATCAGGTCCGATCCGTCCGGCGACACCGTCACGAGGTCGAGTTGTGTCCCGTCCCATCGCGCGAACACGATCGTGCTGTCGTCGGGCGACCAGTCCGGCGCCCACGCCCCTCCTGGACCCGTGGGGACCTCGCGGCGATGGCTCCCGTCGGGATCCATCAGGACGAGGCGGAAGCCCCCCTCGGTGTCCCGCATCGCGACGGCGATCGTGGACCCGTCGTTCGAGACCGCCGGGTCGGTCACGTAGCGGAAGCGAGGCGTGAGGCGGACCAGCCCGCGGCCGTCGGTCCCGACCGCGAAGAGATCCCCGGCGTCGGTATCGCCCCGGTTCATCCCGACGACCAGGTGCTCGCCGTCGGGCATCCAGGCGATCTGACCCGACGGCCAGAGGTCCTGGGGCAGGTCCCGTCGGGCGAGCACCGTCACGGGATCGGTCCAGTCGGCGTCCACGATCAGCAGCTTCGCGTTGCGCTCCGAGCGGTCGACGTACGCGAGTCGGGTCCCGTCGGGCGACCACACGGGCGGCGTGACGTCACCCCGGGCCAGGAGCGTGAGCCCCGTCCCGTCGGGCTGCACCGTGACGATCGTGCGTGGACCCGGAGATTTGGACCGCAGCCGTGCGACGACGATCCGCCCGTCGGCCCCCGAGGGCGTCGCCCCGACGGGGAGTGGCGCGGCGACGGCCACGAACACCGACATCGTGACGAGGACGATCCCACGAGCGCGCAACGGTCCCTCCCGGGTCATGGGTTGCTCCCGATGGGACCACGCCGTCGGGCACCGGGTCAACGCCCCGTACCCGTCGCGAGCTTCCCCTCGCGGCCAGGCCTGGGACATGCCGATGCGCGGTCCGTGAAGGGACCCCACGCGCCGAGGATCCCGAACATGGCTCGGATGAGCGAGACCCGCGCCTCCGACGTGGCCCGATCATGGTCGCGTCGTACCGGGCCTGAGCGTGGCCTCTCAGCACCGATGGTAGAGGCCGCCGTGTCACACCCGCGCGATAGCCTCACAGGCCCAGCCAGATGTGATCGAGCGAGTTCTGTCTGACAGAACATGGTAGCCTTCAGAGCGAAGAGGATCAGATGGGCGCGGTCGGCGACCAGGCACCGCGTGGCGAAGGCTCGCAGCCGGTTCGTCATCGAACACTGCGGGCTCGTGTTCCGAGTCCCACCGCCGAAGGGACAGGTCGATGAGCGGCTCGTGTTCCTGGGAGATGATCGCGACGGCATCGCCCTCGAGGTCATGGGAGTCGAACTGGTGGATGGGCTGCTGGTGATTCACGCGATGGGCCTTCGACCTCGATACCGGTCCCAGTACGAGGAGGCGGAACGGTGGCGGATCTGAAGTCGAAGAAGGGCACGCGGCTCACCCCGTCGGTCGTCGAGGGGCTGGCGAAGGAAGCCGAGGCCGGTTACGACCTCTCGTCGGCGACGCGAGAGCGCGTGCGGCCCGGACGGCCGTCACTCTCCGAAGGCGAGTCCCCTCGCATCAGCTACCGGGTGCCGCCTCCCTTGTTCGATCGGGCGAAGCGCCGCGCGAAAGCCGAGGGACGGACGGTCAGCGAGATCGCCCGGGAGGCTCTCACCCGCTACCTGGCGAGCTGATGGCAAGGACGCGAGTCCGCCCACGGCCGAGACGCTCACGGCGGGCGCGGAGGACCACGCGACCAGGGCGACGCGGACGAAGAACGCACTGACCCCGGCCGCGAGGATCCCGATCGTCGCCGACATGTCCGCAGTCTTAACCTCCGCGAAGGGTGCGGGGAACCCCTTCGACGCGACCGCCACGGGATGCGCACAGGTTCGCAACGGCGGCTTGTCGCTCGCTCGGCGCCCGCGCATCATGCCCGGATGGCGACCTCGTCGCGCGGTGAGGCATCCCGGACGGCCCGTTCCTTGCACGCGCCGACCGGACAGTCGGTCTCGTTCGTCGAGCTGTTCTTCGACCTCGTGTTCGTCTTCGCGGTCACCCAGGTGACGACGCTGACCGCGGAGCACCTCGATGCGTCGCGGCGTGGGCCGTGCCGTCCTCGTCTTCTGGTTGATCTGGTGGGCATGGACGCAGTTCACCTGGACCCTGAACCCCGCCGACACGCGGCACATCGGCGTGCAGGTGGTCACGCTGGTGGCCACGGCCGCGGCCTTCGTGATGGCGGCTTCGGTGTCGCTCGCGTTCGGTGACGGTGCGCTCTGGTTCGCCGTCCCCTACGTGGTGGTCCGCGTGCTCGGGCTCGGGCTCCAGGTCCGCATCGCGACCGCCGAACCGTCGGGCAGCCCGGACGCGCCCAGGTACCCGCGGCAGGTCCTGGCGTGGGCCGCGATGTCGTGCCTCGGGCTGGTGGCGGTCCTCGCCGGGGCGCTCGTCGACACGCCGGCTCGCACCTGGATCTGGATGGGGGCGATCGCCCTGGACCTGCTGGCCGCGACCGCCGCGGGGGGCACCGACGACCCGTGGGACCTGGACGCCGGCCACCTCGCGGAACGTCACGGGCTCTTCGTGATCATCGCGATCGGCGAGTCGCTGATCATCGCGGGGACGGCGGCCGCCGCCGAGACGCGCTCGCTCGACCTCGTCGGGCTGGCGGGCGCCGGGCTGGCAGTGGTGGGCCTGCTGTGGTGGAGCTACTTCTCGTGGTTCAAGGAGGCCCTCGAGGAGGCGTTCTCGGCCGTCTCGCCCGCCGAGCGCGGGCCGGTCGCCCGAGATGCGTACAGCCTGGCGCACTTCCCCCTCGTGGGCGGCATCGTCGCCTTCGCGATCGCCGCCGACCTGATGGTGCTGCATCCGACCGACCCCGTCGATGCCGAGACGATCGCCGCGCTCGGGGTCGGCGTCGCCCTGTTCATGGGCGCCACGGTCGTGTCGTACTGGCGGGTGCATCGCGAGATGCTCGTTGCGCGCTCGGTGGTCACGCTCGCCTCGGTGGGTGCGCTGGCCTTCGTCGTGGGCGCCCGTCCCGTGTGGCCCCTGTCGATCGTCGCCGTCGGCCTGGCCGTCGTCGCGTTCGTCGAACGCGACCGCGTGCGGGCCGCAGCGGCCGACCCCGACTGACCCGGCTCGCCCGGCGTCACCTCCGCTTCCGCTCGGGCGAGCAAGAGGCGGCATCTCGCCAAGGAGCGGCCTCCGATGCGTCGAGGTGGCGAACCCTCGATGAACGTGGAGCGACACCGATCAAGGGTCCGAGGTCCGCCCCGTAGGATCGCCGTCGTGGATCTCGCAGTCCGCACCGCCGACCCAGCGGGATCGTTCGGCACCCCCCAACGGGCGCTCGACGCGGACTCCGACTGGATGCGTTCGCTCTCCGAGCACTACGAGCGGGTCCGCCGTGATCACCCTGCCGACGAGCTGTGCGTGGTGTTCGACATCGACGGGACGATCGTCGACACACGCCACCTCGTCGTCCACACGCTGCTCGCTTTCGATCGGTCACGTGGGACCGATCGCTTCCGAGGCCTCGTCGCCGAGGACATCAGGCACCACGAGGACGACGTGGAGGCGCTGGTCTCCTCCCTGGGGGTCCCCGACGATCTCAGGTCCGACCTGATCGCCTACTACGTCGAGCACCTGTGGGACCGGGAGGGGCTCCTGCAGGCGAGTCGTCCCTTCGCGGGCGTCTTCGGGGTGATCCGATGGTTCGCGTTGCGACCGGGCACGCGGGTCGCGCTCAACACCGGCCGTCCGGAGCGGATGCGGGCCGACACGCTCGTGTCGCTGAACACCGTCGGGGCGGCCTACCGCGTGCGGTTCGATCCGGATCACCTCCTGATGGCCGAGGACGGCGTGGACGTGCCGGTCGCCAAGATCGCGGCGCTGCGGGCGCTCAGGGATCGGGGGATGCGCGTCGTCGCCGTGATCGACAACGAGCCGGAGAACCTCCGCGCGATGGCCGCCACGGATCCCGAGGGCGAGGTCCTCTTCCTGCACGCCGACACGATCTCGGAGTCGCAGCGGCACCCGCACGACCGGACGGTCTCGGGCAGTTCCTATCGGCTCGGCGCCCTGGTCGCGGAAGCGGATCTGTCCGAACGCGTCGCGTTCGTCTGGCACGGCGTGAACGACCGGTTGAACCTGGAGCAATTCCTGTCATCCGATGTGCGCTGGGCGGAGGTGGACGTCCGCCGCGACCCCCTGGGACGCCTCGTGCTCCGCCACGACTCGTTCGACGAGACCCCGTGGCATCGTGACGAACCGACGTCGTTCGCCGGCGAGGCGATCGGAGAGCTGGCGCGAGCCGGCCGGAGCGTGAAGCTCGACCTGAAGGAGGGCGGCCCGGCGATGGAGGAGACGATCGACCTCATCCGATCCGTCGGACTCGTCGACGGTCGCCTCTGGTTCAACGCCGAGCTGCCGGTGCTCGGGCCCTCAGGCTTCGGGCGTCTGAGGGCTGAGTTCCCGGCGTCCACCGTCTCGTGTCCTATCGACGCGTTCGAGCCGCTCGTGCTGGCGGGAGCCGAGTCGTCGGACCTCGTTTCGGATCTCCTCCGCGGGTGGGGCATCACCCGGATCTCGATCCGGTGGGGTCGATCGGTGCGGGTGCTGCTCGACGAGCTCGAGGGCCGAGGGTGGCAGGTGAACGTGTACGACGTGCCCGACCTCGAGACGTTCCTGGAAGCCTGCCTCCTGTTGCCCGCCTCGGTCACCGCGGACTTCAACTTCCCGGAATGGGGCTACTTGGGGAGGGGCTCGGGCGCACGCGGCGCCGTCCACCGCTACCTCGACGAATGACCGACACGCGACCGCTAGGGCCGCCGGAGCCGTGGCAGGACGTCGGCACGGACCGCCTCGAAGACCGCGTCCTCCCTCGCTACGATGGGGTGGATGAAGGCCGCCGTTCGCACGCGCTACGGGGCGCCCGGCGTGGTGCGGATCGCCGAGGTCGATCGTCCCCGCATCGGGCCGCGTGACCTGCTCGTCCGGATCCTCGTCACCACGGTGAACCGCACGGACTGCGGGTTCCGGGCCGGGCACCCGTGGATCGTTCGCCTCTTCGCCGGGCCGCTGCGGCCGAGGGTGCCCGCGCTGGGGAGCGAGTTCGCCGGGGAGGTCGAGGCCGTGGGCCCCGAGGTCTCAGCGTTCCAGATCGGCGATCGCGTGTTCGGGTTCAGCGAGGATCGATGGGGTGCGCACGCCGAGTACCTCGCGATCCCCGAGGACGGCGCGGTCGCGACGATCCCCGACGGAGTGTCCCTCGACGAAGCGGCGGCGGCGACCGAGGGATCTCACTACGCACTCTCGGACATCCGGGCCGCGCGGGTGACGGCGGGCCAGGAGGTCTTGGTCCACGGAGCGACGGGGGCGATCGGATCGGCCGCGGTGCAGCTCCTGAAGGACATCGGCGCAACGGTGACCGCCACGGCCGCCACGGCGCACGTCGAGCTCGTCCGTGACCTGGGCGCGGATCGGGTGATCGATCGCAGTGCCCAGGACTTCACACGGGACGCCGGGAGCTACGACTTCGTGTTCGACGCAGTCGGGAAGAGCTCGTTCCGGCGATGCCGCCGGCTCCTGAAGCCGCGGGGGATCTTCATCTCGACCGACCTCGGTCCGTGGTCGCTGAACCCGCTCCTGGCGATCGTGACGGCGCCGATGCGCAAGAGGGTCCGGTTCCCGGTCCCGGGCAACCACGACGGTGCGGGCGTCCGGTGGATCGCGGAGCGTCTGGCGTCTGGTGCCTTCCGGCCCGTGATCGACCGCCGCTACCGCCTGCACCAGATCGTCGAGGCGTACCGCTACGTCGAAGGCGGGGAGAAGATCGGCAACGTCGTGATCGACGTCGGCCCGGGTCCCGAGGCCGGGTCCGGCCCCTGACCGGACCATCCCCGCCTCGATCCCGACGGACGATCGGTCAGATCGACGGCGTCTGACCGTGGAGGCCTTCTGCCGCGGCCTCGATCGCCTCGATCGCCTCCGCCGGGAGTCCCTGCCGCTCGGCGTTCGCGCGGAGCATCGCCACGTAGCGTTCGGTCGGCCGGACGAACCGTTCGCCTGAGGTGACGCACAGGGTCCGGGCGACGACGGGTCCGTCAGGGCCCTCCACCGTCACGTCGACCAGACCGTGGGCCGTCTCGTCGTCGCCACGGAAGGAGTCGAGATCGGTCTTCGCCTCCTCGCCGAGGTCCCACAGGACGCCCCACATCGAGCCCGAGGCGTCTGGGACCGCGTTCGCCGCCCCACCGCCCCAGGTCCGGCTGCTCACGTTCATGGCGAGCCGGTAGCCGGGAAGCCGCGCCGGTCCCACGACCTTCGCATCGGGGACGAACTCGGCCATGCGATCGGGGCTCATCCGGTCGCCGTACGCGAAGAAGTAGGCCATCCACGCATCGTAGGTCTCGGGACGTGGTCGCGTCTCGTCGTCCGCCGACGCTTCGGGTCCTTCCGTCGGCGGTCGGGTCGCCTCAGGTTGCGGACGCGGGCGGGCAACGGCGAGGATGCGCAGGGTGGACGCGTGAGATGAAGGCGATCGTCACCGGCGCAGCGCACGGCCTGGGCGAGGGCATCGCCCTGCGACTCGTCGCGGAAGGTTGGCACGTCGCCATCGTCGACCGCGACCCCGGAGTCGTGCAGGCGGTCGAGCGGTCCTCCTCGGATGCTCTCTTCGCCGTCGAAGGCGACGTCGGTGATGCGGGCTGGGTCGAACGCGCGGTGCCGGGCGTGATCGAACGTCTCGGAGGTCTCGACCTCCTCGTGAACAACGCCGGGGTGGGTGGGCCGTCGACATCGGTCATCGAGACGCCGGTCGAGGAGTTCCGGGAAGTGCTCGAAGTGAACCTGGTCGGCGCGTTCCTCATGGCGAAGACGTGTGCGCCCGCACTGGTCGCGGCCGGTGGTGGCGCGATCGTGAACCTCGGGTCGATCTTCGGCCAACAGGGGATCGCGGAGGGCGCGGCCTACTCCGCGTCGAAAGGCGGCGTCGCGCTGCTGACCCATTCGCTGGCGCTCGAGCTGGCGCCCCACGGCGTGCGCGTGAACACCATCGCGCCGGGCAACATGCTCACCGAGATGCACCTCGAGGGCCTCCGTGAGCAGGCCAAGGATCGAGGCGTGCCCCTCGAGGACGAGATCGAGCGGGTGCGCGCCACCGTGCCGCTCGGTCGCCACGGGACGCCGGAGGACGTCGCCGGTGTCGTGGCGTGGCTGGCCTCGCCCGACGCTTCCTACGTGACGGGACAGACGATCGGTGTGAACGGTGGGGTGCTGCTCACGTGAGCGACATGTTCGAAGGGCGGACGGCTCTCGTGACGGGCGGCGCCTCAGGCATCGGGATGGCCGCCGCGAGGCTGCTCACGGAGCGTGGGGCGAGGGTCGGATTGCTGGACCGACACCCGCAGGCGCTCTCCGAGGCGGCGGCGGACCTGCGGGCGGCGGCGGTCGGCGTCGCGGATGTCCGGCATCCCATGGACGTACGCGGGGCTGTCGAGCGCATCGTCGAGGAACTCGGCGCGCCGCCGAGCGTCCTGGTGAACGCCGCTGGGATCTACCGCGTGACGGCGCTCGACCGGCTCGAGGCCGAGGAGTGGGACGACGTGCTCGCCACGAACCTCCGCGGCACGTTCCTCGTGTCGAGGGAGGTCGTGGCTCGGCTCCCTCGGCGGGAGGGGGCGGCGATCGTGAACCTCGCGTCGACCGCGGCGTTCGCCGGGGACGCCGATGAACCAGCGGCGCACTATGGCGCCAGCAAGGCAGGTGTCGTGGCCCTCACGAAGCAGATGGCCGTGGAGTGGGCGCCGGTGAGGGTGAACGCGGTCGCGCCGGGCGTGATCGAAACGCCGATGCTCCGGCTGATGGATGACCCCGTATCGGGGCAGGCTTACCTGGACGAGCGGGTGCCCCTGCGGCGTGTGGGTCGGGCCGACGAGGTCGCGGAGACGATCGTGTTCCTCGCGTCGGACAGGGCTTCGTACGTCACCGGCTCGACGCTCGTCGTCGATGGCGGCGCGACATCGTCGTGACGAGGGGTCGCGTCGAGCCTCGTCCTGCTGAACGACCGCGGCCGTCCGGGCTCTGAGCGCGGGCAACGACTCACGTCGCACCCGCCGGATGCGGTAGAACCCGGGGCATGGATACCTCTGCCTACTTCGAGCAGCACCCCGAGCGGTTCTGGATCTCGCTCGCCGGCGCCACGGTCTTCTTCCTGCTCTCGGTGCGTCGCATGGCACGGAGCCAGGGCGGCGGCGGCAAGGTCCTTGCGGCACTCGCGACCCTGGTCGCGGGGGTCCAGGTCGCGAACCTCGTCCGGATGCGGCCGGGCACCGGCGAGGCCCCCATCGACTGGTCTCGCTGACCCCGGATAGCGCCGACATCGTCGCCGCTCAGGGTCCCGTGGAGGGCCGGCCGTCCGGCCGCAGGCGAGCACCCATGGGTCGTCGACACTCGGGTAAGAGGGTGCGATGGCGAGCGGCACGGCGCAGATGCGGGTCCCGGTGCACTGGGCGACGCGGTACCTCCACGTGGTGATCACCACCGACGACGACGCGATCACCGTCGAGGACCTGCGCACGTTCGCCGGCGCGGTCCCGGTCGGCCGCCGCCACGTGCGCGTCCCCTACGCCGAGTTGGGGGACGCGCGGATCAAGAACGTCGCGCGGTGGACCTGCCTGCTCGTCTCGGCCGCCGCCGTGGCGACCATCGCGCTCACGTCGCTCCCGCTCCTCGTCGACGTCGCGCTGGGGGCGTTCGCGGTCCTGTTCCTGATGATGACCTTCATCCGGGGGATCGAGGTCACGCGCGACGACGGACGCTCGTGGACGTTCCCGATCTGCCGGAGCCACGAGTTCGATGTCTCGCTCGCCGTGATGGACGCGATGCAACAGCGAGGGTTCGCGCACGGCGAGGCCTGAACGGGCACACCACGAAGACGGCGATGTCGGTCGGAACAGCTCACCATGCCGGGGGACCGACCGAACTCACGGACACGACCGCGTCGGCGGGGGATCGTCGGGGTCGTTCGGGCTGATCGTGACGAGGACGGAACACACGAAGACCTTCCCCCCGGGCTCGTTGAAGATGCCGCCGCCCGCACCGTTGGCCACGTTCCGGATGACCGCGGCGGCCCCCTTCAACACGACCCTCGGGTCGAAGTACTCGGCGTGGGAGTTGTAGACGCCGCCGCCTCGCGTGGCTGTGTTCCCGGTGATCGACCCGCCCGCGGTCACGACGAGCCTCGATGGACCACCTTCCGAGCGAGTGTAGGCGCCTCCACCGAGCCTCTCTGCAGAGTTGCCCCTGACCGAGGCGGAGCCTCCGATCGTCACCCGCCCCGTCCCGGCGAAGATCCCCCCACCGATGCCAGGTGGGACGTCGAAGGCGCACATGTCGTCGCTTGAACCACCGCGCACGGCCGTGTTCGCAACGACGCGCGCGTCACCTCCGACGGCTACACGCCCGCCGCACGAGGCGATCCCGCCGCCGTAGCCGGCCCTGTTTCGCTCGATCGAGGCGTCATCGGTGATCAGGACGTCCCACCCGATCACGTGCAGGCCGCCGCCCGATGCGCCCGCCACGTTGCGGGAGATCTCGGCCGAGCCGCGGATCGTGAGACTCCCCCAGACCCCTTGGGTGATCCCCCCGCCCCAGTACGCGGCCCGGTTGCGCGAGATCCGTGCTGCACCTCGGATCACGAGGATCCCCTGGTTCGCGATCCCGCCTCCTCCGTCCCATCCCCGCGCTCGGTTGCCGACGATCGAGACGTGGTCCCTGATCACGAGACGGCCGTCGTTGTAGATCCCACCCGCCGATGAGGATGTGTTCCCGCGGACCGAGGTCGTCCCGGTGAGTGTCACGGAGCTGTCGAAGATCGAGATCCCGCCGCCGCCGCCGATGCCCTCGCGCCCGTTCGTGACCCACAGGTCGTGGATAGACACGCGCCCTGCTTCCCAGATCAGCAAGACCCCGCCGTCACCCCCTCCGGAGAGCCTCGGGATCGGGTACGCCCGGGTGGAGCGCCCCTGAAGGGTGATCGACCTGCGGACCTCGAAGTTGCCGACGCACGTGCCGCGGATCGCGAGGGTGTCGTGGGGGCCGGCGTCGCGGATCGCTCGCTGCAGATCAGACGTCGTCTCGCGGGTCCTCGAGTTGATCACCGAGCACGTCGTCGCCTCTGCCTGTGGTCCGGCCACGACCAGGAGTACGGCCACCACTGAGCACGCCAGGACCCTCGAGCGACGCACCACGGTCCTCACCTCCGGGGTCGGCTGGACCCAGTCTGCCGTCCCCGCGGCGTCCGCCCAGGGTCGCTGGACACGTCGCGCACGGGCCTATGGAGGTGTCCGACCGACGACCCCGAGGCAAGCGATCGTGCGTCTGCCCACCTCTGGCGTCCGGCGGGTCCTACGGGTCTCGAGCCGGGCGCCCTCCCGCCCAGTTGATGTCGGCGGCCGCGATCGACACGAGTCCGAGCTGATCCAGCAGACCCAGGCGGTCCTGCATCGCCCACGTCTCCACGATCTTGCCGTCCGCCACCCGGTACATCCTGTGGGATGCGAACGAGACGCGTTCCCCGGTCCCCGCCCGGCCCGCGAACGGCCCGGTGTGCGTGGCGGAGAGCATCAGCCTCCCGGCGACCTTGTCACCTTCGGCGATGAGATCCTCGATCACGCAGTCGATGTCGGAGAAGGCGTCCAGGAACTGCCGCGTGTGCTCGGTGGACTCCTCGAGCAGGTCTGCTCCGACGAACCGCGGGAGTTCCTCGATCCTCCGCTGTCTCCAGATGACGTCGATCAGCTCCCGCACCAGTTCCTTGTTCCGGTCGGTCGACATCCGCCCCCCCTCGCCGGTGTCTCGTCGACGACGATACGCCGCTGGATCCGGGGGCGCGACCCGTCGCGACGGGTCGCGCCCGCAGGCAGGGACCGGCGCGGCCTCAGGCCCTCGGTGACCCCCTCTCGTCGTCGCGCACGATCCGCACGATCACCTCGGTCGACGGGGTCGACGAGCGCTTGGACCGGAGGGCCTGCACGAGCAGCCCCAGTGAGCGCCGTGCTCGCCAGCCCGAGGCCGACGAGCGCCTTCATCGAGCGGACGGGAGCGGGAAGGCGTGCCTCCAGCTCCGCGAGGTCGGTCTGGAGCCGTTCGCGCGTCTGCTCGATCTCCGTCATCGCGCGAGCTGCGTCTTGGCCCATCGGATGTCCTCCTTGAGGGTCTGGCGGGTGCGCTCCACCGGTGGCGGCGCCGTGCGGATCGTGCGACGCCCGACGGCCACGAGCGCCCCCGCGACCGAGGCCAGCACCACGCCCACGATCAAGATCGCCGCCCACGTGGGCAGCACGAGGGCGAGGGCGGCCGCGCCGGCCGCGGCCAGGAACCCCACTGCGTACAGCGCGAGCCCGGCGGCGGCGGCCATCATCCCGGCGCCCTGGGCGCGCACCCCCGCGGCCTCGGTCGCCTCGATCCGCGCGAGCTCCACGTGCTGGCGGTAGAGCGTCCGGAACCCGTTCACGGTCGAGGTCACCACCTCACCCAGCGGTCTGGGTGCAGCCCCGTTCCCCTTGCGGTTCGCCATGGTCGAGCCTCCTTCGGTCGGTTCGATCCGCCCTCGAAGCCTCGTTCGTCGACCGCCGTCGGCGCAAGTCGGAGCCCGCGATCGCCCGGCTGCATCGGCGCACGATCGAGTGGTCGGGGCGGCCTCCGGAGAGGGCCGGTAGGCTTCCGCATGCACATGGAAGGCCCTCGATGAACTGCCCGGCGTGCGGGACGGAGAACGAAGCGGGGCGCAAGTTCTGCATGGAGTGCGGCGCCGCGCTGCACCTGGTGTGCGCGTCGTGCGGCACCCCGAACCCCCCGGTGAGCAAGTACTGCGGCGAGTGCGGCTCGACCCTCGTCGCGTCGGCGCCTGCCTCGCAGACCCCGGACGTGGCCGTGACCGGCGGACAGCAGACCGAGCGACGCCTCGTCTCGGTCGTGTTCTTGGACCTGGTCTCGTTCACCACGCTGTCGGAGCAGCGCGATGCCGAGGACATGCGAGGGCTCCTGGACCGCTACTTCGAGACGGCGAGCACGGTGATCGAACGTCACGGCGGCGTGATCGAGAAGTTCATCGGGGACGCGGTGATGGCCGTGTGGGGCACCCCGGTCACGCGCGAGGACGATGCCGAACGCGCGGTGCGGGCCTCCCTCGAGCTGCTTGATGCCGTCGCGGCGCTCGGCGCCGCGGTGGGCGCGCCGTTGCAGGCTCGCGCAGGCGTGCTCACCGGTGAGGCCGCGACGACGCCGAGCGCCGAGAACCAGGGCATGGTGGCCGGCGACATGGTCAACACGGCGGCCCGGCTGCAGTCGGCCGCGGAACCCGGCCAGGTGTTCGTGGGCGAGGCGACCTTCCGCGCGGCCTCGCGTGCGATCTCATTCGAGGAGGTCGGCGACCTCGCCCTCAAGGGCAAGGAGGAGTCGGTCCGCGCCTGGCGGGCCGTGCGCGTCGTCGGCGATCGCCAGGGCGCGAACCCCATGGCGATCGAGCCCCCGTTCGTCGGGAGGACGGAGGAGGTCCGGCTCCTGAAGGAGCTGCTGCACGCCACCACACGTGAGGGCAAGGCACGGGTGGTCTCGGTCACCGGCATCGGGGGCATCGGCAAGTCGCGGCTGGCCTGGGAGCTCTCGAAGTACGTCGACGGGCTGACGGAGGACATCTGGTGGCACAGCGGTCGGTGTCCCGCGTACGGCGACGGCATCACCTTCTGGGCGCTCGGCGAGATGGTGAAGATGCGCGCGGGCATCGCGGAGACCGACCCGCCGGATGCGTCGCGGACGAAGCTCGCGGCATCGGTCGCGTTGCACGTGCACGACGAGGAGGAGCGTCGGTGGCTGGAGCCCCGGTTGGCGTTCCTGCTCGGCCTCGAGGATCGTCCGGCGGGCGGCCGGGAGGAGCTCTTCGCCGCGTGGCGGGCGTTCTTCGAACGGATCGCCGACCGCGGCACCGTCGCGATGGTCTTCGAGGACCTCCAATGGGCGGACACGGGCCTGCTGGAGTTCATCGAGTCCCTGCTGGAGTGGTCGCGGAACCGTCCGATCTACGTGTTGACCCTGTCGCGCCCCGAGCTCGCCGATCGCAGGCCGAACTGGGGGGCCGGGCAACGCAACTTCGTCGGGATCCACCTCGAACCGCTCTCGGATGCGGCGATGGGGGAGCTCGTGGGGCGGCTGCTCCCGGACGCGGACGACGAGGCGGTCCGAAGGATCGTCGAACGCGCTGAAGGCGTGCCGCTGTACGCGGTCGAGACGATCCGGATGCTGGTCGACCGAGGCGTCCTGCGCGCCGGTCGCGACGCCTACGAGCTGATCGGCGACCTCGGCGAGCTGCATGTCCCCGAGACCCTGCACGCGTTGATCGCCTCCCGGCTCGACGCGCTGGGCACCGAGGACCGCGCGCTCCTGCAGGATGCGGCGGTCCTGGGCAAGAGCTTCACGCTCGACGCGCTCGCGGCCGTCGTGGGAGGCGAGCCCGCTGCGTTGGAGCCGAGGCTCCTGGACCTCGTGCGCAAGGAGTTCCTCGTCTTCGAGGCCGACCCGCGGTCCCCCGAGCGGGGCCAGTACGGGTTCGTGCAGAGCATCATCCGTGAGGTCGCCTACGGGATGCTCTCCAAGTCGGACCGGCGGACGCGGCACCTGGCCGTCGCCCACCGTTTCGAGGCCGAAGGCGACGAGGAGCTCGCGGGCGCCGTCGCCTCCCACTACGTGGAGGCGCTCCGGGCGACGCCGGCCGGCCCCGACGCCGACGCCCTCGCGGCGCGCGCGCGTGACTGGCTCGGCCAGGCCGCCGAGAGAGCGACCTCGCTCGGGTCCCCCGAGCAGGCCCTCGTGTTCGCCGAGCAGGCCTTGGAGATCACCCCGTCGGGGCGCGAGCGAGCGGAGCTCCTGATGGGTGCCCGCCTGGCCGCGAGCGACGCCCGGCAGCGCGATCGCGCGATCGCGTTCCTGCGTGAAGCGATCGATGCGCTGGGCGCTGAGGGGGACCGCGACGGCGAGGTCATCGCGATGGGCGAGCTGGCCGAGATCCTGGGGAACCTCGGCCAGGCCGAGGAACTCCCCCAACTCGTCGAGCGGATGGAGCAGGCCCTGGGCGACGGGGGCGATGTGCGTGCTCGCGCCGAGCTCGAGCATGCACGCGCCTGGTTCCACTACGTGTGTGAGGAGGACATCGATGCCACGCTCAGCGCGCTGGAGCGATGCCTCCCCCTGTTCGAGCACGCTCGGGCCTGGGACCGCGTCTCCCAGGCGCTCGGGGAGAAGGCCAACACGCTCGAGTGGCTCGGGCGACGCCGGGAGGCGATGCTGCTGCGGCGCGGCATGCTCGCGGTCGCCACCGAGGAGAACGACCTGCGAGCGAAGTCGCGGGCGCTGGGGATGCTGGGGATCCAAGCCGACGAGTATCCCGACGCCGTGCGTCTGATCCTGGAGGGCGCGGAGGTCGCGCGGCAGGGTGGCTACGGGGAGTCCGAGCTCGGGGCGCTCGCGAACGCCGCGGAGTTCGCGGTCGAAGCGGGCGACTGGGCGACGGCCGACCAGCTGCTCGCGGACCTCGGGGCGATGCCGGAGCTCACGGTCGGCGTGTCGATCGCGGACTCGGTCTCGATCTCCGCCGCGCTGCTGGCCGCCTACCGGGGCGATCGCGAGGGCGCGCAGGCCGCGATCGACGCCCTCAGCGAAGAGGTGACGGCCTCCAGCATCATCGACATGCGGGCGTGGTTCCACCGGGTCCTGTCGGTCGTGCGCCTGATGGAGGGCGACCTGGACGGCGCCTACGAGCAGGGGATGAACGCGATCCGCGACGACCCGCGCGGCATCAACGCGCCGCCGGCGGTCGCGTTCGCAGCGCGCGCCGCCCTGTGGATGGGCGATCCGGCCAAGGCCCGAGCGCCTCTCGAGATGACGCGCAGCGATCGTGAGGGGTGGTACGCGGCGACGCGACGCGCGATCGAGGCCGGGATCGACGCCCTCGAGGGTCGTGGTGACGCCGCCGCCGCGAACTACCGCGCGATCTTGGCCGAGCGGCTGGCGAAGGGCGACCCCTTCACGCATGCGCTGGTCACGCTCGACGCCGTGGCGGTCCTCCCGCCGGATCTCGTTCCGCGCGACGCGGTAGAGACGGCACGCACCTACCTCGAGGAACTCGGCGCCGGCGCGCTCCTGGCCCGGCTCGCCTCCTCGCAGGTCGTCCCGAGCCCCGATCGCTGAGTCGGATCGGGTGCCCCCCTCCGTGGCCTACCCGGCCGCCACGGCGACGAAGTCCATCTCGATCCTCCAGGCAGGGTTCGACAGTCCCGACACGTACAGGAGCGTCGAGGCCGGCCGGTGGTCGCCGAGCTCGGTCTCGCGCACCGCGCGCGCGGACGCGTAGTCGTCCCGGTCGAGCAGGTACATCGTGAGCTGCGCGATGTCGTCGATCCCCATGTCCGCCGCCGCGAGGACCGCGCGGATGTTGCGCCAGACGAGCCGGGCCTGCTCCTCGATCCCGTCGCCGATCCTGCCGTCGGTATCGACCCCGACCTGGCCCGCCCCGTACAGCGTGCGGGCAGGGCTCTCCACCTCCACCCCGTGCGAGTAAGCGGCGAACGGTCCTGCTACCTGCGGGGGATCGTGCTTCTTCATACCGGCCTCCTCGAGGGTCGGGCGAGATGATGCATCGTGTATCGTGCCTCGCGACATGGGCGAGGGGGAAGCATGAAGGGGGCCTACCTCGTCGCCCCGGAGCGGATCGAGGTTCGTGACGCTCCTGGTCCGCACGGCGGCCCCGACCTCACGACTCTGAACGTGCGCTCGGTCGGCCTGTGCGGGACCGACCTCAGCGTGTTCGCCGGCTCGATCCCGGTGGAGCTTCCTCGGGTGCTCGGCCACGAGATCGTCGGCGAGGTCCTCGACCCGGGGGGCTCGGGTCTCGACCCCGGGACGCCGGTGATCGTCGATCCCGGTCTCACCTGTGGGGTCTGCCCCCAGTGCCTCGAAGGGCGCACGAACATCTGCACCCGTGGGGGGCTGCTGGGACGCGACGCCGACGGAGGGCTTCGCGAGACCATGGCGGTGCCCTCGTCGAACCTGTACGCGCTCCCGACGGCGCTCGACGAGCAGGTCGCGCCGCTCCTGCAGGTACTGGCGACCTGCATCCACGCGCAGCGGCTCGTCGAGATCGCCCCGGGGGAGAGGGTCGTGGTGCTCGGGCTCGGTGTGACCGGCCTGCTGCACCTGCAGCTGGCGAAGCTCCGCGGGGCCTCGAGCGTGATCGGGCTCAGCCGCAGTCCCGAGAAGCTGGCGCTCGCCGGGCGCCTCGGCGCCGACGGGTCGATCCCGGCGGGCGAGGATGCCGTCGCGGCGATCGCCGACGAGGGCGGGGTCGACGTCGTGATCGAGGCCGCCGGGACATCGGCGACGTTGGCGCAGGCCGTTCGGATGGCGCGGGTGGGCGGCCGGATCCTCGCCTACGGCACGATCACCCATGACGACCACCCCCTCCCGTACTACGACCTCTACTACAAGGAGCTCGCCGTGATCGGGGCCCGGTCCGCGTGCGCCGAGGACTTCCCGGTCGCGATCGAGGCCGCGGTCTCGGAGCGCGTGGCGCTCGCACCTCTGGTCTCGGCGCGGTTCGGGCTGGACGCGACCGAGGATGCGCTCCTGGCCGCCAAGGCCCCGGGTGCGCTCAAGGTGATCGTCGATGTCTGATCGGGGCCCGGTGGCCGTGCTCGACCAGGCGGTCGTCCGGATCGACGGCACCGCGGTCCTCGGCCCGGTCGACCTCGAGATCGGCCGAGCCGAGCACTGGGTCCTGCTGGGTCCGAACGGCAGCGGCAAGACCACGATGCTCGGCCTCGTGGGGGCGCGCCGCCAGCCGTCGTCGGGACACGTCGCCGTCCTGGGGATGACGCTGGGCACGAGCGACGTCCGGACCCTGCACGGACGGATCAGCCACAGCTCCCACGTGCTCACGGAGATGATGCCGGAGCACCTGACGGCCGAGGCGGTCGTGCTGACCGGCAAGCGCGAGACGCTCTCCCTGTGGTTCCAGGACCTCGACGACGCGGATCACGACCGTGCCGCCGCGCTCCTTCGCCACTTCGGGTGCGAGCACCTGATGGGCAGGCGGTTCTCGACTGGGAGCCAGGGCGAACGACAGCGGATCCTGTTGGCTCGCGCGCTGTTCGCGTCCCCGGAGCTGATGATCCTCGACGAGCCGGCGTCGGGCCTGGATCTCCCCGCCCGCGAAGCGCTGATCGGCGCCCTCGAGACGGTGGCGGCGATGCCGGATCCGCCGACGACCATCGTGGCGACCCACCACCTCGAGGAGATCGCCCCTTCGACGACGCACGCGGCGCTGCTGCGCCGCGGTCGGCTCGTCGCGGCCGGACCGATCGAGGAGGTTCTCACCGGCGAGCGGCTGAGCGCCTGCTTCGATCTGCCGATCGAGGTTGCACGTCAGCGGGGCCGCTGGTGGGCGCTGGCCTCGGGGCCGCCCGGAGCGACGGCACCGGGCTAGGCGCGTCTGGCCGCGAGAGCCTCCGGCGCGTTGACCGCGTACGAAGGGCGACCGCCCTCGAGCGCCTCGATCACCTGCTCGACCGCCTTGCGCTGGAGCTCTTGGAGGCTCTCTTCGCTGTAGAAGGCCGCGTGGGGCGTGATGATCACGTCGTCCCGTGCGAGCAAGGGGTCATCGGCAGCGGGAGGCTCGGTCTCGAGCACGTCGAGGGCCACCCCCCCGAGCTTGCCGTCCTCGAGCGCCGCCCGGAGCGCGTCGAGGTCGACGAGCGGACCTCGGGAGGTGTTCACGAGGATCGCGCCGGGCTTCATCGAGGCGAGGGTCGTCGCGTCGATCAGGTGGCGGGTCCCGTCGGTCAACGGGAGGTGCAGCGAGACGACGTCGGCCCTGCCGAGCAGCTCGTCGAGGCTCACCGGCTCGACCCCGGCGGCCCGGATCTCGTCGTCGGGAACGTAGGGGTCCGAGGCGATCACGTGGAACTTGAACGCGCTCGCCTTGGTCGCGAGCACCCTCGCGATCCGCCCGAACCCGACGAGACCGAACACCCGTCCGCGGAGCCGGTGGATCGGCCGGGCATCCGTCGGGCTCCACGAGCCGGACCGGACGTGGCGATCCAGGAGCACGACCCGGCGAGCGGCTGACAACGCCAGCGAGAGCGCGTGGTCGGAGACTTCGTCGATGCAGTAGTCGGGGACGTTCGTCACGATGATCCCGCGGGCGGTCGCCTCGGGGATGTCGATCGTGTCCAAGCCGATCCCGTACCTCGCGACGATCTGGCACGCGTCCAGGGTGCGCAGGACCTCGGCAGGCATCGGGGCGTAGCAGTTCAGCACGGCGTCGGCGCCGCGGACGGCGTCGATCACCTCCTCGACCGTCCGAGCGTTCCTCTCGAACCGCACCTGGTGCCCGGCAGCCTGGAGCATCGCGTGCTCCTGCGCCAGGTCGGGGAACACGTGGTCCGTGATCGCGACGATCGCCATGTCGATCTCCTCCCTATCCCGTTCCGTCAGCGCCGAGCGTCGCGACCTCGCCCGTCGTCCCGTCGACCGCCACCACCGTCCCGTCGGGGCCGAACGACGCGTCGCCCACCTTGATCACCGTCGGGACCCCCAACGAACGCGCGACCTCGAGCAGGTGCGCACCCTCGCTCCCGCCCGACGTCACCAGACCGGCCGCGTGCCACAGGAGGGGAGCCAGCTGCGGCAAGGGCAGCGGCGCGAGGAGCACCGCGCGCGGACCTGGTCGGCCGATCGACCGGAGACGATCGACGCGGTGCAGACGGCCGGCGCCGGTCCCATCGGCCGCGGCCGTTCCACGCACGACCGCGCCGCGCGAGAGCGCCACGTCGGCCACGAGCGGCTCCCAACGATCGGCGCCGCGTCGCAGCACGGGTGGATGTCCGCCGAGCGCGTCAGCGAGTTCCGCGGGTGTCAGATGCCACACGAGGTCCGGCGCAGGTAGGACGCCGCGCGACACCAGCGCGAGCCCGAGCCCGCGGATGAGCGCGATCACGCGCGTCGACTCATCCTCCGCGGGTGGATGCACCGACCGGAGCGCCTCCGCCGCGTCTCCGTACGATCCCTCGCGGAGCAGTCGCATCGTGGCGGTAGCCCCGCCGGTGTGGTCGCTGGACGCCGGACCCCACACCTGCTCGGTGAGCCGTGCCGCGAGATCACGGACCACGTCGAGGGCAGCTCCGGGATCGGCGACGTCGGCGGCGTTCGGCCACAGGGGCTCCCGAAGTCCCAGCGCCCAGGTCACCACGAGCTCGGCACCCAGCGCGCCTGGATACCAAGGGAGGATGGCCGCGATCCGAACGACCTCGGCGGGCACGGGCGCGCTCCGACGGGGGGCCGGGGCCATCTGCGTCTCGTCGCCGGCGGGCGCAGGACCGATCTGCAGCAGGGTGACTGCGCCTTCGAGGACCCCCCACTCGATCAGGCCGATCCCGGTCGCGTCTTCGGCGGCCCTCGCCACCGCGGCCACCTCCGATGCGATACCGGCGATCGGGTCGTCGACCGAGGAGGTGGCCGCGGCCTCGTCCTCGACGACGACCGTCGTCGCGTCGGGGGCACGACCCGTCACGACGTCTCGCGGGCCCCCCGGTGCGAACGTCATCGTCACGCGCCCGTCGGGGAGCGTCCGTGCGGTCCCCCCGAGGTCGAACGCGATCCACGGCTGTACGAGGACGCCGATCCGGACGTCGGCGGCGTCCACACCCGAGGCCTCGTACCGTTCGAGCGCGTCCCTGGAGAACGCGGAGGCCCAGCAGCCCTTCACCGCCGTGGCGAGGTCCGAGGCCCCGACGTCGAGGTAGCTCGCGAAGGCCCCGGACCATCGACCGTCGGCGTCGAGCGCCGTCGTCGAACGCACGACGGTGCTCGACGCCACGCCGCCCATGACCTCGATCCAGGCGGGTTCCGGCTCGATCGCGGATGCAGCGAGGTACGCGGCGGACGGCCCCGAACGAGCGAAGGCGGCATGGCCCGCCGCGATCGCCGGAGCCGACGCTTCGAGCGGCAGCGCGTCGCCGGGCAGGGTCGGGAGCCCGATCGCCCCGGCCTCCGCCAGCAGGGCGGCCTTGTACCCGACGACGTCCGGCTCGCGCGCCGCCGGGTCGGTAAGCGCGATCGGCCGGGCCACGTCCTCAGCCGGCGAGCGTGATCTCGTCGATCGGGAACGAGGTGAGGAGCTCGTGCCCGTCCTCGGTCACGACCAGCATCTCCTCGAGGCGAACGCCGAACTCGTGGACCTTGCCGTGCTGGGTCTCGAGGGCGAAGACCATCCCCTCCTGGATCTCGACGGGGTAGTCGAGGGACCAGATCCTGGAGATGACGGGCGGGTCGTACTGCGCCAGCCCGAGCCCGTGCCCCCACAGGTTCGCCGCGGCCTCGTCCTCGTCCTCGTAGCCCCAGATGTCCATCGCGGAGGGCCACTTCGAGGCGATGTCGCGGGTCGTGACGCCGGGCTTGACGGCCGCGATCGAGTCCTGGAGCCACACGTTCGCCAGGTCGTAGTACTCCTTCATCTCCGCGGTCGGCGTCCCGCCGACGCAGAACGTGCGGTACACGCATGACTTGAACCCGTTCCACGTGAGCGCCGCGACGTCGATGATGACCAGGTCACCGGGGCGGATGATGCGGTCGGAGAAGTTCCGCCAGTTCGGCCACGCGTTCGGACCCGAGGAGACGATCACGTCTTCCACGTCCTCGACGCCGGGGAACGAGTACAGGAACTCGAACCCGTGCGCCGCCACCTGGTTCTCGGTGAGCCCGGGCCGCAGGAACTGCTGCATCTCGTAGTGCAGCGAGTCGCAGATCGAGGCGACGATCCGCTGGCAGTTGACCTCGTCGGGGCTCTTGACGGCGCGCGCCTCCATCATCGGCGACATGCCGTCGGTCCAGGTGATACCGGCTTCCTCGAACGCCTTCATCATGTTGATGTCGATGAAGTCCACGCCCATCGGCTGATCTTTCACCCCGGCTTCCTCGAGGTCGTTCAGCAGCGCCCTGGTGAACTTGCCGACCTGGTTCGCGGCCGCGGGTCCTGCCGCGCCCTTGATCCAGCTGAACGAGTGCCGGACGTTCTCGGGCTTCAGCCAGGGGGAGTGCTTCTTCACGTGTATCCCGATGTCACCCTGCTCGTACAGGATCGGGTCCTTCCCCTCGACCAGGATCGCGTAGCGCAGCCCCGGCTTCAGCCGGTTCCAGCCCGGCGTGAGGGTGGACGTCAGGTAGCGGACGTTCTCGTCGAACATCACGAGCATCGCGCCGAGGCCGTGGCGCTTCATCGCCTCCCGCGCGCGCGCCAGCCGCCAGGCGCGGACCGCGTTCCAGTCGATCGACTGCTTCCATTCGATGTTCGCGTACCCGAAGGCTTCCCTCATCTCGTTCGCCTCCCTCTGTGCCTGCGACGGGCTTCAGCCCTTGACCTGTTCGACGATCGCCAGGAACTCCTCGTCGTCGAGGAGCCTCTTCTTCTCCAGCGACCGTGCCTTCACCTCGACCAGGATCGTCCCGATCTCCTCCGTCGAGGCCGACAGTCCATGCTTGTCCAGCCACGCCGCGACGGAGTCGAGTCCCGACCCCTTGCCGAGCACGAGCTCGGGGGCGGGCTGGCCCACCAGCTCGGGGCGGTAGGGGAACGACTCGTTCAGCTCGTCACCCACGTTGCGAACCCAGGTGGTGATGATCCCGGACTCCACGTTGTACAGGCGCTCGCCGACGACCGGACGGTTCGAAGGCTGCGAGACCCCGGCGAGGTCCATCACGAGCTTCGACAGCTCGAAGAAGTCCTGCGTCCGGATCCCCGTGTCGATGCCGTACATCGTCAGCAGGGCGAGCACCGTCTCCTCCATCGGCGTGTTCCCGGCACGCTCGCCGATGCCCGTGATCGTCGTCTGGATGACCTCGACGCCTTCGCCCACCGCGAGGAGCGTGTTCGCGACCCCGAGCCCGAAGTCCATGTGGAAGTGCGTCTCGAGCGGCACGCCCATCCGCTCGCGCGTCTGCCGGACGAACATCCGGACGCCGTGCGGCGACAAGACGCCGAAGGTGTCGACGAGCCCGACGGCGTCCACGTGCCCGTCGGTCGCGACCCGCTCCAGCAGGTCGAGGTACTCCACGAGACCCGCACGTGTCGCGTCGATCGGGAAGAACGAGACCGTCAGCCCGAGTTCGTGCGCGAGGCTCGTCGCCTCGACCGATGCGTCGATCGCGCGCTCGACCGGCCATCGGTACGCCTTCTCGACCAGGTGGTGGCTCGAGGGGATCTCCATCACGACCCCGTCGACGCCGCAGTCCGCGGCGAGCTTCACGTCGTCGAC
The DNA here is from genome assembly GCA_963749895.1 of uncultured Actinomycetes bacterium. Lineage (GTDB taxonomy): Bacteria > Actinomycetota > UBA4738 > UBA4738 > HRBIN12 > AC-51. The sequence continues at coordinate 14,407 of CAVVOG010000004.1, read as the reverse complement.
GATGCAGCGAGAGAACGCGTAGACCTTCGAGGGCAGCCCCATCGTGACCATCTCACGGACGGCGGCCTCGTCGGCCGGTGACACGGCGGGGAGGCCTGCCTCGATACGTGGCACGCCGGCCTCGGCGAGCGCCTCCGCGATCCGGAGCTTGTCGTCTTTGGTGAAGACGACCCCCGCCTGCTGTTCTCCATCGCGCAGGGTCACGTCGTGGACCTGCACGGTGCCGGGGAGCTGGAGCTCGTCCCGGATCTCCGGCATGAAGTTCCACGGGCTCGTGAACCAATCTCGGGTGTGCCAGGGTCCTTCGCTCATCGCCGCCTCCCGCTCCTGGTGTGCGTGTGCATCATATACAATCGGCTCTCGCGGGGGATCCTCGCTGCGGCTCAACGGATGTCGGATAGGTCGACGACGCGGCCGGTCTCGATCGACCGCAGCGCTGCCTCGAGCACGGCGACGGCCTCGAGCCCCTCCGCCCCACCGGTCTCGGGACGCTCCGCGTGCAGGATGCATCGCGCGAACTCGCCCATCTCGTCTTGGATCGTGTCGAGCATGGCGACGTCTCGCTCGGTGCGAGCCTTCTCGCTCCGCGCCTGCAGGAACAGGCGCGCGCCGTCCTCCTCGCTCCACGCGCTCGTGTCGGTCCCGTAGGCGGCGAGCGTCACGACCGGTGCCGTGAAGTACGAGGTGTTGATCGAGCCGAGGACCCCGCCCTCGTACTCGACGATCACGGTCGTCGCCTGGTCGAGGGTGGAGAGCCCGCCGATCTGCGAGCTGAACGCGGCGACGCGGACCGCGGGACCGGCCCAGTAGTGGAAGGTGTCGATCGTGTGGACCCCGAGTGGGGTCATCCCGCCGGCCGGGCACTCGGCCGGGTCCGACCGCCAGGCCGGCAGGTCGGGTCTGAACCCGCCGGCCGCGGAGTGGAACCCTTCGATCTGCAGGAGGGTCCCGAGCTCCCCGTCGTCGATCATCGCCTTGATCCGTCTGACCGCGGGGTGACGCCGTCGGTTGAAGCCGACCTGGAGGGTCACCCCTGCACGCTGCGTGGCGTCGATCGCCCGTCGCGCGTCCTCGGCCGTGAGGGTCAGCGGCTTCTCCACGAACACGTGGGTGCCTTCAGCCGCCGCGCGCTCGATCTGGTCGGCGTGCGTCGAGTGGGGGGTCGCGAGGACCACGCCGTCCACATCGGCCAGCAGTTCCTCGAGCGAGGAGGCGGCGCGGCAGCCGTGGTCGCGCGCGAACGCCTCGCGCGCGTCCTCGGAGCGCGCGTAGCACGACATCACCTCGGCCAGTCCGGAGTCGACCGCTCCCCGGGCGAGCACGTCGCCGAACCACCCCAGGCCCACGATGCCGAGCCGTGCCTTCTCCATGGCCATCCACCTCCGGTTCCGGGTTCGGGGATGTATTGTGCACAATCCGAGGCAAGAGCCGGGCCAGGATCTGAGGGGAGCATCGGTGAGCGCCTACGCGAGAGGTCCGTTCACGGTCGACTGGGAGGACCGGATCGACGTCGATCGTCTCCGGCGTCATCGCGTCGAGGCCGTTCGGACGGCCCTCGATGCGTCGGACCTCGACGGCCTGCTCCTGTGGAAGGACGAGAACGTCCGGTACCTCACGTCGCTGCGCGCCCAGTTGATCGCCGGGAAGATGACGTCGCTGAACGGCGTGCTCCTGACCAGGGGTAACGATCCCGTCCTCCTATGCTCCGGCGGCGAGATCGACAAGGCCTCGATGGGGATGTCCTGGCTCGCGGCCGCGCACCCGATCCCGATCATGGAGCAGCGGGAGCTCGTCGACGGGTTCGTCGTATCGACCTTGGCTCCTCTGCTTGCCGAGGCGGGGATGGGTTCGGGCAGGCTCGGCGTCGACCAGGTCAACTTCTCGCTCGTCGAGTCGATCCATGAGCGCCTGCCCGACGTCGAGCTCGCCGACGGCGACACACTCATGCAGCGCGTCCGCCTCGTGAAGTCGCCGGACGAGCTCGCGATCATCGAGGAGGCCTGCGCGATCGGCGACGCCGTGACCCAGCGCGCCCTCGACGGCACGCGCGCCGGCCGGCGGGAGAACGAGATCGCCGGTGACGCGATGCAGACGCTGTATCACCTGGGCGGCGAGATGGCCCACGTGATCACGCCGTTCGTCGCTTCGGGCGAGCACATGTCGCCGCCACACCGGATCTGCACCGACAAGCTCGTGCGCAACGGCGACCTCTGCTTCATCGACATCGGTGCGATGTGGAACGGCTACTTCGCCGACATCGGCCGCACGACGATCGTCGGCAAACCGAACGCGATGCAGAAGCGCGTGTACCGCGCCGTCTACGAAGGGCTGATGGCGGGTGTGGCGGTGATGCGTCCGGGCGCGACGACCGGTGACGTGGCGAACGCCGTCGTGGCGACGGTCGCCGAGCACGGGTTCGCCGAGCACCTGTTCAACCTGTTCATCGGCCACGGGATCGGCATGGGGGCGAACGAGCCGCCGTACATCGGCGAGACGCTGCCGGGCTCGACCCAGGTCGAGCTCCGTCCGGGGATGGTGTTCGCGATCGAGCCGCTCGTGTGGGTCCCCGATGTTCGCGGGGGAGGAGGAGTCCGGATCGAGGACATGGTGCTCGTCACCGAAGGCGACCCCAGGATCCTGTCCCGGGTCGAGTACGAGGAGCGTCTCCTCGGCTAGCGGGCCCGTGTCCTCGCCGACGGTGCCCAGGCCGGCCGTCTATCTGGTCGCGGCCGCGACGGTGACGGTGCTCGGCTCGAACTGGCCGATCATGGCCGCGGGCGTCGAACTCGTGCCTCCGCTGTGGCTCGCGGCGATCCGCCTCGGCGGCGCCGCGCTCCTCGTGGCCGCGGTGATGCGCGCGCAGGGGCGCCTCCGCCGGCCCGCGCGCGCCGACCGCGCCATCGTGCTGAGCGTCGGCCTTCTGCGCCTGGCGCTCGTCACGGCCTTCGTGTTCGCGGCGCTGCGGTTCGTTCCCCCCGGGCGATCGTCGATCCTCGTGTACACCGGGGCGCTGTGGGCCGCGCCCCTGGCCGCTGTCACCCTGCACGAACGACTGACCCCCCTGCGCCTCGCGGGCCTCGCGCTCGGCTGTGCCGGGTTGGTCCTGCTGCTCGAGCCGGCCTCGTTCGACTGGGGGGATCCCCTTGTGGTGGGCGGTACCGCCATGCTCCTGGTCGCGGCCGTCGCGAACGCCTCGACCACGGTGCACGTCCGTGGGCACCGGTGGATCGGTTCGCCGATCGAGCTGATGCCGTGGCAGCTGGGGCTCGGGGCGATCCCCATCGTCGTCGTCGCCCTCGTCGTCGAGGGCCCACCCACGATCGCCTGGACCTGGGCCACGGCCGCGATCGTCGCGTACCAGATCGTGCTCGCGTCGGCGTTCGCGCTGTGGGGGCTGCTGACGGTGGGCCGGAGCCTCCCGGCCATCACCGCGAACCTCACGGTGATGGCGGTGCCGGTCGTCGGTCTCGCGACGTCGGTGACGTTCACGGACGAGCAGCTCACGCCCAGCGTGGTCGTGAGCCTCGCCCTGATCCTCACCGGGGTGGGCGCTGGGCTGCTCTCGGATCGCCTGCGGCCGGACGAGCCGCTCCCGCCTGCGGACTGAGCGTCTTCAGAGCGTCGCGAGGACGTCGAGCGCTTCTTCCAGGTCGGGCGTCACGAGCGCGTCGTCGCTCACCCATCGGTAGCGGATCGTCCCGCCCCGGTCGATCACGAACACGGATCGTTTCGCGAGGCCGTCGTGCTCCTTCCACACGTCGTAGCGCACCCCGTACGCCTCGCACGTGTCGCGGCCCCAGTCGGACAGCAGCGGGAACGGGACACCGAGGTGCTCCGCGAACGCCATCTGGGAGAAGGTCGCCGTGACCGCGATCGCCGCGATCGTCCCGCCCATCGCCTCGACCCGAGGCGCCATCTGCCCCAACTGGGACAGCTCGGTGCTTCAGACCCCGCCGTAGTCGAAGACGTAGAAGGCGAGCAGCAGCGGTCCGGTCTCGAGCAGCTCCTCGAGCGACCGCTTCTCCTCGAAGGTCCTCCGCAGCCGGAACGAGGGCGCTCGGTCACCGACGTCGAGGGGCCGGCGCTCAGTCATCGATCAGCGCCACGGCGCGCGTGGGACCTCCGTGCGCTCCCTTGAGCTTCAGCGGGAGCCCGATGAACGTGAAGCGCTTGCCCGCGACCTGATCGAGGTTCATCAGGTTCTCGTAGTGGGTGATGTGGTGCTTGCGGCCCATCATATGGATCGGGTAGATACGGCTCGACGGGTTGTCGGGCGTGCTGCTGTCGACCCCGAACGACTTCACACCGTGCTCGACGATCCAGTCGGCGACGTCGGCCCCCAGCCCGGGGAACTCCGTGAGGTACTCGGGCTGACCCGCGTACCTCGTGGCGGTGCCCGTGTGGAACAAGACGATGTCGCCGCGCCGGACCTCGAGGCCCGCCTCCGCGAGTCCCTGCTCCACGCGAGCGACCGGGATGTCGGCGCGCGGCTCGGCGCCGGTCACGTCGATGCAGATCGCCTCGCCGTAGAAGAGGTCCAGCGACATCTGATCGATCGTCTCGGCCGACGGGTCGGGGTCGAGGTGGCTGAAGGAATCGACGTGGGTCGGCCCGTTGTCGTTCAGGAGGAACCCCTTCGTCTGGAACGAGAACCCGCTGTCGAAGCGCGGCGCCGTCTCGGCATGCGTGACGTGTTCGAACAGCACGGTCTTCAGGTGTCCCGGGTAGACCATCATCCCGGTGTAGATGTCCTGCGACAGATCGACGATCCTCGGCACGTGTCCTCCTTCTCCGAAGGGACTCAGTACATCACCATGCCCCCGCTCACGTTGAGATCCACCCCTGTGATCCCGGTGAGATCCCCGAGCGCGAGGGTGACGACGGCCTGGGCGACCTCGGATGCCTCGATCAGCCGTCCGACCGGCAGCTGGGCCACCATCTCCGCACGCGCGTCGTCGGGGGAGATCCCCCGTCCCTCGGCCTGAGCGGCGAACACCCAGTCCATCCTCTCGCCCGCGACCGGACCGGGCGAGACGAGGTTGACGCGCACACCGTACGGCGCGGCCTCGAGCGCGAGGGTCCGTACGAGCCCGACGAGCGCGAGCTTGCTGGCTCCGTAGGGGCTCCGCCCCCACAGCGGGCGCTTGCCCGTCATCGAGCCGACCACGACGACCGATCCCGACCGACGCTCCAGCATCGGGGGGACGAGCGCGCGGGCGCACAGGAACACCCCGGTCGTGTTGACCGCGAACGTATCGTCCCACCCGGTCCTCGTCTGCTCCCACAGTGGGGCGCTCGGTCCGCCGACCCCGCTGTTCGCCACGAGCACGTCGACCTTCCCGAACCGTTCGAGCGTCGCGGTGGCTAACGCCTCCACGGCGGCCTCATCGGTCACGTCGGTCGGCACCACCTCCACCGAAGCGCCGGCCGCCGACACGAGCCGCGCGGCGTCGTGCAACGTCGCGGGGTCGCGTCCGGCGAGCACGAGATCGGCGCCCGCCCGAGCGAGCGAGATCGCGATCTGGCGACCGATCCCTCGACCCGCGCCGGTGACGACGGCGACCGGGCGTTCGGCCATCTCAGGAGCTCGCGCCGCCCGGCGGGATCGCCGGGAGCGCGTCGGGGAACCGCTCGGGGTCGAGCCGCAGCCGTGCCGTGAGCGCGTGGCCGTACATCAGCTCGGCGTCCGACACGGCGGCCGCGCTCTCCGCGACCCGGGCGGACCCCTCCGCGGTCACCCGCTGGTAGGTGACCGACTTCAGGAACTTCCCGACCCACAGGCCTCCCGTGTAGCGCGCCGCCCGACGGGTGGGGAGCACGTGGTTGGTACCGATCGCTTTGTCGGAGTACGCGACGGTCGCGTGGGTCCCGACGAAGAGCGAGCCGTAGGAGGACATGCGCTTCAGGTACCAGTCGGGGTCCTCCGTCTGGATCTCGAGGTGCTCCGGCGCGATGTCGTCCGCGACGCTCGCGGCCTCGTCGTCGTCCTCCACCACGATGATCGAACCCTGGTCCCGCCAGGCGGTGCCCGCGACCTCCTTGGTCGGCCACTCGCCCTCGAGCCATGCCTCGACCGCCTCGGCGACCTCGCGAGCCAGGCGCTCCGACGTCGTGATCAGGGTGGCAGGGGAGGTCGGCCCGTGCTCGGCCTGCCCGAGCAGGTCGGCCGCCACGATGTCGGGATCGGCCGAGTCGTCGGCGATCACCATGATCTCGGTCGGGCCGGCCAGCAGGTCGATCCCGACGGTGCCGAAGAGCTGACGCTTCGCCTCGGCCACGTAGGCGTTGCCGGCCCCGACGAGCATGTCGACCGGCTCGAGGTCCTCGATCCCGAAGGCCATCGCGGCGAACGCCTGGACGCCCCCGATGCAGAACATCTCGTCGGCGCCCGAGGTCGCCATCGCGTAGAGCTGCGGCGGATGCATCCCCTCGGGGCCACGCGGGGGTGCGCACGCGACGACCCGCGCGACGCCGGCGACCTTGGGGGTGACGACCGTCATGATCGCGGAGGCGATCAGCGGATATAGGCCGCCGGGGGAGTAGGCGCCGACCGCGTCGATGGGGATGAAGCGCTGCCCCAAGATCACGCCGGGAAGCGTCTGCCACTCCACGTCGACCAGCGTCTCGCGCTGGAGCTCCGCGAAGTTGCGGACCTGCGCCTGCGTGAAGGCGACGTGTTCGCGCAGGTCGTCGGACATCGACGCCTGGGCGCGCGCGACCTCGTCGGCCGACACTCGGAACGTGGGCGGGTTCCATCCGTCGAACCGTTCGGAGTAGCGGCGAACGGCCACCTCGCCCTCTCGCTCGACGGCGGACAGGATCTCGCTGACCGTGGCACGGATCTCGTGCCACGCCTCCTCGGACACGCCGGTCCGTTCCTTCACGAAGTGCGCCATGCCGTCTCCCCCTTCCGGGTCGCTTTGTATATTATGTTCAAGCTTCGTCGTTCCCGCTACCCCTTCTCGGAGCGGGATCTCGAGGGGAAGGAGGAGCGACCGTGCGCGCGATGGCGGTGGTGGACTACGCCGAGCCGCTCACGGCGCTCGACGTACCCGAGCCTGTCCTCCCCCCGGGCCATGCGTTGCTCGAGGTGCTCGCGTGCGGGGTGTGCTTCAGCGACGTCAAGACGTCGCGGGGACACATGCCGTACTCGGATCGGCTCCGGCTTCCACACGTCCCCGGCCACGAGATCGTGGGGCGCGTGCTCGCGGCCGATCCTGCGGGTTCGGTCGCCGAGGGATCGCGGGCGGTCGTCTACCACTACTGGCCGTGCGGCCGGTGCCGCGCCTGCCGGCGCGGGGACGAGCCGCTGTGCGCGCAGATGGTCGCCTGGACCGGCTTCACGCATCCGGGGGGGTTCACCGAGCGCATCGTCGTGCCGCTCGACCGACTCGTGGCGATCCCCGACGCGATCGACACCGTGTCGGCGGCACCGATGAGCTGTGCCCTGGGAACCGCCTACCGCTCGGTCGTGACGCGCGGCGGGGTTCGCGCGGGCGAGAGCGTGGCGATCCTCGGGCTGGGTGGCGTCGGCATCCACGCCGCGCAGATCGCCCGGGCGGCCGGGGCGTCGACGTTCGGGTTCGACGTGCATCCGGCGACCCTCGAGACGGCGCTCGGGCTGGGACTGGACGCGCGACGCTCGGACGACCAGAGCGCCGTGGACGATGTCGTAGGGACGACCGCCGGTGAGGGCCTCGACGTCGTGGTCGACACCGTAGGGGCCGAGGCGACGCTCGCCTTGGCCCGCCGCCTCGTGCGCAACGGCGGCACGGTCGTCGGTGTCGGCTACTCACCCACGACGAACCTGACCGTGCCCACACCATCGTTCGTCCTCGACGAGGTGCGGTACCTCGGGTCGCGCTACGCGCACCGCGACGATCTCACGAACGCGATCTCGCTCGTGGAGGGTGGCCTGGTCACCACCGTCGTGGGGCTCGTTCGGCCGCTCGACGAGGTGAACGAGGTCTTCGAAGCGCTGGAAGGAGGAGGGGTGGTGGGTCGCGCCGTGCTGCGGGTGACGGACGAAGGCTGAGCCTCGTCGCGACCGCCGACGGCGTATACGCTCCCCCACATCATGGACCACGCACAGGCGATCGAGCGTGACACGACGGCGAAGATGGTGGCGGCGCGCCTGCGCAGCGAGATCCAGCGTGGCGACCTCGCCCCCGGCACGCGTCTACGTCAGAACGACATCGCGAAACGCTTCGGCGTCAGCACGACCCCCGTCCGGGAGGCGTTCGCTCAGCTGCAGGCCGAGGGTCTGGTTCGGATCGACCCGCATCGCGGCGCCGTCGTGTTCCACCCGAGCGTGGACGACCTCCTCGAGTTCTACGAGATCCGAGAGGCCCTCGAGTCCCTGGCCGTCACGCACGCGATCCCGCATATCGACGAGGAGACCGGTCGGCAACTCGCCGAGCTGATCGAGGAGATGCGAGGGGCACGTGACCCCGGATCGTGGCTCCGCCTGAACGACGAGTTCCATCTCCGCCTCTACGCCTGCGCCGGTCGACCCCGTCTCTCGGCGATCATCGACAACCTCCGCGATTCCTCCGCCCCGTACATCCACATGTTCGTCGCGGGCCAGCCACCGTCGGAGCGAGCGAACGACGAGCACAAGGCGATCCTCGATGCGTGCGTGCAGGGGAACGTGAAGGCGGCCCAAGCAGCGATCCGCGATCACCTCCGTCACGCCTCGAGGGACCTCCGAACACATCTCGAGCAGGCAGGAACCGGCGATGGCTGAGGGCCTCCGGCTCGACCTCGAAGGACCGACCCTCACCGCGACGATCGACGCGGGCGACGGCAACCTCTTCACGCGCCAGATGATGGACGACTTCCTCGAGGCGATCGCTGACGCGAGCCGGCAGGAACGGTTGCGGTTCCTCCGGATCCGTGCCGAGGGAGCGGCCTTCTGTCTCGGCAGGCAGAAGGGTGGTGCGTCGCTCGACGAGGTCAGGGGGATGGCTGCGAGGATCCCCGCCATCAACGAAGCGCTCCGCACGTCGCCGCTCACAGTGATCGCCGAGGTCCAGGGGGACGCCGCCGGCTTCGGGGTCGGTCTGGTCGCGGCCAGCGACGTCGCCGTCGCTGCCGACGGCGCCACCTTCGCGTTCCCCGAGATCCGCTCCGGGTTCGCGCCGGCGGTCATCGTCAGCTGGGCGCGCTTCGTGCTGCCGCCGAGGCTCCTGTTCGACATGGTCTCGACCGGGGACCCGATCGATGCGCTCGCGGCTCGGGAGGCGGGACTGATCACCGAAGCCGTCCGGCCGGACGACCTCCGGGCCCGGGTCGACGAGCGGCTGGCCCGTCTGTCCGCCGTCGACGCGTACGCGCTCCGAGAGCTCAAGCGATTCCTCGTGCACACGCGGGCGATGGACCCGGGCACGGCTGCGTCGGCGGCGGTCGACAACCTGACGATCAGCGCGATGCGGGTGATCGGGGACTTCTGATCATCCGACGGCGAGGGGGGGGGTCCCTTGACGAGAGGCACCAGTCCGGGGGAGGCTTCGCGTTGCACGGACAACTCTGACATTATATATAGTCCGCGATGTAGGCGGCATCGAGCAGCAGCTCGGGCGCCGCGGATGGTCCGGGGGACCGGACGGAAGGAGGAGGCGGATCGATGAGGGGGACGCGTGCACGTGCGGTGTTCCGCACGCTGGCGGTCGTGAGTGCCTTCGCGCTGGTCGCGGTCGCCTGCGGCGATGACAACGGCGGCGGCGGCGATGGTGGTGGTGGCGGTGACGAGAACGTCATCCGCTTCACCTTCGCGCCGGACCCGGTGTGGGACTTCCTGAAGGACTCCGGCATCAGCGCGGAGATGCAGGAGGAGTCGGGCATCACGATCATCGAGCAGACCTCGTGGGACGAGTTCGGCCTCTACGCGGGTGGTCACGCCGACATCGTCTCGATCGCGTCGTTCGAGGTGCCGCTGCTCGAGGAGGAGACGGGCGTTCCGGCCACCGTCTTCGGCAAGTACAACATCGACCGGAGCATCCTGGTCGTGCCTGCTGACTCCGACGCGCAGACGCTCGAGGACCTCAAGGGCGAGAAGATCGCCGTGTGGGACGCGGTCTCGTCGACGGTCGTGTGGGGGGCGCTCGCGAAGGAGATGTACGACCTCGACTTCCGCACGGGTGGCGGTGACTTCGAGCTCGTGCTCGCGGACCTGACCAACACGGGCGCACTCGCGGCCGACAAGGAGGTCGCCGGTGCGCTCGTGCTCCCCGACTTCAACGTGCCGCCGCTCCTGAACGGGGACGTGCGCGTCCTGTATGACGGCAAGACCGCGCCGGACCTCTACGCCGAGGCGGTCGACGCACCCGAGGGGTACGAGGGCCCGATGATCAACATCTTCATGGCCCCGACCGAGTGGTACGACTCCCACCCCGAGGAGGTCGCCTTCTTCCTCGAGCTGTGGGAGCGCGGGATCCAGGAGTGGCAGGGGAACCAGGACACGATCATCGAGTCCTACCCGCAGCACTTCGCGGTCGAGACCGACGAGGAGATCCAGTTCATGAAGGACTACCTCGCCGCGCACGACTGGTTCGTGCAGACCGTCTACCTGGACGACGCGTGGGTCGAGACCGAGTCGAAGATCTTCCCGATGCTCGCGAACGCGGGCCTGGCGGAGAGCGACGAGGCGCCGCGCTTCGACGTCGTCCCAGCACCGTAGGCCTGAACGGCGAACCCCGGTAGCGCTGGCGAGCGACAGGAGGGAGGACACGTGGCGGGTTCGACGACGATCGGACGTGGTCCACGTGGAACCGCCGCCCTGTCGCTCGCCTCGCGCCGGCGCGTCCGGGGGATCGTCGGGTTCGTCGTCGGCGTCGGCGGGTTCCTGATCGGGTGGACCATCCTGTCGGCATGGGTCGGTGAGTATCGCGTCCCGCCGCCGAGCAAGGTCGGCGCCGAGATGTGGGAGATCGTGCGCTCGGGCGCGTTCATCGAGCACTTCGTGCCGACGATCAGGCGGCTGACGCTCGGCTTCGGGGTCGCTCTGCTGCTCGGGTTCCCGATCGGGTACGCGATGGGGACCAGTTCGTATTGGCGTGCCTTCTTCCACGACATGGTCATGGTGGCCGGCTCGATCCCCGGCATCACGTACGCGGTCATGGCGCTCGTGCTCTTCGGGATCTCCGAGCTCGGTCCGATCCTGTCCGTCGGGCTGGTCGCGATGCCGTACATCGCGATCAACGTCGCCGAGGGGCTCGACGACGTCGACCGACATCTCGTGCAGATGAGCGACTCGTTCGGACGTCCGCGGGCCCAGGTGGTCCGCCACGTGCTCGTGCCCTCGGTGGCTCCGTTCGCTTTCGCCGGCGTCCGGCTCTCGTTCGCGCTGGCATGGAAGGTCGAGCAGCTCACCGAGGTCTTCGGCTCGAGCAAGGGCGTCGGGTTCCAGATCCGCAAGGAGTTCGAGGACTTCTCGATCCCGGGGACGCTCGCCTGGGTGTTGCTGTTCATCGTGTTCATGCTCTTGGTCGAGCGGTTCCTGCTCGTCCGGTTCGAGCGGTACCTGTTCCGCTGGCGGTTGGAGGACAAAGCATGAGCGTCGCCGTCGACCGGGAGAAGGGATCCGGAGGCGTCCTCGCCACGGTCTGGGGGTGGGTCCGCACCGACACGGGCGCGCGGATCACGAGCTACCTCTTCCTGCTCCTGCTGTGGCAGCTCGCCTCCATGTACGAGGATCGGTTCCCCGGACCCGTCGAGGTCTTCGGGTTCCTGTGGATCGAGGTGACCGGCGGCGCCCACGCCGATTCGTGCGGGGAGCAGATCAGGTCGACCTGCGGCCAGTTCCTCGAGCACTTCTGGGCCACGCTCCCGAGGTTCTCGTTCGGCATCGCGATCGCGATGGTCGTCGGTATCGTCACCGGCGTCCTGATCGGTGGTTCCCGGATCGCCGAGGCCCTGCTGAAGGACACGCTGCTCGTCCTGCTGGCCCTGCCCGCGATCATCTGGGCCTTCCTGACGCAGATGTGGTTCGGTCTCGGGGACGACGCGGTGATCATCACGACCGTCCTGTCGGCGTTCCCGTTCGTGGCCGTGAACGTCGTGCAGGGGGTGCAGGCGATCCCCCGCGACCTGCGCAGGATGTCGACCGCGTTCCAGGTGCCGACCGCCCGCCGCTTCCGCCACCTCCAGGTGCCCGCGGTGACCGGCTACGTGTTCGCCGGGCTGCGGTTCGCGGTGATCGTGGGTTGGAACGCCGTCCTGTTGGCCGAGTGGTTCTCCTCCAGCGAGGGCGTGGGATGGCGGAGCCGGTACTGGTACGACGCGAACCGCTATCGGGGGTTCGTCGGGTGGGTGATCATCTTCATCGGGTTCATCGTGTTGCTCGACCGACTCTTCCTCGTGAGGCTGCAGCGCCGAGCCTTCCGTTGGCGGGATGCGGGTCTCGATGAGATCGAGCAGGAGGCCGAAGAGGTCGACCTCGGCATCCGGGGCGCCTAGGACGGAAGGAGCGAGGACGACGTGGCGACGCTGAAGGTCGATCATCTAGTGAAGACGTTCCCGCCGATCGAGAAGGGCTCCCAGCCCACGACGGCGATCGACGATCTGAGTTTCGAGGTCGAGGGCCACGTGTTCGTCTCGGTGGTCGGCCCGTCCGGCTGTGGCAAGAGCACGCTGTTGAACATCGTGTCGGGGATCGACAGCCCCTCACGGGGGACCGTGAGCCTGCTGGAGGGCGACCGCACCGCGCGGCTGGGCTACGTCTTCCAGGACCCCCGCCTCCTGCCGTGGCGCACCGTGATGCGGAACATGCTCTACGTCTTGGACTCGCAGAACACCGATGCGAAGGACCATGCGGTGCGGTACCTGGAGATGGTGGGTCTGGAGGATGCAGGGGACAAGTTCCCCGCGCAGCTCTCGGGCGGGATGCAGCAACGGGTGGGGATCGCCAGGGCGTTCTCCGTGGAGCCCGACCTGTTGCTGATGGACGAGCCGTTCAGCCACCTCGACGCGATCACGGCGCGCAGCCTCCGCGAGCAGCTCCAGGACATCTGGGTGCAGACGAAGAAGACGGTCCTGTTCGTGACCCACGACGTGGTCGAGGCGGTGCAGCTCTCGGACCGCATCATCGTGTTGGCGCCCGGTGGCCGTCTCTTCGCCGATATCCCGGTCGATCTCCCCCGCCCGCGTCGCGCGTCCGATCCGAAGGTCGCCACGATGCAGGCTCAGATCCTCCAGCGGTTCGAGTCGATGCAGCAGGAGATCGCCGCGGCGAAGACCGCCGCGGCGGCCGGGTAGGCGGCCGACATGGCCGTCGAGGCGTCAGCGGGCGGACGGGCTCGAGCGATCCTCGACGAGGTCGGCGTGCCCGACCGGCTACTGATCGGCGGCCGGTGGGTCGATCCGGTCACCGGCGGACATCTCGAGGTGACCGAACCGGCGACAGGGCAGATCGTCGCGACGGTCGCGGAGGCCGATGTGGCGGACATCGACCGGGCTGTCGCGGCCGCCAAGGATGCGTTCGAAACCGGGACCTGGAGCGAGATGCCGATCGCCCAGCGGGCCCGGGCGCTCCACCGGTTCGCTGATGGGATCGAGGCGCGGATCGAGGACCTCTACCGTGTCGAGACGGTCAACAACGGCCGACCGATCAAGGAGACGCGAGCTCAGCTGAACCGCCTGCCCGAGTGGTACCGGTACAACGCGGCGCTCCTGCAGGCCGACCGGACCGACGTGATCCCGATGCCCGGGCCGTACCACACGTACACGACGCGGTTCCCGATCGGGGTCGTGGGCATCCTCAGCTCGTTCAACCACCCGATGATGATCGGTTCGAAGAGCCTGGCACCGGCCTTGGCGACGGGCAACAGCGTGCTGCTCAAGCCGTCGGAACAGACGCCGCTGACGAGCCTGCTCCTGGGGCAGATCGCCGTGGACGCCGGCATCCCGCCCGGGGTGCTGAACGTCGTGCCGGGGCTGGGTCGCACCGCCGGCGCGCGTATCGCGTCGCACCCCGACGTGGGCAAGGTCACGTTCACGGGCGGCACGGCCGCCGGCCGAGCGGTCGCCGTCGCGACCGCGGAGCGCTTCGCGAAGTCGACCCTGGAGCTCGGCGGCAAGACGCCCGTGATGGTCTTCGACGACGTCGATCTGGACGAGGCGGCGAAGGGAGTCGCGTTCGGCGCGTTCATCGCGGCGGGTCAGACGTGCATCTGCGGCGGTCGACTGCTGGTGCAGCGCTCGATCTATGAGCCCTTCCTCGACCGCCTCGCTTCGATCGCGCGCGGGATCACGATCGGGAACCCCCTCGACGCCGACACCCAGCTCGGGCCGCTGATCTCCGAGCAGGCGCGCGAGCGGGTCCTCGGGTACATCGAACTGGGGGTCCAGGAGGGGGCTCGATTGATGGCCGGCGGCGGTGTGCCGGACGACCCTTCACTGGCGGGCGGCT
>CAVVOG010000003.1:0-1647876 GCA_963749895.1 uncultured Actinomycetes bacterium | reverse complement strand
TCGGCGCGCCGCCGGGGCTCGGCAGACCGGCGGCCTCCACCAGGTCCTGACGTACGTCGATGAGCTCCGCGGATCGCAACGTCCACGGGGCGTGATCGATGCGGCCGAGGACCAGGCCGCGGCGGCCCGCCGAGTACAGGCGCCACCGCGAGGCCAGGAAGTGGTCGAGGTCGCTCATCTCACCGGCCGACACAGGGTCGCCCACCTCGACCTCGACGGAGCTGCTCGCGCGTGGGCCTTCGCGGCGCACGCTCGTGTACCGGACCCGACGACCCTCGCGTTCGATACGCATCGTCGCCCACCGGTAGGCGAGCCCGAACCAGCCCCTGGCCACCAGCACCGCCGGCAGACGCGAGGCGTCGAGGGAGAAGAACCACACACCCGGCTCGCCGTCGGGGCCCACGACGTAGGTCCGCACGTTCGTCTCGGGGAACGTCGACAGGTACGGCACCGGCGGCAGTCCCGGCAACGCGACCTCCATGCGGAACGGGATCAGTCCGACCCAGGCCTTCCCGTCGTGGGTGTCGACGCGGAGCCCCTCGGGGAGCAGGCCCTGGACCACGGCGGGGTCGTAGGGCCAGTGGAGGTAGGTGAGCCAGCGCCAGCGGTTCGTCATCACGGCGCGCGTCACCGGCTCAGGGCAGACGGGTGCGGGCGCCGATGTCGGGAACCCGCGGAGGGAGTCCATCAGGAGCCGTCCGAGAACGCGGTGGACGCCAGCGACGTCTCCCCGGTCTCGATGGCGCGCACGATGCGCGTGGCGACCGTCTGCGGGGCGAGCCCCTCGGGGAGCGCGGGTGCCGTCCCGAGGATCGGTCGGGAAGCGAGGCCGGTCTCCGTGTGTGGGGGCCTCGCGTCGATGATCCGCACCCCCACCCGGCGCAGCTCCCTCGCGAGGGCCGCGTCGGCCGCGGTCAGAGCGGCCTTCGTGGCCGCGTACACAGCCATCCCGGGCATGGGTCGCTCGGCGACGACCGCCGAGAGCTGGACCACGAACCCGTGGCTCGCTTCCAGAAGGGGCAACACGCCCCGCACCAACCACAGGGGCCCCATGGCGTTCGTCAGGAAGAGCTCCTCGATGGTGTCGTCATCGTGCTCGGCGAGTGAGCCGAATGCCACGATACCGGCCGCGTTGACGAGGCCGTCGAGTCCGCCGAACGACTCGACCGCGGCCTCGGCGATGCGTGTTCCGCACTCCGGGTCACGCACGTCCGCCTGCACGATCGGTGCCTCGGCTATGCCCACCGCACGCAGCCGGTCGACGGCTCGTCCGGCGAGCAGCGGTCTCGCCCCACTCGCCGCGAGCGCGTGCGTGATCGCGCTGCCGAGTCCACCGGATGCCCCCATCACCGCGACCCGGGCGCCCTCGAGAGCGGGCGGGGGTGTGGCGGAGGTCACGACGGGGGGACCGCCGGTGTTCGGCCCTGACGTGACGAGAGGATCCGGCGAAGCGCCGGCTCGAGCAGCGGATCTCCGAAGCCGAACCCCGCGGCCGCGAGGGCGGCGGGCACGACCTTGGCGCTCGACAGCAACGCCTCCTTGGCGCGCTCGGACCCCGCGATCACCTGCAGCACGGGGCCCGGCGCCCACCACGGTGCCGGGCGGTGCAGAGTCCTCGCCAGCGCCTTCGTGAACGTTCGGTTCGTCACCGCCTCGGGGGCGACGGCGTTCACCGGCCCCTCCAGAGACGCGTCGTCGAGCACGGCGCGGATCGCGGCGACCTCGTCGTCGAGGGTGATCCACGGGAACCACTGACGGCCGTCGCCGAAGCGAGCGCCGAGCCCGAGCTTGAACGGGGTCAGCATGAACGGCAGGAGCCCGCCGTCGGGGGTGAGGACGTTCGCCGATCGCAGCAGCACCGTTCGGACGCCGGCCTCGGCGGCCGGGCGGGCCGCCGCCTCCCACGCGACGCAGACCTCGGCGCGGAAGCCCGTGCCGGCGGGGGAGTCCTCCGTGAGCTCGCGGTCGCCACCATCGCCGTAGAAGCCCGTCGCCGATCCGACGACGAACGTCGCGGGCGGGCGCGCGAGGCTCGCGAGCGTGGTCGCGAGGAGCCCCGTACCCTCGGTGCGGGATCGCAGGATCTCTCGCTTGCGCGACGCGCTCCACCGTCGGTCGCCGATGCCGACGCCCGCCAGGTGCACCACGGCGTCGATGCCTTCGAGCCCAGCCGAGTCGATCGTGCCCGCCGCGGGGTCCCATGCGAGCGTGTCGCCCGTACGGCTCCCCGTCTGTGGGCGCACGACCCGCACCACGCGGTGCCCGTGCCGTTCGAGGTCGTGCGCGAGCGCCCCGCCGATGAGTCCGCTCGATCCGGTGATGGCGATGTCCATGACCACCACGCTACGAGCGCACCCACCTCGGAAGGCCACTAAACCTATGCACCACGCTCCGAAACTATGCACCGCCCGTCTTTCGTGATCGGTCGCCGGCGGTGCCCCGAACCTCCGACGTGAACCCAAGGAGGGACGTGACATGAAGATGGATCCGAGAGCGGCACTGCTGACCATCCTGGCGGCGGCGTTCGTGTCGTTCGTGCTGTCGGTGTCGTTCTGGTTCGGGGTGTTCGGCGAGGGTGATCGCGACCTCGGCCTGTTCGTCGGGCTGTGGGTGCCGTCGATCCTGTCGCTCGGCGCCCTGGTGAGTCCTCGCGGAGGCCGCGGATGAGCGCCGTCGTCGCCGTGAGCGAGGCCGTGGTGTTCGGGATCGGCGCGGTGGTGTTCATCGCGACGGCGACCGCGGCGTTCGGTCTGGGGATGGCCCGTTTCGCCGAGCTCGGCGAGCGGAACGAGGACGAGGAACAGCGCCGGGAGCGCGGCTAGGACCCGACGTGAACCAGCCGCGACAGCGCGAGTCGGGCGACCGGCGCGTACGCCAGGACGATCGGTGCCGGGCCGTCGATGTCGACGGCGGTCCGGCTCTCGGCGACCTCGTGCGTGATCGTGAGGCGGGCAGGGCCGACCTGGACACGCCAGGTCCAGCGCCCGGCGGCCTCGTCGACCTCCGTCACTTCGAACCGCACGCGGACGCCGAGGAGGCCTTCGACCTCACCGTTCAGCCCTGGGTGGATACGCTCGAGCGGGCGAACGGAACGGATCTGGGGAGCCCACTCGTGCCAGCGCGCTGGCTCGGCGTAGGCCTCCCACATGTCGCGCGCCGTCGCCGGCCCCGTCGCCTCGATCCGTGTCCGCACGCCTCGACGGTACCGGGCGGTCGGAGGAATAGCTTGCGTGTCCGTACGCGTTGTGCCCACCGAAGGGGGAAGCCGCCATGCCCGCCGTCACCGTCGACGATCTGACCACGCTCACCCGCATCCCGGATGTCGCGACCGAAGCGCGCCGACGTCCCGTCCGCTCCGTCACCGTCGCCCCGTCGGGGTTCGAGGGCGAGGGGTTCCCGGTCCGCCGCGCGTTCGCCGGGGTGGACCTGGCCGACCTCGATCCGTTCATCCACATGGATCAGATGGGCGAGGTCGAGTACGCGCCCGGTGAGCCGAAGGGCACGCCCTGGCATCCGCATAGGGGGTTCGAGACCGTCACCTACATGCTCGACGGGATCTTCGAGCACCAGGACTCGAACGGCGGCGGCGGCGTGATCACGAACGGCGACACCCAGTGGATGACCGCAGGCGCCGGGATCCTCCACATCGAGAAGCCGCCGGAGCATCTCGTGATGAGCGGCGGGCTGTTCCACGGCGTCCAGCTGTGGGTGAACCTCCCCAAGGCCTTGAAGTGGGCGGACCCGCGCTACCAGGACCTGCGCGCGAGCGAGGTGGGATTGCTGACGACGCCCGACGCCGGCGCACTCGTTCGCGTGATCGCCGGCGAGCTGGCGGGCAACGCGGGACCGGGTGACACGCACACGCCGATCACGTACGTCCACGTGAGCGTCGCGCCCGGCGCCCGGATCGAGGTGCCCTGGCGACCCGACTTCAACGCGCTCGCGTACGTGCTGGCGGGCGAAGGGACGGTGGGGACGGAGCGCCGGCCGATCGCGACGGGACAGCTCGCGGTGTTCGGTCCCGGCGACGCGATCGTCATGGACGCCGCGCCGAGGCAGGAGTCGCGCAACCCGGAGCTCGAGGTGCTCCTGCTCGGCGGCGCGCCGATCGGCGAGCCGGTCGCCTGGTACGGGCCGTTCGTGATGAACACCCGCCAGGAGCTGATCGAGGCCTACGAGGACTTCCAGGCGGGCAAGCTCGGCTCGATCCCGGCGGTGCACAACACGCCGGACGAGGTGATCGAGTCCGGTCAGGACGACTGAGTCGTCGCCAAGACGAGGGCGCCGGTCGCCCCCGACAGATCCCCGAGCTCGCTCGGCAGGACCTGGGGCGCGTGCTCGGGGACGAACAGCTGGGGCGTCATCAGGTCGGCGACGCGGGTGACGAACCCCGGCCCGAGCTTGCCCGCGAGCCCACCGCCGATCACGATCGCCTCGACGTCGAGCAGGTTCTGGGCCGAGGCAAGCGCGACCGACATCGCCCAGGCCGCGTCGTCGATCAGCGCTGTGGCGACCGCGTCGTGAGACCGAAGGGCCTTGCCGATCGTCCCCGATGTCAGACGGTCCTTCCCCGTCTCGTCGGTCAGCTCGACCAGCAGGGTGCGTTCCCCGCGCTCGGCCCGTCGTCGGGCCTCGGCCGCGATCCCGGCCTTGCCCGCGTACGCCTCGAGGTGGCCGATCCCGCCGCACCCGCACGGCCGTCCGTCGGGATCCACGACGAGGTGCCCGATCTCCACGCCGGCGCCTCGTCCCGTGTAGATCTCGCCGTCCAGCACGAGCCCTCCCCCGACGCCGGTACCGAGGAACACGCCGAGGAACGACCGGAACGCACGGCCGGCGCCGCGGGTCTGCTCCCCGATCGTCGCCACGGTGACGTCGTTCTCGATCACGACGGGGACGCCACCCAGCCGTTCGGAGACGGCGTGGCCCATCGGGTAGGGGGAGCGCAAGCCCGGGATGTTCGGGGCGTGCGACAGCATCCCGCCGTCGGCCCGGCCCGGGGCACCGATCCCGACCGCGACGACGCTGGCGTCGGGCATGCCGGTCCCGACGAGCGCCGCCGTGACGCTCGCGGCGATCGCGTCGGCGACGTGGTCCGGTCCGGTCCGAGGGGTCGTCGCCTTCGCTCGGCCCACGATCTCGTCATCCCGGGCGACGACGGCGAGGATCTTCGTCCCGCCGAGGTCGACCGCGGCGATCAGGCGTGAGACGTCGCTCATCGCGGCGAGCCTAGGGCCCGCCGCGTCCCGCGTCACTGCCTGGACGAGGGACATCGGTAAGTGCTAACTTACGGACCATGACGAAGGCCGATGCGCCGACCGACCGTGTCCTCGACGCCTTGGGCGACCCGACCAGGCGTCGAGTGCTCACGCTCGTGCGCCACGGACCCCGCAGCGTGGGAGACATCGCCGCCGAGGTGCCCGTGAGCCGCCCTGCGGTGTCGCAGCACCTGAAGGTCCTGAAGGGGGCAGGGCTCGTGACCGATCGCGCGGAGGGCACCCGTCGGCTCTACGTCGCGGACCCCACCGGGCTCGCGACCCTGCGTGCCTACGTCGAGACGTTCTGGGACGACGCGCTGGCGGCCTTCGCCGCCGCGGCAGGGCAGGAGGCCGACCGGGCCGACGGAAGGGGGACCCGACGATGACGACCGATCCGATCCGCAGGAGCGTGACCGTGGCCCGTAGCCCCGAGGACGCCTTCACCCTGTTCACGACGGGGATGGCGCAGTGGTGGCCGCTCGAGACGCACACGCGGGCCGACCACGACGCGGGGGAGACGACGGTCGACGTCGTGTTCGAGCCGTTCCGGGGCGGACGGATCTACGAGGTGCTGTCCACGGGCGAGCAGGGCGAGTGGGGACGGGTCGAGGCCTGGGATCCGCCGTCGCGCGTCGTGTTCGGCTGGAAGCCCAACGATCACGATCGTCCGCTCACCGAGGTCGAGGTCACGTTCACCGCCGTCGGCGACGGGCGTACCCGCGTCGACCTGGAGCACCGGAAGTGGGAGCTCCTCGGACCGGAGCTGGGCGCGCAGGAGCGCGCGGGCTACGAGCCGGGCTGGGGATACGTGTTCGGGGAGTGCTTCGTGCGCGCCGCGGGCTGAGTCGAGGACCTACCCATCGGCGAGGATCTCGGCCTCGCGTGCGGCGACGATGCCGCGGAGCTCCGCGTCGAGGTCGTCGGGGAGCGGGTCGGGCTCGTGGGTCGCGAACAGCTCGCGCGCCTTCTCGCGGGCCCGGTCCTTCGGCTCGGGGCGTCCGGCCTCGACCCACGCGTCCCAGTTGTCGGTGCCGAACAGCTCCGACATCCAGCGTTCACGCATGTGGGCCAGCGTGTGCGGGCTGTCGAGGAAGTGCCCGGCCGGACCGGCGGCCTCGATCACGTCGACGGCCAGGTCGTCGTCGGTCACCGTGAACCCGTCGAGCATGTGACAGACCATCGCGAACAGCTCGGCGTCGAGGACGAGCTGCTCGTGGGAGAAGACCCGGCTGCCGTGGAGCGTTCCCGCCGAGGCGATCAGCTCGCCGCTGCCGGCGAGCGCGACCCCCATCAGCGACATCGCGTGCTGGACGCCCGCCTGCCAGTCGGCGGTCTTCGACCCGGTGCCGTAGCCCATGATGTTCATCCGCAGGCCGAGGCGACGGGCGATCTGGGCCGAGGCGAGCTTGAACAGCACGTCCTCGCCTCCCCACGCCGGGCTCATGTCGCCCGAGCGCAGGTCCATGAACGCCTGGTAGGGGCCGTAGAAGGTCGGTGCGCCCGGCACGAGCGTCTCGAGCACCGCGATCCCGCCCAGCAGCTCCGCGTGGACCGAGACGAGGTGTCCGGCGAGCGTCGTCGGCGCCGCTGCCGTCGCGACCGCCATCGAGACCCACCCCGCAGGCACGCCGGCGCGCGCGAACTCGAGCGCGGCCTCGACCGCGGCGCCGTCGTAGGACAGCGGGCTGATCGCGCATTGGTAGGAGGAGATCAGGGGCCGGTCGCGGAGCGCGTCGGCGCCGCCCGCCACGACCCGGGCCATCGCGACCGCCGCGCGCGCGTCGCCCGGCGTGATCACCTCGTTCGGCTGCGCGTGCTTCGTCGTGCAGGCGAGCTCGAGGTAGGCCTGCCACACGGACTGCGTCGACGGGTGGACGTCGGCCAGCGCGAAGGGGGGCCACGTGTACGCGATCTCGGGCAGCGCGTCGGACAGCAGCATCGCCTGGCGGTAGTCCTCGCGGTTCGGCGGACGGCGCTGCTGCGTGTCGATGTCCAGGATGAACGCCGGGGTCCCGTCGAGCGACAGGTAGCCGGCCGAACCGTCGATCGGCAGGTCGCAGGAGGGATCGCGAGCGGCCATCACGAAGGACGCCGGCATCGCAGCGAGCGCTTCCTCGACGATCGTCCGGGGGAACCGCACGCGTTCGGTCCCGAGGTCGACGTCGGCGCCGGCTGCCGCGAGGTCGCGGAGCACGGGCTCGGAGTCGATCTGCAGGCCGACGCGGGCCAGGACCTCGAAGGCGGCTTCCACGATCCGTTCCACCTCGTCCTCGCCCAGGAGGTCGACGCGCAGGCGTGACCGGAGCGGCCGGATCCGTTCGCCGGGGCGAGCCTCGGTCGTCGCCATCGGCTTACGCGCGGAGCTTCGCGTCCCCGGGGTCGTACAGGGGCGCGTCGACGACCGTGGCCGCGCGCCGCTCACCGAGGACGTCCACCGCGAGCGTCGTGCCGGAAGCCGCCAGGTCGGGTGGGAGGTAGGCGAGCGCGATCGCCGCGCCGACGACGTGGCCGTACTCGGCCGCGCTCACGTACCCGACCACCTCGCCGTCGGCGTCGAGGACCGGCTCGTCACCGTGCGGGATCGCCTCGCCGACGTCGACCGTGAGGCACGCGAGCCTCGACGGCACCCCGGCGTCGAGCTGGCGACGGAGCGCGTCCGCGCCCTCGAACGACCGCCCCTCGAGCTTCACGAACCGGTCGAGGCCGGCTTCGAACGGCGTGTGGTCGGGCGAGAGGTCGGCGCCGAAGAGGCGGTAGCCCTTCTCCATCCGCATCGAGTCGAGCGCCCGGTATCCGAAGTCGACGAGCCCGAGCGGCCCGCCTGCGTCCCGCAACCGGTCCTCGACGTGGCGGAGCCAGCCGATCGGCATGTGGAGCTCCCACCCGAGCTCGCCGACGTAGCTGATCCGCATCGCGAGCACCGGGGCCGCGCCGATCCGGATCCGTCGCGCCGTCAGGAACCCGAAGGCCTCGTTCGATAGGTCGTCGTCGGTAAGGGACGACAGCAGCTCCCGCGACCGCGGGCCGGCGACGGTCAGCACGCCGACGGCGTCGGTCACGTCGTCCACCCGGGCGCTCCGGTCGTCCGGCAGACGTCGGCGGAGGTGCTCGCCGTCACGGACCTGCGTCGCGGCGGCCGTCACGACGTAGAAGCGGTCGTCGGCCAGCGTCGTGATCGTGAGATCGCACTCGATCCCGCCGCGCGCGTTCAGCAGCTGGGTCACGGCGATGCGGCCGGGCGCCGGCAACGCGTTCGCGCTCAGGCCGTCGAGGAACGACGCGGCGCCGGGGCCTGCGACCTCGAACTTACCGAACGAGGTCTGGTCGAGGACCCCGACCCGTTCGCGCACCGCCCGGCACTCGGCACCGACGTGGTCGAACCAGTTCGGACGCCGGAACGTCAGCGTGTCCTCGCGCTCGACGCCCTCGGGTGCGAACCACAGCGGGCGTTCCCAGCCCTGCTTGAACCCGAAGACCGCGCCGCGAGCGGCGAGGCGTTCGGAGAGGGGGTCGGTCTTCAGCGGACGCCCCGCGGGGCGCTCCTGATGCGGGTAGTGGATCGCGTACTCGTGTCCGTAGACGTCGAGCGCCTTCGCCGACAGGTAGGGACGACCGGAGGCCCACGAGCCGAAGCGGCGGACGTCGACCTCGGACATGTCCTGCGACGGCTCGCCCTCGACGATCCACTCGGCCGCGAACCGCCCCGCGCCGCCCCCGAAGACGATCCCGAAGATGCTGAACCCGGCCAGCACGAACTGGTCGCGGACCCCGGGGACCCACCCCATCAGGCACTTCCCGTCGGGCGTGTACCCGTCGGGACCGTTGATCACGTCCTTGATGCCGGCGTCGGCGAAGACGGGGACCCGGTCGGCGGCGAGCGCGATCACGTCTTCGATCCGGGGCAGGTCCGGCCCGAGGAGCTTCGACTCGAAGTCGTTCGGGGGGCCCAGCTCCATCCAGGTGGTCGGGTTCGGTTCGAACGGGCCGACCAGGAGGCCCTCGCCTTCGGCGCGGACGTAGAACGACCGATCGGGATCGCGGATCACGGGGATCTCGTGGTCGATGTCGCGGAGCGCCGACACGGCGTCGGTCGTGAGGAACTGGTGCGCCAGTGGGATGATCGGAAGCTCGACCCCGGCCATCCGTCCGATCGCCGGCGCCCACATCCCGGCCGCGTTCACGACGACGCCGGCCTCGATCGTCCCGCTGTCGGTCTCGACGTCCCAGCCACCGCCCGGTCGCGGGTGCATCCCTATCACGGTCGTTCGGCGCTCGATCCGGATGCCCGCGTCGCGGGCGCCCTGCGCCAGCGCGTTGGCCACGCTGCTCGGGTCGACGTAGCCGTCGGTGGGGATGTAGGCGGCGCCGAGGACGTCGTCGAGGTCGAGGATCGGCGCCAGCTCGCGGATCCGGTGGACGTCGATCAGCTCGAACGGGAGCCCCACGACCCGGGCCTTGCCCTCGGCGTGGCGGAACTCGTCCATCCGGTCGGGCGTCGTCGCGAGGCGAACGCTTCCCACCTGACGGAAGTCGACGGGTCGGCCGGTGGCGGCCTCGAGCCCCGTGTAGAGCTCGATCGAGTCCATCAACAGCCCGGTGAGGATCCGACTCGGGTTGAACTGGGTGCACAGCCCCGCTGCGTGCCAGGTCGATCCGCTCGTGAGCTCGCCCTTCTCGAGCAGGACCACGTCCGTCTCGCCGAGCTTCGACAGGTGGTACGCCAGGCTGCATCCGCCGATGCCGCCGCCGACGATCACGACCCGAGCGCGCGCGTCCACGAGCCGCATCCTAGCGACCCGAGGACGGTGGGCGTCAGCGCTCGCGGAGCTTGGGGTTCAAGATCTCGTCGAGCGCGTAGCCGCACATCGTGAACGACAGCGTGACGAGGACGATCGCGATCCCCGGGGGGATCAGCCACCACCAGTACCCTGCGGTCAACGCCCCCGCGGTGAAGGCCTCCTCGATGATGCGGCCCCAGGAGATCGCCGTCGGGTCGCCGAGCCCCAGCAGGGACAGGGTCGTCTCGGACAAGATCGCGAGCGCCACCATGAGGACCGTGTTCGAGAAGATCACGGGGAACACGTTGGGCAGGACGTGGCTCACGATCACCCGTGCGTGCCCTGCACCCAGCGCTTTCGCCCGCTCCACGTACGTGCGCTCTCGCACGGTGAGGGCCTGAGCCCGGACGAGCCGCGCGGTCGAGGCCCACGACGTGACGGCGATCACGATGACCACGTTGAGCAGCGTCGCCCCCAGGATCGTCGCCAGCACGATCGCGAGGACGAGCCACGGGATCACGAGGAACCAGTTCGTCAGCGCGTTGAGGACCGAATCGATCCTCGTCCCGCCGAAGTACCCGGCGGTGATCCCGACCACGGCGCCGATCGCCATCGCCCCGATCGTCGCGGTGAAGCCCACCAGCAGCGAGATGCGCGCGCCCTCGATCAGGAGCGCGAGGACCGAACGTCCGAAGTTGTCCGTGCCGAGCGGGAATCCGGGGGACGGCGGCTGCAGCGGCACCCCCGGCGCCTGCGACGGATCGAGCTGGGCGGGATCGAGCACGATGGGTCCGACGATCGCCACGAGCACGAAGAAGCACAAGATCGCGAGGCCGACCATCCCCTGGCGGTTCCGTCGGTAGGTCGACCAGTACCCTGCGACGGCGCGACGACGACGCGTCCACGCGAGGCGGCGGGGACTCATCGACGCGCCGGCCGTCGCCACGTCAGGCCTCCCGGATCCGGGGGTCGAGGTAGCCGTACGTGAGGTCGGCGATCAGGTTGAACACGATCACGAGCGTGCTCGTCAGCAGGAAGATCGCCTGGAGCATCGGATAGTCGAGGGTGTTGATCGCCTCGTAGGTCAGCAGGCCAAGCCCGGGCCAGGAGAAGACGGTCTCGATGATGATCGCACCGCCCAGGACGAACCCGAAGCTGAGGAAGATCAGGGTGAACGTCGGCAGGAACGCGTTGGGGCCGGCGTGGCGCCGCAGGACGAGACGATCGGGCACACCCTTGGCGCGCGCGGTGAGGACGAACCCTTCGCGCATCACCTCGAGCAACGACGATCGCATCACGATCGCGTACGAGCCGACGTAGCCGAGCGTGAGCGTGAGGCACGGGAGCACGAGGTGGTTCGCGATGTCGATCACCCGGGCGAAGCCGGTGAGCCCGCCGCTCTCGTAGCCGCCCGCCGGGAACCAGCCGAGCCATCCGGCGAACACCAGGAGCAGGATCATCCCGAGCCAGCCCTCCGGCATCGAGTACAAGACGAGCGACCCGTACAGGGTCGAGGTGTCGAAGGCACTCCCGCGGTTCCATCCGCCCCGCGTCCCGACCCAGATGCCGATCACCGAGGCGAGGATCGTGCCCGTCCCGACGAGCAGGAACGTCGGCCAGATGCGACCCGAGATCTCGTCCCAGACGGGTCGGGCGCTGCGGAACGACAGGCCGAGCTCTCCGGTCAGCGTCTGCCGGAGGTAGATCGCGTACTGCCGCGGGAGCGGTTCGTCGAGGCCGAACTCCGCCCGCTGCTGCTCGATCAGCTCCGGGGTCAGCTTCTGGCTGCGAGCCAGCAGGGCGATCGGGTCACCGGGCATCACCCGGAACATGAAGAAGTTCGCGGTGAGGACGAAGAGCAGGGTGACGAGCGCCTGGGCGACCTTGCGGGCGACGTAGCGCCGCGCTCCCACCCCGGTCGCGCCCTACGCCTCTTCGTCCGCCCGCGTGCGACCCCGCCGCATCGCCAGGACCACGACCGCGGCGATCACCACCACGCCCGCGATCCAGATCCACGACGGCAGCCCCGAGGTGGACGCCGGCGCGGCCGTCTCGCCGACGGGTCGGATCGAGATCAGGGAGTCGTAGTTGTAGGTGGGCATCAGGTACCCGTCGTCGCCCGGGTGCGGCACCCAGCCTTCGAACCGGTCGGTCCGGTACGCCTGCAGCGTGCTCGGGTAGGCGAGCACCAGGCCGGGGATGTCCTCGTAGGCGACCTGCTGCGCCTCGAACACGACCCCCTTGCGCTCCTCCCGGTCCATGATCCCGCGCTGTTCCTCGTAGAGACCGTCGAACTCGGTGTTCTCCCAGCAGCCGTCGCTCCAGGAGCCGCACTGCTCGGAGGTGAACACGAACAGCTGGTAGTTCGGGTCGGGGTCACCGCTCCAGTACCAGATGTAGGCGTCGAAGTTCCCCGTGCCCCAGTAGTCGTTCATCTTCGCCTCGGACACCGGGAGGAGGTTCACCTCGATGCCGACCTGCTCGAGGAACCCGACGATCAGCTGGCCGGCCTCGACGGCGCCCAGCGTCTCTTGCGACGCCGGGACGTCGAAGACGAGCTCGTCGCCGGTCTCGGGATCTTCTCGCGTCCCGTCGCCGTTCGTGTCGACGTAGCCGGCGTCGTCGAGCATCGCGATCGCGGCGTCCGGGTCGTACGGGAACTCCTCCTCCGCCGGGATGTCGAGGTGCCAGAAGGCGGAGGCCGGCCGGATCAGCGTGTCACCGGTCGTGGCCGAGCCGTAGTAGGCGGTGTCGACGATCTTCTGCTTGTCGATCGCCATCGCGACGGCCTCGCGCAGGGTGTGGTCCTGGATCGCCGGGAGCGGATCGGCGTCGGGCCCTTGACCGCCGAAGTTGAACGCCAGGTTGAGCCACCAATCGGAGATCGTCTGGGACAGGTCGATGTTCTGCACGTCGGTGAGCGAGCCCTGTAGGGACGGCCGGATGCCGTCGATGATGTCCACCTCGCCCTGCTTGAGGGCGGTGACCATCGCCTCCTGGTTCGTGTAGTAGCGCCACTGGATCTCGTCGACGACGGGCTCCTCGCCCCAGTAGTTCGGGTTGCGCGTCATCGTCCAGGACCGGCCTTGTTGCCAGTCCGTGAGGTGGAACGGCCCGCTCGTCACGGCGGGGGTGCTCGCGACGCCGCGGATCGACTTGCGGTCCTGCCCGTCGTACTGGCCCCACACGTGCTCGGGAACGATGTACGCCCACGGGGGCATGTCGAGCGCGAAGGTGGGCTTCTCGGCGATCCAGACCAGCGTCCGCTCGTCGGGCGTCTCGAACACCGGGTTGAACGCGAAGTAGCTCTTGTACTGCGAGATGTCGTTGTCGATCACGAACCGGTAGCTGAACGCGACGTCTTCGGAGGTGAGCGGCTCGCCGTCGCTCCACAGGAGGCCCTCACGGAGCGTGCAGGTCCACGTCATGTAGTCGTCGCTCGGCTCGCACCCCTCGGCCAGGCTCGGCGCGGGGGAGAGGTCGGCCGCATCGAACTTCAGCAGCATGTCGTACTGGCTCGTCGCGACGACCCAGTCGGCGCCGGAGGTCGCGGCGAAGACGTTGTCCGAGCCGAGGTCGGTGTTCGTGCCGACGCGCAGCACGACGTCCTGTTCGCTCGACGGCTCAGCGTCCTGCGCGCGGGCGACCCCGCCCAGGAGCGAGACCATCAACGCGGCGGCGATGCCCGCCCGGAACCACCGTGCCTTCATCGATCGTCCTCCCCCTCGGTGCGTGCCGTGCGCGCGACGGACCTCCCGCGCGCTCGCGTGGGCGGCACCGTACCCCCGCCCCGGGTGGTCGCAAGTCGTGCGTTGCCCTCTCGGCAACAGTGCCGGGAACGTTCCCCGCGGGGCCGCCGCCGGTTCATCGAGGCAGCTCGACCTCGAACCGTGCGCCGCGGGCGACGTCCGCACGGGCCGCGATCGAGCCCCCGAGCGCCTCGACGATCCGCTTCGCGAGCGCGAGTCCGAGCCCGGCACCGGGGCCCGTGCGGGCCGCGTCACCCCGGTAGAAGGGCTCGAACACGCGGGGGAGGTCCTGGGTCGCGATCCCCTCGCCGGAGTCCTCGACCGCCAGGGCGACCGCGGCCGGCGCGACCCGAGCCTCCACGCGCACGCTGCCGTCGGCGGGCGTGTGACGGATCGCGTTCACCAGCAGGGTCTGGAGGACCCGGGTCACGCGGGGCGAGCAGGCGACGATCGCGGCGTCGGCGAGGTCGGTCTCGAGATGGATCCCCTTGGCTCGGGCCTCCGGCTCGACCGTCGCGACGGCGGCGTCGACCGCGTCGCCCAGCTGGATCCTGGTCGTCTCGGCCTCGATCGCGCCGGCGTCGATCTGCACGAGCTCGAACAGGTCGTCGACCATCGCGCTCAGCTGGGCGACCGACCGCCGCATCTCAGCGGCGTAGCGCCGGATCGTCTCGGCGTCGCCGACAACGCCGTCGTCGACGGCCTCCACCATCGCGCGGAGGCTCGCGAGCGGGGTACGTAGGTCGTGGGAGACCGCGGTGATCAGGTCGGCGCGCATCGCTTCGACCCGACGCTCCCGCTCCCTCGCCGCCTCGATACCCTCGGCCATCCGATCGAACGCGGCCCCCAGCCGGTCGAACTCGGGGCCGCCACCGGTCGGGCCCACTCGGGCGGTGAGGTCGCCGCGTTCGAGCGCCCCGGCCGTGTCCGCGAGACGCTCCAGCGCGGCCGCCGAGGAGCGTGCGATCGCGATCCCCGCGCCGATCCCGGCGGCGACCGAGTAGAGCAGCAGCGCGGACAGGAGCGCGGCATCGTGGGCCGACACGGACATCGCCCGGGTCACCGCGAACAGGTTCGCGAGGCCCACGACGGTGCCGACGACCGCGACCACCGCGAACCGCTGGCGGATCGACGCGCGCGACAGCAGGGGGGCCGCGAGGGCCACCGCCGCGACCGTGACCGCGGCGGCCGGGACCAGGTACGCGGCGATCTTCGCGAGGTCGTTCTCGCCCATCCCCATCGCCCGGGCCACGAGCAGGGAGCCGAGCCCGCCGATCAGGGCGAGCGCGGCGAGCAGCAGGAGCGGACGCCAGCGGTTCACGGTTCGAACCGGTAGCCGACGCCCCACACCGTGACGAGCCGGCGCGGCGAGGAGGGGTCCTCCTCGATCTTCTCTCGGAGCCGCCTGATATGGACCGTCACGGTCGAGGAGTCGCCGTCCCACGCGAAGTCCCAGACCTCCTCGAGCAGCTCGGTCCGTGAGAACGTCCGGCCCGGCTGGGATGCGAGGAAGTCCAGGAGCTCGAACTCCTTGCGGGTGAGGTGCATCGTGGTGTCGCCCCGGCGCGCTTCGCGACGGGCCCGATCGATCGTCAGGTCGCCGAACTCGAGCACGTCGGGCCCGCGGTCTTCCTCGTCGCGCGGCCGCTCGCCGCGACGCAGGACCGCCCGGACCCGGGCGACCACCTCCCGAGGGGAGAAGGGTTTCGCGACGTAGTCGTCGGCCCCGAGTTCGAGCCCGACGATCCGGTCGACCTCCTCGCCCTTGGCGGTGAGCAGGACCACGGGAGTGTCGGCCCGCTCGCGGAGCCGCCGCATCACCTCGAGCCCGTCGAGGTGCGGGAGCATCAGGTCGAGCACGACGAGGTCGGGATCGGCGTCTCGGGCGGCGTCGAGCGCCTCGAGCCCGTCGGACGCCGTCGATACCTCGAAGCCGTCGGCCTCGAGGTATCGGGCCAGCACGTCGCGGACCATCGGCTCGTCGTCGACGACGAGGATCTTCATGTGTGCGGCCGGCATCTGTGCGGCCGACTGGGCGGCCGGCGAGGTGTGCTCCACGATCCCCATCGGTCCATCATCGGGCATCTGCCGTTACGGATGTCTTACGAGGCGAAGGTGGGGCGGCGCCTTCGGCGCCGCCCCACCCCACCGCGGCGGCTCAGGCGAGCGGGATGACCGGGCAGACGAACCGCGCCACGATCCCCGCGTCGGTGGCGCCGTCGGGCCCTGCATCGCCCAACGCCGACCACAGCTCGGCGTTCGTGTCGATCGCGCCGCTGTCGTCGAGGTCGTGCGCGGCGAGCGTCTGCGCGTACGACGTGGTGAACGCCAGCGCGTGGACCTGCCAGCGCCCCCCGTTGTAGCCGGGGTCGCCGGGGGCCGCCGTGGCGACGTTCATCTGGGCACCCCCGAAGGCGTAGATGTGGTCGTAGGTGTGGGCGGGGGCTCCGGTGTTCGAGAGGTCGCTGGGGGTTCCCACGGTCCGGTAGACCTCACCGTTCACGTAGAACGCGGGGCCGGTGACGCCTCCGGCACCCGCCGCCGACGCAGCGACGGGGGTGGCGGTGACGGCCAGCGCCGCCGCGAGGATGATCAGCGTTCGCTTCATGGATCCCTCCTGTCGGATCGGTCCGTGCGACCGGGTTCGGCCGCCGGTCGTGCGTCCGGCCGGGACACCCACCAGTCTCGGGGTGCCGTGGTCACCGCCCGCGAACGGGCCGCTTACGGTTCGGTGAAGGTTCGCGTGTCGGCCCGATGGGGGGCCGCACGGCCTATCCGGAAGACCGCCGTTGGGCTGATTGACCCGGCCCCGTCCCTGAGGTTCCATCAGCGCGCATGGTCTTCCCGCGGCGTCTGGTGCCGTACGGGGCCGCCTCCCTCGTACTGCTGGTGCTCTCGAGCGTGCTCTCGGCTCACGCCGACACACGCTCGGAGCTCGAGGCTGCCCAACATCGGCAGGACCGGATGCAGCGGCTGATCGACCAGACCGAGCGTTCGGTCCTGAAGCTCCGCGACGAGATGAACGTGATCGCGGCGCGGATCGAGGAAGCGATCACCGAGTACGAGCACGCGCGAGAGGAGATCGTCGAGGTCCGCGATCAGCTGCGGATCGAGCGCGCGAAGCTCCAGCGTCTGCAGGACGCGCTGAACGAGCGGGCCGCGTCGATCTTCATGGCCGGCGTGCCGAGCGAGGTCCAGGTCCTGCTCGACGCCGAATCCGTGAACGACATGTTCGACCGGTTCACGTTCGTCGAGGCCGCCTCGGTCCGCGATCAGGAGATCGCCGAGCTCATCGAGGCGCAGGAGGCGGTGCTCGAGGCGGTCGAGGCGGAGCGCCAGACGGTCCTGATGGAACGCCGGCAGGCGCTGACCTCGCTCGAGAAGGACCGCGCCACGCTCGAGCGCAAGTTCGACGAGCAGAAGCGCCGGATGCGCAGGCTCGACCGTCTCCGGGCCGAGGCCGGCGAGACCCTGAGCGGGCTCCTCGAGAAGATCCGCGTCGAGCTGCTGGCACGGGGCGGCGACGGGGTCCTCGGACCGCTCCACGCCTGTCCGGTCGGCGACCCCCACGCGTACGGGGACACGTTCGGCATCCTCCACGTCCATCCGGACTGGAAGCACATCCACAAGGGCAACGACATCGCGGCACCGATGAACACGCCCGTGTACGCGCCCTTCGACGGCCGCGTCGAGACCGGGACCGAGGAGAACGCGGGCAAGTACGTCCGGCTCTGGGGTGAGGAGGGGTACGTCACGATGCTCCACCTCTCGAGCTTCGCGGCCTGGGGTGAGGTCGAGGAGGGTGACGTCGTCGGCTACGTCGGCATCACGGGCAACGCCTCGAGCCCGCACGTCCACTTCGAATGGCACCCGAACGGGGGCCCCGCGGTCGATCCGTACCACCAGCTCAACGAGGTCTGCTGAGCCCCTTCCCGTCGCCGCACCACCTGCGGCAGACTGGTTCGGACGTCTCGAACGGAGGAGGCCGCGATGATCTGGGTGGTGTACGCGAGCAAGCACGGCGCGACCGAGGGGATCGCCCGCCACATCGCCGAGCGCCTGCGTGCCTCCGGGCGTGAGGTCGAGCTACGCCCCGCCGACGGCGCTGACGACCTCGGGTCGCCGGAGGCGGTCGTGCTCGGCAGCGCGGTCTACGCCGGGTCCTGGATGAAGGAGGCGGTCGCCTTCGCCGAGCGCCACGGGGGGACCCTGACGGGCGTGCCGGTCTGGCTGTTCTCGAGCGGCCCCCTGGGCGAGGAGGTCGACGACGAGGAGCCGCAGCCGCGGCAACTGGCCGACCTGGAAGCGGCCCTGTCGCCCCGAGGCCACCGCGTGTTCTTCGGAGCGCTCGACCGCTCCAAGCTCGGGTTCGCCGAGCGGATGATCGTGAAGGCGGTGAAGGCGCCCGACGGCGACTACCGCGACTGGGACGCGATCGCGACGTGGGCCGACGAGATCGACGCCGAACTCGGCTGATGTTGCCCTGAGGGCAACCGCCGGGGTACCGTCCCGGCGGTGCGCGCGACGGACGGGGTCGATCGGGTCGTCACGGTCCTCGAGCTCCTGGCCGAGGCGCCCGACGGGTTGCGCGTGACCGACGTCTCGCACGCGCTGGACGTGCACAAGGCCACCGCGTCGCGGCTCCTCGCCACCCTGTCGACCCGTCGCGTGCTCGACCGGGACGCGTCCGGTCGGTACCGACTGGGGCCCGCGTTCCTGCGGTTCGCCGCGTCCGCCCTGACCGGCCTGGAGATGGTCAGCCAGGCACGGCCCGACCTCGAGGTCCTCAGCCGACGTACCGGCGAGACCGTGAACCTGGCGATCCTCGACGGGGCCGAGGTCGTCTACGTCGACCAGGTCACGGGTGACCACGCGATCGTCGCCGGGAACTGGGTGGGTCGCCGCAGCCCGGCGCACTGCAGCTCCAGCGGGAAGGTCCTGCTCGCCTTCGGGGACGACGCCACGCGCGAACGTGTGCTCGCCGGGCCGCTCGAGCGGCGCACGTCACACACGGTCACCGACCCTCGGCGGATGCGGAGCCTCCTGGACGAGGTTCGACGGCGCGGCTACGCGCGCTCGGTCTCGGAGCTCGAGGACGGGCTCACGACGGTGGCGGCGCCGGTGGTGACCCGCGGCGAGCTCGTTGCCGCGGTCTCGGTCTCGGGGCCGAGCTTCCGTCTCCCGGCCGGGGACCTCCCGCAGCTGGGCCAGCTCACGGTAGACGCGGCCGTGACGATCGGGCGCCGCCTGATGGGGGAGACGGTCCGGTGAACCTCGCGCCGGCGTTGCCCTAGTGGCAACCATGTCGCCCGCGACGGCGACCGGCGGCGCTAGCGTGCGCCGGACCCGACCGAGGAGACCGAACGATCGTCGCCCCCGCACTCCCGTTCGCCGACGAGCTGACGTTCGCCCATGAGCTCGTCGACATCGCCGCACGGATCACGCGGCACCACGTCGAGCATCCCGTCGAGGTTCGGCACAAGGAGGATGCGACCCCGGTGACCGACGTCGACATCGCCGTCGAGGCCGCCCTGCGGGAAGCGACCGCCCTGCGGTTCCCCGACGACGGATTCGTGGGCGAGGAGGGGGGACGCACAGGCGGGACCGACCGGGTGTGGATCGTCGACCCGATCGACGGCACGAAGAACTTCGTCGACGGCATCCAGGTCTGGGCGACCCTGGTGGCCCTGGAGGTGGAGGGCGTGCCCGTCCTCGGCGTGGTGGACGCGCCGCACCTGGGGGAGCGGTACGACGCGGTCCGAGGCCAGGGGGCCCGGCTGAACCACGATCCGATCGAGGTCTCCGACGTACCCGCGCTGGCCGACGCGTTCGTGCTGCACTCCGCGGTCGAGGAGTGGCTCCGCGGTCCTCGGTGGGACCCGTTCGTCGACGTGATCGGCGGGGCGCGTCGGACCCGAGGGCTGAGCGACTTCTGGGGGCACGTCCTGGTCGCGCGCGGCTCGGCCGACGCGTTGCTGGAGCACGAGCCCTGCGGCGTGTGGGACTGGGCGGCCCTGCGGGTCGTGTTGGAAGAAGCCGGCGGGCGGATGTCGACGCTCGACGGTGAGGCGCCCTTCGACGGGTGCACGCTGCTCAGCACGAACGGCGTGATCCACGACGAGGTGCTGGCGCGCCTGCGCGCAGGGAGCCCGTCGACCGGTCCTTGAGGTGGACGGGTCGGCGGGGACGCGCGGCCCGACCTCCGTCAGCCCGCGTGGGCGAGGGACCGCCGGCGCGCGTCGATCACCTCGTGCATCGCGGCCACGGTCGCGTCCGGCAAGGGGGTCGGGCGATGCGAGTCCAGCAGTTCGACCGTGCGCGCACGGACCCGGTCCCCGAGGGTCGTGGCCCCGGCGGCCTCCCACTCGGTGCGGCCTTGCCAGGACATCAGTCGGGGGAGCCAGAGCTCGCGGAAGTGGGCCAGGGTGTGGTCGTGTCCGAGGTAGATCTCGCCGATCCCCACCTCGCGGATCACCTCGAGCGCGAGCGTCTCGTCGTCGACCCGTATCCCGGCGATCGTCGCGCGCGCCAGGTCGACGATCTCGTCGACGATCACGAGCAGCTCCGGCGACCACAGCAGCCCGCCCTCGAGGCAGCCGCCGTCGAACATCAGGTCGACGCCTCCGACCGCGGACGTGATCGCGTAGTACGTGGCCTCCAGCGTCGCCTGCTCGTCGGGGAGCTTCGCGTCGCTCGAGCCTCCGTCGGCCAGGACGGGCAACCCGTAGCGCCGACCGAGCTGGACCGCGGCGTACTGCATCAGCGGCGTCACCGGGCCGGCGGCCACGGCCGCGCCGCTGCGCATGTCGAGGGCCATCGGCACCACCCCGGTCACGAACGGCGTTCCCTCCCGGACGAGCTGGGCGATCACGAGCCCGGCGAGCGACTCGGCGTTCGACAGCGCGATCGCGCCCGCGAGCGTCACCGGCGTCGTGGCGCCGACCTGCGGGGCCGGCTGGCACACGACCGGCACGCCCCACTCGGCCGCGAGGATCAGCTTGTCGAGGGTCTCCGGGTTGTACAGGCCGGGCGACACCGGGTTCAGGTAGGGAGCGACGAACGGACGCGTGCGCAGGGCGTCGCGTCCACCGGAGACGGCGGCCGCCATCTCCAGGACGTCCTCGAGCTCGGGACGCCCGGCGATCAGGACGAGCAGCGGGGTCGTGCATCCCTGCGTCATCCGGAGGAACTCGTGCTGGTTGACGAGTTCGATCGGCAGCTCGGCGGATGGGCGGACGACCCCCGGCGTCGCGAGGAACTCGATGTTCGTCAGGGCGTCGGTGACGCGCGACGCCGCGTCGATGTCATCGAGCGTGTACGCGCGGTTCTCGCGATCACGGGGATCGAGGTAGTTCAGGCAGGTGACGCCGGCGCCCCAATGGGGCTCACCGGTCCCGAACCGGATCCGCTCGTCACCGTCCCTGCCGTACCAGACGAAGTCGGAGGGCGCCGCCGCGATCGCCCACTCCACGAGCTCGCGGGGGAACGACACGTCCTCGCCGTCGACCCGGCATCCGGCCTCGGTGAGCAGCCGCCTCGCGGGTGCGGTCGTGATCCGCATCCCTGGGTCGGCCAACACCGCGAGCGAGGCCTCGTGGATCCGGTCGAGCTGGGTCTCCGACAGGTAGGCGATCCGCGGGTGGGCGAGCTCGTCCATGTCGCGGAGGGTACCGAACCTGCCCGTTCCGAGGTCAGCGGGTGATGCGCGCGGGCTCCGCGGCCTCGTCGAGCACCGTGAGCAGTTGCTGCATCAGGCGCGCGACGGCGGCGTCGGGGCGCAGATGCGCGTCGGCGCTCTTGCGCGCCCATGCCGTGCGGCTCCGCGCGATCCGGGCAGCCTCGGCGAGCTCGGTCCGCGACGCCGTGACGGCGGGCTCGATCGTGCGATCGCGGGTCAGCATCGCGCGCGAGGCGTCCTTGCTGACGACCGAGAGCATCCGCTCCCAGAACCGCGCAGGGTCGAGCACGTGCACGTCGACCGGACGTCCGTTCTCGATCTCCTCGCCGAGCGTCTGGTCGACCCGGTGCCACCACGATGCCCACGCGAGGTAGGACGCGGGCGGCAGGGCGGGCCCCTTCAACTGCGCGATCGAACGATCCACGCGACGAACGTAGTCCTCCGCGGCACGCGTGACATCGGTCTTCCGGCGGAGGTCTGATGGACCATCGGTCGGTTCGTGGCCCCGTCCGTCCGGTGAAGGGACCCTCGTCCCTGGGCCTGACGTGGGCTCGGCGTAGCGTTCAGGCGGGAGGTGGTCCAAGGATGCAACGGCTCGCGATCGCGCTGATGACGACCCTCGTGGTGGTGGGCGCGGCGCCGTCGTTCAGCGAGCGTCCTGCCCTCGCACAGGAGACGGTGCACGTCCGGGTCCGCCTGTGGCAGCCGCGACTGTTCGATCGCGTCCTCGTCACCGGGCAGGTCCGAGGAGCGGAGGTCGGTGACCGGGTTTCCGTCTGGCTGCTCCATGCGGGCCGGGAGGCCGCGCGCCGTCACCCGACGGTGCGCCCCGACGGGTCGTTCCGGACCGAGCTGCCCGTACGGGCGCCCGGGTGGTACCGGGCGTTCGCGCAGGTCGGGCCGGTCGGGTTGGCCGCCGTGTCGGATCGCTCGAAGGCCCGTCGCACACCGCTGCCGGCGCTCTCCCGGGGCGCGTCGGGGACGTTCGTGCGGTTGCTCGAACGCCGGCTGGTCGCCCTGGGATATCGGCTCGAGGGGGTCGGCGGGGCGTACGACGTCCGGACCGGCGATGCCGTCGTGGCGTTCCACAAGGTGCAGCGGATGCCTCGGCGGTTCGACGTGACCGAGGCGACCTGGCGAGCCCTCGCGTCTCCGATCCGCCCGCGTCCGCGCTCGGATCGGCCGATCCGGCACATCGAGATCGATCAGACACGACAGGTCCTGTACACGGTCCGCGACGGGGCGATCGTGTGGATCAGCCACGTGTCGACCGGCAAGGCCAGCACGCCGACGTACGACGGGTCGTTCCGCGTGTACCGGAAGGTGGCCGGCACGTACCACGGCCTCTACTACCCGAGCTACTTCGACGGGGGCCGGGCGATCCACGGGTGGGAGTCCGTGCCGACCTACCCCGCCAGCCACGGATGCATCCGGTTCCCGTTCTGGAACGCCGAGTGGATCTACCGCCACGCGCCGATCGACACGGTCGTGCGGATCTACCACTGACCGGGAGGGCGTGGTGGGGTCCGAGGAGGTCGGCTGGCCGACGACCCCTGAGGGACTCGTCCACGTGCAGCGTTCGCTGCGTGGCGCCCGGCCCCCGCCGTGGCGTCCGAGCGCATCGCCGATCGTGGCGGGCGTGTGGTTCGCGGCGCCGACCGGCTCGTCCGGCGACCGGTCGGGTGAGCGCGCGTGGGTGGCTGCCGTGTCGATGCGGCAAGGCGAGGTGCTGGCCGAGCACGTCGAGCGGGGTCGCACAGGTGCCGGGTACCTGCCGGGTCTCCTCGCGCTGCGCGAGGGCTGCATACTCGAACGCGCCGTGCGCGCTCTCCCGGAGCCTCCCGACGTGCTGCTCGTGAACGCGACCGGACGGGACCACCCGCGGCAGGCCGGCCTCGCGCTCCACCTGGGCGCTGCGCTCTCGCTGCCGACGGTCGGCGTCACGGACCGACCGCTCGTGGCCGAGACCCCGGAGGCCCCGGGCGAGGCCCCGGGCGAACGGGCGTCCGTGCACCTCAGAGGGGAGGAGGTGGCGGCGCTGGTGCGCACCCGAGCGGGCGCGCGTCCGGTCGTGGTCCACGCGGCATGGCGTACGGACGTGGCGACCGGCGTCGAGGTCGTGATGGGATCGTCCGACCGCAGCCGGACGCCCGAGCCGCTGCGCCACGCCCGTCGGCTCGCTCGGCTGGCGAGGGCCCGCGACGAAGGGCGTCTGCGCTGAGGGCGTCCGACATGGACCCGAGGGTCGCTCAGACCTCGAAGCGCATCCCCTCGGCCGCGAGCGTGCACCGGTCGTCGTCGACCCCCCAGCGCTCCCGTACCTGCTCACGGATCCGATCGAGTTCGTCGTCGCCGTGCATGGGATCGTGGTGGAACAGCACGAGCCGGCCGATCTCGGCGCGCGCCGCGAAGGTCGCTACCTGGCTCACGCTCGAGTGCCCCCATCCCTCGTGCGACGGGTACTCCTCGTCCGTGTACTGACAGTCGTGCACCAAGACGTCGGTGCCGAGAGCCAACCCGAGCCCGCTGATCCATTCGGGAGCCGCGGTCACGAGGTCCGGGCCGAGCACCGGCTCGTGGTCGGTCAGGTACGTGAGCGAGCGCCCGGCGTCCTCGATCCGGTACCCGACGGTGGGGCCCTGGTGGATGATCGGCGCCGAGGTCACCGTGGCCGAACCGATCGACCAGGATCCGTCGGGCGCGTCGTGGAACGAGACGTTCGACGGCACGTCCGACAGGTGCACCGGGAACAGGGGTGGGGAGAAGTAGCGTGCGATCCGCTCGGCGAGCGTGCTGAGCGGCGAGGTCGGTCCCCAGATGTGGAGCTCCGTGCTCGGGTTCCAGATCGGGGCGAAGGCGCCCAAGCCCTCGAGGTGGTCGACGTGGAGGTGCGTCAGGAGCAGGTGGATCGGACGGGGTGTCTCGTCACGCAGGCGCACCCCGAGGGGCCGAAGTCCGGTACCGGCGTCGAGGACGACCAACGACCCGTCGCTCAGGGTCACCTCGAGACACGAGGTGTTCCCTCCGTACCGGATCGTGTCAGGCCCCGGCGCGGCGATCGAGCCGCGGCACCCCCAGACGTGGACCTGCACCTACGCCGCCTCCGCACGCTCCCAGAAGATCGCCACCGCGCCGACGAACTCGTCGGCGTGGGCGAACAACGGGATCGCGGTGACCTCGATCGGCCGGGCGACGCCGTCGGCGCCCACGATCGTCAGGTCGCGGTGAGCCGGCTCGCGCGTGCGCAGCGTCGCGCCGAGCGGGAGCTCGTCGAGCGGCAGAGGGGTGCCGTCGGCGTCGACCGGCTCGAAGGCCGTCGACCACTCCTCGGCGGGCATCGGGTGGCCTTCCTCGAAGGCCCTTCCCAAGATCCGTTCAGCGCCTTCGTTGTAGTAGATCAACGTCCCTCGCGGATCCACGAGGAACACCGCCGTGGCCAACCGCGACGCGAAGTCGCGCGCCATGATCAGGACGAGGTTGTGACCGGAGGTTCCCATGGGGTTGGAGCCTAGTCCGTGGGCCCGGGACGGTCGATAGGCTTCCCGGGTGTCCGACGACCTGTGCCGGAGGAGCGCGGTCGACCTGCGGGCGGAGCTCGGTGCCGGCCGCGTCTCGGCCCGTGAGGTGCTGGCGGCGTACCTCGAGCGGATCGAGCGGATCGATCCGTCGGTGAACGCGGTGGTCACGCGCGTACCCGAGCTCACGCCGCCGCCGCGGCCGCTTCCGACGATGCGTTCGCGCGCGGTGACTCCCTCGGCGTGCTCCACGGTCTGCCGCTCGCGATCAAGGACCTCGTGCAGACGGCCGGGGTCCGCACGACGTTCGGCTCGCCCGTCTACGCCGGGTTCGTCCCGACCGAGGACGACCTGCTCGCCGAGCGGATCCGCCGGGCCGGCGCGGTGATCGTCGGGAAGACGAACACCTCTGAGTGGGGCGCGGGCTCCCACACGTTCAACCCGGTGTTCGGGGTGACCCGGAACCCCTACGACCTGAGCTGCAGCGCGGGGGGGTCGAGCGGAGGAGCGGCCGCGGCGGTCGCGGCCCGCATGCTGCCGCTGGCCGACGGCAGCGACCTGGGCGGTTCGCTGCGCAACCCCGCCGCCTTCTGCAACGTGGTCGGGTTCCGCCCGTCCCCGGGACGGGTGCCGTCGTGGCCCTCGTCCGACGTGTGGGACCCGCTGTCGGTCGAGGGTCCGATCGCTCGGACCGTGAGTCGATGCGGCCCTGCTGCTGTCGGCGATCGCGGGGCCGGATCACAGGGTGCCGCTGTCGCTCGACGAGCCGGGGGAGGCTTTCGGACCCGCCGCCGTCGAGGAAGATCCCGGGCCCGTTCGCGTCGCGTTCGCGCCGACGGGCGGCGGTCGGATGCCGGTCGAGCGATCGATCGTCGAGGTGCTCCAGGGGCAGGCGGCGACGTTCGAGGCGCTGGGGTGGGAGGTCGAGGAGGCGTTCCCGGTCCTCGACGGCGCTCGCGACGTGTTCCTCACGATGCGGGCCCACGCCTACGCGCGCGATCTGGGCGACCTGCTCGCGCGCGAGCGCGACCGGATCAAGGACACGGTCGTGTGGAACATCGAGGAGGGGCAGCGTCTACGCGGTGAGGACCTCGGACGGGCGCAGCGCACCTGGAGCCGGATCCATCGGCGGGTCGCCGCGTTCTTCGAGCGGTTCGACGTGCTCGCGATGCCCGTGACCCAGGTGCCGCCGTTCCCGGTCGAGCAGGAGTACCCGACCGAGATCGAGGGCGTCGCGATGGAGACGTACCTCGACTGGATGGAGTCGTGCTGGTGCGTCACGGTGACCGGGTTGCCCGCGATCTCGGTCCCCGCGGGCTTCACGTCCGATGGGCTCCCGGTCGGGATCCAGCTCGTGGGCCGCCGCCACGCGGATCTCCACCTACTGCGGATCGCGCACGCGTTCGAGGCCGTGACGGGTTGGTGGCGTCGGGAACCGCCGGAGCCGCTCGAGGGCTAGGCTGGGGCCCCATGGACGCCGGCTCGATCGACCTGTCTCCCGAGATCCTCGAGCGCCTTGGCACGGACCTCGTCGTGTGGCTCACCACGGTCTCGCCAGAGGGGCAGCCGCAGACCTCGCCGGTGTGGTTCCTGTGGGCCGACGACGCCTTCCTCATCTACTCGCAGCCGAACGCGACGAAGGTCAGGAACCTCCGCGCGAACCCGAAGGTCGCGCTGACCCTTCGGACCGACGAGACGGCGTCGTCCTACGTGACGTTCGAGGGGACGGCGGCGCTGCCCGATGGCCCGCGTGGGGACGAGGTCTCCGCCTACGTCGAGAAGTACGAGTTGCTGATCGCCGAGTACGGCTGGACCGTCGGGTGGATGACCGGCGAGTACTCCCAGCCGGTCGTCATCACGCCGACGCGCGTCCGTGTGGCCTGAACCCTCAGCGACCCTCGAACCGAGGCTCGCGCTTCTCGACGAACGCCCGGGCGGCCTCGTCGGCGTCGTGGGTCTGGGACAGGGCCATGTACGCCAGCCGCTCGACCATCAACGCGGCGTGGCGCGGGCTCTCGGCGGTCGCGTCGATCGCCTGCTTCGCCACGCGGACGGCTAGCGGTGGCAGCTCGGCGATCCCGCGGGCGAGCTCGATCGCGCGATCGAGCGCCGTGCCCTCGGCGACGACCTCGGTGACGGCGCCGAGCCTGTGCGCCTCGGCCGCGTCGAACCGATCGCGGACCAAGATCAGCTCCTTCGCCTTCGCGGGGCCGAGCGCCCGGGTGAGCCGCAGCGTCCCGCCGCTGCTCGGCACGATCCCGATCCCCACCTCGGGCAGGCCGAACACGGCCGTCTCGTCGGCGATCCGCAGGTCGAGCGCGAGCGCGAGCTCGAACCCCCCGCCGAGGCAGTAGCCGTGGATCGCGCCGATCGTCGGCTGGGGGAGCGCGGCGATCCGTTCGTAGACCTCACCGAGCGACCCGTAGTACGTGAGTATCCCGCCGGGCGTCGCATCGACGAACTCGCTGACGTCCGCGCCCGCACAGAAGGCGCGGCCCTGCCCGGTGAACACGACGCAGCGAGCGTCGAGGACGGCGTCGCTACGGATCGCCGCGTCGAGCTGCTCCTCGAGGGCGTGCGAGAGCGCGTTCAGCTTCTGGGGGCGGTCGAGCGTGACGATCGCGACGCGATCGTGCGCGTCGACGCGGACGAGGGTGTCGGTCATGCGGGCATCCTGCCATGCGAGCGGGCCGGGACGTAGGTTGGTGCAGTGGGCACCCACCATCGGATCTACGAGCGCGCCTACCGGACCGGGGCGGCGAGATGGGACACGGGGATCACGCCGCCGGAGGTCGTGGAGCTGATCGAGGGCCCGTCGGCACTCGCCGCCGGTCGAGCCTTGGACCTGGGGTGCGGAACCGGCACGAACGTGCTGTACCTGCGACGCCACGGCTGGGAGGCGACCGGGGTCGACTTCAGCGAGCTCGCGATCGCGGCAGCGCGGGAGAAGTCGGAGGGCGTCGACGGGGTGCGGTTCGTGCACGGGGACGTGACCCGGCTCGACGAACTCGGGATCGACGGACCCTTCGACCTGATCGTGGACATCGGGTGCTTCCACAGCGTGCCGCTGCGGCGGCGGGGCGCCTACGTGCGCGGCGCGGCTCGGGTCGCGCTGCCGGGGGCGACGCTCGCGATCTTCGCCTGGGGGCCGTCGTGGACGCGGCGATCGAGCTGGCGGACACGACGGGGCGAGATCGACCGACGCTTCGGGACGGCGTTCGAGGTGGTCCGCGAGATCGCCGGGACCGAGCCGCCCGGAGCGGCCTGGTTCGTGCTGCGACGACGCTGAAGGCCCCATGAGCCGGAGGCCCCGCCGGGCTCCGGGATCCACCCGAACCCCGAGAGGGGGCATCATGGTCGGGTGCAGCTCCCCACGATCTGGCGTCGTCCCGAGGCCCGCCCCGAGGCGGTCGACGCCTGGCGCGCCTGGGCGATCGTCGAGCTCGACGGTGCGCTGCGTCTGTCGTCGCTCACCCGACCGGAGCGCTGGGATCCGCGCACCCCCGTGACCGCGATCTGCCGACACCCCACGCACCTGCGCCCTCGGCGCTTCTGCACCTGCGGCGTCTACGCGGTGCCGCGTCCCGAGCTGCTCGCCGGGCTCGGGCCGATCGCCGGCGGGGTGATCGGACAGGTGTCGCTGTGGGGTCGGGTCGTCGAGCACGAGCGCGGGCTCCGCGCCGAGGCCGCGTACCCGGCCCGGCTCGCGCTGGTCTGCGTGACGTGCCTGGCCGAGCGGACGGGTCGGCGAGCCGACGTCGTGGAGCGCGAGGAGCGGGCCCCGGGGGTCGCGATCCTCAGGCCCCTGTGCGACGACCACGCGTCGGGTGCCCAGGAGGCGGCACGGTCGGCGTCCGAGGTGGACGCCGCGTTGCGGGACGCGTACGCGGTGGACCCGCTCCCCCCTGAGGTGATCGAGCGCATCTCCCGGGGCCGCCCGGAGATCGAAGGGGCCGAGACGGCTCGGCGCCGACGGATGGCGGTGGTGCGGGTGGCGGCCTTGGCCGTCGCCGCGGTGCTCGCGTGGCCGGCGGTGCGTGCCCTCGAACCGGCGGCGCTGACGTCGCCCGCGGCACCGTCGAGTCCGTCCGAGAACCCGTTCGAGGGTGGGACCCTGCTGGGCGCGTCGAGCGCGGGCAGCTACCTCTCGTCGTATCCCCAGCATCGCCTCACGCTGAAGGTTCCCGCCGGGCTCGAGACGCCGAGGTGCGCACGCGTCCGCCCCGATCGCGTGGACGAGACCGCCTGCATCGAGGGCGCCTTCAACGCCTACGTGTGGGACACGGCGCCGCTGCCCGCCGGGGCCGAGGCCTGCCGCGGCGGCACGGTGGAGGCGACCCGAGACGACCGCCTGGGGCTCGTCCTGTGCTGGCGGCTCCTGCAGCACCCCGGCTGACCACG
This sequence comes from uncultured Actinomycetes bacterium, assembly GCA_963749895.1. GTDB lineage: Bacteria > Actinomycetota > UBA4738 > UBA4738 > HRBIN12 > AC-51. The sequence continues at coordinate 1,618,497 of CAVVOG010000003.1, read as the reverse complement.
CGCGGCGTCCGCTTGTCCCGTCGCGGCCACCTGGGGCAGACTCCGACCATGACCACGCCCGTGAACCCCAAGGTGCTGAACCCGCTCACCGAGTCCGACCTCGACCTGCTCCACGAAGCGGCCCTGAACGTCCTGGAGTCACCCGGCGCCCGGATCACGACCGAGGAGGCGCGTGAGCTCCTCAAGGCCAACGGCGCCACCCAGACCGACGAGGACACGATCTCGATCCCGCGCCACCTCGCCGAGCAGGCGCTCGAGACCGCGCCGAAGCGCTTCTGGATCTACGACCGGGGCGGCGAACCTGCGATGGAGCTCGGTGCGGGCAACGTCTACGCCGGGGCCGGCGTCACGAACCTGAACTACCTCGACCCCCGCGACTTCCAGGTGAAGGACTTCACGCTCGACTTCACGGCCGAGTCGGCGAAGCTCGCCGACGCCCTGCCGAACATCGACTTCGTCGCGACGCCGGGGGTCACGCGCCCCGGCCCCGACCTCCCGCTCGAGATCGTGAACCAGGAGGAATTCCTCCGCATGGTCACGAACACGACGAAGCCGCTGATGGTGCTGATCGCCGACGAGCCGGAGCTCCGCGACATCTACGACATGGCCGAGCTCGTCGCCGGTGGCGCCGACGCCTTGCGCGAGAAGCCGTTCGTGATGCCCTACCTGAACTCCGTCTCGCCGCTGCTGTTCAACCCCGAGACGATCGACAAGCTGTTCCTGGCGGCCGACCGCGGATTGCCGGCCTCGTGCCAGGCGGCGCCGCAGGTCGGCGCCACGGGTCCGGTCACGATCGCGGGCACGGTCGTGATCAGCGCCGCCGAGACCCTGATCGGCTTGATCCTCAGCCAGCTGCGCAACCCAGGGACGCCGTTCATCTCAGGCACGGTGCCGTTCCTGATGGACATGCGGTACGGCACGGTCACGGCGGGTGGTCCCGACGGGGTGCGGTTCATGGTGAGCATGGGGCAGCTCTGCCGCCGGTGGGGCCTGCCGATGGTCGGGATGAGCTTCGGCGGGGACTCGAAGGACGCCGACGAGCAGGGAGCGCTCGAGGCCGGCTTCTACGGCTTCGGTACGGTCCTCGGTGGGGTCGACCTCGTGTTCGACGCCGGGATGCCTCGAGGGCGGCCTGCTGTTCTCGCCCGAGCTGCTCGTGGTCTCCGACGAGCTCGCCGGGATGACGCGTGCCGCGGTCGAGCCGCTCGTGGTCGACGAGGAGACGATCGCGCTCGACGTGATCCGCGCGGTCGGGCCGGGCAACGTGTTCCTGGGCGAGGACCACACGCTCGCGCACTTCCGCGAGCTGTGGAACCCGCTCGTCCTGTCGTGGGAGGGACGACGGGAGTGGGAGATGGCCGGCGCGAAGACCCTGCGGACCCGCTGCCGCGAGAAGGTGTTCGAGGTCTGGGAGACGCACGAGGTCCCGCCGCTGCCCGACGACGTGCTCGCCGGGATGCGCGAGATCATCGAACGGCGTCGCGCGAGCATCGGGGCCTGAGGGCGTCCCGGCGGGTCGGGCGTCAGTCCCGGTCGTCGGGCTTCGTCACGTCGACGACCTCCGCGCCGAGGGCGCGCACCAGCTCGTCGGCGTCCAGGTGCACGTTCACGCCGCGCTCCCCGCCGCCGATCGCCACGCGCTCGGGCTCCAGCACCGTGGCGTCGGCCACGACCGGCCACGGCTTCTTCGAACCGAACGGGGTGATCGCGCCGCGTTCGTAGCCGGTCGCCGCCCAGGCCTCCTGCTGGTCCGGGAGGGACAGCCGGCTGACCCCGAGATGCGCGCGCAGCTTCGGCCAGTCGATCTGGCGGCCGCCGGGCACCAGGACGAACACGTAGTCGCCGGCACCGCGCCGCACGACGATCGTCCGTAGGAGCTGGCCGAGCTCGATCCCCTGGAGCGCGGCGCTCTGCTCGGCGTCGCGCGGTCGCTCGGTCTGCACGACGTCGAACGTGAGGTCGGCGTCGCGCAGCGCCTTCGTGGCCCGGGTCTCGATCGGCATGGGGCACCGAGTGTAGGCGGCCGGCTGCCCGTCGCGCCCGCCGAGGGTCGCGTTGCACCCATCTGCGGGACCCCTGGGCTGAGGGCCCATCGCCGCTGGACCCGGGCCGCCCCCCGGAGCACGGTGTGGGGGAAGGGGGTGAGGCAGATGGCGACGTCGGTACGTGAGAAGACGACCGGTGTCGGGGAGGAGATCCGGATCCTGCCCCCCGAACATCCCGGCGTCCATCGACCACCGGCGGCCGGCCGGCCGATCGCGTGGATCGTCGCCTTCGTGGTGGCCGTGGCCGCGCTCGTGGCCGTGGCCGTCGTCGAGGAGGTGCGGATCGCCGACCGTGACGACACGATCGCCGCGCTCCAGCAAGACGCCGTGCGTCTCGAGGGCCGCGTCGAGGGCCAGCAGGCCGTGATCCGTGATCTGCGGCTGCAGCTCACGGCGGCGCTCGAACAGGGGACGGTGTCACGGGGGCGGATCGAACGACTTCAGGGCGATCTCGCGGCGACGGAGCGCCAGCAGGCGCGGTTCGAGACGCGTTCGACCATCTTCCAGGCACGCGCCGAGCGGCTCGGTCTGGCGCTGGCGAACTGGGTGCCGCCGGTCACCGACGGCTCGTACGGAGGACGGATGCTCGGGGTGAACGCGACGGCCGATCCACCACGGATCGTCTTCGACGCGATCGAGTCCGAGACCGCCGGCCCGTGGATGCTGCTGCCGGTGGCTCCGGGGGCCGAGGTCACGGTGTGGTCCTATCCGACCGCGACGTCGGTCGAGCGGACCGAAGACCTCGTGTACCTGGACCGGATGTTCTCCTCGGACACCCGGTGGGCGCGGTTCCACCAGCGGGCCTGGTACGACATCGTGGTCGATGAGGGTCGCGTGACCGAGATCCACGAGGCCGCGCCGAAGGCGTGAACGGCCTCGCACGCAGGGAACCCGGGCTTCGCCCGGGTTCCCTGCGCCTGCGGTACCGTGACGCCCATGCTAGAGGCCCTCGCCCTCGTGATCCTGATCGCCGCCGTCGGGATCGGGGCGATGTTCCTGCTCGGCCGCAGGCAGCCCGAGAAGCCGAAGCCGGGACAGCGACCGAAGCAGGGCCCCGCGCGCTCTGCCCGCTCCGTGAAGACCGGCTCGTCGTTCCGGAAGAAGACCCCGCGTTGGGTCAAGGTGGCGCCGTTCGTGATGCTCGGGCTCGCGGTCGTCTGCCTCGTGATGGCGCTCACGGGGTTCACGTTCATCCAGACCGCCTCCGGGGGGGCCGCGGTCCTGACGATGGACGTCTCGCAGTCGATGAACCAGACCGACGTGTCGCCCAGCCGGATCGACGCCGCGGTGGTGGCAGCGCGCACCTTCTTGGAGCAGCTGCCGGAGGGGCTCCGCGTCGGGCTCGTCACGTTCGCCGATCAGGCGGTGGTCGTCGTCCCGCCCGTGGAGGACCGCACCCAGGTGTCGGCGGCGCTCGACGAGCTCGCGCGGGGGAGGGGGACCGTGATCGGCGACGGCCTGGCCACGGCGCTCGACGAGGTCGAGCGAGACCGCGCCGACGAGGGCACCGACGCCGCGGCGGTCGTCCTGCTGTCCGACGGGCGCGACACCGGGAGCGCCACCACGCCCGAGGCCGCCGCCGACCGCGCCGCCGCGATCGAGGTGCCGGTCCACACCGTCGTCCTGGGCCAAGCGTCCACGGGCCAAGGCGGCGGTGCGAACGTCGAGCTGTTGCAGGGCATCGCCACCACGACCGGTGGCGACACGTTCTCCGCCGAGACCGCGAGCGAGCTCGACCAGATCTACGAGACGCTCGGCCAACAGCTGTCCACCGACCTCGCGATCGAAGGGTCGGGAACCCTCTTCTACGTGCTCGCCGCGGTGTTCGCCGCCGCCGCCGCGGTGTTCGTGTTGCTCGCGAACCGTCCGCAGTACTGACCCGCGAAGGAGGCGGCCCGCATGGTCGACATCGCCGAGGCGCTCAGCCGGGTGCACCCGGGGCTCCCGGGACGCGACTACCACGCCGACGAGGTGTGGGAGCTCGAGAAGGAGCGGATCTTCTTCCGGTCGTGGATCGCCGTGGCTCGCGCCGAGGAGCTGCCCGGCACGGGGGACTTCGTCGTGCGCGACGTGGCCGACGAGCAGATCCTCGTCGTGCGAGGCAAGGACGGCGTGGTCCGGGCCTTCTACGACGTGTGCCGTCACCGGGGCTCGGTGCTGTGCACGGAGCCGCAGGGGACGGCGAAGGGGGCGTTCGTGTGCCCGTACCACAACTGGGCGTACGACCTCGAGGGCCGGCTCGTGGGGACGCCGAACGTCCGTGCCGAGGACGGACTCGACCGCGATGCCTACGGTCTGCGCGCGGTCGGGTGCGAGGTCTGGGAGGGGTTCGTATTCGTCAATCTGGCTGACGAACCACGGCCGCTCGCCGAGCAGCTGGCCGGCGAGCCCGACGAACCCCTGTCGTACGGACGCTACGGGCTCGCGGAGCTCAGGACCGCCCGCCGGATCACCTACGAGGTGGAGGCGAACTGGAAGATCGTGCTCGACAACTTCAACGAGTGCCTCCACTGCCCGGGCGTCCATCCCGAGCTGGTGAACCTCGTGCCGATGTACCGCACAGGGATCGTGGTCGACCCCGAACGGCCCGACCTCGGCGCCACCCTGGACGAAGGGATGTGCACGTTCACGATGTCGGGGACGACGGACCTGCCGACGCTCCCCGGGCTCGACGACGTCGACCGCCGGACGTACTGGGGCTACTCGGTGATGCCCAGCCTGATGGTCAACCTGCTGTCGACCGGGGTCTTCGTCTACACGTTGGTCCCGCGATCGGCCGCGCACACGACGATCGTGTCGGAGTACCTGTACCGGCCCGAGACGATCGAGGCCGAGGGGTTCGACTGCTCGGACATGGTCGAGTTCCTGGACCTCGTCTCGCGCCAGGACTGGGAGGTCTGCGAACTGGCGCAGCGCGGTGTGCGTTCGCGTGGCTTCGGTCGCGGCGTGTACCCGCCGCAGGACGGGCTGCTCCACGCGTTCGCCGAGCGGTACCTGGCGATGCGCGGCCCGCTCGACTGAGGGGAGCCGGCGATGAACATGACCTCCTACGAGGAGGCGCGGGCCTCGTTCCGCCTGGAGGTGCCCGCTCGCTTCAACTACGCGCGCGACGTCGTGGACGCCTGGGCGGCGCGCGAGCCCGGCCGCGAGGCGCTCGTGGCCGTCGACCCGGGTGGCGGCGACGTGCGGCGGTTCACCTTCGCCGATGTGTCACGCGCCTCGAACCGCGCGGCGAACTTCCTGGCCGCCTGCGGCGTGCGCTCCGGTGACCGGGTGTTCGTGATGCTCCCTCGGGTGCCGGCCTGGTACGAGGTGCTGCTCGGGTGCTTCAAGCTCGGCGCCGTGCCGATGCCCGGCACGACCCTCCTCACCGATCGGGACATCGCCTACCGGATCGAGGCGGCGGAGGCGTCCGTGGCGGTGACCGACGGCGACGGGTCGGCGCGGGTCGACCTGGCGGCGCCGTCGTGCCCGTCGCTGCGCACGCGGATCTCGATCGACGACGCGCCGTCGAACGGGTGGCTGCGCTGGGACGAGGGCCTGGCGGCGGCCGCCGATCGCCCACCCGACGGATCGCCCACCGCGGCCGACGATCCGCTGCTGCTCTACTTCACGTCGGGGACCACCGGACACCCGAAGATGGTCCTGCACACCCACGCGTCGTACGGGATCGGGCACGAGATCACCGCGCGGTTCTGGCAGGACCTCGGCCCGGACGACCTCCACTGGACCGTGTCGGACACCGGCTGGGCGAAGGCCGCCTGGGGCAAGCTCTTCGGTCAGTGGCGGCTGGGCGCCTCGGTGTTCCTGTGGGATCTGCGCGGCAAGCCCGACTTCGAGCTGATGCTCCGGCTGATCGGCGAGCACGGCGTCTCGACGTTCTGTGCGCCGCCGACCGTGTACCGGGTGCTCGTCCAGCAGGACCTGCGGGCGTTCGACCTGGGACGTCTCCGGCACGCGGTCTCGGCCGGCGAGCCCTTGAACCCCGACACGATCGAGCGGTTCCGCGAGGGCACCGGGCTCACGATCTACGACGGCTACGGGCAGACCGAGACGGTCAACCTCGTCGCGAACTACCCGTGTCTGCCGGTGCGCCAGGGGTCGATGGGCAAGCCGACCCCGGGCTTCGACGTCCGCGTCGTCGGCGACGAGGGCGAGCCGGTCGACACGGGCGAGGAGGGGCACCTCGGCGTGCGCGTCGCGCCCACGCGTCCGGTCGGGCTGTTCAAGGAGTACTGGCGGGCCCCGGAGGCCACGGCCGCCGCGCACGTCGGCGACTTCTACCTCACCGGGGATCGTGGGGTGGCCGACGAGGACGGGTACCTCTGGTTCGTCGGGCGGGCCGACGACGTGATCACCTCGAGCGCGTACCGGATCGGTCCGTTCGAGGTCGAGTCGGCGCTGGTGGAGCACCGGGCCGTCGCGGAGGCCGCGGTGGTGGGCGCTCCAGACCCCGTCCGCGGCGAGATCGTGAAGGCGTTCGTCGTGCTGAAGCAGGGCTACGAGGGGTCCCCGGAGCTCGCCGCCGAGATCCAGGACCACGTGAAGCGCGTGACCGCCCCCTACAAGTACCCGCGCGAGGTCGAGTTCGTCGACGACCTCCCGAAGACGGTCTCGGGCAAGATCCGCCGGGTCGAACTGCGCGAACGCGCCAACGCTCGCCCTAAGGCCGGGTCCCGGCGATGTGAAGGCCCTTCGGCCTCCGTGGGAGTTCCCGCGGTCGGACATCGTTCGGGCGGGGTGGCCGATCGACCGCGCGGTCCGCGGTCGGGAGGGAGGCAGGTCCGTGGGCACCGCAGGGATCGGGGAGCGCGATCCGGTGGCGAGCGTGGAGCACGATCTGAGCGTGGAGTTCGGCGATCGGTTGCCGAGCGATGCGCTCCACGCGATCGCCGAGGACGCCGTCTCCGAGCTCGCCGACGCTCGTGTCCGCGAGTTCGTTCCCGTGCTCGCGTGGCGGCGGGCGCGGTCGCGCGCCCGCGTCGCACTGCTCTCGATGGGCTGAGCCCGGGTCGAGCACCGTCGCGGTGCGGGAACATGTCCCGGTGAGGGCACCGGACGGACGGCACGCGTGAAGGAGGCGCCGCGCCTGCGCGGTGGGCTCGTCACCCGGACGGTCGCCCTGTTCGCGGGGCTCGTCGCGATCGCGGTGGCGATCGTCATCCTGCTGGAGTCCCAGCTCGGGCTGGCGCCGTGGGACGTCTTCCACCTGGGGGTCGCCGCGCACACGCCCCTGTCGATCGGGTGGGTCAGCGTCGTCGTCGGGCTCGTGGTGCTGTTCGTGGCGTGGGCCGTGGGCGCACGCCCCGGGTTCGGGACGGTCGCGAACGCGATCGTGATCGGCATCACGATCGAGGTGCTCCTGACGTTCGAGGCGGTGACCGGACTGTCCGAGGCCGGACTGCCTCTGCGAGGCGGGCTGCTCGTCGCCGGGGTCGTGCTGTTCGGCGTCGGGTCGGCGTTCTACATCGGGGCGGGACTGGGAGCCGGTCCGCGCGACTCGCTCATGCTCGCGCTCTCGGCGCGGACCGGGCGGCGGATCGGACTCGTCCGCGGGTCGATGGAGGTCGCGGTGCTGTCGGTGGGGTTCCTGCTGGGTGGCACCGTGGGCGTGGGGACGGTCGCCGTGGCGCTGCTGCTGGGGCCCGCGGTCGAAGCGTCGTTCTGGGCGCTCACCCGGCTCGGCTGGACCGAGCGGGCCCCGGCCGTCAGTCGTCCTCGGCGCTACTGACCCCGGTTCGTCTCCCGCCCCAGGTTCCCGATCACGAGCGCGACCACCGACACCAGGTAGAGCTGTCCGACCAGCGCCTGGGTGATCGCGAGCCCGCGCACGAGGTCGTTCGCAGGAACGAGGTCGCCGTAGCCCACCGTGGCGAGCGTGATGAACGCGAAGTACACCTCGGCGCTGAGGTCGATCGTGTCCTGGCCCCGCAGTGGCGCGGTGTCGCTCACGGTGCGGATCACCTCGTACGTGTACGCGAAGAAGAGCCCGATCAGCAGGTAGACGGTCAGCACGCCGCCGACCGCCGAGCGGGTGATCCGTTCCATCGACAACAGGTGTCGGAGGATCGCGACGGCCGCCGCGGCGACCAGGACGAGGCTGACGATCGGTGCGAACGCCGAGTCGACGTCGGTCGACCCGGCTGAGGCGATCGCGGCGACGACGGTCGCCACCACCGACACCACGATCCCGACCTCGATCAGCCGGCGAGACCCACCCGACGCGACGAAGGCGAGCCACAGGGTCCCGCCCTGGAGCGCGGCGAGGAGGGTCTTCGCCCACCATTCCTCGGGGAGCGCGACCGCGAGGGCGACGGTGCCGAGCGTGGCGAAGAGCACGGGCGCGAACCTGCCTCGGCGGCGACGGCGGAAGCTCTGCGGAGGCTCCACGTGCCGAGCCTACCTCGCCGCTCGCGGCCGGCCGAGATGTCATGCTCCGCCGGTGAACTGGTTGCTCCTGCGGCTCGGCCCGCCCATGCAGGCGCTCCGGGGCGTGGCCGGGAACCGTGACCTCCGCCGGGCGCAGCTGGGGTTCGTCGGCTTCAACGTGGCCGAGGCCGCCACGTGGATCGCGATCCTCGTGTTCGCGTACGAGCGCGGCGGCACGGCCGCGACGGGGTTCGTGGGGTTGCTGCTGCTGGTCCCCGCGGGGTTGGTGGCACCGATCGCGGCGAGCGTCGGCGATCGGGTCCGGCGTGAGCGGTTGGTGGTCTTCGGGTACGCGGCGCAGGCGCTGACCGTCGGCCTCACCGCGGCGGCGATGATCGCCGACGCGCCGGACGCCGTCGTGTACGGGGTCGCGATGGTCAGCATGTGCACCTTCACGACCGGGCGCCCCGGACACCACTCGTTGCTGCCGAGCCTCGCGCGCTCGCCCGACGAGCTGACGGCCGGCAACGCCGTCTCGTCGCTCGCCGAGGGGGTCGGCGGGACAGCCGGCACGATCGTCACGACGGTCGTCCTCGCCGTGTCGGACGCCGGAGCGGTCTATGCGGTGATGGCCGTCGTCCTGGCGCTCGCCGCGCTCGCCGCGCTCCGCGTCGAGGGGGAGGGACCCGTGCCCAGCGCCGAGAGCGGCTCGTTCCGGCCCTGGGTCCTCGCGGCCGACGCGGCCCGTGCGATCGTCGACATCGCGAGGGTCCCCGGACCACGGGTGCTCCTGGTATTGGCAGCCGGGCTCACGCTCGTGTGGGGCGTCTTCGACGTGCTGGTCGTGACGTTCGCGCTCGAGGCCCTGGAGATCGGTGATGCGGGGGTCGGCGCACTGCATACGGCGATGGGGGTCGGAGCCTTCGCCGGCGCCGCCGGGTCGGTGCTGCTGGTCGGCCGGGCGCGGCTGGTGCCGGCGCTCGTGTTCGCGGCGATGATGATGGGCCTGGCGGCGAGCGTCACCGGGTTGAGCGAGATCGTGACGGTCGCCGTGATCTCGTGCGGCCTGGCGGGGGCGGGGGTGACCTTGCTCGACGTCGCCGGACGAACCCTGTTGCAGCGGACCGTCGACGATGCCGTCCTGACGCGGGTGTTCGGCGCGATCGAGGCGCTGTGGATGATCGGGATGGGGGTGGGTGCGGCGCTGGCGGCCGTGCTGGAGTCGGTCGTCGGACTGACGCCGGCGTTCCTGATGACGGGCGCCACCTTGCCGCTGCTGACGCTCCTGTCCCTGCGGTCCCTGCGGCGCCTCGACGCCTCGGCCGTCGTCCCCGATCGCCAGCTGGCCCTGCTGAGTCCGATCCCGATGTTCGCGCCGCTGTCCCGCCGAGCGACCTGGAGCGCGTCGCGCGTCAGCTCGATCGGATCGAGATCGGGGCGGGCGACCTGGTGATCCGTCAGGGCGACGTGGGGGACCGGTTCTACGTCGTCGACGCGGGCTCGTTCGAGGTCCTGGTCGACGGCCGGCACGTGGCTGACCGCGGCGAGGGCGGAGTACTTCGGCGAGATCGCGCTCCTCCACGACGTGCCGCGCACCGCCACCGTCCGTGCGCGCACCGACGGCGCTGTCTGGGCACTCGACCAGGAGGAGTTCCTCGCGTCCGTCACGGGGCTGCCGCAGGCCGAGCGGGCCGCCCAGACGATCTCCGCCGAGCGCCTGCGCGAGAGCGGCTACGTGATGCCGGGCGACCCCGACGACGGATAGCCTGGGGGCGTGACCCGGTACGAGGTCCTGCTGCGCGGCGGCCGCGTCGTCGACGGCACCGGCAACCCCTGGCGCCGCGACGACGTCGCCGTGGCCCGCGGGCGGATCGCCGCGGTCGGGACCCTCGACCCCGACGACGCCGACCGGGTGATCGACGTCGGCGACCGGTACGTCACCCCAGGCTTCATCGACATCCACACCCACAGCGACGTCGGGCTGTTCCAGGACCCGCACGCCGAGAACGCGGTCCGTCAAGGCGTGACGACCCACGTCACCGGCAACTGCGGCGTCTCGCCCGCGCCGATCGGCGACATGACCCGCGATCTGGCGGAGCACCAGTTCCCCGACTACGGGCACCCCGTCGAGCACCCGTGGTCGACGTTCGGCGACTACCTCTCGGCGCTCGACCACGCCGGTGTCGGCGTGAACGTCGCGCCGCTGGTAGGACACGGGAGCGTCCGGCTCGCCGTGCTCGGCTACGAGCAGCGTCCTCCGCTGCCGGAGGAGCTCGAGGCGATGCGCGCCCACGTCGACGAGGCGATGCGCGCCGGCGCGTTCGGGATGTCGACCGGGCTCGTCTACCCGCCGGGATGCTTCGGGGACACCGACGAGGTGGTCGCCCTGGCGCAGGTCGTCGCGAAGCACCACGGGCTGTACGCGAGCCACATCCGCGGCGAGCGCGAGACCGTGGTCGACGCGGTCCGCGAGTGCCTCGAGATCGGCGAGCGCGCGGGATGCCGGGTGCAGATCAGCCACAACGCGCCGAAGTGGGGCGGCACCCACCTGCTGCCCGACGTGATCGCGCTGTGGGAGGACGCCCGCGCTCGCGGGATGGACGTCGCGGTCGACAACGACGCGCACGGCGACCTGGGGTGGGACCTGCGCTACGGCCTGCCGCAGTGGACCCACGAGCTGGCGCCCGACGAGCTGCTGGCGATGCTGGCCGTCCCCGAGCGTCGCGCCGAGCTGATCGCCGAGACGGTCGAGGACCGGCGCCCCGCCTACGGCCCGGTCGGGCTGCTGAAGCACGGCGTGTGGGAGCGGATCTGGCTGCTCCCCGGCGGGGGTCTCGAGCCCGCGCTCGTCGGCGCGACCGTGGCCCAGGTCGCCGCCTCGCGCGGCGTCGACGGCTGGACCGCGTACCTCGACCTGATCGTCGAGACCCGTGGCGGCGGTCTCGCGGACTTCGACTACATCGATCTCGACGTGGTCCGGCGCGTCGCGGTCCACCCGCTCGTGATGTTCTGCTCGGACGGCCACGTGCTGCCCAAGGGCGTCCAGGACACCGATACGCCCCCGTACATGCCGTGCTCGTACGCGGAGTTCCCCGGGATCATCGAGCGGTTCGTCGTGAACGAAGGGCTCCTGTCGTTCGAGGAGGCGATCCGGAAGATGACCTCGATGCCTGCGGGTCGGCTCGGCCTGACCGATCGCGGCGTGATCGCTCCGGGTGCCGCCGCCGACCTCGTCGTCGTGGACCTGCCGCGGGTGCGGGACCGCGCGACGAACCTCTACCCGCACGATCCGATCACCGAGAACTACCCGCACGCCGATCCCGAGGGCATCGACGTCGTGCTCGTGAACGGCGAGGTCGTGGTCGACGAAGGCGTCGCGATCGGCGCGGTGGCCGGCCGCGTCCTGCGCAGCCCGTCGTTCGAGGCCGAGTAGCGAACGTGATCGCCGCCGAAGAACGCGCCGCGCTCCAACGCCTGGCGCTCCGTCTCGAGTACGCGACGATCGCGTGGAACGCCGGCGAGGCGGTCCTGACGATCGGCCTGGGGATCGCCGCCGGGTCGCTCGCGCTGATCGGGTTCGGGACCGACTCGATCATCGAGATGTTCGCCTCGGCCGTCGTCGTGTGGCACATCCGCCCCGGGCACGAGCACGACGCGCCCGAGCGGACCCGGCTCGCCCTGCGGCTCGTCGCGGTCGCGTTCTTCGTGCTGGCGGCCGTGCTCGGCACGATCGCGGTCCGGGACCTCGTCACCGGTCGGCGGGCCGAGGAGTCCCTGTGGGGGATCGCCTACCTCGCCGTGACCGCCTGCGTGATGTTCGGGCTCGCGATCTGGAAGCGACGACTGGCCGGACGGCTCGACTCGGCGCCGCTGCGCTCCGAGGCCTCGATGACGTTCCTGGACGGGATCCTGTCGACGCTCACCCTGACCGGGCTCGCGCTGAACGCGGCCGCGGGCTGGTGGTGGGCGGACCCCGCCGCCGCGCTGATCGTGGCGCTGGCCGCGGCGAACGAGGGCCGCGAGAACCTGGAGGAGGCTCGTGAGCTCACGTGAGCCGTTCCAGGGTCGAGAGGAACTGACGCGGGTCGATGATCGGGAGGTCCTGCAGGTTCAGGGTGGTGAGGTCCGCGTCTCCGGAGACGAGGACGACGGCCCCGGCTGCCCGCGCCAGCGCGATCAGGTAGTCGTCGCCGGGATCGCGGCTGAGTGCCTCGATCTCCACGGGGTCGTCGTCGACGATGCCGGCCAACCGGAGCGTCTCCACGAACGGGGCGGCGTCATCGGCGCTCACCCACCGCCGGAACTTCGGGCGGAGCAGGGTGGTGGTGAGCTCGTCGAGCAGGTGGGGTGACACGACGAGCTCGAAGGTGCCCTCGATCCAGGCGCGGACGATCCGGGCGGGAACGCCGCCCGGGCTGATCAGGGCGGCGATCAGCACGCCCGGGTCGATCACGACGCGGATCACTCGCTCGCCGTGCCCCGCTCCCGGCGCATCGCGTCGAGTTCCTCGTACGCGACGGCGAGGCCCTGCTCGTCGGTGAGGTCGCTCCGGGACCAAGCGCGTTCGAGCACCTCGAGGCCCAGGTAGCGACGCAGGGCCGCCTCCAGCACCTCGTAGTCTTTGCGGTCGGTGCGAGCCGCGAGGATCTTCGCGCCACGCAGGAGCTCCTCGTCGAGGTAGACCGTCGTCTTGCGTCGGGTGCTCATGGGACCAGGATGACGGAAATCCATCGAACCATCAAGAGGCGCCTCTTGACATCTTGATGCTTTGGAGGGACCATCGTGATGCGATGACGGAACGAACGACCTTGACCCTGGAAGACGACGTGGCGGCCCGGATCCGTGACGAGGCACGCCGGCAGGACCGTCCGCTGAAGGATGTGATCAACGACTTGCTGCGCGCCGGCCTCGAGACCCGTCGCAGCACGGAACTCGCCCCGTACCGGGTGCCGTCCCGCGACATGGGGGTGCGCACGGGGGTCGACCTGGACGACATCCAGGGTCTCCTCGACCGTCTCGACGGGCCGGCGCGGCCGTGATCGTCGTCGATGCGAACCTGCTGCTCTACGCGTTCGATTCGTCGAGCCCGCGACACGACCGCGCGCGCGGATGGCTCGAGGAGACGCTGAGCGGTCCGGGATCGGTCGGCTTCCCGCTCGCGAGCCTCCTCGCGTTCGTTCGGATCGGCACCGACCCCCGCGTGTTCGATCGACCGCTCGACACCGCGGACGCGATCGGCGCGGTGCAGGCGTGGCTCGACCGGCCTCGGTCGTCGATCGTCGAGCCGGGTCCCCGGCACTGGTCGCTCCTCGCGGCGCTCTGCGGGGAGGGCCGCGCGAAGGGACCGCTCACCGCCGACGCGCACCTGGCGGCGCTGGCGCTGGAACACGGCGCCACGATCGCGACGACCGACCGGGACTTCTCCCGGTTCGACCGGGTCGACGTGATCGATCCGACCGCGTGACGAGCGTCTCTCAGGCGTCGCGGGCCGCGAGGTACCGCTCGTTGAACGAACGGATCCACCTCTCCTGTCGCGGGTACCAGCCGTTGTCGTAGAAGCGCGAGCGCACGCCGGCCTGGGCGCGCTCGCAGACCTCCCAGTCCTGACGCGCGACCAGGTCGCGGAAGTCGACGACCTCGCTCGGGTCGAAGCCCTCGGCGGCGACCGTCTCCGGGGCGAACAGGAACTCGCTCACGACGAGTGACCGGTCCGGACCGAGCGGGTGGATCGTCACCGTGTTCACGGTCTCCGAGTGGTAGTTGAGGATCAGGTTCGGGAAGACGTAGACGCCGTAGAAGGTGTGGACGTCGACCTCGTCGAGCCCGGGGAGCGTCGGCAGCGTCGAGAACCCGCTCTGCGTGAACGAGGTGAGCTCGCCCATCGAGTTGCCGAGCGTCTGCCCTTCCTCCTCGACCTCGCCGGTGCGGTACAGGGGCATGATCTTCACCAGCTCGGGGTGGACCGTCGGGCAGTGCAGGCACTCGTGGTAGTTCTCGACCACGATCTTCCAGTTCGCGGCGACCTCGTAGGTACGGGTCGCCCCGACGGCGAGGTCGCCCACCCGGTAGCGCGCGAGGTCGAGCGGCGAGTCCGGCTGCTCGGACAGCTCCACCTGCAGCGGTGACGCCTGCCCGTCGAGGTTCACGAACGAGAAGCCGTCCCACTCCTCCAGGCGGACCTCCCACAGACCCATCGTCTCGGGGTCGATCCCGTCCTCTGGCTTCACGTTCGGCGAGCCGAGCAGCGCCCCGTCGAACCCGTAGACCCACGCGTGGTACGGGCAGCGGATCGCGCGCTTCAGCGTGCCCTCGCCGTCCAGGAGGCGCGTGCCACGGTGCCGGCAGGTGTTCGCGAACGCGCGCACGATCCCGAGTCGGTCGCGGATCCAGATCAGCGGCTCGTCGGCGACGTCCACGGTGCGGAACGAGCCGGGTTCCTCGAGCGAGGATGAACGCCCGAGGCAGTACCAGCCGTGCGCGAACACGCGCTCGCGTTCGAGGTCGTAGACGTCGTCTGCGTGGTAGTCACGGCCGGGGAGGGTCGGCCAGGGGGGTCCTGCGGTCACGGACGGTCTCCTCGTGGGGCGGTGGGCGCGATGCTACCCGCGTCGGCGGGCTCGGGTGGAGCCCCGCGCAGCTCGAACGCGGCGAGCGCCCACGCCATCGAGGCGCTCGCGACCAGCAGGTGCCACCCCCCGTGGAGCTGGAGCACGCTCCGCGGTTCGCACAGGGGCGAATCCGTGCGGCCGAACAGGAAGGCGAGCCCGGCGAGCGCGAGCGTGACGAGACCGACACCCCACGCCGCGAGCTGGGCACCGCTCGCCCGGCCGGGCCGGGGGCGATACCCCGCGCGGAACGCGAGCAGCTCACCGGCCCCGGCCGCCGCCGCGGCCAGGAACCCCAGCGGCACCAAGGTCCCGGGTGCGACGAGCACCCCGCCGACCACCACGAGCCCCGCGGCGAACCACCGCACGCGGCTGCCGACCGGCCAGCCGCGGACGAGCCCGAGGTCGTGGACCGCGACGAACAGCGGGATCGACAGCGCGCTCAGGTCGTGGACCCACCGGCTCCCGAGCGGGCGAGGACCGTGGAACAGGAACGAGCCGAGGGCGTTGCTCGCCACGGCCAGCCCGAAGGCCCACAGCTCCGCGCGCTCGAGCGGCACCTTGCGGCCTCGACGGGCGATCCACGCCCCGGCGGCCAGGAACACCAGGCTGGTGAGGGCGTTCACCGGCTGGCCCAGCAGCCCGTCGCGGATCGCCTCGCAATCGCCGTGCCCGAGGCCGGACGCCGCCAGCAGGACGGGGTTCACATCGGCCACGGTACAGCGCGTAGCATGCGGCCGTGCGTCCCCGCCGTGAAGGAGGAGGAACCCCGTGGCCCAGCTCGTGAGCGTCGTCGCCCTCGTGGTCGTGCTGGCGGCGGCCGGCGTGATGTTCGCTCGCCGGATCGGCGGCCGACTGGCCGTCCTGCGCGCCGGGCGCGCGATCGACCGCACGGACGACCTGGGCACGCGGGCGTCCCGCGAGGTGGTCCAGGTCCTCGGGCAGCGCAAGCTCTTCCAGAAGGCCCTGCCCGGCCTGATGCACGCGCTGATCTTCTGGGGGTTCCTGGTCCTGCTCCCGACGATCGTCGAGGCCGCGCTCGCGATCGTCGACCCCGACTGGTCGCTGCCGATCCTGGGCGACGCGCCGTGGTTCCTGTTCCTCGTCGACGTCTTCGCGACGCTGGTGGCCGTCGGCGTCGCGATGGCCTTCGTCAACCGCGCCGTGATCAAGCCGGCGCGCTTCGAGGGGTCGCACCAGCGCGAGGCGTACCTGATCCTCCTGACGATCCTGGGGATCGTGGTGTCGCTCCTGCTGTGGAACGCCACCCGGATCGCCCTCGGGCTGACCGAGCACGCGAGCGCGATGCCCGTGTCGAACGCGCTGTCGGGGCTCTTCGCCGACGGCGATGCGACCGAGGCGATGGAGCGCGTGTTCGTCTGGACCCACCTCGTGCTGATCCTCGGCTTCCTGACCTACCTGCCGAAGTCGAAGCACATGCACGTCATGACCGCGGCCCCGAACGTCTTCTTCGCGAAGAACGGACCGATGGGGCGGCTCGAGCCGCTGAAGATCGACCTGGAGGCGGCCGAGGAGGACATGCGCTTCGGGGCGGCGGTGGCCACCGACCTGTCGCGCAAGCAGCTCCTCGACCTGTTCACGTGCACGGAGTGCGGACGCTGCCAGGAGGTCTGTCCGGCGTGGAACACGGGCAAGCCGCTCAGCCCGAAGCTGCTGATCATGGACCTACGCGACCACGTGGCGGGCGAGGCGCCGGCGATCGTCGCGGCGAAGGGCGGCGCCAGCGGAGGCGATGGTACCGGCGTGGTCGAGCTCCAGCCGCTCGTCCCGAACGCGGTCACCGACGAGGTCGTGTGGGACTGCCTGACCTGCGGCGCGTGCATGCAGGCGTGCCCGGTCGACATCGAGCACGTCGACACGATCGTCGACATGCGCCGCAACCTCGTGATGGCCGAGTCGCGCTTCCCGAACGAGGCCGGCGCGATGCTGCGCGGCGTCGAGGGTCCGAACGAGAACCCGTGGGCGCAGCCGGCCGCCGCACGCACCGAGTGGGCCGAGGGGCTCGACATCCGGGTCCTGCAGCCCGGCGACACGGCCCCCGAGGTCCTGTTCTGGGTCGGGTGCGCGGGGGCGTTCGACGAGCGGGCGCGCGAGACGACGAAGTCCATCGCCCGACTGCTTTCGGCCTCGAACATCGACTTCGCGATCCTCGGCCCCCGTGAGCGGTGCACCGGCGACCCGGCGCGGCGGATGGGCCACGAGTATCTGTTCCAGATGCTCGCCGAGCAGAACGTCGAGACGCTGAACGGCGCCGGGGTGACGAAGATCGTCGCGTCGTGCGCCCACTGCTTCAACACGCTCGCGAACGAGTACCCGGAGTACGGGGGCACCTACGAGGTGGTGCATCACACCGAGCTGCTCGGGAGGCTCGTGAAGGAGGGGCGTCTGCGGCCCGCCTCCTCGAACGGCGGCGTGACGTACCACGACGCGTGCTACCTGGGCAGGCACAACGGGCGGTTCGACGCGCCGCGCGACGCCCTCGGCTCGGTCGTCGAGATGCCGCGGAACCGCGACGGGTCGTTCTGCTGCGGCGCCGGCGGCGCGCGGATGTGGATGGAGGAAGGCGGCGACGCGCGGGTGAACGACGTGCGCTTCGCGGAGGCCGAGGCGACCGGCGCCTCGACGGTCGCGGTCGCCTGTCCCTACTGCTTCGTGATGCTCGACGACGCCGCGAAGGCGAAGAGCTCCGAGGTCCGGGTCGCCGACGTCGCGACGTTGCTCGCCGAGGCGAACCCGCCCGCGACGGGCTAGGCGTCCAGGAGCGCGAGCACGTCGCCGAGGGCGTCGATCGACGCCTCGGTGCTCGGGTCCATCACGACGATCACCTCGTCGGCGCCTGCGTCGCCGAAGGCGCGGATCGCGTCGGCGATCCGGGACGGCGGCCCCTCGATCGCACCCTCGTCGGGTCGCTCGCGGCTGGCGGCGTCCAGCCGGACCAGCACGCAGGCGCTCCGGCGGACCTGCGCGGGGTCGCGACCGACCGCCTCGCACGCCCGCGTGATCGTGGCGTTCCCCTCGGCGAATCCCTCCGGCGTGTTCCCGAACCAGTCGAACCACGTGTTCCATGCGTCGGCGTGGGGGAGGGCGGCGCGGAGCACCCGCTCGCCGGTCGAGCCGATCATCAGCGTCGGTCGCCGCGCCGGGGCGGGCAGCAGCACGGCGTCGTCGACCCGGTGGAACGAGCCCTCGAACGTGACCCGTTCGCCGTCGAGGAGCCGCCGGACGATCTCGAAGGACTCCTCGAACCTCGAGGCTCGCCGGTCGTACGGGATACCGAACGCGTCGAACTCGGTCCGGTTCCATCCCGCGCCCATCCCGAAGACCAGCCGGCCATCGGAGATCTCGTCGACCGTGGCAGCCATCTTCGCGAGCACCGCGGGCTCGTGGAAGCCGAGGCATGCCACCAGTGGACCGAGCTTCACGCGCCGGGTGACGGCGGCCAGACCCGCCAGGAGGGTCCAGGCCTCCCACGGACCGCGCTCCGGCCGTCCGTCGTCGCGGTAGAGGTAGTGGTCGCCGACCCAGACGGAGTCGAACCCGGCGGCCTCGGCGGCGCGCGCCATCGACGCTAGCTCGGGCCAGCGGACCTCGCGCTCTACCTCGGGGAGCTGGACGCCGACCTCCGGGAACCGCATAGGCCCCCCAGTCTAGGGGGGCCTATCGGTGGAGCCTGGGCGGAGCGGGATCAGTGCGGGTTGCCGTGCCCGTTCCCGTTCCCGCCGCCGTGCCCGTTCCCGCCGCCGTTCCCGTGCGAGCCGGAGTTCCCGTGGCCGCCGGCCGCCTTCGCGGCTGCCTGTTCGGCCTTCTTCGCCTGGTGCTCGGCCATCCGCTCGGCCTTCGCGGCCTCACGCTCGGCCTTCGCCGCGGCGACGGCTTCCATGTGCGCCTCGTGACGCTCACGGTTCTCGTTCAGCCGCTCGAGCGCGTTCACCAGTCCGGGCGCTTGCGGGTTCTTGATGCAGTTCGCGAGCACACGGTCGATCGCGTTGTCGAGCCCGGTCAGCTTCTCCTCCTCGATGGGCTCCTCCTCCTCGATGGGCTCCTCCTCCGCGACCTCACCCTCGGGCGCTTCCTCGACGAGCCCCGCCGCCGTCTCGCAGGCCAGGATCCGCAGCTCCTCCTCCGTCGGCTCGGCCTCCTCGACCGGCTCCTCCCCCTCGGTGCCCTCCTCGCCTTCCTCGCCCTCGTCAGCCGGCTCTTCGCCGTCCTCACCGGGCTCTTCGCCCTCGTCACCCGGCTCCTCGCAGTCGACCGGCTCATCGACCGGCTCATCGGCGGGCGGCTCGGTCGGCTCCTCGCCACCTGCGCGCGGGTCGGTGATCCCCCCCGTGCCCTCGTCGGTCGTGCCGTCGTCCGTGCTGCCGTCGTCGACGATCACCTCTTCGCAGGCCGGCTCCTCGGCACGAGGATCGTCGAACACCCCCTCTTCCGCGAACGCGACGGTCGCGGTCAACAGGGCGAACAACAGGGCGAGCAGAGACACGGCGCGGGCGTTCCGTCGGATGTTCATGACCCCCTTATCGGCCGACAGGGGGGTAGCTCTTGAGGGCTAGTTCGTCGCCCCTACGATGGCGGAGAACCGTTCGGGGGAAACGTTCCCGCCGGAGATCACGATCCCGACCCGGCGGCCGCGCAGGCCGAGGGTGTCGACGTGGCGCATCAGCCCCGCGAGCCCGCAGGCGCCGCTCGGCTCGGCGACCAGCTTCGCCTGTTCGAACAGGGCACGCATCGCGACGGCGATGTCGGCGTCGCTCGCGGTGACCGCCCGTTCGACCAGGCCACGCATCACCTCGAACGTGAGCCGTCCCTGCGGCGCCTGCTGACCGTCGGCGATCGTCGGGCCGGCCGGTTCGCCGAGCCAGGTCCCCGCCTCGAGCGAGCGCATCGAGTCGCCGCTCGCCTCGGGTTCGGCGCCGATCACCCGGCATCCGGGCGACAGGGCTTCGGCGACGACGCCGCACCCCGCGATCAGCCCGCCTCCACCGATCGGGACGAGCAACGCGTCGAGCGGCCCGGCATCCCCGAACAGCTCGAGGGCCGCGGTGCCTTGACCCGCCATCACGCGGACGTCGTCGTACGGCGGGATCAGCGCGTAGCCGGTCTCGGCGACCACGGCGTCGGCCATCTCGGCGCGGTCGTGCGCAGCGCGGTCGAAGACCCGCACCTCGGCGCCGTAGGCCTCGGTGGCGGTCCGCTTCTCGGGCGGGGCGTCCTCGGGCATCAAGATCACCGCCGGCAGGCCGTGCGCGCGCGCCGCACGGGCGACGGCCTGCGCGTGGTTCCCAGAGGAGAACGCGACGACACCGCGCGGTTCCTCACCCGCTTCCAGCATCATCCGCAGCGCGTTGGTGGCCCCTCGAGCCTTGAACGCGCCCATCGGCTGGAGGTTGTCGGCCTTCAGCAGCACTTCGGCGCCGACGAGGTCGTCGAGTCGCTGCGAGCGAACCACCGGCGTGTGCTCGATCTGGTCCGCGATCCTACCCGCGGCGCCGCGGACGTCCTCGAGCGTGAGGACCGGCTGGGTCAATCCGCGACCCCGCCGCCGTCGACCGGCAGCGCCACCCCGGTGACGTAGGACGAGTCGTCGCACGCCAGGTAGAGCACGGCGCGGGCGATCTCCTCGGGCTGTCCCATGCGTGCGATCGCGCGCCCCTCGACCGCCTGCGCCACGTAGTCGTCCCAGTCGAGGCCCTGCTGCCGGGCGTCCTCGTGTTCCATCGGGGTCTCGGTGTCACCGGGGCACACGGCGTTCACGCGGATCCCCTGCGGGCCGTGATCGATCGCCATCGCCTTCGTCATCACGATCATGCCGCCCTTGGCGGCGCAGTACGCGACCGCCTTCGCGCCACCGACGAGACCCCAGCCCGACGAGCAGTTCACGATCGAGCCGCCGCCGGCCGCGATCATGTGCGGCAGGGCCGCCTTCGACATCAGGAACGCGCCCTTCAAGCTCGTGTCGATCTGCGCGTCCCACTCCTCCTCGCTGCAGTCGAGGGTGTCGTTCGCGACGTACACGCCGGCGTTGTTGTACAGGACGTGGAGTCCGCCGAACGCGGCGACCGTCTCGGCGACGGCCCGTTCGCACTCCGCCGCGGAACGGACGTCGGCCCGGATGAACAGCCCCTCTCGGCCGGTGGCACGGATCGCCTCGACGACCTCGGCACCGCGCCCCTCGTCCCGGCCCGTGATCGCGACGTTCGCACCCTCCTGCGCGAACAGGACCGCGGTCGCGGCCCCGATCCCCGAGGTGCCGCCGGTGACCAGCCCGACCTTGCCGTCCAGACGCATCGGAACCTCCTCATCGTCGACCTCGGGCACCCTATCGCGGGTCAACCGGCGGCGGCGGCGCGACGATAGGGGAGGCATGCACAGCGGGACCCCGATCCGGCACGTGCGCGCCGGAGCGACCGTGCTCGTGCTCGCGATGCTCGCGGGCGCGTTCGTCGTGGTCCCCGCCGGCGCGACCTCCTACGACCGGCTCGAGCGCGCGCGCGAGGAGCTGGACGCGCTGACGGCTCGGATCGAGGTGCAGGCGGACCGTCTGTCCGCGGCGCGCGAAGCGCTCGCAGGGATCGAAGCCGAGATCGCGGAGGCCTCCGCTCGGATGGCGCGCTTCCAGGGGGTCCGCGCACGGGTCCGCGAGGATCTCGCCGAGGCGCAGGCGCGCTACGACGCCGCCCAGGAACTGCTGGGGGCTGCCGTGTCGCAGGCGTTCATGGACGCGGGGCCCGGCTCGGCCGACCTCGGGGTCCTAGGCGCGGTCCTGGGGAGCACCGACATGGGCGACGTCGCCGATCGCGCCGTGTACGCGTCGGCCGCCGGCGAGGAGGCCATCCGGCTGGCCGCCGGGGTCGAGGGACTCCGTGACGACCTCGCGGCCCGCAGCGCCGAACTCGACGCCCTCGTGAGCGCGGAGGCCGTCGCGGTCGACGAGCTCGAGCGGCTCCGGGTCGACCGGGAGACCGCCGCGGCCGTCGAGACCCAGGCCGCGCTGGGCCTGGACGAGGCGCGCGACGACGCCGTCGGGACGATCCGGCGGCTCGAACGCGAGCTCTTCGGGACCGGAGATCTGGATCTGTCCGGGATCGGGGCCGCCCTGCACGGTGCCCAGCGCGTGACGTACGGACGCTGGGCCGAGCTGTTCCTGGGGATGTTCGGGGCGCCGGTGTGCCGGAACAACCTCGTGGTCGTGGTGGCGTGGCAGGCGGCGGAGGGGACGCAGGCGGCCTGGAACCCGCTCGCGACGACGCACCGGATGCCCGGTTCGACCTCGTTCAACTCGGTCGGCGTCCAGGACTTCGTGTCGCTCGAGCAGGGGTTGCTCGGCACGAAGGAGACGATCGAGAACGGCTGGGAGGTCTATCGCTACGGGGCGATCGTCGGTGCGCTGCGAGGGTGCGCGGACCCGATGGCGACGGCGCTCGCGATCAACGCGTCGTCGTGGTGCCCCGGCTGCGTGAACGGGCAGTACGTCCTGAACGTCATCCCGCGCGTCGACGAGGACCTCGAGGCCTACCTGCAGATCTGACCGATCCGCGCGTCACCAGCGCGCGATCGGACGCGCCTCGAGCCGCGGCCCGAACGCGGGCGGGCGGATCCCCGTCGCCTCGAGGAGCCGCTGCACCCGCCCCCGCTGTCCGCGGTAGGGCTCGAGCAGCGCCAGCATCCGCGCGTCGTCCGCGCGAGGTTCGCCGGCCAGGAGCCACGAGACCAGGTTCGGCAGGTGGTAGTCGCCGACCGAGACCGCGTCGGGGTCACCGAGCGCGAGCCGGGCGGCCTCGGCGCTCGTCCACGGTCCAACGCCCGGGAGGCGTTCGAGCCACGAGCGCAGCTCCGCGGGGTTCACGAACCCCTCGATCCGTGCTGCGCGGCCGGCCACCGCGCGCAGGACGTCGGCGCGACGGCGCTCGACCCCCCACGGATGGAAGGCCGACGAGGGTGTCTCGGCCACCCGCGCGGGGTCGGGCGGGAGCCACAGCCCGGCGTCGCCCGGCGCGGGCTCGGAGGTGCCGCGAACGAGCCCGCGCCATCCCTCCCGGGCCTCGGCCCCGGTGACCTTCTGCTCCAAGATCGCGGCGAACAGCACCGGCATCACCGGCACGCGCGTCATCCGGACCCCGCGGTGGCGGCGCTGGATCGGCCGGAGCGGATCACCCTCGGCGACGACGAAGGAGGCAGGGTCGTCGTGGGCGCCCGCGAGCCCGGGGGCGTCGACCTCGATGGCGTGCGAAGCGCCGGGCCCGACCGCACCGATCTCGAGCGCATCCGGGCCGATCTGGGTGAGACGAAGCGTCGCCGGGCCGTCCGGCGTTCGGACCGCGCGGACCGCCTCGCGCCCCTTCACCCGCGTCGTCGGGTCCCGGTGGCCGCGTCGCAGCGGGAACAGGGTGGCCGCCAGGTCGAGCGGGCCGTCAAGGTCGAGGACGTGAGGCATCGAGGCAAGGCTACCCAGCCTGCTCCGGAGGGTGACCCCGAGCCACACACCCTCCCGCCGACGACGATGCCCCCGGCGCTACCCTGGCGCCGTCGCGACGGAAGGAGCGTGGTCGCCGTGTGGCGCCGGAGCTTGCCGATCCTCGAACCCCTCGACGACGAGCGTCTGGACCGGATCGACGCGGTCGTGACCACGCTCCTGCAAGACGTCGGCCTCCGGATCACCGAGGCCCGCCTGCTGCGGCTCCTGGGGGATGCCGGTCTCGCGATCGACGACGACGACCTCGTCCGGTTCGAGCGGGCGTTCGTCGACGAGCAGGTGGCGCTCGCACCGCGGACGTTCGAGGTCCACGGGCGGAGCGAGGGCAGGACCGTCACCCTCGGCGGGGATCACATCGTGTTGGCGCCCACCGGCGGCCAGCCGTTCGTCACCGACCCCGACGGGACCCGCCGCTACCCGACGCTGGACGACTACGTGCTGCTGACGAAGCTCACCCACGCCGCAGCACCGCTCCACATGCTCGGCAGCGGGATCGTCGAGTGCGACGACCGGCCGATCGAGAGCCGCCATCTCGACATGGACCGAGCGGTGATCCGCTGGTCCGACAAGCCTTACTTCGGAGTGGGGGCAGACGGCGAGACGACGCGCGACTCGATCGAGCTCGCCGCGCTCGCGTTCGGCGGACGTGATGCGATCGCGGAGCGCCCGCCGCTGATGATGATCGTGAACCCGATCAGCCCGCTCCAGTACGACGAGCGGATGGGGGGGTCGCTGTTCGAGGCGGCCTCGGCGGGGATCCCCGTCGTCCTGATGCCGTACCTGCTCGCCGGGGCGACGGCGCCGCTCGGTCTCGCCGGCGCGGTGGCGCAGGCCGCGGCCGAGGCGCTCGCCGGGATCGCGATGGTGCAGCTCGTGCGGCCGGGCACGCCGGCCGTGTTCGGCACGTACGTCGTCGAGATCGACATGCGCTCGGGACTCCCGATCTTCGGCACGCCGGGAGCCGGGCTCTCGATCCTCGTGGCCGGACAGCTCGCGCGGCGCGCCGGGGTGCCGTTCCGCGCTGGGGGAGCCTTCACGGACGCGCCGGCCTCGTCGATCCGTGCCGCCCAGGATTCGCTCCTGTCGCTCCTGCCGTCGCTGCTTGCCGGCGGGAACCTCCTCTTCCACGCGGCGGGATGGCTCGAGGGATCGCTGTCGACGAGCGTGCAGAAGATCGCGGAGGACGTCGAGGTGCTCGAGCGCCTCGAACGCGTCGTCGGGGCTCCCTTCGACGTGGACGACGACGCCCTCGGACTGGACGCGTTCGCGGAGACCGGGCCTGGCGGGATCTTCCTGGGGGCCGAGCACACGCTGCGCCTCCTGCGAGCCGGGAGGTATACCGAGCCGCAGCCCGGAGAGGCGACCAGCTGGGAAGACCTGCTCGACCGCTACGAGGACCCGGGGATCGATCCGAACGTCGAGGCCGCGCTCGACGAGTACGTGAACCGCCGGACCGCCGAGCTGACCTCGGTCTGAGCGGAGCGCCTACGGACGGAGCGCGACGATCGCTCGGTAGAGCGGGTCGCGCGTCAGCGTGACGGTCGGCTCCTGTCCGCGGCGTCCCGGGGTCCCGACGTCGCTCAGGAACGACGCCATCGCCCGGGCGCGCTCCAGCTCGACGAGCAGCTCGCGCGCCTCGGGCTCGCCGGCCTCCCCGAGGGCCATCAAACGCTCGCGGACGTCGTCGACGACGCCGCGCACGTACCGGTTCTCGTGCACGTCGGCCGTCGAGTACCGGCGTTCGTCCAGCGTGTAGACCGGGCGACCGTGCTCGTCGAGGTTCCCGGGCTTGCGCATCGCACGGATCAGCTGACGCGGCTCGGGATGGCGGACGAGCTCCTCCTTCGACCAGTGCTCCTCGCGACGGAGCTCCCGCCGGTGCTTCACCTGTAGCAGGGGCAGGACCTTCGCCAGGCCGGGTCGGACGTCGTCGCCGCGGACCGCGCGGCGCAGGATCTCGAGCTCGGTCGCCGGCTCAGAAGAAGGCGAGGAAGCCATGGTCATCCAGCTCTCGACGCATCCGCTCGGCCTTCGCGAGGGCGAGCGGATACCCGGCGCCGATCGTGCGGATGAACGCGTCGATCGCCGCCCCGGCCGATTCGTCGCCGCGGACCCTCGGCAGGACCTTCTGGACGAGCTGCTCGTCGAAGGCGACCCGCCAGTCCGTGCCGATCTCCTCGGCGGCCAGCACGTAGGCGTTCACCTCGTCGAGCACCCGGAAACCGAACGGGGCGACGGGTCGCAGGGCGTCCCATACGCCCAGGAGCATCGCGGCGTGGGGGAGCCCGTCGAGGTGGGCGATCACGTCCTGTCGCTCGAGCGGCAGCTCGATCACCTGCGCTCGGTCGAAGACCTTGTCGGCGAACCCATGGGTCGTCTCGTCGATGTTCACGGTGCCGGTGAACCGCAGGTTCGGCGTGAGCTCGACGTGGTGGCCCGGCGCGAGGTCCAGCTGCGCGACGCCCTCGCGTGATCGGACCTCCATCGAGGACAGGAAGCGGCTGAAGTAGTGCTCGACGCGAGCGAGGTTCATCTCGTCGAGGATCACGTGGAACAGGCGCGGCCGACGGTACTCGCGGTTCGCCGAGTCCCACTCGCGGGCGGACTCCTTCACGAACTCGCTGAACGGGGTGCCGTGGTAGAAGCCGTCGAGAGGGGACAGGTAGCCGAGCAGGTCCTCGTTCGACGACCAGCTGGGATCGACCGCGACGAGCTTCGTGCGGGCCTGGACGCTGTCCGCGTAGGCCTGCGCGAGCCAGGTCTTCCCCGTTCCGCTCGGCCCGCACAAGATCACGAAGCCACGCGTCGAGATCGACAGGTGGTACCGGCGGATCACGTCGTCGGAGATCCGGAACGTCGGGAACGAGTTGCGGAACCGGCGCAGCGTCGTGTCGAACGAGCCGTCCGCCATATGTGTCGTCACCTGAGCCGGGTCGTGGTCCGCCATGACCATGGATCCTCCTATCGAGCCCGGACGCCGGCCCCTCCTGGCCCGCGTCCGTGTGGCACGGTAGCGGAACGGGGGTGATGGTCGCATCCGCCGGATGGCCCCGGTCGGAAGGCCGACCGAGCGGGACCTGCGGACGGAGGGTCTATCCGGCCTGGCGGGCAGGGCATCACGTCCCTACGGTGGCGCCGGGAGGTGGCCGTGGCGATCGTGGGCGCCGTGTCGCTGACGGTGACGCACGACGTGTTCACCGCCGCGGGCGTCGCCGTGGCGGCCCTGGTCTGGTTGCGCGCTGCCCGATCGGCGGGGCGACTCGACGCGCGGATGCTCGCGGTGGCGGCCGGGTGCCTCGCGGGCGCCGCGGTCGGTGCACGTGTCGCCTTCGTCTGGCGCTACGTCACGCTGGCCCCCGAGCCGACGCCGCTCGGGTTCCTCGTGCAGGGCGGCAAGAGCGTCGTCGGGGGGCTCGCCGGCGCCTACGTGGGCGCGCTCGTCGCGAAGCGGTCGGTGGGGGTGAGTGAGCGCACGGGCGATCTGTTCGCACCGGCGGTGGCCCTGGGGATCGCCGTCGGTCGGATCGGGTGCTTCCTGACGGAGCCGCCCGGTACGCCGACCTCGGTGCCGTGGGGCGTGACCTTGTCGGCGGAGCGGATCGCCGCGACGCCGGGCTGTACGTGGTGCACTCCCGGCGTCGCTTACCACCCGTCGTTCCTGTACGAGGTGGTGTTCCTCGTCGCGCTCGCGGGTCTCCTCGTCCGGCTGCGATCGCGGCTCGCGGTGCCCGCGGACGTCTTCCCGATCTTCCTGCTCGCCTACGCGGTCTTCCGGTTCGGCGTCGAGTTCGTGCGCGGGAACCCGGAGATGGCCTTCGGGATGAGCGGGACCCAGCTGTTCGTGGCGCCGGCGGCGGTGGTGCTCGCCGTCGGGTTGGCGCGGCGCCGCCCAAGGCGGGGCGCGTCGCTCGCGAGGAGGAGGTGGAGCCATGGCGGAGCAGCTCCCTCCGGTTCCTGGACCGGATGACGCGGGACGCCCGTCCGGCGGCAAGGTCGGCCGGTGGTTGCTGATCGGCGTCGTCGCACTGGTCGTGATCGTCGTCGGGGTGTGCATCGGCGGGGTCTTGTTCCCGGGAGCGTGACGGCGCCGTGGGCGATCGCTGGGTGACGGCGTTCTGTCCGGCGTGCCACCGCGAGCGACCCGATCGTCCGCTCGATGAGGTCGAGCGGCTGCCGGGGCGCCTGGTCGACGACGCCGCCGGACGAGTCTGGCTCGTGCGGTCGTGCCCCCGGCACGGAACGATCGACACGCTCTACCAGGAGGACGCGGCGCTGCTCGCGTACCTGGAGCGCTGGCAGGCGCCGCCGACCAAGGTCACCCCCGACGACCCTGCGAACCTCGATCCGGTGCCCTCCTGCTACCTGCGGGGGCTCGGGGGCCGTCAGACCCAGCACACCTGCACCTTCCTGGAGGACGTCACGAACGCCTGCGACCTGCGGTGCCCGACGTGCTTCGCGGCCGCCGGCGACCCGGGCGGGATCCCCGTACCGGTCGAGCGCGTGCTCGCGAACGTCGATCGGCGGATCGCGCGCGAGGGTGGCCGCCTCGACGTCGTGATGGTCAGCGGCGGCGAGCCCACGATGCACCCCGAGGTCGAGCGGCTCCTCGATGCGCTCGCGGCCAGGCCGGTCGTCCGGATCTTGCTGAACACGAACGGACTCCGGCTGGCCCACGACGACGGACTCCTCGGATTCCTGGCCGATCGCCGGGACCGGATCGAGGTCTACCTGCAGTTCGACGGGTTCCGCGCCGCGACCTGGGAACACCACCGGGGCGGGGACCTGCGTCTGCGCAAGGACGCGGTCGTGCGCCGGCTCTCGGAGGCGGAGGTCTTCAGCACGCTCGTGATGTGCGCGGCCACCGGTGTGAACGACGACGAGATCGGCGACGTCGTGCGCTTCGCGTTCGAGACCCCGTACGTCGGTGGGCTCTGCGTCCAGCCGCAGTTCGGCTCCGGGCGCTCGTCTGCGGTCGACCCCCGGCAGCGCCTCACGCACACCGGGGTCCTCGCACGACTCGGTCCCCAGACCGACGGGCTCGTGACGTGGCGCGACATGATCGGGCTCCCCTGCTCTCACCCGCACTGCGCCAGCGTGGGGTACTTCCTCCTCGACGAGGAAGGGACGTGGCGCTCGCTCGTGCAGCTCCTCGGTCCCGACGAGCTCGCGCAGCGGCTCGACCTGATCCAGGACCGGATCGCGGACTGGCAACCTCGGCGCGCGGTGCGGAAGCTCGCGAAGGACGCGGTGATGGGGCTGCTGTCCGAGCGCAACGCGATGAGCCACCCGGCGACGGTGCGGCTGCTCCTTCGGACCGTGCTGGGCACCCATCTCGGTCCCGCGACCCTCGCGCGCCTCGGTGCCGATCGCACCCCGTCCGGTCGGCGTCGTGCCCGAGCGTGGGTCGGTACCCGCGTGAAGCGACTCACGGTGAAACCCTTCATGGACGTCGACTCGATGATCGAGGAGCGGCTGCTGCGCTGCTGCATCCACGTCGGGACCGAAGGCGAGGATGGCCCGCAGGCTGCGCCGTTCTGCGCGGTGCAGGCCTGGCCGTCGCTCAACGCGACGCGGCTCGCGGCCCGTGCTGCGACGCCCGCCGGCGTCTGATCCGCGGCACGAACGCCGGCGTCGTCGCCTGATACCGGGCGGCGGCCTCGCCGTACCGCTCGACGAGGAGACGATCCTCTACGCGTGCCTTCCTCGCGATCGCGAGCCACGACACCGCGACGAACACGAAGGTCCACGTGCGGTACAGGGCGAGCCCGGCGAGCGCGCCGAGCAGCACGCCCACGTACATCGGGTGGCGCACCGCCACGTAGGGGCCCGAGGTGACCAAGGGGGCGCCCTCGTGCACGACGGTGCCGAGCCCCGACGAGACGTCGTAGGAGGCGCCGAGCGCGACATGTCCTCCCACGTACAGCGCGAACCCGGCGACGCCCAGGATCGTCGCGACCACGAGCGCGACGGTCCGCTCCGAGGCGGACGGATCGACCGGGATCGGATGCCAGAGCACGACGCACGCGATCGCGTAGGGCACCGCGGTGAGCGCGTACGCGGCGCTCGCGCCGATCCGGGCGGCGAGTCCCACGCCCCCCGCGACCGGCGCGCCTCGACCTCGTGCCGCGCCAACCGCCGCGACCGAGAACCCGACCGCGTACAGCCCCGCACCGATCACCCGCGCGAGTCGCTCGAGCACGTCGAGCATCAGCGCGTCCGGTCCGCGATCCAGGCGATCCGGTCCGCCACGCGCCGGGCACGGGCCCGCTGGAAGGCGCAGATCGGCACCACGATCGAGCTCGTCCCTCGTCGCCGGATCCGCATCACCGAGACGAACGACAAGATCGTGAGCCAGGCGGCGATCGCGGCGAGCACGGTCGTGACCATGCTCGGGGGATCGAGCGCGACGATAAGCCCTACGGCGAGGGCGGCGGTCACGAGCCGGGCCGAGTAGGGGCGCCACCCGACGTCGATCCCGGTCACGTCGGCGACGTCGAGGACGGTACGTCGTCGCCCGGCCGGGACGATCCCCAGGATCGCCCTGGGGGCGTCGACCGTGAAGGTCGGGCCGTCCACGTCGAGCCGCGTGTGCAACCACGGCGTGAGGCTGTTCGTGTTCAGCACGTGATGCGCGACGTGATGCCCTCGGGCGATGGAGGACGCTGCCACGGCGACCACCTCCGCGCCCATCGTGCCGGGCGACGTGCGCCTCGCACACCGGCAACCGGCCTCCCGCAGGCGGGTCTCGCGCTCAGCAGACCTCGTCCTCGGGGCCCTCGATCGAGAGGACCAACTGACGGAGGAGGTCGTTCAGGTGTCGGCGGTCCGTGGGGGACAGGGCCTGAACGAGCGCGCTCTCCTCCTTGGCCTGGGCCTCGATCGCGCGATTGAGCACGTCGAGTCCGGTGGGAGTGATCCGCACCTGTACGCTCCGTCGGTCGTCGACGTCGCGCTCGCGGGCCACGTACCCGTCTTGCTCGAGATGGTCGAGGCGGTTCGTCATCGCTCCCGACGACAGCGACAGCCGGCGTGCGAGTGCGCCCGCGCTCATCCTCCCGTCGGGCGACTGACGGAGCTTCACGAGCAGGCGGAACTCGCCCGTGTTCAACCCGAACTGCGAGACCGTGCGCTCGGTCAGGCGATCGACGTGCTTCACGAGCTTCATCATCCGGTCGACGGTCGCCTCCGCGTCCGGGTCGAGCGCCGGGAACATCGGCAGCGCCGTCTCGAGGAACCGGTCGATCGAGTCGGTCCTGGAGGCGACGGAACCTTTCGACTTCAAATCTCTTGACATCGAACTTTGACCTCAAGTATCTTCATATCGAACGATACACGAGCGTGGAGGGAGGGGCAAGATGGCACAGATCGGGATCGACCTGGGAGGAGAGTACGCGGGTCGGCGGGGTCGTGTTGAGCCGCGCTCACAGGCGAGGGTCCGGACCAGCTGGCGAGTGCGCAGGGTTGGGCGCGATCGTGCCCGGGCGCGGGGAGCCGGTGCCCTCACGATGTCGACGGTCGACTGGGACCGCATGGGCAGCGGAGGCGGGTTCCGGGCGAGCCCGATCGGGTTCCGCTGAGCCTCAGCGGGCGCCGGCGCTGTCCAGCGCAGCGATCAGTCGCTGGACGGGGCCGCGGATCGCGACCTCGTCCGCGATCCGGTGCAGCTCGGCATCGTCGCGATCGCCGGCCCACAGGCTGAGCGGCGGGTCGGGGTTGACCGGGACCAGGCGCCGCATCGCGTCGACGTAGTCCACGGAAGCGAGGAGGTTGGCGCGGACGGCCGGTTTGATCGACGGGTCGTCCGCGCCGGCCGCCTCGAGCACAGCGTCGATCGACGCGAACCGTTGGACCAGATCGCGGGCGGTCTTCTCGCCGATGCCCTTCACGCCCGGCAGCCCGTCGCTCGGGTCGCCGCGGAGGATCGCGAACTCCACGTAGCGGTCGGCCGGCACCCCGTACTTGTCGAGGACCGTCGCCTCGTCGAACTCCAGGAGCTCGCTCACGCCACGGACGGTGAACAGGAGCTTCACGACGGGGTCACGGACCAGTTGGATCAGGTCGCGGTCGCCGCTCACGATCTCGAGCCGGTCGTCGGCGTGCGCCTCGACGCAGAACGCGCCGATCGCGTCCTCGGCCTCCCACCC
The DNA here is from genome assembly GCA_963749895.1 of uncultured Actinomycetes bacterium. Lineage (GTDB taxonomy): Bacteria > Actinomycetota > UBA4738 > UBA4738 > HRBIN12 > AC-51. The sequence goes on along the minus strand of CAVVOG010000003.1, from coordinate 1,586,840 downwards.
CTCCGTCTGGGCTTGGAGCATCCCCGTCGGACCGAGCACCTCGCGGAGCATCAGGAACTGCGGCGGAAGGTCGGGGGGATCCTCGGGGCGGTGGCCCTTGTAGTCCGGGTAGATGTCGGTGCGCGTGACCGGGCGCCACTCGTGGTCGTAGACGTGGATCACCTCGTCGGGCCGGCGGGCGGCGACGAGCCGGGCCACCATGTCGAGGTACCCGTGGACCGCCCCCACCGGCTTCCCGTCGGGTGTGAACAGCCCGTCCTTCATGGCGAAGAACGCCCGGTACATCAGGCTCGACACGTCGAGGAGGATCCGATGGGTCACGACCGGTTCCTCATCGCCACCCGGGCACGTTCCCCGCTCGCTCGAGCCACGAGCGCATCTCCGGTCGCTGCGCTTCCTCCAGGGACCTCACCTTGACGTAGCGGGACCGGTCGGTGTCGCCGAGCGGCGGCGGAGGATCGAAGTCAGCGCCTCCGAAGAAGACGACGTTCACGGAGACGTCGTAGGCGACCACCTCGATGACCCAGCCGAGTTCCGGTGTGCCGTAGTAGGCCTTCTTCCACTTGACGCCGAAGTGAAGGTCGGGGATCGCCTCGCGGATCGCCTCGTCCAGATACTCGACGATCGGAGCGAGATCCGGCATGACACGCCGGATCCAGTCCTCGATCTCGTCGTGGCTCTCCGACGGGACCGGCGGCTTCCGGGTCGTGATCGGCTTGCGTGCCTTCTCCATCGACGCATGCTATCCGTCCGGGACATCGGCTGGGATCGGATCGAGCTCCACCGGAGGATCCCACCTCACTCCGTGCGCCTCTCGACAGCATCGCACGGACGGGCGGCGGTCACTCCTCGTACGGGAGGTGCAGGACGCGGACCCCGCCGGGTTCCAGTTGGACGACGGCGCCGGTGAGGTCCTCGGTCCCCAGGAGGTGGACGATCTCGGCCGCAGCGGCCTCGACCGAGACCGATGGTTCCGTGCCTTCGCGGAGCTCGCGTAGGCGCTCCTGGGGCACGTAGCGGTCGAGCCAGGGGGTGTCCATCCACCCCGGGGCGACCGCGTTCACGCGGACCGCCGGTGCGAGGCCGAGGGCCAGGGCGCGCGTCAGCGCGACGAGTCCCGCCTTCGAGGCCACGTAGGGGATCGACGACCCGTCGGCGGTGAACGCGGCGTCGGAGGCGACGTTCACGATCGCGCCGGCGCCGCGCTCGCGCATCCCGCGGGCGACCGCCTTCGAGCAGATCCAGGCCCCCACCAGGTTCACGCCCAAGATCCGCTCCCAATCCTCGACCGTGACCGCGTCGAGGTCGTCGTACGGGACGTAGACGGTGACGCCCGCGTTGTTCACGAGCAGGTCGACGGGACCGAGGCGTGCCTCGACCTCCGTGACCAGCGTGGCGACGGCGTCCTCGTCCCGGACGTCGGCACGGACCGCGATGGCCCGGGGGAGCGAGGCGGCGACCGCGGCCGCCTCGCTCTCGGAACGAGACCACCCCACGGCCACGCGGACGCCGGCCTCACCGAGGAGGCGACACGTGACGGCGCCGAGGCCGGTCCCCCCGCCGGTGACGATCGCGACACGGCCCGCCAGCTCCATGACGCCAGCCACCCTATCGGTCCGCTAGGGTGCGCCGCATGGCCCGCACACGCATCCCGACCGCCGCCGATCTCGGTCTCATGGAGGGTGCGCCGCCGACCGGCGATGCGCTCGTCACCCTCGCGAACTGGCAGGACCCGCCCCACAACCGCTGGGGGTTCCAGCACGTCCGCGACCTGATCCCGACGGCGCGGATCGCGCGGGGCGACGGCCCGGCGCGACGGCTCCCACGGGCGGAGCGCGACCTCTCCCGCGCGTCGATCCGCGTGGCCGGACGGCGGATGCGGTTGGACCGGTTCTGCGAGGAGACGTACACCGACGGGCTGCTCGTGCTGCACCGGGGTCGCGTGGTCCACGAGCGATACGAGAACGGTCTCACGCCGTCGACGACCCACCTGCTGATGTCGGTCTCGAAATCGATCACGTCGACGATCGCGGGGATCCTGGTCGGGCGCGGTGCCCTGTCGCCCGACGACCCCGTCACCCGGCACATCCCCGAGCTGGAGGGGACGAGCTTCGAGGGCTGCACGGTCCGGCACCTGCTCGACATGCGGGCAGGAACGCGGTTCAACGAGGACTACGACGACCTGAAGGCCGACGTCCGCGTGTACGAGCAGATCTACCTGTGGCGACCACGGACCGGTCGTCGCCTGCCCGCCACGATCACCGACTACTACGGCACGCTGAAGAACCAGGGTCCTCACGGCGGACCGTTCGACTACCGCTCGATCCTGACCGACCTGCTGGGCTGGGTGATCGAGCGCGCTGGCGGCCGGCGCTTCGCCGACCTCGTCTCGCGGGAGCTGTGGGCGCCGATGGGCGCCGAGTTCGACGCGGAGGTGACGGTCGACGCGCACGGTCACGCGATGGCCGACGGCGGGATCTGCTGCACCCTGCGAGATCTCGCCAGGTTCGGCCAGTTGATGCTCGACGGCGGACGGCGGGGACGCACGCAGGTCGTGCCGCGCGCGTGGATCCGCGACATCCTCGAGCCCGACGCCGACACGGTCGCCGCCTTCCAGGGGACCGCCGACGCGCGTGAGCTCCCCGCCGGCGCCTACTACCGGGACAAGTGGTGGGTGATCGACCCGTCGGGCCCGATCTACCAGGGCAGCGGCATCAACGGGCAGGCCGTCTTGATCCACGGGCCCGCGAGGGTCGTGATCGCGAAGCTCTCGACCTGGCCGGTCGCCTGGGAGGAGGGCTACTCGATCCGAACCTGGACGGGGCTCACCGACCTCGCGGAACAGGTCGCCGAGGGGCGGGTCTGATCTAGCCGCGGATGGCGCTCGCGAGGGCGAGCAGCCCCGACGCGGCGAGCATGACGAGGACCGCCGTTCGGAACCGAGCGTGGTCGATCCGCGCGAACACCCGGTCCCCGGCGAGGGCGCCGACGACGGCGGCCGGCACCCCCACGACCCAGGCTCGGCCGACGTCCGCGTCGACGAGGCCGGCCGCCCAGAAGGTGGCGAGCGCGACGGAGCCCTGGACCGCGAAGGCCGCCGCGAGCGTCGCCCGGAACGGCTCCGGTGGCATCCCGGTCGCGTGGAACGCGACGACGAGCGGGGGTCCGTTCGTGCCGACGCTCGTCGCGAGCGCACCGGACAACGCGCCGGCGGTCAGCTCGGTCGTCCTGCCCGGCGGGAGCTGCAGGCCGCGCCACAGCGCGACCGTGAAGGCGAGGACCGTCATACCCACGACGAGCGTCAGCGTGCGATCGTCGGCCCGGGTGAGCACGAGCACCCCGAGCGGCATCCCGGCGAACGCGGCCGCCGACACCAGGAGGAAGCTCCGTCGCTCGAGATCGCGCCGCCAGCGGACGGCGTTCGCGAGGGTCATCGGGACGCCGATCGACGTCATCACGACGACGGCGGTCTGCGGACCCGCGACGACGGACACGATCGGCACGACGAGCAGCGCGAACCCGAACCCGACGACCGACTGTGCGGCCGTGCCGGCGATCACCGACACCGCGACCGCCAGCAGGAACACCTACACCTCGACGCCGGGGTCGGGCGGGGGATCGGCGACCGGGTCCTCGAGCGTGCGCGCGACCTCGATCGTGTGCTCGAACAGCGCCTCGGCCGCGACGATGTTCGACTCGGCCCCCGAGTTCCCGGAGATCCGGCCTTCGTCGATCCCGTCGGCGACGCGGCCGCGTCGCCGGTCGTAGGCGGGCGCCCCAGCAGGGTTCCGCCCGTCGAACCACGCGCGGGCATCGCGGGCCAGGGTCGCCCACCGATCGTCGCCGGTCGCCTCGTGCAGCTGGTCGAGCGAGTAGATGCACGACGCGACGTCGAACGGCGCGAGGCCCGATCGATCGAACCCCGTCGCGACGACGGGCACGATCAGCGCCTCGGCGCTCGCGATGGCGATCTGGAGGAGTCCCGGTTCGTCGAGCATCTCCGCGACCGAGGCCAGGACGCCCTCCTGGATGTGGGCCCACAGGTGCGGCTCGCCGGTCTCGTAGGGCGAGTTCATCAGCAGTTCCCCGGTTCGGCAGTCGGCGAGCTCATGCGCCCAGTGACGGATCGCGGGGATCAGCGTCGGGACGTGGGTCGCGGCGAGCAGCCGCTCCGCGGTCAGCACGTGGAGGGCCCGCACGTCGGGGGGCGCCGGCTTCGTCACCGCGTGGTCGAGACCGCGGTGCATCGCGGCCTCGGCGCGCGCGTCGCCGAACGTGAGCCACGCGTGGGAGACGCCCGCGATCGCCCGCGCGTGCCAGAAGTTCTCGCCGGTGACCGACGTGATGCCCGAGGTGTTGCGCTCGCCGTCCCAGTCGTAGACGAAGTTCACCCATCGTCCATCGGGCTCCTGCATCCACAGGACGAAGTCCAGGAGTCCCTTCGCCCAGCGCTCGGCCCAGGGTTGCCGCGTGCGGGCCCAGACGTCGCACATCACGTCGAGGAGCCGCGCGGCGTCGTCCACGCAGGCGACCCCCTCGAACCCCGATTCCTTCGCCTCGATCAGGTGGTCCCTGGCGTCGGCGTAGACGGCGACGGCGAGCGCGTCGGGCCCCGCCGCAGGGAGGGGTCGGGTCAGCCGGGCGAGCTGTCGGAGCACGGTGGCGCAGTGTGGCAGCCGGAGGGCGTCATGTCAGCCCCGATGCTCAGGCCTCGTGGAGGCCCGGCTCGGGTTCGAGGGCGGCGACGACGTCGTCGATCGCCACGTCGGCGGCGCACAGGGTCGTATCCGCCGCCCCGTAGAAGAGCCGGATCCGACCGTCGCCGAGGTCCACGTGGCCGCTCGGGAACACGACGTCGTGCAGGAACCCGTCCTTCTCGTAGTCGGCCTCGGGCACCATGATCGGTCGCGACGTCCGTGCCAGGACCCGTCCCGGGTCCTCGGCGTCCACCAGCAGGGCGCCCATGCCGTAGCGGTTCGACCGGTCGGCGCCGTGGTAGAGCTCCAGCCACCCGCCCTCGACCCGGATCGGGGTGAGGCTCGCGCCGATCCGCATCTCGTCCCACATGCCCGCACGGGGCAACGCGACCGGGCGGTGGTTGCCCCAGTGCACCAGGTCGTCGCTCTCGGCCATCCACAGACCCAGGACGCGACCGAAGGACCCCGGCATCGGACGCGTGTAGGCGACGTAGCGCCCACCCACCATCTCGGGGAACAGCACGACGTCCTTCTGATCGGGGTGGAGCATCGCCCCGTGCCGCTCGAACGTACGGAAGTCCGTGGTGGTGAGCCGGCAGGTCACGATCCCGAGACGGCTGACCGCGACGTAGGTGATGTGGAACGTGCCGTCGATCACGGTGATCCGAGGATCCTCGACCCCGTACTCCTCGAGCTTCATGGACGGGACCACCGCCGGCTCGGGATCGAAGGTGAACGTCTGGCCGTCGGTGCTGCGGGCGACCCGCAGGTGCGAGATGTTCGACAGGTAGTCCGTGAACTCGTCGGTGCCGGGCGTGAACGCGCCGGCGGAGCTCCGGTAGCGGATCGTCCGCGGGTCCGAGAGGTCGAGTCCCGGCAGATCTCGGGGGACGAACCCGATCACGGTCCTCGGCGGATCCTGCTCGCTGTCGAAGAACGTCATCCCGATCAGCTGATCGGACCGGAGTCCGCCCGGCAGCGCGGTCAACCGAGGCTCCGGCCCCGACAGATCGACCATGCGCGCGTCGGCGGGAAGGTCCAGGTCGCGCCGAGGGCGCTCGGCGACCCGGACCAGCAGGATCGTCTCGTCGCCCATCGACGTCACGCCCGGGTTGATCGTGGACAGGACCTCCAAGCCGGGCTGCGAGGGCTCCACGTCGGCGGGGGTGAGCAGCGGGTTGTCCTCGACCCGGTCGACGATCTGCAGGGGCTCGCGGTCGCGTCTCCGCTCCTTCTTCGCCGGTGCGTACTCCTGTGCGAGCTCGGACAGCACCTCCACGAACCGCGCGCCGGTCTTGGGCCACGTGGCCTCGTTCGCGTACGTGTAGGCGTTGTGCTCGAGCCTTCCCTTCAGCTCGGGGTCGGCGAGGATCGAGTTGATCGCGTCGGACATGCCCGCCGGGTCGCGGAACCCCACCAGGAGCCCGCGCTCGTTCGCCAGCGCCTCCTTCGCGTGCAGGTAGGGGGTGGCGACCACGGCCTTCCCGGCGCCCAGGGCGTACGAGAGCGTGCCGCTCGTGATCTGGTTCGGGTCGAGGTACGGGGTGACGTAGACATCGCTCGCCAGCAGGTACTCGATGATGTCCTTCTGCTCGAGGTACTGGTTCACGAACACGACGTGGTCGTCGAGCCCGAGCTCCTCGACCATCCCCGAGAGGCGGTTGCGGTACTCCTCGCCGCGCTGCTTCAGCAGCTCGGGGTGCGTCTGCCCCGCGATCAGGTAGAGCGCATCGGGGTGCTCGGCCACGACCGCGGGCATCGCCTCGATCACGTACTCGAGTCCCTTGCCGGGACCCACGAGCCCGAACGTCGAGACGATCTGCCGGCCGTCGAGGCCGAGCTTGGCCTTCAGTCGCCGGCGCCCCTTCGGCTCGATGTGGGGCATCCCGTGCGGGATCACCGTCGGCGTGACCTGGACGCCGTACACGTCGCGAAGGATGTCGACCGCGGTCTCGGCCATGACCACCAGGCCGTGCGCCGCGTCGGCGATGTTGCGCACCGCCGTGCGGATCGCCGGCGAGGGCTCGGGCAGCACGGTGTGCATCGTGACGAGCGCCGGCTTCTTCAGCTCTTCGAGGAACGGCGTGAGGTGGTCCTCGTACGTGCCCTCGATCCAGTGTTCGCCGGCGAAGCCGCCGCCCTTCCACAGCCCGTAGAGGCCGAACTCGTGCTGCACGCACACCACGTCGGCGTTCGATCGGTCGATCTCACGGGCCGCCGCCATGTAGGCGACCGGTCCTCCTTGACGGATCCGCCAGCGGACCTCCGAGCCGTACGCACGGACCGTGTTGCGCTCGTCGATCGCGGCGACCCGAGCCTGGACCTGCGGATCGGCTTCTCGCATCGCGCCGATCAGGTCGGAGGTGAACGTGGCGATCCCGCAGCGTCGCGGGGGATAGGTGGAGACGAAGGCGATCCGCATGGCCTCAGGGTACCCGGCCACCCGCCTCAGCCCAGCGGCTCGAACCGGGCGGTGAAGTGCCGCAGCTGAGGCGGCTGCTCGACGATCCGGTAGCCGGGCAGGTCGCCGGCACGCGTCGCGACGTCGGTGACGACCTCGATCACGTAGTCGATGTGGCTCTGCGTGTACGTGCGTCGGGGGATCGCCAGACGGACCAGGTCCATCGCGGCGGATTCCTCGGTCCCGTCAGGACGTCGCCCGAACATCACCGTGCCGATCTCGCAGCCGCGGATCCCGCCCGTCTCGTAGAGCGCCACCGCCAGCGACTGCCCCGGGTAGGCGAGCGGCGGCACGTGGGGGAGCATCGCGCGGGCGTCCAGGTAGACGGCGTGTCCCCCCGCCGGCGTCACGATCGGGACGCCGGCGCGGTCCAGGGCCTCGGCCAGGTACGCCGTCGAGCGGATCCGGTACCGGAGGTAGTGCTCGTCGACGCACTCTCGCAGGCCCTGGGCGATCGCCTCGAGGTCACGGCCGGCCAGGCCTCCGTAGGTCGGGAACCCCTCGGTGAGGATCAAGAGGTTCCGACAGCGCTCCGCCCAGTCGTCGTCGCGCATCGCGAGCCAGCCCCCGATGTTGGCCATCGGGTCCTTCTTCGCGCTCATCGTCATGCCGTCGGCGAGCGACGCCATCTCGCGGACGATGTCAGGGACCGCCACGTCCGCGTAGCCGGGCTCGCGGAGCTTGATGAACCACGCGTTCTCGGCGAACCGGCAGGCGTCGAGGAACAGCGGGACGCCGAAGCGGTCGCACAGCGTGCGAACACCGCGGAGGTTCTCGATCGACACCGGCTGTCCGCCGCCCGAGTTGTTCGTGACGGTGACGAACACGGCCGGGACGTCGTCGGCTCGCTCGGCGAGCAGGGCCTCGAGCCGACCGAGGTCCATGTTGCCCTTGAAGGGGTGTGCGGCCGCCGGGTCGCGACCTTCCGCGATCACCAGGTCGAGGGCCTCGGCGCCGGTGAACTCGACGTTGGCCCGCGTCGTGTCGAAGTGCGTGTTGTTCGGCACCACCTTCCCCGGTCCGGCGATCGCGCTGAACAGGATCTTCTCGGCGGCGCGCCCCTGGTGTGTCGGGATCACGTGCGGGAACGGGAACAGCTCCTGCACGGCCTCGAGGAACGCGAACCACGACGGGGAGCCCGCGTAGCTCTCGTCGCCGTGCTGGATCGCCGCCCACTGGTCGCGGCTCATCGCGCCGGTCCCGCTAGTCGGTGAGCAGGTCGATCAGGACGTCGTCGGCGTGCAGGTCGAACAGGTTGTAGCCGGCCGCGACGATCCGCTCGCGTCGCTCGGCCTCGGTCAGGAACCGCAGCGGCTCGACGGAGTGGATCCGGAACGGCTCGATGATCGTGCGGAACCGGTCGGTCATGGCCCGATGATGGCACCTCGCGACGCGGCCCGACCGCGCGCCCGCGCTACGCTCGTCGGCATGGCCACCGTCTACGACCTGTCGCGCGAGCAGCTCGCGGAGCGCCTCATCGCCTGGGGCGAGCCGGCGTTCCGCGCGAAGCAGGTCTGGTCGCAGCTGTGGAAGCGGGCCGCGACCTACGACGACATGTCCGACGTCTCGCCGGCTCTGCGGGAGCGGCTGGCGGACGAGCTCCCGTTGGGCGTCGAGGTGCTCGACGAGCGGATCGCCGACCGCGGAGCGACGCGCAAGGCGCTCCTGCGGCTGGGCGGCGCGCACGTGATCGAGGTCGTCGTGATGGGCTACCGCGACCGCGCCACCGCCTGCATCTCGTCGCAGGCCGGGTGCGCGATGGGGTGCACGTTCTGCGCCACCGGCCAGATGGGGCTGATGAACAACCTGTCGGCGGGCGAGATCGCGGCGCAGGCGGTCTGGGCGCGTCGCGAGGCCGCGAAGCTGCCGCCCTCGACCCCTCAGCGCCTCACGAACGTGGTGTTCATGGGGATGGGGGAGCCGCTCGCGAACGAGCGCCCGGTGTTCTCCGCGGTCGACCGGCTCACCGACCCGGCAGCCTTCGGACTCGGGTCGAGGCACGTGACCGTGTCGACCGTCGGGATGGTGCGGGGGATCGGACGCCTCGCGAAGGCACATCCGCAGGTGGGCCTGGCCGTGAGCGTCCACGCCGCGAGCGACGAGCTCCGCGACCAGCTGGTCCCGCCGAACCGCTGGTACCCGCTCGCCGACCTCGAGGCCGCGATCGCCGGTTGGCACGCGGCCACGAAGCGGCGTCCCACGATCGAGTGGGCGATGATCGACCACGTGAACGACACCGACGAGCAGGCCGAGCTCCTCGCCGCGTTCGCCGGGCGACTGCGTGCGCACGTCAACCTGATCCCGCTCAACCCGACCCCCGGCTACCCCGTGGTCGGCTCGTCGCCCTCCCGGATCCGGCGGTTCGTCGGCACGCTCGAACGCCGGGGGGTGAACGTCACGGTCCGCGACACCCGCGGACGGGACATCGAGGCGGCCTGCGGTCAGCTCCGGTGGGAGTTCGAGCGGGCCGGCCCCGCGGGGGCCGGCCCGTCGCACCCTACGCCGGCGTCGAGCGCCGGCTCCACAGCGTCGTGACGCTCTCGTCGCGCCCCGACGTCCAGGTCCGGGTGAACACGTCGGTCGTCCCGTTCGCGTCCCCGTCGACCAGGTCGGACGCGCTCGACGCGAAGGCGAGCACGTTCGACGGCCCGTAGGCAGGGGTGAAGCTCGGCCCGTTCGCCCAGCCCCCGTCGGTGTCGACCGCGACGAGCCTGAGCGTCCCGGTCGCCATCTCGTACTCGAACAGATCCGGTTGCGGGCCGTTGCCGTCGGTCATTGCCCCGAGGTTCGTGGCGCCCGTCGTGAAGGTGACGAACGCGCCGTCGCCGCTGATCGCGGCGCCACCGCTCGAGGCGTTCGGCTCCGTGCTCCCGTCACGAGACACGCGCTTCGTGGTCTTGTCCGCCTTGTCGCGGACGAAGACGTCGCTCGCGCGGTTCCCGTCCTTGCCGTTGAGGTTCGTCGCGTCGGAGATGAAGGCCGTGGAGCGGCCGTTGGTCGACAGTCCGGAGAAGTACGAACCGGCGTTCGCCTCGGCCTCCTTGTTCGAGACGGAGACGCGGATCGTCTTGCCGTTCGAGAGGTTCTTCAAGAAGACGTCCCGGGACCCGTTGCGGTCCCCGGGCACCAGGTTGCCGGCGCTCGAGTCGAACCCGACGAAGGCCCCGTTGCCGGAGATCCCCGTGCTGAACGTGCTGCCGTTGCCTTGGCGTCCGTTCGAGTTCGTCGACACGCGGGTGGTCGTCTGCTCCACGAGGTCGCGGACGAAGGAGTCCGCCGCCCCGTTCGAATCGTTGCCCACCAGGTTCGTCGCGGCCGACGTGAAGGCCACCTTCGATCCATCACGGGTGATCGAGACGTCGTAGCTCGCGGCGTTGCCTCGCGCGCCGGACGTCCCGCGTCGCGAGACGAGCGAGAGGGTCCCGCCTTCGCGGTCGAGCAGGAGCACGTCGCTCGCCGAGCCGTTCATGTCGTCGCCCAGCAGGTTCGTGGCCTCCGTCACGAAGGCGACGAACCGTCCGTCGTTCGACAGCGCCACCTCGTCCGAGGGACCGTCGGCCTGCGCGCCCGTGAGGGGGTCACGCGAGACCAGCTCGATCGTGCCCGTCTGGGTATCGAGCAGGAAGACGTCGGCCATCCCGTTCGTGTCGAGCGACGGGTCGCCCCCCAGCAGGTCGTTCGCTTTGGAGACGAAGGCGATCCACCTCCCGTCACCCGAGATCGCCGGGGAGTCGCTCGGTCCGGAGCCGGGCTCGCCCGGGGCGGCCGAGGCCGGCGGGGCGAGCCCGACGGCCGACGTGAGCAGCCCCCCGATCAACGACGTCAGGACAACGACCGCACGGGCCGGTCGAACCATCGATCAACACCCCCTCGGTGTCGGGCCGATCCCCTTCGGCCCGTTCCCCCGTGGCATCGGCATCCGCGGGGTCGGAACTGAAACGCGCAGCTGCGGTTCGTGCGTTCCGTCCTCGCGCAACCGACTTCCGGCCGTGGCCGAACGGACCATTGCCCGGGAACGGGGGACGCCGATAGCCTGCGTCCCAAGCCGGGCACCCCCGGCCGAGTTCGGAGCTGCCCGCCGCTACGTGCGGTGGGCCATCGTGGGGCAACAGCCCGAGGAGGGGCGCGGATGAGCAAGCGCATCCTCGCCGTGGTGCTCACCGTGATGACGGTGGCAGCGCTCATGGCGACCACGCCGGCCAGCGGTCGGCCGACCGAGAAGCGCGGACGCGCACTCGGTCACGAGAAGATCCAACCGAAGTTCGTGCAGAACTGGATCGCCGAGCGGATCGCGGCCGCCGACAAGGTGGCTCGCGGACGAGCCAAGGTGCGGGCCGACGGCGTCGTACGCCTGGCGAACGGGCGCTTCGTGGACTACGAGCTCGAGCGCACCGACCACATCGTCACGATCCTCGCCGAGTTCACCGACCCGCAGGCCGGCGAACTGGCTGAGCCGGACCGCGCGGTCGACAACTCGACGTATTGGGTCCCGAACATGAACCGACGGCACTATCGCGACATGCTGTTCAGCGACGGCGGGGGCTCGTACGGCTACGTGTCGATGCGGGACTTCTACCGAGAGCTCTCGTCGGGCCGCTACACGGTCGACGGGCAGGTCTCCCGGTGGATCTCGATCGACGCGCCGGGGTCGGAGTTCGGCGCGAACGGCCCTGACGGTGACGGGTCGGACAACGCGAACGGCCCGGTCTACCGGGTGATCGACGCCGCGCTGCAGGCGACCGTCGGACAGCGCGAGGGCATCGACTGGTCGCCCTCCGTGGTCGACGTCTACGACCGGTACGACTGCGACGGCGACGGCGTGTTCGACGAGCCCGACGGCTACGTCGACCACTTCCAGCTCGTCCACGCCGGTGCGGGCGAGGAGGCCGGCGGCGGCGCCCAGGGCGGCGACGCGATCTGGAGTCACCGCTGGTACGCCGGCCAGGAGGGCATCGGCACCGAGGGTCCCGCCGACTGCAAGCTGGGCGGCTACAAGGTGCCCGGCAAGAAGGTGTGGGTCGGCGACTACACGGTCGAGCCGGAGGACGGCGCGGTCTCGGTCTTCGCCCACGAGTTCGGGCACGACCTGGGTCTGCCGGACTTCTACGAGCGCGTCGGCGGCAACGACAACTCCGCCGAGTTCTGGACCCTGATGGCGAGCAGCTGGCCCTCGATCGCGCCCGACGCGATCGGCGTGAGCCCGTACCACATGAGCGCTTGGGAGAAGTTCGCGCTCGGCTGGCTCGACCTCGAGGTCGTCGAGCCCGGCGACGCCGGCACCTACAAGATCGGACCCGCGGAGGGCGCGTCCACGAGTGGCGCGCAGGCGCTGCGGATCAGCCTGCCGAACTACACGATGACCGAGACGGTCTTCCCCACCGACGGCGATGCCTTCTACTACTACTCGGGGAAGGGGGACAGCCTCGACACGCTGATGACGCGGTCCCTCGGCGCGGCGCTCACCGCCGACACCGCGCTCACGTTCCGCGCGAACTACGACATCGAGGTGGACTGGGACTACGCGTACGTCCTGTCCTCGTCCGACGGCGGAGCCAACTGGACGCCCGTCGAGACGAACCTGTCGACCACGACGAACCCGAACGGACAGAACTTCGGGTTCGGCATCACGGGCACCTCGGGCGCCTGGGTCGACGGCTCGGCCACGATCCCGGCCGGCGCGACCGACATCGCGTTCCGCTACTGGACCGATGGTGCGGTCGTGCAGGAAGGGTTCGCGGTCGACTCGATCTCGCTGGGCGGCGAGCCGGTGGACGACGCGTCCGACCCGTCGGCGTGGGACTTCGCCGGGTTCTCGCAGGTCGAGAACGGTGAGGTCACGAACACGTACTTCCACTACTACGTGGTGGAGTCGCGCTCGTACGTCCGCAGCGACGAGAACCTGTGCGGCGCGTACCAGTTCCTCTACGGCAACTGGCTCGAGAAGTACTGCAACGCCGACGGACTCGTCGTGTGGTACCGCAACTCGCGGTACCCGGACAACGATGTGTCCCAGCACCCCGGCGGCGGCATGCTGCTCGTGGTGGACTCCCACCCGACGGCGGTCCAGCGGCCCAAGGGCAACACGTTCTGGCGCGAGCGGATCCAAGCGTGGGACGCAGCGTTCGGGCTCGACGACCACCACATCACGATCCACCAGGTGAAGGGCAACGGTCGCCGGCTGTTCCCGTTCGAGTGGCACGCACCGGCGGTGTCGGTCTTCGACGACTCCGTCGCGGGTGCCTACTACGACGCCCGGAAGCCCTACGCCAGCGTGATCACGCCGGGGTCGGGTGTCCGGATGGAGGTCACCGACGTGTCCAGGGACCGGACCACCTACGAGGTGGAGGTCACGAACCCGAGCGCCTGAGGCGCTCGGCGGTACCGACGACGAGGGGGCCCCGTTCCGCGGGGCCCCCTCGTTCGTGTCTCGGCTCAGTCGTCGTCGACCGGGGGCGGGTCAGCCTTCCGGCGCTCGATGAACGCACGCAGCTCCTCGTCCGCCGCCCCTTCGATGCCGGGGTCCTGGTAGGTGGCGAGCAGCGCCTTCCACCTGGCGTTCGCCCGCGCCAGGGCGTCGACCGAGCCCTGGGCCGACCAGGTCGTGAAGTCCTGCGTGATGAATAGCGGCGAGATGTACTGCCACTCCTTGAAGTGGGCCATCGTGTGGTCGGCCGCGAGCCACAGACCGCCGGGCCCGACCTCCTTCAGGGCCTCGAAGGCGAACTCCTCCTCGGAGAACCCGAACCCGCGCTGATGCGCCTGGAACTGTTCGAGCAGCTCGACGTCGAGCGCGAACTTCTCGAGGCTCGCCGTCAGGCCGCCTTCGAGCCACCCCGCCGCGTGCAGGACGACGTCCGTGCCCGCCAGGACCGTCGCCCACAGCATGAACGCGGACTCGGCCGCGGCCTGAGCGTCCACGACGTTCGACGAGCACAACCCGCCGCCGCCACGGTAGGGCAGGCCGTAGCGCCGGGCGAGCTGCGCGCCGGCGAGCACGCCGAAGATCGACTCCGGAGTGCCGAGCGCCGGCGCGCCGGTCCGCATGTCGGTCGCCTGGAAGAACGACCCGTACAGGCACGGTGCCCCGGGGCGCGCGGTCTGGATCAGGGCGACGCCGGACAGCGCCTCGGCGACCTGCTGGGCGAGCCCGCCGGCCACGCTCACCGGGGCCGTCGCGCCTCCCAGCAGGAACGGGGTGACGATCGTGGCCTGGTTCGCCTCGGCCCACGTGAGCATCGCGTCGACCATGCGGAAGTCCCAGATCAGGGGACTGATGGAGTTCACGACCCCCATCAGCAGGGTCGGGTCACCGTCCGGATGTCCGTGCACGATCCGCGCCATCTCGATCCCGTCGCGCGCCTTCGGACCGCTCGTGCCGTAGGTCGTGTACGGCAGGTCCGACCAGCGGATCGTCGAGTACTCCATGTCGAGGTACCGGGTCGCGACCGGCATCCTCGTCGGTTCGCACGCACCGGCCTGGACGCAGTTCAGCGGTGAGGCCGCCTGCGTGAGCTTCACGATCGTGTCGTGCCCGTCGAGCGAACCGGCGCGCCGGCCCTCGTCGATGTCGCTCAGGAACGGCGGACCTCCGACGCCCATCCACAGCGGCGTGCCCCCTCCGACATCGATCGTGTTCGCCGGGTTCCGCGCGTGGAGCGTGAACGTCCGCGGGGCCTTCGCCACCTGCTCCATCACGAAGGTCCGGTCCAGGTAGACGCGCGTGCCGTCGACCCGCTGGCCCGCGTCGGCGAACAAGGCTCGTCCGCGTTCGTGGAGGATCTCGACCCCGATCTCCTCGAGGATGCGCATCGCGACCTCGTGGACCCGCTCCTCGTCCTCGGGGCCGATCGGGCGTGGCGCGCGGTCAGGGTCGTACAGCATCGGTGTCCTCCATCAGCGGCGTCAGCAGCTCGTCGAGGGGTTCGATCCCCAGGTCGTGGATCTCGAGGGGCTTGCCCATGTACGCGGCGATCTCGCGAGCCTTCGCCTCACGGTCCGGATCGGGATGCTGCCGGACGAACAGGATCGTCGTGAGGTTCCCGAAGTAGGTGTCCTTGAGCCACGGGTACCGGTCCAAGCCCAGTCCGTGGATCACGGCGCGGTCCCAGTTCTGCACGAGCCAGTCGGTCAGGAAGTAGATCCCGATGTCCTCGGAGAACCGGCGGTAGATCTCGCCCGAGTACCACTCGAAGCAGTGGACCCCTGCCGGGCGCACGGCCGGGTAGCGCTTCAGGACCTCGTCGAGCCTCCCGCCGGTGCCGCAGTCCCCGTAGACCACGATCACCCGCTCGTAGCGGGGGAGGAGCTGCTGCAGCTTCGCTTCGACCGCCGGCGCGATCTCGAGGGGGGTCATGTGGAGCTCCGACGAGATGCCGTGGACGTCCGCCTCCCACCCGTGCGTCGCGACGAGCGTCGCGGTGTCTCGGGCGACGGCGCCGCACGCGATCAGCGCGACCTTGGCGCCGGTCGACGTCATCCCGTCGTCCCGGCGGGCTGGGAGTCCGGCAGCGAATCGAGCGGCGGGAACCCGAGGTTCCCGATGAACCGATCGTTGAAGTCCTCGACGCCCGACAGCTCGATGTACTCGACGATGGCGGGGATCTCCCAGGCGACCTCACGCTCGCGGAACGACATCAGGGCCATCTTCGCGCCCTCGCTCGCGGTGTTGCCCACCGCCTTGATCCGCTCGACGGGTACCGGGGGAACCAGGCCGATCACCCGCGCGCTCTCGGGGTTGATGTACGAGCCGAACGACCCCGCGAGCATGACCTCCTCGAGGTCGGAGGGCTCCAGGTCGAGCGCGCGCATCGCGGTCTCGATCCCCGTGGAGATCGCGCCCTTCGCGAACTGCAGCGCTCGGACGTCGGCCTGGGTCAGCACCACCTCGCCGTGGAGCTGGAAGGCCCGGACGTCGCCGTGCATCACGAGGTGTGCCGCCAGCGGGTGACCCTGGGCGTCTGCGTCCTCGCGGGTCAGCATCTTGCCGCCGTCGTCCAGGAGCCCCGCGAGGCGGAGCTGGGCGACGACGTCGATCAGCCCGGAGCCGCAGATCCCGCGGGGCTCGACGTCGCCGCCGATCACCTGGAGCTCGACCGTGCCGTTCGTCAGCGCGACGCCCTCGATCGCCCCCTCGGTCGCGCGCATCCCGTAGACGATCTCCCCGCCCTCGAAGGCCGGCCCCGCCGGCGCGGCGGTCGCCACGGATCGCTCGGCGTTGCCGCACGCGATCTCACCGTTCGTCCCGACGTCGACCAGCAGACGGAGCGTGTCGTCGCGGACCAGCCCGGTCGCGACGATGTCGGCCACGATATCGGCCCCGACGTACGCGCCGATCGACGGGTAGAGCGCCACCCATCCCAGCGGGTGGATCGAGAACCCGATCTGATCGGCCCGCAGGTCTTGGGCGTCCAGGAAGCTCGCGACGTACGGGGCCAGGGCGATCGACTCGGGGTTCACCCCGCACAGCAGCGACAGCATCGTGGCGTTGCCGGCGACGACCGCCTCGTAGATCTCCTCGGGCTTCACGTCGGCTTCCTCCTGCACGCGCTGGAGGAGCTCGTTCACGGTCTCGATCGCCGCGGCCTGGAGCTGCTCGATGTCCTCCCGCCCACGCATCGCCTTGGCCATCCGGGCGATCACGTCGGCGCCGTAGCTGGCCTGGTGGTTGATCGTGCTCGCGACCGCGACCGCGGCCCCGTTGCGCAGATCGACGAGGGTGGCCACGCAGGTCGTGGTCCCGATGTCGAACGACACCCCGAACATCCGGTCGCGCGTGTCGCCCGCCTCCACGTCCACGAGGTATTCGCCGACGAGCGTCACCGTGACGTTCGAGGTCGTGCGGAACGCCTCGGCGAGCCGGGGCAGCACCTCCCAATCGTGGTTGCGCGTGTACCCGGCCTCCTCGATCGCGTCCATCACGCGGGCCAGGTGCGGTCGGTGATCCTCGAGCGAGGCGGGGGGCAGCTCCAGGTACAGCTTCACGACGTTCGGCTCCAGCAGCACGAACCGCCCGACGCCCATCGTGGCCGCCTTCGGCATCTTCATCAGCCGCGGGACGTCGACCTTCATGGGCCCGGTGATCGGGCACTGGCAGGACAGGCGCCAGCCTTCATCGATCCTGTCGGCCAGGTGGCGGTGGTCGGCGAGCGACAGCTCCGCCTGCCCCTCGAGCACCTGGACGCCGCACTTGCCGCACGTGCCACGACCCCCGCAGGTCGACTCGATCGGCAGCCCCGCCCAGTGGGCGGCGTTGAACAGGGTCGTCCCCTCGGGGACCCGGACGGTCTTCCCGCTCGGGAGGTACGTGACCTCGTGTTTGTCGACCACTCAGCTCTCCGCGGCGGCCTGCTCGGCCCGGTGGTCCTTGATCCATGCAGCGCCGTACTGGTCGTGGCCGAGCAGCAGGTCGGCCGCGAGGATCGCCTTGCGGACGGGCCGGCGCAGGGGGTTCGTGATCGCGGTGTTCATCCCCGCGCCCATCATCAGCGTGAGGAAGGTCGCATCGATCTCGTGGCGGCCCGGCATCCCGAACGAGATGTTCGAGGCACCGCAGGACAGGTTCACGCCGAGCTCTTCGCGGATCCGGCGCATCGTGCCCAGCATCGCCGTGCCGGCGTCGGGCGCCGCGCCGATCGGCATCGCCAGTGGATCGATGATGACGTCCTCGCGGGCGATCCCGTGCTTCTCGGCGTTCTCGACGATCTTCGCCGCGGCGGCGAACCGCACGTCGGGATCCATCGAGATCCCCTCCTCGTCGTTCGCCATGCCGATCACGGCGGCCCCGTGGGCCGCGACGAGGGGGAGCAGGCGGTCCATCGAGTGCTGCTCGGCGGTGACGGAGTTGATCAGGACCTTCCCGCCCGCGAGGGGGACGGCTGCCTCGAGCGCCTCGGGGGTCGACGAGTCGATGCACAGCGGCACGTCGACGAGGTCGTTCACGATCTTGACGATCTCCGAGAGCATCGCCGCCTCGTCGAACCCCGGGATCCCGGCGTTCAGGTCCAAGACGGCGGCTCCGGCCTCGACCTGGGCGACCGCGTCGGAGCGCACCGTGTCGTAGTTCCCCTGCTTCAGCTCCTCGGCGAGCGTCTTGCGGCCCGTGGGGTTGATCCGCTCCCCGATGATCGCGAACGGGTGTCCGTCGCCGATGTGGACCTCGCGCCCCTCGTGCGAGCGGAGGATCGTGTCTGCCTGCGTCGTCATCGCGCCTCTCCTGGGGTCGTTCGTCGTCGCCACTCTGCCGGAGCCCGACGGTCCTCGGGTAGTCGTGCATCGCGGCCGCCGGATGGCGACCCGACGTCGGCCGCGCTCCGCGTCTCCGCCTCGGGCGGTGACCTCAGGTCAACGGGGCGCGTCCGGTGGGTACCCGGACGAGGATAGGACCGCAGCCCAGGGCCGTGAACCGCGCACGAGCGCAGGACCGTGACCTGGGGTCAGTGGCGGTGCATCGCCGGGACCGGGATCGACTGCGGCGAGCCGACCCGGGCCGGGCGCGGGTTGCGCACCGCCGGTCCCGTCTCGAACCGGTCCCCGAACGCCGGCCTCGCGGTCTCCGCCTCGAACGGGATGTTCCGGCGCAGCCGTCGGACGAAGTCGATGCCTACCCACACGAGCACCGCGACGGCGATCGGATGGCCGAAGGGCAGCTTCACGCTGCGCAGCACGTCGGGCAGCCGCGACGACTCCGTCACGAGTTGGGTCACGATGAAGAACGCCGACAGGATCACCATCGCCCGCCGTGGTACCCGAGGCAGCGCCCAGGCCAGCGGGAGGATCCACACGAGGTACCAGGTGAACAGCACCGGCGAGGGGAGGATCAAGATCAGCAGCGCCCAGCCCCACGCGGCCGTCAGCGCGGCGGGTTGACGGGCGGCGGGGTCGCGCCACAGGCGGAAGGCGATCATCCCGATCCCGGTCGCCGAGAGGGTGAACAGCAGCAGGCGCCCGATCGTGGCGGCCGGCTCGCGGAACCCGTCGCCGCCGATCAGGCCGCCGACGCCGGAGAAGGCCCGGACCACGAGTTGCCCCGGCGCCATCCAGGAATCGTGACCGGCCACTTCGAGCAACCCCAGCGTCGGGTTGTCCGCTTGCAGGAACGGAAGCGCGAGGGCGAGCCACACCGCGCCGACGACCCCGCCGTAGCGCACCAGGACCGCGCGGCGCTGCGCCGGCTCGGCCTGCGCGGCCACCGCCACGATCAGCAGGAGCAGCGGGATCACCGCGGTGGCCTTCACCGACATCCCCAGGCCCAAGGCGACCGCCGAGAGCAGCTCACGTCGTTCGTACAGCAGGGCGACCGCGGCCGCGACGAAGAACGCCACGAGGATGTCGTTGTGGCCGCCGCCCACCACGTGGAACACGACGATCGGGTTCAGCCCCACGATCGCCGCCGCGAACACGGCGCGCTCCGGGCGCACCTTGTCGACCAGGCGAGCCAAGACCGCCACCGTCCCGAGGCTGGCGAAGGCCGCCAGGATCTGGAACCCGTTGATCAGGCTCCCCGGGCTCTTGACGACCGTCTGCAGCGCGACGGAGATCCAGGTGAACAGAGGCCCGTAGACCGACGGCGTCCCGCGCCACCCGGGCCATGTGTACTTCCACAGCGCGTAGTTCGGGAAGTCCTGCGGCGTGTCGACGTAGGGGTTGCCACCGTACGCCGTCACGATCTTCCCGTAGTAGGCGTAGCTGTAGACGTCGCGCGAGAACAGCAGCGGCAGCAGCAGCACGAGGACGTGGTAGGCCACCGCGAGGGCGATCACGACCCGCATCGACAGCCGGCCGTTCCACGCCTCGCGCAGGATCAGGATGAACCCGGCGGCGGCCGACGCCGTCGCGAGGAGTCCGACGATCATCAGCCCCAGATCGTTCAGGTACTGCAGCCCGATCAGGTCGGAGAGCCATCGGACCGGGCCGAAGGCCTGGACGTTCTCCGGCAAGGTGGGATGGAAGGGCGATCTCGGCGTCGCCGAGACCAGGGCCACGAACAGCATGCTCGCGATCGACGCCCAGAGCGCGCGCCTCGTGCTCGCTTCGAGCGGCAGGGGCCGCACCGCGGGTACTCGCATCGAGGATGAATGTATCGCAGCGTGTTCGCCCGAGGGAAGCGGGCGGGGACCGCTGCATCGCGGGCCGTCACGGGAACTCCACAACTGCTACCGCTGGTAGCGTGCCCACCGGCGTGGGGTATCTGGAGCTCGCGGACGTCGCGTACGCGCTCCCGGGGGGATGGACGCTCTTCGAGGGGGTGTCGTTCCGCGTCCCCGACGGCGAGCACGCGGCCCTCGTCGGAGCCAACGGGATCGGGAAGTCGACCCTGCTCCGCCTGCTGGTCGGTGAGGACTCCCCGAAGGGGGGATCGATCCGCGTCGACGGCAGGATCGGCCTCATGCGCCAGTTCATCGGCTCGAGCGAACGGCCGACGACGGTCCGGGACTTCCTGCTCGCGTACAGCGAGCCGGCGGTCCGCGAGGCCGCCGAGCGGGTGCGCCGCGCCGAGGAACGGTTGGCCGCCGATCCGGACGAACGTGCCCAGCTCGCGTACGCGGATGCGCTCGCGCGATGGGAGCAGGCGGGCGGGTACCGCGCGGAGGTCCTGTGGGAGCGTTGCGCGCACGAGGCGTTCGGCGGCGGGTACCCCGAGAGCGCCGACCGCCCGATCGAGACGCTCTCGGGTGGCGAGCGGAAGCGGCTCGCCCTGGAGATCGTGTTCCGCTCGCCGTTCGACGTGATCCTCCTGGACGAGCCCGACAACACGCTCGACATCGCGGGGAAGGAGTGGCTCGAAGCCACGATCGTCGCCGACCCGCGGACGATGCTGTTCGTATCCCACGATCGCACCGTGCTCGAGCGCGCGGCGACCCGGATCGTGACGCTGGAGGGTCGTGCCGCGTGGACCCATCACGGCCCGTTCTCGACCTACGCGGAGGCACGCGACGCGCGCTTGGATCGGCTCGACGAGCGGCACCGCCGGTACGAGGAGAAGCATGCGCAGCTCGAGGCGTACATGAAGGACATGAAGCGACGCGCCGCCTACAACGACGGCATGGCGTCGCGGGCGCGCGCGGCCGAGACGCGGCTGGCGCGGTTCGAGGCGCGTGAGACGCCACCGGAGAAGCCGGCGGTCCACGACGTCCGGATGCGGATCGACGGGGGTCGCACCGGCAAGGTCGCCTTCCGTGCCCGCGGGCTCGCGATCCCCGGGATCGTCGGCCCCTTCGACGCCGAGGTGCGCTTCGGCGAGCGGGTCGGGGTGATCGGGCCGAACGGGACCGGCAAGTCGCACGTCCTGCGCCTGCTGGCGGGCGAGGACGTCGCGCACGAAGGTGAGTGGATGCTCGGCGCCCGGGTGGACCCAGCGCTGTTCGCGCAGCTGCACGAGCGACCCGACATCGGAAGTCTGCCGATCCTCGATGTGCTGCTGAAGAAGGGCCTCGACCGGACCAAGGCGATGTCGACGCTTCGACGCTACGAGCTGGACCACATCGCCCAGAACCCCTTCGAGTTGCTGTCGGGCGGTCAGCAGGCGCGGTTGCAGATCCTGCTGATGGAGATCGACTCGCCGACGATGCTGCTGCTCGACGAGCCGACGGACAACCTCGACGTTGCCTCCGCCGATGCGCTCGAGCTCGCGCTGGTCGGCTACGAGGGCACGATCGTCGCCGTCACGCACGACCGGTGGTTCATGCGCTTCATGGACCGGTTCCTGTCGTTCGACGAGGACGGCGGGGTGCGGGAGCTGTTGGCCTCGCCGTACGACCTGTCGGTCCGCTGAGCGGCGGGCCTCAGGCGGGCAGCTCGAGCGCGAGCTGCTCCGCCTCGCGCTGCTTCCGCTTCTTCGGCGTCATCGCTCGGCCGACGAGCGCGATCGCGGCGGCCAGCAGGACGGTGAACACCGTGATCAGCCCGACGAACAGGAGCACGACGACCGTGGGGTTCGCCGAGTCCGGGGCCGAGCCGATCGCCTTCACGGCCGCGTAGACCGACATGCCGACCCACCCCAGCACGACCAGGAGGGCACCGAGGATGCTCAGGAACGCGACGATGAGGATCGCCACGCCGATCGCCGCGCCCCGCCGGTCGTTCATGCGGCGAGCCTAGCAGCGCGGTGGGCCGCCCTGGTCGGCTGGGATGATGGGCTCATGGCGGAGACGGCGACCCGGGCGGCCCCGGCCGACGCCGCGGTCGCGCCCCCCGCGCCGCGGCAGCGGCTGGGCGTCCTCGCGGTGTCGGTCGCGACGGTCCTGTGGGCCAGTGGCACGGTCCTGGCGAAGTGGAGCTCGCTGTCGGGCCTGTCGTTCGCGATGTTCCGGCTGTGGACCGGGGTGCTCGTCTCCCTGGTTGCGCTCCTGGTGATGCGACGCCGTCTCACGTGGGTGATGTTCCGCGCGTCCGCGCTGGGCGGCGTCTTCTTCGCGGTCGACATCGCGCTGCACTTCTCGTCGGTGAAGCTCACCAGCATCGCCGACGTCGCCCTGATCGGGGCCTTGTCCCCGGTGGCGATCGTCGTCGTCTCGGCGTGGCTCCTCCACGAACGCGTCGGGTGGCGCAACGCGCTGCTGGTCGCCGCGTCGTTCCTGGGTGTGGTGATCGTCGCGATCGGATCGTCGGGGTCGCCGACGTTCAGCCTCGCGGGCGATCTCCTGGCGTTGGCGGGCGTCGTGACCTGGTCGTCCTACTGGTTCTTCTCGCGTCACGCCCGCCAGACGGTGCCTGCGATCGAGTACTTCGCGAGCGTGATGATCGCTGGGGCGATCGTGATCACGCCGCTGACGCTGCTGCTCGAAGGGGCGCCGTCGTGGCCGGACCCGAGGGACTGGGCCGCGGTGTGGGCCGTGGCGATCTTCCCGGGGTTCATCGGTCACACGCTCGTGATCTGGTCCCACCGCCTGGTCGAGTCGTGGCGCTCCGCGCTGATCACCCAGTGCACCCCGGTGATCTCCGCGCTGCTGGCATGGGCGGTGCTCGACGAGGCGATCCCACCGCTCGTGGCGATCGGGGGTGCGGTGGTGATCGCGTCGACCGGCGCCGTGATCGTGGCGGCGGCACGACGGGGCGCCGTCGAGCAGGTGGATCAGGCGGCCGAGCCCGCAACCTGAGCGGGCTAGCCGTCGGGGCGCGGCGGGGGGGCTTCCGGCAGGGCCGTACCCGGCGTCGCCGGTCCTGCGTTCACGGGCGCGGCCGGGCGCTCGGGCGGTGCCGTCTTCGCGCCGCTGATCGTGAGGAGCACCCCGGCGACGAGGATCGCGAGACCGGTCAGGAGCGCGCCGATCGAGATCGGGCCGAGGATCGGGAGGTCGACCGCCACCGAGCCGGCGATGTCGACGTCACGCGAGGCGTCGGCGTTCATCACCACGACCACCCAGTCGCCGTCGCGCACGGTCCAGTCGAGCGACGCGGTCTCACCTCGGTCGGACGCCTCCCACCAGTCCTGGTCGCCCGGCGCGCCACCGGGCTCACCGGCGCCGTCGATCGCCTGGGTGCCCGCGCCACCGGGCCAATCGATCCGCACGACGCGGTCGTATGCGGCCTCGCCGAGGTAGTCACGCACCTCGTCCGGCGGTCCGATACCGACGAAGATCTCCTGTCCCTCGCGCCCACGGACCTCGATCCCGAGCGTCGCCGACAGCGAGCCGCTCGTCGCGAGGTTCCCTCGAACGTAGATCGCGTCGAACACGAGCGCGTAGCCACGCGACCGTGCGGTCGTCTCGGGCAGCTCGAAGCGACCGTCGGCCCCGACGAGGGCCGTGAGCGCCACACCGGCGATCGTCGTGAACAGCCCCACGATCAGCAGCGCGATCCCGAACCCGAGCTTCAGCGCACGTCTCGACACGCCCCCATCCTGGCACGGACGCCATGGACCGTCCGTGGGGGGCCCACCGGCCGGTTGACCCGCTCCGGTCGCCGTGGTGGGGTGAGGCCGATGGGCACGTCCGAGCTGGATCGGATGGTCGCGGCGACCCCGGCCTCGCGTGACCGGGTCATCGACTTCCTGCGGGCCGCGAGCATCGTCGCGGTCGTGTTCGGCCACTGGTTCGTCGGCACGATCTGGTGGGAGGAGGGGATCGTGCGGACCCACAACGCGGTCGGCGTGACCCCGGGACTGTGGCTGGGCACCTGGGTGTTCCAGGTCATGCCCATCTTCTTCTTCGTCGGGGGGTTCTCGAACCTGACGGCGTACGAGGCGGCGAAGCGTCGCGGCGAGCCGACCGGGCGGTGGATCCGAGGACGCGTGGACCGACTGCTCCGTCCCTCGGTCGTGTTCTTCGCGGTCTGGGGAGCGGTGATGGTGGTGCTGCACCTCGCCGACGTCGGGGCTCCCACCGGCCCGCGGATCTGGGGCGAGACGACGCTGCTGCGCGCCTTCCTCCCGCCGGGGGCGACGCTCCCGTTCGGGCCCCTGTGGTTCCTCGCCGTGTACCTCGTCGTCGTCGCGCTCGCCCCGTGGCTGATCTCGCTGCACCGCAGGTTCGGGTGGGGTGTGCCGGCGGTGATGGTCGCAGGCACCTTCGCCGCGGACGCGATCGGCTTCCTCGGGCAGATCGGGTGGGTCCGATGGTTCAACGTGGCCTTCGTCCTGCTGATGCCGCATCAGCTCGGGTTCTTCCTGGCGGATGGTGTGCTCGACCGGCTCCCCCGACGCGTGTTCTGGGGGATGGTCGTCGCCGGGCTCGGCGGTCTCGTGCTCTTGACGACCCCCTACCTGTGGCGCCTGGCGGGGGACGTGCGGTTCGAGTGGTTCCCGGGGATCGGCTACTACCCGAAGAGCCTGCTGGGTACCGACGTCGAGCAGGTGTCGAACGCCTACCCGCCGACGGTGTGCTTCATGCTCGGCGGGGTCTGGTCGATGGGCGCCGTCATGCTGCTGAGGCCGCATCTGCGCGCGTGGCTCGACCGCCCGGGGCCGTGGAAGACCACGATCGTCTTGAACAGCGTGATCATGACGCTGTTCCTGTGGCACATGACCGCCTTCCTGTTCGCGATCCTCACCGTGTGGTGGCTCGGGCTCGGTCATGAGCGCGATAGCTCGCTGCGATGGTGGATCGAGCGTCCCGTCTGGATCCTCGTGCCGGCCGCGTACCTCCTGCTGCTGGTGAAGGTCTTCGGGCGGTTCGAGCGCCCCCGAAGGACCCGCGCTCCTGCCCCCACCGCCGACGCTCGGTGACGCGGTCGTCGCTGGTACGGTGCCGCTCCCGTGGAACCCCGCCGATCACCCCGTGCCGTCACGGCCGCCGTGGGCGCGGTCGTGTCCTCCACGCTCGGGTTGCTCGCGATGGCGCTCATCGGGGCGACACCGGGTTCGCCGTACCAGCCGGTGCTCACGCCGAACGGTCGACCCCAAGGACCGCTGAAGGATCTGGCGGTCGAACTGGGGCTCCACCGATGGGAGGGCAACGGATGGCTCGCGCTGTCGACGGTCGTCGTCGTCCTGACGGTGGCGGCGACCCTGTGGCTCGCGCGTGAGGCGTTCAAGGGCCGCGTGGGGGTCGTGGCCGTCGGGTCGGTGGTGCTGATCGGGCACGTCGCCGTGCTGTTCGTCCCCCTGCTGTACTCGCGCGACGTCTACTCGTACGCCTTCTACGGGCGGATCGCCGGGATCTACGGCGGGAACCCCTACGTCGAGACGCCCTTGGACCACTCCGGTGACCTCCTGTGGAACTTCGTCGGCCCGAGGTGGGTGGACACGCCCGCGGTCTACGGGCCGGCCTGGACACGCCTGTCGGCCGAGCTGTCGGGGTTCCTGCCGAAGCCCGTCGACCACGTCGAGGCGTACACGCTGCTCGCGGTGGCCGCCAGCCTGACGCTGTGCCTGGTGCTCGCGTCGATCGTCCACCGGGCATGGCCGGCGAGGACGGCGTTCGCGCTCGCGATCGTCGGCGCGAACCCCGTCGTCCTGTTCCACTCGGCGGCCAGCGGCCACAACGACCTGCTCATGATCCTCGCGGTCGTCGTGGGGCTCGGCTTCGTCCTGCGCGGACACGACCTGGCGGCGGTCGCCGCCCTGTCGCTCGGCGCGCTGGTGAAGGCGCCCGCGGCGCTCCCGCTGCTCCTGCTGTTGGTCTGGGCGATCGCGCGACGACCGCGAGGTGAGCGCGCGCGAACCGCCTTCACCCACGTCGGGCTCGCCGCGGCGCTCGGGCTTGCCTTCGCATTCCCGTACCTGCAGTGGGACGACCCGACCCTCGGGATGCTCGAGCTGTCCGGCCACGAGGGGTGGCTGGCGCCGTCGGCCACCCTGTCCCGGCTGCTGGATTTCCTGTCGTTCGGCACCCTGGGATGGGTGGCGCGGATCGCGTTCGCGGCGCTGTTCTTCGTGGCGCTCGGTGGGCTGGTCCGTGAGGTGGCGCGGCGGGCTCCGGAGATGTCACCGGCGGAGTTGGGCGCGACCTGGGGCTGGTCCCTCTTGCTGCTCGCGCTCCTCGGACCCGTCCTGCTCCCGTGGTACGCGGTGTGGGCGCTCCCGTTCGTCTGGCTCGTTCCGCGGCTGCCGCGTGGGGTCGCGATCGCCTCGGGGGCGCTGCTGGCCGTCACGCTCTGGTCGGCCGAGCCGCTGCGGTTCCCGGGCGCGTTCGACGTCAACCTGTTCGTCGGCCACGTCGTGATCACGCCGATCCTGCTGGTCATGACGCTCGTGATGGTGCACGACCTGCGGAACCGGATCTCGGTCGGGTTCTCGTTCGAGGACGAGGCCTCACCGAGCGCGCTGCTGGCGCCGCTGCCGCTCCCGCACCACCGTGAGCGCGTACCCGCCGCCGCCGGCCAGGACGGCGGCGGCGATGCCGCCGGCACGTGAGCCGATCGCGACGCCGACCCGTTCCAGCACCAACGCCGAGATCGTGAGGGTCGCGACCCCGAACGCCGGCGCGGTGAGCAGGGCCGAGACGAGGTCGCCCGTGGCCCACCGAGCCCAGCCGCCGCCCACGGCCACCAGCAGGAGCGCGACACCGAGCGTCGCCACCACGAACGAAGGTCGCGACTCGGCGAGCGGCTCATCCTCGGCGGGTCGGAGCGGGCGCGGATCGGGCACCGTCGTGCGGACGTCGTCGGTCCATGCCGTGAGCCGCGGATCATCGCGGTCGGTCGGGTCGGTGTCGAACTCCGGCAGCACGAACACGACCATGCGGTCGGTGTCGACGAGGTCGCCGAACGAGGTGGCGGAGGCCAGGTCGAACAGCTCGTCGCCTCGGATCGTCGGGTGTCCGTCGAGCAGGTCCCCGACCGACCCCGCGAACACGGCCACGTCCTCGGCGCGATCGGGCGGGACCGCCGCCCGGGCGACGTTGAGCGCGTGGGAGCTCAGGAACAGCGACGGCGTCCGCGGTTCGTTCACGACGAACACGAGCGGCGTGCCCGGCGGGGTGGTCGCCGCCGCGATCCTGCCGGCGGTGACCGCGTGCCGCATCTCGCGGGGTGAGACGTAGGCCGACGTCTCGGCCCAGGTACGGAACGGCGCCAGGACCATCAGGGCCCACACCACGGCGCCGATCGGCCACGCGAGCCACCACCGTCCGAGCCGCCGCCCGAGCCAGACGAACCCCAGCGCCGCCAGCAGCGGGATGCAGAACGCGAACGTGAGGACCCGGTCGGGCGGGTACCAGGTCGTGGCGATGCCCACGGGGAGCGCCACGGCGGACAGCGCGATCCACGACACGAGGACGCGGCGGGCGAACCCGCGGCCCTGGAGCCCGCCGAACACGACGAGGGGCGTCGTCATGAACGGTGCGTAGCGACGCCAGTTCGACGCGAACCGGTGCAGGTAGGTCCGGCGCAGCGTGTCCCACTGGCCGGTGCGTCGCAGGAACGCGTCTTTCGACGTGTCGCCCCCCAACCTCGAGGGACCGATCGTCGCTGCCGCGACCCCGCCCCCGACGATCGCGACCCCGCCGAGCACCGACGCGAGCGTGCGACCCGCGTCGCTCGACCACGACCAGGCCCGGTCGCGCCAGGCGGCCCACAGCGCCGACACGCCCAAGATCGCGATCCCCGCCACGAGGAACTGCGGATGCGCGAGACCGCCACCGCCCAGCAGCACCGCGGCCGCGACCGCGCTCCGTCGGGTGCGTCGCGCGAGCATCGTCGCCGCAGCGAGGAAGGCGGCGACGAACACGAGGTTCGCCACGTACCCGTCGCCGAGGTGCGTCGCCCAGACCCCTGCGAACATCCCGGCCACGGCCCACGCGGGTCGGCCGATCCCTCCGCGTCCGCGGACGAGCGCAGCGCCGGCCAGTCCGATCGCCGGGCCCATCGCGTACTGGAGTCCGCCCAGTCCGCCCACGACCCCCAGTCCGAGCGTGCCGGCGAGCGCCGGGATCAGGACCGGGGTCCCCGGGCGGTTCCCGACGAGCGAGAGCCCCTCCGAGGAGGCCACGCGCGCCCACCACAGGTAGACGGGTGCATCGGGTCCGACCGGGAACGCGGCGGCGTTCACGAGGTTCGGGACCTGGAACAGCAGGAACAGGGCGACCGCGAGGCCCCCCGTCAGGAGCAGGTCTCCGCGGAGGCGGGCGCGGGTGAGCCCCCGGGCGGGGACGGGCGCGTCGGAGCCCGCGGAGGTCGTGACGGGGGCGGACATCTCGGTGGGCGACGCTAGCACCGTCGGGGTTCGCCGGGGGGCTTGGTAGCCTCCCCGGATGCTCGACCGCGAACTGGTGCAGGAGGTCCTGGAGGTCGCTCGGCGAAAGGGAGGCGACTTCGCTGAGGTGTTCGTCGAGGAGAAGACCTCGACGTCGATCCGGCTCGACGACGGCAAGGTGGAGGAACTGACGACCGGGAGCGATCGGGGGGCCGGTGTCCGCGTGACGCAGGGCACCACGTACGGCTACGCGTTCTCGAACCGGCTCGACCGCGATTCGCTGCGCGAGGTCGCCGAGGCCGCGAGCGCCGCGTTGCGAGGCGACGCCCCCGGTCCGGTCCTCGATCTGACGACCCGCGTGGGCGAAGGACGCAACCGCGCGGAGCGCCCCGCCGCCGACGTGCCGCCCGCGGTGAAGGTCGCCTGGCTCCGAGAGGTGAACGACGTGGCTCGTGGCGTGTCGCCCGAGGTGGTCCAGGTCGTCGGGATCTACGGGGACTCGCTCCAGCGCCGTCTGATCGCCGCCAGCGACGGCAGATGGGTCGAGGAGGAGCGCCCGCGGGTCCGTCTCGTCGCGCAGGTCGTGGCCAAGCGCGGCGACGTGATCCAGACCGGCTGGCACGGACCGGCCGCCTGTGCGGGCGTGGAGTTCCTCGACCTGCATCCGCCGGCGGACACAGCCGCTCAGGCCGCCGGACGGGCGGTCGCGATGCTCGACTCGATCCCGTCGCCCGCCGGCGAGATGCCCGTCGTCGTGGCGAACGGCTGCGGAGGCGTGCTCTTCCACGAGGCGGTCGGCCACCCGCTGGAGGCCGACGCCGTCGACAAGGAGGCGAGCGTCTACCGCGGTCTGGTCGGTCAGCGGTGCGCGAGCGAGCTGATCCACGGCGTCGACGACGCGACGATCCCGAACGGCTGGGGGTCGTTCGATTTCGACGACGAGGGTGAACCCAGCCGGCGGACCGTGCTGTTCGTCGACGGTGTGCTCCAGGGGTTCCTCCAGGACCGCCTGCGCGCCGCGAAGATGGGCGTGGAGCCGACCGGCAACGGACGGCGCGAGTCCTACGCGAGCCCGCCGATCGTGCGGATGACGAACACGAACATCCTTCCCGGCGCGACCGACCCCGACGAGATCGTCCGCTCGACCGAGCGCGGCGTGTACGTCACCGGGCTCGGCGGTGGTCAGGTGAACCCGGCGACCGGGGACTTCGTGTTCGGCGTGAGCGAGGGGTACCTGATCGAACACGGAGAGATCACCACACCGGTGCGGGGAGCGAACCTGATCGGGCGTGCGATCGACGTCATGAGCTCGGTCGACGCGGTCGGGTCGGACTTCGACACGTGGGAGGGCGTCTGCGGGAAGGACGGTCAGAGCGCCCCGGTCGGCAGCGGCTCGCCGACGCTTCGTATCGGGAAGATCACGGTGGGAGGGACCGGTGCCTGAGCTCCGCGAGCTGGTGCAGGCGGCCGTCGGTGCCGCGCAGGACGGCGAACAGGTCGAGGCCTACGCCGAGGAGGGCACGCACACGGAGGTGAGCGCGCTCCGCGGCGAGGTGGAGGGGATGACGTTCGCCGAGTCCCGCGGAGTGGGTGTTCGGTTGATCGCCGATCAACGGCTCGGCTACGCGTACGCCGCCGACCCGTCCGTCGACGAGGTCCTGGACGCCGTCGTGCGAGCGCGCGAGAACGCGGCCCTCGCCGAGCCCGACGAGCACCAGGCGCTGCCCGAGCCCGAGGCGTTCGACGCGATCCCGGAGATCTACCGCGCCGACAGCGCCGGCGTGTCGGCCGACGAGAAGGTGCGTCGCGCGCTCGACCTCGAGGCGTACACGGTGTCAAGAGACCCTCGCGTCACGAAGGTCGACGTGGTCCAGGTCGGTGACGCGGTCTCACGGGTGCAGCTCGCCTCGACGACCGGCGTCGACGCCGCGTACGAACGGACCGACGCGTACGGGGTCGTCGTCACGCTCGCCGTCGACGGCGACGAGACCCAGACGGGGTTCTCGTTCCGCATCACGCGCGGGCTCGACGAGCTCGACCAGGAGGCGATCGCCGACGAGGCGGTCCTGCGGGCGGTCGAGATGCTCGGGGCGGTCAAGCCGCCGACCGCGAAGGTCCCGGTGATCCTCGACCCGTTCGCGGCATCGTCGTTCCTCGGCGTCCTGGCCGGTGCCCTGAACGCGGAGGCCGTGCTGAAGGGCCGATCGTTGTTCGCGTCGATGGTCGGCGATCAGGTCGGTTCCGACGCGTTCACGCTGATCGACGACGGTCGGATCCTCGACGGTCCCGGCGCGTGTCCGTTCGACGGAGAGGGCGTGCCATCGACGCGGACCGAGCTGTTCACCGGCGGGCGCCTGAACGGGTTCCTCCACGACACGTACACCGCTCGGCGCGCCGGCGGCGGGCAGCGTTCCACCGGCAACGCGAAGCGTGGCTACAAGAGCGCGCCCGGCGTCGGGACCTCGAACTTCTACGTCGAGGCGGGGAGCCTCTCCTTCCAGGAGCTGCTCGCACGCGCCGAAGGCGGGGTCGTGATCCGCGACGTCAGCGGCGTCCACTCCGGCGCGAACCCGATCAGCGGTGAGTTCAGCGTCGGCGCCACCGGCCGTCGGATCTCGGGCGGTGCGCTCGGTGAGCCGCTGCGCGAGATGACGATCGCCTCGACCCTCCCCGAGATGTTGAAGGGGATCAGCGGGGTCGGGAGCGACCTGCGCTTCTTCCAGAGCGTGGGAACCCCGTCGATCCTGATCGGCGAGATGACCCTCGCCGGCGTCTGAGCCCGTGAGCGGCGTCCGCATCGTTCGCGGCGGCGTCGAGCGCATCTCCGACCTCGAGCCGCTCACCCGCTCCCTGTGGCGGCACCACGTTACGGTCGACCCCGGCATCCCGGGGATCCCGCCGCGTGACGAGGACGGGTGGTGGACGATCCGCTCCGATCGGTACCGGGGGTGGCTTGCCGAGCCGGACGCGTTCCTGTTGCTCGCCGAGGACGGCGACGAGCCCGTCGGATACGCGCTCGTCACGATCCACGGGATCGACGACTCGCACCTCACGGGAGACCGGTTCGCCGAGCTGCAGTCGCTCGCCGTGCGCGACGATCGACGAGGCGACGGCATCGGCACGACGCTGCTGCACCAGGTGTATCGGGAGGTCCGCGCGGTCGGCGTGGAGGAGATGGCGATCGGCGTGATGGTCTCGAACGCGGCCGCACAGCGGCTCTACGAGCGCGAGGGTTTCCGCCCTTGGCTCACGATCAACCTGGGCAAGGTGCCCGACCCGGACGCCGGCTAGATCGTCGCGTCGCGGACGCCCGTGACGATCAGCAACGTGCAGACCGCCGCGACGCCCAGCCGGTACCACATGAAGATCGCGAACGAGTGGTTCCGCAGGTACCGCAGCAGGAACCAGATCACGACGAACCCGCTGATCGCGCTGGAGACGAAGCCCCAGAAGAACTGCGCCTCGTACCCCTGGAAGCCGCTCTGGATCAGGTCGAGGCTCTTGTACAGACCCGCACCGGCGATCACCGGCAGGGACAGCATGAACGAGAATCGCGCCGCGCCCTCGCGGTCCAGGCCGATCGCCCGCGCGGCGGTCATCGTGATCCCCGAGCGGGACACGCCCGGGGACAGCGCGAGCGCCTGCGCCCCACCCAGGAACCAGCCCGTCCGCACGCCGATCGTGTCGAAGTCCCGGTCGATCCGCATCGCCCGGTCGACCGCGTACATCACGATGCCGAAGATCGCCAGCTGGATCGTCACGAGCCACGGCTGACTCAGGCTCTCCTCGATGAACGCCTCGAGGGTCGCGCCGACGATCACGCCGGGGATCGTCCCGACGATCAGCGCCCACGCCAGCTTCTGATCCCGGGTCGAGATCGACCGGCTCCGCATCGATGCCCACCAGGCTTTCGTGTAGCGGACGATCTCGCGCCGGAAGTAGATCACGGCACCCACGAAGGTCCCGAGGTGCAGCGCCACGTCGAAGGTCTTCTTCAGGTCCGCGCTGCCGAGCGTCTCCCACCCGAAGGCCCACGGGACGAGGATCAGGTGGCCCGACGACGAGATCGGTGCGTACTCGCTCGCCCCCTGGGTCAGGCCCAGGATGATGGCTTGCAGGATCGACACGCGGGGTCCTTCCGGTCGGCGGGCCCGCCGATACTAGCCGTCGCCCTCGGGGACGACCGCGAACGGCTGGTACCCCCGCACGGCGACCGCGACCGACCCCGTGGCGACCGCCTGCACGAGCTGGCGTGCGACCTCGGGCGAGGCCAGGACCAGCACCTGATGCGCGTTCCCACCGGTCCCGAGCGACCCGCCACCGGACCCGCCGACGTCGAGCACCGCGACGTCGGTCGCCACCACGGTGGTGTAGGGACGGGCCGTGGTGAAAGTGGCGAGCACGTCGATGCGATCGCCGGACCGGAGCCCGTCCGGGAGCGCGGCGACCGAGATCGGCACGCCGAGCAGCCCCGGCGGCACCCGTGCCACGAGCGCCCCGCCCGGCTGGGCGAGGCGTGGCGTCGTCACCGGCTCGCCTTCGGCGAACGACGTGACCGCGAGCGCGCCGACCACCGACCCGGGGTCCGTGAGGGCACCCGTCGGGCCCGGCGCGGGGACCGGCACGACGGCGAGCAGGTCCGCCTCCAGCACCGACCCGGCCGCGATGTCCTCGGTCGCCGCCACGATGTTGACGGTGGGCGCAGGAGCCGCGGCAGCCGCACGTCGAGCCAGATCTCGGACCGCGACGAAGGCGAGCGTCGCGCACACCGCCGCGACCACGAACCAGGCGACCGCGGCACGTGGGAGACGACGGCGCAGCGACGGCAGGACCATGGCGCCACGGTAGGGTGCGACCACGGCTGGCACCGTGACGGACGTCACGTTCGGTTCGAGGTCAGTCGACCGGGCGCAGGTGGTCTTTCTTCTTCGGGTCCAGCGGCATCGTGCGGACCCGGAACTCCTCGAGTGCCTCCCGGCCGACGATCATCCGGACCGCCTCGCGGATCCGATCGGCGAGCCCCTCGGTCTCCTCCTCGGTCACGAATGACAGCTCGACCCGGACCAGCTGGCGCGCCATCAGGAGTGCCCCGTGCCCGCGAGCGCCGTGGCGCACGGGCAGCTCCGCTCGGCGGGGACGTCCGGGATCGCAGCGAACAACAGGTCGCGCAGCGACGAGATGTTCTCGCCGAAGACCTTCAGGACCTCCGCGTGTGACACGGGCGGGATGTCGTCGACGCCCACGTCGTAGTCCGTCACGAGGGCGACGTTCGCGAAGCACAGCTCCAACTCGCGGGCGAGCGCGATCTCGGGGAACTGGGTCATCCCGATCACGTCACCGCCCATCTGCGCGAACATCTTCGATTCCGCCCTCGTCGAGAAGCGCGGGCCCTCGATCACGACCATCGTCCCGCCGTCGCGATGCTCGATCCCGAGCGAGGCAGCCGACTCGACGAGCGCCTGTCGCATCGCCGGGCAGTACGGGTCGGCGAACCCGACGTGGACCGTGGTGGGACCGTCGTAGAACGTCGAGGCGCGGCCCTTCGTCATGTCGATCGCCTGATCGCTCACCACGAACGTGCGTGGCGGGATCTCCCGGCGCAGCGACCCGGCGGCGCTGGGAGCGAACAGCCTGGTCACGCCCAGTTCCTTCATCGCCCACACGTTCGCCCGGTAGGGAACCCGGTGCGGCGGGTACCGGTGGTCGCGGCCGTGCCGCGGAAGGAACGCCACGCGGCGTCCGCCGACGGTCCCGATCATGAAGGGATCGCTCGGGGCACCGTAGGGCGTATCGACGGTGACCTCCTCCGGGTCCTCGAGGAACGCGTAGAAGCCTGACCCTCCGAACACGCCGATCTCGGCCGTCGTCACGTCGACGAACCTCCTGTTTCCGTGCTCGACGCCGTCCCGACGGGCTTCGTCTCGCCCGTCTTCGTTCCTTCGGCCTTCCCCGAGCCCTCGCCGCTCGAGCCGGCCCCGCTCGACGGGGCGGACGTCCTCGTCTTCTTCCCGTGGTCGGTCGCGTAGAAGCCCGAACCCTTGAACGTGATCGCCGGAGGGGCGAACACCTTCCGGAGGTCGCCGCCGCACTCGGGGCAGATCGTGAGCGGGTCGTCGCTCATCTTCTGGACGATCTCGAAGGTGTGAGCGCACGCGCGGCACAGGTACTCGTACGTGGGCATGACCGGGGCAGTCTACGGCAGCGTGGCTGCGGGCCCGTCCCTCTAGACTCATGGACCTGCCGGCGGGACGAGCCGGCGAGGAAGGATGCGGATGCAGGTTCGCAAGGCGGTGATCCCCGCGGCGGGATTCGGAACCCGGTTCCTGCCTGCCACGAAGGCGCAGCCCAAGGTGATGCTGCCGGTGATCGACGTGCCGGCGATCCAGCTGGTGGTCGAGGAAGCCGTGCGCGCCGGGCTCGACGACATCTTGATCGTCGTCGGGCGGGGCCAGTCCTCGATCGAGGACCACTTCGACCGCTCGCCGGAGCTCGAGGCCTTCCTGGAGGAGAAGGGGAAGCGCGAGGAACTGGGATCCGTCCGCGCGATCTCGGAGCTCGCGCAGGTGCACACGGTCCGCCAGAAGGACGCGCTCGGCCTCGGGCACGCCGTGGCCGTGGCCGAGGCGCACGTCGGCGACGAGCCGTTCGCGGTGCTGTTGGGCGACGACCTGATCCACCCGCGGGTCCCGCTGCTGCCCCGGATGCTCGCCGCCCATGCCGAGCGTGGCCGCAGCGTGGTGGCCGCGATGGAGGTCGGACGGCGCGAGATCGCGATGTACGGGTGCATCGAGCCCGCTCCGATCGAGGGCGCGCAGGACGACGACCTCGTTCGGATCGCCTCGGTCGTCGAGAAGCCGGACCCCGACGAGGCACCGTCGACCCTCGCGGCGATCGGTCGATACGTCTTCAGCCCCACGATCTTCGACGCGCTCCGACGGACAGGTCCCGGCCGCGGCGGTGAGATCCAGGTGACCGATGCGATCAACCTCCTGGCACGAGAGGAGGGCGCGTACGCCCTGCGTTTCGCGGAGGGGCGTTTCGACGTGGGCAACCCTCTCGACTACCTCAAGGCGACCGTGGAGCTCGCCGTCGAACGCGAGGACGTCGGTCCGGCGTTCACGCAGTGGCTCAGGGCGTTCGTCGGGGCCGCCGGACCGTCGGGGACGCCTGGGTAGACTGGCCCTCATGGCCGACCGCACGCTCCACGACCACGATTCCGGCGAGGGCCTCGTCCCGGTCGAGGAGGCTCGCGAGCGGGTCCTGTCGCGGATCGAGCCGCTCCCGCCGCTGGAGCTGTCGCTGACGGACGCCTACGGATGCGTCGCCGTGCAGGACATCACCGCCCGTGACGACATGCCCGGGTTCGCGTCGTCGGCGATGGACGGGTTCGCGGTCCGTGCGTCGGACGTGGCCGAGGCGACCCCGGCGACCCCCGTCGAGCTGAAGGTCGTCGGCAAGGCGATGATCGGTCTTCGGCCCGACGTCACGGTGGGGATGGGGGAGGCCGTGGCGATCGCCACCGGAGCGCCGATCCCTGCCGGGGCCGATTGCGTCGTGCCCGTCGAGAACACGGAGTCCCCCGACGAGGATCGCGTCCGGGTGTTCGAAGAGGTGACCCAGGGACGCCACGTCCGCCCACGCGGCGAGGACGCGCGGGAGGGCGATCTGCTCGTGCCGGCGGGCAAGCGCCTGGGCGCCCCGGAGCTGGGCTTGCTGGCGAACGCGGGGATCGCCCACCCCCTGGTGCGTCCACGTCCCCGCGTGATCGTGCTGTCCACGGGCGACGAGCTGATCCCGCCGATCGAGGATCCGGCCTTCGGTCAGATCCACGACTCCAACGCCTACACGCTGTTCGGGGCGCTGCGTGAGGTGGGGGCGATCCCGGTGCTCGCGGGCATCGTGAAGGACGACCCCGATGCGCTGAAGGAGATGATCCTCGCCTACGAGATCCAGGCCGATGCGTTCGTGTCGTCGGGTGGGGTCAGCGTGGGGGAGCGCGACGTCGTGAAGGCGGCGTTCGCCGGGCGCGGCGAGGTGGAGTTCACCCGGGTCGCGATGCAGCCGGGGATGCCCCAAGGGTTCGGGTTCGTGGAGGGCAAGCCGTTCTTCGGACTGCCGGGCAACCCGGTGAGCGTGTTCGTGAGCTTCGAGATCTTCGTGCGGCCCGCGATCTTGAAGATGATGGGACGGGGCTCGCTCGGGCGCCCGACGATCGAGGCCACCCTCGCGGGGGACCTTCGCCGACTGCGCGGCAAGACGCAGTACGCGCGGGTCGAGGTCACCCGGGGCGACGAAGGATGGGTGGCCACGCCGACGGGCGGGCGCGGGTCGAACCTGATCTCGACGATCTCGCGGGCGAACGGGCTCGCGGTGATACCGGCCGGTACCGAGATGGCGCCGGCGGGCTCACGGGTGAAGGTCATGATCTTCCGCGGATCCGAGGACTGAGCGCCCGTGTCGACATCTCCGCGGAAGGACCAGGCCGGGGCGGACGGTGTCACGCGGATCGTCGAGGTGGGTGCGAAGCCCGAGACCTCGCGTGAGGCCGTCGCCGAGGCCTGGCTCATCACCACGCCAGAGGCGCTCGGCCACCTCGTCGCGGGGACCAAGAAGGGCTCGCCGATCGAGAGCGCCAAGCTCGCGGGCGTGATCGGCCTGAAGCGGACGCCCGACCTGCTGCCGCACTGCCACCCGATCCGCATCACCGGCTCGGAGATCGCGGTCGAGCCGAACACGGCGGCCGGGCGTGTCCGCGTCGAGGCCCGGGTCCGCGCGGTCGACCGCACGGGCGTGGAGATGGAGGCCCTCACCGCCGCCGCCGTGGCCGCGCTCAGCCTGTACGACACGGCGAAGGCGTTCGACCGGGCAGCCCGGATCGAAGGGGTCCGGCTGCTGTCGAAATCGGGCGGAGCGAGCGGCGACTACCGCGCCGACTGAACGGTTACCCGACGACGGCGCGCAGAGCCCACGCCAGCAGCGCGACGGCCATCGCCGCCACCGCAGCGGTCCCCGCGATCGCGGCCCACGGCAAGGGCAGGACCTCCTCGCCGCGGCGTCGACGCGCACGGCGGACGAGCGCCAGCGCGGCGATCCTCATCCCCATCACGTCGCCCAACCACCGCGCCTCCCGGTTCCGTTCGAAGGACAGGTCGGGCTGCTCGGTGACCGCCTCGGGTGCCCCCGAACCGGTCCCGAGTTCGTCGAGGTCGACCTCGACCGGAGGACGATCGTCCGTGTCGCTCATGCATCGAGCGTAGGCCCGTGCGAGCCTCGTTGTCCGAGGCGGCCGGCCGAGGGGCTCGTGAACACGTGAAAGGAATCACACGGATGTGCTTCAAGAGCACCACATGTGGTGCTACGGTCCGGCGCCAGCCTAGATGTTGTGTCGAAACCGGGGCTCGACGGACTGGAGGCTGGCTGGGTGGAGTGGCTGCCGCTCGCCGCGTTAGGCATCATGTGGGTCGCGATCCTCGTACCGGTGCTCCACCGCCGGTCCGAGGGCCGCAGCATGACCGACTTCGAAGAGAGGATGGAACTGTTGGCCCACGCGGGAGTCCACGGCACGAACGGCCGTTGGATCGTCACACCACGCAAGGGCGTGCAGTTCCTGGGTCCGCAGGAACGGCATCGTGCGCGCGCGCGTGAGCGCCGTCGCCGGGTCTTCATCTTCCTGCTCGAGGCGATCGGGATCTCCTTCCTGATCGGGGTCGTGCCGCCGCTGCGCATGATCTGGTCGGTGACCGCCGTGTTCGGCGCGTTGCTGCTCGTGTACGTGTGGCTGTTGCTCACGATCAAGCACCGTGCCGTGCATCCGCACGACGCCGTCCGCGCCGCCCGCGCGCCGCAGGAGCCGCGCCCGGCATCGGCGCCCCGCTACGTGGCCGAGGGGGCCATGGCGCGGGCCCGTCCCACACACAACGGGATGTCCGCGTTCGGTGACGGCGATCCCGTCCACGTGGTCGTTCGCTCTGCCTCCGCGGGAGCCTGAGCGCCGGATGGACCTCGAGGCGCTGGGGCAGGACCTTCGGGCGCGCTTCGACGAGAAGACCCGAGCCCGTGAGACCGCGATCCCGACCGCTCGTCGGTCGATCCGGGCCAGCGCGAACGCGATACGCGCGATCCACCGCGGCGAGTTCGATCTCGCGAAGGAGCTCATCGCCGAGTCGTGGGGGGCGTTGAGCGAGGGGCTCCAGGGTGTCGAGGGGTTCCCTGACGTGCGGTACGCCGGGTACCTGCTCGATGCGGAGAAGGAGTACGCCGAGGCGCATCTGACGTTCAGCCTGATCGCGGAGGAAGGGTTCCCGTCTGCACAGGATCTCGGCGTCGGGGAAGCGCCGTACCTCAACGGCATCGCGGAGGCGATCGGCGAAGGGCGCCGGCACGTGCTGGATCTCATGAAGGCCGGCGAGATCGATCGCGCCGAGACGGTCCTGACGACGATGGAGGACCTCTACGGCCTGCTCGTGACGATGGACTACCCGGACGCGATCACGATGAACCTACGACGCTCGACCGACGTCGCGCGGTCGCTGATCGAGAAGACGCGTGGCGATCTCTCGGTCGCGTTCGTCCAGCGTGAACTGCGCGGTGCGTTGGATCGTCATGCCCGTCTCGTGCGCGGTGACGAGGCCTAGCGGGGCGGCCGGGACCCTCTGCTACGCTTCAGGACCTCGGGGGTGTAGCTCAGCCCGGTAGAGCACTGCCTTCGCACGGCAGGGGTCGTCGGTTCAAATCCGATCACCTCCACCGACGCGCCGCGGGTTCCGTCCCGCGGCGTTCTTCATGGGGCCCCGGTGTTTGAACCGCCCCCACGCGGCTGCGACGATGCGCTGGTTCCCGTCCTTTCGTGGGGGTTGCATCGTGGAGCAGAAGATCTACTTCCCGGGGGTCGCCGCCGCGGTGGCCGGCGTGATCGGGTTGCTGGGCGTGTTCGCCGATTGGTGGGAGACGCCCGAGGCGATCTACCGGGGCACGGCCGACGTCTCGGGGACGCTTGCGCTCGCGATGGCGCTGGGCCTCTTCGTGTTCGGGGCCGCGTCGGTGCTGATGTCGGATCCGCGGATCCGCCGTGCGATGAACGCTCTGTTCACCCTGTGCGCCCTCGTCCTGGCGGTGGCGTCGTTGTGGGGGATGACCCGGACCGATGCCGTCGCGGCCGGCGCCGAGACCGCGGGTGGGATCTGGGTCTCGCTGCTGGCGGGTGCGCTCGGCCTCGCGGCGGGGGTGCTGGCGATGCGCGACGTCCGTGCCCCCGAGCACGACATGGCCTGAGCGGACGGGTAGCCTGCGCGTTGTGGAGCAGGCCTCGATCGACGCTCGGACGTGGTGGTCTCGCCCCGGGCTGGACGTTCGTGCAGGGCGTCTGCACGTCGCCGGCCACGATGCCGAGGAGATCGCGCGCGCCCACGGCACCCCTGTGTACGCCCACGACCTGACCCGCGTCGATGAGCAGTCGACCGCCCTGCGCGACGCGCTCGCGACGGCGGGCCTCGATGGGCTCGTTCGTCTGGCGCTCAAGGCGCAACGTGAGCCACAGCTGTTGTCGTTCCTGCGCGAGCGGTGCCCGTTCGTGGGGATCGACGTGTGCTCCCCGGGCGAGGTCGAGTGGGCGCTCCGTCACGGCTGGCACGCGCCGGACATCAGCTACACGGGGACGAACCTGTCCGAACGCGACCTGGACGTGATCCTCGGCCACGGCGTCCATCTCAACGTGGATCTCCTCAGTCAGCTCGACCGCGTGGGCCGGCGGGCCCGGGGGTCCTCGGTGGGGATCCGCGTGAACCCGAGGATCGGCGCGTCCTTCGCGGGAGGGGGCGAGACCTTCTACACGGGGGAGAAGCCGACGAAGTTCGGCATCTACGACGAGCAGCTCGACGAAGCGCTCGCGATCGCACGTCGCCACGATCTGACCCTGGACACCGTGCACTTCCACGTGGGAGACGGGTACCTCACCGACGAGCTCCCGGTGTTCGACGAGACGGTTCGGCGGGTGGCCACGATGACGCGCCGCCTCCAAGACGCCGGCTGCCCGATCTCCGAGGTGAACACGGGCGGCGGGATGGGCGTGCCGCAGCGCGCCGGCGACGAGCCGCTCGATCTGACCGCGTGGGCGGCGATCCTCGCCGAGCATCTCGGGCCGCTCGGGGTCAGGGTCGCGACCGAACCCGGCGACTTCCTGGTGAAGGAGTGCGCGGTGCTCCTGGCCGAGGTCGTGACGGTCGAGGAGCGGGAGGGCTCCGTGTTCGCGGGGCTCGACACCGGCTGGAACCAGGCGTGCGAACATTTCGTGTACGGGGCGTTGCTCGACGTCGTCCTGTGCCGGGCAGCCGACGCAGAGCCGACACGCCCGGTCACGGTGAGCGGCCACATCAACGAGGGCAACGACCTGTTCGCCGAGGACTACCCGCTGCCGGACATCGCGGAGGGCGACGTCGTCGCCCTGCTCGGGGTCGGCAGCTACAACGCCTCGATGTCCAGCGACCACTGCCTTCGCCCGCCGGTCCAGGCGGTCTTCTTCCAGGAGCGAGCGTGAGCGCCGATCTCCCCGTCGCCCACCCGTGGTTCCGTGCCGAAGACGCCGGCGAGGGCGTGACGCGCCTATGGGAGCCGCACGTCGACGATCTGCTCGTGTCGAACGTCTGGCAGGTGCCCGGCCGTGACGCGGACCTCGTGGTCGACTCCGCCAACGGGATCGGGCCGCTGCGCCCCGCCGTCGACGTGCTGGTCGGATCCGACGCGGTGATCGCCGTCGCGACCCACGGCCATTTCGACCACGTCGGCAGCCTGCACGAGTTCGAGGATCGGCGCGTCCACCGTGACGACGTCTCGATGACCCGGGCCCCGTACCCGATGAGGATCCGACGCCGGGACTTCCCTGAGGGCGCCGAGGAGATGTTCGAGTACTACGGGGCGCCGGTGCCCGAGCTGATCGTCCGTGCGATCCCCTCGCCGGGGTTCGACCTCGGCGGGTGGGTGACCCCGGGCGCGGAGCCGACGACCTTGCTCGATGAGGGCGACGTCATCGACCTGGGGGACCGGCGGTTCACGGTGCTGCACACGCCCGGTCACACCGCGGGTTCCGCTTGCCTGTTCGAGGAGGCGACCGGGACCTTGTTCAGCGGCGACGCGGTCTACGTCGATGCGGCGTTGAGCTGGGACGACGCCGAGGCGATGGCCACGTCGCTCGAGCGGCTGCGGGCGATGGCGCCCCAGGTCCGCCGCGTGCACGCGGGCCACGAGCGGTCGTTCGACGCGCCCGAGCTCGTGTCGACCTGCGAGACGTGGCTTCGTCGCCTCGAGCGGGCCTGAGCGGCTCAGCGGCGCGTCGCCGTGCCGGCCGCGAACACGGACGGCGCCACGTCGACCTCGGTCGCGGGCGCCGTCGTGATCGCGTTGCGGCGATCGGTGGTTCGGAGGCCGGAGAGGGAGCCGTCACGTACCACGACTCAGGTATCGGCCCGTCCGAGGCCGCGGGCGTACCGACCGTTGGTCGATTCCTGCCCGGCCGTTCGGACGAGGACGGGGGTATCCTCGCGACCCGATGACCACCTCTCGCACCGCCTACGTCTCCGACCGTGTGTTCGACAGCGTGAACGGTCGCATGCTCGAGGGGCGTGCGGTCCTGGTCGACGGCGACCGGATCGAGGCCGTGGTCTCGACCGGCGACGTCCCGTCCGACGTGGCGCGTGTAGACCTGTCGGGGTACTCGCTGCTCCCGGGCCTGATGGACATGCACTGCCACCTGATCGGTGAGCTCGACTCCGGGCAGGGGTACTCGTCGCTCGTGGAGCGCTCCGGCGCCCAGGAGGTCCTGAGCGGGGTCCGCAACGCTCGCGAGGCGCTCCATGCGGGCGTCACGACGGTGCGGGACATCGGCACGTTCCGGGCGTTCGCCGACGTCGCGCTGCGTGACGCGATCGAGGACGGGACGGTCGAGGGGCCGCGGATGATGTGTGCCGGGGCCTACGTGACCTGTCCGGGTGGCGGGGGGGACGTGACCGGGCTCGCGCCCGACGTCGACGCCGTCGTCCCGCGTGAGCTCCGGTTCGGGGTCACGACCGGGGTCGATCAGATGCGGGCGAACGTCCGGCAGATCCTGCGGTACGGCGCAGACTTCATCAAGATCATCGCGACGGGTGCCGTGCTGACCAGCGGCACGGATCCGGGCTTGCCCGAGTTCACCGAGGACGAGCTGCGCGCCGCCGTCGAGGAGGCGGAGCTCGCGGGCACCCACGTCGCGTGTCACGCCCACGGCGCCGTGGGGATCAAGCGCGCGGTCCGCGCCGGCGCCCGCTCGATCGAGCACGGCTCCTTGATGGACGACGAGGCGATCGAGCTGATGGCCGATCGCGGCACGTACCTGGTGGCCGACATGTACGACGGCGACTACATGCTCGAGCCCGCGCAGCGGGCCCGCTACTCGGCCGAGACGATCCGCAAGACCGAGTGGACGAACGACGAGCAGCGGGCCGGGTTCGGCAAGGCGGTCGCGGCGGGCGTGAAGATCGCGAACGGGACCGACTGCGGGATCTTCCCGCACCGCGACATCGCGAAGAACCTCGCCTACTACGTCCGCTACGGCGGCATCTCCGACGCGAAGGCGCTGCAGAGCGCGACGCGCTGGTCGGCGGAGCTGATGGGCTGGCAGGACCGCGTGGGCTCGATCGCCCCCGGGTCGTTCGCGGATCTGATCGCGGTCGCCGGCGATCCATCGGCCGACGTGCGACTGGTCGAAGACGTGCGGTTCGTCGTCAAGGGCGGCGCGCTCGTCCGCGACGATCGCGGCTGAGCCGGACCGGCTCGCCGGCACTCCGGAGGA
Source organism: uncultured Actinomycetes bacterium (assembly GCA_963749895.1). Taxonomy (GTDB): domain Bacteria; phylum Actinomycetota; class UBA4738; order UBA4738; family HRBIN12; genus AC-51. The sequence goes on along the minus strand of CAVVOG010000003.1, from coordinate 1,543,296 downwards.
ACGCTCGACGCAGGTGGTCTGGGAAGATGCCGTGGGTCGAGGCCGTTCGACGCACCCGGCCACGTGACGGAGAAAGGACGTGGGAACGATGGGTCTGTCCGCCGAGGAGATCGTCCAGCTCTCGAAGCGCTACACCCTGTACGACTGGTCGGCGCAGTCGAAGATCATGCCGCTGCCCGTCGAGCGGGCGGAGGGCGTCTACTTCTACACCGCCGACGGGAAGCGCTACCTCGACTTCAACTCGCAGCTGATGGGCGTCAACATCGGCCACGGCGACAAGCGGGTGATGGACGCGATCCAGAAGCAGGGGGAGACGCTCCCGTACATCACGCCCTTCGCCGCGTTCGAGACCCGTGCCGTGCTCGGTCAGAAGCTCGCCGAGCTGTGGCCCGGTGACCTCGAGAAATCGTTCTTCACGCTCGGCGGCGCCGAGGCGAACGAGAACGCGATCCGCATGGCGAAGATGGTGACCGGCCGTCAGAAGGTGATGGTCCGCTACCGCGCCTACCACGGCGCCACGTACCTCACGATCAACCTGACCGGCGACCCACGGCGCTGGGCCAACGAGTCCCCACCCGTTCCCGGGATCGTCCGGGTGTTCGACCCGTACCACGGGCCCGACCGCCCCGAGGAGACCGCCGAGCAGGCGCTCGACCGGCTCGAAGAGCAGATCATGCTCGAAGGACCCGGGTCGATCGCCGCGTTCATCCTGGAGCCGGTCACCGGGACCAACGGGATCTTGATCCCGCCTGACGGGTACCTCCAGGGCGTCCGCGAGCTGTGCACGCGGCACGGGATCGTGATGATCGCCGATGAGGTGATGTGTGGGTTCGGGCGGACCGGCGAGTGGTTCGCGGTTGACCACTGGGACGTCGTGCCCGACCTGATCACGAGCGCGAAGGGGCTCACGTCGAGCTACCTGCCGCTCGGTGCGGTCGGCATCGCCCCGTGGATCGCGGAGCACTTCGAGGACACGGTCTTCTTCGGTGGGCTGACGTACAACTCGCACCCGATGTCGTGCGCGGCCGCGCTGGCGGCGATCGACGTGCTCGAGCAGGACGACCTGATCGGCAACGCGAAGCGCCTGGAGCCCGTGATGCGTCGGCACCACGAGGAGCTGGCGGCGAAGCACCCGAGCGTCGGTCTGCACCGCAACATCGGGCTGTTCGGGATCTTGGAGCTCGTCTCCGATCCCGTGACGAACACGCCGATGTCTCCGTACAACGTGACGAACGAGGTGATGGCCGCCGTGAACGCGAAGCTCCTGGAGAAGGGGTTGTTCACGTTCGTCCGGTGGAACGTGATCCACACGAACCCGCCGCTCAGCATCACCGAGGAGCAGCTCGCGGAGGGCTTCGAGATCATCGACGAGGCGCTCGCGATCGCCGACGAGGCGGTCGGCGCGTGACCCGAGCCGTCCGTGTCGCCGTCCTCGCCGCCGCGGTGGTGGCGGGGGCGGCGTTCGCGGTTCCGGCCAGCCTGGGCGGGACGCCGACCTGCACGGTCGAGGGGACGCCCGGGCCGGACGAGCTCGTGGGCACGTCGGGACGCGACGTGATCTGCGGCAAGGGCGGCGACGACGTCCTGGACGGCCGGGGCGGGAACGATCTGCTGATCGGGGGCCGCGGCGACGACGTCCTCGACGGGGGCCGCGGCGACGACGTCCTCAAGGGCTCTGCGGGCGCCGACACCTTCGTCGACTTCTACGGCAAGGATCGACTGCTCGGCGGCCGAGGCGACGACATGTGCATGAACGGCCGCGACGGCAAGGGAGGCGACGTGCTGGACGGCGGTCCCGGTCAGGACGGCTACAACCTCGACCACGGCGACACGCGGGTCAACTTCGAGTACCTACAGGACCAGCCGAAGGTGTGCGGTGGCTGGGACGGCAAGGGTCCGCTCCCGCGATGAACGTCGACGGGGTCGAGCTCCCGCCCGGCGGGACGTACGTCTTCGACGAGGCTCACTCGTCCGTCGAATTCATCGGCACGCACCTGTTCACGAAGACCCGCGGCCGGTTCCTGGCGTTCTCAGGCACGATCCAGGTGGCGGAGCACCCGGAGGACGCGACGGTCCGGGTCGAGATCGACGCGGCGAGCCTGAAGACCAGCCTCACGCAGCGTGACGATCACCTCAGGAGTCCCGACTTCCTGGACGTCGGCGCGTACCCCGCGATCACCTTCGAGAGCGCCGGGATCCGCCGCACCGGCGGTCGACGGTTCGAACTCGACGGCGACCTCACGATCAAGGACATCACGAACCCGGTCACCCTCGCCGTCGAGTACCAGGGGGTCGGAACCGACCCCTCGGGGCGGACGTCGGTGGGGTTCAGCGCCGTGACCCGGTTCGAGCGGGAGGACTGGGACATGACCTGGAACGCGGCCGTCGAATCGGGCGGTTTCCTGGTCGGGAAGACCGTCACGGTCGAGGTCGAGGTGGCGGCGCTCCTCCAGAGCTAGCGGGTCGAGCTCGCAGGCTCGTTCGTCCAGCGCTCCGCCCAGGCCGCGAGCTCACCGATCACCGCGGCGAGGTCCTGACCGCGCTCCGTGAGCCGGTACTCGATCCGCACGGGGGTCGACGGCGTGACCTCGCGCACGACGAGATCGTCGGCTTCGAGCTCCTTCAGCCGCTCCGACAGCAGGTGGTCGGAGATCTGCGGGATGCCTGCCTTGAGGTCGGTGTAGCGGGCGGGTCCCGTCAGGAGGACCCGGATCAGCTGCGGGACCCATCGCTTGCCCACCAGGTCGGCCGCACGCTGGAAGTGCCGGCAGACGGGCTGTTCGAGGTCCTCGGCCATGGGTTCATCCTAGTCGGTCGACGCTCTGGTTCGGTGCGTAGGTTCCGAAGTTGCAGTAACTCTGGAATAGAGAGTAACATCCGTTCCGTTAGCACATACGAGAGGCCGGCGCGAGGGGCGGCGGCCGCCGAGACCGCAGGAGGTCCGAGCTGATGTCCACCACCGAGGCCAGGGTGATCCAGGGGGTCGAGCTGCCGCCCGCCGGCACGTACGCGTTCGACCCGGGACACACGACCGTCGAGTTCGTCGGCAAGCACATGTTCACGAAGACCCGGGGCCGGTTCACCAAGGCGGAGGGCACGATCGTGATCGGCGAGCGTCCCGAGGACTCCTCGGTGGACGTGACGATCGAGGCCGCGAGCCTGCAGTCGAACCTCGAGCAGCGCGACAACCACCTGAAGAGTCCCGACTTCCTGAACGTCGACGGGTACCCGTCGATCACGTTCAAGAGCACCGCGTTCCGTCACACGGGGGGGACGTCCTTCGAGCTCGACGGCGATCTCACGATCAAGGACATCACGAATCCCGTGACGCTCAAGGGCGAGTTCCTGGGGACCGGGACCGATCCGTACGGCACGGTGTCGGCCGGGTTCAGCGCCTCGACGACGATCGAGCGCGAGGACTGGGACATGACCTGGAACATGGCCCTGGAGGCCGGCGGTTGGCTCGTCGGCAAGACGGTGACCGTCGAGGTCGAGGTCGAGGCGCTCAAGCAGGACTGAGCCGCAGGATCGAGCACTGCCCGTGGTCGAAGGGGCGGGTCCTCCGGGCCCGCCCCTTCGGCGTCCGTGGTCACCTCCCGAGGGGTAGCATCGCGGTCCCATGCGGGTCGCCCTGTGTCAGATGAACGCCGGCCACGACGACGTCGAGGCGAACCTGGCGACGGCCGAGCGCCTGCTCAACGAAGCCGCGGACGGTGGTGCGGACCTCGCGGCGCTCCCCGAGCTGTTCCCCTTCTACGGGTCGCACCGTCGGTCGCGCGAGATCGCCGAGCCGATCCCCGGGCCGACGACCGAGCGCCTGGCTCGGGTCGCTCGCGAGCGCTCGATGTGGGTGCTCGGGGGTTCGATCGCCGAGGCGGAGGAGGGGCGCGTCTTCAATGCCTCGACGCTGTACTCGCGAGATGGCGACCTGGTCGCTCGCTACCGGAAGATCCACCTGTTCGACGTCGACATCGCCGGGCAACCGCCGCTGCGGGAGTCCTCGTTGTTCACCGGCGGCGATCAGCTGGTGACGCACGAGACCGACCTGGCTCGTGTCGGCCTGTCGGTCTGCTACGACCTGCGCTTCCCCGAGCTGTACCGTGGCCTGGTCGCGCTCGGCGCGGAGGTGCTGCTCGTGCCCTCGGCGTTCACCGCGGTAACCGGCGAAGCCCACTGGGAGGTGCTGCTCCGCGCTCGGGCGATCGAGGACCAGTGCTTCGTCGTCGCGCCGGCGCAGTGGGGCCCGTGGGGGAGTCCCGATGACGATCGTCTCTGCTACGGCACCTCGATGGTCGTCGACCCGTGGGGGCGCGTCCTCGCCCGGGCCCCCGAGGAGGGCGACGGCGTGTGGTTCGCGGACCTCGACTTCGGCGAGCTCCGCCGTGTCCGCGCCTCGCTTCCTGCGCTGAGCCATCGCCGACTCGGCATGGTCTGCTGATGCCGGGTCACGGCTGAGGCAGATCGTCCGGCGCGTCGATGTCGGGTGGGGCGGGGCGGTCGATGAGGACCTCGTGGACCCACTCCGGGTGCGAGGCGATCAGGACCCGAGCGCCGACGTCTCCGTGGAGGTGGCCCGCCTCCGCGTAGATCTCACGTGAGAGCAGCGCGGGACCCGGTCCGTCCGCGTAGCGGAGACGCACGATCGCAGCGCGCGTCCGCAGGAACCCGCCGACGAGCGCTCGTACGTCGTCGGACGTGACGCCCGGCTGGTCCGCCAGCAGGATCACCGAGGCCTCCGAGTCGTCGGCGACCTCGTGGAGCGCGGCGGCGAGCGAGGTGGCCTGCCCGTCGCGGTGGCGAAGGTTCCGGACGATCCGGACGTCGCTCGGCAGCGCGGCCTCGACCCGGTCCGCGTCGTGTCCGGTCACGACGAGCAGCTCGCCGACGTCGGCCGAGCGCAGCGCGTCGACCGCGTGCAGGACGAGCGGGCGCCCGCCGAGCACGGCCAGCTGCTTCGTGTCGCCGAAGCGGCGTCCCTCGCCGGCCGCGAGGACGACGCCGGAGATCACCGTGTCAGCCCTTCGTACCGAACAGCCGTCGGAAGAAGCCGACCACCGTGGCCCACAGGGCCGACAGGCCGAGGCGGGCGCCACCCACCGGCGTCGCGGCCGGCGTCCCAGCCGGCTCGGCTCCCGCCCCCGCGGCGGCGTGCTCGGCGGTCAGGTTCGCTTGGAGGCAGTCGGCGAACTGCTGGGTCAGCTTCTTGGAGATCTCCGGCAGCAATCCGCGTGAGAGCTGCGCGACCGCACCGGTCAACGTGATGTCCGCCTCCATCGACACAGCCGTGCCGCCGTCGTCGGTCGGAACCAAGGTCGAGGTGACCTTCGCGGTCGCCGCCCCTTTGCCCTTCTGCTCGGTTCCCTTCGCGTGGAGCCGGATCTGGCGCGCGTCCTCGTCGAGCTCGTCGAGCGTGACCGTGCCCGCGAACGACATCTTCACGGGGCCGAACGCCATCAGGACGTTGCCCCGCCAGTTGCGCTCGTCCACCGTCTCGGTCAGCTCGGCACCCGGCATGCACGGCGCGACCTTCTCGACGTCCAGCAGGTGCGTCCAGACCACGTCGGGCGAGGCATCGACGGTGAAGCCGTTCTCGATCAGCATGGCGACGAGGGTACCGGTCCGGCCGGTCGGCGCGAGGGTCGAACGACGTCTGGCCGGATCGACTACCGAGCCTCCGTGCCGGGGCGCGGCCGATCGTGGATCGGGCCCGGCCGCTGCTTCAGGAAGCCACCCTCACGTCGGCGCTTCACCGCGACGATCTCCGCCACGATCGCCTGGGCGATCTCCTCCGGACCCTCGGCGCCCAGATCCAGCCCCGCCGGCCCGTGGATCCGCTCCAGGTCCGAGTCGGTGACGTCGGTGCCCTCCTCGGCGATCTCCATCAGTAGCCGCTGGGTCCGCGCGGCCGGGCCGAGCATCCCGAGGTAGCAGGCTGGACCATCAAGGAGCGTGCGCAGGTACGCCTTGTCTCGGAGGAAGTTGTGGGTCATCACGACGACGCAGGTCCGGTCGTCGATCGAGGCACGCTCGGCCACCTCTGACGGGTCTTCGACGTGCACGAACCCTGCGGCGTGCGGGAAGCGATCGGCGACCAGGAAGGCCGGTCGGTCGTCGACGACGATCGCGTGCCAGCCGAGCCCCGCGGCGGCGGCGGTCAACGGCACCGCGTCGTGGCCGGCTCCGCACACCACTAGCCGCAGGGGCGGCTCCAGGACCTCGACGAACGCGCGGACGCCGTGGAGGAACGTGTGGATCTCGGATCGCTCCGCCGCGAGCTGCTCGTGCGCGGCCACGATCGCCTCCGCGTCCACGTCGGCGTGACCGAGCGTCCCTTCCACCGGGCGCCCGGGCCGAACGACGAGCCGGCTGCCCGGCTCCACGAGGCGTTCATCCTCGGACTCCAGCACGGTCACGAGGCTGATCGGCACCTGCTCGTCGAGCGCGGTGCGCAAGGCGTGGGCCACCCCCACGGCCCGATCGGCGGGCTCGATGAAGACCTCGATCGCGCCGTTGCACCCGAGCCCGAGGCCCCAGGCCGCGTCGTCGTCGGCGGTGAGATCCCAGCCGGCGAGCCGCGCGGTGCTCTCCTGCATCACGACACGGGCGAGGTCGGCGACGTCACCCTCGAGACAGCCACCGCTGATGTTCCCGATCGGCGCGCCCACCTCCGGGACCAGGAGCCGTGCCCCCGGACGCCGGTAGGTCGAGCCCCGGACCGCCACGATCGTGGCCAGGGCCATGCGCTGACCCCGCTCGGACAGCGACTCGATCGCCCTCAGGACGTCGGTGATCTCGCTCACGACGGCATCGTAGGGCAGGACCGTGGTTCGAACGGGCTCAGTGCCGGCCCGGTGCGTGCCGATACCAGGGGGCATGAACGGCTCCACCGGGATCCGGGGCAGCCAGATCCGACCGACGGCCGGACGCCCGCCCGTGCGCACCGGGCCGCTCGTGGCGATCGGCGTGGTCCTGGCCGTCGCCGTGCTCGTGGGCTTGCTCGCGTTCGTCCAGGGCGTCTGAGCGGACGGCCTCAGGCCCGACGCGCGGGTGCCGATACCGCAACGGGGATGATGGACGACACCTTCACCTTCATCGCGCCGACGATGCCGCGACGGACGATCGATCCGTTCGCGCTGCGTCTGGCGGCCGCGTCCGCGGCGATCGTGTTCCTCGTCGGCGTGTTCGCGGCGTTCGTCGTGCGGCAGGAGCGCGCCGCCGACGCCCGCCGTGCTGTGGTGGAGAGGCAGGTGCTCGCCCAGGCCGACGCGCGGGCCGAGGCGCTCCCGGACCTGCGGACCCAACCCGAGGTGATGGCCCTGCTGGACTCGCAGGCACGGTCCTCGGCCACCCGTGCGCTCGAGCTCGCGACGTCGGTGGCGCTCGACACCGGGGATCTCGCCGAGGCGGGTCCGGGGCAGCTGTCGCAGGCGCAGCCGTCGATGCTGTTCGTCGACGGGATGTCGACCTCGCCGTCGGTCGTGAGCGTGGAGGCCACCTCCGAGCGCTGGTCGGCGGCCGTTATGGCGCCCTCGGGCCTCTGCTACTGGATCTCCCTCGACCCCGACGGCGTCGCCTCCTACGGGACCGGCCGCGCGTGTACGGGCGAGGCTGCCACCGCGGCTCACGGCACGGCCTGGTAGCCGGTCCGACCGCTCGGCCCGCGTACTACGCTCCGTCCCGTGATGCGGATCACGCTCATCGTCAACGGAACCGCACACGAGGCCGACGTGGAACCTCGAACGCTCCTCGTCTATCACCTCCGCGAGGACCTCGGGCTCACGGGGGCCAACGTGGGGTGCGACACCTCGTCGTGCGGTGCGTGCACCGTGCTGCTCGACGGTGAGTCGGTCAAGTCGTGCACGCTGCTCGCCGTCCAGGCCGACGGTCGCGAGGTCACCACGATCGAAGGGATCGCCCAGCCGGGTGGCCCGATGCACCCACTGCAGGATGCGTTCCATCGGCACCACGGCCTGCAGTGCGGCTACTGCACGCCGGGGATGATCATGGCCGCGGCGAGCTACCTGGGAGAGCACCCCTCGCCGACCGAGGGGGAGGTCCGCGAAGCGCTCGAGGGCAACCTGTGCCGGTGCACCGGCTACCAGAACATCGTCGACGCGGTCCTGGACGCGGCCGAGCGGATGGGCGCCACGAGCACGTGATGAGGGTCCGATGGTGACCGACGGTGCGTGGAGGGGACCACGGTGATACCGGCGCCCTTCGACTACGTCCGGGCGGAGACGGTCGACGAGGCGATCTCGGCGCTCCGCGTGGACCGGGACGCGAAGTTGCTGGCCGGCGGTCATTCGCTGCTCCCGGCGATGCGGCTGCGCGTCGCCCGGCCGGGCACCCTCGTGGACATCGGCAGGCTCCGTGATCTGCGCTACGTGCGCGACGACGGCGACGTGGTCTCGATCGGCGCGATGACGCGGCACCACGACGTGTCGAACGACGGGCTCCTCCAGGCGGCCTGCCCGATCGTCGCCTACGCGGCCGAACAGATCGGGGATCCGCAGGTCCGTCACATGGGCACGATCGGGGGGTCCGTGGCGCACGGGGACCCCGCCGGGGACATGTCGAGCGTGCTCCTCGCGCTCGACGCCACGTTCGTCGCGCAGGGTCCCAACGGCCGTCGGGAGATCGCCGCGGCCGACTTCTTCACATCGCTGTTCGAGACGGCGCTGATGCACGACGAGGTGCTGATGGAGATCCGGGTCCCCAAGACGAACGACGGGTGGAGCTACCTGAAGTTCAACCGTCGGGCACAGGACTGGGCGCTGGTGGGGGTGGCGGCGGTTCGGACGGACGGCGGTGCGCGGGTCGCGCTCACGAACATGGGACTCACGCCGCTGCGTGCCGCCGGGGTCGAGGACGCGGTGGCCGGTGGTGCCGACCCGACGTCGGCCTCCGAGCGGGCAGACGAGGGCACGAGCCCGCCGTCGGACGCGTTCGGCTCGGCCGGGTACCGCCGAGCGCTCGTGAAGGTCCTGGTGAGGCGCGCCCTCGAGGAGGCGCTCGGCTAGCCCTCGGATCTTCGGTCCTGCCCGGACGGGAGCTGGCTCGGGCGTCTCCGGAACGCTGTTATCGTCCGCCCATGGCACCGCTCGCCCTGCTCGCTGCTGACCCCGACACGCCGTTCGTCGGAGGGGACTGGTGGGCCTCCCACGGCGTGGCCTTGGGCGTCAGTCTCCTCATCGCGATCGTGATCAGCGTCGCGTCGGGACGCTGGATCCGCCGGTACCAACGGCGCGCGAAGAGCGCCGGGGACGAACCCGAAGGCCGGCGTCTACGGCGGGTCGGGAGCATCGCGGCGATCGTCGGGACAACGCTCGCGGTGATCGCGTGGACCGTGTTCGCCGTGACCCTGCTGTCGGCCCTCGGCGTCAACGTCGGGCCGCTCGTGGCGTCGGCGGGGATCTTGGGCGTGGCGCTCGGGTTCGGCGCCCAGTCCCTGGTCAAGGACACGATCTCGGGTCTGTTCATGTTCCTCGAGGGTCAGTACGACGTCGGCGACATGGTCGATCTCACGGCGTCGTCGGGGACCGTCTCGGGCCGCGTCGAGGCGCTCAGTCTGCGGACGACGTCGATCCGCCAGTACGACGGCTCGCTCAGCATCGTGCCGAACGGGCTGATCGAGGTCACGAACAACCGGACCCGCGGATGGGGGCGTGCGGTCGTCGACGTGAGGATCGCGCTGGCCGAGGATGCCGACCGCGTTCGAGGCGTGATCGAGGAGCTCTTCGCGCAGATCGTGGATCAGGAGCCCCTGAAGGGCTGGCTCCGGGAGCCGCCCATCGTGCTCGGCGTCACGGATCTGACCGACACCGCGCAGGTGGTCCGCGTGGCCGCGGAGACCCAGCCCAGCCACCGCATCGACGCGGAGCGGCACCTGCGCGAGCGGATCGTCCAGCGGATGGCGGAGCGCGGTGTTCGGGTCCCGCCCGTCATCCCCGGGAGAGCCGTCGACCCGCCCGTGTGAGCTCTTCCACGTCCCGACCGCGGCACGTCTGATCGGGACCTGCGAGGCCCCGAAGCCCCGCGTTCGGGTAGGGTCGAAAGGGACGGCAAGGGAGGGATCGACGTGATCGACCCGGTTCGTCCGAACGGCTCACCGCACGATCGTCCCCCACGGGTCGCGGCGTCCTTCGAGGTGCCGAGGGACGCCGTCGACGGTGTGTTGTTCGATATGGACGGTGTCGTGACCGACACCGCGTCCGTGCACGCAGCGGCGTGGCGTGAGGTCTTCGACGGGGCGCTCGAGGTCTGGGCCGCGCGGACCGGCGAGCCGTTCGTGGCCTTCCGCGATGAGGACTACCTGGCCTACGTGGACGGGAAGCCGCGCGAAGAGGGGGTCCGGAGCTTCCTCGCCTCCCGGGGCATCGAGCCGGGGCCGGACGGCGACCCGGTGAGCGTGCAGGCGATCGGCGACCGGAAGAACGGGCGCTTCCTGGAACTGGTGCGGTCGGACGGCGTATCGGTGTTCCCTTCGACGTTGGCCTTCATCGACGGTCTCCGGACGGCCGGCATCCGCACGGGTCTGTTCACGGCGAGTCGCAACATGCGCGAGGTGCTCGAGGCGGCCGGCGTCACCGGTCGCTTCGACGTGCGGGTCGGTGGCGTGGAGGCGGCGCGATGGGGTCTGCCGGGCAAGCCGGCGCCCGACGTGCTCGTGCGCGCTGCGGCGCTGATGGGGATCGAGCCCGTCAGGGTCGCCGTGCTCGAGGATTCGAGGGCGGGCGTGGAGGCCGCGCGTCGAGGGGGGTTCGGCCTCGTGATCGGCATCGACCGCGAGCACAACGCGGAGGCGCTCCGGGCGGCCGGCGCCGACGCGGTGATCACCGACGTCGTCGAGCTCGGGCTGACGCCTGCCCCGGCGGTCGCCGACCTCCCGTCCGCGACCGCGTCGTGGGGTGAGCTCCTCGGTCGTGTCGGCGACCGTCGACCTGCGGTCTTCCTCGACTACGACGGCACCCTGACCCCGATCGTCGCTCGGCCCGAGGACGCGCTCCTGCCTCGAGACGCGAGGCGCGCGATCGCGGAGCTCGCGGATGTCCATCCCGTCGCGGTGGTCAGCGGTCGCGACCTCGAGGACGTGCACTCGATGGTCGGGATCGACGGCATCGTGATCGCCGGGAGCCACGGGTTCGACATCCGAGGCGCCGATGGGACCAGGTACGAGATCGGCGAGGACCGCGTCGCGGACCTGGAGGCGGCGGCCCGGGCGCTCGAACCGATGATCGAGCCGATCCCGGGGGCGCGGATCGAGCGCAAGCGCTTTGCGATCGCGGTCCACTTCCGCGAAGCCGGCCTCGGGGCGGGCGAGCAGGTCGGCAGGGCGGTGGACCGGGTCGCTCATGCCCACCCCGGCCTTCGGCGGACGGGCGGCAAGATGATCTTCGAGCTCCGACCCGACGTCGACTGGGACAAGGGCCGAGCCGTCGCGCGGATCCAGGGGTCGCTCGGCCTCGACGGTCTCGACGTGGCACCCGTGTACGTCGGGGACGACGAGACGGACGAGGACGCGTTCCGCGAGGTGCGGGCCCGCGGGATCGGGGTGATCGTCCGAGGCGAGGGCGACGATCGTCCCACCCTCGCGCGGTTCTCGCTCGCCGGTCCCGGCGAGGTCCCCACGCTCCTGGGGCTCCTCGCCAGCCTCCCGCCGGGGGGACGCGCATGAACGGGTGGATCCTCGCGTACGAGGGCTTCGTCCCGGAGGAGGAGGGGCTCCGCGAAGCCTTGTGCACCCTGGGCAACGGCGCGTTCGCGACGCGAGGAGCGGCGCCCGAGAGCGCCGCCGACGGCGTGCACTACCCCGGGACGTACGTCTCGGGCTGCTACGACCGCCTGCGTTCGCCGGTGGGGGGGCGCAGGATCGAGAACGAGGACCTCGTCAACGTTCCGAACTGGTTGCCGATGGGATTCCGCCTCGGCCGGCTGCCGTGGTTCGATGCGCGCGACGCCACGTTCGAGCTCTACGAGCAGCGCCTCGACCTGCGCCGAGGCGTCCTCGTCCGATCCTTCCGGGTGCGAGACGAGCGCGGGCAGCGGACGACCGTCACGCAGCGTCGATTCGTCAGCATGGCCGACCCGCACCTGGCGGGGCTCGAGACGACGTTCGTCGCCGAGGACTGGTCCGGTCGGTGCCGGGTCCGATCCGCTCTCGACGGGCGTGTCGAGAACGCCGGCGTGGCCCGGTACCGGAGCCTGCGCGGCGACCATCTGGTGCCACGACGCAGCTGGGTCCGTGGCGACGTCATGGGGGTCGCCGTAGAGACGCGTGACTCCAACATCGGGATCGCCCAGGTCGCTCGGACCCGCGTGCATCAGGAGGGCGCCCCGGTGCCGACGGATGTCGATCCGATCCGCGACCGAGGCTACGCGGGACTGGACCTCGCGTTCGACCTGCGTGAGGGCGAGCCCGTGACAGTGGAGAAGGTCGTGGCGATGTCGACGTCGATCGACCACGCGACGTACGAGCCGATGGCGACCGCGCGCGACGCGGCGGCTGCAGCCCCTGGGTTCGAGGACCTCTTGGCTGCGCACGTCCTGGCGTGGGATCACCTCTGGCGTTGGTACGACTTCCGCATCGAAGGGGAGGAGCGGACCCAGACGCTCCTGCGTCTGCACCTGTTCCATCTGCTCCAGACCGTGTCGCAGCACACGATCGACCGCGACGTCGGCGTGCCGGCACGTGGACTGCACGGAGAGGCGTACCGGGGGCACATCTTCTGGGACGAGCTCTTCATCTTCCCGCTGCTGAACCTCCGGACGCCGACGCTCACCCGCTCGCTCCTCGACTACCGGTACCGACGGCTCCCGCGCGCGCGATGGCGAGCGGCGGCCGAGGGGTTCGACGGAGCGTCCTACCCGTGGCAGAGCGGGAGCGACGGTCGTGAGGAGAGCCAGACGCTCCATCTGAACCCGCGGTCGGGTCGATGGATGCCCGACAACTCGTGGCTGCAGCGCCACATCAACGTCGCGATCGCGTACAACCTGTGGCAGTACTACCAGGTGAGCGCCGACCACCGGTTCATGCGATACCGGGGCGGCCCGATGCTGCTGGAGATCGCGCGCTTCCTGGCGAGCCTGGTCACCTACGACCGGGTCCACGACCGCTACGGGATCCATCGGGTGATGGGCCCGGACGAGTTCCACGACGGGTATCCCGACCGTGAGGAACCGGGTCTGGACAACAACGCCTACATGAACGTGATGACGGTGTGGGTCCTCGGGCGCGCCCTCGCGTTCCTGGACGGACTGCCGGAGCACGATCACCGGGAGCTGTCCGAGGCGCTGGGTCTGACCGTGGACGAGCGCGAACGCTGGGAGGACATCAGCCGCAAGATGGTCGTGCCGTTCCATGACGGGGTGATCAGCCAGTTCGAGGGGTACGAGACGCTCGAGGAGCTCGACTGGGACCGATACCGGGCGACCTTCGGAGATATCCACCGGCTCGACAGGATCCTCGAGGCGGAAGGCGACACCCCGAACCGCTACAAGGTCTCGAAGCAGGCGGACGTCCTGATGCTGTTCTACCTGTTCTCGGCCGACGAGCTGAGGGGGCTGCTCGAGCGGCTCGGCTACGAGCCCCCGCCGGACGTGATCCCGAGGTCGATCGATCATTACCTGAGCCGGACGTCGCACGGCTCGACGCTGTCGCGCGTCGTCCACGCCTGGGTGCTCGCGCGGACCGACCGCGAACGCTCGTGGGAGCTGTTCCGGGAGGCGCTCGAGGCCGACGTCGCCGACGTCCAGGGCGGCACCACGTCCGAGGGGATCCACCTGGGGGCGATGGCGGGGACGGTCGATCTGATCCAGCGCTGCTACACGGGTCTCGAGATCCGCGACGAGGTGCTTCGCTTCTCGCCGACGTTGCCGACCGAGCTGTCCCGGCTCGAGTTCGACGTCCGGTTCCGGGGGCACCTCGTGTCGATCGATCTGACCGCCGATCGGCTCCGGGTCTCGGCCGCACCGATCGACCGTCCCCCGATCCAGATCGCGGTCGGCGACGTCCTCACCGACCTGGTCCCCGGTGAGACCCGGGAGTTCGCGCTGACCGGCTAGGCTGTCGCGCGATGCCCCAGCGCCCTGAGCTGCCCTTCGCTTCGGTCGAGGACCTGCAGGCCACCCTCCGCGACCAGGTCTACCTGGCCGACCGAGGCCTCGCCACGGCGATCTACCTGTCGCTGTCGCTCGGCAAGCCGCTGCTGCTGGAGGGTGAGGCGGGGGTCGGCAAGACGGAGGTCGCGAAGGTCCTCGCCACCCTGCTGGGTCGCGACCTGATCCGCCTGCAGTGCTACGAGGGGATCGACGCGTCGCAGGCGCTGTACGAGTGGAACTACTCACGGCAGCTGATCGCGGTCCGCGCGATGGACGCGGCCACTGCGGACCACCACGTCGACGACCTGTTCGGTCCGGAGTTCCTGGTCGAGCGGCCATTGCTGGCCGCGATCCGCGCCGGGTCCGGATGCGTCCTGCTCGTCGATGAGCTCGACCGTGCCGACGACGAGTTCGAAGCCTTCCTGCTGGAGATCCTCTCGGAGTTCGCGGTGACGATCCCCGAGGTCGGCCAGGTGACCGCCGAGACGCCGCCGGCCGTGATCGTCACCTCGAACCGAACCCGCGAGCTGCACGATGCCTTGAAGCGGCGGTGCCTGTACCACTGGATCGACCATCCCGATCTGGAGCGCGAGGTCGAGATCGTGCGCGCTCGCGCGCCGCACGTCGGCGAGGATCTGGCGCGCGACGTCGCCGTCGCGGTGGAGCGGCTCCGAGAGCTGGATCTCGCGAAGGTGCCCGGGGTGGCCGAGACGATCGACTGGGCGAACGCGCTCGCGTTCCTGGGCGCCGGGCGGCTCGACGTGGGGATCGCGGCGGACACCCTGGGGACCGTCGTCAAGGATCACGAGGACCAGGCGCTCGTCGCCCCGCGGCTCGCCGACGTCGTCGGCGATGGCTGAGAACCGCATCTCCGGGCCGCTGCCGCCGCTCGTGGTGCTCGGTCGCGATCTGCGCGAGCACGGTGTGCCGGTGGGCACGGGGCGCATCCTGACCTTCTGCCGCGCGGTCGCGGCCTTAGGGCTCGTCGATCGTGACAGCCTCTACTGGGCCGGGCGTGCGACCCTCGTGTCACACCCCGACCGTTTCGAGACGTACGACGCGGTGTTCGATGCCTGGTACCGGTCGCTCGGGCCCGACCCGTCCGCGGAGCTCGCGGTCGAACTCGATCTCCCGGTCCCTCCGCCCGACGAGCTCGAGCCCGACGACGAGGCGCTCGTCGAGGCGATCGCCCACTCGACGGCCGCGTCGTGGAGCGGTGCCGACGACGATGACGAGGTCGCCGAAGGGGAGGACGCATCGCTGCGCCTCGTTGCGAGCGCTGCCGAGACCCTCCGCGCGAAGTCGTTCGCCGAGCTGTCCGAGCAGGAGCGCGACCGGGTGGCGGCGCTGATCCGGCGTCTGACGATCGCCGTGCCGGTCGAGCGCACGCGCCGGACGCGACCGTCGGCGAAAGGGGAGCGCTTCGACATGCGGCGCACGCTCCGGCGTTCGCTCCGGACCCAGGGCGAGCCGTTCGACCGAGCATGGCGAGCCCGGCGGACACGGACGCGCCCGTTGGTCCTGATCCTCGACATCAGCGGGTCCATGGCGCCGTACTCGCGGGCGCTGCTGCAGTTCGGCTACGCGGCGATGGCTGCCGGGCGAAGGGTCGAGGTCTTCTGCTTCGGGACCCGGCTCACCCGCGTGACGCGGACGCTGCGCACGAAGGATCCCGATCGCGCGATGCACGAGATCGGACGGATCGTGGCGGACTGGGAAGGCGGCACGCGGATCGGTGAGTCGCTGAAGACGCTCCTGGACGGGTGGAGCCAGCGCGCCGCGATCCGCGGAGCGGTGATCGTCCTGTGCTCCGACGGCCTGGAGCGGGGCGACCCGGAGCTGCTGCGATCGCAGATGGCGAGGCTCCGGCGCCTCGCGCACACCGTGGTCTGGGCGAACCCCTTGAAGGGCTCGCCGCGGTACGAGCCCCTCGCCCGCGGGATGGCGGCTGCCCTCCCGAGCGTCGACGTGTTCCTGTCGGGACACAACCTCGAGAGCCTGGAGCACCTCGGCCGCGTCCTCGCCGGCTGAGGACCTGCCGCGCGCCGCTACCCTGGGGGCATGCCCGACGATGACGAGATCCTCGAGGCCTACGAGGACGAGTTCGCCCCTGACGCCCCGCGGCCCCGTTCCAACCGGGGGTTCTGGCTCGTCGCCGGCACGATCGTGATCGGCTCGATCTTCCTGCTCGCCGAGATCTGGGTGAACCGCGACCTGAAAGAGTCGATCGGACACGCGCAGTTCTCCCTTCGGAGCGCGCAGGCGGCGGCGGAGACGATCGAGGCACGCACCGGGTCCTTCGTGGCGGCGACCCCCGAGGCGCTCGCCGAGCAGGAGCCCTCGCTGACCTTCCTGGCCCCCGACGAGGCCTCACGTTCGCTCGACGCGGTGAGCGTCGCCACGACCGGCACGGAGTGGGGTGCGGCGGTCCAGACCCGTCCTGGCGCGTGCTTCTACATACACCTGCGGGCGGATGAGGACCCGCTCTACGGTTTCGGGACGGAGTGCACGGGGACGGAAGCGCTGGAAGCCGTGGACCCGCGCTGGTAGACGACTCAGTCCACCGACGCGTCGGCTGCGGCTTCTACCCGGTCCACCAGCTCGACCGGGTGGACGACCTCGGCGTCGTGACCGAGCCGTCGGAGCGCCGCCACGAGCTGCATCGAGCACCCGGGGTTCGCCGAGGCGATCACCGTGGCGCCGGTGCTCACGATCGCGTCGGCCTTCGCGCGCGCCAGCGCCGTGGAGGCCTCGGGATCGGTGACCCCGTGGATCCCCGCGGCTCCGCAGCATCGGTCGCCGTCTGGGATCTCGACGAGCCGGAGCCCCGGTATCCGTTGGAGGACCTCCCTCGGCTGCGTACGGATCCGCTGGGCGTGGACCGCGTGGCAGGGATCGTGGACGGCGACGGTCATCTCGAGACGTGCCGGCGCGGGACCCGGCTCGTCGGCCAGGACCTCCATCAGGTCCTTCACGGGCAGCCCGGTCCCGGGCGCGAGCTCCTCGAAGGTCTTCATGTGTGCGGAGCATCCGGCCGCGTTCACGACGACGAGGTCGGCGCCGTCGAACGCATGGTACGCGCGGGTCGCGAGGCGTCGGGCGATCTGGAGCCGGCCGTTGTGCGCGGGGAGCGCCCCGCAGCACGCCTGCGAGCGGGGAACGGTCACGGTCCAGCCTCGGCGGGCGAGCACGCGGATCGTGGCGAGGTTGACCGGATGGAACCACCGGTCCTGGGCGCATCCCGCGAGGAGCGCCGCGGTCCCCCTCGGCTCCACCCCGAACGGTGGCTCGGTCCGGCGCGGGAGCCGGGCGAACGGGTGGCCGCTAGCGGCCAGCAGGTCCCGCACGTGGCCGGGGAGCAGCGGGCGCAGCAACGGTTGGAGCGCCGCCGCGGTGCGTACGAGCGAGGGGTGCGGGAGCACCCAGTGGAACCCGAGCCACCGCACGAACCTGGCTCGTCGGCTCCGGGTCGGTTCCGCCTGCTCGCGCGCGGCCTCCATCATCCGGCCGAACGGGACGTGAGACGGGCAGACGGTCTCACAGGCTCGGCACACGAGGCAGGCATCCATCATCTCGGTGAAGCGCTCGTCGGGGACCACGAGGGCGTCGCGCACCGCCTTCATCGCGGTGATCCGGCCGCGTGGCGACTGCGCCTCCTCACCCGTCAGACGGTAGGTCGGGCAGTGGGGCAGGCACAGGCCGCACGCGACGCAGGCGGCCAGGTCGACGTCGGTCGGCGTGCTCAGGCCGGGTCGCCAGTTCGCATCGCCGTCGGGCGCGGCACCGACGAACCGCACCCCATCGGGCATCTCGGTCCCGAGGATCTCGGCGGGCTCGGCCATGGCATGCGATGGTACGACCCGGCGGCCCACCCGCTCGGTAGGCTGCCGTCATGACCTCCGCGCTGCGTCCCTCCGCGAAAGCGTCGTCGTTCACCGAGTCGGTGATCCGCGAGATGACGCGCCTGGCGAACCTCCACGGGGCGATCAACCTCGGTCAGGGGTTCCCCGACTTCCCGGCGCCCGAGGAACTGAAGCGCGCTGCCGCGCATGCGATCGCCGAGGACCACAACCAGTACCCGATCACGTGGGGGGTCCCCGGGTTCCGGCAGGCGATCGCCCAGACGTACGAACGCGACTACCAGCTCTTCGTCGATCCCGAGGTCGAGGTCTGCGTCACCTGCGGCTCCACGGAGGCGATGATCGCCACGTTCCTCGGCGTGCTCGATCCCGGCGACGAGGTCGTCGTCTTCGAGCCCTTCTACGAGAACTATGCGCCCGACGCGATCCTGGCCGGGGTGACGACGCGGACCGTCACGCTCCGGCCGCCGGAGTGGACGTTCGACCCGGCCGAGCTGGCCGCTGCGTTCACCGAACGGACCCGCGCGATCGTCGTGAATTCACCGCACAACCCGACCGGCAAGGTGTTCACCTACGAGGAGCTCGGTGAGATCGCGAGGCTGTGTCAGGAGCACGACGTGGTGGCGATCACCGACGAGATCTACGAGCACATCACCTACGACGGCCGCCGCCACGTGCCGATCGCGACCTTGCCGGGGATGCGCGACCGCACGGTCACGATCAGTGCCCTGTCGAAGACCTACAGCGTGACGGGCTGGCGGGTCGGGTGGGCGATCGCGTCCGAGCCGCTGATGCGCGGGATCCGTGCCACGCACGACTTCGTGACCGTGGCGGCGCCGACGCCGCTGCAGGTGGCAGGGATCGAGGCGCTCGAGCTTCCGCGGTCGATCCTCACCCGCTCGGCTGAGGAGTACGCCGAGCGCAGGGCGACGATGCTGCGGATCCTCGTCGACGCCGGGTTCGAGGCCGTCGCGCCCGAGGGCGCCTACTACGTGATGGCCGACGTGACCCGGCTGGGGTTCGACGACGACGTCGCGGCGGCCCGTTACCTCGTCGAGGTGGCCGGCGTGGCGGCCGTGCCGGGCTCGTCGTTCTTCTCGCGGCCGGAGCTGGGCGCGCACCTGCTGCGGTTCGCGTTCTGCAAGCGGCTCGAGACCCTCGAGGCTGCGGGGGAGCGGCTCCACGGCCTCGCTCGGTAGCGGTCTGCCGGGTGGATCGGCGCTATCGCGTTCACGGTCGGGTGCGGTAGGGTCGGAGTGAGCGCGAACGCTGCGCCGGCAGACCCGGCCCCAGCGATCCCCCCCCGAGCTCCCGACCCCCCGACACCTATCTACCAACCGTCACCTCACCTATCCACCGATCCCCACAGGAGGCCTCGCCATGAGGAGACGCTCCGCCGCAGCCATCATCAGCTCGATCGCAGGTCTCGCGATGCTGCTCGTCGCGCCGACGCCCGCGCTCGCGATCGGGAGCACACCCGATCCGACCTGGATGACGAACGGCAAGGTGTTCGCGAACGTCACCGCGAGCGATCGGATCTACGTGGGCGGCCAGTTCCACAAGCTCCGTGAGACGCCGCCGGGCACGCCTGGCCGGCGCATCCTCACCGACCACCTCGGGGCCTTGGACCTGTCGACGGGGGAAGGGATCAGGTCATTCACGCCGTCGGTGTCGCACTCGACCTTGGCGCCGTACGTCCGTGCGCTCGCCGTGTCGTCCGACGGGTCGACCCTGTACGTCGGAGGACGTTTCGACGCGATCGACGGTGTCCCCGTCCGCAACCTCGCCGCGATCGACACCTCGGACGGTGCCGTCGATCCGGGATTCGCGCCGCAGATCGGCGCCGAGAAGCACAAGGTCTTCGCGCTCACCCTGTCAGCCGATGGGTCGACGCTGTACGTCGGCGGCGCGTTCGGGCGGGTCAACGGTGTCCGGAACAAGCACGTCGCCGCACTCGACGCGTCGACCGGTGAGGTCGTGGAGGGTTGGTCCGCGACACCCAACAGCAACGTCCGCGGCATGGATCTGTCACCCGACGGGTCGTCCTTGTACCTGGTCGGGGCGTTCTCCTCGGTGGACGGGCAAGCACGGGAGTCGATCGCGCGGCTCGATGCAGCGACGGGTGGACTCGACCCGTGGGCGGTGCCGGCCTGGGCGATCTCAGGCCCGCCGATGACGGGCTGGTCGGTGGATTCGACGTCGACGGTCGTGTACGGGGGCTTCGGGCGCGGACCGAACTGGTTCGGCGCGTACCGCGCGTCCACCGGCGAGCAGCTGTTCCGTCGCGGTACCGCCGGGAACGTGCAGAAGGTCCTTCTCTCCGAGGACGGAACCCAGCTCTTCGTCGGCGGTCACTTCGGAACCGGCCGGTTGACCCAGACGTTCACTGAGTGCGGCAGCAGCCTGTTCCGTGGATTGCTCATCGCGGACCCGACCAGCGGGGAGGTCGACTGCACCTGGATCCCCAAGCTGGAGCCCTTCGGGAACAACTACGACGGCATCTGGGATCTCGACCTGACCGCGACGCACCTGTGGGCCGGGGGGAAGTTCCGGAAGGTGTCCGACGTCGATCAGGCGAACATCGCGCGCTTCGTACGATGATCCCGGGGTCGGCCCGGTAGGGTCAGCCGCTGGAACGGGTGACCGAGGTCGGGCGGATCCGAAGGATCACCCGCTGCTGGTCGGGCAAGTGCCAGGGGTAGACGTCCTTGCCCAGGTATTTCCTCGCGAGGGCGTCGATGTGCTCCTTCGCGCCGTCGTGGGTCAGCTCTTCGACCACGCCCCGGATCGTGACCCACGCGTACGGGTTCTCCTGGTCGTGGATCGAGACGGCGACGCGGGGGTCGCGCCGGACGTTCGCGGGCTTCGTGCGCCCCTCAGCTGTGTTCACCAAGATCGTGTCGCCGTCGCGGTCGATCCACACGACCGAGACCTGTGGCGACCCGTCGGGCATCACGGTGCCGAGGTGGGCGAAGTTGCGACCGTCGATCAGGGCGCGGTCGGCGTCGGTCAACATCCGTCTATTCCACCAGGCCCGTGCTCAGACGACCCAACCACGGCCGGGTGCAAGGACCCCCGCGGGGTCGAAGGCAGCCTTCACGCGACGTTGGACCTCCGGCGCGGGTACGGGTGGGTCGCCGAGCCCTCCCGGGCCGCGAACGACCGGGGCGACACCGCCGAGTCCTTGCGCGCGGTCGCGTACGACGGTGAGGTCCTCGTCGCCATCGACCGGGATCCACGCGAGCCCCACCCCGATCAGGGCGCGATATGTGCCCCGATCCTCCAGCAGCGCGTCGAGCCGGGAAGGCGCGACGCCGGCCTCGACGAGGACGCGAGCGTCGGGGAACGGCCGCGACGGGAACGCGCCACCCTCGGCGCCGACGACCGTCACGGCGCGCAGCGCTCGTTCCTGAGCGGCGACCTCGTCGGGCCAGCCCTCCAGCCGCACGGTGATCCGATCCGGTTCGGCCAGGACGGCGGCCGCCGCAGGCACCGACCCCAGGATCTGGCGGCCCAACCCCAGCCCGCCCTCGCGGGTGACGAGCGTCCGTGCGGCGCGCGGGAGGGGCCGGACCCGTAGCGCCGCCGTGGTGATGCACCCGAGCGTCCCGAGCGAACCCGTCACGAGCCGGTGCAGATCGAAGCCGGTCACGTTCTTCACGGTGCGGGCGCCGCTCCGGATCATCCGTCCGTCACCGGTGGCCACCACGGTCTCCACGACCGAATCACGCAGCAGCCCCACCCGGAGCTGCCGAACGGGGTCGGCTCCGGCGGCGATCACGCCGCCCACCGTGGGGTCGCCGTCGGCATCGACCGGCCATTCCTGTCCGGCCTCGGCGAGCAGACCGCGGAGATCGCGCAGCCGCACCCCCCCCTCGGCCACCACGATCATCTCGGCGGGGTCGTAGGCGACGACGCGGTCGAGCAGCGTGGTCCACAGCTCCGCGTCGATCTCGGCGGGGTTGCCACGGTCCATCTGCGTGCGGCCGCCGACGAGAAGCATGCGGGTGCCGTCGCGTGAGGCCGCGGCGAGCGCCGCCGCCATCTCCTCGACCGTGTGCGGGTGGATCAGATCCACGTGCCCTCCGGCAGGTCGCCGGTGCGCGCCAGCGCGGCGGCCGCGAACTCGCCGCACCGCGCACCGTCGGGCAGCACCTTGCGCGGGTTCATGCGACCCTCGGGATCGAACGCGGAGCGGACGCACGCCTGCGCGTCGAGGTCGTCGTCGGTGAACGACAGCCGCATGAAGTCGCGCTTCTCCAACCCGATCCCGTGCTCGCCGGAGAGCGCCCCGCCCGCGTCGAGGCTGAGTCGCACGACGTCGTCGGCCGCCGCCAGGACCCGCTCGAGCGTGCCCGGTACCGTCCGGTCGAACGAGAACAGCGGGTGGAGGTTCCCGTCGCCGGCGTGGAAGACGTTCGTCACGATCAGGTCGTGGCGCTTCGCGATCGCGTAGATCCCGGCCAGCGTCTCGGCCAGCTTCGTGCGCGGGACCACGCAGTCGTGCAGGTGGTAGTGGGGCGCGATCTGCGCGATCGCCCCGAACGCCGACTTGCGGCCCTTCCACACGAGCTGGCGTTCGGTCTCGTCTCGAGCGGTGCGGATCGTCCCGACACCGTTCGCGCGGGCCGCGGTCTCGATCTCGGCGACCTCGTCGGCCACCCCCTCGTCGAGCCCGTCGACCTCCGCAAGGAGCACCGCCGCGGCGTCGGTCGGGTAGCCCGCGTGCGCGAAGGACTCGACGGCTCGGACGATGCCCTGATCCATCATCTCGAGGGCCGCCGGGACGACCCCTCGCGCGATGATCGCCGAGACGGTCGCCGCGCAGTCCTCGACCGTGGCGAAGTCCATCAGCAGCGTCCGCACGGCGGGCGGGATGGGGGTGAGCCGCACGCACACCGCCGTCACGACGCCGAGGGTCCCCTCCGACCCGACGACGACGCCGCGCAGGTCGTAGCCGGGCGCGAGCGGGCCTTCGGTGCCGAGCCGCACGATCTGACCGTCGGGCAGGGCCAGGTCGAGCGCCCGAACGTGCGCGCTGGTCACGCCGAGCGAGAGGCAGTGGGGACCCCCGGCGTTCGTGTTCACGTTGCCGCCGATCGAGCTCACCTGCTGGCTCGACGGGTCGGGAGCGAACGAGAACCCGCTCGCCCTGAGCTCCGTCGACAGGTCCAGGTTGAACAAGCCGGGTTCGACCCACGCGAGCCGGTCCTCGGGGCGGATCTCCAGGATGCGGCGCATCTTCGTCGTGACGATCACCAGGGCGTCGCCGATCGGGGTGGCACCACCGGTGAGGCCGGTGCCGCTGCCACGCGGGACGACGTCGAGCCCGTGGCGCTGGGCGACCCGAAGCGTCTCGGCGACCTGGGCGGCGTTCGCTGGGAACGCGACGAGCCCAGCCGAGCCCTCGACCATCGAGGCGTCGCGCGCGTACAGACGGAGGTCCAGCGGGTCGGCGACCACGCCGTCGGGGCCCAGGGCGGTCTCGAGGTCGCGGCGAGCAGCGTCCAGGTCGGGCATCGCGCAACGTAGGCTACGCCCCGCGCGGGGCAGGGGACGACCGCTCAGGCGACGCGGCCGGGGGACCCGTCCTCGGCGTTGAACCCGAAGCCGGCGGCTTCCCAGGCTTCCATCCCGCCCTCGACGTTGTAGGCCTCGTAGCCGCGGGCCTGGAGCATCATCGTGGCGAGTTCGCTGCGGTTGCCGCTGCGGCAGATCACCGCGACCGGCTTCGCCGTGTCGAGGTCCGAGCCGGCGCCGGCCATGATCGCGTTCAACGGGATGTGGACGGCGCCGTCGACCCGTCCGGCGACCCACTCGTACAGCTCACGGCAGTCGACGAGCTGGATCTCGTCGAGGTGGTCGTGGACGCCCTTCACGTTCGTCAGGTGCTCGCTCATGTCCCCTCGGTGCCCTGGTCCTCGGCGTGGAGTTGCAGGTGCAACAGCGTACCAGCGGGTTCGTGGATGACCGTCAGACGGACCCTCCGGCGGCCGCACGGTAGGTCTGGAAGGCCTCCTCGCCGAACAGCACGAACCGGACCTCCTCGACCTGGGTGTCCGCCTCGCGGACCGCGGTGACCGCGACCGCGGCGGCCTCGTGCAGCGGGTAGCCGAACACCCCGGTCGAGATCGCCGGGAACGCCACGGTGCGGGCTCCGAGCTCGTCGGCGATGCGCAGGCACGACGTGTGGCACCGCGCGAGAAGCGACGCCGGGTCGCGCTCGTGCTGATACACGGGGCCTACCGTGTGGATCACCCATCCGGCCGGAAGGTCCCCCGCCGTCGTGGCCACTGCGAGCCCGGTCGGGAGCCCATCGGGGTAGGCGGTGCGACGCACCTCGCGGCACGCCTCGAGGATCTCGGGGCCGCCCGCTCGATGGATCGCGCCGTCGACCCCGCCGCCGCCCAGCAGTGAACCGTTCGCCGCGTTCACGATCGCGTCGACCTCCTGCGCGGTGATGTCGCCCTGGACGAACGCGAGCCGCGGCGCCATGCGGCTATCGTAGCCGCGTGCCTGCCTTCGACCTCGTGGTGCTGGGCGACGCGAACCCCGACCTCGTGTTGCGCGGCGACGTCGAGCCGGCGTTCGGACAAGCCGAGAAGCTGGTGGACGAGGCCACGCTCACGGTCGGCGGCTCCGGGGCGATCACGGCGTGCGGCGCGGCTCGCCTCGGGCTGCGCGTTGCCTTCTGCGGGGTGGTCGGCGACGACGCGTTCGGCCGGTTCATGCGCGACGAGCTGTTGTCGCGGGGCGTCGACGTCGCGGGGCTCCGCGTGGACCCGACCCGCCCGACCGGCGTGACGGTCGTGCTGTCGCGGGGCCAGGACCGCGCGATCCTGACCCACCCGGGCACGATCGCGACCTTCGAGGCGACGGACGTCGATGCCGCGGTGCTGCGCGATGCGCGTCACGTCCACGTCAGCTCCGTCTTCCTGCAGATCGCGCTGATGCCGGGGCTCCCCGGTCTGTTCGATGCGGCCCACGAGGCCGGCGCCACCACCTCGGTCGACCCGAACTGGGATCCGACGGAGCGCTGGGACGGGGGGCTGGCTGACGTGCTGCCTCGCACGGACGTCTTCGTGCCGAACGAGACGGAGGTGAGGCGGATCGCCGGCGTGCCCGACGTGAACGAGGCGGCGCGGCGGCTGGCGGAGTCGACGGGCGTCGTCGTCGTGAAGATGGGTGCCGAAGGGGCGTTCGCGGTGCACGCCGACGCCGAACCGGTGCGGGTGACCGGGCGAGCGGTCCGGGCCGTCGACTCGACCGGTGCCGGGGACTCGTTCGACGCGGGGTTCCTCGCCGCGACGCTCGAGGGTCGGTCTCTCGCCGACGCACTCGCCTTCGCCGCGGCCTGCGGGGCGCTGTCCACCCGCGCGAGCGGCGGGGTCGACGCCCAGCCCACATGGGAGGAAGTCGACCGGCTCCTGAGCGAGGGGGTTCCGGCGTGATCGTCTGCCTGGCGGCGAACCCTTCGATCGACAAGCTGTTCGAGATCGATCGGCTCGTGAAGGGCGACATCCATCGCCCGGCGAGCTTCCTGCAGGTGGCCGGTGGCAAGGGCCTGAACGTCGCGCGGGCCGCGGCGGCGCTCGGGGCCGACGTCACCGCCGTCCCGCTCCTACGCGGCCACGCCGGGAAGTGGCTCGAGGAGCAGCTGCACGCCGAGGGCGTCGCCGCCGCGCCGGTGTGGGTCCACGGGGAGAACCGCTCGTCGCTGTCGGTGGCGGACCGCGAGACCGGCGGGCTGACCGAGTTCTACGAGCATGGTGCCGTGATCCCCGCCGCGGCGTGGACCGAGCTGATGCACGCGACCGCATCGCTCTTCGACCGGGCGCGGTGGCTCACGATCAGCGGGTCGATGCCGCGCGGCGCCCCCGACGACGGCTACCGCGACCTCGTCGCCGAGGCGCACGGCGCAGGCGTCCGGGTCGCGGTCGATTGCGAGGGCGAGCGGCTCCGACTCGCCCTGGAGGCCGGACCCGACATCGTGAAGGTGAACCAGGCCGAGGCTCGCGAGCTGCTCGCCGTCCCGACGGCGCGCCGCGAGGAGGCGCTCGCCGCCGCCCGGAAGCTCCGCGATCTCGCGGGCGGGGACGGTCACGCGGGACTGGTGACGCGCGGCGCCGAGGGCGTGGTGCTGGCGGCGCCCGACGGCACGCTGTACGAGGGCATGCTGTACGTCCGCGGACGCTACCCGGTCGGCAGTGGCGACTCGTTCCTGGCCGGTCTGGTGACGGCGCTCGACCGCGACCTGGGGTGGGACGAGGCACTCGCGCTCGCCTTGGGGGCCGCGACGGCGAACGCCGAGATCCCCGGGGCGGGCCGGCTCGAACGAGCCCGAGCCGAGGACCTCGCGGCGCAGGCCACGGTCCGCGTCGTGTGATGACCGACGTGCGGATCCGCGGGCTGATGCCCTCGGACGCCGTGTTCATCCGGTCGCTGATCGCCCGGCAGGGCTGGAACGGGGGCCGTCACGACCCGGAGACGTTCGCCGCGGCCGACCCGGGGGCGTGGCTCGTGGCCGAGATCGACGGCACACCCGTCGGCGTCACGCTCGCGACCACCTGGAACGACGACTTCGGATGGATCGGCGTGTACCTCGTCGACCCGGACCACCGTGGTCGCGGGATCGGCCTCGCGTTGTTCACACGGGCCCTCGACCGGCTGGCGCCCCGCTCGGTCGGCCTCGACGGCGACCCCGCCCAGCAGGCGAACTACCGCCGCTCGGGGTTCGTCGACGTCCATCCGAACACCCGGTGGCATGGCCCTGCGGCGGCCTGGGAGCCCACGATCGCGACGGTGACCGCGACCGAGGTGCCCTTCGAGGACCTGGTCGCACTCGACGCGCGAGCCGTGGGCGCCGAGCGCCGAGCGCTGCTGCGCGCTTGGGTCGACCAGCCCGAGGCCGTCTCGGTCGCGGTCGTGCGGAGGGGCAGCATCGCCGGGTTCGCGACGGCGCGCCCGGCGGCCGACGGCTGGAAGCTGGGTCCGGTCCACGCCCAGGATGCGACGATCGCCGCCGCCGCGATCGCGGGCGCGGTCGCGCACCTCCCTCCGAGGACCACCTGCTGGCTGGACACCCCGGATCCGAACGGCGAGGCGGCAGCCCTCCTGCGAGGTCACGGCTACGAACCTGCTCCGACGTCGGGCAGGATGGCCAAGGGATCTCCGGCCCCCGCCGATCTACGCGTGGCGTTCGGACTCACCGGCCACGAGGTCGGATGAAACCGTGCACGGGCGTGCGCGTTCGGGGGAGCGGGCACGTCCGGGCCATCCTTAAGATGCGCACAGCACGAGGGGAGGCCCGGTGGCACGCATCACGCTCGACGCGGTGACGAAGGTCTACGACGACGGCACCGAGGCCGTCAGCGACCTGTCGCTCGATATCGGCGACGGTGAGTTCATGGTGCTCGTGGGGCCCTCCGGCTGTGGGAAGTCGACAGCGCTACGCATGGTCGCTGGCCTCGAGGCGATCTCCAAGGGCACGGTGCGGATCGGCGATCGGGTCGTGAACGAGCTCCCCCCGAAGGACCGCGACGTCGCGATGGTCTTCCAGAACTACGCCCTGTACCCGCACATGACCGTGTTCGAGAACATGGCCTTCGCGCTGAAGATCCGCAAGCTCGACCGCCGCGAGGTCGAGGGGCGCGTGAGGGAGGCCGCCGAGATCCTCGGTCTGTCCGAGTACCTCGACCGTCGGCCGAAGGCCCTGTCGGGGGGCCAACGGCAACGGGTCGCGATGGGTCGCGCGATCGTCCGGGAACCGCAGGCGTTCCTGATGGACGAGCCGCTGTCGAACCTCGACGCGAAGCTCCGGGTGCAGATGCGCGCCGAGATCGCCCGGATCCAGGGGCGGCTCGGCACGACGACCGTGTACGTGACGCACGACCAGACCGAGGCGATGACGATGGGCGATCGGGTCGCCGTGATCAAGAAGGGCGTGCTCCAGCAGGTCGACGTGCCCCAGGCCTTGTACGACCGACCCGCGAACCTGTTCGTCGGCGGGTTCATCGGCTCGCCCGCGATGAACATGGTGCGGGCCCGCCTCACGCGTGACGACGGCCACTGGTGGCTGGCGTTCGCGGGCGAGCGCCTCGAGCTGGACGGGGCTGTCGCGGACGCTCGTCCGGCGCTCGCCCGCTACGACGACCGCGACGTGATCGTCGGGATCCGCCCCGAGGATCTGCAGGACGCCGCGCTCGCGGGTGACGTGCCCGACGACCGACGGTTGCGGCCAACGGTCGAGCTCCGCGAGGCGCTCGGCTCGGAGGTCCTCGTCCACTTCTCGGTCGCCGCCCCGCCCGTCGTCACCGAGGACACGAAGGAGCTCGCACGCGACACCGGCATGACCCACGCGCTCGACGCGACGGCCTCGTCGTCGACCTTCGTCGCGCGCCTCGACCCGCGGACGTCCGCCCGGGTGGGCGAGCCGATCGAGCTCGCCGCCGACACGTCACGTCTTCACCTGTTCGATGCCGAGACCGGTCTCGGCATCTACGCCTGAGCTGATGCACGACGACGGGTACTTCGGCGAGGACGTTGCGGCGACCTACGACCAGGACGAGGCCGACTCGTTCGAGCCGGCGTTCCTCGGAGCGACCGTCGACCTCCTCGCCGGGCTCGCCGGGGACGGACCGGCGCTCGAGTTCGGGATCGGGACCGGGCGCGTCGCCCTCCCCCTGGCCGAGCGGGGCATCCCCGTCGCCGGGATCGAGCTCTCGACCGCGATGGCCACGAGGCTCCGCGAGAAGCCCGGCGCCGACGCGATCGACGTCACGATCGGCGACTTCTCGTCCACCCGCGTGGAAGGTTCGTTCTCGCTCGTGTACCTCGTCTACAACACGATCATGAACCTGACCTCGCAGGCGGCGCAGGTCGCGTGCTTCCGCAACGCCGCCGCCCACCTGACGTCGGGCGGCCGCTTCGTGATCGAGGTGATGGTGCCGGAGCTCCGCCGGCTGCCCCCGGGCGAGCGCCTGCGGTTCTGGCACGCGAACGACGACGAGTGGGGCATCGACGAGTACGACGTCGCCACGCAGGGCCTCGTCTCGCATCACCTGCGGTTCGTCGACGGGCGCGCCGAGCGCGTCTCGATGCCGTTCCGCTACGTGTGGCCCGCTGAGCTCGACCTGATGGCGGAGCTCGCCGGCTTGCGCTTGCGCGACCGGTGGGAGGACTGGGACCGGACGCCGTTCACGGACGAGAGCCGCCGCCACATCTCGGTCTGGGAGCGCTGATCACTTCCCACCGGTCAGCGTCAGGCCGCGCACGATCCACTTCTGGGACGCCGCGAACACGAGCAGCACCGGGATCACCATCAGCACGGACGCGGCCATCACGAGGTTCACCTGAGATCCGTGCTGGGTCGAGTACCAGTACAGGATGATCGGGAGGGTGCGGTTCTCCTGCGAGGTCAGCACGATCAGCGGCCACAGGTAGGCGTTCCAGTGGAACATGAAGGTCAGCATCCCCAGCGTCGCGAGCGCGGGCTTGAGCTGCGGCAGCACGATCGAGCGGTAGATCCGCCACTCGGAGGCGCCGTCGACCCGTGCCGACCAGATCTCGTCGTCGGGGATCGACAGCGCGAACTGCCGCATCACGAAGACCCCGAACGCGTCGATCATCGACGGCAGCACGAGCCCCCACAGGTTGTCCAGCAACCCGAGCTGAACCAGGATCAGGTACCCGGGGATCATCGTGACCTGCGACGGGATCATCATCGTCGCCAGCACGAACCAGAACAGGAACAGCCGCCCGCGGAACTCGTACTTCGCCAGCACGTAGCCGAGCAGCGACGAGGTGAACAGGGTCGCGACCACGTTCAGCACCGCGACGAACGCGGAGTTCCGGTAGAAGAGCCACAGGGGCAGGTCCGGGTCGTCCAGGATCGTGGTGTAGTTCTCGAGGGTCCACGCGCGAGGCCAGAACGTCGGAGGGAACTCTCGGATCTCGGCGCCGGTCTTGAACGACGACAGGATCATCCACACGAACGGGATCGCCGCGACGATCCCGAAGACCGTGAGCGCCGTGTACAGCGCGGTCTTCGAGACCACGACCCGGGTGGGGGCTCGCGTCGCCATCAGTACTCCCACTCCGTGCGCAGGAACCGAGCTTGCAGCCTCGAGATCGTGAACACCAGCAGGAACAGCACGAGCGAGACGGCGGCCGCCCACCCCATCCGCTGGTAGCGGAAGGCGTTCTGGTAGATGTCGAGCGACATCGCTCGCGTCTGGTCCTGGGGACCGCCGTCGGTCATCACGAAGAACAGATCGAAGACCTGGAAGGCCGAGATCATCGTCAGGACCGACGTCAGCATGATCGTCGGCTTCAGCAGCGGCAGGGTGATGTAGCGGAACCGCTGCCACGCGCTCGCCCCGTCGACGAGCGCTGCGTCCTTCACCGAGTCGGGGACCGCCTGGAGCGCCGCGATGAAGATCACGAGGTTGTAGCCGATGTCCTGCCACAGGTACGCCACGACCACCGCGAGCAGCGCCACCGGGATCCCCGCGAACACGAGGTTCGGGTCGGTGATCCACGCGATCACGGTCGCCTCGCCGGTGATCCGGGTGATCAGCCCGTTCAGCAGGCCGCGCTGCGGGTGCAGCGCGAACCCCCAGATGATCGCGACGCCGACCGACGACGCGAGCACCGGCAGGAAGAACACCGTCCGGTACACGACCTTCCACCGACGCGACACCGATTCGATCATCGCCGCGAGGGGCAGCGTGATCGCGAGGTTCAGCGGCACCACGATGAAGGCGAACAGCAACGTGGTCTTGACCGCGATGTGGAACTGCTGGACCTCGAGCGGCGCCTCTTCGGAGAAGTCGAGCATCCGGCGGAAATGCTCGATCCCCACGAAGGGGTTGTCGCGCCCGAGGCCCAGGAACGGGGAGCCGGTGCGGCGGGGGCTGAACTCGAAGAGCGTGAGCAGGAGCGCCCACACGATCGGGAGCAGCATGAAGACACCCATGTAGATCGCCGCGGGGCTGAGGACGGTCGCGACGAACCGACGTTGCGCGCCGAGCCGCCCGCCGAAGGCTCGGCGGCGCCGGGGCGCCGGGTCGGCGGACGGCTCGTGCGTCAGCTCTGCGGTCGCGATCGGGCGGCTCCTATCCCAGCGTCTCGTTCGCCTCGCGCTCCATCGCCGCGAGGGCCTCCTCGTGGGTCATGCTCCCGTCGAGGGCCGCCAGCAGGTTCGGGTACGAGATCTCGTACCAGAGCAGATCCCGGTCGGGGACGTTCCCGAGGTACTGGCCGTTCTCGAGGATCGGGAACCACGCCTCGAAGTGCGGGAAGGTGGCCACGAGCTCGTCCTTCGTGGCGCCCTCGGCGTTCGCCTTCAGGGCCGGGAGCGTCCCGGTCGCGGCGTTCCACGCGGCGGCGTTGGCCGGGTCGAGGGTCACGAACGCGATGAAGTCCCACGCCGTGTCGGCGACCGCGCTCGTGTTCGACACGGTCATGCCCCAGCCGGAGTCGGCGACGAACGACGCGTTGTCGACCGTGGGCAGCGGCACGTACACGGTGTTCGCGGCGACGTCGGGGAAGTCCGCGCTGTACTCGGGCACGACCCAGGGACCGACCAGTCCCATCGCGCAGTTCTCCTCGAAGTAGCAGTCGCCGACCCAGTTCACCTCGTCGTTGAAGGTGGTCGGATCGATCACGCCCGCGTCCACGATCGCCTGGAGCTGGTCGAGGGCCGCGGCTCCCTCCGGGGTGTCGATCGTGAAGGCCGAGCCGTCCTCGCTCAGGAACGCCCCGCCGTTCTGCAGGATCAGCGAGTAGAAGGAGTACGAGAGACCGTCGGCGGCGGTGAAGTGGTACCCGGCGCGAAGGACGGTCCCGTCCTGCGACTGGGTGACCTTCTGCGCGTCGGCGATGAACTCGTCCCACGAGGCCCACCCGTCGGTCCCGACGCCCGCGTCGCCGGCGAGCGAGGTGTTCACGAGGGTCGCCCCGTACTCGATGTTGAACTCCTGCGGGAACCCGTAGAGCGTGTCGTCGCACGTGTAGCCGCCGATCGGCGCGGCGAAGAAGGCCCCCTGCGCGTCGGCGAGCGTGCTGACGTCGTCGGGGACCGGCGCGAGGTTGCCGGCGTAGCTACACGTCCAGGTCCCGAACATCTGCAGGATGTCGGCCTCGGTCCCGGCCGGCAGCGCCGTCTGGAGCGTCTGCACGTAGGAGTCGTAGTCGAACGTCTCGAACTCGAACGCCACGTTCGGATGCTGGTCCGAGTACGCCTTCGCGAGGTCCTTGAGGCCCTGGTTGAACGACCGGTTCTGGTGCGTCCAGACGCGGAGCGTCACGGGTTCGCCGCTGACGTCGCCGGTCGGGGCAGAGCTATCGGAGCTGCTCGTCTCCTCTCCGAACGTGCACGCGGCGGCCAGCAGCATCAGCACGAGCGCCGCGGCGCCCCACCGGGCGAGGATGCGGGGTCTGGTCATGGTCGTTCCCTCCTGGGTGTCACGAGAGCACCACCGATCGGGTGAGGTGGCGCGGATGGTCGGGGTCGAGACCGCGCGAATGCGCGAGCGCGACCGCGGTGCGGTGGATCAGCACGAGCTCGGCCATCGGGTCGAGCTCGGCGGTACGAACGGTCGCACCGGTCGACGTGATGTCGTCGGCGACCGAGGCATCGGGTGTCGCCAGCACCCAGACCAACGTCCGGGCGTCGGCGACGCTGACGGGGCCGTGTCGGTACTCCATCGCGGGATACGACTCGGTGTACGAGCGTGTGGCCTCGCGGAGCTTGAGCGCGGCCTCGTTGGCCAGTCCCACGCTCCAACCGTGCCCGAGGAACACGAAGTGCACGAATCTCGACGCATCGTGAGGAAGCGGCATCGCGAGTGCGCGCTCGGCGTCGGCGATCGACGAGCCGAGGTCTTCCCCGAGATGCGTGCGGAGCAACGCCAGGGCCGACGTCGCGAACCGCGTCTGCACGACCGAGCGCTCGTCCGCGAAGTCCAGGACGATGACGTCGTCCGCCACGCGGGCGATCGGGCTGTCGCCGACCGCCGTGATCGCCGTGACCGGGGCCACGAGGTCCGGCAGCAGTCGCTCGACCTCCGAGGTCGTCCCGCTGCGGCTGATCGCGACGACCCGGTCGTACCGGCGATCCACGGGGAACTCCGTCGCGGTGAAGGCGTCGGTCTCGCCGTGACCTGCGCGCTCGCGGAGCGACGCGTACGCCTGGGCCATGAACCACGACGTGCCGCATCCCACCACGGCGACGCGCTCGCCGGAAGCGGGCAGGCGCGTCGCGACCTCGGGTGCCATCGCGGCGGCCCGCCGCCAGGTTCCGGGCTGGCTCGCGATCTCGCGCTCGGTCTCGCTCATCCCTCGCCGACGCTAGTGCGCGTTCATGAACGAGGCAAGGCGAGAACGATCACGAGCGTGCACGTTTCGGCTTATCCTTGCGCTCACGGATGCGTCAGGACGAACGCCTCGCGGCGATCCTCGAAGAGCTCTCGCGCGACCGGGTGATCGTGGCCGCGCGACTCGCGACCCGTCTCGGCGTGTCGCAGGCGACGATCCGCCGCGACCTCGAGCTACTCCAGGAGCAGCGTCTGCTAGCCCGGACCCACGGCGGCGCCGTCGCGCAGGGCGTGATCTACGAGCTGCCGCTGCGGTACAAGGAGGCGCGGCGTCAGGACGAGAAGCGCCGCATCGCGGCGACGGCGGCGGCGCGGGTCCCCGACGGTGCTGCGGTGGGCCTGACCGGGGGCACGACCTGCACGGAGGTCGCTCGAGCACTGGTCGATCGCGAGAGCCTCACCGTCGTGACGAACGCGCTGAACATCGCGAGCGAGCTGGCCGTTCGACCGAACCTCCGGCTGGTGGTGACGGGCGGGACCGCGCGCCCGGAGTCCTACGAGCTGGTCGGCCCCATCGCCGAGGGATCGCTCGGGGGACTGACGCTCGATCTGGCGGTGATCGGCGTGGACGGGATCGACCCCGCGCATGGCTGCACGACCCACCACGAGGTCGAGGCCCACACGAACGCGACCCTGATCGAACGCGCTCGGCGCGTGATCGTGGTGGCAGACGCCACGAAGATCGGTTCGGCCGCGTTCGCGCGGATCTGCCCGATCGAACGGGTCGACGAACTGATCACCGACCGTGCCGCGAACGTCCGAGCGCTGCACGGACTCCGCGAGGCGGGGTTGACGGTCACCGCGGTGTGAGCGAGGAGGGTGGATGGCCGACGAAGTGAGGATCCAGGTCGACGAGCTCGAGCGACTGCGTCAGATCGAGGCAGCGGCGATCGAGGTGCTTCGCCGATGGGACGGGACGAGGACCTCGGCGACCCCGATGCTCCGGGCGATCGCAGGGCTCCGAGCCGCGCTCAAGGATGGCGCTGCGTGAGCGATCTCCGGGACCTGCTGCTTCGTGACTTCCGGCCGCACCCTGCGCTGCGCCGTTCGCTCACCGAGCTCTCCCACCTCCCGCCGGTCCCGATGATCGACGCCCACAACCACCTGGGGCGATGGCTGACCGGTGGGTGGGCCTCGCCCGACGTCGGTGCGCTCCTGGCCACGATGGACGCCTGTGGCGTCGAGGCGATCGTGAACCTCGACGGGATGTGGGGGGACGAGCTCGACGCGAACATCGATCGCTACGACCGAGCTCATCCCGGGCGGTTCGCGACGTTCGCCCAGTGGAACCGCGATCTGTTCATGCGTGGCGCGTGGGACGAGCTCGCGGCCCAGGCACGCTCGTCCTTCGGGCTCGGTGCGAAGGGGCTCAAGGTCTGGAAGGACCTCGGGCTGCACCTGCGCGACGACCGCGGAGATCTCGTGATGCCCGACGACCGTCGGCTCGACCCCGTGTGGGACGCGGTGGCCGAGGCAGGGGTTCCCGTGACGATCCACGTCGGTGACCCGGTCGCCTTCTTCGGACCGCTCGACGCACGGAACGAACGCCTCGAGGAGTTGCTCGAGAACCCCGAGTGGTGGGTCGGCGACCGGCGGCGGTTCCCGCCCTTCGACCGGATCATGGATGCGCTCGAGTCGCTGATCTCGCGCAGGCGCGACGTGACGTGGGTCGGTGCCCACGTGCTGTGCTGCGCGGAAGACCTCGCCTGGGTCGGACGGCTCCTCGACACCTACCCCAACGCCTACCTCGACGTCGCGGCGAGGATCGCCGAGCTCGGCCGCGTTCCCCGTGCGGCACGTGACCTGATCGCGAGCCACCGGGATCGGGTGCTGTTCGGCACGGATGCGTTCCCGGCGGACCCGTCCGTCTACGCGGTCCACCGCCGCTTCCTCGAGACGGACGACGAGGCGTTCGCGTACGACGCCGACCCCGTGGAGACACCGACGCAGGGCCGCTGGACGATCAGCGGCCTCGACCTCCCTGGAGACGTCCTGGCCTCCGTGTACGGCGCGAACGCGCGTCGACTGATCCGCGTCTAACCCCGACGGATCGGCTCGGGGATCAGATCGCCGTGGGCCTCGATCAGGTCGTCAACCACACTGACGATATCGGTCGTCGACAGGGTGGCGGCGGTGTGCGGGTCCAGCAGCGCGGCCTGGTAGACGAGGTCGCGGGAGCCCTGGACGACCGCTTGCACGGTCAGCTCGACCGTGTTGAGGAACGTTCGGTTCAGGGCGAGGCACTGCGGGGGGATCCGGCCGATCCTCGTCGGCTGGACGCCGTTCTTGTTCGCCAGCACGGGCACCTCGACGCACGCGTCGTCCGGGAGGCCCTCGATCAGTCCGTCGTTGCGGACGTTCCCGTAGAGCTCCGCCGGGGTGCCGGTCTCCAGCGCGAAGACGAACTGCGACGCGAGCTCGTCGTTGCGGTCGAGCTCGATCTCCTGCCCCGCATCGAGCTGGGCCTTCATCGCGGCCCAGTCTTCGAGGTTCTCGTCGCTGCGGCGAACGTACTCGTCGATCTCCGAGCGGAACCGCTCGACCTGGTCGGGGTGGTGCAGCACCCACGGGACGTACTCGGCGGAGTGCTCGCACGACTCGGTGGGGAAGTAGCCGAAGCGCCGGAAGATCTCGACACGCACACGGCGACCCAGTCCCTCGGGGTCGGCCTCGACGATCTCGCGCAGCCTCGGGTAGAGGTCCTCGCCCGTCTCCCGATCGCGGAACTCGTAGACGAAGCACTGGTGGTTGAACCCGGCCGTACGGAAGGCGATCCGTTCCTCGGGCAGGCCCACCAGCGAGGCGAGGAACGCGTGGGTGTCGCGCACGCTGTGGCAGACGCCCACGGTCCGTGACGCCGGCCACGCCGATCCCGCCCAGATCCCCCACGGCACCATCGCCATCGGGTTCGTGTAGTTGAGGAGCAGGCCGTCGGGGCACAGCTCGGCCATCTCGTCGCCCATCTCGATCATCACCGGGATCGTCCGGAGCCCACGCATGATGCCGCCGATCCCGATCGTGTCGGCGATCGTCTGGAGCAGCCCGTAGCGACGGGGGACATCGAAGTCGGTGACGGTCGCGTCGTACCCGCCGACCTGGATCTCGTTGATCAGGTAGTCGGCGCTTTCGAACGCGTCGCGTCGGTCGGGACACGAGCGCACCGTGTGACCGGCGTCGAGTCGGTCGATCACCTGGTGGGCGGCGCGATCCGCGTACGCGAGGCGTTCCCCGTCGATGTCGTGGAGCGCGAACTCGAGCGTGCCCTGCAGCTCTTCGTAGGAGCACAGGTCGGTGAGGATGTTGCGGGTGAACTCGACGCTGCCCGCGCCGATGATCGCGACCTTCGTCATGGCGGGAGTCTGGCACCGGCCCGCGAGGGGCGTCGAGGCCGAACGCGCACGGCCATGTGCGTTCCGGTCACGGACGAGGATGCACGGCACGCGCGCATCCCGTCATCTCAGGCCCCCTGCCCGTAGGTCGAGTGATAGCGGTCCCACCACGCCTCGATCTCGTCGGGCGGCAGCACCGGCACGCTGCCCAGCCGGGTCGCCAGCCACATCGTCTTCGCCGCGTCCTCGATCATCGCGGCCGCCTTCAATGCCTTCCGGGGTGTCGCGTCGAAGGTGAAGACGCCGTGGTTCGCGAGCAGGATCCCGGGGGCCCGCGTGCGGTGGGTCAAGATCGCGTCGCCGATCGCATCGCCAACGTTCGGCGCGTAGGGCGCGCACGGGATCTCACCACCGAACTCGTCGGCCATCGCCGTGAGCGAGCAGGGGATCGGCCGACCTGCTGCCGCCCACGCGGTCGCGTGGTTCGAGTGGGTGTGGATCACGCCGCCGATCGTCTCGTCACCGCGGTAGATGGCGAGGTGGTGGGGTGTGTCGACGCTCGGCTTCAACGGGCTGACGATGCCGTCGGGCGCTTCGGTCGCCCGGTTCCCGTCGAGGTCCACGACCACGAGGTCCTCGGGGCGCAGCGAGTCGTAGTCCACGCCGCTCGGCTTGATCAGCACGAGGCCCAGTTCGCGGTCGATACCGCTCGCGTTGCCGCTGTGCATCACCACGAGGCCTGCGGCGGGCAGTTGAAGGTTGGCCCACCACACCTCGCTCCTGAGTTCCGCGAAGTCCATGTCGTTCCTCCTGATCAGAGCGCGGTGGCGAGAGGTGGGGAGGGGCCGATGATCGCGACCTTCGTCATGACGCGAGTCTGGCACCGGCCCGCGACGGCCGTCGAGCCGGAACGCGCACGACCGTGTGCGTTCCACCCACGACCTGCACGAGCGGCCGATAGGCTCCCCGTGATGCCGCTGTTCGTGCTCGCCTTCGACCACCGGACCTCGTTGATGCGGTCGTTCTTCGGTGTGGCGGGCGAGCCGACGGAGATCGACGTCGCGAGGGCCCGGACCGCGAAGGCCGTGATCTGGGAGGGGCTGCTCGCCGCGGTCGCCGACGGTCGCGTGGCGCGCTCGCACGCCGCCGCGCTCGTCGACGCGACCTACGGGGTCGAGGTGATCGCCGCCGCGCGCCGTGAGGGGATCCGCGTGGCGGTTCCGGTCGAGGCGAGCGGGCGAGCCGAGCTGGCGTTCGAGGACGTGGAGTGGCGCGACCGGCTGGACGCGCTCGATCCCGCGTGGGCGAAGGTCCTCGTCCGCTACAACCCTGAGGGCGACGCCCCGACGAACGCGCGACAGCGCACGGCCCTCGGGGCGCTCGTCGACCACTGCGAGGCGAACGACCGCGCCCTGATGCTCGAGCTGCTCGTCCCGCCGGAGCCCCGACACGAGGCCGCCACGTACGACCTGGAGGTCCGGCCCGGGCTGATGGTCCGTGCGATCGAGGAGCTCCGCGACGACGGGATCGCCGCGTCCGTGTGGAAGATCGAGGGGCTCGACCGGCGGGAGGACTGCGAACGGGTCGCCGAGGCCGCGGGTGCTCCCTGCGTCGTCCTGGGGCGCGGCGCCGACGCCGAGGCCGTCGACCGCTGGCTGCGTGCCGGTGCCGGCGTCGCGGGGTTCGACGGGTTCGCGATCGGACGGTCGATCTGGTGGGAGCCCTTGCATGCGATGTTCGCCGGCGAGGTCGACGCGGCAGGCGCGTCGTCCGCGATCGCCGACGCCTACGTGCGGTACGTGCACGTGTACCTCGGCGCCACCTGACCAGCTGGCGCCGGGCGAACGGTGCACCCTGCTAGCGTGGCCGCGCATGTCGCGCCCGCAGGTCCGAGACGCCGTCGCCGTCCAGGTCCTGTTCCTGTTGTTCGGTCCGGTGATCGCGGCGTTCTTCCCTTTCTTCGCGATCTACCTCCAGGAGCACCACGGCCTGTCGCAGTCTCGGATCGGGTACGTGATCGCCGCCGCCGCGTTCGCGCGGATGATCACGAACCCGGTATGGGGGCATCTGGCCGACACGAAGCTCGGCCGACTCACCGTCCTGCGGATCGGCTTGGCCGGAGCGGCCGTCGCGGCGCTCGGCATGAACCTCGCCGAGACCTTCGCGGCGGTGGTGGTGATGGCGGTGATCCACTCGCTGTTCCTGGTCGCGCAGGGACCGAACATCGACGCGATCGCCCTGGCTCATCTGGGCGAGGAGCGGATGTCGGACTACGGACGGATCCGCGGGTGGGAGAGCCTCACGTACGCAGCCGGGTGCCTCGTGTTCGGCGCGGTGATGGAGGCCGCGGGCGTCGGCTGGGCGATGCCCCTGTACGCGCTGGCGTCGCTCGCGGTGCTGGCGTGGACCGTGACGTTCGAGCGGGACCGGCCGGCGCCGCTGGGGGAGCACGGACGGCTCGGATCGGTCGGCGCCGTGTTCCGGGCCGCCCCTCGCTTCTGGGGCTACCTGGTGGCGTTGCTGCTGGTGTGGACCGCGTTCAACGCCGCGTGGAACTTCATCTCGTTGAAGATCGCCGATGCGGGTGGCGGCCCGCTGCTGATCGGGCTCGGGACCGCCCTCGGCGGGTCGATCGAGGTGGTGACGATGCGGGGGTCGTCGCGGTGGCAGGAGCGGTTCGGGCTCCGGAAGGTGTACGTGGC
This sequence comes from uncultured Actinomycetes bacterium, assembly GCA_963749895.1. Lineage (GTDB taxonomy): Bacteria > Actinomycetota > UBA4738 > UBA4738 > HRBIN12 > AC-51. Next base: position 1,503,931 of record CAVVOG010000003.1, on the reverse strand, counting down.
GGGGTGCCTCGTCTACGCGACCGGATTCATGCTGTGGGGCTCGGTCGAGGACGCCGGGCTGCTGTCCGTCCTGATGTTGCTCGAGGGGGTGGCGTTCAGCCTGCTCTTCACGACCGGCGTCGTCGTCGTGGGGCGACTCCTCCCCTCGACCCTGTACTCGACCGGCAACGCCGTGTCGGCGATGGTCGGGTTCGGGATCGGCCCGATCATCGGTGCCGGGATCGGCGGGTGGGTCTACCAGCATCTGGGGGCTCCGGTCCTGTACGCGGGCGCGTCCGCCCTGGCGCTCGCCGGTGCGGTCGTGGCATGGTTCGCCTTGGCGGTTCCGAGCCTGTCCGAGCCGGGGCACGGCGCGACGGTCACGCCCCAGCCCGAAACCGGCCCGCTCGTGTAGACCTGACCTCGAGGAACGAGATGCCTGCGCGGACGACGCTCGACGAGCACCGGAACCTGGTGCAGGAGCTCTTCCCCGCGATCGACGTCCGGTCGTTCGACCGGATCGGGTCCGGGTGGACCTACGACACCTACGACGTGAACGGCGAGTGGATCGTGCAGATCCCCCGGTCCCCGTACGCCGCCGAGCGTCTCGTCGCGCAGTCGACGCTGCTGCCGGAGCTCTCGCGCGAGGTCTCCGCACTGATCCCCGTGCCGTCGATGATCTCGTCCGATCCGCCGGCGATGGTCTACCCGAAGCTGCACGGGGTCCCCGCGGATCAGGCGCCGCACGGGTTCTGGCCGGAGCGCCTCGGCAGGTTCCTCTACGACCTGCACATGGTGCCGCCGGAGTTCGTTGGGCTGCGCGCCCAGCTTCCCGATACCGTCCGCGAGCAGATCCGTGAGGAGATCTCGAGTCTCGCCGGGATCGTCCTGCCCCGGCTGGATCCGGGGGAGGCGTCCCGTGCCGAGGCGATGATCGACGCCTACGTGGACGACGATCGGTTGTGGACGTTCGCTCCCTGCCTGACGCACGGGGACCTCGGGCCGGAGCACGTCCTCGTGGGACCGAGCGGCGATCTGATCGGCGTCCTCGACTGGGAGGAGTCCGCGATCGGCGACCCGGTGTGGGACTTCGCCTGGTGGATCCACGAGATGCCGGACGAGGGCGAACGGGCCCTCTCGGCGTACGGCGGACCACCTGACGCGACCTTCCGTGAGCGAGCTCGCGTCGTGTGGGCGCTGATGCCGTGGCACGAGGTGCGCTACGGTGCGGAGGAAGGCCTCGACCGGTTCGTCGACAGTGGTCTCCGAGGGGTCCGCGCCCGGCTCCCTTGAGCCCCCTGTGACCTGGGGATTTGCCGCCCCTGCCCGCCGGATCGGAGGATGTTTTCCACCGAGACCGAGGAGGTCGAGTGACCGAGGAGTCGCAGGACGACAAGGGGTTCCTGGACAAGGCCAAGGAGGTCGCCGGAGAGGCCGCCGCGAAAGCGAAGCCCGCGATCGACAAGGCGGGCGAGATCGCGAAGCCCGCGATCGACAAGGCGCAACCCGCGATCGACAAGGCCAAGCCCGCGATCGACAAGGCCAAGCCCGCGATCGACAAGGCGGGCGAGATGGCGAAGCCTGCGGTCGACAAGGCGGGGCAGGTCGCGGGATCCGCGGCCGACAAGGCCAAGCCCGCCATCACGAAGGCGTCCGAGATGACCAAGCCCGCCGTGGACAAGGCGGGACAGGTGGCCGGCGGCCTGTTCGCGAAGGCCAAGGGTCTGTTCACGAAGAGCGACGACGCCGACGATCCGTCGGCCTGAGGAGGGAGCCACCGTGGTCAGCGCGTACATCTTGATCCAGACCGAGGTCGGGAAGGCCGGCCAGGTGACCGAGCAGGTCCGCGGCATCGCCGGGGTCGTGACCGTCGATCCGGTCACAGGGCCCTACGACATCGTGGCCCGCGCCGAGGCCGACGACCTCGACCTGCTCGCCAAGGGGACGGTGATGCCGATGCAGGAGCTCGAGGGCATCACCCGCACCCTCACCTGCCCGATCCTGACGCTGTAGTCGGCTCGGGCTGCTCGCTCCGCCGGACGGTCGTTCTCGTTCGGCGATGCCTGGCGTAGCCTGGTCGGCATGCGCCCGCGCGTCCGAACCTTCCTCGCCCTGACCGCTCTTCTGGCCGCGGTCCTTCCGCGGCCGGCGATCGCCACGCAACCCGACGCCGCGCAGCGGGCGGCGAAGCCGCTACCGGCGCTCACCCCGGCCGTCCCCGACGCATTGAGCCGTGCCCTGACCCGCGGCCGGATCGACGAGGCCACGTACGCGCTCGAACGCGTCACGTCGCTGTTCGCGCCGGCATCGGTTCGCGCCAGGTACGGACGGGTCGCAGGGCCTGAGCCGCGCGACGCGACGCTGCTGTTCCGTGACCTAGCGGCGCGGTCCCACCAGCTGCGAGGGGAGGCACGCGAACGTGCCGAGGCGCTCCTGGCGCGCCCGACGGATGGACCTCTCGGGGATCCCGACGGCTACACGGTGGCCGAGGAGCCCCCCGTCTGCTCCGCGGAGGTGTGCGTCCACTACGTCGGGTCGACCGTCGACGCGCCGCCGACCGCCGATACCTCCCCCGACGACGGGATCCCCGACTGGGTGGCGACGACGCTCGACGTGATGGACGAGGTATGGGCCGCCGAGGTGGACGACCTCGGGTACCGGGCGCCGAGGCCGGACACGAGCTCGAAGGACGACGGAGGGAACGGCAAGCTCGACATCTACCTCGCGGACATCGGGGGCGACGGGCTGTACGGGTACTGCACGACCGACGACCGGGACCGCGCCACCCGGTACGACGTGTCCGCCTATTGCGTGCTCGACGACGACTTCGCTCCGTCGCAGTTCGGATACCCGAACCCGATCGAACCGCTCAGGGTCACCGCGGCGCACGAGTTCCACCACGCCGTCCAGTTCGGTTACGACTACCTGGAAGACGCGTGGATCATGGAAGCGTCCTCGACCTGGATCGAGGACGAGGTCTACGACGGCATCGACGACAACCTGCAGTACCTCGTCTCGAGCCCGCTCGCCCAGCCGCACGTGCCGCTCGACAAGGGGGTCTCGCCACGCTGGTACGGGACGTGGATCTTCCTGCGGTTCCTTTCGGAGTACGTCGGCGCGAACGACGGCGGTTCAGCCGCCGCCGATCCGACGATCGTGCGTTCGATCTGGGCCAAGCTGGACGCAGCGACCGGCGGGCCTGACCGGTACTCCACGAAGGGTGTGGCGGCCGCGATCGCGGGCCGAACCCTCAGCGGAGCGCCCGGCGACATGCGGCGCGTGTTCGCGGACTTCGCGGCCTGGAACGCACGCCCGGCCGACTTCTACGAGGAGGGGGCGTCCTACCGCCCCGCCAGGTCGAGCGCTCGGAAGCGACTGACCGGTTCGGCGCGCTCGTTCGGCGCGACGCTCGAGGTCGACCACCTCGCGAACCGGTTCGTGGTGCTGAAACGAGGTGCCGGGTTGGCATCGACGGCGAAGCTGAGGATCCGGGTCGATGGCCCCGACCAGGCGAGCGCCCCCGCGGCGAGCGCCGTCGTCGTCTCGACGAACGGGTCGGTCGCGGTCACGCGGATCGCGCTCGATGGGTCGGGTCGAGGTGTCGCGCGCGTCGCGTTCGGGTCGTCGACCGCCCGGGTGGTCGTGATCGCCACGAACGCCAGCATCCGCTACAAGGCATGCTGGACGGGAGACACGACGTACTCGTGCTACGGCGGGAGGCCCGTCGACGAGAACCGTCTCTTCGAGGTCCGTGCCGCGGTCGTCTAGCCTCGGGCGGATGGAACCGCTCGCTCCACCCCCCGCCCCCGCGACGCGGCGCCAGCTCGTCGAGGAGGTCCTCGTCGTGCTGTCGCTGTCGCTGTTGGCCAGCGCGGCGAGCGCGATCCTCAGCCTGTTCGAGGCCCCGATCGCCGGCGTCACGGTGGCCGCGGCTCCGCAGAGCCCTCTGTTCGGCCGGCAACTGATCGGGTTCGTGTTCGGGTTGGCGCCGTTGTTCCTGGTCGTGCACCTCGTCCGACGATCAGGAGAGGGCGTCTCGGTGATCGGGCTCGCCCCGGACCGCCCGGCGCGCGACGCCGCGACCGGGACGGTGCTCTTCGCCGTGATCGGGCTCGCGGGGCTCGGTCTGTACCTGGGCGCGGTCGCCCTCGGCGTGAACCGGTTCGTGGTCCCCTCGCCGCCGCCGGGTCACTGGTGGACCTACCCGGCGGTCCTGATGCACGCGACCGAGGCGGCGCTCGTCGAGGAGGTCATCGTCCTCGGCTACCTCGTCACGCGGCTCGAGCAGATCGGGTGGTCGGCCCGGACGTCGGTGGGAGCGAGCGCGCTGCTGCGAGGCTCGTACCACCTGTACCAGGGGTTCGGCGGGTTCGCCGGCAACCTGCTGATGGGGCTCGTGTTCGGCTGGTTGTTCGTGCGGACCCGCCGGACCTGGCCGTTCGTGATCGCGCACTTCCTGCTCGACGTTGCCGCCGCGGTCGGCTGGCTGTTGTTCCGCGAACGGCTCCCTGGGTTCTGACGTCGATCTGTCCCCCGTTCGACGGACATCCGACGCGGGATACGAGTGGCGAGCGGAGCCCGGTGTAGCCTCGCGCCGAGGGCGCGCCGGGCGCCCCCGGAGGACACCGTGTCACGTGTGCTCGACTACCTGCTGGGGCGCGGACGGCCCTTCTTGGTCCTGCCGTCGCCGGGTGCCACGTCGGTGCGCGCCACCGCCGAGGTGCACGGCGTCGCGATGGCCGAGGTGATCCGGACCGAGGTCCTGATGGCCGCGAGCGGCCCGGCGCTGATGCTGTTGCCGGCCACGTCCTACCTCGACCTCCAGCTGGCGCGCGCCGCGCTGGGCGACTCGAACGCCAGGCTGGCGACGCACGCCGAGATCCGGTCGTTCGCGCCCGGATGCGAGATCAGCGCGGTCCCGCCGATGTCACTGCTGCTCCTGGCGCCGATGTACGTGGACCCCACGGTCGCGGACCTTGCCCAGGTGGTGTTCCCGGCCGGACGTTGCGGGGTGCTCGTGTGCATGGAGCGCGAGGACCTCTTCCGTGACGACCCCTACGTCGTGGTGCCGTTGACGAACGCCGCGGCGATCCCTTCGCCACCCAGCCCGCCACCCACCCGTCGAGAGTTGCTCGCCGACGACGATCTCGTCCCCGTCCACGTGGCCGAGGAGCGATCGCGAGATGGGAAGGGGGCCGACGTCGCGTGACGGTTCCGTGAACATCGCTCGGGGCGGTCGACGGAGCGCGCCGCGTCGGGTAGCGTAGTTCTCGGGATATCCCATCAAGACCGAACCCCGGCCAGCGAGCCGGGGTTTCGCGTGTCCGGACCCGATCCGTACCCGCCCGGCTACTGGAGGTCTCGGGGGACGGTCCGCTCCCAAGACCGGCGCCACCGCTCCCGGCCGTCCTCGCTCACGACCAGCTCGATCGCGACGCGGTAGGCATCGGCGTCGGAGTCCATCCGGACGCGGCTCCACGCGCGGCAGGTGGCCTCGGGGAAGGCGATCTCCAGATCGGTCTCGCCGTCGGCCCATGCGCGCCCGGGATCGTCGATCGACACGCCGACCGTTCCCCCGTAGCGGGACCGCATCGCGGGTACGTCGCCCTCGGCCGGCTCGGAGCCTCCGTAGGTGGCGACCGCCCGCCGCTCGCGTCCGACGACGTCCTCGACGATCTCCCATCGCCAGTCGTCGTCGTCCGAACGAGCCAGCGGATCGTGTCTGGGGTCGGGTCGACGGTGGGAGCACCGGGACCTCGGCGACCGGCGCCGACCCGGCCAGGACCGGCAGCTCGAGCCGGGCCCCGGCTCGATCGATCTCCATCGTGGCGGCCGATGGCGGCGCCCAGGCGTTCGGCCAGTCCGCGCCGGCCAGGTCGAGGCGGATCCGATGGCCGGCCTCGAACGTCCAGGCGCAGGCCTCGAGCTCGATCTCGACGTCCGTCCACCCTCCGGGCTCGAGGGGCTCGGGGTCGGAGCGAGACGTCCGGTGGGCGAGGTTCAGCATGCCGCGGACGACGAGCGACGACGTGCCGTCCGGGAACACGTCGCAGACCTTCGCGGACAGGTACGCGACCGGGTGGTCGGCCCGGACCCGGACGCGGAGCACGGGGTGACCGAGGATCTCGAGGTCCTCGGCGAGCGGGTCCCACGTGTAGGTGAGGGACAGGGCCTCGTCGGGTCGCTGATCGCTCGGCTGCCCCCACGGCATCCCGCCCGCGCACGAGATCCACGCGGTGGTGCCGACGTCGCCGCGGACCGTGAAGGTGTCGGGTCCGTCGCCGTGGGCCAAGCCCCCGGGCTCGGCCTCGTCCAGGGCGAGGGAGGCGACCGCCAGGCGCTCGGGAGGCCAGGTCGGCTCGAACCGCCAGGCTCCCCGGACCTCCGCGCGGACCGGGTCCGGGCGGGTCGAGCGCTGCGCGTAGACGACGATCGGAGGCTCTCGATCGACGCCGGTGTCGGTTCCCTTCAGCCAGCGGTCCCACCAGCGGAGCATCTCCGGGACCAGGTCGATGTTCGGACCTGGGCGGCACGTCTCGATCGCGCTGTGGGGCCAGGGACCGACCAGGACCCGTCGAGGGCATCGCAGCTCGGGGAACGACCGCAACGCGACGTTCGTGTACCCGTCCGCCCAGCCGCCGACGATCATCGTGGCGGCCTCGATCGACCCGTAGTCCTCCCGGAGCGACCCGAACCGCCAGTAGTCGTCGTAGCGCTGGTGGTCGAGCCACGTGAACAACCAGGGCTCGGCGCCGGCCACTCGTCGCTCCCACTCGTCTCGCCACCCCTCGCCGTAGACCGACGGGACCGGCGGCAGGGCGTTGCTCGCGACCATGTACGAGGGGTAGTCGACGACGTCGAGCTGCTTCACGGCGCCGCCGAAGTAGTGGACGTCGTCGCCGTAGCGATCGTCGCTGGCGAAGATCGAGACGATCGCCTTGAGCGCCGGGGGCCGCTCCATCGCCAGCTGGAGCGCGTTGAACCCGCTGTAGCTGGTCCCGAACATCCCCACCGAGCCGCTCGACCACTCCTGGGTGGCGAGCCACTCGATCACGGCGAGGAGGTCGGCGCGCTCGGTGGCCGGGTACTCGTCGGTCGCGATCCCCTCGCTCGACCCGGTGCCGCGCACGTCCACACGGCACACGACGTACCCGGCATCGGCCAGGCGCAGATACTCCGGCCGGTACGAGGAGGTGAGGTCGTCCTTGCGGTAGGGGAGCGCCTCCAGCAGGGCGGGCCACGGCCCCGTTCCGGTGGCCGGCATGTACAGGGTGGCGGCGAGCCCGATCGCGTCGGGCACCTCGATCCGCACGTGTCGGGTCTCGGGCATCGGGCGGGAGACTATCGTCTGCGGTTCAGATCCAGCGGTTGAACCACACGATCGCCCGCCAGTGGACGTCGCTGACCTGCCCGGCGGTGAGCACCGGCCAGAACCAGACGAACAAGATCGCGGTCGCGAGCAGGTACGCCCACACGAACGGGCGGTAGACGTAGGCGGTCGAGATCGCCGGTTCCCCGGTCTCCGGGTTCGTGGCGACGTCGCCCGTCCGTCGGTCGCGGACCACGATCCGCAGGTCGGAGACCTCCCGGAGGAAGTACGTGACGGCGAGCACGATGAACGGTGTGAGCGGGAGCACGTAGAAGTAGAAGGTCGGACGACCGACCCGCAGCCACGGCAGCAGCATCCCGAGGAACCCGACGAGGATGAACCCGGCACGCCAGTCACGCCGCTTCTTCGAGATCCAGGCCCACGCGACGACCGGCATCGCGATCAGGTTCAGCCAGAAGATCGGGGGGCTCCCCAGGGCGAGGATCTGCTGGATGTCCGGCCCGAGGTCGTTCACGTAGAACGAGGTCGGTCGCCCGGGCGGCAGGAACCATTCCCACGGTCTCGCGTAGTAGGGGTGCGTCGGGGTCGCCGAGCCCGTGTCGGGATCGACCTCGGTCCACTTCAGCCCCTCCCGCAGGTGGTAGCGGAACGAACCGGCCTGCGTGTCCCACCACTTCTGCCAATCCCAGTCGAAGTGATAGATCCACGGGAGCCACGCAGCGACGAACACCGCCGCCGGGACGATCACGAAGGCGAGCACGATCCCGAACGACTCGCGCGCCACCGCCCGGAAGAACGCCCTCGGCCAGGTCATCCCGGGTCGGTGCCTGCGGGCGGTCTCCCACATGAACGTCAGCACGACGGCGGCCGCCAGGGCCATCGCGCCCGACCACTTCACCGAGGTGGCCGCGCCGAAGGCGATCCCGGAGACGAACCGCCACGGGCGCCAGACCGGGGAGAAGACGGGGGGCATCCGCGTACGCGTCAGGAGGGCGTCGGCCGTGGGCGGCCCGAGGTCGGGCTCGCCGTCATGCGTCGTCGACTCCTGCCCGCCCGGTTCGCCGTGCCCGCCCGGTTCGGTCGGGACGACCGGGATCGCCGCCTGCTTGCGATCCAGCCAGCGTCGATCCAGGACGAGGAAGAGGAACCCCGCGACCACCCAGAGCTCCAGGTGAACGTCCAGGAGCGCCGTGCGAGACATCACGACGTTCAGGTTCTCGAGGGCGAGCAGACCTCCGGCGACGTAGGTCCACGCGACCTGGCGGAACAGTACCTGGGCCAAGATCGCGATCAGCGTGACCGTGAGAGTCCCGGCCAGCGCGGAGGTGAACCGCCAGCCGAACGGGTCCATCCCGAACGCCTTGATGCCGAGCCCGATCTGCCACTTCCCGAGCGGCGGGTGGACCCAGGAACCGACGTCCCACTTGTCCTCACGCCAGAACTTCTCGTCGTCCGAGTCGACGCGGCAGGTCTCGTCCGAGCCGCCGATCAGGATGCACCCGGCCTTCGGGTAGTAGACCTCGTCGAAGACGAGCTCCCCCGGGTGCGTCAGGTGGAAGAAGCGGACGAACCCGGCCAGCCCCGTGACCAGCACGATCGCCACGACGGGGATCTTCAGCCAGGTCAGGACCCGCGACATCGCCTCAGGGTACCGGTGCACCGTCGGCAGACGGTGCCACGGCGCCGACGGGTTCCCGTGGGACCATCTGCGTCGTGGCCGGAACGCTGTTCGTCGTCGGGACCCCGATCGGGAACCTCGCCGATCTGAGCGAGCGCGCGCGAGCGACGCTCGCATCGGTGGATCTGGTCGCGGCCGAGGACACGCGTCGCACCGGCCGCCTCCTCCAGGGGCTCGGGTTGCCGAAGCGACCGCTCCTGTCGCTGTTCGAGGCGAACGAACGAGCCCGCGTCGACGAGGTGCTCGCCGTGCTCCGAGAGGGTCGCGACGTCGCCCTCGTGTCCGACGGGGGGATGCCGCTCGTGTCCGATCCCGGCTACCGGGTCGTGCGCGCCGCGGCCGAGGCCGGGCTCGACGTACGTGTCGTCCCCGGGCCGTCGGCGGTGACCGCCGCGCTCGCGGTCTCGGGCCTGCCTACCGACCGGTGGATCTTCGAAGGTTTCCTCCCGAAGAAGTCGGCCGAGCGCCGCGCCCGCCTCGGCGGACTCCTGGGCGACCCGCGGACGGCGGTGCTGTTCGAGTCGCCGAAGCGCATCCGCGCGACGCTCGCGGATCTGGCCGACCTGGATCCAGGGCGGCGGGTGGCCCTGTGCCGCGAGCTCACGAAGCTCCACGAGCAGACGCTGCGAGGGACCGCGGCCGAGGTGGCCACCGCGGTGGGCGACACCGACCCGAAGGGTGAGGTCGTCCTCGTGATCGCGGGCGGTGTGCGCGCACACGCCGATCCGGATGCCGCGCTCCAGGACGTCCGGGCGTTGGTGGCCGCCGGGACGAAGCCTCGTGAGGCGGCCAAGGCCGTGGCGGCACGGACCGGGCTGTCCGCGAACGACCTCTACCGCGCCGTCGTGGGACCTGGCGAGGCCGCCCGGTAGCCCGGGCGTCGCGTTGCCGGCCGGTAGCATGACCGGGTCATGGGCCGCGACGTCTTCTACATCACCACGCCGATCTACTACCCGAACGACGTGCCGCACATCGGGCACGCCTACGACGCCGTGGCCGCGGACTTCATCGCCCGGTACCACCGGCTGCGCGGCGACGAGGTCTTCCACCTCACGGGGACCGACGAGCATGGGCTGAAGCTCCAGCGCGCCGCCGAGAGCGCGGGTCTCTCACCCCAGGAGTGGGTGGACGACATGGAGCCGAAGTGGCGCGAGGTCTGGGCGCGGCTCGACATCGGCTACGACGACTACATCCGCACGACGCAGGACCGTCATCGCGCCGCGGTCGAGAAGCTCCTGATCGCCGTGTACGAGAACGGGCGCGACGACATCTACCTGGGGTCGTACGAGGGCCTGTACTGCGTGTCGTGCGAGGCCTACTACGTGGAGGACGACCTGCTCGACGGTGGGCTCTGCCCGGTCCACGAGCGACCCGTCGAGCTGCTCCGAGAGGAGAACTACTTCTTCCGCCTGTCGGCGTACGCGGACCGTCTCCTGGAGCACTACGAGCGCAACCCGTCCGCGATCGAGCCCGAGACGCGGCGCAACGAGGTCCTGTCGCTGATCCGTGGCGGCCTTCAGGACTTCTCGATCAGCCGGACGTCGTTCGACTGGGGGTTCCCCCTCCCGTGGGACGAGCAGCACATCTGCTACGTGTGGTTCGACGCTCTGACGAACTACATCACCGCGGCGGGGTACGCGGACGACCAGGATCGGTTCGCTCGGATGTGGCCGGCGAACATCCACATGATCGGCAAGGACATCCTCCGGTTCCACGCCGTCTACTGGCCCGCGATGCTGATGGCCGGCGGCGTCGAGCCCCCTGTCCAGGTGTGGGCCCACGGGTTCCTCACCGTCGGCGGCAAGAAGATGTCGAAGACGAACCTCACGGGCATCCATCCGTTCGAGCTGATCGACCAGTTCGGCACGGACTCGTACCGGTACTACTTCATGCGGGAGATGCGCTTCGGCGAGGACGGCAACTTCTCGTGGGAGTCGATGGTCGAGCGTCACAACGCCGACCTGGCGAACGGCCTCGGGAACCTCGCGTCGCGCGTGCTGGCGATGCTCGGCTCGTACTTCGACGGGATCGTGCCCGAGCCGGGCGACGGCGACGAGGCCGGCGACCTGCCGGCGGTGATCGCCGACGCCGTCCGCCGCTACGACGAGCACATGCTCGCGGTCCAGCTGCACTCGGCGCTGTCGGCGGTCTGGGACATCGTCGACCGTGCGAACGGGTACCTCGTCGAGAAAGAGCCGTGGAAGCTCGCGAAGGATCCGGAGCGACGTGAGGAGCTGGCCGGTGTCCTGTACGCGAGCGCCGAGCTGCTGCGCGTGCTCGCCGTGCTGATCCAGCCGATCATGCCCGGCGCCGCGGAGCGCCTGTGGGAACAGCTGGGCGTGGGGGAGCCGCTCGCCCACCAGCGCGTGCCCACCTCGACCGCCTGGGGACGGCTCGCCTCCGGGACCCGCACGACGAAGGGCGGCGCGCTCTTCCCACGCCTTGACGTAGAGGTTGCGTGACCACACAACCCCCCACCGGGGGTGGCGAAGAGGACCTTCACGCCCAGTGCTGCAACGGGGTTCCCGGGTCCATACTTCGCGTCCGGGATGAGGCTTCGTCGATCCGCGTTTCACGTGACACACGCCGGATGCACCCCAGGTCGAGACCCGCTATCGTGCCGGTCCGATGGCGCGCTCGAACCCTGAAGTCCCGGTGCACGGCGGAGCCGTCGATACCCACTGCCACCTCTTCCTGATGGAGGTCGAACCTGCAGTGGCGGTCGAGGCTGCGAGGGCCGGCGGCGTCGACCGCATGATCTGCGTGGGCGTGGACGTCGAGAGCAGCCGGCGATCGCAGGAACTGGCCCAGGCCTTCGAGGGCGTGTTCGCCACCGCGGGCATGCACCCGCACGACGCGAGCGCGTTCGACGCCGAGGCCTCGGCCCGGATCGAGGAACTCCTGCACGATCCCCTCGTGATCGGCGTGGGGGAGTGCGGCCTCGACTACTTCCGGATGCGATCGCCGCGTGAGGATCAGCTGCGCGTCCTCGCCACCCACGTCGCGTGGTCGAACGAGTCGGGCAAGCCGATGGTGGTGCACGTCCGCGACGCGTGGCCCGACGTCCTCGACCTGCTGGAGCGCGAGCGTGCCGAACGCGTGGTGATCCACTGCTTCAGCGGGGACGCCGACATCGCACAGCGCTGCGCCGATCGCGGCTACTGGATCTCGTTCGCCGGGAACGTGACGTACCCGAAGAACCAGCATCTGCGCGAGGCGGCCAGCGTCGTGCCGGCCGACCGGATCCTCGTGGAGACGGACAGCCCCTTCCTCGCCCCGCAGGCGCTCCGCGGTCGCGACAACGCGCCGCAGCACGTCCAGCACACCCTGGCCGAGATCGCGCGGATCCGGGACGAGGACCCCGCGAACCTCGTGAAGCTCACGGCCGAGAACGCCCGCGGGGCCTTCCCGGGCCTCCGCTGACCATCGAACGTACGTTCGGTCTCAAGATTGCAGTGAGGGTTGAGGGTTTGCTACCGTGAGCGCGCCAGGGTGGCGGAGCGATCGGGGACGAGGTCCGTTCGGGAAGACGGACCGAGGAACCGAGGAGCGTCAGCTCTCGCGGACGCCGCCGGGGTAGCTCGGTCGTCGCAGACGGGGACTTCGTGAACGGGGAAGGTGCACGAAGGCCACGAACCGGACGGCAGGGTGTTCCTCTCGGCCATGGGGACCAGCCGGCGATGTCGGCCGCGTCGCCCGCCACCCGGCATCTCTCTCCTCCGCGCGGGTACCGTGACGCTCGATGACCGGCCCTCAGATCCGTGAACTCGTCGAGCGTTTCGGCATCCGGCCCTCGAAGACCCTCGGGCAGAACTTCCTGCTCGATCCGAACCTCGCCGCGGCGATCGCCCGCGACGCCGGCGTCGGTCCCGGGACGAGGGTGGTGGAGGTCGGCGCCGGCCTCGGCTCGCTCACGGTCGCCCTCGCCGACGCCGGTGCCGACGAGGTTCTCGCGATCGAGTTCGACCGCGCGTTGTTCCCGGCGCTCGAGGAGGTCGTCGCCGACCGGCCGGCCGTGCGGGTGCTCCACGCCGACGCGACGAAGGTCGATTGGGCCGCCACCTTGGGTGAGGGGCCGTGGACCCTCTGCGGCAACCTCCCGTACAACGTGGGGACGAGGATCGTGATCGACGTGATCGAGCGCGTGCCGGCGGTCTCCCGACTCGTCGTGATGCTCCAGCGCGAGGTCGCCGAGCGCCTGGTGGCCGTCCCGGGCTCGCCCACCGAGGACGCCTACGGCGCCGTCAGCGTTCGGGTCGACTACCGGGCGACCGCGGAGATCGTCCGGCGGATCCCACCCGACGTCTTCTGGCCGCGCCCGTCCGTCGGCTCGGCGATCGTCCGCATCGAACGCCGCCCCACCCCGCTGGTCGAGATCGACGAGGAGCGGCTCTGGCGGGTGGTCGAGACGGCCTTCGCGGAACGACGCAAGACGATCCGCAACGGCGTGCGACGGTTGGGACTCACCGCGGTCCAGGCCGACGAGGTCCTCGCCCGTGCCGGGATCGAGCCTGCCCGGCGCCCGGAGGAGCTCGGCGTCCGGGAGTTCGCGCGGATCGTGGAGGCGCTCCCCGGATGAACGCACCCCTCATCGAGCGGGCCTACGCGAAGCTCAACGTCTACCTGCGCGTCCTCGGTCGCCGTGCCGACGGCTACCACGACGTCGAGACCGTCTTGTTGCCACTCGATCTGCACGACGTCCTCACCGTGACGCCCGCCGACGCGTTCCACGTCGAGGTCTCCGGGCCGCGCGCGAGCGATCTCCACGACGCCGGGGGCGAGTCACTCCTGGCGCGCGCGGGAGCCGCGTTCGGAGCCGCCACCGGTGTTCCGGCCGCGGTCCGGGTCGAGCTCGACAAGCGGATCCCGGTGGCCGCGGGTATGGGGGGTGGGAGCGCCGATGCCGCCGCGTTGCTCCGTGCCCTGGGACGTCTGCACGGCGTGGCGACGGAGGCCCTCCTCGAGGTCGCGGCATCCGTCGGCTCCGACGTCCCGGGTCTCCTGCGCGTGGAGGCGACCCATGCGAGCGGCCGCGGCGACCGGCTCTCGCCGGTCCTGGCCCAGGCGACGACGTGGGTCGTACACCCGTTCGGCTTCGCGGTGTCGACGCCGGATGCTTACCGATGGTGGGACGAAGCTCCCGTCACCGGCCCTGATCCAGGTGCCATGATCGCGGCGCTCGAGACCGGGAACGACGAGCTGCTGGGCAGCGCGATCTACGACGATCTGCAGCCCTCGGTCGTCGATCGCCACCCCGACGTCGCCGTCACGATCGAGGCGTTCCTGTCGGCCGGGGCGCTCGGCGCCGTGATGACGGGCAGCGGTCCCACCGTGGTCGCGCTCGCCCGTCACCTCGGGCACGCCGACGCGCTCGCGGCGGCCGTCCCCGGCTCGTTCGTCGTCACCGGCCCACCCCGTACGATGGTCACCTGATCCGATCCGGGGTCGTCTAATGGCAGGACACGGGCCTTTGGAGCCTGGAATGGAGGTTCGATCCCTCCCCCCGGAACGATCCGCTCAGCGCTTGCGCTTCTTCGCCGGGCGTTTGCGCTGAGCGCCGGTGTTGCCCGACCCGGTCCGCACCGGCAGCCCCGCCCGGCCCCACGCGAGCATCCCGCCGCGGAGGTTCTCCGCGTAGAAGCCCTGCTTCGTCAGGAGCTTCACGGCCGATCCGCTGCGGCTGCCCGAGCGGCAGACGGCCACGATCGGCCGATCGCGGGGGATCTCCTCGATCCGCGCCCCGAGCTCGGGCAGGGGGATCAACGTGGCCCCCGGCACGTGGCCGTTCACGAACTCGTCGCGCCGGCGAACGTCCACCACGAACGGCGGCGGCTTCTCCGAGAGCTTGGCGTGCAGCTCGTGGGCGTCGATCCGGTACCCGGCCCCGAGCAGCTTCCTGAGGATCACGATGCCAGCCTCTCACCGCCTCCGGTTTGACGCTCGGCCTCGCGGACCCGGACGATAGGGGTCCCTCGACCTCTGGACGTGAGTTGGCCGACCCACGCACCGCCCGCCGCACCCGCTCCCTCGCCGTGGTGGTCCTGGCCGCGGGCAAGGGGAAGCGCCTGAAGTCGTCCATCCCGAAGGTGCTCCACCCGATCTGCGGGAAGCCGGCGCTGTGGCACGTGCTCCAGGCGGCGCTCGGCGCAAAGCCCGACCGGATCGTCGTGGTCGTCGGCCACGGGGCCGACGAGGTGAAGGCCGCGGTGCGGTCTTGGGGTCTTCGCCCGGCGCCCGTGTTCGTCGCCCAGACCGAGCAGCTCGGGACCGGCCACGCCGTCCAGGTCGCGAAGCGCGCGGTCGGCCGCGTCGACGACGTGCTCGTCCTGGGCGGCGACTACGACCCCGTCACCGACGACCACGTGCGCGACCTCGTACGCACGCACCGCCGTTCGAAGGCGGCCGCGTCGCTCCTGTCGGCCGAGATCGACGATCCCGGCGGGTACGGACGCGTCGTGCGCGAGGGCACGCGCCTCGTCCGGATCGTCGAGCACGCGGACGCGACGGCCGCCGAACGCCGGCTCCACGAGGTCGTCCTGCTCGCCTTCGCGTTCCGTCGCGACGCGCTCTTCCGCGCGCTGCCGACGCTCTCGAACCAGAACCGCCAACGTGAGTACTACCTGACCGACCTGCCGTCGCGGTTGATCGAAGACGGCGAGCGCGTCTCGGTCGTCCGCGTCGACACCGGCGGCGCGATGGGGTTGAACTCCCGCGGCGGTCTCGCCGCCGTGGCGAAGGTGGTGCGGCAGCGGATCAACGAGGCCCACCTGGCGAACGGCGTGACGCTGATCGACCCCGACACGACGTACGTCGACGTCGGCGTCACGATCGGGCGTGACACCGTGATCCGTCCGAACACGTTCCTGGAAGGCGACACGCACGTCGGCGACGGGTGCGAGATCGGACCGAACGTCCGCGCGACCGACTCGACGATCGGCGACGGCTGCCGGGTGCAGTTCGCGGTCCTCGAGCAGGCCTCGATGGGCGCGGGGTCGGACGCGGGCCCGTTCGCGCGGCTCCGCCCCGGCGCCGTCCTCGCCGAGGGCGTCCACGTGGGCACGTCGGTCGAGATCAAGGGGTCGACGATCGGTCGCGGCTCGAAGGTGCCGCACCTGTCGTACATCGGAGACGCCGAGATCGGGGAGGGCGTGAACATCGGTGCGGCGACCGTGACCGTGAACTACGACGGCTACCGCAAGCACCGCACGGTCGTCGGGGACGGCGCGTCGGTCGGTTCGGATACGATGCTGGTCGCGCCGGTCACGGTGGGCGAGCGCGCGTTCACGGGAGCAGGGTCGGTGATCACGAGGGACGTGCCGGACGGGGCGCTCGCGGTCGAGCGCTCCGAGCAGCGCACCGTCGAGGGCTACCGCGACCGCAAGGACCGCGAGCATCGCAGGAGCAAGCGAGCGCCGAAGGGGACCTGACGGTGGAGATCATCACCAAGAAGCGGATGATGCTGTACTCGGGCACGATCCACCGGGTGCTTGCGCACGAGATCGCGGACAACCTGGGCATCCCCGTGAGCCACGGCGAGATCCGTCGGTTCGCGTCGGGGGAGATCTACTTCCGCGCCGACGAGTCCGTCCGAGGCGCCGACGTGTTCGTCGTCCAGACCCACTACGAGCCCGTGAACGAGGCGATCATGGAGCAGCTGATCATGATCGACGCGATGAAGCGGGCGAGCGCGAAGCGCATCACCGCGGTCGTCCCGTACTACGGCTACTCGCGGCAGGACAAGAAGGCGGTCTCGCGCGAGCCGATCAGCGCGAAGCTCGTGGCCGACCTGCTCTCGACCGCCGGTGCCGACCGCGTCGTCTCGGTCGACCTGCACAGCGGCCAGATCCAGGGCTACTTCGATGCGCCGTTCGACCATCTGACCGCGCTGCCGCTGATCGCCTCCTATCTCAAGGACCAGCTGGGGCTCCACGGTGAGGACCTCGTGGTCGTCGCGCCCGACGCGGGTCGCATCAAGACCTCCGAGAAGCTGCGCGAGTACCTCCACGCCGACCTGGCGTTCCTCTACAAGCGGCGCTCCCGCAAGGAGGCCCACAAGATCGAGGAGATGGCGGTCGTCGGCGAGGTCGACGGCCGCCCGTGCGTGGTCGTCGACGACATGATCGACACCGCCGGCACCCTCACGAAGGGAGCGCAGGCGCTCGCCGCGATGGGCGCGGGCCCGATCTTCGCGGGCGCCACCCACGCGATCTTCAGCGGCAAGGCGCGCCAGAACCTCGAGGAGGCGCCGATCGAGCAGGTGATCGTCACGAACACCGTGCCGATCCCCGAGGACCGCCAGTTCGCGAAGCTCCGCGTGGTGTCGATCGCCCCGCTGATCGCGAGCGCCCTGCGTGCCGTCTTCGAGGACTCGAGCGTCAGCGAGATCTTCGGCGGCGCGAACCAGGTCTGAGGTTTCTCGTCAGTCCACCGGTACGTTCCGTCTCACCACGGCCGTTCCTGGGATCAGCCGCCGCCGGTCAGGAAGAGTTCACCGTCCGACACGCGGACGGTGAGTGGTTCGAGGGGGACAGTCCTCCTTCGTGTCCGGGTCCCAGCCCATCGGCTGGAGCGTGACGTCCACGTCGTTCGGGATCGCGATCGCGCAGATGCCGTGCTGGGCCCACGTGCCCTCGTCGAACCCACCGCTCCCTGAGCACTGGCCCTCGATCGTCTCCCCGTCCGGTCCGGGGCCGTCGAGGGTCATGAGGCCCTCCGGACCGACGAACGCGATCAGCGAGCGCTCGGCCCCGTCGGCGAAGGCCACGAGCCGTTCGCCCTCGCCGGGAACCTCCAGGCACTCGGTCTGCCCGATCGACGGATCGCCGGCGACCTGTGCCAGCACGAGGCAGTCGGCGCTCGTGTAGGCGAACTTCCACGAGATGTCGTCGAAGCCGAAGGTGCCGGCCATCGAGACCACACCGGCGGCCGGCGCGCGACCCGGGGGCCACGACGTCGCGGTCGGCAGGTCGTCGGGGCCGTGGCTGACGACGCCCGATCCGACGCCGGGCAGGGGTAGCACCCACCAACGAGAGTCTTCGCCGAACTGGTCGGGTCCCGGCATCCAGCGGCCGTAGAGCGTCTCGCCGGTTCCGTCGAGCGTGACGCTCACGGGTCCCTCGTTAGGAGCAAGCACCGTGATCGACAGCGCGCCGTCGCTCATCGGGGAGGTCTGGCCGCCGCCTTGCGGGAGCGATACATAGTGCTCGTCCTCGCCGATCAGGATCCGCGGCATGATCCTCCCGCTCCCCGGCTCGGGGCCTATGCCGATCTCCCAGCCGTCGCCCGAGGCGACCAGCTCGTCGCCTTCCATCCGGGCGTCGAGGCGGAGTTCGGCGAGGGTGCGGGCGGGTAGCATCTCCGCTCGCCCAGGATCGGCGGCTCGGAGGCCCGGTCGCCGAGGAACGCCGCGGCACCCCCGACCACGACCGCAGCGGCGGCGACCGCCATCAGCGCGCCCCCGACCACGGTGCCGACCTGTCGGCGGCGTCCCCGTCGCAGGACGGCGGGCGGAGCCAGCGGCGTCGTGTCCAGGCCACCGGCCTTCGTCTCGAACAGTTCCGTGAGGTCGCGTTCCAGGTCGTTCATCGCTCATCACCTTCCACCGACGCGGTCGCGAGTTCGACGCGCAGGGCCTCGGAGCCCCGGGCCACCAGGGACTTCACGGCGGCGAGGCTGCATCCCAGCGCCGCCGCGGTGTCGCGTTCGCTCAGGTCTTCGTAGTAGCGCAGGACCAGCGCCGCACGCTGGCGGGCCGGCAAGGTCCCCAGCGCCCGCCACAGGGCCTCGCGCCCCGCGACGTCGGGGAACGCCGCCGACGCGTGGGCCACACGGGGCCCCTCTCGCCGGAGCCACTCCTTCTCGAGCCGCCGGCGCCGCAGGCCCGACGTGTGCAGGTTGACGATCGCGCGTCGCAAGTAGCCGTCGAACGCCTCGCGCTCGCGCAGGTATGCGAAGCGCCCCACACAGCGCACGAATGCGTCGTGGGCCAGGTCCTCGGCCTGCGCGCGATCGCCGGTGAGCAGGTACGCGAGCCGGATCGCCGACGGCACGTAGCGGGTGTAGAGCTCCGCCATCGTGCCGCGATCCGGTTCCACGAGGGTCGCCTCCATCTCCGGGGTCATCTGCAAGATCCTTCCGTCCATCTCACCGACCAAGACGAACGGGACCGCCGGAAGGTATCGCTTCGTGGAGCGGAAACCTCCGAAGGGGTCATCTTCGCAGCGTGTTGCTAGGATTCGTGGGTTCCCAGCCCCCTTTCTCGAAGGATCGCGCACGCCATGGAAGCCACCCTGAAAGCAGAAGTCCGCGACGGCACCGGCAAGGGCGTCGCCCGCAAGCTCCGCGCCCAGGGGCGGGTGCCCGGCGTGCTCTACGGCAGCGGGGTCGAGCCGACCCCGATCCACATGTCGGGACAGGACCTGCGGCACCTGTTCCACCAGCAGTCTTCGCTGGTGGATCTGGAGGTCGACGGGAAGACCCATCTGGTGATCCCGCGCGACGTGCAGCGCGATCACCTGCACGGCCGCTACGTGCACGTGGACTTCTTCGCGGTCAGCCGTACCGAGAAGGTGACGCTCACCGTCGAGATCCGCGAGACGGGCGAGGCGCCGGGCGTGAAGTCGGGCGGCGTGATCGAACACCACCTGCGTGACGTCGACATCCTGTGTATGCCGGGCGACGTCCCGGACGGGATCGAGGCGAACCTGTCCGACCTCGAGATCGGCGACATGCTCCGCGTGAGCGACCTGATCGTGCCCGAAGGCGTCGAGATGCTGAGCGACCCCGACACGCCCGTGATCTCGGTGGTCACCCCGGCGGCGCTGCGGACCGAGGTCGACCTGTCGATCCCCGGCGAGGAGGGGGAGGAGCCCGTGGAGGCCGAGGCCCCCGAGGTGGAGGCGGCCCCCGAGGCGCCGCCCGCCGAGGAGGGCGGCGAGGGCTAGCCACCCCGCCGCGCCCCGATGCCCTGGCTCGTCGCCGGCCTCGGCAATCCTGGCGACCGGTACGCGAACACCCGTCACAACGCCGGCCGGATGGTCGTGGAGGAATTGGCGCGTGCCCACGGCGAGCGGTTCCGCAAGGTGCGGTTCCTGCCGGCCGAGGTGGCCGAGATCAATGAGGGAGGCGAGCGGGTCGTGCTCGTGTCCTCGACCCTGTTCATGAACGAGTCGGGGCCGTCGTACGCGGGGGTCGCGAAGAAGCACGGGATCGACCCCGGCCACGTGATCGCCGTCCACGACGAGATCGAGATCCCGCCCGGTGAGCTCCGCGTGAAGCTCGGGGGCGGGTCGGCCGGCCACAACGGGCTGAAGTCGCTCACGCAGGCGCTGCGCTCGCCCGACTACCATCGGATACGGATGGGGATGGGGCGCCCGCCGGGTCGCCAAGACCCCGCGGACTTCGTGCTCGAGCCGATCGGCCGAGCGCACGAGGCCGACATCGCGATCCTCGTCGACCGGGCTGCGGACGCCGTCTCGTCGCTGATCCGCGACGGTCTCGCCGCGACCCAGGACCGCTTCAACCGCGCCGCCGGCACCGACCGATAGCCGGGTCCCTCGGCATCGGTCGGCGGCCCAAGGACCTACCTCCGCTCGGGGCCCGGCCCACCCGAGAACGATCCCGCCTAACGATGTGCCGATGTGCCGATACCGCCGATGCTCTTCATGAACGGAGAAGGAGGTGATCGGATGCGTAGCAAGATCGCGATGGTGAACTGGCGCCACTTGCTCTACACCAGCGCCACGCTCGCCACCCTGTTGCTCGCAGCCGGCGCCCGGTACAAGCCGAACAGGTAGCCCGTACCGGGTGTCAAAGGAAGGAGAGGAACATGCGTCTTCGTAGGATCTTCTACTCGCTGGGAGCGCTCGCTCTGATGGCGATGGCGGTCGGCGCCGGCTTCAAGCCGAACTGATCGAGATCACGCTCCAGGGGCGAAGCCCCCGGACCTGCCCGGCACCTGCCGGACGGCCCGGGGGCTTCGTCGCGTCCGGCCCCGATGGACCGACGGGATGCGTCGCTCCGTCGGGGCGATCCGAGGCGCCTCGTTCTAGGTCTTCCGGACTACCCGATGTCGGGGTCCGGGGGAGTCGTACGGCCGACCCTTGTCCTCCGGGGCGGACCACCCGAACTCCCGACCTCCGGGCGATGTGCCGCAACGGTGCCTGGGCGCAGACTCCAGAACGAACCGCGAAGGAGGTGATCGGATGCGGGACAAGATCACGTCGGTGAACTGGCGCCACCTGCTCTACACCAGCACCATGCTCGCCACGTTCCTGCTCGCAGCCGGCGCCCGGTACAAGCCCAAGAGGTAGCCCGTACCGGCGCCGAGGAAAAGGAGAGGCACATGCGTATCCGTAGGATCTTCTACTCGCTCGGGGCTCTGGCTCTGATGGCGATGGCGGTCGGCGCCGGCTTCAAGCCGCGCTGATCGCGACCCACTCGACGATGCCCCCGGACCGGCCGAGAGGCCCGAGCGTCCGGGGGCATCGTGACGTTCCGGCGGCGCTTTGCGCCGCAAGGCTCGGGGACCCAACAGGGCGGCTACAGGCAGGTCGCTCACGGCCGATAGACACCGTATGAAGCTGATGCTCTTCTCGATGGCGCTGATCTTCTCCGTGGGTTTCCTCATGGGGGGGCGCCTCGGCGGGCTGTCGACGATCAAGGTGCGGTGGGCGGGCCTAGCTGTGGTCGGCCTCGCGCTCCAGTTCGTCACCGGTCCGGGCGATACGGTGCCGCTCGTCTGTCTGTACGTGTCGTTCGTCCTGCTCTCGGTGTTCGCCCTGCGGAACATCCGTATCGCCGGGTTCCCGCTGATCATCCTGGGCGTCGCGATGAACTTCCTGGTGATCGGATCGAACCAAGGGATGCCGGTCACGAGAGGGGCGCTCGAAGGCTCGGGCCAGGGTGACCTGCTCGGAGACCTGATGAACAACCCCTACCCGAAGCACCACCTGGCCGACGAGGGGGACGTCGTCGTGTTCCTGGGCGACGTGATCCCCGTCCCGAAGCCGATCGCGCAGGCGATCAGCATCGGCGACATCTTCACCTACACCGGCGTCGGGGTCGTGATCGTGAGCGCGATGCGCACACCGGTCCCCGGACGCGAAGAAGACGAGGAGCTCGCAGGAGCGGCACAGGATGGACCCGTCCACGCCGGAAGCTGAGGAAACCTCGACCCCGCGGCGGCCCGGCCGCACGTGGAAGGTCCGCCTCTACGAGGCGGTCGTGTCGCTGCCCGTCGTCGCGTACCTCGTCTGGGCCGTCATCAACGACACGGCCGCCTACCAGGAGGCGGGTGTCTTCACGATGATCCTGTGGGCCGTCGCGATCTCCGCGGTGGACCTGATGCCGGTCCCGACCACGATCAGCTCGGTCGGGTTCAGCCTGAGCTTCCCGCTCGAGCTGTCGGTGGCGCTGCTGTATCCGACCCCGGTCGCCGCCACGATCGCCCTGTTCGGGTCGAGCGACCCTCGCGAGTTCCGCCGCGAGATCCCCGTGATGAAGGCCCTGTTCATCCGCGCCCAGATCGCCGTGGCCGTGATGGCTGAGAGCACGATCTTCCGGGCGGTGGCCCACGATTCGATCGAAGTGATCGGGCAGGACGGCGCGGCGATCACCGCCAACACCATCGGCCTCATCATCCTCGGCGTGATCCTCGCCGCGATCTGCGGCTACACGGTCAACCTCTTGTTCGTGAGCGTGTACGGCTACTTCCAGGACGGCGAGCACCCGATCGAGGTGATCAAGGAGATCCACGTCGGGGTCTTCGGAGAGTTCCTCCTCAGCTACATGGGGCTCGCGCTGTTCAGCGTCCTCGTCGCGATGACCTTCCAGAAGATCGGGGCGTGGGCGATCTTCGTCTTCGTCGCCCCCCTGGCCTTCGCTCGTCAGATGTTCATGCGGACGCACTCCCTCCAGGAGGCGACCGAAGAACTCGCCGTCAAGCAGGCCGAGAACGAGCACCAGGCGCTGCACGACTCCCTGACGGGCATGCCGAACCGGATGCTGTTCCAGCACCGGCTCGCCGATTCGGTGGAGCAGACCCGGATCACCGGCGGGGGCCTCGCGGTGATGCTGATCGACCTGGACCACTTCAAGGAGATCAACGACACGCTGGGCCACCACTTCGGCGACATGCTCCTGCAGGAGATCGGACCCCGCCTCTCGAGCGTGCTCCGCGACGGCGACCTGATGGCGCGACTTGGCGGAGACGAGTTCGGTGTGGTCCTCCCGGACGTGCCGAACGAGGACACGATCGTACGGATCGTCGAACGCATGCTGGAGGCGCTCGAGCAGCCGGTCACGGTCGAGGGCCTGGCGCTCGACGTCTCCGGGTCCGTGGGCATCGCGATGTTCCCCGGGCAGGCGAACGACACCGAGACGCTGCTGCGCAGGGCCGACGTCGCGATGTACGCGGCGAAGGAGAGCGGCGCGGGCTACGAGCTGTACCACGAGGATCTCGACCGGCACAACCCGCAGCGCCTCACGCTGATCGGTCAGGTGCGCCCCGCCCTGGAGGCCGGCGAGTTCACGCTCTTCTACCAACCGAAGGTGCGCCTCTCCGACGGACGGGTCGCCGGAGCCGAAGCCCTGATCCGATGGCAGCACCCGACGCTCGGACTCGTCCCGCCCGACGAGTTCATCCCGCTCGTCGAGAAGACGGTCCTGCTGCGCCCACTCACGAACTTCGTGGTCGAGACGGCCCTGACGCAGTGGCGGGAGTGGGCCGACCTGGGGATCCGTCTCCCGATCGCGGTCAACATCTCCACGCGTTCGTTGCTGGACAACACGCTGCCGGACACCACCGCGGATCTGCTCCGAGCCCTCGAGGTGCCGCCCGCGTTCCTGCGGATGGAGCTGACCGAGAGCTTCCTGATGGGCGACTCCGGGCGATCTACGGCGGTCCTCGACGCGCTGTCGTCCGTCGGGATCGGTCTGTCGATCGACGACTTCGGGACCGGGTACTCCTCGCTGTCGTACCTGAAGCGCCTGCCGATCGAGGAGATCAAGATCGACCGCTCGTTCGTGCAGCAGATGCACGTCGACGCGAACGACTTCATGATCGTGCGCGCGACCGTGGACCTGGGTCGGAACCTCGGCCTGCGCGTCGTCGCCGAGGGCGTCGAGGATCTCCAAACGTTCGACCGGCTCGCCGAGTTCGCCTGCGATGAGGCGCAGGGCTACTACATCGCCCGCCCGATGCCCGCGGCCGAGTTCACCCGGTGGCTCTCGGTCCGCAACCTGGAGCAGGAGCCGCCGATCGGCGCGCGCTCGCAGGACGCGCAGCAGGACGTGGCGGGGTCGAAGAGCCGGCTCCACGCCGTCTGACGCCCTCGGGCCTCAGGCGACCTCCACCACGACCGCACCCTGGACCGTTCCGGTTCCGGAGCGCCTGGAGCGCGTCGTTCACGCGGTCGAGAGGGAAGGTCGTCACGTGCGACCGGACCGGGACCTCAGGGGCGAGGGCGAGGAACTCCAGCCCGTCGCGGCGGGTGAGGTTCGCCACCGAACGGACCACCCGTTCGCCCCACAGGAGTTCGTAGGGGAACGACGGGATGTCGGTCATATGGATCTCCCCGCAGACCACGGTGCCCCCGGGGACCACGGCGCGCAGCGCCGCGGGGACGAGCTCGCCGGCAGCCGCGAAGAGGATCGCCGCATCCAGCGGCTCGGGAGGCAGCTCGGTCGAGGCACCCGCCCACTCGGCGCCCAGCGATCGTGCGAACGCCTGGGTGTCGTCGTCCCCGGGGCGGGTGAACGCGAAGACCCGCCGACCCTGGTGCCGCGCGACCTGGGTCAGCAGGTGGGCGGCCCCACCGAACCCGTAGATGCCGAGGCGCTCCGCGTCGCCGGCCAACCGCAGGGACCGGTACCCGATCAGGCCCGCGCACAGCAGCGGCGCGGCTTGAGCATCCGGGTATCCCTCGGGGATCGGGAAGCAGTACCGGGCGTCGGCGACCGTGTGCTCCGCGAACCCGCCCGGGAGCTGGTAGCCGGTGAAGCGAGCCCTCGGACACAGGTTCTCCCGGCCGTCCGCGCAGGCGCCGCAGGTGCCGCAGGTCCAGCCGAGCCACGGAACCCCGACCCGAGTCCCGAGCGGAAGGCCCTCCACGTCGGAACCTGCCCCCTCGACGACCCCGACGATCTGATGGCCCATCACCAAGGGCAGGACGGGCTCGGGCAGATCGCCGTCCGCCACGTGGAGGTCGGTACGGCAGACCCCGCAGGCGAGCACCCGCAATCGGACGTGTCCCGTGCCGAGGGCGGGAGTGTCCACCTCTGCCGGCCGGAGCGGCGCGCCGGGTCGGTCCAGCAGCATCGCGCGCACGGGCCCAGCCTACGTCTCCCGTAGACTGCCGCGGAGCCCCGCCGCGCTGCGGCCGGGGCTGTTCGTGGTGTCCGGGTCGACCGGGAGGTCAGGTGCCGCTGAGGGAAGCCGTCGCGTCGCTCGTCGGGTCCGCGCCCTTCGAGCGCCTGCTGACCGCGCGCGAACGTCCGATCGTCGCGTGGGCGGAGGCCGGCGAGGCGTTCGTCGTGGCCGGTGTCGCGACCGCCCTGGACGGGCCGGTACTGGCCGTCGCCCCCGGCCCCCGGGAGGCCGAGCGTCTCTACGCAGACGTGGCGGCGTTCCTGGGTTCCGAGCGGGCCGCGATCTTGCCGGCGTGGGAGGCCCTCCCGTACGAGGGCATCTCCCCGGGGCCGGAGATCGCGGCGCGCAGGCACGAGGCGATCCACCGCCTGCGACACGCGACCGGACCGTTCGTGCTGGTCGCTCCGGTGGTCGCCGCGATGCAGGGACTCGTTCCCACCCTGGGCGCCGTCGCGCCCCTGCAGCTGGTCGCTGGTCAGGAGCTTCCGCCCGACGAACTCGCGGAGCGTCTCGTCGACCTCGGGTACGCACGGGCCGATGTCGTCGAGCACCGCGGTGGGTTCGCGGTCCGTGGGGGTGTCGTCGACGTGTTCCCGGGGACCGCCAGGCGTCCGGTGCGGCTCGAGTACTGGGGCGACGAGATCGAGTCGCTCCGGGAGTTCTCGCCGTCGACCCAGCTGTCGACCACACCCGTGGGGCTCGCGGAGATCGGAACCGTGCGCGAGCTGATCCCCGACGCGACGCTCCGCGGCCTTGCGGCCGATCGTGCCGCCGGGCTGGCCGACCGGTTCGGCGATCTCCTCCAGCGGATCGCCGACGGGCTGCACCCGGAGGGGATGGAGACCGCGGCTCCCTTCTTGTACGAGCGGTTGCCCACGGTGGCCGAGATGCTCGCGCCCGGTTCGTGGGTCGTCGTGACGCGGGCCGGCCGAACGGCGGATCGGGCCAGCCACGCCTTCGACGATGCGGAGGCGCTCGCCGACGCGATCGCATGGCCGGGGCCACGGACCGTCCGAACCCTGGACGACGCGCTGGCAGGCACGGTTCGGCTGCATCTGTCGGAGTTCACCGAAGGTATCGACCTGCAGCTCGGAGGCTGGGGGACGGCCGAGGGCAACCCGACGGAGCTGGCCGGGCGCCTGCGCGAGCTCGTGGATCTCGGCACGCGCGTCGTCGTCACGGCGCAGGGGCACGGGTCGCTCGAGCGGATGCGCGAGGTGCTGGGCGATGTCGCCTCCGACGCCGTCGAGGCGCAGCTGCGGAGCGGGTTCGTGTTCTCGCCTGGCGGGGTCGCGGTCGCGACCGAGGAGGACGTGTTCGGGAGCCGCCGGCACACGAGGACGGCGCCACGGTTCACGAGCCGACGCACCGAGAACGTCGCCGATGAGCTCGAGCCGGGTGACTTCGCGGTCCACCGGATCCACGGGGTGGGGCGCTACACCGGGATCGTCCACCGCGAGCTCGCCGGCGCCGAACGCGACTACCTCGTGTTGGAGTACGCCGCCGGAGACAAGCTCTACGTGCCCTCGGACGCCGTCGGGATGGTGGCCAAGTACATCGGGGGGGATCCGCCGAGGCTGCATCGCATGGGCGGATCCGACTGGGCGAAGGCCACGGCGAAGGTCAAGCGCGCGGTCAGGGACATGGCCGGCGAGCTCGTGCGCCTGTACACGGTGCGGATGTCGATCCCGGGACGGACGTTCGGCCCCGACGCCCCGTGGCAGCGAGAGCTGGAGGACGCGTTCCCGTTCGAGGAGACGCCCGACCAGCTCCGGGTGATCGATGAGGTCAAGGCCGACATGGAGCGGCCGACGCCGATGGACCGCCTGCTGTGTGGTGACGTCGGCTTCGGCAAGACGGAGGTCGCGGTCCGCGCCGCGTTCAAGGCGGTGATGGACGGGACGCAGGTGGCCGTGCTGGTGCCGACGACGCTCCTGGCCGAACAGCACTACCTCACGTTCAAGGAGCGCTTCGCTCCCTACCCGGTGAAGGTCCGGATGCTGTCGCGTTTCGTCCACGCCGCGGAGCAGAAGGAGGTGGTCGAGGACCTCGCGGCGGGGACGATCGACGTCGTGATCGGGACCCACCGGCTCCTCGGCAAGGACATCGCGTTCCGCGAGCTCGGGCTGCTCGTCGTCGATGAGGAACAGCGGTTCGGCGTGACCCACAAGGAGCGGATCAAGGCGATGCGCGCCCACGTGGACGTGCTCACGATGACGGCCACGCCGATCCCGCGCACGCTCGAGATGGCGCTCACCGGGATCCGGCAGATGTCGACGATCGACACCCCGCCGGAGGACCGTCAGCCCGTGCTGACCTACGTCGGGTCGTTCGACGAGGCGCTCGCGCTCGGCGCGGTCCGCCGCGAGCTGCTCCGCGAGGGCCAGGTCTTCTGGGTCCACAACCGTGTCGCGACGATCGACCGGCAGGCCCACTGGCTCCAGGAGCAGCTCCCCGATGCGCGGATCGTCGTCGCCCACGGCCAGATGGACGAGGACGACCTCGAGCAGCGGATGGTGCGGTTCTGGGAGCGAGATGCGGACGTCCTGGTCAGCACCACGATCATCGAGTCGGGCCTCGACGTCCCGAACGCCAACACCTTGATCGTGGACCGAGCAGACACGTTGGGGCTCGCCCAGCTCTACCAGCTGCGTGGTCGGGTCGGGCGGTCCACCGAGCGCGCGTTCGCGTACCTGTTCTTCCCGGCCCAGCGTGAGATGACCGAGGAGGCGCACGAGCGCCTGGCGACGATCGCGAAGCACCAGGCCCTCGGCAGCGGGTTCCAGATCGCGATGCGCGACCTCGAGATCCGAGGGGCGGGGAACCTCTTGGGGGCAGAGCAGAGCGGGCACATCGCCGCGGTCGGGTTCGATGCCTACGCGCGCATCCTGCAGGAGTCCGTCCAGGAGCTCCAGGGCGAGACGGTCGAGTCCGAGCCCGAACTCCGGATCGACCTGCCCGTGAAGGCGTTCGTGCCGCCCGGATGGGTCGCACAGGAGGCGCTTCGTCTCGAGCTGTACCGTCGGATCTCGCTCGCGCCCGACCACGAGGTCCTGGTCGCGATCCGGGAGGAGACGGTCGACCGGTACGGGGCGCTCCCGCCGCAGGTCGAGACCCTGTTCGCGATCGGATCGCTCCGGCTGACGGCGCGGGGTCTCGGGGTCCGGGAGATCTCCACGTTCCGCGACCAGGTCCGGCTGTCGCCGGTGGCGATCCCCGATGCCCTGCAGTTGGATCTCGCCGAACGCCTGCCCGGCTCGAGCTTCCACGCGGCCCGGTCGACCCTCAACCTGACCCCGGAGCGGGTCTTCGGCGCGGACCTCGTCCGCTGGGTGGAAGGACACCTGCGCGAGGCGGTCGGGGAGCCGGGCGAGCCGGGGTTGCCGGCGCTCGTCGCCCCGGAGCGGCCCGTTGCGGTGGAGGGCCCGTAGACTCGACGCCCATGAACCCCCGACGAGCCCTGTTCCTGCCCGCCCTGCTGACCTCCGCGCTCCTGTTGGGCGCCTGCTCGCAGACCGATCCCGCCGCGGCCACGGTCGCCGGGGTCGACATCACCGACGCCGAGGTCACGACGACCGCCGGGGTGTACCGAGCGATCTTCGGGATCCAACAGCAGCCCTGCGGCCAGCTCGACGGGGATTCCGACACCGAGGAAGCCGCGTGCAACCGCTTCGCGCTCTCGCAGCTGATCGGGCTGCGCCTGGCCGAGGCGTACGCCGAGGACGCCGGCATCACGGTCGCCGACGAGGACGTCGAGGCCGAGGTCGCGAACCTCGAGTCGGGTCTGGGCGCAGACATCGTGGCCGAGGCCCTCGGCGAGAGCGGGGTCACGCGCGAGGACCTGTCGGCCCTCGCTCGATCGTTCCTCCTCGAGGACGAGGCTGCCCGGGCGCTCGCGCTCGAGACGATCGGCGAGGAGGGCCTGCAGACCCGCTACGAGGAGAACCTCGGCGACTACACGGTCGTCGACGTGGACCACATCCTGCTCCAGACCGAGCAGGAGGCGAAGGACGCCTACGACCAGGTGACGGCCCCCGGCGCGACGCGCGACGACTTCCTCGCGCTCGCGAAGGAGGTGTCGATCGATCCGAGCGCCCAGGAGAACTCGGGAGCCCTGGGCGCCGCGCCCGCGGGAGGCTACGTTCCGGAGTTCGCCGAAGCGGCCGTCGGTCTCGAGCCCGACGAGATCTCGCAGCCGGTCCAGACCGACTTCGGGTGGCACGTGATCCGACTCAACTCGAAGGAGGTCACGCCCTTCGACGAGGTCCGCGACCAGATCGTGGCCTCGGAGAGCTCGAACGCCTTCGTCGCGTTCGTCACCGAGAAGGATGAGGCGGGGGAGATCGAGGTCAACCCCACCTTCGGTCGGTTCGACCGTCCGACGCTCACCGTGGTGCGGATCTCCAGCACTGACCCGTCGGCGATGCCCAGCCCGAGCGAGCCGGTGAACGTCGTGCCGGCCGATGAGTGACGACCCGCTCGACCACGTCCCCTCGGGGCCGGTCCCCACGTCGCAGGGCGGCCGGCGGCTCCTCGACCTGATCCGCGTCCAGGCGCGGCTGCGGGCGCCCGACGGCTGCCCGTGGGATCGCGAGCAGACCCACGCCTCGCTCGCGCGGCACCTGCTGGAGGAGACCCACGAGTTGCTCGAGGCGATCGACGCCGGCGACGACGACGCGATGCGTGACGAGCTGGGCGACCTGCTGCTCCAGGTGACCTTCCACGCGCAGATGGCGGCCGACGACGGCCGGTGGGACGTCGACGACGTCGCCGAGGGGCTCGTGCGCAAGCTGATCCACCGGCACCCCCACGTGTTCGGCCAGGTCGACGTCGCCGATGCCGACGAGGTGCTCGTGAACTGGGAGAAGCTCAAGGCCGTGGAGACGGGCGGTCGCAAGGGGGTCGACGAGGACATCCCGGCCTCGCTCCCGTCGCTGGCGCGCGCCGCGAAGGTCCAGCGGCGAGCCGCCGGGTGGGGCTTCGAGTGGCGGAGCGTCGACAGCGCCCTCGAGGCCCTTCGCGAGGAGGTCGACGAGCTCGCGGCGGCCACGTCGCCCGAGAACGCCGAGGAGGAGATCGGCGACGTGCTGTTCGCCGCGGTGGCGGTGGCCCGCAAGCACGGGGTCGACGCCGAGTCCGCCCTGCGCCGGACGATCCGGGGGTTCGCCGCCCGGTACGAGCGGTTCGTGGAGCTCGCGGCCGAGCGCGGCCTCGACGTGGAGACCGCGCCCGAGGACGAGCTCCGCGCCCTGTTCCGCGAGGCGCGCTGAGGCTCAGCCGGTGGCCGCTCGGCGGTCGCGCACGCGCTGTGCGACGGCCGCGGCTCCGAGGGCGCAGCCGGCGCCGAGCAGGCTTCCCGCGACGACGTCGGACAGGTAGTGATCCACGAGCCACGTCCGCGACAGCGCCATCAGGGCCGTCCAGGCGATCGCGATCGACCAGGCCGCCGCGCGGGAACGCCATGGTGACGTGGCGACGAGCACCAGCCCGATCGACACCTGGGCGGCCGTCTTCGCGTGGCCCGACGGGAAGGATGCGGCGTTCGACAGGTCGGGACGCATCCGTCCGAGGCCGGGCTTCAACAGCTGGGTGACCAGATCCGAGATCGCCCACGCCGCGAGCCACGCCCCGAGGTCCACCCACCGTCGGCGGACGATCAGCCAGATCGCGACCCCGACCCGGATCGGCACCATCACGAACCCGCTCCCGGCGACGTAGAGCGCCTCGCCCGCACGGGTCTCCCAGGTCTCGGCGGGTTCGATCAGGTCCCGCCACCACGCGTCGGGTCCGTGCAGCAGGGGCGGCCGGGCGACGTCGGAGGCGACCAGGATCGCCATCAGCGTCACGGCTACGAGCATCGCCGTCGCGGCCGTGAGCGCGATGCGCGGGTCCCGCACGAGGTCGCCGTCGCGACGGGGTCGGGCATCCATCCACGGAGCGTAGCCCTGCTACCGTCGGCGCCCGTGGAAGGGGAACTCGCGCGGATCGAGGCGTTCTGTCGCTGGGTCGAGGACGAGACCAGCACGACGACGACGTCGTGGCGGTTCGGGACCGCGCTGTTCCACGAGGACTTCCCGACCTTCTACGACCACAACTTCCTGCGGGTCGAGCGGCCGGTGGGCGATGCCACGGCGTCGGACCTCGCCGCCGAGGCCGACCGGCTGCTCGCGGGGTTCGCGCACCGCGAGGTCCTCGTGCCCGACGAGGTCGACGGGGCGAGGCTCGCCCCCGGGTTCGCCGAGCTGGGGTGGCGGACGGAGCGACTCGCGACGCTGGTCCGGCGTCGTCCGCCGGATCGTCCGGGATCGGCCGTCGTCCGGGAGGTGTCCGTCGAGGAGGTGATGCCGTTCCGCCGGGAAACCTGGCGGCGCCCCTACGGCGAGGAGAGCGTGCCGCTCGCCGGGTTCGGCCGGGTCCTCGCCGCGCGGATCGGGGCCCGGTTCTTCGTGGCGGAGGTCGAGGGGCAGATCGCGTCGGGGTGCGAGCTGTTCGTCCACGACGGCGTGGCGCAGATCGAGACCGTGGACACCCTCGAGGAGTTCCGGGGCCGCGGGCTCGCGCGGTCGGTGGTGCTCGCCGCGACCGACGCCGCCCTGGACGCCGGTGCCGACCTCGTGTTCATCATCGCCGACGAGGACGACTGGCCGAAGCTCCTGTACGCGAAGCTCGGCTACGAGCGCGTGGGCGGCTCCTGGCAGTTCACGCTGCCGCCGGCGGAGGTCCGATGAGCCTCCACGGCCGGGCGGTGCGCGTCCGGTAGCATCGGGCGCGATGAGCTTCATCGAGGACGTCCACGCCCGCCAGATCCTCGATTCGCGCGGTAACCCGACCGTCGAGGTCGACGTCGCGCTCGACGACGGCGCCCTCGGCCGCGCGGCCGTGCCCTCCGGGGCGTCGACCGGCGAGCACGAGGCGCTCGAGCTGCGCGACGGCGACGCGTCGCGGTACCGCGGCAAGGGCGTGCTGAGCGCGGTCGACAACGTGAACGGCCCGATCGCCGACGCGGTGCTCGGTCTCGATGCGTTCGACCAACGCGGCGTGGACCGGGCGCTGCTGGACCTCGACGGCACGGCGACGAAGGGCTCGCTGGGCGCGAACGCGATCCTCGGCGTGTCGCTCGCGGTCGCGAAGGCGGCCGCCGACAGCTCCGGGCTCCCCCTCTGGCGGTACCTCGGCGGGCCGAACGCGCACGTGCTGCCCACGCCGATGCTGAACGTGATCAACGGCGGCGCGCACGCGGACAACGAGCTGGAACTGCAGGAGTTCATGTTCATGCCCGTCGGTGCAGCGTCGTTCTCCGAGGCGCTGCGTTGGGGGGCCGAATGCTTCCACGCGCTGCACGACCTGCTGCGCGAGGCCGGGATGCCGACGGCGGTCGGGGACGAAGGCGGGTTCGCGCCGCCGGTCGCGACCGCCGACGAGGCGCTCGGGTGGCTCGTGCGGGCGATCGAGGCCGCGGGGCGCGAGCCCGGCACCGAGATCGCGCTCGCGATGGACCCGGCGACCTCCGAGCTGTACCGAGACGGACGCTACCGGCTCGAGGGCGCCGACCGGACCGCCGACGACATGCTGGCGTTCTGGGCCGGGCTGCTCGACCGGTACCCGATCGTGTCGATCGAGGATGCCCTGGCCGAGGACGATTGGGAGGGCTGGGCGACGCTCACCCGTGAGCTCGGCTCCCGGGTCCAGCTCGTGGGCGACGACCTGTTCGTGACGAACACCGAGCGCCTCGAGCGCGGGATCCGCGAGGGCGTGACGAACGCGATCTTGGTGAAGGTGAACCAGATCGGCTCGCTCACCGAGACGCTCGACGCGATCGCGCTCGCGCAGCGTTCACGGTTCGGCGTCGTCGTGAGCCATCGCAGCGGCGAGACCGAGGACGCCACGATCGCCGACCTGGCGGTCGCGTCGAACGCTGGACAGATCAAGACGGGCGCCCCGAGCCGCGGTGAGCGCACGGCGAAGTACAACCAGCTCCTGCGGATCGAGGAGGAGCTGGGGGAGACGGCGCGCTACGCCGGCCGTTCCCTGATCACGGGCGGTCCGCCCGGAGGCGGGGGAGCGTGAGCTCCCGGGCCGCGGCCACTTCCCCTGCCGCGACCCGGGGGAAGCACCAACCTCGACCCGCCGTGAAGGCGGCGGCTCCGCCGCGCCCGAGGGCCCGCCTGACGCCGCGCGCGGCCGTCCTCATGTTCTCGGTGCTCGTCGTCGCGATGTTCGCGATCGCACCGATCCGCGGGTACCTCGATCAGCGGGCGCAGCTCGCGGATCTCGAGCGTCAGGCGGAAGCGCTCGAGCGCGAGAACGCGGTCCTGCAGGCACGGATCGAGGACCTGAACGACCCGCGAACCCTGGAGCGGCTCGCCCGGGAATGCCTCGGGATGGTCGACCCCGGCGAGATGGGGTTCGTGACGATCCCGAAGGGTCAGGCGCCCTCGCCGCCCGACTGCGGCTGAGCACCCGGTTCGAAGCCGACGTCGAGCGCCTCGGCGACCTGCTCGTAGCCGACCCTCCGGTACACGCCGTTCGACGTGGGGTTCGCCAGGTCGGTGTACAGGAAGCAGTGGCGCCACCCGTGCGCCAACAGCCAGGCGGCCTGGGCGGCGACCAGGGACGTCGCGTACCCGCGACCGCGGTCCGGGGCGGGCGTGAAGACCGGACCGATCCGGATCCCCGTGGGCGTGGGCATGCCGTGGCCGCTGATCGACACGATCCGCCCGTCGGCCTCCCACAGGAAGAACCCCCCGCGCTCGGGAGCCGATCCGATCCGCGCGGCGACCGTGCGGGCGACGCTGTCGGGATCTCGGATCGCGTCGAGCGTCGACTCCGCCGCGAAGTCCGCGACGAGCCGTCGGACGGCGTCCTCGTCGTGGGGCGTGGCCAGCCGGGCGGCGCCGTCGGCGGCGACCACCGGTCGCACCCCGCGGAGGGCGTAGACGCCCTGGGCCATCCGCACGTGCCAGCGCCCCCCGGCTCGCGCCGTCCAGCGGTCCGCGTACACCTCGACCTCCGGCCGCGCCGCGCTCACGCCCGGGAGCCGGACCCCGACCTCGTGGATCGTCTCGGCGAGCGCTTCGAGGACGTGGTCGCTCGCGGGACGCGCCACCACGAGGTTGTACGGGGGCGTCTGCAGCGCGGCCCCGACGACCCGGCCGCGGTCCCGCACGAGCCAGAGGTCCTGGGCCGGGTACAGGCCCGGATGCGAGCGCAGCGTGTCGCAGATCCCGAACAGCAGGTTGTGGCGGGCCTCGTCGGCTCCCATGAGCCCACCGGCGGCGTCGAGGAAGGCGATCGGATCGTGGAGCCGTTCGACCTGCATCGGCGCATCGTACGGGCGGCGCTGCGATTGACGCGGGGGTTGCCGCTCCCGCACACTTGCGGTCTCGCGCGGGACCGGCCCGTGCGAACGGCATCGAAGGGGTTGGACGAGATCGCAGAGATCGAGGTCGGCGCGGTGATCCAGGGAACGGTCGCCCGCATCGAGAACTACGGAGCGTTCCTGCAGCTCGAGGACGGGCGGATGGGCCTGGTCCACATCAGCGAGATCGACAGGAACTACGTCCGCGACGTCCACGACCACCTCCGCGAGGGGGACAAGGTCGACGCGAAGGTCGTCGCGATCAAGGACGACGGGAAGATCGACCTCTCGATCAAGGCGCTCCAAGACCCGGCGCCTCCGCGGCCGCGCCGCGGAGCCGATCCCCAGTTCGAACAGATGCTGAAGAAGTTCATGCGCCAGAGCGAGGAGCGCCAGGTCGACTTCCGGCGCGCCACCGAGCACAAGCGCAAGTAGCCTCGCCGGCGTGGCCGGTCCGATCGAACACCGCGAGCTCCGCGCCGCCGATCTCGACGCCGTCCGCGCGCAGCTCGGCCGCGAGCCCCTCACCCCGTTCGTCGTCGTCGCACGCTGCACGGGGGGTCACCCGCTCGTGATCCGCAACGCCACCCGGTCGCCCGACGGCACGCCGTTCCCGACGACGCACTGGCTCACCTGTCCCGAGGCCGTGAAGGCGGTGTCCAGGATCGAGTCCGAGGGGTGGATCGCGCGTCTGAACGAGCGGATCGACCACGACCCCGGGTTCGCGGCCGCCGTCGAGGCCGCGCACACCGAGGCGGCCGAGGACCGCGCGAGCGGGTCCCCCGAGGCGCGCGACTGGGGCGGGGTGGGAGGCACGCGGCGCGGTCTGAAGTGCCTGCACGCCCACTACGCGAACCACCTCGCCGGCGGTGACGACGTCGTCGGGCGCTGGGTCGCCGAGCGGATCGAGCCCGCTCACCCCCAGGCGCGGCCGGGACGCGTCGCGGCGATCGACCAGGGCACGAACTCGTGCCGTCTGCTCGTTCTCGAGCCGGGAGCCGAGGCGGGTGCCGACCCCACGGAGCTGGCGCGCGACATGGTCATCACCCGCCTCGGCCGAGGCGTCGACGCGACCGGGCGGATCGACGACGACGCCCTGTCGCGCACGCTCGCGGTCGTGGGGCGCTTCGCGCGGCGCGCCCGTGCCCTCGGTGCGGAGCGGGTCCGGATCGGCGCGACGTCGGCGGTCCGCGACGCGGACAACCGTGACGCGTTCCTCGACGGCGTCCGCCGCGTCGCCGGCGTCGATCCTGAGATCGTGGACGGCCAAGCCGAAGCCGCGCTCAGCTTCCTGGGCGGGACCCGGGGCCTCGATGCCGCGGACGGACCGTTCCTGGTGCTCGACATCGGCGGCGGCTCGACCGAGTTCGTGGTCGGTGACACGCCCGGCCGCGCGGAGCACGCGATCTCGACCCAGATGGGCTCCGTGCGCCTGACCGAGCGCCTCGTGGCCCACGATCCGCCCACCGCGCCGGATCTCCAAGCCCTGCGGAGCGAGATCGATGTCCGCCTCGACGACGCGGCCGCTGCGGTGCCGGTGGGGGCGGTGCGCACGTTCGTGAGCGTCGCGGGGACCGCGACGACGCTGCAGGCGCTGTCGCTCGGGCTGTCCCGCTACGACCCCGACCGGATCCACCGGACCTGGCTCGCCCGCGACGAGGTGGACCGGCTCCTGGGCGACCTCGTGTCGATGACCGACGCCGAACGCGCGGCCCTCCCGGTGATGGCCCCCGGACGCGGCGACGTGATCGTCGCCGGGGCCGCGATCCTGTCGGCGGTGATGCACCGATGGGGGTTCGAACGGACCTTGGTGTCCGAGACCGACATCCTCGACGGGCTGGCGTTCGAGCTGCTCGACGTTCGGTAGGCTGTCCGACCGTATGCCCAGCAGAGCCCGTGATCGACAGCTCGCGAAGCAAGCCGCGCGCCGCCAGGCGGAGCGCCGCGCCGCGAAGCGACGCCGTGACGTCACGCTCGGCGTGATCGGCGCGGTCGCCGGCGTGGCCCTGCTGATCGTCGGGATCGCGATGTTCACCGGTGACGACGAGGGCGACGCGTCCGCGACGCCCAGCGCGAGCACGTCCGCGACTTCGTCGCAGAGCCCCGGCGAGCAGGGCGAGCCTCAGGAGACCGGCACCGTGACGCCGCTGGTCCAGCCGCCGACCGAGGTGGCTTGCGGCGCGACGGCGCCCGAGGCCGCGGGCGAGCCGAAGCCGCAGTTCGACCGGGCGCCGAGGCCGAACGTGACCCTCGACGGCGGCGTCGACTACACGGCCACGATCCAGACGTCGTGCGGCCCGTTCACGGTCGACCTGCTCGAGGGGCAGGCGCCGAAGGCCGTCGCGAGCTTCGTGTTCCTGGCCGAGCAGGGGTTCTACGACGGCCTCACGTTCCATCGCGTCATCCCGGGGTTCGTGATCCAGGGCGGCGATCCTGCCGGGAACGGCTCGGGGGGTCCGGGGTACGCGTTCGGCGACGAGTTCGATCCCGAGCTGCGGTTCGACCACGCGGGTGTCCTCGCGATGGCGAACTCGGGCCCCGCGACGAACGGGAGCCAGTGGTTCGTCGTTCTCGAGGACGACGCGGCCACGCACCTGAACGACCTCCACACGATCTTCGGGGACGTGACCGACGGCCTCGACGTCGTCGAGCAGGTCGGGGGCGTCTCGTTGTCCGATCCGGCGAGCGGGGTGCCGGCCGAGGCGGTCTACATCGAGTCCGTGACGATCGACGAGGCCTGAGCCGCTACAGCCGCACCACGTGCGGCGCGTCGATCCCCACGGTCGCTCCCCGCGCGTCGAACACCAGCCGGGAGGCGCTCACCAAGGCCTGGACGTCGAGCCCGGGGTGCGGCGTGAGGATCACGACGACGTCGAAGGCGCCCACCGTGGCGGGGTCGAGGTCGACCGAGGCCAGCGCAAGGTCGTCCAGGCGCAACTCCGGCACGAAGGTGTCGTGGAAGGCGACCTCCGCCCCTCGGCCGATGAGGCGCCGGACCACCTCGAGTGCGGGCGACCCTCGCAGGTCGTCGACGCCGGGTTTGAACGCGACCCCGACCGCCAGCACCTTCGAACCGCGGATCGCTTTCCCCGCGTCGTTCAGGGCGTCGGCCACGCGGCGGACGACGTAGTCGGGCATCCGGTTGTTGACCTCGTTCGCATGCTCGATGAAGCCGATCCTGTACCCGAGCTGCTGCCCGGCACGCCACGAGAGGTAGGTCGGATCGATCGCGATGCAGTGCCCTCCCACCCCCGGTCCCGGCCAGAACGGTTGGTAGCCGAAGGGCTTCGTCGCGGCCGCGTGCAGGGCCTCCCAGATGTCGACGCCGAGATCGCTCGCCATCACGGCGAGCTCGTTCACGAGGGCGATGTTGACCTGCCGGTACGTGTTCTCGATCAACTTGGCCATCTCGGCCTCGCGCGTGCCGTGCGTGATCGTGACCGACTGCACGAAGGCGGAGTAGAAGGAGACGGCGAGGTCGCGGCATCGTTCCGTGTACCCGCTCACGACCTTCGGGGTGACGGCCAGTTGGCCGCTCGCGCGACCGGGATCGATCCGTTCGGGGGAGTACGACAGCGCGAAGTCACGGCCTGCGGTGAGACCACCCTGCTCGAGGATCGGGCGGAGCAGTTCGTCGGTCGTCCCGGGGTACGTCGTCGATTCCAACACGACCAGGACCCCGGGTCGCAGGAACCGTGCGACGTCCTCGGCCGCTGTGAGGACCATCGTCAGATCGGGGGCTCCGTCGGCGAGCGGGGTCGGAAGACACAGGACCACCACGTCGGCCTCACCAAGGACGTCGGGCGTCGTGGCGTAGGTCGCGCGGTCCATCGCCGTGATCTCGGACGCGGTGACGTCGACGACGTACGAACGACCGTCGCGCAGCGCGTCGACCTTCGCAGGGTCGGCGTCGACGCCGAGGACGTGGAAGCCGGCGCCGTGTGCGGCGGCGAGCAACGGAAGTCCTACGTAGCCGAGTCCCACGACCCCCACGACCGCCTCGCGTGAACGGATCCGTGAGGCGAGCCGCTCGAGGGGGTCCAGGTCTACGGGGAGAGGGGATACATCCATGCCAACAGCCCATGCTAGGGGCCGCCGGTTGTCGCTTCAAGCGACGGGCTCGTCGTCGGTCGCGACCCACGCGCCGATGGCGGAGAGCAGGGATCGCGTCGTCGCCTCGTCGGCGAAGCTCGCCTCGACCCCGGTACGGGCGATCGCGGCGAGCGCGTCGTCGTCGCAGCCCCACGCGGCACGTGCGACCTCGAAGACGTCCGCGAGCCATCCACCGAACATCGGAGGGTCGTCGGAGTTGAGGGTCACGACGACACCCTCCTCGCGCAACCGCATGAAGGGATGATCGGCCAGGGACGGCCAGGCACCGGTGGCCACGTTCGACAGAGGCGAGACCTCGAGCGGGATCCGGCGCTCGGCGAGGTAGGCCACCAGCGAAGGATCGTCGATCGCCCGGATCCCGTGCCCGATCCGGTCGGGGGAGTAGTGCTCGAGCGTCGCCCAGACGTTCGCGGGCCCGGCCCATTCGCCGGCGTGCGGGACGCTGCGCAGCCCGGCGTCTTTGGCGCGCCGGAACATCGGTGCGAAGTCCTCGACCACGGTCCTTTCGCTCCCTGCGCAGTTCAGTGCGACCACGCCGCGGTCGGCGAACGCGATCGCGATATCGGTGACGCGCTGGGCCT
Organism: uncultured Actinomycetes bacterium; assembly: GCA_963749895.1. Classification (GTDB taxonomy): domain Bacteria; phylum Actinomycetota; class UBA4738; order UBA4738; family HRBIN12; genus AC-51. The sequence goes on along the minus strand of CAVVOG010000003.1, from coordinate 1,464,523 downwards.
CCTCGATCCCGAGGTCCCGGACGATGTCCGGGGTCAGGCGGACCACTACGCCCGTCTCGCGGTGGCCCGCGGCGAGGCCGTCCAGCACGGCCTCGAGGGGCCCGGTCCAGTCGCCGCCCATCCTGGCCGCGTGGTTCGAGGGGCTGAACACGGCTTCGGCGTAGGCAACGCCGTTCGCGGCGAGGTCCTCGCACACCTCCTGCCCCAGGCGCCGGAAGTCGTCGGGCGTCCGCAGCAGCGAACAGAGCTCGACGTAGTTGTCGATGAAGTCGGCGGGCCCGGTGAACGACCACCCGTCCACGCGGAGCCCGTGCGGGACCGAGACGCCGTGGCGATCGGCGAGCTCCAGGGCGGTCTCGGGCCGCATCGAGCCCTCGAGGTGCAGGTGGAGCTCCACCTTCGGCAGCGCTCGGAGGTCACGCATCGGGCGAGACTACCGGCTCCCGGCGACTAGGCTCGCTCCATGGACACGGCGCATGCGAACTACGTGGCAGGGGACTGGATGGGCGGCGCGGCGACCGTCGCCGACATCAACCCGTCGGATCGCACAGACGTCGTTGGGGAGTTCGCGGTCGCCGACGAGGCGCAGGTCGACGTGGCGATCGGCGCAGCCTCGGCCGCTGCACCTGCCTGGGCCGCCGCCACGCCGTGGGAGCGGTTCACGGCGCTCGAGCAGATCGGGCTCGAGCTGGCCGCGCGAGCCGACGAGCTGGGGATGCAGCTCTCACGCGAAGAGGGCAAGCCGAAGGCCGAGGGTATCGGCGAGGTCGTCCGAGCCTCGCAGATCTTCCGGTTCTTCGCGGGGGAGGCGCTCCGCGTCGGAGGCGAGCACCAGCGCTCGGTGCGCCCGGGCGTCGACGTCGACATCATGCGCGAGCCCCTCGGCGTCGTGGGGATCATCACGCCGTGGAACTTCCCGGTCGCGATCCCCGCGTGGAAGATCGCGCCCGCGCTCGCGTACGGCAACACCGTCGTCTTCAAGCCCGCCGAGCTGGTTCCGGCCTCCGCCTGGTCGCTGGCCGAGATCGTGTCGCGGGCGGGGTTGCCGCCGGGTGCGTTCAACCTCGTGGTCGGGCCGGGTCGGGTCGTCGGCGAGGCGGTCGTGCACGATCCACGGGTCCGCGGGGTCTCGTTCACCGGGTCGCAGGCGATCGGGGGGCGGGTCGCCCAGGCGCTCGCGGCGCGGTTCGGTAAGGCGCAGCTGGAGATGGGAGGGAAGAACCCACTCGTCGTGCTCGATGATGCCGATCTCGAGGTGGCCGTCGACTGCGCCACGCAAGGAGCGTTCTTCCAGACGGGTCAGCGCTGCACCGCCAGCAGCCGCCTGATCGTCACCGCGGGGATCCACGACGCGTTCGTGGACGCGATGGTCGAGCGCGCGAAGGCGCTGCGGGTGGGGCACGCGCTGGCCGAGGACACGGAGATCGGACCCGCCGTGAGTGAGGATCAACTCGCCCAAGACCTCGACTACCTCGAGATCGGCCGTACCGAAGGAGCCGAGCTCGCATGGGGTGGCGAACGCCTCCGCTTGGACACCGACGGCTTCTTCATCCAGCCCGCGCTCCTCGTCGGCACGACGAACGACATGCGTGTCAATCGTGAGGAGATCTTCGGCCCGATCGCGACCGTGATCCGCGCCGACGACCCGGAGCACGCGCTCGCCCTGGCGAACGACACCGAGTACGGGTTGTCGGCGGGGGTGTGCACCACGTCGCTCAAGCACGCGACGCGGTTCCGCGACGGGCTCCAGGCCGGGATCGTGACGGTGAACCTCCCGACGGCGGGCGTCGACTTCCACGTGCCGTTCGGTGGGACGAAGGGGTCCTCGAGCGGGGCGCGAGAGCAGGGGCGCTACGCGGTGGAGTTCTTCACGACGGTCAAGACCGCCTACGTCCGACCGGTGTAGCGTCGTTCCCGGCCCGGGTGGCGAAACAGGTAGCCGCAGCGCGCTTAAACCGCGTGGCCCGCGAGGGCGTGTGGGTTCGACTCCCACCCCGGGCACGAGAAGACACCCCCCGCGCCGGGAGCCCCGTCGGCTCAGCCGGGCGCCGTCGTACGAGCCTGCATCTGTGCTACCGCCGCGTCGAACGCGGCGAGCCGGTCGTGCAGCTCGGGCGTGACCACCGACGGGGGAGCCGACCCCATCGACATGCGGAGATCGGTCAGCGCGGCGCTCGTCCTCTGGACGTCCATCCGCGCTGCGTCGTCGCGACCCGACGCGCCAAGGGCGGCGAGGTCGTCGGCCAGCCGGTCGGCCCGCGACGTCAGATCCTCCCAGCGCGTGACGGCCGCGACGTCGGTCCGCGGCTGTGCGATCTCGGCAGCCACCCCGTCCCGGAGCGAGGTCGCTCGCGTCGTGATCGCCGAGGCGGACGTGTGCCATTCGGCGGCCTCCCGTCGGATCGACGCGCGCCGTGCGAGGTAGAGCCCCCCGAGGCCGAGGAGTCCCACGACGATCAAGACCCACGGCCAGATCGTGGAACCGTCTGCATCTCCTCCGTCGGCGCTCGGCGAGGCTGCTGCTGCCTCCGATCCCTCGGAGGGCTCGGCCGTCTTCGTCTTCGTCTTCGTGCTCGTCTCGGTCTGGGTCTCGGTCTGAGTCTCGGTCTGCGTCTCGGTCTCGGTCTGCGTGCTCGGTCTCGGTCTCGGTCTCGGTGCCGGTCCCGGTCTCGGTCTCGGTCTCGGTCGGGTCGGTGGTCGGCTCGGGCGATATCTGCGGGCGCGACACGCTCGCGCTCGCGATCGCATCGGAGACGCTCGAGCGCTGCTCGTCGGTGCAGGCGCTCGCTCCGAGCGCGAGGACGATCATGGATGCGAGGGCGGTTCCCCTTCGCACCCACGTCGGGGCGGGTCCGCGGGTCGATCCTGACGTGTGCGATCGCATCTGGGGCTCCTCCTCTCCACCGCCACGTCGGGCGGCGTCGGGGTCGTGGACCCCATCCTTCCATACCGGGAGCGGGCGTCAGGAGGAGGAGCCCGAACGTCTCGCCGTCATCGGCCGCGCTATCGTTCGTCTACCCAGCCAGCCGGAGGAACGTCGTTGAACGACGGCACCGCCCTGCCCCGTATCCCAGGAGACGTCACCGACCCACCGCCCAGGGAGCTCCCCGAGACGCTCCGTGATCTCGACCGGAAACGGGGGGCGGCGTCGACGACGCTCGGCGTCGGCGCCCGAACGTACCTGCGCTTCATGGGCGTCCGCGTCCCGCTGCTGGTCGCCGGGACGACCTACTACCTCTTCCTGGCGGCGTTCTCGCTGATCGCGTTCGCCTACGGGGTCGCCGCGATCCTCGGGGCGGACCGGGTGGCCGACCTCCTGACCGAGGCGGTCGGTGAGGCGTTTCCCGGGTTGATCGGTCCTGAAGGGCTCGATCCTGAGCGCCTACGGTCGGTCGGGCAGACGACCTCGATCGTCGGTCTGCTCGCGCTGCTCTACGCGGGGGGAGGTGGCATGGTGGCCGCGAGCGCGTCGCTGCATCAGATCTACGGGATGCCTCGGGACCCACGCACGTTCCTGCGAGCGAGAGCTCGGCTCTACGGATGGCTGCTGCTGATCGGTCCCTTGATCGTGCTGTCGTTCGTCGCCTCGACGGTCCTGGTCTCGTTCGCGGGACCGATCCTCGAGCATCTCGGCCTGGACTCCACGGTCGCCAAGACCGCGCTTCGGAGCGCGGGGCTGTTGCTGACGCTCGTCTTGGACTTCGCGATCGTCTACCTGCTGCTCGGTGTCCTCGGCGGGATCCGTCCGCCGCGACGAGCACGCCGGATCGGTGCGGCGGTCGGTGCCGTCGCGATCCAGCTCCTCAAGTCCCTGATGGCGGTGGTGATCGGCTTCTCAGCCAGCAAACCGCAGTACGGGGCGCTCGCCGTCCCGATCGGGATGCTGTTGGTCCTCTACCTCCAGACGATGGCGTTGTACGGGAGCGCGGCCCTGACGGCGGGGATCGCCGAACGTGACGTCCCGCTGGAGGTCATCGTCACGCGGCCGGGTGGGTCGACCGACGCGGACACGACGTAGGCTCCTGCCATGGACGTCTCACGCGCTTCGGATCGGAGGTTCGATCACGGCGACACGGCCCGATTCACGGGCGAGGTCTCCCTGGGTGCCACGGTCGAGGATCTGGAGGGTACGAACGTCGGCGTCGTCCACTTCGCTGCGGATGCCCGCACGCACTGGCACCAGCACCCCGGGGGCCAGTTCTTGATCGGGATCTCGGGCAAGGGGCGTGTGCGCTCCCGTGGTGAGGCAGGGCACGTGCTCCTTCCCGGCGACGTCGTGTGGGTCGCACCGGGGGAGTGGCACTTCCACGGGGCGTCGGGGGATGCCCCGATGGCCCACTACGCCGTGAACGGTGGCGGGGCCCCGGAGTGGGGCGAGCCGGTCAGCGACGCGGAGTACGCAGAGGGGTTCTGAGCCCTACCAGCCAGGGAAGCTGGCCGCGTTGGTCCCGAACCCGGACACGGTGCTGCCGGTGCATGTCGCGGGGATCGCCCGCCACCCGTAGTAGGTGCCGGGGGAGTCGTTCGCGACCGCCTGGCTCTGGATCTCGATCACGCGCGCGTAGTAGCAGCGACCCGACTCGGAGGTGCGCGCCATATTGATCTCGCTGTATTGGGGGTCCAGGACGGTCGTGTAGACGGCGACCGACACCGCGTAGTCGTTGCCGGCGGCGGAGACGACAGCAGGGCCTCGGTAGTCGATCGCCGGCTCCGCCGCCTGCATGTCGGAGAACGTGAGCCCCAGATGATCGCCTGTTGAGGCGTAGATCGTCTTCGTCACCGTGACGCTGTTGCGCAGGTCCTGCTTCGCGGCGTTGTCCTGGGCCCGCTCGCGGGCGCCCAGGAACTGAGGCAGCGCGATGGCCACCAAGATCCCGATGATCAGGACCACGACCATCAGCTCGATGAGCGTGAAGCCGTCCTCGCGGCCGAGCGAAGCACGTCGTTCGTGCATGTCAGAGGCATCGGACGGTGGGGTCGTTCCCCTGTCTACCCGATCCGAGGTATCCGGGCAGGCGTCACATGTCGGTTCGACGGACCTCGACCTCCGCGTTCACCTGACCCGCGTGCTCGAAGGTGAGGGTCAGCGTCACGAAGGCACCCTTCGACAGCGGCTCCTCGAGCTCGGTGAGCCGGATCCCCGGGGTGCCGCCGGGCGGCAGGACGACCTCTTCCTCCGGCGCGACGATCACCGCGCCGTCGATCGCGACGCGTGCCTCGCATGCGCAGGTCGCGTCGAGGAGCCGGTCGTCCTCGGGGCCCGCGTTGTGCACCCGCATCGAGACCTCGGCGTCGGCCCCGTCGGTCACGGGCACCCACGCGTCGTACACGTGGACCTCGGCGATCGCTCCGACGAGATCGCCGGCGGTCGACGTGTCCGCTCCGTCCGAGCCGCACGCGACCGCCGTCGCGGCGGCGACGAGCACCATCGCCAAGGCGATCTGGGTCCTCACGGGCATCATGGGAGCATCTGCCCTATGGACTCGAAAGGTCCAAAAGGCCCGCTCGCCTCGGGACCGTCATCCGCGGCGCGACGAGGCGCGGACCTCGAGGCGGGTGGGGACGACCTCGGCCTGGGGCGCGCGCCGTCGGCCGTCGATCAGGTCCAGCAGCATGCTCGCGGCACGGCGGCCCATCTGGGCGCTGTCGAACCGCAGGGTGGTCATCGGCGGGTCGGCTGCGGTGGAGCGACCCGCGTCGAACGTCGTCGCCGTCATCACCTCCCCGGGGACGTCGATCCCGAGCTCCTGGAGCGCGTGCTGCACGGCGATCCCGACGATCTCGATGGGGGCGTAGATCGCATCGGGTCGGTCCCGGTCGAGGAAGCTCTTCACGGCGGTTGCGACCGCCGCTTCGGGATCGTCACCGAGCGCGTCGATCTGGATCTCCCACACCGAGGGACGCCGGTCCCGTCGGACGCACCAGCGGTGATACGCGGACCAGGTGTCGGCCAGGAAGGCGTTCAAGGGCGGAACCGAGAACAGTCCGATCCGATCTGCCCCTTCGCCCGCGAAGTGGTCGAGGACCTCCTCGGTGCCTCGCTGTTCGTCGGCCACGACCGCGGCGTCTTCCATGCCGTCCTTCGAGGGGTCGCGACCGACCGTCACGAAGGGGATCCGTCGGTCGCGCAGTAGGGGCAGTGCGGGGTCCCCGACGATCGGATCGATCACGATCACGCCGTCCAGAGGCACCCGGTCCCACACGAACCCCCCTCGGCCGCCCGGAGGGGCGATCACCAGCGCCACGTCGCGGTCGACCGCGGCTCCGGTCGCGGCCCCGATCAGCTCGGTGAAGTACGCGAACTCCGAGAACGTGATCGGCGTGTCGGGCGGCAGCGAGGCCATGGCGGCCACCAGGCCGGTCCGACCGGACACGAGGCTCCGGGCCGCGGGGTTCGGCTGATACCCGAGGCGTTCGGCCACCGCCTGCACGTGCCGGCGGGTCGTGGGGTTGAGCCGTCCCTTCCCGTTCAGCGCGTGCGAGACGGTGGTGACCGAGACGCCGGCCTCACGGGCGACGTCCTTGATGCTCACACGGCGGATGGACATGGAGGCACCGATCGTACCCCCGGGCTATGGCGCGAGGTCAGCGGGCGCCGCGCGCGACCTGTTCGATCAGGTCTGCCGCCTTCCCCTTCCCGTCGGCGGCCCGGATCCGCTCGCCGTTCGCAGCCATCGTGGCCCGCAGGTCCGTGTCGGCCATCAGACGGTCGACCGCCTGCCGGAGCTCGTCGTCGGCGAAGCCGTAGGTGTCGAGGCGCATCCCGAACCCGAGCTCGTCGACCCGCTGGGCGTTGTCGTACTGGTCCCAGAACAGCGGCAACACGATCATCGGCTTGCCGAAGTGGAAGGCCTCGGTCGTCGTGTTGTTCCCCCCGTGGGTGATGACCAGGTCGCACGACGGGATGATCGAGGTCTGCGGGAGCCTGCCCTCGCCCCACATGTTGTCGGGCAGGTCGAACTCATCGGCGCGAGGACCCTTCGAGACGATGTAGCGGTGCCGGGTCTCGGCGAGGACCTCCACCAGCCGCCGCATCAGCTCCACGTCGGCGGACCCGAGCGACCCGAGCGACAGGTAGATAAGGGCGCCGTCACCGTCGCGGAGCTCGTCGGGGACCTCCCACGGCTCGTCGGTCGTGCGGACGCTCGACTCCAGACGGTGCCAGGTCGGTCCCAGCGGGCGTGAGCGCGGGTAGTCGGCGACCTCGGGGAAGACGGACAGGTTCAGGTGCTCGGACTCGTGGATGAACTCGAGGTCGGGCAGGGGCGGCGCACCTGCGTCGACGACGAACGCGTCGTACCGCTCCCAGGTCTCCCGATGGGTCCGCTCGTACTCGGCTCGGAACGCGTCCCAGCCCGATCGGTCGTCGATCGGATACCCGCTGAAGGTCGGCGGGATCGCCGGGTCCTTCATCTCGAGCGGGTTGCAGCTCATGATCCGCACCCAGGGCGCGCCGTGCGTCAGCAACGCGGGGAAGGCGTTCACGTTGTCCTCGACGATCACGTCGGGGTTCGCTCGGTCCAAGATCGCCTGGAGCTGCGGTTCGCAGTAGGTGGCCCCGTCGATCAGCGACGCGAACACCGGCTCGATGAACGTGGCGAGCTGCTCGACCGTCGGCTTGCGGAACTCCGGTGCCGTCTCGGTGATGAAGTCGGTCCAGAACTGACCGGCGTCCTGGGTGTCGGGGTTCTCCGGCAGGGGAGCCAGGTCGACGAGATCTTCCTCGAAGCCGAGCGGCTCGAGCCGTCCGCGCCAGCTCGCCTCGGCGGCGAAGACCACCCGGTGGCCGCGCTGCTCGAGGATCTTGCCGATGCCGATGCAGTTGTTCGTCGGCCCGTAGGCGGACTCGGGCATGAACACGATCGTGAGGCGGTCCTGCGACATGGCCCCTGACGCTCCTTCCTTCGGATCTGACCTTCACCCCGTCTGACCTGCGCGGAAAAGCGCTTGCGCGCTTCCGCGGAGGGTTCTACCATACGGCCCTGACCCGGCGCTCTCACGAGGGGGATATCGATGCGCCAGACCCGGTTCCTTCGGTTCGCCGCCCTGATCGGCGCGACCGTGCTCGTCATGTCCGCATGCTCCGACGACGGCACCACGTCGGCCTCCGACACCGAGACCAGCGGTTCGGACACGACGTCGCCGGAGCCCATCGGCGGCACCCTGGTGGTGTCGAACTGGGACCTGTACATGCCCAAGAAGGTCATCAAGGACTTCGAAGCCGAGACGGGCGTGAACGTGGAGTACGCGATCCACACCACGAACGAAGACATCATGGGCAAGCTGCAGGCGTCCAACGGCACCGGCTTCGACCTCGTGTTCATGTCGGGTCCGTTCGTGCAGGACGCGGTCGGGCTGGGTTGGGCGGCCTCGATCGACCAGTCGCTGATCCCGAACCTGTCCAACCTGGCGCCCGAGGGGAGCGAGCTCCCGTACGACCCGGGCAACACGCATTCCGTGCCGTACACGTGGGGGACCACCGGGATCTGCTATCGCTCGGATCTGATCGACGAGCCGACGAGCTGGGAGATCTTCAACGACCCGCCCGCCGAGCTCGACGGCAAGATGACGATGCTCGGCACGGACCGCTGGCTGCTGCAGCCGGCGCTCCTGTCGCTCGGCTACTCGATCAACACCACCGACGCCGCGCAGATCGAGGAAGCCAAGGCCTGGACGATGGCGGCGAAGGACAACCTCCTCGCGTTCGACGACACCACCTTCTACACGAAGCTCGTCGACGGCCAGGCGAGCGCCGTGCAGGCGTGGGACGGGTGGTGCGAGTACGGGCGCGCAGAGGACCCGAACATCGACTTCGTGGTTCCCGACCAGGGTTCCGATCTGTGGACCGACTCGATGGTCGTGATGGAGTCGTCCGAGAACAAGGCCGCCGCGCACGCGTTCATCGACTACATCCTGCGGCCCGAGGTGGGCAAGGCGATCATCGAGTTCACGCTGTACAAGTCGCCGAACCAGGCCGCGATGGATGCGGTCGACCCCGAGGTCATCGAGGGCTTCCCGACCCTCGCGATCGCCCCCTCGGAGCTGCTCGCGCAGGAGGGCCAGACGTCCCTCGGTGCCGAGGGCACGCTCCTGTGGACGCAGACCGCGACGGAGATCAAGGCCGCGTAGGCCCGCGGGCCCGGCGGCATGGACATCCAGGAGGCGGCGCGCGCGCTGCCCAGGCGGCGTCGGAGACGCCACGTCTGGGCGGCGCGGCTCGCCACCCTCGGCCCCGGCACGGCCTGGTGGCTCGCCTTCTTCGTCGCGCCCGTCGCCGTCCTGGTCGTCTACAGCTTCTTCCGGCGCGGCCCCTACGGCGGGGTGGTGTACGACTGGACGCTCGACAACTACCGGCGGGCGCTCGACGACCTCTACATCGGCGTGCTCCTCACGTCGGTGCGGATCGCGGTCGTGTCCACGGTCGCGGCGCTGCTGATCGGCTATCCGGCGGCTGCCTTCATCGCTCGGGCGGAGCGCCGGCATCGCGTCGTGTTGCTGGTGCTGGTGATCCTGCCCTTCTGGACGAGCTTCCTGATCCGAACGTACGCGTGGATCGTGCTGCTGAACCCCGAGGGTCTGATCAATCGACTCGCCCGCGGCGTCGGTCTGGGCCCGTTCCCGCTCCTGTACAACGAGTTCGCGGTGGTCGTGGGGCTCGTCTACGCCTACCTGCCGTTGATGATCCTCCCGATCTACGCGTCGCTGGAGCGACTGGGGCCGGTCCCGGGTGAGGCGGCGGCGGACCTCTACGCGAGCCCGGCCACGACGTTCCGCAAGGTGACCTTCCCGCTGACGCTGCCGGGGGTCGTCGCCGGGTGCATCTTCGTGTTCGTACCGAGCCTCGGGAACTTCATCGTCCCGGATCTGCTCGGAGGCGGGCGGAAGGTGATGGTCGGGAACCTGATCCAGCAGCAGTTCCTGACCGCCCGCGACTGGCCGTTCGGCGCCGTGCTGGCGATGTCGGTCGTCCTGCTGATGTTCGTCGTGCTCGCCGTCCAGGCCCAGGTGCTCCGCCGTGAACAAGAGGTCGAGGGTGGCCGTTCGTAGGCGCTCGCGCTACCTCGCGGTCCACATGGGCCTGCTGTTCGCGTTCCTCTACCTGCCGATCGTCGTCTTGATCGTCCTGAGCTTCAACGCGAGCGGGCTCCCCACGGCGCTGGGGCGGCTTCTCGCTCGAGTGGTACCGGGCGCTCTTCTCGAACGAGGAACTGCTGGCCTCGATCCGCGTGTCGTTGCTGGTGGCGGTCCTCGTCACGCTGATCTCGACCCTCCTGGGGACCCTGCTGGCGATCGGACTGCAGCGGACCGTGAAGAGCCGGTTCCTCGACACCGTGCTGTTCCTGCCGGCCGTGATCCCCGACATCGTCCTGGCGATCGGGCTGCTGTCCTTCTTCAACCTCCTGAGGTTCACCTTGGGCGTGCAGACGATCGTGATCGCGCACGTCGTGTTCGACATGGTCTTCGTGGCGGCCATCGTCCGGACGCGCCTGGGGTACTTCGACCGCAGGATCGAGGAGGCTGCCGCGGACCTGGGGGCCAGGCCGGTGACCGTGCTCCGGCTCGTGACGCTGCCGGTGATCTGGCCGGGCATCGTCGCCGGGGCCCTCGTGGCCTTCACCTTGTCGCTCGACGAGTTCGTGATCGCGTTCTTCAACTCCGGCCCGACGTCGATCACGTTCCCGATCCGCGTGTACGGGATGATCCGTTTCGGCGTCACCCCCGAGGTCAACGCCGTGGCGGCGATCGTGATGGCCGTGTCGCTCGTCGCCGTGCTGCTGGCGCTACGGCTGACGCGGCCGCGCGGGGACGACCGCATGGTGATCGGACCCGTCGCGTGAGCGCGGGGAGCGGACGCGTCGGCATCAAGGACGTCGCGGAGGCGGCCGGGGTCTCGATCACGACGGTCTCGCACGCCCTGTCGGGGAAGGGCCGGCTCCCGGACGCGACGCGCGAGCGGGTGGCCAGGATCGCGCACGAGCTCGGCTACCGTCCGCACCCCACGGCGCGGAGCCTCGCGATCGGCCGTTCCGGGCTGGTCGCGACGGTCGTGTCGGCACCCGGCGGTGCCTCGATCGCGTTCACCGAGATCGACTACTACGTCGCCTTGATGAACGGGGCGACACGGACGGCGCTGGCGAGGGGGTTCTCGCTGGTGGTCGCCCCCTCGACCGCCGGCGGTGAGACCTGGGATCGCCTCCCGCTCGACGGTGTGATCGTGATCGACCCCGCCGACGGCGACGAGACCCTCGGGGTGCTCCGTTCGCGAGGGGTCGCGATGGTCTTCGTCGGTCGCGACCCGAACGGCCGGGGCGACGACGTCGTGGTGCAGAACGACCGGCGCGCGGCGACCGAGGCGGTCCTCGAGCATCTGCTCGAGGCGGGGGCGAGCAGGCTCGGCGTGCTCACGCTGCGGACGTTCGAGAGCTTCACGCAGGAGTCCCTCACGGCGGCGGAGGCCTGGGGCGAGGCGCGCGACGTGCCGATGGCGATCCACGTCGGCGACGCCGATCCGACGGCCTCGCCGGACGAGCTGCGGGCGCTCGCGGAGGCGTTCCTGGCGACGCCCGAGCGCCCGGACGGCGTCTTCTGCCTCTACGAGCGTCTGGCGGCGGAACTGCTGGCTGCGGCGAGGGAGCGCGGGCTCGACGTCCCCGATGACCTGCGGATCGTCACGATCAGCGAGGTCGGCCTCGCGCCCGCCACGTCGCCCCCGCTCACGACCCTCGATCTCGAGCAGGCGAGCCTCGGCGAGACGGCCGCGTCGCTCCTCGCGGATCTCCTCGAGGGGCACCCGGCCCGTTCGGTCCTCGACGTGCCGACGCGGCTGACGGTCCGGGACTCGACCGTCGCGGGCCCGCTCAGGAGCCGGCCCGCGTCACGCTGACGACGAGCGGCAGGTGGTCGGAGGCCGTCGAGGCCACGATCGCGAACGCTGACGGCGTAAGGTCCGGGCTCACCCAGATCCAGTCGACCCGGTCCCCCGGGAACTCCGGATCGCGCGCCGTCGATGCAGCCGGGTCCCCGACCGCGTCCTGGGCGCTCACCAGCCCGGCGTCGGAGAGCAGCGTCACGTTGTCCTCGGTCGGCTGCATGTTCAGGTCGCCGCCGAGCACGGTCGGTGCATCGCCGCCCCACGCGTCCAGGAGCGCCACGATCTGGTCCTGTCGGGTCGACGCCTCGTCGCCGTTCTGCAGGTGTGCGTCCACGAGCCAGGACGTCCACCCGGCCCCGGTGTCGACGAGCACCCGCACGGCGCTCCGGTACTGAGGCCCCTCGCCGAACGGCAATCGCAGGATCGCGACGTCGAGGACCGGGAGTCGGGTGAGGATCGCGTTGCCGAACTGGTCGTCGGCTGCGCTCGCCCAGGTCATGTCCATCTCCAGACGGCGGGCGAGCCACTCGGCCTGGTCGACCTGGCCGGCGATCGGCCAGCCGCGTCCGACCTCCTGCAGGAGGACGACGTCGGGGCCCCGTCGCTCGATCTCGTCCGCGATCGTCGTGAGGTCGACGTTGCCGTCGGCGTTCACCGCGGTGTGGATGTTCCACGTCATCACGGTGAGCGGGTCGGCCGGCGTGGTGGGCCGAGGCGTCGCGCCCGTACCGCGGAGCACGAAGGCGAGCCCGACCGCCAGGAGCAGTCCGGCGGGCAGGAGCCAGAGCCGGCGCGGTGCCGGACACGCCGGTCGATCCGGTCGGGCGATCGCGGCCGACGCCAGGGCGATCGCCGCGACCACCGGGAAGGTCGCACGAGGGACCGGCAACGGAACGTCGATGTCGATCTGGTAGGCGAACGCCCCGCCGACGAACAGCGCCATCCCGGACGCGACGGCGCCGGCGGTGCGCCACGACGACGCCGGGTCGTCCTCGGCGACCGGCCGGTCGATCGCCCAGATCAGGAGGATCACGACCCCGACGTGGGCGAGCGGCACCAGCCCACGGACGCCGGTGACCGCCGTCGCCGCGAGCAGGGCGACGAACGCCAGGGCGACCACCGCTCGGAACTGGAGCGAGGCGGCCCGTGCCGGATGCCGCACCAGCGCCACCGCGATCGCCACCGCGACCGCGTTCCCGGCCATGACGGTCAGGACCGCTGCGGGGATCGAGTAGCCGTACTCCGAACCGACGAAGGCGGCGTTCTGGAGGAACAGGGTCTCGAGCAGCAGGAACGGACCGACGAGCATCAGCGACCAAGGACGTCGCGGCTCGCGGTCCGTGCGGTCGGGGCGGGCGCCCGAGATCCACGCGGCCGCCACGAGCGCCCCGGCCAGGACGGCCGCGAGGGTGGTCGGCGCGATGCCCGGCTGCCACAGGGGATCCCAGGTCTCGTAGGCGCCGCGGATCGCGGCGTCGACCGCGAGCCCCACGGCGACGGCCAAGGCGGCGCCCGCGCCTTCGGCGCGGGCGCGGCTCACGTGGAGCACCTGGACCAGGACGATCATGCCGGCCGCCACCGCGGCTGCGGCCAGCCACAGGGGGATCGGATCGGCCAGCTGCAACGCCAACCGCGCGGCCGCCAGGAGCGCCGCGGAGAGCTTCAGGGCGAGGTCGGGTCCCGCGACGCGACGGAGCGCCGGGGTCGAGGCGGGGAGCAGGACGAAGGTAGCGAGCGCCCAGACGATCGCGAGCCCGGCGCCCGCGTCCTCGCGGACGTCGTACAGCAGCGGGAACGAGACACGGATCGACTCGGAGGTCACGACGACGCTCAGGCCGGCCAGCACCCACCACGCCGGTCCGGTGCGAAGGCGGACGTCCTGGCTCATCCGGGTCCTCTCCGGAGGAGCGTACCGCTCGGTGCGTGTGGGCTCAGGCCTGGTCGGTCAGGACGAGCGCACGCTGGACCGCTTCGGGGGCGTCGGGGGCGTAGCCGTCGGCACCCGCCTCGTCGGCCCACTCCTGCGTCACCGGCGCGCCGCCGACCATGACCTTGAGCGAGTCGAAGAGCCCCTCGGCCTTCAGGGCCTCGATCACGACCTTCTGCTGGGGGACGGTGGTGGTGAGGAGGGCCGACAGACCGAGGATCTGCGGCTCGTGCTCCTTGACCGCGTTCACGATCTTCTCGGTGGGCGTGTCCTTGCCGAGGTCGATCACCTCGAACCCGGCCGTCTTGAGCATCGCCCCGACCATGTTCTTGCCGAGGTCGTGGAGGTCGCCCTTGACCGTGGCCAGGAGCACCTTGGCCCCCGCCTTCTTCTCGCCCCTCTCGAGCAGGACCGGCTCGACGATGTCGTTGCAGAGCTTGAACAGGGTCGCGGAGGCCACGACCTCGGGCAGGAAGACCTCGCCGCGGCTCCACATCGCACCGAGCTCGAACATCGCGGCCGCCATCCCGTCCTGCAGGACGATGACGGGGTCGGCGCCACCGTCCATCAGCTGCTGCGTCGCTCCGAGCGCCTCATCACGCTTCGCCCCCATGAGCGAGGTGCGGAGGGTGGCGATCAGTTCCTCGTCCGACATGGTTCCTCCTGGTCGTGTCCCGTGGGCTCGCGCCCGTTCGGAACCCTAGCCTACGGGCGGGTCCGGCCGGTAGCCGACCCCTGGGTCACTAGGCGGCGACGTGCTCGCGTTCGAAGTCCTCCACGATCCGACGGATCTCGTCGGCGGCGCCGTCCGGCAGCGGGTAGGGCTGATGGGTCTCGATCAGCTCCCGCGCGCGCTCGGTCGCCTTCTGCTTCGGGATCGGCCTGCCGGTGGCCTCCCAGTCCTCCCAGTTGCCCCGGTCGAAGAACCGCGTCTGCCACACGGACAGCATGTGACTCAGGGTGTGGTCCTGGTCCAGGAAGTGGTTCCCGGGTCCCACCGCGTCGATCACGTCCACGGCCAGCTGCTCGGCGTCGTAGCCGCGGACGCCCTCGGACAGGCTCGTGATCAGATCGAACAGCTCGGCGTCGAGCACGAGCTGTGCGTGGCTGAACACGCGTGCCGCGTACAGCAACCCGGCACCGCTGAACAGATCGACGCCGGACAGCCAGCTCGCCATACCCGACAGCCCGTTCTCCGCGCCGCCCTGCCAGTCGCTCGTCTTCGACCCCGTCGCGAAGGTGCCGATCATCGACTTCAGGCCGTAGCTGCGCGCGATCTGGGCGTTCCCCATCTGGTACAGCAGGTCCTCGGGGCCACCGCAGGTCGCCGCACCGGTCCGCAGATCCATCGTGGTCGCGCACGAGCCGAAGAAGGTCCGTGAGCCAGGGCGGAGCGCCTGCAGGGCCACGACACCGCCGATCACTTCGGCGGTCGAGATCACGAAGGTGCCGCCCCGGGTGATCGGCGAGGTGGCGCCCATGATCGGCATCACCATGAAGCCCGAGGGCACGCCCATGTCGGCGAACGCGACCGCGGCCTCGAGCGGCCCACCGTCGTAGACGAGCGGCGACACCGAACACTGGAACGCCGACAGGATCGGGCGCTCGCGGTACGCGGACTCTCCACCGGCGGCCGCGTAGGCCATCGCGGCGGAGGCTCGTGCCTGCTCGGGGGTGACGGCGGTCATCTGGCACACGTGCTTGCCGGTGTTGTTGAGGTTCGCCTCGAGGTTGTGCAGCGGCTCTGACGGGACGGGGACCTCGCGCGCGACGGCCGGCTGCCAGATGTAGCTGATCTGGGGCAGCGCGTCGCCGATCCGGGTCGCGGTGGCGACGTCGTCCTTGCGGGAGGCGCGGCGCAGGTCGGTGTCGAGGTCGATCACCTCGGCGGCGTTCCCGTCGACCCCCAGGTACCCGCGGGTGCCGTCGAGCTCGAGGTCCATGCCGGGCTCGCGCGAGCACAGCGGGAGGTCTGCCGGGAGCTGTGCGAGCGCCTCGGCCTGCAGGGTCTTCGGGAACCGCGCCCGCCCTTCGACCTCGTCGATCACGGCGCCGGCCGCGCCGAGTTCCTTGAGCATCCGGTCCGAGCGGACCTGGATCCCGGTGCGCTCGAGCACCTCGGTCGTCGCGTCGCGGATCGCTTCCAGCGCCGCGTCGGACAGCATGTTCAGCTTGTCCTGCCGGTGGATCACCGGACGGATCTCGCGCTCGCTCATGTCGTGCTCCCCCCGTCGAGGTGGCTCGCTACGTGTGGAACGACGCGCCCCCGCACGCCGATCTCAGCACGGTGCCACGGTCGCGGCGTCCTGGGCAGTAGGGAGCTTGACCGCCGGTCAGGACCACGGCTCGACGGTGCGGGCGCCTAGACTCCCGCGGATGGGCGATCCCGAGGTGGACCTGCGAGCGCTCGAGGCGCATCTGCGGCAGGAGGGGGCATCCGTCCTGCTGCCGGCTCGGCTGGCGGGTTCCGTGAGCCTGAGCGGCCAGCCGGTCGTTCGCGACGCGCTGAGCCTGCCGGGAGGGAGCCTGCTGGTCGTAGTCGAGAGCGGCGACGAGGTCGTCGTCACGCCCGTCGTCGGCGGACACACGGGCGTTCGCCGGGCGTCGGCGGGCGACGGCGCGTTCGCCGGGGTCGCTCGCACGATCGCGACCGGCGCGCCGGCCGGGCGGTTCGAGGTCCGCGTGGTGACGCCGGTGCCGCCGGTGCAGGGGGAGCGCGCGATCGATGTCGATCAGTCGAACGACTCGATGGTCGTCGGGGACGGAGTCGTCGTGAAGGTCTACGCACGGACCGCGCCCGGACCGCAGCCCGGGCTCGACCTGCCTGCCCATCTGGCGGAGGTCGGGTTCGAACGGACGCCCACGCCGTACGGAGCGCTGGTCTGGGTCGACGATGCGGGCCGCGAGGTGCTGTTGGCGACGGCGTCGCGATACCTCCCGGGCGCGCAGGACGGATGGGACTGGTACGTCGATCTGCTCCTGCGGTGGGTCGACGGAGCGCTCGGAGACCACGACGTACAGGAGCCCGCGGCGGAGATGGGTCGGCTCGTCGCGCAGCTCCACCGAGCGCTCGCCACGCCGTCGGGCGTGTTCCCCGAGCCCGTGAGCACCGCGGATCGTTCGACCGTGGCACGGTGGCGTGTGCGGGCCGGATCCACCCTGGACGAGGCGCTCGAGATCGCGGTCGAGACCGTCCGGCCGCGACTCCGTGGGCTCGCGCCGCGGATCCGGGAAGCCTTCGAGGCGTTCGGCGAGGTGGACGAGACACCGGTGATGCGGATCCACGGAGACCTGCACGTCGGCCAGGTGCTGCGGTGGGAGGAGGGCTACGCCGTGAGCGACTTCGACGGGAACCCGCTCGTGCCTGCGGAGACGCGCGTCGCGCCCGACACGCCTGCGCGGGACGTCGCCAGCATGGCGCGCGCGATCGATCACGTGGGCCGGGTGGTGCAACGGCGGCGGCCGGGTCATGAGGCGGACGTCGAGACGTGGATCGTGGAAGCGCGGAGCCGCTTCCTCGACGCGTACCGCGCCGGGCTGGGGCCGCAGGGAGACCTGTTCGATGCGCGGTTGCTGTTCCCGCTCGAGGTGGCCCAGGAGTGCCACGAGCACCTCTACGCCGCCCGGTACCTGCCACGCTGGTCGTACGTGCCGGACCTCGCGTTGCCCGTGCTCCTGGAGGCCGGGCCGTGAGCTGGTCGCCCGATCCGCGGCGGTTCCTCGCCGACCTCGAGGCGAAGCCGGTGATCCTCCGCGCGCTCGCGGATCGACTCGCCATCGACGGTCCGTGGGGGTCGATCGAGACGCCCCGGAGGGTCGTCCTGCTGGGGATGGGCTCGTCGTGGTTCGCGGCGCAGGTGGGTGCCGCCCGCCTACGGGCGCGGGGCATCGACGCGGTCGCAGAGCGGGCGAGCGCCGACGCGGCGCATCCGGGTGGGCCCGGAACCCTCGCGATCGGCATCTCGGCGAGCGGGGGGACCGAGGAGACCGTTGCGGCGCTCCGGGGTCACGCGGAGCGGGGGAGTCACACCGTCGCGCTCTCGAACACGGCCGGCTCCGCGCTCGAGGCGGACGCATCCCGCACCGTCGAGATGCATGCCGGACCCGAGGACGGCGGGGTGGCGTGCCGGAGCTTCCAGCACACCCTCGCGCTCCTGCTGGCGCTCGAGGACGCGCTCGCGGGCACCGACGTGGCTGAGCTCCGCCATCCGCCGTGCGGCTACCGCGACGGAGGATCTCCTCGCGCGCCGCGATGCGTGGCTCCCGAGCGTGCGCGACCGTCTGACCGCGACCGGACACGCGTTCCTGATCGCCCCCGCAGAGCGGATCTCATCGGCGGAGCAGGGGGCGCTGATGCTCCGCGAAGGCCCGCGGCTCGTCGCCGACGCGTGCGAGACGGGGGACTGGCTCCACGTCGACGTCTACCTGACGAAGCCGCTCGACTACCGGGCGCTCCTGTTCGCGGGGTCGCGGTTCGACGACGCCGTGATGGGGTGGGTCGCCGAGCGCGGTTCGCTCGTGGTCGCGGTCGGACGCGACGTGCCCGGGGCGGTCTCGTCGCTGCGCTACGCGGGGGACGACGACCCCGAGGTGGCGATGCTCTCCGAGGTGCTCGTCGCGGAGCTCGTCGCCGCGTCGGTGTGGGCCGAGCGCGCCGGGTGAGTCCCGGCCTACGATGGCTCGGATGACCGACCCATCCCGCCGGGATGCGATCGCCCGTCTCCGTGCCGAGCGCGCCGAGATCCTCGACCTGATCGGACGGCTGCCGGCGCGGGCGCTCACGCGCCCGGGCCTCGGCGGCGGCGACTGGTCGCCGAGGGACCTGCTGGGTCATCTGGAGAGCTGGGAGGAGCATGCGCTCGCCGCGCTCGAGGCGTGGGCACGGAACGAGCCGGCCCCGATCGACCGAGCCCTTCGGACGCGAGGGCTCACCGCGGTCAACCTCGCCGAGGTCCGGCGCAGGTCGCGCCGGTCCATGACCGCCACCCTCGCCTCGGCCGCCGCGACCCACGAGCGGCTCGTCGGGGCGATCGAGGCCCTGTCTGACCGTGCCTGGCGGGCCCCGGCGACGTCACGCGGGCGCGTGGCACTCGGTCACCGGTTGGGCCAGATCCTCGTCGGGACCCGCGATCCTTTCGCCCACGACTCGGCGCACCTCAAGGACCTCCGCGCCTTCGTCGAGGAGCACGGCTCGCGCTAGCCGACGAGCGTCACCGGGACGGCCAGACCGGATGGCTCCGTGAAAGAGATCAGGCGTGGATCTGGACCGGGGTCCCGAGCCGCAGCAGGGGGAGGAGCCGGTCCAGGGTCGACTCGGACACGCGGATGCAGCCTGCCGAGACGCTCCGTCCGATCGTGGAAGGGGAGTTCGTGCCGTGGATCGCCAACTGATCGCCGCCGGTCCACCCGGCGGGCAGACGCGGCTGGATGCCGCTGATCCCGAAGGCGAACGAGCCTAGGTAGCTCCCTGCGGAGAAGGGCACCCGGTCGGTGACCGCGTAGTCGCCGGGCGGGGTCGGTGAGGCGGCGGCGCCGGTCGCGCCAGGGACCCTGAACAGGAGTTCGCCGCGCTTGTACACCCGCACCGTGTGGTCCGACAGGTCCACGTCGACCCGGACCCAGGTCGTCTCGCGTTCGAGGCCCTCGAGCCGGATCCATCCCTCGCGGCGCGGCCAGACGTACGGCAGCTCGATCCGACCCCACTCGCCGCTGCGGCTGACCTCCTCGACCCACAGGACGAGGGGGACCCGGTAGTACTTCGAGACGGTGGCCACCGTGGCGATCCGGGGGGACGACGCCCAGGGGCGCTGGTGGGCGACCAGGCCGGGGCGGGCGTGCACCATGAGGAAGGGCTCGGGCTTCGCAGGTCGGTCGACCGCCGATGCGTCCGGGCCTCCCACGACCGGTGCGCCCAGGATGCGGGTCTCCGAAGGGGTGGCGACGGTCCCGCGGCCCGTCGTCGCGCGGATCGCGGTGCGGCCCGCGCCGCCCTCCTCGGCGTCGTCCATCAGACCCGCGGCGACCGGCGTGGTCACGGTCAGGAGCCCGGCCAACGCCGTGGCCACCCATGACATCTGAAGCGAGGTGTGGCGGGGGGAGCGCACGTCCCGTGTATCGGCGCGGATCGGGGTGCGCCTGAGCGTCGATCCGTGGCCGACCTGCGCGCCCATCCCCTAGGCTCAATGACATGACCGGAACGATCCCGGAGGGCTCCGGGAGGAGGAGACGACCATGAGCGATGCGATGAACGCGACCGCCCGGGAACTCGTCACCCCGGGGAGGGGGATCCTCGCGGCGGACGAGTCCACGGGGACGATCAAGAAGCGGTTCGACTCGATCGACGTCGAGAACACGGAGCAGCAACGCCGGGCCTACCGACAGATGCTGTTCACGACGCCCGGCTTCGGCGAGCACCTCAGCGGCGTGATCCTGTTCGACGAGACGATCCGCCAGTCCGCCGATGACGGCCGCACCTTCGTCGACGTGATCCGCGAGGCGGGGTCGATCCCGGGGATCAAGGTCGACACCGGCGCGAAGCCGCTCGCCGGGTTCCCCGACGAGACCGTCACCGAGGGGCTCGACGGGCTCCGCGAGCGGCTCGCCGAGTACCGGGAGCTCGGCGCCCGGTTCGCGAAGTGGCGCGCGCCGATGAACGTCGGCGCCGACCTGCCTACCGACTTCGCGATCCTCGCGAACATGCACGCGATGGCGCGCTACGCCGCGCTGTGCCAGGAGGCCGACATCGTCCCGATCGTGGAGCCCGAGATCCTGATGGACGGCGACCACGACCTGGCGACGTGCGAGGCGGCCACCTCGCTCACGCTCACCGCGCTGTACGAGCAGCTCGCCGCCCATCGGGTCGACCTGCCCGGCACGCTGCTGAAGGTCAACATGATCGTCCCGGGCAAGGGCAACGCGGTCCAGGACGACGACGTCGCGATCGCGAAGGCGACGATCCGGTGCCTCACGGCCCACGTGCCCGCCGAGGTCCCCGGCATCGTGTTCCTGTCCGGGGGGATGAGCGACGAGCAGGCCACGAGCCGGTTGAACGAGATGAACCGGATCGGCGGGTTCCCGTGGGAGCTGTCGTTCAGCTACGGACGCGCCCTGCAGGCCCCGTCGCTCAAGGCGTGGAAGGGCGATCCGGCGAACGTCGAGGCGGGCCAGCGCGCGCTCGCGCACCGGGCGAAGATGAACGGGCTCGCGCGCAGCGGCTCGTACGACGCCTCGATGGAGTCGGCGGCCTAAGCGTCGGACGCAGCCGCCGCGACCACCTGGGCCTCCGCGGCCGGCGCGGGCTCGGTTTCCGCGGGGGAGCGCAGGAAGTAGACCGCGACGAGGGCCATCCCGAGCGCCTCGGCGACGTAGATCGCCTGGACGTCGAGCGTGTCGACGATCGCGGCGCCGATCGCGATCGAGGCCAGGAAGGGCAGGGTGATGATCGCCTCGACGGCGGTCATGACCCGTCCCTGCATCTCGAGCGCGGTCCGGATCTGCATCACCGTCGTGTACGCCACGACGAACAGCGTGTTCGCGACGCCGAACCCCACGGCAGCCACCAGCACGAGAGGCAGGATCGCGGTACCGAACAGGAAGAGCCCCGCCGCGGCCGCGAACGAGGCGACCGCGATCGCGCGGAGCTCGCCGATCCCGCGGAGCACCCATCCCGCCACGATCCCCGCGACGATCGCGCCGACGCCCTGCGCGGTAGCGATCACCCCGAGGAACTCCGGGGGCCGGCCGAGCCCCTGGTCGATCACGGCGAAGATCAGGACCTCCTGCATGCCGACGAGGAGCATCACGACGGCGGTCCCCGCGGTGAGGCGACGCAGGCTCGGGGTCTTCGCGATGTGGGCGAGCCCGTCTCGGAGCTCCGCGACGAACCGGACCTCATCGGTCCGACGTTCGAGGTCGGGGGACCGCAACGCGAGCAGGATCCCGGCCGACGCGAGGAACGTCGCCGCGTCCAAGACGGCGACGGCCGGCCCACCCGCGACCGCGAAGAGTCCTGCACCCACGAGCGGCGCGGCCAGGCGCATCGCCTGGTTCGACGATTGCAGGAGGCCGTTCGCCTCGCCGATCCGATCGACCGGGAGCATCGCCATCAACAGACCTGCCCGGGCGCCCTGGTAGACGGTGACGCAGGTCCCGTACACGAACGAAACCAGATACAGCAGCCACAGGTCCTCCGCGCCGTCGACGGCCAACAACGACAGCATCGCCGTGGCCGCGACCACGTCGGTGACGATCATCACGCGTCGTCGTGGGAACCGGTCGACCAACACGCCGAACGCGGGGCCGAACAGGGACGGGATCGCGAAGGGGAGCACCGCGAGTCCCGCGGCAGCGTTCGATCCGGTGAGCTCCTTGGCCCACACCCCGATCGCGAGGAACATCGCGTAGTCACCGAACGCGGACGTGACCTGGCCCAGCAGCAGGAGGCGGTAGTTGCGATCGCGCAGGACCGTGCGCATCACGCCTCCTTCCCGGAGGGGGTACGGCGGACCCGGATGTCACCGGAGACCGTGGAGGCCGTCAGGTCGAGGTCGGGTCCGTCCGACGGGGCGCTGCCGGCCTCGAGGTCGGAGCGCACGTCGCCGTTGAGGCTCGACACGTCGAGGTAGACGCCCCGTCCCCGAGAGACGCCCACGTCGATGTCGCCGGAGACCGAGCGGAGCTCCGCAGAAGGCCCGCCGAGCGAGCGGATCTTCAGGTCGCCGGACATCGTCGTGACCTGCACCGTGCCGCCGACGTCGTCGACCTGCAGGTCACCGGACGCGGTCCGTACCACCAGGGCGCCGCCGACCCGTGTCACGGACACGTCGCTCGACGCGCCGTGCACCGTCAGGTCGCCGCCGACGAGGCGACCCGTGACGTCCCCGCTCGCGGTCTTCACGGTGACGTCGCCGCCGACCTCATCGAGCCGTACGTCGCCCGATCCGACACGCACGCTGAGCGAACCGATGCGGCCCTGCGTGGTGACGTCGGCCGAGCCGGCGTCGCAGATGACCGCCGTCCCCACCGGGACGGTGACGTCCATGTCGAGGTCAGCCCCGAACGCGAACAGGCCCCAGGCTCTCTTCGTCCGGTGCTCGATCACCAGCTGCTGACCCGTCGGACCGGCAGGACGAAGGTCGACGATGAGATCGTCGGCGTCGCGTCCCCCTTCGATCCGGAGCGAAGTGACCGTCGTGTCGGCGGCCCGGACGACGAGCTCGCCGGCGAGGATCGTGACGTCGAGGGTGAGCCCACCCGGCGTGTCGAAGGTGCGCGTGATCATGGGGGCCTCCTCAGCTCTGGGCGTAGCCCGTGATGCGGTTGCGAGCCCGCCGCGCGGGCTCGCGTCGGCGCTCCAGCGCCGCCCCGACCGCACGGACGAGCCACGCGTTCACGGACAACTGCTCCTGATCGGCGGCCTCCTCGACGCGGGACTTCATGATGTCGGGCATGCGCAGCGTGAGCCGTGCGGTACCCCCGTCCTCGTCGTCGGTGGCCGCGCCGACGGCCGTGGTCTCCGGGGGAGTGACCAGGACGAGGCGGGCGTCACGTCCGGCGAGCCGCACCTCGACATGTCCGGCGGACAGCTGCTCCGACAGCTCCGCAGCGGCTTCGCCGAGGGCGTCGAGGAACCGCAACTGGAGGGACGACTCGAGCGCTCGCCCCATCCGATCGGCGACCGCCGCAGCCTGCTCGTCGTCGCCGACGATCGCGAGCAGGTCGGTGCGCAGGGCATCGATGTAGGTGGTGGTCTCCATCGGTCAAGCCTCCGGTGCGGGCCGGAGCGGATGACGCGATTCCGTCGGACGGCGCCAGGTGCGATGCCGCTCGGCCTCGCGCCGACGCTCGGTGGCGATCAGGTGGCAGTGCTGGGCGATCTCCTGCGGTGACATGACGACTCCCTCCGTCAGTCTGACTTCATGGATGACGTCATTATGACGTCATCGCTGGTGACTGTCAACCCCGTGGTCTTCGAGCCGCAGGCGGTAGGGTCGCGCGACGGTCGGAACGAGGAGAGGTGAGGCGATGCGGCTGCTGGTGATCGGTGGGGCGAGGTTCTCGGGGCGGGCGCTCACGGGGCTCGCGCTCGAGCGGGGACACGACGTGACGGTCTTCCACCGGGGTTCCGGAGCCGACGACCCGTGGCCCGAGGCGCGGCACGCCCACGGGGACCGGGCCGATGGGTTCGGGCCGCTCTCCGGCGAGCGGTTCGACGTGGTCGTCGACACCTGCGCGTACGTGCCGCGTGAGGTTCGCGCGTCGACGGCAGCGTTCCCGCACGCGGGTCTGTACGCGTTCTACTCGTCGCTCTCCGCGCATCTGGACGAGGCGAGGATCGGGGCGACCGAGGACGACGACGTCCATCAGCCGCCGTTCCCCGACACCGAGGACGTGACCGAGACCACGTACGGGCCGCTCAAGGTCGCCTGCGAGCACGAGGTGGTCGCAGCCGTGGGCGACCGGGCGCTCCTGATCCGACCCGGCTACATCGTGGGCCCCCACGACCCGACCGACCGCTTCACCTACTGGATCCGTCGGGCGGCTCGCGGGGGAGAGATGCTGGCGGCCGGTCCCGACGACTACGCGATGCAGTGGGTCGACGCCCGGGATCTCGCGGCCTTCATCCTGACCCTCGTCGAACGCGGCGCCTCTGGCCCTTACAGCGTCGTGACGCCCCCGGGGCGTCACACGATGGGGGAACTGCTCGCGACCGCACGCGGGCTCGGCGGGGTCGACACCACGTTCACGTGGATCGATCGAGGGTTCGCCGAGGCGCGAGGGTTGCTCGACGACGAGAGCGACCCCCTCCCTCTGTGGACGCCCCAGATCCCCGGCGCGCATCTGTTCGACACGACGAAGGCCGAGGCTGCGGGGCTCGTGACGAGGCCGCTCGGGGACACCGTGCGCGACACGCTCGCGTGGGACGACGCGCGCGGTGCACCGTGGCCGATGGAGGCGGGTCTCCCGGACGATCGCGAGCGCGACCTGCTCGACGCGTGGCACACGGCGCACCCCGTCTGACCCGGGGTCCTGGCGCGACCGGGAGGCCGGGGGGTATCATCGCTCCTCATTTGAATGACCATTCAAACTCGGATCGAACCACGAGGAGCGACGCACGATGACCAGCAGGACCGCCGCACCGCTCGACCTCGCCGCCGTGGAGCGCGTCTTGCGCCCGTACCCCGACGCCCTCACCCTGCCGGGGGCCGCGTACGCGTCCGAGGCGGTGTTCGACTGGGAGGTCGAGCACTTCTTCGAGGGCTCGTGGATGTGCGTCGGACGCGCTGCGGACCTCGACGTGGCAGAGCCCGGCGATCAACGGGCCGTCCAGGTGGGGCGGCAGAGCTTCGTGCTGGTCCGCGGCGACGACGGCGTGCTGCGGGCGTTCCACAACATCTGTCGCCACCGGGGCCACGAACTGCTGTCGGTCGGTGAGCAGCGCAACCAGCGCGGGATCCGCTGCCCCTACCACGCATGGGTGTACGGGCTGACCGGCGACTGCCGGGCGACCCCGCGGTTCGACATGGAGGGGTTCGACAAGACCGAGTGGCCCCTGGTCGAGGCACGGCTGGAGGAGTGGCACGGCTGGCTCTTCCTCAACGCGAGCGGCGACGCCGGCGGCTTCGCCGAGCAGATCGGCAACCTCGAGCAGGTCATCGACGGCTACCGCCCCGAGGACCTGAGGCTCGGCGCCCGCCACGAGTACGAGCTGGCCGCGAACTGGAAGATCGTGGTCGAGAACTACCTCGAGTGCTACCACTGCGACGAGATCCACCCGGAGCTGTGCCGCGTCACCCCGCCCGAGTCCGACATGGCGTACGAGCATCGGTCGCAGGGCCTGTGGGTCGGCGGCCCGATGGAGCTGCGTGAGCACGCCGAGACGATGTCGCTCACCGGCGAGTCGCTCGGCGTGATCATCCCGGGCCTCCCCGAGGACAAGCACCGCGAGGTCGGGTACGCCGCCGTGATGCCGAACCTGCTGATCAGCCCGCACCCCGACTACGTGATGACGCACCGCCTCGTCCCGCTGGCGGCCGGCCGCACGTGGATCGAGTGCGCCTGGTACTTCCCCGAGGAGGCGTGGCAGCGCCCCGGGTTCTCTCCCTCGTACGCCTCGGAGTTCTGGGACGTCACGAACCAGGAGGATTGGGGCGCCTGCGAGTCGGTTCAGCGCAACGTGGCCTCGCCCGGCTACCGGTCCGGGCCCTTCTCGTACTGGGAGGTCGACGTCTTCCGTGCCCAGGCGATGGTCGCACGGGGCTACCTCGAGGGGCGGCTCGCTCCCCCGGCCCACGAGCTGATCAGCGGCCCCGGACGGCTCGGGCTCTAGACCGCCTCAGCGCAACGCCTCAGCGCGCCAGGAGGTCGTCGAGCGCGGCGGCGAGCTCTTCGCCGGTGAGGTCGTACGGCACGGGCTCACCGGTCCCGTCGTCGTTCAGCAGGTACCAGGCTCCCTGCACCGGGATCGAGAACCGCGCCCACAGCCGCCCGTCTTCGGACACGGTGTTCGGGAAGCCGATGTCGAACGTGTCGACGAAGCCCTCCATCGCGCCGGGGTCGGCCAGCCCGGCCATCCCGATCACCGCGAGGTCGTCCCCGTGTTCCGCTTCGTACTGTCGCGCCACCTGCGCGACGCCAGGAGCGGTCTCCTGGCAGCGTCCTCACCAGGGGGCCCAGAACCAGAACGCGACGTCCTTGCCCGCGTAGTTGACGCCGCGCAGCGTGCCCCCACCCAGGAGGGGGGCCTCGAACTCGAGGATCTCGGGGATAGCGGCCGGGGCCGGGGTTCCGGTCTGCGTCTGCGTCGACCCGTCGCCGGACGGGGCAGTGGCGCTCCCGACGGCATCGGTGGTCGCGGCGGGCTCGCCGCCGCACGCGGCCGCCACGAGGGCGAGCGCTGCCAGGGCGACGGCGGTACGGGCTCGGAACCGCATCTGTCGAGGCTACC
Organism: uncultured Actinomycetes bacterium; assembly: GCA_963749895.1. Classification (GTDB taxonomy): domain Bacteria; phylum Actinomycetota; class UBA4738; order UBA4738; family HRBIN12; genus AC-51. The sequence goes on along the minus strand of CAVVOG010000003.1, from coordinate 1,437,778 downwards.
GCGACGCCGCTTACGGAAGGGTGAACGCGGTGCGGGTGCAGAGGTTCACTGCAGGTCCCGCGGGACCTCGCGCTCCCAGCGGCGGTGGAACCGGTGCTCCCCGTCCTCGTAGACGTCGAGCTCGAGCTCCAGCCGCCACGTGTCGCGATCGGTCCGGAGCGACCCCCGGGACTCGGTACGGACCGTTGCCTCGGGCCACGTCAGCTCGTAGGTCGTGCCGCCCTCCGCCCATGCCCGGCCGGGATCGTCCCAGGCGACGCCGACCTCGCCGCCGTACCGGTCGAGGACCCCGGCGCCGTTCGAGGCCTGACCCCGCACGCCGCCGTGGTCGATCACGACGCGGCGGGCCCTGTCGGCGACGTCGTCGCGAACCTCCCACACCACGTGGGCGGGTCGGTGTGCCCGCTCGTCGCCCGGTGCGAACGTCGGCGCGTCGGCGATCGGAGGCCCGTCGAGGACCGGCAGGAACAGCGTCGTCGCGCCGAGGTCGATCCGCAGCGTGCCGGTCTCGGGTGGCGGCCACGACGAGGGGAAGTCGCTCGTGGCCAGGTCGAGACGGACGCGGGTTCCCGGGGTGAAGACGAACGCGGTCGCGTCGAGCTCGAGCTCGAGCTCGACGGGTTCCCCCGGGACCAGCGGCGTCGGCTCCTCGTGCGACGACCGGTGGGTGAGGTTGAGGATGCCACGGGTGACCAGCTCGGACATGCCGTCCGGATGGACGCAGCAGAGCTTCGCCGAGACGAACGCGACCGGGACCGAGGACGTCACCGAGAGGGCGAGCCGCGGGTGGCCCATGATCTCCAGGGGTGCATCCAGGGAGGGCCAGTCGAACACGAGAGACATGCCCTCGTCGGTCCTTTGGTCCCACGGGATCCCGAAGGGAAGATCGGCGGCGCACCAGATCGAGCCGCTGACGCCGACGTCGCCGCGGATCGTGAGGGTGTCGCCTCTGCGCACGTGGGCACCGTCGAGCGGGCGCGCTTCATCACGCAGGCGGGCCGGAGGCCAGGTGGGCTCGCCACGCCACTCGCCCTCGAACGCGTCGAGGTCGGCTCGAGGCTCGGAGGGGTGCCGCACGAAGATCCGGATCGGAGGGTCCCGGTCGACGCCGTTGTCCTCGTCCGCGAGCCACCGGCGCCACCACCGGATCATCTCGGGGACGTGGTCGATCCGCGGGCCCGGCATCGAGCTCTTCGCGGCCATGTGGCTCCACGGGCCGAACAGGACCGCCCTGGGCCCGCGGAGCCGCTCGTAGCCGCGCAGCGCCATGTTCCGGTACCCGTCCGCGTGGCCGGCGACGATCAGCGTCGCGGCCTCGATCGCCTCGTACCCGTCGAACCAGACCGACCCGTGGCGCCAGAAGTCGTCCTCGTCCTGGTGCTCGAGCCACCCGAGCTCCCACGGGTCGGTCGCCTCCAGGCGGCGCAGCCACTCCTCTCGCCAGCCTTCCCCGAACACAACCGGGACCGGGGGCAGCGCGTTCATCGCCACCATCAGCATCGGGTAGTCGAGGAAGTCCAGGCAGCGCCGGACACCGCCGCCGAAGTGGACGTCGTCGGTGTAGCGGCGGTCGGTCGCGTAGATCGGGATGATCGCCTTCAGCGCCGGAGGCCGCATCGCCGCCACCTGCAGCGAGTTGAACCCGCTGTAGGACGTCCCGAACATCCCGACGTTGCCGTTCGACCACTCCTGCGCGGCGAGCCACGCGATCACCTCGACCCAGTCGTCGAGCTCTCGCTGCGTGTACTCGCTCTGGGCGACGCCCTCGCTGGAGCCGGTGCCGCGCACGTCGGCCCGGCACACCGCGAGGCCGCCCTCGTCGGCCAGCCGGCGGTAGAGCGCGGTCGAGTCCGAGATGTCGTCCTTGCGGTACGGGCGGGCCTCGAAGACCACCGGCCACGGTGGCGCGACGTGGTCGGGGAGGTGCAGCGTGACGGCGATCCGGACGCCGTCGTCCATCGTGAGGAAGCGGCGCTCGTCGGTCACTGGCCCTGGTGGGCGGTCTGACCCGCCGAGAACTCGAACCCGGTCATGTCGGTGCCGGCGGCGCCCACGCCCTGCCGCTTCGCGAGACCGCGCATGCCCGCGATCCCGATCCCGACCGCGCCGAGCGAGATCACGAGCATGAGGGTGGCCGTCGCGTTCAGCGCGGGGTTGGGCGCCGTCCGTCCCGCGGAGTAGATCAGCATCGGGACGGTCTGGGTGTTGAGGTCGGTGGCCAGGAACTGGCTCGTCACGAAGTCGTCGATCGACAGTGCGAACACGATCATGAACGCGGCGAAGACCGCTGGAGCCAGGACGGGCAGGAGCACGCGGCGCAGGGCGTCGAGGGGCGGCGCCCCCAGGTCCATCGCCGCTTCCTCGAGTTCGGGCCCCACGCCGAAGATCCGGCCCCGCAGGACCACGACGACGTAGGGGATCGACCAGGTCACGTGACCGACGATCTGCCCGGTGGTCCCCGGGTTCGGCCACGGGTAGAGGTAGACGAGCGTGAAGAAGATCCCGGTCGCCAGGACGATCTCCGGGGTCACGAGCGGCAGGAGCATCAGGAAGTTCGACGAGCCCGAGCCACGTCCCCGCCATCGCGCCAGCCCGAGCGCGAGCGCGACCCCGATCGGCGTGGCGATCGCCATCGTCGCGGCGGCGAGGATCAGGCTCTGCCGGATCGCGTCGATCAAGATCGGATCGTTCACGACGGACAGGTCGGGGTCGTGGATCCACCAACGCAGCGAGAACCCCTGCCACACGCTCCTGGAACGACCGGCGTTGAACGAGAAGCCGATCGCGATGATCACCGGGACGATCGCCCAGGCGAGGTAGAACCAGGTGTAGAGGGCGAGGAACCGGTGCTTGCGCCACGGGTTCGAGAAGAGTTCCCGGGCCCAGTTCATGCGCGCTGCGCCTCCCGGGTGCTCTTCGCGGTCGACACGATGTAGTACAGGGTCAGCAGCGACACGAAGACCGCCAGCACCGTGACGAGGGCCGCACCTCGCGCCTGTGCGTACCCGAACGTCGTCTCCTGCAGCAGCGACTGGATCGAGTTGCCGATCATCGCCGTCTCGGGTCGTCCGTTCGACAACAGGTAGGCGGTGTAGAAGTCCCCGAACATCGGCAGCATGATGATCGCGACCCCCGCCAGCACTCCCTGCTTCGACAGCGGGAGGGTGACGCGCCAGAACGTGCCGGCGGAGCTCGCGCCGAGGTCCCACGCGGCCTCCAGCATCGAGGTCTGGATCCGATCCAGCGCCGCGTACAGCGGCAGGATGAAGAACGGCACGTAGCCGTAGACGAGACCGAAGATCACGGTGACGCTCTTGCCCTCGAGCCACGGGTAGGGTTCGGACAGGATGCCGACCGCCTCCAGCACGCGGTTCACGAGACCCGCTTCGTTCAGCAGACCGACCCACGCCAGCATCCGCATCAGGTAGCTGATCCAGAAGGGCAGGACGAGCAGAGCCAGCATCAGGCCGCGTCGTCGTCCCTGCAGGCGTGAGACGTGGTACGCGACCGGGTACCCGAAGACCACGCACAGCGCGACCGCGGTGAACACGAAGCGGAGCGTCCGCCAGAACACGATGCGGTAGACACCGTCGGGGGTGAACAGCTGCTCGAACACGTACCGGAACGAGGCCCTGTCCCAGTAGGCGGGGTTCCACTGCGGTACCGCCTGTCCCGTGTTCGGATCGAGCGTTCCGCCGGCCATCGACACGATCACGAAGAACGGGACGACGAACAGCAGCACCAGCCATAGGACGCCCGGCGTCGACGAGAAGCGCCAGAAACCGCGAGGGTAGAGCGTCGTGAGCGAGCTCTCTGCGGGCTTCGCACGTCGTCTCGCCATGTCCGCGCGGAACCTAGCACCTCGTGACGATGGGCGCGACGGGACCCCGGGTCATCCTCCATCGGCAGGGTTGCTCCTTCCGTGCCTTGACAGGAGGCGTCTGCGCCGGTACACCCGCCACGTCCGCAACGAGGGGAGCGAAGGGATGGCACATCCGAAGGAACGCCCGTCCGTCAGCCGCCGCGAGTTCCTGCGACGAGCCGCTGCCACCGGAGTGGCGGTGCCGTCGCTCTCGGCGATCCTCGCCGCCTGCCAGGACAGCTCGACGGACACCGCCTCCACGCCGGGGGAGACCGAGACCGGTGAAGGCGGCATCGCGCTCGGGCGGCCCGACTCCCCGGTGGAGCTTCCCCTCTACGACGACATCCCGGCGATCGCGGACGGCCTCGACCCGGAGCCCGGCCCGCTGCGCGTCTACAACTGGAACGACTACATCTACAAGAAGGTCATCAAGCAGTTCCAGGAGGAGTACGACGTCGAGATCGAGTACACGCAGTTCGCGGGTATGGCAGAGGCGATGAACAAGGTCCAGAACGACACGATCCAGTGGGACCTGTTCTTCCCGACGATCGAGAACGTTCAGAAGCTCGTCGCCGCGAAGCGCCTCCAGCCGTGGAACAAGACCTACATGACGAACATGTCGAACCTGTGGTCCTACTTCCAGAGCCCCTGGTACGACGTGAACTCGAACTACACGATGCCGTACCTGACCTGGAAGACCGGCATCGGCTACCGAGCCGACTTCGTCGACGAGCCCGGTTCGTACGACATGCCGTTCGACATCTTCTGGGACACGGCGTACGACGGGAAGGTCGGCGTGCTCGACGAGTACCGCGAGACGATCGGGATGGCGCTGCTCCGCAACGGCGGCACCGACTTCAACTCGACCGACGAGGCCGAGGTGACCGCCGCGGTCGACTCGCTGATCGAGCTGATCGACCTCGTGAACGTCGAGATCGGGCCCGGCGACTATCAGAAGCTGGCGGAGGGCACCAGCCACGTGCGCTACTCGTGGTCGGGCAACATGAACTACGCGCAGTGGTACCTGCCGAAGGGCACCGGTCCCGAGGTCCTCGGGTACTACTACCCGCCCGAGGGCGGCTGGGAGGTCGCGAACGACACGATCGTGATCAACAAGGACGCCCAGAACCCGGTCCTCGCCCACCTGTTCATCAACTTCCTGATGGACATCGACGTGGGCCTCACGAACTTCGGCTACGAGGGCTTCCAGCCTCCGTTCGTCGGGGTCGACAAGGAGACCTTCCTGGAAGCCGGCTACATCCCGCCGAACCTCGAGACCACGCTCGTGACCGAGGACGACTTCGTGCAGGGCCAGGCCGTCGTCCCGTTCTCACCGGCCGACGACCAGCTGTGGCAGGACCAGTGGGCCCGCTTCAAGTCGGGGGCCGGCGGCTAGGGTCACGACGCGCGAGCACCCGCAGGATCTGGGGCGGGGCGGGCTTCGCCCGCCCCGCCCTGTGGTTCGGCCGCTCCCGTAGGGTGGACCCGCGGGGTGCGGACGCCCACGCGGGAGGCAGCCGGTGAAAGGGACCGACTCGATCGTCCTGCTCGAGCTCGGCGGGGTCCTGCTGGGGCTCGCCGTGCTCGCGCGCGTCGGTGCCCGCGTCGGCCTCCCCGCGGTCCCGTTCTACCTGCTCGCCGGGCTCGCGTTCGGCGAGGGCGGTCTCCTGCCGCTGGACACGAGCCGAGCGTTCGTCGATCTGGGCGCGGGGATCGGCCTCGTCCTGCTGCTGTTCACCCTGGGGCTGGAGTACTCGGCACGGGAGCTGATCGCGGGGGTCCGAGCCTCGCCGCTGCCGGGGGCGGTGGATCTGGTGAACGGCGTGCCCGGCTTCGCCATCGCGCTGATCCTCGGCTGGGGCCTGATCCCCGCGGTGATCCTCGGCGGGGTCACCTACATCACTTCCTCGGGCATCGTCGCGAAGCTCCTGCGCGACCTGGGCAAGGAGCGGTCGCCGGAGGGTCGCACGGTCGTGTCCCTCTTGCTGATCGAGGACCTCGTCATGGTCCTGGCCGTCCCTGTCGCCGGCGCCCTCGTCGCGGGCGGCGCCGATCCTCTCGCCCTCGGGTGGGCGGCCCTCGCCTTCGTGGTGGTGGGGACCGTGCTCGCCACGGCGGTGTGGATCGAGGCACCCCTCGCTCGACTGCTCCGGGGTCGGACCGACGAGGCGCTGTTGCTGTCCGTGCTGGGGTTCGCGTTGTTCGCGGCCGGGATCGCCGAGGAACTGCGGATCTCGTCCGCGATCGGGGCTCTGCTGGCCGGGATCGTGCTCTCGGGCTCGCTCGCCGCGAGCGCGAAGGCCGTGCTGTCGCCGCTGCGCGATCTGTTCGCGGCGCTCTTCTTCTTCTTCGAGGGCCTGGCCGTCCGGCCCGGGACGCTGGTGCCGCTGTTGGGAGTCGCCGTCGTGCTCGGGATCGTCGCCGCCGGCGCGAAGCTCCTCACCGGTCGGTGGACCGCTCGACACGCCGGGATGAACCCCGACCCGAGCCTGCGCACCGGCATCTTGATGATCCCGCGGGGTGAGTTCTCTGTCGCGCTCGCGGCGATCGGCGCAGCGGTCGAGCCCGACCTGGTGCCGCTCACGGTGGCGCTCGTGGTCCTCCTGGCCGTGCTCAGCCCCGTCCTGTACCGGCTCGTCGGAGACCGCCGCCCGGAGCGCCGCTCACAGATGCCGCCGGGGTGAGGCCGGCCACCGTGTAGCCTCGTCGGTCGTGCCCACCCGTGACGACATCCGCAACGTGGCCATCGTGGCTCACGTCGACCATGGCAAGACGACCCTGGTCGACGCGATGCTCTGGCAGTCCGGCGCGTTCCGCGCGAACCAGGACGTCGCGGAGCGCGTGATGGACTCGATGGATCTCGAGCGCGAGAAGGGCATCACGATCCTCGCGAAGAACACCGCGGTCCGCCACGGGGACGTGACGATCAACATCGTCGACACGCCCGGTCACGCGGACTTCGGCGGCGAGGTCGAGCGGGCCCTCACGATGGTCGACGGCGTCCTTCTCCTGGTGGACGCCAGCGAAGGGCCCTTGCCGCAGACGAGGTTCGTGCTGCGCAAGGCGCTCGAGGCGCGGCTGCCGGTCGTGCTCGTCGTGAACAAGGTGGATCGCCAGGACGCGCGCGTCGCCGAGGTCGTGCACGAGGTCGAGGAGCTGTTCCTGGACCTCGACGCCGACGAGCATCAGATCGACTTCCCGATCCTGTTCGCCAACGCGCGCTCGGGGGAATGCGGACCGGCTCCCGACACCCTCGAACCGAACCTCGAGCTGCTGTTCTCGACCCTCCTCGGCCACATCCCCGCGCCCGTGTACGAGGACGACCATCCGCTCCAGGCCCTCGTGACGAACCTGGACGCGTCGCCGTACGTGGGGCGGCTCGCCCTGTGCCGGGTCCGTCACGGGACCCTGAAGCGGGGTCAGCAGGTCGCCTGGTGCCGCGCGGACGGCTCGATCGAGAAGGCGAAGATCGCCGAGCTCTACGTGACCGAGGCGCTCGACCGGGTCGATGCCGACGAGGTCGGCCCCGGCGAGATCTGTGCGATAGCCGGGATCGCCGACATCACGATCGGGGAGACGCTCGCCGACCCCGACGATCCCCGCGCGCTCCCGGTCACACACGTCGACGAGCCCTCGTTGTCGATGACGCTCGGCATCAACACGTCACCGCTGTCGGGGCAGGAGGGCGACAAGATCACCGCCCGGCTCCTGAAGACCCGGCTCGACCAGGAGGTCGTCGGCAACGTCTCGATCCGCGTGCTCGAGACGGAGCGCCCCGAGATGTGGGAGGTGCAGGGCCGCGGCGAGCTCCAGCTCGCGATCCTCGTCGAGCTGATGCGTCGCGAGGGCTTCGAGCTCACGGTCGGCAAGCCGCAGGTGGTCACACGGACGATCGACGGCAAGCTCCACGAGCCGATGGAGCGCGTGGCGCTCGACATCCCGGAGGAGTTCCTCGGGGTCGTCACCCAGCTGCTGGCGCTCCGCAAGGGGCGGCTCGTCGAGATGGTGAACCACGGCACCGGCTGGCTCCGGATGGAGCAGCTCGTTCCTGCGCGGGGGCTGATCGGGTTCCGCACCGAGTTCATGACCGAGACCCGTGGCACGGGACAGATCCACCACGTCTTCGAGGGCTACGAGCCCTGGCACGGGGAGCTCCGGACCCGTCCGAGCGGCTCGCTCGTCGCCGACCGCCGTGGGTCGACCACCCAGTTCGCGCTGATGAACCTGCAGGAGCGCGGCGTGATGTTCGTCGGGCCGGGCGAGGAGGTCTACGAGGGGATGATCGTCGGCGAGAACGCGCGCGCCGACGACATGGACGTCAACCCTACGAAGGAGAAGAAGCTCACGAACATGCGCCAGTCCACGGCGGAGGAGCTCGTTCGGCTGATCCCGAAGACCCAGCTCTCGCTCGAGCAGGCCCTCGAGTTCATCCGCGAGGACGAGTGCGTCGAGGTGACGCCGGGGAGCGTCCGGCTGCGCAAGGTGCTGCTCTCCGCACAGGACCGGGTCAGGGCCTCCCGTCGAGGGCGCCCGGGCAAGGACGTCTGACGGCGGCCCCGAGAACCTCACAGGACCGGGTCAGGGCCTCCCGTCGAGGGCGCCCGGGCAAGGACGTCTGACGGCGGCCCCGAGAACCTCTGCACGAACCTATGCAACTTCCCCTGAACCTACGCACGCGCCGCGTGGGTTGCTAGCGTCGGTTCATCCGCACCCGCGTCGGCTGCGGATAGGGCGCAACGAGGAAGGGAACGGAAGATGCGGGTCGCGGTGATCGGTTCGGGCGTTGCGGGACTCGGCGCTGCGTGGGCGCTGTCGAGGGTCCACGACGTGACGGTCTACGAGGCCGACGACCGTCTCGGGGGCCACGCGCACACGGTCGAGATCGACGACGCGCAACGGCGCATCGCCGTGGACACTGGATTCATCGTGTTCAACCCTCACAACTACCCCAACCTCGTCCGGCTGTTCGAGGCGGCGGACGTCCCGACCGAGCCGAGCGACATGTCCTTCTCCGTGTCGATCGGCGACGGAGCCTTCGAGTACCAGGCCCGCGCGCTCGGGCTGCTTGCCCAGCCCTCGAACCTGCTGCACGCCGGCTACCGCACGATGGTGCGTGACATCCTGCGCTTCTGTCGTGAGGCGCCGGCGGTGCTCGGCACGGACGACCCGTCCACCACCCGCGAGTACCTGCGTCGCGAGGGCTACTCGCGGGAGTTCCGCGACGACTTCCTGCTCCCGATGGTCGGGTGCATCTGGTCATCGAGCCTCACGGCGATGCTCGACTACCCGATCGAGAGCCTCGTGCGGTTCCTCCAGAACCATCGTCTCCTCGACGTCGGGACACGACCCTCCTGGAAGACGGTCACCGGTGGGAGCCGTGAGTACGTCCGTCGCATCTCGGAACCGTTCGCCCACGGGGTCCGTCTCTCCACGCCGGTCGTGCGCGTCGAGCGTTCGCCTGATGCCGTCAGGGTCGTCGACGCCAACGGTGGCGCCGACGTCTTCGACCACGTGGTGTTCGCGAGCCACGCCGACACCACGCTGGGCATCCTCGGGGAGGACGCGTCTGCGCAGGAGCGTGGCATCCTCGGGGCCTTCCGGTTCTCCGAGAACGAGGCGGTCCTGCACCGGGATGCGAGCTTGATGCCCCGGCGCCGCCGCGCCTGGTCGTCGTGGAACTACCTCGCCCAGGGGCGGGCCGGTGACGACATGGCCGGGGCGGTCTCGCTCAGCTACTGGATGAACCGCCTGCAGAACCTCCGCACGGAGCGTCCGGTGATCGTCACCTTGAACCCGGCGCGGCGCCCCGCCGACGCCGTGGCGTCCTTCACCTACCACCACCCGGTCTACGATCGCGCCACGGTGGACGCCCAGGCAGAGCTGCCTCGTATCCAAGGTGCGGCACGGACGTGGTTCGCAGGTGCCTGGACCGGCTACGGGTTCCACGAGGACGGGCTCCGCTCCGGGCTCGCGGCGGCCGCGGCGCTCGGCGCGCCGGCTCCGTGGGTCGAGGCGCCGGGGACGATCGAGGAGGGACTCGCGGCCGGGACGCCGCCTCGTCCGTCGCTCGTGCTCGAGGGGGTCGCGTGACCGCGTCGGGTCTCTACCTCGGGCGCGTGGGGCACGCCCGTCACGTCGACGTCGATCACCGGTTCCACTACCGGTCCTGGTGGATGCTGGTCGACCTGGACGAACTGCCTGCGCTCGACCGACGCGTCCGGGGGTTCGGGTGGAACCGCCGCGCGGCCGTCGCGTTCCACGACGTGGACCACGGACCTCGTGACGGCTCGGCGCTGCGGCCGTGGATCGAGGAGCGGTGCGCGGAGGCGGGGATCGATCTCGAGGGAGGTCCCGTTCGCGTGCTCGCCCACCCGAGGATCCTCGGGTACGTGTTCAACCCGATCTCGGTGTGGTTCTGCCACGGCCCCGACGGCGACCTCCGCGCGGTGCTCTACGAGGTGTCGAACACCTGGCGCGAGGTCCACTCGTACCTCGTCCCCGCGGAGCCGGGGCAGCGTGAACCGAACGGCCTGTGGCACCATGCCTTCGACAAGCAGCTGTTCGTCTCACCGTTCATGGACATGGACCATCGCTACGACTTCCGCGTCCGCGTTCCCGAGGACCGCGTCGCGGTGCTCGTGGAGCAGCGGGCCGGTGCCGACCTGACGCTGACGGCCACGCTCACCGCCGATCGGGTCCCGTTCGACGCTGCCGGCCTCCGACGCGCGGCACGATGGGCGCCCCACGTGACCGCGCTCACGATGGCGCGGATCCACTGGCAAGCCGTGAAGCTGTGGCGCAAGGGCGCGCCGTACCGTCGTCGGGGCGTTCCGACGGTGCCCGAGGTGTCGGTCGAGCGTCAAGGGACCGAGGTGGGGGTCGCTCGATGAGCCCCGCCGCGGTGTGGGAGCGGGTCATGCTGAGCGTCCTTCGCCGGCTGCGCTGCGGATCCTTGCGGGTGCAGATGCCCGACGGCCGGGTCCACGACTTCCGAGGATCCCGCCCCGGTCCCGCGGCGGAGGTGGAGATCCACGATGTCCGGCTGATCCGCGCCCTCGCGACGACCGGCGCGATCGGCCTGGCGGATGGCTACGTCCAGGGCTGGTACGACTCGCCGGACCTCGGTGCGGTGATCGAGCTGGGCGCTCTCCACCTCGAGTCCGAGCACCGGGCGTCGCTGCCCGCTCCCGTCGAGCGGTTCGGTCGACGGGTGTGGTCGCTCGTCACCGAGCCGGCCGCCCCGCGGGGTCCGCTGTCGGACATCGTCCAGCACTACGACCTCGGAAACGAGTTCTACGCGGCGTGGCTCGATCCGACGATGACCTACTCGTCCGCCGTGTACGAGCGAGAGGACATGTCCCTCGAAGAGGCACAGCGTGCGAAGTACCGGCACCTCGCCCAGCGGGCACGTGTCGAGCCGGGCTCGTCGGTGCTCGAGGTCGGCAGCGGGTGGGGTTCGAACGCCCTGTACCTCGCGGGCGAGCTCGGCTGCCACGTGACGACGATGACCGTGTCGCGGGAACAGGCCGTGCACGTCGAGAAGCTCGCCGCCGACCGGGGTCTCGCGGACCTGATCGAGGTCCGGCTCGAGGATTTCTCGCGAGCCGCCGGGACGTACGACCACGTCGTGTCGATCGAGATGATCGAGTCGATCCCGCGCCCGCGGTGGGCCGAACTGCTGCGCGTGATGCGCGATCGGCTCGCCGCCGACGGGACGATCGGCCTGCAGTCGATCTGGGTCGCCGACGCGCACTGGACCTCGTCCGACGCGAACCCCGACTTCGTGCGCCGCTACATCTTCCCCGGGGGGCAGGTGCCCTCTCCGAGCGTGCTCCGTCGGCTCGCGCGGGCCGTCGGCCTCACGTGGGCGTCCGAAGAGTCGTTCGGCGCCTCGTACGCGCGGACGCTCCGCGCCTGGCGTGGGGCGTTCGACGCCGCGCACGACCGTGTCGCGGCGATGGGGTTCGACGAGCGCTTCGTGCGGATGTGGCGCTACTACCTGGCCTACTGCGAGGGCGGATTCGCGAGCGGCCGCGTCGGCGTCAGCCAGATCGCGCTCGTGCGCTGAGCCCTACGAGGCTGCCGGCGAGGGCTCGCCCACCTCTTCCACGGTCCGCAGCACCGTCTCGCCGATCTGGGCCGGGTTGCGGACCACGCGATGGCCGAGCGCCTCGATCGCGTCGAGCTTCGCGGTCGCGGTGTCGGACTCCCCGCTGATCACAGCGCCCGCGTGTCCCATCCGGCGACCGCGTGGCGCCGAGACACCGGCGATGAACGCGACGAGCGGCTTCTGCATGTACTGCGCCGCCCACGCCGCGGCCTCGACCTCCTGCTGCCCGCCGATCTCGCCGATCATCACGACCACGTCGGTCTCGTCGTCGTTCTCGAAGGCCTGCAGCACCGTCTTGAAGTCCGTGCCGTTCACCGGGTCGCCCCCGATCCCGACGCACGTGGACTGACCGAGCCCGAGCTTCCGTCATCTGCGAGACGGCCTCGTAGTTCAGCGTGCCGCTGCGCGAGACCACGCCCACACGGCCCTTCGAGTAGATGTGGCTCGGCATGATGCCGACCTTGCACTCGCCCGGCGTGATGATGCCGGGGGAGTTCGGGCCGATGATGCGTGTCGACCGGCCGGCCACGTAGCGCTTCGTGCGGACCATGTCCTGCACCGGGACGCCGTCGGCGATGATCACGGCGACCTCGATCCCGGCGTCCACCGCCTCGAGCAGGGAGTCGGTCGCGACCTGCGGTGGGACGAAGATGCCGGAGACGTCGGCGCCGGTCTCGCGGACCGCCTCCTCGACCGAGTTGAACACCGGCAGGCCGAGATGGGTCGAGCCGCCCTTGCCGGGCGTGACGCCGCCGACGACCTTGGTGCCGAACGACATCGCCTCCTGCGCGTGGAACGTGGCGTGTTGTCCGGTGAATCCCTGGATGATCACGCGGGAATCGCGATCCACGAAGACGCTCATGCGGTCACCTCCTGGGTCGCGGCCACGGCCTTCGCGGCGGCGTCGTCCAGATCGTCGGCCTGGATCAGGGTGAGACCGCTCTCGTCGAGGATCCTGCGCCCCTCCTCGACGTTCGTCCCGGCGAGCCGCACGATGACGGGGACCTGGACCTCCTGGCCGCGCGTGGCCTGCACGACCCCCTGCGCGATCCAGTCGCACCGGTTGATGCCCGCGAAGATGTTCACGAGGATCGCCTTCACGTTCGGGTCCTTCAGGACGATCCGGAACGCGTTCTCGATCTTCTCGGGGCTTGCGCCGCCGCCCACGTCGAGGAAGTTCGCCGGCCGGCCGCCGTGATGGACGATCGCGTCCATCGTCCCCATCGCGAGCCCGGCGCCGTTCACGATGCATCCGACGCTGCCGTCGAGCGCGATGTAGTTCAGGCCGTGACCGCTCGCCTCGACCTCCTTCGGGTCCTCTTCGTCGAAGTCCCGCAGCTCGGCGACGTCGCCCTGACGGAACAGTGCGTTGTCGTCGAAGCTCATCTTCGCGTCGAGCGCCACGAGCTCGCCGTCCTCGGTCTCGATGAACGGGTTGATCTCCAGCAGCAGGGCGTCGGTGTCGCGGAACAGCCGGTACATGCGCTTCAGCAACCGCGTGAACGACGTCGTCCGGTTGCCGAGCCCGATCGCGGTCGCAACCTTCCGGCACTGGAAGTCCAGCAGGCCGACCGCCGGGTCCACGTACTCGGTGTGGATCGACGTCGGGTCCTTCGACGCCACCTCCTCGATGTCGACGCCCCCCTCGGCGCTGGCGATCACGACGATCCGCTGGGCATCACGATCGACCGTGAGCGACAGGTAGAACTCGCGCTCGATCCTCGACGCGCGCTCGACCAGGATCCGGCTGACCCGCTGGCCGCCGGGGCCTGTCTGGGCGGTCGCGAGGGTCGAGCCGAGCATCTGGTCGGCGAGCTCGGCGATCTTCGCCGGGGAGTTCCCGATCTTCACGCCTCCGGCCTTGCCCCGTCCACCTGCGTGGATCTGGGCCTTGACGACCCACCGCTGCCCGCCGAGCTCCTCGGCGACCCGCGCCGCGGCCCTCGACGTGTAGACGACCTCACCCCGCGGCGTGGTGACGCGGTACTGGCGTAGCAGCTGCTTGGCCTGGTACTCGTGGATGTTCACGTGCCATCACCTCCGCGGGACCGTCGGCGGTCCCGCATCGTGGCTCGGACGAAGGCCCGGGCCGGTTCGGTTTGGGATGCGGCCCGTCAGCGGGCGCGCATCTGCTCGACCTTCTCGACGAGGTTCCGCGCCATGCGGATCGATGCGGCGTCGATCAGGCGGCCGTCGAGCGAGACCGCCCCCTTGCCTTCGCGCGCGGCATCCTCCATCGCCTGGAGGATCCGCTCCGCGCGCTCCACCTCGGCCGGGGCCGGGGTGAAGACGTCGTTCGCGAGCGCCACCTGCGAGGGGTGGATCGCCCATTTCCCTTCGCAGCCGAGCGCGGCCGCGCGGCGTGCTGCTGCCCGGTAGCCGTCGGCGTCGTTGAAGTCGCCGAACGGGCCGTCGATCGGCCGCAAGCCTTCGGCCCTGCATGCCGCGACCATCCGGGAGATCCCGAAGTGCCACTGGTCGCCCCAGTGGGTCTCCCGATGCCCGCCGTCGGCGGGGCGGTCCGTCAGCACCGCGTAGTCGGGGTTCGCCCCGCCGATGTTCGTGGTGCGGGCCTGGACGCTCGCGGCGTAGTCGGCCACCCCGAACACCATCGCCTCGAGTCGGTCGGGGCGAGCCCGGGAGATCTCCTCGACGTTCGCCATGCCCTTCGCGGTCTCGATCAGGATGTGGATCCCGATCCGGCCGGGCTCCCAGCCGTTGCGCTGCTCGATCTGGTCCAGCAGCGTCGCGACGAACTCGACGTCGCTGGGGGAGCCGACCTTCGGCACGAGCAGGGTGTCGAGCACGTCGCCCCGAGCCTCGACGACCTCGACGACGTCGCGGTAGCACCAGTGCGTGTCGAGGCCGTTGATCCGGACGCTGATCGCGGTGCGGGACCAGTCGTGGGCACCGAGCGCGTCGATCACGTTGGTGCGCGCCTGCTCCTTGTCGTCGGGGGCGACGGCGTCCTCGAGGTCGAGGAACACGAGGTCGGCCCCGAGCGTGGCGGCCTTCTCCATCGCCCGGAGGTTCGTCCCGGGGACGGCGAGCTCGCTGCGGTGGAGGCGTGCCTTGTCGGACATCCGCTCACGCTCGCAGCAGGCGCGGAGGAAGGCCAAGCGACGGGGCGTCGTGGCGCCGCGGCTCCCGGTTGGACGTTCCGTACAAGACGGTGGACATGACGGCGCAGGATGCCACAGCCGGGCGGATGCCGGGTAACCGGTCCGCTGGCCGAGGGTCATGGGAGCATCCGACGGTGACGTGGCAGCTCGCGACCGCGCGCCTGTCCCTGCGGCCCCTGACTCGGGGCGACGACGAGGCGCTCTACGCGGTGCTCAGCGACCCGGTGTCGATGCGGTTCTACCCGAGGCCCTTCTCGCGGGAGATGGTCCGGGCGTGGATCGACCGCAACCTCGAGCGGTACGAGGGCGACGGCTTCGGGTTGCTCGCGGTGGTCGAGTCCGCGACCGGTGAACTGATCGGCGACTGCGGGCCGACCGTCCAGGTGGTCGACGGCGAACCGTACGTGGAACTCGGGTGGCACCTGCGTCGGGACCGGCAGCGACGCGGGTTCGCCACCGAAGCCGCACGGGTGTGTCGCGACGAGTCCTGGCGAGTCCTCGACGCGCCGTTCCTGGTCAGTCTGATCCGACCGGAGAACGTCCCTTCGTGGACCGTCGCCCGCAACGTCGGGTTCCGCCCGTGGCGCGGCACGGTCCGCGCCGGCATGGGGCATCTGGTGTGGCGGCTCGACCGTCCGGTCGTAGGCTCCGATCGAGGAGGTGCGTGATGTCGTACGGACGTGCGGTGCTGATGGACGGGTCGGTCGACGAGGTCATGCCGAGGGTCAAGGATGCCTTGAAGGCGCAGGGATTCGGGGTCCTCACCCAGATCGACGTGAGGGCCACGATGAAGGAGAAGCTCGACGCCGACGTCGACCCCTACGTGATCCTCGGCGCATGCAACCCCCGGCTCGCGCATCGCGCGCTGACGGCCGATCCGGGCATCGGTCTGCTCCTGCCGTGCAACGTCGTCGTGCGTGCCCATGAGGAGGGCCGGGTCGAGGTCGCCGCGATCGACCCGCAGATCATGTGCGAGATGATCGATCACCCCGATGTCGTCGCGGTGGCGGACGAGGCCACGAGGTTGCTCGACGCCGCGCTCGACACGCTCGCCTGAGCGCTACTTGGCGTCGTCCAGCTGTGGGCCGCCAGCCCGTGCGAGAGCTCGCATCGCGGCGGCGGTCATCCACACCACACTCGCGTTACGGGCGAGCACGGCCAACTGCGTCATAGGTCCCCCGCCGTCGCGCTGTACGACCGCGAACACCAAGCCTGTCAGTCCGATAGTGACGAACGCAGGCACCGCTGCTCGCCGGCTTTGCGGCTCCGCCCAGGCCAGCGCCGCCGAGGGCGCGATCCAGGACGCGTATTGAAGGGAGAACAGAGGGGAGGCAACGAGCAGCGCGCCGAGTGCTGCGAGCGAGGGGACGCCCAGTGCCTCCCCTTCCCACCTTCGAGACAACCGCTCGACCATGACCCAGGCGCCGACCAATAGGGTCAGCAGGAGCAGGCGCCATTGAAGAAGGGCTACGCCGATACGCGGCGCCCCCGCTTCGATTGCGACAGGTTCGTCGGTGGCGAGCCAGACCAGCGACCCGACGGTCGATTCGACCGACCAGCCTCTGGCACCTCGGAATCCCCCCACCTGAACGGGAGCATCGAGGCCGCCCCACGCTAGCCAGGCGAGACCGCCAGTCATCACGATCACTCCGACCGACAGAGCCCCACGTCGGCTGGTCCGGACGAGGAGCGGAGTCACGATCAGCGGCCAGGCTTTCATGAGCACGGATGCCCCGAGTAGGGATCCCCCTAGCACGCCGTTCCGCATCAGCAGAACCGTTCCTGCCACGACGGCCGCAACGACCAGGAGATCCAGCCGATAGAAGATGAAGGTCAGGAGCGGGAGCATTGCCATGAGGTAGGCAGTTGCGACCACCTTCCCACGCCAGATCGCGAGCAGCCTGGCGATGATCAGGTCCGATGCCAGAGCAACGAGGGCAACGGCCAGAGCGAGGCGAGTTGTGTCGTTGGGTAGGGCGAGGATGACGAGTGTCTCGCCTGGGGCGTATTCCACCGGGAAGTCACGCCAGGGCGTGCCCGTCGCCGATCCGATCTGGGCGAATCGCGTGATATCGCTGTCGTCTGTCACGTCACTGCGGAGCAGGGCAATGGCGCAGAGGCCGACATGGACAGTGACGAGCACGACAAGGAGCAGGTGGTGAGGTCTTCTCGCTCGCGAAGTCACTCGAGTCGTTCTTCGGGCCAGCTAGCCGCCAGGAGGTTCCTCGACGTTCCATCGCAAGCCCATGTCCTTCACCGCACCCCTATGACTCCCAGGGCTCCCGAAGTCTCCGCCACGCCAACCGAAGATGACATGACAGCCAACAGCGGTCAACCTCACGGTCGGCGAACTCGTGTTCGCCCCAGCGCATGAGAACCGGGCTAGTCGGCGATCTCGATCCGCTCGATCACTACGTCGTCCGTTGGCCTGTCCATCCCCCCCGTGGGCACCTTTGAGATCGCGTCAACGACGTCGTAGCCCTCGATGACCTGACCGAAAATCGTATGCCGACCATTCAGCCACGGGGTCTCAGCGACCGTCACGAAAAACTGGCACCCGTTCGTGCCGGGACCGGCATTCGCCATCGCGAGACGCCCCGGCTGATTGAAGGTCGGACCGTTCGGCGGGCACTCGTCCTCGAACGTGTAGCCGGGGCCACCGGTTCCCGTCCCGGTCGGGTCGCCTCCCTGGATCATGAAGCCTTCAATCACGCGGTGGAAGGTGGTTCCGGGGTAAAGCGCCTCGGCCTTCTCGGTGCCGTCGCGCGGGTCGGTCCACCCTTTGGAGCCGTTCGCCAGGCCGACGAAGTTCTCGACGGTCATCGGTGCGTGCTCAGGCATGAGGGAAACGGTGAACGATCCGTGGTTCGTGACGAACGTGGCGGTGGGCATACGGCTGTTCCTTCCGTCGGTGGGAGCACACAGTGTAGGTTGCCCGCTCCCATCGGACCGAGAGGCGCCCGAGCCACGATGCCGTCCGTGAACAGATCGGCTGCATCCCGCGCGGTCTTGGCCCGTGCACTCCGCCACTCCTCGACGATTACGCAGGCGATGGTTTACGGAGCCGCATCTCGGTCGATGACCTTGCGGCCTTCCTTCTGCGTGGCAACCGGGCCACGATGTCGCTTCGACAGGAGGTTCTCGGGTGTGCTCATCGTTTCCCCACGAAGGGTGAGAGACAGGATTCCTCGGGTGGGCTTGACTATGGGATCTTGCGGGGGCGGACACGATCGCGCTCGCGTGGTCGGCGATCGCCCTCGGGGACGGGCTCGAGCGGTTGGTGGTGTCGTGATGAAGGCAGCGCACGAACACGGCTCGGTGGACAGGCGGACGTTCCTCCGGGGCGCGGCCGCGGCAGGGGTCGCGCTCGGCGCGGCGGGGATCGGTCTGCGGCTCCGGCGGTCCCTCGAACCGATCCCCTGGGACGAGAGCGCGTTCCCTGCTCCCGGCGACGCCCGGGTCGCCGTCCTCCCCGCGAGCTCTTACGAGCCCGACCTGTCCGGGCTCCTTGAGGACGGGCTGCGCGCGATCGGTGCCGATGTCCGCGGCGCCTCCGTGCTGCTGAAGCCGAACCTCGTCGAGTACGACCCTGGGACCTCGATCAACACGGACCCGCGCATGGTCGCCGCCGCGGTCCTGGCGTTCCGACGGATGGGAGCCCGGTCGGTGACGGTCGGGGAAGGCCCCGGCCACCGGCGCGACACGATGTACGTCGTCGAGCGGTCGGGGCTCGGTGAGGCCCTGCGCGACGTGGACGCCCCCTTCGTCGACCTCAACCTCGGCGAGACGGAGCGGGTGGTGATCCCCAGCTCGTACACGGCCCTCGGCGAGCTGTGGCTCCCGACCGCCGTCACGCGCGCGGACGTGGTCGTGTCGATGCCCAAGATGAAGACCCATCACTGGGCCGGCGTCACCCTCTCGCTCAAGAACTGCTTCGGGTGCGTGCCGTCGCGGATCTACGGCTGGCCGAAGAACGTCCTGCACTACCAAGGGGTGGAGCAGGCGATCCTCGATGTGGCCGGCGCCGTCCGACCGGATCTCGCGATCGTCGACGGCATCGTGGCGATGCAGGGCAACGGTCCGATCTCGGGGGACCCGGTCGATGTCGGGGTGATCGTCTGCGGCGACGATCCGGTGGCGACCGACGTCGTGGCCGCGTCGATCATGGGGTTCGAACCCGACGATCTCGCCTACCTCGCGGAGGCGGGCCGGTTCCTGGGCCAGGGCGATCGTGACCGGATCGCCGTCCGCGGCGAGGATCCCGAGCGCGTCGCCACGACGCTCGTCCCGGCTCCCGGCTTCGAGGGAGCGGCGACGGGCTGATTCACCCGAGGAGCTCGGCGAGGGCGGCCGGGTCGGTCACCGGCGACCGGCACAGGAACCGCTCGCAGACGTAGGCGGTGGCACGTCCGTCCACCAGCGTGCGGTCCGTCAGGAGGGCGATCTCGCTCGTGCTGGCCCGGTCGGGTGGGCTCGTGGCGAGCACGACGTTGGGGAGGTACCTCGCCCGCACGACCTCCTCCACGAGCGCACGTGTCGACGGATCGTCGCCTTCACCGATCACCGCGACCTCACGGGTCGGGCCCACGTACAGGTCGGCCCCGCACAGCGCGAGGCCGAACCCGATCGGGACACGAGCGGCGAGATCGCGCACGAGCAGGAGCGCCGAGATCGCGGCTCGCTCGTAGGCGGCGTCGCCCGTGAAGTGGGTGAGTCGCAGCAGCGTCTCGACGGCCGCCGAGTTCCCACTCGGGGTCGCGTTGTCCTGCACCTCCTTGGGGCGGACCACCAGCGTCTCCGCGTCCGCACCCGTCTGGAAGAAGCCCCCGTGCTCGGGATCGAGGAACAGCTCGATCAGTGCGTCACCGACCGTACGGGCGCGCGCGAACCACGTTTCGTCACCCGTCGTCTCGTACAGGGTGAGCAAGGCGCCCGACAGGAGGGCGTGGTCGTCGGCGAACCCCGGATGTCCGGGCCTCCCGTCGCGCCACGATCGCAACAGCCGCCCCGATCCATCGCGCAGGTGCTCCCAGACGAACGTCGCCCCGCGCTCGGCGGCGTCGACGTAGCCGGCATCCGCGAACGCCCGTCCGGCCTCCGCGAAGGCACGGATCGCGAGCGCGTTCCACGCGGTGAGCACCTTGTCGTCGATCCCCGGATGGACGCGCTGCGATCGAACCGCCCTCAGGGTCACGCGCGCGTCCTCGAGCTCGTCGGGGGAGAGCACGTCACCCTCCGCGTCGGATCGGGGCGGCCTCCAGAGCACGTTCGTGCCCTCCCAGTTCCCCTGGGGCGACGCGCCGAACGCGACCGCGACCCGTTCCCCCACCGAAGAGACGAGCTCGTCCCACGTCCAGGTGAAGAACCTGCCCTCGACGCCCTCGCTGTCGGCGTCCTGCGACGAGAAGAAGCCGCCCTCGGGGTGCTGCATCTCGGCCAGCAGGTAGTCGAGCGTGGAGCGCGCCACCTCCCGGTGCCGGTCGCTGCGGGTGAGCAGCCACGCCTGGGTGTACACGCGGGCTAGCTGCGCGTTGTCGTAGAGCATCTTCTCGAAGTGCGGGACGTGCCACGCGACGTCGGTCGAGTAGCGGGCGAAGCCTCCCCCGACCTGATCGCGGATCCCCCCGGCCGCCATCCGGTCGAGGGTCGACGTCGCGATGTCGAGCGCCTCCGCCGTCCCGCGCGCGGCCATCCGCAGGACGAACTCGAGGGCCATCGGCTGCGGGAACTTCGGCGCGCCGCCGAACCCTCCCCACCGGGCGTCGAACGATCGGCGAAGCGCCCCGAAGGCGCCGTCGACGACCTCCCGGTCGACCGGCTCGGGTGACGCCGTCAGCGAGCCGGCCCGGGCGAGCGAGGCAGCCACCCTGGCTCCCTGGTCCTCGATCTCCTCCCGTCGGGTCGCCCACGCCTCGGCGAGCGCCTCGAGGACCTGCCGGAACGAGGGCATCCCGTGGCGGGGCTCGTCGGGGAAGTACGTACCCGCGTAGAACGGCCGGCCGTCGGGGGTGAGCCACACCGACATCGGCCATCCGCCCTGACCCGTCATCGCCTGGACGGCATCCATGTAGACGCCGTCGACGTCCGGACGCTCCTCGCGATCGACCTTCACAGCGACGAATCGCTCGTTGAGGAACTCGGCGGTCACCTCGTCCTCGAACGATTCCCGCTCCATGACGTGGCACCAGTGGCACGCCGCGTAGCCGACGGACAGGAAGACGGGCCGGTCGAGGTCGCGAGCCCGTGCGAACGCCTCGTCGCTCCAGGGGTACCACTCCACCGGGTTGTGGGCGTGCTGGAGGAGGTACGGGCTCGTCTGCGAGGCGAGGCGGTTGGGTCGTCGCGTCATGACACGAGTCTGCCCGTTCCGGAGCGGAGCGTGCGGGGAGCCGTTCAGACCGTCGGTCCGCGATGCCGATGCCCATCAGGAGATGGAAGGCCTCACCCTGCTCGTCGTCGCCGAAGGACTCGGCGTCGCCACGGAACTCAACCTCGCGCTTCGGCGCCATGCGTCGGTGACGGTGCTGGGTCCCGCGTACGACGTCAGGTCGGCTCGCGAGGCGCTCGTGGACGGCTCGATCGACGTCGTGATCGTCGACCTGGACCGCCACGACGAGCAGGGGCTCCCGATGGTCGGTGAGCTCCGGGCGACGACGCCCGTTCCCGTCGTCGCGACCTGTTCGCACGTCGATCCCGACATGACGGCCCTCGTGCTGGCGGCGGGCGGATCGGGGATCGTGTCGCGCGATGAGGAACCGCGGGCCCTGGTCGGTCTGTTGCGTTCGGCGGCCGAAGGTCAGCTCGCGCTCCCGGAAGGGCACCTCTCATCCGTCGTGGAGCACCTCCACGTGGCACGCGCCGCGCGCCAACGAGAGGCGCTCGCGACGCTGACCGCCCGGGAGCATCAGGTGCTCCTCCTGCTGTGCGAGGGCCGAAGCGTCGGGGAGATCGCGTCGGCGCTGGAGGTTTCCGTCTCCACGGTGCAGGCGCACGTGAAGGGCATGTTCGCGAAGCTGGGTGTGCACTCCCAGGTCGAAGCCGTGCGGGCCGCCTGGCGATCCGGCATCGGCGTCCCCGCCACGGCCTGAGCGCCGGCGTTGTCCCGTGGGGGTAGCCTTCCCGCGTGGGGGGCGAGCCGGTCCGCGTCGTGATCGCTGGAGGTCATCCGGTGATCCTCGGTGTCGTTCGGCTCGCGTGCGAGGGACAGGAGGATCTCACCGTCGTGGCGGAGGCCGAGACGGCGGCAGAGGCGATACGCGCCGCGGTCCCTGGGGCTGCGGACGTCCTCGTCCTGGATCTCGAGCTCCCCGACCTCGACGGACTCCAGGTGTTGCGCACGCTCCGGGACGGCGGCTTCGCCGCCCCGATCCTGGTGCTGTCGGATCGTGTCGACGGCACCACGGTCCTCGAGGCGATGCGGAGCGGCGCCGATGCCTACCTGACCAAGGCCGACGGGCTCCGCCGCGTGGGAGCGGCCGTGCGATCGATCGCGGCTGGCGAACGCGTGATCGACCCCGACCTCGAGTTGGCCGCGGTCCACGAGCTCGGTCGGTTCGCGCGTCAGGCGCGCGAGGGCGCCGAGGTGGTCGGAACGCTCACCCCCCGTGAGCGCGAGATCCTTGGGCTCCTGTCCGAAGGCCTCACGATGCAACAGATGGGTCGGCGGCTGGGCATCTCTCCCAGGACGGTCGAGACGCACGTCTCGAGCCTGTACCGGAAGCTCGAGGTCAGGACCCGCGTCCAGGCGGTCGCACGAGCTGCATCGCTGGGCCTGATCGAGTTCCGGTAGGCCGACGCGGCTCAGGCCCGGCACCGCGGCTGCCGATACCGCGGTTGGGCTAGGTCGAGGCGGTGACCCGTTCCGGCCGGGTCCGATAGGCTCCCTCGCAGCGAACCGAACCGCAGATGGCAAGGAGATCTCCCTCCGAGGCCGCCGTGGCGGTGGCCGCACGCCGCCGCATCGGCGTGATCCTGATCGACCCCCTGCCCGTCGTCAGGGCTGGCCTCGCCTTGCTGATCGACGGGCGCACGGACATGGAGGTTCTCGGTGTAGCCGGTGAGGCCGATGCCGGCCTCGACGCGATCGCGAGGGTCCGGCGGAGCCGCGTGGTGGTGCTGGTGGGGATCGGTCTGGAAGGCCCTCACGATGCGTCGTGGCTGATCAGGAGCGTCCGCGAGCGGTTCCCGTCTCACGCGGTCCTCGCGATGGGGGCGAACGCCGACCCTGCCACGGTCAGCCACTCGCTGTTCGTGGGGGCCGACGGGTTCGTCGACAAGAACGTGGATCCGGCCGAGTTCCTCGGATCGATCCTCCGGGCGGCCGATCGCGAGATGGTCCTGACCGGGCCCGCCTCGCTCGCGGTCGGGGCGATCGCGGACGGGATCGAACGGAGGCGCGAGCTGGACGTGCGGCTCACCGCACGCGAGCAACAGGTGTTGGTGATCGCCGCCGAGGGATTGACGGCCCGCGAGATCGCGGATCGCCTCGGGGTCCGGGAACGGACCGTGACGACCCATCTGGCTCGCATCTACGGCAAGCTCGGGGTCGGCTCCCGCCTCGCGGCGATCCGCACGGCGGCCCGCTCAGGACTCGTGACCGTCGGGTCGCCGGAGTAAGACGCTCACGCCCTGACGAGCAGCACCCCGTCGTCGTCTTCATAGGCAACGCGCCATCCCGGGTCGTCGCGCAGGAACGGCAACAGATCCCAGTCGGCCTCGGCGACGATCGCGTCGGGCTCCCACCGGTCGAGCACCTCCCGCCACCGCGCCCCCGCGAACGCCACCTGTCCGTAGTCGAGCCAGACACGCTCCGGGAACAACTCGATCCGCGAGTCCACGAACACCGAGACCTGCGGAGCCGCGAGCTCGATCCACGATGCCCACGGCTGGTTCGTGAAGACACGCGATCCCGGCGGGAGGCGCCGAACCTCCGCCGTGATGCCGGGGGGAGCGTCTCGCAGGGACGCCTCGTAGGAGGCCCCGCGCCACCAAGGGAGTGCCACCACCACCGCGACGACGAGCGCGATGACCGCTGCACGCGCCGGCGCGCGGGACTCCTCACGATCGGTGCGGGTCTCGCCCTCGGCCCGCCTCGGCCACAGGAGTGGCGCCACGACGACGGGTGCCACGACGGACCACCACAGCGTCGCACGCTGCGACTGCATCGCCATCAAGAAGAAGACGACGAGGGTGATCAACGGCCCCCACGCGACGGGCTCGGCTCGGCGAGCGGCGGCGATGCCGAGGGCCGTGGCCGAGCCGACCATGAGCCACCCTGCGAGCGACCCGAGGGTGACCGGCGCCCATTCGGCGATCGTGTCGCGGACGATCGGGCTCGTCGAGAGCTCGATCACGTAGGTCCACGCACCGATCCCGTACGGGTTGAGCAGGGTCGCCAGGATGCTCAGTGCCCCGACCGCGATCAGGCGCTTCCGGTCGGCCGTGCCCTCGAGGGTGTCCTCGAGCCACGCGAGCCCGACCAAGAGCGGCACCAGTACGAAGCTCCCGTGGATATTCGCGAGCATCATCGCCGCCGCGGGGATGATCCATAGCTGCCGTGGATGCCTGCGCCGGTCTGCGAGCAGGAACACGCACCCTGCGACGATCGGCAGCGCGAGCAGCTGGGGACGGAGGCTGAGGTTCGGCGCGGCGATCAGGAATCCGATCACCGACAGGAGGCCGGCGGATCGCTGGCTCGAGCCGCGCACGACCGCGGCCCGCGCGACCAGCCAGAAGCTGAAGCCGATCGAGGCCATCTGGACGACGCCGAGCGTCGTCCAACCACCGGCCCGATAGACCGATGCGAGGACGATCTGCGCGGCCCATTGCTGGTTCACCCAGGTTTCGCCGGCAGCCGAGAACGTGAAGGAGTCCGTCTGGGCCACCCTGCCGAGCGCCATCGTGATCTCGCCGAGGCGCAGGTGGTACGCGAGGTCGATCGTTCCGAGGCTCGCGACCCCGGCCACGAAGGCTGGCACGGCGGCCGGCAGGAGCATCCAGACCCGATCGATCGGACGTGCACCAGCGGGATCTCGACCTCGCATCGCCGATCGCCCGTCGCGTGTCCGCACGGCGAGTCATGCTAGGTCACGGGGCCCGGGCGGTGGGGAGGCCCAACCTACCGGTGAGTCGAGGTACGTAGGATTACGTAGTCAACCTCCGGGAAACTCGGAATGTCCAAGGTGGCGGCGTTGCTTCTAACCTGCCCTCGAGCGGAGTAGCATCCGCTCCTGGGTCAGGTCGATGATCCGGCAACACGGGCTTCGGAGGAAGGGGGTGACAGATGTTCCTTCGTCTCTACACGGGTGTGACGACCTGGTGGAACGACCTGAAGGTGCGCGCCCAGGAGGAGGGCGGCGCGACGGCAGTGGAGTACGCACTGATGGTCGCGCTCATCGCGGTCGTGATCATCGCGGCGGTTACGCTGGTCGGTAACAACGCGAGCTCCAAGTTCAACCAGGTGGGGACCGCCGTCGGCGGCGCCAGCTACATCAGCATCAGAGTGGCCGGCCCGCCGGCCGCTCGCTCTTCCGGGGTCCGTTCCCGGAGGAGCGAGGGACCGGCGGACGGGGGTGAGGAAGTCGATCATGAGCCAGATGCGCTCGAGGCTCCGGAAGCAGGACGGCGCGGCTGCCGTTGAGTTCGCGCTGATCGTGGGCGTGCTCGCGCTGCTGATCTTCGGGATGCTCCAGTTCGGGGTGGCGTTCTTCCAGCTCCAGAACCTGCGGGCTGCGGCGCGTGAAGGAGCCCGGGTCGGCGCGGTCGGCGCCACCGCGGATCAGGTGAAGTCCAGGACGATCGATGCCTCGGTCGGCGGCCTCAGCGGTCCCGGCGCGGTATCCGTGGAGTACGCGGCAGACGGTGCGTCCTTCGGTGCGGTCAGCGGGGCCACCCGAGCCTGCCCGCCCAAGGCGCAGCAGACGGCCGACTCGATGGTCCGTGTGCGGATCAACCCTGCTGCCGACACCTACCTCACGGAGGTCTTCACCCTCGAGATCCCGCTGATGCCGCAGATCTCGCTCACCGGCGCCCAGATCAGCGGGCAGTTCCGGTGCGAAGGGAGCTGAGACGATGCGTCGCCTGATGTGCTTCCGGCGCCTGCATCGGGAAGAGCACGGCGTGACGATGGTGATCGTCGCGCTGTCGTTGATCGCGCTGATGGGCATGCTCGTGCTCGTCGTCGACGTCGGCGGACTGCTGTGGAAGCGGCGGGAGCTGGTCAACAGCGCCGACGCAGCGGCGCTCGCCGCCGCGAAGACGTGCTCCGATCCAGTCGGACGCCACCTCGCCGGAGGGTCGCGCCGACACCCAGGCCGTGTCGAACGCGAGCGGCCTGACCGGATCGAACGGCGGCATCGTCGATTCGTCGAACTGTGTGCCCAGCGTCGTCCGATCCGTCGACGCGCGGATCGACCGGGTTCGTCACGGTCCGATACACGCAACCACAGGATCTGTTCTTCGCGCCCGTCCTCGGCTTCGGTCGGAGCGGCACGGTGACGACCGAAGCGACCGCCGCCTGGGCACCGCTCGGTGGCGGCAAGGCCGTACCGATCGTCCTCGAGTCGAGCACCTTCCAGGGGACATGCGACGTGCCCAACGGGGTCGAGATCGGTGACGAGTGCTCGTTCTGGTACGACAACGGCGCGCTCGGCGGTATCGGTGCGGCGAACTGGGGGTTCCTGGATCTCCAGCACTGGGACGTCGACCGGTACGACAACAACGCGTGCAACTCGGCCGGCGGTGCCGCCGATCGGGAGGACTTCATCCTCTACGACTACGGCGAGCCGCTCGCGCTGCGTGATCCCGGTCCCACCTACGTGTGCTCGATGACGGGCCACGCCACGTCGAACTGGCAAGACCTTCTCGACCGGATGAACGGCGGCTACGCGGACTGGCCCGGCGCGTCGATCCTGATGCCCGTGAACGACTGCCAAGCGCAGGTCGACAAGAACGGCACCGTCGTGCCCTGCGGGTCGGGCACGCCCGACAAGTTCGCGATCATCGGGTTCACGCAGCTGCGCCTCGATCAGGTCCTGGAGGGGAACGACCCCGCAGCGATCGGGACCCCTGGGGTCGCGGCGCAGTCCGAGGTGTGTCGAACGAACCTGGGGCTGAGCGCGACCCTCCAGCGTGATCTGAACAACGCAGCGGTCGCTGATTGTGGCGCCCCGACGACGGAACTCGACTCGATCTCGAACATCTCGGTGACGTCGCGAGTTCGGGGCAACACCACCACGTACCGGCGTTGTCCTGACGGCACCACGACCGGGTGCGACTACACGATCACCACGGACGCGCTCGACCACACGATCCTGACGTGGGTCGGGCCGCTCGATGCTACACAGAGGACCCTCGAGTTCACCTGGGGGATCGATGCGGTCGCCCCCACCCCCGGGAAGTGCGGCGTCCAGTCGCAGAGACCCGAACGCGTTGTGCCTCGTGCTGGTCTGGGAGGGCTTCGTGTCGCTCGGTGACATGATCCCCGGCACCGGACCCGACCTCGGGGTGCGCACCTTCGTCCTGTGCGATTTCGACTACAGCTCGTGCCCTGCGGGGTCGAGACAATAGGGAGCGTTCCCCTCAGCGAGAGGAGACACCGGGAATGAGATCACGAGGTCTGGTGGTCGCAATCGCGATCGTGCTCGCCGTCCTTGCGGCTGTCGGCGTGATCGTCTACACGAATCAGGTCGAGAAGTCCGTGACCGAGGAGGAAACGACGCTCGTCGTGGTCTCCTCCCAGGACATCCCGTCCAACACGAACCTGAACACGCTCGTCGACACGGGCGGGTTCCAAGAGATCCGTGTGCCCGACAGCGCGCTCGTCGCCGGCGCGGTCACCTCCTTGGAGGAACTCCGCGACCGCGTGACCTCGGCGCCGATCCTCGCGAACGAGCAGATCCCGCTGTCGCGTCTGGGTGAGGGCACCCTCAACACGGTCGGCGTCTCCGCGGACCACGTCGGTCTCGGGATCCAGCTCGGTGGCCCCCAGTCCGTCAACGGGCTGATCCAGCGCGGCGACAACATCGTCGTCTACGCGACCTTCAAGAAGGGGACCGCCGTCCTGAAGGAGGACCTGAAGAAGCTGCTCGAGCCGGCGCAGATCCAGAACCTGTTCGACTCGGCAGCCGGGACCAGTTCGACGCCGCTGTCGAACGCGAACGTCTTGTTCATGCCGTTCGACTTCACGACGACGCTCGTGCCGTCCGTGGGGGTGCTGTCGGTCCAGAACCCGCCCGTCGACCAGGCATCCGGGCGCCAGGGCGAGGGCAACTCGAGCCTCGTCCTCGACATGCTGCCCGAGGATGCCCAGGGCCTTGCCTTCGCGAACACGGTGGCGACCAGCCTGTGGCTCGGCCTGCTGCCGCCCGAGAACGAGGAGGGCTACGAGACGCCGGGGACGGTGGGCGTGCCCTTCACCCGGATCGTGGGGGTTGGATCGAAGTGACGGACGCCAGCGTCGTCGCCGTCGGGACGCCGCAGTCCTTCCGTCAACAGCTCGCGCGTGCCCTCGAGGTCGAGGTCGACGAGGTCGGCTGGGTCCAGTCGGCCACGGCCGCCGAAGAGCTCCTGATCAACGCGTACAGCGCCGTGGACGTGCTGGTGCTGTCCCCCGAGGTGAAGGAGCCGGACGCGCTCGGCCTGGCCGAGTTCGTCGGGCGGACGGCCCCGGGGACCGCCATCGTCCTGGTCCGTGACCACACGTGGAACGGGTTGTTGCCCGCCGCGATGCGTGCGGGGATCCGCGACGTGGTCGATATGACCCAGGGGACGGACGAGCTCCGCGATGCGGTGGAGCGAGCGATCGTGTGGGCCGCCAACCTCCGCCAGGCGACCACCGGGACCCGCGTGGACGGTCAGAAGTCCACGCGTGGCAGGATCATCTCGGTCTTCTCGTCGAAGGGCGGGTCGGGCAAGACGTTCGTCACGACCAACCTCGCGACGGCGATCGCGGACATGACCGGCCAGGACACGGCAGTGGTCGACCTGGACGTCGACATGGGCGACGTGTTCACCTACTTCGGCCGGGAGCCCACCGCCACGATCCACGACCTGATGGAGCTCGGCGAGGGCGCCGATCCGGAGCGCATCCGTGAGGTGGGCGTGGAGGTCGCACCGCACACGTGGGCGTTCGGGGCTCCGCCGGACCCGGCCGCAGAGGCTCCCGCAGGAGAGGCCGTCGGCAAGTTCCTGCGGGCGATCCGCAGCGCGTTCCCGTACGTGGTCGTCGACGCATCGGTCGACTACTCGGACTCGGCGCTCGTGTGCTTCGACCTGTCGGACATGATCTGCCTGGTCACGGGTCTCGACGTGGTGGGTGTCAAGCACCTGTCGAAGGCGCTCGACACCCTGCTGACGATCGGCCTGCCTCGCGAGCGGTTCCGCGTCGTCCTGAACCGGGCCGACTCCAAGGTCGGCCTCGACGCCTCCGACGTGGAGCGGGTGATGAAGATCTCGGTCGACGCGATGGTTCCGTCCAGCCGGCTGGTGCCCACGTCCCTGAACAAGGGTCGCCCGGTCGTGCTCGACGAGCCGAACTCGGAGGTGTCGGCCTCGATCCGCCAGCTGGCGGTGCGCTTCGCCGGCGGTGATGAAGAAGAGGGCGAGTTGGTGGAGGTCGGCGCCGACGGTGACGGCCGCGGCAAGAAGAAGGCCGGGTTGTTCGGCCGGAAGAAGGTCTGAGGTCTCGCCGGGTCGATGGGAACCGTGGGAAGACAGTCCATGAACAGCGAGAAGGAGTAGGAGCCGCCCATGTCGCTCGCAGATCGCCTCGCGAAGGCGCAGCAGCGCGACCGGATCGCAGAGGTGCGCGCCCGGGTGCAGGAGCGCCTGGTCGACTCGCTCGGTCCGCGTCTGTACGACGCCACCCTGTCCGACACCGAGCTGGAGGGCCTCGTCCACCAGCGACTGCGCGAACTCCTCGACGAGGAAGAGGGCACGCTCGCCGCGCAGGAGAAGCTGCTGATCGTCCGTCAGATCGGCGACAGCGTCCTGGGTCTCGGTCCCCTCGAGCCGTTCGTCCGCGACCCGGAGGTCACCGAGATCATGGTGAACAACTGGGACACGATCTACGTCGAGCGCGCGGGCAAGCTGTTCTGGACCGGCACGAAGTTCCACGATGAGCAGCAGTTGCGGCGGACGATCGACAAGATCGTGGGGAAGGTCGGTCGACGCGTCGACGAGGCGTCGCCCTACGTCGACGCCCGACTCCCCGACGGTTCCCGTGTGAACGCGGTGATCCCCCCGCTCTCGATCGACGGCCCGGCGCTCACGATCCGGAAGTTCGCCGCTGACCCCTATCAGGCCGACGATCTCGTCGAGTTCGGAACGATGACCTCGGCCGTGTCACGGTTCCTCGAGGCGTGCGTTCGGGGGCGGATCAACATCCTCGTCGCGGGCGGGACGGGCGCCGGGAAGACCACGACGCTCAACGTGATCTCGTCGTTCATCCCGGACGACGAGCGGATCCTCACGATCGAGGACGCCGCCGAGCTCAAGCTCCAGCAGCCCCACGTCGTGCGGCTGGAGTCCCGCCCGCCGAACATCGAGGGCAAGGGGCAGGTCTCGATCCGTGACCTCGTCCGCAACGCCCTGCGGATGCGTCCTGACCGCATCGTCGTCGGTGAGGTCCGTGGCGCCGAGGCGCTCGACATGCTCCAGGCGATGAACACCGGTCACGATGGGTCGATCAGCACGATCCACTGCAACAGCCCGCGTGACGCCCTCAGCCGTCTCGAGACGATCACGATGATGGCGGGGATGGAGCTGTCGGCTCGGTCGATCCGCGAGCAGATCGCCTCGGCGCTCCAGCTGATCGTGTACCAGCAGCGGCTCAAGGACGGGACCCGCCGTTTCACCCACGTCACCGAGGTGGCCGGGATGGAGGGCGAGGTCATCACGCTCCAGGACATCTTCCTGTTCGACTTCTCCGCAGGCGTCGACGAGGAGGGGAAGTTCCGGGGCCGGCTGAAGTCGACCGGGCTCCGCCCGAAGTTCCTGGACAAGCTCGCGGAACGCGGCGTGTTCGTGGACCCGGAGATCTTCGCGCTCGAGGCCAAGGGAAGCCTGTGATGCTGGCGGAGTCCTTCTGGACGAGCAGCACGGCCCAGTACCTCCTGGCGGGGCTCGTCGCGGTCGTCGCGTTCCTCCTGGTGTGGTTCATGCTCGGGACCGCCGCTCGTGCCCGGAAGGACCGGGAGGTCGAGGCCCGGATGCGAGCGGTGATCCAGCCGGGTCAGCAGCCCGCGGGCACCACGGCCGCGGCGACGAGCGGCTCGGGGTGGATCCCGGACAACGTGACGCGCTTCGGGACTCGCTTCGCCGAGGCCCGGGGGTTCAGCGACCGTCTGGACTCCGAGCTCGACGCCGCGGGCGTCTCCCTGCGGTCCGGTGAGTTCGTGGTCGCCTCCGTGGTCGCGGCGGTCGTGTTCGGCGTGCTCGGGGCGGCGCTGCTCCAGAGCGTGCTCCTCGCGCTCGTGGTCGGCGCCGTCGGCGCGGTCTTCCCGACGATCCTCCTGCGCAGCGCGCTGTCGCGCCGGACCGACAAGCTCCGTGAGCAGCTCCCGGACGTCCTGACGATCATGGCGTCCTCGCTGCGGGCAGGGCACAGCTTCCTGCAGTCCCTCGACACCGTGGCGAAGGAGATCACACCGCCGGCGGCGGGGGAGTTCCAGCGCGTCGTCTCGGAGATCCGGTTGGGTCGTCCCGCCGAGGACGCCCTGGAAGCTCTGGCCGACCGGGTGGGGAGCGCCGACTTCAAGTGGGCGGTTCTCGCCGTGAACATCCAGCGTGAGGTCGGCGGCAACCTCGCGGAGATCCTCGACAACGTGGCGGACACGTTGCGCGAGCGAGCGATGCTCCGTCGGCAGGTCAAGGTGCTCACGGCGGAGGGCCGTCTCTCCGCATGGGTCCTGGCCCTGCTGCCGGTGGGTATCGGTCTGTACATGTACGCCGTGAACCCCGACTACATCGGGATCCTGTTCCAGGAGACGATCGGGTGGGTGATGGTCATCACCGCGCTGGCGCTCCTGGTGCTCGGGATCCTCTGGATGAGGAAGATCGTGAACATCGATGTCTGAGGTCTGGCTGTTCCTCGCGATCGGGTGCCTGTTCCTGGCCGTCCTGCTGGCGGGCCTCGCGATCGAGCAATCGATGGCCGAGAAGGGCCGCGCGGTCCGCATGCTGGAGTCGCAGGTGGCCGGTCCGAGCGGTCAGTCGGCTCCCGTGGTCGACGTCAGGGAGCAGGACCTCGCCGAGAACTTCGGGACCCGCGTCATGGTGCCCATCGTCGCGAAGGCCGGCCGGTTCGCACGGAAGATCACGCCGCTCGACACGCGCGACCGGATCGCGAAGAAGCTCCAACTGGCAGGGAGCCCGGCGAACTGGGACGCCGAGCGCGTCCTTGCGTTCAAGGTGATCGGTGCCGTCGTCGGGTTCGTCGGCGGACTGATCGTGATGCAGCTGCTCGATCTCACGGCGTTCCTGCAGATCGTCGTGATCGGATTGCTGACGTTCGTGGGGTTCATCGTGCCCGACTCGATCCTCAGCAGCCGTGTGGAGGACCGGAAGAAGGAGATCCTCCGCACGTTGTCGGACACGTTGGACCTGCTCACGATCAGCGTCGAAGCAGGGCTTTCCCTGAACGCGGCGATCGCGCAGGTCGTGCGGAACGTTCCGGGGGTCCTGTCGTCGGAGTTCGCCCGGATGCTCCAGGAGATCCAGCTCGGCGTGCCGCGCTCGGAGGCCTTCCGGAACCTCGCGGAACGCACCGACGTCGAGGAGCTCAACGCCTTCACGCTGGCGATGATCCAGGCCGACGTCTTCGGCGTGTCGATCGCGAGCGTGCTGCGGACCCAGGCCCAGCAGCTGCGTATCAAGCGGCGTCAGGCGATCGAGGCCAAGGCGCAGCAAACCCCGGTGAAGATCGTCTTCCCGCTGATCCTGTGCGTCCTGCCGGCCCTGTTCGTGGTGATCGTGGGACCCGGTGCGATCCGGATCTTCAACGAGTTCATCAACGCCTGATGCCGATCGAGATCGTCGGAATTCGAGACCTTCGACCGTTGCATGGGGTAGGCCATCTGACGTAGCATCCATGGGGTTCACAACGATGCGAGTGGAGGGAAACAGGATGAAGCGGATGTTCGGCGTTCTGGCGACTGCGTTCGCCATGCTCATGGTCGGTGCGGGCAGTGCCCTCGCGCAGACGTATCCGCCAAGCCCCGATGTCGAGGGTGTGGGTGGCGGCGGCACCGCGTTCACCGGGAGCGACGCGTCGATGCTCGCGATCGTCGTGGTCGCCCTGCTCGCGGTCGGTCTCGTGGCGCTGTTCGCGGCCCGTCGCCGCGCAACGCACGCGGCCTAGTCCGTCAGCTCGCGATCTCGGTCAGGTTCCGCCACCAGCGGAGCGGCAGCGGCGCGCGGAACCACACCTCGAACACCGTCCGGGGGCCGGGCGTCCCCGTCCATGTGGCCGTTCCGCCGTCCACGTCCATCGGGAGGTTCGTCCACACGATGTCCGTGCCCTCCGGCGCGGTGATCGAGATGGACACGTCGGTGGGTTCGACCGTGGTCTGGCCGAGGAGCGTCAGTCGGTAGGATCCTGCCGCCGAGGTGCCCTCCCACACACCGCTGGTCTTCCAGGCGAGCCGTAGGCTGCCGTCAGCCCCTGCCGGGATCGGGCGGTAGTCGCGGAACCACGGGATCCCGAGTTCTCGACCAGCGGCGACCTCGACACGACGGCCGTCCCGCTCGGCCGAACCGAGCTCGCAGGGGTCGTGGCACGACGCGGTCACGAGCGGGTACTGATCCCCGGGCCCCAGCCCCTCCACCTGTGGGCCCAGGACCCGCTTCGGGTACCCCTCGGTGGGGGAGGGATTCTCGATCGTGGTCTCGAGGGTGCCGAGGGCCTCGCGATCGCCGCCGAGACGGACGGTGTAGCGGACATCGCGTACCGCCCAGTAGTCGACCTTGTTCGCCGATCCGTTGTTCACGTGGACGGCGACCAGGTCGCCCGGGTCGGCATCGAACGCACCCGCCGCCCCCGCGAGCTCGAACCCCTCCTGGATCACGGGGTCATTTGAGAAGACCTTCAGGTGACCGCCGGCCGCCGCATCCGCGATCGCGCGCAGCCGTTCCTTCGCGTCGCCACGCATCGCCAGGAAGCGTCCGAGGACGTCTGCCGAGACCGCCCCGAGGATCTCCTTGCGGGCGGTGGGGTCCGTGAAGAGTCCGTAGGCCTCGTTCGTCAGGAAGGGCACGACATCATCGGCATCGATCGAGCGGTCGGCACCGGGGACGGGGATCGGTCCGGTCACCTCCATCATCGCCTGCAGGGCGAACGGGTCCGCCGCGAGAACCCCGTCGAGCGATCCCCCTCCGCCGGCTTCCCAGTTCCCGAGCGCTGCACGTGCCGCGGAGGGGAAATCCGGTGTCATGTTCATGTTGTGCCACGACGCGGCACCGCCGAACGCGTCGTAGTTCTCACGGTAGTCGGGGTTCGGCTCCTCGATCTCGTCGGGTGAGACCTTCGGCAGGCTCTGCGTCGGGGCGCTCTCGCCGATCGAGGCCTCGCCGTTGCGGAACGTCAAGATCGTGTAGGCGCCCCACAGGCCGCCGGTGCCTCGCAGCTCGGCCGGGTTCTCGGCGAGGACCAGGTAGCGGGTCGGCTCGTCAGCGCCGGCGAACGCGGGGAGGCCGCGGAGGAGCAGCGCGGTCGCCTCGAGCGCACGAACGTAGGCACGGATATCGACCTCGGCATCTAGCCGGGCGTCGAGCACCGCGGGCAGGAGCCACGTCGTGGGGGCGGACGCCACCGACTCGAGCGCATCCTGTGCGTCGGCTGAGGCTCCGTCCACCACCGTCGCGACCTGTCCGTACCGTTCGATCGGCAGCCGTCCGTCCTCAGGGGCGAGCGAACCCAGACCACCGGGCAGGTCGGCGAGGGTGCCGGAGATCGCTGTCCCCGCCTCAGACGTCGACCTCCCGGCAACGGCCACCGCCCGGGCGACGTCGGCGTGGTTGCCGATCGCAGGGACGACGGCCGCCAGCCATCCGATCGGTCCGCCCAAGGCACCTGCCGCGTCGTCGAACCTGGCGCCGGCGTCCCCGAACGCGTCCGTCGCTTCGTCGAGCCGACCGCTGAACAGCGCACGGCGGGCGTCGAGGAGGGAATCGCGCCCGGCGCGCAGGTCACCCGCCGCGCGGAGGAGGGAGAAGGCGGAGGCGAGGATGCCGATCAGGACGACGGCGACACAGGCCATCAGGGCCTTCACGACGAGGGCTCGCGGCGATCGCATGGTCGCTCAAGGGTACGGCGAGGTGCGGAGAGTGCGCTGCTACCCTCTGCGCGATGAAGGTGGCCTATCAGGGTGAACCCGGCGCGTACAGCGAACGCGCGGTGCGCGCGTCCTTCCCCGATGCCGAACCCTTGCCGTGCGACACGGTGCGGCTGGCCTTCTCGCGCGTGACGAGCGGCGAGGCCGCGTACGGCGTCGTGCCGCTCGAGAACTCCCAGGCCGGCTCCGTGAACGAGACCTACGAGCTCCTGTGGCACACCAGCCTCCTGCGCATCGTGGGCGAACGGATCGTCCGCGTGGACCACGCACTGCTCGGCGTCCCCGGGGCACGCCTGGAGGGCGTCCGGCGCGCCCGGTCCCACTGGCAGGCGCTGGCGCAGTGCGACGATTTCCTGCAGTCGATGCGGATCGAGCCGGTGCCGGTGCACGACACCGCGGGCGCCGCTCGACTGATCGCGGAGTCCGGCGACCCTGAAGAGGCCGCGATCGCCAGCGTCGATGCCGCTGGGATCTTCGGGTTGACGGTGCTCGCCGAACGGATCCAGACGGACAAGGAGAACTTCACGAAGTTCGCCGTCGTCGGCTACGAGGGCGACGAGACGCTGGGAGCACCGGACACCACCTCGCTCGTGATGGCGGTGCTCGACGAGCCCGGCTCCCTGCTCGGCGCCCTCCGTCCCTTCGCCGAGCGCGAGATCAACCTGCACAAGCTGGAGTCCCGTCCACGCCGGGGTCGTCCCTTCGAGTACGTGATGTACGTGGACGTCCAGGCCGCGTCGGCCGACCCGGCCCTGCGGGAGGCACTGACCGAGGTCGAGCGCCACACCTCGCTCCTGCGGGTGCTCGGGACCTACCGAGCTGCGACCGAGCCCGTCTGAGGCGCCCGGGCCGGACGCACCACCCCTCGGGATAGCATGCGGGGATGCAGCTGCAGGGCCGCCACACCGTCGTGAGGCCGCATGTCCCTGTGTGGCTCGCGGGGGTCGTCGTCGGGGTATCGACCGTCATGCTCGTGGCGGCGATCGTCCACGTGGTCGCCCCGGCACCCGATCCGGAGGTCCTGACGATCGCGCTCCCGCCGGCGAACGACGCGACCTTCGACGGGCTCTGGACCTTCCGGGGGAACCGATCGAGGTCGCTCATGGGGGAGGGGCCGGTCCCGTCGGATCCCGTGGTGCGGTGGCGGGTCCCGGCCGGCGACGATCTGCTGTGCTCGATGTCCGCGGCCGGCCGGGACCCGGACGACCTCAAGGAATGGTGCGGGACGGGGTGGACCGGGCAACCGAACGTGGTGCCCACCCAGCGGGGTCTCGAGGTGCGCGAGGGTGCCTACGACGGGGCCTATCACTTCGTCGACGCGGGCAGCGGCGCGGCCCTGCTCCCGCCGCTGCAGACCGGCGACCTGGCGAAGGGATCGGCGACCACCGACCCCGACGGGTTCCCCCTCTACTACGGCGGCTCGAGGGACGACCGGTTCCGCGTCATCGCGACCGACCGCGCCGAACCGACCGTGCTGTGGGAGCTCGATGCGCACGCCTCGGTTCCCGAGGTGCTCTGGAACGACGACTGGGACGGCGCGGCGCTCGTGGTCGACGATCACCTCCTCGTCGGTGGAGAGAACGCCTGGCTCTACGTCGTGCGGCTGAACCGTGGCTACGACGGGCGGGGGCAGGTGACGGTCGATCCTGAGGTGCTCGCCACGATCCCCGGGTGGGACCAGCAGGTGCTCGAGGCCGTCGGGGACGAGGACAACTCGATCGAGAGCTCCGTGGCCTATCGGGACGGGGTCGTGTACGTCGCGAACTCCGCCGGGCTCGTCCAGGGGTGGGACGTCTCGGGTCCGATGACCGACGAAGGCGGCGCCGAGCAGGTCTTCCGCTACTGGACCGGCGACGACACGGACGCGACCGTCGTGATCGACGACGACGGCATGCTCTACGTCGCGAGCGAGTTCCAGCGGTTCCTGGATCGGTCCCGTGAGGTGGGTCAGCTGATGAAGCTCGATCCGAGCCGCCCGGACGACCCGCTCGTGTGGGCGATCCCGGCGAGCGAGATCGGGTTCGACGGCGCCGGGGGGTCGTGGTCGACCCCGGCCCTCGACGGCGAGCGTGTCTACTTCTCGACCGCCGCCGGCCGGATCCTGGCCGCGGATCGGAGCAGCGGGGAGGTGGCGTGGGAACTCCAGGTCGGAGCGCCCTCGATCGCATCACCCGTGGTCGTCGACGGGACGTTGATCCAGGGGGATTGCACCGGCGTCTTGTCGGCCTGGGATCTTCGAGCGGTCGACCCTTCGGACCCGCCTCCGCTGCGATGGTCGGTCGACCTCGGTGACTGCATCGAGTCGACCCCGGCCGCGTGGCACGGATGGCTCTACGTGGGGACACGGGAGGGCTACGTCTACGGGTTGGCCGACCGTGACACACCCGCGCCGGCACCGTAGGCTCGGCCCATGGCGATCGCGACGGGTTCACGCGCCCCGGAGGTCCCCGGTGACGAGACCGAGGGTCCACGCGCCTACGTCTTCTACAAGGTGACCTGCTCGGTGACGCAGATGGCGGGGCCGCCGATCGCGGGTCTGGCGTCCGCCTATCCGGGCGCGGTCGTGGGGGTCGGGCAGGATCCGCCGGACGCGCTCGCGGCGTTCGCCGAGGAACTCGGCTGGGACTTCCCTCAGGTGCCGGACCTCGCGCCGTACGAGGCGTCGGATGCCTTCCAGATCCGGAGTGCCCCGACCGTCGTCGTGGTGGATGCCGACGACGCGGTGGCGGATGTCGTGGAGTCGTGGGATCGCGACGGGATCAACCGGGTGTCCGCGACCCTCGCGGGGCTCCTCGGGAAGGCCGCGGCGGTCGTGTCGACCGTCGACGACGGGCTGCCGGACTTCAAACCCGGCTGATCGACCCGCAACCTGCCCTCGGTCTGAGGGCTCCCCGGCTCACAGGATCCCGGAGACGAGCGATCTCAGTTCGTCGGTCCGCGTCGCGGTGAGCCACGCGGTCGCGGCGACGAGTCCGATCGCCGCCGCGGTGAACGTCAGGGCTCGCGTCCGCGTGGACCCGCCGAACCCATCGACCGCGAACCCGATCACCGCGCCCGCGACGAGCCCGCCGACGTGGGCCCGCCAGTCGATCCCTCGAACCGAGAACGTGAAGATCAGGTTGATCACGATCAGGGTCGTCGCGGTCCGGACCCGGGCCGCGTAGAAGGCCAGCTCGCGTCGTCGCCAGCTGTAGGCGAGGAACACGCCGAAGAGACCGTATATCGCGCCGGAGGCGCCCACGGACGGCACGTTCGGTACCCCGAACGCGTAGCTGGCGGCCGACGCGACGAGGCCGGTGACCACGTACGCGGCGAGGAAGCGGACGCGCCCGATCTCCTGTTCGATCACGTTGCCGAAGATGTAGAGGACGTAGCCGTTCATCGCCAGGTGGATCAGCCCCGCGTGGAGGAACATCGCCGTGAACAGGCGCCATTCCTGGTCGAGGGCGATGCCGACGAATCCCTCGCCCGGGATCCGTGCCAGCCCGATGCTGGCGCCCATGTCGATCAACGTCCGGGCGTCGGGACCTACGAGCAGGCTCCCTGCTCCGCCGACGAGCACCGACACCGCGTAGACGGCGACCAGGACCAGCAACAACAGGTTCGTGAGGCTGAATCCACGCGTCGGTCCGGTGGCCACCCGCTGAGCTGGGCGCCTGAACTCCTGACGCGCCGATCGGACGCAGTCGGGGCACTGGTGGCCCACGGGCGCCGGCACCATGCACTCGGGGCAGATCGGCCGACCGCAGCGCGTGCAATGGACGCGGGTCGGAACCGTGGGGTGGCGATAGCAGCGCTCATCGAGCGCGGGCGGTGGCGGCAGAGACTCCGGATCCATCCAGACGATGCTACGCGGGCGAGGAGATACCGACCGCGTGTGACGCATGGTCGTGGGGGTCCACGTGCACCGTCGCATCGGCGAGCCGGGGGACCTCGTGCAGCAACGCGTCGCGGACGTCGTCCGCGATCCCGTGGCCATCGCTGACGCTGATCGTGGGCGCGACCACGACGCAGAGCTCGGTCAGGAGCCGATGGCCCGACCAGCGGGCCCGGGTGTCGGTCACATGCTCCACCCCAGGAACGGACGCCGCGACCGTCTCGATCAGGGTGATCGTGGACTCCTCGGTGCCGTCGAGCGCACGATGCAGGATCGCGCGCGCCGCACGGACGAGCGTGACGACGATCGCTCCTGTGATCGCGACACCGACGACGGCGTCGGCCCTCTCGATGCCGGCCAGGACACCGAGGGCCGACAGCACGACGCCGAGCGACGTCAGACCGTCCGCGCGCGCGTGCTGTCCGTCCGCGACGAGCGCCGCGGACCCGATCCGGCGGCCCACCCGCATCCGGTACGTGGCGACGGCCTCGTTGCCGAGGAACCCGATCACGCCTGCGGCGAGCACCCAGCCGACGGCCTCGATCGGCTCGGGGTTGGCGAGGCGACGGACCGCTTCGACCCCGGCCAGGACGGCCGAGAGCAAGATCATGGCGACGATCACGAGCCCGGCCACGTCCTCGGCCCGGTGATAGCCGTACGGGTAGCGACGGTTCGGGGGCCGTCGGCCTAGGCGGAACGCGATCAGGAGCGGGATCGCGGTGAGCGCGTCCGTCACGTTGTGCAGGGTGTCCGCTAGCAGCGCGACGGACCCCGAGATCGCGACCACCGCGAACTGGAGGACCGCCGTGACAGCGAGTCCGGCGAGCGAGATCCACGTCGCACGGACCCCTTCGCGGGTCGCGAGCGTCACGGCGTCGGCAGGCCCGAAGTGCTCGTGCCCGTGGTCACCGTGCCCGTGGTCACCGTGCCCGTGTGCGTGATCGTGGGCGGCCACGCGCATAGCCTATCGCGCCTCGGCTTCCCTACGTCAACGCTCGATCGAGGGCCGCCTCGACGTTGGCCGGGTCGAACAACGGACCCCACCGATCGGCGATCGTCCCCTCGGCGTCGATCAGGTAGAGCCAGGGCTCGGTAAGCTCGTCGTCTCGGTAGAGCCACTCGGCTGCCGCCTCGTTGATGGTCAGAGCCTGGTAGTCCTGCCAGATCTCGATGTGGAGGTAGGTGGCGTCCTTCGGACGCGCGGCGGCGAGGTCCTCGAGCCACTCGACGTCCGGTCCGCAGAACTGGCTCTGGCAGTACACGGGGGTCGCGAATAGGACCAGGGTGGGGGAGCCCGACCCGATCGCGTCCTCGATCGACAGGTCATGGAGCTCCGGGTCGGGCACCTCTCCGCTGTCCACCGCACGCGAATCGACCGCCGCTGGGTCGGCGTCTGCGTCCTGCATCGTCAGGCTGTCCGACGCGAGGGCCGGCTGTCCGGGGGCGGGAAGATGCGGCTCCTCGAGGACCTCGAACTGGGTGCGCAACCCG
This sequence comes from uncultured Actinomycetes bacterium, assembly GCA_963749895.1. GTDB lineage: Bacteria > Actinomycetota > UBA4738 > UBA4738 > HRBIN12 > AC-51. The sequence continues at coordinate 1,396,986 of CAVVOG010000003.1, read as the reverse complement.
ACGGGTGTGCCGCCGACCTCGAAGGCGACGTCGGCCTGCCAGATGCCCGCCTCGTCGAAGGTGACGTCGTCGACCTGGTAGACGCCTCGCGCCGTCTCGGGACCCGTCAGGCCCAGCGGCGATGAGGCATCCCCGGCCGTACCCGGGGCCGGTAGGTAGCGGGCCTCGACGGTCGCGCCGGGAGCCTCCTCACCGAAGGGGCTGAAGGTGATCTGGAGCGTGCCCCCCGTCACGAGCTGGATGCCGGCGGTCTCGGTGGCGCTGAACACGCCGATCTGGACGTCCTGCGGTTCGCCGACCCACATGTCGATGCTCGCGACCTCGGCGGCGAAGGTCGCAGGGTCGGGCCCGGTCTCGCTGGGAGGGGCGGAGGTGTCGGCCGCCTCGGGGTCGGACCCGCAGGCGGCGCCGATCAGACCGAGGATCACCAGCGCGGCGAGGGTCCGACGATGCATGGCGTCCATCGTCCCAGAGGGGACTCCCTCCGTCCGAGCCTCAGATCGCACGCTCGTGCCGAAGCAGGAGGAGTCGCCGATCGTCGTCTCCTCCGTAGCGGCCGAGCCCCGGACCGGCGGGTACCACCCGGTGGCAGGGGACGAACAGCTCGATCGGACACCGTCGCAGCGCCGTCCCCGCGCCTCGAGCCGCGCCTGGTCGGCCCGCATGAGCCGCGACATCCCCGTAGGTCCACAGCTCGCCGTACGGGATCGTTCGGGTCACGTCGAGGACCGCTCGGGAGAACGTCGTCGGCGCCAACCGCAGGTCGACCGGCGTCCGGAACCGCCGCAGACGCCGCTCGAAGTATCGCTCGATCTCGACGCACGCCTCCGCGAGCGCGCGCGGGTCACGGCTCACGACCGCGCCGAGGTGGTGGCCCAGTCGGTCGAGTGACTCGTCGGGGTCTCCGGTCGTGGTCGCCACGACGCCATCGTCGGTGGCCACCACGGTGAAGCTCCCGATGGGCGTCGGGATCGTCGCGTACCGGAGGGTCAGATCGGTGGCCATGGGTACGGGCGCGTCCCGGGTTCGGGCTCTGGGAAGCGACCGAGGTCGAGCAGCCTGTCGAGGCGACGGCGCGTCTCCTCGATCTCGACGCTGTCGAGCAGGTTCGCGAGCGTCTCACGAAGAGACCCTGCGCGCAGTTCCCCGTCCAGCCGGGTGAGATCGTCGGCCGACGACGGATCGATCGGCTCGCCCACGAAGTCCCAGATCACGGTCCGGAGCTTCGGTTCGGTCGAGAAGCAGACACCGTGGTCGATCACGTGGATCCCTCCGTCCTCGCCGAGGAGGCAGTGCCCCGCCTTCCGGTCCGCGTTGTTCACGACGATGTCGAACAGGGCGACGCGTCGGAACGTGTCGGCGTGCTCGGTCTCGAGCGTGAAGTAGTGCTGCTCCGGGTCGGAACGGACGTACAGCTGCGCCGAACCCGCCCCTTCTGGGCCGCCCCGAAGCACGGTGGGAGGAACGGCAGGCCAGCCGAGCGCCCGTGACACCTCGTACGCGGCGACCTCGCGTCGATGGAGCGTGCCCTCGGGGAAGTCCCACAGCGGGATCTCGCCGCGTCGCGGCTTGTAGATCGCCAGCACCGAGGCGCCGTCGTGGACGCAGCGAGCCAGGAACGTGTAGTTGGAGGCGTTCGGCATCAGCCCGAGCACCTCCATCGTGCCCTCCGCGAGGGCCCGGGGCGCGTTCAGGCGCGGGGGGTCCGGTGTCCGTTCGTCGCGGGGCACGCGTGACCCTCCGGGTCGATCGGGTTCCCGCACAGCTGGCACGTGGGCCGCCCTCGTTCCGCCGCCTCCGCCCCGTGCCGCGACAGGGCGAACATCTGCTCGCGGGTCGCGTGCATGCGTACCATCCCAGGTTCGCCCAGGGACGCCGATCGAGGATCGTCGTCGTCCTCGAGTTCGGGGACGAACTCCACCAGCTCCAAGGTGAATCGGTCGGCCTCTTCGTCGTAGCCGATCGAGAGACGGCCGGCACGCCACAGAGGCTCGAACGGGACCTCGAGCTCCAGCTCGTCGTCTGCGGGACCCGGGCCGGTCTCTTGGGGCAGGTCGGCGAGCAGCTCGAGGATCGAGGTTGCCAGGAGCTGCACCTGCTGCTTCTCGACGATCACGGTCACCAGCTCCGCGCCGGCCCGCGCTTGCACGTAGAAGGTCCGCATACCCGGCTCGCCGATCGCATCGGCGGTGATCCGGTCGACCGATCCGAGATCCATGGAGTCCTATCCTCGCAGCTTCCGCGGACCGCGCCCGCCGGGACCCGGTGGCGCGAACCGCATGAGGTCCCCGGTGTCGTTCATCAGCAGGACCTGGGACCGTCCGTCGCCGTCGGTGGCCACGACCGAGACCGAGGCCGTATCGGCGCCGAACCGCTGGAACCCGTCGAGGTCGACCCCCGCGTAATGCGCGAGGAGGATCCTGACGAGGTCGCCGTGGGTCGCCACGATGACCCGTCCGTTCCGATGGCGGCGGGCGATCCGCTCGGCCTCGCCGACGATCCGCTCGTAGGCCTCGACGAATCCCTCGCCGTCTCCCGGGAAGCGGAACGCCGACGGGGTGCGTTGGACGATCCGCCAGTGCTTCGACCGTCGGAGCTGGGAGAGCGAACGCCCGGTCCAATCTCCCGCGTCCATCTCGATCAGCTCGTCACTGAGACGGATCGGCACGCGGCACGTCGCTGCGAGCGGCTCGACGGTCTCCCGGCAGCGCTCGAGCGGGCTCGAGTAGATCGCGGTCGGGCGAAGGGGACCGAGCCGAACGGCGAGCGCATCGGCCTGGGCTCGCCCGCGCGCGTCGAGGTCGATACCCGCGGTTCGTCCGTAGAGGACCTTGCCCGTCTGCGCGGTGAGACCGTGACGGACCAGGAAGAGCAGCGCCATATGGCGCGCAAGCCTACGTCAGCGTGGAGCCGGACGCCGAGGAAGCATGACCGTGACCGTCGTGCCGCGCCCGAGCTCGCTTTGGATGTCGACCGATCCACCGTGGTTCTCGGCGACGTGCCGCACGATCGCGAGTCCCAGCCCCGTGCCGCCCGTCTCCCGGGAGCGGGCTCGGTCCACCCGGTAGAAGCGCTCGAAGACCCGCGGTAGATCCCTCGCGGGGATGCCGACCCCGGTGTCGGTCACGGTCAGGATCGCGTCGTCGCCATCGGTCGTCACCCCGACCGTCACCGACCCATCCGGACGCGTGTACCTGATCGCGTTGTCGACGAGGTTGCGGATCAGGAGGGAGAGGTCACGCGCGGACCCATCGACCCATACGTGGGCGTCGGTTCGAACCTCCACCGTGACACCGGACGCCTGCGCGAGGTCGTGGGAACGCTGCGCCTCCTCGCGGCCGAGCGCGTCGAGCGGTACTCGCTCCGTCAGTTCGCTCCCGGACTCGAGCCGCGATAGATCGAGCAGATCGGCCACGATCCGCGACAGCCGGAGGGCCTCTCGCTCGATCTGTCCGGAGAAGTGCAGGACGGCGGCGGGATCGTCGCTCGCCGCCTGGTGCAGGGTCTCGGCAGCTGCCTGGATGGAGGCAGCCGGCGTCTTCAGCTCGTGCGACGCGTTCGCTACGAAGTCCCGACGGATCGCGTCGATCCGCCGGGCCTCGGTCACATCGCGGACGACCACGAGGACCGAGCCACCGTCACCCGCGGGCGTCGCGACGACTCGCAGGAACCGGACCGGCTCGCCGGTCTCGACGAGGACGGAGGCAGTCCCCCGCTCCTGCGCGGTCCGTTCCACGGTCTCGCGGAGGGACGGAGGGAACAGCTGGGTCGTTCCCGAGGGCCGGATCCCCATGTGTCGGTCCAGGGCCACGTTCGCGAACGCCGTGCGCCCATGCTCGTCGATGAGCAGGATCCCGTCCTGCATCGAGGAGAGGATCAGATCCTGCACCGCACGGGACTCGTCCGAGCTGCGACGTTGGTCCGCGAGGTCGGCGCGCAGCCGTGAGGTCTCGTCATGGAGCGCTCCGGCGCGACGGCGCAAGGCCGCGGCGGTCGCGGCCCCACCGAGGACGACACCGGCGAGGAGTGCGAGCAGGGCTGCCGGGAAGGCGTCCATCGTGATCCGGGAGTCTACGGGGCCGGTTCGTCGGGTCTGCCGGGCGTTCACCGTCCGTTCGCCTTGCGTGCCCAGAGCCGACGTCCCCGGGAGTCGTTCCCCCCGGCCTGCGGCCGGTCTCGGCGTTCATCGTCCGTTCATCTTCGGGTCGGGGGGCCGACACCTGCCGCTCCTAGGCTCCGCTCGGGCCATGGGGCACCCATGGATGACGGATGCAAGGAGGACGAGATGGTGAAGGCGCGAGCCTGGTGGCGCATCGCAGGGGTGGCCCTGGTGCTTTCCCTCGTGGCCGCGGCGTGCGGCGGTGACGATGGGGACACCGGCGGCGAGGATGGCGGAACCGGGAGTGAGGAGCTCACGGGCAGCATCGTGATCTCGGGCTCCTCGACGGTCGAGCCGGTCTCCGCGTTCGTGGCGGAGCTGTTCAACGAGACCCAACCGGGGGTGACGATCTCGGTCGACGGCCCGGGCACGGGCGATGGGTTCGAGCTGTTCTGCAACGGCGAGACCGACATCTCCGACGCCTCGCGCCCGATCGATGAGGAAGAGGTCGCGCTCTGCGAGGAGAACGGGATCGAGTACGTCGAGCTCGAGGTCGCGCTGGACGGACTGACCGTCATGACGAACCCCGAGAACGCGCTCTCGTGCCTCAACAGCGGTGATCTGTACGCGTTGTTCGGCCCGGAGTCCGAGGGATTCGCGAGCTGGGCCGACGCGAACGACCTCGCCGCCGAGGTGGGTGGCAACGGCGGCTTCCCCGACCTCCCGCTCGAGATCACGGCGCCCGGTGAGGAGTCCGGAACCTACGACGCCTTCATCGAGCTGTCGGGCATCCCCGACATCGGCGAAGAGCGCGGCCTGTCCGAGGACGAGGCAGAGGCCCTGCGCAAGGACTACACCCCTTCCCCGAACGACAACGTGATCATCACCGCGATGGAGGGCAGCCCGAGCGCGCTCGGCTTCGTGGGCTTCGCGTTCGCCCAGGAGGCCGGCGAGAGCGTCAAGGAGCTCGAGGTCGACGGTGGCGAGGGTTGTGTCGGACCGACGGTGGAGACCGTCGCCGACGGCTCCTACCCGCTGTCCCGCTCGCTGTTCATCTACGTGAACCCGGCGAAGGCCGCCGAGAGCGAGGCGCTCCAGGCCTATGTCGACTTCTACGTGACGAGCGAGGGCCTCGTGACGGCGGTCGAGGAGGTCGGCTACGTGGCGATCCCCGAGGACCGTCAGCAGGCGGTCGCGGGCGCGTGGGCGAGCGCCGCGGCGTGATCGACGCGGTGACCGGGGCCGGGTGGCAGGACGCCGCCCGGCCCCTCCCGCCCGAGGACGTCACGAAGTAGGCTCTCGACCGCCATGGCCGTCATCACGACCGACGCCGTCACGCTCACGACGCTGCGGGGCAGCACGGGTCGTCGACGCAAGGAGGGCATCGTCCGCGGCGTGATCGCGAGCGCCGCGCTCCTGTCCCTCCTCGTGAGCCTCGGGATCGTGGTCGCGTTGACCGGGGAGGCGTTCCTCTTCCTACGTGACATCGATCTGTCGTGGTTGTGGGCCAGCGGATGGTATCCACGGCGGAATCCTCCCGAGTTCGACATCCTGACGCTGTTCATCGGCACCGTGGAGGTCGCCGGGATCGCCATGCTGATCGCGGCGCCGCTCGGCCTGGGTGCCGCGATGTTCCTGTCCGAGTACGCGAAGCCGCGGACGCGGCGGCTGCTCAAGCCGATCCTCGAGATCCTGGCGGGGATCCCGAGCGTCGTGCTCGGGTTCTTCGCCCTCACGGTGATCCACCCCACGATCGTCCAGGACCTGTTCGGGGCCTCGAGCTCCTTCTCGATCCTGGCGGCGGGCATCGGTGTGGGCATCCTCACGATCCCACTGGTCGCATCGGTCGCCGAGGACGCGATGTACGCGGTCCCGGGTGCGTTGCGCGAGGCCGCGTACGGGATCGGCGCGCGTCGACGTACGGTGACGACGAAGATCGTGTTCCCCGCGGCGGTCTCCGGGGTTGTCGCGTCGATGATCCTCGGGTTCTCCCGCGCCGTCGGGGAGACGATGGTGGTCGCGATCGCCGCCGGCGCCGTCGGGAGCGCCAGCCGCCACTTCAACCCGTTGGAGCCGGGCCAGACGATGACCGGGGCGATCTCGTCGCTGGCGATCGGCTCGGATCAGGTCAAGAGCACCAGCGACTTCAACCCGTTCCTCGCGCTCTACTTCGTTGCCGTCCTGCTGTTCGTGGTCACGTTCGTCCTGAACATCGTGAGTGAGCGGTTCGTGCGCCGGGTTCGGAGGGACTACTGATGGCGGCGATCACCACCGGCGCGGGCACGCGTTCCACCGTGGAGCAGGCGCTGCGGGGGCACCGGCGGGACATCCGTGGCCGGCTGTTCGAAGCGGCCCTGCTGGGGAGCCTGCTGCTGTCCCTGCTCATCCTCGTGGTCCTCCTGTGGTCGGTCTTGCAGACCGCGATGCCGGTGCTGAGCGAGCGTGGGTTCGACTTCGTCACCAGCAACATGTCGCGGATCGAGAGCCGGGCGGGTGTCCGTCAGGCGCTCGTTGGCTCGTTGATCCTGATCGCGTTCGTGTTCGTGGTCGCCGTGCCGCTGGGCGTCGCGGCGGCGATCTACCTGCAGGAGTACGCGAAAGACACGAAGTTGAACCGCCTGTTGATCGCGAACATCCGCAACCTCGCCGGGGTGCCCTCGATCGTGTTCGGGATCCTCGGGCTGGTGGTCTTCGTCCAGGCCTTCCGGGTCGTGACCGGTCCGGACACGTTCGGACGGTCGCTCATGTCCGGCGGGCTCACCCTGTCGGTCCTGGTGATCCCGATCGTGATCCTCGTGACGATGGAGGCCCTGCGCGCCGTCCCGAAGAGTATCCGGGAGGCTGCCTACGGGGTCGGCGCCACGCGGTGGGAGGTCGTGCGCAGCCACGTCCTCCCTTATGCGGCGCCGGGCATCTTCACCGGCGTGATCCTGTCGCTCGCGCGGGCGTTCGGCGAGACAGCGCCGCTCCTACTGGTGGGAGCGGTCACGGGCTACCTGAGCCCCAGCCGCGGAGGGAACCTCTTAGAGATCCTGCAGGGGCAGTACACGTCCCTGCCCACGATCGTGTTCTCCTGGTCGCGGCAGCCGGGGGACGACTGGCGGGCTCTCACCTCCGCGGCGATCATCGTGCTGCTCGTGGTGATCCTGATCGTGAACACGGCGGCGATCCTGCTGAGGAATCGATATGAGCGGAAGTGGTGACGAGATGGAGACCGACGTGACGACCGAACCGCAGGTGCCCGCGATCGTGCCGCCCGAGCTCGTCGTGAGCGCTTCCGAGCGCGCCTCCGGCCAGGGCGCGACCGAGACGATCTTCCAGGTCGACGACGTTTCGGTGTTCTACGGCGACTTCCGGGCGGTGCGCAACATCGACCTGCCGATCTACAAGAACGAGATCACGGCCCTGATCGGTCCGTCGGGGTGCGGGAAGAGCACGTTCATCCGCACGCTGAACCGGATGAACGACCTGATCGAGAGCGCGCGCGTGGAGGGAACGATCACGTACCACGGGGTGGACCTGTACGACCCGCAGGTCGATGCCGTCGAGGTTCGCCGCCACATCGGGATGGTGTTCCAGAAGCCGAACCCGTTCCCGAAGTCGATCTACGACAACATCGCCTTCGGTCCGAAGATCGCGGGCTTCAAGGGGAACATGGATGACCTCGTCGAGGAGTCCCTGCGGAAGGCTGCCCTGTGGGACGAGGTCAAGGACAAGCTCAAGGAGTCGGGGATGGCCCTGTCGGGCGGGCAGCAGCAGCGCCTGTGCATCGCCCGGGCGATCGCGACGAAGCCGGACGTGATCTTGATGGACGAGCCGTGCTCCGCCCTCGATCCGATCGCCACGTCGCGGATCGAGGACCTGATGCAGGAGATCGTGTCCGACTACACGATCGTCATCGTGACCCACAACATGCAGCAGGCCGCCCGGGTCTCGGACCGGACGGCGTTCTTCACGGTCGAGGTCAACGAGGAGACCGGGCACCGGACCGGGACGGTGGTCGAGTACGACCTGACCGAGACGATCTTCACGAAGCCCTCGGACCCCCGGACCGAGGACTACGTCACGGGGCGGTTCGGATGACGCGGCAACAGTTCCACGAGAGTCTCCAGCGCATCGAGCTGGACCTGCTGTCCCTGGGAGAGCTCGCCGGCGCCCAGGTGAAGCGCTCGGTCGACGCGTTGCTCGCCGACGACGAGCCGGAGGCGCAGCGTGTGATCGACGCCGACGACGAGATCGACGGCCTGTACCTGCAGATCGACCAGGAGATCCTGGGCATGCTGGCGCTCCAGTCGCCTGTCGCGGGCGAGCTCCGGCTCGTGTCCGCGATCCTGCACGCGAACCTTCACCTGGAGCGGATCGGCGATCAGGCCGTCAACGTCGCGAAGATGTACCTGGCGAGCAAGGACCTCCCGGGAAGCCCCCTCCTGCGCCAGCAGCTCGAGGAGATGGGCGACATCGTCGTGCGGATGCTGCGCACGGCGATGGAGGCCTTCGCGAAGCGCGACCTCGAGCTCTGCGGCCGGCTCAACGAGATGGACGACCCGGTCGACCGGTTGAACCGAGCCACGCATCTGGAGGCGCTGAAGCTCGCAGACGATCCGCGCGCGCTCGACTGGGGGCTTCACATGAACCTCGTCGCACGCGCGCTCGAGCGGGTCGGGGACAACGCCGTCGACATCGGGGAACAGGTCGCTTTCCTGGTCACCGGTGAATTCAGCGAGTTCACCGATGCCTCGCGCGACGACGAAGCCTCGGAGGCCTGAGGCGTGGAAGCGCCAGAGGCTCCTCGCATCCTGCTCGTCGAAGACGAGGAGTCGCTGGCCGACTCGGTCCGCTACAACCTCGAGCGGGAGGGGTTCGGCGTGATCGTGGCCGCTGACGGGCGCCGTGCGATCGAGCGGTTCCGAGCCGACCACCCCAGTCTGGTGATCCTCGACCTGATGCTCCCGGAACTCTCGGGTCTCGACGTGTGCCGGATGATCCGGCAGGAGTCCAACGTGCCGATCATCATGGTGACCGCCAAGGACTCGGAGGCTGACAAGGTCACTGGGCTCGAGCTCGGCGCCGACGACTACGTCACGAAACCGTTCTCGATCCGAGAGCTGGTCTCGAGGGTCAGGGCCCACCTCCGTCGCGCACGCATGTCGGTGCCCGCCGCGCCGAGGGACGAGATGCTCGCTGGAGGCCCGGTCGTGATGGACGTGGCCCGGCACGAGGTCCGGATCGGCGACGAGGCGGTCGCTTTCCCCCCGAAGGAGTTCGAGCTCCTCGAGACCTTCCTCCGGCGCAAGGGCCGACTGCTGACCCGCGAGTTCTTGATCGAGGAGGTCTGGGGGGCAGACTACTTCGGTGACACGAAGACCCTCGACGTCCATGTCAAACGGATCCGGCGCAAGATCGAGCCTGACCCCCACGACCCGCGGTTCCTCGTGACCGTGCGCGGGTTGGGCTACAAGTTCGTCGAGTGAACCCCGGTTCGACCCGTGGGCACGGGGCCACGGGTCGATGCGAGCCGGCCGACCTCCACGAGCCCTAGCCGCCGATACATCCTCACGACGGCATCATCGTCGGGGTCGCAGAGCAGCCACAGGTGGGACGCCCCGGCTCGGTCGGCCTCCCGTGCGATCCGTGCCGTGATGGCGCTCGCGAGGCCGCGCCCGCGCGCCTGCGGGAACGTCGCGACGTTGTCCAGGTAGGCCGCCCCCTCGAGCAGCAGCATCGCCGCGATCGACACGAGGTCTCCCTGCGCGTCGCGGACCCCGAACCAACGCTTGCCACCGGGGGCCAGGACGTCCCGTTCGATCGTCCGGAGCTCTTCGATCGCGGGGCCGGGCTCCACGTCGAACATCGCGAAGGAGTTGCCAACCGTCTCCCACAGCTCGTCGCCGGGAACCAGCTCCTCGACGCTGATCTCCTCGGGAGGTGCGTGGACCCGAGCGGGTTCGGTGTCCATCACGAGATCCCATCCCAGGCGGTGGCCTCGGGTCGAGAGCTCGCTCAGCAGGACCGTGTGAGCCTCGTGGTGGAACGTCACGAGGTGCATCACGTCCGTACCCGCGCGTGCGAGCGCCGGGAGCAGCGCGTCCTCGACCTCCCGGGCACGGAGCGCCGGGTCGTCGACGTCGATCCGAGCGTAGTTCGTGTCCCAGATCCTCGGGAACCTCCCGTCGGTCACGACGGCACCCCACCGGGTCGTCTCGACGCTCGCGAACAACGCGTCGAGGGCTTGCCAGAGCCGAAGGACGTGGTCGGGGAGCGGCACGGCTGGGCACGCTAGCACCCGTGGCCGGGGGTAGGCTCCCGCTCGTGACGATCACGGCACACGTGTACCGCGAGGGTCTGCGTGACGACGGGCCCGTCGATCTGGCACGGGCCAAGGAGGCGCTGAGGCAACCCGGCACGTTCGTGTGGCTCGACGCGCTGGACCCCAGCCAGGCCGACCTCGACGACCTCGCCGCGACCTTCGGGCTGCATCCGGTGACGGTCGAGGACGCGCTGCACGGCGGTCAGCGTCCGAAGGTCGAGGTGTTCGAGGACTACTCGTTCCTCGCCCTGCGGCCGGTCTCGGGATCGGTCGGCATCGAGCACGTGGGGGAGGTCCACGCGTTCGTCGGTCCGCGCTTCCTGGGTACGTTCCGTTTCGGTCCCGACCCGTTCCCGATCGAGCGGACACGAGAGCGGTGGGAGCGACAACCCGACCTGCTGGCGGCCCACGGCGGTGGATTCGCGACGTGGGCCCTGGCCGACGAGGTGGTCGACGGCTACCTCGACCGGATCGAAGCGATCGAGGACGAGGCAGATCTGCTGGAGGACGACGTGTTCGCCCACGATCCGGTCGACGGAGGTACCGACCTCCAGGAGCGGCTGTTCCGACTGAAGCGCGAGGTCGTCGCGCTCCGTCGCGTCGCGTCGCCGTTGCGGCAGGCGCTCGACCGGCTCGAGGAGGAACCCGAGCTCGCGCCGGCCCCGCTGCAGCCCTACTACCGCGATGTCGCGGAGCACGCTCTGCGCGTCACCGAGCTCGCGGACTCCGTGCGGGAGCTGCTCACCGCCCTGCTCGAGGTCCGGATCGGCCAGTTGGCGAACCGCACGAACGACATCATGAAGAAGCTGTCGGCGTGGGCCGGGATCATCCTCGTGCCGACCCTGATCGCGGGGATCTACGGGATGAACTTCCGGCGGATGCCGGAGCTCGGCTGGGCGGTTGGGTATCCGTTCGCGCTCGTCACGATGGGTGGGGCCGCGCTGATCCTGTACGTGGTCTTCAAGCGGCGCGGGTGGCTGTAGGCGTGTGTCGGGCGGTGAAGGTCCTGTGCGTGGCCCCCGATCGCGAGGCGCTCGTCGCCCTCAAGGCAGCCAGCGTCTCGGCGGATTGGGAGCTGTGCCCGGGGGCGACCGACCTTCGAGACGCGCTCGATCAGGTCGACGCAGAGCGACCCCACATGCTGGTGGTGTTCGGGCCCTTCGAGCCGCTGGTCGCCGTCGTGGCCGGGCGGTTCCCCGGCATCAGAATCGTCACCGACCGCAGCGCGCCCGGTGCCACCGAGGTGGCGACGTCGCTGGGCGACGTCCGGGGGCTCCTACGGGGCCCCCGCCCGGGCGGGCCGGTCGGCTGAGGGCTACACGCCCCAGGGGGACCAGCCGTAGCGACGCACCATCTTCATCGTGACGATGGCGTTCGCGCGGGCGTTGTAGGCGGACCAGCCCTTGAAGCCGTAGGCGTAGGCGCGGTCCGGCCAGTACCTGCACAGGTGCTGGAAGAGCCCCTTCGCGCAGCTGGACGCGTTGTACGCCTTGGGCTGGAAGTTGGATTCTCGGTTCGCGACGTACAGCGCCTTCTTGACGCTCACGCCGTAGTAGCCGGCGGCGCACCGGATCAGCTTCTTGACGTGCCAGGTGCTCTGTCGCCAGTCGATCGCGCAGATCTTCTTCGGTGTGTACGTGTATGCCTCATCCGTCGTGGCCGCCGATGCTGTCGCGACGGGGAAGGTGCTCAAGGTGGCGGTCAGGATGAGCGTCGCGATGAGGACGCGACGCAGCCGGATCGCTCGATCCATATGCTCGTTCACCCCCGCGGTGGGCGGAGCCGGCAGCTGCGCCCGCGACGACCGACCGGATGAGCGGTTCACCTCTCGTCGATCGACACGCGGTAGGTCGTGGGTGTTCGCATCACCTCCTGGTGTCGTGGTGTCCGTGTGTGACCTGTTCCTCCCTGCGGGCGATCCGTCCCGACGACCCGGCACGCGGGCGCACGCCGACCAACCTGGGAAGGTGGGAAGCGTGCGACGCTACCGGGAAGGGGTACGGACGGAACGTCCGTAGGAAGGTGGCACGACGCTACCCCGAGCCGGAACGTTTCGACAACCCACCTTTGACCATCGGTCACATCTGAGGATGCGACGATGGACGGATGGGACGGGTCCTGCTCGCCGCGCCGAGGGGCTACTGCGCCGGGGTCGAGCGCGCCGTGGAGGCGGTCGAACGCGCGATCGGCAAGCACGGCACCCCCGTGTACGTCCGCAAGCAGATCGTGCACAACGCGCACGTCGTCCGCGATCTCGAGGCGATGGGGGCGATCTTCGTCGACGAGGTCACCGAGATACCCGAGGGCGCGGTCACGGTGCTGTCGGCGCACGGCTCTCCCCCGACGGTCTTCGAGGAGTCGGCCCGGCGGGGGCTCGAACTGATCGACGCGACGTGCCCGCTCGTGACGAAGGTCCACGTTGAGGCACGGCGTTTCGCGATCGACGACCGCACGATCGTCCTGATCGGCCATGCGGGTCACGAGGAGGTGGAGGGGACGAGCGGCCAGGCGCCCGAACGGACGATCCTCGTCCAGGACGTCGATGACGCGCGCCGCGTGGACCTGCCCGAGGGCCCCCTGGCCTACCTGACGCAGACCACGCTGTCGGTGGACGAGACCGCCGAGATCGTGGGCGTGCTGAAGGAGCGGTATCCCCAGCTCGAAGGGCCGCCCAGCGAGGACATCTGCTACGCGACGCAGAACCGTCAAGACGCGGTGAAGGAGGTCGCGCCGCAGGCCGACGTCGTCCTCGTGATCGGCTCACGGAACTCCTCGAACTCGAACCGGCTCGCCGAGGTCTCCCGGGAGCGGGGGACACCCGCCTACCTCGTCGACGACGAGACCGAGGTGGATCCGGCGTGGCTCGACGGCGCAGAGACCGTCGGCCTCACGAGCGGGGCGAGCGCTCCCGAGCATCTGGTCGCCCGGATGCTCGCCTGGCTGGCCGAGCTGGGCTACGACGACGTCGAGCAGGTGGCGGTTGCCGAGGAGGGCGTCCGGTTCAGCCTTCCGGCCGGTGTGCGGCAGCTCCCCGTGCGTCCGAGCTGATCCCGCTCAGTTCAGCTCCACGCGCTGAACTGGTCGCGGTCCTCGTCGTTCTCCTGGTACTCGATCGAGACGAGGGTGCTCGTCGCGAGGACCCCCGGGATCGCGTGGATCTCGTCCAAGATCACGCCGCTCGAGATCTCCCACGGATGCGCGACGCAGGTCATCAGGTCCCACTCACCGCCCAGGACCGCGACGCCGGCGACGTCCGCCATCTCGGCGAGTCGCTCGGCGATCCCGGCCGCCGCGCCGGCCTCAGCCCGGATGTGGACGTAGCAGGCATCCGCCACCATCGGCGGAGGTTTGGGGCCGCCGAAGCCGGTGACGCCGATCCGATCGGGCGGGACCACCGGGCGGGTCGCGGTGCGCACGACGCCCGGGATGTGATGCAGCTCGGACAGGACGACCGTGCCGATCGTCCCGAGATCGGGTCCGTCGGCGTGGAGCAGCACGTCCCAGTCTCCGACCACAGCGACGGCGCGGCGCACCCCCTGCTTCGAGGTGAGGGCGGCCAGCACGTTCGACATCGAGCCCGGGGCGATCCGCAGGTACACGTAGGCGTCCATATCGCGCCAGGGTAGGCCCCAGGGGGGGTGCGCTCAAGCCTGCCGAGGAGACCGGGCGTCAGGCGTCGACGACGGCCGGGAGACCGCCGCAGAGCTCTAGGAGTTCGTCCTCGCCCTCCTCCGGGCCCATCGAGATCAGCCGGTCGCCGCCTCGAAGGACGAACGTGCCGCGGGGTCGATAGGTCCAGCGAGGTCCTCGCTGGATCCCGAGCACGAACATGCCGGTCTCGGTCTCGACGCGGAGATCCCGCAGCGAACGTCCGTCCGCGGGCGAGTCGGGCAGCACCACGGTCTCGGCCGAAGTCTCCTCGGTCTCCTCGAGGGCCATCTGGACCACGGGATGGAGCGGTTCGCCCTGTTCCACGTACCAGGTCATGTCCCGCGCGGCATCACAGATCGACTCGGAGGCCGAGGCGAGCCGGATCAGCCCCCGGAGCTCGTCCACGTCCCGGGCCTCCGGAGCGGCGCGCAGGACCCACGATTCGAGCTCGTCCTGCAACTGATCGCTGCGGGCCTCGAGCGATCCGACCTCGGCCGCCAGGGCGCGGTTGTTGAACAGGATCGACGAGTACGCCAAGCCCACGGCCACCTCGGAGAGGTCCTTCATCTCGACGAGGATGTCGACGGCGCGATCCAGCTCGGACAGCGCCGGCGTGTCTTCGTCGGGCGCCGGCGGCAACGGTGGGGCGCCCGCGAGCCGGCGAACGAGGGCGACCCCTTCCTCCGGACCCCTGATCAGGAGCACGTCGCCGACCGAGATCACGTCGTCGGGCCCCGGGTCGAACTCCCAGTCGATCCCGCTGCGGATCGCCATCACCCACATCCCGGTCTCGGTCGGCAGGGACAGCTCGCGCAGGGTCTGGCCTGTCATCGAGGTCGACTCGCGGACCTTCACGCGAGCGGTGATCTCGTCGGCGTGGCGTAGGTCGGGACGGAGCGTGTCGGGGATCCCGAGTCGCGCCGCCACCACGCGAGCGATGTCCGAGGCGGCGACGCCGACTCCCTGGATCGCGCTCGCGATCCACAGGACCCCGGCCATCCCCTCGGCGTCTTCGGGGCTGCGAGCGGCGAGCATCGCGATCGTGCGGAGCCGCCGAAGATCACGGCTCATGCGCTCGTCGAGCCGCTCCACCTCCCGCGCGAGCTTCTCCTCGTTGAAGAACACGGCGGCGTAGGCGAGGTCCACCATGAGCTCCGACGCGTCCTTGAGGACGATCAGGAGGTCCTTGACGTTGTTCGGTTGGTCGTCTGCCATCAGATCACTCCCGATATTGCCATGACGAACAGGATCGCCGACACCCCCGAGACGTCGAGGAGGGCAGTGAGGATCGGGACCCCGTGGTTGTCGGGGTCGAGCCGCAGCCGCACCGACGTCACGGCCACGTAGTAGCCGACGACGAGGATCAGCGGGACGAGCAGGATGCCGGAGACGAACGCGGTGGTGATCGTGGCGCCGGCGCCCGGGGGGGTCTGGCCGGTGAGCGCGCCGAGCAGGGCAGCGACGGCCCCGATGAGGAGGAACACGGCGACGGCCAGGCCGGCCACGATCGAGCCGTCGACCAGCGCGGGGGTCTGGGGGAGGCCACGCGGACCGATCACACCGATCTGCAGCTTCGAAGAGAGCCGGGACGAGAGGATGCCGCCGAGCGCACCGGCCTGCGAGATGAACGGCGGGATCAAGATCAAGATCGCCGGGACCGCGACGAGCTCGGCTCGGTGTGCCTCGAGCAGAGCGCCGGCGGCGACGTCGAGCAGCGGAGCGAGGGCGATCACGGCGCCGGTCTCCAGCAGGATCCGACGGGCCGGCGTCGAGGCGCGCGTGATCGCGTACACCAGGGCGCTGGCGCTGGCCACGGTGCACACCGCGCTGACCACGAGGTTCGCGGCGTCGATCCGCGCGATCTCCGCCGCCAGGAACAGCAGGGGCAGCGTCACCATGTCGCCGGCCGCGGTGACCATCGGCGTCGACACGGCGTCGAGGTCCCAGCCTCGCCGGAAGGAGATCCGAGCGAGCATGACGGTCAGTCCGAGCAGGATGGCCGACGCCGCCGTCCCCCCGAGCACGGAGACGGTGACGAGGTCCCAGAAGGACACGGTGCGTTCGCCGAACGCGGAGGCGACGAGTTTGGCGGTCACCGCGAGGTAGAACGACATCACGAGCGCGGAGACGACCGCCACCTCGGCGTTCGTGCGCAGCGGTCCTCCTCTGCGGAAGTTGGGCTCGAACAGACCCGCGGCGACCTGGGTCCCGAGCCGGGCACCCATCGAGCCGAAGATCATGCCCCGCATCCCCACGGAGGCGGGGATCAGCACGAGGAGCCCGGGCATCCGTCGCAGCGCGTCGTCGAACGATGCCAGCGTGAGGCCCGCGACGAACCCCGCGAGGGTGCTGAGGATCAGCGCGACGAAGCCCTGGCGAAGGGTGCGGGACTCCGAACGCCAGTACCCGAGCAGTCGCCGTGCGCGTCGAGCCAGGCGCAGGGAGCCGACGCGTCCACGGACGTCAGCCACGGCGGGCCTCCGCCGGTGCGATCAGGAGACGCGCGAAGGAAGGCGGGCCGGGGAGCCACCCGGAACGCCGTGAGAGGACGCGTCCACGCGCCATCGGCACTCCTTCATGGGGCTCTCACCTGCCTCGGTCTGTCGTCGCCGGTCCCGGACGGCCCCACGGGGCCTCAAGGAGTATGGCGGCACTGCGCCGCAGGGGCAACCCTCGCGTCAGTCGACCCAGTCGCGGGTCAGGAACAGCCAGAACGCCAGGCCCGCCTCCGGACCGTAGCGCCGGAACCTCCGCTCGATCGTCCGGTCGGCGACGACGCGCCGACCGCTCAGTCGCGCGTACTTCGGGCGGGTCCAGGAATCGAGGATCAGCCGGCTGTTGCGACCGAGGGTCATCATGATGTGGGCGGCGGCGTACGGCCCGATCCCGGGCAGGGCGAGGAGTTGCCGCTCCACCTCGTCGTCCGGGAGTTCCTCCCGACCGACGGCGAGCGTCTCGAGATCGAGCTCGCCCGACGAGGTCAACTGCGCGAGCCGCACGAGGTGCGGAGCCCGGTAGCCGCTCCGGACGACCTCTCGGAAGAAGCGCTCGTCCTGAGCGGCCATCACCGCGGGCGTCGGGAAGGCGTTCGTCTCGGGGGATGTGGGGAACCCCGCGGCGGGCTCCCCGAGGTTCCCGACGAGCGCGCGGACCATCGTGAGCGTGAGCGACCAGGAGCAGTTCGTGGTGCATAGCGTCTTCACGACGTCCTCCCACACGGTCGGACTCCGGAGCATCCGCCCCGCGCCGGAGACCACCCACGACAGGTCCGGGTCGCGCGCCGCGGCCGCGTAGAAGCCGGAGAGATCCTGGTCGAGCCGCAGCACGTGAGCGGCTCCGGTCGCGATCGCCTCCCGCGCGGAGGGGCCCAGGGATCCGGGGCCGAGGATCTCGACCAGCGCGGTGCCCCGTCGGCCCGCGCGTACCCGGATCCGCCGCGGGGCAGCCCGCGGGAGCCGCAGCGTCAGACCCAGGCTCCGCGTCGGGGGTTCGGTGATCAGCGGCGGCAGGTCTGAGAACCCGTGGGAGTTGATCGTCCGCCACAGATCGACCGGCTCGCCGCCCGCTCCTCGCAGGCGGAGCACGATCGGCTCGGACGTCATCCGCGGACGATACGCCCGAGGTCCCACGCGCGCCAGGGAAGCCCGGTAGCATCGCCGCGATGATCAGGTTCACCGAACGTGCCCGAGAGGTCCTGGAGGCCGCCGAACGTGCCGCCCGGCGGTTCGACCCCGAGGCCCGGGTGCGCCTGCTGAGGTCGGACGACGGCAGCGTCGCGTTCGTCCTCACGAACGAGGCCGGTCCCGACGACGAGATCGTCGACGGCGACGGGTTCGCGGTGGTCGTCGCTCAGGGGCTCGAGGGGGTCGTCGACGCGGGCGAGCACAACGTCCTCACGCTGCGACCCGAGGCCTGACCTGGGCAGATGCGGCTGAAGGCCCGATACACTCCAGCGTCATGGACGGCGCCATCCGGTCCCTGACCGCGATCCCCGGCCTCGGCGCCGGGCCCGTGATGGTGATCGGCGGGGCCGAGGACAAGATGCGCGACAAGCTGATCTTGAACCGCTTCGCGCGGTTCGCGGGCGGCAAGGACGGCCACGTCGTGGTGATCTCCACCGCCTCCTCGCTCGGCCACGAGGCGACAGAGGCCTATCGGACGCTGTTCCTGGGGCTCGGGATCGGGATCGTGACCGGGCTCCATCCCGAGGTGCGTGACGAGGCCGACGACCCGGTCGCCGCGAAGGTGCTCGCGGACGCTACCGGCGTCTTCCTCACGGGCGGGAACCAGTCGCGCCTGACCCAGGTCGTCGCGGGGACCCGCTTGGGTGACGCGATCGCGAACGCCCACGACCGCGGCGCGGTCCTCGCAGGGACCAGCGCCGGGGCGAGCGCGATGGCGAGCCACATGGTCGCGTACGGGCAGGCCGGCACGACCCCGAAGAACCGCATGGTCCAGCTGTCGGCGGGGCTCGGGATCCTCGACCAGATCGTGATCGACCAGCACTTCGAGCAGCGGGGTCGGATCGGACGGCTGCTGGCGCTCGTGGCGCAGTCCCCGTCGTTGCTGGGCGTGGGGGTCGACGAGGACACGTGCGCGGTCGTGTTCACGGACAAGACCCTGCACGTGATCGGCCGCGGCGCGGTGACGATCGTCGACGGCCGTCAGGTCACCACCGACGCCTACCAGGGCAAGGGGTACCGGCCCCTCCTCGTGTCGGGCGCGATCTTGCACTCCCTGCCCTCCGGGACGTGGTTCGACCTGCGCGCGCGGGAGCTGATGGCCGGGAGCCGCGGACGACCTGGCGAGCGAGAGGCGTCGGAGTGATGGCGGGAACGACGCGATCGCCGGCGACGGGCACGAAGGCGGCACGGGCGAAGCGGAAGGTCGAGCGGAAGGACGCCAAGCCGCCGCTGGCCGCCGACCTCCGCGTCCTCGAGACCCAGGTCTTCCGGGGGCCGAACTACTGGTCGTACGAGCCGTGCGTCCGGATGCTCGTGGACCTCGGGGTGCTGGAGCACTGGCCCTCGAACACGATCCCCGGGTTCGTCGACGGTCTGCTTGCCGTCCTGCCCGGGGTCGCGGAACACACGTGCTCGCTCGGACGCAAGGGCGGGTTCGGCGCGCGACTCACCGAAGGCACATGGCTCGGCCACGTCGCCGAGCACGTCGCCCTCGAGCTGCAGCGGGAGTCCGGAGCGCACATCTCGAGGGGCAAGACGCGCGGAGCGGGCCGAGAAGGCGTGTACCACGTGATCTACGGCTACGCCGAGGAGCAGGTGGGTCTCGCGGCAGGCCGGCTGGCGGTGCAGCTCGTGAACCATCTCGTCGAGCCCCAGGATGGGTTCGACTTCGATGGGGAGCTCGAACGGCTCATCAGGCTCGCCGAGCGCCGACAGTTCGGTCCGAGCACCCAAGCGATCGTCGACGAAGCGGTGAGCCGCGACATCCCGTGGATGAGGCTGAACGAGTACTCGCTCGTCCAGCTCGGACAGGGGACCTACCAGCAGCGGATCCGCGCCACGATGACCTCGCTCACGAGTGCGCTCGCCGTCGACATCGCCCAGGACAAGAAGATGACGAACCGCCTCCTCGCCTCGGCCGGGCTCCCGGTGCCGCGGAGCGAGGTCGTCACGAACGAGGACGATGCCGTCGCGGCCGCGAAACGCATCGGGTTCCCCGTCGTCACGAAGCCCCTCGACGGGAACCACGGTCGCGGGGTCGGGCTCGACCTGAAGACCGAACGTGCCGTTCGAACTGGGTTCAAGCGGGCGTTGAAGGAGGCCCGACGCGGATACGTGGTCGTCGAGACGCACGTGACCGGGAGCGACTACAGGGTGCTCGTGATCGGCGGGCGGATGGTCGCGATCGCCGAACGGGTCCCGGCACACGTGGTCGGCGACGGCGAGCACACGGTCGCCGAGCTCGTCGAGCTGACGAACCGAGACCCGCGGCGGGGGATCGGACACGAGAAGGTCCTGACCCGGCTCAAGGTGGACGACGCGGCGCGTGACCTGCTGAAGAAGCAGGGGTACTCGCTCGACGACGTCCCCGAGGCCGACGCGTTCGTGAAGCTCGCCGCCACCGGGAACATGTCGACCGGTGGCATCTCGATCGACCGGACCTGGGACGCGCACGAGGACAACGTCGAGATCGCCGAAGAGGCCGCTCGCGTGATCGGGCTCGACGTCGCGGGGATCGACTTCATCGCCCCCGACATCACGCAACCGGTCCGCGAGACGGGCGGGGCGATCGTCGAGGTGAACGCGGCGCCCGGGTTCCGGATGCACACCCACCCGACCGAGGGCGAGCCGCAGTACGTGGCGAAGCACGTCGTCGACCTGCTCTTCCCACCCGGGACGCCGTCGCGGATCCCGATCGTGGCGGTCACGGGCTCGAACGGGAAGACGACGACCACGCGGATGATCGCGCACATCTTCCGCGGGATGGGCCGGCAGGTCGGGATGACGACGACGGACGGCGTCTACATCGACGAACGGCTCGTGCGGCGGGTCGATGCGAGCGGGCCGAAGTCGGCGCAGATGGTGCTGCAGAACCCGCGTGTCGACCTGGCGGTGTTCGAAACAGCGCGCGGCGGGATCCTCCGAGAGGGTCTCGGGTACGAGCGCAACGACGTCGGTGTCGTGCTGAACGTCACGGGGGATCATCTCGGTCTGCGAGAGATCGAGACGCTCGAGCAGCTCGCGGCCGTGAAACAGGTGGTCGTGGAGGCGGTCCCGCGCAACGGGTGGGCCGTCCTGAACGCCGACGACCCGCTCGTGCTCGAGATGCGCCGCCACTGCAGCGGCAACGTGATCCTGTTCACGATGAAGCCCGACAACGCGTTCGTCGAACGGTGGGTGCGACGCGGGCGCAAGGCGGTCGTGCTCGAGCGCAGCGACCGCGGCGAGATGATGGTGATCAAGGAGGGTCGGCGGACGATGCCGATCACCTGGGTCCACACGTTGCCCGCGACCTTCGAGGGAAAGGCGCGGATGATGGTCCAGAACGCGATGGCCGCGGCCGCCGCCGCACACGCGGTGGGCGCACACCTGCACGACATCCGGCAGGGCCTGCGGTCGTTCACCACGTCGATCTACCAGGCGCCCGGCCGGCTCAACGTCTTCGACCTCGACGGCGTGACCGTCGTGCTCGACTACGCGCACAACGCGGCAGGCCTCGAGACCCTGGGTGACTTCGTCGAGCGGCTCGCCGACGACCGCCCGACGGGTTCGGGGCGGCCCGGCGAGGCGTCGTGGTCGGCGAACCTGCGCGTCGCCACGATCGCCACGGCCGGAGATCGCCGCGACGAGGACATGCGGGAACTGGGCCGGGTGGCGGCGCGCTACTTCGACGAAGTGATCGTCAGGGAGGACCGCAACACGCGTGGGCGACAGGTGGGCGAGGTCGCCGATCTGGTCATGGAAGGTGTCCGCGATGCCCAGGCCGCCGGCGCCCGCGTGGGACACGCGGAGATCGTGCTCGACGAGATGGAGGCCGCACGCAAAGCCCTGGATCGCGCCCGACCCGGCGACCTCGTCGTCCTGTGCGTCGATTACGCGACCGAGACCTACAAGGAGCTCGAGGCGCGCCGTGGGGTCGCCGCACCGAGCGCGCTCCGACCGTCCGAGGGTGGGGCGTTCGAATCGGTCGGAGGCGATCTCGACATCGTCGCCCCCGACGGCTGAACCGGGGGGCCTTCCAGATGGATCACGGTGCGATCCGCTCCGCACTCACCGAACGGCTGGCAGCGCTCGACGACGACCTCGCCGAGTTGACGGCCGTCCCGCGCGATCCGTCGTCGGCGATCTCGTTCGGCAAGCGCGTCGGCGAGGGGACGAACGAGGCCGTCGACCGGCTCACCAAGGTCGGCGCGGCTGAGCAGCTGGCGGCGATGCGCACCGATGTCGTCCGGGCACTGGAGAAGCTCGACGACGGCACGTACGGGCTCTGCGACCGATGCGGGGCGCTGATCTCCGCGGAGCGGCTCGAGGCCAGACCGTGGTCGGTCCGGTGCGTCGGCTGCGCGTCGGCGCGCTAGGGAACCGATCGGCGCGCGGCGCGCGCACGACGCCGGACCTCGGGCGGGCTCAGGCGACGCGCCCCCGCCGACGCGAGCCATCGGAACAGCTGCGGACGCATCCCGAGGGCGGTGACCGCGAGGACGTCGCCGCGGCGAGAGGCGGCGAGCATCGACCTCAGGGCATGGAGCTCGCCGCGGTACCGAGGCGGGTCGAGGACCCCTGCCTCGGCCGCCGCCGCCGCGAGACGCTCATAGATCTCCGACGCGGTTCGTCCGCGCGTGTAGTGGCGCAGGTCGGCGATCGCGAGCTCATCGGCGCCCACGGCCGCCGCGAAGGCGAACCCGTGGAGGATCTCATCGGTCCGGTCACCGGCGGCGCAGATCGTGAGCCACGTCCTGGCCCCGGGAGGGCACAGTCCTCGGACCACCTCGACGAGGCCGCGCATCCCTGCCTCGTTGTGCGCGTAGTCGATCACGATCGTGCGTCCCTCCAGGGAGAAGAGGTTGGCGCGGCCCGGGTTCCCCTCGGGGTCGAGGACGAAGCTCCGCAATCCACGGACGATCCCGGCGTGAGGGAGCCCGACGGCGAGGGCGGCGGTCGTCGCGAGGAGCGCGTTCGTCGTGTAGACGCTGGAGAGCCCGGCGAGCGTAGAGGGAACGTCTTCCACCGCGACGAGTGGGTGGGTGGCGCTGTCCTCGAGCCACGCGATCCGCCCATCCAGGACGGTCGTCGCACGACCGCCGTCGGCGAGGACCTGCCGCAGGGCCGGATGCGCGGGATCGAGGGAGACGAGCCACGGGCGACCGCTGGCGACGCGCCGCATCTCGAGGACCCGCGGATCGTCGGCGTTCAGCACGGCCCATCCCTCGGGTCGGGTGATGCGGACGATCGTGCTCTTCACCTCGGCGAGCTGGTCGACCGTGTCGATCCCGTGGAGACCCAGATGGTCGGCGCTGACGTTCGTGACCACCGCGACGTCGTTGTGGAGCACGCCGATCCCCCGCTGGAGGATGCCGCCGCGCGCCGTCTCCAGCACGGCGACATCCGGTCGAGCTGCCAGCGCCGTGGCCGCTCCTCCGAAGCCCGAGTAGTCGCCCTTCTTCACGCGCCGCCCGTCGCGGTACACGCCGTCGGTGGAGGAATACGCCACGCGACGGCCGCAGCTCGAGGCGAGGTGGGCGAGCAGCCGGACCGTGGTCGTCTTGCCGTTGGTCCCGGTCACCTGGACGACCGGGACGTCCGGGTCGGCGACCGAGGGCTCGGGGCCCGGCTCGGCAGCGGCGATGCGCGGCGCGATCCGGGAGACCACGGCCGACGGGCTCCGGCGTGGCCCCGGGCGCATCGCCTCGACCAGGCCGCGGGCCAGGGCGACCGCGGCGGTGCGATGGCGCCACGGGAACGCCACGACGACGGTGCCCTCGGTCGGCCCCGGCCGGGCGCGGACCGCCAAACGCGTGACGCCGGCCTCGGCCGCCAGCCGTCGGGTGCACGTGGCGGCGATGCGAGCCACGGTGCGGGAACGTTGCTGCGATCCGGGATCGCCTGGGTCGTCGCGGAGCCCGAGCCCGGCGGCCGCTCGCGCGACGGTGTCCGAGCTCGCCCCGAGCCAACCCGGGGCTGCGATCGTGAGCTTCAGGGCAGGGCGCGGGAAGTAGAGGTTGGGTCCATCGAGCACGCGGACCTCGACGACGGTCGCGGCCTCGCGTACCAACGTCACGCGTCCGATGGATCGGCGACGCGCTCGATCGCGCGCGCGAGATCGACGTCCTTCGAGGTGACCCCACCGGCGTCGTGCGTCGTGAGCGAGACGATCACCCGCTCCGTGTGGCTCTCGATATCGGGATGATGGGCGGCGGCGATCGCTTGCTCGGCGACGCGGTTGATGAACGCGATCGCCGCCCGGAAGCCACGGAAGCGGAACTCCTTGTGGATCGCGCCGCCGAGATGCGTCCACCCGGGGAGTTCTCCGAGGGCGCCGTGGATCTCGGCGTCGCTCAGTCTCGTCATGGCCGCCGAGCCTACTCAGTCGTCGGCGCCGGCGCGAGCCCGCGCGCGGTACCGGGAGAGCTCCGGGTACCGCAGCGCGATGAGCCAGGCTCCGACGATGCACGCGAGGCCGCCGCTCACCACGCTGAAGGTGGGCGATACCGCCCGAGCCACGAGCCCCGCTTCGAGATCGCCGAGACGAGGACCACCCGTCACGACGAGGATGTGGATCCCGGACAGGCGCCCACGGAGCCGGTCGGGGACCTCGAGCTGGAGGATCGTCGATCGGAAGATCGCGCTGATCACGTCGGCCCAACCGGCGATCGCGAGCGCGACGAGCCCCAACCACAGGGCGGTCCCGGAAAGGCCGAACACGACGATGGCGACCCCCCAGGCGCCGACCGCCCAGATCACCGCGAGGCCCTGACGATCCACGCGGCGCGTCCACCCGCTGGTCATCGCACCGATGAAGGCGCCGACCGCGGGAGCCGAGAAGAGCAGTCCGACGAGTTCCTCGCTACGACCGAACTGATCCACGATCATGAACGTGAACAGCGCGCGAGGGAGCCCGAAGATCATCGCGATCAGGTCGATCAGGAAGGTGGAACGGATCAGGCGGCTCGATCGGACGAAGGCGAAGCCCTCGCGGATCGCCGCCCAACCGCTGGCGTTGGCGGCGCTGCCCTCCGGCCGGATCGGCGGAAGGGACCACGCGGCCACCAGCATCCCCACGATCGACAGGAGGTCCACGGCGTAGGCCGTGGTGAGGCCGAACCGCCCGATCACGATCCCGGCGAGCGCCGGGCCGAGGAGACCCGACCCGTTCCACACGACCTGGTTCAGGGCCTGGGCCGCCGGGATCAGTTCCGCGCCGACGAGCCGAGGCGTCATCGCCGAACGCGTTGGAGAGTCGAGCGCGCTGAACGCTGCGGCTACGGCGAGGGCCCCGTACACGAGGGGGAGCGGTGTCTCGTCGAGGGTGGATCCGTACAGCAGGAGGCTCGCGGCGACCATCAGGCCGAGCTGCGCCAACAGGAGCAGGTGTCGGCGGTCCCACGCGTCGATGATCTGCCCGAACAGCAGCGTGCCGGTGACCAGACCGACGAGCCAGACCAGACCACTGGCTCCTACCGCGATCTCCGAGCCCGTCAGTCGGGTGATCTGCACGAATACCGCGACGATCGTGAACTGGCTCCCCGTCGTCGTCGCGATCAGCCCGAACCACAGGTGCCGGTACTCGCGGGAGACGCGGAGCGGGGTGACGTCGATCGCTACCCGGCTGAGCCGTTCACGTCGTCCCACGGCGCGGGACGCTAGCAGGCGCTCAGGTCAGCGCGTCGATCAGGCGTGGAACGACGACACGACCGACCAGGTACGTCAGTCCGAACGCGAGGATCGCGGCGTCCAGGAACCGCCCTCGGAGCGCCTTCGCGGCCTCGGGGGTCGGACACGATCGGCGCTGCCGCCGGTAGACCGCGGCGACGACGACGGCCGCGACGAGCGCGCCGATCCCGAAGAGCAGGAACCGCTGGTCCGCGAGCCCGACCAAGAACGATCCGGCTCCCAGTCCCAGCGCGACCCCGATCGCCGGGCCGGCGCAACACAGCGCCCCGATCGCGCCACCCAGGGCTCCCGCCAGCCAGGGTCCGCGATCGGCGCGATCGCTGACGCCGTCGTCGGGCACGGTTCGCAGCGTCGGGTCGGCCATGCTCACGCCAACCGCGTGTACCCGCAGGGCATTCCCGCACCAACCACCTGGACCGCCTCCCTGCGGCTCAGGTGCCGAGGGCCTCCGCGATCGCGTCCTCGAGCACGTCGAGGCCGTCCCGCAGCAGGTCCTCATCGATCGTGAGGGGCGGGAGCAACCGTACGACGTTGCCGTAGGTCCCAGCCGTGAGCACGATCACGCCCTGCTCCAGGGCCTTCGCCGCGATCGTGGACATCGTGCCCGCGGCCAGGGGTTCCTTCGTCGCGGGATCTTCGACCAGCTCGACCGCGCACATCGCACCGCGCCCGCGCACGTCGCCTACCTTCGGGAACCGCTCCTGCATCGCGTGGAAGCGGTCCATCACGATCTCGCCGACGCGCACGGACCGGTCGAGCAGCCCGTCGCGCTCGATCTGGTCGAGCACCGCCAAGGCCGCCGCCGCCGCGACAGGGTTCCCGCCGTAGGTACCTCCCAAGCCTCCCGGGTGGACGCTGTCCATCAGGTCGGCGCGGCCGGTGATCGCGCTGATCGGGAGACCACCGCCGAGGGACTTCGCGCTCGTCACGATGTCAGGCGTCACACCCTCGTCGACGATCGTGAACCACTTCCCGGCGCGGCCCATCCCCGACTGGATCTCGTCGGCGATGAACACGATGCCATGGGCTCGGCAGAAGTCCGCGAGCCCCTTCACGAAACCGGGAGCCGGGACGATGAATCCGCCTTCACCTTGGATCGGCTCGAGGATCACGGCGGCGATGTTCTCCTCGCCGATGTGCTTGTGCATCTCGTCGATCGCGTACGCGAGCGCCTCCTCGGCGCAGCGCTCGGGGCCGCTCGGCCACCGGTACGGGTAGGCGAACGGGAGCCGATAGACCTCCGGCGCGAACGGTCCCATGCCCTGCTTGTAGGGCATCACCTTCGCGGTCAACGACATGCCCATCAGCGTCCGTCCGTGGAACGCGTGGTCGAACGTGACGATCGCGGGCCGGCCCGTCGCGTACCGGGCGATCTTCACGGCGTTCTCGACGGCTTCGGCGCCCGAGTTCGCGAACATCGTCTTCGCGGGCCCCTCGATCGGCGCGAGCGCGTTCACGCGCTCGGCCAGCAGGAGGTACGGCTCGGTCGCGGTGACGTGGAAGCACGAGTGGGTCTCGAGTTCGAGCTGACGTTGCGCGGCGGCGACGACCTCGGGGGAGGTGTGCCCGACGTTCAGCACCGCGATCCCGGTCGCGAAGTCGATCAGTCGGTTGCCGTCGACGTCCTCGACGATCGCGCCCGAGGCGCGTGCGGTGACGAGCGGGTGGATCGCGGCGACGCCCTTCGGGACCGCGGTGTCGCGGCGCTCGAACCACTCGCGGCTCTTCGGCCCCGGGATCTCCGTGACGACCTTGCGTTCCTGCGGGATGTCCATCGGCGACGCCTCCTTCGATCGACGTGCGGGAGCACGCGAACGTCTCCCACCTCACCAGTGTGCTCCTCGCCGTCCCCCGCGTGCTGCGCGGCTTCGGCCCTGAACGGCGTTCAGGTTTGTACCGGATGTCGAACCACGAGGGAGCCTGCTGGTTCGGCGGGGGGCCGAGATGTACGTTCCGTACAATCCACGGCGTGTCGGTCACCGTGCGCGACATCGTCTCGATCGCAGGACTCCCGGTCCGGCTGCTCGCCGGGGACGAGGGCGCCGACCGGAACGTCCGGTGGGTCCACTCGAGCGAGCTCGAGGACCCGACGCCGTGGCTCAAGGGCGGCGAGCTGATCCTCACGACCGGGATGGGGATCGGCGCCACGGCCGCGGCGCAGCGCGCGTACGTGCGACGGCTGGTGGACGCAGGGGTCTCGGGGCTCGGGTTCGGCCTCGGGTTCGGGCACGACCGGACGCCCCGTCCGATCGTCACCGAAGCCGGCAAACACGCCTTCCCGTTGTTCGAGGTCCCGTACCCCGTGCCGTTCATCGCGATCACGGAGGCGGTGTTCTCCCGGCTCGGCGCTGAACAACTCGACGCGCTCCAGCGCGCGGTCGACGCCGAGCACGCGCTCACGAGGGCGGTGCTCGAGGGAGGAGGCGTCGAGGGGATCGCTCGCTCGCTCGCCGACGTCGTCCGCGGCTGGGTGCTCGTCCTGGACCTCCACGGGATCGCGCTGGCCAGCACGAGCCGAGCCGGTCTCCAGCGGCAGGAGCATGTCTGGCAGGAGCTGCTGGACTCCAGGCCCGACGGTCCCGCGTTCTCGCTGACGATGGTCGACCGAGGCCATCACGTCTGGGTGCAACCGGTCGGGGCCCAGGGTCGGACCGAGGCGTTCCTGGCGGTGGGCAAACCGGAGCAACCGACCCAGGTGGACCGGATCGTCGCGGGCCACGCCCTGTCGTTGCTCGCGATCGAGCTCGCGAAGTCGCGTGCCGTGGCCGACGCGCAACGCCGGCTCCAGGGGGACTTCTTCCAAGAACTCGTGCGAGGGGCGCTGGCGCCGACCGAGGCAGCGCGGGGGCTGACGCGGTTCGGCTTCGACCGCGACGTCGACGTGCGGGTGGTGGCGTTCGAGCCGGTCGATGCTCCCGTGGATCCCGAGGCCCTCGCCCTCGCCCTCACCGACGTTCGGTCCCGCGAGACAGGGGGGTTCCTCGTGTCGGCGCACGACGCTGGGGTCCACCTACTCCTGCCTTCCGATCGACCGACCGACATCCGTGAACTCGTCGAGACGCTCGGCGTGAAGGCCGGCGTCCCGCTTCGAGCCGGCGGTGGATCGGGAGCGGGGGTCACCGAGGTCGCTCGTTCGCTCCGCGAGGCCCGCTACGCCCTGCAGGTCTGCCGGCTGGAGGGATGGGTCCAGGCAGGGTTCGAGGACCTGGGGACCTACCGGCTGCTCCTGTCGATGGCGGACCCCGACGCGCTGCGGGCCTTCGCCGACGCGTTGTTGGCCCCGATCGACGCGTATGACCGGGAGCACCACGGTGAGCTCGTCGCGTCGCTCGAGGCGTTCCTGCATCACAACGCCCGATGGGAGACGGCGGCTGCGCATCTGTACGTGCACCGCCATACGCTCCGCTATCGGATGCGCAAGGTCGAGGAGCTCACCGGCCGCGACCTGTCGAACAGCTTCGACCGCATGGAGTTCTGGCTGGCGTTGCGTGCTCGTGATCTGCTGGCCGCCCAGGTCGTCGACTGACCCACGCGCTTGTCCACCGCGTACAGCCCGGCCCGCTGCCGCGAGGCGTTCCGGCGGGTGGTCCCGGCCGCCCCGGACGCGGCATACTGGCGCGGTCGAGGTCGTTCACCCGTACCCGGCGATCCGTTCGAGACGGAGGGGGAGCACATGGCGGAGCACAAGACCTGGCAGATGTTCATCGGCGGCGAGTGGGTGAGCTCGTCGAGCGGTGAGACCGAGCCCGACATCGACCCGTCGACCGGCGAAGCAGTCGCGACGGTGCAGATCGGGACCCGCGAGGACGCGGACAAGGCCGTCGCGGCCGCGCAGAAGGCCTTCGATGAGGTCTGGTTCGACACGCCGCCGAAGGAACGGGCGGCGATGATGATGCAGCTCGCCGACGCGCTGGATGCCGACGCCGACAACCTGGCGCTCCTCGAGTCCGAGGACGTGGGCAAGCCGATCGCGGTGTCCGCGGCCGACATCCCCTTCATCACGGACAACCTCCGCTTCTTCGCGGGGGCGGCGCGGCTGCAGGAGGGGAAGTCGACCGGGGAGTACGAGAAGGGCTTCACGAGCATGATCCGTCGCGAGCCCCTCGGGGTGACGGTCGGGATCTGCCCGTGGAACTACCCGCTGATGATGGCGGCCTGGAAGATCGGGCCAGCGCTCGCGGCCGGGAACACCACGATCTTGAAGCCGGCCGAGCTCACGCCTCGCACGACGCTGCGTCTGGCGGAGCTGGCGGCCGACATCTTCCCGCCCGGGGTGATCAACGTGATCACGGGGCACGGCTCGGAGATCGGCGACCAGCTGACCCGTCACCCCGACGTGCGCCTGGTCTCGGTCACCGGCGACACGTCCACCGGCACGAAGATCCAGGCGGCTGCGGCCGACACGGTCAAGCGTGTCCACCTGGAGCTGGGCGGGAAGGCGCCCGTCGTGGTGTTCGACGACGCCGACGTCGAGAAGCTCGTCGAGACGCTGCGCTTCGCCGGGTACACGAACACCGGGCAGGACTGCACGGCATCGTGCCGCGTCCTGGCGGGATCGGGCGTCTTCGACGACGTGCTGTCGACGCTCGTGCCCGCCGTGGAGTCGATCAAGGTCGGGGCGCTCGCCGACGAGTCGGTCGAGGTGGGCCCGCTCGTGTCGGAACGGCAGCGCGAGAGCGTCGCGGGCTACGTCGACCGGGCACGAGAGGCCGGCGCGCAGGTCCTGACCGGTGGCGAGAAGATGGAGGGCGCGGGGGCCTACTACAAGCCCACCGTCGTTTCCGTCGACGACCAGAAGGCCGAGATCGTGCAGAACGAGGTCTTCGGGCCGGTCGTCACCGTCCAGCGGTTCGACGACGAGGATCAGGCCGTCGCCTGGGCGAACGACGTCGTCTACGGCCTCGCGTCGTCCGTCTGGACGAAGGATGCGGGTCGCGCGATGCGGGTCGCCCGGCGCCTCCAGTTCGGCGCGGTGTGGGTCAACACCCACTTCATGATCACGCCGGAGATGCCGCACGGTGGGTACAAGCAGAGCGGGTTCGGCAAGGACATGTCGATGTACTCGCTCGAGGACTACACGCAGATCAAGCACGTGATGTGGTCGCTCGACTGAGCGCCGCCGCTCGCGAACGGACGATCGAGGGTTCGGGGGCGCCCGTCGGGCGCCCCCGACCCATGACACCGACCGACGAGCAGGACCAGGAAAGGGGTTGAGCCATGAGCGTCCGTCCGTACCTCGTGAACGGCGAGTGGCGCACCGGCGAGGGGACCTTCGAGGTGAAGAGTCCCTATGACGACGCGGTCGTCGCCGAGATCGCGGTTCCGACCGAGGCCGACGTCGAGGAGGCCGCCCGCATCGCGCAGGAGACCTTCGAAGGGTCGAAGCAGCTGTCGGTCGCCGCCCGCTCGGCGGCGCTCGATCACGTCTCTGCCCGGCTGGCCGAGACGATCGACGAGAACGCCGAGCTGATCGCGGCCGAAGGCGGGAAGCCGCTGAAGTGGGCGAAGGTCGAGGCCGCCCGTGCGGTCTCGACGTTCCGCTGGGCCTCCGAGGTGATCCGCCACGGCGACGACGAGCTGATGCGCCTCGACACCGAGGCCGCGTTCGGCTCCCGGATCGGCCTGTTGCGCCGGTTCCCGTTCGGCCCGGTGCTCGGGATCACGCCGTTCAACTTCCCGCTGAACCTCGTGGCGCACAAGGTCGCCCCCGCCATGGCGGTCGGCGCGCCGATCGTCGTGAAGCCCGCGTCGGCGACGCCGATGGGGGCGCTGCGGCTCGCCGAGTTCTTCATGGAGACCGACCTGCCGAAGGGGATGTACCAGGTCCTGCCGGTGAGCTCGAAGGTCGCCGACACGATGGCGCGCGACGAGCGCTACCGCAAGATCTCGTTCACCGGATCGGCGGCGATCGGTTGGTACCTCAAGTCGATCGACCCGAAGAAGCGGGTGACCCTCGAGCTCGGGGGGAACGCCGGTGTGATCGTCCACAGCGACGCCGACCTCGATCTGGCCGCCCAGCGG
This sequence comes from uncultured Actinomycetes bacterium, assembly GCA_963749895.1. Classification (GTDB taxonomy): domain Bacteria; phylum Actinomycetota; class UBA4738; order UBA4738; family HRBIN12; genus AC-51. Next base: position 1,365,554 of record CAVVOG010000003.1, on the reverse strand, counting down.
ATCGCGTTCGGCGGGTACTACCAGGCAGGGCAGAGCTGCATCAGCGTCCAGCGGGTGCTGGTCGCCGCCGAGGTCTACGACGAATTCGCCGCGCTGCTCACGAAGCAGGTCGAGCAGTTGAAGGTCGGCGACCCGATGGATCCGACGGTCGACGTCGGGCCCGTGATCAACCGAGGCGAGGTCGACCGGATCGCGGCATGGGTCGACGAGGCCGTCCGCGAGGGGGCCGAAGTGCTCACCGGGGGAACCGCCGAGGGTCCCTTCGTCCAGCCGACCCTGCTGTCGCAGACGACCCCGCAGATGAAGGTCCGTTGCGAGGAGATCTTCGGGCCCGTCGTCACGATCTCGCCGTACCAGACGTTCGAGGAGGCCCTCGCCGAGGTGAACGATTCGCGCTACGGGCTGCAGGCCGGTGTGTTCACGAACGACCTGAACCGGGCGTTCGAGGCGCATCGCACCCTCGAGGTCGGGGGCGTGATCGTGAACGACGTCTCCGCGTTCCGGGCCGATCAGATGCCGTACGGAGGTTCCAAGGAGTCCGGGTTCGGGCGTGAGGGTCTGCGGTTCGCGATGGAGGAGATGACCGAGCCGCGGATCATGGTCCTGTCCCACGTGCCGCTGTAGCCGACGCCCGAGCGCCGATGAACGAGGATCTGGTCTGGGGCGCGCTGCCGTTCGTCGTGATCGTCGTGATGGCGGCCGGGTTCTGGGTCGCGCTCCGGGAGCGATCGGGACGGGGTCGACGCAAGGCGCGGCGCGACCGGAAGCTGGATCCGAAGACGAACGGGCACGCCCGGCGCGGACCGCGCGTGTGAGCCCTCAGCCGCGCGCGAGCGCGCGTTCGGCGAAGATGCCGATGGCGTCGGCAGCGTCACGCTCGCGTCGCCAGAAGTAGTGGTCGGTGCCCTGGAGCACCGTCACGGTCACGTCGGGGAACCCCTGCGCGTAGGCGCGGAGCGGCTCGACGGGGCAGAAGGCGTCGTGCTCGCCGGCCAGCAGCAGGGCGGGACGCCGCATCGCCCGGAGATCGACCGGGTCCGGCAGCGGCGGGAGCGAGAGGTCCTTGGGGTGCAGCGGCATGCCGACGAGCGCGACGGCTGTGACCCTCCGGTCGTCGAGGGCCTCGCGCAGCGCGACGCTGGCGCCGAACGACCACCCGACGAGCAGGGTCGGCAGGTCGTCTGGGACCTGGGAGCGCGCGAACCCGACCGCCGCCCGGGCGTCGCGGAGCTCGTCCCGCCCACCCCCGTAGCTACCGCCCGAGCCCATCGTGCCTCGGAAGTTGAAGGAGACCACCGCGAGGTCGCGGGTGGCCGCCAGGTCGTTGCGGATCGCCCAGAGCAGGGGGTGGTCCTTCGAGCCGCCCATCCGCGGGTGCGGGTGGCACAGGACCGCGGTCCCGGTCGCCTCCCCTTCGGGCAGGCGAAGCTCGCCTTCGATCCGAACGCCGTCGTCGGTGGTGAACGTCACCGCTTCCATCGGTCTGGCACCATCGCACCATGAGCAGACGGCGCCAACCCGCACCGTTCGGGCTCGCTCTGCGCGAGCCGCACCCCTGGGACGAACTCGTGGACGTCGTGCGTCGCGCCGAGCGGCTCGGCGCCACCTCAGTCTTCCTGCCGGAGATCGCCTCGCGGGACACCCTCGCGGCGCTCACCGGACTGGCGGGGGAGACCGCCACGATCCTGCTCGGGACCGGGGTCGTGCCGCTGCCGGCCCGTCAGCCGCAGCTCCTCGCCATGGCGGCGGCGACGGTCCAGGAACGCTCGCGTGGGCGCCTCGTACTCGGTCTGGGGACGGGGCCGGCCGTGCCGGGCTCGCTCGATCGGCTCCGGCGGACGGTCGTCGCGATCCGCGACGCCTGCCGCGGTCTGCCCGCGGAGGTCGACGGCGAGCCGATCCAGCTCTCGTTGATCCCGCCGGTGCCGCCGACGATCTGGATCGCGGCGCTCGGTCCCCGGGCCGCGCGCATGGCGGGTGAGGTCGCCGACGGCGTCTTGCTGAACTGGTGTCCCCCCGCTCGCGTCGAGCGTGCGCGCGACGAGGTCGCGGCCGGCGCGGCGTCGGCGGGCCGGGACCCTCGAGCGGTGACGATCGGGGTGTACGTGCGGGGAAGCCTCGGAGGCGACGAGGACGACGCGGCGGCGGCGCTCCGCGTCGCCGCCGCGGAGTACGCCAGCTATCCGGCCTACGCCCGCCAGCTCGAGGGTCTCGGGCTGGCCGACGAGGCGTCTGCGGCGGCTGCCGCGCATCGTGCCGGGCGTCCGGCGGATGTGCCGCAGCGGCTCCTCGACGAGGTCTGCCTGCCGCGCGACGCCCAGGCCGCCCGGGATCGCCTCGAGGTGTACCGTGCAGCCGGCGCGGACCTGCCGGTGATCTACCCGGTCGTCCCGATCGGAGAACCGGCCGGCGACGTCGTCCGACGCACCCTCGAAGCGCTGGTGGGGGACGGCTGACCCGGCGCATCGTTGCGGAGGCCCGGGCCCGCGGTATCATTTCCCCGGTTGACACCGTGAGAATCGGGGAAATCCGACCGGAGGAGTAGGAAATGACGTACGTGATCGCCGAGCCCTGCATCGACGTGAAGGACCGCGCATGTGTCGACGAGTGCCCCGTCGACTGCATCTACGAAGGGCCGCGGATGCTCTACATCCAGCCCGACGAGTGCGTGGACTGCGGCGCGTGCGAGCCGGCGTGTCCGGTCACCGCGATCTTCTACGAGGACGATGTTCCCGGCGAGTGGAAGCAGTTCACGGCCGTGAACGCGGAGTGGTTCAACGACAACGTGGCAGGCGTCGGGTCGCCCGGTGGCGCCGCGCAGGTCGGTCCGTCGGCGATCGACCATCCCGGTCGTCGCCGGCTGGGAAACCGTCTAACCGCGATCGTCCTCGGCCGCGGCCCGTTCGAGCTCGTCCTCGGGCGGGTCGCCGGGGAGGAACACTCGGAAGGAGGCGCCGCCTCCTTCCCGATCCTGTACCCACGCGCTCCCGCCGTGTAGCTCGGCGAAGCGACGCACGAGCGTGAGCCCGACGCCCACCCCCGGCGAGTGCGCGGGGGCGTCCGGTCCCTGGCGGAACGGCTCGAAGATCGCCTCCCGGAGCTCCGGGGACACGCCGGGTCCGTCGTCCTCGACCAGCAGGAGCGCGCCGTCATCGTGGGGCGAGACGGTGATCCAGATCGTGGCCTCTGGCGGCGTGTGACGGGCCATGTTCGCGAGGAGGTTCTCCACGATCCGTTCGATCTTCGCGCCGTCGGCTCGGACGACGACCGGCTGGATGTCGGTCCGCAGGCGCGAGTCGGCGATCAGTTCGGACTCGGCGACCACGCGACGCACCAGTGAGCCGACGTCGGTCGGCAACAGGTTCGGGGTCACGATCCCACGCGCCAGGCGATCGAGATCGAGCAGGTTGACGACGAGACGGTCCAACCGGCGGGCGTTGCCGGCGATCCTGCCGGCGAGGTCCTTCGCGTCGGCCTCCTCCAGGTGGACGTCGCCGCGTTCCAGCGTGATGGCGAGCCCGAGGATCGCGGCGAGCGGCGTCCGCAGGTCGTGCGACACCGCCTGCAGGAACGTGTTCTTCATGTCGTCGAGCGCCCGCAGGCGACGGGTCGCCTCGCGCTCGACCTCGAGCGCCCGGGCCAGTTGCTCCTCGGCGTGCTTGCGCTCCGTGATGTCCAGCAAGAACCCCTGCCAGAAGGGGTCCCGGCCCTCGATCCGGACGAGCCGTGCATCGTCTTGGACCCAGACGATCCGGCCATCCTTCGCGATCATCCGGTACTCCATCGACACGCGGTCGGGGCCGTCGCGGTTCGTCCGGATGTCCTCGGCCCGGATCCGCTTGCGATCGTCGGGGTGGACGATCTTGAGCCACAGCATCGGATCGGCCAGGGTCTCCTCGACGGTGTAGCCGAACACGTCGGGCTGCCGCGGCGAGACGTACGTCATCCTCGAGACCGACGGGTCCCGCGGATCGAACGATTGCGTGTAGATCACGGCCGGGTTGTGCTCCACGCTCGTCCGGAAGGTCTCCTCCGCCTCACGCAGCTGCCGCTCGGCCTCCATGCGCTCGGTGACGTCGATCATGAAGCCCTGCCACCATGCCTCGCCGCTGGCGTCGGCGACGTAGGTGGCCTCGTCGTGGACCCAGAGGTACCGTCCGTCGCCGTGACGCAGCCGGTAGTCGGCGACGAACGGCTCCTTCGTCTCGTTCGTCCGGTGGTCGAGCTCGATCACCGCCGCCACGTCGTCGGGGTGGATGATGCCGAACCAGAAGCCGGGCTCGGTCGCCCACCGTTCGGCCGGGTGCCCGAACAGCTCCATCGTCTGCGGACTCACGTAGAAGGGCTGCCCCTGGGCGTTCGGTGACTCGCGGTAGACGACGGCGGGGAGGTGTTCCACGGTCGCCCGGAAGAGCCGCTCCGCGCCCAGGAGCTGGTCCTCGGCACGCTTGCGCTCCGTGATGTCGAACATGAACCCCTGCCAGAACCCTTCGCCGTCCCCCGTGGGGACGAAGACGGCCACGTCGTGGACCCAGACGTACTCGCCGTCGGCACGCAGGAGCCGGTAGTCGCTCGCGTAGACCGTCCGGTCGCGGTCCGTCGCCTCGTCGAGCGCCAGGACCCAAGCACGGTCGTCCGGGTGGAGGTGGTCGATCCAGAAGTCGGGGGTGTGGGTCCACTCCTGCTGGGTGTAGCCGAAGATCCGCTCGACCTGGGGACTGAGGTAGAACTTGGCTGGGTCAGCGTCCGGAGACTCGATGTACACGACCGCGGGGATGTGCTCGATCAGGGCTTGTAGCCGTTCGCGAGCTTGCTGGAGTTGGTCCTCCGCTTCCTTCCGCTCGGTGATGTCGATCATCACGCCCTGCCACATCAGGGGCGTTCCGTCGAGGTCGCGGATCAGGTGGGATTCGTCGTGGAACCACACGACCCGACCGTCCGCCGAGATCATGCGGTACTCGATCCTGGAGGGCTCTCCTGTCTCGTCGGCGGTCCGCATCGCCTCGAGTACGTCGGTCAGGTCGTCGGGGTGGGTCGCCCGAGCCCACGCGCCCGTCTCGAGCCACTCCTCGGGCGTGTAGCCGAGGATCGACTCGACCTGCGGGCTCACGTAGGACTGGGGAGACGTCGCGGACGCGCCGCGGTCGGGGGGCTCCTGGTAGGTGATCGCCGGGGTGTGCTCGACGATCGACCGGAACCGCTCCTCGGCCAGGCGGAGCCGCTCCTGCGTCTCGCGCCGTTCCGTGACGTCGATCATGAACCCCTGGAAGTAGGCGAGGGTGCCGTCGTTCCGGCAGACGGCGGTGGACGTGTCGTGGACCCATACCCATCGCCCGTCCGCATGGCGCATGCGGTACTCCTGATCGAACGGCTCGAGGTCGTTCACGTCGAAGGCGTCGACCGCTTGAAGCCTCGACAGGTCGTCCGGGTGCATCAGCGAGAACCAGAGGTCTGGGTCGTCGACGAAGCGCCCCGGCGGATACCCGAACACGGTCTCGATCTGTGGGCTCACGAACGACACCTTCGCGGTCGGGGGATCGGTGCCGGTCGGTTCGTCGATGTAGGTCACGGCGGGGATCGACTCCACGACCCCTCGGTACCTGGCCTCGGACTCCGAGGACCGGCGCTCGGCCTCTCGGCGTGCCGTGACGTCGATCATGAAGCCCTGGAGATGCGTGAGCGTGCCCGAGGAGTCCCGCACCGGGGCGGACGTGTCGTGGACCCAGACCCAGGTTCCGTCGGCCCGGCGCATCCGGTACTCCTCGTCGAAGGGGAGTCCGCCGTAGCCGCTGTCGAGCGCCGCGGCATCGATCCTCTCGAGATCGTCGGGGTGGATCAGCTCGGACCACAGATCGGGTTCGGCCAGGAGGCGCTCGGCCGGGTAGCCCAGGAGCGACTCGATCTGCGGACTCACGTATCCGAGCCGGACCGCCGTCGGCTCGACCACGTCGACGTACGTCACGGCCGGGATCCGTTCGATCACGGTCCGGTACCGCAGGTCTGCCGCGAGCAGCCGCTCGTCCTGAAGGTTGCGTGCGATCGATGCCCCGAGCACCGCCGCCGAAGCCCGGATCGCCTCGAGCTCGCCGCCGTCCCACGGACGCACGAGCTCGCAGTCGTCGAACCCGATCGCCCCCCACAACCGTCCCTCGACCATCACCGGGGCGTAGGCGAGCGACACGATGCCCTGGGTACGAAGGTCGGCGTGCTCCGGAACGGGGAAGTCCTCGACGGCACCCCAGACGAGCTCGCCGGCGTCGAGCAGCTGGACCCACCGGGAGAACCCGTCCTCCCACGGGAACATGGTGAGCGACGGACTCCCGTGGACCGACGGGACCCCGGGCGCGCACCACTCCGCGACCTGGGTGATGCAGCGCCGCGCCTGGTCGTCGGGCACGTCCTGGATCACGGCGACGCGCGAGACCTGGGCCGCGATCCCGAAGCGCTCGAGCACGGCGGGGGCGGCCTCGAGCCAGTCGTTCGCGAGCAGGAGTCGCTCCGCAGCGAACGCGACGGCCTCCAGGACCGCGTCCCGGCGAAGGGGTGCGGCCCGAGGGATGCGTGCGGACTCGACCAAGCTCGTCCTCCTGCGCCCGGCCGTCGCCGGGGGAACGGTCTCGACGGCTCCGTCGAGCCGTCTCCTCTGGTATCGGCCGAGGTCGGGCGGAGGTGAGTCCGTGAACCGGGGGGTCGGGGGTCGGCCGGACGGCCTACCCCACGCGTCCGGGGGTGGAGCCTGCCGAGGGGAGCTCGTCCGGCGAGGGCCACCGTTCGCGTGAGCGCTTGGCCAGCTTGAACATCAGCTCGACGGCCGCGGGATCCTCCGCTGCCGGTCGGACCTCGATCGCGCCGTCGGCGATCGCGTGGTCCCAGAGCTCCTGACCGCGGTCGGTCCGGACGATCGACAGGGTCCATCCCTCGGACTGACCCAGGCCCCCGAAGGACACGTCCGCATGTTCCGCGGCGAAATCGGGGCAGCGCAGGCAGCCCGGGCGCGTGAAGCGGTGTGCCTGCTTCAGCGGGTAGGCGACCTCGTCACCGGCGTCCGTGTAGAAGAGCAGCTTCCCCTTCACGTTGACCCGGATCAGCCGCTCGAGATCGAGTCCGAGCTCCTGTTGGGCGATCTCGACCATCAGCCCGTCGTAGGTGAAGCTCTTCGAGCACAGGAGCCCGAAGGTCCAGGCGATCTTCTTGCGCCACTTGTTGACCCGGCGTGCCTCCATCGCCCCCGTGACCGAGGCCTGGCACCCCATCCCGACGAGCGCCACCTTGGACAGGCCGAGCTCCGCGGCCTTGAGGAGGCCAAGGGGATTGGCGCTGTACGTGTAGCGACTCCCCGCCGTCGCGTAGACGCCGTCTCGATCCGTGACGACCTCCGGCGCGGCGTCCCAGGGCCGCTCCCCGGACAGCGCCGAGGTGAGCGCACCGTCGATCCTGCCGGTGTCGAGACCCCAGGCGAGCAACGCCGACACGGCCCCGCCGTCCTGACCGGCCATCAGTGCGTCGGCCGACGTGGCTCGCGCGAGCCAGATGTCCCGGTACTGGCCGATCAGCTCCTCGGGCCGCCGGGTGCGTCCGAAGAGGAGGTCGTCGATCTCGGCCTCCCACTCCCGGAACCTCGGACACGCGAGCGTGCACAGCGAGCACCCTCGGTCACCGTGTGAGCAGGCATCGGGTCCCTCCTCCTGGAGCTGGACGGGGAGGTCACCCTCGTACCCCAGGACGTGGAACGGGCACGCGACGATGCAAGCGGTGCAACCGGTGCACAGACCGGTCGTGACGACCTCGTGGTACAGGTCGCGCCACTGAGTGTGGTCGCTCTTCGGCACGGCCGAGCCAGCATAGTCGGCACAGCTTGCCGGGGCCCCCAGGTCGTGGTTGGCTCGCCCGATCGGCATCGGAGAGGGGACGGGGATGGGATCGAGATGGATGCGAGGGGCGCTCGTCCTGGCGATGGCGACGGGTCTGGCGGCGTGCTCCGGCGACGGAGCGGATGAGCCGACCACCCAGACGACGCAGACGGGTGGGGGTCCGGCCGACGGGGTGGTCACCGTCACGATCGCCGGGTTCGCCTTCGAACCGTCGTCGGTGGCGCTTCCCGAGGGCGACTCCCTCACGATCCGCAACGAGGACACCGCCGCCCACACGTTCACGATGGACGACGGGTCGCTCGACGTGTCACTCGAGCCGGGTCAGCAGGTGGAGGTCACGCCGGAGGTCGGTGGGCCCTTCCACTGCGAGATCCACGCATCGATGACCGGGACCCTCGCCTTGGGGTAGCCGGACGCGCCTCGCTCAGACGCTGAAGGACTCGCCGCAGGCGCACTCGTGAACGGCCTGGGGGTTCCGAACGCGCAGACCGCCGCCGAACAACGACGTATCGAGATCGAGCGTGGACCCCTGCACGATCGAGGCGCTCGTCGGATCGACGACGACGCGGACCCCGTCGTCCGTCTGGACCACGTGGTCGGCGTCCTCGGGGCTGTCGACGAACGACAGCTCGTAGGAGAACCCGGAGCACCCACCGGCCACCACGCGCACACGCAGGATCGCGGCCTCACGACCCTCCTTGTCGGCCAGCTGGCGGACCTTGCGGGCGGCCGGCTCGGTCACGGCGATCGGGTCGCTGAGGGTGGCGTCCATGACATCAGGATAGACGGGGCACGGCGCTCCGCGGGTCAGCCGGCGCCGAGGAACCCGACGGCGATCCGCGCGTAGGCCCGCGAGGCAGCGACGAGGTCCTCGACCGCGACCCACTCGTCGGCGGTGTGGGCCACCGCGAGCGACCCGGGCCCGAGGATCACCGTCGGGATGTCGGCTTCGTTGATGTAGAACCGTGCGTCCGTGATGCCGGTGAAGCCGACGTCGGCCGGGACGGCGCCGGTCTCGGCGGCGACCGCGGCGCGGGCGACCGCGGCGATGCGGCTGCCGGACGGCGCCTCCGCGGCATCGGTCCACTCACGGATCCGCAGGTCGAGGTCGACCTCGGGATGATCGGAGGCGATCGCCTCCGCCAGCGCACGCAGCGGGACGAGTACCTGCTCGGGATCGCGCTCTCCGGGGATCACCCGCCGATCGATGTCGACCGTGCATCGGTCGGGCACGACGTTGGGGGCGCTCCCGCCCTCGATCAGTGCCGCGTTGATCGTGGGTCGACCCACGAGAGGATGCTCGACGTCGGGCAGAGCCTCGGGGAGCCGCAGGAGGAAGCGGGCCATCGACGTGATCGCGTTCACGCCCAGGTGGGGTTGCGAGCCGTGCGCCGCTCGGCCGTGGGCCGTCGCGGTGATCCACGCGCCACCGCGCTCGGCCAGGCCGAGCGCGAGGTCGCTCGGCTCACCCACGATCGCGGCGTCCTGGTCCAAGAGGCCCTGCTCCCAGAGCACCTTCGTGCCGTGGAGACCGGCGAGCTCCTCGTCAGCGGCCAGGTGCAGGTGGAAGGTGCCGCCGAGATGGAGCCCCGACCGACGGATCGCCGCGACGGCAGCCAGGACGGAGGCCACCGGTCCCTTCATGTCACAGGCGCCTCGACCGATCAGCCGTCCGTCGACCACGGCGCCCTCGAACGGCGGCGAGGTCCAGGTGTCCGCGGCCCCCGCGGGCACCGTGTCGAGGTGACCGTTCCAGGCGAACGATGGTCGGTCCGGACCGCCGAGGCGGGCCACGAGCGACGGGCGACCCGCCTCGCCACGGATCACCTGGGAGGACACGCCAAGATCCCCGAGGATCCGTGCGGCGACGTCGACGGCCTCGTCTTCGGTCCCGCCGGGATTCTCCGAAGGCGCCGCGATCAGCGCCTGCGCGTACCGGACGACCTCGTCGGGATCGACCGTGGCGGCGGCCAGATCCGCCGCCGGGGATGCGACGTCGACATGGGGATCGTTCACGTCGCGCACGCTAGCAGGCTGCTGGTCGACGAGGCAGGTCTCGCGCCGGCTCACCTACGATGGCGAGTCATGGTCGACGAACGGACCCGCGCCGCGCTCGAAGCCTCGCTCGAGCCGGACCCCCGGCAGGCGCTCGCGCCGGGCGATCGCGCCGCCGCCGTCCTGGCGCTGCTCGTCGACGAGCCGGTCCGCTCGCTCGTGTTCACCGAGCGGTCCCTGTCCCTGTCGCGTCACCCCGGCGAGGTGTCGTTCCCGGGCGGGCTCGTGGATCCGGACGACTCGTCCCTCGCCGCGACCGCGCTGCGGGAGACGCACGAGGAGATCGGGATCGAACCGGGCGCCGTCCACCTGCTGGGGGCACTGCCGTCGGTGCACACGTTCGTCTCGGGGATCCTGGTGACACCCTTCGTCGGCGCGATCGAGATCCTTCCCCCGTTGCGGGTGGCCCGCGACGAGATCGAGCGCGTCGTCACGATCCCCGTGGCGCAACTCGACGAGGTCGAGGAGACGCGTGAGCTGCATCGGGAAGGTGCGCGCGCCTGGCGGGGTTGGTGGTACGAGGTGCCCGACGCGACCGTGTGGGGGGCCACCGGGTTCATGGTGCACGCGTTGCTGGAGCTGATGAGGAAGGAGACCCCGTGGATCATGCCGCAACGGCCGAGGACCGGGAGCTGAGGATCCTCCTCGGGGACGCCGAGACGATCGCGGTCGTCGGGTTGTCGTCGAAACCCTCGCGTCCGTCGTACGAGGTTGCCGCGTACCTCCAGGAGCACGGCTACCGCATCGTCCCCGTGAACCCGAGCGAGACCGAGGTTCTGGGCGAGCCCGCGTACCCCTCGCTGCTCGACATCCCCTCCGACGTGCGGATCGACGTGGTGGACGTGTTCCGCCGCGCCGAACAGACACCGGCGGTCGCCCGCGACGCGGTCGCCGTCGGCGCGAAGGTGCTGTGGCTCCAGGACGGGATCGTGAGCGACGAGGCGTACCGGATCGCGAACGACGCTGGCCTCGAGGTCATCATGGGGGTGTGCATCAAGCGGACCCGCGAGCGCGTGATGAGGGAGGGACGGACGTGACGAGTTGGGAGTACTTCGTAGCGCCGGTGCTCGAACACAACCCGGCGGAGATCTTGAACACCTTCGGCGAGGACGGTTGGGAACTGGTCGGCGTGGTCGCGCAGCCGACCCCGATGGGTGGGACCTCGCTCGTCGCGTACCTGAAGCGCCCGAAGACCTAGCCGTCTGCGTCGGTCTCGTCGCCTGCGGATCGGAGCGACCGGCCCGCGACGAGCCGCGCGACGAGCCCTCCCGCGATGATCACGGCGGCGATGATCGCGATCCATCCGGTCCGCTGGGAGCCGTCTTCCTGCGGGGTCGGCATCGGGTCCGGGCCGAGCGATGTGGGGGTTGAGGCGGAGGCCGGGGCGCCGGGGGGCGCAGCAGCCATCCGCCAGATCGCGTCGGCGGTCGCCACGTAGAGGGCGTCGTCGGGACCCACGAGCACGTCGGTCACGCCGGCCGGGAAGCCGAAGACCTCCGTGGCGGCCCCCCTGATCGTGTCGATCCGGCGGACGCTTCCATCGTTCCATGACCCGACGAGCAGCTCTCCCTGCCACCAGGCGCATCCGGTGAGGGCGACGGTGTCCGGGAACACGACGACGGGGTCGGCGAACCGCCCGCCGGAGTCGCCCGTTGCCTCGGGCCAGCCGTAGTTGGCGCCTGCGTCGAGACGGTTGACCTCGTCGTCGACGTCGGGGCCGTTCTCGGTGGCCCACAGGTCGCCGGTGGCGGGATCGACGCACAGCCCGAACGAGTTCCGGTGCCCGAGCGTGTAGGCCGGATTACCGTCACCGAACGGGTTCCCGGGGGCGGGGTCGCCCTCCGGGGACAGGCGCAAGACCTTCCCGCCGACATCGTTCGGGTCCTGGGCGCGGTCCCGCTCGTGAGCCTCACCGACCGCCACGTAGAGCATCCCGTCAGGCCCGAACAGCAGGTCCCCACCGTTGTGGTAGGCGTTCGTCGCAGGCACGGTCGTGAGCAGCGCATCCGGCGCGCCGGACCCCCCGTCGTCGTCGATCGCGACGCGCACCAGTCGGTTCATCCCGTCCGCGGGGTCGGACAGGTAGAGGTACATCCACGGCTCGCCCCGCGTGAACCCAGGATGGAGCACGATGCCGAGCAACCCAGTCTCGCCGGAGCTGGATACCCCCAGCACCAGGACCGGGTCCGGGTCGAGGTCGCCATCGGCAGAGACGACGCGGACGGCGCCGGTGGCCTTCTCGGTGAAGAAGAGGCGTCCGTCGTCGGCGAACGCCATGTTCGTCGGGAAGGCCAGACCCCCGAGCCAGGGTTCGGTGGGGAGCTCGTCGACGGCCTGGGCGTGGGCAGCGCCGGGCAGCATGGCCCAGGTGAGCACGAGCGCGGCGACGATCCGCGGGCAGCGTCGCATCCCTTCCACGGTACCGTTCGTCACGGCTAGGCTCCTTCCGTGCTGAGGATCGACCACGTGGTGTACGCGGTCCGCGATCTCGACGCCACCGCGGCGCGGCTCCGCCGCGAGCATGGGTTGGTCAGCGTCGCGGGCGGCGTGCATCCGCGGTGGGGGACCGGGAACCGGCTGATCCCGCTCGGACTCGACTACGTCGAGCTGCTGGGGGTCGTCGACCCCGCCACCGCCGCGACGACGGTGCTGGGTCGAGCGCTTGCGGCGCTCACCGTCGACGGAGATCGCTGGTTCGCGATCTGCCTCGCGGACGACGACATCGAGATGACCGGTGCTCGGCTGGGCCTGCGGGTCGAGCCGGGATCCAGGACCCGACCGGACGGGGTCACGGTCGCATGGCGCGGCGCGGGGATCGACGACCCTCGCCGGACGCCCGACCTGCCGTTCTTCATCGCGTGGGACGTGCCGGCCGACGTACATCCGGGCGTCGATCCGCCGTTCCACCCCTCGGGCGCCCAGGCGATCGCCCGGGTGGAGGTCGCCGGCGACCCGGGCGCGTTCCACGACTGGACCGACGGCGCCGAGCTGCCGGTTCGTTTCGTATCGAGCGGTCCCGTGGGGGTCCGGGCGGTCGCGCTCGCCACCCCGACGGGCGAACTGCTCCTGCGCTAGCCGCCGAGCGCGCGGTCGAGGTCGTCGATCAGATCGTTGGGGTCCTCGAGTCCCACGCTCAGCCGGATCAGCTCCGGGGGCACCTCGAGCGGCGAACCCACGACGCTCGCGTGGGTCATCGGGCCGGGGACCTCGATCAGCGACTCGACGCCGCCGAGCGACTCCGCGAGGAAGAAGACCTCGGTCTTCGCGGCCACGGCGAGCGCGTCGTCGGCGGAGCCGACCGTGAACGAAACCATCCCGCCGAAGGCTCGCATCTGCCTGGCGGCGACGTCGTGGCCGGGATGGTCGACCAGACCGGGATACCCGACGCTGCCGACCGCCGGGTGCTCCGCGAGGAACGCCGCCACCGCCTCGGCGTTCGCGCAGTGGCGGGACATGCGAGCGCCGAGGGTCTTGAGGCCACGCAGCGCCAGGTAACAGTCCATCGGGCCGGGGACCGCCCCCACCGCGTTCACGAGGAACCCGACACGCCCGAGCAGGTCGGGATCGTTCGCGACCAGTGCACCGCCGATCAGGTCTGAATGCCCGCCGATGTACTTCGTCACGCTGTGGATCACGACGTCGGCACCCAGCTCGAGGGGGCGTTGGAGGGCTGGGGTGGCGAACGTGTTGTCGACCACGACCAGGGCACCGGCATCGTGAACGACCTCGGCGACCGCGGCGATGTCGACGATCTTCAGCAGCGGGTTCGACGGGGTCTCGACCCAGACGAAGCGCGTCTCGTCGCGCAGGGCACCGGCGAGCGATGTCGGGTCAGTCAGGTCGCACGTCGTGAAGGCGAGGCCCCACGGCTCGAGGACCTTCGACAGGAGGCGGTAGGTCCCGCCGTACACGTCGTCGGCGAGCACGACGTGGTCGCCTGGCCGCAGCGTGAGCAGGAGGGTCGACTCGGCGGCCATCCCGCTCGCGAACGCGTAGCAACCGGTACCTCCCTCGAGCGACGCGAGGGCCTGCTGGAACGCCTCGCGGGTAGGGTTCCCGCCGCGACCGTAGTCCCAGACCTTCGGGCGGCCGACAGCGTCCTGCGCGTAGGTCGAGGTCTGGTAGATCGGGACGTTGACCGCGCCGTAGAGGCCGTCGGGATCTTGTCCTGCATGGATCGCGCGGGTGTCGAAACCGTGTTCGTCGCTCATCGAACCTCCGGGGGAAGGGCCCATCGCCGACGCCGGAGCTCCTGGGATGCCTCCTCGCCGCGCCGGACGTCCGCCCACAGGCGCGACTTGCGCTTCGCGTCGTGACCGGGGGCGAACTCCGCACGTGTCAGCTCGTGGCATCCCTCGTCGCCGCAGGCGCACTCGCGGAACAGGGGGATCGTCGTCTCGTCGTGCGCTTCCTCCGGCGCGTGCCGGAACGGCCGGGCGGGCAGCGAGATCGTGGGGAGCACGATCACCCCCTCCTTCGGATCGCCGGGCGCGAACCGCTTGCCTTGGAGCGCGAGCAGCCCCGTGAGGGCGCACAGCGCCGCGTCGACCCGGTCGGCGGTCGTGAGCTCGTGCGTCACGACGTCGTGGGCGCGGAGCACGCGCTCGCGCCAGGCCTTCTTCCGCGAGCCCTTCGGCGGGAGGCATCCGGCCAAGACCGCCGCACTCGCGTGCGGGAAGACCTCCATCGCCTTGCCGCGGGGGTCGCCCGCCTGGAACCGCGGATAGCCATGCGTCGCGGCGATCCCGAAGACCTTGAACCCGGTCTCCATCCACTCGTAGAACGCGTTGTCGCTGCCGTGGTCCGCCGACGGGGTGTTGAAGGCGTGGAGGTTCACCTCCGCCAGCAGCCGCTCGGTCAGCCGGGAACGACCCGCGGGGGCCCATGCTGGAGGGGCGTCGATCGCGACCACGTCGGGCCGCAGCTCCTCCAGGAGCGTCCCGAGGCGCTCCAGGCCGACCCGGGAGACGATCCGCAGCGGGGTCAGCCGTTCGTCCAGGAGCACGAGGTCGAGCCCCTTGCCGACCCCCACGTCGATCCCCAGCGCGCGCACGGTCCGTCCCTACGGCGCCGGCGTCTGTCGGCGATGTGTCAGGAAGTCCAGCAGGTCGCTCCTCGTGAGGACGCCGACGACCTCGCCCGCGCGCGCCACGAGGACCGCCGAGGCCCGCTCGAGCTCGGCGAAGGCGTCGTCGACCGACGCGTCGTGGTCCACGACCGGGATCGGCGGGGCCATCACGGAGGCCACGTCGGCCTGCAGCGCGTCGGGGTCGCGGAACACCCGCTCCAGCAACTCGCGGTCACGGATCGACCCTACGAAGGCCGCCACCTCGGTCGTGTCGTCGCGGGTGACCGGCGCTTGCGAGATGCCGTGGCGCTGCAGGACGTCGACGGCCTGCCGGACCCGATCGTGGGCTCGCACCGTGATCACCGGCGGCATCTCATCGGCCTTGGCCGACAGGACGCGCTCGACGGTCACGTTCTCGGGCCCTTCGAGGAACCCGTACTGACGCATCCAGGGGTCGGAGTAGAGCTTCGAGAGGTAGTTGCGCCCCGTATCGGGCAGCAGGACCACGATCGTGGTGTCCTCGTCGAAGTCCCGGGCGACCGCGAGCGCCGCGAACACCGCCGACCCGCAGGATCCGCCGACGAGTATCCCCTCCTGCCGGGTCACGGCTCGCGCGGTGAGGAACGCGTCGCGGTCCGGAACCCGCACCCACCGGTCGACGATCGAGGGATCGAACGTCTCCGGGAAGAAGTCCTCGCCGATCCCCTCGGTCAGGTAGGGACGGGGCTCGTCACCCGTGTAGACGGAACCCTCGGTATCGGCGCCGACGATCACGACGTCGGGCTTCATCCGCTTCAGGTGGCGGCCGACCCCCGTGATCGTCCCACCGGTCCCGACCCCGGCCACGAACACGTCGATCCTTCCATCGGTCTGCTCCCAGATCTCGGGTCCTGTCGTCTCCTCGTGGGTCCGGGGGTTCTCCTGGTTGAAGTACTGGTTCGGCTGGAACGCACCGGGGATCTCGGCGGCCAGGCGCGAAGCCACGGAGTAGTAGGACTCCGGGGACTCCCGGGGGACCGCGGTCGGCGTGATGATGACCTCGGCCCCGTAGGCGCGCAGGAGCGAGATCTTCTCCTGGCTCATCTTGTCGGGCATCACGAAGATGCACCGGTAGCCCTTGATCGCGGCGGCGATCGCCAGTCCATGGCCGGTGTTGCCCGAGGTGGGTTCCACGATCGTGCCGCCGGATCGCAGGAGTCCCTCGCGTTCGGCCGCCTCGATCATCCGGACACCGATCCGGTCCTTCACCGAACCGCCCGGGTTCAGCATCTCGAGTTTCGCCACGATCGTCGGGCGCAGTCCCCGTGTGACGGAACGCAGACGCACGAGGGGGGTGTGCCCCATCGCGTCCAGGAACGTGTCGAGGACCTGCATCCGGCCCATCGTCGCACGGGCGAGGGGTAGCCGTCCCCTCTTCGGTCGATCGTGCGTCGCGCTGCGAGGGGGCTCAGTTCTCAGGGGTATCCTGCCGATGCCTCCGGCGTCGGGGATCCGTCGGGACCTACGAGGGGATCGAGCAGTGAGCGAACAGGACCAGGGACCTGAGGTCGCAGGCGAACGACTGCTCGTCGTCGACGACGACCCGTTCATCGCCCGTCTCCTGGAGATCGAGCTGGCCGCCGCGGGCTACCGGGTCCGCGTCGCGAACGACGGCCAGCAGGCGATCGACATGCTCAAGGCGGATCCTGCCGATCTCGTGATCACCGACGTGATGATGCCGCACGTCGACGGGTTCGAGCTGACCCGTCAGCTCCGCTTGGATCCGCGCACTGCCGGCACCTCGGTGATCATCCTGACCGCCCGCGGTCTGTCCGCCGACAAGCTCGAAGGATTCGCGATCGGGGCAGACGACTACATCGTCAAGCCGTTCGACACGCCCGAGCTCCTCGCGCGGGTCCGCGGGGTCCTGCGCCGCTCGAAGGAGATGCGCGACGAATCCCCGCTCACCGGCCTGCCCGGCAGCGTGCGCATCCAGGAGGAGATCGAACGCAAGGTCGGCAACGGCGGCGATTTCGCCCTGATGTACGCGGACCTCGACCACTTCAAGCCGTTCAACGACCACTACGGGTTCGCCCGCGGTGACCGCGTGATCCAGGAGACCGCGAAGCTGATGGACGACGTCGTCTCCGAGTTCGGCTCCGAAGGGTCGTTCGTCGGTCACCTGGGCGGTGACGACTTCGTCGCCTTGGTGCCGTCGGGTGTGGCTGCGCTCGTCGCCGACACGATCGTCCACCGCTTCGACGAGCTGGCGCCGACCTGGTACGACGACGAGGAACGGACCCGCGGGTGGATCGAGGTTCCGAACCGCCGCGGCGACCCGCAGCGGTACGGTCCGATCACGTTGTCGATCGGGGTCGCCAGTACCGAGCGTCGCCGGTTCGCGCATTTCGCCGAGGTCGTCGCGGTCGCGGTGGAGATGAAGAACTACACCAAGGGTCTGTCGGGCTCGACGTGGTCGATCGACCGCCGGGCCGGTGAGTGACCTACAGTTCGGGGATCGGTCCCGGCTCCGCCAGGTAGTACCCCTGGCCGAACCGCACCCCGAGTTCCCGCAGCGTCCTGAGCTCGGGCTCGGTCTCGATCCCTTCCGCCACGATCGTCATCCCCATCTCGTCGCCGAACGAGATCAGCGCCGAGGCGAGCGCCCGCCGCCCGCGATCGGCGTCGATGTTGCGGGTGAGCGAGATGTCGACCTTCACGATGTCGGGTGATAGCTGCAGGGTGTGCCGGAGGCTCGCGTAGCCCGCACCGGCGTCGTCGATCGCGAGTCGCACGCCCATCCCTCGCAGCACGTCGAGCGCGCTCACGAGCGCGTCGTAGTCGTCGACCGGCTCGTGCTCGGTGATCTCGACGACCACCCGCCCGGCCACCGCCTCGAGCGTGCGGGCCATGTCGGGCGAGCATGCCGCGCGGTGCGAGCAGTTCACGGACAGGTAGACGTCGTCCGGGATCCGTTCGAGGGCTCCGAGCGACTGTCTGATCGTCGTCAGTTCGAGCTGGATCCCCAGCTCGAGGGCGACCGCCTCGGCGAACCACTCGTCCGGTGGCCGAAGCGGGATCGAGCGGAACCTCGCGAGCGCCTCGAGCCCGACCACCGTGCGGGTCTCCAACTCGACGATCGGCTGGTACGCCATCGTCAGGCCCTCGCCGGCCATGAACCGCCGGATCTCGTCGCGCCGTGCCTCCTGCTCCTCCCGCTCGATCTCGTCCCGGCGGAGCTGTGACGACAGCTCGTGGACGATGCCGCCGACCACCTCCGCGGACAGGCTGGTCCCGCCCTCGGCGACCCGGTGGATCGATCCGAGGATCTCGTCGGCCGGGGTGCCCTTCACCAGGTAGCCGACCGCGCCGGCACGGAGCATCTCGAGCACGGTGGGTCGGTCCTCGAAGGCGGACAGCGCGATCACGCGCGTCTGCGGGGACAACCGGGTGATCTCTCGCGTGGCCCGCGGCCCTCCGCCGGCCGGCATCTTCACGTCCACCAGGGCGACGTCAGGGCGTTCCCGTGCGGCAAGCTCGATCGCCTCGTCGGCGTCGGCGGCGGCGCCCACGAGCAGCACCCGCTCCTCCTGGGCGAACAGCTCAGCCAGGGCGCCGCGCAGGGCGGGCTCGTCGTCGGCGACGAGTACCCGGATCCGTGCGTGGGCGCCGTGGTCGGCGGGGTGGGGAAGTCCGACGGTTGCCACGTCGGGAGAACGCTACCGAGCGCCGGGGCGGGCATCAACCACCGGGTAGCATCGCGGCAGGGAGGTGGCCCATGGACCCCCGAGAGATCCGCGCCCCGCGCGGGGCGACGCTGACGTGCCGATCGTGGCCCCAGGAGGCCGCGATGCGGATGCTGATGAACAACCTCGATCCCGAGGTCGCCGAGCGCCCGGAGGATCTCGTCGTGTACGGAGGCACGGGCCGGGCCGCCAGATCGTGGGAGGCCTTCGACGCGATCGTCCGGACGTTGCGGGACCTGGGCGACGACGAAACCCTGTTGGTTCAGTCTGGCAAGCCGGTCGGGGTCTTCCGGACCCACGACCAGGCGCCCAGGGTGCTGATCTCGAACGCGATGCTCGTGCCCCACTGGGCGGACTGGGACACGTTCCGATCCCTGGAGGCGCAGGGCCTCACGATGTACGGCCAGATGACGGCCGGCTCGTGGATCTACATCGGGACCCAGGGGATCTTGCAGGGCACCTTCGAGACGCTCGCCGAGTGTGCCCACCAGCACTTCAAGGGTTCCCTCGCAGGCACGGTGACGCTGACCGGCGGGCTGGGAGGGATGGGCGGCGCCCAGCCGCTCGCCGTCACGATGAACGACGGCGTGGCCCTGTGCGTCGAGGTCGATCCGGTGGGCATCGAACGACGCGTGAAGACCCGCTACCTCGATCGCGAGACCGACGACCTCGACACGGCCCTGCGCTGGGCCGACGAGGCGAAGGACGCCCGCCAGGGGGTGTCGATCGGCCTGCTCGGCAACACGGCCGAGGTGCTCCCCGAGTTGGTCCGCCGCGGGTGGCAGCCTGACATCGTGACCGACCAGACCTCAGCCCACGATCCGCTCGGAGGCTACGTGCCGGCGGGGCTCACGCTCGACGAGGCGGCCGCGCTCCGTGCGGCCGCCCCCGACGACTACGTCGCCCGCGCTCACGCGTCGATGGCGGCGCACGTGGACGCGATCGTGACCTTCGCCGAGCGCGGCGCGGTCGCGTTCGACTACGGGAACAACCTTCGGGCCGGCGCGGAGCTCGGGGGGCTCGCGCACGAGCGCGCCTACGCCTACCCGGGGTTCGTGCCGGCGTTCGTGCGGCCCCTGTTCTGCGAGGGGAAGGGACCGTTCCGATGGGCAGCGCTCAGCGGCGATCCGGCCGACATCGCCGAGACCGATCGCGCCGTCGCCGCGCTGTTCCCGGAGGACGAGCGACTCCAGAGGTGGCTCGCGATGGCGGAGGAACGGGTCGCGTTCCAGGGGTTGCCGGCCAGGATCTGTTGGCTCGGCTACGGCGAGCGCGCCGAGGCCGGAGCGGCGTTCAACGACCTGGTGGCCTCCGGTCGGGTGCAGGCGCCGATCGTGATCGGCCGCGACCACCTGGACAGCGGGTCGGTCGCGAGCCCGTTCCGCGAGACCGAGGCGATGGCCGACGGTTCCGACGCGATCGCCGACTGGCCGATCCTGAACGCGCTCGTCAACACGGCCGCCGGGGCCCACTGGGTGAGCGTCCATCACGGCGGGGGCGTGGGGATCGGGTATTCGATCCACGCGGGGATGGTCGTGGTCGCCGACGGCACCCCGAACTCGACCGGGCGCCTGGAGCGCGTGCTGACCACCGACCCGGGGATGGGCGTGATCCGCCACGCCGACGCCGGCTACGAGCGCGCGGCCGCCGTCGCGCACGAGCGCGGCGTGCGGATCCCGATGGAAGAGGGCTGATGCCCGAGCGGCACGTCGTGGCGATGGGCGGAGGCGGGTTCTCCGATGACGACCGGCTGCTCGACCGATACGTCCTAGACCTGGTGGACCGCCCGCGACCGAGGATCTGCTTCGTCCCGACGGCCTCGGGCGACGCCGCCTCGTACATCGAGCGCTTCCTGGCCGCGTTCGCGGCTCCGTCGTTCGAGCCGTCGGTGCTCCGCCTGTTCGAGCGGGAGGTCGCCGACGTCGAGGCGTTCCTGGGGGAGCAGGACGTCGTCTACGTCGGCGGGGGGAACACACTGAACATGCTGCACGTCTGGCGCCTGCACGGGGTGGACGCGGCGCTCCGCCGCGCGTGGGAGGCCGGGGTCGTGATGGCCGGGGTGAGCGCCGGGGCGAACTGCTGGTTCGAGGCGTCGACCACCGACTCGTGGCTGGTCGGCCGCGCGGACCCGCTCCTGGACGGGCTTGCCCTCGTGCCCGGCTCGTTCACCCCCCACTACGGGAGCGAGCCGGCGCGCCGCCCGTCGCTGCACGCGTTCGTCGCCGACGGCGGGCTCCCGGCGGGCTTCGCGTGCGACGACCTCGCCGCGGTGCACCTCGTGGGGACCGAGCTGCGCGCGGCGCTGAATGCCGCGCCGGGCGCCGGCGTCTACCGAGTCTCGAGGGCTCCCGAGGGCGTGCTCGAGGAACCGCTGCCGCTGACCCGGCTCGGGTAGCCTGCCGCCATGTCGATCCGCGTCGGGGAGCCGCTCTCGCTCGCGGACGTCGACGCGGTCGCCCGAGGCGCCGGGGTCTCGTTCGAGGAGCCGGCGCGCGCTCGCGTGCGGGCCGCGCGCGCCGTGATCGACCGGGCCGTCGCCGAGGGCCGCACGATCTACGGGGTCACGACCGGGTTCGGGGCGCTCGCCGACACCTCGGTGCCCCCCGAGAGGGCCGCCGAGCTGCAGCACGGCATCATCGCGTCGCACGCCACCGCGGTCGGGCGGCCGCTCTCGCGCCGCGAGGCCCGCGCGATGCTGCTGCTCCGCGCGCACGTGCTCGCGCTCGGGTACTCGGGCGTCCGTGAGGAGGTGATCGAGCTGATGGTCGCGATGCTGAACCGCGACGTCGTCCCGGTCGTCCCCGAGCAGGGGTCGCTCGGCGCGAGCGGCGACCTGGCCCCGCTCGCGTACCTGGCCCTGCCGATCATCGGCCACGGCGAGGTGCTCGTGGGCGAGGACCGCCGGGAGCCGTCGCTGGAGGCGTTCGCGCGCGCCGGTCTTCGGCCGCTCGACCTCCAGGCGAAGGAAGGGCTCGCGCTCGTCAACGGCACGCAGGGGATGCTCGCGATCGGCGTCCTCGCGCTGTCGCGGGCGGAGAACCTGACCCGGACCGCCGACGTCGTGGCCGCGATGACGATCGAGGCGGCCCTGGGGACCGACGCCCCGTTCGACGCGAGGCTCCACGCGCTCCGGCCGCACCCCGGCCAGACGGCGTCGGCAGCGAACCTGCGGCGCCTCCTCGACGGCTCGCCGATCCGCGAGTCGCACCGCGACAGCCCGCACCTGGTGCAGGACGCCTACTCGCTGCGGTGCACCCCCCAGGTGCACGGCGCCACGCGCGACGCCGCCGCCTACGTCCGCGGCGTGCTCGAGGTCGAGGTCAACGCGGTGAGTGACAACCCGATCGTGCTGCCGGACGACGACGAGGTCCGCAGCGGCGGCAACTTCCACGGGATGCCGGTCGCCGTCGCCGCCGACACGCTCGCGCTGTCGCTCGTGTCGCTCGCGTCGATCAGCGACCGCCGCCTCTACCGGCTGCTCGACCCGAAGTCCTCGAACGGCCTGCCGCCGTTCCTGGTGCCGGAGAGCGGCCTGAACAGCGGTTTCATGCTGGTGCAGTACACGGGCGCCTCGCTCGTGAGCGAGTGCAAGTCGCTCGCCCACCCGGCCTCCGTCGACTCGATCCCGTCGAGCGCCGGCCAGGAGGACCACGTGAGCATGGGGATGATCGCGGCGCGCCACGCGCGCGAGATCGTCGAGAACGCCGAGACCGTGCTCGCCCTGGAGGCGCTCGCCGGCGCGCAGGCGCTCGACCTGCGGGCGCCGCTCGCGCCCGGGCCCGCGACCCACGCGGTCCACGACCTGATCCGCTCGCGGGTGCCGTTCGTCGAGCACGACCGGGAGTTCGGCCCCGACATCGAGGCCACCGTGGCGCTGGTGCGAGACGGCGCGCTCGTCGACGCGGCCGCGTCGGTGGTCGGCGACCTGAGCTGAGGATGGTCACGATCGTCGACCCCCGCGGCGACTGGCTCGACGAGTTCGACGCGATCGCGGTGATGGTGTCCGATGCGGTCGGAGATGACGCGCGGCGGATCGACCACATCGGTTCGACATCGGTGCCGGGTCTCCCGGCGAAGGACGTGATCGACATCCAGGTCACCGTCGCGAACGAAGAGTCGTTGGAGCGAGCGGCCGACGCCCTGGCCCGCCGAGGTTGGCGACGGGTGGAACCGGCGGGCGATCATCACGTTCCGGGGCTCAGCGACGAGGCGGGCGAATGGCACAAGGCGTTCCTCGACGAGCCGCTCGGGCAGCGAGCCACCCACGTCCACGTGCGGATCGAGGGGCGAGCGAACCAACGGTACGCGTTGCTCTTCCGCGACTACCTCTGCGCACATCCGGATGCGGCGGCGGCGTACGCGCTTGTGAAGCGGGGCTTGGCGGGGCTGGCGCCCGACTCGGCGAGCTACGCCGACGCGAAGGACCCGACCTGCGACCTCATCTACCTGGCGGCCGTCGCGTGGGCTGAGGCCGGCGGATGGTCGCCCCGCTGATCAGTCGACAGCCTCCGGCCGTCCGTGATGCGGGTTGACCCATGCCCTGTACAGCCTGGTTTCCGATATCCAACGCCAACCATGATGCTTTGCCTACCCACCGTGGCCGCGGACAAGGAGGTCATCTCGCGCGTCGGCGGTGGAACCTTTCTCATCGCCGGCGCGATCCTGGTCGTCCTGGCATGGTGGCGTCTGACCGAACTGCGAGACAGGATGCCGTCGGACTCAGACCGAGACGAGCTTGCTCGAAGGAAGATGGCTGGATACGGATTGGCGATCGGCTGGGGTATCGGCGCGATGATAGGCGGGGTGGTCTGGCTCTTGATCGCTGGGTCCGTCTGATTCGCGGATCGTTGGCTCCTCCAACCCGTTCGTCCGGACGCTGCAAGTCGCGCTGCCTGCTCCTGGAGCCCCGTATGCGGGTCAGCCTTCCATCAACTACGACTACTGGCGCAACGATCTGCTCAAGACCTTCACCCGCGGTACGAAGGTCGTCTCGCTCGCGTACGACGGCGCGAACCCGTCCCGACACCACCACGCTTCCGAACGGGGTCATCGGGGACTGGACATCTCGAGGCGGCGAACTCCCTTCGACGGATCCCGTGTCGGAGTGGCGCAGTAGGGTCCGACCTCCACCCGGATGGGCGAGACCTGTATGACGCTTCGTGATACGATGACAGAGATGTCCCAGGCGATCTCGGTGAGGCTCGACGGTGAGGCGCTCTCTGCGCTCTCGCGGCTGGAGGCCACGGGGGTCAGTCGATCCGATGCCGTTCGGCGGGCGCTGATCGAAGCTGCCGCCCGCCTCGACGACCGGTCGGCGCTCGCCGCGGAGGTCGCCGCGCTCGAGGCCGACGAGGCGGATCGGTCGGAGATGGCAACCGTGGCGGCGCTGATGGAGCGCTTGCGTGCGCCGCGGTGACGTCTATGCCCTCCGCCTCTCCAAGGGCTCCGGGCACGAGCAGTACGGCGCCAGGTTCGGTGTGGTGGTGCAGGCCGACGCCTTCTTGCCTCGTTCCGTCGTCCTGATCGCGCCGACCTCCCTCAGCGCTCGTCCGGCGTCGTTCCGGCCCGAGGTCGACATCGAGGGAAGCACCACCCGCGTGCTGGTCGAGCAGGTCGGGGCGGTCGATGTGGGGCGTCTCGGGAAGCTCGTCGGGCATCTCGCTCCCGAGGAGCAGTGGGGGGTCGACGCCGCGCTCCGCACGGTCCTTGGGCTCGTGTGAGCGGTTACGCCTGCGAGGTGGGCGATGCGACCCCCCCGACGAGGGCTGCACGCACCGGGTCGTGGCCGGGTCGGTACGGCACATGGGCGAACGACGGGGCGTCGAGCAGCAGCACGTCCGCCCGCTTCCCGGGCTCCAGGGTCCCGAGGCGGTCCGCGAGGCCGAGCACGCAGGCGGCGTTCAGGGTCGCGGCGGTGAGCGCCTCGAGGGGCGGGATCCGGTAGACCGACGCCGCCGCGGCGATCGCCTGGGGCATCGACACGACGGGCGACGTCCCCGGGTTGCAGTCGGTGGCCACTGCGATCGGGACCCCGGCGGCGCGGAGTTCCGCCGCGGGCGCCGGGTCGAGCCCCATGAACGCCGTCGACGCCGGCAGGAGCACGGCGATCGTGCCGGCGGCCGCGAGGGCCTCGACGCCCTCGGGCGACGTGTGATTGAGGTGATCCACGCTGCGGGCGCCGAGCCGGGCGGCGGCCGCCGCCGCACCCGTGTCGCCCAGCTGGTCCCCATGGACGCGAAGCGGGACGCCGGCCGCGGCCGCGGCGAGCCGTTCGAGGTCCCCGATGGAGAACGCGATGTCCTCGACGTAGATGTCGACGGCGTCGATCCCCGACGCGATGGCCGCCGGGAGCAGCGAGGACGTCACCGTGTCGAGCCAGGCGTCGCGGTCGGTGCCCTTCGGGACGGCGTGGCAGGGCAGGAACGTGATCGAGCACGTCAGGGTCGCCTCGTCGCGGAGCCGTTGCGCGAGGGCCAGGCCGCGGAGCTCGCCGTCGGCGGTGAGCCCGTACCCGGTCTTCAGCTCCACCGTGGTCGTCCCGTGCGCGAGCATCTCAGCCAACAGCGGCCGGCAGAACGCGAGCACCTGGTCGTCGGTCGCCTCGTGGAACAGGCGACTCGAGCGGTAGATGCCGCCCTCGCTCCCGTGCAGCTCCGCGTAGGAGACGCCGCGCAGGCGTGCCTCGAACTCGTCGGCGCGCCAGCCGACGAACGGCAGGTGCGTGTGGCAGTCGACGAATCCGGGGACGAGCATCCCCGCGTCGGGGGACCCGATCGTCGGCTCCCAGGGGAGTTCGGCGGCGGCGCCGGCGAACACGATCGTGCCGTCGTCGTCCCAGGCGACGCCGCTGGGAGCCTGGGTCTCGACCGCCGCCATCGCCTCCTTGCCCGGGGGCGCCGAGCCGAGCGCCGTCGCCATCGCCGCCCCGATCGCCGCCCCCCGAGCCATGGGCGAAGGGTACCCGGGGAGCGCCTGCATAGGTTCGTGTTGCGGTGCAGAGGTTCGTATGGCCTACGCTCGGGACATGCAGGTCCTCCGTGACATCGTGCTCCCGTGCCCGCCCGAAGAGGCGTGGGGGGTCCTGATGAACTGGGAGCGCCAGGCCGACTGGATGCTTGACGCCGACTCCGTGACGGTCGTGTCCGATCGGCGTGAGGGCGTCGGGGTGCGGCTCGCGGTGCGGACCCGCATCTTCGGCGTCCCGGCGTTCACCGAGCCGATGGAGGTGACCGGCTGGGAGCCCCCGGCCGAGCTCCGGATCCGCCATGGCGGGCCTGTTGCGGGCGAGGGAACGTGGCGGCTCGATCCGCACGACGAAGGGACGCGGTTCACCTGGATCGAGCAGATCCGCTTGGCGGTCCCTGTCGTGGGCGAGCTCGCCGCGCGCGTCTACGCCCCGGTGATGCGTGTGCTGATGGGACGCGCGATGGTGGGTCTGCGAGCCCACGTCATCGCCTCGGGACCGAGGCGGGTCTGAGCACGCGGCGCGTGCTAGCGTCGGAGACGGACAGCAGGGGAGCCCGGGCGGACCGGGCTGAGAGGCCGGCGAACGTGCCGGCGACCCTCGGAACCTGATCCGGTTCGGACCGGCGGAGGGAGCTCGTCGTGGCATCGGTCACCGATCGTGTCGAGGGTGTGTTCTCGCGCGAGACGCCCGCGTGGGGCATCCGCCCCGTCCCCCGCGCGCTGCGGACGCTCTCCGGGCTCGACCTCGCCGTCTTGTGGGGGGACCTGTCGATCGGGCTGCTCGTGCTGGTCACGGGGGCACTGCTCGTGCCGGCGCTCGGGCTGCCCGCGGCCGTCGCAGCGATCGGCATCGGGACCGTGATCGGGTGCCTCCCGCTGGGGCTCGCCGCCGCGGCCGGCGCCCGCGAGGGCGTGCCCGCGATGGTCCTGTTCCGGCCGTCGCTCGGCCTGGTGGGGTCGTACCTCCCGTCGGTCGCGAACCTGGTCCAACTTGCGGGGTGGACGGCGTTCGAGTTCTGGGCGATCGCCCGCGTGGCGAACGCGGCCGCGAACGACCTGTTCGGCGTGGACGCCGGGCTCGCGTGGCTCGTGGTGACCGCGGTCGTGTGCACCGGGCTCGCGCTGGCCGGTCCGGTCTTCGCGGTGCGCCGATGGCTCGAGAAGGTGGGGATCTGGATCCTCCTGGGCGTGGCCGTGTTCCTGACCGTCCGGGTGGCGACCGTCGGCGATCTCGGGCAGCTCTGGTCGCAGTCGGGGACGGGCGGTCTTCCCTTCTGGCTTGCGGTGGATCTGGTGATCGCGATGCCGGTCTCGTGGCTCCCGCTCGTGGCCGACTACACGCGGTTCGGTCGCGACACCCGCGGGGCGGCGATCGGCTCGGCGACCGGGTACGCGATCGGCAACGCGTGGTTCTACCTGCTGGGGGTGCTGCTGGTCCTGGCCGCGGGAGCGGCGGCCGACCCCCTCGACATCGGCACGACGATCGCCGCCGCGGCGGGCGGGGGCGTCGTGCTGCTCGCCCTGCTCGCCGGCGAGACCGACCAGGCGATGGCGAACGTCTACTCGGCCGCCGTCACGGTGCAGAACGTCCGGCCGGGCTGGTCGCAACGCGGGCTGATCGTCGTGGTCGGGTCGATCGGGTTCGCGGTCGCCGCCGGTATCGGCGCCGACGCCGCGGCCACGCTCGAGGGGTTCCTGCTCCTGATCGGCTCGGTCTTCGTCCCTCTGTTCGGGGTGTTCCTGGCGCACTGGGCGGTGCTCGCTCGCGCCCGTTACGGGGAGGAAGCCCTGTTCGACGAAGCGCATCCCGGCGTCCGTTGGGGGAGCGCCGTCGCGTGGGCCTTCGGGTTCGTCGCGTTCCAGTGGTGCGCGCCGACGACGCTGGTCGGGTGGTGGGCGGACGGCCTGGAGGCGCTCTTCACGGGGCTCGGGCTCCCGTTCCCGCTGATCCCGGGTGCGGCGCTCGGGGGAAGTCTGCCCGGGTTCACCGTGGCGTTCCTGGCGGCGCTCGTGCTCGCTCGCGCCCCCCGGCGCTAGGCGGGTGGCGGGGACAGGACGAGGAGCACGACCGCCGGTTCGCTGGAGGCGTTGCGCAGGGTGAGCGCCTCACCGGCTGCGACGGTGACCGACTCCCACTGCTTCATGCGGGCGCGACCCTTCCCCACCTGCGCGGCGATCTCCCCCGCGAGGACCACCACGAAACCCTCGGCCCGGTCGTCGGTCAGCGGACCGACCCCCTGGGCGCCCTGGAGGCAGATCACCTGCGACCAGAGCTGGTCGGTCTCATGGAGGATCTCCGTGCGGGCCGCGTCCTCGTTGAAGTGGATCAGGTCGGTGACGTTGCGGGTCTTCATCGGCGCCCAGCCTACCGACGCGGGCCGCGTCTAGACTGCGCCTACCCGAGTCCGAAGGAGCATCCGCGTGACCACGTTCGCCTACGCCTCCACCTCCCCGCGGGACACGGCCGCGGGGGTCCTGGTCGTCCCGGTCTTCGAAGGACCCGAGCCGGGTCCGGGGGTGAAGGAGACCCGTCTGCTCGACGCCTACGTCGCCGCGAAGCTCACGGGGAAGAAGGGCGAGACGCTCCTGGTCACGAAGCGACGCGGCGATCGGTTCGCGGCCGACGCCGTGCTCCTGGTCGGGGTCGGCGCGAAGGACGACTTCGACGTCGTCGCGATGCGTCGCGCGCTTGGGAGGGTGGCGGGGTCGCTCCGTCGTTTCGGGACCGTCGCCACGACGTTCGCGCTCGCGTTCGATGCGAGGCGCGGGGCCGACGCCGTCCAGGCGGCCGCGGAGGGGGTCGGGCTCGGCGCGTACCGGTTCGACCGGTACCGGTCGACGCCGCAGCCACACGGCCCGCTCGCGAAGATCACGGTGCTCGGCTCGTCACGCTGGAACGCCGCGGCGATGAAGGCCGCCGTGAAGCGCGCCGACGTGATCGTCGACGCGGTGTGCTGGGCGCGCGATCTCGTCAACACGCCGGCCGGCGATCTCCCCCCGGCCGAGATCGCGAGAGCGGCGCAGAAGATGGCGAAGCAGGTGGGCCTCACCTGCAAGGTGTGGACCGAAGCACAGCTCGAGACCGGCGGCTTCGGCGGCATCCTCGGTGTCGGCAAGGGATCGGTGAACCCGCCGCGGATGATCGAGCTCACGTACACGGGCGCCGGCAAGGCCACCCCGATCGGGCTCACCGGCAAGGGCATCACCTTCGACTCCGGGGGCCTCTCGATCAAGCCTGCCGAAGGCATGGAGACGATGAAGGACGACATGGGCGGAGCGGCCTCGATCATGGCCACGATGAAGGCGATCGCCCGCCTCAAGCCGAAGGTCAACGTGATCGCGGTGATCCCGTCGAGCGAGAACATGCCGAGCGGCTCGGCCCAGAAGCCCGGCGACGTGATCACCCACTACGGCGGGAAGACCTCCGAGGTCCTGAACACCGACGCCGAGGGCCGGCTGATCCTGGCCGACTCCCTCGCCTACCTGGCCGAGAAGCAGCCGCAGCTGATCGTCGACACGGCGACGCTCACCGGGGCCTGCATGGTAGCGCTGGGGACGGACATCGCCGGGGCGATGGGGAACGACGACGCGCTGGCGCAAGAACTCGTCGCGACCGGGGCCGCGGTCGGCGAGCCGATCTGGCAGCTGCCGCTCCACCCCGACTATCGGAAGCTGATCGACTCGAACGTCGCGGATATCAAGAACATCGGCAAGCGATGGGGTGGCGCGATCACGGCCGGGTGGTTCCTGGCCGAGTTCGTCGGCGACACGCCCTGGGTGCACCTCGACATCGCGGGGCCGGCGTTCACCGACGCCGGTACCGACATCGGGCCCAAGGGCGCGACCGGGGTGCCGGTGCGAACCCTCGTTCGCTTCCTGCTCGATCGCGCCGCCGGCTCGCGATGACCGAGCCAGAGCGTCGAACCGGGCCGGTCCTCGGGGTCTTCGCGCATCCCGACGATGCCGAGATCGCCGCTGGCGGTGTCCTCGCGAAGTGGGCCGCGGCCGGTCGGGAGGTCCACCTCCTCGTCCTGACGAACGGCGACCGCGGCTCCCAGGACCCCGCGCGGCCTCGCGACGAGATCGCGGAGACCCGCCGGGTCGAGACCGAGGCCGCCGCCGCGATCCTCGGCCTGGCCGGCGTGCGGATCCTGTCCGTGCCCGACGGCGAGCTCGAGAACACGCCCACGATCCGCGAGGCGGTCACCCGCCGGATCCGCGAGGTCCGCGCCGAGACGCTGTTGTCGGTCGACCCGACGTCGGTGTTCTTCGAGAACCGCTACTACAACCACTCCGACCACCGCACGGCCGGATGGGTCGCGCTCGACAGCGCGTTCCCCGGCAGCGGCAACCCGCACTTCTTCTCGGAGCACCTCGACGAGGGGCTCGAGGTCCAGGAGATCCACGACGTGTGGCTCGGCTGGACGAACGAGCCGAACCACGCCGAGGACGTCACCGACCATTTCGGTACGAAGATCCAGGCGCTCGCGTGCCACGCGAGCCAGCTCGCCGAAGGGATCCGCTATTTCGAGGAAGGGCTGGAGTCCGAGGCTCGCGAAGCGGGGGAGCGGGCTGGCGTCGGCCTCGCCGAGGAGTTCCGGGTCCTCGACCTCGGCTGAGGACTCACGACTTCGTGCCGACGACGAACAGGACCTCGCGAGCGTCGTGCAGGGGATCGGGGAAGCGCTGGGCGAACGTCGCGTGGGCGCGCTCCATGAACGAGGCCCAGCCCGCGTCACCGATCATGCTGCGGACGAAGCGTCCGGTCGCCCACGTGGCCAATCCGTCCACGAACTCGTCGCGGGCGTAGATCCACTCGTAGCGAGCGCGCTCGGTCCGTACGCGCGACAGTCCGGCATCGAGCAGAACCTGCTCGAGGGTCGCGCGCCGGCGGAAGCGATCGCGGTTCGGGATGGCCCTGCCGACCGATGGCTCGAGCATCTCGCGCGGCACGACACTGGTGACCAGCTCGAGCCAGGTCTCGGTGAACGTGTCGATCCCGTCCTGCCAGGCGCTGAAGCCGAGCCGACCACCCGGCTTCGTCACACGGAGCAGGTCGAACAGCGCGGTGTCGACCTTCGCGAAGTGCGCGAGCACGAAGTTGCCGACCACGGCGTCGAACGTGCCGGGAGGGAAGGGGAGATCGATCGCCTGGGCGGCAACCACCGGCAGGTCGCTGAGATCGCGACGGGCGACCTCGAGCATCGCCGGCGATGGATCGGCAGCGACGACGGCGGCACCGGTGTCCCGGATCGCGCCCGAGGCGGCGCCGGTGCCGGCGCCGATGTCGAGGACGACCTGGCCCTCGCCGAGCTCCATCAACCGGACGAGGTCGTGCGCGGCCTGTGCGAGGCGGGGCGCGTGGATCCGGCCGTACGTCTCCGCCACGCGGTCGTAGGAGCGCCAATCGTCCATCGTCGCGACAGCCTACCGGCCGCCCCCGCGAACGAGGGTCGCCCCGAGGGTGAGGCCGCTAGGCTCAGGGGCCTCATGACAGTTGGGGAGCACGAGTGACCGGCGTCAGCGGCGTGATCGCCATCGTGCTCGCCCAGACGGTCGCCGGCGCGGCCGTCCTGACCTGGCTGACGCCCCTGTGGCACGAGGCGAAGCGCAGCTACTTCACGATCCACGGGGCCGTGGTCACGTTCGCGTTCGCGCTCTGGGCGTGGATGGCCGCGCGCGACGGCGCGATCGCGGGCGACGCGACCGGAGCGTGGGTGGTGCGGCTCACGCTCGCCACGCTCGTGATCACGGCGCTGTCGACGCTGCTGCTGGTCGTGCGTCGGCAGACGGCCGGCCGAGCACTCGGTGTCGTCTCGGTCCCCGTGTCGCTCGCGGCGCTCGTCGCGTTCGCAGCAACGGCGCGCCAGGACCTCCCGATCGCGCTGTTCCAGGTCGTGGCCGGCGCCGCCTTCCTGGGAGCCGCCTTCGACGGGCTGTTCCTGGGGCACTGGTACCTGACCGATCGCAAGCTGCCCCGCACCCCGATCAACCGCTACACGAACGTGTTGATCGTCGCGTCGGTCGTCGAAGCCGTGGCGGTCGCGACGGGCGGGTTCTCGGGCACGGCGGCGGCCTCTTCCTCGTTCAACCCGCTGCTGGGTCCCGGGGCCCTCGCGCCGTGGATCGCGATCGGCATGGCCGGCGCCACGTTGCTGATCGCGGTGCTGGTCCGCGCGGCGTTGAAGGGTGAGCGCGCATCGGCGGTGCAGTCGGCCACCGGCTTCTACTACCTCGGCGTCGTCACGGCGTTCACGGCCGAGATCGCCGTGAAGACCCGCTTCTTCCCGGGGTAGCGACGTGCCCGGTCTGCTGATCGCGGTGGGGCTCGCGGCCGAGATGATCGGCTGGTCGCGGGTCTCCGCGCATCGCGCCGACGTGTGGCGACTGATGCCGGTGATCCTGGGTGCGATGGGCGCCGCCGCCGCGGTCGTGGCCACCTGGGGGCCCGCGGAGGTCGGGACCGCGGCGGCGCTCGGCGCGGGGGCGGCCAGCGGGCTCGCGCTGTTCGCAGGGACCCGGATCTTCGTGTGGGTCGCGGCGAGTTGGGAGCCGTTCCGCCGGCAGACCCTCGAGAAGTACGCGGAGGCGACGACGGTGCCCTTGGGACGCTCGCTGGTCCTGTCGTTGCTCGTGATGGTGCCCGCGGAGGAGATCTTCTGGCGCGGGCTCACCCAGTCGACCCTCGCCGGATCGCGGCTCGGCGCCGCCGGAGGCGCCGTCGCCGCCTGGGCGCTGTATCTGCTCGCCAACCTCCCGAGCCGTTCGCTCCCGATCGTCGCGGGCGCCGTCGTCGGGGGCGCGGTATGGACCGGGCTGTGGTGGTGGTCGGGCGGTGTGCTCGCTCCGCTCGCGAGCCATATCCTCTGGACGGGCGCGATGCTGGTGCTCCCGCCGGGAGCCGGACGCGGAAAGGAGCGGTCGTGAGCTTCCTGTCGACGGCGATCGGCTCGGTCCTCGACGACGGCCCCTTCTGCCTCGCCGCGACATCCACCCCCGACGGCCCGCACTGCACCCCGCTCGTGTTCGCATCCAGCGGTGGCCGGTTGTGGCTCACGACGTCCCGCCGTTCGGTCAAGGCCCGGAACTGGCGGCTGGATCCGACCGTCGCCGGGCTCGTACGCCATGGCGACCTCGCGGTGACGTTCGCAGGTTCCGTGAAGACGTACGACGCGCTCGATCGGCGCACGTGGGGGAGCGCGGTGGCCGGGGCGACCTCGATCGCCCGCGCGGCCGCCAGCTTCAGCCGGAAGAACGCCCGATTCTTCGCGGGGTACGCGTTCGATGCCCGGCAGGTCCCGCTCGCGTGGACCCCACCGGGGCGTGTGTTCGTGGGTGTCGACCTCGAGCGCACCGCGCTGCTCGATCTCGACGGCGTCCAGGAGGGCAGGGGCCGGTGGGCGGGCGAGGCCGGGTCGCGCGGAACCTTCCGGCGGCTCCGGTCCGACGATGCGCTCGGGGCGATCCCGCCGAGCGTGGTCGAGCAGGTGGGACGCGAGGGCGATGGTGCGCTGACCGTCACGGGGGCCCGCGGACCCGTGGTGCTGCCGGTGCGCTGGCGGGCGGAGGCAGACGCGCTCTATGCGGCCCTCCCGGCCGAGACCCTGGCGCTCGCCGGCGCGCCCGCCGACGCCCCCGCCGCCCTGACGATCGACCGGTCTTCGGTGTGGCGCGCGCGCGACATGGTCGGCGCGATGATCCAGGGGGTGGCCTCGAGCTTCGTCGACGGGGAGGTCGGGTCGGGGGCGAAGACGATGCGTGCGATCGTCGCTGATCTCGCCGAGGGAGCCGACGCGCTCGTGCGGATCGCACCCGCTCGGGTCGTGTGGTGGGAGGGCTGGTCCAGCGGGAGTCGTCGCCTGTGACGACGGTCGAATACTCGGTGGAGATCGACGCGCCGCCCGTCGCCGTCTGGCACGTCGCGAGCGATCCGCGGAACCTCCCCCACTGGGACAAGCACATCGCCTCCGTCCGACTGCCGCCCGCCGGGCTCGAGCGCGACGCGGCCTACGAGGTCACGCTCGGGTTCATGGGGGTCCACTCGAGCGTCCCATGCAGGGTCCTGGAGTGGGAGCCGCCATGGCACGCGGCCTTCCACCTGGGGGGTCTCCTGGACGCCACCGTCGTGACCTCGATCGCGCTGCTCCCGTTGAACCGCAGCGTGCTTCGTCACGAGATCGAGTACGTCTTCCGTGGACCCCTGGGGCGTTTCGCCGCGGCCAGCGTGAACGCCGTGGGTGGAGCCGAGTTCGCCCTGCGGCGCGGGACGCTGGCACAGAAGGAGCAGATCGAGCGGGCCTTCCGCGCGGGAGACGGCAGGGCTAGCAGCTAGCTGGGGCCCTCACCGCCCTCTCGCTCCCCACGGAGGCGTCGCCGGGCGCCGGCGCGTCCGACCAGCCAGCCCGCCGCGAACGCGAACCCCGCGACGACCACGGCCATGACCCACAGCGGGTAGCTCCCGCTGAAGAACAGGAAGTCGACGTCGGTCTCGTCCGTGTTCTGCAGGACGAACAGGAGCAGGAGCAGGCCGATCGCGCCCGCCACGATCAGCTTCGGGCTCGGACCCTCGCGGGTCTCCTTCCAACCCCTCGGCTCGGGCTCCGTCATCGGTCCTCCTCACGTCTGACGCGTGGCGTGCATCTTGCCATCATGAGCGGCGATGAGGTTCGCACGCACGCTGTGGGCAGGGGTGCTCGCGACCGGGGCGGCCGTCGTCGGTCTCGGAGCGATGAAGGGGACCGAAGGGCCGGCGGTCGACCGGGAGCTCTTCGAGCTGCTCAACCGCGGTCACGGACCGCGTGCCGACGCGTTCTTCGGCGGGGTCACCGAGCTGGGGTCGCTGTATGCGGCGGGCGCCACCGCCGGAGTGCTGGCCGTGACGGGAAGACCCCGGACCGCGGCGAGCGCGATCGCAGGTGGCGCGACGACCTGGCTGCTCCTTCAGGGGATCAAGAAGGTGATCGACCGACCACGTCCGAGCGATGCCGACGCAGACGGGACCCGGCTGATGATCGCGCGTCCGCACGCCATGTCATGGCCGTCGTCGCACCCGGCGGTCCTTACGACCGTCACGCGGATCGCCGCGCGCGAGCTGCGACTCGGCCCGGGTGCGCGAGCGGGGCTGACCGGGCTCGATCTGTCGGTCGCGGCCTCTCGCGTCTACCTCGGGGTCCACTACCCGTCCGACGTCGTGAGTGGCCTGTTGATCGGCCGGGCGGTGGCGCGGTTGTGGCCCCACCGTCGTTCACGCTAGCCCTTGCTAGGCTCGTCGCGGATGTCCGCGTTCCTCGCAGAGGTCGGCTGGCCCGTCATCGACCGTTTCCGGTTCGGCGACACGTTCGCCGTGTCCCCCCACGGGTTGTTCATCGCGATCGGCTTCCTGATGGGAGCCTGGATCTTGACGAAGCTCCTGGTCCAGCGCGGGGTCTCCGAGGAGGCGGCGAACTCGATCGTGTTCTGGTCGCTCGTCGGCTCGATCGTGGGAGCGCGCGTCGGCTACGTGATCGCCCACTACTCGGAGTTCGGGAGTCCGCTCGAGTGGCTCCAGGTCTGGAAGGGTGGGATCTCGCTGCTCGGCGGGATCGCGGGGGCGACGATCGCGAACGCCGTCAGCATCAAGCGAAGGTCGTATCGGCTCCGCTTCTTCCAGGTGGCCGATGCCGTCGCGCCCGGGCTCGCCTTCGGGATCGCGATCGGGCGGATCGGGGATCTGATCATCGCCGACCACCTCGGCAGGCCGACCTCGTGGTTGCTCGCCTGGACCTACCGCGGGGGCACGGTCGCGCCGCCCTTCTCGTGCGTCGACGAGGTGTGTCAGGCCCAGCTCCAGGGTGGGCACCTCCAGATCCTCGAGCGCGGCGGCTCACGCCTGCTCGACGAGGCGGGGAACGTGATCGCGCAGGGTTCCGGCGTCCACCAGGCCGCCCTGTACGACATGCTCCTGGCGTGGGTGCTCTTCGGCGTCCTGTGGTTCTTCTCCTCGAAGGACCGTCGCGAGGGAACGACGGCCTTGTTGTTCACGACGTGGTATGGGTGCGCCCGACTGCTCGAGGACTCGTTCCGGATCGACAAGCGGTTCGGGCCGCTCACCGGCTCCCAATGGACCGCCTTGACGGTGGTGATCGTGAGCGTCGCGATCCTCACGTGGTGGGCGGCGAGGAAGCCGCAGGGGCACACGACGCCGGCACGCCTTCGCCTGCGGGGGACCCGGCCTCCCGACGCCGCTCCGGACGATCTCGGACCCGAGGCTGGTCCGGAGCCTGTCGACGCGAGCGTGGTGTCCGCAGGTGAGCCGCCCGACCCGTCCCCCGACCCGTAGGGCCCGGGGCAACGCCGTCTACCGGGTCATCAGGGTGAGCGGCTTGCCCACCTTCGACTTCGTGGCCTGACGGACCGCGCCGGCGGCCGCGCGGAGCGCCTCGCTCGCCGGGCTGTCGGGGTCCTTCACCACGATCGGCATCCCGACGTCACCGCCCTCTCGGAGCAGGGGGACCAGGGGCACCTGGGCCATCAGCGGCACGCCGAGCGTCTCGGCTGCCTCCTGACCGCCGCCCGCGCCGAAGATCTCTTCACGCTCGCCGCAATGCGGGCACACGAAGTACGACATGTTCTCGATCACACCGATCGGGCGGAGGTTCGTGCGCTCGGCCATCTTGCCCGCGCGCTCCGCGACCGTCCTGGCGGCCTCTTGGGGGGTGGTCACGACGACCATCGACGCGCCGGGGATGAACGAGGCGAGCGAGATGCTCACGTCGCCGGTGCCCGGCGGCAGGTCGCACAGCAGGAAGTCGAGATCTCCCCAGTAGACGTCGCCCAGGAACTGCTCGATCGCCTTGTGGAGCATCGGGCCGCGCCAGATCACCGGGGTGTCCTCCGGCACGAAGAACCCCATCGAGATCACCTTCACGCCATGTGCTTCGAGCGGCAGGATCATGTCGTTGAAGCCGACGGGCTTGCCCTCGACGCCGAGCATCCGCGGGACGCTGAAGCCCCACACGTCGGCGTCCAGGACGCCCACCTTCGCCCCCTCGGCGGCCAGCGCCGCGGCGAGGTTCACGGTCACGCTGGACTTGCCCACGCCGCCCTTGCCCGAGGCGATCGCGACGATCGACGTCTGTGGGGGGAAGGAGATCGTCGCCGGACCCGGCGCCTGTCCACCGCGGAGCTTCCCGACCAGTGCCTCGCGCTGCTCCGGCGACATCGGGGTCAGGGTCACGTCCACCCGGTCGACGCCCTCCAGCGGCTGTACCGCTGCGGTCACGTCCTGGGTGATCCGGTCCCGCAGGGGGCAGCCCTCGATCGTCAGGAGGACGTGGACGCGCACGTGGCCGCCATCGACCTGGATCGACTCCAGCATCCCGATATCCTCGATCGGACGACCGATCTCGGGGTCGTTGACGCTCCGCAGGGCTTCCCGGACCTGGGTTTCGGTGATCATGGCGGCGCTCCCTCGGCTAGGCTTCGTTCGATAAACACGGTCGAGGCCGTGGAAACCCAGTCTACGACGGAGCCGGAGGACCGATGCCCGAGCCTGCGCCGATCGAGGTGCACAAGGCGCTCGCCGACGACACCCGCTATCGCCTGTACCGGTACCTGCGGCTGTCCGGCCGGCAGGTCGGCATCCGCGAGCTCGCCACCCGCCTCTCCTTGCACCCGAACACCTTGCGTCCGCACCTGCGGCGACTCGAGGAGGTCGGTCTGGTCGCGTCGGAGGTCCGCAAGGGGCCCGGGGTGGGACGCCCACAGACGCTCTACACGGCGGTGGCGGCCGAAGGCCGCGAGCGAGGAGATCATCGGCTGTTGGCCGACATCCTGGCGGGCTTGCTCACCGCTCCGAAGCAGCGAGCCCGCGCCCAGGAGCTCGCGCGTGAATGGGGTGCCTACCTGGTGGGGAGGTCCGCGCCACGCCCCGGCGCGCGCAAGCCGTCAGGTCCCAACCTCGCGGTGCTGCAGGAGGCCCTCGCCGAAGCCGGGTTCACACCCAGGTTCCGGCGGACCGGGACGCCGACGATCGAGATCAGCCTTCGAGATTGCCCCTTCCGCGACCTCCTGGACGAGCACCGCGAACTCGTCTGCGCGGTTCACCGAGGCCTGCTCGAGGGGATCTTGTCGGGTGCGCGCCCGCCGCTCGAGCTCGTCACCTTCGAACCGCTCGCCGAACGCTCGAGCACGTGTCGCCTGACCGCGCGGCGCCCCTGAGTCGTCCCGAGCCGCATCCCGCTCCGGACTTGAGTCGGGACGGGAGCCGTCCGATGGAACAAGAGCCCGCGCCGAACGTCGGTGGCGGCCATCCGAGATCGCCACGAGAGGTTCCTGCAGATGACCGACGAGATCGTCCCGGAGTTCAACGCCTGGCTCGAGGAGCTGGTGAACGGCCACGGATCCGACCTCCACGCGAAGGTCGGATCGGCCCCGATGCTACGGCTGCCGCAGGGGCTCGAGCGGATCGCCCGTGACCCGCTCACCGCGATCGAGACGCAGGTGATCGCCGACCAGATCATCCCCGAGGACCGCAAGGCCCAGCTCCGTGAGAAGGGTGAGGTGGACTTCGCCTATTCCGTGCCCCACGTGGGCCGGTTCCGGGCGAACGTCTTCCGTCAGCGAGGCACGATCTCGATGGTGCTGCGGAAGCTCCGCTTCGGGGGGCCCTCG
Organism: uncultured Actinomycetes bacterium; assembly: GCA_963749895.1. GTDB lineage: Bacteria > Actinomycetota > UBA4738 > UBA4738 > HRBIN12 > AC-51. The sequence goes on along the minus strand of CAVVOG010000003.1, from coordinate 1,327,218 downwards.
TTCGAGGAGATCGGTCTGCCCGACGCCGTCAGGTCGCTCGCCGACGAGCATCGGGGTCTGATCCTCGTCACGGGTCCGACCGGGTCGGGCAAGACGACGACGCTGGCCGCGATGATCGACTACATCAACAAGACGAAGCCGGTTCACATCGTGACGATCGAGGACCCGATCGAGGTTATGCACCGAGACGAGATGGCGTCGATCAACCAGCGCGAGGTCGGAAACGACACGCAGGACTTCCTCGGGGCGCTCCGCGCGGCGCTCCGCCAGGACCCCGACGTGATCCTGATCGGTGAGATGCGAGACACCGAGACCGTCCGGGCCGCGATCGCCGCAGCGGAGACGGGCCACCTCGTGCTCTCGACGCTGCACACGGTCGACGCCACAGAGACCGTGAACCGGGTGATCGACTTCTTCCCTCCGTACCAGCAGAAGCAGGTGCGGTTGGCGCTGGCCGGGACCCTCCGCGGCATCGTCTGTCAGCGGCTGGTGCCGATGATCGACGGGGGACGGATCCCGGCTCTCGAGGTGCTCGTGAACACGGGCCGCGTCTCGGAGCGGATCGCCGACGCCGACAAGACGCACGAGATCAAGGACGTCATCGCCGAGGGCGGCTTCTACGGCATGGTCACGTTCGACCAGTGGCTGCTGCGCCTGATCCAGGAAGGCAAGATCTCGACCGAGGACGCGATGATGGCCGTCTCGAGCCGCCACGACTTCGAGCTGGCGCTGCAGCAGGCGGGGATGGCCCTCCCGGCCTGAGGCCGCGACCCGAACGCGCGGAGGGCGCCGGGTCTCCGGCGCCCTCCTGTCGTCTCGGCGGCGGTCAGCCCGATGCCGGGCCGGGCCCCGACGTCCGATCGTCGGTCGAGGCTGCCTCCGCGATCGCGGTGAAGGTCGAGACGAGCCCCGACAGCTCCATCGGGACGACGATCTTCGACGACGCACCGGCACCGACCTGCTTCAGGGCCTCGAGGTACTGCAGGCGCATCGTCTTCTCGTCGACGCCGCTCGCGGTCTCGAAGATCTTCTGCAGGGCCAGGGCGAACCCCTCGGCTCGCAAGATCGCGGACTGACGCTCACCTTCGGCCGTGAGGATCGCCGACTGCTTCTGACCCTCCGCCGTGAGGATCGCGGCTTCCTTCTGACCCTCCGCCACCGTGATCGCGGCCGACTTGTTCCCTTCAGCCTCGGTGACGACGGCGCGCCGGGTCCGCTCCGCGGACATCTGACGGGTCATCGCCTCTTGGACCGACGGGGGCGGGATGATCTCGCGGATCTCGACGTTCGTGACCTTGACGCCCCACCGCTCGGTCACCTCGTCGAGCTTGACCCGCAGCAGGCTGTTGATCTCGTCGCGCTTCGCGAGCACGTCGTCGAGCAGGATGTCGCCGATCACCGCGCGGAGCGTCGTCGCCGCGATGTTCGTCGCGGCACCCGCGAAGTTCGCGACCTTGACGACCGAGTTCGCCGCGTCAAGGACCTTGTAGTACATGATGAAGTCGATCGAGATCGCAGCGTTGTCCTTGGTGATCGAGTCCTGTCGCGGGATCTCCAGGTAGAACTCGCGCAGGTCGACCTTGATCCCCCTGTCGATGAACGGGATCAAGATCACCAACCCGGGGCCCTTGGTGGCGAGCAGCTTCCCGAGCCGGAACACGACGAGTCGCTGGTACTCAGGGACGATCTTGATCGCCTGGAACAGGAACAGCAGCCCCAGGATGACCAGGATCCCGACGATGATCAGGAGAGGGCTGATCTCCATCAGGACGCTCCTCCTTCCTCAGCCGGCGCGGCGTTGCCACCCGCCGGCACGTGCTCCCCATCGAGCGGCTCGACGGTGAGCACGAGCCCATCGAGACCGGTGACACGGACCTCCCGCCCGGCGGGGATCAGCCCACCGGGCGCGACGGCCCCCCACTCCTCGGCGTTGACGCGGACCATGCCGCCTCGCTCGTCGACCCCGCTCCCGATCGCGAGCCCGGCATGCCCGACGATGGCGCCGGGCCCCTGCACGGGCGGGAGATGTCGCATCTTGAGGACCTTCGCCACGATGAACCCGAAGAACAGCGCCATGACGGCGGCGACCGAGACGAGGAGCCACGGGGAGACCTCCACGCCGCTGGAGCGGTCGTAGAGGAACCATCCTCCCAGCATGAGCGACACGGTCCCCGCGATGCCCCACACGCCGAGTCCCGGGGCGTTGATCTCGATCACGAACGCGACCACCGAGAAGACCAGCAGCGCGATCCCGATCCAGCGGACCGGCAAGAGGCCGAAGGACAGCAACGCGATGATCAGCATGATCGTGCCGACGGTGCCCGAGAAGATGTGTCCGGGAACGAGCAGTTCGAGCACGATCAACGCGAGACCGAGCCAGAAGAACAGGAACGCGATGTTCGGGTCGAACAGACCGTGGAGGAACCCGACGAAGGCCCCCATCGGCTCGTCGACCACGGGTCCGGAGGAGGCGATCACGGCGGTGCCGCCCGTCCCGAGGGTCACCGTCGACCCGTCGACGGCGGCCAGCAGCTCCTCTTCGGTCCCCGCGATCAGATCGATCACCCCGCCGGACAAGGCCTCCTCGGCGGAGATGCTCTCCGCGTCGGTAACGAAGCTCTCGGCGATCTCGACGTTGCGGTCGTACGTCTCCGCGATGCTCCGCATGTAGCCGGCCGCATCGTTCGCGATCTTGTTGCTCAGGTCACCGCCCGACAGCCCGACCGGGGTCGCGGCGCCGACGTTCGTACCGGGGGACATCGCCGCCACGGGAGCGGAGAGAAGGATGAACGCGCCCGCTGAGGCCGCCCGTCCGCCCGCCGGTGCCACGTACGTGATCACCGGGACCCGGGCGTTCATGATCGCCTCGGTGATCTGCCGCATCGAGGAGTCGAGGCCCCCGGGGGTGTCGATGACGATCAGGACCGCTCCGGCCCCCTCCTCCTGCGCGCGCGCGATCGAGCCCTCGAGGTAGTCGGCGACGAGCGGATCCACCGTACCGGCGAGTTCGAGGCGGACGACCTGCTCCTCGGAGGGCTGCGCCCCGGCGATCTGAGAGGTGAGCGCCACCGTGATCATCGCGAGGCCCGCCACCAGCCGAGCAAGCCTGCCTGTCATCCTCGGTTCCCCTTCCGTCGCCGATGGTTCGGCGGGCGACGCGACGCGGTTCGCGCGATGTGGCGATCCTGTGACGAGCCTACGCTGCTCTGATCCTCGCGCCTAGGTCGGGCGGATCAGGCATGGCAGGACAACCGCAAGCGTGCGACCATCGGTTCGAGGGGTCGCAAGCCACCCCCACCAGGGCACGCGTATACCGGGAAGGAACGGCCTGTGCAACGACAGGACGGCCCGCTGCTCCCCGTGGAGGAGCGACAACTGATGGAAGGGCTCCTTGCCGGTGACGACGATGCGATCCGTGCGATGTACGCCCGGTTCGGGCGCCCCGTCTTCACGATGGGGCTGCGCCTGCTGGGCTCCCGTGAGGCTGCCGAGGAGCTCACACAGGACGTGTTCACGACCGCGTGGCGGAAGGCCGCGCGGTTCGACCCGGCACGTGGCCGGCTGTCGACCTGGCTCATGACGATCGCGCACAACCTCGCCGTCGACCGCCTCCGTCGTGAGACCGGCGTGTCGCGTCCGCACCTCGTCCTCGTCGACGAGGTGCCCGAGACACCCGGGATCGATGAGGAGGACGCGGTCATGGAGCGTGACGCCGCCCTCCGGGCGATCTCGTCGCTCTCAGATGCCGAGCAACGGCTGCTCGCTCGCGCCTACTTCGGTGGTCTCACCGCCCGGGAGATCTCCGAGGCGGACGGCGTCCCCCTGGGAACGGTGAAGACCCGCCTGCGCACGGCCCTGATCAAGGTTCGCAAGGCGAACGAGGCGAAAGACGCATGGTGAGCTGCTCCGTCGTTCGCGAGCTGCTGACCGAGCACACGCTCGGCGTCGCGGGCGCGCGGGAGACGCTGATCGTCGAGCGTCACCTCGCGTGGTGCGCCGCGTGCCGCAAGGAGGCGCAGGACCTGGCGCGGGCGGCGGCGACCTTCGCCTACGCGACCCCACCGGCGAACCTCCCGTCCGACCTCGAGGACCGGGTCGTGGATGCCGTCCAGCAGGTCGCGGGCCGGCCCGTGTCGGGTCGGCGGCGATCGGTGCGCCGGGCGGGCACGCTGGTCCTCGCGGCGGCGATCGCCTTGTCGGGTCTCGGCGTGGGCGCCGTGATCGCGCGCCGCTCTGCCCCCGACGAACAGACCGCAGTGGTGGCCGACCGAGCCAGCCAGGCACTTGAAGAGTTCTCACGTTTGATCGACGACTCCCGATTCATGGACCCCGAGGCAGACGTGTTCCTGGGGGTCCTCGGTCCAGAGAACGCCGGTCGGGCGCGCGGTACCGCGATGACGATCGTCGTGCCGCGGCTCAAGGACCGGGTCGTCGTGATGGTCACGGGTCTGCCCGAAGGAGATGCTCGTCTCCCGTACCGGGTCGCGATCGCGGACGGCATGGGCACGATCATCGACGTAGGGACGGTCTCGATCCTCGATCCCGGCGGCGAAGCCACGACGATCGCGTCGGTGTCTCGAGACCTCACGGCGTTCGTCAACGTCTTCGTGACCGATGCGCGTGATCGCGTGGTGCTGCGCGGCACCCTCCGCGAACGCACGTCGGTGCCGTCGCCGGCCCCTTGAGCCCGGCGCGTATCCTCGGCGCATGCGAATCGGGTTGAGCCTGCCCCACTACGGCTTCTCGCTCCCGGGCGGAGCCCCGATCACCTTCGAGGCCATGGCCGGCTGGGCCGTTCGAGCCGAGGAGCTGGGGTTCGACTCCGTCTGGGTCTCGGATCACTTCTTCTACTCGTTCGTCCGATACGGAGCCGATCCCTCCCCGATCGACGCGCTGGAGCCCCTCACGTCGCTCTCGGGGCTCGCGATGCGCACCGACCGTGTGCGGCTCGGCGTCTTGGTCCTGGGCGCACCGTTCCGTCATCCGGGGCTCGTCGCGAAGATGGCGGCGACGATCGATCAGGCCTCGGGTGGACGGCTCGACCTCGGCGTGGGGGCAGGATGGCTCCGGGAGGAGTTCGACGCATTCGGGTATCGGTTCGGGTCGATCGGCGAGCGCTTCGCGGCGCTCGAGGATGCGCTCGCGATCCTCGACGGTCTGTTCCGTGCGGACGCGCAGCCCGTCACGGTAGAGGGACGTGCGTTCTCGGTCCGCGACGCCCGGTTGCTGCCGGCGCCGGTGCAGCGACCGATCCCGGTCTGGGTGGGCGGCAAGGGCGGCCCGAGGTTGCTGCGGGCGGCGGCGCGCCACGCCGCTGGATGGAACGTCGTGTGGCGGTTCACCGACGACTGGTACCGGTCGAAGCTGGACGACGTCGCGGTTGCCTGTGACGCGGTCGGTCGCGACCCGTCGACCTTCCGGCGGACCGTCGGGCTCTACGCGCTCCTGGGCGAGGACGAGCCCGCCGCCCGGGATGCGTTCGCGCGCGGCCGCGCAGCCATGCCCGGTGGGGCGATGGATGACGACACCTACGAGCGGTGGTGCGACGAGACTCTCTCGGGGACGCCCGACCGTGTGCTCGGGCGGCTCCAGGCGCTCGAGGATCTCGGCGTGGAGGAGGTCGTGGTGGCGCCGTGGGTCCTGCCGTTCGCCGTGCCGGAGCCCGATCAGGTCGAGCTGTTCGCCTCGCAGGTCCTCGAGCCGTGGCACGGACGGGGGTGATCGCGACGGAGGCGACGGACGCGGTCCGGGCGGTTCTCGAGAAGGCCGAAGGACCGCTGCACTGGACCGTGGTGCTGGACCGCGCTCTCAAGGAGGGGTTGCTGTCTCCGTTCGAGACGCCCGATGTCCGTGGGGCGACCCAACGCGCGCTCGCGGAGCTGGGACGTGCCGGGGTCGCTCGGCGGATCTCGACCGGTGTCTGGGAGCTCAGCGGCCGCGACCCTGCGCCCTGAGCGCGAGCAGTTGCACGACGGCCGCCTGATCGATCGTCGGACGACCGTCGTACGAGCCGACGCCTCCCTCCGTGAACCAGCCCGCCGCATCTCGCGCTTCGTCCACCAGTCGTTCCAGGTAGGCATCGAGGGCCGTCGTGACCGGGCGTGAAGGACGCTCGAGCAGCACCCGGAACAGCACCGCGGAGAACGCGGGGGGCTCGTGCCAGAGTCGATCGTCGCGGAACCGCGCGAGCGCTGCGTCCGCCAACGGCTCGGCCAGGTCCGAGCGGCCGAGGCGTCGCCAGGCCGCGATCGCGGCTCCCTGGTTGTAGCTCCAGGCGCTCCGCACCACCGTGCCTCGGACGACCCGGTCGGCGATCAGGCCGTCGGAACGCCGAAGGGTCCGCTCCAGCCACGCCATCGAGCGCTCGGCGAACCCGCGATCGTCGGGGGCACCGGGGTGGGCCAGCACGAGCCACGCCGAGGCCGCCGTGCTGCACGCGTTGCGGCTCGGCGAGCGTTCGGCCCACCGCACCCCGCCGCCGGTGGCCTCACCCTGCCGAACGAAGGTCGCGGTGCGCGCCGCGCGGCGCCGATGACGGTCGTCGCCGGTGACCTCCAGGAGGCGGAGCGACGCCAGGCCGAGCCACGCGTTGTCGTCGAAGAAACGCCGGCCGCCGGGCGTGGCTGCGTACGCGTCGTCACGTCTGAGCCTGCGAAGCGCCGGCCGGAACGCGTCGACGTCCACCGCGCCTCCGATCGCGACGACCTCGGCTGCCGCCCAGAGCACGTGGGTCAGGGGCCACAGGGTGGCTGGCCCGTGGCCGGGACCCTCCATGATCTCGAGCTCGCCGTCACGCGGCCGGGTCGCGTCTCGGCGCAGCGCGTCCCACGCGTCGAGCGCCGCCCCGAGCCAGGCGTCGGTCACGGGCGGTAGGCGATCTCCGAGAACCGCTCGAGCTTCTCGAACCGGTGGTGCGATTCCACGTACCGCGCCGTGCCCGAGCGGCCTCGCATCACCATCGAGTAGGTCGTGGCGCCGTCATGGAAGTACCGAACCCCCTCGAGCAGGTATCCGTCGGTGATGCCGGTGGCCGCGAAGAACACGTCGTCGCCTGCGGCGAGATCGTCGGCCGTGAGCACCTTGTCGAGGTCGTATCCGTCGTCGAGCAGCGACCGACGCTCCTCCTCGTTCCTGGGGTAGAGGCGCCCCTGGATCGCACCGCCGAGGCACTTCAGGGCAGCGGCCGCGACGACGCCCTCGGGCGTGCCGCCGATCCCGATCAGCATGTCGACCTCGGTCCGTGGCGCCGCCGCAACGATCGCCCCTGCGACGTCGCCGTCGGTGATCAGCGCGATCTTGGCTCCGCTGCCACGGATCTCCTCGATCATCTCGACGTGGCGATCGCGGTCGAGGATCGTGACCGTGATTTCCTCCGGGCGCTTCCCCTTCGCCTTGGCGACACGCAGGATGTTCTCGCGCACCCCGGCCTCGATGTCGATCACGTCGGCGGCCTCGGGGCCGGTCGCGATCTTCTCCATGTACATCGCGGCGCCGGGGAAGAACATCGCCCCACGAGGCGCCAGCGCGATCACCGACAGGGCGTTCGGCTGACCGACGCTCGTGAGCCGCGTGCCGTCGATCGGGTCCACGGCGACGTCGGTCTCCGGCCCGTGGCCGATCCCGACGCGCTCGCCGTTGAACAGCATCGGGGCCTCGTCCTTCTCGCCCTCGCCGATCACGACGACGCCGTCCATCGACACGCTGTCGATCATGTACCGCATCGCGTCGACGGCGGCCTGATCCGCGGCGTTCTTGTCGAGCCGACCCACCCATCGTCCGGCCGCCAGTGCCGCCGCCTCGGTCACGCGCACGAGTTCCATCGCCAGGTTCCGGTCGGGCAGCTGCGTCATCGGAGCACCTCCAGGTCATCCGCAACGGAGCGCAGGTGCGCCCCTGCGCTGCATCCTAGCCTCGACGTCTCGACCTCAGGTGGCCCTGATCAGCCGCCCAGTCGAGCGTCCGTGCGACGGTCTCCTCGAACGGGCGGTACTCGACCCCGAGGTCTCGCGCCGCCTTCGTGCCGTCGTAGCGGTGGCCGTGCAACAGCGTGCGAACGACCGCCGGGCACACCGGCGGGTCTGCGGTACGCGGACCGAGGCGTGCGAGGACGGTCAGGGGGGCCGCGCCACGGACGACACCGGCCGGGATCCACATGACACGCCGTGGGCGGCCAGTCAGCCCGCGCACGACCTCGAGCGCCTCGTCCACCTGCAGCGATACCCCGCTGAGGACGTAGCGCTCGCCCGGCCTCCCAAGCTCCGCGGCTCGAAGGTGCCCCTCGGCGCAATCGTCCACGTCGACGACGGAGATCCAGGTCCGCACGAGCGCGGCGGTCCTCGATCGCGCGAGCCGCAGCAGCAGCTCGGCCGAACCCGTGGCGCGGCCCGGCCCCTGGACGGAACAGGGGTTCACCACGACGACGTCGATACCGGCATCGCGACCCGCGGCCACGACCGCGCGCTCCCCGAGGTACTTGCTGCGCTCGTAGGGGGAGAGGAACCACCCGCGGTGCCGTGAGTCCTCGCGCCCGACGGTGCCCGCTCGCTCGCCGAGCGTCGCCGCGGACGACGTGTGGACGACGCGGGCCACGCCGGCGCGCGCGGCCGCCCGGACCACCGACACGGCCGCGTCGACGTTGTCCCGGTCGAGCGACGACGGGTGTCGCGGGCACGCCGCGTTGCGGCCGGCGACGTGGAACACCACCTCGGTGCCCCCCAGGGACGTCGCCACTGCGGCGGTGTCGTGGAGGTCGACGATCGCGGGTTCGGCGCCCAACGCGACGACGGTCGCGGCCGCCTCGGAGCTGCGCACCAGGGCGCGGACGGTGACCCCCCGGTCGACGAGGTGCCGAACGACGGCACCTCCGACGAAGCCGCTTCCCCCCGTGACGACGGCCGTCATCGCGTTCGATCGTGCGAGACGAGGCCCCCGTAGCGGATCAGGTAGTCGGCGCCCGACCACACGCTCGCGATCGCGGCGGCCCAGAGCAGCCATGCGTCCAGGTACCAGCCGCCGATCACGATGTCGGGTCGCACGATCGCGACGGTGATCGCGATGAACTGGAGGTTCGCCTTCGCCTTGCCGAGCCATGACGGCGGCACCGCGTTGCCCTTCGCGGCGCTCGCGACCCCCTTGAGGCCCAAGATCAGCACCTCGCGGCCGATGATCAGGAACGACGCCCAGACCGAGGCCCGCCCCACCCCGACGAGGGCGAGGAGGCCACCCGACACGAGGATCTTGTCCGCCGTCGTGTCGAGGAACGCCCCGAGCGGGGTCGTCTGCTTCCAGCGGCGCGCGAGCAGACCGTCGAGCAGGTCGGTGAGCGCGGCGACCGCGAAAAGCACCGCCGCGATCACGTCGTTCGTCCGGCCGCCGACCAGGATGAACGCCATCACGACGGGCGTCATGAGCACGCGGAACCACGTGACCGAGGACAGGAAGAAGGCGGCGCGATCGTCGGCCCGACTCACGGAGCGGAGCGTATCAACCGTTCGGCGCCGGACCGCCCAACGGACCCAGGAGCGCTCCGACGTCGGCGGCCGAGTCGGCCTCGAGGGCGCGGCCGGCGAGCGCGCGCGCTCCGTCGAGGTCGACGTCGCGCACCGCCTCCTTCACCAGCGGGATCGTCGGCGCGCTCATCGACAGCTCCCGTACCCCGAGACCCAGCAGGAGCGGCGTGAGCATCGGATCGCCTCCCATCTCGCCGCAGACGGCGGTCTCGATCCCCGCGGCGCGTCCCGCCTCGGCCGTCGTCGCGATCAACCGCAGGACCGCCGGGTGCAGGGGATCGGCGATCGATGCCAGACGGTCGTTCCCGCGGTCGGCCGCCAGCGTGTACTGCGCCAGGTCGTTCGTGCCGATCGAGAAGAAGTCCACCTCCCGAGCGAGCGTGCGCGCAGCGAGCGCCGCGGCGGGCACCTCGATCATCACGCCGAACGCGGGTCGGACCTCCACGCCGGTGGCCTCCAGCGCCCGCGCGAGCGCCGCCCGCGCGAGCCGCACCTCCTCGAGGGTCGTGACCATGGGGACCATGATCCGGATCGGGTGGTCCGCGGCGGCGCGCACGATGGCGCGCAGCTGGGCATCGAGCACCTCCGGGTGCGCGAGCCCCAGCCGCAGACCCCGGACGCCGAGGAAGGGGTTCTCCTCGTGGGGCTGAGGGAGAGCGGGGAGGGGCTTGTCGCCGCCGACGTCGAGGGTCCGGATCACGATCGGACGCCCTGCGAACGACTCGGCGACCTCGCGATAGACGGCCTCCTGGTCGTCCTCGCCGGGGAGCTCGTCGCGGTCGAGGAACAGGAACTCTGTCCTGAACAGGCCTACGCCGTCGGCGCCGGCCTCCACCGCGGCCGGCACGTCGGCGGGGGAGCCGACGTTGGCGACCACGTGGATCGTCTCCCCGTCGCGCGTGGTCGCGGGCCCGGCGGCGCGCGCCCTAGCCACCTCGCGTCGCGCGCTGGCCGCGGCGCGCGCCGCCTCCACCGCGGCCAGTTCCTCGGGCGTCGGCGACGTCCGCACGATGCCGCGGTCTCCATCGAGGATCACCGTCGCACCTTCGGGCAGCTCGGTGATCGTCTCCCCGAGCCCGACGACCGCGGGGATCGCGAGGGCTCTGGCGAGCACCGCCGCGTGGGCGGTCGGGCCCCCGCGCGCCGTCGCGATCCCCATGCACGTCGCGGGGTCCAGAGCGGCCGCGTCGGCCGGCTCGAGGTCGTCGGCCACCAAGATCCCCGGCGCGGCGAGCGACGTGCGCGGCAGGGGAACCCCCAGGAGCCGCGCGAGCACCTCGCGCCCGACGCTCCGCAGGTCGGTCGCACGTGCGCGCAGGTAGGGATCGTCCAATGACTCCCACGACGCAGCGACCTCCTCGATCGCGCCGGACCAGCCGGCGGCGGCCCCTCGTCCAGACTCGATCGCGACCCGGGTCGGTCCGAGGAGCGCCTCGTCGTCGAGGAACAGCAGGTGGGCATCGAAGATCGCCGCCTGTGCGTCGCCGGCGCGCGCGGCGGTCCGGTCGCGACGACGACGGAGCTCGGCGCCGACCGCCGCGAGCGCCTCGTCCAGGGCGGCTGCCTCCGACGCAGGCTCGGCATCGGACACGGGCGGGACCGGCGGGATCGGTGGGACCACGAGCCTGTGGACGGGCCCCGCGGCCCGACCGGGGGAGGCTGCGATCCCGTGGAGCGTTCCTGGCTCGAGGGATCCGGGAGCCGCCGCCACGGAGGCCGGGGCCGGGGGCTCGTCGACCTCGTCGAACCTCCGCGCGGCCAGCGCGTCGATCGCGTCGAGCGCCAGGGCGGCCTGCGGTCCGTCGGCCGCGACGTCGATCGACTGGCCGCGGGTGACGCCCAGCGTGGCCACGGCGTTCAGGCTGCGCGCGTCGACCGGACCCCGTCCGGTCGACGCGTTCGTCACGGTGACCCGAGCGTCGAACGCCGCGGCCGTCTGGACCAGGCGAGCGGCCGGCCTCGCGTGAAGCCCGTGAGGCAGGTCGACCACGAAGGAGCGGTGGATCGCCGCAGCACCGGGTGCCTCTGCGGCCGTGTCGTCCCCGGATGGGCGCGTCTCGTCGCCGAGGTGAGCGGTCTTGCCGGCCAAGCCGCCGCGAGCCTCCGCGTCGACGTGTTCCAGCGAACCCCCGAGCCTCGCCGCCACCGCGGCCGCGACGGCCCCCTCGATGAAGGGAGCGCCCGACAGATGCACCTTGGCCGAACGCTCTGGATCCAGGAAGTCGAGGGCCATCTCGGCCGACAGGACCGCGCTGCCGAGATCCATCAGGACGAGGACGCCGTCGTCGGACCACACCTGTTCGATCGCGGCCAAGACCCGCATCGCGTCGGTGCCGATCGCGTGATCCGGTCCCTCCAGGCCGCCGGCCGTCGCGATCGCGACGTCGTCGCCGGCCATCTGCCGGGCGAGCGCCGCGGTGCCTTCGGCCGCCGCGTGGCTGTGGGACACGAGGACGAGACCGACCATCGTGGGCTCAGGCGCGGGACGCGAGGGTCCCGATCAGGAAGTACCCGTAGGCGAGCGTCGCGAGCCCCAGCACGACCAGCCCCCGATCGATCCACCGGCGCGTCGCGGGGGAAGGGTCGAGGTCGAACAGCACGCCGCGCACCCCCAGCAGGGCATGGATCGTGACGAACAAGAGGAAGAACGCCTCCACCGTGATGATCACGGGGTTCGAGATGTACTCGAGCACGCGCCCGTAGTCCCGGAGGCCACCCACCTCCTCAACGACGAAGTGATGGGCGACCATGTGCACCGTGACGAGCACGAGGAGCGCGACGCCGGTGAGCGCGGTGAACCGCCATTCCCGTGCCGACCTGGGGGTCCGGCCACGGGACCGGCGACGGGGGGAGGTGTCGGGGCGGGTCTTGACGGTGGCCATCATGCGCTCCCGAAGATGTGCAGCGCGCTGTACAGCAACACGATCGTCCCGATCGCTCCGAACGCCCACCACAACGCGACGTGGCGGTCGGCCGCGACGTTCGTGCCGACGAGCGCGACCCGCAGGCCGTTGAGCCCGTGGTAGAGCAGCCCGAAGATCAACAGGACGTCGAGGGCTAGGAACACGACGTTCGTGGCCAGCTCGACGAAGTCGTTCCAGGCGTCCTCGCCCATCAGGAGCATCGAGAGCACCCCGAGGTGCAGGTACAGGTAGAAGACGAGGCCGAGCCCGGTGACGCGGTTCACCGCGAAGGCGAACGACCCGAGGGCCCGTCCGCGGGGATCGAACCAGCCCGAGGTCGGGACGCCGACGCCCTTGCGGCGGACCTGTCCCCGTTCGGCGCGGCGCTCGAGCCCGGGCACGCCGGGTGTCGGTCCGTTCATCGGGTCTCGTCCTCCTCCTGGAGCGTCAGCCGGCCGCCGACCAGGACCCCCCGGAGCGCCATGATGCGCGCCGCGGGGTTCACGTTCGACGGGCAGGCCTCGGTGCACTCGAAAGCGGCGTGGCAGCGCCACGCGCCCAGCGGATCGTCGGCCCAGTCCAAGATCCGATCCGGGTCCGTCCCGCGCGGCTCCTCGAGCAGTCGCTGCCCGGCGGCGAGGGCCGCGGGCCCAACGTACCCGTCGGAGGTCGCGGCCACCGGGCACGCCGATACGCACAGGCCGCACTCGATGCAGTCCTCGTAGCGCGTATAGGCGCCGATCCCGTCAGGTGGTGCCGAGTCGGGCTGGAACCCGCTGCGGCGGATCACCGGGGTGTCGTCGGGGAGACGCCCGTAGAACTCCTCCATGTCGACGACCAGGTCCGTCAGGACCGGGATGTTCGCGAGCGGCTCGACCGTGATCGTCCGTCCGAGGTCGTGGACCATCGTCACGCACCCCAGGACCTCTCGGCCGTTCACCAGCACGCCGCACGTCCCGCACGAGGCGTGGAAGCACGAGTGGCGCAGGGCGAGCGTTCGGTCCTCATGGACCTGGATCCATCGAAGGGCCTCCAAGATGGTCGTCCTCGGTCCGACCGGGACGTCGAACGTGTCGAAGCGCGACTTCCCGTCGTCACGTTTCGAGCGGAAGACGCGGAACCGTCGGGTCTCGGTTCCAGCCGGGGCCGCGACGTCGGTGGCGCTCATGCGATCCTCCGATCGCGGGTCGCGTAGTAGGCGGTGTGCGGGAGGGTGACGACCTCGCGCGTCCGACAGACGGCATCGACGCCGAGCTTGCCGCACACCACGTTCGCGCACAGCTCGGCCATCCCGCGGAGGGTCGTGGCCTTCCCCCCCGTGATCGTGACGAAGCCCTCGACGCCCTCCTCGGCGTGGTCGATCGTCTTGAACGTCCGCGAGAGCTCGCGCCCGCTGTCGGCGTCCTTCGATCCGATCAAAGGTCGGGCCGCAGACCAAGCCGCCCGGAAACCGGCCTCACGGACGGCGGGGATCAGCTTCGCGCCTTCTTCGTACATCCGCTGGATGTGGTCCTCGGGGACGTCGAGCTCCTCGGGATCCTCGACCGTCCACGAGCTGGTCCCGACCACCGACAGGGCACGTTGCGGGACCACGATGTCGCCGTCGCCCGAGCGGTGCATCCGGTTGACCACCATGTTGCAGAGCCGACCGCGCAGGGCCAGCATCACGCCGGGGGAGGGGCGGATCGGCACGTCGACCCCTGCCATCCGTGCGATCTTCTCCGACCACGGCCCGGTCGCGTTCACGACGAGGTCGGCCTCGACGCGACCGTCCGTGCCGGTCACGTGGTCATGGAGCATCGCTCCCACGACCCGCCCGTCCTGGACGTCGAGGCCCAGGACCTCCATGTAGCTGTAGATGCGGGCGCCCCCTTGCTGGGCCGTCGCGAAGAACCGCAGCGGCATCCGCATCGCGTCCATCGTCGCGTCCGGGACCCGGACGGCGGCCTTCAGCTCCGGGTTCAACCGAGGCTCGAGCCGCAGGGTCTCGTCGCGCGTCAGCTCCTGGATCGGGATCTCGGACTCCTTGCATCCCCGAACGAAGTCGTCGTAGTACGCCATGTCCTCGTCGGTGATCGCGACGAACAGCCCGTCGTTCTCCTCGAACATGCCGGGACAGATCCGACGCAGGAGCGTGTTCTCCTCGATGCACTCGACGGCGGACTCCTGGTCGTTGACGGCGTAGCGAGCGCCGGAGTGGAGCAGTCCGTGATGGCGTCCGGTGGTGCCCGAGGTGAGCTCCCCGCGTTCCACCAGGGTCACCTGGATCCCGCGGAGGGTGAGGTCGTGCGCGAGGGCGCCCCCGGTGCCGCCGCCGCCGACGATCAGGACGTGCGGTCGGGGACGTTCCATCGATGGTCTCCTCGTCGATCGGGGCGCGGCCTCGCCAGGAAGCCTCCCACCGTCGGGGGCCCGGGAGGCCGGCCATCCGGCCGGCCTCCCTTCCGGTCTTTCGACCCGGGTCCCCAGGGTGCTGCGGTTACTCCACCCAGTCGAAGGTCCGTGTCACGGCCTTCTTCCACTGCGTGTACTCGCGGTCGATCTCGTCCGCCGGCATCTTCGGGGTCCACTCGGCGTCCTTGCCCCAGTTCTGGCGCAGGTCGTCGTAGGAGCCCCAGAAGCCGACGGCCAGTCCTGCCGCGTACGCCGCACCGAGGGCCGTGGTCTCGGCCACCTTCGGCCGGATCACTGGCACCTGCAGGGCGTCCGACTGGAACTGCATCAGCGTGTCGTTGTAGACCATGCCGCCGTCGACCTTGAGTTCCTTCAGCGTGACGCCGGAGTCGGCCTCCATCGCGTCGAGGACCTCACGGGTCTGCCATGCGGTGGCCTCCAACGCCGCACGCGCGAAGTGACCCTTGTTGATGTAGCGGGTCAGGCCCACGATCGCGCCCCGGGCGTCGCCGCGCCAGTACGGCGCGAACAGGCCCGAGAAGGCGGGGACGAAGTACATCCCGCCGTTGTCGTCCACCGTCTTCGCGAGGTCTTCCACCTCGGGTGAGGTCGCGATGAGCCCGAGGTTGTCGCGCAGCCACTGGACGAGCGCTCCGGTGATCGCGATCGCACCCTCGAGGCAGTACACCGCCGGCGCGTCGCCGAGCTTCCACCCGACCGTCGTGAGCAGACCGCTCTTCGACTGGACCATGTCCGTCCCGGTGTTGAGCAACATGAAGTTGCCCGTGCCGTAGGTGTTCTTCGCGTCGCCGATGTCGTAGGCGGCTTGTCCGAACGTCGCCGCCTGCTGGTCGCCGAGGTCTCCGGCGACCGGGATCCCGGCCAGCGAGCCGACCGCGTTCCCGTAGACGGCGGACGACGGCATGACGGCCGGCAACATCGAGCGTGGGATGCCGAACGCCGCGAGCTGGTCGTCGTCCCAGTCCAGCGTCGCGAGGTTCATCAACATCGTACGGCTCGCGTTCGACACGTCGGTGACGTGCACGCCGCCGTCGACACCACCGGTCAGGTTCCAGATCACCCAGGTGTCGATGTTGCCGAACACGAGGTCGCCGGCGTCGGCCGCCGCCCGTGCTCCCTCGACGTTGTCGAGGATCCACTTGACCTTCGTGCCCGAGAAGTACGTCGCCAGTGGCAGGCCGACCTTCTCACGGAAGCGGTCCTGACCGCCGTCGGCGGACAGCTCGTTCACGATGTCCTGGGTACGCGTGTCCTGCCACACGAGCGCGTTGTAGACCGGTTCGCCCGTGTTGCGGTTCCACACCACGGTCGTCTCGCGCTGGTTCGTGATGCCGACCGCAGCCAGATCTGACGCGCCGATCCCGGCCTTCGCGAGCGCCCCGTCGATCACCTCCTGGGTGCGCGACCAGATCTCCTTGGGGTCGTGCTCGACCCAGCCCGGCTTCGGATAGATCTGCTCGTGCTCCTTCTGGTCGACCCCGACCACGCCTCCTGCGTGGTCGAAGATCATGAATCGGGTACTGGTCGTGCCCTGGTCGACGGCTCCTACGAAGTCCGCCATCGATCGGTCCACCTCCTCGTGGTTCCCTCTTCCCAACCGACCCCCCAACGGGGCCGGTCCCTGGTGGTTCAGCTACCCCATGTCTCGGCGGCGGTCCGCAGCAGCAACGCGGACGAGGTCGCCCCCGGGTCCTGGTGTCCTGCGCTCCGCTCGCCCAGGTAGCTCGCCCGTCCCTTGCGGGCGACGAGCGGGATCGTGGCGCGCATGCCCTCTTCGGCGGCGTCCGCCGAACGTCGGAGGGCGTCGCCGAGCGACGCGCCTCCGTCGAGGGCCGCCCGGAAGGCGTCACGACCGGGCACGAGGGCATCGACCATCGTCTTGTCCTCGAGCTCGGCCTTCCCCCGGGCGATCACGCCGTCGACCGCCGCTGCGAGCATCTCCGCCCAGTCCTCGGGCACGAGTTCCTGCCTCCCTGCGCCCTTCAGTCCCAACTGGAGGAAGAGCGTGCCGTACAGCGGCCCACCGGCGCCGCCGACCGTCGAGACGAGCGTCATCCCGACCGTCTTGAACATCGCGCCGATGTCACCCGGTTCGAGCGGTTCGATCTTGTCGATCACGGCGCGGAAGCCACGGTCCATGTTGATCCCGTGGTCCGCGTCACCGATCGCGGAGTCCAGTTGCGTCAGGTACTCCTTGTTCTCGGCGATGACGCCCGCGAAGGTCCTGACGAACCTCACGGCATCGTCGTACGAGATCCCCACGGACACCTCCTCCCGTGCCTCGGCGTCGACGGCGGGGGCTGCGAGAGCCCCCGCCGTCCGACGAACCGTGCTCAGACCCCCCAGCGCAGGCCCGGCGTGTTGACCGGGGCGTCCCACAACTGGGTGAGGTCGTCGTCGAGCTTCACGAGCGTGATCGAGCACCCCTGCATCTCGAGCGACGTGATGTAGGAGCCGATCAGGTTGCGCGAGACCTCGATCCCGCGTCCCTTCAGGAAGCCGACCAGCTCGTTGAAGACGATGTAGAGCTCGATCAACGGCGTGCCGCCCATGCCGTTCACGAACGCGAGGACCTTGTCCCCGGACGAGAACGGCAGGTCGTCGACGACCGCCGCAGCCATCATCTCCACGATGTCGTGCACGGGCGTGAGCGCCATCCGCTCGCGTCCGGGCTCGCCGTGGATCCCGATGCCGATCTCCATCTCGTCGTCGCCGAGCTCGAACGTCGGCTTGCCCGCGGCCGGCACGGTGCACGAGGTCAGGGCCATGCCCATCGAGCGACCCACCTCGTTCACCTTGCGTGCCACCGCGGCGACGTCGGCCAGCGGACGGCCCTGTTCGGCCGCCGCACCGGCGATCTTCTCCATCAGGACCGTGACGCCGACGCCGCGCCGACCCGCCGTGTAGAGCGAGTCCTGCACCGCGACGTCGTCGTCCACGAGGACGGACTCCACCTCGATGCCTTCGGCGCGGCACAGCTCGGCCGCCATCTCGAAGTTCATGACGTCGCCCGTGTAGTTCTTCACGATGTGGATCACGCCGGCGCCGCCGTTGACGGCCTTCGTGGCCGCCTCCATCTGGTCGGGCGTCGGCGAGGTGAAGACCTCACCCGGGCAGGCACCGTCGAGCATGCCCATGCCGACGAAGCCGCCGTGCATCGGTTCGTGCCCGGAGCCGCCTCCGGAGACCAGGGCGACCTTCCCCTGCACGGGCGCGTCGGCCCGCACCACGTAGTGCGGATCGATGTGCACCGTGACCAGGTCCGGGTGCGCGAGCGCGACGCCCTGGAGCTCTTCCCGGACGACGTTCTCCGGGTCGTTGATCAGTTTCTTCATCGTGTCGGGTCACCACCTCCCGTCGACCCGGGCAGCCCTACAGCCCGAACGCGCTCTTCGCGAGGAAGGCGCCGATCACGCCACCCACGATCGGACCGACCACCGGGATCCAGGAGTAGCCCCAATCCGAGCCACCCTTGCCCGCGATCGGCAGGATGAAGTGCATGATCCTGGGCCCGAGGTCTCGCGCCGGGTTGATCGCGTACCCCGTCGGACCGCCGAGCGACATCCCGATGCCGAACACGAGCAGCGCGACGTAGAAGGCGGCCGGAGGGCTGACCTCAGCGCCGTTCGTCCCGATCGCCAGGACGCCGAACACGAGCATCGCCGTCCCGATCACCTCGGTGATCAGGTTCGCGCCGACGTTGCGGATCGCGGGCGCGGTGCAGAAGACCGCGAGCTTGAGGCCCTGGTCCTCCGTCTCCGCCCAGTGCACCAGGTACGACAGGTACACGAGCGTCGCACCGATGAACGCGCCGAGGAACTGGCCGGCGATCAGCGTGGGGACGTCGCCCCACTCGACGCCCAGGTCGGCTGCCGCGAGCCCGAGCGTGACCGCCGGGTTGATGTGCCCGACGCCACCACTCACCGCCAGGCTCGTCAGGACACCCATCAACACGCCCATCGCCCACGCGAACGTGATGACGATCCATCCTGCGTTCTCGGCCTTCGAGCGCTTCAACAGCACGCCGGCGACGACACCGTCACCGAGCAGGATCAGCACCGCGGTGCCGACCACCTCTCCGAGGAACATCGACCACCCCCTCTACATCCGGGCCCCACGGGATGTGGGGCATTCGTGGGTCGCCCTAGACGAACCCACGGGGGTCCGAACCGCAAACGACCTCCGCGGTCTCCACGGCCCGAGAAGGGCCAAGTCGTTCGGCATCGTCGAACATCTCGCCGGCGATGCCCCCGGCCTGCGCGTTTGACACTCCGGGCGTGTTTCGGAAGCGTGACGGTCGTGACCGCCGGGGAGCGTCGCACCAAAAGGACCCGCCGCGCCAGCGATGCCAGGTACGACCGGGACACGGTGGCGAGGTGGATCGGGGCATGCGCAGACGAGATCTCATCGAGCCGGAACTTCCTCACGCAGCTCGACGCCGCAACGGGTGACGCGGACCACGGGGTGAACATGGACCGCGGGTTCTCGGCCGCGGTGACGGTCCTTGCCGCGACCCCCGAGACGCCCCCAGGGGTGCTGCTGCACGAGGTGGGCTCCACGATCGTCCTGCGGGTCGGCGGCGCCGCGGGGCCGCTCTACGGGACGGCGCTGCGGGAGATGGGCGTGGCGCTCGGCGACGTCCCGAGGTTCGGTCTGGCCGAACTCACCGATGCGCTCGAGGCGGGGCTGGATGCGATCGTGAAGCTCGGCGCGGCGGTCGAGGGAGACAAGACGATGGTCGACGCCTGGCGACCGGCGGTCGAGGCTCTGCGCGAGGGGCATCAAAAGGACCCCGTGAACGCCCTGCGGCTCGCACGCACCGCCGCCGAGGCCGGCGCGGTGCGGACCGTGCCGATGCAGGCGCGGAAAGGGCGGGCGTCGTACCTGGGTCCTCGGAGCGTCGGGCACCAGGACCCCGGTGCCACATCCACCGCGCTGCTCTTCGCGGCGCTCGAGAAGACCTTCGAGGTGGACGGACGGTGAGCGAACCTCGGCGGGCCACGATCCAGTCGGTCGACCGGGCCGCGACGATCCTGAAGGCGCTCGGAGCCGACGCGCCCCGGTTGGGCGTCAGCGAGCTCGCCGAACGCCTGGGGCTGGCGAAGGCCACGGTTCACGGGCTGTTGCGCACGCTCGAGGGCCAGGACCTCGTCGAGCAGGATGCCGAGACCGGGAAGTACCGGCTGGGCCCCGCGATGCTGCAGCTGGGCAACGCGTTCTTGGACCATCACGAGCTGCGGGCGCGATCCCTGCCCTGGGCCGACGCGCTCGCGATCCGTGTTGGCGAAGCCGTCCGGGTCGGGGTGCTCCACGGGCGACAGGTCCTGGTGATCCACCACGTGTTCAGGCCCGACGACTCGGTCCAGATCCTCGAGGTGGGGGCCTCCCTGCCTTGGCACGCGTCCGCGCTCGGGAAGGCGCAGGTGGCGGCGTTCAGCGCCGACCGACGCCGCTCGATGCTCGCGGGCCCGCTGCCCCGCCTCACCGGGAGGACGATCGTGGACCCCCATGAACTCGCGCTGGAACTGGAGCGGATCTCGGCCGGGGGCGGGCTCGCCACCGAGGACCAGGAAGCCGTGATCGGCGAGGCCGAGATCGCCTCCCCCGTGCTCGATCACCGGCGCCATGCGATCGGCGCGATCGGTGTCGCGGGTCCGGCGGAGCGGGTCCTCGCCGCGCCGACCGCCGACGAGGTGTCGGCAGCGGTGCTGGACGCTGCCCGGCGGCTGTCGTCCGAGATGGGCGCCCGCCCGGTCGCACCGGAGGCGGCCGGGCGCGGTATCCGCGTCGCCGGCCGGTAAGGACGTGTCGCGCCGGAACCTCGCCCTGCTAGCGCTCGGTGTCGTCGCCGTGTCGTTCTCGTCGGTCCTGGTGCGGTTGGCGACCGATGAGGGGGCGCCGCCGCTCGCGATCGCGTTCTACCGGTGCGCCTTCGCGGCGGCGATCCTGCTCCCGATCGCCGTGACGCGACACCGGGTTCAGCTCGTCCACTTGCCGCGTCGTCGGTGGATCCTGCTGATCGGCTCCGGTGTGGCGCTCGCGGCCCATTTCGCCACGTGGATCCCGTCGATCTCGCTCACGACGATCGCGGCGAGCGCGGTCCTGGTCCAGACGACGCCGATCTGGATCGCCCTGCTCGGTCGGTTCTTCGGGGAGCGACCGGCCACGGGGGCCCTTCTGGGCGTGGGGGTCGCGCTCGTCGGCACCCTGGTGATCTCCGGGGGAGGCTTCGAGGGCGACGCGCGTGCGATCGCCGGCGATCTGCTGGCGGTGGCCGGGGCGATCTTCGCCGCCGTCTACGTGCTGCTCGGGAGGTCCCTGCGCCAGGAGCTGTCGGTCGCCGCCTACACGGGGGTCGTGTACACGGTCTCGGCGGTCGTCCTCGCGGTGATCATGCTCGGTGCGGGTACCCCGTTCGCAGGCTTCTCGGCCGCGGTGTGGGCGCTCCTGGTCCTGATCACGGTGGGACCGCAGTTCGGAGGGCACACGGTCTTCAACTACCTCCTCGAGCACCTCCGGGCTTCTGTCGTGGCCATCGCGTTGCTGGCGGAGCCGGTGGGGGCGACGATCCTGGCGTTCGCGATCTTGGGAGAGGCGCCCGGGGTGGCGACCCTGATCGGAGGCGCGGTCGTGCTCGTCGGTGTCTTCCTCGCGATCCGCGCCGAGTCCGATGCGACGGTCGACGAGGCGATCCCCGGGTAGCCGCGACCGCGCTCGGCGCCGCGCCGCACTGACGTCGCGCGCGGTGTCTGGGAGCCTTGGCCCATGACCGCTTTCGACCTCCACACGCACTCGACCTGCTCCGACGGAACGAACTCGATCTCCGAGAACGTCGCGCTCGCCCTCGAACGTGGGCTCGCCGGGATCGCGATCACCGACCACGACACGACCGAGGGATACGCCGACGCCGTCGAGGCGGCCGACGGAACCGGGCTGGAGATCGTGACCGGTATCGAGTTCTCGGCGGAGTACGAGGGGTCCTCGCTGCACGTGCTCGCCTACTGGGTCGACGCGTCGCACGAGGGCCTCCGCAAGGAGCTCAAGCGGCTGACCGACACCCGGTTCCGCCGCGGGGAGATGATGATAGAGAAGCTCCAGGAACTCGGGTACGACATCTCGTTCGAACGGGTCCGCGAGATCGCCGGCGACCAGCTGATCGCCCGTCCTCATGTGGCCCAGGCGATGGTCGAGGCCGGCATCGTCCCGAACGAGAAGGAGGCGTTCAACCGCTACATCTCCGACGACGGCATCGCCTACGTGCCGAAGCATGCCCTCGACCCGGTGGATGCGCTGGCGCTGATCCGAGACGCGGGCGGCGTGTGCGTCCTGGCCCATCCCGCGATGTGGAAGGGCCAAGGAAGCGTCCCCGACGAGCTGATCGAGCAGATGGCCGATGGCGGGATGGTCGGCCTGGAGGTCGATCACCCCGACCACGACGACGACGCCCGCGCGAAGTACCGCGCGATGGCGGAGCGCCTCGACCTTGTCCCCACGGGGTCCAGTGACTGCCACGGCGCCCGCTACGGCTACCGGATGGGCGTGTTCACGACCCCGGCGGAGGTCTATCAGGAGCTCCGGCGTCGCGCCGGACGCTGAGGCCGTGCGGGTCGAGCGCGTCGACGATCCCGCAGACCCACGGCTGCACGACTTCCTCCACCTCCGTGACGTCCAGCTGCGCTCTCGCCGGGAGCCCGCCGAGGGGCTGTTCCTCGCCGAGGGCGAACGGACGATCCGCCGTGCCCTGGCCGCAGGCTACGAACCACGTGCGGTGCTGACGACCGCGCCGTGGCTCGAGCCGCTCGCCGACGTGCTCGAGGGCGTGCCGGCGTTCGTGATGTCCGAGGAGCAGCTCAGCGCGACGACCGGATACCCGGTGCACCGAGGCGCGCTCGCGTCGTTCGACCGGCGGCCGCTCCCACCGTTGGACGAGGTCCTGCGGAACGCTCGCCGCATCGTCGTCCTCGAGGACCTGGTCGATCACACGAACGTCGGCGCGATCTTTCGCTCCGCCGCCGCGCTCGGCTGGGACGCCGTGCTCTTGACGCCGCGCGCGGCCGATCCGTTGTACCGGCGCGCAGTGAGGACCTCGATGGGCGCGGTGTTCCGGGTCCCCTGGACCCGGATCGACCACCGGGATGGACCTGGGCAGCTGCGCGACGAAGGGGTCGCTCTGTGGGCCCTCGCCCCCGGGGGCGACGTCGTGCTCGGGGTCCTTGGAGTGCCCGACCGACTCGCGCTCGTCCTCGGTGCCGAGGATCCGGGCGTGTCCGATCGGTGGCTCGACGCCGCCGACGCTCGGATCTGCATCCCGATGGCCGACGGGATGGATTCGCTGAACGTGGGCGCGGCCGCCGCGATCGCGTTGTACGGGCTGCGGGCTGGGTAGGCTGCGCCCGGTGCCTGGATCGGTCGACTTCGTGTTCCTCGACATCGGCGGTGTGCTCTACGACGACCGTATCTACGCCGAGGCGTGGCGACGCGCGCTCCGTGAGGCGGGCGCTGAGTTCACCGACGAGGAGTTCGACGCTGAGTACGCGGACGCGCGGCGCGAGCAGTCGAGATCGTTCCGGCGCCGCCTCGCCGAGCGCTTCGCGCGGCCGGGTGCGGATCTGGATGCGCTCGAGGCTCGGGCGTCACGGTACTGGCACTACCCGCCGACCGCGCTGCACGACGACGTGCGGGCGTGCCTCGAGAGGCTTCGCGATGCCGGGTACCGCCTCGGGGTGATCGCGAACCAGCCGACGGCGGTGCGCGACGCGATGGCGCGCGACGGGCTCGTGGGGTTCTTCGAGGTGTGGGGAGTCTCCGACGACCTCGGGCTCCAGAAGCCTGACCCGGCACTGTTCGTGCACGCGCTGAGGACGGCGGGCGTCGAGGCGGTGCGGGCGGTGATGGTGGGGGACCGGCTCGACTACGACGTCCGTCCGGCGAAGGCCGCCGGGATGCGGACCGTGTGGGTCCTGCGGGGCGAGGCGCCTGACGAGCCGACCCACGAGCAGCTCGCGGAGACCGACGCGGCCGTGCGCGACCTGACCGACCTGCCGGAGGTCATCGCCACGATCGCTTCAGGGTGAGTCGGATCTCGATCGGTGGCGATCGCTGATCTACCTGGCACGACTCAGGAGCTCATCCGGCGCTGCTTCTGGAGGTCGCTCGCGGCCTTCAACGCCTTCTGCGAGCGGGCGATGTCGGGCATCTCGTGACCGCCCGAGAGCTCCTCGGCCGCCCACTTCGTCAGGTCGCGGATCGAGACGATGCCGACGACCTTGCCACGGTCGACCACGGGGAGGTGGCGGATGTTGAGCGAGACCATCCGATCGGCCGCCGTCGCGATGTCCTCCTTGGGGGATGCGGTCTCCAGGTGGCGTCGGGTCATCCCGTGCACGACCTTGACCGTGTGCGGATCACCGCCGGCCGCGACGAGGTTCACGATGTCGCGCTCGGTCACGATCCCGGCGAGCGTGCCCTTCTGATCGAGGACGACGACGGATGAGATCCCGTTCGTACGCATCACCTTGGCGACGTCGGCGAACGTGTCCTCGGCCTCGGCGACCTTCACATCGGTGTGCATGATGTCGGCGACGTGCATCGGGACCTCCGGTGGGTGGCGGGCTCCGAGCCTACCGCGTCAGTGGTCGCTCACGCCGGAGAAGTGGAAGCCGTCGATCTTGAGGGCCGGCACCCGCGAGGCGCTGTAGAAGAACTCACTAGCCAGTTCGGTCTCGCGCCCGACCATCGAGACGTTCGTCAGCGCGCCCAAGATCGATTGGGTGAACCGCAGGTTGCGGACCGGACGGGTGACCTCGCCGTGCTCGATCAGGAACGTCCCGTCGCGGGTCATCCCCGTGATCGAGGAGTCCATCGGGTTCACGACGTTCGAGTAGTGGAAGCGGGTGACCAGCAACCCTCGATCCGTGGAGGTGATCATCTCCTGGAGCGACGCGTCCCCCGGGGCGACCGACAGGTGCATCGGGAACGGGCCCTCCGGGTTCGGCGAGGGGAGGCCGTGTCCGGTCGAACCACCGGCCCGCCCCGCCTGACGCGCCGTGCGCAGGTCGTAGACGGCGTCCAGGAACACGCCCTCGCGGATCAGATCCAGGGATCGCTTCGGTACCCCTTCGAAGTCGAATCCCACGCCGGGCATGCCCGGGGCGGTACCGTCATCACGGATCGAGATCCCAGGGGCCGCGACCTGGCGGCCGGCCTTCCCGGAGAGGCACGAGCGCCCTTCGACGTAGGAGCGACCCGCGAAGCCGATCCACGACAGGAACCCGGCGATCGTGCTGACCGCCGCCGGCTCGAGCACGACCGGGTACGTGCCCGGGTCGAGCTGCATCGGACGCTGCGAACCGGAGGCTCGCTCCATCGCGCGCTCGCCGAGAGCTCCCGCGTCTACCTCGTCGTTGCGGACGGCCACCGCCTCCGCGAAGCCGCTCCCGCCGTCGCCGCCGGTGATCACGGTGGTCAGGGAGGCCTGCGTGAACGGTTCCCAGCAGACCTGGCCTTCGGTGTTCGCCAGTGCGACCTCGACCGCGCGGGTCTCGTAGGCGCCCGCCGCAGAGAACCCGGCCGCGCTGCGCGCGACGAGGTCGGCGACGCCGGTCGCTCGCGTCTCGGGCGTGCAGGAGGCGGTGGCGTCGTCGAAGCGATCGGTCCGCACCGTCGCCGCAGGAGGCGCTAGACCCGGCCACATCGGGTCGGGGGTCGCGACCGACGCCATCGCCGCCGCGCGGTCGGCGGCGGCCCGTACGCCGGCGGGTGTGCAGTCGTTCGTGGCTGCGACCCCCACGCGGGCGTCCTTCACGACGCGGACCCGCACCGACGTGTCATCGCTCGCCGTCGATTGATGGATCACCGAGCCCGCGAACCGCGTCAGCCCGCCCCACTCGTGGAGAAGGAGCACCTCGGCCCCGTCGACACCGGGGACCTCCAGGGCCGGCGCGGCCACCTCGAGGAACCGGTCCCGGCCGAGCAGGGCCATCAGCCGCGCACCCCCACCTGGACGTCGCGGAACCGCGCCGGGGCTGCGCCGTGCCCGACCCGCCCGGTCTGAGAGGGCTGGCCCTTCCCGCAGTTCGGGGTCCCGTAGACGACCCACGACTCGGGGCCGCCGACCGCGTCGCACGAGCCCCAGAACTCCGGGGTGATGCCCGTGTAGTTGGGGTTCTTGTACAGCTGCGTCAGCCTGCCTCCCCGGATCCGCCAGGCCATCTCGCAGCCGAACTGGAAGTTGATCCGCTTGTCGTCGATCGACCACGAGGTGTTCGAGACGAGGTAGAGGCCGTCCTTCGTGTCCCCGACGATCTCCTCCAGGGTTCCCTCCCGAGGCTCGATCGAGACGTTCGTCATCCGGATCAGCGGCAGGTGCGACCAGCCGTCGGCGCGGGCGGTGCCGTTCGAGGCTTTCCCGATCGCCGGTGCGGTCTCGCGGTTGGACATGAAGTCCTGGAACGTCCCGTCGACGATCAAGGGCAC
Organism: uncultured Actinomycetes bacterium; assembly: GCA_963749895.1. GTDB lineage: Bacteria > Actinomycetota > UBA4738 > UBA4738 > HRBIN12 > AC-51. The sequence continues at coordinate 1,300,916 of CAVVOG010000003.1, read as the reverse complement.
GCGCTGCGCGGGCACGCCCTCGTCGTCGAAGGCGAAGGTGCCGAGCCCACCGGGGAGCGTGGCGTCGGCGGTGATCGACACGAGCGGGCTGCCGTACCGGACGCGCCCCCCGTCGTCGGGCCGGAGCCAGGACGAACCGGCGTACGCCTCCTCCATCCCGAGCACGCGGTCGAGCTCGGTGGGGTGGCCGACCGACTCGTGGATCTGCAGATCCATCTGGTTCGCGTCGATCACGACGGTCGTGATCTCGCTCGGGCACTCGGGTGCCGCGAGCAGTTCGACCGCCTCGCGGCCGGTGCGCTCGGCATGCTCTACGAGCCCGAGTCCGAGGACGTGCTCCCATCCCGCCTGGAGGACGTGTCCACGGAACGAGCAGGGGAACGACCGGATCTGGACGTCGCCGTCCCCGACCGCGGTCGCCTGGATGCCGGCGCCCGAGTGGGTGACGCGCTGCTCGATCGCGGCGCCGTCGGACGACGCGAACGACGTCGTCCTTCGGAACAGATCGACGAACCCCTCGGCGAACGTGACCCCGGCAACGGCGCGCATCCGCGCGGTCGCCTCGGTGAGGAGTCCGAGCTTCTCTTCGAGCGGCACGTCGAAGGGGTCGAGCTCGCACGGCCCGTGCCACGTCGCGACGTGCGGTTCGACCGGGCTGAGCCGCACCGGGTCGCCTGGCAGGCGAGAGGCAGCCTCGGCGATCCGCACCGCGAGTTCGGCGGTCCGCACGATCTCGGCCTCCTCGAGCAGCGCGGTCGCTGCGAACCCCCACCGGCCGTTGACGACGACCCGCACGCCGAGCCCGGTCGACGTGGTCGCCTCGAGGCCCTCGAGCTGTTCGTCGCGGACCGTGATCGACTCGGTCTCGTCGGTCCCCACGCGGGCGTCGGCCAGGTCTGCGCCGGCGCGTCGGGCGGCGTCGACCGCGAGCTGGGCCAGGTCGAGCACGGCGCTCCTTTCGCGATCCCGGTTCCGGGCGTCGCCGCCCGGCGGTCGGGCGCAAGGGTACCCGTAGGATGGAGCCCGCGTCGCTTCGGCGCACCCATCGACACGGAGGTCACCCCGATGCCCGTCGAACGCCCCGCCGAGCACCCCACGTTCGAGCTCGGCGGCAACACGATCACCAGCTACGCGGCACCCGCACGCGGTGCCGACGAGGCCGCGCTGTTCCGGATCGATCTTCCCCCCGGAGGTGGCCTGCCTCGACACCATCACGACCACCTCGACGTGTTCGTCGTGGAGGCGGGCTCGGGGACGTTCCACCTGGGAGACGAGACGTTCGAGCTGAGCGTGGGCGACTCGGCCGTCGTCCCGACCGGCGAGTGGCACCATCTCGTGGCCGGGCCCGAGGGCGCCGCGATCGTCGTCACGATGCTCGCCGAGACGAGGCTGATCCGCGAGGACGGCTCCGAGATCATCCCCCCCTGGGTGAGCTGACATGGCCGTCTACGTCGCGGACGTCACGCTGTTCGACGGGCGGCGGGTGCGCCGGCGTCAGGGTGTCCTGCTGGAGGACGATCGGATCACCTGGGTGGGATCGCACGCGCGGGCACCACGAGAGGCGTCCAAGGCTCGCACGGTCGACGGGGCAGGACACACCCTGGCCCCGGGTCTGATCGACTGCCACGTCCATCTGTCCTTCGACGGCTCGAACGACTTCGCGGGCGAGGCGGCCGCGATGAACGCCCCGCTGGCGGCGATCAAGGGGACCGTCAACCTCCGCAAGCACCTCGCGGCGGGGGTCACGACCGTCCGCGACCTCGGGGGGCTGGGGACCTGCGAGCTGGCCGCGGCCGTCGAGGGCGGCGTGGTCGTCGGTCCGCGGGTGGTCCCGGCCGGTCATGCGCTCACGATCACCGGCGGGCACGGGCACAACGTGGCGTTCGCACGCGAGGTCGACGGCGCCGACGGACTCCGGCGGGCCGTCCGGGAGGAGATCAAGGCCGGCGCGAAGGCGATCAAGTTGATCGCCACCGGAGGGGTGCTCACCCCGGGCATCGGTGCCACGTTCACCGCGTTCACGATGGAAGAGCTCGCCGCCGCGGTCGACGAGGCGCACTCCTGGGGTCGAGGGGTGGCCGCGCACGCGATCGGGGCCGAGGGGGTCGCCCAGGCGGTCCGTGCCGGGGTCGATTCCGTGGAGCACTGCGTCCAGCTGACGCCTGCGACGGCCCGGGAGATGGTCGCACGCGGGACCTTCCGTGGAGCGACGACCGTCGCCCTCGTGGGGATCGCGTGGAACGAGGAGGTTCCCGCGTACGCCCGGAACAAGGCGCTCGCGCTGATCGAGGACGCGAAGGCGGCGCACCGTGTGGCGGTCCGCGCGGGGGTCCGTCACGTCGTGTCGACGGACGCCGGGACGCCGTTCAACCCGCACGGGAACGCCCCCAACGAGGTGGCCCTCATGGTCGAGTGGGGGTCACGTCCGCTCGATGCGATGATCGCGGCGACCGCGAGCGGGGCCGAGCTCCTGCGTCAGCCCGAGGTGGGGACGGTCGAACCGGGGAAGCTGGCCGATCTCGTCCTCTACGCCGCCAACCCGGTCGACGACCCGGCCGCGCTGCGGGCACCGGCGATCGTGTGGAAGGGCGGCCAGGTCGTCGCCCGTCGGGGGAAGCTCACGGCGTAGCGGCATCCGTCACGCCTGACGCGTGACGCGCTCGATCAGCTCCGCTCCGCGTCCGATCGCGGCCAGCTCCTCGGCCGACAGGCTCCCGAGTCCGTCCGCGAGCGCACGGACGCGCTGGGATCTGCCCTTCGACAGCATCCGCCGGCCGCGCGTCGTGGCCCGAACCAGGACACCACGGGCGTCGCCGGGGTCGGGCTCCCGGGTCACGAGGCCGTCCCGCTCCAGTCCGTCGACGAGACGGGACATCGTCGGCGCCGCGACACCCTCGGTGGCCGCCAGGGCGCCGATCGCGATCGGACCCGCGTACACGACCACCGAGAGCGCCGACAGGCGGGGAGGGGAGACGCCGAGGGCGTCGTCCTCCGTGCGCAGGCGACGCAACAGGTGCAGGGCGGCGGAGTGGAGCCGGTCCGCGACCGCCTCGACCTCTCGCGTTGGGGAAGTTCGCCTTGACGCGTTCATTCGGTCTGATATTTGCTTAGCCTAAGCAAATACAGACGATAGTGAGAGGAAGGCCAGATGGCAAGCACCTCCGACGATCTCTTCAGGGCGATCGCCGACGCCGACGTCGACCGGGTCCGGGCGATCCTGGCCCGCGAGCCGGGACTGGCCACGTCGCGCGGTGCGGAGGTCGACGCTCACGGCACCTGCTGGATGACCGGGACGCCGCTGCACTCCGCGGCGAGCGGCCGTCATCTCGAGGCGGCGCGGCGGCTACTGGAAGCGGGCGCCGATCCGAACCTGCGGCAGTCCCAGGGGTTCACGGCCCCGCACGCTGCCTCGGAGCACGGCGACGCGGCGCTCGTTCGCCTGTTGCTCTCCTCCGGTGCGGATCCGAGCGCGACGACCGACGACGGCCGCGACGCGCTTGCGTTCGCGCAAGGGTCCGGCGACGACGAGACCCTCGGGCTGGTCCGTCAGGCGACGGCGTAGTCGGCGAAGCGGTACTCCTGCCGCGTCGAATCGCAGGGGTTGCCGCGCCCGTAGTGGATCACGCCGTCGGTGACGTCGGCGACGCACCAGAAGACGGTCTTCGAGTTGGGCGTGCCGAACTCCGGATGCTTGCAGATCGAGTCGGGCTTCGTCTCGTGATCGGCCAGCAGTTCGCGCATGCGCGTCATCGTGATCGATGCGGGCTCCTGCGCCGCCAGCAGTTCCCGTCCACGCTCGTAGCGGACGTTCGAGCGGTGCGCGTACTCGGGGTCGCCCTCGTACGGCAGCATCCGGTCGCACACGTAGTGATTCGTGTGGACGAGGTGTCCGGTCTCGTCGAGCCCCGTCACCTCGGCGTCGGTCGCGCTGCCCTCGACGTTCGCGACCCTGCCGTCGGCCGAGGTGAGCACGTTGTTGTAGCTGGAGGCACGGTCGGGTCGTAGCGCCGCGGCCACCATCTCGTCGAGCGTCCGGGTCCGGATCATCTCCAGGACCTGGTGATCGCGGCTGATCCCGAGCTTCTCGTCGTTCGGACTGAGCTCGTTGCCGGTCAGTGAGAGGCCGGCCGAGTTCCACCCGACCGACAGGATCGGGATCCCTCCCAGCTGGAAGACGACCGGTTCGCCGTGGACCTTCTTCTCGAGCGCGACGATCCGCGGCTCGGCGCTCGGACGCAGATCGTTCGTGTGGCCGACGATCAGGTGACCGTCGGCGGTCGCCGCGGGGCCCGCCACGAGATCGCTGCAGCGTCCCTGGGTCGCGCGGACGCGAGGCTCGTACCAGATCTCCTCCATCGAGCACGCGAAGAACTCGAGCGGGTCGACGCCGGCGGCCTCGGCGCATCCGTCGAGCTCTTCGATCAGCCATGGGAGCCGCGGCTCGGTGAACGAGCGGTAGTCGGCGGCGATCTCGAGCTGCTCGCCCTTCGTCCGGCCGGACGGTAGGTCGTCCCAGACGGCGGCGATGTCGGCGCGGATCGTGTCGCGCGCGGCCTCGCCCATCTGCAGGCCCACGTCGCGATGCGTGCCCTCGACGCGGATGAGGTCGACCTCGGGAGGGGGTGTCATGGCGGGAGTATGGCCTCAGCGCGTGAGCTCGGCCAGCAGCGAGGCATAGCCATCCAGGTAGCGGTCGACGTCGGCTTCGGTCGCGGGCACCGGGACGGTCGGTCCCGCCCCGGCGATCGCCTCCCAGATCCCCCGGTTCGCGAGCCAGATGCGCAGCAGGCGGGTGAGCTCGAGGTCCGTGAGGCCGAGCGCGTCAGCGCCGGTGGATGGTGCCGGCCCGTACCACTGGCCGGCGCGCGGCCCGAATCGATAGGTGGTCCACGGCAGACCGCGCTCCCGGATCGACGCCTCGATCCCGTCGGCCAAGCGAGCGCCGAGGGCCGTCGTGCGCGCGTAGGCCTCCGGGGTGAGGACCTCCGTGAGGGTCGCCTTCGCCGCGGCGAGCGACAGGGGGTTGCCGAACAGCGTGCCGCCGGTGGCGACCTCCCGACGGACGTCGAGCTCGGCGGCGAGGGCCTCGCTGACCCCGTAGGCGCCGAGCGGGATCCCTCCCGCCACGGCCTTCCCGATCGTCACCACGTCCGGTGCGAGGCCCCACAGACCGGTCGCACCACCCGGCCCGACGACGTGCGTGTGGGTCTCGTCGAACGCGAGCACGGTGCCGTGCTCACGGGTGAGCCGCCGGAGCGACTCGTGCCAACCCTCTGCCGGCGGGAGGAAGTGGACGTAGTTCGTGAGGGCCGGCTCGGTCAGGACGATCGCCACGTCTCCGGGAGCGAGCGCGCGCCCGAGCGAGTCCACGTCGTTGAACTGGGCGATCCGGACCCGGCCGGTGACACCCTTCGACAGTCCTCGTTGGAGCGGGGTGGGCTCGCCGTCCTCGAGTCCCACGAGCCCCTCCTCGAAGTGGCCGTGGTAGTGGCCTTCGAAGAGCAGGACCACCTCGCGTCCGGTCGACGCCCGAGCGACGCGGATCGCCTCGGTGTTCGCCTGTGAGGCCGACAGGGTGAACTGCCATGCCGGGACGGGGTAGCGACGAGCGAGCTCTTCGGCGACGTCGATCGCTTCGGATGTCGGGAGCAGGAACTGGGTCGAGCGTGCAACCCGTTCGGTCACCGCGCGGATCACGGCAGGGTTCGCGTGCCCGCAGAACATCGCGAGGTCCGAGGCGTTGAAGTCGACGTAGGTGAACCCATCGACGTCCGTGAAGCCGGCGCCGTCGCCCCGGTCGATGAAGATCGGGAGATCGTTGTCGGAGGCCATCCACGTCATCGGCGTGCCGTTCGGCATGTGCGCGCGGGCGCGCTCCAGGAGCGCGAGGCTGGCCGGACGCGCGTCGCGGAAACGGTCCAGTTCGTCTGCGTACAGGAGCCGGATCCGGTCACGGTCGAGGTTGCCCTGGGCGATCATCTCGCGGAGCCTCTCACGCAGGGCGAGTCATCAGCCAGCAGCGGGCGCGTTCGCCGTCACGGGTGTCCAGATCCAGGACCTGCCGAACCTTGGTGAAGCCAGCCTTCTCGTAGGCACGCTGGGCGCGGAGGTTCCCGATCTCCGTGGTCAGGGCGAACCCGGTGGCGCGGTGAGCATCGGCCAGGTGCTCGCAGAGCAGCTCGACCGTTCGCGTGCCGACCCCCTTGCCCATCGCATCCTCCTCGCCCACGTGGATGTCGATCCCGAAGGTCCCGTCGTCGAACTCGACGTCCATCTCGCGGGCTTCCTCGGCGAAGGAGGCCCACCGGTAGAACTGGACGTAGCCGACCGGGCGTCCGGCGATCTCGATGATGCACGGTGTGGTCGGGGAGGACGGGTGCATGTACGTCCCGTAGTGGGCGGCGATCTGCTCGCAGGTGGGCGGTGGCTCGTCGGGGTCCCACCAGGCGCGGACGTGGGGTTTCGCGCGCCACCGCGCCATCAAGGCGAAGTCGGCCATCTCGTTGCGCAGGAGCCGCACCGTGATCTCCCCGCGCTCCGCGACGACCGTCGCGATCGGGTGGGTTGCCGCCATAGGTCGGATGCTGGCACAGGTGGCGTGCCGGCGCTCACGGACCCGGTTCGGCCATCCGTGTCAGAGGGGGTCGCTACGTTGGTGTGGTCGGCTTCCCCCTCGGAGGTGTACGTGGATGCTCAGGTGATCGCGGTCGCAACGGTCGCGGCGGTGTTCGGTGTGCTCGGTGGCATCGCGATCGTGCTGTGGCGACGCCCGGACGGTGACACCGACGATCGGGTCCACGCACAGCTCGAGGTTCAGGCTGCAGAACTGCGGCGGATCGCCGATGCCGGCGCGCAACGCGAACTGGTGTCCGAGCAGCTCCGCCAGGGCCTCGATGGCGCGCGCCGCACCCTCGACGACCTCCGCGTCCGCGAGGAGCAACGTCGCCGGACCGACGAGGAGCAGGCGCAGGTCGTCCGCAGGCTGGCGACCGTGCTCGCCGGGGGGGCCTCGAAGGGGCGCTCGGGCGAGCACATCCTGCGGGAGCACCTCGCCCAGCTCCCTCCAGGGCTGCTGGCGAACGACGTCCGGGTGAACGGCAAGGTCGTCGAGTTCGGGCTCCTGCTGCCGGACGGACGCCGCCTGCCGATCGACTCGAAGTGGACGGCGCTCGGCGAGCTCGAGCGGCTCGAGGCGGCCACCGACCCGGTGACCCGCGACGCGTGTGCCCGCGACGTCGAGAAGGCCGTCACCCTGCGTGCCAGGGAGGTCGCGCAGTACCTGGACCCGGCGGTGACCGCGCCGGTGGCGGTCGCGGCGATCCCCGACGCTGCCTACGCCGTGCTGAAGCGGGCCCACGCCGATGCCTACGCGAAAGGCGTCGTAATCGTTCCCTACTCGTCGGCGTTGCCGATCGTGCTGTTCCTCTACTCGCTCGTACAGCGATACGGCGACGCGGCCGACGTCCAGGCCAGTCTGTCCGAGCTGGCCGGTGCGCTCGACGCGCTCGAACAGGTCGTCGAGAACCGGATGGTTCGCGCCGCCACGATGCTGACGAACGGGGCGGACGAGATGCGGTCGCAGCTCGGCAAGGCGCGTGGGTCGATCGCCCGTGCCCACGCGAGCGCCGCCGAGCCCTCGGACGACCCGGCACCGTCGCTCACGGTGATCGGGTGAGGCGTCAAGGAGGCTGAGGGAGAGCGCCGATACCCCTGGGGTGAGGTGGGGGTTCAGGACGCTGACGGTCGCGGGCGTGCTTGCGGCGCTCGCGGCCGTCGGCGCTCCCGAGGCGGCCCGGGCGCAGGTCGAACGCCCTCGGGCGGAGCCACCGTCGGTCCTGCCGGCGCCACGACCGTGCCCCGGGTGCTGGGAACCGCCGCTCGTCGTGTCCTGGCAGTGGCAGCTGCAGAGCCCGCCGCGTCCCGTCGACCTGCTCGATGTCGACATGTACGACGTCGACGGGTTCGAGGCGACGCGCCGGCTGGTCGGAGCGATGCACGACCGAGGGATCCGTGCCGTGTGCTACGTGAGCGCGGGGTCATGGGAGGAGTGGCGGCCCGACGCCGACCGCTTCCCCGCTGAGGTCCTCGGGCGGTCGAACGGTTGGGCCGGCGAGCGATGGCTCGACGTCCGCAGGCTCGACCTGCTGCGGTCGATCATGAGGGGCCGGATCGCGATGTGCGCCCGGAAGGGCTTCGACGGGATCGAGTTCGACAACGTCGACGGCTACCGGAACCACACCGGCTTCCCGCTGACCGACTCCGACCAGCTGCGCTTCAACGTGTTCCTCGCGAACCAGGCGCACCGGCGGGGCCTGACGGCGTTCCTGAAGAACGATCTAGGCCAGGTGAAGTCGCTCCTGCCGTACTTCGACGCCGCTGTGAACGAGCAGTGCCATCAGTACGAGGAGTGTCGGCGCCTGACCCCCTTCATCGAGGCCGGGGAGCCCGTGTTCGGCGTCGAGTACCGACTCGAGACCGCCGTGTTCTGTCCTGCCGCCAACACCCGTGGGTTCAACTTCCTGCGCAAGCGGTCGGCCCTGGGCGCGTGGCGCGAGCCGTGCCGGGGGGCGTAGGCGCTCAGTCGCTCGCTGCCGTCCAGAACTCGCGCAACGACGGGTTCGAGCGGTCCTTCGCCGACAGCGAGAGGCGCTCGTCGGTGATCGGCCAGTCGATCGCGATCTCGGGGTCGTCGTAGCGGATCGCCGGGTAGGGGACTCCGGGACGCCAGTGGTCGTTCACCAGGTACGCGTACACGACGGTGTCGCTGAGGGCCTGGAAGGCGTTGCCGAGTCCACGGGACAGGAACACCGCGTGCGCGCTCGTGAGCCGGCCGGTCCAGACGTGTCCCGCGGTCGACGATCCGGGTCGCAGGTCGACGATCGCTGAGAACGCCTCGCCTTGCGCGACGTGGATCAGCTTCTCCCAGGGCTCGGCGTGGATCCCCCGAAGGGTCCCCAATCGGGATGCGGAGACGTTCCACTGGACGGGGGCGAAGGGCGGGAGCCCAAGCGTCTGCATCTTCTCGGCGTGGAACGCCTCGCGGAACGACGCGCCCGGACGGTCAGGGTCTTCATGGACCTCGAGGTCGATCAGCCAGAGTCCTTCGAACGGGCCGGGGGACACGCGGAGCTCACCCATGGGCCGAGAGCCTACCCCCCGCATGCGCTGGATCGGCATGTGACACCTCTACCCACCGACTGCATACTTATGCAGATGACGAGAGCGGCGGTCCTCGGGGCGTCCGGGTACTCGGGAGGCGAGATCGTGCGGCTGTTGGCTGCCCATCCGTCGATCGACGTGACCTTCGTCGGCGCGAAGGGGTCGGTGGGTGCCGCCCTGGGAGCCTCCCATCCGCACCTGGCCTCGCTGCCGGTCGCCGATCTGACGCTCGCCGAGATGGAGTCCGCGGCGATCACAGAAGCCGCCGATCTGGTCTTCTCGGCGCTGCCACACGGAGCGTTCGCCGCGCTGGCTCCTGCCCTGATCGACGCGGGGCTCACGGCGATCGATCTCGCCGGGGATTTCCGCCTGACCGCGGGGTCTTACCCGCTCTGGTACGGGTTCGAACATCCGGCGCCTGCGCTGCTTCCCACGGCCGTCTACGGCATCCCCGAGTTGTTCGAGGACCTGATAGCGGGCGCGACCTTGGTCGCGAACCCGGGCTGCTACCCGACGCCGGTGATCCTGGGGTGCGCCCCACTGCTGGCCGAGGGTCTGATCGAACCCGGCCCGATCCGGGTCGACGGCAAGACCGGGTTGTCGGGAGCCGGTCGCAGCGCGAGCGAGTCGTCGCTGTTCACCTCGACCGAGGACTCCGTGCGTCCCTATCGCCTGCCGGTGCATCAGCACACGCCGGAGATGGAGCGCGGTCTCGAGCTCGCGACGGGTCTCACACCCCCGGTGACCTTCGTGCCGCACCTCGTCCCCACGGTGCGTGGTGTCCTGACGACCTGTTACGCCAGCCTCGCCGAGGGGGTCACGACGGAACGGCTCACCGAGGCGCTCGTCGCGGCCTACGAGGGCCGGCCGTTCGTCCGGGTCCTGCCCCCGGGTGGGATGGTCGACTCCAAGCGCACGCGAGGGACGAACGTGGTCGAGCTCCAGGCGGTCGCCGACCCGCGGACGGGCACGGCGATCGTCGTGGGCGCGCTCGACAACCTGGTGAAGGGCGCCGCCGGCCAGGCGATCCAGAACGCGAACCTCGTCCTGGGCCTGCCCGAGGAGACCGGTCTGCCCACGCTGGCGGTGTACCCGTGAGCGTGACGTTCCCGCGGGGGTTCCGGGCGGCCGGCGTGACCGCCGGGCTCAAGCCGAGCGGTCAGCCCGATCTGGCCCTGCTGGCGGGCGACCGGGGGACGACGGCCGCCGGCCTGTTCACGACCAACCGGGTCGTCGCGGCGCCCGTGATCTTGTCGAAGGCCCGGCTGGCGTCGGGTCGTGGGACGGCCGTGCTGGTGAACAGCGGCCAGGCGAACGCGGCGACCGGCCCCCGCGGTGACGACGACGCGCTCACCGCGGTGAAGGACGTGGCGACCCACCTCGGCTCGGAAGTCGAGGACGTGCTGGCGTGCTCGACCGGTGTGATCGGGGAGCCGCTCCACATGGACGCCCTGCTCCCCGCGGTCCCGGGTCTCGTCGAGGCGCTGGCGTCCGACGGTGGTGCGGCGTTCGCCCGCGCGATCATGACCACCGACACGGTTCCGAAGGAGGCGAGGGCCGAGCGTGGGCCGTTCCGTGCCGGGGGGGCCGCGAAAGGGGTCGGCATGATCAGTCCGAACCTGGCGACGATGCTGGCGTTCGTGACGACCGACGCGCCCGTGTCGCGAACCGACCTCCAGCGTCTGGCCGACGAGGTGCTGAAGCCGCGATTCAACGCGCTCACCGTGGATGCCTCGACCAGCACGAACGACACCGTCCTGCTGTTCGCGAGCGGCGCCGCCGCCGACGTCCCCGTGACGCCCGGCACACCGGCGTGGCACGAGCTCTCGGCCCTCGTCGAGGAGGTGGGCGCGTCGCTCGTGTCCCAGCTGGTCCACGACGCGGAGGGCGCCACCCACGTGATGCTCGTCGACGTCGAGGGAGCCGCCGACGAAGCGGGAGCCAGGACGATCGCGCGGGCGGTCGCCGACTCGCCCCTCGTGAAGACCGCGGTCTTCGGGGAGGACCCGAACCCCGGGCGGGTGTTGCAGGCCGTCGGCGCTTCCGGCGCCGACGTCGACCCCTCGAAGCTCGACGTGTGGTTCGGCGACGTCGCGCTCGCCGTGGGCGGCGCGATCCCCTCCGTCTACTTCGAGGACCCATCGCTTCGCGCAGCCGCGAAGGACGCGATGGCCGCTCGGGAGGTTCCGATCCGGATCCGGGTCGGCGATGGGCCCGGGCACGCCCGCATCCTCGGCAGTGACCTGTCCTACGACTACGTCCGGATCAACGGGGAGTACACGACATGAGCATGGAGCTGCCACCGCAGATCCGCGAACGCACCGTCGCGAAGGCGCGCACCCTCGTGGAGGCGCTGCCCTTCATGCGCGAGCATCAAGGGCAGGCGATCGTCGTGAAGTACGGGGGCGCCGCCATGGACAAGGCCGGGTTGGCGGCCTCGTTCGCTGAGGACGTCGCGCTCCTGCAGTCGGTCGGGATCCGTCCCGTCGTCGTCCACGGCGGCGGACCGGCGGTGACGCACATGTCGGCGCGTCTGGGGATCGAGACCACCTTCGTCGACGGCGTGCGCGTGACCGACGCCGAGACGCTCGACGTCGCGACGATGGTGCTGGCCGGCAAGCTGAACACCGAGGTGGTCGCGTCGCTCGTATCCGGTGGCGTGAACGCGGTGGGCCTCTCCGGCGTCGACGGCCGGATGCTGCTCGCCCAGAAGCAGGAGGGTCCCGACCTGGGGTTCGTCGGCGAGGTCGTTCACGTGGACGTCCACGTGCTCGAGGCGCTCCTCGGGCAGCGGTTCGTGCCGGTCGTCGCATCGATCGCCGTTGACGAGAACGGCCAGGCCTACAACGTGAACGCCGACGTCGTCGCGAGCGAGCTGGCCGTTGCGCTCGGGGCCGAGAAGCTCGTGTACGTGAACGACGTGCCGGGCCTGATCGGGCCGAACGGCGACCTGCTCTCGGAGCTGTCGGCCTCCCAGTGCCTGGAGCTGCTCTCGCAGCCCGGCGTGGTGGACGGCGGCATGATCCCGAAGCTCGAGAGCGCCGTGCGCTCCCTGCGCGCCGGTGTGGGGCGTGTCCACCTGGTCGACGGTCGGGTTGAGCATTCGGTGGTGCTCGAGCTGTTCACGCCCGAGGGCGTCGGCACGATGATCACCCCCGACGCAGCCCAGGAGGTCGTCGTCCCGTGACGCTCCGTGGCGAAGCGGCGGTGATGGCGACGTACGCGCGCTATCCCGTCACGCTCGTGCGCGGCGAAGGGCTGCGGGTCTGGGACGACGGAGGTCGTGGGTACCTCGACATGGTCGGCGGGCTCGGCGCGCTCAGCCTCGGGCACTGTCACCCGGCCTGGGTCGACGCCGTGGAAGGCGCCGCTCGAACGATCGGGCTGACGTCGAACCTGTTCGCGACGCCGCCCCAGGCGGCCCTCGCCGAGCGGCTCGCGGAACTGGTGCCCGTCGAGGACGCTCGCGTCTTCTTCTGCAACAGCGGCGCCGAGGCGAACGAGGGCGTGATCAAGCTCGTGCGGAAGTGGGGACTCCCTCAGGGCAAGGACGTGATCGTCACGCTCGAGGGGTCGTTCCACGGGCGGACGATGGCGGCGCTGGCCGCGACGGGACAGCCCCCGAAGCGGGAACCCTTCGAGCCGATCCACGACTGGTTCCGCTACGTGGCGCCCGGCGACGCGGTGGCGCTGCAGGAGGCGCTCGCCCCCGGGGACGTCGCCGCGGTGTTCCTCGAGCCGGTGATGGGCGAGGGCGGCGTGATCCCGCTCGACCTGGGCTACCTGCGGACGGTGCGTGAGCTGTGCGACGCACACGGCGCGTTGTTCGCGGTCGACGAGGTCCAGGCCGGGACGGGCCGATGCGGGGACTGGCTCAGCGTCACCGAGGCCGGCGTCGTGCCCGACGTCGTCGCCCTCGCGAAGGCCCTGGGCGGCGGCCTGCCGATGGGCGCCCTCATCGCGCCCGCCGCGCTTTCCTTCGCGCCCGGCGAGCACGCGTCGACCTTCGGCGGCGGACCCGTCCCCAGCGCGGCCGCGCTCGTGGTCCTCGACACGATCGACGGTGACGGGCTGCTGCGCAACGTCACGACGATGGGCGGACTGCTCCGGACCGAGGTCGCTCGTCTCGCTCCGGCCGGCACCCTCGCCGAGGTCAGGGGGCGCGGGCTCCTGAACGGGTTCCAGGTCGCCGAGGGGATCGCCGCGCACGACGTCGCGATGGCGATGCTCCGCCGCGGGGTCCTCTCCTCGACCGCCGGGCCCGACACGGTGCGGTTCACGCCGCCGTACACGGTCACCGCTGCCGAGGTCGACGAAGCCGTGAAGGCGCTGGCCGATGCGCTCGAGGAGGTCGCCCCGTGACCCGCGGCAACGGCCACTCGAAGGCGAAGCGCCAGCAGACGATCCTCGGGCTCGTGGCGCGCGAGCGGCTTGGCTCCCAACAGGAGATCCGCTCGCGGCTCGCGTACCTGGGGATCGAGGCGACCCAATCGACGATCAGCCGCGACATCGAGGAGCTCGGGCTCGCGCGCGTCCACGACCAGGAGGGCACGCGCTACGTCGCACCGGGGGAGCCCGGCTCGTACGGCCCGATGGCGCTGCTGCGCCACCTGCTCGACGAGTTCGCGCTGTCGTTCGTCCGGGCGGAAGCCGGCCTGGTGATCCGAACCTCGCCCGGCGCGGCAGCGGCCCTCGCCGAGGGTCTGGACCGCGTCGGACTGCCCGACGTGGCCGGCACGATCGCCGGCGACAACACGATCCTGGTGCTCGGCCGGGAGGGCGTCACGCCCGACCAACTCGAGCGCGCGATGCACACGATCACGGAGGAAGCGTCATGACACGGAAGGCTGTGCTCGCCTACAGCGGCGGGCTCGACACGTCGGTCACGATCCGGTGGCTGGGTGAGCAGGGCTACGAGGTCCATGCGGTCGCGGTCGACGTGGGCCAGCAGGAGGATTTCGCGCAGGTCGTGGAGCGGGGCGAGAAGGCCGGCGCCGCGAGCGTGCGCGTCGTCGACGCGGTCGACCGGTACGCGGACGAGGTCCTGACGAGGGCGATCAAGGCCAACGCCCTCTACGAGGGCAAGTACCCGATGGTGAGCGGGCTCGCTCGGCCGCTGATCGCCGACGAGGTGGTGAAGGTCGCCAGGGAACTCGACGCGGACACGGTCGCGCACGGCTGCACCGGGAAGGGCAACGACCAGGTGCGGTTCGAGGTGGCTTTCTACGTGCTCGCGCCCGACCTGACGATCCTGGCGCCGATCCGCGACGCGGGGATCCCGCGCGAGAAGGCCCTGACCCTCGCGGCCGAGTGGGACATCCCGATCGCCGGGGTGGTCTCGACCTATTCGGTCGACGAGAACCTCTGGGGCAGGACCGCGGAATGCGGGCCGCTCGAGGATCCGTGGGTGGCGCCGCCCGAGGACGCCTTCGAACGGACGAAGCCGCCGGCGGAGCGCCCGAACGAGCCGGCCGAGGTCGAGCTGACCTTCGAGCGCGGTGTGCCCGTGGCGCTCGATGGGTCGCCGACGTCGCTGCCGGACCTGATCCGGGCCCTCGACGCCCTGGGCGGGTCGTACGGCTTCGGCCGCGTCGACATGATCGAGAACCGCCGGGTGGGCATCAAGAGCCGCGAGCTCTACGAGGTGCCCGGGGCGTTGTCGATCATCCGGGCGCACCAGGCGTTGGAGGATCTGACCCTCGAGCGCGAGGTCGCCCATCACAAACCGCAGCTCGAGCAGCGCTGGGCAGACCTCGTCTACGACGGGCAGTGGTTCAGCCCGCTCCGCGAAGCACTCGACGCCTACATGGACGCCACCCAGGTGCACGTGAGCGGCGACGTCCGCCTCCGGTTCGAGCCGGGCTCGTGCACCGTGGTCGGCCGCAGATCGGAGGCGGCGCTGTACGACCTGTCGCTCGCGACCTACGGCAGCGAGGACGCGTTCGACCAGTCGCACGCCGAGGGCTACGTCCGCCTGTACGGGCTACCGTTGCGGGTGTGGGCGGCGAAGCAGGGCATCCCGAAGACGTGACGGTGAACGAGAGCGGCGGCGAGCAGCTGTGGGCCGGCCGGTTCTCGAAGCCGCCGGCTCCCGAGGCGCACGCGCTCGGCCGGTCGTTGCACTTCGACCGACGGCTCGCGTCGCAGGACGTCGAGGCCTCGATCGCGCACGTGCGCGCCCTCAAGGACGCGGGTCTGCTCGACGAGCCGGAGGCGGCGGCGCTCGAAGGAGCGCTGGGTGAGATCGGCGAGGATCTCGCCGAGGAGCGGTTCGCGTTCCACGATGCCGACGAGGACGTGCACTCGGCGATCGAGCGCGCGGTGACCGAACGCCTCGGTGACCTGGGTGCGAAGCTCCACGCGGGCCGGTCCCGCAACGACCTCGTCGTCACCGACCTTCGCCTGTGGCTGCTCGCCGCGGGTCGCCGGATCGACCGGGAGGTCGTGGCCCTCGCGAGGGTTCTCGTCGACCGGACCCGTGAGCACGCCGAGACCGTGATGCCGGGCACGACGCACGCGCGGTTCGCGCAGCCCGTGACGCTCGGGCACCATCTGCTCGCACACGCGTGGGCGTTCGCTCGCGACCTCGAACGCTTGGAACAGTGGTCGAACCGGACCTCGACCTCCCCGCTCGGCGCCGGGGCGACCGCCGGCTCGACTCTGGGCCTGGACCCCGATCTGACGGCGACCCGCCTCGGGTTCCACCGGGCGTTCACGAACTCGATCGACGCCGTGAGCGATCGCGACTTCGTGCAGGAGTTCCTGTCGGTCGCAGCGATCTGCTCCTCGCACCTCTCGCGACTGGCGGCCGATCTCGCCCGCTGGACCGACCCCGCGCTCGGTTGGGCCGCGCTCGACGAGGCCTACTCGACCGGTTCGAGCATGATGCCGCAGAAGCGGAACCCCGATACGGCGGAGCTGGCGCGCGGGAAGGCCGCGCGCATCGCGGGCGACTTCGTCTCGCTGACCGCGCTGCTACAGGGCTTGCCTCTCGGCTACCACCGCGACCTCCAGGAGGACAAGGAGCCGGCGTTCGACGCCGCCGACACGCTCGGGCTCGTTCTGCCCGCGCTCACCGGCGCGGTCGCGTCGATCCGGTTCGACGTCGACGCGATGCGTGCGGCCTGTGACGACGAGGGGCTCTACGCGACCGACCTCGCCGAAGCACTCGTGAAGGACGGGGTGTCGTTCCGGGAGGCGCACCGGCAGGTCGGGGGGCTGTTGAAGCGGCTCGACGCGGAGGAGCGTACCCTGCGTGACCTCACCGACGACGAATGGAAGACGTTCGGCGTGTCCGACGGAGCCCAACTCCTCGATCCGGTCAGGTCGGTGGAAGCCCGCGACCTCTCGGGAGGTCCGTCGCCTCCATCGGTCCGCGACCAGGCGGCGGCACTCGACACGTTCCTCCGTGCACGACCGGTGTCCCCCTGACCTCTGCAACGCTTGGCGTTTCGAAAGACGTAAGGTCGCGCGGTGCACGATGATGCCTCGCCCGGCATCCGGGGCTGGGCACGGCCTCGCGGGGCGATGGTGGGTCGAAGTCGACGAAGGGAAGGGTCGATCGGTGCCTGACGTGGTGCTCCCCGTGCTCAACGAGTCCCAGGCGTTGCCCTGGGTCTTGGAGCGCATGCCCGCCGGCTACCGGCCGATCGTGGTCGACAACGGTTCCACGGACGGGTCGGCGGAGCTGGCCACTTCGCTGGGTGCGCAGGTCGTGCACGAGCCGGTACCCGGTTTCGGTTCCGCCTGCTTCGCGGGCTTGATCGCCGCCGTTGACGACGTCGTGTGCTTCATGGACTGCGACGCCTCACTCGATCCCTCAGACCTCCCCCGGGTGACCGACGCGGTCATCGACGGGCGCGCCGACCTCGTCTTGGGGGCTCGGGTCCCCGAACGTGGAGCGTGGCCGTGGCACGCACGCGTCGGCAACCGTGCCGTCGCCTCGCTGATCGGTCGCCGCGTCGATGCACCGCTCCGAGATCTCGGACCGATGCGCGCCGCCCGGCGCCAGGAGTTGCTCGCGTTGGGGATCGAGGACCGGCGCTTCGGATGGCCGTTCGAGATGGTCCTTCGCGCAGGCCAGGCGGGATGGCGGATCGTCGAGGTCCCGGTCCCGTACCTGGCGCGAACCGGTCGGAGCAAGGTGACCGGCACGGTGCGGGGGACGACCCGAGCGCTCAGGGACCTGACGAGGGTGATGCGGTGCACCTGATCGTGATCGCGAAGGCGCCCGTCCCCGGGCGCTCCAAGACCCGGCTCACCCCGCCGTGCACGCCGGAGGAAGCGGCGGAGGTCGCGGGCGCCGCGCTCGCGGACACCCTGGCCGCGGTGGCGGCCGTGCCCGACGTGGACCCCGTGCTCGTGCTCGACGGTGAGCCGGGTGGATGGGTGCCCGACGGGTTCCGGGTCCTTCCGCAACGAGGCGATGGGCTCGACGAACGCCTCGCGTCCGCGTTCGACGACGTGGGTGGCCCGGGTCTCCTGATCGGGATGGACACGCCGCAGGTCACGCCGGACCTGCTGTCGGGGTCGCTGGCTCGTCTCCGCGGCGCCGACGTGGACGCGGTGATCGGACCGGCGCAGGACGGGGGATGGTGGGCGATCGGCCTGCAGCGCCCCGACCCGAGGGTGTTCCTCGGGGTGCCGATGAGCACGGCGGAGACCTGCCACGTGCAGCGGGCGCGGCTCCGGGAGCTGGGGCTCACCGTCGCCGAGCTGGAGGAGCTCCGGGACGTCGACACCTTCGACGACGCCGTCGAGGTGGCACGAGTCGCCGGGAGCACCCGGTTCGCAGCGACGGTCGGACGGATCAGGGATGGGGTCGGCCGCTTGAGGGCGTCCTTGGTGGGCGTCGCGGCGGCGCTGGTCGCGGTCGTGGCGTCCTTCGTCGGTGGGCGGGCGCTCCAGGACCGCGGCTACCGGATGCAGGTGAACGCGCCGCCGCTGACCGGCAACATCGATCCCCGTGGCTCGTGGTCGTCGCTCCCGTCGGTGCTGCTGGCGGTCGCCGCCGTCGGGTGGGCCGACCGCGTCGCGTCGCGCGTCCCGTGGCGGGCGCTGCTCGGCCTGTCGTTCCTGGGCGGGCTGGGATGGTCGGTCTCGCTCGCGGCGTGGGACGGCGTCGGTGGCTTCACCAGGGGGCCCGCGTCGGCGGTTGACTACCTCGCGGCGTTGCCGCTCGTCGACGGCGTCGGTGCGTTCCTGGATCGCCTCGTGACCGATCCTTCGGGCTTCCCGTCCCACGTGCGGTCCCACCCCCCCGGGATGGTCCTGCTGCTGCTCGGGGCGCAGGAACTCGGCCTCGCGACACCCGGATGGGTCGCGGTCCTCGAGCACGTCGCGGGGGCCGCGTCGGTGCCAGCGGTGCTGCTCGCGACACGTGAGGTCGCCGGAGAGCGGGCCGCGCGGACGGCCGCGCCGTTCGTGGCCTTCTCGTCGATCGCGGTCTTCTGGTCGTCGGGCGACGCGGTCTTCCTCGGGGTCGGCTCGTGGGCCGCGGCGCTCCTCGTGCTGGCGACGGGGCGCACCGGCCGGCGCGCGGCGCTGCTCGCGCTCGGCTCGGGCGTGCTGTGGGCAGCAGCGCTGGCCCTGTCCTACGGGATCGTGCTGCTCGCATCGGTGCCGGTGACGATCGCGATCGCGCGACGGCGTGGACGGGTCCTCGCGATCGCCGCGATGCCGGTCGTCCTCGCGGCGATCGCCGCGGCCGCGGGCGGCTTCTGGTGGGTCGACGGGCTGACGGCTGCCCGTGGCGCGTACGCGGTCAGCCTCGCGAGGGTCCGCCCCTACGGGTACTTCCTCCTCGCGAACCTCGCCGCCCTCGCCGTGGCGGTCGGTCCGGTCGTGTGGGGGTGGCTCCCGCGGGCGCGGGGCCGCGCGTGGCTCGTGGCTGCCGGCGCGGTCATCGCGATCGTGGTCGCCGATGTCACCGGACTGTCGAAAGCCGAGGTGGAGCGGATCTGGCTCCCGTTCATGCCGTGGCTCGTGGCGGGAGCGGCGGCTGTGCTCGCCTTCGCACCGGCGGCCACCCGCCGCACCTGGCTCGCTCTCCAGCTCGGATGGGCCCTCCTGGTCCAAGCGGTGGTGTTCTCTCCATGGTGAGGAGGCCGACGTGCGGATCTTGGTGACGGGTGGGGCGGGGTTCATCGGTTCCCACGTGGTCGACGCGCTCGTCGCACGTCACCACGAGGTGCTCGTGGTGGACTCGCTCGACCCCGCGGCGCACGAGGGCGCTCCGCCGCACCTCAACCCGGAGGCGTCCTACCGATGGGTGGACGTGGCCGACGCCGACGCGATGCACGAGGCGGTCGAGGGTGTCGATGCCGTCTGTCACCAGGCGGCGAAGGTCGGTCTGGGGGTCGATCTCGGTGACATGCCCGCCTACGTGCGCGCCAACGACCTGGGGACCGCGACGCTGCTCTCGGCGCTGCACGGACGTGGCTTCGCCGGGCCGATCGCGCTGGCCAGCAGCATGGTGGTCTACGGCGAGGGCCGGTACCGCTGCGCGTCGCACGGCGTGGTGCGCCCGCGCCCCCGTCGGATCGAGGACCTCGAGGCCGGTCGGTTCGAGCCGCCCTGCCCCGCGTGCGACGAGCCCCTCGTGCCCGACGTCGTGCCCGAGGACGCGCCGCTCGACCCCCGCAACGTGTACGCGGCGACGAAGCTCCACCAGGAGCACCTGTGCGCCGCCTACGCGCGCGAGCACGGATCCCCCGTCGCCGCCCTCCGGTACCACAACGTCTACGGGCCGTGGATGCCGCGTGACACCCCCTACGCGGGCGTGGCGAGCATCTTCCGCAGCGCCCTCGAGGCCGGCGAGGCACCTCGCGTCTTCGAGGACGGGGGGCAACGCCGGGACTTCGTCCACGTGACCGACGTCGCGCACGCGAACGTCCTTGCCCTGGAGGCCGCTGCCGACGGTGCCTTCAACATCGCCAGCGGCGAGCCCCACACGATCGGCGAGATGGCCGAGGCGCTCGCCGACGCCGCGGGTCCCGACGCCCCCCGACCGCAGGTCGTGGGCGGGTACCGGCTCGGGGACGTCCGCCACGTGGTCGCCTCGCCCGAACGCGCCGCCGCGGTGCTCGGGTTCCGCGCCCGTACCTCGTTCGCCGATGGGATGTCGGCGTTCGCCCACGACCCCTTGCGCGCGCCGCCGCCGGCACGTGCAACGGACGGTCCCGATCACGACACGGAGGTCCCATGAATCAGCCAGATGCCCGCGTCCGCCTGCTCGTCGAGGAGGAGGCGCCGCTCAGCGTCCGCTCCTTGTTCGCCGGTGGTGATCCCGGGCCGATCGCCCGGTCGCTCGCCCAGGTGCCGGAGCTCGCCCATGCCGCGCTGCCGTTCATCGGGCAGGCGCTGGGGGGCTCGCTCGTCGACCGCCGCACCGCCGAGCTGGTGATCGTGCGGGCGAGCGCGCTGCTGGCGTGCACGTACTGCACCCTGACCCACGCGGCGATCGCGCTCGATGCGGACGTGGACGCGGGCGAGGTCCGGGAGCTCTGCGACCCGGCGAGCGGCCTGGGATCGTTCTCGGACGGGCGCGAGATCGCGCTGCTGCGATGGGTGGATGAGGTCGCCGCCGGCAAGGGTGAGGTCCCCGATGAGATCGCCGACTCCCTGGCCGCCCATGTCGACGATGCGGTGATCGTGGAGCTCGCGGCGATGGTGGGGTGCACGATCTTCCTCAACCGGTACTGCACGGCGCTCCGGCTACCCGTGAGTGCGGCGTCGCTCGCTCGGCTGGCCGAGGCGGGGATCGACCCCGCGGAGCTCGCGGCGTGAGCGAGGCGCAGCTCGCCGTGGGACCGGTCGCGGAGGCGATCGATCAGGGCCGGATCGGGTCCCGCCTGTACCTGTACGCGAACTACCACTGCAACCTGGCCTGCTCGTACTGCCTGACCGAGTCGGCGCCCGATGCCGACGCGCGGATCATGCCCTCCGAGCGGATCGAGGCGATCGCCCGGCAGGCGCCCGCCCTCGGGTTCCGTGGGCTCGGGGTCACCGGCGGCGAGCCCTTCCTCGTGTCCGACATGCCCGAGCTCCTGGTGCGGCTGAGCGACATCCTGCCCGTCGTCGTGCTGTCGAACGGGACGCTGTTCTCGAACGCCCGGCTCGAGCGGCTGCGTCCGCTGGGCGGGCGCGACCTGCGTATCCAGATCTCGCTGGACAGCTCCGACCCGGTCGCGAACGACGAGATGCGGGGCCCGGAGAACTTCCGGAAGGTCGTCGAGGCGATCCCGAAGCTGGTTGAGATGGGGATCGGCGTGCGGATCGCATCGACCCGGGAGTTCGTGGACGAGGACGACATGGCGGCCCTGTGCGAGCTCCACCGGGCGCTCGGCGTCCCCGACGAGGAACACCTGGTCCGCGGGGTCGTGCGCCGGGGCCGGGCCGCCACGAACGGCATGGGGGAGCCGGCTGGGAGCGACGAGCTCGCGCCCGAGCTCACCCTGACCGCCGACGGCGCCTTCTGGAGCCCGTTCGCACCGACCGTGGTCGGGGGCCGGCTCGACGTCGACCTGCTCGTGACCCGTGCGATCGACCCGCTGCACGTGCCCGCGACCGCGCTCGTGGACCTCGTGGCCGGTCGGGGGTTCGCCGGGCCGATCGACGACCGTTTCACCTGAACGTGAGCTCGGCGCCCGGTCGGGCGCCGACGGACCGTCGCGGGGCGGCGGGGAGGAGGACCGACGTGCGAGAGATCGACGAGGACCGGCGGCTGCCGGTGGACACGTGGGCGTCCAGGGGGGTGATCGCGGCGACCCGGATCGTCTTCGGACTGCTGTGGCTCACGACCGTGTCCTGGAAGACGCCCCCGGAGTTCCGGACGCTCCGGCATTTCACCGAGTGGGCGTACGAGTTCCCCGTCTTCGCGCCGTACGCGTGGTTCGTCGAGCACGTGGTGATCCCCAACTTCACGTTCTTCGGGTGGCTGACGCTCCTGACCGAGATGGCGCTCGGCGCCTTCCTGATCCTGGGGCTCGCCACGCGGTTCTGGGCGGTCGTGGGGATGGCGCAGACCGTGGCGATCTCGCTGTCGATCCTGAACGGGCCACACGAGTGGAGCTGGGCCTACTACATGATGTTCGCGGGACATGCCCTGCTGTGGGCGACGGCGGCGGGGCGCGCGTTCGGGCTGGACGCGATCCTTCGTCCGGGTTGGGCCCAGGCCGATGGCCGTGTGGCAGCGCTGCTGAGGAGGGCGTCATGAGGCAGGAACGCGCACGAGCGGCGACGGTGCTCGCCGTGGTCGCGGTCGTGGGAGGGATCGCCGGAGCGCTGAACGCCCTCGGGGCGCCGTTCGCCGCCGACCGCGGGGAGCAGCTCTGGCGGCTCTACGCGATGAACACCCTCGGCGGTGTGCTCACCGTGGTGGGGGGGCTCGTCGCGTGGCTGGGGACGCGCCGGGGCTCGAAGGGCCCCGTGCTGGCTGCCGGCGTGCTCTTCCTCGCGATGACGGGGCTGACGGTCCTGGGTGTCGGACAGACCTGGAACCCGTTCGGCGGGCGCGCGAGCACGGCGAGCTTCTGGTTGATGCTCGGCGTCGGCCTCACCGCGCTGGTCGTGTCTCCCTCGACCGCCCCGGACGGTCTGGCGGCCGATCGGGACGCCTGAGGTGCGACGACGCGCGGTGTTGGTGGTTGCCGGGGTGGTGATCACCGCCACCGTCACCGCCGCGATCGTGGTGACGAGCGGCGACGACGGGATACCCGCGAACTTCCCCGCCGCGCTCACCGCGGCCGACGACGGCGACCTCGTGTGGGGCGAGCGTCTGACCGGTCGCATCGTCCGCCGCGACGCCGACGGGACCATCGAGCAGATCGGGCGGGTCCAGGTCTCCACCGACGGTGAGCAACGAGGTCTCCTCGGGGTCGCGCTCGATGGTGACGCGCTGTACGCGGCGTACACGGCGCCCGACGGACGGCTCGAGGTCGCCCGGGTGGATGAGGACCGGCTGGTCTGGGCCGGGCCGCCCTCGGCCGACCGCGCGAACGGCGGGCACCTCGCCTTCTCGCCCGACGGCCAGTTGGTGATCGGGGTCGGAGACCTGCTCGATGCCGCTGCGGCCGCCGACCCCGAGACCCCGAACGGGAAGCTGCTCGCGCTCGATCCCGCGGGACCCTCCGACCAGAGCCCGACCGTGCTGTCGCGGGGGTGGAACAACCCCTTCGCCTTCGCCTACGCCTCCGACGGGACGCTGTTCGTGGCGGACAACGCGGGGGGTGAAGGCGACGAGCGGCTCGCGATCGCGACGGCCGGCGAGCCGCAGGTCCTCACGACCCTGGGACCTCACGCGGCGCCCAGCGGTCTCGCCGTGCTCACGGACGGCCGGCTGGCGCTGTGCACCTACGTGACCCGGACGCTGCAGCTGTACCGGGTCTCGGACGGAGCGGTGATCCCGGACGGCTCGCCGGCGGCGACCGACTGTGCGATCGCGGTGGTCACGCTCCTCGACGGCAGCCTCGCCTACGCGGACGAGGAGCGGATCAGGTTCCTCACGCCGTAGGCCTCAGGCTCGCTGTCGTCTCAGGACAAGCACGCCGAGGCCGATCATCGCGACGGCGAACGCGACGAGCGACCACAGGTCGTTCGCGATGTCGCCGATCGCCGCGCCACCGAGCATCACGCGACGGAGCGCGTGGACGGCGTGCGTCACGGGGAACAGCACCGACACCCAGGTGAGCGGCTCCCACAGGGTCACGACCGGCCAGAAGAGTCCGCCCAGGAAGACCTGGGGGAGCAGCACGAGCGGGATGAACTGGATCACCTGGAGCTCGTTGCGCGCGTAGAACGACAGCGTGATCCCGAGGTTCACCACGCCGACGACGAGCAGCAGCAGCACGAGGATCACGAGCCAGAGCGAGCCCGCGACCTGGGCGTCGAGGACGATGATCGCGTAGCCGAGAACGAGCGTGGTCTGAGCGGCCGCGAACGGGAGGAACCCGAGGAGGTAGCCGCTCAGGATCTCGCCCTTCGTGATCGGGGAGGCGAGCAGCCGTTCGAGCGTCCCCGACGAGCGCTCCCGCAGGAACGCCACGCTCGTCAGCATGAAGGTGAACAGGAACGCGAAGACCGTGATCATCGCGGGCGCCGCGAACGAGATCGTGGACGGGCGTTCGCCGCCGGGGAGCGACACGCGTTCGACGGTGACCCCGGGGATCTCGCCGGTCGGCAGGTCCTGACCCTGCGCGATCGCGGAGGCGCGGACCGCCATCTGCACGACCGGCCCTTCGACCTGGACGTCCTCGCCGGGCACGATCACGAGGACGCCCGACGACGGGTCGGGTCCGGCCGGGCCGATCGCTGCCGCGAACTCGCCGTCGGTCACCGCCGCCCGCGCGGCCGCCTCGTCCTCGGCCGCACCCGCCACCGACACCCCCGGCTGCGCGTCGAACGCGAGGGCGAACGGGCTCTCGACACCGATCCCGTACACCGCGACACGCAGCTCCTCCTTGTCGTCGCCCACGAGGTAGCCGATCAACATCATCACGACGAGCGGGACGACCACGATCAGGCCGAGCGTGCGGCGGTCGTGCCGGAACGCCCGAACGATCCGCTGCGCGAGCGCGCCGATCCGCGTGGGGTTCACGGTTCGCTCCCGTCGCGCAGCCGCAGGAATGCGTCCTCGATCGACGAGGCTCCCGTCCGCTCGACCAGCTCGCCGGCGGTTCCCACGTCGAGGATCCGACCGTCTGCGACGAATGCGATCCGGTCGCACCGGTCGGCCTCGTCCATCACGTGCGTGGTCACGAGGATCGTCGTGCCCTCGTCACGGAGCCCCGCGAACTCCTCCCACAGTCGACGTCGCAGCTCCGGGTCGACCCCCACGGTCGGCTCGTCCAGGAGCAGGAGCGACGGTCCGTGGACCATCGAGCACGCGAGGTTCGCGAGCTGGCGCTGACCGCCGGACAGCTCGTGGACGGGCCGATCGACCTTCTCGGTCAGGCGCAAGAGCGACATCAGCTCTTCACCTCGCGCGCGTGCCTCACGCGTGGTCAGGCCGTAGACCAACCCGAAGAACGCGAGGTTCTCTCGGATCGAGAGGTCCTCGTAGAGCGCGGCCGACTGGGTCATGTACCCGATCCGCGAGGACACGCGGCGCCCGGGTGACTCCCCCAGGACGGCGATCCGGCCTCCGTCGAGGGCGATCAGGCCGGCGACGGTTCGGATGAAGGTCGACTTTCCGGCCCCGTTCGGTCCGATCAAGCCGAGGATCTCCCCGGCGTAGACCTCCAGCGTCAGGCCGTCGAGCGCCCGGATCGGCCCGAACCGCTTCTCGAGCCCCTCGGCGGCGATCGCGTGGGTCGCGCTCACGCCCGCATCATCGCGCAGCCCGCGGACGTGCGTGCGGACGAAGGGCCCTCAGGCGGTGAGGCCTTCCACGAGCGTCCACAGGCGCGCCTGCTCCTCGTCGGAGGTGGCGGTGCCGGGGAGCTTCTCCGTGGGCCTTGGTGCGCGGTCGTGCCAGAACAGGCCGGTCACCGTGGCCGGCTCGTCGGCTGCGACGAGCCATGCGATCGTGTCGGCCCCCTCGTCCGTGTCGCGCAGGAGCGGGCCGATCAGTCTCGCGAAGGTGGGAAGCCCCTCGTGGATCCCGGGCGTGTCTGCCCAGCCCGGATGCATCGCGTGCACGGCGATCCCGCGGTCGCGCAGCCGGCCCGCCCACTCCTTCGTCAGGACGACCTGGGCGCGTTTGGCACGCGCGTACGCGACCGAGCCTCGGTAGTCATCCGGCCCCATCTCTACCTCGTCCACGTCGAGGCGTTGCGTGTACATCCCGCCGGAGGCGATCCAGATGACCCGCGATCCCGCACCGAGGATCGGGAGGAGCTCGCGGGTCAGGAGATGCGGCCCGAGGACCATCGTCGCGAAGGTCCGCTCGCGTCCGACGACGGTCGTCCCGTACTCGGCCGTGAGGAATCCGGCGTTGTGGACCAAGGCGCGGAGCCGGTCGGTCGTCCGGCCGATCTCCGCGGCGGCCTCCCGCACGGAGTCGGGGTCGGTCAGATCGCACGCGACGACCCGGTGCCCCTCACCCGTCAGTTCCGCCGTCGCCCGCTCACCCTTCTCGACGTTGCGGACCAGCAGCACGACCCGGCCCCCCATCGACGCCACCTGTCGGGCGGTTGCCAGACCGAGTCCCGACGATGCCCCGGTGATCGCGACGACCTCGCCGTCGAGCCGCAACGTCGCGAGATCTTCCCAGCCGAACAAGCGCCGACGCGCCGCGTAGCCGAGCTTCGTGAAGCTCGGGACGACGGTCACCTCCATCGCGGCGTCGGCGATCTCCTTGAGTCCCATGCCTCCACCGTACGCGGAGGAACGCCATCTCGATCAGCTTGGACCCATGCGTTCGCCTAGGCTCGGGGGCGCGATGCGGTTCTTGGTACGCGACATGACGCTCGGCGATGCCCACGCGATCGCTTCGTGGCGGTACGAGACCCCCTACGACGTCTACGACTGGGGTGAGGACCTCGAGGACCTGGCGGAACTGCTCGACCCCGACGCCTGGCCCGACGTGTGGTTCGCGGCCGACGACGCCGCGACCGGTCAACTCGTCGGGTTCGCCGAGATCACGCACCTCGGCGACCTCGTCGAGCTGGGACTCGGCCTGCGCCCCGATCTGACCGGTCGTGGGCTCGGCGCCCCGTTCACCGAGGCGCTCTTGTCGTTCGCTCGCGAGCGCTGGGGCCCGGCGCGGTTCGCGTTCGACGTCCTGCCGTGGAACGAGCGCGCGATGCGTGCCTACGAACACGTCGGGTTCGTCCGGGGGGAGCCGTACGTCAAGCGGTTCGAGGACGGCACCGAGCGCGAGTTCATCCGCATGGAACGCATCGCCTGACGGTAGGCTCGTCACCCATGGCGTCTCCCTTCACCAGCGCCGTCGTCGTGTTCGCGCATCCGGACGACGCCGAGTTCATGTGCGGCGGGACCGTCGCGCGATGGGCGCTCGAGGGCTGCGAGGTCCACTACGTGGTGTGCACCGACGGCTCCGCCGGATCGAACGATCCCGCGCACACCCGCGAGACGATGCGCCCGATCCGTGAGGCTGAGCAACGCGCGGCCGCCGAGGTCCTGGGCGTCGCCAGCGTGACCTTCCTGGGCGAGCTCGACGGGTTCCTCGAGGTCACGCCCGAGACGCGCAAGAAGGTCACCCGCGAGATCCGGCGGGTCAGACCCGAGGTGATCGTCGCCCCGGATCCCGCGCGGCTCTGGTCGGGCTCTGGGTACGTGAACCACTGGGACCACAAGCAGGCCGGCCTCCTCGCGCTCACCGCGGTGATGCCCGACTCGCCGACCCGCGTGATGTTCCGGGAGCTCGAGGACGAGGGGATCGAGCCCTACGAGATCCCGAACCTGTGGCTCGTGACGAACGAGCCGGACACCTACGTCGACATCACCGACACGATCGACACGAAGCTCGCGGCCCTGGCGTGCCACGTGTCGCAGGGCGCGGAGGCGGCGTCGCCGTGGGTCAGGGAGCGGGCCCGCGAGGTCGCGGAGCAGAGCGGACACGGGTACGAGTACGCCGAAGGATTCAAGGCCTTCCGGTTCGTCGACGACGAACAGGAGGAGACCAGCTGATGGAAGACGACGAGTTCACACCCACCGACGACGAGCCGTACGAGTTCACCGAGCAGGAGCGCGAGGACATCGCGGCCGACCTCGAGGATCTCGCGGCGATGCGGGTCGTGTTCGCCCCCCAGAGCGTGAAGGGGGTCGTGATCGCGTGCCAGGACTGCGGCCAGAACCACTTCTACGAATGGGAGCTGCTGCGGGACAACCTCGAGCAGATGCTGTCCACGGGCGAGCCCCGGATGCACGAACCCGCCTGGGACATCGACGAGAACGAGTACATCCAGTGGGACTACGGCAAGGGATACGTGGACGCGCTCACCGACACCGGGCTCGAGCCCGATCGAAGGATCGAGGTCACGCAGTGCCCGTGGTGCGATACCCCCTTCGACCACACCTTCCGGTTCTGCCCGCGCTGCGGCCGTTCCCTGGGCGCGGTCCGGCTGTACGCCGAACTCATCTCGCGCGGCATCGAGGAGCGGGAAGCCCGCGCGATGCTGGTGCGCGCGGGGTTCGATCCCTTCTAGCGACGGGGTAAGCTGCCGCCCCGATGTACTTCAACTGGGTCCTGTACGCGCACATCGCTTCCGCGTTCGTGTTCCTGGCGGCGCACGGCGTCTCGATGGTCGTCCTCTACCGGATCCGCGGTGAGCGCGACCGCGCGAAGATCATGACGCTGATCACGCTGTCGGGAGCGACGACGTTGCCGATGTACGTGGCGCTCGGAGCGATCGTCGTCTCGGGGGTGCTCGCAGCGCTGAAGCTCGAGTCCTTCGGCCACTGGTGGGTCTGGGTCGCGATCGTGACCCTGGTCGCCACGATCGGGTTGATGACCGCGGTCGCGAAGCCGTACTTCGCGAAGATCAAGCTCGCGTGCCAGGTGCGCCCCTCCGGGGTGCCGAGGACCTCCGACGAGGAGCTCACCGAGATCCTCCGCGGTCCGACCGCCCACGTGATCACCGCGATCGGTGTCATCGGGCTGCTCGCGATCCTCTACCTGATGGTCTTCACGCCCGGCATCACATGAGCGCTCACGGCCGGGTGCCGTAGACGTAGATCTCCGAGATCGCGGTGTAGTCGAGCTCGCCCGGTTCGGTCGTTCCGGTGATCACCACGGTGATGCGCGACGTCGTGACCCGCACATGGACCGACTGGGGCACCGGCTCTGGGCGGAAGGTCTGGGTCTTCGGGTGGACGCCGGGGATCAGGTACCGGACCTCGGTGATGATCCTGTGCTGGAAGAAGCGGTCGACGCCGGTCTCCGGGTCGGTCTTGGCGTACCCGGGGATCAGGCCGATCCGCGTGAGGTCCACGGGGGTGTCGAACAGGAGCGTCACGCGCTCACCCAGGCCGTCGCCCGGGGTCCGCCATGCGGTCTCCACGTCGCCGTCGATCACGTTGCCCGGCAGGTAAGTGACGGGGTTGCCGGCGCCGTCGGTGGACGCCGGCGCGGTATCGCTCGCGGTGGCCTCGATACCGCCGCGGATGAGGTCCTCGGTCTCGACCGGTGTGCCGATCGTCGCCGGGTCGCGGTCGACCGTCGCGAGGATGCCGACGACCCCTGCTGCCACCAGGAGCACCCCCGCCAGCACGGCCGCGACACCCACCCATCGCCCGCGGTGCCTCGGGGGGAGCGACATGACATCGGTCGCGACGGGCGGGGTCATGAGGTCCGACGACGGCGAGGACACACCGGACACGGCGCGGCGGAGATCGTCGGCGAGTTCCGCGCAGGACGCGTACCGCTCGCTCGGCTGCTTGCGGAGCGCGCGCGTCACCACGGTGTCGACGTCTCGGGACAGGTCGGTGCGGATCGTGCTCGGCGGCGGCGGCTCTTCGTGGAGGTGTCCGTACAGCGTGGCGATGGGTATCCGCCCCCCGAACGGCGGCCGTCCGGTCAGGCATTCGTACAGGACGCACCCGAGCGAATACTGGTCGGCTCGGCCGTCGACACGGGCGCCCTCGATCTGTTCGGGCGCCACGTAGTCCGCGGTGCCGACCATCTTCCCGGTCGCCGTGATCGTGGCGGCGGTCGACGAGGTCCAGGTGCTCACCCCGAAGTCCATGAGGTAGCAGGAAACGCCGTGTTCGTCCTCCGGGGACCGGGCGACCAGGATGTTGCCGGGCTTCACGTCGCGATGGACCAGCCCCCGGGCATGCGCGGTGTCGAGAGCCTCGCCGATCTGCCGGACCACGCTCGTCGTGTGCGCCACGGGGAGACCGGCCGCTTCGCTCAGGACGGCGCGGAGGTCTCGTCCGTCGGCGAGCCGCATCGCCAGGTAGAGGGTGCCTTCGTCGTCGCCGGCCGCGTACACGGGCAGGACGTGCGGGTGCTCGATCGCGGCGGCCGCCGTCGTCTCGCGCAAGAAGCGCGATCGGAACGTCTCGTCACCGGCGAACGCCGGGGCGATCAGCTTCAGCGCCACCCTGCGATCGGGTGAGCGCTGGTGTGCGACGTAGACCACGCCCATCGCACCGCGTCCGAGCACGGACTCGATGCGGAAGCCGGCGATCTCGGCGCCGATCAGCGGGTCGCTGTCCACCCGGCCATCATCGTGCACCGGGGCCTCGCCGCACAGGTGTCTAGGGCGTCCTGCGGACCCGTCCCAAGATCTCGGCGGTGCTCACCGCGCCGCGTCGGATCGCTTCGTTCGCGAGCCGCGTCCGCCGGCCCTCCGGTTCGTGGATCGAGAACTTGTCGTAGAGCCGCGACAGGTGCTGCTTCACGGCCGCCTCCGTGACGACGAGCTCGGCCGCGATCTGCTTGATCGTCGCGGGTTCACGGAAGACGTCGCCGGAGAACAGCGGTCCGCACAGGGCGAGCAGGACCTCTCGCTCGCGAGGGGTGAGCGGCGGCCCCGTCTCCGCCCCGATCGTCGCGTCCTCGGGCCGGTCCTGGGTCGCCAGGCGCGCCACGAACCGAACCTCACCGATGCGGACCTCGTCGCCGGGGCCCAGCGGCCGCTCGCCCCAGATGCGCTGACCGTTGACGAACGTGCCGTTGCGCGACGAAAGGTCGCGCACGCACCAGCGTCCTGCGATCCGCTCGAACACGGCGTGGACCCGAGATGCCGTCCGATCGAACGGCAGGGGGACGTCGTTCGTGTCGGCTTGGCCGACCGAGAGGCGATCGCCCTCGAGGCGCACGCGCTCGAGCGTGCCCGCGACCCACATCTCCAGATGGTCGCCCCTGCCGGGCTCGCCGGCGCCGCCCGTTCGGATGTCACCCATGGTGACGGAAACCTACCCCTCGGCGACGGAAGCGTCGCCCCTGTACGGATGGTCCTGGGTGTGTCGTCGGCGCACGATCGGGTCGACGACACATGCGGGCCCGATGCCCGCCCGACCGACAGGAGGACCGACATGACACGCCGCACCGGGACGCAGAGGGGACGGACCGACCGCGTGGCGATCACGACCGTCGTGACGCTCACGTTCGTGCTGCTGGTCTCGGGCTTCACGTGGGCGCTGGTCCGGGAACAGACGCCGACCGACCGGACGGGGCCGATCCCGGTGGCGACGGTCACGCCCTCGGAGATCCCGACGGAGACCCCGTCGCGCGAGCCTCGCGAGCCGCGGACACCGTCACCGACCGTCGAGCCCACCGCCGAGCCGACCCCGTTCGACCCGTACGCGTTGGCCGATGGCACGTATCCGACCTACATGCGCAAGGTCGTCGTCGAGGCGTCGACGGTCCGGGTGGACGTGATCCAGGTCTACGTCGGAGACGCCGCCCGCCGTGAAGCCCGCAGGGACGGGATGTCCTGGAAGGACTCCCGGTACCTGGGGCTGTACCTGCGCAACGAGAACCCGATGCTGCGGACGCTGCCGGTCGCGGGCGACGCTCGGATCGAGCTCGTGGGCGGATGCGTGGCCGAAGACACCCTGGTCGGCCTCCGGGACCTCTACCGGGCGTCCACGCCGTTCGACGACGCCTTCTACTACGACCTCGTGGTCGACGGCGGGGTCGTGATCGACATCACCCAGCACTACACGGTCGAAGGGTGCTGACATGTGGCCGAGGGGGACGCGGTCGATCGTGAGGGCGAGCCTCGTGCTCGCCCTCACCGCGTGTGGCCAGCCGCTGCGCCCCGCTGCCGTCCCACCGAGCGAGCCGGGGCGCGGCTCGCTGCTGATCCACGGCACGGGTGACGTGGGCCTGGATCCACGGCAGATCCCAGGTCTTGCGACCCGCGGCTACGGGTGGGTCTGGAAGGGGCTGGACGGCCTGTTCGTGCGAGACGACCTCACGGTCGTGAACCTCGAGTGTCCGGTGACCGATCATGTGGCGTCGGTCGCGAAGCCGGTGACGTTCCGCTGCGATCCGCGCGCGCTGCCGGCGGCTCGCCGGGCGGGGGTCGACGTCGTGAGCCAGGCGAACAACCACGCGGCCGACCAGGGCGTGGCCGGACTTCTCGATTCGGCGGCTCGCATCCGCGCCGCCGGCCTCGGATCGGTCGGGACGGGGGGCGATCGGTCGGAGGCGCTCGAGGTGGCGACCGTCCGCAGGGAGGGGTGGACGGTCGCCGTCCTCGGGATCGACCAGGTGGCGGACCCGGGGTCCGTCGCGGGTGTGCGGCGCCCGGGCACGGCGCCCGGGCGTGAGCTGGGCCGCGTGACCCGGGCGATCACCGCGGCATCGATCACGTCCGACCTCGTCATCGTGATGGTGCATTGGGGGGTGGAGGGCTCCGCCGCGCCGTCGCGGCTGCAGGTCCGCCAGGCGCACCGCATGATCGACGCGGGGGCCGACGTGATCTTCGGGTCGCACGCGCATCGACTCCACCCGCTCGAGATGTATCGAGGTCGCCCGATCTTCTACGGACTCGGCAACACGGTGTGGCCTCGCGCCGACGGCGCCTCAGGCGGGATCGGCGAGGTCCTCGTGCGACCCGACGGCTCGATCGAGGCACGGATCCGACCCGTCCGGCAGATCGCGCACGGACACCCCGTGCTCGCCGGGGCGTGAGCTCACGCGGGCGGGAGCGGACGTGAGGCCGGCCCGTTCACGACCTCGCCGGTCGGGCCGAAGCGTGACCCGTGGCACGGGCAGTCGAACGTCGACTCGCCGGGGTTCCAGTCGATCGTGCACCCCAGATGCGTGCACCTCGCCGACATCAGGTGGAGGGCCCCGGCCTCGTCCATGTAGGCCGCGAACTTCTCCCCCCGACGCTCGATCACGCCGCCCTGTCCGGGCGGGAGGTCGGCGACCACCTGCGTCACGGTCCGGCACAGCATCGCGTCGCGGTCAGACCCCAGGATCACCTTCTCGGGGACCGAGCTCAACAGCAGCCCGCGGGCCCCCGCGAGGCCCTTGTTCCCGACCACGACCAGGTCGGCATCCACCTCACGGGCGGCGGCGAGGATCTCGGTGGGGGGGTCGCCCTGGCGCACCATGACCTGCGTCTCGATCCCCATCCCGTAGACGTCGATCGTGTCCTGCATCACCAGTTCACCGGTCGAGGGGTGCCCCACGAACACGAGCGTCACCTCGGCGACCACGGCGCGCGCCAGGTCGAACCCCTTGCGGGCGGCGCGGTCGGCGGTCGCGGACCCGTCGCTCGCGATCAAGATCCGTCCGTACGGCGGATGGGGGTCACGGCGGCGGCCCGCGACGAGCAGGAGGTCGCACGGGGTGTTCTTCAGCATCCACCGTCCGAGGTCGGACAAGGGCGCCGGCCCGCCGTCACCACCTTCGCCGCGGGCCAGCACGATCAGGCCCGCGTCCTCCTCCTCGGCGATCTCGGCCAAGACGTCGCCGGGCCGGCCCGGTCGGGCGATCGCGGACATTCGGGGGCGCCGCATGCCGGCCGCCTCGGCGGCGTCGAGCGCCGCGTCGACGCGTTCCTGGGCGCCCACCGCGGATGCGTAGCCCGTCGCGGCCACGAACCGCGAGGACGTAGCCCGTGCGATCGTCGCCGCCACCTCTCCGGCGTTCGCGGCCGCCGGGCTGCCGTCCGTTCCGAAGACGATCTTCCCGTACATGGGTCCAAGCCTAGCGGGCGTCACCGAGGCCCTGCAGGGGGACCTCCAGCACGCACTCGTCCGGGAGCTTGTCGGGGCGCATCCGCACGAAGGAAGGAGCGCGCATCTTGCCCTCGGACCTCGTGATCTCGAGGTAGGCCACCTCACAGACGAGGGCGGGTTCGACGAACACGGCCCCCTTCACCGCACGGAGGTCCTCCACGGCCGGGTCCGGACGCACGAGCGGTGCGAGCTCCTCGAGGATCGACGTGAGCATCGCGTCGGTGAACCCGGTTCCCACCTGACCGACCCACCGCAGCTCGCCCTCGTACAGCGCGCCGACCAGGAGCGCTCCGAAGGTCGGGCCTCGACCGCCCCGGCCCGGCGTGAACCCCACGATCACGCAGTCCGCGGACGTGCGCAGCTTGATCTTCCGCCAGGCGTCGGTCCGCCGTCCCGGGAGGTAGGGGGAGCCCATCCGTTTCGCGACGACACCCTCGAGACCCTGGACCTTCGCCGCCTCCACCATCGCGCGGCCGTCCCCTACGACGTGGGTGATCACGTGGAGCCGCTCGTCCTGCTCGACGACGGTCTGGAGCAGCTCGCGGCGCTGCTCCAAGGGCAGGCCGGTCACGTCGTGTCCGTCGAGCCACAGCAGGTCGAACGCGACGAGCGCGACAGGGATCCGCGTGCGGATCCGATCGATCTCACGGGGGTTCGTCAGGTTCATCCGTCGCTGGAGCGTTCCGAACGAGTTCCGTCCGGTCTCGTCGAACGCCACGATCTCCCCGTCGAGCACCGCGTTCACCTGATTCACGAGCTCGTGGACCATGTGGAGCTCCGGATAGGTGGCCGTGACGTCTCGACCGGAGCGGGTCCGAAGCGTCGTCTCGCCCGTGGACAGCTCCGCCAGGCAGCGGATCCCGTCCATCTTCGGCTCGAACCAGTAGCGCGGGTCGTCGAACGGCTCACCGCCGCCCTCGGCCAGCATCGGCTGCATCCGGGGCGGGGACGCGATCGGGGGAGCGGTCTGGGCGCTCGCGAGGAACGCCAGCCAGTCCGTTCGGGTCTTCACGAAGTGGAACTCGAGGCCCGGGTAGCGACGCCCGTGCAGGCGGAACGAGACCTTCGTATCCGTCCACTCGATCGGTTCGTACCAGCCGTCGTCGAAGATCCGTACCTCGCCGGCCCCGTAGTGGCCCTCGGGGATCGTGCCCTCGAAACGTCCGTACTCGATGGGGTGGACCTCGGTCTGCACGGCCAGGCGCTTGTCGCCCTTGGCGGTCGGCAGGCCCTTCGGGACCGCCCACGACGGGAGCCCCCCGTCCTTCTCGAGCCGGACGTCGTAGTGCAGGCGCGTCGCCCGGTGCTTGTGGATCACGAACGAGTTCCCGGCGCCGATCTCCTCGCCCGGCGCGGGCTCGGTCGTGCCCTCGGGTCCGAACTCTCGCCGGCGCACGTACTCGAACAGCGCGGGGTCCTTCGAGGCCGCCGCGATATCGCCCGAGGACTTCGTGGCGACGCTCGGCGAGGCGGTGCGTGGCAGCGGCCCGGCGGGCGCCTCCGGCTCGACCCCTAGGGCCTCCATCGCGGGACCGATGTCCTGGGGGTCGGTCCGCACGCCCGCCCACAGGTCGCCGACCTCGGCGAGCCTCGCCCACACGTTGTCGATCCGGAAGTCCTGCGGCTCGAACCCGCCGACCGCGACCTCGTCCCAGGTCAGCGGGGTGGATACGGGGCCGCGTGGTTCCGGGCGGAGCGAGTACGCCGCGGCGATGTTCGCGCCGGAGCGGTTCATGTTGTGGTCGATGAAGACCTTGCCGGCACGGTCGGCGATCCGCCATGCCATCGTCACGCGGTCAGGGTCGGCGCGCTGGATCAGCCGACCGCAGGCCCCGACGAACGCGCGGACCTCCTCGTACGTCCGCCGGCCCTCCTGGAGAGGGACGAAGATCTGCATCCCCGTGGCGCCGCTCGTCTTCGGGTATCCCCGCAGACCGAGCTGTTCGAGGACGACCCGCACGTGGTGCGCGACCGCCAGGACGTCCTCGTAGGTGTACGGCGGGAACGGGTCGAGGTCGAAGAACAGGTAGTCGGGATGCCCGACGTCGTGGCATCGCGAGTGGAGCGGGTGCATCTCGATCGCCCCCAGGTTCGCGACGAACAGCAGCGTGTCGAGGTCGTCGACCGTCAGGTAGTCGATCCGACCGTCCTTGGCGTCGTCGGACAGCACGGTGCACCGGTGAACCCAGTCCGGGGTGTGCGACGGGGCGGTCTTCTCGTAGAAGGAGGGCCCGTCGATCCCATCGGGCATCCGCTTCATCGTCAGCGGACGACGCTCCAGGTGGGGGAGCAACAGGTCGGCCACGTTGAGGTAGTAGGCGAGCAGATCGCCCTTCGTGATGCCCTCGTCGGGCCAGAAGACCTTGTCGAGGTTGGACAGGCGCAGCTCACGATCGGCCGTCTCGAGCCACCAGACGTCCCCGTCGCGACGGGCGTCGAGGGGCCGGGGGAACTCCACGGTGAACGCGGATCCCCCACGCCGCTTCCTCGTGGGCATGGGCGCGATGGTAGTGGCTCGGCCGGATCACGGGTCTCACACGACCTCAGGGGCATCCGGCCTCCGGCCCATGGGCTCGCCCAGCGTGGCATGCTGCGGTCCTAGGCGAGATCGAGGAGGACCGACGATGGATGCATGGCTCGACGAGGTCGCGGCGGCGCTCGGGGTCGATCCGCTGGCGGAGGGCGACGTCGCGGAACTGCTGGGGTTGGCGCGCGACGTGGCGCACGGGGTGGAACGCAAGGTCACGCCGCTCGCGGCCTTCCTCCTGGGGGCCGGCGTGCAGCGACGGGTCGCCGAGGGCGCCTCCAGGACGGACGCGATGGCCGCCGCGATCGCCGACCTTCGCGCCCTCGTGCCGGCGGCGGGCTGACCCCGTGCGTGCGGCGATCGTCCAGCGTCCGCCTGTGCTGCTCGACCGTGATGCGTGCGTCCGACGCGTCCTCGACGGGCTCGACGAAGCGGCGGGGCTCGGTGCCGGGCTGGTCGTGTTCCCGGAGACCTACCTGCCCGGGTATCCCGAGTACATCTGGCGGACCCGCCCGCTCTCCGACGAGGCGC
The DNA here is from genome assembly GCA_963749895.1 of uncultured Actinomycetes bacterium. GTDB lineage: Bacteria > Actinomycetota > UBA4738 > UBA4738 > HRBIN12 > AC-51. The sequence continues at coordinate 1,264,090 of CAVVOG010000003.1, read as the reverse complement.
TCGTCACCGAGCTGCACGGTCGGTTGATCGAGGCGGCGGTCGACCTGGAGGCCGACGACCTGCGTCCGGTCCGCGACGCAGCGGCTCGACTCGGTGTCACCGTGGTGCTCGGGATCCACGAGCGCGACGGTGCGTTCAGCCGGGCGACCCTCTACAACACGCTCGTGACGGTCGGCCCCGACGGGACGATCCTGAACCGGCACCGCAAGCTCGTCCCGACGAACGCCGAGCGGATGGTCTGGTCGCCCGGCGACGGCGCCGGTCTCCGCGTGCTCGAGACACCGTTCGGACGGCTCGGAGGACTGATCTGCTGGGAGAACTACATGCCCCTGGCGAGGTTCGCGCTCTACGCGCAGGGGGTCGAGGTCTACGTCGCCTCGACGTGGGACGAGGGCGACGCGTGGATCGCCACGATGCGACACATCGCCCGCGAGGGCCGCTGCTGGGTCCTCGGTGCCGGGTGCTCGATCCGGGCCAGCGATGTCCCTGAGGACTTCCCCGGGCGCGACCGCCTGTACCCCGATCCCGACGAGTGGCTGAACCAGGGTGACTCGGTGGTCGTGGCGCCCGATGGCGAGATCGTCGCCGGGCCGCTGCGCGGCGAGCACGGGGTGCTGGTGGCCGATCTCGACGCCGCGACCGCCCGGGCGGCGCACTACACGATGGACGTGGCGGGCCACTACGGGAGACCGGATGTCTTCTCGGTCACGGTCGACCGGTCGGCCCGGCCCCCGCTGACGTTCGACGGCGATCCCGGGGCCGTGCCCGAGGACGTCCTCGAGATCTGAGCGGTCCAGGTCGGCGACGGGGGATAGAATCACAGGTCCCGTCCAGCACGGCGGGTCAGCTTCCCCGGGGGGTATCTCATGCCGCGAGCCATGTGGAAGGGCGCCATCTCGTTCGGCCTCGTCACGATCCCGGTCGCCGTCTATCCGGCCACCGAGGAGAAGACCCTGCGCTTCAACCAGCTCCACGACGAGGACGGCGGGCGGATCCGCTACAAGCGGGTGTGCGAGAAGGACGGTGAGGAGGTCACCTTCGAGCACATCGTGAAGGGCTTCGAGGTCGAGAAGGACCGCTACGTCGTCCTGACCGACGACGACTTCGACCAGGTGCCGGTGGCCTCCAGCCGGGCGATCGACATCGTGCGGTTCGTCGATCTCGACGAGATCGATCCGGTCCTGTTCAAGAAGAGCTACTACCTGATCCCGGACGAGACCGGTGCGAAGGCCTACGCGCTGCTCCGGGAGGCGATGGCCCAGGACGGGCGCGTGGGGATCGCGAAGGTCAGCTTCCGGGACAAGGAGCACCTCGCCGCGCTGCGGTTCAAGGACGACGCGTTCGTCCTGGAGACGATGTACTGGCCCGACGAGGTCCGCGAGGCCGACTTCGGGGGTGTCGAGGTCAACGTGGAGGTCCGTGACCAGGAGCTCGCGATGGCACGTCAGCTGATCGATTCGCTCGCTTCCGAGTGGAGCCCCGATGAGTTCACCGACGAGTACCGCGAGGCGTTGGTGCGGATCGTCGAAGCCAAGCTCAGCGGCCAGGAGATCGAGGTCGTCGAGGCCGAGCCCACCGCGAAGGTCGTGGACCTGATGGAGGCGCTGAAAGCGAGCGTCGCGGCTGCGAAGCAGCAGGCCGACGAGGAACCAGAGGAAACGCCTGCGCGGAAGAAGCCCGCCGCCAAGAAGACGCCGGCGAAGAAGGCCCCTGCGAAGAAGACGGCCGCGCGCAAGAAGGCCGTTGGCGAGTAGCCGGACCGCTCTGCCGGCCGGCTACTCGGCCCGTGCGGCCTCGTACGACGACCTCACGGCGATCGACGGGCTGTACGCGGCCGCCGACCGTGCGCTCGATGTGCGGGTCGTCCCGGTCTCCGGGTACCTGAGGTGGCGATGGTCGCAGACCGACTTCCAGGTCGCCCGTGACACCTGGGTCCTGATCCAGGGCGACTCGCTGGCCGGGTTCGCCATGGTCGCCGTGTCCGGGGACGTCCCGTCGCTCGCGAGAGCGACCGCGCGGGTGCATCCCGAGCACATCGGCAGGGGGCTGGGGTCGTGGCTGGTGCGCACCGTGGAGCGAAGCGCCGGTGAGCGACCGGGCGTCTCGCTGTGCCGCCACGACGTTCCCGATCGAGACGACGCCGCCCATCGGCTCCTCGAGGCTCATGGGTACCACCGGGTGAGAGCGACGATCGACATGGGCGTGGGGCTCGACCCCCCGCCCCCGCTCGATCCGCCGGCAGGTGTCGAGATCCGCCCCTTCGAGCCGGGTGAGGAGCGGATCGCCTGGCGGCTGGAGGTCGACGCGTTCCGCGATCACTGGGACCACGTCCGGGACCAATCCTTCGAGTCCTTCGTCCACGACTGGTTCCACGATGAGGCGCTCCCATCCTTCGTGCTGATCGCGGAGCTCGATGAACGGCCGGTGGGCGTGCTCGGCTGGACCGTCGACCATGAGGTGCCGTACGTGTTCTCGGTGGCCGTCGTACGAGAGGCTCGTGGTCGAGGGGTGGGGACCGCCCTGCTCCGACACGCGATGGCGGATGCGGCCTCGGCCGGGTACCGGGAGATGACCCTGTCGGTCGACGCGGACAGCCCCACGGGTGCCGTGCGCGTCTACGAGAAGGCCGGGATGACCGCCTACCGCGGAGATGTGATGTACGACAAGGAGATCCGGTGATCCTGGCGAGCGGCGCGACGATCCGGCCGGTCGACCCCTCCGGCGATCTCCCGGCGGTACGGGAGCTGTTGCGCGCGTGCGACCTCGCGGACGTGGGGGAGCCCGATCACCTGGACGCTCTGGTCGCCGAGGCATGGCGGAGCGATGCGCTGAGGGGCGCGTGGCTCGCGCACGACGGCCACGGAGAGCTCGTCGCCTACCTCGAACTGGAGTCGGGCGATCCCTCGAGCTCCTTCGAGTCGTACTGCGCGATCCATCCCCTGCAGCGGGAGAGCCCTCTGCGGCGCGATCTGCTCCGGTTCCTGATCGAGAGGGCCCACGATCGGGCGACCGGATCCGACGTGGTCCTGCGCCTGTCCGGGTCCTCCGGCGAGGCCGGGCTGGCGACCGATGCCGACGCCGAGGGATTCCGGCACGCCCGCGTCTTCTGGCACATGGTGCGGGACCTCGACCCGCGCGAGACGCCGGGCGATCCCCCAGAGGGGGTCTCGATCCGGGTGGCTCGCGATCCCGAGGACGACCGTGCGATCCACGCGGTGCTCGAGGAGTCGTTCCGCGGTCATTTCGGGCTCGAGCCGATGACCTTCGAGCGGTTCCTGTCGGAGTTCAAGGACGATCGGTACGACGTCTCGCTCGTGGCGATCGCCGAGGAGGACGGTGAGCCCGTCGGGGTCGCGGCGAGCTGGGACATCGACGGGCTGGGATGGGTCGGCGACCTGGGCGTCTTGCCCGGGGTCCGCGGCCGGGGGATCGGGGTCGCCCTGTTGCGGACCTCGTTCTCGCTCTTGGCGGACCGCGGCCTCACGCGGGTACGTCTGAACGTCGACAGCGGGAATGAGACCGGTGCCACGCGGCTCTACGAGCGGGTGGGGCTGAGGGTGCACCGCGCCTTCGACGTCTACGAGATGCGGCTGCCGTCCGGGTAAGCTGCTGCTCCCATGAAGCTCGTCACCGCGATCGTGAAGCCCCATCGGGTCGAAGAGGTCAAGGAGACCTTGCGCGAGCTCGGCGTGAGCGGCCTGACGACGACCGACGTCGAGGGGTTCGGTCGCCAGCGGGGCCACACCGAGGTCTACCGTGGTGCCGAGTACCAGGTGGACTTCGTCCCGAAGGTGAAGGTCGAGATCGTCGTGGCCGACGACGACGTCGACGAGGTCGTCGAAGCGATCGTGAAGGCGGCCCGCACCGGCAAGATCGGCGACGGGAAGATCTGGGTCGCCGAGGTCGATCGGGTCGTGCGGATCCGCACCGGCGAGAGCGGACCGGACGCGCTGTAGGGGGCGCGCCGATGGTCGCGACGGATCCGGTCGCTGCGCTCCGGGCGGGACTCGAGGTGCTCGAGCGTGCCTATACCCCGGGGCACCACGGACGCTGGGCCGCTCGGCGCCGAGCCGACCTGGTGGACGCCTGCCTCCAGCAGCTGTGGTGGGCAGCAGATCCGCCCCCCGAGGTCTCCCTCGCCGCGCTCGGCGGCTACGGCCGCCGCTTGCAGCTGCCGGCATCCGACGTCGATCTGCTGATGCTCCACGATGGCCTGCCGCCCGACGAGCTCGAACGGCTCTCGCGGGCGATCGCGTACCCGCTGTGGGACGCAGGGCTTCGCCGTCGGTCAGCTGGTCCGGACGCCCGCCGAGTGCCTCGAGGCCGGCCGCGAGCGGATCGACTCGTTGAGCGCCATGCTCGACGCGCGTCCGGTCGCGGGGGACACGTTCCTGCTGATGCGCGCCATGACGCCCGTCCTCGAGGAGCTGCAAGCCGACCCGCAGGGGCTTCGCCGCTCGGATCCGGAGCGAGGCCCTCCGGCGCCGGGAGCGTTTCGGCTCGTGCGCCCATCTGCTGGAGCCGGACCTCAAGGAGGGGGCGGGAGGCCTCCGCGACGTCGCGTCGCTCGGATGGCTGCGCGCCGCGGTCGGGGGCTCGCTCGAAGACGCGGGGCTGCTCGCATCGGGAGAGGCCGAGGCGGTCGACGCCGCGGAGGAGTTCCTCGTGCGGGCGCGCAGCGCGATCCACCTGGCCACGGGGAAGCGGACCGACCGGCTCGTGGTGGACCTCCAGCCGGACGTGGCGGCCGGGATGGGCTTCACCGATCGTCCCCGGCTCGTGGCCACCGACGCGCTGATGCGGACGTTGTTCGAGCATGCTCGCAACGTCGAACACGCGGTGGACGGGGTCCTCGCGGGGATCTCGGGAGCGGTTGCGAGCGCATCCGGCACGGTCGAGGCCCTCGATGCGACGGGCGTGATGACCACGCTCGCCGAGGTCGCCGAGGCGGGCGGCGGCGTGCCGGCGTCGCTGCGCGCGGCGGTCGCGGCCGCCGACGTCCCGGACACGGTGGGATGGACACCCCAGATACGCGACGCGTTCCTGCGGATCCTCCGCTGCGGCGCCGGTGGGGCCCCGGCGATCGACCTGCTCGATCGGTCCGGGATGCTCGCGAGGTATCTCCCGGCGTGGCACGAGGTCCGCTGTCGGCCACAGCGCGACCCCTACCACCGCTTCACGGTGGACGCGCACCTGACCGCAGCATGGGTCGCGATGGCCCGGCTCCTCGACGGTGGGATCGACCCGGACGATCCGTCGAGCGGGGACGTGGCCGAGGTCGCATCCCAGCGCGACGCGCTGCTCCTCGGCGCGTTGCTCCACGACGTCGGCAAGGTCGGCGAGGGCAACCACGTCCCGATCGGCGCCCGGATCGCCGACGAGCAGCTCCGTTCGCTCGACGTGGATGACGAGACGCGTGATCTGGCGACGTTCATGGTCGCCCGTCATCTGCTGCTGCCCGACACGGCGACGCGGCGGGACCTCACCGACGAGAACCTGATCATCGACGTGGCGGCCACGATCGCGACGCCGCGGCGGCTCGCCGCCCTCGCGCTCCTGGCGCGAGCCGACGCCGAGGCGACCGGACCTGCTGCGTGGACGCCGTGGCGGCAGACGTTGATCCGGGAGCTCGTCTCGAAGGTCCGCCACGTGCTCGAGCGTGGCGAGATGGGCAGCGAGCTCGCGGAGCGGCTCGCCGAGCGGATCGGACGGGTCCGCGACCTGCTCGCGGTCGAACCCGACGAGGACGTCGACCGGTTCGTGCTGCGGATGCCGCGCGGCTACTTCCTGGCGGTCGAACCCGAACAGGCGGCTCGGCATCACCGGACGATCGCCCCGCCCGTGGGGACGCACGAGGTCCGGACGGCGGCGACGCCCGGCCCGCGTCCGGGGACGTTCGAGGTGCTCGTGGTCGCGGCGGACCGTCCCGGGCTGCTGTCGTGGATCGCAGGGGCGCTGGCGGTCGGCGGGATCTCGATCCTCACCGCCCATGTGTTCACGACCGAGGACCGTGTCGCGATCGACCTGTTCGAGGTCGAAGGCGCCTTCGATCCCGACATCACCGAGGCGCGATGGCGGGAGTTCCGCTCGACGCTCCGACGGACGATCGAAGGTTCGATCTCGCTGGAACGCCGGGTCGAGGAGAAGCGTCGCCATTACCGGGCGCCGAAGGTCCGAACGCCCATCACGGTCGTCGCCGACAACGACGTCTCGGACTTCTCGACCGTGATCGAGGTCGGGGCGCCCGATCGTATCGGGCTGCTCCACGACATCACGCGGACGTTCGCCGACCTGCAGCTCGACGTCCATGTGGCGAAGGTGGCCACGTTCGACGGGCGCGTCGTGGACGCCTTCTACGTCCGTGACGCGCTGGGTCGCAAGATCGTGGACGTGGGCCAGCTCCAGGAGATCGAACGGGCCCTCCGCGAGCGGCTGACGCCGACGGGGTAGAGGGTCGGCAGGCGACATGGAGCGAGGATCAGGCGCCGTCCCCGGGTCGGGACCAGGGAGCGAGGACCCGGTCCGCGCGGGTGCGTTCGCCCGCTGGTTCGACGAGGAGGTGGGAGCGCAGACGATCCCGTGGCGGCGGGGATCGCTGATCGTCCACCCGCGGTTCCCCGCTTCGTCGGACATCAACTTCGTGCGGCTCGACGACCCCTCCGCGGCTGACGTCCCCGCCGCGGTGCCCGCGGAGGTCGAGCGCGCCCTCAAGGATGCGGCGATCCACACACGCAGGATCGTCGTGGAGGACGCGCGGCTCGCCGCACGCCTCACTCCCTCGTTCGAGAAGGACGGGTGGAGCAGCGATCGGTACCTCCTGATGGTTCAACGGCGGCCTGCCGACGTGCCGGTCGAGGGACGACCGACCGCGTCGGAGGTCACCCTCGATCGGTTCCTCGCGTTCCGGGAGACGCTCCTGGTCGAGCTCGGCGAACCCCCGGTGCTCGATCGAGACCTCGCCGAGTCGGTCGACCGGTCGGTCGGGACGCGATGCTTCGTCGCCGTGGTGGAAGGGACGCCGGTGAGCGGATGTGTCCTGTGGTGCCATGGCGCGGACGCGCAGATCGACACGGTCGAGACGCTCCCGTCGGCGCGCGGGCGTGGAGCCGCGACGTCCGCCGTCGCCGCGGCGATCGACGCCTCGAGGGCCGCGGGGGCCACGTGGATACATCTGTACACCCGCGCGGACGGCGGCCCTGTCTCGTTGTACGAGCGGCTGGGCTTCGAGGTGGTGGGCGAGGTCGTGGAGTTCGTGCCGACGGAAGACGCGGGACCCGAGGCGTCGGCGCCGACGCGGCGCTAGCTCAGCATCGACTCCAGACGCTTCGCCATCTTCGGGCTCGCGCCCTCGTCCTCGTGCTTGAAGTAGCAGAAGACCGTGGCGCCGGCGTCGAGGGCCGGACCGACCCGCGCGGCCCACGACGCGAGTTCGTCGTCGGTGTACTCGGTCTTGCGCAGCCGGAGGTAGCCGGCCGGCTCCCAGCTCAGATCGTCGGGGGACGGGTCCTGCTCGTCGGTCTCCGCGACGCACCATGCCACGCCCTGCGACAGGAGCAGCTCGCGCGCCTCGCGCCACGAGTCGTGGCGGAACTCCATCGCGAACCGCGGCACGCCCGGCCCGGGCGGCGGGAGGTAGCCCACGAACGCCTCGATCAGACCGCGGTCGTACTTCAGCGACGGCGGGCACTGGAAGAGCACGCAGCCGAACCGCCCGCCGAGCGTCGAGCCGATCTTGAGGAAGTCACGGACGTCCTCGTCGGTGTCGGCGAGCTTCTTGAAGTGCGTGATCCGCTGGTTCGCCTTCAGCGTGAACGCGAACCCCTCGGGGACCGCGTCGCGCCACTTCTCGAGCGTCGTGACGTTCGGGAACCGACGGAACGTGTAGTTGATCTCGACGGAGGTCAGCTGTGACGCGTAGAACGCCAGGTGGTCGTCCTTGCGGAGCCCCTCGGGGTAGAAGACGCCGTGACGCCAGCCGTCGTAGGCGAATCCGGACGTGCCCAGGTAGAAGCGACCCCCCACGCCCTCCATCATGCCACCGACGGGGCGGTGGGCGCCTCGGTGAGGCGGGTGGCATACCCTGCTCCGCATGATCACCTGTCCGCGATGTCGCGAGCAGAACCCCGAGCGCGCACGGTTCTGTCTCGCGTGTGGGCACGAGCTCGCGGCGGCCGTACCCACCGAGATCCGCCGCGTCGTCACGGTGCTGTTCTGTGATCTGGTGGGCTCGACCGAACTCGCGCACGGGATCGACGTCGAGAGGTTGCGGGCCGTCCTCGCCCGCTACTTCGAACGGATGAGCGCCGCGGTCGATCGACATGGCGGTCGGGTCGAGAAGTTCATCGGCGACGCGGTGCTGGCGGTCTTCGGCATCCCGGTCGCGCATGAGGACGACGCCGTGCGCGCCTGTCGAGCGGCGATGGACATGCGGGCCGAGCTCGCCGACCTGAACGAGGAGCTGCGGCTCGAGTTCGGCATCACGTTGGAGTCGCGGACCGGGATCAACACCGGCGAGGTGGTCGCGGGGGATGTGACCGACGAGCGCTCCCTGATCACAGGCGATGCGGTGAACCTCGCCGCCCGGTTGGAGCAGAACGCGGCGCCGGGCACCATCCTGTTGGGGGAGCCTACGTATCGTCTGGTGCGTGGGCTGGTGGTCGCCGAAGCCGCACCACCCGTCGAGGCCAAAGGGTTCGGGCGTCCCTTGGTCGCGTATCTGCTCGAGGACGTCGACGCCTTCGTCGGTCGCGTGCGACGGTTCGATGCGCCGATCGTCGACCGTGACGCCGAGCGAGCCATGCTGCGTCGCACGTTCGAACGAGTCGTGACCGGTCGTCGCTGTCAGCTGTTCACGCTGCTCGGACCTCCGGGCATCGGGAAGTCGCGCCTCGTCGACGAGGTCGCGACGACCGAGGTCGGCGAGATGCAGGTGCTGCGCGGGCGATGCCTTCCCTACGGTGAGCGGATCACCTTCCGACCGGTCGCGGAGATCGTGGAGCAAGCCGTGCGATCCCACGGCGGCGATCCGGGGAGGGCGGACGACATCGAGACCCTCCTCCACGGCGCGCTGCGCGCCGACGTGGTGGCGAGCCGTCTCGCCCAGGTGCTCGGGCACTCGCCCGGAGACCCGGCGCCCGACGACGTGTTCTGGGCGACGAGGCGTCTGCTCGAGGAGCTGGCCCGCGAGCGCCCCGTGGTGCTCGTGTTCGACGACATCCATTGGGCTCAGCCGCTGTTCCTCGATCTGATCGAGCATCTCGCCGACCGCTCGGGCGACGCTCCGCTCGCCCTCGTGTGCCTGGCGCGCCCCGACCTCCTCGAGCTTCGACCCAGCTGGGCCGGCGGCATGCTGAACGCGACGACCGTCCTGCTCGATCCGCTCGGCCCGGGGGACACGCAACGGCTGCTCGACAACCTCCTCGGGAAGGCGTCGATCCCTTCCGGACTCCGTGAGCGGATCGTCGAGCTGGCCGGCGGCCACCCGCTGTTCGCCGAGGAGCTCGTGGCCGAGTTGATCGACGACGGCACGCTCGTCGAGACCGAGAACGGATGGAGCGTCGCCCGGGACACGCACGAGCTCTCGCTGCCTGCGACCGTCGCCGGCCTGCTGGCGGCGCGCATCGGTCGGCTTCCAGTCGCCGAGCGCGCGGTGCTGGAACGAGCGTCGGTGATCGGCCAGGAGTTCACCACCGCAGACGTCGAGTTCCTCGCCCCCGTCATGCCCCAGGGCGAGGTGGCGCGAACGCTCGAGTCGCTCGTGCGCAAGGAGATGATCCGCCCGGCCGGTGCGGACGACGCCTGGGCGTTCCGGCACGTGATGCTGCGGGATGCGTCGTACGAAGGGATGGCGAAGGGGGCGCGCGCGGACCTCCATGAGCGGTTCGCGGATCGGAAGGCGACGGAGGGCGGTGACGACCACGACGACCTCGTCGCCCACCACCTCGACGCGGCCCGCGAACTTCGACTCCAGGTCGCGCCCGGAGATCCCCGCGCGAGCGACCTCGCGTCGCGGGCCGGCGCCGCCTATGCCGCTGGCGGCAGGCGTGCCGCGGCCCGTGGCGACATGCCGACGACCGTACGGATGCTCGAGCGCGCCGGCGTGTTGCTACCGCCGACCGACCGATCCCGGCTCGAGACCGTTCCGTACCTCGCGGACGGCCTGGTGCAGCGCGGCGACATGGACCGCGCCCTGGCGCTCCTCGACGACATGGCGATGATCGCCGATCGGATCGGCGAAGCCTGCATCGCGAGCCGTGCGAGGATCGAGCGCTACACGTGGGGCCTCATCGCGGAACCGGGTGCTACGTCGGGGCCGGAGTTCATCGCGCTCGCACGAGGGGCGGTGACGATCGCCGAGCGTGAGGAGCGCGACGAGGATCTCGCGGCCGCGCTCGATGCGCTCGTGCTCGCCGAACGTCTCGTGGCGGGCGACGCCTCGGCGATGCTCGCGGCGGCCGAACGTTCGCTGGCGTTGGCGCTCGACTCAGGGTTGCACGCGCAGGCCACCAGCAGCGCATCGAACATCGCGACCGCCCTGCGGATCGGCGCGACGCCGTGCACCGACGCGCTCGCCCGGCTCTCGACGCTCGACGCGCTGCTCCCCGGTGAGCCGATGACGGCCGCCGCGCTGGATCTGGTTCGAGCGTCCCTGCTCGTGAGCCTCGATCGTCCGGATGAGGCGCGATCGCGCCTCGACGAGGCGCGGGTGATCTTCGACGATCTCGAACTCTCGCGGTGGGCGGCGGCGCTCACGGAGGTGGAGGCGGAGATCGCCTGGTCGCGAGGCGACCCCGAGGCCGCCGAGCCGGCGATGCGCGAAACGCTGGCGTTCTTCCACGAGCGGGGGGAGACGATGGAGGTAGCGCTGGGCGCCGCGGATCTCGCGTTGCTCCTGTGCGATCTGGGGCGGATCGACGATGCCGCGACGCTGGCCGACGAGGTCGTCGCCGATGTCCCCGGCTACGTGCTCGAGACGCAGATCGGATGGCATCGGGTCAGGGCCCGGGTGCTTGCCGCGCGGGAGGCTCTCACGGACGCCGTCTCGTCGGCAGAAGCCGCCGTCCGTATCGCGCGCGGGACCGACTTCGTGCCGATCATGGCGGGCACCTTGCTCGATCTCGCCGCGGTGCAGCGGGCCGGCGGTCGTGACGACCTCGCTTCTGCGGCGGCTGAGGAGGCCATCGGGTGGTACGAGCGCAAAGGCGACATCCTCGGTGCCCGTCGAGCGAGGAGCTGGCTCGCAGGGATCGCCTAGCCTTGCGCCGCTTCTCGCGGGTCGTAGCGGCGGTAGTCCGCGAAGGCCGTCTCCGTGCGGACGACGCCCTCGATCTCCGGCAGACGCGCCAGCGCGGTCGCGGCGGCCTCTTCGAACGTCGATGCGTCCAGCTCGACGATGACGTCGACGTCGCCGAAGACGACGGCTGCCCCGTTGAAGCCCGGGAGGTCCGACATCTGCGCGAGGATGTCGTCCAGGCGACCGTGCTCGGTCCACACGCGAACGATGGCGACGACGTCGCACTTCTTGAGCTTCATGCCGTACGCGGTCGGCCCTCCGGCCCTCGTGTACCGGGACGCCTGAAGGGCGAACGTCCCGGTGAGGCGCAGGTCTGCCAGGGGGCCCGCGATGAAGTCCTGGAGCTCAGCGAGCTCGTTCGGTGGCGCCCACAGATGGACGAGCGCGCCGTAGGCGCCGATGTAGGAGGCTGCGGACAGCACCGTCGGGCGGGAGAAGGGTTCGTCGCGGTCGCCATCGCGAGGACCCTCCGGGATCCGCGGGATCAGTCCCTCGCGGATCACGTCGTCGAGGCGGGCGCCCCCATCGACCCCGTCGACGAACCAGAACGCGTGGACGCCGGTCGTGACGTACCGTTCCCAGAACGCGCGCTCGTCGGGATCCAGCTTCGAAAGATCCATATCGCGTACCCCCCTCGGTCCTGACGACTCGACTGTGACGGCAGCGACCCGTCAAGGCAATACCCCACGTGGCGAGGTAGAAGCGCCCGTCCAACCAGGGCATCATGGCGATCGTGCCCGAGGAACGGTTCACGCTCGCGACCCCCGTCGGCGATGTCTCCGCCGTGTGGACGCCTGCCGGCGACGCACCCGCGATGGTCGTGGCGCACGGCGCGGGCGCGGGGATGGACCACCCCTTCATGAGCGGCTTCTGCCGGGCACTGGCCGACGAGGGGGTCTCGGCGCTGCGGTTCAACTTCCCGTACATCGAGGCGGGGCGGCGCAGCCCCGACCGTCCGGCGAACGCGGTCGCGTCCTTCCGGGCGGCGGTCGACGCGGCCGCGTCGCGCACCGGCGACCGGCCGGTGATCGGCGGCGGCAAGAGCTACGGCGGTCGGATGGCCTCGATGGCCGCCGCCGAGGGCACGCCGGTCGCCGCCCTCGCGTTCCTCGGGTACCCGCTGCACGCCCCGGGCAAGACCGACCAGGTCCGCGACGAGCACCTGTACCGCCTGGGGATCCCGATGCTCTTCCTGCAGGGCACGAAGGACCCGTTCGCCGATCCCGAGGTGCTCGCCGGGGTCTTGGCGAAGCTCGGCGCGAGGGCGACCCACGTCCCCTTCGAGGGAGCCGGTCACTCGTTCGAACGCTCCCGCAAGGACGACCCGAGGGCGAACGGGGCGGCCCTGGCTCCCCACGTCGCCGCGTTCGTGCGGGAGCATGTCTGAGCATGCCCCGGAAGAACCGACGCGCCCCGCTCGAGTACCTGCCGTCGTCGGCCCCACGACCGCGATCGGCTCCGCCGGCCTGGGCCGAGGTGGATGGCTACGATCTCCGGCATCTGACCGGCGACAAGCCGTACCGATGCCCGGGCTGCGACCACGCCGTCCGCCCAGGTCTGTGGCACCTGGTGGTCGTACCCGACGGCGATCCCGACGAGCGACGCCACTGGCACACCGACTGCTGGAAGCGCGAACTCCGCCGCATGGGACTCCTGCGTCGGACACATGACGACGAGATCTGACGTCCTGCTTGCCGCTGTGAGCGACGCCGTCATACCATCGCGCCCGTGAGCGACCCGGTGCGGGCACGGATGTGGGAGGCGGGCGGACGCTGGTACGCGCAGGTCATCGACGCGCCCGTGTTCCTGGAGGTGACCGGCACGGCCCGCCGGGCCTGCCTCGACGAGCTGCGCGAGGCGGTCGGCGACGACGTCGTCCTGACGATCGACGTGATACCGCCGCTCGTCGGGGTCGCCGAGGCCGCGGAGATCATGGGCTGGGACAAGCGCCGTGTGATCACCTACATCGACCGAGGCCACTTCCCCGAGCCGATCTCCTGGCTCGCAGCCGGGCGCGTGTGGCTCCGAGACGACGTCGAGGCGTACGCCGCCGACTGGCGTGCGCGGCATCCCGGCGCGAAGGGGAGCGTTCCGTCGTGAGCGATGCCCCTCGGCGCCTGTACCTGATCCGGCACGGCAAGGCCGACCGACGCTCGGGCGTGGAGGCGGAGACCCCGCGCGGTCTCGCCGCCGATCCGCCACTCGACACCATCGGGAACGAGCAGGCCGCGATCTTGGCGCGGCGCCTGATGAAGATGCCCCCGCCCGCCGCGATCTACTGCTCGACCCTCATGCGCGCCCGCCAGACGATCGCCCCGTACGCCGAGGCCACCGGCGCCGAGGTGACCTATCGGGACGATCTGGCCGAGTGGTTCGGCGGCGAGTGGGAGTTCAAGGAGTTCGAGGAGCTGTTGATCGAGCACCCGGAGATCCCGCAACGGATCCTCCTGCAAGATCCCCTCTTCTTCCTGGCTCCGGGCAGCGAGGCGTTCGACGCGTTCCAGGCGCGGGTGGTCCGGGAGATCGAGACGGCCCTGGCGTCGCACCCCGACGGGGACGTCTGGGTCGTGTGCCACGGTGGGGTGATCAACGCGTACGTGGGGACGGTCCTCGGCGTCGAGGAGCAGGAGATGTTCTTCCTGCCGCCGAACACGAGCATCAACACGATCAAGGTGCAGGGGGATCGTCGCGCGTTGTGGTTCCTGGCCGACGACACCCACGTGACCGAGCCGGGGCTTTTCCCCGACTGAGCCCGGGTATCCTGCCTGCGCCCGAGGAACCGACCCGAAGGAGCGACCGCCGTGACCGTGAAGTTCCTATCCGAGGAGTGGGTGAGCGAGCTCACCGCCCACCTGAACGCGAGCGACGGCTTCAAGGAGGCTGCCGGCACCCAGTCCGCGACGATCCAGCAGCTGATCACGGGCGCCGACGCCGACACCCACTACTGGACGAAGATCGCCGACGGCTCGATCGAGATGGGGATCGGTGACCTCGAGGGCGCCGAGGCCACGATCACCCAGAGCTACGACACGGCCGTCGCGCTCGCGAAGCGTGAGCTGTCGCCGGTCACCGGCTTCATGATGGGCAAGATCAAGGTCGCCGGGAACATGGGGCTGCTGCTCGGTCTCCAAGGAGTCCTGGGCCAGATCGCCGAGTCGATGAGCGCGATGGACGTCGAGTACTGAGTCACCGCTCCCGATCGCGTCCCACCGAGAACGTACCGGTCGCCCGCGCCAACACCCGGTCCTGAACGTCGACGACGTCGGCCTCTGCGAAGGCGATCTCACGCCCGATCCGAGCGATGCGTCCACGTGCGCGCAGGCGCCCGGGGTGGGCGGGCCGCAGGTAGTGGATCCCCATCTCGATCGTCACGTGACGGCGCCCCGGCTCGAGCGCCGAGCGGATCGCGAGCCCCATGGCGGTGTCCAGGAGGGTCGCAAGCACCCCGCCGTGGACGAGTCCCTGCAGGTTGAGGTGCTCGGGGCGAGCGTCCCAGCCCAGCGTCACCTCGCCATGATCGGCGTCGTCGACCTCCATGCCGAAGGTCCGATGGAACTCGCTGCGGGCCACCCTTGCGCGCAGCTCCTCGACGATCGTGGCCGGTTCGTCCATCCTGCGAGACCTCCGCTCGCGTAGTCTCCCACGGGGTCGGCGGACGGTTCGTTGACGGGTCCGCCGATCTGGCCGCAGGATAAGCTGCGGCTCGGGCCCGAGGGGTCCGACACAAGGGAAGAAGTTCCGACGAATGGAGGGGAAGCGAATGCCCAAGTGGCTCCGCACGCTCGCCCTGCCGCTCGCGGTCCTGGCTCTCGTCGCCGCGTCGTGTTCGGATGACGAGACCACGAGCGCGAGCGACACCGGGACGGCGACCGAACCGGCGTCCGATTGTGATCCCGAGTTCACGGTTGGGATCGCGCTCGACGTAGGTGGACTCGGCGACAACGGCTTCAACGACCTGGCGAAGCTGGGTCTGGACAACGCGATCGCCGACGGCCTCGTCTGCGAAGAGAGCACGAAGTTCCTCGAGGCCAACTCCGACGGGACGAACCTCGACGAGAACGTGCAGTCCCTGGCCGACGCGGGCTACGACCTGATCGTCGGGACCGGCTTCGCTTTCACCGAGGACGGGAAGGTCAACGAGATCGCTCCCGACTATCCCGACACCCTGTTCGGCATCATCGATGGGTACGCGACCTGCGGTCTGGAGTTCTGCCCCTTCTTGACGCACGATTCGAGCGAGCTGCCCAACGTGGTCGACCTCGCCTTCAAGGAGCAGGAGGGTTCGTTCCTCGTCGGTGTCGCCGCCGCCCTGAAGGCGCAGGAGCTGAAGTGCGACACGCTCGGGTTCCTCGGTGGGCAGACCGGATTCCTGATCGGGAAGTTCGAGGCCGGGTACCGTGCCGGTGTTGCCGAGATCGATCCCGGCATCGAGGTTCTCGTCGAGTACCTCGGTGACACGACGAAGGCCTTCGACGACATCACTGGCGGCGAGGCCAAGTCGAACCAGATGTACGACGCCGGGGCGTGCATCATCTACCACGCCGCAGGTGACTCCGGGAACGGTCTGTTCAAGGCGGCCGCCGACCAGGAGAAGCTGGCGATCGGTGTCGACTCCGACCAGTTCCTGGTCGTCACCCCGGAACAGCAGCCGTTCATCATGACCTCCATGATCAAGCGGGTCGAAACCGCGACCTACGACACGATCAAGGCGGCTGCTGAGGGCACGTTCGTGGGCGGTGCGGCGCAGGTGTTCGATCTCGCCAGCGAGGGCATCAGCTACGCGACGTCGAACCCCGACGTGATGGGCGACGACATCGTCGAGGTGGTCCAGGGATACGCGGACCAGATCATCGCCGGCGACATCGTGCCGCCGGACGACCCGACGAAGGTCTGATCGGGAACGACCGGACCTATGGGCGCGGACGGAGGGGCGGGGCGCGAGAGCGTCCCGCCCCTCGTCGTGCTCGAGCACATCACGAAGCGGTTCCCCGGTGTCGTCGCCAACGACGATGTCTCGCTCGAGATCCGTCCCGGCGAGGTCCATGCCCTGATCGGGGAGAACGGCGCGGGCAAGTCGACCCTGATGGCGGTGCTGTACGGCGTCTACCCCGCCGACGGCGGTCGCATCCTGATCCGCGGAACCGAAACCAAGATCCACTCGCCGCGTGACGCCCTCGCGCAGGGGGTGGGCATGGTGCACCAGCACTTCGTGCTCGTCGATCCATTCACGGTCGCTGAGAACGTGATCCTCGGAGACGAGGACGGCACGATCCTCCACGAGGATGATGCTGAGGCCAAGGTCGCCGACATCGCCCAGACCTATGGATTCCGGATCGACCCTCACGCGATCGTCGAGGAGCTGTCCGTCGGCGAGGAGCAGCGGGTCGAGATCATCAAGACCCTCTATCGAGGGGTCGAAGTCCTGATCCTCGACGAACCGACGGCCGTGCTCACGCCGGGGGAGGCCGCCGATCTGTTCGAGAACCTACGGAACCTCCGCGATGCAGGGAAGGCGATCGTGTTCATCAGCCACAAGCTCGACGAGGTCCTCGAGATCGCCGACCGCATCACCGTCCTTCGTCGGGGCAAGGTGGTGGGGGAGACGACCCCGGCGGAGACGTCGAAGACGCAGCTCGCCGAGATGATGGTGGGCCGCCCGGTCCTGTTCGACCTGGAGAGGCCTGAGGTGGAGATCGGTGAGTCGGTCCTTCAGCTCGAGGAGCTCCGCGGCGGCAGGCTGCGCGGTCTGTCCCTGGAGGTCCACGGCGGGGAGATCGTGGGCGTGGCCGGCGTCGAGGGGAACGGACAGCGCGAGCTCGCCGACGCGATCATGGGACTGCGACCGTTGGAGAGCGGCACGATCTGGCTCGGCGGCCGCGATCTCGCGACCCTGAGTACCGCGGAGATCCGCAACGCCGGGATCGCCTTCATCCCCGAGGATCGCCACGACCAGGGGCTCGTGCTCGACATGACGGTCTGGGAGAACAGCGTGCTCGGTCGGCATGACGACGCCGGGTTCTCCACGCGGCTCGGCGTGCTGCTGATCGGCCGGATCAAGGAGCTTGCCCGCCGCTTGCTCCGCGAGTTCGACGTCCGCGCCCAGGGGGTCGACGTGACCGCGAGGACGCTGTCCGGAGGCAACCAGCAGAAACTGATCCTCGCGCGCGAACTCGAGACGGACCCGAAGCTCCTGTTGGCCGCGCAGCCGACACGGGGTCTGGACGTAGGTGCGATCGAGTTCGTCTGGCGCGAGATCCTCGAGCAGAAGGCGGCGGGTCGCGCGGTCCTCCTCATCTCGGCCGAGCTCGACGAGATCTATGCGTTGTCCGACCGGATCGTGACCTTGTACGAGGGGCGTATCACCGGCGAGTTCCCGCCCGATGCGGCGCCTGAGGACGTCGGACGCGGGATGCTGGGCGAGGTCACCGTCCCTGAGGCGAGCTGAACGATGGGGAACGAGGCACGAGCGCCGCGGGCCAGACGAGCGAACCTCGAGGCGATGCTCGGCCAACTGGGCGCGCTCGTCCTGGCGTTCGCGATCGCGCTCGCCCTGGGGTCGATCATCATCATCCTCTACGACGAGAGCCCGGCGGCCGTCTACGGAGCGATCTGGCGGTACACCTTCGTCGAGACCGATGGTCTCGGCTACGTCCTGGCGACGGCGACGCCACTCATCTTCTCCGCCCTCGCGGTGGCGGTCTGCTTCAAGGGCGGCATGTTCAACATCGGGGTCGAGGGCCAGTACATCTTCGCGATGGCGGTCGGGGCCTGGGCGGCGCTCGCCCTGGACTTCCTCCCGGGACCGCTGTTGATGTGGGCGACGATCGGGTTCTCCGTCTTGGGCGGGATGCTCTGGGCGTTCATCCCCGCGATCTTGAAGGTCCGGACCGGTGCGCACGAGGTCGTGACGACGATCATGCTCAACGGGATCGCGGTCAGCCTCGTGGCATGGATCATCGCGAACCCGCTCCGATACGAATCCCGTGGGGAGGGCAACTTCAACGTGAACCTCCGCACGGACCCGTTCGCCGACGATGCCCTGATCCCCGATCTCGGTCACCTGTTCGGCGTCAGGCCGGCCGCGAACCTCACGTGGCTGTTCCCGTTCGCGGTGCTGACGGCGATCTTGGTGTGGTTCGTGCTGCGTCGGATGCGGCTCGGCTACGAGGCCCGTGCGGTGGGTGCGTCATCGGGTTCGGCCCGCGCAGGCGGGATCTCGATCGGCGGGGTTCAGACCCGCCTGTTCCTCCTGTCGGGCGCACTCGCAGGGATGGTGGGGATGCAGCAGATGCTCGGGGAGAACGGGTACCTGCCGGTCGGGTACGCGGCGGGGCTCGGGTTCACGGGGATCGCCGTGGCCTTCCTCGGCCAGAACAATCCGATCGGGATCGTGTTCGCCGCGTTCCTGTGGGGGATGCTCGGACGTGGCGAGACCGCGCTGCAGATCGAGTCGGACGTGCCCCGGGAGTTCATCATCATCCTGCAGGGCATCCTGATCATCTCGGTGGTGGTCACGTACCAGCTCGCCAGGCGCCGCCTGCTCGCTCGCCAACTGCAGCGGGCGGCCGCGGTCGAGGCGGAACTGATCGCGGAGCCCGAGGCGGCCTGACATGTCCCTCACCGATCTCGGCGCCGCGATCGCGATCGCGCTGACCTACTTCACGATCATCTACCTCACCGGCCTCGGCGGTCTGTTCAGCGAACGGTCGGGCATCGTCAATATCGGCCTCGAGGGCATGATGATCATCGGGACCGTGGTCGGTTCGGCGGGCACCCATTACTTCACTCTCCCTTCGCCCGAGGGCCTCGGGTGGGGCCTGCCGTGGGGCCCGATCATGGGACTCCTGCTGGGGGCGGCGGCTGGGGCGCTGTTCGCCTCGATCCACGCGCTCGTCACCGTGACCTTCCGCGTCGACCAGATCGTGTCGGGCGTCGTGATCAACCTGGTCGCCGTCGGACTCGCGAGGTTCCTGTCGACGGTCTTCTTCGGTCAGGCGACCCAATCGGACTCCGGCCAGCCCAGCATGGACACGATCGACATCCCGCTCTTGTCGTCGATCCCCGGGATCGGTCGTGCCTTCGAGCAGCTCTCGCCGATGGTGATCGTGGCCGCGCTCATGGTGTTCCCGGCGTGGTTCGCGCTGTTCCGGACACGCTGGGGCCTGAGGTTGCGGTCATGTGGCGAGAACCCCGAAGCCACCCGTTCGCTCGGCGTGCCGGTCGCCCCATACCGCTACCAGGGCGTGATGCTCTCGGGCGCCCTCGCCGGGATGTCCGGGGCGTTCCTCGCGGTCGAGGTCAACCTCAGCTGGAACGAGGGGCAGACCCAGGGCCTCGGGTTCATCGCCCTGGCCGCCTTGATCCTGTCGAACTGGAACCCCGTGCGACTGCTGGTCGCGGCATTCATCTTCGGATTCGCCCAGGCGATCCCGCTGCGACTGTCGGACGCCCCCGTGATCAACGCGATCCCGATCGAGTTCATCCGGATGACCCCGTACCTCGTCACGATCATCGTGCTCGCTGGGTTCGTCGGGAAGGTCCGACCTCCGGCCGCGGCCGGTCGCGCCTACGAGGGCGGCGGCGGAACGTAGTTCACGGCGTGCCGTGGAGACGGTCGCCGAAGTCGCCGAGGCCCGGCAGGATGAAGCCGTGCTCGTTCAGCTGGCGGTCGAGCGCGCCCGCCACGATCGGCACGTCGGGATGGTCGGCCTGCATCCGCTCGATGCCCTCGGGCGCGGCGACGACGCACACGAACGAGATCGAGGTAGGAGCCGCCTTCTCCTCGACATGGGTGACGGCGGCCGACCCGCTGCCGCCGGTCGCGAGCATCGGGTCGAGGATCATCGCTCGCCGGCCGTCCATCGGAGGGAGCTTCGCGTAGTAGTCGCGGGGCTGCAGCGTGACCTCGTCGCGCTCCATGCCCAGGTACCCCACGACGGTGTCCGGGAAAAGATCCGTGACCGCGTCGAGCAAGCCGAGCCCGGCTCGGAGCACCGGGATCGCCACCAGCCGCTCGGTGAGGTGCCGGCCCTGCATCGGCTCGAGCGGCGTGTCGATCGTGACGTCCTCGGTCGCGAGATCGCGGGTCGCCTCGATCGTCAGGAGCCAGCCGAGGCGGCGGGTCAGCGTCCGGAATTGGGCGGGATCGGTGTCGCGCTGTCGGAGACGCGCCATCAGATCGTGGGCGAGCGGGTGATCCAGCACGGTGAGGGCCATGGGCGGATGCTAGCGGCCTGCCTGCGTCGATGCCCCCCCCGACGCTTGCCACCGTCGGGGGCGTCTGCCACCATGACCGGCGTCATGCAGCGCGACTTCGGCTTCTGGTTCGCCTACTTCGGGCCCGGCCCGGGGTAGTCGCCAGCGGCCACCAGCAGCCAGCGACCCCGGGCCGGACCGCCCGGGGTTTCCTTTTCCCCGGGCACCGCGACCGGGCCGAACGAGGAGGTTCGACCACATGGTCGTCGTGATGACGTCGGAGGCTTCCGACGCCGATATCGAGCAGGTGTGCGAGAAGGTCCGCGCTGCGGGCGGTGAAGCGTTCGTCAGCCGCGGTGCGGTCCACACCGTGGTCGGGCTCGTCGGGGACACCGAACGCTTCCAGGCGATCGAGTGGACGCAGCTGTCCGGTGTCGCCCACGTCATCAAGATCGGCAAGGCCTACAAGATGGTCGCCCGGGACCTCCACCCGGCGGCCTCGACCGTCTACGTGGGGCAGGCTCCGGTCGGCCGTGACACCTTCACCCTGATCGCGGGGCCGTGCGCCGTCGAGAGCTTCGACCAGGCGATGATCGCGACGAAGGCGGCGAAGGCCGCGGGCGCCACGATCCTGCGCGGCGACGTGTTCAAGCCCCGGACGTCCCCGTACTCCTTCCAAGGTCTGGGGGAAGAGGGCCTGGAGATCCTCCAGGAGTGCCGGCGCGAGACCGGGTTGCCGATCATCGTGGAGATCGTCGACGTCTCGCACGTGCAGCACGTCGCCGAGGTCGCCGACTGCATCCGCATCGGGACACGGAACGCCCAGAACTTCGAACTGCTCAAGGAGTGCGGGCTCACGAACAAGCCCGTGATGCTGAAGCGGGGCCTCGCGATGACGATCGACGAGTGGCTCCAGGCCGCCGAGTACGTGGCTCAGCGTGGGAACTCCGACATCATCTTGTGCGAGCGAGGGATCCGGACCTTCGAGCCGGCCACGCGCAACACCCTCGACCTGGCCGGGATGGCGGTCGCCCAGCACGAGTCCCACCTGCCGGTGATCGTCGATCCGTCGCACGCGGTGGGCAAGCGACACCTGGTGGTCCCGATGGCCCTGGCCGCCGTCGCCGCCGGCGCGGATGCCGTGATGGTCGACGTCCACCACGACCCCGAGCACGCGCTGTGCGACGGCCCGCAGGCGCTGCTGCCCGAGGAGGTCGAGGATCTCGGCCGGCGGCTCGCCGCCGTGGCGGCCGCGGTGGGGCGGGCCTGAGGGGCTAGACCGGAACCGGCGCCACGTTCGGCGTCAGCTCGAGGATGTCACAGGTGGTCCGCCAGCGAGCGAGCGCCTCGTCGGGCGGGCCGTTGCGGGAACGCCGCCGGTCGACCAGGATCTTCGCGGCTTCCTCCCACTCCGCGCCCTCGAGGATCCGGGGAGCGGCGGTGAGTTCCTCGAGCGAGGTATCGCGGCCCTTGCGCCGGGTGACCACGAGCATCTCGTTCGTCTGTCCGACGCCGGGGACCGTCTGCTCGGCCGGTCCCGGTTCGCGCTGCGACACGACGTAGATCCTGCCGTTCTTGTATGCGAACCATGCCGGGATCGTGAGGCGGGTCCCGTCGCTCTTCTCGACGCCCACCCAGATCACGTCGGACTTCTTCAGGCCGTCCTCGGTCTCCTTCGGGAGCTTCGCGGGTGAGGCCTGGACGAACACCGGCACCTCGATCTCGCCGACGACCTGATCATCGACGACGAACGAGGCGACGTAGGTGCCCGTCTCGTCGAAGCTCGCGTCGGTCACGAGGTCGAGCTCCGTGGTGAGGTCGAACATGCCCGCCATCCGCCGATACTCGGGTCCCCACCGCCAGATCATCCGGCCCGAGGGTCCATACAGGCGGATCTCCTCGCTCACGTGGCCGACGGGGATCTTCCAGGCGCGGAAGATCACGAAGGGCAGGGCGGGGCCGGGCTGGCCGGTCAGGTAGATGCCGTCGGGCGACGTGTCGCCGTGGGTCTCCCAGACCCGCTGGTCGACCACGGCCGCAGCCACGAGCTCACCTATGGACAGCATGTCGCCGCGAAGATTACACGTCCCGAGACCGCTCCGGCCTCAGACGGTGCGGGACAGCCACAGCGTCGGCTCCTGGAGCTCGACGAGCGAAGGCATCGCCTCCGGCGAGTCCCACATCCGGGCCAGGACGGCCTCGCCGGCCTGGTCGGCGACCGTGTCGCAGAACGACCGGCCCAACGCGTACTGCTCGCGCTTCATGTCGATCCCCAGCAGCCGTTCGAACACCGGGTCGGCGTGCTCACCGTCGCGGTAGCGGACCATCGCCTCCGCGATCCGTGCGTACGACGCCAGCAGCCCCGCGCCGACCGCGTGCATCACGTGGTCCCCGTACCCCTCGGCCGCGGCCATGAACGCCTGGACCCGTGCGAGCTTCAGGCGCTGCTCGTCGTCGACGACGGCCCCGAACAGCGCGCCCTCGCCCTCGCCGAGCGCTCGCTGGAACCCCTCGGGGTCGGTCGGGTCGATCTGCGCGAAGCGCTCCTGGATCGCAGCGACGTCGATCGTCATGGTGGACAAGACGTCGTCGACCAGCTCGACGAAGCGTGCGCGGCTCCAGGGCTGAGCGAACTCGAACCGGTGCGTGACCTCGTGCAGGGCCACGTAGGTGCGGAACTCGGTCGGATCGAGCGACCAGTCGCGCTCGAACGCGGCGAGGTTCGGCACGACGAACAGGAGCGTCCCGGCGCCCTCGCGCGGCACCGCGACGTCGTACTGGCCCAAGACCTGCTGGGCCAAGATCCCGAGGACCTGGCCCACCTGAGTGCCCTGGAGCAGGGGGCCGAGCTGCGACAGCAGGGCACCCATCGGCCCCATCTCGGCGGGCATCTGCTCCCGCATCGCTCGTTCCAGGGCTTCGCTCATCCGCCTCGCGGCGGGTTCGAGCAGGCCCTCCAGCGACGAGGCGTTCACCGTCACCCACTCGGCCCGGCGGACCGCCCGGACCTGCGCGACATCGCCCGGCGGCTCGAGCCCGGTGAACGCGGCGACCTGCAGCTCGGCGACCCGGACGGCTTCCTCCAGGACCCGCAGGTCCTGGGCGTCCGGTTCGGGGTCTGGCCCGGCCTCCACGGCGGTCGCGATGCCGACCTGACGCGCCAGCTCCCAGTTCACGGGGCCGCTCGAGGAAGCCATCACGCGCTGGAGCTCGCGGAACAGCGGTGCGTCCTTGAGGGCGTCGGGATCCATCCCGAACGGGAAGCCGAAGGGCGACGTCATGCGAGCCAGCCTACGACCTGTGCGCAGTACGATGGCCCGCATGCCCGAGGAGCGTGCCCTCGTCCGCGTCACGACCGACCCGCTGTCGGTCGACGAGGCGCTCGCGTTCGTGGCCGACCCGGCGGCGGGGGCCACCTGTGTGTTCGTGGGGACCGTTCGCGACCGCAGCGACGCGGGGGAGGTCGTGACGGCGCTCGACTACGAAGCGTGGGATGAGCTCGCGACGGAACGGCTCGGTGAGCTCGCACGGGACATGCTCGAGCGCTGGCCGACCCGGAGGGCGGCGCTGCTGCACCGGAGCGGACACCTGGTGATCGGCGAGGCCAGCGTGGTCGTCGCCGCCTCCGCTCCCCACCGCGCCGAAGCGTTCGACGCCTGCCGGTACGGGATCGAGCAGCTGAAGGTGGACGTGCCGGTCTGGAAGAAGGAGTCGCTCGCCACGGGTGAGGCCGGCTGGGTGATGGGGGCCTGAGGTGGGGCGCGACCTCGCGATCGACCTCGGGACCGCGAACACCCTCGTCTACCGGCAAGGAGACGGGATCGTCTTCGAGCAGCCGACCGTCGTCGCGGTCCACGCGCACGACGGGGAGGTCGTGGCGATCGGCGACGAAGCCTGGCGGATGATCGGGGGCGACCAGGGCGACGTCGTCGGGATGCGGCCCCTCCGGGAGGGCACGATCACCGAGTTCGATGTCACCCAGCGGTTCCTCGAGGTCGTGATCCGCACGGTCGGAGCCTCGCGGTTCCCCAAGCCGCGGGTGCTCGTCTGCATCTCCTCGGACAGCTCTGCGGTCGAGCGCCGTGCGATGGAGGAGGCGATCGGTGCCGCGGGCGGGAAGCAGGTGACGCTCGTCGAGGAGCCGCTCGCCGCCGCGATCGGGGCCGGCTTGCCCGTCCACGAGCCCACTGGCAACCTCCTGGTGGACATCGGTGGGGCGCGCTCCGAGATGGCGGTCGTGTCGATGGGTGGGGTCGTGTCCGGCCTCGCGATCCGCGTCGGAGGTTTCGACATCGATGCCGCGATCCAGGAACACCTGCGGTCGACCTACGGGGTCGCGATCGGCGAGAAGAGCGCCGAAGAGATCAAGATCGCGATCGCCTCGGCGTTCCCGTCGGGGACCGGGCGAGCGGCGCTCGTGCTGGGGCGTGAGCTTGCATCGGGCAACACGGTCGAGGTGAAGGTCGACGAGGACGAGATCCGTCAGGCGATCGCCGAACCGGTGCGCAGGCTCGTCGATGCGGCACGTCGGACCCTCGGCGAGGCACCGCCCGAGCTCGTCCACGACGTGCTGGGCGCGGGGATGTTCCTGACCGGAGGGGGAAGCCTCCTTCGGGGTCTCGACCTCCTGCTCGCCCAGGAGTGCGAGGTGCCGGTGCACATCGCGGAAGATCCGCTGCACACGGTCGCCCTCGGCGCCGGTGCGATGCTTGAGCACCTCGAGGACTACCGGTCGGCGTTCCAACTGGTCCGTCGGCGCTGACAGGAGGAGGGAACACCGTGACGTTCTCGATCGTGGCCATCGATCCGTCGAACGGCGACCTCGGGGTCGCGGTCGCATCGAAGTTCCCCTGCGTCGGCGCCGTCGTTCCGTGGGCGAAGGCGGGGGTCGGTGCCATCGCCACCCAATCGCTCGCGAACACCTCGTTCGGGCCCGATGGTCTCGCGCTGATGAAGCAGGGCATGGGTGCCGCGCAGGCCCTTGACGCGATGATCGAAGCCGACGACGGGCGCGACGATCGGCAGGTCGGGGTCGTGGATGCCCGTGGGGGCGCCGCCACCTTCACCGGCGCCGGCTGCGTGGAGTGGGCGGGTGGGGTGACCGGGGAGCACCACGCCGCCCAGGGGAACATCCTGGTCGGATCCGGGGTCGTCGAGGCCATGGTCGGTGCGCTCGAGGAGGCCGAGGGCGATCTGTGTGACCGGCTCCTGGCCGCGCTCCTGGCCGGCGACGCCGCGGGGGGTGACCGCCGTGGCCGGCAGTCCGCCGCGCTGCTGGTGGTGCGTGACGGCGGCGGCTACGAGGGCCGCAACGACCGGTACGTCGACCTGCGGGTCGACGACCATCCCGACGCACCGGCGGAGCTGGCCCGCGTCTTCGAGGTCTGGGACGACACGATGCTCGTTCGGAACGACCCGCTCCTCGAGGCGTCTCCCGCCCTCGTGGAGGAGATCCAGCGTCGGTTGGCCGCCCAGGATCGCCCCATCGAGGACGCGGCGGGAACCTACGGAGCGTCGACCCGGCGCGCTCTGGCCGACTGGGCGGGGTGGGCGAACCTGGAGATGCGCCTGCGCGACGACGACCTACTCTCACAGCACCTGCTCCGAGAGCTGCGCGACGTGACGCCGGAGGTCGACGTCGCCGGGTCCTAGTCGGTGCCGAAGGATCCGGTGACGACGCGCACGAGCGTCTCCACGCCGGCGTAGAGCGTGAACGCGAGGACGATCGCGCCGACCACCACCGCGATCACGAGCCCCAGGAATCCGGTCAGTCGCGATTGCCAGTCGGTGCGCGCCTCTGTCACCGGCACGTAGGCGCCGGGCTCCGGGGCCACACCCTCGCCCGATGGTCCGAATCCCTGGGCGACGGGACGGCCCGCGCGGACCGTCGTGACGTAGACCGCGGCGCCGACCGCGACGGCAACGAGGAAGACGAACGCGTACGCCATCGACGGCGAGCCTACCCCGCATCCGAGGAGGGTTCGAGCACGTGCCCCGTAGGATTGCCGGACATCGTGGCGAAGCACACCGGGCGCTGGGTCGTGGTCGTCGTGGTCGTCGGGGCCCTCCTCGCGACCGCGGCGTTCTTCCCGCTGCCCTACTACGCGGAGGGCCCCGGACCCGCACGCGACGTCCTTCCCCTCATCACCTTCGATGACCGTGAGCGGTACGAGGCGAGTGGCCGGATGGTCTACACGACGGTCCGGTTGCAGCGGCTCACGCCGGTGGGGATGGTGGCAGCCTGGCTCGATCCGGTCCGCTCCGTGATCTCACAGGACCTCGTGTACCCGCCCGGGGTCGACCGCGTGCAGGAGGAGGAGCGGGCGATCTCGCAGATGGACCAGAGCAAGATCGACGCGACGTTCGTCGTGCTGCAGCTGCTCGAGCGGTACCCGCGAGAGCACGGCGACGGGGCGCTCGTGCAGCAGACCGTGAACGGGTGTCCGGCGAGCGGGGAGCTCTTCCCGGGTGACCTGATCCTGGAGATCGACGGCCGCCCGATCGACTCGCGCCGCGCCGCGTCCCGAGCGATCGATGCCGTCGGGGAAGGCGATCCGCTGGACTTCGTGGTCGAGGTCGACGGGGCTCGGGAGGAGGCCCGTTTCACGCGGGAGCCCTGCGGCCCGGAACGGGAGCTGCTGGTCGGGGTCAGCCTCCTCGACGCGTTCCCGTTCGCGGTCTCGATGGCCAGCGGCGACGTCGGTGGTCCGTCGGCGGGCATGATGTGGGCGCTCGGCCTCTACGAGCTCCTGACCCCCGAGGACCTGACCGAGGGGAGGTCGATCGCGGGGACGGGGACGATCGATCTGGAGGGCAACGTGGGGCCGATCGGCGGGATCCGCGACAAGGTGATCGCCGCGGAGCGTTCGGACGCGGACGTGTTCCTGGTTCCCGCCGAGAACATGGCGGAACTCGAGGGCGTCGACAGCGGCGACCTCGAGCTGGTGCCCGTGTCGACCTTCGACGAGGCGCTCGCGGCGCTGGGAGTGGGGTGAGCGGTTCCCTCGTCCTCAAGTAGCCTGGGACGCATCATGTCGACGATCACCTTGGGGAGACGGCAGCGGCGCTGGCCCACGATCGCCTTGGTCGTGGTGGTGGCGCTGTTCCTCCTGTTCACGCTCCTGACCGGGTTCGTCGTCGACGTCCTGTGGTATCGGGAACTCGGACAGAGCTCCGTCCTGTGGACCACCGTCTGGACCCGGGTGGGGCTCGGACTCGTCTCGGCCGTCGTGTTCGCCGGGCTCCTGTACGCGAACCTGTTGATCGCCCGGCGGATCAGGCCGACGACGCGGATCCTTACCCCGGATCAGGAGGTCCTGGAGCGGATCCGGGATCTGTCGGACCCGTTCCTGCGGTGGCTGATGCCCGTGGTCGCGGTCCTGCTCGGGCTCCTCGTCGGGGTCGGGGTCAGCCAGGAGTGGCAGACGTTCCTCGTCTGGCGCAACTCGGGGGGCGTCGCCTTCGGCAACCCAGAGCCGTTGTTCGGTCGCGACCCCGCCTTCTACGTCTTCTCGCTGCCGTGGCTGAAGTTCGTGCAGGGCTGGTTGTTCTCGTCCCTCGTGGGGGTCGTGATCCTCACGGCGCTCGCACACGTGCTGTGGGGCGGGATCCGCCCGCAGGCGCCTGCGTTCTCGGACAAGGTGACGCCGGCGGCGCGCGCCCACCTGTCGGTGCTGCTCGGCCTGATGATGATCGTGAAGGCCTGGGGGTACTGGCTCGGTCGGTTCGACCTGCTGACGTCCCCGCGTGGGGTCGTGGACGGGGCCTCGTACACGGACGTGAAGGCCCAGCTGCCGGCCCTCAACACGCTCGCGATCGTGGCGGTGATCTGCGCCCTCCTGTTCTTCGCGAACATCCGCGTCCGGCAGTGGAGCCTTCCGGTCATCGCCGTGGGACTGCTCGCGCTGGTCTCGGTCCTGTTGGGCACGGCCTACCCCGCGTTCATCCAGCAGTTCCGCGTGAAGCCGAACGAGCAGGAGCTGGAGATCCCGTACATCGAGGACAACATCGCCGCGACGCGGGACGCGTTCGCGCTCACCGACATCGAGCCGCAACGTCGCGACGTCTCGGGGCCCCTCACGGCGGACCAGGTCCTCGAGAACGAGACCACCGTGTCGAACATCCGGCTGTGGCGAGGTGTCCCGGTCCTGCTCGAGAACATCCAGTCCTTCCAGCGTCAGCGTCAGTACTACGACTTCAACGACGTCGACGTCGATCGGTACCTGGTCGACGGGGAGCCTCGCGTCCTGATGGTGTCGCCGCGCGAGATCCACCAGGACGGCATCACGACCACGGGGCGCACCTGGCAGAACCTCCACCTGACCTACACGCACGGGTTCGGCGCGACCGCCGTACCGGTGAACACGGCCACGAGCGAAGGCCAGCCCGTCTTCTCGCTCGGGGACCTCCCGCCCGTCGGCGAGCCGGCCATGGACGAGCCGAGGATCTACTACGGCGAGAGCGACGACGTGCCGTTCGTGGTCGTGGGAACGAACGTCGACGAGCTGGACTACGACGGGGCTCCCGAGAACGTGCCGTACCAGGGCGAGGGCGGCATCTCGATCGGCTCGCTGCTCACACGAGCGGTCTTCGCATGGAACTTCCGCGACTACAACCTGCTCGTTTCCGGCGCGCTCACCGGCGAGAGCAGGATCTTGATCCACCGAGACATCCAGACGCGCGTGCCGAAGGCCGTTCCGTTCCTGGGCTTCGACGACGACCCGTACTTCGCGATCGTCGAAGGGCGGCCGGTCTGGATCTGGGACGCGTACACGTACACCGACGAGTACCCCTACGCGCAGTCGTTGGACGTCGAGGACGCGACCGGCGGCCTGCTCGGTGGGAGCGTGAACTACCTGCGGAACCCGGTGAAGGCCGTCGCGGACGCCTACGACGGAACCGTGACCTACTACGCGGACACCGAGGAGCCGATCGTGCAGGTGTGGGACCGCGCGTTCCCCGGGCTGTTCACGCCGATCGCCGAGGCCCCCGCCGACCTGGCGGCGCACTTCCGGTATCCCGAGAACCTGTTCCAGATCCAGGCTGCTCAGTACGCGAACTACCACGTGGTGGATCCCCAGGCCTTCTACCAGAAGCGGGACTTCTGGGAGATCCCGACCGACCCGACGCTGCAGGGCGTCGCGGCGACCGGCGGCGATCTGCCGGGCAGCGCGATGCGCCCCTACTACCAGCTGATCCGGCTGCCCGGCGAGGAGCGCGAGGAGTTCCAGCTCGTGATCCCCTTCGTCCCGGAGGCACGTCCGAACATGGTCGCGTGGATGGCGGCCTCGTCCGACCCGGAGAACTACGGCCGGGTCACCGTCTATCGGTTCCCCGAGGGACGCAACATCGAGGGCCCCGGCCAGGTCTTCGCGCGGATCAACCAGGATCAGAGGTTCGCCGAGCAGCGGACGCTGCTCGACCAGGCCGGCTCGTCGGTGACGTTCGGCGACTTCCTCATCATCCCGATCGACGACTCGTTCCTCTACGTCCAGCCGGTGTTCGTGAGGGCGTCCCAGGAGTCCGCGATCCCGGAGCTCACGTTCGTCGCCATCGTGAACGGGAGCGGCGGCGAGGTACGGTTCGCGCCGGGCCTCCAGGAGGCGCTCGCGCTCGCGGTCGAAGGGATCGAGCCGCCCGACGGCGAGGGCGGCGGCGGGGGCGGCGAGCCGCCGCCCGGCGGCGAAGGAACGGTGCCGGAACGGATCGCGGAGCTCCTGGTCGAGGCCGAAGGGCACTTCGCGGCGGCAGAGGCGGCCCTCCGGGACGGAGATCTCTCCGAGTACCAGGAGCAGATCGCCCTTGCCGAGCAGGCGGTCGCGGAGGCCGTGACGCTGGCCGGTCAGGCCGACGGCGAGACCGCCGAACCCTCGGCGGCCCCGTCCGCGAGCCCGTCGCCGTAGCCGGAGGCTCAGACCGGGAGGTCGGGCCAGTCGTCGGCGAGCCGGTAGGGCGTGCCGCGGAGGTCGGCGACGTCCATCTGGGCCTTCTGGAGACGTCCGGAGTAGTCCCAGTTCATCGCTTGCCAGCGCGTGAACTGGTCGAGGACCCACACCCCGGACTGGCGCGAGCCGTTGCCGCTTCGCCCGTTCCCGCCGAACGGCAGGTGCGCTTCGGCCCCGCTCGTCGAATTGTTCACGCTCACCATCCCCGCGGAGATCGCCTGGCGGAACCCGAAGGCGTGCAGGGGGTCGCGCGTGTAGATCGACGAGGACAGCCCGTAGCCGTGGGCGTTCGCCAGCGCCAACGCCTCCTCGAAGGCATCGAAGGTCGCGACCCCGACGATCGGGCCGAACGTCTCGGTCATCGCGAGATCGTCGTCGATCCGGACGCCGTCGACGATCGTGGGGTGGTAGAAGAGCCCGGCCCCCGGGTCGCCGAGGAACCCTTCCCGCGGCGCGGTGGCGGTGATCCGCCCGGTCGCGGTCGATCCGAGCACCGCGTGGTGATCGCGGATCAGACCGAGCCACCCCTCGAACCGCTCCGCGAACCGAGCGTCGATCATCGGTCCGTACAGCACGTCGCGCGTCGGGTCGCCGATCGGGGCGCTCTCGACCGCGGCCGCGAACCTCGCGACGAAATCGTCGTGAACGTCGCGATGGACGATCGCGGTCCCCAAGGACGTGCAACGCTGTCCGGCCGTCCCGAACCCGCTGAACAGCGCGCCTTCGACCGCGAGGTCCAGATCGGCGTCGGGCATCACGACCAGCGGGTTCTTCCCTCCCAGTTCGAGGCACGGGGTCTGCAGGTGACGGCCGCAGAGCTCGCCGATCGACCGTCCGACGTCGGTCGACCCCGTGAACCCGACCTTGTCGACGAGTCCGTCGGCGAGCGCTCGTTCGAGACCCGCGGAGGTGGAAGGGCCATCCGCCAGCACCATCTGGAACGTCCCCACGGGGAACCCGGCGTGCAGGATCAGTCGCGCGAACGCATCGGCCACCGCGGGCGTGTACTCAGCCGGCTTCCACACGACGGTGTTGCCGCACAGCAGGGCCGGAACGAGGTACCACGACGGCACCGCGACCGGGAAGTTGCCGGCCGTCACGATCGCCGCCGTCCCGACGGGGACGCGGAACGTGAACAACTGTTTGTCGGGCATCTCGCTGGGTACCGTCATCCCGTACAGGCGGCGGCCCTCTCCCAGGAAGAACGTGCAGGTGTCGACGACCTCCTGGACCTCACCGCGGGCTTCCGCGATCGGCTTGCCGATCTCACGGGTGATCAAGGCTGCGAGCGTCTCGAGGTTCTCCTCGACGAGGCGGCCGAGCTGCTGGACCGCACGTCCTCGTACCGGCGCGGGGACGGCCGCCCAGGACGGCTGCGCGTCCTTCGCGAACCGGCAGGCATCCACGAACGTCACGGCGTCGCCGAGCCGTGACTCGGCCACGACGTCGGACAGATCTGCGGGGTTCGCGATCGTGCGGGTGCCGCCGGGGGCGTCGTCGACGGGGCGGCCGTTCAGCAAGGAGGTCACGGTTCGCATGGGGCCGATGGTACGCAGTGGGCGGATCAGGCGTCGGCGCTCCCGATGCCACGATCCTCGACACCGCGGAGCGACCACCAGGCCATCGTGGTCCCGGCCGCGGCCACGATCCCGGCGCTCGCGAACAGCCACGGTGGTCCCGCATGGACGTAGACGAACCCCCCGATCGCGGGCCCGACGATCGGCCCGATGCTCCACGTCGTCACCTGGAGCAGGGTCTGTCCGGTGCTCCGCAGGTGCGTCGGGACGAGTCGATCCGTGAGCAGCACCGTCGCCGCGTACTTCAGCCCGAACCCCGCGCCGGCGAGCACGCGGATCGCGGCCACGGCGGCCGGTGTGTCGACGACGGCCCAGCCCAGCATGACGGCGGTCCCCATCCCGAGGCCGGCGACCATGAGCGCGCGGCCACCGAACCGCCGGCCGAGCCTGCCGCTGGCCACGAAGAACGGGATCTCGAGCGCGGCGCCGAGCCCCGCCGCGAGCCCGATCAGGAACGGTCCGCCCCCGTCCCCCAGCATCTGGAGCGGCACGAATCCCTCGGTCGCCGAGGCCGCGAGGCTGAAGAGCAGCAGCCCACCGAGGAACGGGGCGAGCCGCGGCGCCGCCCGGAAGGCCGCCCGTGCCGACCCGAGCTTCGATCGGCCGATGCCCTCGGAGCGGGGAGACATCGGCGTCGCGAGTCGCAGCGCTGCCACGGCGTAGGACGCCTCGGCCACGGCGAACAGCGGGATCATCAGCCACAGGTCGATCCCCTGATAGAGGGCACCGAAGGCGATCGCCGCGATCGCCCATCCGCCGCTCGCGAACGCACGTACCACGCCGTAGGTCCCGGCGCGATCGTCGCCGAGGCTGGTGAGCGCGATCGAGTCCAGCAACGCCGCGCCCGGGCCCCACGCCGCCGCCATGGCCATGGCGACGATCCCCACGAGCCAGGGATCGGCGCCCGTGAAGCCCTGCAGGAGCGCACAGCAGGCAGCGGCGAACGACGTGATCGCGAGCGTCCGTGCGGCGCCGAGGCGCGTGTCGGCCTCGTGGCTCCACATCGGCGACGCGACCGCACCGGCCAGCGCGGCGGCCGCGAGCACCAGTCCGATCCGGTCGGGGGACAGGCCGCGACCGGCCAGCAGCGCGGTGAAGAAGGGGATCCAGGCGGAGCCCGATGCCCCCCCGTAGGCGAAGAGGCGACGGACCCGCGACGCGTCGGGCGAACGGCGCCGTGCCTCGACCGTCGTCCCGTGCACCGTCGTCCTTCGCTCGGAAGTCGGGCGCCAGCCTAGCGGACGCCTCGATCCACGTGAGGGGTCGTGCTCAGCCGTCGCGGCGGTGCTTCAGGCCCTTCGCGTCGAGATCGGTCAGGAACGCGTCGACGCGCTCGAGCACGGACCACACGCGCTCGCGTCGACGGGGCTCGCCCTCGGCGACGTCCTCGATCACGAGTGCGGTCTCCCGGTCCTCCGACAGCGCGGCAAGGTGCGCGGCTGCCTCGAGGTCACCCAACGCACGGGCCAATTCCACGAGGTCCTCGACCGCGGCCACGTGGACGACGACGCCGCGTCCGAGGTCCGTCTCTTCGGCGCGCGATCGCAGTGCGCCGAACCCCTCGGGGAGCTCGACGATCGTGAACCGGCCGGCGCTCGAGCTGAAGGTCGCCCGGTGCTCGTCGTCGCCCGGGGCGGGCGAGGGACTCGCGGTGAGGTCCTCGAGGGCGAGCCCGACCCGCTGAAGGTTCGACTCGTCGCCTTCGACGCATACCTCGACGTCCGCCGTGGTCACGGCTGAGCCGCGGGCGGCGGCCGCGAGACCGCCCGCGACCACGAACGACACGTCGCGCGCCCGGAGCGCCGCGACGATACGGATCGGATCGAGCCCCTCGTCAAGCATGGTTCCCCCCTCGCCTCGTCTGCGACAGGTATCGGTCGGCAGAGGGCCATGTCTTGACCGCGGGTAGCATGCGTCCGTCCGGGGGCACGGCGGAATGCTCGTGTGATCCGTGTTTGTCGCTGGCGACGACCTCCGCTAGCCTCGTGATGCGGGGTGGAGCAGTCCGGTAGCTCGCTGGGCTCATAACCCAGAGGTCGTAGGTTCAAATCCTACCCCCGCGACGAAGCAGATACGCAGGTCAGAGAGGGTGTCGGGAGACCGGCACCCTCCTTGCGTTGCAGGGGCGATGCGAACACCCGGTCCGGTCGGGTCCCGGGCCCCGAGTTCCGGCGGAGCGAGCCCCCGATCAGACGCGTTCGACAGCGTCGCGTGAGATCCGGATCATCGTCGCAGCTCGGTTGTCCGTCTCGTCCGTCTCATCGATCAGGTCGAGTGGGTCGGCGCGAGACGTGAGCCAGTAGGTGCCGCGGGTCATCCCGGTGACGTCGACCCACTGGCCGGGCAGTTGCCACCCGTAGCGATCGGCCCAGCCGACCGACAATCCCTGGGTCGCATCCTGCGAGCACGTGGTCGGATACACCGCTGCCGGGGACGCATGTGCCAGCCCCTCGAAGATCGCGAGCGAGTCCGCCACGCAGAAGCTGACCTTGTCCTTGGTCTCACGCAGCACCCGCCCGATGCCGCCGTCTGGCGCCACCTTGCGCAGCTGGTACTCGGAGAAGGCCTCGAAGTGCCAGTGGGTGTGCTCCGGATGGAACACGAAGCTCCCTACGGGGTGCTCGGATGCGAGTCTCCAGCGTCCGGAGTTCGCATGCGTGAAGACCCGCTGGTAGGCGGTGGTCGTCCCGCCGGCGTTCTCGGGTCGCAGCTCCAGCGGCCCGTCGCCCTTGTTCCCGATCGTGTTGGAGAAGCGAAGCAGGGTCGTGCCGCCATCGCGCCAGAGCCTCAGACCGAGCGGCTGACGCGTCACGAGGTTTGGCAGGTGTTCTCGACGCGCGGGCTCGGCGGCCGCGTCGGTTCCGACCGTCAGGAGCGCTGCCGTGACGGCGCACGCCACCAGCGCAACAGCAGGCACCGAGTCTCGCCAAGGCTTCGGCATGGACGAGACAGCCTAGCCGCGCCCCCGCGTCCTACGCTTCGCAGCCGTCGACGATGTCTCCGGGGTCGGCCACGCAGGTATCGAAGCCTTGCATCCCTCTCACGAGGTCACCGTCGAGCCCGTCGAGCGCATCGATCAGGTCGTCGCCGATGCGTCCGCGGAGCTCGTCGAGCTGTGGGCCACCGATCAGCGTATCGTTGCCCGCTCCCGCCGAGATCACATCCCGGCCCCCCTGTCCGAGGAGACGGTCATCGCCCTTGGAACCCCGGATCAGGTCGGGCCCGGGCTGGCCGAGCACCCGGTCGTCGTCGGGGCCACCCGTGATGACGTCTCGCCCCTTGCCGCCGCGGATCACGTCGGCGTGCTGGTTGCCGTCGAGGCGATCGCCCTGCGCGCCGCCCTTGATCCGATCGGCACCGTACGAACCCGCGATCCGGTCACGCCCGCCGGCACCCTTCAGCACGTCGCTTCCGGGCCCGCCGTAGATGACGTCGCGGCCAGGTCCGCCGCGCACGATGTCATCCCCGCCCCGAGCACGGATGACATCGTCGCCGCGCAGACCGCAGATCACGTCGGGCCCGGGGGTGCCACGCAGGACGTCGTCACCGGCAGAACCGGTGATCGTGCAGGCCGGCCCGGCAGCTGCCGGGGTCCCTTGCAGCGAAGGCAGGAACGCCAACCCAACGAGCAGACAGGAAACGGATGCGGTGCGGATCGTGCGCATCATGCGAGGCTCCTTCTCCAGCGGCGCGGTTCTCGGGGGGGGCCGCGTCAGACAGGTACGTCGGCGATACTCTCAAAGGGCTGCACGGAAGCGCAATGGCCTTTCGGCCCTCCCTCGACCGGCCTCGTCGTCGCGGTCCCTCGCTCAGTGCTCCGCGTGCTCGGGGTCGTACTTGAACGAGATGTTGACCCGCGCGCGGTAGGTCGTGACCCGCCCCTCCTCGATCGTGACGTCGAGCTTGACGACCTCCCCGACCCGCAGGTCGCGCAGCGTCCGTGCGGCCGTCTCGACCGCGTGACGCGTCGCGTCCTCCCACGACTCGGGACTGGTCCCGATCACCTCGGTTACCCGGTAGATGCTCTCGCTCACCTCTGCCTCCTTCGGGTAGGTACGGTTCGGGGTGTATCGCGAGGTCGCGCCGGCGACCACGGCCGAAGGACCTGCGGTCGATAGGTGACGCGCCCGCGTCCAACGGCCGATACGGCCTCGCGGCACCGCCCGTACACTCCGTTCATGGCCGCCTTCCCGCGCCCGACGGCGTATGCCGTCGGCTTCGTCATGCTGCTGTCGGCGTGCAGCGGGACGGGGCGGACGACCGCGAGCGATCCCACCCGATCACCGGCCCCGGTCCCGGTCGCCCCCACGCCCTCCACGACGTCCGAGCGACCGGCGGTCGAGAGCGTCGGAACCGCTCCCGGCGATCCCCGGTACCGCGTGTCCCTCCGGGCTGACCCCGGTGCGACCGTCTGGCGCGGGTCGCAGGAGATCGCGTTCACGAACACCTCGGACTCCCCTCTGGTGCGGATCTGGTTGCGGGCGTGGGGGAACGGGATCGCGGGGTGCGATCCGCTCGCGATCGAGCTGTCCGGCGTCACCGGGGGAACGCTCGGGGCCGCTCGGCGATCGTGCACGGCGCTCCCGATCGACCTCGCGTCGCCACTCGAGCCCGGTGACCGTGCGACGGTCGGGTTCGAACTGACGATCACCGTGCCCGCACGCAACGACAGGTTCGGGCATCACCTGGGCATCGCGCTGCTCGGGAACGCCCTGCCGACGCTCGCGGTCCGCGACGCCGAGGGCTGGCACCTCGACCCCTACGTCGACCTCGGGGAGAGCTTCTTCTCGGTCGTCGGTCGATACCGGGTGGCACTGGACGTCCCAGCAGGACTGTCGACGCCCACGACGGGGAGCCTCGTCGCGACGTCGGAGCGCGCCGGGCGCGAGACGCGGACCTTCGTCGCTCGAGACGTCCGAGACTTCGCGTGGGCGGCGGGGAGGTTCGACGTGGCGAAGGCCACCACGGCCGACGGCGTCCGGGTGCGTGTGTGGTACCCGCCGTCGTTCATGACGGCCTCGCGAGCAGCGCTGACCCTGCGCGACTGCGTCCGCGCGATGACGACCTACGCAGAGTCGTTCGGCCCGTACCCCTACCCGGGGGTCGAGGTCGTCGTGGCGGCGTTCACCTCGTTCCTCGGGATGGAATACCCGCGCATCGTCTTCGCGAACCCCGAACGCCGAGTGCTCGCGCACGAGCTGGCCCATCAGTGGTGGTACGCGATAGTCGGCAACGACCAGTTCTCGGAACCGTGGCTCGACGAGTCGTTCGCTACCTGGGCGTCGATGCTGCCCTGGGCTCCGTGGACGAGGTGCCCCGCCTACGATTGGCCGAGCGAGGGAACCAGACTGACGAACGACATGGGGTACTGGGCGGAGCACGGCGACGAGTACGTGACCGTCTACGAGGGCGGGGGTTGCATGCTCGCCGACCTCGCCGGGCGGTACGGTCTGGACCGGTTCGTGACGCTGCTCGCCGGTCACGCGGAGGAGCACTGGCTCGGGGTCGCGACCACCGAGGCGTTCCAGGCGCGGATCGAGCGAGCCGCGGCGCGCCATCTGGAGGGGTTCGACGCCGAGGCGTACTGGCAGACCTGGCGTGTCGGCTGAGAGCGGCGCCCGGAGCGACTGGACCGCAGGCGGCCTCCGCGCGTAGCATCCCCGTGAGACACGCCCGAGCGCACCGCAGGGAGGGGAACGTGGCAACGAACGACGTGGTAGCCCGCCTCGGCCAGGTGCCGATCTTCGGGGGCTGTTCCAAGCGAGATCTGCAGACGATCGCGCGCGCGGCGCGCCGTCTAGAGCACGAGGCGGGCTCGGTGATCGCACGGGAGGGGGAGCCCGGTGCGGGGCTGTTCGTGATCGACGCCGGCGAGGCGGTGGTCACGATCGGCGGCAAGAAGGTGAACCATCTCGGACCGGGCGACTTCTTCGGCGAGATGGCGCTGCTCGACGGAGGACCACGAACCGCGACCGTCACCGCCGAGACCGATGTCACCCTGTTCGCCTTGACCGAGTGGGTGTTCCGGGGATTGCTGTCCGAGCACCCGTCAATCGCGATCCGCACGCTCGAGGCGGTGGCGGCCCGGCTCCGCAAGGCCGCGACGAGTCCCACGGCCTAGTGCCGTTCCTGGCGAGGCCCGACGGCTGCCGGCTGTATCACGAGATCAGCGGTCCCGTGGACGCTGAGGCACTGGTGCTCCTCGAAGGGATGGGAGGGGACATCCCGGGCTGGCGGCGCAACATCCCCACCCTGGCCGCCGAGGTCCGCGTGATCGCCTTCGATCATCGCGGCAACGGCCGGAGCGACGATCCGACCGGCCCCTGCACGATGGCGACGTTCGTCGGCGATGCCCTCGCGATCTTGGACGCCATGAGCGTGGCTCGTGCGCACGTCTACGGGCAGTCGTTCGGCGGGATGGTTGCGCTCGAGCTTGCGCTCACGCATCCCGAGCGCGTCCGGTCGCTCGTCCTGGCGTGTACGCACGCGGGGGATCCGCACGCGGTGCGGTCCGACGACCGAACCGTCCCGAAGGGGGAGCCCTGGAGGGCCCTCTACGCACCGGGGTTCCCCGATGCCCATCCGGACCACGTCGCCGAGGACCTCCGCGTCGGCGCGTCGTCGCCGCCCCACCCGGAAGGGCAGCGGCGACAACGGGAGGCGCTGCAAGCCTGGGATGCCTACGACCGTCTCCCGACCGTGGCGGCACCCACGATGGTCCTGCACGGCACGGAAGATCGGATGATCGCCCCGGCGAACGCCGAGATCCTCGCCGAGCGCATCCCCGGCGCCGAGCTCGTTCTGATCGACGGCGCCGGCCACCTCTACCACTCTGAGCGCGCCTCCGAGGCCGATGCGGCCGTCCTGTCGTTCGTCCGGAGACACGCAGGTGGCTGAGGCGCCTCATGAGATCAGGGCGCTCGCGGAGGAGCGCGCCGCGGCCAGAGCCGCGAAGGACTTCGCGCGAGCCGATGCCCTCCGCGACGAGCTGGCGGCTTCGGGCTGGGTCGTCGTGGACGGACCGCAGGGGTGGTCGCTCGAGCCTGCGGGGGCGCCGCCCTCGGCCGGAACCACACGGGTCCCTGCTGCGGAGGTCGTCAGCGTGCTCGACGAACCCGCGACCTACGACGTCAGCCTCCAGTGGGTGTGCGAGGGGTGGCCCGGTGACATCGCGCGCGCTCTCACGGCCTTCCGCGCACACGCGGGCGGTCGCAGGCTCCAGTTCGTGGTCGCCGACGTGACCGGGGCGGCGCCCGACACGTGGGGTGACGACGTCGAGGTCGTGTCCTTGAAGGAGGGAACCGGATGGGCCGCAGCGCGCAACGCCGGCCTACGGAGGGCGCTCGCCCCGATCGTGGTCGCCCTCGACGGCTCGATCGAGCCGACCGGCGACGTCCTCACGCCGCTCGTGGCCGCCCTGGACCGGCCCGACCTCGGGATCGCCGGTCCGTTCGGGATCGTCACCCGCGACCTTCGGGAGTTCGAGGAGCGTGCCGGCGCTGGGGCGTGCGATGCCGTCGAGGGCTACCTGATGGCCTTCCGCCGAGGTGTCCTCGTGGAGGTCGGCGGGTTCGATGAGAAGTTCCGCTGGTACCGAACCGCCGACATCGAGTGGTCGTTCCGGGTCAAGGACGCCGGGTACCTCTGCGAGGTCGTCCCCGTCCCCGTCACGAAGCACGAGCATCGCATGTGGTTCGAGACGCCGCCCGACGAGCGCGCGAAGTGGTCGAAACGGAACTTCTACCGCTTCCTCGACCGCTGGCGTGATCGCTGGGATCTGGTGCTGTCGGGGGAGCCCGACGACCACCCGAGGCTCGAAGGCGAGGGACGCCCCCCCGGGGCTTCGTAGCGATCGGGGCGAAGCCCTGCCTCAGTCCGCGGGCATCGGGGGCGCCGGGGGGAGCGCGATCCCCGGACGCGGGATCGGTGTCACCGACGGCTTCGGCTTCGCGGCCTCGACGGCCGCCGCAACCGCGGCCGCCTCGCGCTCAGCCTCCCGACGGACGACCTCCGGGTCGGGGATCGGCTTCGCCTCCGTCGCGTACGCCTCCAGGTCGGCGCCGTCGATCGTCTCGGTCACCAGGAGCAGCTCGCTCAGTCGGTCGAGCAGCTCGCGACGTTCGGTGAGGATCTCCTCGGCGCGGTCGTGGGCGGCGTTCAGCAGCCGCATGACCTCCTGGTCGATCTTCTCGGCGGTGCCCCCGGAGATCTTCGGACCGGTGAAGATCGCGTTCTGGTCGTCCATCCCGAGGGACAGCGGTCCGACCGCCTCGCTCATCCCGTACTGGGAGACCATCGCTCGGGCGACCTGCGTCGCCTTCTCGAGGTCGTTCTGCGCGCCGGTGGAGACCTCGCCGAACGTGATCTCCTCGGCGACGCGCCCGCCCATCGCGAACGCGAGCATGTCGCGGAGCTCCGGCTCCGTCGCGAGGTAGCGGTCCTCGAGCGGCCGGGTCATGGTGAGGCCCAGGGCCGCCGTACCCCGAGGGATGATCGTGATCCGGTGGACCGGGTCGAGGTTGTCGCAGAAGTGGGCGACGAGCGCGTGCCCCATCTCGTGCGCGGCGACGCGGGTCTTCTCCTTGGGGCTCATCACCCGCGACTTGCGCTCCAGTCCCATCGAGGCCCGGTCGATCGCTTCCTCGAGTTCCGACTCCGTGACGGCGTCCTTCTCGCGCCGTGCCGCGAGCAGCGCCGCTTCGTTCACCACGTTCTCGAGGTCGGCCCCGGTGAACCCGGGGGTCCGCGCCGCGATCGTGCGGAGTTCGACGTCGGGAGCCAGGGCGACGCCGCGCGCGTGCACCCGAAGGATCTCCTCGCGGCCGGAGAGGTCCGGGCGGTCCACCACGACCTGACGGTCGAACCGACCGGGGCGCACGAGCGCCTGGTCCAAGACGTCGGGCCGGTTCGTGGCAGCCATGATGATGACCCCCTTGCTGGAGTCGAACCCGTCCATCTCCACCAGCAGCTGGTTCAGGGTCTGCTCGCGTTCGTCGTGGGCCCCGAACCCGGCGCCCATCGCACCCGAGCGGCCCTTGCCGATCGTGTCGATCTCGTCGAGGAAGACCAGGGCCGGCGCCTTCTCCTTCGCCTGTTGGAAGAGCTCCCGGACCCGCGCCGCGCCGAGCCCGACGAACATCTCGACGAACTCCGAGCCGCTCATGAAGAAGAACGGCACGTTCGCCTCACCGGCGACCGCGCGGGCCAGCAGCGTCTTGCCGCACCCGGGAGGTCCGAGCAGGAGCACGCCCTTGGGGATCCGCCCACCCAGGCGCTGGTACTTCTTGGGGTTCTTCAGGAACTCCACGATCTCGCCCAGCTCCTCCTTCGCCTCGTCGACCCCCGCGACGTCGGTGAAGTTGGTCTTCATCTCCTTGCGGTCGTAGATCTTCACCTTGTTCTTGCCCATCGCGAGCGGGTTCCCGGCGCCGCCGCCGGCCATCCGCCGGAAGAGGAACCAGTAGACGAGGCCCATCAGCAGGACGAGGGGCAGGATGCTCGCCAACAGGCCGAGCCAGGCGCTCGGCTGCTGGCCCTTGAACTCGATGTTCCCCTCCCGCAACGCCGGCTCGAGGTCCGTCGAGGTGTCGGAGTTGGGCGGAAGCGTGGCGCTGAAGGCCGATTCGCCGCCCTGATCGTCGACGTAGGTCCCCGAGACGTCGGTCCCCGAGATCGTCACCGTGCCCACGATCCGGTCCTCCTCGATCAGGTCGTAGACCTGGGAGAGGGGGATCTGGTCGGTGGTGGCGTTCGTGAAGACGCTGCTGAGCATGAGCAGGCCCACGACGACCAAGCCGATCATGACCCACGGGGCCACCTTCATCTTCGGTGCTCCGGGTCCGCCGCCCTCGGGGCGTCGTCCAGGGGTTCGCTCGTTGTCGGGCATAGAACCCATCTTCGCACCGGGTCGCGAGATATGACAGTCGCGGCGGCAGCTGCAGAGGCTTCGTCATACTTCCGTCACCTTCACGCGCGTACCGTGGGCGCGTGGACGAACGGGCTCGACGTCGTGGCTCTGCCGCAGCCTTGCGCGGGATGGCCGTCGCGCTCCTCGTGGCCGGGGCGGTCACGGCCCTGTGGCCCTCCGTGCCGTTCCCGGTGGTCGCGGTCGCCGAACGCGTCGCGACGGCGACACCGGGGGGGATCGCCACGTTCTTCATCGAGGCATTGCAGCATCTCGCCCTGCCGCTGACCGTCGTCGTGGTCACGGCGGGGCTCGTCGGCGTGACCTGG
The DNA here is from genome assembly GCA_963749895.1 of uncultured Actinomycetes bacterium. Taxonomy (GTDB): domain Bacteria; phylum Actinomycetota; class UBA4738; order UBA4738; family HRBIN12; genus AC-51. The sequence continues at coordinate 1,221,848 of CAVVOG010000003.1, read as the reverse complement.
GCCCTCGGGCGGGTGGTCCTCCCGGGGCTGGCTGCACGGATCGGGGCCGGACCCGCATCCTTGATGCTCGCGGCGCCCTCGTGGCTCGTCGCCGTGCTCGCCTTCGCGCCCGACGCGTCGACGGTGCCTCGCCCGGTCTACGCTGGGGTGCTCGCGGCCTGTGCGGCGGTCGGCGCGGGGGTCACGGCCCGCGGGCTGGGGGTTCGCTCGACGGACGGCCGCGCGACGGCGCCGGAGGCGCCCGACCCGTCTCGGCGTCTCGTCCTGCAGGCGGCGGCCGCGGGCGCCGGAGCCTTCGCGCTCACGTGGGCGCCGTTCGGCGGCCGGCTCGGGCGGCGGACCGACCCCGGCACCCGCCCGTTGGCGGTCGCGCCCGTCTCGACGGCGCCGCTCCGCCCCGCCTCGCTCGACGATGTCCCTGGCCTCGCGCCGCGGATCACCCCGATTGAGGACTTCTACACCGTCGACGAGGAGCTGATCGACCCCGACGTCGATCCCGCCCGGTGGCGCCTCGCGGTCGGTGGACTCGTCGAGGAGCCGTTCGAGCTGACCTACGACGAACTGCTCGGATCCCCCCTGGTCGAACAGCACGCCACGCTGGCGTGCATCTCGAACCCGGTGGGCGGAGACCTGATCTCCACCGCGACGTGGACCGGCGCACGGCTGGCGGACCTCCTCGATCGGGCGCGCCCGAAGAGCGGTGCGCTCGAGGTGGTGTTCCGGGCGATCGGTGGGTACAGCGATTCGCTGCCCTTGGCCGACGCGATGCGCCCGATCACGCTGATCGCGGTGGGGATGAACGGCCGTACCCTTCCGAGGTCCCACGGGTTCCCGGCTCGGCTGCTGGCGCCCGGCTACTACGGGATGAAGCAGCCGAAGTGGCTCGAGTCGATCGAGGTCGTGGACGCGCCGTACCTCGGCTACTGGGAGCAGCGCGGCTGGGTGAAGGCCGCCGTCGTGAAGACGTGGTCTCGGATCGACGGCATCGACCGCCCCGAGGACGGGATCTGGACGGTGGCGGGCGTCGCCTACTCGGGTGATCGCCGCGTTGAGCGAGTGGAAGTCTCGGTGGACGGCGGCGTCGCCTGGCGCGATGCGGAACTCGAGCCTCCGCCATCGGGGCTCACGTGGGCCCGATGGAGGCTGGCGATCGACCCTGCGGACGCGACGAGGATCCTGGTCCGGGCCACAGACGGCGACGGCTCGGTGCAGATCGAGGTTCCGAGCGACCCGCATCCGTCCGGAGCGACCGGCTACGACGCGGTTACGCTGTAGCCAGATGGCCACCCAGGCGACGACGACCGATCAGCCGGACCTCCGCGCGCGGTTCGAGCGCGACGTGTTGCCGCTGCTGCCGTCCCTCTACGGGGCCGCGCTGCGGATGACGCGCAACCCCGCGGACGCCGAGGACCTCGTCCAGGACACGTACCTTCGCGCCTACCGGGGCTTCGGTGGGTTCGAGGAGGGAACGAACCTGAAGGCATGGCTGTACCGCATCCTCACGAACAGCTACATCAACACCTACCGCAAGAAGCAGCGTGAGCCCCAGATCGTCGAGACGCCCGACGACGCCGACGACTGGTTCCTGTTCGATCGGCTGGGAGGGCGCAACGTCGAGGGGTCGGCCGAGGAGGAGGTCCTCGACAAGATCCCGGACGCCGACGTGAAGGCGGCGCTCGAGTCGTTGCCCGAGAACTTCCGGATGCCGGTCCTGCTGGCCGACGTCGAGGGGTTCAGCTACAAGGAGATCGCCGAGATCATGGACACGCCGATCGGCACGGTGATGTCGCGCCTGCACCGGGGAAGGAAAGCCCTGGAGAAGGCGTTGTGGCAGACGGCGAAGGAACGGGGACTGGTCGATGGCTGAGTGTGGACCCAACTGCGAAGAGACCCTGAAAGAGATCGAGCGGTTCCTCGACGGCGAACTCGACGTTCTGTCCGAGGGCCAGGTCACCCACCACCTGTCCGACTGCAACCCGTGCATGGAGCGCGCGGAGTTCCGCAAGCACGTCAAGGAGCTCGTGCACGAGAAGTGCGGGGAGCAGACCCTCCCGGCCGGGCTCTCCGAGAAGATCGAGGACCTGCTTCGATCCTTCGACTCGCCGGCCGACGCGTAACGCCGCGCCGCCCGCACCACACGATCCGCCGGGGTGCGCCCTCGTGCCCCGATGAGGCAGACTGTGCCCTTCACGAGTCCGACATGCCCGCCCGAGGGGGGAGGTGGAGCGATGGACCCGATACCGCACGAGCTGGGAACCGTCCTGGGCGTCTGGGCGCATCCGGACGACGACATCTACCTGTCGGCCGGGCTGATGCACGTCGCGGCGCGCGCTGGCGAACGCGTGGTCGACGTGACCGCGACCCGCGGCGAGGGTGGGTCGATGGACGAGGAGCGGTGGCCACCCGAGACGATGGCGGAGGTCAGGACGGTGGAGCTGCTGCGCTCGCTCGAGATCCTGGGGGTCGGCGAGCACCGGTTCCTCGACGGCCCGGTGGACGTGGACATGCAGACACCCCTCGACGGATCGGGGGCGGCGCAGGTACGCGACATCATGGCGGAGGTGCGTCCCGACACGGTGCTGACGTTCGGCCCCGACGGGATGACCGGGCACGAGGGGCACAAGAGCGTCTACCGATGGGCGACCGATGCGTTCCTCGACGTCGCGCCGTCGGGGTCCCGGCTCCTGTATGCGACCTACACGCCCGACTGGGCCGACCGATGGATGGAGCGGCTCGCCCCGTTCGGCATCTTCCTTCCGGGCACGCCCCCGCTCACCCCTCGTGAGCAGCTCGAGGTGTGCTTCGAGCTCCCCGACGACGTCTGCGACCTGAAGCAGCGGGCGATCACGGCGCACGAGAGCCAGGTGGAGGCGCTGGTGGAGGTCTTCGGAGACCGGATGACCGAGTGGTTGGGGGAGGAGTTCTTCCGGCTCGCGGCGGTGAAGGAGTGACGATGACGGAGATCTCGAGACAGCTGCGGGATGCCGCGGAGACGATCCGGCGGTTCTCCGACTGGGCGCTCGGCGACGGGGTGGCGACCCCCGAGGGATCCGACTTCCTCTTCGGCAACCCGCACGACGAGGCGCCGGCCGGGTACGTGGAGGCCATGCAACGGGCCGCGGTGCCCGACGGTCCCGAACACTACGCGTACAAGATGAGCGAGCACGTCGCGACCGAGGCGATCGCGGCGGGTCTCACCCAGCGGTTCGGGATGCCGTTCGATGCCGACGACGTCGCGATGACGAACGGGAACTTCGCCGGGCTGGCGATCGTCCTGCGGGCGATCGCGGACCCGGGCGACGAGGTGATCTACCTCTCGCCGCCGTGGTTCTTCTACGAGATGCTGATCGTCGCGAGCGGCGCGACGCCCGTTCGCGTGCGGCTCGAAGCCCCGTCCTTCGACCTCGACGTGGATGCCGTGCGTGCCGCGATCTCACCGGCCACGCGAGCGGTGATCGTGAACTCGCCCCACAACCCGTCGGGCCGCATCTACCCTGCGGAAGATCTCGATCGCCTCGCGCACGTGCTGGAGGAGGCCTCCGCCACGCACGGCCGCCGCGTCTTCCTGATCTCCGACGAGGCCTACAACCACATCGTCTACGACGGGCGCACGTTCCCCACCCCGACGGCCGCGTACCCGTCCTCGTTCCTGCTCTACACGTACGCCAAGACGCTGCTGTCGCCGGGCTCCCGACTCGGGTACGTCGCGATGCCGCGTTCGTTCCCGGGCCGCGAGGAGTTCCGGCGCGGGCTGATGCTCGCGACGATCGCCGCCGGCTGGGCCTTCCCCGTGTCGATCCTCCAGCAGGCGGTTCCCGACCTCGAGCGCATGGAGGCGGACGTCGGTGCCCTGCAGGCTCGGCGCGACCGCCTGTGCGATGCGCTCGAGGCGCAGGGGTACGAGCTCGTCCGCCCCGAAGGGACGTTCTACGTGCTGGTCCGGAGCCCGCTCGCGGACGACGAAGCGTTCTGCGCGATCTTGGCGGCCAACCGGGTCCACGTGCTCCCGGGCGCGATGTTCGAGATGCCGGGGTGGTTCCGGATCTCGCTGACGGCGAACGACGACATGGTGGATCGCTCGATCCCGGGCTTCGCCGCGTCGCTCACGGAGGCGCGAGGGTGAGCCCGTCGTTCGCGCTGCTGGGTGCCGGGGAGTTCGAGGACTGGCACGTGCCGATCGATCGGGACCTGCTCGCCCGCGCGAACGGCGACGGCCGCGTCCTGATCGCCCCGGTGGCGAGCGCCCCGGAAGGCGACGACGTCTTCGCGTCGTGGGCCGCGAGGGGGCTCGAGCACTTCGGTGGCCTGGGTGTCCCGGCCCAGGTCCTTCCGCTGAAGACGCGGGAGGACGCCGCGCGGCCCGACGTCGTCTCGATGCTCGATGGCGCCTCGCTCGTGTTCTTCTCCGGTGGGAACCCCTGGTACGTGGCGGAGACCCTTCGCGACACGCCGTTGTGCCGGAGGCTGTGGGACCGGCTGGACGACGGCCTCGCGTACGAGGGGTGCAGCGCCGGGGTCGCCTGCCTCACGGAGCGCACGTACGACAGCGACACCGACGACATGGATGAGGTCTTCCAGCGCGGGCTCGCCTACGCGCACGGCGTGATGTTCGGCCCGCACTGGGACGTGCTGGACGACTGGGTGCCGGGAGCGCGCGACGCGGTCGTTGCCTCCCTCACCGAGGGCGAGGTCCTGGTAGGGATCGACGAGCGTACGGCGATCGTGGGTGACGGGGAGCGGTGGACCGTCCGCGGGACAGCGGGTGTTCACGTCTACGACGGGGCTTGGACGAGCTACGCGGTTGGAGACGCCTTCGCCCTGCCCCTCCGGGGTCGGGAGGGCGAGCGGTAGCATCCGGGCGATGCCCGCGAAGCTGCCTGCCCGCGACGCGCCGATCGAGGAGCGCGCCCCGCTCGTGATCCGTCGGCTCGAGGAGGCGTATCCGGAGGCGCACGTGGCGCTGAAGTTCTCGAACCCGCTCGAGATCTTGATCGCGACGATCCTGTCGGCGCAGTGCACCGACCAGAAGGTGAACGAGGTCACGCGCTCGCTCTTCGTGAAGTACCGCAGCCCGGAGGACTACCTGGAGGTCCCCGAGGAGGAGCTCCGCGCCGACATCAAGCCGACCGGGTTCTTCAACCAGAAGGCCGCGTCGATCCGAGCGACGTGCCAGCGCCTGATCGACGCATACGGTGGTGAGGTCCCCGAGACGATGGAGGACCTGATCACGCTCCGCGGGGTCGCTCGCAAGACCGCGAACATCGTGATGGGGAACGGATTCGGCAAGGTCGAGGGGATCGCCGTCGACACCCACGTGCGCCGCCTGGCGAACCGGATCGGGTTCTCGGACGAGCACGACCCCGACAAGATCGAGCAGGATCTGATGCGGCAGCTCCCTCGCGAGAAGTGGTTCGACTTCAGCTACGTCCTGATCGACCACGGTCGCGCGGTTTGCCAGGCGAAGAAGCCGAGGTGCGTCGAGTGCCCGATCGAACCCCTGTGTCCCGCGAGCCAGGCGTGAGCGACGGACCCTCAGCTGGCTGCGGCCATCGCCGAGTCCGCGGTCGCGGCCTCACGTCGACGTTCGCGACGGATCGCGCGGCGCTCCTCCTCGTCGAGGCCGCCCCACACGCCGGCGTCCTGACATGTCACGAGGGCCCACTCGAGGCACTCGGGCCGAACGGCGCACTCCAGGCAGACCGCACGCGCGCTCTCCGTCTGTTCCGTGGCGGCGTCCGACGTTCCCGCGGGGAAGAAGAGCTCCGGATCCTCGCCGATGCAGCGCGCGCCGGCGATCCACCAGGTGTCGTCCGCCTTGTGTCTGAATCTTCGTTCAGCCATACGTGGTTGGGCACCGCGAAGAGGGTCATCGCAGCACGTGGAGGGGAGGCTAGTGTCTGAACGAGCGTTCAGTCAAGAGGGTCGTCCCATGATCGTGGCGCACCGTGGGGCGAGCGCCGAGCTCCCCGAGAACACGCTGGCCGCCTTCGATCTGGCGGTCCAGCGTGGCGCCGACGCGGTCGAGTTCGACGTTCGGCTGACCGCCGACGGCGAGCCGGTCGTCCTGCACGACCCCGACCTCGCGCGGACGACCGATCGCGAGGGGCCGGTCTGCACGTTGACGCTCGATCAGGTTCGGCGTGCCCGGATCGACGGGGAGCACCAGGTCCCGACGCTCATCGAGGCGCTCGCGCTGCTGTCCGGACGCGCGGCGGTGGACATCGAGCTCAAGAACATCCCCGGGGAGCCGGGGTTCACGTCGGAGGACGAGCCGCTCGTCGAGGCCACGCTCGCGGTGCTCGAGGCGGCGGGGTTCGTCGGACCGGTCCTGCTCTCGAGCTTCAACCCGGGGTCGATCGGGCACGCGCGCCGAGCGGCGCCCGACGTGCCGACCGGGCTGCTGACCGCCTACGACGTGGACGCCGATGCCGCACTCGCCTTCGCCGCCCGGGAAGGGCACCCGTGGGTGCTCCCGTTCATCCGGATGGTGACGGGGGCGCCCGACGGGTACCCGGAGCGTGTCCACGACGCGGGGTTGGGCCTCGGCACCTGGATCACCGACGACCCGGACGAGGCGCTGGCCCTGTTCCGTGCCGGCGTCGACGCCGTCGCGACGAACGACCCGGCGGCCGTGGCGGCCGCGCGCGATCGGAGGATGCGCTGATGTTCCGACGCAAGGAGTTGCCCGAGGAGCTGCGGCCGGTCGAGGCCGCGTTCACGCAGGTCCTGGAGGAACTCGAGCCCGCCAAGATCGCGATCACGGACGTCCTTCCGAGCACCCGGATGCCGGGGCGCCCGTTGAGCGATGCGCTCGACGAGTACGAGCGTCGCCTCGCCGCGGCGTCCGAGCTGATGCCCGCCTGGCGCCACCCGGCGGTAGAGCCGCAGTGGGCCGCATGCGACGGGGGCCTTGCGGCGGCGCTCGTCCTGACACGACGGGCCCGCGAGGAGGCCCCCGACGTGATCGGGTTCGAGGGGATGCTCGGTCTCGTCGAGGAGCTCCTCGACCCGCTGGACCCGTTCGCCGAGGCGGAGGAGCGGTTCCGGTCGTTCCGCACCCGCCGCGAGTCGGTCTGAGGACGACGCCGTGAATCCGAGAGGGGACCTTGCCCGTGTCGAGCGTGAGGTGGTCGCGTGCCGCGCCTGTCCACGGCTCGTCGAGTGGCGCGAGCGCGCGGCACGCGAGAAGGTCGCTCGCTTCGCCGGCGAAACCTACTGGGGGCGTCCGGTTCCCGGCTTCGGAGACCCGCAGGCGCGGATCGTCGTCGTCGGCCTGGCACCGGCGGCGCACGGTGGGAACCGGACCGGCAGGATCTTCACCGGGGACCGCAGCGGCGACTTCCTGTTCGCGGCGATGTACCGCGCCGGTCTGGCGAACCAACCCACCTCCGAGGCACGGGACGACGGTCTGGTGCTGTCGGGCGCGTACGTGAGCGCGGTCAACCGGTGCGCGCCGCCGGGGAACGCTCCGATGCCGCAGGAGCGCGACCGCTGTCTCCCGTTCCTCGCGCGTGAGCTGGATGCCCTCCCCGAGCTCCGGGTCGTCGTGGCGCTCGGCTCGTACGCCTGGGACGGGGCGCTGCGGGCCTTCGCCTCGCTCGGCTACTCCGCCAAGCCGAAGCCGCGCTTCGGCCATGGCGTCGATGCTGAGGTGGGTCCGCTCGTGCTGGTCGGGTGCTTCCACCCGAGCCAGCAGAACACCTTCACCGGGAAGCTCACCCCCGTGATGATCGACGACGTCCTGCGCCTCGCGGTCGAACGCGTCTCGCGTTGAACCCTCGGGCCCGGTGTGCCACGGTGGACGCGGGATCGACCGAGGAGGAGGACGGGATGAGGAGCACCCTTCGATGGGCCGCGACGGCGGTCGCGGCCGTCCTGCTCGGCGCGGGCACGCTCGCAGTGCCGGTCGGCGCCCAGCCACCCGGATGCACGCAGGTCGGGACGCCGGGAAGAGACGTCTTGGAAGGCGGGCCGGGTGACGACGTGCTGTGCGGCCTGGGCGGGAACGACGAACTGATCGGCAAGCGCGGCGACGACATCTTGTACGGGGGCGACGGTCGCGACCTCCTCGACGGGGGCCATGGGAACGATGTCTTGGTCGGTGGAGCGAACAACGACCACGGCTTCGGTGGCAACGGCAACGACCGGTTCCTGGGGGGGAAGGGCAACGACTACGGGTACGGCGGTCCCGGGGCGGACCGCCAGCTCGGCGGCCCGGGTTCGGACTTCCTCTACGGCTGGAGCGGACACGGCGACCTCGTGAAGGGCGGCAGCGGCAACGACTGGTGCCTGTCCACCTGGGACTCCGACGGCGACGACACGGTGATCGGCGGCCCGGGGACCGATAACTACTTCGTCGACGAGGGCGACCGCCGGTTCGGTGTGGAGAAGGTCCTCGTCTGCGTCGGCGACTGAGGCGCGCTGCGTCCGGCCGTATCGGCTCGTAGGGCCGGAACCGAGCCCGGGCCTTCGCGCCACGGGCGCGTAAGGTGTTGCCGTGGGTCGGCACCGGATGTTCTTCAGCGTGCGGCCCGACGAGCCGGATCGGCCCGTGGACCGAGCGACGGTACGCCGCGTCATCGCGACCTTCCGTCCCTACCGAGGCAAGGTCACACTCGTCGGGGTCGCGATCGTCGTCACGTCGATCCTCGGCGTCGTCAACCCTCTGTTGATCAAGTGGATCTTCGATGTCGGCCTGTTCGGGAACCCGCCGAACGTGTGTCAGGGCGGTCCCTGTCCCCAGATGGACGTCGTGTTCCTCGGTGTCGCCCTGATGGTCGTGATCCCGATCATCAGCAACGTGGTCGGTGTGGGGCAGACGTACCTGGCCAACTGGGTCGGACTGCGGGTGATGCAGGACCTGCGCAACGCGCTCTACGCGCACCTGCAGCACATGCCGCTGCGGTTCTTCACGCAGACCCGGACCGGTGAGATCCAATCGCGACTGTCGAACGACGTCGGCGGGGTCCAGACCGTGGTCACGGACACCGCCTCGAGCATCCTGTCGAACGTCGTGGTGATCATCAGCACGGTCGTCGCGATGTTGCTGCTGTCCGTCCCGCTCACGATCCTGTCGCTCGCGATGACCCCCGTGTTCCTGTGGCTGACCGCCAAGGTGGGCAAGGCTCGGCGTGAGGTCGCGTCGAGCACCCAGAAGACGTACGCCGACATGACCGCGGTGACCGAGGAGACGCTGTCGGTCAGCGGCATCCTGCTCTCGAAGGCGTTCGGTCGGCAGAGTCACGAGATCGGCAGGTTCCGCGAGGAGAACGAGCGGCTCACCGGCCACCTGATCCGTCAAACGATGATCGGCCGGTCGTTCTTCGCGGTCGTCGGGACCTTCTTCGCGATCACACCCGCTCTGGTCTACCTCGTGGTCGGCATCATGCTGGACCGTGGGAACACCGAGTACACGGCCGGGACGATCGTCGCGTTCACCACGCTGCAGTCGCGGCTGTTCTTCCCGATCGGATCGATGCTCCAGGTCTCCACCGAGGTCCAGTCCTCGCTCGCACTGTTCGACCGGATCTTCGAGTACCTCGATCTGCCCCACGACATCGTGGACGCACCGAACGCCGAGCCGCTCGTGAACGTCCGGGGTGAGGTCGAGTTCGACCACGTCCGGTTCCACTATGACTCGCCGCCCGATGGCGAGGTCCCGGTGTCGCCGACGGACGTACCTCGTGACGGGGTCAGGGAGTGGACGCTGGACGACGTCTCGTTCCGCATCGAACCGGGGCAGCTCGCCGCGCTCGTCGGCCCCTCGGGCGCCGGGAAGACGACGATCACGTACCTCGTGCCGAGGATGTACGACGTCCAGCAGGGCGCGGTGAAGATCGACGGTCGCGACGTCCGCATGACGACGCTGGAGTCGCTCGGAGACGCGGTTGGGATGGTCACGCAGGAGACCTACCTGTTCCATGACTCGGTCCGCCGGAACCTCCTGTACGGGAAGCCCGACGCGAGCCAGGAGGAGCTGGAGGCCGCGGCCCGTGCCGCGAACATCCACGACAGGATCGCCGAGCTCGACGAGGGCTACGACACGGTGGTGGGAGAGCGCGGCTACAAGCTGTCCGGGGGCGAGAAGCAACGCCTCGCGATCGCCCGCGTGATCCTCAAGGACCCGAAGATCTTGATCCTCGACGAGGCGACGTCCTCACTGGACACGACCTCGGAGCGCCTGGTCCAGGCGGCGCTCGAGCCCCTGATGCACGGTCGCACGACGATCGCGATCGCCCACCGGCTCTCGACGATCCTGCAGGCCGACGTGATCTTCGTGCTGGACCGCGGGCGGATCGCCGAGCGCGGGACGCACGACGAGTTGTTGGCGGCGGGCGGACTCTACGCGCGCCTCTACGAGCAGCAGTTCCGCGATCAGCTCGTCGAGGGCTGAAGCGGCTTGCGGTAGCCGAGAAGCACGAAGCCGTCCGGCAGCACCCAGTCGTCGGTCCGCTCGTAGCCCATCGACCGATACATCTCCTGCGCGGTCTCCATCAGGTGGGTCGTGTGCAGCGTCATCACGCTCTTTCCGGCCTCACGGGCACGGCGTTCGCACTCGGCCATCAGGGCCCGTCCGATCCCGCGCCCGCGCGCCTCCGGCATCACGCCGAGCATCCGGATGTGGGCGTGCTCCGGAGGGAGCGGCCCCTCGTCGTCGTCGGTACGGCCGTCGAGCTCGAGCGTCACGCACCCCACGATCCGTCCCTCGTCGATCGCGACGAGGATCGAGGTGCGGGCGGCCCGCCCGCTGACGTCACCGACCGATCGCAGGTACTCGATGTCCTCGTCGACCCCGTCGGGAGCGAAGAACTCGGCGTACGCGGCGATCGTCGCCCTCCCGGCCTCCTCGAACTCGTCGGGACGAGCTTCACGGATCTCGAGCTGGCTCACCCGGCGATCGACACCCCCAGCACGATCCCGACACCGTAGGTGACCAGTGCGGCGCCCATGCCGATCGCGAACATCCGCAGCGCCGAGCGCACGGGAGGTCTGCCGGTGAGCATCGACGTCAGACCGCCCACGATCAGGAGTGCCAGACCCGTGACCGTAGCGGCCGCGATCGTGCCCGCCGTCCCGGCGATGAACAGGAACGGCGCGAGCGGAACGAGCGCGCCGGCCGAGAACGTGAGGAACGACCAGCCGGCTGCCCCCCACGGCGAGCCGAGCCCCTCGTCCGGGTCGATCCCAAGCTCCTCCCGCGCGTGGGTGTCCAGGGCCACCTTCGGGTCGCGCATCAGCTCGGTGGCGACCTCGTCGGCCAGCTCCGGCGTCAGGCCCTTGCGACGGTAGATCTCGGCGAGCTCGACCCGCTCGGTCTCGGCATCGGACCCCAGCTCGTGCGCCTCCAGGTGCAGCATCCGCTCGAGGAGCTCCCGTTGGACCCGCATCGAGATGTACTCGCCCGCGCCCATCGAGAAGGCACCGGCGAGCAGTCCGCTGATCCCCGCCAGGAGTATCACGCCCCGCTCCTGCGATGCCCCCGCGAACCCCATGATCAGGGCGGCGTTCGACACGAGCCCGTCGTTCACCCCGAAGATCGCGGCACGGAGCGTGCCGCTCTTGCCGGCCCCGGCGGTCTGCTCCCCCTCGACCGGACCGGCGTGGGGGACGAGCCCCTCGGGTTTCCGACGCCGAAGTCGACGCCGCGCCTCCAAGATCTCGGGGAGGCGACGCTTCGTCTCCTGTGCGGACGGCGGGAGATCCGTGCTCATCGCGTGCCAGGCTACCCGTCGGCGATCACGCGTCACGCCGGTCGGTCGATGTGATTGACGGATGGTGCCCGCCTGCGCATCCTCGGACGGTGACCGACATGACCCGTCTGCTGCTGGAGGCGCGCCGAGCGCTCGCGACGGAGCTCGACGCCGATCTCGCCGAGCGCGGGTACCCGGATCTGCGTCCGGCCGACGCGGCGCTGTTCCTCACGATCGATCGGCGCAGCGGCTCACGCGTCACCGAGCTCGCGGTCGCAGCCGGCATCACGAAGCAGGCGATGATGAGCCTGGTCGACGATCTCGAAGCGCGTGGGTACGTGCGCCGGGTGGCAGACGCGACGGACGGCCGCGCGAAGCTCGTGCGGTTGACCGCGCACGGCCGAAGGGCCACGACCGAGTGCCGTCGGGCGGTCCAGACCCTCGAGCAGCGGACGCGGCGCCGGCTCGGCGACCGTCGCTACGACACGGTGCGCGAGGCGCTCGAGGAACTCTCGGCTGATGAGGAGGATCGCGGCTGAGCGCTGTCGCCATCGGCCGGTAGCATCGGGACATGCGTGAGGAAGCCACCGGGAAGACCGGCGTCCCCAGCGAGATCCGGCAGAAGCCCGAGCGCCCCCGGGACCTGCTGGGCAGGCCACTGCCGTGGGAGGCCCAGAACCAGCTCCACCTGCCCGACTTCGACGCGATGAGCCTCGACGAGAACCACCTGGCGGGCCTTCGTTTCGTGAACGAGCGCAACTGGTTCGGCGCGCACGAGGCGTGGGAGACGGCCTGGAAGCAGGCGCGGGGCACCGGGGACGAGGAGTTCTTCAAGGGCCTGTCGCAGATGGGCGCGGGGTACGTGCACCTGCTGCGCGGAAACGCGCACGGGGCCCGGACGCTCCTGCGGCGCGGAGCCGGGCGGGTCGGCGCCTACCCCGACCCCCATCGGGGTGTCCCGACGGAGACGCTGGCCGCCGAACTCGAGGACCTGGCGCGGCGCGTGGCCGACGACGAGGTGACACCGGGTGAGGACGCGGTGTTCGTCCCTCCCACGGTGATGATCCCCGGGCGTTGACCGCGGGGGCGTCCATCGGCGACGATCGGAGGGGGGAGGCAGCCGATGAGTGCCGAGTCGACCGAGATCGAGTGGCGGGGGCGTACGGGCCCGTTCCCCCTCGTGCTCGGCCCCGGGACGTTCCGCCCTACGCACACGAGCCGGACCCTCGCCGAGGCGCTCGAGATCACGGAGGACGACACCGTGATCGACGTCGGATGCGGCAGCGGCGTGCTGTCGTTCGTCGCCGCGAAGCTCGGCGCAGGGAAGGTGTACGGATGCGACCTGTCCGAGGGGGCGGTCCATGCCGCGGTCGAGAACGCGAAGCGCCTGGGTCTGGCCGAGGTCTGCGAGTTCCGCCAGGGTGACCTGCTCGAGCCGGTGCGGGACGTGCGGGCCACCGTCCTGATCGGCGACGTGTCCGGGATCCCCGACGAGATCGCCGAAGCTTCGGGTTGGTTCCGCGACGTTCCCTCCGGCGGACCGACCGGGGCGGAGCTGCCGGTGAAGTTCGTCCGGTCGATCGGCGACACGCTCGCGCCGGGGGGTCGCCTCTACCTGCCGACCGGCACGCTCCAGCATGAATCGGCCGTGTTGGACGCCGTGCGCGAGATCTTCGGGGACCGGATCGAACCGGTGCTCGAGCGGGAGTTCCCTCTGCCCGACCTCGTCGCGCGTTCGAAGGCCGTCGCGAGGATGGTGAAGGAGGGGCTGGTCAGCTTCCGCCAGCGCGGCAGCCGGATGCTCTGGCAGCTCCGGATCTGGCGCTGCGTCCGCGCCTGACCTGCTCTAGTCGGTCGGCCGCAGAACCGCGACCGACGCGACCACGTACCCGGCCTCGCGCAGGTGGTCCGCGCCACCACGGTCGATCGCCAGGACGATCCGTGCGACGTCGGCACCTGCCGCAGCCAGGACCTCCGCGGCCCTGCGGACCTGATGTCCCGTCGTGCTGACGTCCTCCAACAGCGTCGTTCGGGCTCCCGCCGGGACGTCCCCCTCGACCTGCGCGCGCGTCCCGTAGGCCTTCGGCTCCTTCCGCACGACGGTGACGGGCAGCCCCGTTCGGAGCGAGACCGCCGCGACGAGGAGCATCGCGGCTCCTTCGGGCGCGCCCAGGAGCTCGGTCCCGGGGGCCAGCAACCCTGCGACCTCTTCGGCGACATCGCGGAGCAGGTCCGGCCGGGTCAGGAACCGGAACTTGTCGAAGTAGACCGACGAGGTCTTCCCCGACGACAGCACGAACTCGCCGTGGAGCTCGGAGGCCTCGACCATCCGGCGGACCAGGTCGGCGTTCACGGGGTCCGGGTTCACGGCTCGCGACTATAGTGGCCCGCCGATGGGCCGGGGCAACGGATGGTACGACGCCGTCGGCCGCCGGGCGTTCTTCTCGATGGAGCCCGAGCGGGCCCACGAGGTCGCCCAGCGGCTCCTGAGCTTGCCCCTCCCGTGGTCGCGGATCGGCGGGGTGCCGCGTGACCTCGACCTGACGACCACCCTCGCCGGGATCCCGCTGCGGGTACCGATCGGGCTCGCGGCCGGCTTCGACAAGACCTGCCGTCATCTCGACACGCTCGGGCGTCTCGGGTTCGGCTACGTCGTCGGCGGGACCGTCACGCGTGCCGCCCGGGAGGGGAACCCGCGTCCACGGATCGTCCGCGATCCGAGCCGGGGCGCGCTCGTGAACGCGATGGGCCTCCCGAACCCCGGGGCGGCGACGATGGCGGACACCCTCGCGCGGACCCGTCGGACCTGTCCCCGATTCGTGAGCCTCGCCGACGAGGCGCTCGACGACGTCGTGGCCTCGCTCGCCCTGATCGAGCCACACGTGGACGGGATCGAGCTGAACGCGAGCTGTCCGAACGTGGCGTGGGGGCGCGATACCGACACGGAGACCCACCTAGGGGCCCTCGTCCGTGCGATCCGTGAGCGCACGCCGCGACCGCTGTTCGTGAAGCTCGCGCCGTTCCACGACGTGACCGGACGCGAGGCGGTCGTCGCGCTCGCCAATATGGCGGCGGAAGCCGGCGCCGACGGGCTCACGTGCGGCAACACGCGTCCGATGGAGGACCCGCGGCTGGCGGTAGGTCGGGGCGGGCTCTCGGGCGGCCCGCTGATCGAGACGACGGTCGCCTGCGTCGCGGAAGTCCGGACGGCGACCGGTCTGCCGGTGAACGCATGTGGCGGCATCGCGACGCCGTCCGACGCCGCCGCTTGCCTGGACGCCGGCGCGACGACGGTGCAGCTCTACACCGGCCTGATCTACCACGGGCCCGGGGTCGTCGGGCAGATCGCCCGAGGCCTGGCCGCTCGCACCTCCACCTCGCGCTGACGCCTCGTGTTGCGGGGACCCGCGGCGCCCGTCATGATGTGCGCCGTTCCGCGACGTCCGAGAGGGGTGGGATTGACCGACGCTGCGATCGTTCCCGACGCACGGCCCGACGAGGGCGGCATCGCCGTCCGATTCGACGGGGTCGTGAAGCGGTTCGGGGACTTCACGGCCGTCGACGGGATCGACCTGGAGGTCCACGAGGGCGAGTTCTTCTCGATGCTCGGACCGTCGGGCTCGGGGAAGACCACGTGCCTGCGGATGATCGCTGGGTTCGAACGCCCCACCGCGGGGAGGATCTTCCTGGGGGGGCAGGACGTGTCGGGGTTGCCGCCGTTCGCCCGTGAGGTCAACACCGTCTTCCAGGACTACGCGTTGTTCCCGCACATGTCGGTCGTCGAGAACGTCGAGTACGGGCTTCGTGTGCAGAAGCTCGCGAAGGCCGCACGGCACGACAGGGCCCTCGAGGCGCTGCGGATGGTGCGACTGGAGGGTTTCGAGGATCGCAAGCCGGCCGCGTTGTCGGGCGGCCAGCGGCAACGGGTGGCGCTGGCCCGGGCGTTGGTGCTCCGCCCGAAGGTGCTCCTGCTCGACGAGCCGCTCGGCGCGCTCGACCTGAAGCTGCGCCAGGCGATGCAGGTGGAGCTGAAGGAGATCCAGCAGCGCGTCGGCCTGACGTTCGTCTACGTCACGCACGACCAGGAGGAAGCGCTCACGATGAGCGACCGCCTGGCGGTGTTCAGCCACGGGCGGATCGAGCAGGTGGGCACCCCGGCCGAGGTGTACGAGCAGCCGTCGACCGGGTTCGTCGCCGGGTTCGTGGGCGTGTCCAACGTGCTCGAGGGTGACGCGGCGCGCGCCGTGACGGGGTCGGGTCACGCCGTGACGATCCGGCCCGAGAAGATCCACATGGAGCTCAAGATGGTCGTCCCGCGCGACGGTTGGGCGACCGCCGCGGGGACCGTGTCGAAGGTCGTCTACCTGGGCGCCTTCACCCGGTTCGTCGTCGCCCTCGATTCCGGGGGAGAGCTCGTCGTGGTGCGCCAGAACCTGGCGTCGTCGTCGATGGAGGCCCTGCAGGTGCGCGGCCGGCGGGTGTGGATCGCGTGGGAGCGACAGCACGCACGCCCGGTCGGGCAGGGGGAAGAGGGGTCTGAGGACCCGAAGGAGGAGAGCGGATGAGCAGATGGGTGCGTCTGGTGGCGTTCCTGGCCGTCCTCGCGCTCGTGGCAGCGGGCTGCGGGAGCGACGGTTCGGAGAGCGAGACGGACGGGGGCGGGGGCACCGAGACCGCCGCTCCAGGGGGGGACCCAGATTCCCCGCCGATCACCGAGATCGGCGAGGGTGAGGGCGAGGTCAACATCGTCGCGTGGGCCGGCTACATCGAGGACGGCTCGACCGACGAGAACTACGACTGGGTGACCCAGTACGAGACCGACACCGGCTGCCAGGTCAACATCAAGACCGCCGGCACGTCCGACGAGATGGTCTCGCTGATGCAGGAGGGGACCGCGTACGACCTCGTCACCGCCTCGGGTGATGCCAGCCTGCGCCTGATCTACGGGGGGACGGTGCAGCCGATCAACCTCGACCTGATCCCCAGCTTCGACACGGTCGACGAACGTCTGCAGGACGCCCCGTGGTTCACTGTGGACACGAACGGCAACGGCGAGATGGAGCACTACGGCGTCCCGTACCAGTGGGGCTCGAACGTGCTGATGTACAGCACGGACGCCTTCGAGGACGTCACGCCGGACTCCTGGTCGGTCGTGTTCGAGGAGCAGACGCTGCCCGACGGGAAGTCGAACGCAGGCCGCGTCCAGGCCTACGACGGAGCCATCTACATCGCCGACGCGGCCCTCTACCTCATGAACACCCAGCCCGAGCTGGGGATAGAGGACCCGTACGCGCTGACGCGTGACCAGTTCGACGCCGCGCTGAACCTGCTGCGTCAGCAGCGCGAACTGGTCGGCCGCTACTGGCACGACGCGTTCGTCCAGATGGACGACTTCGTGAACGGTGAGGCCGTCGCGAGCTCGTCGTGGCCGTTCCAGGTGAACTTCATCGAGGGCACCGGTGAGCGGTTCCTGAGCGTCGTCCCCAAGGAAGGGGCGACGGGCTGGGCCGACACCACGATGATGCACGCGAACGCGCCGCACCCGAACTGCGCGTACCAGTGGCTCGAGTGGTCGCTGAACCCGAAGCTCCAGGGCGACCTGGCGTCGTGGTTCGGCTCGGTCCCGGCGGTCCCGGCGGCGTGCGAGGGCAACGAGCTCCTCGGCCCGGACGGCTGCACCGTCAACGGGTTCGACAACTTCGAGCAGATCTACTTCTGGAAGACGCCGCAGGCCGACTGCTTCAAGGGCGACGGCTCGACGGACTGCGTCCCGTACCTGGAGTGGGTCACGAACTACGTGGCGGTGATCGGCGGCCGTTGATCGGCCCCGAGACGACGACGCGCGAAGGTGGAGCCCCTGCCGGGGCTCCACCTCGCCCGTCCCGGAGGTAGACCGTGTCGGCGAACGTCCCGATGACGACCGGGCGCCGCATCTCGGCGTTCTTCTACCGCCACCCGCGGGCGAAGCTGCTCCTGCTGATGGCCCCGGCGGTGCTGTGGCTCGTCGTGGTCTACCTCGGGTCCGTCGGGGCGATGCTCCGGCAGAGCTTCTGGAGCCTCCGGGAGTTCACGGGGGCGATCGACACCGCCTTCACGCTGTCGACGTACGAGCAGCTGTTCGAGGGAGCGAACCGCGACATCATCGTGCGGACCGTCGGGCTCGCGTTCGGGGTGACCGTGCTGTGCGCGACGCTCGCCTTCCCCCTCGCCTACTACATGGCCCGCTTCGCGAGCCCGCGGATGAAGACGATCCTGTACCTGGCGGTGTTGATGCCGCTGTGGTCGAGCTACCTGGTGCGGGCGCTCTCCTGGCGGCAGATCCTCGCGAACGAGGGCATGCTGCTGTGGGCCCTGCGCAAGCTGGGGATCGAAGGAGTCGTCGACGTGGTCCTTCGGATCCCGTTCCTGGGCGGCTCGTCGCTGATCGCGTCGCGGTTCAGCCTCGTGATCGTGTTCACCTACCTGTGGCTCCCGTTCATGGTGCTTCCGCTCGAGACGGCGCTCGAGCGGGTGCCCCGGAGCTACCTGGAGGCCTCGAGCGACCTCGGCGCACGACCCCGGCTCACGTTCCGCCGGGTGATCGTGCCGCTCGCGATCCCCGGCCTGATCGCGGGGTCGATCTTCACGTTCTCGCTCACCCTGGGCGACTTCATCCTGCCGAACATGTTCGGCAGCTCCGAGCTGATCTTGGGCCAGCAGGTCTACGTGCAGCAGGGCGTGGTGGGCAACGATCCGCTGGCAGCCGCCTTCACCTTCGTGGCGATGGTGGTCATGGTCGTCTACCTGCTCCTCGCGAAGCGGGCGGGAGCGTTCGAGGCGCTGTGAGCGACAAGGACGGGCGCGCCGGGCTGAGCCTGCGGATCGCCGCGTTCGCGGTGATGGGCTTCCTGTACCTGCCGCTCGCGGTGATCGTCCTCTACGCGTTCACGACGCAATCGACGTCCTTCACCTTCCCGCCGCCCGGACTCACGACGAAGTGGATCGGCGTCGCGTTCGGGCGCTCCGACATGTGGGCGGCGTTCCGGCTGTCGCTCACCGTGGCGGCGGTGGCCACGGCAGCCGCCGTCATGCTGGGCGGGCTGCTCGCCGCGGCCGTGTACCGATCCCGGTTCTTCGGGCGCAACGTCCTCGCGTTCGTCGTCGTGCTGCCGATCGCGTTGCCCGGCATCGTGACCGGGATCGCGCTGCAGTCGACCTTCAACCAGATCGAGATCCCGTTCAGCACGTGGACGATCGGCGTCGCCCACACGACCTTCTGCATCGTGATCGTCTACAACAACGTGGTCGCGCGCCTACGGCGGATGTCGCCGAACCTGGTCGAGGCGTCCTCCGACCTCGGCGCGAGCGGATGGCAGACGTTCCGGTGGGTGATCTGGCCGAACCTCGGCACGGCCCTGCTCGCCGGTGGGATCCTCGCCTTCGCGCTGTCGTTCGACGAGATCATCGTGACGACCTTCACGGCGGGGCAGCAGCAGACGCTGCCGATCTGGCTGTTCTCCCAGCTGTTCCGGCCGCGCAACCGCCCCGTGACGAACGTCGTGGCGCTGTTCGCGATCGTGATCACGTTCGTGCCGGTGCTGGTGGCGCAGCTCCTGACCCGCGATCCGACCGAGCGGGGCGCCGGCATCATGGCCGGCGCGAAGACCGAGGGCGGAGCCGCCTCGTCGTAGCCCTCAGAGGTACTGGCCGCCGCGCTGCTGCGGCTCCTCCTGCGTCGGCTCGGGGTTCTGCGCCAACAACCCGCGGCGCCTGAGCTCCTCGAACTGCGCTCGGGCGGCCGCCTGCTGGGCGAACATCGCCGCCTGGATCCCGTGGAACAGCCCCTCGAGCCACCCCACGAGCTGGGCCTGTGCGACCCGGAGCTCCGATTCCGAGGGGACGCCCTCGACCGGAGGCGCGAGCTGCTCGAGCTCCTCGCGGAGATCCTCGGACAGCACCTCGGAGAGCTCACCCACCGCCCGCTTGTAGATCTCGGCGAGGCGTTTGCGCCCGGGCTCGTCCAGCGTCGCCTGCCGGGTCTCCTCGAGCAGCTCGCGGACCATGCTGGCGATCCTCAGCAGCTTCGCGGGCTCGGTGATCGTCTCCTGGGGGGTCTCCTCGGGGGTCGGGCCGCCGTCGTCCACGGGCACGGCCTGGACCACCTCGGGCGTGGTCGGATCGTCGCTCATGGCGTCCACGCTAGCACCGGCGAGCGACTCAGCCGGCGCCCAGGTTCCGCAGGAACAGCGCCTCGGCCAGGGCCATCCGCTCGAGGTCGTCGAGCGGCACGCTCTCGTCGATCGAGTGGTAGTTCGACAGATGGTCGCCCTGTCCCCAGATCAGCACCTGGATCCCCGGGAACGTGTCCGCGAGCATCGGCACGAGCGGGATCGAGCCGCCGGAGCCCATCTCGACCACGTCCGCGCCGCCGAACGCCTCAGAGAGCGCGTCCTTCGCCGCCCGGTAGCCGGGCGTCGAGTCGTCGACGAGGTAGCCGACCCCCGGGTCGTCGGCCTCGATCGTGACCCGGACACCCCACGGTGCGGCGCCCCGAAGGTGGTCCACGAGCGCCTGGGTCGCCTTCGGTGCGTCCTCGCCGGGCGCGAGCCGGAGTCCGATCACGGCCCTCGCGGTCGGCACGATCTGGTTCGACGCGTCGACCACGCGCGGGGCTTCGAAGGCGAGCACGTTGATCGACGGCTTCGAGAGCGTCCGGTCCGCGATCGTCCCGGTTCCGAGCAGCCGGACCTCGTCGAACACCCGCGACTCCTCCCGGAACTCCTCCTCGCTGACCTGCGTGCCGGTCCACTCGAAGGTGTGGAGGCCGGGAACCGTCACGTCACCCCGGTCGTCGTGGAGCGACGCGATCATCCGGGCGAGCGACATCACGGCGTCGGGCAGCGGTCCGCCGAACGCCCCGCTGTGCTGGGCGATCGGGAGCACGTCGACGCGCACCTCGACCGAGGTCGACCCGCGGATGCTGGTTCCGATCGTGGGCACCCCGGTGCGGTAGTTCCCGCCGTCGGCGATCACCGCGATGTCTGCTCGGAGCAGATCCGCGTGGCCCTGCACGAGATCGGGCAGGTGCTCGACCGAGCACTCCTCTTCACCCTCGACCACGACCTTGACCGTGCATCCGAGGTGTCCCGCGATCGCTCGGAGCGCCGCCGCGTGGACCACGATCCCGCTCTTGTCGTCGGCCGACCCGCGACCGTACAGCCGCCCGTCGCGCACGACCGGCTCGAACGGCGGCGTGGTCCACTCCTGTGGGTCGGCCGCGGGCTGCACGTCGTGATGCGCGTACAGCAGCACGGTCGGGGAGCCCTCCGGCCCGGGTATCTCCCCGAACACGGCTGGGTGCCCACCTTCGATCTCGAGCAGCCGCGCATCGGCGACCCCCGCCCCGGCGAGGATCTCGCGGGTGAGCACCGCCGATGCCTGCACGTGTACGGGGTCGTATCCCGGGTAGCCGATCGACGGGATCGCAACGAGCCGGGAGAGCTCGTCGATCACGCGTGGCATGTCGTCGTGGATCGCCCGTCGAAGCTCGTTCGTGTCCATGTCGGCAGCCTATCGCCGTCGAGTGGGTCGACTTCGCGGGGCGAGCCGCGCCCGGTGTCCTACGACAGGTTCGTCGTCTCGTGCAACCGCCAGTCGTAGGGCGACACGAAGCTGGTGACGAGCCGCGCGTAGTTCGCGCGGGCGTATGCGACCGGGTTCGGCACGTTGGCCATCGACATCGATCCGCGCGCCTGCGCGACGGACTCGTACCCGTGCTCATCCAGCCACGACTCGACGCCGCGGAGCACGGTCGTGACGTGGTCAGGTCCCTCGTGCAGCAGTGCACTCGCCATCATCACGGCGTCCGAGCCGACCAGGATCGCCTTCAGGGCGTCTTCGGCGGAGTGACAGCCGGTGGTGAGCGCGAGCGAGGCGTGGACCCGGTCGCGGAGGATCCCGACCCAACGGAGCGGGAGGAGGAGCTCGGCCGACGAGGAAAGGCTCAGCCGCGCGTCCACCGTCAGGGTCTCCAGGTCGATGTCGGGCTGCATGAATCGGTTGAAGAGCACGAGCCCGTCGGCACCGGCCGCCACGAGCCGGTGCGCGATGTGGCCCACCGAGGAGAAGAACGGTCCGATCTTCACCGCGAGCGGGATCGTGATCTCGGCGCGCACGGCCTCGACGAGCTTCACGTAGCGCATCTCGACGTCGTCGCTCGTCTCGTCGGGGTCGGCCGCGATGAAGTAGACGTTCAGCTCCAGCGCCGCGGCGCCGGCCTCCTGCATCCGCTTCGCGTGGGAGATCCAGCCGCCGCTCGAGATACCGTTGAGCGAGCCGATCACGGGGACGTCGAGCTCACGGACGCAATCCTCGAGGTGCTGCAGGTAGGGATCCGAGCCGGTGTTGTAGTCCTCGAACTCAGGCAGGTAGGACAGCGCCTCGGGGTTCGAGTCGGCCAGCATGTCGAGCACCCCGTGGATCTGGATCTCCTCGTGTTCGATCTGCTCCTCGAACAGCGACGGGAGCACGACGGCGCCCGCGCCGGCGTCCTGCAGGGCCTTCAGCGTGTCGATCCGCTGTCCCATCGGTGAGGCCGACGGAACGATCGGGGATCGGAGATCGAGCCCGAGGTACCGGGTGCCGAGATCCACGCTCATCCCTCCGCCTCCTCGTCGTGGTGATCGGGCCCGCGCTCGACGCCGGCCATCTGCTCGTACAGGTGCCAGCGCGCGTCGACGTCGTCTTGCGCCAGCGTGGCGAGCATCGCCGCCCGCTCGGGATCGGTGCGCTGGAGCATCGCGTACCGGGCCTCCTTCTGCACGAACTCCTTGAGCGGCAGTGTGGGCTTCTTCGAGTCGAGTTGGAAGGGGTGCTCGCCCGCGTCGGTCAGCTTCGGATCGAAGCGGTAGAGCGGCCAGTACCCGGAGGCGACGGCCTCCTTCTGGTGGGCCATGCTCGTCGACATGTCGATCCCGTGCGCGATGCACGTGCTGTACGCGATCACGAGGGAGGGTCCCGGGTGCGCTTCGGCCTCGGACAGGACCTTGACGGTGTGCGGCATGTCGGCACCCATCGCGATCGTCGCCACGTACACGCCACCGTAGGCGGTCGCGATCATCCCCAGATCCTTCTTGCCCTGGCCCTTGCCGGCCGCGGCGAACTTGGCGACGGCGCCGCGCGGTGTCGACTTCGAGGCCTGGCCGCCGGTGTTCGAGTACACCTCGGTGTCGAGCACGATGATGTTCACGTCGCGCCCGGTCGCCAGGACGTGGTCGAGCCCGCCGAAACCGATGTCGTACGCCCAGCCGTCACCCCCCACGATCCACACGGCCTGGGGAACGAGGGCGTCGGCCGACGCCTCCAGGTTCCGCGCCTCGGGGTCATCGATCGACGCCAGCGCTTCGAACAGCCGGTCGAGCCGCTCGCGCTGAGCCTCGACGGCCTCGTCGCCGCGCAAGGTCGAGCCGACGATCAGGTCGCTCGCCAACTCCGGTCCGATCCGATCGTCGAGATGGCGCAGGAGGGTGACGGCGAGGTCGCGCTTCGCGTCGAGCGCCAACCGCAACCCCAGCCCGAACTCCGCGTTGTCCTCGAACAGCGAGTTCGCCCAGGACGGTCCGCGTCCGAGGTCGTCGACGGCGTAGGGCGTGGTCGGCAGGTTCCCTCCGTAGATCGACGAGCATCCGGTCGCGTTCGCGATGATCATCCGGTCGCCGAACAGCTGTGTGATCACCTTCAGGTAGGGGGTTTCCCCGCACCCGGCGCAGGCGCCCGAGAACTCGAACAGTGGCCGGAGCTGCTGGGAGCCCTTGACGGTATCGGTACGGACCTCACGTCGATCCGGGTCGGGCAACGAGACGAAGTGGTCCCAATTCGCGCGCTCGACGTCGAGGTGCTCCTCCTTCGGGCACATGTCGATCGACTTGTGCTTCACCTCGGTCTTCGAGCGAGCCGGACATACGTCGACGCACACGCCGCAGCCGGTGCAGTCGTCCGGCGCGACCTGGATCGTCATCACCATCCCGGGCCGGTCTCGGTCCTTGAAGTCCTTGTGCTGGAAGGTCTCCGGTGCCCCCTCGACGAGGGCGGGATCGTACACCTTCATCCGGATCGCGCTGTGCGGGCACACGAGCGCGCACTTCGCGCAATCGATGCAGATCGACGGGTCCCAGATCGGGATCTCGCGGGCGATCGAGCGCCGCTCCCATCGGGCGGTGTCGGTGGGGAACGTCCCGTCGACCGGCAGCGCGCTGACCGGCAGGAGGTCGCCCTTGCCCTCGAGCATGATCGCCGTGACCTTCTGGACGAACTCGGGTGCCTCGGGCGGGACCGCCGGCGGGCGGGTCCGCGTGGCGGTCGGCTCCAGCGGGACCTGCACCTCGTGCAGGGCCGCGATGGCTCCGTCGACGGCCGCGAAGTTCCGGGTCAGCACGGTCTCGCCGCGCTTGCCGTAGGTCTTCACGATCGCTTCCTTGATCGCGGTGATCGCTTCTTCGCCGGGGAGGATGTTCGTCAGGGCGAAGAAGCAGGTCTGCAGGACGGTGTTGACCCGCGTCCCGAGCCCGGCCTCCCTCGCGACCGCGTACCCGTCGACCACGTAGAACTTCAGCTGCTTGTCGACGATCTCCTCCTGGACCTCGCGCGGCAGCTCGTCCCACACTTCGTCCGGCGGGTAGGGCGCGTTCAGCAGGAACGTCGCCCCCGGGCGGGCGACCGACAAGATGTCGGTCTTGTCGAGCCGCTCGAACTGATGGCAGGCGACGAAGTCCGCCTCGTCGATCAGGTAGGTCGAGCGGATCTCGCGCGGACCGAACCGCAGGTGGGAGATCGTCACCGCGCCGGCCTTCTTCGAGTCGTAGACGAAGTACCCCTGCGCGTGGAGATCCGTGTGCTCACCGATGATCTTGATCGAGTTCTTGTTCGCGCTGACCGTGCCGTCGCTGCCGAGCCCGAAGAAGACCGCGCGAACGGTGTCGGGATGCTCGGTGTGGAACCCGCGGTCCACCGGCAGGCTCGTGTGGGTGACGTCGTCGGTGATCCCAACGGTGAAGTGGGTCTTGGGCTCGGCCACCGCGAGCTCGTCGAGCACGGCCTTGGCCATCGCAGGGCTGAACTCCTTCGAGGACAACCCGTAGCGCCCGCCGATCACCCGAGGCATCCCGTGGGCGAACGTCGCCCGCCCGGCGCCGACCTCTTCGGCCAGGGCGGTCACGATGTCCTGGTAGAGGGGCTCGCCGAGCGCGCCGGGCTCCTTCGTCCGATCGAGCACCGCGATCTGTCGGATGCTCGTCGGCAGCGCCGCCACGAACGCCTCGGCCGAGAACGGGCGATACAGACGCACCTTCACCAGGCCGACCGGCTCGCCCTGCAGGGCGAGCTCCTCCACCGCCTCCTCGACCGCGCCGACGCCGGAGCCCATCAGCACGACCACGCGTTCGGCCTGTGGGTGCCCGACGTAGTCGAACAGCCGGTAGGCACGATCCGTCCGCGCCGCGAAGGCGTCCATCACGTCCTGCACGACGTCGGGGACGGCCAGGTAGTAGGGGTTCGAGGCCTCGCGCGCCTGGAAGAAGACGTCGGGGTTCTGCGCCGAGCCTCGGAGCTTCGGCCGATCCGAGGACAGCGCACGTTCGCGGTGCTCACGGACCAGGGCGTCGTCGATCAGCGCCCGCAGGTCGTCGTCGGTGACGCCACGGATCTTCGCGACCTCGTGCGAGGTCCGGAACCCGTCGAAGAAGTGCAGGAACGGCACGCGGGTGCGCAGCGTCGCGGCGTGGGCGATCAGCGCGAGGTCTTGGGCTTCCTGTACCGACGATGACGCGAGCATCGCGAACCCGGTCATCCGCGCGGCCATGACGTCGGAGTGGTCGCCGAAGATCGACAGGGCATGGGTCGCGAGGGTCCGCGCCGCCACGTGGATCACCAGCGGGGTGAGCTCCCCGGCGATCTTGAACATGTTCGGGAGCATCAACAGGAGGCCCTGCGACGCCGTGAAGGTCGTCGCGAGCGCGCCCGCCTGCAGGGCACCGTGGAGCGCGCCGGCCGCGCCCCCCTCGCTCTGCATCTCGATCACCTCGGGCACCGCCCCCCAGATGTTCGTGTCACCGGCCGCGGTCCACGCGTCGGCGAACTCGCCCATCGGCGACGAGGGGGTGATCGGGTAGATCGCGATGACCTCGGACAGTCTGTGGGCGACCCGCGCCGCCGCCTCGTTCCCGTCCACGACGATCCAGGGCCGGAGCGCGGTCCGGCCCGGAAGGAGCTCGGTATCCATGAAGGCCATCGTGACACGGGACGGGGGTCGGGTGCGGGGCGAGGGTCCCCTACGCGAGGGGCCGGGTGGCGAAAGGCCCGGGCGGACCGACGCGTTCCATCAGGTGAGGGGGTGAGGACCGCTGCCCGTGCGGCCCCGTTCCTCCGAGCGAGGGGAGTCGTTGATGGAACGGATCGACGTGGTGCACGAGGACGGCGACCGGTACGCCGTGACGATCAGGGGTCACACCTTCGAGGTCGACCAGCCGGACTCGGGCGACGCTGCTCCGACGCCGACCGAGCTGTTCGTGGCGAGCCTCGCGTCCTGCGTGGCCTTCTATGCCGGAAGGTTCTGCGCTCGACACGGGGTCGATGCCACCGGGCTCGGCGTGACGTGCGAGTGGGCGTTCGCGGAGGATCGCCCGGCACGGGTCGCGACGATCCAGATCCGTGTCGCGACGCCGCCAGGGTTCCCTGAGGACAAGCGCGACCGGCTCCAGGCGGTGGTGGATCACTGCACCGTCCACACGTCGATCCGGATGCCCCCCGACATCTCGATCGAGCTGGCGGCGCCCGCCACGGTCTGAACGGTCAGGGGGAGAGGCGCTCGATCCGCCAGCCGCCGGCGTCGCGTTCGTACCGGAACCGGTCATGGAGGCGATGCTGGCGCCCCTGCCAGAACTCGAGGGCGTCCGGCACGATCCGGTAGCCGCCCCAGTGCGGCGGGCGTGGCACCTCCGTGCCGTCGAACCGCTCCTGCGTCTCGGCGACCCGCGCGTCGAGCGCCTCCCTGTCCGCGATCGGGCGGCTCTGCTCGGACGCCCAGGCGCCGACCTGCGCCTCCCGTGGGCGGCTCGCGAAGTAGGCGTCGGACTCCTCCTCGTCCACACGCTCGACGGAGCCTCCGAGCGAGATCTGGCGGTCGAGCTCCTTCCACAGGAAGACCGCCGCGGCATGCGGGTTGATCGCGAGCTCGCGACCCTTGCGGCTCTCGCGGTTCGTGAAGAACACGAAGCCGCGCGCGTCGATCCCGCGCAGGAGGACGTGGCGGACCCACGGATGCCCGTCGGCATCGGCTGTGGCGACCGCCATCGCGTTCGGCATCGCGACCCCCTCGGCCTCGGCTTCGTCGAGCCACGCGAGGAACTGGTCGACGGGATCGGGCGCGAGGTCCGCCCGGTCGAGCCGCCGGTCAGGGTGAACGCCGCTCGGCGCGTGGATCGAACGCGGATCCGCCATGGGATGGAACTGTAGCCACGCCGGCTGGGGCTGCCCACGATACGGATCCCGCCCGCACGCCGTTCGGTTCAGCTCCTAGGTCGGCTCTCGGGCGTCATCGCCTCTCTCGTCCGGCGGAGCGCCTCCGCCGTTTCCTCGAGCGCTCGCTCGAGCTCGGCTTGGCGCGCCTCCAGGTTCCGGAGCTGCTCATCTCGACCCCGCTCCTCCTGAGCCGGAGGCCCGTATCCGTAGCCCCGGTCCCAGCGGGGGGGACCCCAGCAGTGGGGTCCACAGTCGTGGTGATGCCAGCAGCAACTCATCGTGGCACCTCCTCCAACGCCATCCTCGCACCTTGCAGGGGGGGCAGTGGGGGCGAAGGTCCCGACATCGTCTCGAGCATCGCGATCCCGATGCGAGCGAACGACCTGTCCACGTGATGTCCGACCCCGGCACATGCACGTGCCCCCGGCGGCCCGCGTGCCCCCGGCAGGATTCGAACCTGCGCACCCGGCTCCGGAGGCCGGCGCTCTATCCCCTGAGCTACGGGGGCCCGCAGCCGTCCGAGTCTAGCAACCGGGTCCGGAGCCCCCGGGCGGCGCCGCTATGCTCGGGCCCGTGGCGCGCGTGCTCCTCGTCGACGACGACCCTGCGATCCTCCGTCTCCTGGAGGTCACGTTCGGCCTCGAGGGCTTCGAGACCGTCACGGCCTCGCGGGGGGAGGACGCCCTCGCGGCGGTGGCGGCCGACCGGCCCGACGCGGTCGTGCTCGACCTGATGCTCCCGGGGCTCGACGGACGCGAGGTCCACCGCAGGCTGCGTGAGAACCCGTCCACGGCGTCGATCCCGGTCGTGTTCCTCACGGCCCGCACGCTCGAGGACGACGTGCGGTCGCTCGAGGCTCCGTTCGTCACGAAGCCGTTCGATCCGACCGAGCTGATCGAGACGGTCCGCGACCATCTCGGAGGGTCGGCGTGATCGAGGATCGACTGATCGCGTGGCTCCGCGAGGGACTCGAGGCCGCCGCGCCCGGCCTCGGACTCGACGACGGTCTCCCGACACCGGAACTCCAGGCCCCCCGGCAGAAGGAGCACGGGGACTTCGCGACGAACGTCGCTCTCGCCCTGGCGAAGGCCGCCGCCCGCCCGCCGCGCGAGGTCGCCCAGGCGTTGGTCGAAGCTCTGCCGCCCGCCGCGTTCGTCGACCGGGTGGAGATCGCCGGACCCGGGTTCGTGAACATCTTCCTCACCGGCGACTGGCTCCACGACGTCTTGCGGCAGATCGCCGAGGAGGGCGCAGGGTACGGGGGCCGTCCGCCGACCGGTGAGAGGGTCCAGGTCGAGTTCGTGAGCGCGAACCCCACCGGACCGCTCACGATCGGGCACGCGCGCAACGCCGCGATCGGCGACGCCCTCGCTCGGCTGTTGTCGTTCACCGGCGACCAGGTCCAGCGGGAGTACTACTTCAACGACGCGGGTGGGCAGATGGACCGGTTCGGGGCCTCGGTCGAGGCCCGGTACCTCGACCTGCTCGGGCGCGACGTCGAGTTCCCCGAGGACGGGTACCACGGCGACTACGTGCGGGCGTACGCGCAGGACATCATCGACACCGAGGGGCCGGGTCTCGCCGACCTGCCACCCGACGAGCGGTTCGTCCGCATGCGCGCCGAAGGCGCTCGCCGCGCGATGGACCAGATCCGCGCGACGCTCGAGCGGTTCGGCGTCGTGTTCGACTCGTTCGTGTCGGAGGCGACGCTCGCGGACAAGGGCGAGATCGCGCTGGCGATCGACCGGATGCGCGAGGCCGGCGCGGTGTTCGACGCCGAGGGGGCCGTGTGGTTCCGCTCGACCGATCACGGCGACGACAAGGACCGGCCGCTGATCCGCTCGAACGGGGTCCATACGTACTTCGCGGCGGACTGCGCGTACGTGATCGACAAGTTCTCGCGCGGGTACGACCACCTGATCTACGTGTGGGGGGCCGACCATCACGGCGACGTCGTGCGCGTGAAGGGCGCCGCGGAGGTGCTGGGGTTCGACCCCGACCGTGTCGAGCTGCTGCTCTACCAGTTCGTCACGTTCCTGCGCGGCGGAGAGCCGGTGAAGATGAGCAAGCGCGCCGGCACCTTCGTGACGCTCGACGACCTGATCGAGGAGGTCGGAGCGGACGCGGCGCGGTTCCACCTGCTGCTGTTCTCGAACGACCACCCGATGAACTTCGACATCGAGGTCGTGAAGGCGCAGACGATGGAGAACCCCGTGTACTACGTGCAGTACGGGCACGCCAGGATCGCGTCGATCCTGCGGAAGGCGGAGGCGGCCGGGATCGCTCGCCGCCCGATCGGCCAGGTCGACCTCTCCCGGCTGACGCACGAGACCGAGGTGCAGCTGCTGAAGGCGCTCGCGGAGATCCCGGCGACGATCGAGCGTGCGGCGACGCTGCGGGCTCCGCACCGACTGACGCACGCGGTCCACGATCTCGCGGGTCGGTTCCACCGCTTCTACACGGAGTGCCGGGTCGTCGGAGACGACGAGGAGCTCACGCAGGCGCGCCTGTGGGTGTGCGCCGCGACGAAGCAGGTGATCGCGAACCTCCTCGGGCTGCTCGGCGTGTCCGCACCCGAGCGGATGGACCGTGGCGACGCCTGAGGTTCGCGGTCACCGAGGGTGTCGCGAGGGGATACTGAGGGCTCGGGCGGCGTGCGCCGCCGGCGACGGTCGAAGGAGCGGCAGGTGAGCGAGCGGACGATCCACGTGGGGTTGCTGGGGTGCGGCACCGTGGGGGCCTCCGTGGTCCGCACCCTCCACGAGCACGCCGACGACATCGAGCGGCGCGCCGGCGTGCGGGTCGCGGTCACGCGGGTCGCCGTCCGCGACCCCGCGAAGGACCGTGGCGTCCCGCTCCCGGCGGGGGCCTTCACGACCGACGGTGACGCCGTCGTCGACGACCCCGAGGTCGACGTGATCGTCGAGCTCCTCGGGGGGATCGAGCCGGCGCGGTCCCTAATCGCGAAGGCGCTCGCGTCGGGCAAGCCGGTCGTCACCGCCAACAAGGAGCTGCTGGCCCATCACGGGCGCGAGCTGTTCGCCGCGGCCGGCGCCTCCGGGCTCGACCTCCGGTTCGAGGCGGCGGTGGCGGGTGGCGTCCCCCTGATCCGGCCGCTCCAGGAGTCCCTCGCCGGCGAGCGGGTCGACCGGATCCTCGGGATCGTCAACGGGACGACGAACTACATCCTCACGCAGATGTCCGAGCGAGGGTGGGGGTTCGAGGAGGCGCTCGCCGAGGCCCAGGGGCTCGGGTACGCCGAAGCCGATCCGACGGCCGACGTCGAGGGTTTCGATGCGGCCGCGAAGTGCGCGATCTTGGCCACCCTAGCGTTCGACACCGACGTCACCGCCGGCGATGTCCACCGCGAGGGGATCACACAGATCACGGCCCAGGACATCGCCGACGCCGATCGGCTCGGCTACGTCGTGAAGCTGCTGGCGATCGCCGAGCTCGATGACGGTGAGGTCTCCGCGCGCGTGCATCCGGCGATGGTGCCCGTCGCCCATCCGCTCGCCAGCGTTCGCGAGGCGTTCAACGCGGTCTTCGTCGAGGGTGCGAAGGTGGGTCAGCTGATGTTCTACGGGCGCGGCGCCGGGGGCGATCCCACTGCGACGTCGGTCGTCGGCGACGTCGTGCACGTCGCCCGGCACCTCGCGCACGCGCACGCGGGGATGGTTCCGCGGGCCGGACTCTCCCGTCGCCTCCGCCCGATGGGGGAGACCCGCGGCCAGTACTACCTGAACCTCCACGTCGAGGATCGTCCGGGGGTTCTGGCCGAGATCGCGGAGTGTTTCGGTCGGCACGCCGTGTCGATCGAGCGCGTCTGGCAGGAGGGGGCAGGTGACGAGGCGACCCTCGTGTTCATCACCCACCGAGCCCGCGAGGAGGACTTCCAAGCGACCCTGGCGGAGGTCCGCAGCTTCTCGTGCGTGCGGGCGGTCGAGAGCATGATCCGCGTGGAGGGTGAGGAGTGAGCATCCGGCCCCCGATGCCCCCGACGGGGATGGTCCACCAGTGGGGCGGCTTGATCGAGGAGTACCGCGACCGGCTGCCCGTCGGTGACGCCACGCCGGTGATCACCCTGCGGGAGGGAGGCACCCCGCTCGTGCGATCCGAACCTCTGTCGGCGGAAACCGGCTGCGACGTCTGGCTCAAGTACGACGGTGCGAACCCGACCGGGTCGTTCAAGGACCGCGGGATGACGCTCGCGATCTCGAAGGCGGTCGAGGAGGGCGCGCGGGCGGTCGTGTGCGCCTCGACGGGGAACACGAGCGCCGCGGCAGCCGCGTACGCCGCGAAGGCAGGGCTCACCTGCGCAGTGCTCGTGCCCAAGGGCAAGATCGCGATCGGCAAGATGGCCGCCACGCTCGTCCACGGCGCCCGCGTCCTCGAGGTGGAGGGCAACTTCGATGCCTCGCTGGCCCTCGCCCGCGACCTGGCGGAGCACTACCCGGTCACGCTCGTGAACAGCGTGAACCCCTTCCGGATCCAGGGGCAGAAGACCGCCGCGTTCGAGATCTGCGACGCGCTCGGTCGTGCGCCCGACGTGCACTGCGTGCCGGTCGGCAACGCCGGCAACATCTCGAGCCACTGGCTCGGCTACTCCGAGTACCTCGCCGACGGCGTGATCGCGGAGCCGCCGCAGCTGTTCGGGTTCCAGGCGGCCGGCGCTGCGCCGCTCGTGAAGGGGGAGCCGGTGAAGGATCCGCAGACGATCGCGACGGCGATCAGGATCGGGAACCCCGCCTCGTGGGACAAGGCGATCGCCGCGGCTCGGGAGTCCGAAGGTGGGATCGAGGCGGTGACGGACCGCGAGATCCTCGCCGCGTACCGCCGCGTCGCGCGCGAGGGGCTGTTCGTCGAGCCGGCGAGCGCCGCGAGCGTCGCGGGGTTGCTCAAGCTCCACGCGGACGGGACGTTGCGGCCGGGCGCGACGGTGGTGTGCGTCTTGACCGGCCACGGGCTGAAGGACCCGGAGTGGGCGATCGCCGGCGCGGCGCACCCGACCACCGTGCCTCCCGACGCCGCCACCGTCGCCGAAGGGCTGGGTCTGTAGTCGATGCGGGTGACCGTCCGTGTCCCCGCGACGAGCGCGAACCTCGGGCCGGGGTTCGATGTGTTCGGGCTCGCCTTGAACCTGGTCAACGAGGTGACCGCCGACACCGACCGCCCGCCGTCGATCACGTGGGAAGGCGAGGGTGCCGACGAACTCCCGACCGACGGCACCGACATGGTGTCGCGGACGATCTCGTGGGTGGCGGCACGGATCGGCGTCGAGGTGCCGCCGTTCGCCCTGCACGGGCGCAACCGGATACCGGTGGAACGCGGGCTGGGGTCGTCGTCTTCGGCTGCGGTGGCCGGTGTCGTCGTGGCCTCGGCGCTGTTGGAGCTGGGGTGGGCCTCCGATCCGACGACCGTCTTCGCGGCCGCGGCCGAGGTCGAGGGACACCCCGACAACGCCGCGCCCGCCGTGTTCGGTGGGTTCACGGTCGTGGTCCCGGGCGGCACGGTCCGCCGGTTCGATCCACACCCCGACGTGCGTCCCGTCGCGCTGGTGCCCGAGGTGCACGTGTCCACCGTCGGCGCGCGGGAGGTGCTCCCCGTCGACGTCCCTCGCGCCGACGCGATCTTCAACCTTGCCCACGCCGCCTTGGTGGTCGAGGCGCTCATGCACGATCCGTCGCTGCTGGCGGTCGCGCTCCGCGACCGCCTGCACGAGGAGGCCAGGCTCGCGCTGGTGCCGGAGGTCGCCGATGCGTTCGACGAGCTGCGGCGTGCGCGGGTGCCCGTGTGCGTGTCGGGCTCCGGGCCGACGCTCCTCGCGTTCCACGTCGACGGCGGCGCCGATCCCGTCGAGGTCCTCGGGGAACGTCCGTCCTGGCGGGTGCTGCGTCCCGGCGTCCGCACCACCGGGTTCGAGGTCGACGGAACCTAGACGCAGGCCCCCGTGCCCACCGGTCGCGTCCGGAGTCGGGCGAGCTCGACGATCGGGGCGACCTCGGCGGCGGTCAGTGCGTACGCGAGTCGGTCGTCGACCGTCGAGCTCGCGAACACGACCCCGGCCACGCGACCGTCGGGCAGCACGAACGGCCCGCCGCTGCTGCCGGGTCGCACGACGGCCTGCAGCTCGTAGAGACGCCGATCGACCCGGCCCTCGCCGTAGATGTCCCGCCCCGCCGCGTCGACCACCGCTCGGACCGCCGCCGGTGAACGGGCCAGCGGGGGTCCGCCGGGGAACCCGAGGACCGCACCCGCGGTCGACCGCGGAACCTCCTCCAGGGCGAGTTCCAGCGGCTCGGCTCGAAGGTCCGGCACCCGCAGGACGGCGAGGTCGAGCGACGGATCGAACGCGACGACGTCGGCGTGGAGGTGAGCCCCGTCGACGATCACGAGCTGGTCGCGCGTCCCCGCCACGACGTGGGCGTTCGTCACGACGTAACCGGGCGCGGCGACGAACCCCGAACCCTCGTTCAGCAGGCCGATCGCGCATCCGTCCGCGAGCACCTCCATCGTGCCGGGCGCCGCGATCCGCGCGGCGGACCCGACGACCTCGCTCGAGGGCTCGGGCACCGGGAGCGCGGGGGGAGGCGGAAGCCCGACGAACACATCGGGGAACCCGAGCAGGGTCGCGGCGCGTTCGAGGCCTCCGACCAGACCGGGGGGCGGCGGGAGCGAGTCATCGAGGAGCGCGACGACCCTCGATCGCTGGAGCGCGGACGACAACCCCGGGAAAGGACCGTTCGCGAGGTTCAGGGCGAGGAACCACGTGGTGAGCACGAGCGCGGTGATCGACAGCGTGGCGCCGAGCACGGCATCGGTCCGAGCCACACGGGGGTGCGCCAGGCGCGCACGCACCCGCGACCCGGCCAGCCAGCCGACGAGGTTGCCGACCGCCCCGCCGACCAGCACGACGCCGACGGCGACGCCCATCCGCGCGGCGACCCCGTCGATGGGACCGGTCGCCGCGGGCAGGGCCATCACGGCCAGGGAGATGCCACCGGCGAGCCCGAGGAGGCCGAACGCCTGGAGGATCGCGCCGCGTCGGTACCCGCCGATCGCCGACGCGACGGCCAACCCCGCGAGCACCAGGTCAACGAGCGACACGTGACAGGTATCGTCCCACGGTCCGGACCGAGCGAGGCAAGGAGCGAGCGACGACGATGGAGCTGCGAGGCAAGGCGGCGCTGATCACCGGCGGGACGACGGGACTGGGCCTCGAGACGGCCAGACGGTTCCTCGAGGAGGGAGCCCGGGTCGTCGTCACCGGACGGACCGTCGAGCTGGGGGAGCGGGCTGCCGCCGAGCTCTCGGGTATGGGCGACGCCGCGTACGTGCGAGCCGACGCCGTCGACCCCGCGCAGGTCGAGGGATCGGTCGAGGCGGCCGTCCAGCGGATGGGCGGGCTCGACGTGCTCGTGAACAACGCCGGGGTGGGCGCGGTCGCGGGGGTCCTCGACACGCCGCCGGACGTCTACGACGCGATCATGGACGTCAACGTCCGTGGGTACTTCCTGTACGCGAGGGCTGCCTTCCCCCATCTCGAGGAGCGGCGGGGCAACATGATCCACGTCTCCTCGGACGCGGGGATCCGAGGTGAGGTCGAGATCGCGATCTACTCGGTCTCGAAGGCCGCCGTGGTGATGCTCTCGGACATGCTCGCGATCGAGGGCGGTCGCCGCGGGGTGCGATCGAACGCGATCTGTCCCGGCGACACCGCCCCCGGGATGCGACACATGACGGTGCCGGGCGAGGAGGAGCGTGAGGACGACCCATCGACGTGGCCGACGCCGCCGATCGGTCGGATCGGTACGGCTCGCGACGTCGCGGAGGCAGCCGTGTTCCTCGCCAGCGACCGTGCGTCGTTCGTCAACGGTGTCTCGCTGCTGGTCGACGGTGGGATGCGGGCCGGGATGCGGACCGACGGACCGCCCGTAGGTCCTGTCTGATCGTCGCTCGCACGCCTAGACTCGTTCCGTGCTGACGATCGCCCACATCTCCGATCCCCACGTCGGGTCGCCCTTCTTCGTCCCGAACCTGATGCACCGGGTGATCGAGGAGTTGAACGAGCTCGGCCCCGACGCGGTGGTCGTCTCGGGCGATCTCACGAACGAGGGGTTCCGTCCCGAGTACAAGGCGTGGCTGGCCTACGCGGAGCGGATCGACGCGCCGCTGTTCACCGTCCCGGGCAACCACGACTCCCGCAACGTGGGCTACCTCCACTTCGAGGAGCTCGTCGGGCCGCGGATGTGGACGCACGACATCGGCGACGTGCGGATCGTGGGGGTGGACTCCTCGGAGCCCGACCTGAACGAAGGCAAGGTCGGTCGGGTCCACTACGACTGGATCATGGAGCGGTTCTCGCATCCCGCTGCCCTGAAGGTCTTCGTCCTGCATCACCACCTCCTCCCGATCCCTGGGACGGGCCGCGAGCGCAGCACCGTGATGGACGCCGGCGACCTGCTTGAGGTCCTGATGCACGCGGGGGTCCACGTCGTGCTGTCCGGGCACAAGCACGTCCCGTACGTCTGGCGGCTCGAGGATCTCTACGTCGCGAACGCCGGCACGGTCTCGTCGATGCGCGTGCGCGGGCACACGAAGCCGTGCTACAACGTGTTGGAGTTCGACGGGGACGACGTGCGGATCTTCCGGCGGTTCCCCTTCGGTGACCGGCAGCTCATGGCGAGCTTCTCGCTGTTCGAGACCTCTCGCGGGCACCGGGAACCCCCGGTCCAGACCACGAGCGGCGCCGAGTCGAGCTGACCCACCCCGAGAGTCGATCCCGGAAGGGAGCAGCCACATCACCCGGACCCTCGTCCTCGTCGACGGCGAGCACTACCCGCCCGTCACCCGTGATGCGCTCGCCCGAGCACGCGAGCGCGGGCACGACGTGGTCCTCGCCCTGCTCGTGGGCGGCGTCGAGAAGCTCGGCGCCGGGGAGGTGCCCGAACTGGGCGTCCCCGTCCGGCGCCTGGGTCCCGGTGGGCTCGAGTCGACGCTGAGGGCCACGATCGAGGAAGCCGGTCCGGCGGTCGTGCTGGACCTGTCCGACGAGCCGGTCCTCGGCTACCGGGAACGCATGAGGGTGGCCGCCGTCGTGTTGGCGATGGGCGTCGTCTACGAGGGCTCCGACTTCCGATTCACACCGCCCGAAGAAGACGCGTCGCCGCCCGGGGTGGCGACGCTCGCGGTGTTCGGGACCGGGAAGCGGACCGGGAAGACCGCGATCGGCGGCGAGGTCGCCCGCACGGCGGTCGGGATGGGTCGCACGACGGTGGTCGTGGCGATGGGGCGGGGGGGGCCTGCCGAGCCGCAGCTCGTGGAGGCCGGCTCGATGAGCCTCGAGGGGCTCCTCGAGCTCGGCCGATCGGGTCGGCACGCTGCCTCCGACTACCTCGAAGATGCGATCACGAGCGGCGTGACCACGGTCGGGGCGCGCCGAGCCGGCGGAGGCCTGGCAGGAGCCCCGTACGTGTCGAACGTCCGCGAGGCGGTCGCGGTCGCGTGCGACCGCCGCCCGGACCTGCTCGTGCTCGAGGGCAGCGGCGCCGCGCTGCCACCCGTGACGTGGGACGCGGGCGTCCTGGTGGTCCCGGCGACCTGTCCCGTCGAGTACCTCACCGGGTACCTCGGCCCGTATCGGCTGTTGCGCGCGGACCTCGCGGTCGTTACGATGAAAGGCAGCCCGGTTCCCGGGTCCGAGGATCCCTCCGCCGTCATCGCCCATCTACGTCGTGCGCTCGGCGATGCCCGGGTCGTCGTCACCGACTTCGTTCCCGTGCCGCTGGCCGACGTGAAGGGGCGAGACGTCTTCCTCGCCAGCACCGCGCCCGAGGCGGTGGTCCGACGCAAGGCCCACCATCTCCAGGCGGACCACGGGTGCACGGTGGTGGGGTGGAGCGACCGGCTCGCCGACCGGGCCGGCCTCGCGGAGGACCTGGACGCGGCACCCAGCTACGACGTCCTCCTCACGGAGCTGAAGGCGGCCGCCATCGACGTGGCGAGCGAGCGAGCGCTGTTCCGCGGGGCGGAGGTCGTCTTCGTCGACAACCGAGCCGTGGTCGTGGAAGGACCGACGGATCTGTCCGACGCGCTGCGCAGGACGATCGACCTGGCGACGGCGCGAGGGAGCGCACGATGACCGAACGAACACGGACCCCCCAGATCTCGATCACCGATCAGGAGCCGGGACTGCCCTTCTCGAAAGGACTGCTGGCTTCCACCGTGATGGTGACGGGTCTGTCGCCGTACCGCGCGTACCAGATCGCGGAAGAGGTCGAGATCCGGCTCCACGAGCGTCGCAAGGCTTCGCTCACCTCGGGCGAGCTCTCCGAGCTGACGCTCGACGTGATCCGCGAGCTGGCCGGCGAGCGCTACGGGATGAACTTCGAGCGCTGGCGGCAGGTCGAGGAACTCGACGTCCCGCTGGTGATCTTGATCGGCGGGGCGACCGGTGTCGGCAAGTCGACGATCGCGACGCAGCTGGCGGCACGCCTGGGCATCGTCCGGACCGTCGCCACCGACGCGATCCGTGAGGTCATGCGGGCGATGCTGTCCCAGGAGTTGATGCCGAGCCTGCACCAGTCGACCTTCACCGCCGACGAAGCGTTCGCCGACACGCTGGGCCGCTCCGCGGATTCGCTCGTCCTCGGCTTCGGGCGACAGGCGCACGCGGTGTCGGTCGGGACGCAGGCGTTGATCGAGCGTGCCGCCGCTGAGCGGACGAGCCTCGTGATCGAGGGTGCGCACGTGGTTCCGGGCTTCCTGCACCTGGATCGGTACGCGGACCGCATCCTCGCGGTACCCTTCGTGGTGACGGTCACCGACGAGGAGCGCCACCTGGCGCACTTCGCGGCCCGCGAGGACGCCGTCGCCTCGCGCCCCGCACAGCGCTACGTCTCGGGCTTCGACAACATCCGAGCCCTCCAGGACTACATCAAGCGTCAGGCGCTGGCGCAGGGGGTGCCGGTGATCCCCAACTACAGCTTCGACCAGTCGATCGCCGCGGTGATGGACCTGGTGATGGAACGGGTCACGGCCCGAGCCGGACAGGCCGGCAACGAGACCGAACCACCGGCCGCGGCCGGAGAAGGCGGACAGGCATGAAGTTGTTCCTGGATACGGCGAGCATCGACGAGATCCGCGAGATCAACCGCTGGGGTGTGCTCTCCGGTGTCACCACCAACCCCACGCTCATCGCGAAGGAAGGTGCAGACCCGGACTCGGTATGGAAGGAGATCCTCGCCGAGGTCGATGGAGACATCTCCCTGGAGGTGACGGCCCTCGACGCCGAGGGGATGGAAGAGCAGGGGCGCCGACTGGCCGAGATGGGTCCGAACGCCGTGATCAAGCTCCCGATGACCCCCGAGGGGCTCGCGGCCGGCACGCGGCTGGCCTCTGACGGGATCCGGATCAACGTGACGCTCGTCTTCTCGCCGGCGCAGGCGATCTTGGCTGCTGAGGCGGGCGCGTACTGCGTGTCGCCGTTCCTCGGGCGGGTCGACGACGTCGCCAGCGACGGCATGGCGCTGTTGGGAGCGATCTGCGACCTCTATGCTGTGCAGGGATACCAGACGAACGTCCTGGCTGCCTCGCTGCGCCACCCGATGCACGTGGTCGAGGCAGCGCTCGCCGGCGCCGACATCGCCACCATGCCGTACGACGTCTTCACGAAGCTCGTGAAGCATCCTTTGACCGACATCGGCCTCGACCGCTTCATGGCCGACTGGAAGGAACTCCAGCGCGAGCTGGGGGGAGAGGCTCACTCCTGATGGACAGCACCACCGACCGCGGGGTCCTCCAGGCGAAGCTGCTGCCCGAGTTGCAGCAGATCGCCCTGACGATGGGCGTCGAAGGGGCCCAGAAGCTCCGCAAGGCCGGCCTGATCGACGCGATCGTGGCCAGGTCTGCAGACGGGCCCGCTGCCGAAACGCCGGCGGCGGGGGAGACCGACGCGAACGCGAAGCCGGCCCGGGTCCGCCGGGGAAGTCCCGAGCCGCCGGTCGCCACCGAGACCGCCGAGGACGATGCAGGCGGGACCGAGGTCACGACCGAAACCGCCGAGCCGCCGGCCGCCGGCGATGATGGGGCGGGACGCCAGGGTCGCCCACGCGACGACCGCGGCGACCGTGCCGAGCGGGGCCCGCGCGACGACCGCGGCGACCGTGCCGAGCGGGGCCCACGCGACGACCGCGGCGACCGCGGTGGCGATCGCGACCGAGGGGGCGACCGGGATGGAGGCGATCGCGGCGACGGAGACCGTCGTCGCCGACCATCCCGCGAGGACCGACGTCGCCAGCGCGAAGAGCGTCGCCTGCGCGAAGAGGCCGAGCGCCTCGAGGAGATGAAGACGGCGCCGAGCCAGACCGGGATCTTGGACATCCTGCCCGACGGCTACGGGTTCCTGCGAACCTCGGGTTACCTCCCGGCGCAGGGCGACGTGTACGTCTCGCTGTCGCAGGTGCGGAAGCACCAGCTGCGCAAGGGCGACACGATCACGGGCAAGGTCCGCGAACCGAAGAACAACGAGAAGTACCCCGCGCTGCTCCTGGTCGAGGAGATCAACGGCATGGACGCGGAACAGGCCGCGGCGCGTCCGATCTTCGACAAGTTGACGCCGCTGTTCCCGAACGAGCGCTTCCGTCTGGAGTCCGGCCCCCTCGCGATCGCCGAGCGGATCATGGACATGGTCGCCCCGATCGGCAAGGGCCAGCGCGGCATGGTCGTGTCGCCGCCGAAGGCGGGGAAGACGACGATCCTCAAGCAGATCGCGAACGGCATCATCAACTCGGCACCCGAGACGCACGTGATCGTGCTGCTCGTCGACGAACGTCCCGAGGAGGTCACCGACTGGCAGCGGACCGTCCAGGCCGCCGAGGTCGTGTACTCCACCTTCGACAAGCCGACCGATCAGCACATCCAGGTCACCGAGCTGGTCCTCGAAAGGGCGAAGCGCCTGGCCGAGATGGGCCAGGACGTCGCGATCATCCTCGACTCGCTCACCCGTCTGACCCGCGCCTACAACCTCGGGATGCCGGCGAGCGGCAAGATCCTCACCGGCGGCATCGACGCGAGCGCCCTGTACCCGCCGCGTCGGTTCTTCGGTGCGGCGCGCAACATCGAGGAGGGTGGCTCGGTCACGATCATCGCGAGCGCCCTGGTCGAGACCGGCTCGCGCATGGACGAGGGCATCTTCGAGGAGTTCAAGGGCACCGGGAACATGGAGCTCCGCCTCGACCGCCAGCTCTCGGAGAAGCGGTTGTTCCCCGCGATCAACGTCGACGCCTCGGGCACCCGGAAGGAGGAGCTGCTGCTCCCGCCCGAGGAACTCGCGCTCGTGATCCGGCTCCGACGGGTGCTGCACGCGCTCGACGCGGGCGCGGCCCTGGAGCTGCTGATCGACAAGCTGCGCGCCACGAAGTCGAACGAGCAGTTCCTCAAGGACATCGCGAAGGCCCCGACGGGCAAGTGACGGAATAGGCGGCGGTTGGAACGGGAGCAGGTACCCTTCCTCGGCCACCGAAGGAGACAGGAATGAAGCAGGGCATCCATCCCGAGTACCAGCTGACGAACGTCCACTGCTCGTGCGGGAACACGTTCACGACGCGCTCCACCGTGAGCGAGATCCGCGCCGAACTCTGTTCGAACTGCCACCCCTTCTACACGGGGAAGCAGAAGCTGGTCGACACCGGCGGTCGCGTCGAGCGCTTCCAGCGTCGCTACGCGAAGACGCAGCAGGCCCAGCAGGCCGCGGCGAAGAGCTGACGGCCTTGGGCGACGGGCCCGACGAGAAGCCTCTGACGCACCTCTACGGCGGCCAGGCCGTCGTGGAGGGCGTCATGATGCGCGGCGCTGACCACTGGGCGGTCGCGGTCCGTGAGCCGTCGGGCGAGGTCTACGTCGAGTCGCACCACATCGACTCGGTCGCGAGCCGTCATCCGATCCTGAAGAAGCCCCTCCTGCGGGGCATGATCGTCCTCGGGCAGTCGCTCGCGATCGGTGTCCGCGCGTTGATGGTCGCCGCGAACCGGTCGGTCGAGGAGGAGGAGCAGTTGTCCTCCCGGCAGGTCGGGATCTCGCTCGCGATCGCGATGATCTTCTTCGTGGGGGTCTTCATCTTGGGTCCGACCACCCTGTTCACGTGGGTCGAGGACCGACTCGACCTCCACGGCGTCGTCGTGAACGTCGGCGAGGGAGTGTTCCGGGTGCTGCTGTTCGTCGGGTACCTCTGGCTGATCGGGCGCTCGAAGGAGATCCACCGGGTCTTCGAGTACCACGGCGCGGAGCACAAGACGATCGCCGCCTACGAGCACCGCGACGAACTCGTGGCCGAGCGGATCCAGCGCTACCCGAAGGAGCACGTGCGCTGCGGCACGAACTTCCTGATCATCGTGATGATCGTCACGATCTTCGTGTTCACGCTGTTCGGGACCCCCGGGATCGTGTGGCGGATCGTGTCGCGGCTGATCGCGATCCCGCTGATCGCCGGGCTCGCCTACGAGGCGCTCCGTCTGGGTGCCCGGTTCCCGGATTCGGTCGTGATGCGGGCGCTGATGGCCCCTGGGATCTGGCTCCAGAAGATCACGACGCAAGAGCCCGACGACGACGAGGTGGCCGTCGCCGTGGCCTCCTTCCAGGAGGTCCTTCGGCGAGAGGCCGAGGGTGCCGGCGCGCCGTAGTCGCGGGTCGTCGACAGGGCCCCACGTCGGTCGTTGCATCCGCGCGCTCGGACGTGAAAGATGAGCAGACCACGTTCCCCGGGAGGTTCCCCATGACGAGAGAGCTCGACCTGCCGTTGCTCCCCAGCGCCGAACAGATCCGCCGTCGCGAGTTCGCCACGGTACGTCGTGGCTACGACCCCGACCAGGTGCGTGAGTACCTGGGGCAGGTCGCGACGCAGGTCGAGACCCTGGAGAAGGGTCTGCGTGAAGCCAAGATGCAGGCCGAGGCGAAGGGGCTGACGCCCGGGGAGGCGCTCGCCGGGAAGATGGCAGGCGAGACCACCACCGCGCCGGCCGCAGCACCCCCCGCGCCGGTGACGACCGAGGACGCGTACGCGCGGCTCACGGCCCGGTTCGGACGGATGATCGAGTCGGCGGACAAGGAGGCCACCGCGGTGGTCGACGAGGCCAAGGGCGACGCCTCACAGATCCTCGAGGAGGCTCGCAGCGAGGCCGACCGCGTCCGGCTCGACGCGCAGTCCCGGGCGGAGGAGGCCCGCCAGCAGGGCAACGAGGCGCTCACGAAGGCGAAGGTCGAGGCCGACCAGATCCTCGGGTCTCTCGCGACCCGCCGCGAGTCGCTCGTCGGTCAGATGCAGGAGATGCAGTCGAAGCTGCTCTCGGTCGCGAAGGACCTCGAGGCGGCGATGGACGAGCGCGAAGCGGTGGCCTCGTCACCGACGCCGTCGGCCGCACCAGGATCGTCGGCCCCGTCGCCCTCGGGCATCACGAAGCCCCCCACGACGCGTCACGAGGATGACCTCGTCGACCCGCGGTACGAGGATCTATGGGCGTCGGGTTCCAAGGACTCGACGATCGACATCCCCGACCTCGCGCCGATCGACCTCGACTTCGACGACGACACCCGTAGCTCGGACTGAGTGGGCGCCCCGGGCGGCCTGAGCGCCTGGGAACATGGAGCCCATGGCTGAAGGCATCGACGCGCGCCTCGAAGAGGTCGCCGCGCGTCACGCGCAGGTCCAAGACGAGATGGCGTCGCCCGGCGTGGCGAGCGATCCCGGCAGGATGCGTGAGCTCGGGAAGGCCTTCGCCGAGCTCGACGAGATCGTCCGTCCGTACCAGGCCTACCGCACCGTCGTGCGCCAAGCCGAGGAGGCGCGCGAGCTCGTGGCGGCCGAGTCGGACCCTGAGATGGTCGCGTACCTGCGGGAGGAGGCCGAGCGGCTCGAGACGGAGGCGACCGAGCTCCGCGCGCGGCTCGAGCTGCTGCTCGTTCCCAAGGACCCGAACGAGGGCAAGGACGTCATCGTCGAGATCCGGGCCGGCGCCGGCGGCGAGGAGGCTGCCCTGTGGGCCGGGGACCTGTACGAGATGTACCGGCGCCTGGCCGAGCGGCTGCGATGGAAGACCGAGGTCCTCGGGGCCTCGCCCAGCGACCTCGGCGGCTACAAGGAGATCTCGATGGAGGTCCGGGGCAAGGAGGCGTACGGCCGGCTCCGGCTCGAGGCGGGGGTCCATCGGGTGCAGCGCGTGCCGGCCACGGAGTCGCAGGGGCGGATCCACACGTCGACGGCGACCGTGGCGGTGATGCCCGTAGCCGAGGATGTCGAGGTCGAGATCCGGCCGGAGGATCTGCAGATCGACGTCTACCGATCCAGCGGGCCCGGCGGGCAGTCGGTCAACACGACCGATTCGGCGGTGCGGATCGTGCACAAGCCCACCGGCATCAAGGTCGAGATGCAGGAGGAGCGCTCGCAGCTCCAGAACCGCGAGAAGGCGATGCGCTACCTCCGTGCGCGCCTCTACCAGCTGGCCCTCGACGAGGCGCACGAGAAGCAGGCGGCCGAACGCCGTTCACAGCTGGGGACGGGCGAGCGCTCGGAGAAGATCCGGACCTACAACTACCCGGAGGGCCGTGTCACCGATCACCGGATCAAGCACACCTCGCACCAGCTCCACGACGTCTTGGCGGGTGGTTCGGAGCTGGACGGGTTCACCGACCGGCTCCAGACGGCCGAGCGGGCGGCCCAACTCGCCGAGGGCTCGTGACATCCGCGGCCGAGGTCGTCCGCCGTGGCGCCTCGTACCTGGCGCGACACGGGGTCGACAGCCCCGAGGTGAACGCAGAACGGCTGATGCTCGGTGTCCTGAGGGTCGACCGAGCTCGCCTGCTCTCGCACGAGCTCTCGTCGGATGAAGCGAAGGCGTACGGCAGGGCGTTGTGCAGCCGGTGCACCGGCACACCCTTGCAGCACCTCACGGGGGAACAGGGTTTCCGTCATCTGGTCCTCGTCGTCCGACCGGGCGTGTTCATCCCGCGGCCGGAGACCGAGGTCGTGGTCGACGTCGCCCTCGAGTTCCTCGCGCAGGGGGGTTCCGAGCCGCTCGTCGTGGACGTCGGGACCGGCACGGGCGCGATCGCCCTGTCGGTCGCGCAAGAGCTCCCCGGGGCTCGCGTGTGGGCGACCGATCGTTCGCTCGATGCGGTCGGTCTCGCCATCGAGAACGCCCGGCGCCTCGATCTCCCCGTGACCGTCCTCGAGGGCGACGTCCTCTCGCCACTGCCCGCGGAGCTGCAGGGCGAGTTCGACCTCGTGGTGAGCAACCCCCCGTACGTCCCCGAAGGGCGGCGCCCCGAGCTGACGCCGGAGGTGCTCGCGGACCCCGCCGAGGCGCTCTTCGGGGACCCGGACGTGTGGGCGAGGATCCTCCGCGAGGCCGCCGCATGGCTGCGTACGGGTGGGCACGTCGTGCTGGAGATCGACGACGAGGCGGCCGATGTCGTCTCGCGGCTCGCGGTTGACGCGGGGTTCGTGGACGTGTCGGTCCGCGACGATCTGGCGGGCCGGCCCCGCGTGGTCGCCGGGCGGCGGCCGTGACGGGGTCCGTGGTCGAGGAGGCCGTGGCCGCCGCCCGGAGCGGCGGGTTGGTCGTCCTGCCCACCGACACGGTCTACGGGGTCGGGACCCGGCCCGACGATCCCGAGGCGACCGCTTGTCTGTTCGCGGCGAAGGAACGTCC
Organism: uncultured Actinomycetes bacterium; assembly: GCA_963749895.1. Classification (GTDB taxonomy): domain Bacteria; phylum Actinomycetota; class UBA4738; order UBA4738; family HRBIN12; genus AC-51. The sequence goes on along the minus strand of CAVVOG010000003.1, from coordinate 1,176,964 downwards.
CGCCGGGCTGACCCTCCCGGTCCTGGTCGCGTCCCTCGACGATGCTCGCCGCGTGGGGGTCTTCGATCGTCGAGCCGAGGCCCTCGCGGAGGGCTGCTGGCCGGGTGCCCTCACCCTCGTGTTGGCGCGGACCGAGGTGTCCACCGGTTGGGAGCTCGGCGGTGACCGAGCGACGGTCGGCGTCCGGATCCCGGCGCACCTCCTCGCCCTCGAGGTGTTGCACGCCACGGGTCCCCTCGCCGTGACGTCGGCGAACCGCACCGGCGAACCTCCTGCGACGACCTGCGAGCAGCTCCTGGCGGTGTTCGGCGACCAGGTCGACGTGTACCTGTGCGAGGAGCGGCCGCTGCAGGGCGTCGCCTCCACGGTGCTCGACCTGGCCCACGGCGAGCCACGGCTGCTCCGGCGCGGTGACGCCGACCCGGCACGGCTCGCCGGGCTTATGGGCTGGGAAGGGCCACTGCTAGACTCCGGGCCTCCCTGAGCGTAGGTGGTCTCCCGTGGGTTCGGTCCTGGTCGTGTGCACCGGCAACATCTGTCGTTCTCCCCTCGGTGAGGGGTTCCTGCGGCGCGCCCTGACGGCCCGTCTTGGCGACGCGACGCCGGATGTCGGCTCGGCCGGCACGTTCGGCTGGGAAGGGTCCGGCGCGACGGCCGAGTCGGTCGAGGCGGGTGCCGAACGAGGACTCGACGTCTCGGAGCACGTCGCACGCCCCCTGGTGCCGCCGCTCGTGAACGACGCCGTCCTGGTGGTGACGATGACCGCCGAGCATCGCGACGAGGTCGTGGCGATGGTCCCGTCCGCCGCGGCCCGCACGTTCACGCTGAAGGAGCTCGCCCGGCTCGCGGAGGCGCTGCCCGCGCCTGGGACACCGGCAGATCTCGAGTCTCGCGTCGCCGCGGCCGCCTCGCTGCGCTCCCGTGGGTTCGAGGGCAACCCGTTCGACGAGGACGTGACCGACCCGCTCGGATCGCCGCTGGACACGTACCGGGCGATCGCGTGGGAGATCGAGACGTACACGGACCGGATGACCGAGGCGCTGCTGGGCCCGGCGACCGTGCCGGTCGGGGAGGAGGACTGACGTGCGGATCGCGATCGGCTGCGATCATGCCGGCTACGCGCTCAAGGAGGAACTGAAGGCGTTCCTTCAGGCAGCCGGGCACGAGGTCCACGACCACGGCACCCACTCCGAGGAGCCCGTGGACTATCCGGCGTTCAGCGCAGCTGCCGCGCGCGAGGTGGTGTCGGGCGACGCCGACCGGGCGATCGTGCTCGGCGGGTCCGGACAAGGGGAGCAGATGGCGGCGAACAAGGTCCACGGGATCCGTGCCGCCCTGTGCCACGACGTGTACCTGGCCCGGCTGTCGCGCGAGCACAATGACGCCAACGTACTGGCGATGGGTGGTCGCGTGGTCGCGTCCGCCTACGCGAAGGAGATCGTGACGGTGTGGCTCGCCACGCCCTTCGAGGGTGGGCGGCACGGGCCGCGGGTGGAACAGCTCGCGGCGATCGAGCGAGGGGAGCTGTGATGCGCGAGTACGCGGCGGACTGGGACACGTTGAAGGCGACCGACCCCGAGGTCGCTGAGGCGCTGGCGAACGAGCTCGATCGCGAACGCACCACGCTGCGGCTGATCGCCTCGGAGAACTACGCGAGCCCCGCGGTCCTGGCCGCGGTGGGCTCCACGATGAACAACAAGTACGCCGAGGGCTACCCGGGGCGCCGGTACTACGGGGGATGCGAGTACGTCGACGTGGTCGAGCAGCTCGCGATCGACCGGGCGAAGGAGCTGTTCGGCGCGGAGCACGCGAACGCCCAGCCGCACAGCGGTGCCACGGCGAACATGGCGGTGTTCGGGGCCTTCCTCCAGCCGCGCGACCCCGCCTCGACCGTGCTCGGCATGGTCCTGTCCCACGGCGGACACCTGACCCACGGCTCCCCGGTCAACGTGTCCGGGATGTGGTTCCACTTCGTCGGCTACGAGGTCGACCGTGAGACCGAGCAGCTCGACATGGATCGGATCCGGCACCTGGCGATGGAGCATCGGCCCCGGATCCTGCTCGCCGGCTACACCGCCTACCCGCGGACGATCGACTTCGCGGCGTTCCGGCAGATCGCCGACGAGGTCGACGCGTTGCTGTGGGTCGACGCATCGCACTTCATCGGCCTGGTCGCGGGCGGTGCGTTCCCGAACCCCGTCCCCCACGCGGACGTGGTCACCTTCACGACGCACAAGGCGCTCCGGGGTCCGCGCGGCGCGATGATCCTGTGCCGGGAGGAGCACGCGAAGGCGATCGACAAGGCCGTGTTCCCGATGATGCAGGGGGGCCCGATCGAGAACAACATCGCCGGAAAGGCGGTCGCCTTGAAGGAGGCGATGACACCCGCGTTCCGTGAGTACGCCGACCGGACGGTGCGCGACGCCCGAGCGCTCGCCGCGGGCCTCGCCGAGGAGGGCCTCCGGATCGTGTCCGGCGGGACGGACTCGCACCTCGTGCTGGCCGACGTCCGTCCCGTGGGGACCGAGGGGAAGACCGCCGAGGCCGTGTGCGACGAGGTCGGGGTCTCCCTCAACAAGAACCAGATCCCGTACGACCCGAACCCCCCGTCGGCGCCGAGCGGGATCCGCGTGGGCACCCCGGGACCCTCGACGCTCGGGATGGACGAGCCGGAGATGGGTGAGATCGCGGGGATCATCGGGTCGGTCCTGCGGGCGCCTCAGGACGAGGACGTGAAGGCGGACGCACGCGGTCGCGTGCGGGACCTGATGAGCCGCTTCCCGCTGTACCCGTAGCCCTGGTCGCTCGTCGCAGGAGGTTGTCGAGCCCGCCCGCCCGGGACAGACTCGGGATCACGTGAGCGCCTACCTCACCGTCTTCGCGGCCGCCGCAGGGGTCACCTTCCTCCTCACGCCGCTCGTCCGGCGATTCGTGATCCGTGCCGGGGCGATCTACTACCCCGGCGACCGCACGGTCCACACGACCCCGCTGCCCACGATGGGGGGTCTCGCGATGTACCTGGGGCTCCTGGCGGGTCTCGGCGTCTCGCGGATCGTCCCGTACTTCTCCGAGGTCAACGCGGCTAGCCCCGAGCCGGTCGCTGCGCTGATCGCGTGTTCGTTGATCGTCGGCCTGGGGGTCGTCGACGACACGCGAGGCGTGACCTGGCTCACGAAGCTGACGGCCCAGGTGTTCGTCGCCGGCGTCCTCGTGCTGACCGGCGTGAAGTTCGACTACTTCTGGATCCCCGGGTACGGGATCGTGGTCCTGTCCGGGGACCTGGGCGCCATCCTCGCGATCGTGTGGGTCGTCGCGGTCGTGAACGCCGTGAACCTGGTCGACGGGCTCGACGGGCTCGCCGCCGGGATGGTGGGGATCGCCGCCTCCACCTTCTTCTTCTACATGGTTCGGAGCCCCAGCCTGTTCGGCGACGCCTCCCAGGCCGCGCTGCTCGCCGCGATCACGGTGGGGATCTGCGTCGGCTTCCTGCCCTGGAACTTCCATCCGGCGAAGATCTTCATGGGCGATTCGGGGTCCATGCTGCTGGGCCTCCTGATCGCGATCGCGACGATCTCCGGGGTCGGTCGCAACCCGTACGCGCCGACCGGCGGCGATCTCGCAGCGACCGTCGGGACGGTCGTGGTCCCGCTGCTGGTGCTCGCCGTCCCGTTCCTCGATGTCGCGCTGGCGGTGTTGCGCCGGACCCGGCGGGGTCAGGGCATCGGTCACGCGGACAAGGAGCACCTACATCACAGGCTGATGGACGTCGGGCACGGGCACCGGCAGGCGGTGCTCCTGATGTACCTGTGGAGCGCCTTGCTGTCGCTGTCGGGCCTCGCGATCGGGCTGATCGACGGGCGGTTCGTGGTGGGGCTGATCCTCCTGGGAGCGGTGAGCCTGTTCCTGGTCACAGCGCTCCCACGGTTCACGGAGCGACGCGCGAACGGCGCGTCCGCCCCCGTCGACGACGCGGGGGACACGGTGGCTCGGGGCGCCGACGACGAGGCGGACCGAACGGTCCGGGGGACGGCTCCTCCGACGTGACCCCGTCCGGTCGACTTGTCCGTTCCGTACAAGTCCCTGGGAGGTTGTTCGCGGCGAAGGCTGTTCAAGGCGGTGAGGAACGGGTGATAATCCGGGCTCGCCTGTGGGAAGATGCGCGCCCGCAGCCACAGGGCATCCGAAAGGGGTGGATGTGACCGAGATCGACGTGCGCCTCGAACGTGTCTCCAAGCACTTCGGAGACGTCGCGGCGGTGGACGACCTGTCACTCGACATCGCCGAAGGCGAGTTCTTCAGCATGCTGGGGCCCTCGGGCTGCGGCAAGACCACGACGCTCCGCATGATCGGAGGGTTCGAGGAACCGACGCTCGGCACCGTGTACCTCGGGGGCCGCGACGTCACGGACCTCCCGCCGTACAAGCGCGACGTGAACACGGTGTTCCAGTCCTACGCGCTCTTCCCGCATCTGAACGTGTTCGACAACGTGGCGTTCGGGCTGCGGCGCAAGAAGGTGGCGAAGGACGACGTGGAGCGCCGCGTCAAGGAAGCCATGTCCCTGGTCGACCTGGTCGGCTTCGAGCAACGGCGACCGCCGCAGATGTCGGGCGGTCAGCAGCAGCGCGTGGCGCTCGCCCGCGCGCTCGTGAACAGCCCCAAGGTGCTCCTGCTCGACGAGCCTCTGGGCGCCCTGGACCTCAAGCTCCGCAAGCAGATGCAGCTCGAGCTGAAGCGTATCCAGCAAGAGGTCGGGATCACCTTCATCTACGTGACGCACGACCAGGAAGAGGCGATGACGATGTCGAACCGCCTCGCGGTGATGCGTCACGGCAAGATCGAGCAGCTCGGTCCGCCCGAGGACGTGTACGAGAACCCAGCGACCGAATTCGTTGCCGGGTTCCTCGGTGCCTCGAACCTGCTCGAAGGTGACATCAAGGAGACGACCGACGGCACGAGCACCGTGGCGCTGGACGCCGGCGGCGCGCTTCGGCTGCCGTCCGCCCGGATCCCTTCGGATGCGGGAAGCCACCTCAAGGTGGGTGTCCGGCCGGAGAAGATCGCGATCCGACGCGGGGACATCGAGCCGGGGTCGGATCAGAACGCGATCATCGGCACCGTCACGATGAGCACCTACATCGGCGTGAACCACCAGTACAAGGTCAAGACGCCGGGCACCATCATGACCGTGTACGTGCAGAACCTGAAGGCGGAGGACGACCCCCGCCAGGGGGAGCAGGTGACCTTGACCTGGGCCCTCGAGCACACGTTCGCCGTCGCACCGCAAGAGGGCCTGGCCCTGGAGGAGGAAGAGGAATGACCGACGACCAGATGCGTCAGTCGCCGGAGTTCGCGGCGTCGCTGATGCGGGGTATGACGTCCCGGCGGACGTCACGCCGCAACATGATCAAGTACATGGGGATGTCCGTCGGCGCGCTCTCGATGTCGTCGATCCTGGCTGCCTGCGGAGGCGACGACTCATCCTCGCCCGGTGGGACGGGGAGCGAGCCCGGCAGCACCGGGAACATGCCGGACTACTCCGTCGAACCGGGGACCTCTCTCAACTTCGCCAACTGGCCGCTGTACATCGACAAAGCACGCCAGGACGGCGAGACGGTCTACCCCTCGTTGGTCGAGTTCGAGGCCCAGACCGGGATCGCCGTCAACTACGAGGACGTGATCAACGACAACGCCGGGTTCGTGTCCACCTTGATCCCGCAGCTGTCGAGCGGCCAGAGCACGGGCTGGGACGTCATCGTCGTCACGAACGGCCGCGAGTTCGAGACGTTGAGGCAGAACCAGTGGGTGTACGACCTCGACCCGAACATGCGGCCCAACTTCGACGCCAACGCGGCGACCTGGGCGAAAGACCCCACGTTCGACCCCGGGAACACCCACGGCATGTGCTGGCAGTCGGGCCTCACCGGCATCGGATACAGCCGTGACCTCGTCAACGGCGAGATCACCACGATGGACGATCTGATGAACCCCGACCTCGTCGGCTCGAACGCCGTCGGGGTCTTGAAAGCAGACGCTCCCGACCTGGTGATGATCAACCTGGGGATCGACCCCGTGACCTCCACGCCCGAAGATTGGCAGGAGGCCGCGAACTGGCTGACGATGCTCCGGGACTCCGGCACGGTCCGCCAGTGGTACGACCAGGGCTACGTCGACGACCTCACCGCCGGCAACCTCTCGTCCACGGTCGCGTGGTCGGGCGACATCCTGTACTACGCGATCTGGGAGGACTACAACTTCGAGTTCGTCGTGCCCGAGGGCGGCGCGCTGCTGTGGATCGACAACATGATGATCCCGGTGAACGCCGAGAACCCCGCCGGCGCGATGAAGATGATGGACTTCTACTACACGCCGGAGATCGCGCAGCTGGTCACCGAGTGGGTCCTCTACATGTCCCCGGTGCCGGCCGTCCAGGAGCTGATCGCGGCGCACGCCGATGAGGTCAAGGACGAGGCCTACGCGGAGGACCTCCGGTTGACGGCCGAGAGCCCGCTCCTGTGGCCCGACGACGCGATGCTGGACCGCGTGAAGTTCGGCCGGAACCTCACGACGCAGGAAGAGCGCGACGAGTGGGACGCGACCTTCCTGCCGATCTTCGAGGGCGCATGAGCGACCCGCGCGTCGCGTCCGATCTGGCGGAAGCCACCGAGGCGATCCGGACCCCCCCAAACGGGGGGGCCGGACCCTCGGGCGGCGCCAGCGTGCGGTCCCGTACGCGCTCCTCGGTCCCGGCGGCGCCTACCTGCTGCTGGCGTTCCTCATCCCGCTCGGCATCGTCGTGTATACGTCCCTTCAATCGGGGGGCATCCTCGATCCGAACGGGTTCCAGTTCACGTGGAACTGGTCGAACTACACGGACTCCCTGGCTCGCTACGACGAGATCTACATCCGATCCGTGACCTACGCGGCGATCGCGACATCGTTCGGCGTCCTCGTCGGATACCCGATGGCGTACTGGATCGCGTTCTACGGCGGGAAGTGGAAGTCGACGCTGTTCTTCCTGATCCTGCTCCCCTTCTTCGTGTCGTTCGTGATCAGGACGGTGCAGTGGAAGTTCATCCTCGGTGACAACGGGCTGATCTTCGAGCCGCTGAAGAACCTCGGTCTCCTTCCCGACGACTTCCGCGTCCTCGCGACACCGCTGGCCGTCGTGTGGGGGATGTCCTACAACTTCCTGCCGTTCACGGTCCTGCCGCTGTACGTCTCGCTCGAACGGATCGACAAGCGACTCGTCGAGGCGGCCAAGGATCTCTACGCCTCGAAGTTCCAGGCGTTCCGCAAGGTGGTCCTTCCCCTGTCCTTGCCGGGGGTGTTCGCGGCAGTCGTCCTGACGTTCGTCCCCGCGACCGGGGACTACGTCGAGTCGACCGTCCTGGGGAGCCCCGACACGATCATGATCGGCCAGGTGATCCAGACGAAGTTCCTGTTCGAGGCGAACTACCCGGATGCGGCCGCGATGTCGGTCATCCTGATGATCGGGATGCTCGTGCTCGCGCTGATCTACGCGAAGGTCCTCGGTACCGAGGACGAGACGCTCGCCGCGGGGGCGGCCGGGCCATGAGCGGAGTCACGACCACCGCGCACGCCGACGAGCTCCCGCCCCCGGTCGTCCGGAAGACTCGTCGGCGCTGGACCTGGTACATCCTGCCCGTCTTCACGATCGGGATGATCGTGTACCTGACGCTTCCGGTCCTCGTGATGATCATCTACAGCTTCAACAAGCTGAGCGGGACCGGGGAGCGCCAGGTGGCGCGGTTCACCTGCTGCACGCTCGAGTGGTGGAAGGACATCGCCGCGGTCCCGGCCCTCAACGACGCGTTGAAGATGTCGGTCACCATCGCGCCCATCTCGGCGCTGATCGCGACGTTCCTGGGAACCCTGATCGGCCTCGTCCTCGGTCGGTACGGCTTCCGCGGTCGCGGGCTGACGAACTTCGTGATCTTCCTCGCGATCGCCGTGCCCGAGATCGTGCTCGCGTCGGCGCTGCTCACCTGGTTCGTCCAGTGGAACGGGTGGGAGCTGTTCGGGTTCACCTGGAAGATCGGGTATCCGACGATCCTGTTCTCGCACATCGGATTCTCGATCGCGTTCGTCGCGATCACCGTACGTGCCCGTGTCCAGGGCCTGGACCGTTCGCTGGAGAACGCCGCCCAGGATCTGTTCGCGACGCCCGTCGTCGCGTTCTTCAAGGTCACGCTCCCCCTGATCTTGCCCGGGGTGGTGGCGGGGTTCCTCTTGGCCTTCGTGCTGTCCCTCGACGACTTCGTGATCACGAACTTCGTCAAGGGACAGGACAACACCTTCCCGACCTGGGTCTACGGGACGGCGCGCCTCGGGATCCCGCCGCAGGTGAACGTCTGGGGCACCGTGCTGTTCGGGGTAGGGCTGGTGATCGCCACGGTGAACCTCTTCGGCTCGCGACGCAGCCAGAAGGGCTGAACGCGCCGGTAAGGTTCCGCCGAAGGGTGCCGATACCTGGACCGTTCGGGTCGCAGACCCGCCGGCACATGATGACGAGCGCACCCCACCCCACCACCGGCGCAGGCACGACGCTCGCGAGCCCGTTCTCGCGGCGTCGGTTCCTGCGTGCCGCGGCCGGCGCCGCCGGCGTCTCGGCGTTGGCCCCGCTGCTCGCGGCGTGCTCGAAGGACGGCTCCGGCACCTTCGAGGGCACCCCCGAGGGGATCGTCAACGTCGCGAACTGGCCCCTGTACCTGGACCGAGGGCGCGACGCCGAGGGGAACAAGACCCGTCCGTCGCTGCTCCGGTTCACCGAGGAGACGGGCATCCAGGTCAACTACCGTGAGGTGATCCCGGACGCGGAGACCTTCTACCAGCGGATCCAGCCTTACCTCGCGGCCGGGCACCCGACGGGCTGGGACGTGATCGTGATCACGAACGGCCCCACGCTGACGAAGCTGGTCGAGCTCGACCAGGTCATGACCCTCCCCAAGTACGCACGGCCGAACTTCGACGCCTACGCGTCCGAGGAGATCAAGGACCCGGCCTACGATCCCGAGAGCGCCTACACGATGCCGTGGCAGTCGGGCATCACCGGGATCGCCTACAACCCCGCCCTCACCGGACGAGAGATCACCAGCGTGCAGGATCTGTTCTCCGATGAGTTCGCCGGCCGGGTCGGGATGTTCGGCGACGCGGTCGACCTGCCGAACCTTGCGATGCTGGCCGCGGGGATCGAACCCTCGACCTCCACGCCCGAGGATTGGGAGGAGGCTGCGTCGCTGTTGCGTCGCCAGCGCGACGGCGGGATCGTCAAGCGCTACTACGCGCAGAACTACGTGAACGCCTTGGCGAACGGCGACGTCGCGCTCTCGATGGCCTGGTCAGGCGACATCTTCCAGGAGAACGCGATCGGGACGCCGGAGGGGCTCCAGTTCGTGATCCCCGAGGACGGGGCGCTGCTGTGGACGGACGCGATGTGCATCCCGAAGGGCGCCGAGCACCCCGTGGACGCCATGACGCTGATGGACTTCGTCTACCGTCCCGACATCGCGGCGATGATCGCCGGATTCGTGGCCTACGTCACGCCGGTCCCCGAGGCCCAGGGGGAGCTCCTGCGGATGGCCGAGGAGGCTGAGGACGACGAGCAGGCGGCGACGCTGAGGAGCATCGCGGAGAGCGAGCTGGTCTTCCCGACGCCCGAGCAGCGCGCGGCGCTCACGACGTATCGGGAGCTCGTCACCGACGAGGACCTCACCCGCTGGAACCAGGCGTTCGGCGAGTTCTTCATCTGATCCAGGTCGGATTCCTCGTGAATAGATTCACAAGCTCCGGCGCATACCGTCTCTGACCTGCGGAAACGCTCTTTGACGGTGCTCCGGGCCGCCCCCTATACTCGCTGCGCCCATGTCGGGACGCGACCGAGGGGAAGCATGGAGGGGAGCGAACCAGGCCTGGGACGTCATCGGACTCCTGCTCGCCGGCATCGTGGTGTGGGGCGGGGTCGGCTGGCTCCTGGACCTGTGGCTCGACCTGCACTACCTGTTCCTTCCCATCGGGATGGTGCTCGGCGTCGGCATCGCGATCTGGATGACCTATCTGCGGCATGGCAGAACTGACTGAGCGACCTGAGCTGACGATGGTGCGGCGGGCCCTGGTGCCCGCGCTCGTCGCGTTCGGGGTCGCCGTCGCGGTGGGATGGGTGTTCGGCGGCGCCGGATCGGCCTGGTCCGCCGGCATCGCGATCGCGATCGTCACCGTGAACTTCGTCGCGCACGGGCTCTCCCTCGCGTGGGCGTCCACGATCTCGGTGGGCGTCGTCATGGCCGTCGCCCTGGGCGGGTTCGCCCTGCGTCTGGGCGTGGTCGTCGCCGCGATGTTCGCGCTCAACACACTGTCCTGGTTCTCACCGGTGGCCTTCGCGCTGGCGGTGGTGCCCGCAACCCTGCTGCTCCTCGGGTACGAGGCGCGGCTCGCCATCAACGGCCTCGGCGCCGACCTGCAGATCCCCGCGGACCCCGCGGCGGCGCGTGCGGGTTCGAGCCAGGCCGCTCGGGAGGCTCCTTAGATGCTGCCTGGGTTCCTCGCTTCGATCTCGACGCCGCCGGACGGCTTCAGCGCCCCGGGGACCGAGATCTTCGACTACACCGAGAAGTGCCTGGTAGGGACCGCGCCGTGGTGCCTCACGCGCGTGACCTTCTGGATGCTGATGTCGGTGGTGCTGATCGTCGTCGTGTTCATGCTGGCGTTCCGGAAGGCGGCCGTCGTGCCGTCGGGGCTGCAGAACGCCGTCGAGTCGGTGGTGGAGTTCATCCGCAACGGCATCGTGATGGAGGTCATGGGCCCCGCCGGCCTGCCGTTCCTGCCGTTCCTCACGGCGCTGTTCGTGTTCATCTGGGTGAACAACATCTTCGGGATCATCCCGGGGATCAACTTCCCCACGACGGCGCGGATGGCGATCCCGGCGTTCCTGGCGGTCCTCGTGTGGTTCGTGTTCAACATCACGGGGATCGTGAAGCAGGGCGGCTGGCACTACCTGAAGGGTGTGCTGTTCCCACCCGGAGTGCCCGCTCCGATCTACGTCCTGGTGACGCCGATCGAGCTGGTATCGGTCTTCATCGTCCGGCCGCTCACCCTGGCCGTCCGTCTCTCGGCCAACATGATCGCGGGGCACCTGATCCTCGCTATCTTCGCCCTCGGCACCTGGTACCTGTTCAGCCACTTCGTGACCGAGGGGGCCACGCTGTGGGTCGGCTCGTTCAGCGTCCTGTCGTTCGCGCTGCTGCTGTTCATGACCGCGTTCGAGCTGCTGGTCGGCGTGCTGCAGGCGTACATCTTCACGATCTTGGCCGCCGTCTACATCTCCGGGGCCATCCACCCCGAGCACTGATCCAAGGAGGAAAGGGAAAATGATGGATCTCGCGCTGCTGGCCCAGGAGACCGCGGAAGCCGCCGTGGACCTCGCACCCGTCGGTAAGGGCCTCGTCTACGGCCTGGCCGCGATCGGCCCCGGCATCGGCATCGGCTTCCTGGTGGGCAAGGCCGTCGAGGCGATGGCCCGCCAGCCCGAGGCGGCCGGCATGGTCCGGACCACGATGTTCCTCGGGATCGCGTTCGTCGAGGCGCTCGCGCTGTTCGGCTTCGTCCTGAGCTTCATCGTCTGAGAGGAGCGGGGATGCTGCACACGTTGGTGCTCATCGCCGCGGAGACCGCGGAGGCGGACCCGCCGAACCCGATCCTGCCCGACACGGCTGAGCTGATCGTCGGCGGGCTCGCGTTCCTGATCGTCTTCGGCTTCCTCGCGAAGTTCGCGTTCCCGGCGCTGAACAAGATGCTGGCGGAGCGTGCCGCGAAGATCGAGGGCGAGATGGGGAAGGCGGAGTCGGCGCGGGTCGAGGCCGACACGGTCCTGTCCGACTACCGCTCGCAGCTCGCCGGGGCCCGCGACGAGGCGAACCGGATCATCGAGGAGGCCCGCAAGACCGCGGACCAGCTCCGCAAGGACATCCAGGCGAAGGCCGAGCAGGAGGCGCAGGCGACGGTGGCTCGTGCCCAGGAGGAGATCCGCGCGGAGCGCGACCGGGTCTTCTCGGAGCTGCGCGGTCAGGTCGGCGACATCGCGGTCGAGCTCGCCGGGCGCGTCGTTGGTCGCTCCCTCGACAAGCAGGCGCACGAGCAGCTGATCGACGACTACATCGACCAGGTCGCCGGCAGCGGCGGGCAGGGCTGAGGCATGGGCGAACTGCTCCGACGCCTCTTCGGGAAGGACGACGTGGTGGCCGGGTACGCCACCGCGGTCGTCGCCGTGGCGGAGGCCGAGGGCGCGCTGGGCAGGGTCGAGGACGAGCTCTACACGTTCGCGAAGGCGGTCGAGCAGGACCCTCGCCTGCGAGAGGCGCTCACCGACCAGGCCTTGCCGCTCGAGAACCGCACCGCGCTGGTTCGCGACGTCGTGGGGGAGCGAGCACACCCCCTCACGGTCAGTCTGATCTCGTTCCTGGTGGAGTCCGGCCGCGCCCGCGAACTGGGCAAGGTGGCCGAGGCCGCGGTGGCGATCGCAGCCGAACGCCGGGAACACGCGGTCGCGGAGGTCCGCACGGCCGTGGCCCTCACCGACGCGCAGCGTGAGCGCCTCGAGCAGGCGCTATCGCGGGCGACCGGCCGCCAGATCGAGGCCAAGGTCGTGGTCGACCCCACCGTCGTCGGCGGCGTGATCGCGCGCGTCGACGACCTCGTCTTCGATGGGTCCGTCGCGACCCGCCTCGAGGACGCCAAGCACGCACTCGGGAGCTGACGCTGATGGCATTGAACATCGATCCTGCCGCCATCGCCGAGGCCCTCCGGAAGAACGTCGAGAGCTGGACGCCCTCCGTCGAACGTGAAGAGGTCGGCCGCGTGATCGAGACCGGTGACGGTATCGCGCGCGTCGCCGGCCTGCCACGGACGATGGCGAACGAGCTCCTCGAGTTCCCCGGCGGGCTGCTCGGCGTGGCCTTCAACCTGGACGAGCACGAGATCGGCTGCATCATCTTCGGCGAGGCCGCCGGCATCGAGGAGGGCGATCCGGTCAAGCAGACCGGGCGCATCCTGTCCGTCCCGGTCGGCGACGGCTACCTCGGCCGCGTCGTCGACGGGCTCGGCCGCCCGATCGACGCGAAGGGCGCGATCGCGGCGGAGGCGGAGCGCGCCCTCGAACTCCAGGCGCCGAACGTCGTGTCGCGCCAAGGGGTGAGGGAGCCCCTGTACACGGGTATCACCGCGATCGATGCGATGACCGCGATCGGCCGGGGTCAGCGTCAGCTGATCATCGGCGACCGCCAGACCGGCAAGACCGCGGTCGCGCTCGACACGATCATCAACCAGAAGCAGTACTGGGGGACCGATCAAGCGGTCCGCTGCATCTACGTCGCGATCGGCCAGAAGGCCTCCACCGTGGCCGAGGTCGTCGAGACCCTGCGCGAGCAGGGGGCCCTCGACTACACGGTCGTGGTGAACGCCGCCGCGTCGGACCCCGCGCCGTTCCAGTACGTGGCTCCCTACGCCGGCGCGGCGATCGGCTCCCACTGGATGTACGAGGGCAAGCACGTCCTGATCGTGTACGACGACCTGTCGAAGCAGGCGGTCGCGTACCGCGAGATCTCGTTGCTGCTGCGCCGCCCGCCGGGCCGCGAGGCCTACCCGGGCGACGTCTTCTACCTCCACTCCCGGCTGCTGGAGCGTGCCGCGAAGCTCTCCGACGAGCTCGGGGCCGGGTCGATGACGGCGCTGCCGATCATCGAGACGAAGGGCGGCGACGTCTCCGCGTACATCCCCACGAACGTGATCTCGATCACCGACGGACAGATCTTCCTCGAGTCCGAGCTGTTCTTCTCGGGCGTCCGCCCGGCGATGAACGTCGGCATCTCGGTGAGCCGCGTGGGCGGGTCCGCGCAGATCAAGGCGATGAAGAAGGTCGCCGGGCGCCTGCGTCTGGACCTCGCGCAGTTCCGTGCGCTCGAGGCGTTCGCTCAGTTCGGCTCGGAGCTCGACAAGGCGTCGCAGCAGCAGCTGGCTCGAGGCGCTCGGGTGGTCGAAGTGCTGAAGCAGCCGCAGTACGACCCGCAGCCGGTCGAGCGCGAGGTCGTGCAGGTGTACGCCGTCACCGGCGGCTACATGGACGACTTCCCGGTCGAGGACGCGAAGCGCTTCGCCCTCGAGTTCTGCGAGTACATCGACACGCGTCACCCGGAGGTCTTCGCGACGATCCGGGAGACCGGCGATCTGCCCGACGAGACGGAAGAGACGCTCAAGGCGGCGCTCGATGACTTCGTGCAGGGCTTCCGGCCGACCGAGCACGGCCCAGGATCCGAAGCCGCCCTCGGCGAGACGACGCCCCCCGATGAGGTCAAGCCCGACGTGGGCTGGGACCGGATGTCGTCGGTCGAGGAGGACATGGTCAAGGCGGTCGAGAAGACCCCCGAGGAGCGCCGAGCTGAGTTCGAGGAGAAGGCGGGGCCGGTCGGGAGCTCCGACGCCCCGTCTCCGATGTAGCCCATGGGTGCCCAGCTGCGCGTCGTCCGTCGGCGGATCCGCTCGGTCCAGTCGACGAAGAAGATCACGCGAGCGATGGAGCTCATCGCCTCCTCGCGGATCGTGAAGGCCCAGCAGCGGGTCGAGCAGGCGCGTCCCTACGCGATCCAGCTCACGAAGGCGATGGAAGACCTCGCGCGCAACGCGGGGTCGCTGTCCCATCCGCTCCTGGAGGAACGACGCGAGCCTGCGAAGGCGGGGGTGCTGGTACTGACCTCCGATCGCGGGCTCGCGGGGGCCTACAGCGCGAACGCGCTGAAGGAGGCCGAGACCGTCATGCGCGACGTTCGCGGGCGCGGTCTCGAGCCCGTCCTGTACGTGAACGGCAAGAAGGGATCGAGCTACTTCCGGTTCCGCGGTGTACCGATACGCGGTGACTGGCAGGGCTTCAGCGAGGTCCCTGTCTACGACAAGGCCGAGGAGATCGGTCGGACGCTGATCGACGACTTCGCCGCAGGCGAGATCGATGAGCTGTGGTGCTGCTACACGGATTTCCGCTCCGCCTTCACACAGCGCGCCACACGTCAGCGGTTCCTCCCGATCGCCCCGGAGGAGGTGCGCGGGCACGAGCCCGGGTACCTGCGCCCGGAATACCTCTTCGAACCGGCGCCGGAGCGGATCTTGGACCACCTGCTGCCCCAGTACGTCATCACGAAGGTGTGGGCGGCGCTGCTCGAGTCGGCCGCGTCCGAGAACGCGGCGCGACGACGCGCGATGAAGGCTGCGACCGACAACGCGGACGAGCTGTTGAAGATCCTCACGCGCCAGGCGAACCGGGCGCGTCAAGACGAGATCACGACCGAGATCATGGAGATCGTCGGCGGTGCCGAGGCCCTGGCGTCCGCGGGCGAGGAGGGATGACCGATGGTTGAGACGAACGGACACGCCGACGGGCGTGTGGTCCGGGTGATCGGGCCGGTGGTGGACGTGGAGTTCCCACCGAACCAGCTCCCCGAGATCAACACCGCCCTGCTGGTCGACGTCGAGTTGTCCGGCGTGACCACGACGATCACCTGCGAGGTCGCTCAGCACATCGGAGATTCCTCGATCCGCGCGATCGCGCTGAAGCCGACCGACGGACTCATCCGAGGGGCGAAGGTCCGCAACACGGGGCAGCCGATCACCGTCCCCGTGGGCGAGGGCGTCCTCGGGCACGTCTACAACGTCCTCGGCGAGCCGCTCGACACCGACGCCTCGGCGGTGCAAGCGGCGGACCGATGGGCGATCCACCGCGAGGCGCCGGCGTTCGCCGACCTCGAGCCGAAGAAGCTCATGCTCGAGACCGGCATCAAGGTCATCGACCTGCTCGAGCCCTACGTGCAGGGCGGCAAGATCGGGATGTTCGGCGGCGCCGGCGTCGGCAAGACGGTCATCATCCAGGAGATGATCCGCCGCCAGGCCCAGCAGCACGGCGGCGTGTCGGTCTTCGCCGGTGTGGGGGAGCGCACCCGTGAGGGCAACGACCTGTTCGTGGAGATGACCGAGTCCGGGGTCATCGCGAACACGGCGCTCGTGTTCGGCCAGATGGACGAGCCGCCCGGCGTGCGTCTGCGGGTCGCCCTGTCCGCGCTCACGATGGCGGAGTACTTCCGCGACGTCGAGCACAAGGACGTGCTCCTGTTCGTGGACAACATCTTCCGGTTCACGCAGGCGGGGTCCGAGGTGTCGACGCTGCTGGGGCGGATGCCGTCCTCGGTGGGGTACCAGCCGAACCTCGCGAGCGAGATGGGCGACCTGCAGGAGCGGATCACCTCCGCGGGCGGTCGCTCGATCACGTCCCTGCAGGCGATCTACGTGCCGGCCGACGACCTGACCGACCCGGCGCCGCACGCGGCGTTCGCGCACCTCGACGCCACGACGGTGCTCTCTCGTGACATCGCGGCCCTGGGCATCTATCCGGCCGTGGACCCGCTCGACTCGACCTCGCGGATCTTGGACCCGCGCTACGTGGGCGAGGAGCACTACGCGGTCGCCCGCCGCGTCCAGGAGATCCTGCAGCGGTACAAGGACCTGCAAGACATCATCGCGATCCTCGGGATCGACGAGCTGTCCGAGGAAGACAAGGTCATCGTCTCGCGTGCCCGCAAGATCCAGCGGTTCCTGTCGCAGCCCTTCTTCGTCGCCGAGCAGTTCACCGGCATCCCCGGCAAGTACGTGCCGATCGACGAGACGATCACCTCGTTCAAGGGACTGTGCGACGGCGAGTACGACCACCTGCCGGAGCAGGCGTTCTTCCTGGTCGGAGGGATCGAAGAGGCCGTCGAGCAGGCGAAGCAGATGGAGGCGGCCTGAGCCATGGCCGTCGAGGTCCACGTCGTCACCCCGGAGCGCGAGGTCTGGTCCGGCCAGGTCGAGGAGCTGATCGCGCGTGGCGTCGAGGGTGAGGTGGGCATCCTCGGCGGGCACGCGCCGCTGCTCGTGCAGCTGGTGATCGGTCCGCTGCGGATGCTGGGGGCCGACGGGTCCTGGATGCTCGCCGTCGTCGACGGGGGATTCATGCACGTCGCCAGCGAGGACGGCGTGACCAGGGTCGACATCTTGGCCGCTCATGCCGAGCTCGCCCATGAGATCGACCTCGCTGCCGCCCGCCGCCGCCTCGAGCAGTGGGAGAACCGCTCCGCCGAGGACAACGACGGGGTGGCGAAGGCCGAGATCGCGAAGGCGATGGCCCGCATCTCGATCGCGGGCTGACCTGGGCTGAGCGGTCGCCGTCGACGACCGAGAACGCTCTGGGCGTCGACCGACGTCAGACCTAGGGGCCTCGAGCGGCGTGGCCGCGTGGCCCGTCGTCCGATACCAGCCGAGGACCGGCCCGGTAGCGTTCGCCGGTAGGCCTGAACCATCTAACCTCGCCGTCGGGCGTGCGCGACAGGCGCCACCCGTACTCGTGCACGAGCCGGTGATGGAACGAACAGATCAGGACCAGGTTGTCGAGGTCCGTGGCGCCGCCCTTCGACCACCACACGACGTGGTGCGCTTCGGTGAACGCCCGAGCACCGCAGCCGGGGAAGACGCAGCCGCGATCGCGGTAGCGGACCTGCCGGACCATCCACGAGGGCGGCTCCCGTCGCATCCGACCGAGCCGAACGACCTCGCCACGGGCGTCCTCGATCACGGTCTGGATCCGCGCGTTGCAGGCGAGCCGCTCGGCCGTGGCGGGCGCGATCACGGGTCCGCCCTCGATCTCGCACCCGTGGCTGCCCTCGGTGAGGCCGTCGAGCTGTGCGTGGACCACGACCGTCGCGACGGGCGTTCCTCGCCCGGCCGATGGCCCGTCGGCGCACAGGGCGACCAGGGCGTCGGCGCGCCGCGCCTGGACGTCCCAAGGACCGGCCTCGTCGGGCATCGGGGGGACCTCGAGCGCGAGGCGTTCGATCGTCGCGCGCACGACCTCCCCCTCGGCGGGCGGGAGGTCCGCGTGCATCTGGAAGCGCTCGTGCTCGTGCCACCACCGGAGGGACCGGGTCCGCTCGACCCCCTCCGCCTCGTCCTGCGTCCGACGCCGTTCGAGCTCACCGCGGTGCCGGATCGCGCCGGCGGGCACGTGCCGCGCCCACCGGACGAGCCCGTCTTCCGTGTCGAACTCTGCGAACCTGGTCAGCTCGACCACCTTGTCGATCCCGAGCGCTCCCGTGACGAGCGACCCTTCGACGGCCGGGAGCCGCTGGAGGGCGTGCGCTGCCTGGACCCAGCGCTCGGCCTTCCACGTGGAGATCCCGTAGCGCATCTGAACCCAGTGGACGCAGTCGCGGGCCCCGTCAGCCTCCCATCGTCCCGTCAGGTCGATCTGCGCGATCGCTGCGAGCATCGTCCGGTGTGCCTGCCCGAGCCGGACGTGGGCGACGTCCGCGACCCGGACGGGGTCGTCGAGGACGTCGATCTCGTCCACCGTCTCACCCATGACCTCGTCGAGCATGGGCCCGACGGTAGTCCCTGTGGAACCCATGCTCCGTGACGCGTGTCACGTTCCGGGCCGGGTTCCGTCACCGAAAGACCGACGCCCCCGACCGGTCCCCCGCGCTACCATCGTGCGGTGGATCGCCTCCTCGTGACCGGTGGCGCGCGCCTGGAGGGCCGCGTCCGCGTCTCCGGAGCCAAGAACGCCGCGCTGAAGCACATGGCTGCCGCGTTGCTGGCTCCCGGGCGCACGACGTTGCACGACGTCCCCAGGATCCTCGACTGCGTCCTGATGGGCCGGGTGCTCGAGCACCTCGGGGTCCCGGTGACCTGGGACGGCGATTCGGTGTCGATCGACGCGAGTACGGTGACCTCGGTCGAGGCTCCGTATGAGCTCGTCCGGCAGATGCGGGCCTCGATCGTGGTGTTGGGGCCGTTGCTCGCTCGCCGCGGGACGGCCCGCGTGGCGCTCCCGGGTGGCGACGAGATCGGCTCGCGCCCGATCGACCTGCATCTGGCGGGACTCCGCAAGATGGGAGCCACGATCGGCCTGGAGCACGGCTTCGTCGTCGCCGAAGCTCCCCGGGGGCTCCAGGGGACCGTGATCACGCTCGACTACCCGAGCGTCGGGGCGACCGAGAACCTGATGATGGCCGCGGTCGCCGCGCGCGGGACGACGGTGATCGACAACGCCGCTCGCGAGCCGGAGATCGCCGACACCGCCGCGTTGCTCAACGCCATGGGCGCCGAGGTCCACGGCGCGGGGACGAGCACGCTGCAGATCGAAGGCGTGGATTCCTTCGCCCCGGCCGAGCATCGGACGATCCCGGATCGGATCGAGGCCGGCACCTGGGCGTGCGCGGCGGTCGCGACCCGCGGCGACATCGTGATCGAGGGCGCCCGGGGCGACCACCTCGACCTGCTCTCGTCGAAGATCGTCGATGCGGGGGCCCGGGTGGATCTGGTCGAGGACGGGATCCGTGTCCGGCAGGAGGAGCGCCCCCGTGCGGTCGACTTCGTCACCCTGCCGTATCCGGGGCTCGCGACCGACTTCCAACCGATCCTGATGGCGGCCCTGGCGGTGGCGCATGGCACCAGCATCGCCACCGAGAACGTGTTCGAGAGCCGGTTCCTCTACGTCGACGAGTTGCGGCGGATGGGCGCCGACATCCGGACCGAGGGGCACCATGCGGTGATCCGCGGCGTCGAGCGCCTGTCGGCGGCGCCGGTACGAGCTCTCGACATCCGCGCGGGCGCCGCGATGGTGATCGCCGCGTTGTGCGCCGACGGCGTCACCGAGGTCGCCGACATGCATCACATCGACCGCGGGTACGAGGATCTCGAGCGGAAGCTGACCGGGCTCGGCGCCCAGGTTCGGCGCGAAGGCGGCGCCGTGGTGCTGCCCGATCCGGCGGAGGCGCGGTGATCCCGGCGCCCCCGCCCGGGCGCTCCGACGAGCTCCCACCGCCCCGCCCCGACGTCCCCGGTGGTCCCGCGGGGCTCGCGAGGGTCGCCTGGGGGTGGCTCGAGGCGATCGCGCTCTACCTCGTGGGCTACCTCCTGCTCGCGAACATCGTGGCGGGGGGGATCGTGTTCACGATCGCCGGTGTCGACGATCCCGACGGCATCGAAGGTTCGGTCGGGCTCGCCGCCACCCTCGTCGTCGACGTCGTGTTCATCGCGGTGATGCTCGTGTGGCTCACGAAGCGCCATCCCGGCTGGGTCCGCGCACTGGGCTGGCCATCCCGGGGTGAGCGCCTCCGCGCGTTCGGCTGGGGGGCGGGCATGGGGGTGCTCCTCTACCCGGCGATCGCGATCGTGATCGGGTTGCCCCTCAGCTTCCTGCTCGAAGCGATCTCCGGAGAACCGGCGACCGCGCCCGAGCAGGTGCCGAGCGACCTGTCCGCGGCGGGGAAGGCCGTTGCGGTGCTGGTCGCCGTGGTCGCGGCCCCTTTGATGGAGGAGTTCTTCTATCGGGGCGTGCTGTTCCGCGCGATCCGCGACCACCACGGGTTCTGGGCAGGTGCCCTCCTGTCGGCCCTGCTGTTCGGGGTCGTGCACTTCGTCCCCGCGCCATGGCAGGACACGGTCCTGCTCCAGTCCGCGATGGTCTTCACCGGGTTCGCGTTCGCTTGGATCTACGAGCGCAGGGGCACGATCCTCGCCTCGATCGGGGCACACGTGGTGTTCAACGTGATCGGGATCACGTTGATCCTCGGCGGCGGCTCCTGACCCGGCGACCGCCGTATCCTGAGGCATCCGCGCGTGCGCGGCCACGACCACGAGGAGGAGTGCGGTGCCGGAGTTCCCCACCGACGAGTGGTTCCAGGACTATCTCGTGCGGATCAACGCCTCGCAGGAGTACCGGGAAGCGGCCGCCGACTGGGAGGGCGACATCGCGTTCCTGATCGAGGCCGAACCCGATCGCGGCGTGCCCGCGGACGTCTACGCATACCTCGACCTGTGGCACGGCGGGTGCCGGCGCGCCGGTGTGATCGCGCCCGATGAGGCCGAGGTCGCCCGGTATCAGATCGCGGCCCCGTACACGCGGTGGAAGGACGTCCTGCTCGGCGACCTCGACCCGATCAAGGGGATGATGCAAGGCAAGCTGAAGGTCCGCGGTGACCTGCCGACGCTGGTGCGCCAGGTCCGCTCCGCGAACGAACTCGTGCGGTTGACGGGCGAGGTCGAGACGGTCTTCCCCGACGAGGGCTGATGCGGGCGGTCGTCTTCGAGGCCGAGGGCCGCGTCGCCGTCGCGGAGGTCCCCGACCCCGCGATCGAGGAACCCGGCGACGCGGTCGTGCGGGTCACGACCGCGGGGATCTGCGGTTCCGATCTGCACTTCTTCCACCTGAAGGCTCCGATCGACCCCGGCGAGGTGCTCGGTCACGAGGCCGTCGGTGTCGTGGATCGGGTCGGCGAGAGCGTGACCGCCGTCGCGCCGGGGGACCGGGTCGTGGTCGCGTTCCACGTGGCGTGCGGGGCGTGCTGGTTCTGCCGTCGTGGCGAGACCGGCCTGTGCGAGGACTTCCGCAACCTCGGGGCCGGAGCGTTCAGCGGGGGGCTCGCGGGGACGCAGGCGGGGTTCGTGCGCATCCCGAACGCGGACGGGAACCTGCTGCCCGTGCCCGAGGCCCTCGACGACGAGGCGGCGCTGTTCTTGGGTGACGTCCTCACGACCGGGTTCTACGGTGCGGCGCTCGCTGCCGCAGGACCGGGCGAGACCCTCGCGGTGCTCGGCGCCGGACCGGTCGGGATCTGCGCGATCCAGGCCGCCGTGACGCTCGGGGCCGAACGGGTCGTGGCGCTCGACCGGGAGCCCGATCGCCTGGCCCTGGCCGAGGCCGCGGGGGCGGTCCCGGTCGACGTCTCCGCCCGCAACCCGCAGATGGCCCTGGCACGCATCACGGACGACCGGGGGGCCGACGTCGTGATCGACGCGGTGGGCCACCCCTCGGCCTACGCGAGCGCGATCGACGTCGTGCGCCGCGGGGGGCGCGTCGTGGTGCTGGGGATGTACACGGGCGAGGTCGCCGAGGTCGCGCTCGGTGTGTACTGGGCGCGGGCCCTCACGGTGCGGTTCGCCGGGGTCACGCCCGTCCACGCCTGGTGGGAGCATGCGCGGGACGAGCTCGTGGCGGGGCGGCTCGACCCCCGGCCCCTCGTCAGCCACCGGCTGCCCCTCGAGGAGGCGGCCCGCGGCTACGAGCTGTTCGATCGGCACGAGGCGACGAAGGTGCTCCTGTCGCCGTGACCGTTACCTACACCGACGACGATCCGAGCGGGTTGCCGCAGATGCTCGGCGATCTGATCGAACAGAACCTGGCGCGCGACCCGTCGCGTCGCCGACTGTTGAAGCCGGCGACGATCGTGATCGCGGCTGTGGACGCGGAGGTGACCGCGACGCTCTGCGTCGCGGCGAGCGGGGTCGAAATCTCGTGGGGCGAGGACCCGCGCCCCGACATCACCGTTCGGGCGGACGGCCGTGCTCTGCTCGACCTGCTGGCGGTGAAGCAGCGGTTCGGCTTCGCCGACCCGCTGACGCACGAGGGGCGCGCGATCCTGTGGGACACGGCCCGCGGGGAGATCCGCGTCCGTCCGCTGATCCGGCGCCTGCCGACCCTACGCCGACTTACGATGCTGCTCTCCCCGCACTGAAGCAAGCCTCCGGCCCAGGAAGGAGGATCGTGCGCAACGCACCACCGCGACCCGATGAGGCGCCCGCCCAGAGACGGGCCGAGCGGCGCTGGCTGCCTGCGCTCGGGGTCGTGGCGGTGATCCTCGTGGTCACCGGGGGCGCCCAGGTGGTCGAGGGCGCGATCGCGGGCGCGTCCGAGCCCGTCGTCGTGGGCCAGACGGTGAGGGTGGCGCCCGAGCCCGGCTGGACGGTGGTCTCGACCTCGGGGGCTTCCGGGGTCGGGCAGGCGCTCTTGACCCGAGGGAGCGCCAGCCTCCTCATCCTCGCGGTACCACCCGGATCGGGACCCGCGCAGGAGCTCGCCCGCGGGTACGCGGATGCCCTCGACGACCGGTTCACCCAGCTCACGATCGGCGAGGCCGCCGCCGACGGAGCCGAGGCGGTGCGGTTCGGGTACGTGGGGATCACCGCCGATGGGGTCGCCGTGGAAGGTGTCGTCGCCGCGTTCGCCGACCCGGTGACCGGTTCCGGCGCGATCTTCGACGGGTTCGCGCCGAAGGGGAGCCTCGGGGCCGCGATCGGGGATCTCCGGACGATGGTCGAGACGGCCGAGGTGGGTTGATGGCCGAACGGACCAAACCCATCCACCTCCATCACCGGTCGCTGTTCCAGCCGAAGGAGCCGGCGTTCTGGGTCTACGCGTTCTTCGTGGGGACCGGCGCCGTCCAGATGGCGCAGGTGCTCTCGGAGCTCTCGGAGGTGTCCCGGTCCGGGTGGGCGCTGTCGTGGCTGCTGCTGACGATCTACGCCCTGCCGGTGTTCGTCCTGATCTACCGGCTGGATCTCTACGAGCGCGAGCCGGTGTCCCTCGCGATCGGCGCGTTCGCGTGGGGAGCCCTGGCCGCCACGACGCTCTCGCTCGCAGCGGCGGGGTGGGACCAGGTCGTGGCCGATGCGTTCGGGGCGGACTTCTCCGGTCGCTGGGGCCCGGCGATCACGGCGCCTCTCGTCGAGGAGACCCTCAAGGGGGCCGGGGTCGTGCTGATCTACCTGATCGCCCGCGACGAGCTCGACGACGTGATGGACGGCTTCGTCTACGGGGCCTTGGTCGGCCTGGGGTTCGCGGTGGTCGAGGACGTCCTGTACTTCATGGCGGCGTTCGGGGGAACGCCGGGTGGCGTGCTCGAAGGCTTCTACGTGCGGGTGATCGCCAGCGGGCTGTACGGACATGTGCTGTACACGGGTCTCGTGGGCATGGCCGTCGGCTACGTCGTCACGAGGCGTGCGAAGCGGTCCCTCGCTCGGCGGCTGGTCGTCGCGACGGGCCTCTGCGGTCTCGCCGTCGTCGCCCATGCCTTGTGGAACTCGCCCCTGCTCGACCTGATGCCGGCCGAGCCGATCGAGGGGGCGGAGTGGCTGATGGTTCCTGTCGCGTTCGCCGCGAAGGGGCTGCCACTGCTGCTGCTCGTCGTGATCGCGTTGCGGCTCGCCCACCGTCGCGAACGTCGCTGGCTCGACGGTGCGCTCGACGGCGAGGTCGCCTTCGATGGCATCTCGGCCGAGGAGCTGGCGACGCTCAGGGACCCCGCACGGCGGCGCGCCGCGGTGCGCGCGATGCACGCGCGAGCGGGGCGGCGCGCCGCCGACCTCCTGCGACGGCTGCAGCGTGAGCAGATCAACCTGGCGATGGTGGTCACACGCGTCGCCACCCCCGACGACCCCGCTCTCCTCGCCCAGCGCGATCACTGTCGATCGCTCCGCGACGCGCTCGTCGCGATCCCCGGCGCGGCGCCGGCCGGGGCGACCGGCGGATAGGCTCTGGCGTCGTGGACGTCGAGCGGCTCGTCGAAGGCGTGCTGGGTGGGGACCGGCGAGCGGTCGCCCGGGCGATCTCGAGCGTCGAGGACGGGAGCCCGGACCTGCCCGCCCTGTCGGCCGGGATCTTCCCGGGGACCGGGCGCGCGGCGACGATCGGGCTGACGGGGGCGCCGGGGGTGGGGAAGTCGACGCTCGCGGGAGCGCTCGTCACCGCCGTCCGAGGGCGCGGCCTCCGCGTGGCCGTCCTCGCCGTCGACCCGACCTCGCCCTACACGGGCGGGGCGCTGCTCGGTGATCGCGTGCGGATGCAGGAGCATGCCACCGACCCCGACGTGTTCATCCGGTCGATGGCCACGCGCGGCCACCTCGGTGGGATGGCGCTGGCCGCGCCCGAGGCGGTCCGGATCCTCGACGCTGCCGGCTACGACGTGGTCGTGGTCGAGACGGTCGGCGTTGGCCAAGCGGAGGTCGACGTGGCCGCTGCCACCGACACCGCGGTCGTCGTGCTCGCCCCTGGGCTCGGCGATGCGGTCCAGATGGCGAAGGCCGGGATCTTGGAGATCGCCGACGTCTTCGTCGTGAACAAGGCCGATCGCGACGGCGCCGCGGAGGTCGTACGGGAGCTCCGACAGATGCTCCACATGGGGGCGGAGCGCGAGTGGGAGCCCCCCGTGGTGACCACCACCGCGACCACCGGTGAGGGACTCGAGGCGCTGTGGGGCGAGATCGAGCGCCACCGCGCGTGGGCGACGACGTCGGGGGAGCTCGGCCGCAAGCGGCGGGTACGGCTGCTCCGCGAGGTCGAGGCGCTGGCCGCGGAACGGTTCAGGGCCGCAGCAGCGGCGCGCCTCGAGCGCGACCAGACGCTCGCGGACGCGCTGGACGGCCGCCGTCTCGATCCTTATCGGGTGGCCGCGGAGCTGGTCGGCGATCCGGCGGACGATCGCTGAGCGACGCCGGGCGGCGTTGACGTCCGCCGGGACCGCGGGTATACAGGTCTCGCTAGGGCTCGCAGTGGATTGCAATAGCAAGCCTATGCGGCGCGTAACGGTTCGGAACGGGCCGAGACCGAGTGGGAACGGAGCCTCCATGCACATCCCTGACGGATTCATCGATGCGCCGGTGTCGGCCGCCGCGGGCGTGGCCGCGATCGGGCTGACGGCGCTCGCCGTCAAGAAGGCGTCCGACGAGCTCGACGAGCGCCGAGCTCCGCTGGCCGGTCTCGTGGCCGCGTTCGTGTTCGCCGCGCAGATGTTGAACTTCCCGGTCGCAGGTGGGACCAGCGGGCACCTGCTGGGGGGAGTGCTGGCGGCGGTCCTCGTGGGGCCGTGGACCGGGGCGATCTGCATCGCGCTCGTCCTGCTGATCCAGGGGCTGGTGTTCGCCGACGGAGGGCTCTCGGCGCTCGGGCTCAACGTGGTGAACATGGCCTTCGTC
The DNA here is from genome assembly GCA_963749895.1 of uncultured Actinomycetes bacterium. Taxonomy (GTDB): domain Bacteria; phylum Actinomycetota; class UBA4738; order UBA4738; family HRBIN12; genus AC-51. The sequence goes on along the minus strand of CAVVOG010000003.1, from coordinate 1,151,128 downwards.
GGCGGCGTCGGCGGCTACGCGGTCTTCAAGGTGATCCGCGGCGTGCTGCCGAAGACGAAGCCCGTCGTCGTGGCGGCCGCCGGGCTCGCGGCAGGGATCTCCGTGGTGATGGCCTCGGTCGCGTTCTTCGTGGAGTACGCGATCGGCGGGACCACCGACGTGTCGCTGCGGACCGTCCTCGCCGCGATGGTCGGCGTCCACACCTTGATCGGGATCGGCGAAGGCATCATCACCGCGCTCACGGTCGGCGCCGTGATGGCGGTACGCCCGGACCTCGTGTACGGGGCTCGTGACCTGCTGCCGACCCTGACCGTGACACCGTCGGACGCGACGACCCCGGGAGCGAGCCCGTGAGCGACCCGATGCCCACCGGCGGACCGAACGTCCGGAAGGACCGCAAGAACCTGCTGCTGTTCGTGGTCGGTGGCTTGCTCGTGACGCTCGGGCTCGCGTTCTTCGTGAGCCCGATGGCCTCGAGCTCGCCGGATGGGCTCGAGAAGGTCTCGGTCGACCAGGGGTTCGCCGACTCGGCCGAGGATCACACGCTGGGCGACGGCCCGCTCGCCGACTACGGCGTCGAGGGGGTCGAGGACGAGGGCCTGTCCACCGGACTGTCAGGACTCATCGGCGTCGTCGTCACGTTCGGCGCGGCGATGATCGTCTTCGGGCTGATCCGGGTGCAGGCCGAGAGGAAACGACGCGCCGGAGGCGCCGCCGCGGCCACATGACGGGTCCCCACGCGCACGCCCTGTACTTCCACGGCCACAGCCGGGTTCATCACCTCGCGCCCGAGTGCAAGCTGGCGGCCCAGCTGCTGTTCGTGTTCGTCGTCGTCGCCACGCCCCGCGAGGCGATCTGGGCCTTCGTCGTGTACGCCGTGATCCTCGCCGTCGTGATCTGGCAGGCGGAGCTGCCGTTCGGGTTCGTGCTGAAGCGCCTGGCGATCGAGATCCCGTTCGTCGCCTTCGCGCTCCTGCTGCCGTTCATCGCCGAGGGGGAGCGGATCGAGGTGCTCGGGGTGTCGGTCAGCTCCGAGGGTCTGTGGGGCGCCTGGAACATCCTGATCAAGGGGACGCTCGGTGTCGCTGCCAGCATCGTGATCGCGTCGACGACCACGATGGCCGAGCTGCTCAAGGGGTTCGACCGGCTCCACCTGCCGAAGGCGTTCACCTCGATCGCATCGTTCATGATCCGGTACATGGACGTGATCGCCGACGACATGAAGCGGATGCGGGTCGCGCGGGTCTCACGCGGGTACGACCCGAGGTGGATCTGGCAGGCGAAGGCCGTCGCCGCGTCGGCGGGTGCGCTGTTCATCCGGTCCTACGAGCGCGGCGAGCGGGTCTACCTGGCGATGCTCTCCCGCGGGTTCACCGGGGACATGCCGTCGTTCGGGATGGTCGCCGCCACGCGGGGGATGTGGGTCGTGGCGCTCGCGGTCCCGGCGGTCGCGCTCGTCGTGTGCCTGACGGCCTGGGGGCTCCGGTGACCGACGCCGCCCTCGAGGTCCGTGAGCTGGCGTTCGCCTACCCGGACGGGACGCAGGCGTTGTTCGGCGTGGATCTGACGATCGAGCGTGGGGAGCGGGTGGCCCTGCTCGGCCCCAACGGTGCGGGCAAGACGACCCTCGTCCTGCACCTGAACGCGATCCATCCCGCACAGCACGGCGAGGTCCGCGTCGGCGGACTGCCGGCGACGAAGGAGAACCTCCGGGAGATCCGGCGGCGGGTGGGGATCGTGTTCCAGGACCCCGATGACCAGCTGTTCATGCCCAGCGTGCGGGAGGACGTCGGGTTCGGCCCCGCGAACCTCGGCGTGAAGGGCGACGAGTTGGAGCACCGGGTGATGGAGGCGTTGACGGCGGTCGGCATGGAGGCGTTCGCCGACCGCCCGCCGCACCACCTCTCGTTCGGTCAACGCCGACGGGTGGCCGTCGCGACCGTGCTCGTGATGGAGCCCGCGATCATCGTGCTCGACGAACCGTCGTCGAACCTCGACCCGGCCGGTCGGCGGGAGCTCGCCGACATCCTGCGGTCGCTCGAGATCACGATGCTGATGGTCACGCACGACCTGCCCTACGCGCTCGAGCTGTGCCCACGGTCGCTGGTCCTGAACGCCGGGAAGATCGTCGCCGACGGCACGACCCGCGACGTCCTGGCCGACGACGCACTGATGAAGGCGAACCGATTGGAGCTGCCGTTCGGGTTCTTCCCGTCGGCGGTCGATCTCGCCGGCAGGTAGCGATCTACGACGCGGCGGCGGCGCAATCGGCGCACAGGCCGGTGATCGCGAAGTGCGTCAGGTCCGCCACGAACCCGTGATGGCGGTGGATCAGCTGACCGAGGCTCTCGGCCTCCTCCAGCGACAGGGCGTCGTCGCGACCGCAGCGGTGGCAGGAGAGGTGGACGTGCTGGGCCTCGTCGGTCTTGTGGTACTCGGCGCCGCTCTCGAGGTGCGAGTGCTGCAGGACGCCGACCTCTTCCAGGAGCGCGAGCGTCCGGTAGATCGTCGAGGCGTTCACACCCGGCATCTCGCCCTGGATCGTGCGGCTGATCTCAGCGGGGGCGATGTGACCCTGCGTCCGCATCACTTCGGACACGATCGCGCGACGTTGGGGCGTCATCCGCAGGCCCCGCTCCTTCAGCAGGTCCATCACGTCGGCGAACTCGATCGCTCCGCGCTCCACGAGCTGCGAGTTTAGCAGCGTGTTGCAGGTGCAAGACCTCCCGGTCGACGGGTAGGCTGCCAGCCATGACGGTCATGGTCACGGGCGCCTCGGGTGTCGTCGGTCGGGCGGTGGTGAACGCGCTCCTCGCACGCGATGAGGTCCGCGCCACGGTCCGCCGCCCGGAGGCAGCCGACCTCCTCCGCGGCCTCGGCGCGAAGGTCTCGGTCCGCGGAAGCGATCCGGTCGACGGCGTGGAGGAGCTCCTCGGGCGATGTCACACGCTCGTGCATCTGGTGGGCGGACCGAACCAACCCGATGCCGACGAGCTCTTCCGTGCGAACCACGGGTCGACCCTCCGGGCGCTGGAGGCGGCGAGGGAGGCGGGCGTGACCCGGTTCGTGTTCATGTCCGTGCCGGGCGCCGATCCTGAGGCGACCCAGCCCTTCCTCCGGGCCAAGGGGCTGGCCGAAGAGGCGATCCGGGCCTCCGGTCTGCAGCACGCGATCGTGCGGGCCTCGCACGTGTTCGGGCTGGGGGGGCTGTGGTTCACCGCGGCGGTCGAAGGGGCTCTCGGACAGCCCCCCTTCGTCGCGGGGCCCGGCACGCAGGAGGTCGCGCCGGTCTACGCCGATGATCTCGGCGCGGTGGTCGCGGCGATCGACGACGCTGCGGACGAGGTCTCCGGGACCTGGGGACTGGAGGGGCCGCAGGTCCTGACCGGCGATGGGTTCTGCGAGCTGCTCCGCGGGGACGGCGTCGCTCCGGTCCACGCCGACGGGCAGGCGGCGGCCGAAGCGCTGAGCGCGATGCTCGGTGTTCGGATCGACGCGGTCGCGGCGTCGTGGTTGGGGATGCCCAGCCGTGCCGATGCGCCCGACGCGGCTGAGGCGTTCGGGGTCGCTCGCACGCCGCTGCTCGACGGCCTGCGCATCACGCTCGAAGCCGCGGCGAGCCTCGATCTCCCCGACGCGCAGTAGGCTCCGGCGGTATGGGGGAGCACGTTCACCTGGAGGTCGACGACGGGGTCGGGGTGATCCGGCTCGACCGCCCGCCCGCGAACGCGTTCGATCTGCGGATGGGCGAGGAACTCCAAGATGCCCTGCATGAGGCGGGCGAGCGCGACGACGTCGGGGCGATCGTCGTGTGGGGGGGCCGCAGGATCTTCGCAGCCGGCGCCGACATCACGGACATGGCGGGGTGGGGACCTCAGGAGGTCCGCCCGCAGGTCGATGCGCTCGGAGGCGCCTGCGACCTGCTGGAGGCGCTCCCGAAGGTCTCGATCGCCGCGGTGAACGGCTACGCGCTCGGGGGTGGGTGCGAGGTCGCGATCGCCTGTGACCTGCGGTACGTCGCCGAGGACGCGAAGCTCGGGCAACCCGAGATCCGGATCGGCGTGATCCCGGGGGCGGGCGGAACCCAGCGGCTCGTGCCCCTGATCGGCCTGGGACGCACCCGCGAGCTTGTGTACACGGGGCGTCAGGTGGATGCCCAGGAGGCCCTGCGGATCGGGTTGGCCGAGAAGGCGCTGCCGCCCGACGATGTGCTCGACGCGGCGGTCGCCGACGCGCGGGCCTTCGCCCGAGGCCCCCGGGACGCCCTCGCGGCGGCGAAGGCGGCGCTCCGCGCTGCGGTGCGCATGCCCGGCCCGGACGGGATCCGCGACGAGCGTGAGCGGTTCCTGGACCTGTTCGGCACCCCCGATCAGCGCGAGGGCATGCAGGCCTTCCTGGAGAAGCGACCCCCTCGGTTCGGGGGCGACCCGGCGTGACGGTCCGGGTCCGACGGGCCCGTCCCGACGACCTCCCCGCGCTGCTGGCCTTGTTCGAGGAGCTCGACGGTCTCCAGCGGGACTGGCGCCTGTTCACCCCCCGCCCGGGGATCGCCGACGAGGTCACGGTCAAGTACCGCCAAGCCCTGACGCGGCACGACGTGGTCGTCGTCGTCGCCGAGGACGGAGGGGAACCCGTGGGGATGGCCTTCGGTGAGACGACGACGCCATCACGGTTCTCCGACGAACGAGCCCTCGAGATCTCCGGGGTCGTCGTCCGACGTGACCGACGACGCGAGGGGATCGGTCGGCTCCTGGTCGGCGAGGCGCTCCGGTTCGCCCGTGAGCAGGAGCTCGGGTGGGTGACGCTGCAGACCTTCGGGCCGAACCGGGGGGCGATGGGGTTCTGGGAGTCCCTGGGCTTCAGCCCGCGCGTGGTGCAGCTGGTCGCGCCGATCGACGACGTCTCCGGTCGCCTGGGCGACGCCTGAGCGCCACGACCGCGTCACCTGCGGCGCGTAGCGTTCCTGCCTGACCCGAGACGGAACCTATGCAGCGGGGGGTCACGGAATGAACCGCTGCGGCATCTCGTTCGAAGAGGGTGAAAAGGGCCGAACGACCCACTCGCACGTGGCCCTGGGGGGAAAGGATCACCACGATGACGGAAGACAGGTTCAGGGGGGCGACCGTCCGCACGCTTCCGAAGGCGAACCGGACGTATTCATCGGGCCGCGTGTGCGCCGAGCCCGGATGCGAGACGAAGCTCTCCGTCTACAACAAGTGGAAGTTCTGCTGGCAGCACGAGCCGGTCCACGCGTACATCCCGCGCGGCAAGCGGAAGAGCCGCACGGCGGCCTGACCGGCCCTACCGCACCCACCATCGGAGCCCGGAGGCTCTCCCGAACGGGAGGGCCTCCTCCGTGTCTGGGGGACGTCTTCCGGTGGAGCGCACGTCGAAGGGCGAGGGACGAAGGGGCGGGTCAAGCCCCTGCAGGTCGGTGCCGATGCCTGGGGAGACCGCTCCCCCCGAGGCGGGTCGCCAACAGATGCCGAACGACCTGAGCGAACCTCCCCCGATGCGCATGGGCGCATGCCCCTACTGCGAGCGACCGGTGCTCGTGTACGAGGAGCCGCCGCGCTGTCCGATCTGCGCCTGCCCCCTCGACGAGACCTCGATGCGCCCGTTCGTGTTCCCGACCGAGCGCGCCGCCGACGCACCCGATCCCGATCGCCCCTAGGTCTCGACGCTCAGGACCGCTGGGCGCCACCCCCGCACCGAGTTCACGACCGCGAGCGCCTGGGCGCCCCGGAGTTCGTCGACGACGATCGTCCGCTCGGCCAGCGTCCCGTCGGCCAGCAGCGCCGCTCGTTCGCAGCCGGGGAGCAGTCCAGCGTCGAGCGGCGGGGTCCACCACCGGTCGTCCAGGCGCACGGCGAGGTTCGCGATCGTCGTCTCGGTCGCCTCACCCCGGTCGTTCACCAAGATCACGTCGTCAGCATCGGGATACCGGGCGGATGCGGCCTCGTACCGGTCACGCATCGTGGTCTTGTGGAAGAGGAAGGCGTCGCGCGGATCGACCGGGTGAGCTGCGTCGACCGCGAGGATCGCCGGTTCGTCCGCGGGCGCAGGCAACGGCGCGCTGCCTGCGTCCACCCGGCCGCGCCGATCCACGAGCAGCCGGACCCTGCAGGGACGCCCGGGGAATCGCTCCGCCTCCCTTCGGAGGGCGGTGACCACGGCCACCTCGTCGTAGGCGAACCCGTGGTAGGCGGCCGAGGTCCGGAGCCTGGCGAGGTGCTCCTCGAGCCGCGCGAAGCCGGTCCCCGGATCGTGGCGGAGCGTCTCGAGCAGCCGGAACGGCGGCCGGCGCACCGTGAGGACCCGCGCTTTCGCGACGACCTCGTCGTACTCGGCCTCGGCGCGGGAGTCCCAGGTGATCCCGCCTCCGACGCCGTACTCGGCGGCGGCGGACGACCCGTCGTGGACCACCGTGCGGATCGCGACGTTGAACCGAGCTCGCGGACCCGCTGCTCCGGCGGGTGCCAGGTATCCCACCGTGCCGCAGTACACGCCCCGGGGCGTGTCCTCGAGCGCAGCGATGATGCCCATCGTCGAGACCTTCGGCGCGCCCGTCACCGAGCCGCAGGGGAACAGCGCCCGAAAGACATCGACGAGTCCGGCACCCGGGGCCAGGTGGGCCGAGACGGTCGACGTCAGCTGCCACACGGTCTCGAACCGCTCGGCCTCGAACACGTCGGTCCACGCGACAGTTCCGGGCCGAGCGACCCTCGTCAGATCGTTGCGGAGGAGGTCGACGATCATCGCGTTCTCGGCGAGGTCCTTGACCGAGCCGCGCAACCGCTCGCGGATCGCCTCGTCCTCCTCGAGCCATCGACCTCGCGGGGCGGTGCCCTTCATCGGCTTCGTCACGATCCGCTCGCCGTCGATCCGGAAGAAGAGCTCCGGGCTGGCCGAGAGCACGCGGTAGCGGCCGAGGTCGAGGTAGGCACCGTAGGCACCTCGCTGCGCGTAGCAGAGGTCGCGGTACAGGCCTCGCGGGTCGCCGTCGACCCGTGCATGCAGTCGCAACGTGTGGTTCACCTGGTACGTGTCGCCGGCTGCGATGTGCTCGTGGATCCGGGCGATCGCCGCCTCGTAGGCTGTCCGGTCGACGGATGGTCGCCAGGCGTCGTCAGGGTGGGGGGAGTCGGCGGGGGGTTCTGGAAGCGCCGTTTCCTGACGCCCCTGGAACATCGCGAACCAGGCGAGCGGGAGCGCCGCGAACGGGTCGTCCGGTCCCCGTACGCGGACACGCAGCGTCGGGTCCAGGCCGGGGGCGGCCTCGTACGCGACGAATCCCGCGACCCACAGGCCACGGGCGGCCGCGGCCTCGGCGGCCACGAGGACCCCCGGCACCTCGTCGGTCCGGGTGGCCTCGAGGACGCCCACCGGCTCCACGAGACGGAAGCTCGGCTCGGCGCCCGTCAGGTCGTCGAAACGGGCCTCGATCACCGGCCCAGGGTAGCCTGGACCCCGATGTCCAAGGGGTCCGTGCTCGTGGCCATGTCCGGCGGGGTCGACTCGTCGGTCGCCGCCTGCCTGCTGCAGGAGCAGGGCTACCAGGTGGTCGGGTCGCACATGTCGCTCGTCCACCTGGAGGGGGTCGAGCACGGGTGCTGCGGCCCGGCCGCCCGGGCGGACGCCGCCGAGGTCGCGCGGATCGCCGGGTTCGAGTTCGAGGTGTCGGACATGACCCTGGCGTTCGACGACGCGGTGATCGACGACTTCGTACAGGAGCACCGGGCCGGGCGGACGCCGAACCCCTGTGCGCGCTGCAACGGCGAGATCAAGTTCGGGGCGTTCCTCCGGCGGGCCGACGAGCTCGGGATCGATCGGGTCGCGACGGGCCACTACGTCCGGACCGAACGCGGTGACGACGGCGTGTGGCACCTGCGTCGGGGTGCGGATCCGGGGAAGGATCAGAGCTACATGCTCCACATGCTCGGGCAGCGGGAGCTCGCTCGCTCCCTGTTCCCGGTGGGGGGGCTCTCGAAGCCCGAGACCCGCCGGCTCGCGGAGCGCTTCGGACTCCCGGTCGCTGGCAAACCCGACTCCCAGGAGCTGTGTTTCGCGCCGAGCGGCGACGCGGGCCGGTTCGTCCGGTCGCAGGTTCCGGCGCTCGTCCGTGAGGGAGGGGAGGTCGTCGATCCGGACGGCCGCGTCGTCGGGACGCACGACGGGACGTTCGCGTTCACGGTGGGACAGCGCCGCGGGCTCGGCGTGGCCGCCGGATCCCCCGTGTACGTGCTGGAGCTCGACCCGGCAGCGAACCGCGTCGTGGTCGGCCCCGGCGAGTTGCTCTCCCGACGTGGGCTCACGGCCGATCGCGCGAGCTGGGTGGCGGGTCGCCCGCCCGCCGAGGGACCCTTCGAGGCGCTGGTGCGGATCCGCTACCGAGGCGAGGACGTCCCCGCCGTCGTGACGCCGGAGCCGGGGGGGTTCCGGGTGGAGTTCAGGAGCCCGCAGCGAGGTGTGGCTCCCGGGCAGAGCGCGGTCGTGTACCGGGGCGACGAGCTGCTCGGAGGCGGCCGCATCGTCGCGTCGACCCGTTGAGATCACGAGGAGGACCGATGGACATCCACCCGAACGCCGAGATCGTGCGGCGAGCCTTCGACGCCTACGCGGCCGGCGACCTGAACGGGCTCGGCGCGGCGTTCGCCGACGACACCGTATGGCACGTGCCGGGGACGAACCGCTTCAGCGGCCGGTTCGCGGGACGTGAGGCCGCGCTCGACCGCCTCCGGCGGATGTCCGAGGCGGGGATCGTCACGGAGCTCGAGGTCCACGACGTCGTGGCCAACGACGAGCACGTCGTCGCCCTGGTCCACCTCCACGTCAGCAACGCCCAGGGCCAGCGCTACGACCAACAGCAGGTGCAGGTGTGGCACATGCGTGCCGGTCGGTGTCACGAGTACTGGGCGATGAACCAGGACCAGGCCGTCCTCGACCTGCTGATCGGCTCGTCGTGAGCATCGTCGCCGCGCGGCCCCGGGCGCGTCGGCGGGCTCGGCTATCCTGAGCATCCGACCCTGAGGAGGCACGTTCGTGCGGCTGCTCCGGCGCCGGGCCAAGAGCTTCGACATCCAGGTGCAGGACCTGGTCCTGCACATCAGCGCTCCAGAGGACTTCGCGGAGGAGTCTCGCGCCGCCGCGCTGTCGTTCTGGGAGCAGCTCCAGTCGTACGGCCTGCGCGACCCCGCGTTCCGGTCCAGCAAGCGGCCGATCGAGCGGATCGCCGCGGACGCCCCCGACATCGTCAAGGAGGTGGCCGCCGCCGCGCGGGCTGCGGGTGTGGGCCCGATGTTCTCGTTCCGCGGTGCGGTCGTCGACCAGGTCGGGCGGTTCCTGGGCGATCAGATGCCGGAGGTCACGGTCGCGTGCGACGGCGACTACTTCGTGAAGGCGAAGAAGAAGCTCAAGCTCGCGGTCAAGCGGCGCGGCGGTGAGCCGATCACGGTCGCGCTCGCGCCGTCGGCTCGGGGGGTCGGCGTCTCTACGACCCTCGGCCGGGGTCGCGGAGGGGAGGGCCCGGACGGGCTGGCGGTGATCGCGCAGACCTGCATGCTCGCCGACGCCGCCGCCGCGGGGGTCCAGGCGTGCATGCCGAAGCCCGACGGGTTCGGGATGGCGCTGCACTACCTCCAACGGGTTCCCGGGGTGTACGGCGGCGTCGTCGTGATCGGGGATCGGATCGGGGTCGCGGGCACCGTGGAGATCGCCGGGTGAGCCGGGCGACCGGCGACGAGCGGGCGCGCGCGGATGCGAAGCTCCGGGTCGAGGAGCTGAGGACCGAGATCGACCGCCACTCGTACCGGTACCACGTGCTGGACGACCCGGAGGTCAGCGACGCGGAGTACGACGAACTCGTCCGGGAGCTGCAGACGCTCGAGGACCGGTTCCCCGAGCTGATCACCCCCGACTCGCCGACGCAGCGGGTCGGCGCGACGCCGGCCGACCTGTTCGCCCCCGTAAGCCACCGCGCGCCGATGCTTTCGCTCGACAACGTCTTCTCCTTCGAGGAGCTCGATGCGTGGGCCGAACGGGTCTCGCGGGGGCTCGGCGGAGCACCGCTGCCCCCCCTCGTGTGCGAGCAGAAGATCGACGGGGTCGCCTGCGCGCTCACCTACGAGCGCGGCGTCCTGGTCCAGGCGGCCACCCGCGGCGACGGCCGCACGGGCGAGGACATCACCGCGAACGTCCGTACGGTCCGAGGGGTCCCCGGCCGGCTCCGGGTTCCCGATCCGCCCGAGGTGATCGAGGTGCGTGGCGAGATGTACCTGCCGGTGAAGGCGTTCGATGAGCTCAACGCCTCGCTCCTGGCCGCCGGTGCCAAGGCGTTCGCGAACCCCCGCAACTCCGCTGCCGGGTCGCTCCGGCAGAAAGACCCGAAGGTCACCGCGTCGCGACCGCTGCGCATGTGGGTGCACTCGTTCGGGGCGGCGGAGGGCGTCGCGTTCGAGACCCATGAAGGGTTCTTGGCGTGGGCCACCGAGGCGGGTCTGCCGGTGGCCCCGACCACCGAGCGTCGCGATTCGCTGGACGCGGTGAAGGCGTACCTGCATCACTGGCGGGAGCACCGCCACTCGGTCGACTGGGAGATCGACGGCGCGGTGATCAAGGTGGACCGGCTCGACCTGCAGCGTGAGCTGGGCGCGACCTCGCACGCTCCGCGCTGGGCGATCGCCTACAAGTTCCCGCCCGAGGAACGGACCGCGCTGCTGCGCTCGATCGACATCCACACGGGACGCACCGGTAAGGTCACCCCGTTCGCGGTGCTCGAGCCGGTGTTCGTGGGGGGTGTCACGGTGACCTACGCGACGCTGCACAACGAGCAGGAGGTCCAGCGCAAGGACGTCCGCGAAGGAGACACGGTGATCGTCCGCCGTGCGGGAGACGTGATACCCGAGATCGTCGGGCCGGTCCTGCCGAAGCGGAAGAGGGGCGCGAAGGTCTGGACGATGCCGCGAGCGTGCAACGCGTGCGGCACCCTGCTCGTACGCGCCGAGGGCGAGGCGGACCACCGATGCCCGAACAAGCGGGGATGCCCTTCCCAGGGGATCGAGTGGTTGTTCCACTTCGCGGGTCGCGGCGCGATGGACATCGAGCACCTCGGGTACATGACGGTTATGCGTCTCCTCGAGAAAGGGCTGATCGAGGACCCGGCCGACATCTACGCGCTCGACGCCGAGAAGCTGTCGCAGTTGCCGGGGTTCAAGGACAAGGCGATCTCGAACGTCCTGGAGCAGATCGAGCTCTCCAGGGACCGGCCGATCTGGCGGCTGCTGGTCGGCCTCAACATCCGCCACGTGGGAACCCACGTGGCGCAGGTGCTCGCGAGCGCGTTCGGCTCGATCGACGCCCTGGCGGCAGCCAGCGAGGACGAGATCGACGATGTCCCTGAGATCGGCCCCGAGATCGCGGCGACGGTCCGGGAGTGGTTCGACGAGCCGGAGAACGTCCAGCTGGTCGAGAAGTTCCGCACCGCGGGCGTCCGTCTGGCCGACGAGCGGATCGCCGAGGAGCCCGCTGAGCGCACGCTCGAGGGCGTGACGCTCGTGCTCACCGGGGGTCTCGAGACGATGTCCCGCGAAGAGGCGACGGAGCTGGCCCAGGCCGCCGGTGCTCGCGTGTCCTCGAGCGTGTCGAAGAAGACGTCGTTCGTCGTGGCCGGCGAGAACCCGGGCTCGAAGCTCGTGAAGGCCGAGTCGCTCGGCGTCGAGGTGATCGACGAGGCCGAGTTCTCGCGTCGGCTCGGGCGACGGTGAGCCCGGGACCGACCCCTCGTCGGTAGACTGCGCCCCATGCCGGTCGACATCGACATCGAGCACGTCGCGAAGCTCGCCCGCCTGGACCTGACGGACGAGGAGATTGAGCGGCTGCGGGCGCAGCTCGGGGCGATCCTCGAGCACGCGGCGAAGGTGGGCGAGGTCGCGGCCGCCGACGTACCCCCGACCGCGTCGCCGATACCGCGAGCCAACGTCTTCCGGGACGACAGCCCCGAGCCCTCGCTTCCCGCGGAGGAGGCGCTCCGCAACGCGCCGGAACGTGAGAGCGGGCGGTTCAAGGTTCCGCGGATCGCGGAGACCGGCGCGTGAGCGAGCTCTGCGATCTCTCGGGCCACGAGCTGTCGGCGAAGCTCGCCGCAGGAGAGACGAGCGCGGTCGAGATCCTCGCGTCCGCCGAGGCGCGGGTCGAGGCGCTCGACGAGCGGGTCCGCGCGTTCCTGACGCTCACGCCGCAGCTCGCGCGCGAACGCGCGGAGGAACTCGACGTGTACCTGTCCACCGGCGCACCGCAGACCGTCGCCGCCGGGATCCCGGTCGCCGTCAAGGACGTGCTGACGACGAACGGGATCCGAACGACCTGCGGATCGCGGATCCTCGAGAGCTACGTCCCCCCCTACGACAGCACCGCGTGGATGCGGCTGGCGGGCGCAGGCGCCGTCCTGGTCGGCAAGACGAACTGCGACGAGTTCGCGATGGGCTCATCGAACGAGAACTCCGCGTTCGGTCCCGTCCACAACCCCTGGGATCTCGAGCGCGTCCCCGGCGGTTCGAGCGGCGGCAGCGCGGCCGCCGTCGCGGGTGGCGAGGTCGTCTGGGCGCTCGGGACCGACACCGGTGGGAGTGTCCGCCAACCCGCCTCTCTCTGCGGCGTGGTGGGCCTCAAGCCGACGTACGGCCGGATCAGTCGGTACGGCCTCATCGCCTTCGCGTCGTCGCTCGACACGGTGGGCACGTTCACGCGGAGCGTCCGTGACGCGGCCTCGATGCTCTCGGTGCTGGCGGGCTGGGATCCGCGCGACGCCACGTCGATCGACGCGGAGGTCCCCGACTACTCGGTGGGGCTCGACCGGGGGATCGAAGGCCTGCGCATCGGCGTGGTCGCGGAGGCGTTCGGCGAGGGCGTGGCCCCCGACGTGGCGTCGTCGGTCCGCCACGCGATCGATCGGCTGTCGGCGCTCGGTGCAGAGGTGGGCGAGGTCCATCTTCCGCACGCGGAGTACGCGCTGTCGGCCTACTACCTGATCGCCCCCAGCGAGGCATCCTCGAACCTCGCACGGTACGACGGCGTGCGGTACGGCCTGCGCACCCTGGGCGATCACGCGGACTCGGTCGAGATGATGTCCGCGACCCGCGGCGAGGGTTTCGGGCCCGAGGTGAAGCGGCGCATCATGCTCGGCACCTACGCCTTGTCGGCCGGGTACTACGAGGCCTACTACGGCCAGGCGCAGAAGGTGCGGACGCTGATCATCCGCGACTACGAGGCAGCCTTCGAGCGGTTCGACCTGCTCGTGTCCCCGACCTCTCCGACCACCGCGTTCCGGATCGGGGAGAAGGCCGACGACCCGATGGCGATGTACCTGAACGACATCTTCACGATCCCCGCGAACCTCGCGGGGGTCCCCGCGATCAGCGTCCCGTGCGGCCTGGACGAGGTCGGCTTGCCGGTCGGGCTCCAGCTGACCGCGCCGGTGCTGGACGAGGCCACGCTGCTGCGCGCCGCGCACGCCCTCGAGTCAGACCTCGGGCTCGACCTGCGCCCGCCGCTGCTCGCCCAGCTCTGAGTCCGGGATCGCGGGTTCCCCCGCGCCCACGTCGCCGGCCTCCTCGCGCGCGGTGCCGCCGGCCGACACGATCAGCGCGACCGACGCCAGCACGATCCCGCCGGACAGGAACAGGCGCCACGTCAGGGGTTCGTGCAGGACGAGCGCCCCGAGCGTCACGGCCACGATCGGGTTCACGTAGGCGTACGTCGACACGAGCGAGGTCCGGACGTTCCGCAGCAGCCACAGGTAGCAGCTGAACCCGACGAACGAACCGGCGACGATCAGCCACACGAGTCCCGCCCACGAGGCGGAGGACACCTCACCCGGGTCGAACCCCGACAGCTCTCCGATCCCGATCGCGACCGCGAGGATCACGGCGCCGCCGATCATCTGCTGCATCCCGCTGCCGAGCAGCGGCGCCCTCGGGAGCGGGGCGGAGCGCGCGTACAGGGAGCCGGCCGTCCAGCACAGGGTCGCCGCGACCGCCACGAGCATGCCGTCGAGCGGCGCGTGACCGCTCGCGACGTTCGTCTGGATCAAGATCGTGGCACCGACGAAGCCGCCCAGCAGGCCGACGACGACCCGCCAGCCGAGCGGGGCGCTGCGGAAGATCACGCGGTCGAACAGCGCCAGCCACAGCGGGATCAGGGCGATGATCAGCGACACGATCCCGGTAGGGGTTCCCATGTTCTCCGATACGGCGACCAAGGCGTTCCCGCCGAGCAGGAGGAAGACGCCGACGATGCCCGCGGCGCGCCACTGCGACGCGGCCGTCGGCTCGCCGCTGCGGACCCGCGCCCACAGGAACAGGGTCGTACCCGCGAACAGGAACCTCGTGGCCGCGCCGAGCAGCGTCGGCATCGTCTCGTTCACCTTCTCGATGCCGAGGTACGTCGTGCCCCACACGAAGTAGAGCGCGCCGAGGACCGTCCATACCGTCGCCGCGCTGTAGGTCCTGGCGACGGGAGTGGACGACATCGCGCCAGGATACGGGCTCGGACGTCCCCGCCCGGGCCGGCCCGCTAGGCTAGGCGCCCCATGGGTGCGTACGAAGTTGTGATCGGACTCGAATGCCATGTCGAGCTGAACACCCGGACGAAGATGTTCTGCTCGTGCGCGGTCGAGTTCGGCGCCGAACCCAACACGCACACCTGTCCGGTGTGTCTCGGACACCCGGGCTCGCTGCCGGTCCCGAACGCAGAGGCGATCGCGCGGATCGTGAAGATCGGGCTGGCGCTCGGCAGCGAGATCGCGCCGCACTCGCTCTTCCACCGGAAGAACTACTTCTACCCGGACATGCCGAAGAACTACCAGATCAGCCAGTACGACCTGCCGATCTGCGTGGGCGGTCACCTCGACGTGGACCTGCCCGACGGGACGACGAGCCGCGTCGGCATCACCCGTGTCCACATGGAGGAGGACACGGGAAAGACGACCCACGGCAGCGAGTCGGGACGGATCCACGACGCGAGTCACGCCCTCGTGGACTTCAACCGGGCCGGGGTGCCGCTGGTGGAATGCGTGAGCGAGCCCGACATGAGAACGCCCGAAGAGGCAGGCGCCTACCTCCGTGAGCTGCGCGCGACCCTCGAGGCGCTCGACGTCTCGGACGTCCGGATGGAGGAGGGGTCGTTGCGCTGCGACGCGAACATCTCCTTGCGCCCGGAGGGGGGCGACACGTTCGGGACGAAGGTCGAGATCAAGAACATGAACTCGGTGCGCTCTCTCGAGCGGGCGCTCGCCTACGAGATCGAGCGCCAGACGACGGCTCTCGATGCCGGGGAGTCGGTCGTGCAGGAGACCCGGCACTGGGACGAGGACGCCGGCGCCACGAAGAGCATGCGCTCGAAGGAAGAGGCGTTCGACTACCGCTACTTCCCCGAGCCGGACATCCCGGCCCTGGAGCCCGATGCGGGCTGGATCGAGGAGATCCGCGCCTCGCTCCCGGAGCTCCCGCGTGCTCGGCGGGAGCGGTACCTCGGGCTCGGACTGAAGCCGGACACCGCGAAGGTCCTGGTGGGGGACCGGGGCTCGATCGCGCTGTTCGAAGGGGCGCTCGCCCTGGGGGCCGACCCCGTGGCGACCTCGAACTGGGTCACGCAGGACGTCGCTGCCCTGCGCAACACCGCGGGCGACGGGGAGCTCACCGCCGAGCACGTGGCCGACGTCGTGGCGCTGGTCGGCGACGGGACCGTGAGCAACGCGGGAGGCAAGCAGGCGCTCGAGGAGGCGCACGCGTCCGGCGCGAGGATCGCCGACATCGTCGAGCGCAAGGGGCTCCGCCAGGTCTCCGACACCGGCGAGCTGGGCGCGTGGGCCGACCAAGTGATCGCCGAGAACCCCGACGTCGTCGAGAAGTTCCGTTCCGGCAAGGAGGGCGTGATCGGGTTCCTCGTCGGGCAGCTGATGAAGAAGGCGGGCGGCGCCGCGAACCCGAAGGTCGCGCAGGAGCTCCTGCGGGAGCGACTCCGGGCGTAGGGTCGCGGCGGTGAGCTCGACGCAGCCGCCCCACCCGAACCCCAAACCTCCACGCATCCCTGTGTGGCAGCTGGCGCTGCTCGGCGTCGTCCGCGCGTTCCAGGGGGTCGTGACCCACCCGCTGAAGCGGATGTGGACGTCGTCCGACCCGATCGACGCGTACGCGCTGAACCACCTGACGAGCGTCGCCGGTGACACCCTGTTGGCGATCTCGCTCGCGGACTCCGTGTTCTTCTCCCTGCCGGTCGAGGAGTCGCGCGTCAGCGTCGCGGCCTACCTCGGTCTGACGATGCTGCCGCTCGCCCTGGCAGGACCCGTGATCGTGCCGATCCTGGATCGGGCGGGGCCACGCCGGTCCGTCACCTTCGCGGCCGCCGCCGGCAGGGCGATCCTCGCCGTGCTCCTGGCGTCTCGGCTCGAGACGAACCTCCTGTTCCCGATCGCGCTCGGGATGCTCGTGCTCTCGAAGGTCCACGGCGTCGTGAAGAACGGCCTCACGATGGCGTACGCCTCGAAGCAGGAGGGCCTGATGCGAGCGAACGCCCGACTGGGGCGCATCGCCGTCGCGGGCGCGATCGCCGCGGCGCCCTTCGGGTACGCGGCCCTGAAGATCACTGGTGGCGCGAGTCCGATCCAGCTTGCGGCGATCACGTACGCGGTCTCCGCGGCCCTGACCGTCCGGCTCCCGCGGCCGCGGACGGTGGCGCAGACGGTCGAGCGGGCCCCCGTCGAAGGTCGGGGCCGTGTACCCCGCCTCACGGCCCCGGCGATCGGTGCCGTGGGGATGCGAGCGGCCGGAGGGTTCCTCCTGTTCCTGCTGGCCTTCTCCCTGCGGAGCGCGGACGTGCCGATCGTGTGGTTCGGCGTATTGGCCGCCGCCGCCGTGCTCGGCGGGTTCCTCGCCGACGTCGTGGCTCCGGCGCTGCGCACCGACACCCGCGAGGAGGCGGTGGTGGTCACCTGCGTGACCTCGGCCGGGGTCGGTGCGCTGCTCGCCTCCCAGCTCTACGGACTGCCGCTGCTGGCCGTGTACGCGCTCACGGCCGGTGCCGCATCGGAGTTCGCGCGTCTGGCCTTCCAGAGCCTGATGCAACGCTACGCGCCGCCGGGTGCCCTGGGGCGGGTGTTCGTCCGCTACGAGGTGATGTTCCAGGTGGCCTGGGTGGTCGGAGCCTTCGTCCCGGTCCTGATCCCGATCGGGTTCCGGGCAGGCATCCTGCTGCTCGCCGTGTTCTACGGTGCGCTGGCGGCCGCCTACTGGTGGCGGCATCGCGTGCCGCAGGCGGACACGGGATGACCGCTCCGGTGCGGCATCGGCGCGAACGGGTCAGCCGGCGCAGGGGCCTTGGTAGCCTGTGCGGCAACGAGCCCACCTGAGGAGTGATACCCGTGGACAGGCCGGAGATCATCCTGGCCCCAGGCCCGACGCCGATCCCGCCGGAGGTGCTCCTGGCGCAAGGGAGCCCGCTCGTCTACCACCGCGGTCCCGGCTTCGGGAACCTGATGCGCGACGTGACGACGCGTCTCAAGGATCTGTACCGGACCGACGGCGCCGAGGTGCTGCTGATGACCTCGAGCGGCACGGGCGGCCTGGAGTCGGCGATCCAGAACTGCTTCTCGCCGGGCGACGAGGTGTTCGTCCCGCTCGCGGGGTTCTTCGCGCAGCGCTGGCAACAGCTCGCCGAGGCGTACGGGCTGACCGTGCACACGATCGAGGAGCCGTGGGGGACGAAGCTCGACCCGGCGAGGGTCGCCGACGCCCTCGCCCAGCACCCGAACACGAAGGCGGTGTTGCTCACGCAGTCGGAGACCTCCACCGGCGTGATCCAGCCGATCGAGGGTCTCGCGAGGGTCGCGAACGACGCCGGTGCGATGGTGATCGTCGACGCGGTGTCGAGCCTCGGGGCGGTCCCCTTCGAGTTCGATGCATGGGGGATCGACGTCGCGGTCGCGGGGTCGCAGAAGGCCTTGTCGGCGAGCCCGGGGATCGCGTTCGTCGCGATCAGCGAGCGCGCCTGGGCCGCCGGTGAGACGGCGACGAACCCTCGGTTCTATTTCGACTGGCGGATCTACAAGCGGTTCGCCGACCTCCCGCACCCGGAGAACCCGTGGACCCCGGCGATCAGCGTGATGCAGGGGTTGCAGGCTGCGCTCGAGCTCTACTACCAGGACGGGCTCGAGGGAGCGCTGAAGCGTCACGAGATGCTCAGCCGCGGCGTGAAGGAGGGCATCGAGGCGCTCGGCCTGGACCTGTTCGGCGAGGGCCTGGCGGAGAACTGGACCGTCACCGCGATCAAGGCACCCGAGGGGATCGACGCCGACACGATCAGCGACAGGATCCGAGCCGACTTCGGCTGCGTTCTCGCCCCGGGACAAGGACCGCTGAAGGGCAAGGTCTTCCGGATCGGGCACTTCGGGTACTTCAACGAACTCGACATCCTGCGTGGACTGGCCGCGCTGGAGATGACGCTCGGGCGGCTGGGCTACCCGGTGAAGCTCGGAGCCGCCGTCGCCGCGGCGGAGCAGGTCTTCCAGGGCGCGTCGTGAAGGTCCTCGTGACCGAGGCCCTGTCCGAACAGGGTCTGGAACTGCTGACCCGTGACTTCGAGGTCGACGTCCGGACAGACCTCGCGAAGGGCGACCTGGCCGCCGAGATCGGGCCGTACGACGCCCTCGTGATCCGCAGCGCCACCGAGGTCACCGCGGAGGTCCTGGAGGCCGGGTCGAACATGAAGGTCGTCGCTCGGGCCGGGATCGGACTCGACAACGTGGACGTCGAGGCCGCCACTCGCCGCGGCGTGATGGTGGTCAACGCACCCCAGTCCAACATCATCAGCGCGGCCGAACACACGCTCGCGCTCCTGCTCGCACAGGCGCGGAACGTCCCGCAAGCCCACGCCGACCTCGTCGCCGGGCGATGGGAGCGCTCCCGGTGGGAGGGGGTCGAGCTGGCGGGAAAGACGGTAGGGCTCGTGGGTCTCGGCCGCGTCGGGTCGCTCGTCGCAGCCCGCGCCGCCGCCTTCGGCATGCGGGTGATCGCGTTCGACCTGTTCGTGAGCGTCGAACGAGCCAAGGAGATCGGCGTCGAGCTGATGCCGACCCTCGAGGCGCTGCTCGTCCAGGCGGACTTCGTGGCGATCCACCTGCCGCGGACGCCCGAGACCGAAGGTCTCCTGGGCGAGAAGGAGCTTCGCATGATGAAGCCAGGTGCGAGGCTCGTGAACACCGCCCGGGGTGGGATCGTGGACGAGGCCGCGCTGGCCGCCGCGCTGGCCGACGGCCGCCTCGGCGGCGCGGCCCTCGACGTCTTCGCCACCGAGCCGACGACGGCGTCGCCCCTGTTCGGCATGCCGAACGTGATCGTGACACCACACCTCGGCGCCTCGACCCGCGAGGCGCAGGACAAGGCAGGCACGACCGTCGCCGAGATGGTCCGCCTGGCGCTGCAGGGGGAGTTCGTCCCGTACGCGGTGAACGTCTCGGCCGGGGCGGAGGTGACCGAGGTCGTGCGTCCGTTCGTGCCGCTCGCCGAACGCCTGGGCGCCCTGGCGGCCGGTCTCGCCGGGATGGGCGTGCGCGACCTCGTGGCGTCCTACCTGGGGCGGATCGCCGAGCACGACACGCGCGTGCTCACGCTCGCCGTGCTCAAGGGGGTCCTCGGGCGCACGGTCCACGAGCCTGTGTCCTTCGTGAACGCGCCGTCGTTGGCGCGTGACCGCGGGCTGACGGTGAGCGAGATGCGTTCGACCGTCTCGCAGGACTACGTGTCGCTGATCTCGATCCGCGCCGAGACCGACGAGGGTCCGGTGAGCATCCAAGGGACGATCGTGGCGCGCGGCGCCGAGCGGATCCTCCAGGTGAACGACTTCGACATCGAGGTCGCGCCGGCGCCTCGGATGGTGTTCTTCACCTATACGGACCGCCCCGGCGTGATCGGGCGGATCGGGACGATCCTCGGAGAACACGGCATCAACATCGCCACGATGGACGTCGGCCGCCGTGGTGGTCTGGGGGGTGAGGCGCTGATGTGCGTGACCGTCGACACGGAGGTGCCGGCCCACGTCCTCGACCGCGCGGCCGCGGACATCGAGGCGACGCGGATCCGCTCGGTCACGCTGCCCGCCTGACACACCTTCTCCACAGCCCGATCTCGGTGATGCGCTGGCCCGGGGGCCGACGCCCGTGGTAACGTCCCCGCACCATGGAGTGGAAGGTGACGGATACGGGGACCCTCGGCGCGTCCTGACGCGCCCACACCCCGTCGTCCGTCCGTCACCCCGTCCACCACCCCCCGTAGGAGCCGCTCCATGGACCGCCGACCTCGAACCGCTCGCTCGAACATCCGACGCCTGGCCGCGGGTCGCCTGATCTCGGTCACGGGTGGTGCCGCCGCGTTCACCGCACTGAACTTCACGGTGTGGGATCAGACGCACTCCCCGGGCGTGCAGGCGCTCTCGCTGCTGCTGACCTTCGGGGTCGCGGGGATCTTGGGTCCGTTCGCCGGCGCGTTGGGGGATCGCTTCGATCGCCGCAAGGTGATGATCGCCTCGGAGGCGGTCGCCGCCGCGGTGTTCCTGGCGATGGCCTTCGCCAGCTCGCCTGCGTGGTTGATCGGTATCGCGTTCGTGGCGGCGATCGCCGAGCTGCCGTTCTTCTCCGCATCCCGAGCGGCGATCCCGAACCTGATCGACGACGAGGACCAACTCGCCTGGGCGAACAGCCTCGTCACGATCGGGGTCCACGCCGGGATCGCGATCGGGCCGGTGATCGGTGGAACGTTGCTCGCGCTCATCGGCCCGTCGTGGGTGTTCGCGTTGAACGCCGTGTCCTTCGTGGTCTCCTTGGGGATGACCCTCACGATCCGTGGGTCCTTCCAGAAGGAAACCGAGGCGCACGACGAGCACGGGGGACTCGCGGCCGGGATCGCCTTCCTGTGGCAGGACCGGGTGATGCGGCGGATGTCGGTCGCCTGGCTCGTGTTCCTGCTCGGGATGGGGATCGGTATGGTCGCCGACGCCGCCTTGGCCGAGTCGTTCGGGGCGGGCGAGATCGGGTACGCGTTGCTGATCACGGCGTGGGGGACCGGGTCGGTCCTCGGGTCGGCGGCCGGGCGCTGGATGACGCCCGCGACCGAACCTCGATGGCTCGTGTTCGGGGCGTTCGGTATCTCCGCGGCGGCCTTCGGCGTGGGACTCGCGCCGCTGTTCCCGCTCGTGCTGCTCTGCCTGTTCCTCATGGGCTTGGCCGACGGATTCACGATCGTCGCGGAGAACGGGATCATGCAGCGTCGGACACCGGACGCGATCCGGAGCCGGACGATGGCCGCGTTCGAGGCGGTCCTGTCGTTGGGCCTGGCCGTCGCGTACCTGCTCGCGGGCCCGGTCCTGACCGCCGTCGGTCCTCAGGGTGGCTACCTCGTCGGCGGGCTCACCGCCGCGATGGCTGCGACCGCGCTGGTCCCGCTCCTCGCGCTCAGGCGTGAGGCGCTCCCGGAGGGGGGTGGCGGTCCGCAGATCCGGTACACGTCTGCCGAGGGTCTGGACGGCGAGGCCGTGCCGGCCACGGAGCGCAGTCCGGTCTAGCTCCGTGGCAGCACGGGGGCCCTTCCGGGGCCTCCCTGCTGCTACGAGCGGGTGGTACCCGTGGGCGCATCGGTGCGCCAGACTGCACGCGGATGCGAACCTCGCCCGACGTCGCGATCCGCCGCCTTGCCGTCTCGCGGTTCGTCTCGGTCACCGGCTCGATGGCCGCGTACACCGCGCTGATCGATCTGGTGTACGTCGAGACCGACGGCTCGACGCTCTTCCTGTCGCTGACGGTCCTGCTCACGATCGGGGCGGTCGGGCTCTTCGAACCCCTCGGCGCGCTCGTGGCAGACCGCTGGGACCGGAAGAGAGCCCTGATCTGGTCGGATCTGGTTGGGACCAGCTTGTTCGCGCTCCTGGCCCTCACGCGCGAGCCGATCGCGTTGCTCGGTGTGGCCCTGCTCACCGCGGTGGCCGAGACGCCGTTCCGGGCGGGGTCGGTCGCGGCGATCCCGAACCTCGTCGATGACGATCGGCTGATCTCGAAGGCGAACGGATGGATCGGGGTCGGCTCGAACCTCGGGATCACGATCGGACCGGCGCTGGGGGGCGTCCTGGTCGCGTGGTTCGGCGCGTCGCCGGTGTTCCTGCTGAATGCGGCGTCGTTCGTCGTGTCCGCCGGCCTCATCTGGTCGATCCGCGCGCCGTTCTCCGGGACCGACGAGGAACCGAGCGGGGACGACGAGGACGGCGGTCTCGTGGCGGGATTCCGGTTCATCCGCAGGGACCGGGTCCTCCTGGTGGTCACGCTGGCGTGGATGGTCCTGCTGCTCGGGATGGGCCTCGGGATCGTGTCGGATCGTCCGGTCGCCGACGCCTTCGACATGGGATCGGTCGGGTTCGGGGCGATGCTCGGCCTGTGGGGACTCGGGTCCGTGGTCGGATCGTGGACGGCGTCCCGGATGACCGCCGCGAACGAGCCGTCGGCCCTCGTCGCCGGGTTCGTGCTGGCGGGGATCGGTGGGATCGGGATCGGCCTGGCTCCCGTCTTCTGGTTCGTGCTCGCGTGCAACTTCGTGTGGGGCTTCGGGGACGCGCTCACCGTCGTCGCCGAGCAGGGCATCATCCAGCGACGTACGCCCGACCGGATCCGGAGCCGGGTGGTCGCCGCGAACGAGTCGCTCGTCCACCTGTCGCTGGTCGCGGGCTTCCTGGCCGCCGGGCCCGTACTCGCCGCGGTCGGCCCACAGGCCACCTACGCGATCGGTGGGGTCGCGGCGCTGGGGGCGGGGGTCCTCGCCGCGACGGTCCGTCGCCGGGCGATGCCCGTGCCGGGCGAGAGGGAGCCGTCGCACGCCGAGCGTCCGGTCGCACCCTGGGAGTGAAGGACTGACTGCCGTTCAGGACCTCTGAACGGCCGTCAGACAGGGCGGACGGGGTCTCCACGTCCGACTTGCCTTGAACGACCGTTCAGGCGTACGTTGCATCCGTGGGTTCAGAACCGATACGACGCGATCGTGGTGGGCGGGGGCCACAACGGACTGATCGCCGCCGCCTACCTCGCGAAGCGCGGCGCCCAGGTCGTTGTCCTGGAGTCGCGCGACAAGACCGGTGGCGCCGCCGACACGACGGCGCCGTGGCCCGAGGCGCCCGAGATCAAGGTCACCACGCTCAGCTACGTGATGAGCCTGATGCCGGACACGATCCAGCGTGACCTCGAGCTCGAGCGGCACGGATACCGGAGCGTTCCGGTCGGACCGTACTTCGTTCCGTTCCCCGACGGCCGCTGCATCGTCCAGTACGACGACGACGCGCAGGCGAACCACGACGAGTTCGCGAAGTTCTCCAAGCGGGACGCGGACGCGATCGAAGCCTGGGACGCGTGGATCGGCGGGCTCGCCGACGTCCTCGGGCCGCTGATGATGACGACCCCGCCGAAGCTCGGTTCGACGTCGTGGTCCGACCTGCTCGAGCAGCTCCGGCTGGCGTGGCGGTTCCGAGGGCTCGACGTCGGTGGCGTCGCCGACGTCACGCGCCTGCTGACGATGTCGATCGTCGACATCCTCGACCGCTTCTTCGAGTCGGATCAGGTCAAGACCGTGATGGCGCTCAACGGTCTGATCGGGACCTGGGCAGGACCGTACGAGCCGGGCACGGGCTACGTGATGGCTCACCACTCGATCGGTGACGTCGGCGACGGCCACACCGGCGCATGGGCCACGCCGATCGGAGGGATGGGAGCCGTGGCGCTGGCGATCGAGTCGAGCGCGCGCGCCCTCGGCGCCGAGGTCCGCACCGGGGCGCGGGTCGAGCAGATCCTCACGACCGGCGACAGGGTGCGTGGCGTGGCGCTCGACGGCGGTGAAGAGCTGCGTGCCCCGATCGTCGTGGCCGCCACGCATCCTCAGATCACGTTCCTCCGCCAGCTCGATCCGGAGGGGCTCCCGGGGTCCTTCGTGGACGACATCCGCAGCTGGAAGTCGCGGAGCGGGACGGTGAAGATCAACCTGGCGTTGGACCGCGCTCCGGTGTTCACGGCGAAGCCGGATCATGCCGATCTGACCGGCGGGTTCGAGCTCGCGCACTCGGTCGCGTACCTCGAGCGCGCGTTCGAGGAAGCGCGGGCGGGACGACCGGCCACCGCCCCCTTCAGCGACGGCTGCATGCCCACGTTCGTGGACCCGACGCTCGCCCCCGAGGGGGTCCACGTGGTCTCGCTGTTCACCCAGTGGTGCCCCGCGGAGTGGGCGGACGAGGCGCACCCCGACGAGCTCGACGCCTACGCGGATCGAGTGATCGCCGGCTACGACGAGCTGGCTCCCGGGTTCGCGGACAGCGTGACCCACCGCCAGGTGATCGGTCCCTACGAGATGGAGCAGGAGTGGGGTCTGATCGGCGGGAACATCTTCCACGGTGAACTCTCCGCGGAACAGCTGTTCCACCTGCGTCCGGCGGCCGGGTACGCCGACTACCGCACCCCGATCCGCGGGCTCTATCAGTGCTCGAGCGCCACGCACGGCGGAGGCGGGGTGACGGGGATCCCGGCGTACAACTGCGTCCGCGAGATCGTGAAGGACGTCCGGGCCGCGACGAAGCGGCCCCGCATGGGCCGCTGACGCGGCATCATGGGGGAGTGAACCTCACCGGTCACCTGCTGCTCTCGAACGCGTCCCTGTTCGATCCGAACTTCCGCCGCACGGTGGTGTTGATCGGACACCACGACGAGGAGGGCGCCGTCGGCGTCGTGTTGAACCGCCCGCTCGACGTGACGGTCGACGAGGCCGTGCCACCCCTGTCGGCGCTCGTGGCACCCGGGGACCTGGTCTACCGTGGCGGTCCCGTTCAGCCGGAGGCGGCGGTGGTCGTCGCGGACTTCGAGGACCCCGCGAAGGCGGGTGTGGTCGCGCTGGGCTCGATCGGGTTCCTGCCCGAGGAGGCTGACCCGGACGATCTGGGCGCGATCCGGCGGGCCCGGGTGTTCGCGGGCTATTCGGGGTGGGGGCCCGGGCAGCTGGAGTCCGAGCTCGACGAAGACGCCTGGCTCGTCACCCCCGCCACCCCCGAGGACGTGTTCGACGATGAGCCCGAAGGGCTGTGGGAGCGGGTCGTCGCCCGGTTGGGACCGTCGTACGCGATGATGCGCACGATGCCCTTCGACCCGTCGGCGAACTGATGAGCGGGTCCCTCTCGTTCGACCGGGCGGCGTCCTTCTACGACGCGACGCGGATCACGGACCCTCGGACGCTGGAGGCGATCCTCGATCTGATCGTCGCCCGCGTGCTCCGAGGCGGAGCGCTCCTCGAGATCGGGGTCGGCACGGGTCAGCTGGCGCTCCCGCTCGCGTCGCGTGGGGTCCGCGTGATCGGGCTCGACCTGGCGTCCGCGATGATGGCGAAGCTGGTCGAGAAGGCCGCTGGCGAGAGCCCCGTGGGGCTCGTGCAGGGGGACGCGACGAGGATGCCGTTCGGGGACGGTGTCTTCGCGGGGGCCTACGCTCGGTGGGTGCTCCACCTGATCCCGGCGTGGGAGGAGGTGCTGGGCGAGTTCGACCGTGTCGTCGACGACGAGGGTCGGGTCGCGATCGAGCCGGGCGGCTACTCCGGGCCGTTCGCGGAGTCGTTCCTCCGGTTCCACGAGGTCCTCGGGGACGTGGCCCTGCCGCCCGGGCTCCAGCCCGTGGATCGTGACGTGCAACTCGACGCAGGCATGGCGCGAGCGGGGTGGCAGCTCGACCACGTCGAGGAGGTCACCTACGACCACCAGGTGCCGCTCGGACGCTTCTTCGAGGAGGTCCCCGAGCGCACCTACTCGTGGACGTGGGGGGTTCCGCAGGAGGCGCTCGAGGCGGCGACGGCCGAGGTCAGGGCGTGGGCCGCAGAGCGCTTCGACCTCGGTGCGCCTCCTCCACCGGCCCCGACCCGCTGGCGCGTCTACCGGCGGCGTTGAAGGTTCCTCGCGTCGGGCCGACCCGGTATCCTTTCCCAACCCCGAGCCCGGGGGCGTTCGCGACGCCGAGGAGGACCGCTGTGCCGATCGCCGAGGTCGAGAAGATCTGGATGAACGGCGAGCTCGTGAACTGGGCCGACGCCAAGATCCACGTGCTCAGCCATGCCCTGCACTACGGCTCCGGTGTGTTCGAAGGCGTCCGGGCCTACGCGACGGATCGGGGTCCCGCCGTCTGGCACCTCGACGCCCACCTCGATCGGATGTACGCATCGGGCGCGATCTACCACATGGAGATCCCGTACTCGAAGGCCGAGCTCGTCCGAGCCACGAAGGACGTGATCAGGGCGAACGGGCTCGAGTCGTGCTACATCCGTCCGATCGCGTTCCGCGGGTACGGCGAGATGGGGGTGAATCCCCTGTCCGCCCCGGTCGACGTCGTGGTCGCCGTGTGGCCCTGGGGCGCCTACCTCGGCGAAGACGCCCTCGAACAGGGCGTGCGGGTCAAGATCTCCTCGTGGAAACGGCATGATCAGAACTCGCTGCCCAGCGCCGCGAAGGCGACCGGTGGCTACCTCGGCTCGATCCTCGCGAAGGTCGAGTCCCTGAAGGCCGGCTACGACGAGGCGATCATGTTGAACCAGGAGGGGTTCGTCGCGGAGGGCTCCGGCGAGAACATCTTCGTCGTGTCCGGCGGGAACCTCCTGACCCCGCCGACGACGGTCGGCGCGCTGTCGGGCGTCACACGGGGCGCGGTGATCACGATCGCTCGGGACCTCGGATACCAGGTCCACGAGCGCAACCTGGTCCGCACCGATCTCTACCTGGCCGACGAGGTCTTCTTCACGGGTACGGCGGCCGAGCTGACGCCGATCCGCGAGGTCGACGATCGCACGGTCGGCGCCGGCCACCGCGGGCCGGTCACGAAGGAGCTTCAAGACGCGTTCTTCGCCGCCACGAAGGGCCAGAACCCGACGTACGCCGGCTGGCTCACGTACGTGGCGGACTGACGTGACGACGGACGGATCTCGCTACCGGCTCCCACGGACGGTCACGCCCACCCGCTACGGGCTCGAGGTCGTCCCCGACCTGGACACCGCGACGTTCACGGGATCCGTGGCGATCGAGGTGACGGCACACGAGGCGGTCACCGAGATCGTCCTGAACGCGAAGGAGCTCGACGTCACCGAGGGGCGCGTCACCGGCGCCGCGGACGCTCCTTCACGGTCGACAAGCTCGTGCCCGACACGGAGGCGGAACGCCTCACCGTTGCCCTCGTCGAGGAGCTCCCGGCGGGCGATTGGACGCTCCACCTGTCCTTCCGAGGGGCGCTCAACGACCGGCTCGTCGGCTTCTACCGATCGGTGTTCACCGACGACGACGGGGTCGAGCGCACGATCGCGACGACCCATTTCGAGGCGACGGACGCCCGGATGGCGTTCCCATGCTGGGATGAGCCCGACCTCAAGGCCTCCTTCGGGGTGACGCTGATCGTGCCCGAGGAGCTGACGGCGCTGTCGAACGGGCCTGAGATCGCCCGGGAGCCTGCGGGCGACGGCCGGGTCCGGATCCGGTTCGCCGACACGATGGTGATGTCCACCTACCTCGTGTGCTTCGTCGTCGGGCCGTTGGTCGTCACCGAGGCCCTCGACGCCCGTGGCGTGCCGGTCCGCGTCGCGTGTCGGCCCGGACATGAGCACCTCGCCGCCTTCGCGCTGGATATCGCCGTGGCCTCCCTGAACTGGTTCGGGGACTACTACGCGATCGCGTACCCGGACGCGAAGCTCGACAACGTCGCGCTGCCCGATTTCGCCCAGGGGGCGATGGAGAACCTCGGCTGCGTCACCTACCGGGAGACGCTCCTGCTGCTCGATCCGGAGGCGGCAACGCCGGCCGAACGGCTCGATGTCGCGGAGACGGTGGCGCACGAGCTCGCCCACATGTGGTTCGGCGACCTCGTCACGATGCGGTGGTGGAACGGGATCTGGCTGAACGAGGCCTTCGCGACGTTCATGTCCTACCTGTGCGTGGACGCCCTCCACCCCGACTGGCGCGTATGGGAGACCTTCCTGCGCAACCGGGCGAACGCGCTCGAGGTGGACTCGCTCGAGAGCACGCGCACGATCGAGTACCCGGTCTCGTCGCCGCACGACGCGAGCGGCATGTTCGACACCCTCACGTACACGAAGGGCGGGGCGGTGCTTCGGATGCTCGAGCAGTGGCTCGGACCCGAGCGGTTCCGTGACGGGATCCGCCGCTACCTCGCCTCACACGCCTACGCGAACACCGAGACGCACGACCTCTGGGATGCCCTCGAGGAGGAGACCGGCGAGCCGGTGCGCAGGGTGATGGACGCGTGGATCTTCCAGAAGGGGTACCCGGCGATCGCGGTGGCCCGTCACGGCGACGTCCTGCGGTTCAGCCAGCGTCGCTTCATCCCGTCCGATCCGCACGACGCGACGACCTGGCCGGTCCCGCTGCTCGTCCGTCAGGTCGGCCCCACGGGATCGCGCGAGGACTGGCTCATGATCGAGGCCGACGGTGCAGAGCTCGGGTTGATCGACCCCGACGCCCTCGTGGTGGCGAACGCGACAGGCGCGAGCTTCGTCCGGGTCTTCTACGACGACGATCTGCGTGCGCGGCTCGAGGCGCGGGCGCTGCGCGACCTCTCCCCGGTCGAGCGCCAGGGGCTCCTGGACGACACGTGGGCGGCCGTCGTGGCGGGTGACGCCTCGGTGGACGCCTTCCTCGATCTTGTTGCCGGGTTCCGGGACGAGACCGAACTTCCCGTGTGGCAGGCGATCGCGACCGGCCTGTCGTGGTGCGACCGCTTCATGGAAGGTCAGCCCCGTGAGCGGTTCCGTGACTTCGTTCGCGAACTGGTCCGTCCGGCGTTCGATCGGCTCGGGTGGGAGGCCCGGCAGGACGACTCCGAGTTCGATCGCGAGCTTCGAGGCGAGCTGATCCGGGCCCTCGGCGTCCTCGGTGACGATCCGGAGACGCAGGCGCAGGCTCGCGAGTTCGAGACGCAGGCCCGCGCGGGTGAGGCCGTGGAGCCGTCGGTGGCGGCTGCCGCGGTGGACGTGGCCGCGAGCGTCGGCGGGCCCGCCGAGTACGAGGAGTACCTCGCGATGGCGCTCGATGCGGCCACCCCCCAGGAGCAGGAGCGCTACCGTGCCGCGCTGCCGAGGTTCCGCGACCCCGCGCTGATGTCGCGAACGCTCGAGGCGACGCTCGAGACGATCCGACCGCAGGATGCGGGCTTCGTGCTGGCCCGCTCGCTCGGGAACCGTGAGCTCGGGCCGCAGGCGTGGGCGTTCGCGGTCGAGCGCTGGGACGCGATCGCCGAGCGGGTCCCGCCCTCGAACCTCGTGTTCCTCCCGGCCGGGGCTCGCATGCTCACCCGTCCGACGGAGGTCGAGGAGGTCCAGGCGTTCTTCGCCGAGCACGACATCCCGCAGAACCACCTGATGATGCTGCAGTTCCTGGAGCGTCAGCGGGTGTTCGCGGCCCTGCGGTCGCGCGCCGAGGCCGAGCTGGCCGCCCGGTTCGCGGGCTGACGCGCCTCAGTCGGTATCGTCGGCGGCGCCGTGGTCAGGCGACGTCAGGGTGACGGGGTCCGCGTTGCCGCCGCACACGATCAGCCCCACCCGCTCGTCGGGCCGGGGGACGTAGGCACCTGCGACCAGGGCCGCGAGGGGTGCGGCAGCGCCGGGCTCGGCCAGGACCTTGACGTCGTCCCAGAGCCGGCGGCGGGCCTCGACGATCGCCTCGTCGGGCACGAGGACGACCCGATCGACGTGTGCCTGGGCGATCGCGAATCCGATCTCCCCGGCCCGGCGGGCCCCCAGGGCGTCGGCGGCGACCCCCCCGACCTCCACGTCGACCGGGGTGCCGGCGGCGAGCGCCGTCTGGAGGGTGGGACACGTGAGCGGCTCGACCCCGACGACCTTGGCCGTCCCCGCGTACCACGCGGCCACCCCGCCGATCAGGCCGCCACCGCCGACGGCGACCACGACGGTGTCGAGCACCGGAACCTGCTCCTCGAGTTCCCGCGCGAGCGTCCCCTGACCGGCCACCACCGCCGGCTGGTCGTACGGGTGGAGGAACGCCGCGCCGGTCTCCCACGCGCGCTCCTCACAGGCCGCGTACGCCTCGGCGTAGTAGCCGTCGACCACGTGGACCGTGGCCCCGTACGCGCGGATACGATCGGTCTTCATCGCGGGCGACGTGGCCGGGACGAAGATCTCCGCGGGATACCCCAGTCGCCCGGCCGCATACGCGACGGCGAGCCCGAAGTTGCCGCCCGACGCGGCGAGGACGCCGCTCGCGTCGATATCGGCGGTCAGCATCCGGTTGAAGGCGCCCCGGGGCTTGAACGACCCGGTGTGCTGCGTGAGCTCCAGTTTCAGCGTCAGCCGTCCGGGGACGCCGAGCGCGCCGGGTTCCAGGGCGAGGAACGGGGTCCGGCGAACGTGGGGCGCGATCCGTTCGGCCGCGGTCTCCACGTCGAAGCGGGTCACGTCGAGCGGCCGGTCGCCCGGCGACAGCGTACTCATGACCCAACATCGAACCACGCCCCGCCGCCCGGGTCACGGACCTCGTCCGGTGGTCCCGCACCGGACGAGGCGCCCGTCGGTGGTCGGTCCGCGGCCCCTCGGTAGGGTGAAGGCACCCGAGTGGGAAGGAGCCAGGTATGAAGCGGTTCTGGGTGATCGCATCCGTCCTCGCGCTGGTGGGGATCGTCGCGTTCGTCGTCGGGCGACGCAAGGCCGAAGAGCGTCGCGAGATCGCGTTCCGCGAGGAGCTCGAGACGCTGCCGTCGCTGGCGTCATGACGTCGGATCGCCCGGCGCGTCCGATGCGGTAGCCTCGGGCGCGCCATGCGACTCCTGCGATTCCGTCACGGCGATCGGATCGCCACCGGGGCGATCCCCGCGGGCGACGACGCGATCCGCGTCCTCGCCGGAACGTTCTTCGAAGACCCGGTGCCCACCGGGGAGGAGCTCGCGCTCGACGACGTGGAGCTGTTGGCACCGGTGCTCCCGTCCAAGGTGGTCTGCGTCGGGAAGAACTACGCGGCGCACGCCGCCGAGTTCGGCATGGAGGTCCCGGAGGAGCCGCTGCTGTTCCTGAAACCCTCGACGGCGGTGATAGGCCCGGACGCTCCGATCCGACTGCTGCCGATCAACCGCCGCACCGACTACGAAGGCGAGCTCGCCGTCGTCGTGGGACGGCTCGCCAAGGGTGTTCGCGCGGAGGACGCGAGTCGCTACATCCTCGGGTACACGTGTGCGAACGACGTGACCCTTCGCGACCTGCAGAAGACCGACGGACAGTGGACCCGCGCGAAGGGGTTCGACGGGTCCTGTCCGCTCGGGCCGTGGATCGCGACCGACGTCGACCCGACCGACGTCATGGTCGGGACGCGGTTGAACGGTGAGGTCGTCCAGCGTGCGAGCACGGCGGACATGGTCTTCGGCGTGGCGACCCTGATCGAGTGCATCACGACCTTCATGACGCTGCTGCCCGGCGACGTGATCCTGACCGGCACCCCCGAGGGGGTCGGCAAGCTCCGACCCGCGGACGTTGTCGAGGTAGAGGTCGACGGCATCGGCACCCTCCGCAACGAGGTGGTCGCGCCGTGACCGAGGTGCGCTGCCGGTTCGCGCCGGCGCCGTCGGGATCGCTCCACGTCGGGAACGTCCGCAGCGCGTTGTTCTCCTGGCTGTGGGCACGCCACAACGGCGGGGCGTTCATCCTGCGCGTCGAGGACACCGACACCTCTCGCGTCACCGAGGAGGCCTTCCGTGGGGTCCTGGACGACCTGAGGTGGCTGGGGATCGATTGGGACGAAGGGCCGGAGGTGGGTGGCCCACACGGGCCCTACCGGCAGTCCGAACGGACGGAGGTCTACGCCGAGGCGGCCGAGCGCTTGATCGCGCAGGGCGACGCGTACCGCTGCTACTGCACGCCTGAGGAACTCGAGGCGCGCAACGAGGCAGCGAAGGCGCGCGGCGACGCACCCGGGTACGACGGCCGTTGCCGCGACCTCACCGCGACCCAGCGAGCGGCGTTCGAGGCCGAGGATCGCGCCGCCACGATCCGCTTCCGGATGCCCCAGCGGGAGTGGGTGCTGCACGACCTCGTGAAGGGCGAGGTCCGCTGGCCTCCGGGGCAACTGCGTGACTTCGTGCTGGCGCGTTCCGACGGGTCCCCGGTGTTCCTGCTCGCCGTGGCCGTCGACGACCTCGCGATGGGGGTCACCCACGTCGTGCGTGGCGACGATCTGCTGACGGCGGCCCCCCGCAACGTCGCGGTGATCGAGGCGCTCGGAGGAACGGCTCCGACCTACGCGCACGTCCCGCAGGTCGTAGGGCCCGACCGTCGCCCCCTGTCGAAACGCCACGGTTCGACGAGCGTCGAGGCGTTCCGCGAACAGGGGTTCCTCCCCGAGGCGATGGTGAACTATCTCGCCCTGCTCGGCTGGTCGCCCGGCGACGATCGAGAGTTCATGGGTCGCGAGGGGCTGATCGGTGCCTTCGATCTCGCGCGCGTCTCGAGCAACCCGGCCGCGTTCGACACGGAGAAGCTCACCTGGATGAACAACCACTACATCCAGGGGCTCGACGACGACGACCTCGCGGCCCGGTGCGTGCACTTCCTGACCGAGTCCGGTCTCGGCGTCGAACCCGACCTGCTCCGCCGTGCGATGCCGCTGGTCAAGGAGCGGATGAAGACCCTCGCCGAAGCTCCCGAGCTGCTGCGGTTCCTGTTCAGCGACGACGTCGAGCCGAACGAGAAGGCGCGCGTGCTCCTCGACAAGGCGCCGGAGGGCTACCTCAAGGCCGCGGCCGATGCGCTCGATGCTGTGGAGGCATGGGACGCGACGTCGATCGGGGGAGCGCTGGACGCTCTGGCGGCCTCGGCCGGCCTGAACCGTACGAAGGGGTGGCAGCCGGTCCGGGCGGCCGTGACGGGCTCGAACGTCTCGCCGCCGCTGCCGGAGTCCCTCGAACTCCTCGGGCGCGAACGCACCACCGCGCGGATCCGGGCGGTGGCGTGAGAGGAGCGGTCGCGGCCGCCGTCGCCACGCTCTCGTTGATCGCCGGTGGTTCCCCGCCGGCGATGGGCGCGGTCGTCGAGCCGTCACCGCAGGTCGTCCAGGTGAAGGCGATCCGCCCCGACATCGTGTGGGCGCCGATCCCGTACGGCGACACCCGCAAGCGTCAGATGGCTCGCTACTCGGCTCGGCACTACGGCGAACGGGCCTGGCGCCTGGAGGGCCCCGAGGTGATCGTGCAGCACTACACGGTGGGCACGACCTGGGAGGGGGCCTGGAACCTCTTCGCTGCGAACAAGACGCACAACGGTGAATCCCCTGGAACCTGCACCCACTTCCTGATCCACTCCGACGGCACGATCCGTCAGCTGGTGCCACTGTGGGTGCGGTGTAGGCACGCGGTGGGGATGAACCACACGTCGATCGGGATCGAGCACGTCGGTACGTCCGACCGCATGGTCCTGGACGACCGCGACCAGATGCGCGCGTCCCTGCGGCTCACCGCGTGGCTGATGGCGAGGTACGGCATCGAGGTCGGCAACGTGATCGGTCACCGTGAATCGCTCGACAGTCCGTACCGGTTCGAGCTGTACCCCGACTGGTGGTGCCTGGTCCACGCCGACTTCCCTCGCCCGGCGATGAAGGAGTACCGCACGAGGCTGCGTGACGTGCTCGACCGGTGGGGGGTGCCCGCTGGCCGAGGTCCCATCTGGGTGGACAGCGGCTGCTGAACCCCCGGTGACGTCGGCCGCGGACTTGCATCGCGCCCCGGGAAGGCGGAGCATCGGAGGGAAACGACGAGGTGGGTCGCGATGGGGAACACCCTGCTGCCCGAGCGCCAGGACGCGACGGGCCACTGGCACCAGGTGATCAAGGACGTCTGCTACGGGTGTGGATGCCCCTACATGATCGCCGAGGACGATCACGACCTGGTCTGGGAGCCGGGCAGGAAACGCTCCCGCACCTGCACCGACGACCTGTGCGAGTGCCATACGGCCGCCGTGGTCGGTGAGCGGCGCGACTGAGTCGGTCACGGCCGGTCGATGCGGCGCGTGGGAGGGCTCTTCCAGCTCGCCGACATGACCGACGTCCGGTGCGCGATCTTCACCCTCGACGGTTGAGACCCGCGACGTTCGCGCGGGACTAGGCTTCGCGCGTGCAGACCGCCTCGAGCGCCGTTCGCAGCCGTGTGCCCGGCCTGACGGTGCTGCGCACCTACCAGCGGGCCTGGCTCTCGTCGGACCTGGTCGCGGGCGTGGTGCTGGCGACGATCCTCGTGCCGCAAGGGATGGCGTATGCGGAGCTCGCCGGGTTGCCCGCCGTCACCGGTCTCTACACGACGATCGCCTGCCTCGTGGGCTACGCGTTGATGGGGCCTTCACGGGTACTGGTGCTCGGGCCGGACTCGTCGCTGGGACCGATGATCTTCGCGGCGATCACACCGCTGCTGGCCGCCGACGCGAGCCCGGACCAGGCCATCGCCCTCGCGGGGATGTTGGCGCTGCTCGTCGGCGCGATCGAGATCGGTCTCGGCCTCGCCAAGCTCGGCGTGATCGCCGACCTCCTGTCCAAGGAGGTGCAGGTCGGCTACATGAACGGCCTGGCCCTCACGATCTTCGTCGGTCAGCTGCCCAAGCTCTTCGGCTTCTCGACGGACGCCGACGGCTTCGTGGCTGAGATCCAGGGGTTCGTCGACGGGCTCTCTCAGACGAACGAGATCACCCTCGTCCTCGGGCTCGCGACGCTCGCCGTCCTGTTCGGACTGCCCCTCATCACGAAGAAGGTGCCGGCGGTGCTGATCGCGGTCGTCGGCGCCACGCTGGTGGTGTCCCTCCTCGATCTCACGAGTCGGGGGGTCGACGTGGTCGGGCAGCTTCCGAAGGGGCTGCCGGTCCCCGCCGTCCCCTTCACCTCGCTCGGCGACCTCCAGCCCCTGTTGGCTGCCGCGGCCGGCATCGTGTTCGTGTCGCTCGCCGACACGATCGCGACCTCGTCGTCGTTCGCCGCGAAGCGCGGGGAGGAGGTGGATCCGAACCAGGAGATGATCGGGATCGGCTCTGCGAACATCGCGTCCTCGTTCTTCCAAGGCTTCGCCGTGTCCACGAGCGGCTCGCGTACCGCGGTGGCCGAACAGACGGGATCGAAGACCCAGGTCACCGGTCTGGTCGGGGCGGCGCTGGTGACGGCGATGCTCCTGCTCGTGCCCGGGCTCGTGAAGGACCTCCCGCAGACGGCGCTCGCCGCGGTCGTGATCGCGGCAGCGGTGTCGCTCGTCGACCTCGGAGCGCTCCGCCGCTACGCACGGGTCCGCAAAGGCGCGCTGTTGATATCGCTCGTGGCGACGCTCGGAGTGGTCCTCCTCGGGGTGCTCGAGGGGATCTTGGTCGCGGTGGTGCTGGGGGTCGTGCTGTTCTTCCGACGGAACTGGTGGCCGCACGGGTCGGTGCTCGGCTACGTCGCCGGGCTCTCGAGCTGGCACTCGCTCGGATCGACCCCCGATGCGGAGCAGCTCCCCGGCGTGGTGGTGTTCCGCTGGGAGGCGCCGCTGTTCTTCGCGAACGCCGGGCTGTTCCGCACGGCGGTGCGCAGGCTCGTGCTCGATACGCCCGATCTGCGGTGGGTCGTGCTCCAGTGCGAGGCGATCACGGACATCGACGTGACGGCCGCCGACGTGCTCCGGGAGCTCGACGACGAGCTGAACGCGAAGGGGATCCACGTCGCCTTCGCGGAGCTCCGGTCGCGTCTGCAGGAGCGGGTGCTGCGGTACGGGCTCTTCGAGACCCTCGATCGGGATCACTTCTACCCGACGCTCGAGGCCGCGATCGCCGCGGTGCGAGCGCAGGACCCGTCCTGAGCGTCGGTCAGCTGCCGTACACGCGGCCGCAGTTGGGGCACCGATCGGCGCCCGGGACGATCGGGTCCAGGCAACCCGGGCAGGTCTCGGATCGGCCACCGACGAGCCCCTTGCGGAGGTTCCCGGCGACCAAGACGGCGCCGACGACGGCGACGGCGATGCCGGCCAGCAGCATGAGGAGGGAGAAGTCGGATCCCATCGCGGCGACGATCACGGCGGCGCCCGCGAGGATCAAGATCACCCCGACGACGATGCTCACGATCGCTCGTGCGGCGCTGGTTCCGTTGCCCATCCGAGCCTCCTCCCGACGCGCCGCGGGCCCGGCGCACGCCGGGCCCCGAGGCGGGTGCCGGTAGTCCCAACGGGATTCGAACCCGTGTCTCCACCTTGAGAGGGTGGTGTCCTGGGCCTCTAGACGATGGGACCGGGCGCAGGGCCGCCGCCGATGGTAACAACCTACGCACCCGGGGTCATGCGCTCCTCCCGTGGGGAGACGCTCGGCTATCCTTTGGTGGAACAGGGTGATGGCCTGGCACCGACCGAGGTCCATCACGCTGTGACCCTGAGTTCGCGAAGGGATCGCTTCCCCTGATGACCGCACGACCGCTACCGATCGAGATCACGGACGTCCCAGTCGAGGAGCGGTTCGACAACCGCGAACTGTCCTGGCTCGAGTTCAACGCCCGCGTGCTCGCGCTGGCGGAGAACCCCGATCTCCCCTTGTTGGAGCGCGTGAAGTTCGTGGCGATCTTCCACTCGAACCTCGACGAGTTCTTCCAGATCCGGGTCGCAGGACTCAAGGAGCAGATCAAGGCGAACCTGTCGTCGACCTCGCCGGACGGGATGTCACCGAGGGAGCAGCTCGATCGCATCAGCGAGCGCATCCGAACCCTGATCGCGCGACAACACCACGTCTGGGCCCGATCGCTGCGTCCGCGCCTCGTGAACGCCGGCATCAAGGTCACGGACTGGTCCCACCTCGACGACTCGGGTCGGAGCGACCTCGCGTCGGTCTTCGAGGACCGGATCTATCCGATCTTGACGCCGTTGTCGGTCGACCCGTCGCACCCGTTCCCGTACATCTCGAACCTGTCGCTGAACATCGCGGTCGCCGTGCGGGACCCGATGAGCCGGGTAGGGCGGTTCGCGAGGGTGAAGGTGCCGCCATCGCTCCCGCGGTTCCTCGCGCTTCCGGACGGTGAGCGCTTCATCCCGGTCGAGCAGGTGATCGTCGCTCACATCGGGTCGTTGTTCCCGGGCATGAACGTGGTGGCGGCGCACCCGTTCCGTATCACGCGAGATGCGGACCTCGAGTTGGAGATCGACGAGGCGGAGGACCTGCTGGAGCAGATCGAGTCGATCCTTCGGCAACGGGAGCGGTCTCCCGAGGCCGTGCGGCTCGAGGTGCCGAGGTCCATGCCTCGCACGATGCGAAACCTCCTGAAGGAAGAGCTGGAGCTCGACGACACCGACGTCTACGTCACGAAGTCCCCGCTCGGCCTCTCGGATCTGTTCCAGCTCGGCGGGCTCGACCGACCCGATCTCAAGTACGAGCCGTTCAGCGGCCAGACGCCCCGCCGACTGCAGCCGGCCGTGTCGGGCAGGACCGACATCTTCTCGGTGATCCGCCAGGGCGACGTGCTCGTCCACCACCCGTACGACGCCTTCGACACTTCGGTCGAGCTGTTCGTCGAGCAGGCCTCACGCGATCCCCAGGTGCTGGCGATCAAGCAGACCCTGTACCGCACATCGGGCAAGGACTCCGCGATCGTCCGGTCGCTCGTTCGTGCTGCGGAGTCGGGGAAGCAGGTGGTCGCGCTGGTCGAGCTCCAGGCCAGGTTCGACGAGGAGGCCAACATCTTGTGGGCGCGGATCCTGGAGGAGGCGGGGGTCCACGTCGTGTACGGGGTCGTCGGACTCAAGACCCACGCGAAGCTCTCGATGGTGATCCGTGACGAGGGTGACATGGTGCGTCGCTACTGCCACATCGGGACGGGCAACTATCACCCGGTGACCGCCCGCCTGTACGAGGACGTCGGCTTGCTCACGGCGCACCCGGAGGTCACCGCCGACGTCGCCGACCTGTTCAACTACCTCACGGGGTACTCGAAGCAGGAGGAGTACCGGCACATCCTCGTCGCCCCGCTCACCCTTCGGCCGAGGATCCGTGAGCAGATCGAGGCGCAGTCGCGTCCCGGCGGACGGATCACGATGAAGATGAACGCGCTGGTCGACTCGCGGATGATCGATTCGCTCTACGCCGCGTCGCAGGCGGGCGCCGAGATCGACCTCCACGTGCGCGGCATCTGTTGCCTGAAACCCGGGGTGAAGGGACTGTCGGATCGGATCCGCGTCCGGTCGATCGTCGGACGGTACCTCGAGCACTCGCGCATCTTCCGGTTCGGGGAGGGGGAGGAGGCCCGGCACTTCATCGGGTCGGCGGACATCATGCCGAGGAACCTCGACCACCGCGTGGAGGCGGTGGCCGAGGTGCTCGATCCAGGACTGAAAGGGCGCATGGACGAGATCTTGGAGATCAACGCCCTCGACGACGTCCTGGCATGGGAGCTCGGTCCGGAGGGGTGGTCGCGGGTGGCGGCCGGCAGGTTCGAGTCTCACGTCGCGTTCGAGCGGCTGGCGAAGGAGCGTGCGCTCACATGAGCCTCGAGCGTGAGCTGAAGCTCGTGGTGCCGCCCACCTTCCGGATGCCGGCCCTCGAACATCCGGATCTCGGCGTGCGTGCG
This sequence comes from uncultured Actinomycetes bacterium, assembly GCA_963749895.1. Taxonomy (GTDB): domain Bacteria; phylum Actinomycetota; class UBA4738; order UBA4738; family HRBIN12; genus AC-51. Next base: position 1,112,476 of record CAVVOG010000003.1, on the reverse strand, counting down.
ATCCCGGGCGAGCCGCGGTTCCTCGAGGCCGTCTACTTCGACACCGCCGATCTCCGCCTCGCCCGATGGGGGGTGAGCCTGCGGCACCGCGCCGGGGAAGGCTGGACCGTGAAGCTGCCTGCGGGACGTGAGGGCGATGTCCTGATCCGCGAGGAGCACGTCTTCCCGGGCGAGGACCCGAGCGTCCCGCCGCCGCCTGCCGTCGAACTGGTGCATGCGTTCTCTCGGACCGAGCCCCTGATCCAGATCGCACACGTCGGGACGCTCCGCACGCCGATCGCGCTGTGGAGCGACGACGACGTCGCGGTCGCGGAGGTCGTGGACGACGACGTGACGGTCCACACCGACGGGCAGATCACCGGTCGCTTCCGGGAGGTCGAGGTCGAGATCGCGCAGGCGTGTCCCGACGCCGTGGCACGTGCGATCGAGATGCGCTTGCGCTCGGCGGGGGCCGGCGTGGCGGCCGCCCTCGCGAAGCACCTGCGGGCGCTCGGCTACGCGGCGGCGCCGGCCGACGAGCTCGAGGTGCCGAGGCTCCCGCGAACACCGACGGCCCGGGACGTGATCGCGCGCGCGATCGCGCTCTCGGTCGAACGGCTGATCCGTCACGACGCCGTCGTGCGTCTCGATGCCGACATCGAAGGCGTCCACCAGGCACGCGTGGCGACCCGGAGGCTCCGCTCGGACCTTCGGACCTTCGCTCCGCTGCTGGATCCGGCATGGGTCGAGGCGACGCGCGACGAGCTCAAGTGGCTGGGCGGCGTGTTGGGTGGGGCCCGAGACACCGACGTGTTGTTGGAACGTCTCGAAGGCCGCGTCGCGTCGCTCCCGAGCACCGAGCAGCCCGGTGGAGCGGTCGTCCTGGAGGCGCTCACTATGGCGGACAAGGACGCTCACGCGGCGGTGCTCGACGCGCTTCGGAGCGAACGCTACGCCGTCCTCCTGGAGGGGCTCGTGGCCGCCGCCAAGGAGCCGCCGCTCCTCGAGGGCGCCTCTGCGAAGGCGCGTGAGGTCCTCCCGGGGTTCGTCCAAGGGCCGTACCGGTCCCTGGCGAAGGCCGTGAGGAAGGCTCGCAGGCATCCGACGGACGAGGCGCTCCACCGGGTCCGGATCTGCGCGAAGCGGGCCCGGTACGCGGCGGAGGCGGTCGAGCCGGCGGTCGGCGAGCCGGCGGCGCGGTTCGCCGAGGCCGCGACGGAACTGCAGCGATTGCTGGGGGAGCACCAGGATGCCGTCGTGGTCGCCGCGTGGCTCCGTGGGTGGGCGGCCACCGGCGTCGGCGCCGATGCGGCGTTCGCCGCCGGCACGATCGCCGGGCTGGAGCAGGCCGAGGCCGACGCGATGCGCCGGGGATGGGAGCGGGTCTGGCGTCGCCTCGAGGATCCCAAGCTCCGGAGGTGGATGTGACGCTCGTCCGTGCCGCCGGCGGTCTGGTGGCGCGTGAGGACGGCAGGGGACCGGAGCTCGTCGTGGTCCACCGGCCCGCCTACGACGACTGGTCGTTCCCGAAGGGCAAGTTGGAGAAGGGCGAGGACGAGCTGGCCGCTGCGCTGCGCGAGGTCGAGGAGGAGACCGGACTCGCGTGCGAGCCTGGCGACGACCTCGGCGCGATCACGTACGTGGACGGGCGCGGCCGGCCGAAGGTCGTGCGGTACTGGCGCATGGCCGCGCCCGTCGACGCGCCCCTCGACCCTCGGCACGAGATCGACCGGGCCCGCTGGGTGACGCTGGAGGATGCGTCGGAGGTCCTCACGTACCCGCACGACCGGCTCCTGCTCCGGCGCTTCACCGGTGACGAGCAGGACGGTCGGTCGGCCGACGTCTACCTGATCCGCCACGTCAAGGCCGGAGAGCGCGGGAAGCTGCCCGAGCCCGACGAGCTGAGAGGCATCTCGAAGACCGGCCGCAAGCAGGCACAGGCCCTCGGCGCGTCGCTGGGCGACGTCGCGTTCACGCGCCTCGTCTCGAGCCCCCACCTGCGGTGCGTCCAGAGCCTCGAGCCGCTCGCCGAGACCCGGGGGATCGACATCACGATCGCACGGGAGCTCTCCGAGGGGCAGGGGGCGGCCGGTGCCGAGGCATGGGTGCTGGCGGCCGCGGCCGACGGCCCCGCCGCCCTGTGCACCCACGGCGACGTGATGCGCGAGCTCATCGGGTCGCTGCGGGAGCGCGGCGTCCCGGTCGCCGGCGACGCCGAGCCGGGATGGGCGAAGGCGGGCACGTGGCGTCTCGCCGTTCGCGACGGCCTCGTGCGTGAGCTCGAGTACCTGCCGCCGCCCCGCTGACCCGCGCCGGACCCCGCCTGATCAGTTCTCGCCCTGGTCCCTCGTGAAGCCCAGCTCCCCGTCGAACTCCTGCAGCTTCTCGATGTGCATCCATCGGTGGCGCGTCGAGATCCGCAGCAGCAGTTCATGGACGTCGTCGTCGGGCAGGTCGCCGGGGGTCTCCTTCACGATGAACCGACACCGGAAGTGATCACCGGTCTCGGTCATCGCGCCGGTCGGGGGGAACACCTTGGTCCCGCGGGAGCTGATCATCTTCAGCGACAGCTTCGTGTCGTGCGTGAGCTCCATCAGGGACGCACCCAGCTCGGCCGCGCTCAAGGGTGATTCCACGAACACGTCGAGTCCCACGACCGCGCGGCTCGCCGGCCGGACGTAGTCCGGCGCGGAGTCGAGGACGGGCAGCTGCAGGGGCTTCACGTCGCGGACGGTCCAGCGCTCCGTGCGCGTGCCGAGGTTGGCGATGATCGCGTCGGTGTAGGCCGTCGTGGACACCCCGCGGTCGTAGCCGACGACATCGCCCGTCAGCACGCCCGACTCGAGCGTCACGAACACCGCGTGCTCGATCGTCGCGGCCTCCTCGGCGAGCCCGAGGTACCGGAGCATCAGCACGCTGGACAGGATCAGGGCGGTCGGGTTGATCACGTCCTTGCCCGCGTACTTCGGGGCCGACCCGTGGACCGCCTCGAAGATCGCGACCTCGTTGCCGATGTTCGCGCTCGGCGCGAACCCGAGGCCGCCGATCAGCGCGCTCGTGAGGTCGCTGAGGATGTCGCCGTTCATGTTCGTCGTGACGAGCACGTCGAACTGCTCGGGCCGCTTCACGAGCTGGTGCGCTGCGTTGTCGACGATCACGTGCCAGGGCTCGATGTCAGGGTAGTCCGGGGCCGCCGCCTCGAAGGCGCGCTTCATCGTCCCCTCAGAGAACTTCATGATGTTCGCCTTCGTCGCGCAGGCGACCTTCGTGCGACCCTCGCTCCGCGCGTACTCGAACGCGAACCGGACGATCTTCTCGCTGCCCTTCACGCTGATCAGCTTCAGCGTCTGCGCGACGCTCGGGGTCTGCATGTACTCGATCCCGGCGTAGAGGTCTTCGACGTTCTCTCGAACCACCACGAGGTCGACACCCCGGCCGCTGTACGGGGTGGTCACCCCCGGCATCTCACGGACCGGCCTGACGTTGGCGTAGGTCTCGAAGAGCTTCCGCAGCGTGACGTTCGCGCTCTTCTCGCCGAACCCGACCGGGGTCGCGAGCGGGCCCTTCAGCACGACGCGCGTCCTCGCGACCGAGTCCATCGTGTCCTGGGGGACGCCGGACGCGATCCCCTGCTCGAACACGCTCGCACCGGCCGCGTGCTCCTCCCAGTCGATCTGGGCTCCGACGGCCTCGACGACGCGTCGCGCCGCTCCCACGACCTCCGGTCCGATCCCGTCGCCGGGGATCAGGGTGATGGGGATCCGTCCGTCGGCACCTACGCTCACGGGTTGCCTCCTCGACGCGGTCACGGGCGGACGCGCGTCCGGTCCCATGGTACGGGCGAGGAGCGTGGTTGCTCGGGCCTTGCAGGGGATCCGACCGGGTCGCTAGGGTCGGATGACCTCATGCGTCGAGCGCTCGTGCTCCTCCTCGCCGGTTCCGTCGGCGTCGCGTGCGTGACCGGGCCCGACGGCCCGACAGCCCGCGATCGTCGTCCCTCGCCGCCTCCCGGCGGCGCGTTCGTCGATGGGGACGCGGCTGCGAGCCCGAGCCCGGTCGCGATCGATCCCGCGGCGGGGATCATGAACCTCGATCACCTGGTCTTCGTCGTCCAGGAGAACCGTTCCTTCGACCACTACTTCGGGACCTTCCCGGGCGCGAACGGGATCCCCCGCGGGCCCGACGGGCGGTTCGCGGTCTGCAACCCCGATGTCGAACGATCGCGGTGCGTCCGTCCGTTCCACGACCGAGGTCCGATCGATGCCGGTGGCCCGCACCACGAGGTGGCGTCCGAGCTCTCGATCAACGACGGAGCGATGGACGGGTTCGTCTATGCCGCGAGGGTCCTGTACAGCGTCTGCAGGGCCATGCCCGACACGGATCGCTGCCGAGCGGCGGCCGAGGATGCGCGTGGTCGACCCGACGTGATGGGCTACCACACCGGGGCTGAGCTCCCGAACTACTGGGCCTACGCGCGCCGGTACCTGCTCCAAGACGCGATGTTCGCTCCCACCGACTCGTGGACCGTTCCCGCGCATCTCTACCTCGTGTCGGGGTGGTCGGCGATCTGCGAGGGCTTCGCCTCGTGGGACGGGTCGCTCCCGGCCGACTGCACGACGAACCTCCAGCGACCCGACCAGGGCTGGCGGCCGAAGCGCGGCGGGACGCGGCCGTACCTGTGGGCCGACATCACCTGGCTGCTCGGCAAGGCCGGGGTGTCGTGGGCGTACTACGTGGGGCCGGGGACCTGCCTCGACGAGTTCGAAGACGGGAAGTGCAACGGTCCTCGGTCGACGGCGCTCGGCAAGAACCCCTTGATGGGGTTCGAGTCGGTCGATGCCTCGGGCCAACTCGACGGGGTGAAGCGCTACGGCCACTTCTTCCGCAGCGCCGCCGCCGGAACCCTGCCGAGCGTCTCGTGGATCGTGCCGTACAAGGAGAACAGCGAACACCCGCCGCAGTCGGTCCGTACCGGGCAGGCGTGGGTGACGCGCGTCGTCAACGCGGTGATGGAAGGTCCGCAGGAGCAGTGGCTCCGCACCGCGATCTTCGTGGTGTGGGACGACTGGGGTGGCTTCTACGATCACGTCGAGCCGCCCGTCGTCGACGAAGGGGGGTGGGGGCTGCGCGTCCCGGCCTTCGTGATCAGCCCGTGGGTGGACCGCGATCTCGACGTGGACCACCAGCGGCTCTCGTTCGACGCCTACCTGAAGCTGATCGAGGATCGGTTCCTCGAGGGTCGCCGGCTGGACGGTCGGAACCAGGGGTGGCCGGATCTGCGACCCACGATCCGCGAAGAGGTGAGTATCCTCGGCGATCTGAGCAAGGAGTTCGACTTCGCGCAGGAGCCGATCCCGCCGCTGATCTTGGATCCCCGTCCCTGGGGTGACGGATGATGCGCGGGAGCAGCCGCCCTGCCCTCGTCCGGGCCGCCGTGGGGCTGTTCGTGGTCGCGACGGTGGCGGCCGGGTGCGTCGCGTCCGCCGAACAGGACCTCGCCGAACCCCAGGCGACCACCGTCGACGCGATCGACCCAAGCGCCGGCATCATGAACCTCGACCACCTGATCTTCGTGGTCCAGGAGAACCGGTCGTTCGACCACTACTTCGGGACCTTCCCCGGGGCGAACGGGATCCCGCGTCGAGCGGACGGGCGCTTCCGACCCTGCCTGCCGGACTCGGAGCGGACGGACTTCTGCCACCGCCCGTACCACGACACGAACTGGAACGACGTCGGTGGCGCCCACAGCACCCGGGCGTCGCGGATGGCCGTCAACCGCGGGGCGATGGACGGGTTCGTCCGTGTGCAACAGCGGCTGTTCAACTACTGCAAGGCGCATCCCGAGGACGGTGCGTGCCGACGGGCGCGTCCAGGGCCCCAGGGACAGTCCGACGTGATGGGCTACCACACGGCCAAGGAGATCCCGAACTACTGGGCGTACGCGCGCCGCTACCAGCTGCAGGACCGGATGTTCGCGCCGACGGACTCCTGGACGCAGCCTGCACACCTCTACCTCGTGTCCGCGTGGGCGGCGAAGTGCTCGGTGCCGAACGACGTGGATTCGTGCGTGACCTGGCTCGAGAAGTACGACGACCCGTGGTTGCCGGCCGACGGTGGTCCACGTCCGTACCTGTGGGCGGACATCACCTGGCTCCTGTACAACCACGGCGTTTCGTGGTCGTACTACGTGGCACCGGGCACCTGCGTCGAGGCCCCGTGCGAGGACCCGGGACGCAAGGCCGAGACCCCGTTCCTTTTCAACCCGCTGCCCGGCTTCGAGACGATCGAGGAGACCGATCAGTTCGATCGGATCCAGCCGTACGGCCGCTACTTCAAGGCAGCGGCGAACGGAGCGCTCCCCTCGGTCTCGTGGGTGGTGCCGATCGCCGGTCCTCGTAGCGAACACCCGCCGCACGACCTCCGCAAGGGCCAGGCGTGGGTGACGCGCGTGGTCAACGCAGTGACGGAAGGCCCCCAAGAGCAGTGGGAGCGGACGGCGATCTTCGTCGTGTGGGACGACTGGGGCGGGTTCTACGACCACGTCCCGCCGATCCGCATCGACGAGGCCGGGTACGGGATCCGCGTCCCCGCGTTCGTGATCAGCCCGTGGGTGGACCGCGACCTCCCGGTCGATCATCAGACCCTGTCGTTCGACGCCTACCTGAAGCTGATCGAGGATCGGTTCATGGACGGCCGGCGGCTCGACGGCGAGAACATGGGGTGGCCGGACCCACGGCCCACCGTCCGGGAGGACGTCGCGCGCCTCGGCGACCTGGCGAACGCCTTCGACTTCACCCAGGAGCCGATCCCGCCCCTGATCCTGGATCCGACGCCATGAACGCGCCGCGACCGGTCCGCGCCGCCATCGCGGCTGCCGTCGTGGCGGTGGCAGCGATCGTCGCGTTGGGTCCGGCGCCGGCCGGTGAGGCGCGGATCCCCACGCCCCGCTACGGGATCGACCCGGCGCGCGGGATCAGGAACCTGCGGCACCTGATCTTCATCGTGCAGGAGAACCGTTCGTTCGATCACTACTTCGGGACCTTCCCGGGCGCGAACGGCCTTCCTCGTCGCCCCGACGGCTCGTTCGCGGTCTGCGTGCCCGACCCGCAAGCAGGGCGGTGCCAGCGGCCGTACCGCGACACGGGGGTGCACGACGCCGGGGGTCCCCACAACGAGTTGGCCTCGGATCTGTCGATCAACGGCGGTGCGATGGACGGGTTCATCGAGGTCCAGCAGACGATGTACAGCACGTGCCGCAAGCACCCGTCGAAGCCCGAATGTCTGGCGGCGGAAGCCGACGCCGGGGGTCGATCGGACGTGATGGGGTTCCACACCGCGAAGGAGCTCCCCAACTACTGGGCCTGGGCCCGCAGGTACGTCCTGCACGACCGGATGTTCGCGGCCACCGACTCGTACACGCTTCCCGCGCACCTGTACCTCGTGTCGGGATGGTCGGCGCGGTGCCCCGATCGGACCGACGTATCCAGCTGCGTCAGCGATCTGCAGACGCCCGATCAGCGCTGGGAGCCGGCCGACGGGGGCCGCGTCCCGTACCTGTGGGCGGACATCACGTGGCTCCTGCACCGCAACGAGGTCACCTGGGCCTATTACGTCGGGCCCAACACGTGCGTCAAGGCACCATGTCCGGACGACGAGACCGGAGCGACGTCGTTCAACAAGAACCCGCTGGCGGGATTCACGACGGTCCGACGGACCGGTCAGCTCGGGCGGATCCGACCGTACGCCGACTACTTCGACCGAGCGAAGGACGGGAAGCTGCCCTCCGTCGCATGGATCGTGCCCACGAAGACCACGAGCGAGCATCCGCCGCAAGGGGTCGACGACGGGCAGGCGTTCGTCACGCGCCTCGTGAACGCGGCGATGCGCGGCCCGGCGTGGCATCGGACGGCGATCTTCCTGATCTGGGACGACTGGGGTGGGTTCTACGACCACGTGGAGCCGCCGGTCGTCGACGCAGGGGGGTACGGTCTGCGGGTCCCGTCGATGCTGATCAGCCCTTGGGCAGACCGAGACCTCGACGTCGATCACCAGACGCTGTCGTACGACGCCTACCTCAAGCTGATCGAGGACCGGTTCCTGCACGGGCAGCGCCTGGATCCGGCCACCGACGGATGGTGGGATCCCCGCCCGACGATCCGCGAGGAGGTCGCGATCCTGGGCGACCTCGCGAACGAGTTCGACTTCTCGCAGCGACCGATCCCGCCGCTGATCCTCGATCCTCGCCCCTCGGGGTGAGCCAGGGAGGCGTCCCTCCGGCGAGGTGTCGGAAACCCGAGCTGGCCCGCCTGGATTCGAACCAAGACTAACTGATCCAGAGTCAGTCGTGCTGCCGTTACACCACGGGCCACCGTGACGGGGGTGAGTGTATCGAACGCCGCAGCGTGGCGGGCCTCAGCGCAGCGGGGAGCCGGTCCGGACGACACGGCCGAGCCAACTTCCCGCGACCAACGACGTGACGATCGCAAGCATCACGAGTACGGCGAAGAACCCGGAGTCGATGATCCCCGCGTCGAACGCGACCGACGCGAGGACGATGCCAGGCCCACCCCGGGCGTTGAGCGCGATCGCGAGGTTCCGTGCGCCGGTGGGGGTCTCGCCGGACCATCGCGCTCCGATCCACACGCTCACGTACTTCGAAACGGATGCGACGCCGAGGAACAGCAGGAAGAAGGGGAGTTCGAACCCCTCGAGCAGATCGAGCCGGAGTCCGACGATCGCGAAGTAGAGCGGGATGAAGAAGGCGAACGAGAACGTGCGGATCGTCTCGCGGGCCGCCTCCGCGCCCTTCGTGCCTTCTGCCGAGCCGACCACGATGCCCGCCACGAATGCCCCGAACAGTGGTACGACATCGAAGGAGACGGCGAGCATCGTCATCACGAGCATGAACACGATCTGGAACCCGACGGGGCTCCCACGCTTGACGACGTTGAAACGGTATCGAAGCGCCCACCGGTAGGCGGGAGGGCCGAGCCACAGGGCGAACCCGAGGAACCCGATCGTGGCGACCGCGTGGAACGCGATCGACGCGACCGACCCCGGCTCGATGCCGAGCACCGCCGGCACGCCGATCCCCTCCCCGGCGGTCCCCGCGACGAGGCCGAGCGCGATCGCCAGCAGCACGTAGATGGCGACGTCCTCGAGCACCGCAACGGCGAGGACGATCCGAGCGAAGGCGCTTTCGAGGATGCCCAGGTCGAACATGATCCGCGAGATGACGGGGATGCTCGTCACCGCGATCGCCAGCGCGAACACCAGCACGAAGGCAGCCCGATCGCCGGCCGGTCCGATGTGGGACCCCGACGGCAACAGCTCGACGAATCCCAGCCCGACGAGGAACGGCACGAGCATGCCGGTGACCGTGATCGCGCCGACCGTGCGCCGTTCATCGGGTCGGAACGACGAGCGGATCTCCGCGCCGGCGCTGAACATCAGCAGCAGGAGACCCAGCTGGTAGAGCGCGTCGAGCACGACGGGCACAGGTCCGGTCGCCGGGAACACCGCGTCGTGCAGATCCGGGGCGACGGCTCCGAGGACGGTGGGTCCGAGGAGGAGCCCGCCGACGATCTCGCCGATCACCCGCGGCTGGCGGAACCGGTTCGCGAGGTACCCGAACGCGTGCGCGGCGACGAGCAGGGCGGTGATCGCGAGGAGCAACCTCGCCGATTCCAGCGTGCCCAGCGTCTCCATGCGCCTGCGGGTCCTCCGGACGATCCATCCGCGCGCCATCCGCGCGTGGGTCGAAGGACTCTACCCGCTGCACGTCGTCGTTCGGGTCCGGTCGCGTGGCGCCTCCCAGGATGTGGGCGTGCCGGGTGCGAGGGAACACCTCAGGCCAGGAATCGCGCCAGCGCACCCCCGACCACCACGATGCGGCCGTCCGGCTGGAGCGTGACCCCTTCGAGGCTGAAGGTCGAGTCGACCACCCCGTCACCTCCGCCGAACGAGGGATCGAGCGAGCCGTCCGTCATCAACCGCGCGAGCACGCCATCACCGACGACGACGATCCTGCCGTCGGGCTGGAGCGCGACGCCGTAGTCAGCAGGCCAGACGGCGGGCGCGACCCGGACCACGCCGAAGTCGGTGTCCGGGCGCCCCGCCTGGGTGTACCGAGTGACGATCAGGTACGAGTCGAGCTCCTGCGTCGGCCGGTTCCAGACCTCCTCGTACCCGCACAGGACGATCTTCCCGTCGGGCTGCAACGCGACCGCGAGCCCGGACTTGCGGGTCCCGCCCGTGAACTTGAGGCCGTCGCCCCGTCCGAACGTCGGATCGAGCCCCCCGTTCGGCAGGTAGCGGGCGACCACGATCGTGCGCCAGCTGAGCGTTCCGACGACGACGATACGGCCATCGGGGTCGATCGCGAGGTCCTCGGCCACGGCGTCCTGCGTGTCACGCGGGAGCACGGTCGTGACACGACCCCCGATCCCGAACGAGCGGTCGAGAGCTCCGGTCCTCAGGTACCGGACGAGGACGAAGTTCGGCCCGTCCGTGCCTGCGACCACGATCTGGCCGTTCGGCTGCAGGGCCACGGCACGTGCCTCCGGGAAGCCGGGGAAGGATGTCGTCACCTTGCCGTCGCCCCCGAACGTGTCGTCGAGCGCGCCGTCCGCACGGAACCGAGCGACTGCGATGACGGTGCGCCATGGCTCGACCTGCGCCCGGGTGCCCGCGATCACGACCTTGCCACGCGGCCGCGTGGCGAGATCCTCGGCATAGGCGGAGCCCGCGAACTTCGCGCGGGCTCGACCGCCGGAACCGAACGTCGGGTCGAACGTACCGTCGGGAAGGGATCTGACGGCCTCCATCCAGGCTCTCCCGCTCACCACGAAGCCCGTCCTCCCGACGACGATCGAGCCGGCATGCAGGGCGACTTCCGTGCCCGACACCGCAACGATCCCACCGTCGCCGAAAGCCGGATCCAGGTCGCCCGGCGACGCCGACGCCGGCGTCATCGCGAGGAGCACCACGCAGATCGCCAGGGTCATCGCGCGAACACACGCCATGCCGTCCACCTCCCAGGGGGAGGTGACTTCGCGAAGGCCGCGCCACCCGTTCGAGGGCATCGTCGCGAAGCTCCCTCGATGAGGCTAGGGGGCGGTCTTCAGACGCGGTAGGGGCGAAGGACCCGCGACCACGCGCCTCCAAGTCACGCACCAGGGCCAGCTTGCCCGCTCGACCTCATCCGGGCTACGGTGGAACGGAAGACGACCTGGAGGGATGCAACCATGAACAAGGGCGGCTTGGTCGCAGAGGTCGCGAAGCGGACGGGGATGGGCAAGGCCGAGGTCGGCAGAGCGGTCGACGCTGCGATCGACGCGATCCGCGACGCGGTCGTCCGTGGCGACCGGGTGACGTTGGCGGATTTCGGCACGTTCGAGCGGAAGCACCGCAACGAGCGGATCGCTCGGAACCCCCGCAAGCCGGACGTGCCGATCGTGGTGCCCGCGCGCGACCTCCCGTCGTTCACGCCCGGCAAGGAGTTCCGGTCGCGGGTCGTCGGGAGCCAGCTCTCCGAGGCTTCCCCCGTGACGGATCGCTAGAGCTCGAAGGTCACCAGGCGGAGCGAACGGGCGACCTGACGTCCATCGATCTCCTCGACCTCGAAGCGCACGCGTTGACCGAACCGGAGCATCCGGTAGCGCTCCGGATCGCCCGAACGCTCGTCGATCGCGACCTCGAGCCGATCGTCGGTGAGCAGCGAGCCCGTCCGGGTCGCCTCGTCGAACTCCTTGATCGTTCCCTGCACGGTTCCGCTCCTCAGCTGCCGTCCGCACCGACCGCGGGCTGTACCCGCGGATCCATCTCTCGAAGCACCTCGCGCGTCCTTCCCGGTCGGCGGGCCTCCAGGACGGTGAGGATATCGCTCGGATGGTCCAGGTCGAACCCGAGTTCGCGATCATCCACGACCGAGACGGGGACGTCGCCTTCGGCAGCCGCCTGCAGGTGGTGACGGTAGGAGTCGGGACCGAACCGCGACCCGATCGCAGCCGGCGGACGACGGAGCAGGAGGTTCGTGCCCGACCCGTCGAGCGACGGCGCGACGACGACGGGACCGAGCGTGTGCAGCGCCCGCGTCAGGGCTGCCGGCGTCAGCAGCGGCGTGTCCGGCAGCAGCACCGCGAGCGCGTCGAGACCCCGGCCGGCAGCGTCCTCCTCCGCCTGGTGCAACGCGCTCGAAAGCGGGGGGGTCTCCTCGGCGATCGGTTCGGCGCCCCGGATCGCCGCGACCTCCAGCACCGCCTCGTCCGGCGAGATCACCCACGTCTCCCACCCCGGCATCGCGAGCGTGACGTCGAGCACGTCCTCGAGCATCGCCATCGTGAGGGCGGCGCGTTCGAACGCGGAGAGGACGGGCGACAGGCGCCCCTTGGCCTCGTCGAGCGACTTCACGGGGAGCACGATCGCGCGCACGCGGGCAGCCTAGCCGACGCCGTGCGATAGGCTCACGGCCGTTCCGCCGCCGTTCGAGGGAGGGTGCCACGTCCACGCCGTTCGAGCCCTGGTACCAGGCGGTGCGCTGGAGCGTGCTCCCCCTGGCCCGCGCCTACTTCTCGTGGCGGTTCGAGGGCCTCGGGACGATCCCGGCGCGCGGGCCGGCGATCGTCGCGTGCAACCATGCCTCGTACCTCGACCCGATCGCGAACGCCTACGCCGTCGTGCGGGCGGGTCGCCGGCCACGGTTCCTGGCGAAGATCGAGCTCTTCCGGACGCCCGTGATGGGCTGGGCCCTCGCAGGGGCGAGCCAGATCGCGGTGGACCGTGGTCGGGGCGGCGGCGGCGACGCGCTCCTGCGTGCGGAGGCGGCGCTGGCGGCGGGTGAGGTGGTCGTGATCTACCCGGAGGGGACCGTCACGACGCGTGAGGACGGCTTGCCGATGCAGGGGAAGACCGGCGTCGCCCGACTGGCGCTCGCGTCCGGCGTCCCGGTGATCCCGATGGCCAGCTGGGGCTCGGCGCCCGTGTGGCAGAAGTCCGGGCCGGGCGACCTCCGACCCCGCCGACCCGTCTGGGTCAAGGTCGGCGAGCCCATCGACCTCGGGTCCTCGAGGGACCTGCGCGAAGACCGCGAGGTGGTCGAGGCGATGACGACGCGGGTGATGGCGGCCCTGACCGAACTCACGGTCGACCTGCGCGACCGCTACCCCGCCCGCTGGGCGGCGCGACGGTAGGCTCCCTCCATGGCGCGGGGCTTCCAGACCAGGGCGGTCCATGCCGCGACCGCGCCTCCGGTCGGCCAGCAGACGCCGAGCGTCCCGATCTACCAGACCTCGACGTTCCGGTTCGATGACGCCGATGCCTACGCGTCCACGATCGCCTTCGAGCGACCGGGGTACACGTACACCCGTGGATACGGGAACCCCACGCTCGATGCCTTCGAGTCGGCGGTCGCGCAACTCGAGGGAACGCCTGCCGCGATGTCGTTCGCATCGGGGATGGCGGCGATCCACACGCTGTGGACCGCCCTCGCCTCAGGTGGTGACAGGATCGTGGCGACCCGGGCTCTCTACGGCGGGACGTTCGCGCTCGCGACGCGGGTGATGCCGCGCTTCGGGGTGGAGGTGGAACTGGTCGACGCGCGCGATCTCGAGGCGATCGAGGCGGCCTTGCCGGGAGCCGCCCTGTTCTACACGGAGACGATCGCGAACCCGACGATGGACGTCGCCGATCTCGAGGCCCTCGGGCGCCTCTGTCGGAAGCACGGGGTCCCGTCCGCCGTCGACAACACCTTCGCATCACCCGCGTTGTGCACGCCGGCGATCCACGGTTTCGACTTCGTCCTGCATTCCTCCACGAAGTACCTCGGGGGTCACCACGACCACACCGGTGGGGTGATCGCGTGTGCCGAGGCCGGTCGGGATCTCCTGCGTGGCACGGTGATCGACACGGGGGGAACGCTGGCGCCGTTCGAAGCGTGGCTCGCGATGCGAGGGATCATGACGCTGGGACTACGCATGCGGCGGCACACGGAGACGGCCGAAGCCGTCGTGGCCGCCTTCGAGGGCCATCCGAAGGTCGTGCGCGTCCATCACGCGTCCTCGCCGTCCCACCCCGATCACGAGGTGGCGACGCGGATCCTGCCGGACGGGGCCGGCGGGATGCTCGCGATCGAGGTTGCCGGGGGGATCGAGGCAGGCAAGGCGTTCTGCGACGCGGTCGAGCTCGCGTGGATCGCGACGAGCCTCGGCGGCACCCACACGCTGGTGGGGCACGCTGCGTCGACGACACATCGCCAGTATCCGGCCGAGGCGCGCCGTGCCGCCGGGATCGCCGACGGGCTCGTGCGGATCAGCGTCGGCCTGGAGGACGCGCAGGACATCGTCGCGGACCTCGAGCGCGCGCTGGAGGCGATCTGAGTGGTCCGCCGCCGGGTGCTCGTCCTGTTCGGAGGCCGCTCGGCCGAGCACGAGATCTCGTGCCTCTCGGCCCGGTCTGTGATCGACGCCCTCGACCCGGCGACGAACGAGATCGTCGCCGTGGGGATCACGCGCGAGGGCCGTTGGCACCTGATGCCCGGCGCCCCCGCACTGCCGTCGGAGACCGGACGGATGCCCGAGGTCACCGACGCGTCCGGCCCGCCGGCCGAGCTGGGAGGGGATGCACGGCGTCATGAGCTCGTCGTAGCCGATGGTTCGCGGGCGCCCGTCGACGTCGTGTTCCCGGTGCTCCACGGTCCGTTCGGCGAGGACGGAGCGATGCAGGGGCTCCTCGAGCTCGCGGGGCTCCCGTACGTGGGCGCGGGCGTGCTGGGGTCGGCGGTGGGGATGGACAAGGCGGTCCAGAAGGTCCTGTTCGAGGCCGCGGGACTCCCGGTCGCGCCGTGGGCGACGGTCCGCGAGCCCGAGTGGACCGATGCTCCCGGCGGGGTGCGCGCACGGGTCGCCGACCTCGGCTATCCCGTCTTCGTGAAACCGGCGACGCTCGGGTCGTCGGTCGGCATCACGAAGGCCCACGACCCGTCGGAGCTCGATGCGTCGTTGGGCGAGGCGTTCCGCTACGCGCGCAAGGCCGTGGTGGAGCAGGCCGTCACCCCGATCCGCGAGATCGAGTGTGCGGTCCTCGGCAACGACGACCCGGCTGCGTCGGTGGCCGGTGAGATCGTGCCGCGCGGGCACGAGTTCTACGACTACGCGGCGAAGTACCTCGATGACCACGGCGCCGATCTCGTGATCCCGGCTCGGATCGCCCCGGAGGTCCTCGCGCGCGTGCAGGCGATGGCGATCGCTGCGTTCCGGGCCGTCGAGTGCTGGGGGATGGCCCGCGTCGACTTCTTCCTACGGGGCGACGACGAGCTCTGGCTGAACGAGATCAACACGATCCCCGGGTTCACGTCGATCTCGATGTATCCGAAGCTGTGGGAGGCGTCGGGGGTGCCCTACCCTGCCCTGATCGAGCGTCTCCTCGAACTGGCGGTCGAGCGCGCCGAGGCTGAGCACGCGAAGGGCTCGCACGTCCGCGAGCTGCACGGGGACGGCGAGCCCTGAGGTGTCGCGCGGGTCTACAGGTGGACGACCGGGCAGGTCAACGTGCGCGTGATGCCCTCGACCGACTGGATCCTCGCGACGACGAGCTTGCCCAGTTCGTCGACGGTCTTCGCCTCGGCGCGCACGATCACGTCGTAGGGGCCGGTGACGTCCTCGGCCTCGGCGACACCGGCGATCCCGCGGACCTCGCCCGCTACGGATGCCGCCTTCCCGACCTCGGTCTGGATGAGGATGTACGCGTGAACCACGGAGAGCCTCCTGTCGTCGACGCTCCCATGCTAGCCGTCGGCCGTGAACGCCCGCAATCGTCGCGGTCACGGCGGCTGCTCGGTGCGATAGTCGAGGCGTGAGGTTCCGCGATCGCAGGGATGCGGGCGAGCGGTTGGCGCCGCTGGTGGCCGACGTGGTCGACGCGCCTGCGGTGGTCCTTGCGATCCCGCGTGGTGGCGTGATCGTCGCTGTCCCCGTGGCTCAGGCCCTTTCGGCGCCCCTCGACGTCGTGATCCCCACCAAGATCCGTGCGCCGGGGAACCCGGAGCTTGGGCTCGGGGCGGTGGCGCCCGGGGTGCGGGTCCTCGACGAGGCTCTCGTCGAGCGTCTGGGCGTGGATCGCGTGTACCTCGAAGAAGAGATCGCGCGTGAGGAGGCCGAGATCGATCGACGCGCCCGCAGCTATCGCGGTGGCCGGGCGCCGGTCGAGCTGTCGGGCCGGACGGCGGTCGTGATCGACGACGGGGTCGCCACCGGTGGCACCGCGCTCGCGGCACTCGCCTGGGCCCGAGCGCAGGGTCCCGAGGTGCTCGTCTTCGCGGCCCCGGTCGGTCCGCCTGATGCGCTGACGCGACTGGCGCCCGCGTGCGACGCAGTGGTCCTGGCGCAACGCCCCGCCAGCTTCTTCGCGGTGGGGCAGTGGTACGCGGACTTCACGCAGGTCGACGACGACGAGGTCAGGGCCGCGCTCGGGGTGCCGGCGTGATGTCGGCGGTGCCGGGGTGAAGTCCGTCGAACTGGCGATGGCGGCCCTGTTCGCCGTCGGAGGCCTGCGATCCCTGCTCCACTGGGCCCGGCGCCCGTTCGAGGGGACCGATCCGGTCGACCACGTCCTCTATGCCCTGTACCTGACCGGCCGGGTGGGTCTGTGGTTCGCGGCCGCGGGAGCGTTCCTCCTGTTCGCGTCGATCCCGACGCGTGGTCAGGCGTTCGCGGACGACGTGCAGGACTTCCGCTGGTACGTGCTGGTGTTCGTGATCCTCGGCGTCGTCCAGCTCGTCGCGGGGTGGTTCCTCGGACGTCGGCGGCCGGAGCCTCCGACGTCCGAGGGTCGAGGGCAGGGCTAGTTCCGCTCGCCGGGGCGAAGGTCCACCCGGCGGAGCAGCTGGGCGTTGAGCGCGACCACGATCGTCGAGACGCTCATGAAGATCGCGCCCACCGCCGGAGACGGGAGGATGCCAGCCCAGGCGAACGCCCCGGCTGCGAGCGGGATCGCGACCACGTTGTACCCCGTCGCCCACGCGAGGTTCTGAAGCATCTTCCGGTAGCTCGCCTTCGAGAGACGGACGACGCTGAGGAGGCCGCGCGGATCGTCGCTCGCCAGCACGACGCCCGCGGACTCGATCGCGACGTCGGTCCCCGCACCGATCGCGATCCCCGCATCGGCGCCGGCCAGCGCAGGAGCGTCGTTCACGCCGTCACCGACCATCGCGACGCGTCGTCCGGACCGCCGAAGCTCCTCGACGACCGACGCCTTGTGCTCCGGCAGCACCTCCGCGTGAACCTCCTCGATCCCGAGATCGGCCGCGATCGCGTCGGCGACGAGACGGGAGTCGCCCGTGACCATGGCGACGCGCACACCCTCGGCCGAGAGGGACCGGACGGCCTCGAGGGACTCGGGCCGGACCGCGTCCGCGACCGCGATCGCCCCGAGGGGCTCTCGATCCCGCAGGACCGTCACGACCGACGCTCCGCGCTCACCCCACGTGTCGACGGCGTCCTCGAGGTCCGGTGAGAGACGAACGTCGTGCTCGCGCAGCAGCGCAGGACCGCCGATCGCGATCTCGTGACCGCCGACCTGTGCCACGATGCCGCGTCCGGCGATGGCCCGGAAGTCGGTCGCAGTGGGTCCCGTCTGTCCGCCCGCCGCCGCGACGATCGCCCGAGCCAGCGGGTGCTCGCTGTCAGCCTCGGCCGCCGCCGCCAGTCGCAGGAGGCCCTCGCGATCGCCGTCGACGGCGACCACGTCCGTCACCTGGGGTGCCCCCAACGTCAGGGTCCCGGTCTTGTCGAACAAGACCGTGTCGATCTGACGCATCCGCTCCAGCGCGAGGCGGTCCTTCACGAGGATCCCGGCCCGAGCCGACATCGCGGTGGAGATCGCGATGACGAGCGGGATCGCCAGTCCGAGCGCGTGCGGGCAGGCGATCACCAGGACGGTGACGGCCCGTTCGACCGCCTGGTAGGTCTCGCCGAGCGCCGTCCAGACGGCGAAGGTGACCGTGGCGGTGGCGAGGGCCACGTAGAAGAGGACGGCGGCGGCTCGGTCCGCGAGGGCCTGCGCCCGCGAGCGGGATGCCTGGGCATCCGCCACGAGCCGGCGGATCCCCGCGAGCGCCGTGTCGTCACCGACGGCCTCGATGCGGACGCGGACCGAGGAGTCCGTGGCGACCGTACCGGCGACGACCCGATCTCCGGGGGATCGGCGGACGGGCCGTGACTCACCGGTGATCATCGATTCATCGAACGCGGCGTCCCCCTGAGTGATCGTGCCGTCGGCAGGGACGCGGCCGCCCGGCCTGACCACCACGACGTCTCTCACGGCGAGCTGCGAGACGGGCACCGTGGCGACCTCGTCGCCGCGGACGAGCTCCGCCTCGTCGGGCAGGAGGGCAGCGAGCGCGTCCAGCGCGCTCGAGGCCTGGCCGATCGCCTTCATCTCCTGCCAGTGACCCAGGAGCATCACGTCGATCAGCAGCGCGAGCTCCCACCAGAAGTCCAGATCGAACGCGCCGAGGGTCGTCGCGAGGCTCGCGGCGAACGCGACGCCGATCGCCATCGCGATCAGCAGCATCATCCCCGGCTGCCGGTCCCGGAGTTCGCGCCACCCCCCCCTGAGGAACGGCGAGCCCCCGTACACGAACAGGGCGGTCCCGAAGATCGCAGGGAGCACGTCGGCGCCCGGGACGGCCGGCGCCGTGTATCCGAACCACTCCTGGATCATCTCGGACCAGAGCAGGATCGGGATCGTGAGGAGAAGGCTGATCACGGTCCGATCCCGGAACATCGCGACGCTGTGTCCCGCGTGCTTGTCGTGCGCCTCGTGTCCCGCGTGCGCCTCGTGTCCCGCGTGCGCCTCGTGGCCCGCGTGCCCCTCGTGATCCGCGTGCGCCTCGGGAGCCCCGTGCCCGGCATGCGTGCCTGGGTGGCCGTGACCCCCGCCCGCGTGATCGTGAACCTCGTGGTCCCGGTGGTCAGTCTGCATGGCGTTCCCCCCTTCCGACTCGATCGCCATGTCCGGTCGGCACGTTATACCCCCCTGGGGTATCTGTCAAGAGGCGCTGATCGCGCGGCTGGAAATGAAGAGCCGGGTGGGGGTATCCCACCCGGCTCGGGGTTCGGCCGCGGCTGCGGAGGCTAGCCCACGGCTTTGATGATCTCCTCCGACAGCTGGGTGAACTGCTGGAGGTGCGCCACGCGGTCGGTCTTGAGCCGCTCGACGATCTGGCGGTACTCGTCGGACCGGCCCTGCGCCTCGTAGAGGCGGCGCGGCTGGAGCTTCTCGGGGTCGTCGAGGTCCGGCACGGACGTTCCCACCTGGTACCCGAAGTCCGGATCCTCCTCCCAGGCGATCGTCTGCTCGGCGATGCCCTTCACGCAGGCGCTCGTGTCCGGGATCCGGAGCTTCTTCGAGCGGTCGTCGCCGTCCTTGCCGCCGACGCGTCCCGTGTTCAGCAGGTACGTCTCGATCGGATGCGTGGCGAGCAGCTCGAGCAGGCGGTTGCCCTGCAGCCCGTGGGGGAGCGGGAAGAACGGGTTCGTGCCGGGGACCCGCAGGAACTTGCCTTCCTCCGCGGCCCCGCCGGCCGAGGTGCCGGTCGTCTCGCCGAGCATGAAGAACGCGGCGGCCTGCTCCTGATCGAGCTTCGCGACGGCCGGGATGATGTTCTCGTTGCGGTTCAGGATCAGCAGGTAGTCGACCGGACCGACGTTGCGCGCGTCCTCGTACGAGAGCAGGTCGCGCATCTCGAAGACCGCGCGCCCGTTCTTCGTGTAGTTCTCGTTGAAGAAGTCGACCTTGCCGTCGTCGTCCTGGAAGACGTTCTCCAGGTAGGCGTTCGGCTTGACGACCGCGCCGTGGATCGAGGGCTCGAAGTCGGGATCGAGGGCGAACGTCTTCGCGAAACAGCCGTTCTCGGTGCCGTAGGCGTGCCCGCCCGACATCAGCCCGACGAAGTCGTCCTGGATCGGACGCGAGCCGTTCTGGGTCGTGAACGTCGTCGTCGTCTTCCCGGTTCCCGACAGGCCGATGATCATGAAGACCTTGTCGCCGTCGGCGGTCGGGATCACCTTGAGTCCGGCGTGCAGGGCCAGGCCGCCCTTGTTGTAGACGATGTCGTTCCACATCCGCAGGCCGCCCTTCTTGGACTCACCGAAGTAGTCCGAGTTGAGGACGCGCGTGACGTAGTTGTCGAGGTCGACCGCGATCACACGGTCGTCGGGGTAGCCCGGTGCCGGGAGGCCGGGCGTGTAGATCACCGTGACCTCCGGGTCGGCGCCGTCGGTCCGCTCGAAGTAGAGCTTCTGCTGCATCCCGGCGATGTTCGCGTAGCGCTTCTCCATCACCAGACGCGCCCGCGTTCGCATGTCGGGGTCGTTCCCGATGTACCCGTCGATCACGACCACGTCGTTGTCGGCGAGGTACGCATCCTGCATCGTGGCGATCGCGTCGAAGTCCTCGCGTGACATCGTCTTGCCGCTCGACTCGCGGCCGACGACGAAGGTGCTCGCCGCGCTCCGTGACAGGACCTTCGTCTGGACGTTCACGTTGCCGAACGCCGAGAGGCGGCATTCGGGCATCTCTTCGGTGAACGCCCGGAGCTCGTCGGGCGTGGGATTGTGGAACGACTGCGCCACGTGGGCCTCCTTGTGGTGCGCCGAGAACGGCGTTTGTACGGGGTGGAGAACGCTGAGAGTCTATCGAACGCACTCGTGGCGCCTCCGGATGAGGGGGGCACGGCGGCCTCGCACGGAACGGAGGGCCACGAGATCGGAGACGCATCGTGGACGTGAGCGAGGACGAGCTGATCCGGGCGATCGGACGTGTGCTCTCGGGCGCCGGTCCGGACGTGATCGTACCGGTGGGCGACGACGCGGCGGTCGTGCGCCCTGGCTCGGGAGACATCGTGTTGACGACCGACGCGCTCGTGGAGGGCGCGCACTTCCTGCGGGCCTCGACGACCCCGCGTGACCTGGGGGCGAAGGCGATCGCCGTGAACGTGAGCGACATCGCAGCGATGGGGGGTTCGCCTCGCTTCGCCCTCTGCGCCCTGACCCTGAGCGACGAGGTCGACGCCGCCTGGACGATGGAGCTGTTCGGAGGGATGCGCGAGGCCTGCGAGGGGTACGCGTGCACGCTCGTCGGGGGGAACCTCGCGCGGGGTCCGGAGGTGACGATCGCCGTCACCGTGACCGGGGAGGTCGCGCCGGGACGCGCGATCACGCGGTCGGGAGCCGGGCCCGGCGATCGCATCGTCGTCACCGGGGAGCTAGGGTCGGCCGCCGCCGGTCACCGGATCAAGCGCCTGCGGCGTCGGTGGGACGACGCGGACCTTTCGGCGATCCATCATGCCGACCGACCGGTCGCCCGGGTGGGGGAGGCGCAGGTCCTCGCCCGTCACGGCGCGACGGCGATGATCGACGTGTCGGACGGCCTCACGTTGGACCTGTGGAGGATCTGCGAGGCGAGCGGGGTCGGGGCGGAGTTCCGGATCGCCGACCTCCCCGCGGGCCCCCGGGCCTTGCCCGAGGAGGTCCTCGGGGGCGGGGAGGACTACGAGCTGATCGCCACCTTGCCCGATCGCGTCGCCGTGAGCGCCGTGGGGCAAGAACTGACCGAGTCCTACGGGGTCCCGTTGACCGAGATCGGCGTCGTGGTCGACGGCGGGGGACTCACGGCCGTCGGCGTCGACGGCGCGAGGCGCCTCGTGGACCCCTCCGGATGGGATCACTTCGCATGAGCCCACGGGCCTCCGCCGACGCGCCGCGGCCGCGCGCGCTCACGATCGCCGGGAGCGACTCCGGTGGCGGCGCCGGGATCCAGGCCGACCTGAAGACCTTCAGCGCGCTCGGGGTGTTCGGGATGACGGCGATCACCGCGGTGACGGTGCAGAACACGCTCGGGGTGTCGGGCTTCGAGTCTCTGACCCCGTCGCTGGTCAGCCGACAGATCGAGGCGGTCGCGTCCGACATCGGACTCGACGCGGCGAAGACCGGGATGCTGGCGACCCCGGCGATCGTGGACGCCGTCGCCGGCGCGGTGGCGGCGGCCCAGATCACGAACCTGGTGGTCGACCCCGTGTTCGTGTCGAAGCACGGCCATCCCCTGTTGGCACCCGAGGCGGTCGACGTCTTGCGCACCCGGTTGCTGCCGCTCGCGATGCTCGTGACCCCGAACATCCCCGAGGCCGAGGGGCTCACGGGTATCGAGATCCGCACGACCGACGACATGCGTCGGGCCGCCGAGGCGATCGTGGCGCTCGGGCCCCACGCGGTCCTCGTCAAGGGCGGTCACGCCGTCGGCACCGACGAGGCCAACGACCTCCTGCTGATCGACGGACGTGAGACGTGGCTCCACGCTCCGCGGCTCGTCACCCCGCACACCCACGGGACGGGCTGCACCCTGTCCGCGGCGATCGCGGCGTACCTGGCTCGTGGCGAGTCCCTGGATGCGGCCGTCCGTGGGGGCAAGGCGTTCGTGACCGAGGCGATCCGCCGTGCGCTGGCGCTCGGCGGAGGGATCGGCCCCGTCGACCAGCTCTGGTCGATCACGCCGCCTCCCTGACGACGACGGCTACAGGCGCCCTCCCGCCGTGCCGAGGCTTCCACCGGGAGGGGTCAGGCCCCCCGGGGAGTGCAGTTGGCCTACGAGAACGCATGGAGCGACGCCCGCCGGAGACACCGCCGGCAGGGTCGGATCGTGGTGGCCGCCTCCCTCGCGCTCGTCGCCGTCCCGGCCGTGATCGCGATGTTCGTCACCGCGGGCTCCCGCGATGCGGACGTCGGCACGGCGGATGGGGTCCCCTGGCCCGCGTTCGCGATCGCGTTGGCACCGGTGGCGTGCATCGCCATGCTCCTGTTCTGGCTCGCTCGCTCGAGGGCACGGGCTGTGGTCCGGGCTGAACGTCTGGCCCGCGAACTCGACGCCTCGGAGGCGCGCGCGCAGGCCGTGATGGACGCCAGCCTCGAGGCGATAGTGACGGTCGGCGACGACGGCGCGATCGAGACCGCGAACCCGGCGGCAGAACGGCTCTTCGGGTGGTCAGCGGGGGAGCTCCGCGGGGTGCCCCTGGACGAGGTGCTCCCGGGGGTCCTCACCGGGAAGGGCTTGGCACCTACGAGGCCGGACCCGCCGGTCGCCCATACGCACCGCAGGGACGGCGGCACGAGCCCGGTCGAGGTGACCGTCGTGCCGGTCGCCGTCGGGGATCGTCCGATGTGCGTCGTGATCGCGCACGATGCGACCCTCCGAAGGCTCCACGAGGACGAGCCCACCCACCAGACCACTCACGACGCCCTCACCGGCCTCGCGAACCGGACGCTGTTCGAGGACCTCCTCGTGCGTGCCGTGTTCCGCGGGGAGCGCGCGCACACGCCCGTCGCGGTGCTGTCCGTCGACCTCGACGGGTTCGCGGATGTGAACGAGGCGTTCGGGCGCCAGGCGGGCGACCGCGTCCTGGCGGAGACCGGCAGGCGCCTCGAGTCGGCGGTACGTCCAGGGGACCTCGTCGCGCGGATAGGTGGAGACGGGTTCGCCGTGATCTGCGAGAGCCTCCTGTCCGTCGGCGACGCCGAGACGATCGCGGGGCGGGTCGTGGAGGCCGTCTGCCGGGGGATCCCCGTCGCGAGCGGGGTTGCCTCGGTGACGGTGAGCATCGGGGTCGCGGTCGGACGACCGGGCGAGGGTGCTGCCTCACTGCTCGAGCGTGCGGAGGCGGCGATGGATCGGATGAAGCAGGAGGGAAAGGCGGGCTACCGGCTCGCGGACGCTCCGGCGTCGTGAGGCAGGGTCACGCGTGCGAGGGCCGCACGACCTTGCCGGCCTTGATGCAGCTGGTGCACGCGTTCACGCGCTTCGGGGTGCCGTCGACGAGCGCGCGGACACGCTGGATGTTCGGGTCCCAGCGCCGGTTGTTCCGCTTGTGCGAGAACGTCACCGACTTGCCGAACCACGGTTTCTTGCCACAGATGTCGCAGACCGCTGCCATCGCCGGTCGAGG
The DNA here is from genome assembly GCA_963749895.1 of uncultured Actinomycetes bacterium. Classification (GTDB taxonomy): domain Bacteria; phylum Actinomycetota; class UBA4738; order UBA4738; family HRBIN12; genus AC-51. The sequence continues at coordinate 1,088,505 of CAVVOG010000003.1, read as the reverse complement.
GTACCAGAGGCTCCGTCGGCGCAGCCGGTTCGGACGTCGTGAGCGGGCGACGTGGGCCCCCGTGGTAGAACCGCGGGAACGCCGATGCCGTCCCCCCACCTTAGCCTCGACGACCCGATCCGCGCGATCGACGCGCGCCTGGCCACGCGCCGGATGGGCGTCAAGACGAAGGGCCCCGAGGCATGGGTCGTGCTGGCGGAGTCCCTCGAGATCACCTCGGTGGGACAGCTGCTGCACCACTACCCGCGCCGGTACATCGACCGGTCGGCGGTCGAGACGATCCGGGAGCTCCGCGTCGGACAGCAGGCGACGGTGATCGCCACGGTCACGCGGGTCGACACCCGCTCGACGCGGCCGCGGCCCGGGCAGCGCCCGCGGTCCATGGTGACGGTCACCTTCTCCGACCCGACCGGGACGATCCAGCTCCCGTTCTTCAACCAGCCCTGGGTCGCCCGGGCGTACCGGCCGGGGATGGAGGTGGCGCTGTCGGGGGTCGTCCAGCTCTACCGCGGGCGGTTCCAGCTGGCCAGCCCGCAGGTCGAGGTCCTGCGCGCCGACGGCGACCTGGTCCACACGGGACGCATCACGCCGATCCATCCTGCGGCCGAGGGGATCTCGGCCAAGACGATCCGTGAGCTCCTGTGGCGCGCTCTGGAGCGGCTCCCGCACCAGCCCGATCCGATGCCCGCGGATCTCGTGGCCGCCGAGGAGCTTCCGGGATGGGACGAGGCGATCCGCTCGATCCACTTCCCGGACGACGACGCGGCGCTCGCCGGAGCGCGGGAGCGGCTGAAGTTCGACGAGCTCTTCACCCTCGAGCTCGGGGTGGCGTTCCGTCGCCAGCGCCTCGCGGCCGAGCGCAAGGGGGTGGCGCATCACGCGGAGGGACCGCACACGTCCCGGCTCCGGGAGACCCTGCCGTTCGTCCCCACCGACGCGCAGGCGCGAGCCGTGGAGGAGGTCGGTCGAGCGATGGCGACCTCGCATCCTATGAACCTGCTCCTGCAGGGCGACGTCGGGTCCGGCAAGACCCTGGTCGCGCTGCACGCCTGCCTCGTCGCGATCCAGTCCGGGCACCAAGCCGCGATCATGGCGCCGACCGAGGTCCTCGCAGGGCAGCACGCTCGGTCGGTCGCCGCCCTCCTCGAGGGGGTCGGCGGTGTGCCCTGGCTCGAGATCGCACCGGCGGGCGCGCGCGACCCGGGTCAGTCCTCGCTCTTCGCCGGCGCGCCCGCCGGGGAGCCCGACCCCGCGAGAGGCCTCACCTGGGCTCTGCTCACCGGCAGCGTCACCGGCAAGGACCGTGCTCGGGTGCTCGCGGGGATCGCCTCGGGCGAGGTCGACCTCGTGATCGGGACGCACGCGCTCGTCCAGGAGGGCGTCTCGTTCGCGGACCTGTCCCTCGCCGTCGTCGACGAGCAGCACCGGTTCGGTCTGCATCAGCGGATGGCGCTGAAGGGGAAGGGGGGCGGGGACATCGACGTCTTGATCATGACGGCCACGCCGATCCCTCGAACGCTCGCACTGACCTACTACGGCGACCTCGACGTGGTGATCCTCGACGAGCTGCCGGCCGGCCGGCAGCTCGTCGAGACCCGGGCGGTGCGCAGCGAGGTCGAGCGCCACCGCGCTGAGGAGCTGGTGCGTTCGGAGGTCGCGGCGGGTCGGCAGGCGTTCGTCGTCTGTGCCGCGATCGACGAGGCCAACCGGACGCAGGTGAAGGCGGCCGAAGTGGAGGCCGAGCGTCTTCGGACCGAGGTCTTCCCGGCGCTTCGCGTCGAGCTGCTGCACGGTCGGATGAGGTCGAGGGACAAGGAACGGATCATGGAGTCCTTCCGCACGGGCGAGGCCGACCTGCTGATCTCGACGACGGTGATCGAGGTCGGGGTCGACGTGCCGAACGCGACGGTGATGCTCGTCGAGAACGCGGAGCGCTTCGGTCTGGCGCAGCTGCACCAGCTCCGGGGGCGGATCGGGCGTGGTGCCCACCGTTCGTACTGCGTCCTGTTCGACGGGTCCGATGAGGACAACCTGGAGGCGCGTGCCCGGATCGACGCGATGGTCCGGACGACCGACGGGTTCGTGCTGGCCGACGAAGACCTCCGGCTCCGAGGCGAGGGGACGTTGTTCGACACCCGGCAGTCGGGGATGCCCGATCTGAAGCTGGCTCGTCTGGCGGAGGACCTCGATCTCGTGAGACGGGCTCGCGCCCGTGCCTTCGGGATGCTCGAGGACGACCCGGGCCTCGCGGGCCATCCCGAGCTGCTCGAGGAGCTCCGTCGGCGGTTCGAGCGCTCGATCGAGTGGCTCTTCCGGTCCTGAGCCCCCGGTAGGCTCGGGCCCGAGATGCGCGTGATCGCAGGGTCGGCCCGGGGGATGCGGCTCGGGCGGGTTCCCGCAGGGACCCGCCCGCTGTCGGATCGAGCCCGCGAAGGGCTGTTCGCGAGCATGGGCGCCGAGATCGTCGGCGCCCGCTGCCTCGATCTGTTCGCGGGGACCGGGGCGATCGGGATCGAGGCACTCTCACGGGGGGCCTCGCACTGCACCTTCGTCGACCGCTCGCGCGAAGCGACGGCCGCGGTCGCGGCGAACCTCGAGACCACGCGGTTTGCGGATCGGGCCACCGTCGTGACGGCCGACGTCGCGAGATGGTTGCGGCGGAGGCCACCCGGCGTCGCGCCGGTGCAGGTCGTCTTCTGCGACCCGCCGTACGATCTCGGCTCACCCGAACTCGACCGGTGCTTGGCCTCGATCGACGAAGGGTGGCTCGACCCCGAGGCATGGGACGTCGTGGTGACCCGGGGTCAGAGGTCCTCGCCGCCCGTGGTTCCGGTACACTGGGCCGTCCGGAGGCACCTGCGGTACGGGGACAGCCTCCTGATCCGCTACCAGGAGGTTCGATGGGCCTGACCGCCCTGTGCCCGGGCACGTTCGACCCTGTGACGAACGGGCACCTGGACATCATCGGACGTGCGGCCCAGACCTTCCGGTCGGTGATCGTCGGTGTCGTGGAGAACCCTTCCAAGACACCCCTGTTCACCGTCGAGGAGCGCGTCGAGCTGCTCGAGGGTGCGGTCCGGGACCTCCCGGACGTGACCGTGCGGTCGTTCCACGGCCTGCTGGTGGACTTCGCCCACGAGCAGGGCGCGACGGCGATCGTGAAGGGCCTGCGGGCCGTGAGCGACTACGAGTACGAGATCCAGATGGCGCAGATGAATCAGCGGATCGGGGGCGTCGAGACCCTGTTCATGCCGACGAACCCGAATTGGTCCTTCCTTTCGTCCTCCCTCGTCAAGGAGGTCGCCAGGCTGGGCGGCGAGGTCGAGGGCCTCGTGCCGGCCCACGTTCGCGCGGCGCTCACCGAGCGGCTGGGGGTAGCGTGATGGACCTGGCGACCCGACTCCAGCAGCTCGAGGAACTCGTGCGCGAGGCGAAGTCGATGCCGCTGTCCTCCTCGGTGCTCGTCAGCCGCGACGAGGTCCTCCAGATGATCGGGGAGATGCAAGAGGCCCTCCCCGAGGAGATCAAGCAAGCCCGCTGGATCGTCAAGGACCGTGAGGAGCTCCTGGGGAAGGCCCGGGCCGAAGGGGAGCGGATCGTCGAGCAGGCGCACGAGGAGCAGCGCCGCATGGCGATGAAGGAATCCGTCGCCCAACGTGCCGAGGAGGAGGCCGACCGCATCAGGATCGAGGCCGAGGACAAAGCCGAGGAGATGCGTCGCGAGGCCGAGGACTACATCGACGCGAAGCTCGCCCAGTTCGAGATCGCGTTGCGAAGGATCCTCGAGGACTCGCAGGCCGCCACGCGCGCCGCCGCGAAGACGCTGGACCAGGTCGAGGTCGGCCGGGAGCGCCTCCGGTCGCCCACGACGGCGGCCGAGCAGCACTTCGGTGAGCCCACCCGGCCCACTGCGGAGCTGTATGACGAAGAGGACGACGTGCAGGAATGACCCTCGCCACGATCGACGTCAGTGACCTCCTCGGGCACCCGGGCGCGTCCCGCGAGCAGTCGCTCACGGGCACCCTCGACGGGCTCGCCACCGAGGTCGCGCGCGTCCCCGACGACGCGCCGATCGAGGTCGATCTGCTCTTGGAGTCGGTGATCGAGGGGATCTTGGTGTCGGGCCGCCTCCGGGGCACGTTCTCCCTCACGTGCTCGCGTTGCCTGACGACCTTCGAGGCGCCGTTCGATGTGGACGTGCACGAGCTGTTCGTGCCCGATCCCGACGAGGACACCGACGACTACCGGCTCGATCCCGAGCTCGGGGTGCAGACGGACCAGATGGCTCGCGACGCGATCGGCGTGTCCATGCCGTTCTCCCCGCTGTGCCGACCCGACTGCCTGGGTCTGTGCGAGGTGTGCGGCGGCAACCGGAACCTCGGCGAGTGCCCGGGCCACGAGGACGTCGACCCGCGCTTCTCCGTACTCTCCGGATTGTTCCCGGACGACACCGAACCGACCGACGACTGAACACGATCGCAGGAAGGAACCACGAACGATGGCCGTCCCCAAGAAGAAGCAGAGCAAGACCCGCACGGCGAAGCGCCGCGCGAACTGGAAGGCGACGCCGACCGGGTACAGCTCGTGCCCCCAGTGCAAGCAGCCCAAGCTAGCGCACCGGGTGTGCCCGACCTGCGGCACGTACGCCGGACGTCAGGCCGTCGAGGTCGAGTGACGTCGTGAGCTCGGTTCCCGTGGACTTGACACCCGAGGCCCTGGACCGGGCGCTCGGCGTGTCGTTCCGGGATGCCGGGCTGCGTCTGGCTGCGCTCACGCATCGCTCGTACGCCTTCGAGCAGGGACTGAGCGTGACGAACGAGCGACTGGAGTTCCTCGGGGATTCGGTGCTCGGGTTGGTCGTGACCGACATGGCCTACGTCGCGTACCCGGACATGCCCGAGGGGCAGCTCGCGAAGCTCCGCGCCGCGATCGTCAACATGCAGGCGCTCGCCGACGTGGCTCGGTCCCTCGCGATCGGCGACGTGGTTCTCCTGGGGAAGGGCGAGGAGCAGTCCGGGGGCCGGGACAAGGCGAGCATCCTCGCGGACGCGCTCGAGGCCGTGTTCGGGGCGGTCTACCTCGACATGGGTCTCGACCACGCTCGGGCGCTGATCGAACGGCTGTTCCGCCCCCGGATGGAGGCCTACGTCCGGGGTGAGGGCGACCGAGACTTCAAGACGATCCTGCAGGAACTCGCATCCCAGGAGATGCGGTCGATCCCGGACTACCGCGTGGCAGAGCGCGGTCCGGACCACGAGAAGGAGTTCACCGCCACGGTGCACGTCGCCGGGGAGCCGCTCGGCACCGGCGTGGGGCGGTCGAAGAAGGAAGCCGAGCAGCAGGCCGCGCGTGAGGCGTACGTGCGCATCACCGAGCGCATGGCCTCGCGGGAGAGCCCATAGGAGGGTCTGGTGGAGCTTCCCGAAGTCGAGGTCATGCGTCGCGACCTTGAGCGCGACGTGGTCGGTAGGAAGATCAAGGACGCCGAGGTGAAGTCGTCGAAGAACGCGATGCGCGTGATCCGGCGACACAAGACCCGCAAGGACTTCACGTCGCGCCTGACCGGGCACAAGATCGCGAAGACGGAGCGCCGTGGCAAGTACATCCTCATGCACATGGACGACGGCAACGTCTTCGTCGTGCATTTCGGGATGAGCGGGCAGTTCCAGCGCGCGAACGGGCGCGTGGCGCTGCCACCCCACACCCATGTCGTGATCACCTTCCAGCAGGGGGGCGATCTGCGCTACGTCGATCCCCGGACCTTCGGTGAGCTGTTCGTCGCCACCGCCGACGAACTGGGCAAGATCAAGGAGCTCCAGCACATCGCGATCGACCCGCTCGACCAGGTCTTCACGTGGCCGACCTTCCAGTACCTGCTGGCGCAGCGGGCCGCGAAGATGAAGCCGTTGCTGATGGACCAGCGGTTCATCAGCGGCCTGGGGAACATCTACTCGGACGAAGTGCTGTTCCACGCGGGACTCCGCTACGACCGCATGAGCGACACCCTCTCCTCGCAGGAGGTGAGGCGGCTCTATCGTGCGATCCAGGAGATCCTGCAAGAGGCGATCAAGGCCAGGGGGACCACGCTGGAGGACGAGGCCTACCTCGACCTGTTCGGTGAGCCGGGCCAGTACCAGGCCGAACTGAAGGTCTACGGTCGCGAGGGACTGCCGTGTCGTCGGTGCCGGACGCCGATCGAGACCGTGAAGATCCAGCAGCGGAGCAGCTTCTTCTGCCCGCAGTGCCAGAGCTGAGCCGGTCGGCGTTCCTTTCCGGGTATACGATCGTCCAGTCGCCGGCGCACCTACGCGTACGGAAGGTGAGCGCGAGAGGCTGAAGCCTCTGGGCGCCCCGTTCAGTCGATGTCTGCGCCGGCGTCGCGCATCCGCGTGATCGCGCGGTCGCCGTCGCCCGGTTCCAGGTCGACCGCACGGATGCACGAGGCCACGACACGCACGGGGAAGCCGAGCATCCGAGCGTCCGTGACCGTCTCGACGACGCAGTAGTCGGTGGCGAGTCCCACCACGACCAGTCGCTCCACCTCGGCGCCGCGCAGCAGCTCGTACAAGGGGGTCGGCGAGACCTGTCCGCTCACGGGGTGCCGGACGCTGAACCCCGAGTAGCCGTCTTCGCCGCCCGTGCCCTTGCGCACGACCTCGCCGGCGACCTTCAACCCGGGATGCAGCTGCGCCCCCCACGTGCCGCGCACGCAGTGGACGGGCCAGATGCCGCCGTCCTTCTCGAAGTGGGGGGTGGCCGGCGGATGCCAATCCTGCGTGTAGAGGACGGGTGAGCCGGCGGCGCTGCCGCGGGAGATCTCGCCGTTCACGGCGTCGACGACCTCTTCGCCCCCACGCACGTAGAGGCTCCCTTCCGGGTCGGCGAAGTCGTTCTGCACGTCGATCACGAGCAGCGCGGTGTGTGGTCCGTACGCGGGTGAGCTCATCGCCGGGTCTCCGGCTGCGAGACTACCCGTATGGACCGCGTGGAGCGCGTGAGGCGTATCCACCTCGTCGTGGAGGGCAGGGTGCAAGGCGTGTTCTTCCGGGCGAGCTGCGCCCGCGAAGCAGAGGCACGCGGGCTGGCCGGCTGGGTCCGCAACGTCCCCGACGGGCGCGTCGAAGCCGTCTTCGAAGGCGCCGAGCCGCAGCTCGAGGCGATCGTCGCGTGGTGCCGGCAGGGTCCTCCGGGGGCCCGCGTCGACGAGGTGTCCGTGACGCGTGAGGAGCCCGTGGGCGAGGCCGGGTTCCGCATCACCGGCTGAGGCGGGGGGTCCTGCGACCTTCCGGTGCCTCCCGGCGAGCGAATCACATGCCTGTTAGCATCCGCGCGATGTTCCTCCGGTCGATCACGATCCGCGGGTTCAAGTCGTTCGCGGACAAGACGGTGCTCGAGTTCGTGCCGGGCGTGTCCGTGATCGTGGGGCCCAACGGGTCCGGGAAGTCGAACCTCGTCGACGCGATCAGCTGGGCGCTCGGTGAGCAGGGACCCCGGGCGTTGCGCGGCGGCCAGATGGCCGACGTGATCTTCGCGGGCACCCCGTCGCGGCCCGCGCTCGGCATGGCCGAGGTCAAGCTCGTGATCGACAACGGCGAGGGCAAGATCCCGGTCCCGATGACCGAGATCGAGATCAGCCGCACGATCTTCCGCAGCGGCGAGTCCGAGTACCGGATCGGCGGCCAGGTCGTCCGGTTGATGGACGTCCAGGAGCTGCTGTCGGAGTCGGGCATCGGCCGCGCCCTGCACACCGTGGTCGGGCAGGGGCAGCTCGAGGAGGTGCTGCTCGCCAAGGCCGAGGAGCGCCGCAAGTACATCGAGGAGGCCGCCGGCATCGCGAAGCACCGTCGACGCAAGGAGCGAGCGGAACGCAAGCTCGCCGGGCTCGACCAGGACCTGTTGCGCCTGTCCGACGTGCTCGCCGAGCTCCGTCGTCAGCTGAAGCCGCTGCAGCAGCAGGCCGAGATGGCGAAGAAGCACGAGGCCCTCACCGCACAGGCCGAGGATCTCGCTCGCAAGCTCGCGGCAGCGCGGTTGCGAGCGCTCCTGCGTGAGCAGGAGCGCCGGAAGGACGGATGGGACCGCGGCCTGCAGGAGCGCACCGAGGCACGCGAGCGCCTCGACGCGCTCGACGGCGACGTGCTGGCCGCCGCCGACGCACGGGCAGCAGCAGCCACGGCGCTCGCGGAGACCGAGCATGCGTTCCGTTCGGCGGGGATGGATCGCGAGGGGGCCGACCAGGCGTACCGCGAGGCCGTCGACCGTGAGGCCAGCGCCCGAGGGGAGCTCGCCGCGCAGGCCGGCCGCGCGGCCAGGATCGACGCGGTGGCCGAGGATCTCGCTCGGACACAGGAGCGCCTCGCGGAGGTGCTCACGGAGCTGGAGGATCGCGAGCGGGAGCTGGCCCAGGCCGAGGATGCGTACCGTCAGGCGGAGCAGCGGCGTCACGAGATCGAGGAGATCCGACGCCGCGCCGGCGAGGACGCCGCGTCGCGGAGGGCCGAGGTCGCCACGCTCGAGCGGTCCCTCGCGTCCTCGGAGAGGGAGCGCGAGCGCCTCCATGGCGAGCTGACCGCGGTCATGGAGCGGATGGCCGCTGCCGAGGCTGAGCGCGAGACGCTCGAGTCCGACATCGAGCAGATGGACGGACAGACCGCACCGTTGTCGGATCGTCGCGTGCAACTCGAGGACGAGCGGCGGAGCCTGCTCGACAAGGTCGAGGAGTTGGAGGAGGCTCGCCGGCGGATGCAGGCCCGCAAGGACCTGCTCGAGGCCCGGCGTACGGACATCGAGGAGACGCCGGGGTCTCGCTTCCTGAAGACGCACCGCGGTCGCTCCGCGGGGCTCCTCAAGGATCTCGTCCGGGTCGAGGCGGGCCTCGAGCGCGCGCTCGTCGCGGCGCTCGGTCCGCTGGCCGATGCGGTCGTGTACGACGACGGCGACCGAGCCCTCGAGGACGCCCCCGAGGGTGACGGTGCGATCCTCGCGATCGCGGCCGGCGGTCCGGTGCCGCTCGGGCTGCGTGGCGAGCGCAGCCTCCTGTCGGCGGTGGATGTCGATCCCGCCGCTCGCGGCATCGTCAGCACGGTCCTGCGGGACGTGTACGTCGCGAACGGCGTGCCGGAGGCGGCTCAGAAGCAGTCCGAGCACCCCCACGCGTCGTTCGTGACCGCGGAGGGGGTGCTGATCGGTCCGGCCGTGATCCACACGGCGAAGGAGGCAGACGTCCGGCTCCGGGAGATCCGCGCCGAGCTCCAGGTGTTGGCGCACGACCTCACGGCGACCGAGCAGCAGCTGCGCCCCCGTCGACAGCGGATCGAAGAGATCGCGCAGGAGACCGGGTTCCTCCAGGAACAGATCGACGCGGCCGACGCCGACATCACCGCCGCGGCCGAGCGCCTGTCGTCGCTCGAGGGCGACCTCACCGGGCTCCGCAAGGAGCGGGAGCTGTTGGTCCAGCGTGTGGCCGGGCTCGACGAGGGCCTGGCGACGTGGCGCGATCGTCTCGTGGCGATCGGCCCCGTGCCGGTCGACGAGGTTCCCGACCTGCCGCCCACCCCCCAGCCGCCGATCGGCGCCCGCGTCAGCGTAGAGACGCTCCGTCGCGACAGGGCACAGCTCGACGTCCGGGCGGCCCAGCTGCGGGCCGAGCGAGACGAGCTCGCGTCCCACGACCCCGTCCGGCTCCGCGAGGAACTGGAGACGGCCGAGGCCTTCCGAGCCGAGGCCGAGGCCGCCGTCCGCGCCGCCGAGGAGCGGTTCGCGGCCGCCGACCAGGCCCGACGCGCCGCCTCGGAGGCGGAGCGTGCGGCCGGGACGCGCGAGGCCGAGGTGAACAAGGCGTGGCGCGATGCGTCGACCCGACTCGATCAGCTCCGAGAGAAGTACGAGGACGAAGACCGATCCCGCGGGGACATCGAGCGGCGGATCCGCGACGCCGAACGGCTCCTCCGCGAGGGCTTCCAGGCCGAACCGGCGGAGCTGCTGGCGCAGCTGAGCGACGATGACACGGTCGAGACGCTCGAGAAGAAGCAAGACCTGGTGCAACGTCGGCTCGCGTTGATCGGCCGGGTGAACCTGCTCGCGACCGGTGAGTTCGAGGCGCTCCAGGAGCGCCACGACTTCATGCAGCGTGAGCTCGACGACGTGCGGAAGGCACGCCGCGACCTGCTCGAGGTGATCGCGCAGGTCGACCGTGAGATCACCGAGACGTTCACCACCGCGTTCCGCGACGTCGCGCTCGAGTTCGAGCGGCTCGTCGCCGAGCTGTTCCCCGGCGGCGAGGGCCGGCTGATCCTGACCGACCCTGCGAACCCGCTCGAGTCCGGCATCGAGATCGAGGCGAGCCCCGGCCGCAAGCGCGTGAGGCGGATCTCGCTGCTGTCGGGCGGGGAACGGTCGCTGACCGCGATGGCGTTCCTGTTCGCGATCTTCACGGCCCGTCCGTCCCCCTTCTACCTGATGGACGAGGTCGAGCCGGCCCTCGACGACGTGAACCTGCATCGTTTCCTGCGGCTCATCGAGGGGTTCGCCGCGGCGTCACAGGTCCTCATCGTCACGCACCAGAAGCGGACGATGGAGATCGCCGACATGATGTACGGCATCTCGTTGAACCGCGACGGCACGACGAAGGTCGTCGCTCAGCGGCACGATCGCCGGGGAACCGCCGAGGAAGAGGCGCGGATCGAGGCACAGCGCGAGGCGGCCGCCGAGGCCTTCGCGCCGCAGTCCTCGGCGGACGACGAGCCCGTCCTCGAGGTGCCGCAGGGCGAGCCCGTGGGCTAGCCTCGCCAGCGTGGAAGCCCCGATCTTCATCGCGATCGTCGTCCTCCTCTTGGTCGTGGTCGGCGTCGTCCTGGTCGGCAGGAGGCGGACGCCTCGGGAGAAGGTCTCCGAGGGACCGCGCGCGCCCGCCGTCGGCCGACCCCGCGGGGCGTCAGGAGGAGGGTTCCGGAGCGAAGGCCTAGGCGCCAGGGTCAGAGCGGCCTTCTCCAGACCGGATGCCGATGTCTGGGCAGAGCTCGAGTCGGTGCTGCTGAAGGCCGACATCGGGCCGAAGGGCGCCGCCGATCTCGTGGGGCGTGTGAAGGCGGACTACCGCGACGGGACCGATCCGGTTGCGCTCGTCCGAGAGGAGATCGTCCGGATCCTCGGTCCCGACGAACCCCTGCACCTGCCTGCCGGCGAGCTGAGCGTGATCTTGGTGGTCGGCGTGAACGGGAGCGGGAAGACGACGACGATCGGCAAGCTCGCGCGTTCACTCGCGGCCGAGGGCAAGGCGGTGTCGCTCGCGGCCTCCGACACCTTCCGGGCGGCGGCGGGGGAGCAGCTCGAGGTCTGGGCCGAGCGGGCCGGTGCGCACCTCGTGAGCCAGGACCGCGGGGCGGACCCGGGCGCCGTTGCCTTCGACGCCGTGAAGTCGGCGACCGCCCGACGGAGCGACGTGTTGATCGTGGACACGGCCGGACGGCTCCACACGAAGCAGCCCCTGATGGAGGAGCTCAAGAAGGTCAAGCGCGTGATCGAGAAGGCCGGTGCCGACGTCGACGAGACCCTCCTGATCCTCGATGCTCAGACGGGACAGAACGGCATCGCGCAGGCGCGGGCGTTCACCGAGGCGGTCGAGCTCACCGGGGTCGTGCTCACGAAGACCGACGGGTCGGCCAAGGGGGGAACGGTCCTGGCTGTCCGTGAAGAGCTCGGCGTGCCGATCCGCTTCGTCGGGGTCGGCGAGAAGCCCGACGACCTCCTGCCGTTCGACGGCGCGGCGTTCGCCGACCGGCTCCTCGAGGGATGAGTCCGGGCCCGACGGTCCTGGTGGTCGAGGACCATCCGACGATGCGAGGCGCCCTGCGCGCGATCCTCGAGGTCGAGGGCTATCGCGTGCGGGAAGCCGTCGACGGGCGCACCGCGCTCGCGCAGGTCGCCGCTGAGCCACCCGACCTGCTCATCTTGGACCTCAACATCCCCGTCGTGAGTGGTGGGGACGTCCTGCGCCGGCTCAAAGCCGACCCGATCACCGCGCAGATACCCGTCGTCGTCGTGACCGCGGAAGGGGAGGAGGGAAGAGCCGACGTGATGGCGTCGGGGGCCGCGGGCTACCTCACGAAGCCGTTCGGCCCGGTCGCGCTGCTCGCGGTCCTCGCGCAGGCTCGGGGAGGCTCCGGTTCACCGGCAAGGTGACCGTGAAGGTGGTCCCCTCGCCGAGCGTCGACGTCACGTCGATCCAGCCGCCCATCGCCTCGGTCAGGAGCTTCGTGATGTAGAGGCCGAGCCCGAAGCCCTCGCTGTGGGCGATCGATCGCTCGGTCTGGTGGAACCGATCGAAGACCCGTGGGAGCTCGTCCGGGTCGATCCCCCTGCCTTCGTCGGCCACCGCGAACGCGACGACACCTGCGACCGGCGTCGACCACCTGACCGTGATGTCGGACGTCTCCTCCGAGAACTTCACGGCGTTGTGGATCAGGTTCGTGAGGATCTGTGACAGCCGGGCGGGGTCGACGACGACGCGATCCGGAGCGGCGTCGCCCGCATAGACGTGAACCCGCTCGCCGCTCTCACCGAGGGCTCGGACCACCCCGTCCAGGAACGGCGCCACGTCGGTCTCCTCCGGGTCGAGGGTCAGCGCCCCCGCCTCGATCCGAGACACCACCAGCAGATCCTCGACGAGGCCGATCAGCCGATCGGTCTGCACCATCACGATCCCCAGGTACTCCTCGCGCTCATCGGCGGAGAGCTCGTCGCCACGGCGGCGCAGCATGTCGACGAAGCCGCGGATCCCTGACAGTGGCGTCCGCAGCTCGTGGCTCGTGATGGCGACGAAGTCGGTCTTCATCTCGTCGAGCTCGCGAAGGCGGCGGACCGTGTCCTCCTGATCGGCACGCAGGCGGGCCGCCTCCAGGAGAAGCCCGAGCTGGTCGGCGAGACGGTCGAGCAACCGAAGCCGTTCCCCGTCGGGAGCGGGCCCTTCCGCAACGCGCTCGTGGAGGGCACCCACGATGTCGCCGCGCACGCGCATCGGTGCGACGACGTCGCGCTCGGCGAGGATCGGCTCACCTTCACCCGCGGCGGCCCCGACGGGGTTGGACGCGACCGGGAGGAGGTCGCGGCGGAGGTACCCGGGGTCGCCGTGGACACCCAGGGCCTCGAACGCGACCTCGCCCGCCGATCCGTGTCGGCGGACGAGCAACCCGATCGCGCGGGCATCGATCTCCCGCGCGATCGCATCGGCCATCTCCTGCAGCGTCTCTTCCAGGTGGTCGCGATCGGGTTCGGTCAGGATCGCCGCGTGGAAGGCCGCGACTTCACCCCTGGCCTGTCGTTCTCGCGCGGCAGCATCCTGCGCGCGTCCGAGCGCCGCCTCCACCTCGCGGGCACGCTCCTCCGCACGGGCGGCCTCGCGACGGAACGATGAGGCGAAGGCACCCGCAACGGCACCGACGACGAGCGCCATCACGGCACGGAACGCGATCACCGGCGCACCGACGGCCCGTCGGGGGGCCGTCTCCTGCAGGTGCAGCTCGCGCGCGACCTCCCCCCCGAGGAACAGGGCCGCCCCCAGGACCGCACCGGGGAGCCCCCACCGTGCGGCGCCCTCGAGGGGGAGGAGGTAGCCCACGACCCATACCGGATCGGCGGGGCCGTTCGAGGCGAGCCAGATGAGTCCGAGGATCGCCGCGGCGTCGAGTCCGAAGGCAACCGCCCCCAGGGTGCGCAGGCGCCGAGCGTCCACCGCGGTCGGCAGCGCGTGCGACAGGAGGAGGTTCCCGACGAGCAACCCGAACACGAGGGCGGCGCCGAGGGTGAGCGCGAACCCGTCAGCACGCGGGTCGCGGACCGCGAGGGCGACCTGGACGACGCCGAACGCCGCCACGCACCAGCGCACCACGATCAGGAGCCGTTCGAGGCGGCGGGCGTCGTCGATCGAACGTGAGCTGCTCATCCACACCTCGTCCCGGTCGTCCCGGCCGATACACTAGGCGCCCGGCGTGCACCCACGCCGGAGGACGATCACCAACTCCATCTCATCTATGTTCGACACGCTCACCGACCGCCTGGATGGCGTCTTCAAGAAGCTCCGGCAGCGGGGCAAGCTGCACCCGAAGCAGGTCGACAACGCCCTGGGGGACATCCGCACGGCGCTGCTCGAGGCCGACGTGGCCGTCGAGGTGACCGACGACCTGCTCTCGCGGGTGCGCGAGCGCGCGCTGTCCGAGGAGGTCATGAAGAGCCTCTCGCCTGCCCAGCAGGTCGTGAAGGTGATGGACGAGGAACTGACCGTGACGCTCGGAGGGGAGCACCGCCCCTTCACGCTCACCGGCTCGGCCCCCGCGGTCGTCATGATGGCCGGGGTCCAGGGCTCCGGGAAGACGACCGCGTGCGCGAAGCTCGCGAAGCACCTCAAGGCGAAGGGCAAGCGGCCGCTCCTGGTGGCCGCCGACCTCGAGCGTCCGGCCGCCGTCGAGCAGCTGCGGACGCTCGGTCAGGAGATCGGCGTCCCCGTCTGGTCCGAGGGCCGGGACCCGGTCAGGCTCGCGAAGAACGGGGTCAAGGAAGCCGTGCGCACCGGCGCCGACGTCGTGATCATCGACACCGCGGGTCGCCTGCACGTCGACCCGGAGATGATGAAGCAGGCGCGGAAGATCAAGGACGTGACGAAGCCGGTGCACGTCCTGATGTCGTGCGACGCGATGACCGGCCAAGACGCCGTCGTGCAGGCCCGCGAGTTCATGCGTGACGTCGACACGACCGGGTTCATCCTGACGAAGCTCGACGGCGACGCCCGTGGCGGCGCGGCGCTGTCGATGACTCACGTCACCGGTCGACCGGTGTTCTTCGTGGGGACTGGGGAGAAGGTCGACGACCTCGAGCCCTTCTACCCGGACCGGATGGCCGGCCGGATCCTCGGGATGGGCGACGTCCTCACCCTGATCGACAGGGCCCAGGACAAGGTCGACCAGGAAGCCGCGGTTGCCGCCGCCGAGCAGATGATGAAGGGCCAGTTCAACCTGGAGGACTTCCTGACGCAGCTCCGGGAGATGCGCAAGCTCGGACCGCTGCAGGACCTCCTGAAGATGATGCCGGGCATGCCGGGGGGTCGCGGCGCGATGAAGGAGCTGTCCGAGGCGGTCGACGAGGGGGAGCTCGGGCGTGCGGAAGCCATGATCCTGTCGATGACCCTCGAGGAGCGGCGGAATCCCGCTATCATCTCCGGGTCGCGCCGCCTGCGGATCGCGAACGGGTCCGGGGTGACGACCGCCGACGTCAACTCGCTCCTCAAGGACTTCGAGGGTGCGAGGAAGATGATGCGGACGATGATGGGCGGCAAACGGGTTCCGGGCATGAAGGTGCCTACGAAGCTCCCGAAGCGCTAGACGAGACCACGAGGAAGAGGAACGAAGCATGGCGACGAGGATCCGGCTGCGGCGGATGGGTTCGAAGAAGCGTCCCTTCTACCGTGTCGTGGTGGCCGACCAGCGGGCTCCCCGCGACGGGCGGTTCATCGAGGCGATCGGCAAGTACCACCCGCTCAGCGACCCCTCGCTGATCGAGATCGACGAGGAGCGGGCCCTCCACTGGCTCCGGGTCGGCGCCCAGCCGTCGAGCCAGGTCCGCAACCTGATGTCGAAGGTCGGGATCTGGGAGACGTTCGTCGCCGAGCGTCCGTCCGCGGGCAAGGTGGCGGGCGGCCCCAAGCCTGAGCGGCTCGTGAAGGAGAAGCTCTCGAAGAAGGCGCAGGCGAGGGCAGCCGAGGCCGAGAAGGCTGCGGCGCAGCCGCCGGCCGCAGAGCCGGCCCCCGCCGAGCCCGAGCCCGCCGAGGCGGAGACGCCGGCGGAGGAGAGCGCCGAGGCCTGACGTGAAGGAGCTCGTCGAGTTCCTCTGCCGTGAGCTCGTGGACGAGCCCGACGCCGTCGAGGTCCACGAGTCCCACGACGACCGAGGTCCCGTCTACGTCGTGCGGGTCGCCGACGGTGAGCTCGGCAAGCTGATCGGCCGCGGGGGCCGCACGGCCAAGGCGATCCGACAGGTGGTCCGAGCGGCCGCCGGGCGGCAGCACCTGGCGGCCCGCGTCGACTTCGAGGACTGAGGTGGACGAGCCGACGGTCGTCGTCGGCGTCGTGACCCGGGCACACGGTCTCCGTGGCGAGGTCGCCGTCCAGAACCGTTCCGACAACCCCGACCGCTGGTCCGCCGGCTCCGTCGTCTACACGGAGGACGGTCGGTCGCTGACGGTGCGGAGCTCCCGCGCGCAGGGGTCCCGGCTCACGGTGGCGTTCTCCGAGGTAACCGACCGCACCGAGGCCGAGGCGCTGCGGGGGACGACCCTCGTCGTCCCGGAGTCGTGGCTCCCCGAACTCGGCGCGGACGAGTGGTGGCCGCATCAGCTGGAGGGTTGCCGCGTGGTGACCGAGGTCGGTCGCGACCTGGGTGAGGTGCGCGAGGTCATCGCCAACCCCGCGAACGACCTGTGGGTGGCGGTCGACGAGGCGGGGGTCGAGACGCTCGTGCCGGCGCTGAAGGACCTGCTGATCGAGGTCGACGTCGAGGCGAAGCGGATCGAGGTCCGCGAGGTCCCCGGCCTCACCGCACCCGAAGACGACGAGGGCTAGAGATCCGCGATCTTCGCCAGCGCAGCGATCTTCTTCAGGACGTACCGGTTCGTGTCGCGTGCGATCAGGCTTCGGCGTTCCAGGTCCTTCAGGATGCGAGTGACGTTCTCGCGGCTGCCGCCGCACAGGCTCGCGAGGTCGGCGTGGGTGATCGGCCCGACGGCGGTCCCAGACGGTGGGAGCTCGGCGAGCGATGGCGTCCCCATCTGGAGCAGCCGTTTCGCGACGCGACCCTTCAGGTCGAGGTAGAGGAGATCGTCGGCGAAGGCCTGGTGCTCCTGGACCTGACGGGCGAGCGCCCGGAGTACCTCGCGGGCGGAGCGGGGCTCCGACGTGACGAAGCCGAGGAAGACCTCCGCGTCGGTGGCCCAGATGTCGGAGTCCTCGAGGGTCAGCAGATCCGCCGCACGCGCCTGGTCACCGAGGACCCCCAGCTCCCCGAGGAACTGTGGGAGATCCACGGCAGCGTGGAGCACCCTGGTCCCGGTGGGACTCACCGAGCTGATCTCGATCCTGCCCTCGATCAGGAAGAACACCTCGTCCGCCGGGTCGCCCTGGTGGCAGACGTACGTGCCGCGCCGGAACCGATGGGTCGTGCCCTGCTCCGCGAGGGCGGCGACCCGGTTGCGCGGCACGTCCGCCAGGAAGGGGGACGCGGCCATCACGCGGGCCAGATCCTGGGGGCGAGGGACGGTGCGCGTCACGGCGCGGACCCTACCCCAGGTCGGGTGGCGCGCGCGACCCCGGCATGCCGAGGGCCCCGGGCTTCGCCCGGGGCCCTCGGTGACGACTCGGTGCCTACTTGCGGGTGGTCTTCTTGGAGACCCGCTTCGTGGCGCGCTTCGTGACGCGCTTGGTGCGGCGGAGCGTGTCGCGCTCGGCTGCGTCGCGTGCGCCGGCGGCCGGCTCGGCCTTCTCGGGTGCCTTCGGCTCGATCTTCTTCTCGGCCATCCCTCGTACCTCCTGGTCCGTGGGCCCCCTTGGCCCGTCTCGTGGAGGCATCATGCCCCGGGGAAGGGCGAGGAGGCGGTATCCGCCGTCACCCAGGGTGCGTGCCGTTCGTCACCCATGCCCGTGTGACGCGCGTCACACCTAGATGTGATGCGCGTCACTCGTCGAGCTCGGGGAGGTCCAGAGGGTCCGGGCGAGGCGTACACGCGCCGCAGAACAGGGCGTCCTCGACGACCAGCGCCCGCGTGTGGTCGGCGCCCTTGAACAGATCGAGGATGAACGGCTTGGTGTTGACGTGGTCCTCGCAGATGCCGCGCCCGCAGAACCGACAGGTCCCCACGGCGCTCCGCTTGCAGTGCCAGCAGTCCATCGATCTCCTTCTCTCCTCAGTGCTGCCATGTCCGATCCGCCGCCCGCCTGAGCGCTCCCTTGCGGAAGGCGTCGGCCACGAGCGACGTGAAGCCTTCGCGGTCCAGACGGAACACCCGCACCGGCGTCCGCGCGACGACGCTGGCGGTCCGCGGCACATCTTCCAGCAATGCCACCTCGCCGAAGTGCTGCCCGGGTCCGAGCACGGCGACGTCGTTCCCGTCCGCACGGACCGTGACCTGACCCGAACCGATCACGTAGAAGGCGTCACCGACCTCCCCCTGCTCGACGAACCGATGCCCCGGGACGGCCGACACCCACTCGCCGTGGTCCAGCAGATCGGCCAGTTCCTCGAAGGTCGACGTTCGGAAGGGCGGTAGCTGCTTCAGCTCCGCGTAGGCCTGCATCGTGGGAGCGAAGTCCGGCACGTCGATCAGCTGCGCCAGGAGTCGGTCGAAGGTGGGCCGGTCGACCTCGAAGAGCTCCAGATCCTCCGCCGCCCGGATCGTCGTGGTGCGTGGTTTGTGCTCGATGAGCCCGAGCTCCCCGAAGGAATCCCCGCGGGTCAGGATCGAGATGACGCGCGCGTCGCCCGTGTCGGGGTCTTCGTCCTCGATCGAGACGCGGCCGCGACGGATCACGAAGAAGGCGTCGGCGTCGTCACCGCGGTGGAATACGACATGTCCACGCGGGTAGGTGCGCAGCCAGACGCGGCCGGCCAGGTCGTTGAGGATGTCGACGGGCAGGTCCTCGAACGCGGGGAGCGCGTCGATCAGCTCCGCGGCCTCGACGCGCCAGCGCATCTCGAACCGGAAGACGACGCGTCGCCACAGGGACCTGACACGTCGGCCGAGCGCTCGTCCCGCGGTGATCGCCGCGCGCACGATGGGGCCGGCGATGAACAGGATCAGGGCGAGGAGCAGGATGCGGGCGCCCGTGCCCATGTCCCACAGGTCCAGGATGAGACTTCCGGTGACCTCGCGCCAGTAGTACGCGCTCCACACGAGCGAGACCACCGTGAACGCGAGACCCACGGTGCCGTAGAGGCCCAATCCGATCTCCTGGATCGTAAAGCCTTGTCGCCGACGCAACTTGCGCCACATCTCACGCTGGACGAACGCGAGCGAGCGTGGGCGGAGGTCCTGGACCTCGATCGCATCGGACAAGATCCAGTACCCATCCAGCTCGAGGAGCGGGATCAGGTTCAGGACGATCACGTAGTAGTTGAGGAACGCGAACTTGAACAGCAGGGGAGCGACCGACGAGTCGGGGAACGCGAACAGGGCGATCGACGTGATGCCGGCCAGGACCAACTCGGCGAAGGGCCCGGCGGCGGCCTGCATGATCCTCGGACCCGCGGGCATCATCAGCCCGTCGGACGCGTCCACGTAGAAGGCGGGCGATCCGAAGTAGAGCATGAAGCCTGCCGACCCGACCCGCCGACCGTTGTGGGTGAGGACGAGGGCATGGCCGAGCTCGTGCGCGGCGGTGAGAACGAGCCCCAACACCATGAGGATCGCCGCCTGTGCGGGAGGGTTGCTCAGCACCAGCGTGAATCGATCAGAGGTGAGGACGGCCACGTACGCGACGATGCCCAGGACGGCCACGACGGCCGCTGCGATCACGACCGGCGTCCGGAAGAAGACCTTGAGCCCGCCGTCGTACAGGCGCTGCATCAGACGGTCGGCCCCGTGCCAGGGCAGCTGGAGGGTCTTCAGGAACACCCGGATCCTCTGGCGGCCGCTCGTGACAGGCTCCATCCTCTCGGCCACGAGTGCCTCCACGTCCACGGGGCGTCCCGGATCGAAGAACCCCTCGAGCCGCAGCGTCTCGATAAGCCCCAGGACCCCGGCGGCATCGAGGTCACCGCTGCGCCCGAGGTGGTCCACGATCAGCTCGCCGACCGTCCGTGTGCCGTCCATCTGACGGAGCAGCTGCGCCTCCCAGATCTCGAGTCGGAAGTGACGTGCGCGGTCGGGCCCGCACGCCATCGCGTAGTCGTCCCCCCAACGGAGCCGGAACTCGACGATCTCGGCGTCCGTCCGCAGGGTGGGTCGGAACGTCTCGACGTCGAGGCCCTCGTCGGCGGCGTCCCATGGATCCCACGTCGGTACGGCTGACGTTCGAGCCTTCGCCTCGATCAGCGCGTCGACGGCGGGTCCGCCCGCGGCACGATGGCGCACGCGATCGGCGACGATCGCGTGCGCGTCGGTGCGCCCGCGCTGGAGTCGCCGCTGGAGCCAGACGTCGCGCCCGATGACGAACGCGGCGGCCAGCACCCCCGCGAGGATCAGGTACTCCATCCCACCTCCTCACGCCCGACCGATGATCTGGACCGGCGGATACTGCGTCCAAACACCGCGACGTGGCAATCTGAGCACGATGCGGATCGACGTGATCACGATCTTCCCAGCGATCGTCCAGGGACCCTTGTCGCAGAGCCTGCTGGGGCGCGCGATCGAGGGGGGCTTGATCGACGTGTATGTCCACGATCTGCGCGACTGGAGCATCGATCGGCATCGCACGGTCGACGACGAGGCTTTCGGCGGCGGTCCCGGGATGGTGCTCAAACCGGAGCCCGTGTTCGCCGCGGTCGAATCGCTCGACCCCGATCGGGGCCGGGTCCTGGCGATGTCGCCGGCCGGTCGACGCCTGGACCAGCCGTTCGTCCACGAGCTCGCCGCCGAGGTGCACCTGACCCTGCTCTGTGGTCGCTACGAGGGGTTCGACGAACGCGTGATCGACGGTCTCCCGGCCGAGGAGGTCTCGGTCGGCGACTTCGTCGTCTCCGGCGGGGAGCTCCCGGCGCTGCTGCTGATCGAAGCGGTGACCCGACTGATCCCCGGCGTGATCGGCAAGGAGGAGTCCCACCGTCGTGACTCCTTCTCCGAACCCGACCTGCTCGACCATCCGCACTACACGCGTCCGGCGGAGTTCCGTGGGATGCGTGTCCCCGAGGTCCTGCTCTCCGGGCACCACGGCGAGATCGAGCGATGGCGGCGCGAGGCCGCGTTCACGAAGACGCGGCGGAACCGACCCGACCTGCTCGACCCGACGCCGGGCGAGGCCTGACCGCTGGTACACTGCCCGACCGTTGCCATGAACACGACCGATCTGATCGAGCAGCCGTTCCTGCGCACGGATCTCCCGGATTTCCGCCCCGGCGACACCGTGAAGGTGCACGTCCGCGTGGTAGAGGGGAACCGTGAGCGCGTCCAGGTGTTCCAGGGCGTGGTGATCCGGCGTTCCGGCGGCGGTCTGCGCGAGACCTTCACCGTGCGCAAGATCTCGTTCGGGGTGGGCGTGGAGCGCACGTTCCCGGTGCATTCGCCCTCGATCGCGAAGCTCGAGCTGGTCCAGCGTGGCCGCGTCCGTCGCGCCAAGCTCTACTACCTGCGCGACCTGCGCGGGAAGAAGGCCCGGATCAAGGAACGCCGTATCGACGAGGTGAAGCTGGCCGCCATGGAGGCCGCTGCTGCCGATGAGGCTTCTGCCGAGGAAGCCGAAGACATCGTCGAGGCCGTCGAGGCCGAGGGGGCGACGGAGGCATCTGTCGAGCAGGCCTCCGAGGTGGACGACGCGGAGCAGGAGTCGGCCGCCGACCCGGTCGCTGAGGCGGACCAAGGGCAGGCCGCCGAGGCCGACGAGGAGAAGGCCGAGGCCTGACCCGCGTGGCTGACGGGCAGCCCGACGCCGCCGAGCCGTCTGCCCCCGAACCATCCCCCGATGACCCTGTCGTCGCCTCGCGAGCGACCCGTCACGACGACGACCATCGCGGGAAGTTCTGGCGCGAGCTCCCGATCTTGATCGTCGTCGCACTGGCGATCGCGATCGTCGTCAAGACCTTCCTCGTCCAGGCGTTCTACATCCCGTCGGAGTCGATGGAACCGACGCTCCAGCGCGGTGACCGCGTCCTCGTCTGCCGGTTCTGCTACCGACTCAGCGACATCGAGCGTGGGGACGTGATCGTCTTCGCCGACCCCGATCCTGCGCCGCACGAGCGCGGACCGATCTCGAGCGCACTGCGATGGCTCGCTGAGGGGGTCGGCGTGGCGCAACCGGAAGACGAGGACTTCATCAAACGGGTGGCGGGGCTCCCCGGCGATGTGCTCGAGCTCCGGCGAGGCCAGCTCTACGTGAACGGCGAGCCGATCGACGAGCCGTACCTCGCGTCCGAAGAGGACACGCGCTCCTACGGGCCCGTGACGGTGCCCGATGGCATGCTCTTCGTGTTGGGTGACAATCGACTGGTGTCGGGCGACTCCCGGCTCGAGCCCGAGGAGGGCGGCGTGGGTCTGGTGCCGGTCGACCGGGTGATCGGACGTGCGTTCGTGATCGTGTGGCCGCCGGGACGCTGGGGAGGGCTGTAGCCACGGAGGACCTGGATCGGTACGAGGCCCTGCTGCGCGCGCGTGGGTTCACACGGATCGCAGGGGTCGACGAGGCGGGCCGTGGCGCTCTCGCCGGCCCGCTCGTGGCCGCCGCCGTCGTGCTGCCCGAGGGGTTCGAACGGGACGGGTTGCGGGACTCCAAGCTCCTGTCCGCCGCGCAGCGAGAGGTGCAGTACGCGCGGATCGTCGACGCGTGCGAGGTCACGGTCCGGCGGATCGAGCCCGGGGTCCTCGACGCCCGCGGTCTCCACCGGAGCAACCTCGCACTGCTTCGCCGCTGCGTGCGCGCGATCGACCCGTGCCCCGACTACGCGCTCACCGACGGATTCCCGGTGCCGAGGATGCCGTGTCCTTCGCTCGGCGTGAAGAAGGGGGACGCGGTGAACGCCGCGATCGCGGCTGCCTCGATCGTGGCGAAGGTGACTCGCGATCGGATGATGCGGACGCTCGATCGTCGATACCCAGCGTTCGGGTTCGCCGAGAACAAGGGCTACGGGACGCCCGAGCACTGGGAAGCCCTCGACCGGCACGGCCCCACGCCCGTGCACCGGCTGTCGTTCGCGGGTGTCGGACAGGCGTCGCTCCCGGGACTGGGGCGGGAGCCGAGCAGGTCTGAGACGATTGTGAGCCGATGATGGACGACGACATCGAACGGTTCGAAGAGGAGCGCGAGCTCGAGCTCTACCGGGAGTACCGCGACGTGCTTCCGATGTTCTCCTACGTGATCGAGACGGAGCGTCGCTTCTACCTCGCGAACCGGGTCGACGTCCTCCGGGCGGAGGACGGATGGATCCAGGTGGAGCTCCAGGACGCCTGGGTGTGGGACATGTTCCGCCCCGCGCGGTTCGTGTCGAACGTGCGCGTGATGACCCGTCGCGACGTGAACGTGGAAGAGCTCCGTCGCGACGAGGCCACGATCCCAGACACGCCTGCCGTCTGAGCGAGCGTGTCGGTCCCCCTGCGTAGGGTCCGGCCATGGATGCGCGGACCCGTACCGGTGCGCTCGGCGAGCGTGAGGCCGAGCGACTGTACCTCCGTCGGGGCTTCCAGGTGCTCGCCCGCAACTGGAGGTGTTCGGTGGGGGAGCTCGACCTCGTGCTGCTGCGTGGTGGCACGGTCGTCGTCTGCGAGGTCAAGACGCGGCGCGGGGGCCGGTACGGTGGGGGCTACGAGGCCGTCGACCACCGGAAGCGGCGGAAGGTCCGGGCGGTCGCCGAGGTCTTCCTCCTCCAGCGCGGGCTCTCCGGCGTGGCGGTTCGGTTCGACGTGGCCAGCGTGTGGATGCCACCGAATGGCCCGCCCAGCGTCGAGCTGTTCGAAGACGCCTTCTGAAGGTCGGCACGGAGGCCCAGGGTCGATACGTGCCGTCGAGGGCAGGCTCAGTGCGCCAGCGGGCCGATCGTGATGTCGTCGACGATCTCGATCAGCCCTCCGCGACGGTCGACGTCGTAGAGGAACACGGCACGGTCGAAGGGTCGCCCCTCGAAGGTGATCGACTGATCCATCCGGTCGTTGCGGTTGAGCCGAGCGTTGACCTCACCGATCCTGCGGGTGCCCCGGAACACCGTGAGGACCGCACGATCGCCGGGACGGGTCCACCCGCGGTCGTCGTTGC
This sequence comes from uncultured Actinomycetes bacterium, assembly GCA_963749895.1. GTDB lineage: Bacteria > Actinomycetota > UBA4738 > UBA4738 > HRBIN12 > AC-51. The sequence continues at coordinate 1,064,572 of CAVVOG010000003.1, read as the reverse complement.
CGAACCACAGGCCGATCGACCGGACGGGGTGCGAGACCGTGATCACGAGCGCGCTCGGGTCGTCTCCGAAGGTCGCCAGCGCCTTCCCATGGCTCTGCCGGCCGAAGTCCCCCACGAAGAGATCATGGCCCCGGGAGTCGCGGAAGGACACCGATGCGGTATCCACGCTCGAGGAGCCATCCAGCATCGGCCCCGAGCGGTCGTTCCGGAAATCGATCGTCACGGTCGCCACGGCCGACGCCGCGGGTGACATCGTGGTCAGCACGACGGCGACGACCGTCGTCGTGAACGCGATCCGTCGCATGGAAGGCTCCCTCCAGCCTCGGCTCGGCTCGGCGTCGTCACCCGCCGGTCCGTCGCCTCCTCTGTAGCACCGTGAGGCATCTCCTGTCCACCATCTGCGCGATCCGTGGTCGTGATGTGACGGGCGTCACGGAGCGCGCTCCTCGTCGGCCGTAGCGTCCGACCCATGTACGGGCGGGTGTCGGGCGTGACCGTGGTGGGCGTGGGCGGTCGCCCGGTGACGGTCGAGGCGTTCGTGGGGCGCGGTCTCCCGTCGCTCACCGTGACGGGGTTGCCCGGTGCCACCGTGTCCGACGGGCGCGATCGGATCCGGCCGGCCGTCGAGCATGCCGGCGGCGAGTGGCCGCTCCGGAGGATCGTCGTGAACCTCGCGCCGGCGAACCTGCGCAAGGAGGGTCCGGGCCTCGATCTCCCGATCGCGGTGAGCGTCTTGGCGGCGACCGGGCAGGTTCCCAGCCGGTCCCTCGAGGGGATGGTGTTGTTCGGGGAGATCTCGTTGAAGGGCGAGGTCCTGTCGACCCCGGGCGTCATCTCGGCGGCGATCGCCGCCGCACGGTTCGGCGCGCGTGGTGTGGTCGTGCCGGCCTCCAACGCGGCCGAGGCGGTGGAGATCGAGGGTCTGCGGGTCGTGCCCGTGTCGACGCTCCGTGACGTGATGGGGTTCTTCCGCGGGCGGTGGGCGCCGGCTCCGACGTCACCCGGGGAGGAGCCGCGATCGGGGATCGAGGTCGACCTCGCTGAGGTCCGTGGACAGGAGCAGGCACGGCGCGCGCTCGAGATCGCGGCCTCAGGGGGTCATGACCTCCTGATGGTCGGCTCGCCGGGTGCCGGCAAGACGATGCTTGCCCGTCGTCTTCCGACGATCCTGCCCGACCTGACCCATGACGAGGCACTGGAGGCCACGCAGCTGCATTCCGTGGCGGGTCTCCTGGCGGGTCGCGGGCTCCTGCGTTCACGCCCGTTCCGTGCCCCGCACCATTCCATCTCGACCGCGGGGCTCCTCGGTGGTGGATCGTCGGTGCTGCGTCCGGGGGAGGCGAGCCTCGCGCACAACGGTGTCTTGTTCCTGGATGAGCTGACGGAGTTCCGTCGCGACGCGATCGAGTCCCTGCGACAGCCGCTGGAGGACGGGCACATCGTCGTGGCGCGGGCTCACGGCGCCGTCAGGTTCCCGGCGAGGTTCATGCTCGTGGCTGCGGCGAACCCCTGCCCGTGTGGCTTCGACGAGGATCCGGTGAAGGCGTGTACGTGTCGACCCGACCAGGTCCAGCGGTACCGGCAGAAGCTCTCCGGGCCGCTGCTCGACCGGATCGACCTTCGGCTCGCCGTTCCGCGGCTCACGAAGGACGAACTGCTGGGCGCCGCCGATGGCGAGGCTTCGGCGGTCGTGCGCGAGCGGGTCCTCGAGGCGCGCGAACGTCAGCGCGCGCGCACCGGTCCGCTCGGTTACGCGTGCAACGCGTTCCTCCCGGGCCCGGTTGCCCGCCGGGTGGTGCGGCTCGGGCCCGACGCCGAGCAGATCTTGGCCATGGCGGTCGAGCGGGCCGCCCTCACCGGTCGTGGGTTCGATCGCGTCCTCAAGGTGGCCCGGACGATCGCGGATCTCGATCGCGCCGAGCAGGTCGGCGCTGGCCACGTGATCGAGGCCCTGTCGTTCCGTGTGGCGTTCGCCGAGGGGGAGGGTCTCGCCCGTGCCGGCTGACCTCGACGACCTGCCTCCAGGGTTCCCGGACGGCTTCGGCGGCGGGGCCGAGCGCGACGCTGCGCTCCTGCTGGCGTGCCTGCAGGGGATCACCCCTCGGGCAGCCCGGATACTCGCCTGGCGTGAAGGCACGGCGAGCCGATGCGTGCGAGCGATCCAGGCGGCGACCGCAGGAAGCAACGGCGACCGGAGGTTCCTGTCGCGTGCGGATGCGGGGCACCTGCGCCGCCGTATCGAAGCCGTCGGAGCCCGGTTCGCGCTTCCCGGCGACCCCGACTACTGGCCGGCGTTCGTTCGTCTGGCCGATCCGCCGGTGGGCGTGTTCGTCAGGGGATCGACGCTCGACCAGGGTGAGGAGCGTGTGGCCGTCGTCGGCGCCCGTCGGCCCACCGCTCAGGGGCGCGAGATAGCCAGGGACATCGCTCGTACGTTGGCTCTGGCGGGGATCGGCGTCGTGAGCGGTGGGGCGATCGGGATCGACGCCGCGGCGCACCGCGGAGCGCTCGATGCCGCCGGCCGCACGGTCGTCGTCCTGGGCTCCGGCATCGACCTGCTCTACCCGCGTTCGAACGAGGGCCTGCTGACCGAGGTCGTGGAAAACGGAGGGACGATCGTCAGCGAGTACCCGCCGGGGACCCCCGCCGAGCCGTGGCGCTTCCCCGCGAGGAACCGGCTGATCGCAGCCCTGTCACGAGGGGTGGTCGTGGTCGAGGGGCGCGAGCCGAGCGGTACGCGGATCACGGCCGAACACGCGATCGACCTCGGTCTGGACGTGTTCGCGGTCCCCGGACCGGTCACGGGACCGCTCTCGGCCACGCCGCTTGCCCTGATCCGCGACGGCGCGATCCTCGTGCGCGACGCGCTCGACGTGCTCGAGGACCTGGGGCTCGACGTCACTCGGTTGCCCCCGCCGACGCCCGTTGGCCTGCCCCCCGACGAGCGCGCGGTCCTCGATGCACTCGTGGCTCCGATGCTCCCGGAGTCGATCGCTACCGCAGCAGGGCTGCCGCTGTCGAGGTCCGTGGAAGCGCTCGGGCGCCTAGAGCTCCGGGGTGTCGTCCGGCGCGCTGGCGGTCGGTACCGCCGCGCGATCCAAGGCCTCTCCCCCGGATCTACGGCCTCGGCCATCTGACCAGGAGGTCCGTCGGCCGTTCGGGGGCATCGCGCGCCCGAGGGTGATTGCCTCCGCCCGGCGGCGCTGGGACGATACGGGACCCTGGAGCCGACCGTGACGATCCCCGACGACCTTCCCCCTTCAGAGCGCGAGCTGATCGACGACTTCGTCGACCACCTCCGCCTGGAACGGCGTCTGTCCCGCCACACCCTGGACGCCTACGGCCACGACGTCGGGGTGCTGGCGGTGTTCCTGGCGCGAGACCGGACACGTCTCGCGGCGGCGGACCCGCAGATCCTCCGGCGCTTCCTCGCACAACAGCACACGCTCGGGTATGCGCGAGCGACCCTGGCCCGTCGACTCGGCGCGATCCGCACCTTCTACCGATGGGCGCTCGCAGCCGGGCGGGTCGACCGCGATCCGAGCGTGCTGCTGGGCAGGCCCAAGGTCGTCAGCCGCCTCCCCGGCGTCTTACGGGTGCCTGAAGCCGCCGCGCTCGCCGAGGCACCGGCCCCGACGGCCGAGCTCGACGAGGATCTCGTCGAGCGGGCGGTCGGCCTGCGCGATCGGGCGGTCTTGGAGCTCCTGTACGGGTCGGGTCTGCGCGTCGGCGAGCTCGCCGCGTTGGAACTCGGGGCGGCCGACCTCACCCGCGGGCGCGTCCTCGTCCACGGCAAGGGCTCGAAGGAGCGCGAGGTGCCGATGTCGGAGCCCGCCATGGATGCGATCGCGGCATGGCTGCGCGACGGTCGGCCCGTGCTCGCAGCCGAGGGTGTTCGGGCTCTCTTCGTGAACCGGCGACATCTGCCGTTGGGTACCCGTGACGTGCGCCGAGTTGTGGAACGATATGCGAACACGTCGTTGCAGGGTCGGCGCGTGACGCCGCACACCCTGCGACACTCGTACGCGACGCATCTGTTGGAAGGAGGGGCGGACATCCGAGCGGTTCAGGAGTTGCTCGGCCACGCGAGCGTGGCCACCACGCAGCGGTACACGCACGTCTCGCGGTCCCGCCTCTTCGAGGCCTACGAGCGATCCCACCCGAGGGCCTGACCGGTGACCCCCGCGAAGAAGTCCGCGACGGCCGCGAAGGCCGCCTCGACGAAGGCCGAACCGGTCGTCACCGTCCCACCACAGGTCGACGATGCCCTCGGGCAGATCTGGCACGCGTTCAAGGGGTCCGCAGACGTCGATGCCCGCGAGAAGCTGATCCTTCACTACGCGCCGCTCGTGAAGTACGTCGCGAGCCGGGTGGCGACGGGCCTCCCCTCGTCGGTCGAGCAGGCCGACCTGGTCTCGTACGGGATGTTCGGGTTGATCGATGCCCTCCAGAAGTTCGAGCCGGGCCGGGGCTTCAAGTTCGAGACGTACGCGATCCCGCGGATCCGTGGCGCGATCATCGACGAGCTGCGTTCGATGGACTGGGTTCCGCGCTCCGTCCGCTTCAAGCAGCGCGAGATCGAGAAGTCCCTGGCCGACCTCGAGTCGATGCTGAAGCGTCAGCCGACGGAGAAGGAGCTCGCTGAACGCCTGGGGATGTCGCTCGCCGAGCTCCACGAGGTGATCACGCAGATCTCGTTCGTGTCGGTCCTCGCGCTCGACGAGACCGTCTCGGTGGGCGCCGACCGCGGGGAGCAGGTGTCGCTGGTGGACACCCTCGCCGACAAAGGCCTCGACCCCAGCTGGGGCGTCGAGTCGCAGGAGACCCGTGGGCTGCTGGCGGCGGCGATCAACTCGCTGTCGGAACGAGAGAAGATCGTCGTGACCCTCTACTACTTCGAGGGGCTGACCCTCGCCGAGATCGGCACGATCCTCGGGGTCACCGAGTCTCGGGTGTGTCAGATCCACACGAAGGCCGTGGGTGCGCTCCGCGGCCAGCTCTCCGAGGTCGAGTAGCCCGGAGACCCGCCCTCGCGCGTGACGGCCGTCACGGACCGGCCCTGCGACTCCGCGTAGCGTCGAGCCCGATGCGACGCCTCCTGATCCCAGCGCTCCTCGCGCTCTCGCTGATCTCTGCTCCACCCACCTCGGCCGCGGCGGACTGGGTGTGGCCGGTCACGGGCCCGATCCTGCGGGGCTTCGACCCCCCGAACTCCCCGTACGGTTCGGGGCACCGGGGGATCGACATAGGGGCGTGGCCGGGCACGCCGGTGCTCGCGCCTGCCGACGGCATCGTGACGTTCGCCGGTCCGGTCGGAGGACGACTGTTCATCACGATCGATCACGGCGGTGGGCTGGAGTCCACGTACTCGTGGCTCGATGCGTTGGGCGTCCGGAGGGGAGATGCCGTCGCGCGCGGGTCCATGATCGCGACCTCGGGGTGGGGTCACACGGACTCCACTGTCCCGCACCTGCACATGGGCGTGAGGCAGGACGACGTCTACGTGGACCCCCTCTCGTTCTTGGGGCCGGTGTCCGTCGGTACGTTCATCCGGCTCGCCCCGCTCGCGCCTTGAGGTCGCCCGTGCGCCGGTAGGATGGCGGGCCTTGCGAACGCTCCGTCACCGTCTGGCCCCGCTCGGAGCCGCCGTCCTGGCGGCCGCGTTCTCGTTCCCGGGACCCGTGGGGGCGCAGGTCCTCTCGGGTTGGTCGCAGTTCCAGGGTGGCCCGGATCGGGCCGGGGCGGTCCAGGAGGGTCCGGCGCCGGGCTACCGCACCGTGTGGGCGGCGGCCCAGGAGACCGGCGGCCCGAGGAGCGCCTACGGGTTGTCGGCCCCGGTCGCGGGGGAAGGGACGGTCGTCGCGACCGGACCGACGTCCGTGGTCGGGCTGGACGCGGTGAGCGGCGATCTCACGTGGACGGTCGATCGAGCGCTCGGGCCTTCCACGGCGCCGGCCTTGGTCGAAGGACCCGACGGCTCGCTCGTCGTGTTCACGGAGGGATGGGGCGACGGACCGCCCGATGTCTCGGAGACGCCGAGCGTGACGGCGTCGGTGTCTCCCGACGCCGGATCGGACGAGGAAGACGATGGGTCGGATGAAGGGACCACCCCGCGGCTCGTGGCTGCGCCCGTTGGCGGGGGTGCTCCGGTCTGGGCGGTGGAGCTTCCCGATGTGAGCCGGACCGGCGTGACGATCGCAGGGACGGCGGCGATCGTCGGCTCGATCGACGGCACGGTGACGGCCGTCGAGATCGGGTCGGGAACCGTGACGTGGACCGTGGAGCTCGGGGGATACCTCGAGGGGGCGATCGGGGCCTCCGACGACCTCGTCCTGGTCCCGGTACGCGGTGACGAGGACACGACGGCGGCCTTGGTCGCCCTCTCGAGGAGCGACGGCGGGGAGGCCTGGCGCTACGAGCCCCAGACGGGGTCGCTCTCGGTCGGACCGCCCGCGATCGGCGACGAGAACGCGTTCGTCACGCTGCCCGACGGCACCGTCCGCGCGGTCAGCCTCGGTGACGGGGCCGAGCGTTGGCGGGCGACGCTGAACGCCTACGTGAACCCGTTCGCTCCTGCATCCCCACCGGTACTGACGGACGACGCCGTGTTGGTCGTGGACGTCCGCGGCCAGCTGTACCGGCTCGATCCCGAGACCGGAGCGCGGACCTGGGACCACGCGTACAACCACCCCGTCCTGCGCTCGACACCGGTGGTGATCGGTGACCGCGTGGTGCTCGCGACGACCGACGCCCGGGTCGCGGCGTTCGACCTCGCGACCGGTGAGCTGGTCTGGGAAGGGGACGCGGATGCGCCGGGAGGCGAGGCGTCGTCCTCCGCTCTGCGCTCGATGGCGGTGGCCGGAGACACGCTCGTGATCGTTCGAGGCGGCGTCGATGCCGGGCTGGTCGGTCTCTCGAACGATCCCGACCAGCCGCTCATCCGTCAGGTCAGTCCGACCGTGCTCGACCTTCCGGCGCTGTTCCTGGCCTGGCTCGCCGCCTTCGCGTTCGCGGCGCTGGTGTTCGCGGGCGGGAGGCTCCTGTGGTCCCGTCTGGGACCGGCCGAGATCCCGGTCGGCGACGACCTGACCGTGGAGGACGCATGACGAAGCGCGATCGTCGCCCATCGGGCTACCGCGAGCCTGCCGGATCGACGGCGCCCGAGCGCAAGGGGTTCCTCGACTCCTTGCTCACGCCCCGTCCGCCGGGGTCCACCCCGATGCCGCGGCTGCGAACGACGTTCACGCGCGGGGTCGCCCTCGTCGCGTCGACCATGCCGCTCGTGGTCGGGGTCCCGCTCGTGATGCTCGTCGCGTGGCTCACGCTGCTCGCGATCGGCTTCCAGGGCCCCTTCACGTTGCTGGAGGCCCTGTTCGCGGTCCCCCCGGTGGGGACGTTCGTGGACACGCAGCTCAGCAGCCAGGTCTTCCGTCAGGGTGGGTTCGCCGCGTTCGCCGTCTTCGGGTTCGTGTTCTGGCGAGCCGTGGTGCTCGCCCTGATCGCCACGGTCGCCGTGGAGCGATTGCGAACCGGCCGGGTCACGATCTGGGCGCTGAAGCGCGCGGTGCGGGTACTGCCGACGACGTTCGCGGTCGCGTTCTCGGGGTTGGCGATCTTGATCGTCGGCAACATCGTGTCCGTGTTCCTGGGGCCAGGGCTTGGACTGTTGGCCTTCGTCGCCTCGATCACGTTCGGCGTGTACCTGTTCGCCTTCGCGCCGGCCGTGGCCGCCGACGAGGATCGGACCCTGCCCGACACGATGCGTCGTGCGATCCGGGTCGCGCGGATGCCCGGCTCGTCGAACCTGTGGCTCGCCGTGGTCTACGCCCTCGGCTCGCTCGCCCTGTTGCTGGCGGCGATCCCCGGCGGGACGATCGGCGTCAACCCGTCGGCGGCAGCCTGGACGCTCTCGGTCGCGATCAACCTGCTCCACGTCGCGATCGCGGCCACGTTCGTCTTCCGCTACCTGTCGGTGGCGGCTCTCACGCCGGACCCACCGCCGGCCGAGCGGCCTGCGCCGCGAGGCCGTCGCTGAACCCGCTGGTAGACTGCCCGCCGCCGGCGCACCCGCGCCGAGCACACACGCCCGGGGACCGACGCCGGGGTCCCGCTCGAAGGAGTGGGCCGGCTCGGGTCGAACCGGGCGGAGGATGACAACCAGGAAGGAGTCGCTCGTGCCTGTCGTCACCAGGCGGGAGCTCCTCGAGGCCGGCGTGCATTTCGGCCACCAGACTCGACGGTGGAACCCGAAGATGCAGCGGTACCTGTTCGGGGAGCGGTCCGGCATCTACATCATCGACCTCGAGAAGTCCCTGTCGGGCCTCGAGGAGACCTACGCCTTCGTCCAGCAGCTCGGCCGCCGTCGCGGCATCGTGCTGTTCATCGGGACGAAGAAGCAGGCGCAGGAGGTCGTCGAGGAGCAGGCGAACCGCGTCGGCATGCCCTTCGTGAACAACCGCTGGCTCGGCGGCATGCTCACGAACTTCGCGACGATCAAGGGTCGTCTGATGCGTCTGCGCGAGCTCCGGGAGATGGACGAGACCGGGGCCATGGATCGTCTGCTGAAGAAGGAGGCGATCCGCCTGCGTCACGAGCGCGAGAAGCTCGAGCGCAACCTCGGGGGGATCCAGAACCTCGAGCGTCTCCCCGATGCCGTCTTCGTCATCGACACGAAGAAGGAGCACATCGCCGTCACCGAGGCTCGCAGGTTGGGCATCCCCGTGATCGCGATCGTGGACACGAACTGCGACCCCGACGAGGTCGACTACGTGATCCCCGGGAACGATGACGCGATCCGTGCCGTCAACCTGGTGACCCGCGTGATCGCCGACGCTCTCGCCGAGGGTTACGGGATGATGAAGGAAGAGGTCGTCGAGCGCGTGACCGCGCCTGCCGCGCCGTCCGGCCCGAAGCGACAGGCGGCCCCCGCCGCGGTCGACGAGACGCCGAGCGCCGAGGAGGCCGCCGCGATCGCCGCCACGACCGTGTTCGAACCGGACACGCCTGAGGCCGAAGCCCCCGAGATCGAGCCCGAGATCGCGCTGGAGACCCCGGTCGACACCGAGACCCCCGCCGAGGCCCCCGTCGTCGAGGCGGAGGCTCCGGCCGAGGCTCCGGCGGACACCGCTCCGGCCGAGGAGGCTGCGGCTCCGGCCGAGGCTCCCGCGGACACCGAGGCTCCGGCCGAGGCCGTCACCGAGGAGGCCTGAGCCGTGACCGAGATCACCGCGGCGATGGTGAAGGCCCTGCGCGAGGAGACGGGCGCGGGGATGATGGACTGCAAGAAGGCGCTCCAAGACGCCGACGGCGACGTCGAGAAGGCGAAGGAGCTCCTGCAGCAGAAGGGTCTCGCGAGCGTCGAGAAGCGCGCCGGCCGCACCGCGAACCAGGGGCGGGTCGACGCCTACATCCACTTCAACAACACGGTGGGCGTCCTGGTCGAGGTCAACTGCGAGACGGACTTCGTCGCGAACACCGATGAGTTCCGCGCGTTCGTGAAGGACATCGCGTTGCACATCGCGAGCCCGGCGGCCCCGACGTACCTGTCCCGCGATGAGGTTCCGGCCGATGAGGTCGAGCGGATCTCGAGCCTGTTCGAGGCACAGGCGAAGGAGACCGGCAAACCCGACAACGTGATCACGAAGATCGTCGAGGGCAAGCTGGAGGCGTACTTCAAGGACCACGTGCTGCTGGAGCAGCCCTTCGTGAAGGACGATTCGAGGACGATCCAGCAGTACCTCGATGAGGTCGGCGCGAAGACCGGTGAGAAGGTCGTGGTGCGCCGCTTCGCCCGCTTCAAGCTGGGCGAGGACGCGGAGTAAGCTGGACCGGAGGCGGTCCGCGGAGGGGACGAGGAGCCTGATGACCGACGGCGACGCAGGGCGTGCGACGTACCACCGCGTCCTGCTGAAGCTCTCCGGGGAGGCCTTCGCCCCCGAGTCCGGCTCGGGGATCAGCGCCGATGCTACCTCCCTGGTCGCGCGCCAGCTCGCCGAGATCGTCGACCTGGGGATCCAACCGGCGATCGTGGTCGGCGGCGGCAACATCTGGCGGGGGCGCCAGGCGCCGGGGATCGATCGGAACCGAGCGGACTACATGGGCATGCTGGCGACGGTGATGAACGCCCTGGCCCTGCAGGACGCGCTGGAGAAGATCCACGTCCCGACGCGCGTCCAGACGGCGATCGCGATGAGTCAGATCGCCGAGCCGTTCGTGCCGCTCCGAGCGATCCGCCATCTCGAGAAGGGTCGCGTCGTGATCTTCGCGGCCGGCCTCGGGGTGCCGTACTTCTCGACCGACACCTGTGCCGCTCAGCGCGCCCTGGAGATCAAGGCCGACGCCCTGCTGAAGGGGACGAAGGTCGATGGCGTCTACACCGCCGACCCGCACGTCGACCCGACCGCTGTGCGGCTGGATTCACTCGCCTACGTGGACTTCCTGAAGGAGGGCTACCAGGTGATGGACGCCACGGCCGTATCGCTGAGCATGGAGAACACGCTGCCGATCATCGTGTTCGACCTCCGTCGGGAGGGGAACATCCGCCGCGTCGCGACGGGCGAGCCGATCGGCACCCTCGTTCACGGAGGAGTGGGATGACGATCGATTCCGCCATGAAGGACGCCACCCACAAGATGGAGCAGGCGGTGGTCCACCTGAAGGAGGACCTGGCCGGTATCCGCACCGGCCGCGCGACCCCCGCCGTGTTGAACCGGATCACCGTGGAGTACTACGGGACGCCGGTTCCCCTCAACCAGCTGGCGTCGATGAGCGTGCCCGAACCGCGTCTCTTGCAGGTCCAGCCGTTCGACAAGAACTCGATCGGCGCGATCGAGAAGGCGATCATGTCGAGCGATCTGGGCATCACGCCCAGCAACGACGGCAACGTGATCCGCCTGGCCTTCCCGCAGCTCACGGAGGAACGGCGCAGGGAGCTCGTGAAACAGGTCCACCATCGCGCGGAAGACGGCCGCGTCGCTGTCCGCAACGTGCGGCGCCACGCGAAGGAAGAGATGGAGAGACTTGAGCGGGAGGGCGGCATCTCAGAAGATGACCTGATCAGGGCCGAGAAGGAGCTCCAGAAGCTCACGGATCGGTTCGTGGCCGAGGTCGACCAGATCCAGGGCCACAAGGAGCAGGAACTGATGGAGGTCTAGCCGGTGGCAGGCGAACGCGAAGGCGACGAGCTCTTCGAGGACCTGGACAAGTTCTTCGCGCCGATCAAGGACGTCGACTGGGACGAGCCCGAGGGGAACGAGCCGCAGGCCGCCCCCGAGGAGCACGTCGAGGTCCAGGCGGCTCCCCCGGAGCCGGAGCGCGAGGCCGTCGAGCACGACGAAGACGAGGACGACTGGTACGACACCGGGGTGATCGAGGCGGTCGAGGACGTTCCGTCGTCCCTCGAGCCGGAGCCCGAGGTCGTCGTCGTTCACGAGCAGGAGGACATCGAGGTCTCGTTCGCCTCCGAGCCCCCCGACGACGAGGCGCAAGCGGACCTGTTCGCCGAGGACGAGTGGCCCGAGGAGGACACCGAGCCGCTGGAGCCGGACGTCGCGGCCTCCGCGCAGGAGCCCCCCGAGACGGCGCCGCCCGAGCGAGGGGACGTCGTCGCTCCCGGGGCGCCGAGCGACGAGGACCTCGAAGCGGCCGCCGAGCACTTCGCCGGTCCCTTCCGCTCACCGGAGACCTACGAGACCGAGCCGATCGACGTGTTCGGAGGCGAGGACGGCGGTGATCTGCTTTCCGATCTCGGCGCTGAGGAGTCACCCGGAGCCGATCAGGTGGAGGAAGACATCCTGAGCGACCTCCGCGACGCCGGGGCCGCGCCGCGGACCGTGGTCGTCGGCACCGAGGGGGTCACGGGTCCGTCGTGGCAGGACGTCGCTGCCGTCGAGGTCGGCGCCGACCTCGACCGTCGGGGCCCGGAAGCCGGCGAGCGTGACGTCCCGGCGGCGTTCATGACCGGGCTCGTCCTGGCCGGCGTCGCCCTGGCGGCCCTCCTGGTCGGCGAGGCGGCGTTCGCGGTCGTCGCCGTGGTGGCGGTCCTCGTGGCCCAGGGCGAGTTCTTCGGGGTGATGGTGAAGCACCATGCGCAGCCGGCGACCGCGGTGGGCCTGGCGGCCGGCGCTCTGATGATGGCCGGGGCCTACTTCCGAGGCGAGGCGGCCACGCCGGCGATGTTCGCGCTCGGCGTGATCGCGGCCTTCCTGTGGTTCATGACGGTCCCGGCGGTCCACCGCAAGGACGTGGTGCGCAACATCGGCCTCACGGTCGTGAACATGGCGTGGATCCCGCTGCTCGCGGGATACCTGATCGCGACGTTGAAGCTCGACGATGGTCGGGCGCTCGTGGTGGCCGTCGTGGGCTTGACGTTCGTGTTCGACACGGCGGCCTTCCTCGTCGGGTCGGTATGGGGGGGATCGTTCTTCCGACGCCCGCTCGCACCGACGATCAGCCCGAAGAAGTCGCTCGAAGGGCTGATAGGGGCCACGCTGGTGACGATCGTCGTCTCCGTGGCGCTCGTCACCTCGTTCATCGATGTGTTCGCCGATCAGAGGCTCGACGCGCTCCTGTTGGCGGTGGTGGTCGCGGTGGCTGCGACGCTGGGTGACCTGGCGGAATCGCTGGTCAAGCGCGACCTTGGGATCAAGGACATGGGGAGCGTCCTCCCGGGCCACGGGGGGGTCCTCGACCGGATCGACTCGTTGCTGTTCGTGGCGCCGGCGGCGTTCCTGCTGTTCCGCGTGATCGGTTTCGCGTAGGACCTCGGTACCTGCCTACGCGCGGGGCCGGGGTAGGCTGATGCGCATGAGGTCCGTGACCGTCCTGGGTTCGACCGGGTCCATCGGGACCCAGGCGCTCGACGTCGTGCGGCGGAACCCCGATCGGTTCCGCGTGGCCGGACTCTCCGCCGCGGGCATGAACCAGGAGCTGCTCGCGGGGCAGATCCGTGAGTTCATCCCGCCCGTCGTGGCGATCGCCGACGCGGATGCGGCCGACGACATCCGCGAGAAGGTCGGGTCGGTCAAGGGTGTCGAGTTCCTGGTCGGTCACGACGCCGCCGAGCGTCTCGCCGGAGAAACCGAGGCGGACATCGTCCTGAACGCCCTCGTGGGCTCGGCGGGGCTCGGTCCCACGCTCGCGGCGCTCCAGGCGGGCAAGACCGTGGCTCTGGCGAACAAGGAGTCGCTCGTCGTGGGCGGCGAGCTCGTGATGGACCTCGTGAAGGGCGAGCCCGAGCGCCTCCTGCCCGTCGACTCGGAGCACGCGGCGCTCGCGATGGCGCTGCGACACGAGCGGCGCGACGACCTGAAGCGGGTCGTCCTCACAGGCTCGGGCGGTCCCTTCCGTGGCTGGAGCCACGGGGAGCTCTCCCGCGCGTCCGTCAAGGAGGCGCTGCAGCACCCCGTCTGGTCGATGGGCCCGAAGATCACGATCGACTCGGCGACGCTGATGAACAAGGGGCTCGAGGTGATCGAGGCCCACCATCTGTTCGACCTGGACTACTCGCAGATCCACGTGCTGATCCATCCGGAGGGGCTCGTCCACGCGATGGCCGAGTTCCGCGACGGCAGCCTGCGCGCCGAGATGGCCAAGGCCGACATGCGCCTTCCGATCCAGCTGGCCCTCGGGTGGCCCGAGCGCCTACCGAACGGGGTCGAGCCCGTGCCGCTCACGGATCGCCCGCTGACGTTCGAGCCGGTGGACCGCGAGGCGTTCCCGGCGGTCGACCTCGCCTACCGGGTCGGTGGGCTCGGCCTGACGTTCCCCGCGGTGATGAACGCCGCGAACGAGGTCGCCGTGATGGCCTTCCTCGAGGGGAAGATCGGGCTCACCCGGATCGTCGAGATCGTGCAGACGGTCGTCGACGAGCACGAGCCACCGTCGGTCGTCTCGATCGTGGGGATCGAGCGGGCCGACACCTGGGCCCGCCAGCGAGCGGCCGCGATCGTCGAGGAACGCTGAGGGAGCACCGGTGGGTGGGCTCGCGATCGTCGCCTTCTTCGTCGGGCTGCTGTTCGTGATCTTGATCCACGAACTGGGTCACTACGCCTTCGCCCGTCTCTATCGCTTCCGGGTGCTCGAGTACTTCGTCGGGTTCGGCCCTCGGGTCTGGTCGACCGTGCGCAACCGGATCGAGTACGGGGTCAAGGCATTGCCGCTGGGCGGTTACGTGAAGATCGCCGGGATGAACCCCTACGAGGAGGTGGCGCCCGAGGACGTGCCGAGCGCCTACTACTCGAAGCCGATCTGGCAGCGCGCCGTCGTGATCGCGGCGGGCCCGTTCTCGCATTTCTTCGTGGCCGCCGTCCTGTTCGCCTCGATCCTGTTCTTCGTGGGTGACAACACGATCGCCTACCAGGTGGGCTCGGTCGATGAGACGCTCGCCGACGGCTCGACGTCGCCTGCGTTCGCGGCGGGCATCGAGGCCGGTGACGAGATCGTCCGTGCGGGCGACGTCACGGACCCGTCGGGAGCCGAGCTCAGCGACGAGATCGACGCGTCCGTCGGCGAACCGATGCCGGTGACGGTGCGGCGGGGCGACGAGGAGCTCGACCTGACGATCGTCCCGGTGACGGACTGCGTCGACGGGGAGTGGGCCGGGATCGCAGGGATCGTCCTGGTACCGGGGGATGGACCGGCCGAGGTGGCGTCGGTCCGCGACGAACTCCCGGACGGCTCGGTGAGCCCCGCGGCCGCGGCCGGACTGCGCGAGGGCGACGTGATCACCTCGATCGGCGACGTCGCCGGACCGACGGCGGCCGACGTCCGCTCCACGGTCGGCGACGCGGCCGACCAGGAGCTTCCGCTCGTGCTCGAGCGCAGCGGCGAGCGCGTCGAGACGGCCCTGACGCCCGTTCGTGGGTGCCTCGGGGGCATCGAGATGGCGAGGCTGGGCATCATGTTGGCGCCCGACCCGCTGCCGCTGCCGCAGGCGTTCCTCGAGGGCGGGCGCATGGTATGGATCTCTGCCGTCGACTCCGTGAAGTCGATCGGGAGGGTCTTCGGTCCCGAGGGCGTCGGGCGGGTCGCGTCGCTGCTGTTCACCGACGCCGAGCGCGAGGTCACGGACCCGGCGTCGGTGGTCGGGATCGGTCAGCAGGTCGGCGCCGTCGGCGACCGGGGGCAGTGGGCGATCGTCGTCGCGTTCCTCGCCTACGTCACCGTCTTCATCGGTCTGGTGAACCTGATCCCGCTGCCCCCGTTCGACGGCGGCCACCTCTTGATGCTGGCGATCGAGAAGATCCGCGGACGAGCGGTGGACATGCGAAGGGTGATCCCCGTGTCGGTCGCGGTGATGGCGTTCCTCGTCACGTTCGTGATGGCGACCGTGGTCGTCGACATCACGAAGCCGCTGCCGACCCCCTGACCAGCACGAACACGTCGGCCTGCGTCACGATTTCTCCATCCCTCGCGAGGGTGGTCCGGCGGACCCGGCGGGCTACGATGTGCCCCGTGAGCGACGAGACGATCCTGGTGGTCGACGACGAAGAGGCGATCGCCGAGGCGGTCCGTGCGAGGCTCGAGAGCGAGGGGTACCGCGTCCTCGTCGCGGGCGACGGCCCTGAGGCGATCCGGATCCACGCGGAACAGCGTCCGGACCTGGTCGTGCTCGACCTGATGCTCCCCGGGATGGACGGACTCGAGGTCTGCACGCGGATCCAGAAGGATCGCTGGACGCCGGTCCTGATGCTGACCGCGCGGACCGAGGAGGCCGACAAGGTCGCCGGGTTCGCGGTCGGCGCCGACGACTACCTGACCAAGCCTTTCAGCCTCCGCGAACTGGCGGCGCGCGTCTCCGCGATCCTGCGGCGGATCGAGCGCATGCGAGGTCAGGAACAGGACGTGCCGATCCAGCGGCACGGGCTCGAGATCGACCCGCAGCGACGGAGGGTCTCGGTGGACGGCGAGGAGGTCGCGCTGACGCCGCTCGAGTTCGAGATCCTCTACGCGCTCGCCCGCGAGCCGGGGGTCGTGATGGCGCGCGACCAGCTTATGGACCGTGTGTGGGGCTACCGGGACTACGCGGGCGGTCGGGTCGTCGACTCGCACGTCGCGCGGATCCGCCGCAAGCTCGGCGAGGACGGGAACGACCCGCGGTTCATCCGCACGGTCCACGGCGTGGGCTACGCCTTCAAGGAGTAGTCCATGGCGATGCGGCCGCTCGAGAAGCTGCCGACGATCCGAGGGAAGCTCGGATCGGTCATCGTGATCGCCGTCGGCGTCACGGTGGTGCTGTTGTTCCTGATCCTCGGCTACGCGTTCCGCAACAACGACCGCGACACGCAGCGGCTCCAACTGCTCCGGGTGGCACGCGTGGAGGCCGCCGGCAAGCTCGAGGTTCTTCCCCGCCACATCACGATCGTCCACATGACGACCGAGGGTGTGCTCCTCGAGGGGTCCCCGCCACCGGAGGGTCTGCCGGCCTTCCCCGATGGCGGCGTCTACGTGGGGAAGACCGCCACGGTCGACTTCGCCGCGGTTCCCCTGGCGCGCGGGGGGTCGGTCGTCGAGATGGTGTACGCGATCCGGTCGATCCCCGACACGGGGTTCCTCGCTCGGGCGGGGGCGACCTTCGCGTTCCTGGGGTCGTTCTGGTGGCAGTTCCTGGTGGCGGGCGCGCTCGCGTCCGGGATCGCGCTGCTGATGGCCAGGTGGCTGGCCCGCGGGATGACCCAGCCGCTCCGCGAGATGGCCTCGGCCGCGAGGCGGATGGAGGTCGGTGACTACTCGGTCCGAGTGCGCTCCCGGAGTCGCGACGAGGTCGGACAGCTCGCGACCGCCTTCAACCGGATGAGTGCCGAGCTGGAGAACCTGGAACAGAGCCGGCGCG
Source organism: uncultured Actinomycetes bacterium (assembly GCA_963749895.1). GTDB lineage: Bacteria > Actinomycetota > UBA4738 > UBA4738 > HRBIN12 > AC-51. The sequence goes on along the minus strand of CAVVOG010000003.1, from coordinate 1,047,741 downwards.
ATCTGGTGGCGAACGTCTCCCACGAGTTGAAGACGCCGATCACCGCGATCCGGGCGCACCTCGAGAACCTCCTCGACGGCGTCGAGGAACCCGACCCGCAGACGCTCCAGGTGATGCTCGGCCAGACCGAGCGCCTGGGGCGTCTCGTCGAACAGCTCCTGGACCTGTCGAAGCTCGAATCTGGCGAGGTTCCCCTCCACCGCGAGGAGGTCCCGGTCGAGCCCCTCGTGTCCCAGGTCGTCTCCGAGATCGAGGTCGCCCGTCCGGCGGCCGACGTGACGATCGAACGGACGATCGACGCCGACCTGCCGGCCCTCGAGGCCGACGCCGCCCGGGTGCACCAGGTGCTGTTCAACCTGGTCGACAACGCCGTGCGATTCACGCCGCCCGGTGGCGAGGTGACGATCGCCGCGCATCGCGTGAACGGCCACGTCGAGATAGCTGTCGCCGACACGGGGACGGGGATCCCTGAAGAGGCTCTCCCCCGGCTGTTCGAACGTTTCTATCGTGTCGACACTGCCCGGAGCCGCGAGGACGGCGGGACGGGGATCGGACTCGCGATCGCCCGCTCGATCGTCGAGGCCCATGGGGGTCACATCCGGGCCGAGAGCCAGGTCGGACACGGCAGCGTGTTCACGTTCGATCTGCCCGCGGTCGCCCGCGACCGCTCGAAGGACGATCCGGCCGACCGGTCCGAGGGACCGGCCCGACAGGGAGGACAGCCCACGTGAACTCCGCCACCACGACCGTGACCGTCGAGGTCGGCGCCCGGTACGCGTACCTCGATCTCACCGATGACCTCCGGCGCGCGGTGAAGGATGCCGGCGTCACCGAGGGCGCCGCGATCGCGTTCTGCGGGCACACCACCTGCGCGCTGCTGATCAACGAGTGGGAGGACGGGGCGCTGGCCGACTTCCGCCGGCACCTCACCGACCTGGTGCCGCACGACGGCACCTACTACCAGCACGACGACTTCGAGATCCGCACCCAGAACATGCACGAGGACGAACGTGCCAACGGCCACGCCCACGTGAAGGCGATGCTGCTGTCGGCTACCTCGCACGCGATCCCGGTCGTCGCGGGGGAGCCGGGATTCGGCACGTGGCAGCGGCTGATCCTGTTCGAGATGGACGAGCCGAAGCCACGCACGATCACGTTCCACGTCTTCGGTGGCTGAGCGCCCTGGGAGACTGGTTCCCGTGAGCCCCGATCGCCGCCAGACCCGTCAGCTGCACGTCGGCCGCGTGCCGGTCGGCGGTGACGCGCCGATCAGCATCCAGTCGATGACGACGACGAAGACGGCCGACATCAACGCGACGCTGCAGCAGATCGCGTCGCTCGTGGCCGCCGGCGTCGACATCGTCCGCGTCGCGGTCCCGCACTGGGAGGACGCTGAGGCGCTCGTCGCGATCGCCGCGAAGTCGACCGTGCCGGTCGTGGCCGACATCCACTTCCAGTGGAAGTACGCGATGGCCGCGCTCGAGGCGGGGATCCAGGGCCTTCGGATCAACCCCGGCAACATCAAGTACCAGGACAAGGTCCGGCTGATCGCGCGCGAGGCGAAGGCCCGCGGCGTCCCGATCCGGATCGGGGTGAACGCAGGCTCGCTCGAGAAGGACCTGCTGGAGAAGTACGGGAACCCGACCCCCGAGGCGCTCGTCGAGTCCGCGCTGAACGAGGCGCGCATCCTCGAGGACGAGGACTTCACCGACATCAAGATCAGCGTGAAGCACTCGAGCCCGTCGGTGATGATCGAGTCGTATCGGCAGCTCGCCGAGAAGTGCGACTACCCGCTGCACCTCGGAGTCACCGAGGCCGGCCCGATGCCGATGGGCGGCGTGAAGAGCGCCGTCGGGATCGGGGCGCTGCTCGCCGAGGGGATCGGGGACACGATCCGCGTCTCGCTCACCGACGATCCCGTCGAGGAGGTCAAGGTCGGCACGTGGATCCTGCAGTCATTGGGCCTCCGCAAGCGCGGCCTCGATCTGGTCGCGTGCCCGTCGTGCGGGCGCGCCGAGGTCGACGTGATCGGCCTGACCCGCGAGGTCAACGAGGCGCTCGAGCGCGAGAAGCTCCAGGCGCCGATCCGCGTCGCCGTGATGGGCTGCGTCGTGAACGGCCCCGGTGAGGCCCGCGAGGCCGACATCGGGATCGCCGCCGGCAAGGGCCAGGGCTTCCTCGTCGTCAAGGGCGAGGTGATCGACAAGATCCCCGAGGGGAAGTTCGTCGAGCGCCTGATCGAGGAGGCCCGCCGGATCGCCGAGGAGAAGGTCGCCTCCGGCGTCGAGGACTGACCGGCTCAGGCCGCGTGCGCGGCGTCGGTCGTGCGGCTCGGCAGCAGCGCCGGCACGATCCACAGCCCGACCACCGTGACCAGCGCCAGGTTCCGGGCGAACAGGAGCCACGCGTCGACCCACCCCTCGCCGACCGTGACCAGCTGCGTCAACCCGGTCAGGACGATCGCGACGGTCGAGGCGACCGCGACCTCCCGCTCGGGCTCGTCCGCCTCGAACGCCACGGCCGTCCAAGGCACGAGCCAGGCCACGTACTGCGCGGCCACGAGCGGCGCGCACACGAGCAGCGCGGCGATCGCCGCGAGCGAGGTCGCCCCGAACGGATCGCGCCGCGGTTCCCTCGACGCTCCCCACCACACGAGCCCGAGCAGCGCGAGCAGCGCAAGCAAGAGCAGTGGCTCCGCGAGCCCCGGCACCGTCCCGAAGCGGACCGTGTTCCCATCCGTGTTCCACGGCCCGGCCAGCCCGAACGCTCTGAGCGTGCTCCCGACCGTGCCCTCGACCGACCAGCCGACCGCGTCTCGGAGCGTCAGTACCTGGAACGGCGCCTTCTTGCCCCCGACGAAGAACCAGGCGACGCCACCCAGGAGCACGAGCCCCCCCGTCGCGAGCAGCGACCGCTGCGCCCGCCGCAGGAACAGCACCGGCAGCAGCACGATCGGCCAGAGCTTCGTCCAGATCGCGAGCCCCAACGCGATCCCGGGGCTCCCGACCTCGTCGTCGCCGCGACGGGTGAGCAACGCCGCCCCCCACGTCGCGAGCGCCACCGAGACCAGGTCGAACCGCCGGTAGAGCATCGGCAGCAGCGGCAGCGCCAGCAGCAGGTACGTGCAGGCGGCCCGGCGCCCCCACGCGAACCCGACCCCGACGAACACGGCGAGGTCCGCGACGAACGCGAGGAGCGCCATGCGGACCGCGGTCGAGGTCGGGGAGTCGCCCCCGACCACATGCATCAGCGCGGTCTCGACCGGCATCGAGGCGACCGGGAACCCCTTCCACGGCGAGGCAGGCGACGACGCGACCGCGTTGGCCCGCAGCACGACCGGATCGTCGACGCCGTGACGGCCCGCGTCGGCGATCACCACGCCGACGACCAGGACGCGGACCGCGATCAGGGCCACCAACAGGGCGGTCGGGGTCGCCTCGATGATCCCGCGGGTCGCGCCTCGATGGGCCATGTGAGGGTCAACCGTAGCGGCCCCGGATGCCGATGACGAACAGGTGCGTCGTTCCAGGTACTCCCTCGTCGTCGCGATCGTTGCGCTTGCCGCCGCAGGGCTGACGCCCGCAGCGGCCCACCAGATCCCCGGCACCGAGTGCCGGGTCTTCCCCGCGTCGAACGTCTGGCACCTCGACGTGTCGAACCTGCCCGTCCACCCCCGCAGCGACGTCTGGAAGCGCTCGATGCACGCGCGCGGGACGCTGCTCCACCCCGACTTCGGCCCGCCCTCGTACGGGATGCCCTTCGATGTCGTCGATGCCGGCCACCCGGACGTGGCGATCCGGTTCACCTACGACGATGAGAGCGACCCCGGCCCCTACCCGTTCGGCGCCGCCACCCCGATCGAGGGTGGCTCCGATCGCCACGCGCTGATGATCGACCGCAGCGACTGCACGCTCTACGAGCTGTTCGCCGCCCGCTGGAACGACGGCGACCCGACCGCCGGCAGCGGCGCCGTCTTCCCCCTCGAAGGCCCGGGTGCGAACCGCCTCCGTCCCGCCGGCTGGACGAGCGCCGACGCCGCGGGGCTCCCGGTGTTCGCCGGGCTCCTGCGCTACGACGAGGTCGCCGGCGACGAGATCGACCACGCGATCCGCGTCACCGCCTCGTGCACATCCGCGAGGTACCTGTGGCCGGCGCGTCACCACGCCGCCACCGGCGGCCGGAAGTGCCCCCCGATGGGCGCGAGGTTCCGCCTCAAGGCCGGGTTCTCGTTGGCCGGGTTCAGCCCCGACGCCCGCACGATCCTGCGCGCGATGCAGACCCACGGCCTGATCGTCGGCGACAACGGGAGCGACTGGTACTTCCAGGGCACGCGAGACCCGCGCTGGACGAACGATCTCCTCGACGAGCTGAAGTCCGTCCCCGCGAAGGCGTTCCAGGCCGTCGACGCGAGCGCGTGCCGGGTGGCCTCGAACTCCGCGAGGTTCGAGCACGGCCCGGGGTGCCCTGCGCCGTAGCTCAACGACACGACCTGACGCGAACCCCTGCTTCGGACGCGCTCTGATCCCGGTGCTTGCACGAGTCATATCAGATCTGATAAGCACCGTCGATGGGCGGCACGTTGGAACGGGTTCTCATCTCGGCGGCCAGGCTCCAGGGGGTCGTGCCCGACGCCGTCCTCGTCGGCGGGGCAGCGGCCGCGCTGCATGCCGGTCATCGGGACTCTTTCGATCACCCCCACGTGCTCGCCGATCTCGTCGAGCGGTACGAGTCGGTGCTCGAAGCCGTGGAGGCGACGGAGGGGTGGGCGACGTCGGTGCGGGCCTCCAAGCCTCCGTTCACCATCATGGGTCGGCTGGGGGGCATCGAAGCCGGTCTGCGCCAGATGCGGCGCACGCGGCCTCTCGAGATCTGTGAGGTGGAGGTCGGCGACGGCGCGGTCGTGGTCGCGCCGACCGCAGCCGAGACCCTGCGGGTGAAGGCGTACCTCGTCGTGCAGCGTAACGTCGTCCGCGACTACCTGGACGTGGTCGCGCTGGCGGACCACCTCGGACAAGGAGCGGCCGTCGAGACGCTGTCCGGGATCGACGCCTACTACGCCGACCGGTCGGAGGAGGAGGGCTCGGTCCTGACGTCGCTGGTGATCGCTCTCGCGGATCCGAGCCCGCGGGACCGCGACGTCATCGAAGAGCTGCCCCGGTACAAGGGCTTGGACGAGCGCTACCACCGGTGGGGCGATGTCGTCGATACGTGCCGGTCGCTGGCGCTCGAGCTGGCGGGTGCGGTCTGATGCCGGTCGAGTTCCGCAACGTCGACGCGTCCCCGACCGACGACGTCCGCACCTGGCCCTACGAAGCGCTCGTCATCGTGATCGACAGGGGCCTCGTGTCGGACTGGAAGCCCGTCTTCGCCGAGATCCGCCGTTCGCCGTGGGGACGGGTGGCGCGTCGGGTCGAGCGGTACCTCTCGTATCGCGAGCCGGACCAGGTGAGCATGCTCTTCTCCCTCGCGATCGATCGGGCGCGCGCCGACGCGGATCGTGCCGATCGACGGGAGGCCGCCGCGAGGGTACGGGAGGCCGTGGCCAGATCGGGTCTCACCAGCGCGAGGTTCGCGGAGATGGTGGGGACCAGCGCGCCCCGACTGAGCACCTACGCGAGCGGCAAGGTGACGCCGTCTGCCGCGATGCTCCTCAGGATCGAACGCGTCGGTCGCGAGTGCGCGGAGCAGGGTACCCGGCAACCTTGACCGAACCCGTCAGCTCGCGAGGCGCAGGAAGTTCTCGACGATCCTGGGGCCCTCGGGGGTCAGGATGCTCTCGGGGTGGAACTGGACGCCGAACCGCGGCAGCTCGCGGTGCTGGGCGGCCATCACGAGACCGTCCTCGGTCCAGGCGGTGAGCTCGAGCTCCTCGGGCAGGTCGTCGCGTTCGACGACGAGCGAGTGGTAGCGGCCCGCCTCGAACGGGACGGTGACGCCCTCGAGGATCCCGCGGCCCTCGTGGTAGACGAGCGAGGCCTTGCCGTGGACCGGGGCGGCGCGGTCGACCGTGCCGCCGCACTGCAGGCCGAGGGCCTGGTGGCCGAGGCACACGCCGAGCACGGGGGTCGTGGCGGGCAGGGTGTCGAGCAGCTCGGTGAAGCAGCCGGCGTCGCGGGGGTGGCCGGGGCCGGGGGAGAGGATCACCGCCTCGGGCTCGAGGGTGACCAACTCGTCGGCGGGCTTCTCGTCCGACTTCACGACCGTCGTGTCGCGGCCGAGCGACTCGACGAGCTGGACGAGGTTGTAGGTGAACGAGTCGTAGTGGTCGACGACGAGGATCATCGGGCGGTCTCCTTCGCGCCTGCCGGCGCCACGGCCGGGATCAGACCGGCGGCCTTCGCCTTCGTCTCGCGGAGCTCGGTCTCGGGGTCGGAGTCGGCGACGACGCCGGCGCCGGCCTGGACGCTCACGACGCCGTCGGTGACGACCGCGGTGCGGATCGTGATGCAGAAGTCGAGGTCGCCGGCGAACGTGAGGTACCCGACCGCGCCGGCGTAGGGGCCGCGGGGGGTCGGCTCGTGCTCGGCGATCAGCTCCATCGCTCGGCGTTTCGGGGCGCCGGTGACGGTGCCGGCGGGGAAGGTCACGGCGAGCGCGTCGAGGGCGTGCTGGTCCTCGCGGAGCTCGCCCTCCACGGTCGAGACGATGTGCATCACCTTCGTGAACCGCTCGACCTGCATCAGCTCGGTCGGGCGGACCGAGCCGGGGACGCAGACGCGCCCGAGGTCGTTACGGGCGAGGTCGACGAGCATCGCGTGCTCGGCCTGCTCCTTCGGGTCGGCGAGCAGCTCGTGCTCCAGGAGGCGGTCGCGGACCTCGGTCTGGCCGCGGGGACGGGTGCCGGCGATCGGGCGGGTCGAGACGCGGCGGCCTTCGACGCGCACGAGCGGCTCGGGTGAGGAGCCGGCGAGCTCCATCGAACCCAGCCGGAGATAGAACATGTAGGGCGCGGGGTTCGTGACCCGCAGACGCCGGTAGATCGGGAAGCCGCCCCCGGGCGCCGGGAACGAGACCCGACGCGAGGGGACGCCCTGGAAGATGTCGCCGGCGAGGATGTGCTCCTTGAAGGTGGCGACGGTGTCGCGGTAGCGCTGATCGGGCATGTTCGGGTCGCCGTCGGCCAGATCGGGCGAGCCCATCTGGGCGATCGGCGGGGGGGTGGCGCCGGCGATCTTCCGGGCGAGCTCGCCGAGCGCGGCCACGGCGTCGTCGTAGCCGCCGGCCGGGGCGTGGGCCACCAGCACGATCCGCTGGCGCCAGTGATCGAACACGACGGCGCGGTCGATCACGAGCAGCGAGATCGGCGGGCACGGCGCATCGTCGGCGCGCGGGGCGGGATGTCCGTCGAGGAGGCCGGCGGCCTCGTACGCGAGCATCCCCATCAGCCCTCCGGTGAGCGGCGGGAGGTCGGGGAGCCGCGGTCCCCGGAGCGCGTGGGCGAACAGGGTCAGGGCCTCGCGAGGTTCCGCGTCCGGGACCGCCGGGAGGTCACGCGCGACGTCCTCGAGTCGGGCGCCGTCGCGGTCGACCACGAGGGTCGCCGCCGGATCGCCGGCGACGAACGAGTAGCGGCCCCAGCGCTCCGAGCGCTCGACCGACTCGAGCAGGATCCCGGGGCCGTCGCCGGCGACGGCGTCGAACAGGCCCACGGGGGTGGCGACGTCGGCGAGCAGCTCCGCCCAGACGGGGACCAGCGGCCAGTCGGCCGCGAGGCGGTCGAACTCGTCCCGGTCGGGTCGGATCTGCAGCTCCATCGGGTCACATCCTCTCGGAAACGCGAGAACCCCGGACCTGGGGGCCCGGGGCTCGTGGGTGATGCGGGTGCGGCGTCGCGCGGTGGCACCAGGCTCACGAGCCCTGGGGCCACCACCAGCTCTGCCGCGTCGACATCGGACGGCGATGGTGGCACGGTGTCGAAGGGTGCGTCAACGACGGCTGGTAGCGTGCCGAGCCGATGCGCGCCACCGAGCACACGATCGCCACGCTCCGCGATGCGCCTGCGGGCGTCCGCGGCGAGGCCGACCGCCTCTTGGTCCGTGGCGGGTACCTCGTCCGCAACGTCGACGGGTCGCTCGAGCGGACCTGGCTCGGAGAGCGTGTGTTCGAGCGTGCAAGCTCGCTCGACCCCGCGGCGGTCGGCCTCGACGTGATCGCGGCCCGCGACGCGGACGCGTCGCTCTCGGTCGTGACGATCGACGAGGGCGACTTACGGCTGCTCGTCTGCCCATCGTGCGGAGACGCCGCCACCCTTTCGGCGGCCTCCCGCCGGGTTCCCGAGCCCGTGCCGCCGGACGGCTCAGCGGTCCTCGAGGTCGTGCCGACGCCCGGGGCGACCACGATGAAGACGGCGGCCGAGGCGCTCGGCCTGCCGGTCGAGGCGAACCTCAAGACGATGGCCTACGAGGTCGACGGGGCCCTGCTCCTCGCGATCGTGCCCGGGGACCGTGCCGTCGACGAGGGCAAGCTCGCCGCGGTGGTCGCGCCGGGGACGCTCGCGCGGCTCGACGAGGACGGCTTCGCCCGTCGCGAGCTTTCCAAGGGGTTCATGGGTCCCCACGACCATCCGGGGGCGACGGTCGTGGCCGATCACGGCGTCGCCTCCCGCGGGGCGTGGGCGGCCGGAGCGAACCTCGACGATCACCACGTGAAGGGGCTCGTGATCGGCCGCGATGTGGCCGTCGACACCTGGGCCGACCTCGTGCCCGCACGCGAGGGCGACCCGTGTCCGGCGTGCGGGACGCCCTTGCAGGCCCGCCGGGGGCTCGTGGTCGCCCGCGATAGCGTGGTCGACCCCGAGGCGCTCGTCCGGGCGACCGCCGTCCGGTGCGCCGACGAGAAGGGGCCGGTGTGGCCGCGGGCGCTCGCCCCGTTCGCGGTGACGGTCGTGCTGGTCACGCCCGACGACACCCGGGCCGCGGCCGCAGCCGCCGACCTCCACGACGCGCTCGAGGCGGGCGGCGCCACGGTCTACCTCGACGACCGGGTCGAGCGGGCCGGGCGCAAGTTCGCCGACGCCGACCTGCTCGGGTCGCCGCTGCGGGCGACGGTGGGAACCCGCGGTGTCGCCGACGGCCTGGGCGATCTGACGCTCCGCCACACCGGCGACACCGCCTCCGTCGCCTTGACCGACCTCCCCGAGGAGATCCTCGCGGGCCTCGATCGACTGCCCTGAGCGGCTCCGCGGGACGGCCTCCGCTATACTCCCCAACGACAGACGTACCGTTGCACGAGCCGGAGGTGGGCGCGCGCCCACCTTTTTCTTCGAGGAGGTGGGACCGGATGGAGGCGGAGACGCTGCTCCGGCCCGTCGTCGAGGGGGCCGGCTACGAACTGGTGGAAGTGGTGTTCCGCCGCGAGGGCGGGCGCCAGATCCTCCGGGTGACGGTCGACCGCGAGGACATGGATCTCGAAGCGCTTTCGGCGCTCTCCGAGAAGGTGTCGCGACGGCTGGACCTCGAAGACTTCGGTCGCGGGCGCTACGAGCTGGAGGTCAGCTCGCCCGGGATCGAGCGTCCGCTGAAGACGCCGGCGCAGTTCCGGCGGTTCGTGGGGACGCAGGTGAAGGTGAAGACGAGCGATCCGGTCGAAGGCGCGCGGGTGCACGCGGGCACGCTCGTCGCGGCCGACGACGCGACCGTCACGATCGAGGTCGACGGCGTGGAGCGCACGGTGGCGCTCGACGCGGTGACCTCGGCGAGGACCGTCGCCGACTGGGACGCGGAACTGAAGGGGAGCAGGGCATGAACGCAGAGATGATCGCGGCGCTCCGGGAACTGGAGCGCGAGAAGGGCATCGCGTTCGAGACCATCCTCCAGGGCCTGGAGGAGGCGATGGCCGCCGCCTACAAGTCCGCCTGGAAGCAGGAGAACCCCACCGCCGACGACGATTTCGTCGGGTTCCGCGCCGAGATCGACCCCGAGACCGGTGAGATGCGGATGTTCCAGCAGGTGCTCGACGAGGTCGAGGCGGAGGACGGCGAGACCCTCGTGATGGAGATCCGTTCCGAGGAGGAGGTCGAGGTCGCCGAGGACTTCAAGGGACGGATCGGCGCCCAGACCGCCAAGCAGGTGATCTTCCAGAAGCTCCGCGACGCCGAGCGCGAGATGACCTACGAGGAGTTCGCCGGTCGAGAGGGCGACATCGTCACGGGCATCGTGCAGCAGTCCGAACGTCGCTACACGCTGCTCGACCTGGGCAAGGTCGAGGCGCTCCTGCCGCAGGCGGAACAGGTCCCCTCCGAGCCGTACCGCAACGGCGAGCGGCTCAAGGCGTTCATCACGGAGGTCAGGCGCGGCGCGAAGGGCCCGCAGATCGTCGTGTCGAGGACCCACCCCGGACTGCTGAAGAAGCTGTTCGAGCTCGAGGTGCCCGAGATCGAGGACGGCGTCGTCGAGATCAAGGGCGTCGCGCGCGAGCCCGGGCACCGCTCGAAGATCGCGGTGTTCTCGTACGAACCCGCGGTCGATCCCGTCGGTGCGTGCGTGGGGCCGAAGGGTTCGCGCGTCCGCAACGTGGTCACGGAGCTCCGCGGCGAGAAGATCGACGTGGTCCCGTGGTCCGACAACCCCGCCGAGCTCGTGGCGAATGCGCTCCAGCCGGCGAAGGTCAAGGAGGTCCGGATCGATCCGGACTCCCAGACCGCGCAGGTGATCGTCCCCGACTATCAGCTGTCCCTCGCGATCGGCAAGGAGGGCCAGAACGCGCGCCTCGCGGCGCGGCTCACGGGGTGGCGGATCGACATCAAGTCCGAGACGCAGGCCTCCACGCCGGAGGCTCCCGCGGAGGGCTGAGGTGGGGTCGGCCCCGGTCCGCACCTGCGTCGGGTGCCGGGGTACGGCGCCGAAGGGCTCGCTGCTGCGCCTGGTCCGTGGACCGGACGGACGGGTCGACGTCGATGAGCGCGCGGTGGCTCCAGGACGAGGGGCGTACGTCCATCGGGACCCCGGCTGCGTCGACGCGGCGCTGCGTCGGGGCGCGATCGGACGAGCGCTGCGGGCGGGTGTGGGATCGGACGAAGTCGGTAGGCTAAGGGCGTTTCTGGAAAGGATGTTGAGGGACACGTGAGGGTTCACGAGCTGGCCAAGGAGCTGGGTGTCACCAGCAAGGAACTGCTGGCGGCGCTCGCTCAGATGGGGGTGGAGGGCAAGTCCGCCTCATCCAGCGTGCCCGAGGACATGGTCCCGCGGCTCCGCGCGTCCGGCGGGAAGGCGACGGCGACCGTGGCGAAGTCACGCGAGGTCCTCGAGCCGCCGACGCAGCCGCGCAAACCGAAGCCCAAGCCGAAGGCCGAGCCCAAGCCGAAGGCCGAGCCCAAGCCGAAGGCCGAGCCCAAGCCGAAGGCCGAGCCCGAGCCCAAGGCCGAGGCGACGGCGACCGAGGCTCCCGCTCCTCCTGCCCCGTCCGAGGCGCAGGCGGCCACGGTTCCTGCCACGCCCGCCGCCGCTCCGACCCCGGCAGCGACGGCGCCGACGACGCCGAAGCCCGAGCCTGCGAAGCCGTCCCGTCCGGTCCTCCAGGTGATCCACGGATCGACCCCCCAGACGCTGGCGGAGAAGCTCGACCGGTCACCGGCCGACATCGTGAAGGTCCTGTTCCTGGCCGGCGAGATGGTCACCGCCACCACGTCGCTGACCGATGGCGCGATCGAGCTCGTCGCCGACCAGCTCGGCTACGACGTCGACGTCGTGGGGCTCGAGGACGAGCTGAAGACCGAGGAGGAGGCCGAGGATGTCGACGAAGCGAACCTCGTGCCGCGAGCCCCGGTCGTGACGATCATGGGCCACGTCGACCACGGCAAGACGAAGCTCCTCGACGCGATCCGCTCGACGAACGTCGTCGCGGGGGAGTTCGGCGGCATCACGCAGCACATCGGCGCCTACCAGGCGCACGTGGGCGACCGCGACATCACCTTCATCGACACCCCGGGCCACGAGGCGTTCACGGCGATGCGGGCCCGCGGAGCGAGCGTCACCGACATCGCGGTGCTCGTGGTGGCCGCGGACGACGGCGTGATGCCGCAGACGGTCGAGGCCCTCGATCACGCGAAGGCGGCCAACGTGCCGATCGTGGTGGCCGTGAACAAGGTCGACAAGGAAGAGGCCGACCCGAACCGCGTGCGCACGCAGATGGTCGAGCGCGGGATCGTCCCCGCGGAGTGGGGCGGCGACTTCGAGTTCGTCGACGTGTCGGCCAAGGCGCAGCTCAACCTCGACGGGCTGCTCGACACGCTCTTGGTGGTGGCCGATCTGCAGGACCTCAAGGGCGATCCGACGGGGCACTCACGCGGCACGGTCCTCGAGGCTCACCTGGACAAGGGCCGTGGTCCGGTGGCGACGGTCCTGGTCCAGAAGGGGACGCTCTCGGTGGGGGACGCGCTGGTCGCCGGCACCGCCTACTGCCGTATCCGCGCGATGCAGGACGAGAACGGCCAGCCCCTCGAGCACGCCGGGCCGTCGAAGCCGGTCCAGATCCTGGGGTGGAGCCACGTCCCGAGCGCGAGCGACGACTTCCGCGAGGTGCAGGACGAGCGTGAAGCTCGCCACATCGCCGAGGAGCGCGAGGCGAAGGCTCGAGCCGCGGAACTCGTGACGAGCCGCCGTGCGACGCTGCAGGACCTGATGCGTCAGGTCGCGCGCGCCGACGTCGCCGAGCTGAACCTGATCGTGAAGGCCGACGTCCAAGGATCCCTCCAGGCCCTCGAGGACTCGCTGTTGAAGCTCCCGCAGGACGAGGTAAAGGTGAACATCGTCCGAGGCGGCGCCGGTGGGATCACCGAGAACGACGTCCAGCTCGCGATGGCCTCCAACGCGATCATCGTCGGGTTCAACGTCCGGCCGAACACGGGAGCGCGCGAGCTCGCCGAGAAGGAAGGCGTCGACATCCGGGTCTACCGGGTGATCTACGACGCGATCGACGACATCAAAGCGGCGCTGTCCGGCATGCTGAAGCCCGAGGAGCGCGAGAAGATCCTGGGCGAGGCCGAGATCCGCCAGACCTTCCGTGTCCCGAAGCTCGGGGTGATCGCAGGGTCCTACGTCCGCTCCGGGACGATCCGCCGCAACGCGACCGCGCGGCTGGTCCGCGACGGGGTCGTGGTCTACGACGGCAAGGTTGGGTCGCTGCGCCGGTTCAAGGACGACGTCGGTGAGGTCCGCGACGGGTTCGAGTGCGGGATCGGGCTGACGAACTTCCAGGACGTCAAGGAGGGCGACATCATCGAGGTCTACGAGGTCGAGGAGATCGCCCGCTCGATCTGATCCCATGCTGGTCGCCCTCGAACGGTTCGACCTGCGCATCCCGGGCTGTCGTTCCCTCAAGGAGAAGCGACACGTCGTGAAGGCTCTGTCCGCGGCCCTGCGGCAGAGGTTCCCCGTGAGCGTCGCGGAGGTGGACCACCATGATCTGTGGCAGCGCGCGGCGATCGCCGTGGCGGCGGTCGGATCCGAGCAGCACCACCTGCGCCGCGTGATGCACGAGGTCGAGAAGCTCGTCGAGCGCTGGGCCGAGGTCGAGGTGATCGATGCTGAGTTGCAGCTCCTGTGGCCGGACGACTGAGTACGCTGGTCGGATGCCACGGGGCGAGCGCACCGACCGCGTCGGCGAGGAGTTCCGCGAGATCCTCGCCGAAGAGATCCAGAAGCTGAAGGATCCCCGCGTGGGGTTCGTCACGGTGACCGGGGTGAAGGTCTCACCGGATCTGCGCGTCGCCTGGGTCTTCTTCTCGGCGTTCGGCGACGACAAGGCGAAGGCGGCCTCGCGGGCGGCGCTGCGGTCGGCGGCTCCGCACCTGCGCCACGAGCTCGGGCGACAGGTCCGGTTGAAGGCGACCCCGGAGATCCGGTTCGAGGAGGACGCCTCGATCGCGACCGGTGAACGGATCGATGCGATCATCGAGCGTATCCACGAGGAGGAGACCGGTGAAGCCTGAGGACCTCGCACGCGCCGGGGAGGTCCTGCGTGGATCCCCGACCGTCGCGATCGCATGTCACGTGAACCCCGACACCGATGCCCTGGGGTCGATGCTGGGGCTCGCGAACCACCTGCGAACGCTGGGGATCGAGACCGTTTGCTCCTACCCCAATGAGCCGCTCGACCTGCCGCGGTGGTCGTCCTTCCTCCCCGGCGCGGACGTGATCGTGCCTCCGGGGGACTTCCCGAAGGAACCGGACGTGATGGTCACGTGCGACTGCGCATCGTTCGACCGGCTCGGGCCGCTCGGTCACGCCGCGTCGAAGGCTCGTGAGCTGATCTGGATCGACCACCACCGGTCGAACGACGGGCTCGGAACGATCCGGCTCGTCGACCCGGCGGCGTCGAGCACGTGTGAGCTCGTGGTTGGGCTGATCGACGCGATCGGTGGGGAGATGGGCGACGCATCGGCGGTGTGCCTGTACGCGGGCTTGGTCACCGACACCGGGCGGTTCCAGTACGAGGCGGCGGGGCCGCAGACGCTCCGGGTCGCCGCACGGCTGCGCGAGTTCGACTTCGACCATGCGCGGTTGTCACAGGTCCTCTACGAGGACAACCGGTTCGCGTACCTGCGGGTGCTGGGGACCGCCCTCGAGCGGCTCACCCTCGTCGAGGACGCGGACCTCGTCTGGACCTACCTCACGCAGGCCGATCTCGCCGAGGCGGGAGTGCACCCTGCCGATACCGAGGATCTGATCGACGTGATCCGAACGGCCCGTGAAGCCGACGTGGCGGCGCTCGTGAAGCAGCAGCGCGACGGTCGGTTCAAGGTCAGCGTGCGGTCCCGGGGTGGGCACGACCTGAGCATGGCCGCCGGTGCCTTCGGCGGCGGCGGCCACCGGCTCGCGGCGGGGTACACGAGCGATCGTGGCCCGCGGGCCACGATCGACGCGCTGATCGAGGTCCTTCGGAGCCAGGAGCCTGCGTGAGCGACGACGCCGGCCCGGAGGGCCTGCTGCTCGTCGACAAGCCGTCCGGCATCACGTCGCACGACGCGGTCGCGCAGGTCCGGCGAGCGCTGGGGACCCGCAAGGTGGGTCACGCGGGGACGCTCGACCCGATGGCGACCGGGTTGCTCGTGATGGGCGTCGGCCGTGCGACGCGGCTGCTGCGGTTCCTGGGCGATCTGCCGAAGACCTACGAGGGGGCGTTCCGTCTCGGGGTCCGGACCACCACGCTCGACGCGCACGGGGACGTCGTCGAGCGGAGCGACCCCACCGGGGTGGAGGGGTCCGCGGTCGCGGCCGCGATGGCCGCCAAGCTGGGGGCGTCGGCCCAGCGACCGCCCGCCTTCAGCGCCGTGAAGGTCGGAGGGCGCAAGCTCTACGAGGCCGCCCGCAAGGGTGAGCACATCCAGGCCGAGGCGCGGGTGATCCGCGTCGACGCGTTCGACGTGGTCGCGTATCGACCCCCGGATGTCGACTTCGTCGCGACGGTGAGCGGGGGAACCTACGTTCGGGTGCTGGTGGCCGACGTGGGGGATGCGGTCGGCGTCGGGGCGCATCTGACTCGCCTGCGTCGGACCGCGATCGGTCCGTTCCAGGTCCACGACGCCGTGGCGCCGAGCGACCCGGGGGCGCCCCTGCCGATGGAGCGGGCGGTGGTCCACCTGCCGCGGGTGGACCTCGACGACGAGGAGGCCCGCGTCGCCTCGCACGGCTCGGTGCTGGCGCCGGCCGGGGCCGCCGGTCCTCACGCGGTCTTCGGCCCGAACGGACGGCTGATCGGGATCTGGCGCGACGACGGCCCGAAGGCGCGCCCCGAGATGGTGCTCGCTCCCTCGTGAGCACGTCGGGCGCCGTGGCGCTCGTCGTCATCGGCCTGACCGTGCTGATCGGGTCGGGGGCCCTGGCCGTCCGTGGTGTGAGCGCGGGTGAAGCGCGGTTCTTCCGGGCGATCAACGGCACCGGTGACGCCGCGTTCGTGCCGATCGTCGTGGCGATGCAGTTCGGGACCTACGTCACGACGCCGATCGTGGCCGTCGTGCTCTGGTCGACAGGGCGCCGGGGAGAGGGGGTGGCCATGTTCGTGGCCGGGACCTCGTCGTGGCTGCTCGCCAAGCTCGTGAAGGAGATCGCACGGCGTGGCCGTCCGCAGCACGTGCTGGACGACGACGTCCGTCTGCGAGGTCCGAAGGAGGGCGGATCGGGTTTCCCGTCGGGGCACGCGGCGACCTCGACGACGCTGGCCGTCGTCCTGGGGGCGGTGCTCGGCGGATGGTGGTGGGCGCTCGTGCTCGCCCTGATGGTGCTGACCTGGCTCGGCCGGATGTACGTCGGGGTGCACCTCCCGCTCGACATCGTGGGTGGCGCCGGGATCGGGCTGGCGGTTGCCGGGCTCACGTTCCTGATCGCCGCCGCCGTGTGACGTCGCACGGCCGTCGTCCGGTAGCCTCCGCGCGTGGAGATCCTGCGAGGGATGGGCTCGCTGCCGTTGGATCACGAGCCGAGCGTCGCCACCGTCGGTTTCTTCGACGGCGTACATCTGGGCCACCGGGCGGTGTTCGAGCGGATCGTCGAACGAGCACGCGCGGACGGCCTGCGCGCGGTGGCGATCACCTTCGACCGTCATCCTCGCGAGGTGCTGTCCCCGGGGAGCGAGCCTCGTCTCCTGACGACGGTCGAGCGCAAGGCCGAGCTGATCGCCGGGTGTGGGATCGACGTGCTCGTGGTGCTCGAGTTCGACCGTGACTTCTCATTGATCCCCGCTGAGGACTTCGTCCGGGACGTGCTCGTGCACGGCGTCCATGCCCGGCACGTCGCGATGGGGGCGAACTTCACGTTCGGCTTCAAGGCGTTCGGCACGATGGAGAACCTCCCTGAATTCGGAGAGCCGTTCGGGCTCACGGCCGAGACGGTCGGGCTGTACGAGACGGCCGGCCGGCCCGTGTCGTCGACGTCGATCCGTGAGGCCCTGGCGGCCGGCGACCTCGAGTGGCCGACGCTCGCGCTCGGACGGAGGTTCGTGCTCGACGGTGAGGTGGTCACAGGCCACGGCCGGGGCAAGGGGCTCGGCTATCCGACGGCGAACCTCCGGACGTGGCCTCGACTGCTGCTGCCCGGGCAGGGTATCTACGCGGGCGTCGCCGAGCACCGAGGTCGTCGCTATCGCACGGCCCTGGACGTCGGCACGAACCCGACGTTCGGCGTCGAGCCGCTCCACGTCGAGGCGTTCCTCCTCGGCTACGGAGGCGGTGAGCTCCCGGGGGAGCCGCTGTCGATCGAGTTCTGGGGGCGCCTCCGCGACGAGGAGCGCTACGACTCGATCGAGGAGCTCGTGGCGGCGATCGCCGACGACGTGGATCGAACGGTCGCGCTCGTGCCCGGCGAGGCGCTCGGCTGACGGAGCATCCGCCACGCGACGCGAGCCATGAACGCCAGCGGCAGGGAGATGCTCGCGCGCTGGACGAGCCCGTTCCCGGGCCGCGTGACGTCACGGACGAACCAGCCCGAGAGGCCGGCGCTGGCCACGGCCGTGCGCAGGGCCGGCGAGGCGAGGGCTCGCCAGGCGGGGTCGCCGCGGAACCGTCCGCCGAGGGTGATCAGGGCGCCGATCCCGAGACCCCCGGCTGCCACCGCCGACAGATCGTGGACGTCGTTGCGCCACGACTGCGGGTCGTCGCGCTCACCGGGCATCGGGTAGTTCGAGATCCGGTCACGCCGGAAGGCGCCGGCCGTGATCATCGCGATCCCGGATGCCGCCATCAAGGTCGGCCCGATCCCGGCGGCGTGCCCCCCGTGAGAGAGTCGCCGCTCGAGTTCGGAGGCGAAGGCCACCGTGCACGCCCCGAACGCCACGAATCCCGCGGTCATCACGTGGGGGATCTCGGCGTCCGGGGCGGCCAGCCCGCTGATGTGCTCGTTGGCGAGCGAGTAGGTGGGCTGGCGCCGCGTCGCGACCAGCCATGCCGACGTGAACGCAGCCGGCCCGATCAGGCCGCATGCCGCACGGAACCGGCCGGGACGGTCGCTCACGGGCACCTCACCCCGGCATCGTAGCCTCCGCGTGTGGCAGCATCGCCGCGATGCGTCGTCTCGCCGATCGCGTGCTCCACCTGGTCGCCCGCCTGGCGACGCTCGGGTGGTTCCGATCGGTCGAGGTCGTCGGGGTCCACCTGGTCGAGACGGATCACCCGACCCTGATCGTGGCCAACCACCCCGGGGGGTTCGTCGATCCGGCGCTGCTGACCGCGATCCTGCCCCGCGTGCCACGCTTCCTCGCGATGGCGGCCCTGTGGCGGATCTGGCCGATCCGTCCGATCCTGGCGTTCGCCGGGGCGATCCCGGTCCGCAGGGCGCAGGACGGCGCGACGGGTCGCAACGTGGACGCGTTCGCCGCGGCACGCCGAGCCCTCGGCGACGGCGGGATCGTCGGGATCTTCCCCGAGGGGCAAGCGAGCGACGAACCCCACCTGCTCCCCGTCAAGACCGGGGCGGCCCGGATCGTGCTCGGGGCGCGCGCCTCGGGCGTCCGGCGGATCCGGATCGTGCCGGTCGGGTTGATCTACGAGCGGAAGCAGACGGCTCGAACCCGCGCGTACGTCCGTGTGGCAACCCCGATCGATCTCGACGGGTGGCTCGGCACGGGGACCGCGGATCCGAGCGACCATGCGGCCGTCGGGCGGCTGACGGCAGTGATCGGCGAGGGGCTCGGCCGGGCGGCGCTCGACTATCGGGATGCGGCGCAGGCATCCGACCTCGGCTACGCGGCCGCCGTCTACCTCCGCAGATCCGGAAGTGACCCTTCCTGGGCGCCGCCTCTGTCGGCGATCGACCGGGTGGCAGGCGCGCTCGCCGACGCCCCCACCGCGACCCAGGCGCGGGTCCGAGGGGCGGTCGCGAGCTACCGCGCGGCGCTCGAGGCGAACGACGCGTCGGACCGCCAGGTAGCCGCCGGTCCTCGTGACGTCGCCCGTCCCGCGCGGCTCGTGGGCGGGCTCCTCACCCTCGTCGCACTGCCCCTCGCGGTCGTCGGGTTGATCGTGAACGGGGTGCCGGCGCTGCTGGTCCACCTGGCCGGTCGTCGTCCTGCCGCGCCGGTCACCCTGGCGACGGTGAAGTTCCTCGTCGGGTTCGTGACCTTCCCGGCGACCTGGCTCGCCTGGCGCTACCTGGCCTTCGCGGACGCCTCGGGTCCGTGGCTGCTCACGTTGGTCGTCGGCCCTGTCTGTGGGCTCGTCGCGGCGGTCGTCGGGGATCGGGCGCGTCGCGCGCGCCTCGCTCGGCTGCGTCCGTCACGCCTCGCGGTCCCCGGCAGGGCCGCCGAGGATCTGGCCGAACGTCGGGCATGGCTCGTCGACGAGGTGGACGCGGCGCTCGAGGGTCGCCAGGGGAACCTCGCTGGTAGCCTTGACGACTGACCATGACGTTGACCAAAGACGACAAGACCCAGATCATCGCCGAGCACGCCCGTTCCACGGGCGACACCGGCTCGGCCGAGGTGCAGATCGCGGTGCTGACGCGCCGGATCTCGGATCTGACCGAGCACCTCAAGATGCACAAGCAGGACCACCACAGCCGTCGCGGCCTGCTGATGCTGGTCGGCCGGCGCCGTCGGCTGCTCGAGTACCTCAAGCGTGAGGACATCGAGCGCTACCGTGCGATCGTCGCGAAGCTCGGTCTCCGCCGCTGACCGCTTCCGAGGGCGCCTCGCAGGCGCCCGCTCCGCATGAGGAGCTGATGCCCCTGAGTTGACCCGCGGCTGACCGGAGGGACAGCCCCGAACGGTCGGTTGTCAGTGGCGAGCGCCCGAACCCGCTCGGACGTTCACCACTGAGAACCGGCCGCCCCCCTCCACCTGACGCGACGCCACGAGGGCGCCGCACGAACCACAGGAGGACCGACCGGTATGGTCACCGAGATGACGCGCCAGGTAGGCGCGCACGACATGACGTTCCAGGCTGGCAAGCTCGCGAAGCTCGCCGATGGGGCCGTCGTCGTCACCTACGGACAGACCCAGGTCATCGCGACCTGCGTCCGTTCGAAGCCCCGCGAGGGGATCGACTTCTTCCCGCTCACGATCGACGTCGAGGAGCGGGCCTACGCGGCCGGGAAGATCCCCGGCTCGTTCTTCCGGCGTGAGGGCCGGCCCGGCGAGACGGCGATCCTGACCGCCCGCCTGATCGACCGCCCGCTGCGGCCAACCTTCAAGGAGGGCTTCCGCGACGAGGTCCAGGTCGTGGTCACCGTGCTGTCGGTCGACATGGCCAACCCCTACGACATCCCCGCGATGAACGCCGCCGCCTGCGCGGTCGGGCTCGCCGGGCTGCCGTTCGACGGTCCGGTCGCCGCGGTGCGCCTCGGTCTGATCGGGGGCGAGTGGGTCGTGAACCCGACGTTCCAGGAGGTCGAGGACGCCACCTTCGATATCGTCGTCGCGGGTTCGAAGGCTTCCGACGGCGGGGTCGACGTCCTGATGATCGAGGGCGAGGCGCCCGAGGAGACGTGGCCGCTGATCGCCGAGGGCGCGAAGGCGCCGACCGAGGAGGTCGTCGCGCAGGGCCTCGAGGTCGCGAAGGCCGAGATCGGCCAGCTGATCGCGTTCCAGGAGGAGTTCCTGACCGCGCACGGCGTGAGCGAGATGGACTGGGAGCCGACGCCGCTGTACGGCGACGACATCTGGCAGCCGCTCTACGAGGGGTTCGCCGGGAAGGTCGCGGCCGCGATCGTGCCGGACCGCGAGGCGCGCGACGCCGCGTTCAGCGCGGTGAAGGAGGAGGCCAAGGTCTCGCTCGCCGCCACCCTCGGTGAGGATGAGTTCGCGGTGCGTGGCCAGGAGTTCTCGGCCGCGTGGAAGTCGCTGCAGAAGAAGGTCATGCGTCGCCGCGTGGTGGAGCAGGGGATCCGGCTCGACGGCCGCGGCCCGAAGGACATCCGGCCGCTGTCGGCCGAGGTGAACCTGGTCCCGCGGGCTCACGGGTCCGCCCTGTTCAACCGGGGCGACACGCAGGTCCTCAACATCACGACGCTGGGCATGCTCCGGATGACCCAGATGATCGACACGCTCGACCCCGAGGACTCCAAGCGGTACATGCACCACTACAACTTCCCGCCCTACTCCACCGGTGAGACGGGCCGCGTCGGCTCGCCGCGCCGGCGCGAGATCGGGCACGGTGCGCTCGCCGAGCGGGCGCTGATCCCCGTGATCCCGAACGAGGAGGAGTTCCCGTACGCGCTGCGGCTCGTGTCCGACGTGATGTCGTCGAACGGCTCGACCTCGATGGCGAGCGTCTGCGGCTCGACCCTGTCGCTGATGGACGCCGGGGTGCCGATCAAGGCGCCGGTGGCCGGGATCGCGATGGGGATGATCGCCGACGACGGGCAGTTCATCACCCTGACCGACATCCTGGGCGCCGAGGACGCGCTCGGCGACATGGACTTCAAGGTGGCGGGGACCGAGGACTTCGTCACGGCGATCCAGCTCGACATGAAGGTCGCGGGGATGCCCGCCGATGTCCTGGCCGGTGCGCTGCAGCAGGCGAAGGAGGCCCGGCTGCAGATCCTCGAGGTGATGCTGGCCGCGATCCCGGCGCCGCGCGACGAGGTGAGCGCGAAGGCGCCGCGGATCATCACGATCCAGATCCCCGTCGACAAGATCGGCGAGGTGATCGGCCCGAAGGGGAAGAAGATCAACGAGATCATCGCCCTGACCGGCGCCGACATCAACATCGAGGACGACGGCACGGTGTTCATCGGCTCGCACGACGCCGAGGGCACCGACGAGGCTGCGCGGATGATCGACGAGATCGCGAACCCGCGTCCGGTCCTGGTCGGGGAGACCTACGAGGGCCGCGTCGTGAAGACGACGACCTTCGGAGCGTTCGTCAACCTCGTGCCCGGCCGCGACGGCCTGGTGCACATCTCGAAGCTCGGACGCGGCAAGCGTCTGTCGAGCGTCGAGGAGGCCATCAAGGAAGGTGACACGATCACCGTCTTGGTCGAGGACATCGACCCTCAGGGCAAGATCAGCCTCAAGCCGATCGGGTCCGAGTGGGAGGTCCCCGAGGGCCAGGAGGTCGAGACCGGTGGCGGCGAGCGGCGTGGAGGCGGCGGCGACCGTCCGCGCCGTGACCGCGGTGACCGTCAAGGGAAGCGCTTCCGCGACCGTGACGGCGGCGACGCCGGCTCGAACGGCTGACCCGAACCATGCCGATCACGCGCTCGGAGTTCGACTCCGGCCTGCGCGTCGTGACGGAGCGGATGCCCGGCGTCCGCTCCGTCTCGATCGGTTTCTGGGTGCTCGCCGGCTCGCGAGACGAGCGACCGGCGATCAGCGGCCATAGCCACTTCCTAGAACACCTGCTGTTCAAGGGGACGTCGAACCGTAGCGCCCTCGACATCGCCCAGGCGTTCGACGCCGTGGGCGGCGACGTGAACGCCTTCACCGCGAAGGAGTACACGTGCTACTACGCGCGGGTCCGTGACCGCGATCTGGAGATGGCGGTCGACCACCTGGCCGACATGCTCCAGCACTCCACGATCAGGTCGGAGGATCTCGGCGCCGAGGCCCAGGTGATCCTGTCCGAGATCGACATGCACGAGGATTCACCCGAAGACGTCGTGCACGACCTGTTCATGGAGACGCTCTGGCCCGGGCATCCGCTCGGGCGACCGATCCTGGGGACGAAGGAGCGGATCCGGCAGGCGACGCGCTCGTCGGTCCGCGGCTTCTATCGTCGCCGCTACGTCCCCGGCCACCTGGTCGTGGCCGTGGCCGGCAACGTCCGTCACGACGACGTGGTGCGGATGCTCGCCGACCGGATGGCCGTGGGGCGGCCGCTGCGACCGGGCCGGCCCTCGGCATGGAACCTGCGGACGCACGTGCGGGCGCCACGCCCGAGCGGAGCGACGTTCGTGAAGCGCCGCCGCTCCGAGCAGGCGCACATCGTGATGGGGACGAACGGGCTGCCGCGCACCGACCCGGACCGGTTCGCGATGCTGATCGCGAACACCGCGCTCGGCGGGGGGATGTCGTCGCGGCTGTTCCAGGAGATCCGCGAGAAGCGGGGGCTGGCCTATACCGCGTACAGCTTCCACGCCCAGTACACGGAGGCCGGCATCTTCAGCGCCTACGCCGGGACCACCCCTGGCCGCGCCCGCGACGTCGTCGATCTGATGCGGCGTGAGATCGCCGACGTTCGCGACGGGGGCCTCACCCGTGAGGAGTTCGAGCGAGCGAAGGGTCACGTGAGGGGCTCGACGGCCCTGTCGCTGGAGGACCCGGGTGGTCGGATGTCGCGCCTGGGCAAGTCCGAGATCGCCCACGGCGAGATCCTCACGGTCCAGGAGTCCCTGCGGCGCCTGAACGCGGTCACCCTCGACGATGCACGCCGGGTGGCCGACCGGGTACTGTCGCAGCCGATGACGCTCACCGTGCTCGGTCCGCTCGGGCCCGCGGCGTTCAAGGGGGCCCTGGAGTGATCCGGGTCGGCGTCCTGGGCGCCACCGGGAAGATGGGCCGGGCCGTCTGCACGGCGGTCCTCGGGGCGGAAGACCTCTCGCTCGTGGCCGCCGTCTCGAGATCCGCGACAGGGGCTCCCGTCGAGGGAACCGATCTCGTCTACGCGGGATCGCTCGACGAGGTCCTCGACGCCGCCGCCGAGGTGCTCGTCGACTTCACGGGCGCGGCTCACGCGCCCGGGCACGTCGACTGGGCGATCGAGCACGGGATCCACGTCGTCGAGGGAACCACCGGGTTCGCGATCGACGAGGCGTGGGCCGACGCGACCGTCGGCATCGTCGTGGTCCCCAACTTCTCGATCGGGGCCGTGCTGATGATGCGGTTCGCCGCCGAAGCGGCCCGGCACTTCGACGCCGCCGAGGTGATCGAGCTGCACCACGACCGCAAGGCCGACGCGCCGAGCGGGACCGCGATCGCGACGGCGCGCGCGATCGCCGCGGCCCGCGCCGGTGGGTGGATGGCGCCGGGGGGCGACGAGGCCCATCCGGGCGCGCGAGGCGCCGACGTCGAGGGGGTCAGGGTCCACGGCATCCGCCTTCCCGGGCTGCTGGCCCACCAGGAGGTGCTGTTCGGCGGTCCCGGCCAGACGCTCACGATCCGTCACGACACGACCGACCGCACGGCGTTCATGCCGGGCGTGCTGATGGCGATCCGTGCGGTCGGGGACCGTCCCGGCCTCACCGTGGGGCTCGACGCCCTCCTGTAGCAGCGCCCGGCGCTACCCTGGTCGCCATGTCGCGACGGCTCGCCGCGATCGTCGCGCACCCTGACGACGACACCTGGGGTGTCGCCGGCACGGTCGCGCTCCACGCCGAAGATCCGGCGTTCCGGTTCGTGCTGGTCCACGTCACGAGCGGCGAGGCCGGCCAGATCGCCGAAGGCAGCGGAGCCACACCTGCGACGCTGGGGCGCGTCCGGGAAGAGGAGGATCGGCGTTCCTGGGTCGCCCTCGGTCGGGCGCCCGACCGTCACGAGTGGTTCCGTCTCCCGGACCACGGTGTCGAGACGGAACCGTACGACGGTCTCGTCGAGCGGATCGCGGCCGTGCTGCGCGAGGAGCGCCCGGACGTCGTGATCACGTTCGGTCCCGACGGGATCACCGGTCATCCCGACCACGTCACGGTCGGTCGCGCGACCATGGAGGCGTTCCACCGGGTCCGCGAGGAAGGCGGCGACGGCCTCCTACGGCTGCTGCTCAACAGCCTGCCGCAGTCGTGGATGGATGCCTGGAACGCGCAGCTCGTCGCCTCCGGACGCGAGCCGTTCGATCCCGAGCAGCTCTACCACCCCCGCGGGGTCCCCGACGAGACGATCGGCGTGATCGTCGACTGCTCGTCGGTCGCGGCGCGCAAGCTCGTCGCGCTCCGCGAGCACGTCACGCAGGCCGGCGACGACGAGGATATGACCGAGGACGAGCAGGTCGAGGCGCTCGGCCAGGAAGCGTTCGTGATGGCGTGGCCTTCCCGCGCTCCCGGCGCGCCCGTGCTCCGCGACGTCTTCGAGGCGCTCCCGCCCGGATAGGCTGCGGGGACGATGGAATACCGCACGATCGAGGCCGAGGAGTTCGACGCGTTCACGACGGCACTCGCGGCTTCGTTCGGCGAGGCGAGGCCCGACGAGTTCGATCTCGAGGTCGACCGCGTCTTCATGGAACCCGAGCGCACCTGGGCGGCGCTCGAGGACGGCCGGATCGTCGGCTGCGCGGGCACGTTCTCCCTGCGGACCGTCGTACCCGGTGGCGTCGCCGTCGGCACCGCGGGGGTCACGACGGTCGGGGTGCTGCCGACCCATCGTCGCCGGGGGATCACGACCGAGCTGCTCGGTCGGATCATGGTGCAGGCGCGCGACCGGCGGGAGCCGATCGCATCGCTGTTCGCCTCGCAGGCCGCGATCTACGGCCGTTTCGGGTTCGGTCTGGCGACGCACGGCGTCGAGCTCGACGTCGTGACCGACCGGGCGGTGTTCGCGCCGGGGTTCGAGCCCCGCGGGCACGTCCGACTGCTCGGACGTGACGAGGCGCTGCCCCTGATGCGCGAGATCTACGACCGGTGGGCACCGACCCGTCCCGGCGCCCTCGTGTACGAGGAACGGCTGTTCCCGGGGCTGTTCATGGAGAAGAAGGACGAGCCCCACTTCTACGCGGTGCACACGGACGAGGAGGGCACGCCCGACGCCTTCGCCGTGTACCGCACGAAGCACAAGTGGCCGAGCTCCCTTCCGAACGTCGAGGTCAAGCTCCGCCAGCTGATCGCGACCACCCCGCGGGCGAACGCTTCGATGTGGCGCTTCCTGTTCGACATCGACCTCGTGTCGCGGATCAGGACCCAGGATCGACCGCTCGACGAGCCGCTCCGCTGGCAGCTCCAGGAGCCTCGTGCGGCGCGCGCCCGCCTCTACGACGGTCTGTACGCGCGTCCGGTCGACGTCGCGAACGCCCTCGGATCGCGCGGTTACGGCGGCGACGGCCGGGTTGTCCTGGCCGTGACCGACCCGTTCATCCCGGAGGTCGCGGGCACGTTCGCCCTCACGGTCGAGGGCGGCGAGCCGTCGTGCGTGCGGGTCGACACCGCCCCCGACCTCGTCTGCTCGGTGAACGAGATCGGCTCGGTCTACCTGGGCGGAGCCACGTGGTCCACCCTCGCGGCCGCGGGACGGGTCGAGGTGCGGTCCCCGTCGGCGCTCGCGGCCGTGGAGTCGATGTTCGGGTCCGGCCCGGCTCCCTGGGTGCCCTTCTTCTTCTGAGCGCCGGCTCAGCCCGTCAGGCCCTGGACGACGAAGACGACGCCGATCGCGCCCAGCAGCGCCGCGAGACCGATCCGGACCCACCGCAGACCCCGTTCGCCGAGCACACGGTGGCCGCCGCTGCCGAGCAGGGTGAAGGTGAGGTCCGAGGTCGAGACGCCGAACGCCATCGTGAACGCGGTGAGCAACGCCGCCGTGCGTCCGCCCCCCGACGACGCATCGGCGATGACCGCCGACGCCGTCGTCGCGAAGAAGATCCATGCGCCGGGATTCAGCACGACGGCCACGACGCCGAGCGCGGTGGGACCGAGGCGGCGCGCGGGCACGTCGGCCTCGGTGATGAGTTGGGCGCCTCGGAGCCCGCGGATCTCGCTCGCGGCGATCCAGACCAGGACGGCGCCGCCGGCGAGTTGCAGGATCCGCAGGAGCTCGTCGCCGGGCTCGGCCGCCGAGAAGCCGAGCGCGAGCACGACCAAGATCGCGAGCAGCGTGAGGTTCGCCCCGAGCATCACGCGGACCCCACCCGCGAACCCACGCTGGGCGCTCTGGGACAGGATCAGGACCTGGACGGGTCCCGGCGCGGCCCCGAGCGCGAACCCGAGCGCGAACGCCGGTGCGATCCAGGTCCAGGCGTCGCTCATCGCGGAGCCGCCAGGCGCAGCTCCTCCACCTCGATCCGGCCGTCCTCGTGGCGGGTGATCAGGAGACCCTCGCACTCGCGCATCGCATCGACCTCGCGGCCGGTCAGGCCGAACGCGGCCCGCTCGACGAGCGGCGTATGGCTGATCGCGAGGGCTCGGCCACCCGCCGGGATCTGGTCGAACAACGCGCGGATGCCAGCGGCCATGCCCTCGGGGGAGCCACCGGTCACGTCCTGACCGCCGAGGCCGGGCACGACCGCGTGCTCGGGTAGCTGCGCCCCGGCGCCGCGGAGGAACCACGCGGCGGTCTCGGCAGCCCGCTGGGCTGGGGAGACGTAGACGGCGTCGTAGGTGACGTCGCGCTGGGTCCGCCCGACGTCCTCAGCCAGGGCACGGCCGGCCGCGGACAGCCGGTCGGCGACCGGGTCCCGCGGGGCGTGGCGTCGCAGCTCGATCCGTTCCATCGCGAGGTCGCGGCTCGGGCCGCTCGCGTATCATGCCGCACCCGTGCGCATCCCGACCCGATCACTGGCCGCCCTGCTGCTGGTCCTGGCGCTCGTGGGGGCGGCCTGCACCGGCGACGACCCGTCGCCGAGCCCGAGCGACCCCACCGACACGGGCTCACCGCTTCCCACCGAGGACGTGCCCGTCGACTTCGTGCCGGGCGAATGGACCTACGAGAACAACGGCGTGACCGTCGCCTTCTCGTGGGAGAGCGGCACCCTCAGCGTCGAGAACGGCTCCGGCGCCGAGCTGGGTCCTCCCGGGCTGTACGTGGTCTCGCAGACCCAGGATCGGTCCGACGCGGAGGTCGCCGAGACCGCCCCGATCCCGGACGGCGAGGCTGCGGAGCTCGTCGCGACCTTCCCGGAGGACCTGTCCCTCAAGGACGTCGGTCTCGTGGTCCTGTTGTTCGGAGACCAGAACTGGGGCGCGCTCTCGCCGGTCGCCGTCGAGGAGTGAGCGTGACCAGGCGAACGCTCGTGGTCGCCGCCGCCCTCGCCCTGCACCTCGCCCTTGCGGCGGTCCCGGCTGCCGGCACGACGATCGCTCGCACCGACCCGGCCGACACCGGATCGCCCCTGGACCTGCGCCGGGTCCGGGTGTCGCACGAGGCGGCTGGGGAGGTCGTTCGGATCGCCACCCGCGGCGGGTTCCGAGACGGCGAGGTCGATGGAGAGCGTGGGTGGATCCGGATCGGCTTCGCGGGCAAGGACGGCTGGCGCCGGAGCGTGTACGTGATGCGCGTCGAGGGCGAGCTGCGAGGGGTCGTCGCCGACCGCGACGGAGACTTCTTGCGGTTCGTCACCGTCCGGCGGATCGCACGCGACCGCGTCACGGTCCACGTGCCGACCACCGTGAGCCGGGGAACGCCCTACCGTTTCGCGGTGTGGTCCGTTTGGAACCGCAGGCCGTGCGCGCGGTCGTCGCCGTGCGTGGACTGGCTCCCCGACGCCGGGACGATCCGCCACGCGCGCTGACTCAGCGGGTGGCGGGTTCGCTCTCGCCCGCCTGCCAGCGCGCCAGCACGAACAGCAGGTCGCTCAGTCGGTTGAGGTACAGGCGGACGGCGGGGTTCGCCTCGCGTCCGGCCTGTTCGAGGGCCACGGTCGCCCGTTCGGCCCGCCGGACGATCGAGCGCGCGACGTCGATCGCGGCGCTCGCAGGGTTCGCGCCGGGGACGACGAACGACTCGGGGAGCGGACGCAGCTCGACGAGGTGGTCGATCCGGTGTTCGAGCCGCTCCACCATGTCCTCGGTGACCAGGGAGACACCGGGCTCGAGCTTGCCGCGGTCGTCGGGGTTGGCCGCGAGGTCCGCCCCGACCACGAACAGCTCGCGCTGGAGGGTGAGCAGGTCCAGTCGCATGTCGTCGTCGTCGGCGAGGGCCCGTGCCAAGCCGAGCGCGGCCACGGCTTCGTCGGTCGTTCCGTAGGCCTCCGTGACGAGGTCGGACTTCGGGACACGACCCCCGTACAGGAGGCCGGTGGTGCCGTCGTCGCCGGTCTTCGTGTAGATGCGCGGCATCGGGGGCTAGCATAGGCGGATGCAGCGTCGGCGCCCCGGCCGGCGCCAGGACCGACGAAGGAGGCGACGCCATGCCCGGCCGCTTCGGGTCCGTCGTCACCGCGATGGTGACGCCGTTCCGCGACGATCACGCCGTCGACCTCGACCGTGCCCAGGAGCTGGCCTCCTGGCTCGTCGAACACGGATCCGACGCGGTGGTCGTCGCGGGGTCGACGGGCGAGTCGCCGACCCTGACCCATCGGGAGAAGGCCGAGCTGTTCCGCGCGGTCGGGGAGGCGATCCGGGGCCGCGGACGGCTCGTGTGCGGGACCGGCACGTACTCCACCGCTGAGACCCTCGAGCTGACGCAGGCCGCGGAGGATGCCGGGGCCGACGGATTGCTCGTGGTGACCCCCTACTACAACAAGCCGCCCCAGCGGGGCCTGGTCGCCCATTTCGAGCGCGTGGCCGACGCCACGGAGCTTCCGATGGTCCTCTACAACATCCCGGGGCGTACCGCGACCAGGATCGAGCACGACACGCTCCTGGCGTTGGCCGAGCGGCCCAACATCGTCGCGGTGAAAGACTCGACCGGGGACTTCCAGGCGGTGTCGAGGTTGATCGCCGAGGCGCCCGAGGGGTTCGAGGTCTACTCCGGCGACGACTGGGCGACCTTCGGGTACCTGTGCCTGGGAGCGGTCGGGGTGATCAGCGTGGCGAGCCACCTGGTCGGTCCGCAGATCCGGCAGATGATCGAACTGATCGAGACGGGGGACGTCGCGGCTGCGCGCAAGCGGCACGAGGAGCTCTCCCCGCTGTTCAACGCCCTGTTCGTCACCTCGAACCCGATCCCGCTCAAGGCCGCGCTCGAGCTGATCGGGCGCGGATGCGGCGAACCACGCCTGCCCTTGGTCCCGGCGTCCGCCGAGGAGCGCCAGCGGGTGCGCGACGCCCTGGAGGATGCGGGTCTCCTTGCCTGAGGTCCTCGGGTCCGGCTGTCGCGTCGTCTTCCTGGGCGGCGTGGGTGAGGTGGGTCGCAACATGGCCTGCCTGGAGCTGGACGGCCGTCTGCTGGTCATGGACGTGGGCCTGTCGTTCCCCTCGGCCGACATGCCGGGGATCGACCTCGTCCTGCCCGACATGCAGTACGTGCGGGACCGTGCGGACGACGTCGAGGCGATCGTCCTCACGCACGGCCACGAGGATCACGTGGGGGCCCTTCCGTACCTGCTGAAGGATCTCGGACGCCCGGTGCCGGTGATCGGGACGTCCTTCACCCTGGAGCTGCTCGGGAACAAGCTCGACGAGCACGAGGTCACCGAGCTGGCGGACCTCACGCTCGCCGTCCCGGGTGAGGGGCTCGCCGTCGGCCCGTTCTCGATGCGGTTCCTCCACGTGACCCACTCGATCCCCGACGGGATGGCGGTCGCGGTCGACACGCCGTTCGGCACCGTGCTGCACACCGGCGACTTCAAGATCGACCAGACGCCGATCGACGGGCGCCCGACCGACCTGCATGGGTTCGCCGAGGAGGCCGGGCGCGGCGTCCACCTGCTGCTGTCGGACTCCACGAACGCCGAGGAGCCCGGCCACACGTCGAGCGAACGCACGGTCGGGCCGGTCCTGCGTGAGATCGTCGAGCGGGCGCCGGCGATCGTCGTCGTGGCGTGCTTCTCGAGCCACATCCACCGGATCCAGCAGGTGATCGACGCCGCGATCGCGAACCAGCGGGTGGTCGCGTTCCTGGGGCGCTCGATGCAGAACAGCGTCGGCGTCGCCAGGCGGCTCGGGATCCTCCGGCTCGACGACCGCGACGTCATCGACATCGCCGACGTCCCGACCGTGGGGCCGCAGAACGTGGTGATCGCCTGCACCGGGTCGCAGGGGGAGCCGTACAGCGCGCTCAGCCTGATGGCCGCGCGCGAGCACAAGTGGGTGAAGCTCGCCGAGGGCGACACCGTCGTGCTGTCGTCGAGCCTGATCCCCGGGAACGAGCCCGCGATCCACCGCGTGGTGGACGCCTTGTACCGCAGCGGTGCCGACGTCTATCACGTGCCCGCCGACGCCGTGCACGCGAGCGGGCACGCGGCGCAGGAAGAGCTCCGATTGCTCCTATCGCTCGTCCGGCCACGCTGGTTCATCCCCGTCCACGGGGAGCGCCGTCACCTCCAGCACCACGCCCGGATCGCCGAGGAGATCGGGATCGCACACGACCGGATCTTGATCTGCGAGGACGGAGACGTCGTCGAGATCGATGAACGGCTCCGCAAGGGCGAGCGGATCCAGGCCGGCATGACGTTCGTCGACGGATCGGGGATCGGCGACGTCGGGGGCGAGGTCCTGCGGGACCGCCGCAAGCTCGCCGGCGACGGCGTCGTCGTCGTGGTCGTCGCCGTGGACGTCCAGACCGGCGAGCTGATCGGGCGTCCCGACATCGTGAACCGCGGGTTCGTCCACGAGGCGACCTCCGGCGAGATCCTCGAAGAGGCGCGCGAACGCGTCGTCGCGGCGCTGGCCGAGACGGCGGCGTCGGAGGTGATCGACCCGACGGTGCTGCAGCAGGACATCCGCCGCGTGCTGAAGCGGTACTTCTTCGAGGTCACGCAGCGCAAGCCGGTGATCCTGCCGGTGATCATGGAGGCCTGAGGCCCGGCGCCAGAGGCCGCAGGTTGCTTGCAGCGCCCGCTCCAGACGTCAGACTATGAAGCCTATGGCGACGAAGACTTCCCCGTCGCGGCGCTCGGCGTCGCGCTCCTCCGGACGCTCCTCCAAGACCGGCGCCACGAAGAAGCCAGCATCGAAGGCGCCCCCGAAGACCCCGGTGCGGCAGATCCTGTCCCCCTGGGCGCGCGACGCGATCGGCATCGGGCTGGTGGTGCTGGCGCTCCTGTCGGTGCTGGGGGTCTGGTTCGACGCCGCCGGCCCGGTCGGAGGGTGGCTGACCTGGCTGTTGCGGGGGGCGTTCGGCGTCGCCGCGGCCGCGTTCCCCGTGATCGGGATCTGGTGGGGCGTGATCCTGCTCCGCGACACCGCGCGCGAGGAACGGGTCCGGATGTTCATCGGCTTCTCGGTGTTCGGTCTCGGCGTGCTCGGGATCTTGTCGCTCATGGGCGGGAACCCCGCTCCGCGTGAGGGCTACGAGGAACTCGCCTGGGCGGGGGGCATCCTGGGCGCGGTCGTGGCCTCGCCGATGTCCGCGGTGCTCTCGACCGTGGGGGCGATCATCGTGTGCCTCGGGTTCGTCGTCCTGGGGGCGTTGATCTTCACGGGGACGCCCGTCGCCGTCGCGATCCGTCGGATCCGTGACTTCTTCACCGCCGCCGACGTCGTCGACGACGACGAGTCGGAGCCGGAGCCGGTCCTCACGTTGGAGGAGCCGGCCGATCGACCGAAGCGTGGACGCCGTCTCCGCGAGGCCCTCGGGCTGCAGGAGACCGCGACCGAGGAGACCGTGATCGCGTTGCCCGAGGTCGAGCCCGCGGTGGCGGAGGAGGAGGCCCCGAAGAAGCGGACGCGCTCTCCGAAGACCCGCACCGTCGAGACCCCGAGCGGCCCCTACCAACTGCCTCCGTTGGACCTCCTGCGCGCGGCGCCGCCGTCGACGGCCGACGCGCAGGACGAGGCCACGATGCAGGCGGCGCTCGAGCGCACGATGCGCACCTTCGGGGTCGACGCGAAGGTCTCGAACGCCCACCGTGGGCCGACCGTGACGATGTACGAGGTCGAGGTCGCCGCCGGGACGAAGGTGAACAAGGTCCTGTCGCTGTCGAGCGATATCGCGTACGCGCTCGCCACGCCCGACGTGCGGATCCAGGCGCCGATCCCCGGCAAGTCCGCGATCGGCGTCGAGGTACCGAACAAGCACCGTGACTTCGTGATGCTCGGGGACATCCTGCGCTCGGGCGCGGCGAAGGAGGCGACGCATCCGTTGGAGGTCGCGCTCGGCAAGGATGTCCACGGCCGGGCTCGCCTGGTGAACCTCGCGAAGATGCCGCACCTGCTGATCGCCGGCGCGACCGGTGCGGGCAAGTCGAGCCTGGTGAACTCGTTCATCACGTCGTTGTTGATGCGCACGACGCCCGACGACGTCCGCCTCGTGCTCGTCGACCCGAAGCGCGTCGAGCTGAGCCACTTCGCCGAGGTCCCGCACCTGCTCAGCCCGGTGATCGTGCACCCGAAGCGCGCCGCCGAGGCCCTGCAGTGGATCGTCCGCGAGATGGAGAACCGCTACGAACTGCTCGCCACCGTCGGCGTGCGCGACATCGACGGCTACGAGGAGGGCTTGAAGGCCGGGACGCTCCGGATCCCGCCGGGGATGGAGCACCGCTACGAGCACATGTCCTTCATCGTCGTGGTGATCGACGAGCTCGCCGACCTCATGATGGTGGCCCCGCGCGACGTCGAGGACGCGATCTGCCGGATCGCGCAGATGGCGCGGGCCGTCGGGATCCACCTCGTCGTCGCGACCCAGCGTCCGAGCGTCGACGTGGTCACGGGCCTGATCAAGGCGAACATCCCGAGCCGGATCGCGCTGATGACCTCGAGCCAGGCCGACAGCCGGGTCGTGCTCGACATGAACGGCGCCGAGAAGCTCGTCGGCCACGGCGACATGCTGTTCGCGCCGTCGAACCTCTCGAAGCCCGTGCGCCTGCAGGCCGCGTGGGTCACCGAGCAGGAGATCCTCGCGATCAGCGAGTTCATCCGCGGACAGCGCGAGGTCGCCTACGAGCACTCGGTCGAGGGCCTCGGGCTCCCCCCGTCCGCGGACGACGCCGGCGATCACGGATTGGGTGACGACGACGAGCTCCTCGAGCAGGCCGCCGAGTTGGTGATCCGCTCGCAGCTGGGCTCGACCTCGATGCTCCAGCGCAAGCTGAAGGTGGGGTTCGCCCGCGCGGGACGGTTGATGGACCTGATGGAGGAGAAGGGGATCGTCGGTCCTTCACAGGGATCGAAGGCACGCGACGTGCTCGTGACCCCCGAGGAGTGGGAAGAGCGCCGGAGCGCCTGACCAGCGCTAGAGGGCGCCGACGCGCCGCGCCACCTGGAACAAGGTGTCGGCGTGCTGCTGCGGGTCGATCATCACGTTGCCGACGGCGCCCACCTGCGTCTGCCACCAGCGGTAGACGTCCTCATGGGTCCATCCACGCCCGATCGCGCTCCTGAGGCTCCGCACCATCTCCGAGCCCTGCCAGATCGCCTCCGGGGACACGAGGAAGCCGCCGCGCCGTCCGTCGATCGACAGCCAGAACGCCCCCACCAGCCCCCAGCGGCCGTTGTCGCGTGAGCCGGACACCAGCAAGAAGCGAACCGGGCCCTCGGCGAGCGCGTCCGGTGCGACGACCGGTTCACGGAGCGCGGCCAGCGGCGAGCCTTCCTCGGTCGTCGTTCGCATGTCCTCCGCCTCCATCGATGTCCCTCCCGAGGAGGATGCTAGTCACCCACCCGGGGGACGCCAGCGGCCAGAGGGCTACTTCGCTCGGTCATCGCCACGTCCTCGGACCTAGGCCCTGCGCCGCGACCCGCCGACCCGCAGGCGCGCGACCATCTCATCGCCCTCCACCTCGCCGGTCTCGACGAACCCGAGGGACCCGTAGAGGCTCTTGGCCGCCTCGTTGTCCGGCCCGTACGACAGCGCGATCTCCCGGCATCCTGGCTTCCCGCGGAGCATCTCGATCAGCGCCGTGAGCGCGGCCCGTCCGTACCCCTTGGCCTGTTCGCGGCGGTCGATCACGAACCCACCGATCCAGTAGCTACCGTCGGCGGGATCGCGCGCCCACATCACGAACCCGACCGGGCGTCCGTCGGCGCGGATCGCGAGCGGCTGCCATTCGCCGAACGTGAGACACAGGGCGAGGTAGTGGGGAACCCCCGCCACCCAGCGCGCCTGGTCGGGCGTGGCCTCGATCTTCCACAACCCCCGCCCGGTCGTTGAGTCGACGCCGTGGAGGGTGATCGGCCCGTGGGCCCCCAGGACGGGGGGCTCGGGTTCGTTCAGACGGACGAACCCGAGGTGGTCTCGCCACGCGCCGTCCAGGAAGAGGTAGCGGGGGGAGTGGGACTCGAGCCGGAAACCGAGCGAGCGGAGCAGTTCGCTGGACGCGACGTTCTCCGGCCGCACGTTCGCCTGGATCCGGTGCAGGCCGAGTTCGTCGAAGGCGTGTCGCACGGCCAACTCGATCCCCTCGCGCAGGTACCCCTTGCGGGCGTGCGGCGTGAACGCGTAGTAGCCCATGAACGCGCTCTGGAACGCGCCTCGGACGATCGGGGAGAGGTTCACGACGCCGACCAGTGCGGCATCCCCGATGCGGAACACGCCGAGGGCCACGCGCGAGGGATCGGGGGTGACGTACCGGTCGTAATCCTCCTGGGTGGTCGGGGGCGCGACCCAGGGGTGGTGCAGCCGTCGGCTGCGTCGAACCGCGGCGAGGAACGGGTCGCGGTCGTCGGGACCGAGCTGACGGACGTAGACGCGAGATCCGCGGCGCGGGAGCGGGGTCATCGGGGACCCATCCTGGCACGTCGAGACGGCCGGCACCCGCGGGGAGGGGCGGTTCCCGATCCTCCCCGTATCGGGCCCGATACGGGAGGGCGAACGGGGTCAGTGAGCGTCTGTGCGGGACCGGGCCTCGGCGATCACGCGTTCGGCCGACGCACGCGGTTCGAACCCCTCGGTCGAGACCTTGTGTCCCTCGAGGTCCTTGTAGACCTGGAAGAAGTGCTCGATCTCGTTCATCACCGTGAGGGGGAGTCCCTGGAGATCGGCGATATGGCCCCACAACGGGTCCTGCGGGGGGACGCACAGGATCTTCTCGTCCTCGCCCTTCTCGTCGGTCATCCGGAACAGGCCGATCGGACGCGCGGAGATACGGCATCCCGGGAAGGTCGGCTCGCCGACGAACACGAGCGCGTCGAGAGGATCGCCGTCGCCGCCGAGCGTCCCTTGGATGAAGCCGTAGTCGGCCGGGTACTGCATCGAGGTGAAGAGCATCCGGTCGAGCCAGATGTCCCCGGTCTCATGGTCCATCTCGTACTTGTTCCGGGAACCCTTGGGGATCTCCACGACGATCGTGAGCAGGTCGGACATGTCCGGAGTCTAGCCGTGGACGGCGCAGTACCATCACCCGCACCATGGCCGGGAAGGTTCCCCCCACCTCGATCGGGGTCGGGTCGGCGCTGCGTCGCGCGCGCACGATCCGCCAGGTCACGATCGACGACGCCGTCCGCGACACGCGGTTGTCCGCCGCGCAGCTCCGCGCGCTCGAGGACGAGGATTTCGAGGCGTTCGGCGGCGAGGTGTACGCGCGGGCCACGCTGCGGACCTACGCGCAGTACCTCGGCCTGGACCCGGAGAAGGTCGTCCGTGCCTACGCACGCCATGCGGAGGAACGCCCGCCTCCCTCGCCGCCGGGGAAGATGGGCCGTGTCGAGCGTGCGATCGCGGCGACGCGTGTCCGTGACAACCAGCGCTTCCTCCTGATCGCCGCCGTGGTCGTCCTGGTGGCGCTGATCGCGGTCGGCCTCGTGTCGCGGCGCGGTGCCCCGCCTCCCGATCCGATCGCGACGGTGACCGCGCCCTCGGCGCCTCCGGAGTCCGACCTGATCCCCGGGATCGACGTGGCTCTCACCGCGACCGAGGAGGTGACCGCGTCGGCGATCGCCGACGGCGAGCCGATCGAGGCGGTGACCCTGAGGGCGGGCGAGGTGATCTCGTACTCGGCCGCGCAGGAGCTCGTGGTCCAGGTGAGCGACGGAGGGCTCGTGAGCCTGTCGGTCGCCGGCGTGGATCGGGGCACCCCCGGGACGTTCGGCCAACCCTGGACGGAGACCTTCACCGTGGCGGACATGCCCGTGTCCCCACCCAAGGCCACGTCGAGTCCGGAGCCGACGTGAGGGCGGAGATCGTCGCCGTCGGCACCGAGCTCCTCCTGGGGCAGATCGTGAACTCGAACGCTCGGTGGATGTCCGAGCGTCTGGCCACGATCGGCATCGACGTGCTCCATCACCGGGTCGTCGGCGACAACCTCCGGCGGATCGTCGACACGCTCCGCGAGGCATCCGACCGCGCCGAGGTGGTCCTCGTGTGCGGGGGTCTCGGGCCGACGCAGGACGACCTTACCCGCGACGCGATCGCCTCGATGCTGGACGCCAGGCTGGTCCATCACGATGAGATCGAGTCACTGCTGCGCCAGAAGTTCGCCGGGTTCTCGTCGGCGCCCATGCCCGAGTCGAACCTGCGTCAGGCCCAGGTCCCCGAAGGGGTCCGGTGGATCGTGCCCGAGCGTGGGACCGCACCTGGCCTGATCGCCGACCTGGGGCGTGGCCGCCGTCTCTACGCGGTCCCCGGTGTCCCCCGCGAGATGGTCGAGATGATGGAGGGGACGATCCTGCCCGAGCTCGCCGCCATGGCGGGGGCCGGCACGATCGTGTCGCAGGTGCTGCGTCTCACAGGGGTCGGGGAGTCGGCCGTCGCTGAGCTGCTCGGCGACCTGTACGAGGGGTCCGTCAATCCCACGGTGGCGTTCCTCGCGAGCGCCGGTGAGGTGAAGGTCCGTCTGACCGCGAAGGCGTCCACCGAGCGCGAGGCCGAGGCGCTCCTCGCGCCGCTCGTCGCCGAGGTCCGGACGCGCCTGGGCGATGCGGTGTTCTCCGATCGCGATCGGTCGCTCGAGGAGGAGGTCCTCGCGCTGCTCCGGAGCAGCCGTCGCACGATCGCTTGCGCGGAATCGCTCACGGGCGGGGGAGTGAGCGCTCGGCTGGCCGGCGTGCCGGGGGCCTCCGACGCGTTCCGCGGTGGCCTCGTCGCGTACCAGGAGGACGTCAAGCGGGACGTCCTCGCCGTCCGGGCGGAGACCCTGGAGGGTCCTGGGGTGGTGAGCGAGGCGTGTGCGCGCGAGATGGCCGCAGGCGTCCGAAGGCTGCTGGGGGCCGATGTCGGGATCTCGCTGACGGGGGCCGCCGGGCCCGAGCCTCACGGTGGGCAGCCACCCGGCACGATCTGGATCGCGCTGGACACCGACGAGGTGACGCATGCACGCGGGTTCCGGGTCAAGGGCGAGCGCGACCGGGTGATCAGATGGGCGCAGCAGGCCGTGCTCGACCTGGTCCGTCGGTACCTCGAGGGGCGGCCCCTGCCGACGTCCGACACGACGATCTGATGGCACGCGATCGCAGCTCCCGGCCGGAGGCGAAGGCCCTTCGGCTGTTCGTGGCGGTGGAGGTCCCCGACGCGGCGAAAGCCGCGGCGGCCGACGCCACCGCAGGTCTGCGGGAGCGGTTCCCGAAGGCGCGGTGGGCGCCGCCCGAGAACCAGCACGTGACGCTGGCATTCCTGGGCCAGACGTGGCCACGCCTCGAAGGTTGGGTGCGTGAGCGCATCGCCGAGGCCGCGGAGGGGCTGGTGGCGTTCGAGGTGCGGCTCGACGGCCTCGGGGCGTTCCGAACCCCCTCACGTGCGCGCGTCGTGTGGGTCGGCTTGCACGACGAACCGTCGGGGGCGTTGGCGGGTGCCGCCTCCGCGGTCCAGGGGGCGCTCGAGTCCGAGTTCCCTCGTGACCGCCGGCCCTTCTCCGCCCATCTCACCCTGGCGCGAAGCGACCCACCGCTGACGTTGACCGAGGGGGATCTGGCCGTGCCGGTGCGACCGATCGCGTGGCGGGTCGATCGGGTGGTGCTGTTCCGCAGCCATCTGCAGCGGCCCGCCCCCAGGTACGAAGCTCTGCAGAGCTACAGCCTCGGGCTGCACGCCTGAGCGCTCGCCCGGTACGATGCTCGCCCATCGGAAGGAGACCTTCAGCGTGACACCGACGGACACCTCGACCGCGCCCATGTTCATCCGCCCCGACGGCCACGAGAAGGTGACCGGGACCGGTCGGTACACCGCGGATCTGACCCTCACCGGCATGGCGATCGCGAAGTTCCGCTACGCCGATCACCCGCACGCGAGGATCGTGTCGATCGACACGTCGAAGGCGAAGGCGTTTCCGGGTGTCGTCGCCGTCGTGACCCAGGACGATCTCCCCGACGTCCGGTTCGGGGGGTTCGTCCAGGACCGGACCTTGTTCGCGAAGGACCTCGTGCGGTTCGAAGGTGAGATCGTCGCGGGCGTCGCGGCGCTCACCGAGGAGATCGCCATCGAGGCCGTGCGGCTGATCGAGGTCGAGTACGAACCGCTCCCGGCGGTCACCGACTTCGTGGCGGCGATGGACCCCGCCGCGCCCCTGATCCACCCGGACCTGGACGCGTACGAGAAGGACGAGAACATCGTCGCGACCGGCAACACGATGGCCTACCACACGATCGTGAAGGGGGATGCGGACACCGCGATGTCGCAGGCCGACGTCGTCGTGAAGGGCCGTTACGTCTCCGATGCCTCGCAGGGGGTCCCGATCGAACCTCGCGCCGTCGTCGCGCAGTGGCAGGGAGACGAGGTCACGATCTGGTCGTCGACCCAGGTCCCGTACGCCGCACGGGCGGGGGTGGCGCAGACCCTCCAGATCGCCGAGGCGAACGTCCGGATCGTCGTCCCGCTGCTGGGCGGGGGGTTCGGCGCGAAGTGCGACCTGCACTTCGAGGCGCAGGTCGCGGCGCTCGCCCGCGCGGCGCGCCGCCCGGTGAAGCTCGTCTTCAGCCGCCGCGAGGAGTTCGTGGCGATCGCGCAGCGCCGCGAGGGCATCGTGATGGAGTTCGAGACCGGCGTGACCCGCGACGGCCGCCTGGTCGCCCGCAAGGCCAGGCTCGTGCTGGACAAGGGCGCGTACTGCGGCGAGGGCGGCTTCCTCGGGCAGATGGCGGCGATGCACGCCTGCGGCCCGTATCGGATCGAGAACATCGCGATCGAGTCCCACCTGAACTACACGAACAACCAACCCTCGGGTTCCGTGCGGGCTCCGACGGCTCCGCAGGTCTGTTGGGGGCTCGAGCAGCACATGGACGAGATCGCCCGCGCGATCGACATGGACCCCGTCGAACTGCGCCGCCGCACCTTGATCGAGGAGGGCGCCGAGGGGCCGACGCGCCAGGTGTTCGATGCGCTCGGGGTGAAGCAGACGCTCGAGCGGGCCACCGAGATGATCGGGTACGGCCGCGACCTCCCCGAGGACGAGGCGATCGGTGTCGCGGTCGGGTGGTGGCCCTCCATGCCGGCCCCTTCGGGCGCCTACGTCCACATCAACGGCGACGGGAGCGGCACGATCGTGACGGGCGCCCAGGAGAACGGCAGCGGCGCGGTGATGGCGATGCCGATGTTCGTGGCGGAGGAGCTCGGGATGCAGCCCGAGGACTTCACGATCCTGTATCAGGACACCGCCGCGGCGAACTGGGACATGGGCTCGTGCGGCTCGCAGACCACGTTCAACAGCGGGCGCGCGATCCTGGCCGCCGCCGCCGACGTCAGGGAGCAGCTGCTCGACGCCGCCGCGTCCCAGCTGGAGGCAGACCGAGAGGACCTCGAGCTGGTCGAGGGGAGCGTCCGCGTGAAGGGATCGCCCGACCGATCGGTGACGATCGCCGACCTGGCGGCCGAGGCGACGATCCACGGGAAGGGCTCGGGCGAGGTCCCCGATGCGCCCACGGGCGACACGGGCGGGTGCGTCGGACGACTGGGGAACGAGACGTTCCTGGCGCCCCAGCTGATCACCCATGCCGCTCACGTGAAGGTGGACCGCAGCACGGGCGTGGTTCGGGTGCTGAAGATCGCGGCCGCCCACGACTCGGGGATCATCTTGAACCGCAAGGGCGCCGACGGTCAGGTCACCGGCGGCGTGGTGATGGGCGTCGGCCTCGCGCTGTCCGAGGGCACGATCTTGGACGACCAGGGCCGCCAGCGGAACCCCGCGCTCCTGGACTACAAGCTCGTCACCTGCTCGGACGCTCCGGAGATCGAGGTCGACTGGATCCAGATCCCGACGGCAGGCGCGGGCCCTCGGGGATCGAAGGGCGTCGGCGAGCCCCCGCAGGTGCCGACGGCCGGGGCGATCGCGAACGCGATCACGAAGGTGATCGGGGATCAGGTGCGGCAGATGCCGATGACACCCGAACGGGTGTGGGCGACCTCGCAGGGGGTGGAGGCGTGACGCGGTCCTTCACGTCCGCGACGACGGTCCGGGAGGCGCTCGACGCGATCGGCGCCGGGGCGAGGCCGGTCGCGGGCGGTACCGACCTCGTGGTCGGCGCCCGGCAGGGCAAGGCGCCGTTGCCC
Source organism: uncultured Actinomycetes bacterium (assembly GCA_963749895.1). Lineage (GTDB taxonomy): Bacteria > Actinomycetota > UBA4738 > UBA4738 > HRBIN12 > AC-51. The sequence goes on along the minus strand of CAVVOG010000003.1, from coordinate 1,006,725 downwards.
GAGGCCGTCGTCGCGATCGATCGGATCGCCGAGCTGCGAGGGGTCACCGAGGCCGACGGAGGACTCCATCTCGGCGCACTGGCCACCCACGCCGAGCTGGTGGTGGATCCGGTCGTGCGCGGGCGTTTCACGGCGATCGCGGACGCGTCCGCGATCGTGGGGTCGCACGCGACCCGGGCGAACGGCACGATCGGGGGCAACGTGATGAACGGTTCCCCCGCGATGGACACGGGCGGGCCGCTGCTGTGCTTCGGCGCGATCGCGTCGCTCGCGTCCGCCTCCGGTACCCGGTCGGTCGGGCTCGACGAGCTCTGGACGGGACCCGGATCGACGAGCGCCGCGCCGGACGAGCTCCTGCTCGGGATCGATCTGCCCGCGCCGGCGCCGAACACCGGATCGGCGTACGTCCGGCTCGAGTACCGGCGGCACATGGAGATCGCCGTCGTCGGGGCGACGGCCGTCGTCACCGTCGATGGTGACGCGGTCAGCGATGCCCGGATCGCGATCACCGCCCTCGCGCCCACGATCCGCAGGGTCGCCGAGGCGGAGCGAGCGCTCGTCGACACCGACGGCGGAGAGCCCGCGATCGAGGCCGCGGCGCGAGCCACCGCAGCCGGGTCATCGCCGATCGGCGACGTCCGCGGCTCCGCCGCGTACCGCTCAGCGATGGCCGAGGTGATCGCGCGGCGAGCCATCGTGGCCGCGCTCGCGCGGGCCCGCGGTCAGGAGATCCCCGTCCCCGCCAGCCAAGCGCTCTTCGGCGCCTGAGGAGGAAGCGAACAGATGAAGGTCCAGGCCACCCTCAGCGTGAACGGCGCCGCCTATCCGGTGGAGCTCGATCCCCACACGAGCCTGCTCAAGGCCGTCCGCGACCAGATCGGGCTGACCGGCGCGAAGGAGGGCTGTGACGACTCGGAATGCGGCGCCTGCATGATGCTGCTCGACGGCAAGCCCGTGAACTCGTGCTCCTACCTCGCGTTGCAGGCCGAGGGCAAGCAGGTGACCACGGTGGAGGGGCTGAGCCCCGGTGACGAGCTGGGTGCCCTTCAGCGGGCGTTCCTCGAGTTCGGAGGGGTCCAGTGCGGGTTCTGCACCCCGGGGATGCTGGTCTCGGCGACCGCCCTCCTGCGCGACACGCCGGCGGCGACCGACGACGAGATCCGCGTTGGGCTGTCGGGGAACCTCTGCCGCTGCACCGGCTACGACGGCATCGTGAAAGCGGTCCGGGCCGCGGCCAGCGGCGACGTGCCACCTCTGCCCGAGCCTCCGGTCCACACCGAGCACCCGCATCCGCACCACGCCGGCTGAGGAGGGGAGGCCCCGGGGGCCTCGAACGCCGCCTCCGCGTGCTTGCGGTCGAACAGGTGTTCGGGTAGGCTCGCCGCACCCTGTCGGGAATGACAGAGGTGTAACTTATGTCAGACCCCGTGGCTAGCCTGCGTGCCGATCGATTCGGAGCGCTCACCCGGTCCCCCTCGGGGATGGGCCAGGTTCGGAAGGAGGACCGCGTGGACCGCGACAAGATGCTGGAGGTCACGCTTCAACAGATCGAGAAGCAGCACGGCAAGGGTGCGGTGATGAAGCTCGGCGAACACCCGATGAACGCCGGCCTCACCACGATCCCCACGGGCTCGCTCGCCCTCGACATCGCCCTGGGCGTAGGGGGGATCCCTCGGGGGCGCGTCGTCGAGGTGTTCGGGCCGGAGGGGTCGGGCAAGACCACGGTCTGCCTCCACGTGATCGCCGAGGCCCAGCGTCACGGAGGGATCGCGGCGTTCATCGACGCCGAGCACGCGCTCGACCCCACCTACGCACGGGAGCTGGGCGTGAACATCGACGAGCTGCTGGTGTCTCAGCCCGACAGCGGGGAGCAGGCGCTCGAGATCGCCGACATGCTGGTGCGCTCGGCCGCGTTGTCGATCGTCGTGATCGACTCGGTGGCCGCCCTCGTTCCACGTGCAGAGATCGAGGGGGAGATGGGCGATACCCACGTCGGGCTCCAGGCACGCCTGATGTCGCAGGCGATGCGCAAGCTCTCGGGCTCGCTATCGAAGTTCGACACCACGGCCATCTTCATCAACCAGCTGCGAGAGAAGATCGGCGTGATGTTCGGCAGCCCCGAGACGACCCCGGGCGGCCGGGCCCTCAAGTTCTACTCGTCGGTCCGCCTGGACGTCCGCAAGATCGAGAACCTGAAGGACGGGCAGGAGGTCGTGGGCTCGCGCACGCGCGTCAAGGTCGTCAAGAACAAGGTCGCCCCGCCGTTCCGCCAGGCCGAGTTCGACATCATGTACGGCAAGGGCATCTCCAAGGAGGGCTCGCTGCTGGACGTGGGTGTCGACCTCGAGATGATCAAGAAGTCGGGCGCCTGGTTCACCTACGAGGGGGAGCAGCTCGGACAGGGTCGCGAGAACGCTCGGACCTTCCTGGCCGAGCACACCGACCTCCGCGACGAGATCGAGCGCAGGGTCCGCGACGCGGTGGGGCTGAACGGCTTCTCCGATCAGGACGACGAGCCGATCGAGATCGTCCCCGATCTCGCCCTCGACGAGGAGCCGGTCTCGGCGAAGTCGTCGAAGGGCTGACGGCCCGGTGCCCGCTGCCGGCGGATCTCGTCGTGCGACGAAGGACGTTCACGAGCGCGCGCTCGGGCTCTTGGCGGTGCGACAGCGCAGCCGCCGAGAGCTCGAGCGCCGGCTCGTAGGAGCAGGTTTCGATGCCGACGAGGTCGACGACGAGCTCGAGCGCCTCGAGCGTGTGGGCCTGATCGACGACGAGGCGTTCGCCCGGGCGCTCGCGGAGCACGCAGTGGGGCGGCGACGTGAGGCTCGGCGCGTCGTCGCGGGCCGCCTCGCGGCGGCCGGCGTGGCGGGCGACACCGCCGCGAGCGTCCTGGACGACCTCGCGGTCGACGAGGATGCGCAAGCAGACGCGCTGGCGGTCGAGCGTGCCGGCCGCCTCGCGGGGATCGCCCCGGACAAGGCCTTCGCCCGACTGAGCGGGTTGCTGATGCGGCGCGGCTACGCACCTGAGATCGCCCGTCGATCTGCGCGGAGAGCCCTTGCCTTGCAGGCTGACGAGGACTGAGCCTTGCCTCCGGGGGTGGGCCGCCGTATCGTGGCGGGACACGATATCCACCGAGAGGCAACCCAACGGATCCCGCCCGTTCACCTGAGACCAGCCACATGAGCGACCATCCCAGGAACCGATCGACCTCCCCCAAGGAGCGAGGTACGCCCTAGGCGGGCGCGGTCCGCGTCCGTACGCGCTCTGGCAGCCGAAGGAACGGCGTTCCACGGGTTCCTCTCCCTGACGAGAGGGAGGAACCATGACCTCGGTCATCGTCGGCCTCGTCGCTCTGCTCCTGGGCGTCGCGGCCGGGTTCCTGATCCGTGCCTCGCTGGCCCGTTCCGGTGCCCGCACGATCGAGGCCCAAGCCACTACGACGCTCGCGAACGCCCGACAGGAGTCCGACCAGATCCGCCGTGATGCGGAGCAGGTCCGGGTCCAGGCCGAGCAGGAGGCCGCGCAGACCCTCCGACGGTCTCTCGAGGAGGCCAAGAACGACGCCGCCCAGATCCGCCGCGAGGCTGAGGAGGACGTGAAGGCGCGGCGCGAGGAGATCGCCAGGCTCGAGCGCCGGATCAGCGAGGCTGAAGACGAGATCCGTACGAGGACTCAACGGCTGGACGCCCGCGCCGAAGAGCTGCAGGAGCGCGACGAGCGGCTCGCCGAGGTCCGTGCTCGGCTCGAGAAGGCGGCCGAACAACACCGTGCTCAGCTGGAGCGGGTGGCCGGCATGACCTCTGCCGAGGCCAGGGAGACCCTGGTGTCCGAGGTCGTCGACGACGCGAAGCGGTCCGCGATGACCCAGGTCCGCGAGATCGAGCAGCACGCCCGAGAGGAGGGCGAAGAACGCGCCCGGAAGATCCTCACGGTAGCGATCCAGCGGGTCGCCTCCGAACAGACCGCGGAGTCGACGGTAGCGGTGTTCACCCTCCCCAGCGAGGACATGAAGGGGCGCATCATCGGTCGCGAGGGCCGGAACATCCGCGCCTTCGAGGCGGCGACCGGGGTCAACATCATCATCGATGACACCCCTGAGGCGGTCGTGCTGAGCTCGTTCGATCCGGTCCGTCGAGAGGCCGCCAGGCTCACGCTCGAGAAGCTCGTCGCCGACGGTCGGATCCATCCGGCGCGGATCGAAGAGGTTCACGAGCGTTCCCTCGCCGAGATCGATGAGCGGATCCGCCGGGCGGGTGAGGACGCCGTGGCCGAGGTGGGCATCACGGATATCCACCCCGAGATGGTGAAGCTGCTCGGGCGCCTGCAGTTCCGCACGAGCTATGGCCAGAACGTGCTGAAGCACCTCGTCGAGTCCGCCCACATCGCGTCGTCCCTCGCCGCCGAGCTCGGCGTCGACCCCACGATCGCGAAGCGCGGCGCGTTCCTGCACGACGTCGGGAAGGCGGTGACGCACGAGGTCGAGGGATCCCACGCGATCATCGGCGCGGAGATCGCGCGGCGCATGAAGGAGGACCCCGAGGTCGTCCACTGCATCGAGTCGCATCACGGCGAGGTCGAGCAGCGCACGATCCACGCGGTGCTCGCCCAGATCGCCGACTCGATCAGCGGAGGGCGCCCCGGCGCTCGACGCGAGTCGCTCGAGACCTACGTGAAGCGGCTCGAACGGCTCGAGGAGATCTGCAACGCGTTCGAGGGCGTCGAGAAGGTCTACGCGATGCAGGCCGGCCGTGAGGTCCGCGTGCTGGTGCAGCCCGAGGACGTGGACGACATCCAGGCGCAGGTGATCGCTCGCGACATCGCGAAGCAGGTGGAGGAGGAGCTGCAGTACCCCGGACAGATCCGCATCACGGTGGTCCGCGAGACCCGCGCCACGGAGTACGCGAGATAGCGCCTACGTCGCGGAGATCAGCCGCTTGACCTTCGCGACCTGCTCCGGGACCTCGAGAGGGTCGTTGGCGACGGCATCTGCGAGCCCAGCGATCTCACGGATCAGTCGGTGAGCTGCGATCCGTCCGCGGAGCGACGGGTCGAGGCCACGCCGGTCCTCGTAACCCTCGACGACGGCGAGCCCGAACGCTTCGCTCATGTGGAACACGGCGGCGAGATCGAGGGCGACGTCGGCGATCACCGCGTGCTCGAAGTCGAGCACGGCGACGATCCGTCCGGACGCTTCATCGATCAGGAGGTTGTCGTACCAGGGATCGCCGTGGCACAGGAGGGGGGCCGGCGGGTGGAGCGCCAGCACGGCGACGGCGTCGTCCCAACGGTACGAGAACTTCGTCGCCTCCTCTGCCGATAGGGCGTCGGCCAGCGCCGGACCGACGGCAGCGTCGAGCTCCGACATGCGCTCGGAGGCGCTCCAGATCGGCACACCTGCCGCGGTGGCGCGGCTGACCGGTGTGCCGTGGATGCTCGCCAGGAGATGGGCGAGGTCCCCGGCGATCGATGGCCATGTGTCTTCGTCGCCGCGCGCGAGCGCTCGGCCGGGCAGGCGTGGGTACGCGAGCGCGCCGAACGGAAGACCCGGGCCGGGATCCACGACGGTCAGGGGTGACGGCACCGCTGCGGGAAGACGCCCAGCCAACACGGGCAGGAGACGCACCTGGAGCTCCAGTCGCCTGCGCCCGGCATCGTCGAGGGGGAACCGGACGACCGTGTCTGCGAGCCTGACGACCAGCGTGGCGCGTGACCCGGCGAGGACGACGGGCTCCGCGCCGCGTTCGGGGACCGGGAGGAACGGAGCGACCGCGGCGATCAGCTCCTCGAGATCTCGCGTGGGCTCCACGTTCGCATGCTGCCACGCGCGGTGTCGTCGCGCCAGGCGTCCGACCGTCCGCTAGCCTGGTTCTCCGTATGGAGCCCAGGTACCTGATCCGCACCTTCGGGTGCCAGATGAACGAGCATGACTCGGAGCGGATCGGCGGGGTCTTGATGGCCGCCGGGATGACACCGACCGACGAGGTCGCCGAGGCACGGGTCGTGGTGTTCAACACGTGCGCGATCCGCGAGAACGCCGACAACAGGCTCTACGGGAACCTCGGCCATCTCAAGCCTCTGAAGGACCGGAACCCCGACCTTCGGATCGTCGTCGCGGGGTGCCTCGCGCAGAAGGACCAGGGACTGATCCAGTCGAAGGCGCCCTGGGTCGACGTGGTCGTCGGTACCCACGCGCTGCCGCACCTGCTCGACCTGCTCGAGCGGGCGGACCGCGAAGGTCCCCAGATGGATGTTCGGGAGTACACGGAGACGTTCCCGAGTGCGCTCCCGGCCGCTCGACACGATGACTTCCGCGCGTGGGTCTCGATCGCCACGGGGTGTGACAACGCCTGCTCGTTCTGCATCGTGCCGTTCGTCCGCGGTGCCCAGCGTTCACGGGCGATCGGCGACGTGCTCGCCGAGGTCCAGGGCCTCGCCACCCGCGGGGTCGTCGAGGTGACCCTGCTGGGTCAGAACGTGAACACCTACGGTCGCGACGTGACGGTCGACGGTTCGGCGCGTCGTCCCCTCTTCGCCGACCTTCTCCGGATGGTGAACGAGGTCGACGGCCTGCGGCGGATCCGGTTCACGTCGCCCCACCCGCACGACTTCACGCCCGACGTCATCGAGGCGATGGCCGAGAGCGAGAAGGTCTGCGAGCACATCCACTTCCCGCTCCAGTCGGGCTCCGACGAGGTCCTGAAGGCGATGCAGCGCTCCTACCGTCGCGAGCGGTACCTCGAGTGGCTCGGTGCGATCCGCGCGGCCATCCCCGGCATCGCGGTGTCGACCGACATCATCGTCGGCTTCCCCGGTGAGACCGAACGGGACTTCGCCGAGACGCTCGACCTGGTCGAGCGAGCCCGATTCGATTCGGCGTACATGTTCCAGTACTCGCCGCGGCCGGGGACCCGCGCGGCGTCGATGGAGCATCAGGTGTCGAAGGAGGTCGTCCAAGATCGGTTCGACCGGCTGCTCGCCCTCCAGGAGCGGATCTCGTTCGAGCGTGGACGCGCCCAGGTGGGCACGACGGTGGAGGTCCTCGTCGAGGGCGCCGGGAAGAAGGGCGGCTCCACGCAGTCGCGTACCCGAACGAACCGCATCGTGCATCTCGCGGAGCCGCTCGACCCCGGGACGTTCGCGTGGGCGAGGATCACCGACGCCGCCCCGCACCACCTGGCCGGCGAGGTCGTGGCCACCCCCGAGGCCGTCGCGGTCTGATGCTCCGCGCCCTCGTCGGGCCCACCGCGAGCGGCAAGACCGAGGCGGGTATCGCGCTCGCGCAGCGGCTCGGGTGTGAGGTCGTCTCGGTTGACTCGATGCTCGTCTACCGGGGCATGGACATCGGGACGGCCAAGCCCACGGCGATCCAACGAGCCACGGTGTCGCACCATCTCATCGACCTGGCCGAGCCCTCGGAGCGATTCACGGTCGCCCGGTTCCAGGCGGCGGCGCGCGACGTCCTGCCACGGGTCGATCGTCCCCTGCTGGTCGGCGGCAGCGGGCTCTATCTGCGTGCGATCGTCGACGACCTGACGTTCCCACCGGAGGACGCCACGGTCAGAGCGAGCCTCCAGGTCGAGGCGGAGGTCGTCGGAGCCGCCCGGATGTTCGAACGGCTCGCGGCGCTCGATCCGGTCGCGGCAGGCAGGATCGAGCCGGGGAACGTCCGGCGGATCGTCCGGGCGCTCGAGGTCGCGGCGGTGTCCGGTGCCCCGTTCAGCGCCTTCGCCGAGGCGTGGGAGGTCTACGATCCCGCGCGCGTCCGGGCGGCGGGCCTGCGGGTCGACCGACCGGTCCTCGCGGCACGGATCGCGGGCCGCATCGAGGCGATGCTGGTCGCCGGGTGGCTCGACGAGGTCCGCGACCTCGTGGGGCGCGGCCTCGGCGGATGGCTCACCTCCACGCAGGCGATCGGGTACGCGGAACTGGCCTGGCACCTCGACGGTAGGCTCTCGCTGGAAGAAGCCGTGGAGCGGACCGTGAAGCGTACGAAGGAGTTGGCGCGCCGTCAGATGGCGTGGTTCCGGAAGGATCCGAGGATCTGCTGGTTCGACGTCGGCCCGGACGGCCCAGGCGATGCACTCGACGCGATCGCGGTGTACCTCGAGGGTGCCGATGCGTGAGCTACGGGTGGCGAAGTACCAGGCGTCGGGCAACGACTTCCTGCTCGTCGACGGCCCGGCGCCTGCCGCGGGCGACGTCCGGGCCCTCTGCGACCGGTGGCACGGGGTGGGCGCGGACGGCGTGATCGGACTGCGCGGTGGCGACGGTTCGTCGTTCGGTTTCGAGCTCGTGAACGCCGACGGGACACCGGCGGAGGTCAGCGGGAACGGACTGCGATGCGTCGGGGCGTTCGCGTTCGATCGTGGGCGGGTGGACGGCGAGACGTTGGACGTCACGACCCTCGCGGGACCCCGACGCGTGACGCTCCAGGTCGCCGAGGGGCGCGTGCGGGGCGCCACGGTCGCGATGGGCGTGCCGAACTTCACGAAGGCGGCGATCCCGATGCGGGGCCCGGCCTGGGAGACGTTCCTGGAGCAGCCGTTCGACCTCGGCGGGGGGCTGGTCCTCACGGCGAGCGCCGTGTCGATGGGGAACCCGCACCTGGTCCTGTTCACCGAGGACGATCCGGAGGCATTCCACCTGCACCACCTCGGGCCGATGCTGGAGCGCCACGAGCTCTTCCCGGAGCGGACGAACGTCGAGTTCGCTCGCGTCGGCACCGACGGGATCGACGTGCGCGTGTGGGAGCGCGGGGTGGGGGAGACGCTCGCCTGCGGGACGGGCGCGTGCGCGGTCGCGGTCGCGGCTCACGAGTCGGGCCGAGCTCCCGCGACGGTCACGGTGCGGTTCCCCGGCGGGCCGCTGTCGGTCGAGCGTCGCGACGACGGCGAGGTCCTCCTGGGTGGGCCGGTGTCGAAGGTGTTCGAGGCCGACGTGGACCTGGACGGCCTCGGATGAATGCACAGGTCGCCGAACGGCTGGCTGCCCGGACCCTCGCGCTGATCGACGTGGCTTCGGAGAGCTGGGACGAGGCCACGATATTGGCCCACCTCCGCGAGGAGGTCCCCGAGGGGTTCGACCTCGCCGACGACGCCGACGCCTGCCTGCTCTACCTGCCGACGACGCGCCGCGGGGGAGCGCCGCTGGTCGTGTTCGCCGGGCACGTCGACACGGTCCCGGTGGCCGACAACGTCCCGGGACGTCGCGAGGGCGACGCCGTGATCGGTCGCGGTGCCTCCGACATGAAGGCCGGCGTGGCCGTGATGCTCGAGGCGATGGAGGCGTTCGCGAGAGGCGAGCTCGCCACCGACCTCGACGTCGGCTTCCTCTTCTTCGGTCGAGAAGAGGTCTCGACCGACGATAGCGCGCTGCTTCCCCTGTTCGAACGGGCGCCGGCGCTGCGCGAGGCCGACCTGGCGGTCGTGATGGAGCCGACCGACAACGCTCTGGAGATCGGGTGCCTGGGGAACCTGAACGCGCGGGTGATCGCACGAGGGGTCGCGGCGCACAGCGCCCGCCCCTGGCTGGGCGACAACGCGATCCACCACGCGATCGAGGCGCTCGCCTCGATCGCCGATCTGCCGATCCGTGATGTCGAGATCGACGGGCTCGTCTATCGCGAGGTCGTGAACGTCACCCGGATCGACGGCGGCGTCGCCGCCAACGTCCTTCCCGACCACGTCGAGGCGACGGTGAACTTCCGCTACGCGCCGAGCGTCACGCCGGCACAGGCCGAGGCTCGGATCCGCGAGCTGCTCGGCCACCGCGCGGTCGAGGTCGAGGTCGTGTCGAACGCCCGCCCGGGACCCGTCGCGATCCGCAACCCGCTCGTCGAGCGCTTGCGGCGGGCCGGTGACCTGGAGGTCCGCCCGAAGCAGGCCTGGACCCCGGTCGCCGAGTTCGCCGAGGGCGGGATCGAGGCGGTGAACTTCGGACCCGGTGATCCGGCCTTCGCGCATCGGGACGACGAACTCGTCACGGTCGCGGCGCTCGAGCGCAGCTTCCGCACGGTCGCGGCGTTCCTCGAGGGTGCGGAGGGCATCGTATGACGCACCTGTCGCCGGGGATCCGTGCCGTCGAGCCGTACCCGTTCGAGGAGCTCGACCGGCGCGTGGCTGCCGCGCACGCCGAAGGCCGCACCTTGATCGACTTCGGGGTCGGCGACCCGAGGGAGGAGACACCGGAGCTGATCCGTGATGCCCTGAGGGACGCGATCGCGCCGATGTCGTCGTACCCGCGCGCAGCCGGTCTCCCCGAGCTCCGCCACGCGATCGAGGTCTGGATCGAACGTCGCTTCGGTGTCCACGTCGATCCCGACCGGCAGATCCTTCCGATCCTGGGGTCGAAGGAGGTCGTGTTCTCGCTCGCGCAGGCGGTCCTCGACCCCGGCGTCGGCAAGGACCTGGTCCTCGTCACGGCGCCCGGATACCCGATCCCGGAGCGCGGGGCCCGATACGCGGGCGGCGAGGTCCGGCGGCTCCCGCTCACCGCCGATCGGGGGTTCCTGCCGGACCTCGGCGCGATCGACGACGCGACCTGGAGCCGTGCCGCGATCCTGTGGCTGAACTACCCGAACAACCCCACCGGCGCGGTGGCGCCCCTGTCGTTCCTGGAGGAGGCGGTGGATCGGTGCCGCGCGCATGACGTCCTGTTGGCGTCGGACGAGGCATACAGCGAGCTGTGGTTCGATGCCCCGCCGCCCCCGAGCGCGCTGGAGGTTCCGGGGCGAGACCACGGCAACGTGGTCGCGATCAACACCTTGTCGAAGCGCTCGTCGATGACCGGGTACCGCAGCGGGTTCATCGCCGGGGACGTCGAGCTGATCGGCGCGCTGAGGCGGCTCCGTCCCGCGGTCGGCGTCACCCCGCAGGAGTTCGTCCAGCGTGCCTCCGTGGCGGCCTGGGCGGACGAGCTGCACGTGGAGCAGAATCGGGCACGGTACGCGGCGAAGCGCCGCGTCTTCCTCGACCTCTTCGAGCGCCACGGCGTCGAGGTCACCGGGAGTGAGGCCACGTTCTACCTGTGGGTCGCGGTGCCGGCGGGACGGCCGTCGCTGGGATGGGCCCTCGAGCTGCTCGATCGTGCGAACGTCGTGGTGGCCCCAGGGTCGTTCTTCGGTCCGGAGGGGGAGGGGTACGTGCGGATCGCGATGGTGCCGCCGCTCGAGGCGTGCGAGCGAGCGGCCGAGGCGCTGGACCGCGTGTTCACGGAGGGCGAGGGATGAGTGAGCTGGAGGAGCTGGCCGGCCGGATCGAGGCATCGTGGGACGGCCTGGCGTCGGGCGCGGCGATCGACGCGGCGGCGGTGGAGGAGGCGATCGCGCTGCTGGACCGTGGAGAGATCCGCGTGGCCGAACCGGACGGCGAGGGTTGGCGCGTCAACGCCTGGGCGAAGCAGGCCGTGCTGCTCTACTTCCGCGTCCGCGGTCTGGAGACCTCCGAAGCGGGGCCGTTCGAGTACCACGACAAGCTGCCGCTCAAGCACGGGTACGACGGGCTCGGGGTCCGCGTCGTGCCACCGGCCACGGCCCGGTACGGCGCGCACCTGGAGCCCGGGGTCGTCCTGATGCCGAGCTACGTCAACATCGGCGCGTGGGTCGGCGGCGGGACGATGGTCGACACGTGGGCCACGGTGGGGTCCTGCGCGCAGATCGGCGCCGACGTGCACCTTGCCGGAGGGGTCGGGATCGGTGGCGTGCTCGAGCCGCTCCAGGCAGCGCCCGTGATCGTCGAGGACGGCGCGTTCATCGGCTCGCGATCCATCGTCGTGGAAGGGGTCCGGGTCGGTCGCGAGGCCGTGCTGGGGGCGGGTGTGGTCCTGACCGGGAACACCCCCGTGATCGACGTCACCGGCCCTGAACCCGTGGAGCACCGAGGTCGGGTCCCCTCACGCGCGATCGTGATCCCCGGGAACCGGCCCCGCGAGTTCGAGGCGGGGCATTTCGGGCTACCGTGCGGGCTGATCATCGGGTATCGGAGCGAGGCGACCGAGTCGAAGGTGCAGCTGAACGACCTCCTGCGCGACTTCGGGTCCTCGATGGGGTGAGCCGCGAGATGCCCGAGCGACCCCCTGCGTCGACAGATCCCCTCGATCGGATCCTCGAGTCCCCGATCGCCGCCACGTGGCGCTCGATCGCCCACGAGAAGGCGGTCCTGGTCGGGATCGGCCCGGGGATCGCCGAGGACGATCTCGACGAGCTCGCCGCGCTCGCCGACTCCGCCGGCGCCGAGCCGGTCGGTCGGGTCGTCCAGAGCCGCTCCGAGCCCGATCCTCAGTACTGGATCGGTAAGGGGAAGGTCGAAGAGCTCCACCGGCTGCTGCATGCGACCGGTGCCGGGCTGGTCATCCTCGACGAGGAGCTCACGCCTGGGCACCTGCGCTCCCTCGAGGCCCGCCTGAAGGTCAAGGTGATCGACCGGACGGCCCTGATCCTCGACATATTCGCCCTCCATGCGCGGTCGCGCGAGGGCAAGGCCCAGGTCGAGCTCGCGCAGCTGAACTACCTCCTCCCGCGGCTGCGTGGCTGGGGAGAAGCCCTGAGCCGGTCCGGCGGTGGGATCGGGACGCGGTTCGGCGGCGGGGAGACGAAGCTCGAGGTCGACCGCCAGCACATCCGTCGCCGGATCTCGAAGCTGCGTCGCGATCTGAAACAGCTCGCGAAGACGCGCGACGTGAAACGTGCCCGGCGCTTGGATTCGGACGTCCCCCAGGTCGCGATCGCCGGGTACACGAACGCGGGCAAGTCCACCCTGATGCGCCGGGTGACCGGCGCCGACGTGATCGTCGCGGACCAGCTGTTCGCCACGCTCGATCCCACGACGAGGAAGCTCGAGCTCCCCGGTGGGCGGAAGGCGACGATCGCCGACACGGTGGGGTTCGTCCAGAAGCTCCCGCACGACCTGGTCGAGGCGTTCCGCTCGACCCTCGAGGAGGTCACCCTCTCGGACCTGGTCGTGCACATCGCCGACGCGGCGTCGCCCGCGGTCGACCGACAGATCGAAGCCGTACGGCGGGTGCTCGACGAGATCGACGCCGGGCATCTCCCCGAGATCTTGGTCCTGAACAAGGTCGACGCGTTGTCCGGCAGCGAGCGTGTCCGCCTGGCACGTCGCTTCCCCGGCTCGGTCCCGGTCTCCGCGTTGACGGGGGAGGGGATCGACGGCTTGCTGGTGGCGATCGAGGAGGCGCTCCCTCGCCCGCCGGTCGACATCGAGGTGCTGATCCCGTGGGCGCGTGGAGACTTGGTCGCGATGCTCTACCGCGAGGCCGACGTGCTGGAGGCGGTGGCGGAGCCCGAGGGGACCCGGGTCACCGCGCGCGTCGGCCTGCGCGTGCTCAGCCAGGTGCGCACCTACGCCCAGGGGGTCGTGCGCGTCCCGGTCCCGGACGCCGAGACCTAGCCGGTCTTCGGGGCGCCGATCGCCCACAACGCCGGATCGGCCCAGGCGCCGGTCGACACCACGTCAGGGTTGCGGCCTTTCGCGAGGGCAAGGCGCAATGCCAGGACCTGCAACCGCGCCGCGTACGGGATCTGCGCGAGGAGCGGCGGAAGGGGAGCGGGCTCGGCGACGCGCGTCACGCCCACGCCGCTCGCTTCGGCCGCGCGGGCGACGCCGTCGACCAGGCCGTCTTCGTCGGGTGTCACGAGCGCGACCAGGTGGTCGGCGGAGGTCAGGACGGTGCCGCTCCCGTGGAGCAGGTACTCGGCGTCGAACCCCTCGCCCAGGAGGTGGGCCGCCTCCCTGACCTTCACGGCGCCCTCCTTCGCGGTGATCGCCGTGGGGCCGGCTCCCGCGAACACGAGGGCGCGCGACGGCGCAGGGACCTGCTGCGTCCCGGTGTCCGTGAGGGCGGCGCCCACCGCCGAAGGCACCCCCGCGAGGGCCTCGAGGGTGATCGAGTCGGCGCCCATCTCGGCGGAAAGCAGCCCCATCGCGAAGAGCGCGGTCGTGTAGCCGACCGAGTGCGTCTCGGACGTCTCGGCCGCGGTCGTCTCGATCACGTCGTTCAGCGCGGTGCCGCGGCGCGTGATCGTCACGGTCTGCAGCCCCGCGGAGAAGGCCAGGACGCGCGCCGCCATCGCGTAGGCGCTCGAACCCGAGTGCGTGACGATCACGACGCCGTCATGGGGGCCCACGATCGGGGCGTTGCGGACGAACTGCATCGACGACACCGCATGCGCCGACCGACCGGCATCTTGGAGCATGGCCGCTCCGAGGTGAGCGACGTGCTGGCTGCTGCCGGTACCTACGACCCAGAGTCGACGGACGCGATGGAGGCCCTCGGCCGCCGCGTGGATCTGCTCACGCGCGCGAGGGTCGGTCAGCAGGTGTTCGAGCTCGGCGGGCTGGGAACGGATCTGATGCTCGAAGGCCGTGTGCCCCTGCTGCGCCACTCCTGGCTCCTTCCGTCGTGACGGACGGGGGGAGCCTAGCGCACGTCAGAGGTGTCTGAGGACCGCGACGATACGGCCGAGGATCCGTCCGTCGCTCATCTCGAAAGGCTGGAGGGACGGGTTCTCGGGGATCAGCATCACACGGGGACCATCGTGCCCGAAGCGCTTGACGGTGGCCTCGTCCTCGGCAGGGCCGGGCATGAGCGCCGCGACGATGTCGCCGTCCGAGGCCGTCTCCTGGCTCCGGACGACCACGACGTCGCCGTCGAGGATCCCGGCGCCGATCATCGAGTCGCCGGTGACGCGCAGGGCGAAGTGCTCCCCGCCGCCGCGGGTGAAGTCCGCGGGGACCGTCAGGTAGTCCTCGACGTGCTCGGTCGCGAGGGTGGGAGCGCCCGCCGCGATCCGCCCCACGAGCGGCACGGTCGTGCCGTCGGCGCGAGGACCGTCCAAGGTCACCGCACGAGGCTTCGTGGGGTCCTTGTGGAGCAGACCCTTGCGCTCGAGGTTCGCCAGCTGCGCGTGGACCGACGACGACGACGTCAGGCCGACCGCCTCGCCGATCTCGCGGACGGTCGGTGGGTAGCCCCGGTCGCGCACGGTCTCGGCGATGACGTCGAGGATCCGCTGCTGGCGGGAAGTGATGTCAGACATGGTCCATACCCTCCTGGTATCGCCCGATCCGAGGGGCGGGTTCGTTGGGGCGGAAGGTAGCACCAGCCCGAGGGAGGTTCAAACATATGTTCGAGTCGTTCGTTGACACCGAACATCCGTTCGGTCAGGCTTCCATCATGCATCGAACACGTGTTCGTCGGCGGCGGATCGGGGCGGTCGCCGTCCTCGTCCTGACGGTGGCCCTCGGCGCACCGGCGGCCGCGAACGCGTTCGGCGGGCCTTCCACCGATGCTCCGCCGCAGCGGTACGTGGTCCGTGCCGGAGACACGCTCTGGGCGGTCGCCACGCGCCTCGCCCCCCAGGAGGACCCGCGCGACGTCGTCGACCGGCTCGTCGAGGCCAACGCCCTCGACGGCGCGGCGATCGTCCCTGGACAGGTGCTGGTCCTGCACGTCGGTTGACGCCCACCCGTGTCCCGGCTACCGTGCGCGCCGCCACAACATCTTGTGGCTCTTCACGATGCGCTGCCCGTGGTGCGATGCCGACGACGACCGGGTGGTGGATTCGCGACCCGCGGACACGGGCTCGGCGATCCGCCGCCGACGCGAGTGCGCCACGTGCCGGCGGAGGTTCACGACCTACGAACGGATCGAAGACGTCGGCCTGGTCGTCGTGAAGCGCGCGGGGGTTCGCGAGCCGTTCGACCGGGACAAGGTCGAGGCGGGGATCCGCAAGGCCCTCGCGGGCCGGCCCGTCTCGAACCATCGGATCGACGAGATCGTCGACCGGATCGAGCTGCGCCTCCGCCGCAAAGGCCCGGACGTGACCTCCCGACAGGTCGGTGCCGAGGTGCTGGCCGCCCTGCAGAAGGTCGACGAGGTCGCGTACCTGCGCTTCGCCAGCGTCTACAAGGACTTCCAGGGCATCACGGATTTCGAGCGGGAACTCGGGCTGCTGCTCGAGAAGAAGGTGCCGGCGAAGCGGCGACCCCGGTAGGTCTCGTCCGCCGCCCATCATGTGGTGCCTGTCGGGCGTGTGGCTGGGTCTGGGATACTAGATGTTGTGGGTGCACACGATTCTGGCCACTAGCGCTTGACGTTCGCACGCCGGAGGTCCATGATGCCCGGGCCCGGAATCACAGGGATGTAAGTCTGTCCACAGGATACCCACCGCTTCCCCACGGGGTATCCACAGCATCGAGTACCGAGGAGGGGAACGTATGGCGACACGCGAGGGAGACGTGGAGGTCATCCGCGACGGACTGACCTTCACCCGCTACTTCACCACCGACGGCGTGCACCCGTTCGACCAGGTGGAGTGGGAGACCCGCGACGCGGTGATCCCGAACTACAAGGAGGGCGGCAACGCCTTCGAGCAGCGGGACGTCGAGTTCCCCGCGTCGTGGTCGCAGAACGCCACGAACATCGTCGCCCAGAAGTACTTCCGCGGCACGCTCGGGACCCCCCAGCGAGAGTCCTCGGTGCGCCAGCTCGTGTCCCGCGTCGTGGACACGATCACCGGGTGGGGACGCAAGAACGGCTACTTCGCCACCGAGCACGACGCACAGGTCTTCGCCGAGGAGCTCAGTCACCTCCTGGTGAACCAGAAGGCCGCGTTCAACTCCCCGGTGTGGTTCAACGTGGGTGTGCCCGACACCCCCCAGCAGTGCTCGGCGTGCTTCATCCTGGCGGTCGACGACCACATGAGCTCGATCCTCAACTGGTACGTCGAGGAGGGCACGATCTTCAAGGGCGGCTCGGGCTCGGGGATCAACCTCAGCAAGATCCGCTCCTCGCGCGAGCCACTGGCCGGCGGGGGCACGGCGAGCGGACCGGTGAGCTTCATGCGCGGCGCCGACGCCAGCGCGGGGACGATCAAGTCCGGGGGCAAGACCCGCCGCGCGGCGAAGATGGTGATCCTCAACGTCGACCACCCAGACGTGCGCGAGTTCGTCTGGTGCAAGGCGCTCGAGGAGAAGAAGGCCCGTGCGCTCCGCGACGCCGGGTTCGACATGGACCTCGACGGACGCGACAGCTACTCGATCCAGTACCAGAACGCGAACAACTCGGTCCGGGTGACCGACGAGTTCATGCAGGCGGTCCTCGAGGACCGGGACTGGAAGCTGAAGGCGGTGACGACCGGAGAGACCGTCGAGTCGGTGCGGGCTCGCGACCTGATGCGCGACGTCGCGCAAGCCGCCTGGGAGTGCGCCGACCCGGGGATGCAGTACGACACCACGATCAACGAGTGGCACACGTGCCCGGCGAGCGGCCGGATCAACGGGTCCAACCCGTGCTCGGAGTACATGCACCTCGACAACAGCGCGTGCAACCTCGCGTCACTGAACCTGATGAGGTTCCTCGACGACGACGGCAACTTCGACGTCGCGAGCTTCCGTCACGCGGTCGAGATCGTCTTCACCGCGCAGGAGATCGTGGTGGGCGAGTCCGACTACCCGACCGAGAGGATCGGCGAGAACGCCCGTCAGTACCGCCAGCTCGGGATCGGCTACGCGAACCTCGGCGCTCTGCTGATGGCACGGGGCCTCCCGTACGACTCCGACCAGGGCCGTGCCTGGGCGGGCGCGATCACCGCGATCATGACCGGCTGGGCATACCGGACGAGTGCCCGGATCGCGGAGGTGACGGGTCCGTTCGATGGGTACGCACCGAACGCGGACGCGATGCTGCGCGTGATGCGCAAGCACCGCGCCGCCGCCGACGAGATCGACGCCGAGCTCGTCCCCGAGGGCATGCTGTCCGCGGCGAAGCAATCGTGGGACGAGGCCGTCGCCCTCGGCGAGATCCACGGGTACCGCAACGCGCAGGCGTCGGTGCTCGCGCCGACGGGCACGATCGGTCTGATGATGGATTGCGACACCACCGGCATCGAGCCGGAGCTCGCCCTGGTGAAGACGAAGAAGCTCGTCGGCGGGGGCACGATGCGGTTCGTGAACCAGACCGTGCCGCGAGCCCTCGCGAAGCTCGGCTATTCGCAGAACGAGGTCGAGGACATCGTCGGGTACATCGCTGAGCACAACTCGGTGCTGGACTCGCCACATCTCAAGACCGAGCACCACGCGGTCTTCGACACGGCCATGGGGGCTCAGCCGATCCACTACATGGGCCACGTGCGGATGATGGGGGCCGCACAGCCCTTCATCTCCGGCGCGATCTCGAAGACCGTGAACATGCCCGAGGAGGCCACGGTCGAAGAGGTCGAGCAGCTCTTCGTCGAGAGCTGGAAGCTCGGCCTGAAGGCGGTCGCGATCTACCGCGACAACTGCAAGGTCGCGCAGCCGCTGTCGGCCGACAAGAAGAAGAAGGCGGAGCCCGAGGCGGCGACGATGGCGCATCCGGTCCGCAAGCGGCTGCCGATGAGCCGTCCGTCGATCACGACCTCGTTCCAGGTCGGCGACGCCGAGGGCTACATCAACGCCGGCATGTACCCGGACGACGGTCTCGGCGAGATCTTCCTGAAGACCTCGAAGCAGGGTTCGACCCTGTCGGGCGTGATGGACGCGTTCGCGATCGCGGTCTCGCTCGGTCTCCAGTACGGCGTGCCGCTGGAGGCCTTCGTCTCGAAGTTCATCAACACGAAGTTCGAGCCCAGCGGCATGACGAACGATCCGGACATCCGGTTCGCGACCTCGCTCGTGGACTACGTGTTCCGGCGTCTCGCGCTGGACCACCTCCCGATCGAGGTGCGCGAGGGCCTGGGCATCAAGTCGATCGAGGAGCGCAAGGTCGAGGCCCAGGAGAAGATCGGCGAGCTCCCGGTGGGCGCCGGCGCGGACGACGCGCCGGTCGAGACCGGGCCGGTGACGGGTACCCCGCAGCGGATCGAGATGGGTGACAAGCCCAGCGCGAAGGCCCTCGACGCTCCGCTGTGTTACCAGTGCGGCTCCAAGATGCAGCCGGCCGGCTCCTGCTACGTGTGTGGGAGCTGCGGCAGCACGAGCGGCTGCTCGTAGGGGTGGACCTCCGCGTCAAGCGGGTGCGGCCGGGAGCGGAGCTCCCGGCCGCTCAGCACCCTGGCGATGCTGGTCTCGACCTGCGCGCGGCGGAGGCCGCGGTCGTGGGTCCCGGCGAGCGCGCGATGATCCCCACGGGCATCGCGGTGGCGATCCCGGACGGCCATGCGGGGCTCGTGCTGCCCCGCAGCGGCCTCGCGTCGAAGCGCGGGTTGACCCTCGCGAACGCGCCGGGACTGATCGACGCCGGCTATCGCGGTGAGGTGATCTGCGCGGTCGTGAACCTCGATCGGACCGAGGCCGTGCAGGTCGAGGTCGGAGATCGGATCGCCCAGTTGGTGGTCGTCCCGATCCCGACGATCGAGGCTGGGTGGACGGACGATCTGCCGGACACCGCGCGCGGCGAGGGTGGGTTCGGCTCTACGGGCCGCTCGTGAACCTCAGGCTGGAACGTCCGGAGGACCGCGAGGCCTCGCTGGCGGTGGAGCGGGCCGCGTTCGACACGCCCGATGAGCCCCGGATCGTCGACGAGGTCCGCGACGCCCCGGGGTCGTTCGCGATCGTGGCGGAGGAGGACGGCCGGGTCGTCGGACACGTCCAGTTGAGCACCGTGTGGGTCGGCAGCGACGAGGTGGTGGGGCTCGGGCCGATCGGGGTACTGCCCGACCGACAGGGCTCCGGCGTCGGCTCGGGTCTGGTGGCAGCGGCGCTCGAGGAGGCGCGGACCCGAGGTGCCTGCGCCGTGATCCTCCTGGGCAGTCCGGCCTACTACGGGGCTCGCGGTTTCGAACCCGCGGCCCCCCACGGGCTGCGCAACCCGTTCGTTGGGGTCCAGCCGGATGGGTTCGTGATCGCCGAGGAGGACCTCCAGATCGCCGTCCTCGACGCGGAACGCGTCGCGCGGCTCGCGGGCGAGGTCCGGTGGCATCCGGCCTTCGACCCCCACGGTTGAAGCTCGCGTGAGGGCCGCCTAGGATGGTGAAGCACCGCGCGGACGTGGCTCAGTTGGTAGAGCACCACCTTGCCAAGGTGGGGGTCGCGGGTTCGAATCCCGTCGTCCGCTCTGGAACGGCCGCCTCGGGCGGCCGTTCGTGCGTCAGCCGGTAGGCTGATGCGGGTACCCCCGGCGGGGTGGCCGAGTGGTTAGGCAGCGGCCTGCAAAGCCGCGTACACCGGTTCAATTCCGGTCCCCGCCTCGCAGACGCCGCTACCATGTGGCGGCGTGCCCTGAGGGCGCTTAGCTCAGGGGGAGAGCGCTTCCTTGACACCTATCCCGCGCTGAACGGTGTGCTGACCTGCTGAAACGCACGTCAGGGCGGAGCGATTCGGCCCGGATTATGCGCTCTCCGTGAGACTCGTCCCCGACCAAGCGGTTCCGGACCCCGACTAGAGCGCGCGTTGATCTCGGCGACGTCCGAACTGCCCTGCCGCACTGCTGATGGAGCGAACGCTCGCGTTCCTGCGCCGGGTGGGCTGACGCAGGCTAGCCCGAGGGGTCTCCCGGCGGAGCCTGGGCCGGAAGGGCCAGGTACGCCTCCACGACGTCGCTCGCCGTGGGGAAGAACCCGTCGGCGCCGATCGCGGCGGAGACTCCGTATCGATCGAGCTCGGCCTTGACCCCATCGTCGACCTCCGCGAACACGACACGGGTGCCGCCGCCGCGGAGCTCGTCGATGAGGTCCAGCAGGGTCTGGCCACCGGAGAAGTCGACGTCGGCGACCGCCGCGGCCTCGATGCAGAGCCATCGCGGTGGTCCCTGGGGCGACCCCACGACGCCGCGGATCTCCTGCGTGAGCCGGTTCGCGTTGGCGTAGTAGAGGCTCGCGCCGAACCGGTAGATCACGAGACCGGGTGCGGCCTCCGAGGGGCCGGGGACCGATGGCTCGCCGGACGGGAGGGGAAGAGCTCGCCACCGACCATCGTCGTCGCGGACGAGCACGGTGTCCTTGGGGTGGTAGCTGCGACGGATGTGGTCGAGCAGCGAGAGCACGATCGCCAGGAGGATGCCCTGCTCGACGCCGACGACCACGACGACCGCTGCCGTGATCGCCGCGACCACGAACTCGTCGGAGCGCCAGCGCGCGATCATCCGCATCCCGAGGACGTCCACCAGTTCGACCCCGATCAGGAACACGATCGACGCGAGCACGGCGTCGGGCATGTACTGGAGCGGCTTGGTCAAGAACAGCAGCACGAGCAGCACGATCGCCGCCGTGGCGAGCTGCGAGAGCTGGCTCCGACCGCCCGCACCGTCGACCATCTGCGTCTTCGTGGGGCTGCCGTTCACGACGAACGTTCCCGAGACACCGGCCGCCCCGTTCGCCATCGCCAGACCCACGAGGTCGACGTTCTCGTCGAACCCCTCCCGGTACTTCGCGGCGTACGCACGAGAGGTCGCCGCGCTCTGCGCGAGCACGACGAGGAAGATCGACGCCGCCGTCCCGAGCAACGTCGTCCACTGCCCCCACCCCGGCGACGGGATCCCGAAGTCAGGGAGTCCACCCGGGACCTTCCCCAGCGTCGCCACCCCGTGCGAGGACAGGTTCCAGATCTCGCTGACCGCGATCGCCCCGATCACGGCGATGAGCGCACCGGGGATCTTCTTGGACACGAGCTTGAGACCGAGGATCACGCCGAGCACGCCCGCCGAGACGGCCGTCGTCGTCCAGCTGATCTGCCCGGGGATCTGCGAGAGGGTCTCGAGGAACTTCCGGATCGCGCCACCGTCACTGCCGCCCGGCACACCGAACATGCCCGCCACCTGGCCCATCGCGACCTGGATGCCGACGCCGGTCAGGAACCCGATCAGCACGCTCCGCGACAGGAAGTCCGCGAGGAAGCCGAGGCGGATCAGCCTCGCCACGATCAGGACGCCGCCCGTGAGGATCGCGACGATCCCGGCGAGCGCGACGTAGTGCGCAGATGCGATCGGCGCCATGCCGGCCAGGCCAGCCGCCATGATCGCCGCCGTCGCCGAGTCGGCGCCCACCACGAGATGCCGAGACGAACCGAGCAGGGCGAACACGGCGATCGGGATCAAGATCGTGTACAGACCCGTGACCACGGGCATCCCCGCGATCTTCGTGTACCCCATCACCTCGGGGATGCCGAGGGCCGCCAGGGTGATCCCGGCGACGATGTCGGCCGGCACCCGGGAACGCTCGATGGGCAGCACCCCCTGGAGCACCGGCAGTCGGGACCTGGAACGAACCGTTTCCGAGCTCAACCGAGCCCCCCTTCCCTCGCCGGCTGCGCGGGCGGATCACGCCTCGCGTCGAGCAACCGGATCACGATATACGCCACGACCACACCGACGATGACGAGCGGGGCGACGCCGGCGCCGGCCTGCGTCACGAGCAGCGCGATCACGATCGACGAGAGCGGCAGCCTGAGCACGGACACGACGGTCGCTCCGACCAGCACCCCGATCGCGGGCGTCTCGGCGAAGCCAGGGAGATGCGATGCGAGTATGCCCCCCACGATGCCGAGGAAGATTGCCGGGAAGGTGGGGCCGCCGCGGGCGCTCCCGAGCGAGATAGCCCAGGCTGCACCCTTGCTCACGAGGAGCAGGGCGAGCGTCCCCAGCGAGAGCGCCGACGCCTGGTCCACGATCGGATCCATCGCCTCCTGCCCGGAGAACAGGACGGCATCGGCGGCGAGACCGCTGATCTCCGCGAAGACGATCGCGATCACCGCCACCATGAACGCGGCGAGGACCGTGAGCGGGAACCGCCGACCCGACACGAATCGCTCGGTCCGTCTGCCGACCTCCATGATCGCGAACGTGACGACCGCCGCGAGCGCCGCGAGCGCGACGGTCCACAGGAGATCGCCGGCGTTCGGGTGGGCGTACGGCGACAGGGACAGCGGGCTGATCGCGTAGGCGCTCGTGCTCAGTCCGGTGAGCGACCCTACCCCGATGAAGACCAGCGACCCGATGCCGGCGGCTAGCAGACCCGGAAGGAGCACCAGGGGCAACGTCGGCCCCCCGAGCCCGGCCGCTTCGATGATGATGATCGCTCCGACGATCGGGGAGCCGAAGATCGAGGCCAGGGCCGCGAAGCTGGCTGCCGCCACCAAGATGAGCGTGGCCTGATCCGGAACGTCCTTCTTCGAGAGGCCGACCATGACGAGCGCCAGACCGGTTCCGAGCGCGATCAGCGGTCCCTCCGGACCGAGGACCATGCCGAGGGCGATCGAGGCGAACGCTGCGAGCAGGACCCCGGGAAGCTCGATCGGGGTCGTCGGCGGTCCGGTCTTGAGGCCCTGCGACGGCTCGTGACCACCGCCTCCAGGCAGACGAGCGACCGCGAAGGCGATGAGCACGCCCGCGACCCCGAGGACGGGCGCCGGCCACCATGACGGGACGGTGTCGAAGCCGAGGACGCTCGGCAGATCCGTGTACGCCCATCCCTGGATCGCGTGGATGAGCTCCAGGAAGCCCCAGCACGCCAACGACACGACGACGCCGAGGAGTGCGGCCGCGACCAAGAGCTTCGCGTAGCTCCCGCTGCGGATCAGCGCGCCGGGATCGACCGCCCGCCGCCCCACGCCACCATTCCCTCCAATCGGTCGTTCCATCCAGTCCGACTACCACTCACCGCTGCGCGGTTGTTGTGAGCCAAGCACCTTCGCAATCTGATCGGCAACCGCGGACTGTCGCCAGGGGAAGGTGACGCGCGTGCCGCGCCGCTCCGACGGGGACGTGACGACGATAGTCGGGGCGGAGGAACCCGTCCCGCCCCCTCTTGACGGAGTCCCCCGACACCAACGAACCCAGCGGCATCGATTCGACACCGAGTCGCTTGCTCCTGGGCACGACCAACAGCATGTCCGAGGATAGGGCCAGATTCACCATCGTGTCGGACCGCGCCCGTTCGAAACCGGTGCTGCTAGCGCGTACCTCCGCCCCCGTGACAAGCTGCTCGCCCTCCGCCAGCTCCGACCGCCCACGCTCCTTGTAGCTTTCAAGCCGACCATTGGGTCCCCTCTCACCAGGCAGACTGGCTGAGGCTATACCGGGAGACTCACGGTTTGCAGAAGGGGAACCGACTCGCGTCACCAGCAGGCGCTACCGTCCCTGAGTGGACTGCGAGTGGCTCGCCCGCCGGATTGAGTAGACCCTTACTCGGTCGCGTCCGTCGGAGGAAGCTCCAACTGGGGCTCCGACAGCATGATCGTGTGCTGGTGGGCAGCCGTCGTGCCCAGCGACTGCGTGAGGATCGACCCGGCGTGGCCGAGGTGCTCGGTGCGGTTCAGCGTGACCGCGAGAACGAGTTCGCCAGGGATCTCCCACATCGGATCGCCGTCCGCCGCATGTAGGCGAGCAGCGGCGTCCTTCAACACGACGAGGTCTTTGAGGTACTGGTTCATTCGCGTCCGTCCCCTTCCCCGGCTTCGAAAGTCCGGGTGCTCGAATAGTAGTGACCCCCTCTGACATCCCCGCCAGTGGATTAGGTCGACGCGACCTCGTAACGAGGCGCTCCAGGCCCCTGAAGCAGTCGCCGGGGGCAAAGGCGCTCACCGCAGCAGCTCCTCGACCTCCGATGCGTCGAGATGTGGACGGGCGATCAGCTCGCCCTCGAAGAGGCGGTGGATTCGGCGGAAGGCGTCAGTCGCGATCACCTCACGGGCCCGATCGGAGACTTCACCGAAGGAGCACCCCGCCAGAGCGCAGTACTCCGTGGCGCGCACGACGTCGGCGTCACACGCCTCGATGCGGTCCGTTGGATCGACGAGTACGGCACCGAGCGCGATCACCGCTCGGTCGAACGCTTTCTGCTTCACGGTGCGCGGATCGTCCTTGTCGAAGATCGAGAGGGTCTGTCCCGCGTTCATGGGGTCGCGCGAGATGTAGCCGATCCGAAGCCCGAGCAGGTGCGCCAGCGCGGCATGCGCGGCCTCGTGGCTTGCCACGCGCATCGTGGTCTCGGTCAGCATCGCTCAGCCCTGTTGGGTCGCCCAGCCGCCTCGGAGCTGGTCGACCTCGACCTCCAGCGCCCACGAGGCTCGTGCGATCGACCGCTCGCACCGGATCAACCCTCGCGTGCATCGGCGCAGGCGTTCAGCGCCTGGATCCGACGCCCGTCCGCGACGTCCGGCTGGCGGGCTCGGACTTCGATCTCGGCGATCCGCTGGGCGAGTTCGTTCACGAGATCACCAGCACATCCCCGCCACGGCGGGCGGCATCGACAGCATCGCGGACAGCCGCCTCCCGTGCGCGCTCCGCGTCCTTTCGTGCGATCTCGGCGACGAACCGATCGAACGCCTCCCGGTCCCGTTCGTCGCGCTCTGCCTCGCTCGGTAGCAGCTGCCCGGGCAGCAGCGACACCGACGCGACGACCGCCGCGAGCCGCGCCGCCTCTTCGCGCTCCTTGTGTCGGAGTTCCTTGTCCGCGCGAACGAACTCGTCGACCACGTCCGTGGCGGGAGCCGCCTTCGTGATCGCGAGCCCGTCGAGCCGCGCGTTCAGCACCACGAGTTCCGCGTCGATGCTCGACGACTTCACGTTCGACACGAGCGTCTGCTGTGCGCCCTTGAAGACGATCGAGATCTCCTCGAGTCGAGCGTCAGGCAGAACCATGACTCCGAGCGTGTCCTTGAACGCCCTCGACGTGTCGAAGGAGAACCCGACGCTCAGCTCGCGCAGGCTCATCGCGTCGCTGGACGGCAGGAGCATCCGCTCGTGAACCGCTCTCGCCATCGAGTTGGTCAGATTGAGCTTGCCGCTGACGAGGAGGTGTCCGTCGCCCCTCGACCGCGCATGCGCGGTACCGATGATCGCGCCGGGATCGTGGGAAACGTGCGTGTACCCGAGCGGCACCGCGGTCGGCACGTTCGTGAAGTTCGGGATCCGCTCGCCGTCGGAATCACCCCCGGGTGGGTCATGGAAGATGAGGCCCTCGAAACTCCCGCGCGAGTCGGGTGCCTTCGCGGTGGTCCACAGGGTCTTGGTGCGGGTGGTTGTCATTCGAAGACCTCCTCGATGGCGGCGATCAGCTCGACGTCCTCGCCGCCGGTGGCGAACGTCGCGGGGTAGGACTTCACACGGAAGGTGCGGCCCGCCTCGAGCATGTCGACGATCTTGGACCAGTGTTGACGAGCCACACCGTCTGCGAGGTCGCGTGCCTCACGGGACACGGCGATGAGAACCACGGGGCCCGGCTGCGTCTCGGCGTAGAGCGCCCTCCTCGCTGCGCGGGATGCCACCTCGTACGTGCTCATGAGTTCGACCTCGTTGACGAGTCCGTCGCCGCTCCGGCCGGCGGGGCCGCGGGAACAAAGACCCGATGCCGACGACACCCGATCGCGCCCGTCTTCGACGGTCGGTGGCAGGTGCATGGTGCCCGTGACGCATCGGGGGGTGGCTCGACGACTCTCCGACGGCTCACTTCGCCCACCGAACCTCGGCGGCGTGCCGCGCGCGGGTCGAGGTGATCGATTCGGGTTCCATCCTGAGCTGGCGGACGAGGCGGCTCACCTCCGCGCTGTGGGCCCTGATCGCAGGCAGCAAGGGGCTTGCGACCGGCTGGCCGTTGCCACCGGCCGCGACATAGCCGTCACGCTCGAGTGCGTCCTCCATCGCCGCGATCTGATCGAGTAGCGCCAACACCCGGTCGAGGATCACGCCCTCACCGGGGTGCTCGGGTTCGTAGGCGGCGTCGTAGTCCTGCCTGAACCTCTCACCTGCGCTCACGTCCACCTGCCTCACCCTTCGGTCGATCCGTGCTCGTTGCCTGGCTCGCCCACCCGGACGGTCCCGGCGTCCCTTGCACCCGGCACCCCAAAGGGCCTCTCGGGGGGGTGGGTGGTCCGTGCAGTCATCCGAGCAGCTCCTGTCGCTTCCGGTCACGCTCTTGGTCCGCAAGCTGTGACTCGGCCCACACCATCTCGGCCCTCGCCCACGCGAGCGCCCGTTCGAGATCGTCGATGGCCTGCTCCTCCTGTGGCGTCGACATCCCGCGCACGACACGCTGGCGCACGAGGAGCAGGATCTCGACCTCTCTGCTCCTGACCTCCTCGGCTGCCGTGCTCATGTCAGCATTGTGGGGTATCGTCAACCTGGTTGACCAGCCCTCTGACGAGAGGTGCGCCGGATGCGGGAGGCATGGTTCGCGACCTGGCTCGTGGCACCGAGGGGAGGACTACGCATGCCACCGGAGAGGATCACGAGCGTCTTGCTACCCGATGGTCGGTGGCACGAGGTCGAGCCGAATTCGCTCGACCTGTACTCCACCTCCGTAAAGTTCATCGAGAAGGGGACGGGACTGAAGTACGTCTTCGAGGAGAGCAGCGTCCTCGCTGTGAGAGGACCGAAGAGAAGTGACTCAAGGTAGTACTACTTCTTGAACTAAGTTCAACGCCGAACCGGCTCTGACCTGCACATACCCCCGAAACGCGTGGCTGGCGAGTTCAGCCACGCCAGAGTCGATCGATGAGGGCCCGTTTGACCTCCAGCGAGACCCCCTGGGCCCGCGCCCTCGTCTCGGTCACGACCTCCCAGTCGACACCGAACTCCTCCCGCGCGATCCTCACGGCCGTCCGCAGCGGCACCGGCAGCCTCCCCGCCCACTCGCTCCGCCCGCGATCATGGTCGACGTCCCACGGGTTCAGCGGTATCGCGCGGATCGCGTCGGCGAGCGTGCGGTCCAGTGCGCGACGGCGTACCGTGCGCATCTCGTCGGCGGGGAGGTCGATCGCGGTCTTGGGCCAGAACACGCGCCGCTCTCCTTCCTCACCGATCGGGATCGACAGCGCGCCCGGTGTGCTCCCATCACCGCGCCACTTGAGTCCCGCCTTCTTCAGCGACCGCATCTCGGAGCCCCGCTGCTTCGGGTCGGGACCGAGGTCGATCGTTGCGACCAACCGCTCGCCCCAGAACGCCCACGCGGGCGCGATCC
This sequence comes from uncultured Actinomycetes bacterium, assembly GCA_963749895.1. Classification (GTDB taxonomy): domain Bacteria; phylum Actinomycetota; class UBA4738; order UBA4738; family HRBIN12; genus AC-51. The sequence goes on along the minus strand of CAVVOG010000003.1, from coordinate 978,833 downwards.
CCTCCGCCAGCTTGGCGTCGATGCACCAGGCGCACGCGTACGTCCTGCAGGCGGTGTTGCGCAGCCCGAACCTGCCGTTCGCCGAGGCCCACCACCGGTCGACGCGGCAGTCGACGGGGGCGCTGTCCAAGACGTGTCCGACCGTGGTCCCGAGCCACGATCGCGAGCCCGTGCGCTCTTCCGGCAGGACCAGCGCCGAGAACAGGTGCACGTCCCGCCTCGACGGCTTGGGCGTCGTCTTCGTCACGCTGATTCGCGGGCCGGTCATCGGACTAACGCCTCAAGCCTCGTCGGAGCCGGTGTGCCGCTCGCCAGGGTGATGCGGGGAGCCACTCACAACTCCTCGAACATGTTCTTCACGGCGAGCGCGCCGGGCAGTGCTGCGCTCCACCGATCGCGCGCGCGGTGCCCGGTGGCGTCGTCGTCGTACGCGAAGGTCACCCGCCGCCCACGGAGAAGCTCGAGGTCTTCGGGACGCGGCCCGTAGTTGCCGCTCGGCAACCCGAGCACGCCCACGCCCGACCGTTCGAAGTGCCAGCCCGCGAGGACCGCGTCTGGCTCACCCTCGACGATCCAGACTTCCTCGGCGTCCCTGAGACGCCACACGCCGTAGGGCTGACCGAAGCGCGATCCTCCACGACCGTCCTTGCACCAACCCTCCTCGTGCGGGTGCCTCCAGCATCGACCCGGCGGCATCCGCCAGCGCAGACCGGTGACCACGCCGTTGCGATCTCGGTGCGGTATCACGACCTTGCCGATCCAGCGGTCGTGATAGCCCGCCCGCCACCCCCACGCGTTGCGGGCGTAGTCCGCGAGTTCCGGAGGCCAACCACGATCCGCGCAGAACGCACGGACCGGATCGACGTCGTAGTCCTTCTGCGCCCGTTCCGCCTCCCGCCGCAGTTCCGCCTCAAGGTCCGTCGGCCCGAGCGCAGGCCGCCGTGGTTCCGGCGTCGGCCACGGCCCGCTTCCGGCGATCTCGATTGCGCGAGCGAGTCCCTCTTCGAGCGAACAGCCCTGTGCGATCGACACGAGTTCGGCCGCGGTGGTCCATTCGCCGCAGCTCCAGCAATCGAGCAGGCACGGATCCTTGCGCGATACCTCCGCGCTCGGGCTGCCACCGGGACGCTGGTCGCGATGCTTCGGGCAATAGTGACGGCCGCGCTCGTCGGGCTGCATCCCCAGCCACGCGAGGATCGGCGCGATCGGCACGGGCACCATGAACGTCCGCCGGCTCATCGCTCGGCCGCCTTCCGCTCCGCAGACGGGCGCTTGCTGCGGGCCAGAGAGCTCCGGAACGCCAGTCGGCACATCTCGGCGTTAATCAGGGCCTGGGTACGGCGTTCGCGCTCTGCTGGGTCGAGCGTGCCGTCGGGGTCCACTCGGGCCTCGAACTTCGCGCGCCAGCCCTTGCGGGCGTGGGCGAGGGCAGGGCGCGGATCTTCACGGGCCCATCGGCTGTAGACGGCTGCGCTCGCTCGCAAGGAGCGTTGCTCGGGGGTGAGCGCCATCGGTCCGGTACCTCACGGACCGAGGCCCCCAACCTCGAATCGTTCCCGGCATCCCGCCGGAGGGCTTACACGTTTGTAACTTCCAGCACACCGTACCCGCGGCCGTGTGCTGAGGTCAAGCCCGGGCTACCCGCATCCACGGCACCCGCGTGGCAAGGGGCAGCATCTTGCGGCCACCCTGCCGCGCCGCGACCACCTCGGCCTCGGTGGCGGCGACGGTGCCGTGCTTGCGACAGACCGCCGTGACCCAGCGGGTGCGGTCGGGGCCCTCGACGGGTAGGAACCCCCCGATGACGCGACCATGCTCCACGCCGACCACATCAAGCACCGCGTGGTGCGGGCGGCCCCCGCCGTCGGTGATCCCGCACACCAACGTCAGGACCGGGACCACGGGCTCGGTACCGCTCACAGCTGGTCTCCCGGGGCGAAGCGTCGGTGGGCGTCCCGGGCCCGCTCCGCGCGCGTGGAGGCCGCGTAGCGCGTGACCATGCTCCGGGTGCGCCACCCGGCGAGCATCATCAGGTCGCCCTCGTTCCCTCCGGCGGCGAGCCACGCGTGGGCAAAGTAGTGCCGGAGCTGATGTGGGTGCATCCGCTCGATCCCGGCTTCTTCCGAGCGCCGCCAGAGCATCTGCCTGATCCCGCTCGGGGTCATCGGTCCCTTCAGCCCGAGCCAGAGGCGCGGCGACTCGGCACCCGGGTGCGAGCGGCGCGCGCGGACGTAGCGGTCGAGCGCCTTCGCCGTCTTCGTCCCGAACGATGCCGTGCGGTAGCGGTCGCCCTTGCCGAGCACCACGACGAGCCCCTCGCCGACGTCGAGGTCGTCCACGGTGATGTTCGCGAGTTCGGACAGGCGGAGCCCGGAGTCGAGGAACAGGCGGATGATCGCGGTGTCGCGGCGCTCCTCGAACCCAGCGCCCTCGCACGCGGCGAGGAGCTTCTGCAGGTCCCCGACCGTGGGCACGTCGACCGGCTGCTCGGCGAGCTTCGGGGGGCGCATCTTCGCCATGGGGGAGTGCGTGATCTCACCCTCGGCCTCACACCAGCCGAAGAACGAGCGGAGTCCCCGGTAGCGGGTCTCGGCGGTTGCTGCGGACCGGTGCTCGAGCAGGTCGGCCAAGAACGCCTCAACGTGCTCGCGGGCGATGCTCCCGACGTCGGTGGGCATCCCGCGCTGGCGCGCGAATCGCGCGAACTGGGTCGTCGCGTAGGTGTAGGACTCGATCGTCGCGTCGGACTTGTTCTCGGCCCGCAGCGACAGGGTCCACGAGGGGAGCAGGGCCTCGACGTCCGATACACTTCGTGCCGTGATCTGCGCCATGACGATTGCCTCCGACCGGGTTATGCGCTCTGGAGTTATGCGCTCTCAGAGCGTAGTGCTTGGGGAAGATACGGCAAACGTGCAGGTCAGAGCGGGCGCTTAGCTCAGGGGGAGAGCGCTTCCTTGACACGGAAGAGGTCAGAGGTTCAAATCCTCTAGCGCCCACCAGCAACATCGCAGGTCAGAGGGCTTTCCCGGGCGCAGCGTGGGTGCGCGACGACCCCGGCCAACCCCTCCATCCCGTCCCGAAGCGCGACGCCTACCGTGACGACGGGTATCCCGTGGCGGCGTTGATGGACGCGTACTCCTGTCCGGGCGGGAGCAACTCCAACCACCCGTTCAGGAACCACGTGGCCGTCGGTTCGTCGTCGGGGGGGAGTGCGATCTGCATCCCGTGCCAGACCAAGGTCGGACACCCTTGCCTGGTGCCACCCTTGGAGAGATCCTCGGGGGCCAGGTAGCGCGTACGACCGCCCGGTCCGGACGGCGAGTTGCCGACCAGCATGAAGGCCACCATGCCGGCGCGGATATCCGACACGAATCCGACCAAGGAGCAGGGCGTGGCGAGGCCGGTGTAAGGGCCCTTGAGGGGCCCCGCATAGCATCGGCAGGCAACGGCTCTCCCGATGCGGATCGCGTCGCCGTCATCGGTGGACGCCCAGGGTGCTTCGGAGCGCCGAAGGATGCGAGCGAGCGTGCGTTCGGCGCCGGGGGATCCGAACAGCTCAGCGGTGCGTCGTTGCTCGTTCTTGCTCGGTCCGTAGGGCCGAAGGATGGCCATCCAGGGTCTCCGCTCCGTCTGCTCAGTGGGGTATCGACCGCCACCCGGACGTGCTTGATGGAGCCGTCGCGGATGACTGGTCTCGGAGCGGTGCCGTGCGGCACGGTACCGATAGGACTAGGCCGAACGTTTGCACAACGTAGTCCGTCAGGACTACGCTCAGCACCGGGAAGAACCACGAGAGGAGGAGGCGATGCGCACACGGACGCTCTGCGTCGTGGCGACGATGGGGCTACTCGTCGCGGTCTTCCCGATGCTCGCCGGCCCGGCGGCGGCCACGAACATCGGGGATGACCACGCGTGCACCCCTGGGTACTGGAAGACCCACCCCGGCGACTGGCCGGTCGCGGGGGTGACGTCACCGACCGAGACCGACACGGTGCTCCCGGGCGGCAAGCTGATCTACTACTTCCAGCTGCCGGTCCTCGATGCGCCGGGGACGGGCACGCCCGTGATCCCGGTCGCACTGCGTGACCTCAACGGTGACGGGATGGACGACACGATGATGCAGGCCCTCAACTTCGGTGGCGGGCCCGGCATCCGAGGCGCGGCGCGGATCCTGATGCGCGCGGCGACCGCGGCCTATCTGAACGCAGCCGACGAGCGGCTCTACTACCCGCTCGGGCGGCGTGCGGACATCGTGATCCCCGTCCGTGACGCGCTGGAGAGCGGGTCGCGGATGCAGATCATCGAGCTCGCCGAAGAGCTGGACTGGGTCAACAACAGCTTGCCCTGCCCGCTCGGAGGCATGGCGGCGACCCCGTAGTCCGGATCGTCGTGACTGAGGGACGGGGCGGCCTGTGGCCGCCCCGTCCGTCTTCCCGCCTCCTCGAGGTGGTTCCGTAGGAACATGGTGGCGTGGACGCTCCTACCGAACCGATCGTCGGGTGGCGGGTCTGGGACGTCTCGGACGGTCGCGACGGCCCGGTGCTGTGGCCGACGAAGACGAACGCCGACCCGTGGCCGAGGGGTGCTCCCCTCGAAGCGCGTTGCACCCGGACGCGGTTGGAGCTCGGGCGTCTGAGTCGCCACGAGGCACCGGACCCCGGCTGCAGCTGCGGCATCTACGCGGCTGACTCTCTCGAGTTCGTCGAGCGGGGCCGACCGGCGTGGCCGCCGCCGACGGTGATCGGACGGGCGGCCCTGTGGGGGACGGTGGTCGCGCACGAACATGGATGGAGGGCCCGGTTCGCGTATCCGGACCGGCTCCGCGTGATGTGCGTCGTGTGCGCCTGGATCGAACCGGGCTCGGGGGAGCCGGTGGTCGTTCATGCGTTCGCTCGACGGCTCTATGGACTGTGCGATGCGCACGCGGGTGGGTTGCAGCTGCAGGACGGTCGTCGGACGAGGAGGGTCGAGACCCAGCCGCGCGAGCTTCTCGACCGGCTCCTCGCGGCGTACGCGGTGGACCTCCTGCCCGCGGAGCCGGTGGCAGGTCTGTTCGGGCGCCCGGCCGCCGCCGAGGCCCCTCCCTACGTCCCGACCGTGCGGGTGCTGCGACTCGGGCGATGAGGAGCGGCTAGGTCGAGCGGCGCTTCCGCGGTGCGGCCGCCCAGGCGAGCCAGAGCACCAGGGGTGCGACCGCCAAGATCCCGAGGAGTCCCAGGTAGATCAGGACCTCGGCGTAGGGCTCCAGGAAGTCGGGGAGCCATCCCACCAGCGACTGGATCAGATCCTGCATGCGTGTCCTCCAGGGGGCGGTGCGAGGGGCGTCTCGGGACGAGCGGCCACATCCTACACGAGGCCTTGCGCGCGGGTTCCATCGCGTGCCACACTCGAACGTCGGGCCTTCCGCCCGGCGCGACGGCGGCACGACGCGGGCACGTGCCGCCGTCACCTTGTCCGATCGCCGGTCGCCGGTCGCGGCCTGCGGGCTCCGGTTGCTATCGTGGGCCCGTCTCCCGGGCGCGTAGCTCAGCGGGAGAGCGCTCGCCTCACACGCGAGAGGTCGCTGGTTCGATCCCAGCCGCGCCCACGTCCCTACTCCGCACGCTCTCGGCGTGCCATGCGTCCAGATACCTGGTAGATATATCTGCCAGTGATGATGGCACCGAGACCGAACCAGACGGAGACCGCGGTGCTGGGAGCGCTGAGCGTCGCGCCGCTCACCGGCTACCAGGTCCGCGAGACGATCCGAGACGTGCTGGGGCATTTCTGGAGCGAGAGCTTCGGCCAGATCTACCCGGCGCTCGCGCGGCTCGAGGCCGAGGGGCTGATCCGGCGCGACGGGGCGGACCGGACCGGGTCGTCCACGTTCTCGCTCACGTCCGCGGGCACGGAGCGGCTCCGCGAACGGCTCGGTGAACCCGTGGTGCCCCAGGCGCCGCGCAACGGGCTGATGCTCCGGCTGTTCTTCGGGCGTCAGCTCGGTCCCGAGCGGTGCCGGGAGCTGGTCGTCGGGGCGCGCGATCGCGCGCAGGCGACGCTCGCGACGTTCGCGGCGATCCGCGACGAGATCGCGGGGCAGGCGGAGCACGCCGCCGACGCGCCGTACTGGCTCATCACGGTATCGGCGGGGGAGCATTCGGCGCGCGCCACGGTGGCGTGGGCCGACGATGCCCTCGCGGCGCTGGACGCGTTGGAGGGATCCTGCCCCCGGCGACGGTCGTCGCCGCCGGGGACGGTAGCCTGGAACGACCGGGAGGGAAGGGGTTCGGAGCGATGGGGGACACCACAGCGGCGGCGCGCGCCGTCGAGCTGCGCAAGGTCTACGGCGAGGGCGATGCCGCGGTCGAGGCGCTCGCCGGCGTCACGGTCGAGTTCGGCAACGGCGAGTACACGGCGATCATGGGACCGTCGGGCTCCGGGAAGTCGACGCTTCTGCACTGCATGGCCGGGCTCGACGGACCGACGGGCGGCCAGGTCTTCATCGGTGACGTCGACCTCACGACACTGAGCGAGAAGGAGCTCACCCGACTGCGACGCGACGCGGTCGGGTTCGTGTTCCAGGCGTTCAACCTGGTGCCGACGCTGACGGCCCAGGAGAACATCACCCTCCCGCTCGACATCGCCGGTCGCGACGTCGACCGCGGCTGGTTCGACACCGTGGTCGACACGATCCGGCTCCGGGACCGGCTCGGCCACCGCCCCTCGGAGCTCTCGGGCGGCCAGCAGCAGCGTGTCGCCGGCGCTCGGGCCCTCGTGTCGCGCCCGAAGATCGTGTTCGCCGACGAGCCGACGGGCAACCTGGACTCGAAGAGCGGCGGGGAGCTCCTGGCGTTCCTGCGCAGCGCCGTCGACGACCACGCCCAGACGATCGTGATGGTCACGCATGACGCGCACGCGGCGAGCTTCGCGGACCGGATCGTGTTCCTGGCCGACGGGAACGTCGTCGACGAGATGCGCGAGCCGACCACCGAGCGCGTGCTCGACCGGCTCAAGTCCCTGGAGGGCTGACCCGTGTGGCGCGCCACCTGGAAGAGCCTCCTGGCGAAGAAGCTCCGCCTCGTCCTGACCGCGCTGTCGATCGTGCTCGGCGTCGGCTTCGTGGCCGGCACCTTCGTGCTGACCGACACGATGAACGCGGCGTTCGACGAGCTGTTCGCGCAGACCGCGACCACGAGCGACCTCGTCGTCCGCAACGAGAACGCCTTCGAGAACTCGCTGGCGGGTGGGGGCGGAGCACCGGAACGTGAGCCGCTCGACGCGGCGCTCCTCGAGACCGTGCAGGGCGTGCCCGGCGTCGAGGTCGCCGTCGGCGACGTCAGCGGGCTCGGCTCGGTCGTCGATCCCGCGACCGGCGAGGTGATCGGAGGGATGGGTCCTCCCACCCTCGTGATCAGCTGGAACGAGCTGGCCGAGGGGATCTTGAACGTCCGTGAGGGCGGGCCGCCGACCGCGCCCGGCCAGGTCGCGATCGACGCGGCCACGGCGGAGAAGTACGACCTCGCGGTGGGGCAGGACCTGTCGGTGATCGCGACCGCCGGCGCGGACGAGTTCGAGATCGTCGGGATCATGAGCTTCGGCGAGACGGACAACCTCGCGGGAGCCACCCTCACGATCTTCGAGACGTCAACCGCCCAGGCGATCTTGGACAAGGAGGGGCAGTACGACGCGATCACGATCAAGGCCGCCGAGGGCACCGACACTACCCAGCTCCGCCGCGACGTCCAGGCGGTGATGCCCGCCGGCGTCGAGACGATCACGAGCCAAGACGTCGCGGACGAGAGCGCGGAGCAGCTCCAGCAGGCCCTCGGCTTCTTCGGGACGGCGCTGCTCGTGTTCGCAGCGATCGCGCTGTTCGTCGGGTCGTTCATCATCGTGAACACGTTCTCGATCATCGTGGCGCAGCGCACGCGCGAGCTGGCGCTGCTGCGCACCCTCGGTGCCACCCGCCGCCAGGTGCTGGCGTCGGTGATCGGCGAGGCCGCGGTCGTCGGGCTCGTCGCCTCGGTGATCGGGGTCGGCGCCGGCATCCTGATCGCGGTCGGGATCCAGGGCCTGCTGAGTGGCTTCGGGATCGACCTGCCGAGCACCGGGATCCAGCTGCAGCTGCGGACGATCGTCGTCTCGCTCGTGGTGGGTCTCGTGGTGACCCTGGTCGCGTCGATCATCCCCGCGCGGCACGCGGCGAAGGTCGCGCCCATCCAGGCGCTCCGCGAACCCGACACGACGACGGGGCGTGGCCTGACGCGCAGCGCCGTGATCGGCGGGATCGTGTGGCTGGCGGGGTCGGCGGCGCTCGCCTACGGCCTGTTCGGCCAGCCACCGAACGCGGTCTGGTACGTGGGCGCGGGTGCGGCCTTCACGCTCGTCGGGGTCGCGATGCTGTCGCCGCTCGCCGCGCGGCCGGTCGCCGGCACGATCGGCGCGCCGTTCCGGCGGCTGAGCGTCTCGGCGAGCATCGGACGGGGCAACGCGATGCGCAACCCGCGCCGCACCGCCTCGACGGCCGCAGCCCTGATGATCGGGCTGGGGCTCGTGTCGATGGTCGCGATCTTCGCCGCCTCGCTCAAGGCCTCGATCGACGCGACGCTGACGGCGACGCTCCGGTCGGACCTGACGCTGTCGGGGACCTCGTTCCTGCCGATCTCCCCGGAGGTGGCCGAGACGGTGGCCGTCCTGCCAGAGGTCGAGGCGGCGGCCGGGTTCCGGCAGAACGCCTTCCGTGTCGACGACTCCTCGAGCTTCCTGACCGGGTTCGACCCGACGGTGGTCGAGGCGGTGGCAACGCTCGGCGAGGTCGAAGGCTCGGTCGCAGATCTCGGCGGCGACACGATCGCCGTCCATCGCGAGCTGGCGACCGATCGTGGATGGCAGCTGGGTGACGAGGTGCCCGCGTCGTTCCCGGCCGGCGGCGAGCGCCCGCTCACGATCGTCGCGATCTACGAGGAGAACTCGCTCCTGGGCGACTTCGGCATCTCGCTCGCGACCTACGAGGAGGTCTACGTCGACCGCCAAGACACCTTCGTGCTCGTGAAGGGAGCCGAGGGCGTGGCGTCGGGCGACGTGAAGTCGGCCGTGGAGTCCTCGCTCGAGGCGTTCCCGAACGTCCAGGTGCAGGACCAGGCCGAGTTCCGCGAGAGCTTCTCCGGACAGATCGACGTCCTGCTCGGCGTCGTGACGGCGCTGCTGCTGTTCGCGATCATCATCGCGGTGTTCGGCATCATCAACACGCTCGGCCTGTCGGTCTACGAGCGCACGCGCGAGCTGGGGCTCCTGCGTGCGGTCGGGATGAGCCGCACGCAGGTCAAGCGGATGGTGCGCTACGAGTCGGTGATCATCGCGCTGTTCGGCGCGCTCCTCGGTCTGCTCGTCGGGATCGGCTTCGGCTGGGCCCTGCAACAGGCGCTGGCGCCGGAGGGCATCACCGAGCTCGAGATCCCCGTGAGCCAGCTGGCGCTGTACGTGGTGTTCGCCGCGATCGCGGGGGTGCTCGCGGCGATCTGGCCGGCACGCAAGGCCGCGAAGCTGAACGTCCTCGAGTCGATCGCCTACGAGTAGCAGGGGGCCGAGGGACGCGGCCGATATCATGGCCGCCGTGCCACGCCTGAAGCTGCCCGACGGAACCGCCGTGGAGCTCCCCGAGGGGGAGCCGATCGGGAGTGCCCTTCCGCCGTCGGCGGTGGCGGCGCGCGTGGACGGCGAGCTGCGCGATCTCTCGTTCGTGCCGTTGGCCGAGGCCGTCGTCGAACCGGTCGATCTGCGCACCGACGACGGGCTCCACGTGCTCCGGCACTCGACCGCGCACGTGCTCGCGCAGGCGGTGAGCCGCCTGTACCCGGGGACGCGCCTCGGGATCGGGCCCGCGATCGCCGACGGCTTCTACTACGACCTCGAGATCCCCGAGCACGTCTCGGTCGAGGACCTGCCGCGGATCGAGGACGAGATGCGGGCGATCGCGGCCGAGGGCCAGCCCTTCATCCGCGTGGAGGTCGATCGACGCGAGGCGCTCGAGCGCCTGGGCGACCAGGCGTTCAAACGCGAGATCGTCGAGGGACTCGCGGGCGAGGACGCGGTGGGCGACGCGGTGGCCGGCGCCGACACGATCACCTTCTATCGCAACGACGGGTGGGAGGACCTGTGCCTGGGGCCGCACCTGCCGACGACCTCGCGGCTCGGCGCCTTCAAGCTGACCGCGGTCAGCGGCGCCTACTGGCGCGGGAGCGAGGGGAACCCGCAGCTCACCCGGATCTACGGGACCGCGTGGGCGACCCAGGAGGACCTGGACGCCTACCTGGAGCGGCTCGAGGAGGCCGAGCGGCGCGACCATCGCAAGCTCGGCGCCGACCTCGACCTGTTCTCGTTCCCCGAGGAGATCGGCTCGGGGCTGGCGGTCTTCCACCCGCGGGGCGGGCTGATCCGGATGATCATGGAGGACTACTCGCGGCGGCGCCACGTCGAGGGCGGCTACGAGTTCGTCTACTCGCCGCACATCACGAAGCGCGAGCTGTTCGACACGAGCGGGCACCTGGTGTGGTTCGCCGAGGGGATGTTCCCGCCGATCGAGCTCGACGGCGGCACCGAGTACTACCTCAAGCCGATGAACTGCCCGTTCCACATCCTGATCTACCGCAGCAGGGTGCGGAGCTACCGCGAGCTGCCGATGCGGCTGTTCGAGTTCGGCACGGTGTACCGCTACGAGAAGTCCGGCGTGGTCCACGGGTTGACGCGCGTCCGGGGGATGACCCAGGACGACGCGCACATCTTCACGACGAAGGAGCAGATGGGCGACGAGCTGCGCTCGCTGCTCACGTTCACGCTGACGCTGCTGCGCGACTACGGGCTCGAGGACTTCTACCTGGAGCTGTCGACCAAGCCCGAGGACAAGGCGGTCGGGTCCGACGAGGAGTGGGACGAGGCGACCGAGGCGCTGCACGAGGTCGGCACCAGCATGGGCCTCGAGCTGGTGATGGACGAGGGCGGCGGCGCGTTCTACGGGCCGAAGATCAGCGTGCAGGCGCGCGACGCGATCGGGCGTACCTGGCAGATGTCGACGATCCAGGTCGACTTCCAGCTGCCGCAGCGCTTCGACCTGCACTACACGGGCGCCGACAACGAGCGGCACCGTCCGATCATGATCCACCGGGCGCTGTTCGGCTCGATCGAGCGGTTCTTCGGCGTGCTCACCGAGCACTACGCGGGGGCGTTCCCCCTGTGGCTCTCACCGGAGCAGCTGCGGCTGGTTCCGGTTGCTGACCGCCACCTGGACGCCTGCCACGAACTCGCGGCCACCGCGCGCGAGGCGGGCCTGCGGGTCGTCGTCGACGAGGCGAAGGAGTCGGTCGGCAAGAAGATCCGCGCCGCACAGCTGATGAAGACGCCATACATGGTGGTCGTGGGGGACCGCGATCTCGACGCAGGGACCTTCACGGTGCGCGACCGCACCGGCACCGAGACCCAGGGTGTCGCGTTCGACCGGATCGTCGCCACGTTGGCCGCCGAGGCCGACTCCCGGCAGCTCGAGCCGTCCTCCTTCGAGGGCTGAGCGGCGTGGAGCGGCTCTGGAGCCCCTGGCGGATGGAGTACATCGAGGCGAACAAGGACGCGCCGGCGACCGACGGTGGGTGCGTGTTCTGTGCCTTGGTGGACGGCACCGGACCCGAGGAGGAGCGGGTGCTCGCGCGCACCTCGCTTGCCTTCGTGACCCTCGCGAAGTACCCGTACAACCCCGGCCACCTGCTGGTGCTGCCCACGCGGCACGTCGGTGAGCTGGAGGACCTCACCGCAGAGGAGAACGGCGAGATCGCGGCGCTGCTCCAACGCGGGGTCCGAGCCCTCCGGGAAGCGTCGGCCCCCCACGGGTTCAACATCGGGGTCAACCTGGGCAGGGTCGCCGGCGCGGGACTCCCCGAGCACCTGCACTGGCACGTGGTCCCGCGCTGGGGCGGCGACACGAACTTCATGCCGGTGGTCGGACAGACCCGGGTCCTCCCGGAGCTGCTCGCGGAGTCCTACGAGAAGCTCGCGCCGCTGTTCGTGGGGGACTGATGGAGGGTTTCGTCGACCTCCCCGACGGCGCGCGGCTCGCGTACGAGGACGTCGGCGAGGGCCCGGTCGTGACGCTCCTGCATCCGGGCCTGTGGGACATGCGGACCTGGGACCCGCAGATCGAGCCGCTGCTCGACGCGGGGTACCGGGTGCTCCGCTACGACCTTCGTGGGTACGGGAGATCGAGCCGACCCCTGCCGGGAGCGCCGTACTCCCACGTTCGCGACGTGATCGCGCTGCTCGACGTTCGCGGGGTGCCGACGACCGCGCTCGTCGGGTGCTCGATCGGCGGCGCCATCGCGATCGACGTGACCCTGTCGCATCCGGAGCGCGTCTGGGCCCTCGTGCCGGTCGCCTCGGCGCTCCCGGGCTTCGAGCCGACCCAGGAAGAGGACGACTGGTGGGAGGACATCGGCGCCCCGATCGAGGAGGCGCTCGCGGCCGGCGACCTCGACCGTGCACAGCACCTCCGCCTCGAGCTGCTCTGGGCGCCGCTCGGGATCGAGGACGAGGCGGGCCGACGGATCCGCGACATCGCGTTCGACAACCTCCACGAGCTCTCGATGGACGAGAGCGGGGCCGAGGAGCTGGATCCTCCCGCGGCGCGGAGGCTGAACGAGATCGACGTGCCGACGCTCGTCCTCAAAGCCGAACACGATCCTCCGTACTCGCGACGGCAGAGCGACATGATCGCCGCCGGTGTCGTGGACGGCCGGGTCGTCCAGCTCGACGGCGCCGACCACGTGGCGAACCTCCGGCAGCCGGAGGCGTTCGACGCCGCGGTGATCCTGTTCCTGGAGGAGGTCCGCCCGTGACGCGCTGGATGCTCGTGCTCGCGAGCGTCTACGGCTTCCTCGGCGTGGCCTTCGGCGCGTTCGGCGCGCACGCGCTGAAGGACAAGGTTCCGCCGGAGCGGCTCGAACGGCTCGAGCTCGCGGTCCGATACGCGTTCTTCCACGTGCCGGCGCTGCTCGCGGTCGCGTGGCTGGCGAGCGCCTGCGGGGGAGAGCTGTTCGTGACGATCGCCGGGTGGGCGTTCGGCCTCGGAATCTTGTTCTTCTCGGGGAGCCTCGTCGTGCTCGCGCTCTCCGGGAACCGGCGTTGGGGCGCGGTGACGCCGTTCGGCGGCGTGCTGCTGCTGGCGGGATGGCTGGCCCTCGCGGTGGCGGGCTGGACGATCGCCGAGACCGGTCCGAGTTCTCGACGGCCCTCTACGTCCGCCTGCTGACCGGCCGCTACTTCTTGTGGGCTTCCTCGCGGGCCTTCTGGTACTCCTCGATCACCTTCGAGGCCAGGTGTGACGGCATCTCCTCGTAGTGGGAGAACGTCATCGAGAACGCGCCGCGGCCGCCGGTCATCGAACGCAGGTCGATCACGTAGCGCGCGACCTCGCCCTGAGGCACGAGCGCGTTGATCCGCTGCTTGCCGCCGCCGATCTGCTCCATCCCCTGGATCTTGCCGCGCTTGGAGTTCAGGTCGCCCATGATGTCGCCGGTGAAGCTCTCGGGGACCACGACCGACAGCTGCACGATCGGCTCGAGCAGGGCGACGCCCGCCTTGTCGACCGCCTCTTTGAGCCCGATCGAGCCGGCGATCTGGAACGCCATGTCGCTCGAGTCGACCGGGTGGAACTTGCCGTCGACGAGGGTGACCTTGACGTCGACCATCGGGTTCCCGCTGATCACGCCCTCGGCCATCGTCTTGACGATGCCCTTCTCGATCGAGGGGATGAACTGTTGGGGGACCGAGCCGCCGAAGATCTTGTCCTCGTAGACGAACCCCTCGCCGCGCGGGAGGGGCTCGATCTCGAGGTTGCACACGGCGTACTGCCCGTGGCCGCCGGTCTGCTTCACGTGGCGGCCCTGCGCGGACGCCCTGCCGCGGATCGTCTCGCGGTAGGCGATCTTCGCGGGCTCGTGCAGGACCTCGACGCCGAACTTCGTCTTCAGACGGTTCATCTGCACGTCGAGGTGCGCTTCGCCCATCCCGTAGATCACGGTCTGGTGGGTCTCTTCGTTGCGGGCGACCCGGAAGGACGGGTCCTCCTCACGAAGACGCGCGAGCCCCGTGGCCAGCTTGTCCTCGTCGCCCTTGGTCTTGGGTGAGATCGCGTAGGCGAGCAGCGGCTCGGGGAGCTCGACGGGGGCCAGGGTCACGGGGTCGTCCTTCGTCGACCACGTGTCGCCCGTGTGCGCGGCTTGGAGCTTCGCGACGGCGCCGATGTCCCCGGCGGAGACCTCCGGCATCGAGTCGTGCTCCTTGCCACGCTGGGTGAAGAGCTGACCGATCCGCTCGTCGGTGCCCTGGGTCGCGTTGTGGACCGTCGAGTCCGGCCGGACCCGCCCGCTGAAGACCCTGAACATCGTGATGTGCCCCACGAACGGGTCGGACAGGGTCTTGAAGATGAACGCGGTGAGCGGTCCGTTCGGGTCGCACGTGCGCTCGGCCTCGCCGCCGCCCTTCGCGTGGACCTCGATGGCGCCGCGGTCGAGCGGCGAGGGGAACTCCTCGACGATGAAGTCGAGCAGCCGGTCGATACCCATCGCCTTCGATCCCGAGCCCACGAACACCGGGGCCAGACGGGCACGGGCGAACCCGTCCTTCGCGCCCGAGACGATGTGCTCCTCAGGCAGGGTGCCCTCCTCGAGGTACTCCTCGATCAGCGCGTCGTCGGACTCGGCCACCGCCTCGATCAGCTTCTCGCGGGCCGGGTCGGCCATCGCGTGGATCTCCTCGGGCCAGTCCGACTCCTCGGCCACGGGACCGCTCGGGTACAGGTCGGACTTCTCGTGCAGGAGGTCGGCGATGCCCGCGAACTCATGCTCCTGACCGATCGGCAGCTCGAACGGCGCGACCTGGTTCCCGAACGACGACACGAGCTGGGCAAGGGTGCCCTCGAAGTCGGCGCGCTCGCGGTCGAGCTTGTTCACGAAGATCGCGCGTGGGAGTCCTTCCTCGACGGCGAGCTCCCAGGCGTACTCGGTCTGGACCTCGACGCCGTCGACCGCGCTGACCACGATGATCACGGCATCGGCCGCTCGGATCGCGGAACGGAGATCGCCGACGAAGTCGGCCGTGCCCGGCGCATCGAGGACGTTGATCTTCGTCCCCTTCCACTCCACCGGGGCCATCGCGAGCGAGACGGAGATCTGGCGGCGCTGCTCGTCGGCGTCGTGGTCCGAGACGGTGTTCCCGTCCTCGACGGTGCCCATGCGCGTGATCGCGCCGGAGGCGAACAGCATCGCTTCGAGGAGCGTCGTCTTCCCCGAGCCGCCGTGGCCGACCAGCAAGACGTTGCGGATGTCCTTCGCCTCGTAGGTCTTCAACGCGCGTGCTCCTTCACGGGTAGGAGAGGTCGGTTCAGGTCCCGGCATCCTACCGAGTTGCTACGCTCGCGCGGTCGCTCCATGGTCCGCTTCCAACGTCAGCCTCCGGGCACCGCGCTCACCCGAACCGCCTTGCTCATCGGCGCCGGGCTCGCCGTCGTCGCCGCATGGCTCATCGTGGAGGACCGGGTCGTCGACGGCGGGATCTGTGCGGGAGTGGGAGCCGTCCTTCTGCTCGTCGGCGGCCACCGCGCGAACCACGGTGAGGGCGGCCCGGTGGACCGGATGCTCACCGAGCTGCTCGACCGGATCTGGGATGCGTTCGTGCTGGGCTCGGTGATCTGGGTCAGCTACGCGGACGATCCGGCCGTAGCGATCGGTGCCCTCGTCGCGCTGTGCGCGAGCTTCCTGTCGTCGTACGTGCGGGCGCGCGGCGCCGCCCTCGGGTACTCGGTCGAAGAGAGCCACGTGACGCGTGGGGTCCGCTACGCGGTGATCGTGGCCGGGATCGCGGGGAGCTGGCTGGCTGCCGGCGTCTGGACCGCCGCGGCCCTCAGCGTGCTGGCGGCGGTCGTGCGCACCGGGCAGGTCGCCCGCGAGGACCGGGCGTGAGCGACGAGGCGCAGCCCACCCGCCGTGAGCAGGTCGCCTATCGGGCCTTCGTGACCCTGGCGTGGCTCGGCCGGGTCTTGCCGACCCACACCGGGCGGATGCTCTTCACCTGGGCTGGGACCGCCGCGTTCCATCTGCTCCCCGGGGCCCGGTCCCGGGTCGCCGGGAACATGGCCCGGGTGCTCGGACGCGAAGCGGACGACCCGCTCGTCGTGGCGACGACCCGCGACGCCTTCCGCACGTACGCGCGGTACTGGTTCGACGCCTTCGACGTCGTCGACTGGTCGGACGAGCGGATCGAGCACGTCTTCGTGCTGGAGGGAGAGGAGTACCTCCGCGCCGGCGTCGATTCGGGCACCGGGGCGATCGCGGTGTTGCCGCACATGGGCAACTGGGACGCGACCGGCCGGATGATGAAGGCGCGAGGGATCCCGGTCGCCTCGGTGGCCGAGCAGCTCCGACCCGAGGCGCTGTTCCGGCTCTTCGTGGAACATCGTGCGGCGCTCGGGATGCGGATCGTCGGTCTCGGGGCCTCGGGAACCGGTCGTCGGCTCGCGGAGGCGCTCGGCGAGGGGATGATCGTGGCCCTCGTGGCCGACCGCGACCTCACGGGGCGCGGGATCGAGGTCGAGATGTTCGGGGAGCTGCGGCGGCTGCCGGCTGGACCGGCGCTGCTGTCGCTCACCACCGGCGCTCCGCTCCTGCCGGTCTCGATGTTCGACACGCCCAACGGATGGCGCGTGATCGTCCATCCGCCGATCGCCTACGAGCCCACCGGGGACCGCCGTGCCGACGCCGAAGCTCTGACGCGGATCGTGGCCCGCTGGTTCGAACGATCGATCTCGGCGGCGCCTGCCCAGTGGCACGCCTTCCAGCCCTGGGGGACCTGAGCACGTGCGCGTGGCCCTCGTGTGCCCCTACGCGTGGGACGACCCCGGTGGTGTCCAGGTGCACGTCCGCGAGTTGGCCGAACGGCTGCTGGCCCGCGGACACGCGGTCGTCGTCCTCGCCCCGGTCCGCCGGGAGCCCGCGCAACCGTGGGTGATCCCGGTCGGCACGCCGCTGGACGTCCCGTACAACGCCTCGAACGCGCCGATCGACCCACGTCCGTGGTCACGGCGGCGCGTCCGCGAGGCGCTCGCTCGGTTCGGGCCCGACGTCGTCCACGCCCACCAGCCGACGGCCCCGTCGACCTCGCTGTGGGCCCTGCTCGAGGCGCGCGCGCCCGTGGTGGGCACGTTCCATTCGGGGGCGACGCGCGCGCGCCTCTACGACCTGGCCGCGCCCGTCCTGCGCCGGGTGATGCGGCGTCTGGCGGTCCGGATCGCCGTGTCGGAGCGTGCCGCCGCGTTCGAGCGGGCCAGGATCGGCGGTGAGTACGAGATCGTCCCCAACGGGCTCGACGTCGCCAGGTTCGCGAGCGCCGTCCCGCGCGATCTGGGGCCCGGCCGGAAGCTCCTGTTCGTCGGACGGCTCGACGAACGCAAGGGGATCCGGGTCGCGGTCGAGGCGTTCGGCATCATGGCCCGCGAACGGCCGGACCTGCGGCTCGTCGTGGCCGGTGACGGACCGCACCGAGATGCTCCCGACGCCCTGCCGGCCGAGGTCCGCACACGCGTGACGATGCTCGGAGCCGTCCCGAACGTGGAGCTGCCGTCGGTCCATGCCGCCTGTGACGTCTACCTCGGACCTGCGACCGGCGGCGAATCGTTCGGGATCGTGCTCGTCGAAGCGATGGCGGCGGGACTGCCGGTGGTGGCCAGCGACATCCCTGGCTACGACGAGGTCGTGCGAGCCGGCGTCGACGGCCTCCTCGTGCCTCCACGAGATCCGGCGGCGCTCGCCGCCGCCACGGCCCGGGTCCTCGATGACGCCGACGTGGCCGGGCGCCTCAGCGAGGCTGGGCGCGAGCGCGCCGCGGCGTTCGACTGGGAGGTCGTCACCGGCAGGATCGAGGAGCTCTACGGGCGGGCGACCGGCACCCCGGCACCGCCGATACGATAGGCCCCGCATGGAACTCGGCCTGTGGATCCTCGTCGGCGCGCTCGTCCTGGCCCTCGGCTGGGGCATCTGGACGTTCAACCGGCTCGTGGCCGTGCGGACCCGGGTCGACAACGGGTGGTCGCAGATCGACGTCCAGCTCCGCCGTCGCTACGACCTGATCCCGAACCTCGTCGAGACCGTCCGTGGCTACGCGACCCACGAGCGCGAGGTGTTCGAGCGCGTGACCACGGCTCGTGCCGCCGCGATCGGCGCCACCGGGGTGCCGGGTCAGGCGGCGGCCGAAGACGCCGTGTCGGGAGGTCTCCGCCAGCTCCTCGCGGTGGCCGAGGCCTACCCGGACCTGAAGGCGAACGAGAACTTCCTGGCCCTCCAGGAGGAGCTGAGCGGCACCGAGTCGAAGATCGCGTACGCGCGTCAGTTCTACAACGACCAGGTGATGCGGCTGAACACGTTGATCCAGAGCTTCCCGTCGATGCTGGTCGCTCGGTTGGGCGGGTTCGCGCCACGCGAGTTCTTCGACATCGAGGACGCCGTCCGCGGCCCCGTCGACGTCGACCTGGGAGGCTCCTGACCCGGTGTACGAGCAGATCGCCTCCAACAAGCGTCGGACCGCCCTGCTGTTCGTGGGGGCGATCGTGTTCGCCGGGCTGATCGGGCTGGCCGCCGGCTACCTGTGGGGGCTCGGGCCGTGGGGGCTGGTCTTCGCCCTCGGCGTGGCCGTCGCGATGTCGCTGACCTCGTACTACTCGGGCGACAAGCTGGTCCTCGCCTCCACGCGCGCCCGGGAGGTGACACCCCAGGAGCAGCCTCGACTCCACAACCTCGTGGAGGGGCTCTCGATCGCCGCGGGTATCCCCAAGCCGCGCGTGTACGTGATCCCGGAACAGGCCCCGAACGCCTTCGCGACCGGGCGCGACCCCGAGCACTCGTCGATCGCGGTGACCGAGGGGTTGCTGGCCACGATGAACCGGGTCGAGCTCGAGGGCGTGATCGGCCACGAGATGGCGCACATCCAGGACCGCGACATCCTCGTCGGCATGGTGGTGGCCACCGTGATCGGCGCCGCCGTGCTCCTGGCGGAGTTCATGATGCGCGCGTGGTTCTGGGGAGGCATGCGCGGGAGGCGGGGGAGCGACCAGGGCGGTGGCCCGTTCGCGCTCGTGTTCCTGGTCGTCGGGGTGCTGATGATGATGATCGCGCCGATCGCCGGGGCGGTGATCCGCGCGAGCGTCTCGCGCAACCGCGAGTACCTGGCCGACGCGCAGGGCGCGATGCTCACCCGGTATCCGCCGGGCCTCGCCGGCGCCCTGCGGAAGATCGCCGCCACCCCCACGGCGATGCACTCGGCGAACAACGCGACGGCACACCTGTGGCTGAGCACGCCGTCGCGGTTCCAGGGGGAGAAGCTCGGGCCGATGGAGAAGCTCTTCCAGACCCATCCGCCGATCGGCGACCGGATCCGCCGGCTCGAGGAGATGTAGCGGCTCAGTCGCCGGCGGCGGCGGCGAACCGGCGGTAGAGCGTCTCGGCGCGTCGCCACGGCTCGGTCCCACGGAGCGCCTCGACCTGCTCGCGGGCCGAGTCGGCGAGGTCCCGGCGGTCCCCGGAGGGTCGGGAGACGCGCCGCTCGAGCTCGTCGTGGGGCGTGCGCCGACGGTAGTCGGCGTCGATCTCGCCCTCGATGCGCGCGAGGTTCTCCGGGGTGTGCCGGAACGGGACGAACGTCGTCGCGAACCGCTCGTTGATCCGGTCGATCACCGAGCCGTAGTCACCTATGACCTGCTCGAAGGTCGCAACGACGACGGCGTTCAACACGGGCTCGAGCGGTGCGTAGAAGCGGACGTACCCGCGGACCGCGGAGATCGGGGCGAGCCTGGGGCGGTAGACGAGGTGCGAGACGACGGTGGGGGCGGGTTCGCGGATCAGCACCAACGTCGGGAGCCCACGACGCGCACCTTCGAGCACCTGCGCGGGCATGTGCGTGTGGTGCGCGATCGCGACGGGACGCGGCTCCTGGGCGAGCCGGAACGCGGCGACGGCGAACGACGACGCGCAGCGTGGGTAGCTGTCGATCACGATCTCGGTCGCGTCGTCGACGACGTGACCGGGACGTCGCCTGCGCTCAGCAGGCAGCGCGATGGCCGGACGGGCCGCGACCAGGGTCTTCGCCTCGTACGCGGCGCTCGCCAACAGGGAACGGACCCGCGACGACAGGTCGGTCGGCTCGTCCACGCGCGAATCCTACGCGGCCTGTGCGCGGACTCCCGGTGACGGTGGTGGGCGGATACACTGGCCGTTCAAGCCGCATCCAGGAGGAGATACCCGTGCAGCGCGAGACCGGCACCTTCACCGTGAAGTCCGGCCTGGCCGAGATGCTCAAGGGTGGCGTGATCATGGACGTCACCACGGCCGAGCAGGCGAAGATCGCCGAAGACGCCGGCGCGTGCGCCGTGATGGCGCTCGAGCGCGTTCCCGCCGACATCCGCAAGGAGGGCGGGGTCGCTCGCATGGCGGACCCGACGAAGATCGAGGAGATCAAGGCCGCCGTCACGATCCCCGTGATGGCGAAGGCCCGGATCGGCCACTTCGTCGAGGCACAGATCCTCCAGTCCCTCGGCGTCGACTACATCGACGAGTCCGAGGTGCTCACGCCCGCCGACGAGGAGTTCCACATCGACAAGTGGGCGTTCACGGTCCCGTTCGTGTGCGGCTGTCGGAACCTGGGCGAGGCGCTGAGGCGTATCGCCGAGGGCGCCGCGATGATCCGCACGAAGGGCGAGCCGGGCACCGGCAACGTGGTCGAGGCCGTTCGGCACCAGCGGACGCTGCTGAGCGACATCGCCGAGGTCACGACCCTGCGACCGGAGCAGTACGTGACGAAGGCCAAAGAGCTCGGGGCGCCGGTCGAGCTCGTGCGCGTGGTCGCCGAACTGGGCACGTTGCCCGTCGTGAACTTCAGCGCGGGGGGGATCTCGACGCCGGCCGACGCGGCGCTGATGATGCAGCTCGGTGTCGACGGCGTGTTCGTCGGGTCGGGCATCTTCAAGTCCGAGGACCCGGCCACGATGGCGCGGGCGATCGTCGAAGCGACGACGCACTACCAAGACCCCGACGTCCTCGCGAAGGTCTCCCGTGGGCTCGGCGAGCCGATGCACGGGCTCTCGATCGACACCCTCGAGACCCGCATGCAGGAACGCGGCTGGTAGCCGGCCGTCCGGGGCGTCCATGGTGAAGGCGGGCGTCCTCGCGCTGCAGGGCGACTTCCGGGAGCACGCCCGGATGTTCGCGGAGGCGGGAGCGACCCCGGTCGAGGTCCGTACGGCCGAGCAGCTGGCCGAGATCGACTGCCTCGCGATCCCGGGGGGCGAATCGACGACGATCTCGAAGCTCGCCCAGGCCTACGACCTGGTCGAGCCGGTGCGGTCGCGCGCGGCCGAGGGGATGCCGGTCCTCGGCACCTGCGCCGGGATGATCGTCCTGGCGTCCGAGGTCCTGGGCGGCGACCCGCTGTTCGCCCTGATGGACATCACCGTGCGGCGCAACGCGTACGGGCGGCAGGTCGACTCCTTCGAGACGGATCTGGAGGTGGTCGGGATCGAGCACCCGGTGCGCGGCGTGTTCATCCGAGCGCCGTGGATCGAGCGCGTCGGTGACGGCGTGGACGTGCTCGGAACGTTCGAGGGTCGGCCCGTGGTCCTGGAGCAGGACAACGTGGTCGTGGCATCATTCCATCCTGAGCTCGTGGGCGAGACCGGGCTCCACGACTACCTCCTGAGGAAGGTGTGACGCATGTCGGGTCACTCGAAATGGGCGACGATCAAGCGGAAGAAGGGCGCGGCCGACGCGAAGCGCTCGAACATGTTCGCGAAGCTGTTGCGTGCCGTGGAGGTCGCCGCGCGCGAGGGCGGCAGCGGAGACCCGAAGGCGAACATGACCCTCGCCTCGGCGGTCGAGAAGGCGCGCTCGTTCAGCGTGCCGGCCGACAACATCGATCGGGCGATCAAGCGGGGGACCGGCGAGCTCGACGGCGGCGCGCGGTACGAGGAGATCACCTACGAGGGGTATGCCGCCGGCGGGATCGCGCTCGTCGTCGACGCGCTGACCGACAACCGCAACCGCACCGCGCAGGAGGTTCGTCACGCCTTCACGCGCAACAACGGCAACCTCGGCGAGTCCGGCTCCACGCTGTGGATGTTCCAGCGCAAGGGCGTGATCGTCGTCGAGAAGTCGGTCGCCCCCGATGAAGAACGTCTCCTCGAACTGGTGCTCGAAGGTGGAGCCGAGGATCTCCGTGACTCCGAGTCGAGCTGGGACATCATCACCGAGCCCGGCGACTTCAAGGGGGTCGAGGGGGCACTCGAGGAGGCGGGGGTGCCGGTGTTCTCGGCCGAGGTCTCGATGGTGCCCACCACGACGATCCCGGTCGACGGCTCCGAGGCCCGTCAGGTGCTCACCCTGATCGAGGCGCTCGAGGACCTCGACGACGTGCAGAACGTCTACGCGAACTTCGACATCCCCGAAGAGGTCATGGCCTCGCTCTGAACAGGGGCCCACGGGTAGGGTCGAGGCGTGTTCGACCGGAGCGCTCACGTCTACGACCTCCTGTACTCGTTCAAGGACTACGAGGGCGAGGCGCGCGACATCGCCGCGCTGATCCTCGAGCGGAACCCGACGGCCGATTCGCTGCTCGACGTCGCGTGCGGGACCGGGATGCACCTCGCCCACCTGCGGGCGACGTTCCCCGACGTGGCCGGGGTGGACGTCGAGCCGGGGATGCTCGACGAGGCGCACGAACGGCTCCCGGACGTGCCGCTGGCCCTGGGCGACATGCGGACGTTCGACCTCGGCCGGCGCTTCGACGCGGTGAGTTGCCTGTTCAGCTCGATCGGCTACCTCGCCGAGGTCGCGGACCTCCAGCGGGCGGTCGCGCGGATGGCCGCCCACCTCGCTCCGGGCGGCGTCCTCGTGATCGACGGCTGGATCCGCCCGGATCGATGGCGCGATCCCGGCGGCGTCCACGCCCTGGCCGAGACGTCGGCGGACCTGGCCGCCACGCGGGTCGTGCGGTCGCGTCGCGACGATCGACGGACGATCCTGGAGATGCGGTACCTGATCGGGACGCTCGAGGGGTTCGAGACGGCGGAGGAGACCCACGTCCTGACCTTGTTCACGGACGCCGAGTACCGCGCCGCCTTCCTGGCGGCCGGGCTCGAGCCCGAGGTCGTGGCAGGCCCGACGGGCGACGATCGCGATCGGTACGTGGCCGTGTCCGCGGGCTGAGGTCGTTGCCCGGGTCCGGGCCGCCCCCTAGACTGCGCGAACAGATGTTCGATACCTGTGTCCTCGGCGTCGACCCCGGCGTGGCCAACCTCGGGCTGGCGGTCGTGGCCCGCCGGGACCGCCGCGCGGTGCTCCGTTGGGCTCGGACCGTGCGGACCCCGTCGGACCTCGACGAGGCCCAGCGGCTGCGGCTCGTCGCCGAAGCCGTCCGCGAGGCGATCGCTGAGCACCGGCCGGAAGGCGTCGCGATCGAGCGCGTCGCATGGAACCGCAACCAGGTGAGTGCCCTGCTGGTGGCCAGGGCCACCGGAGCCGTGATGGTCGTGGCGGCCGAGGCGGGGCTGCCCGTCGAGGAGTACGCACCGAGCGAGGTGAAGTCGGCGATCACCGGGATCGGCAACGCCGACAAGCGCCAGGTGCAGCAGGCGCTCGAGCGGATCCACGGCCTGCGCGACGTCCCACGTCAGCCCGACGCCGCCGACGCCGTCGCCGTGGCCCTGACCCATCTCGTCGCCGCGAGGATGAAGGGGCTGGCCGCTCGGTCGGGGGCGCGATGATCTCGTTCCTCGAGGGTGAGCTGGTCGAGAAGGCGGGCACGCGCATCGTCGTCGCGACCGGGGGTGTCGGGTACGACGTGATCGTGCCGACGAGCGTCGTCGCCGCCCTCCCCCCGCTGGGCAAGAGCGCACGCATCTACACGCGGATGGTCGTGCGCGAAGACTCGATGACCCTGTACGGGTTCTCGGCTCCCGACGCGCGCGAGCTGTTCGACCTGCTGACGGGCGTGACCGGCGTCGGACCGAAGGTGGCGCTCGCGTTCCTCTCGGCGATGCAGGCCGACCAGATCCGGCGGGCGGTGATCGCCGGGGACGCGGATGCCCTCACGATCGTGCCCGGGGTGGGCAAGAAGGTGGCCCAGCGGGTCGTCTTGGACCTCCGCGACAAGCTGGGCGGGGAGGGCGAGCTCGTCGCCACGGGGCCGCTCGCCGACGTCCGCGACGCGCTGCAGTCGCTCGGGCTGACGCCGGCCGAGGCGACCGCCGCGATGGCGGACCTCGAGGTCGACGGACGGGAGACGGAAGACCTCCTCCGCGAGGCCCTGCAGAAGGTGGGACGATGAGCCGCGTGACCGAGCCGGACGACGTCGTCGACATCCCGGACGAGCGGTTGATCGAGGCCGATGCGCTGAGCCCGGAGGACCGCGAGTTCGATGTCGCCTTGCGCCCGCGTTCGCTCGACGAGTTCGTGGGGCAGGAGCGCGTGAAGGAGCAGCTCGCGGTCCTGTTGGACGGGGCGACGCGACGCGGCGAGCCCGTGGATCACCTGCTGTTCAACGGCCCGCCGGGTCTAGGCAAGACCACGCTCGCGCAGATCGTGGCCGTGGAGATGGGCGCGGGGTTCCAGCCGACGAGCGGACCCGCCCTGGAGCGACCGAGCGATCTCGCGGCGATCCTGACGAACCTCGGTGAGGGCGACGTGCTGTTCGTGGATGAGATCCACCGTATGCCGCGCGCGGTCGAGGAGGTCCTCTACCCGGCGTTGGAGGACTTCATGCTCGACGTGGTGCTCGGCAAGGGGCCGACCGCGCGTTCGATCCGCCTCGATCTGCCCCGGTTCACGCTGATCGGCGCGACGACCCGCCCAGGGCGGATCACGCTGCCGCTGCGCGAGCGGTTCGGGTTCAGCCCGAGGCTCGACTACTACGACGTCGACGACCTGGCCCGGATCGTACTCCGGTCCGCCGGCATCCTCGCCGTCGAGACCGCGGAGGAGGGCGCACGCGAGATCGCACGCCGCTCAAGGGGAACCCCGCGGATCGCGAACCGGCTCCTGCGAAGGGTGCGCGACGTCGCCGAGGTGCGGCACGACGGAGCGATCTCGGCGGAGGTGGCCCGCGCGGGCCTCGCGATGTTCGAGGTGGACGAGGAGGGTCTCGACCGTCTGGACCTCGCGATCCTGGCGACGGTGATCCACAAGTTCCTGGGTGGACCGGTCGGGCTGTCGACGCTCGCCGCCGCCGTGGGAGAGGAACCGGACACCGTCGAAGACGTCGTGGAGCCGTACCTGCTCCAGCTCGGGTTCCTCCAGCGCACCCCTCGGGGACGCGTGGCGACCGAGCGCGCCTACCGGCATCTCGGGGAGGCCTCGCCCGGCCAGCTCCCGTTGTAGCGCGTTCGCGCCGGTAGACTGCCCTGCCGTACCCAAGAACGCACCTCTCGGAAGGACCCCCATGTTCGACATCCTCGCCCAGGAGAGCCAGGGCAACCCGTTCTCGTTCGTGATCTTCCTTCTGCCGCTCGCCCTGCTCTTCTTCCTGATGCGCTCGCAGAAGAAGAAGATGCAGGCGCAGCAGTCCCTGCAGCAGCAAGCCGAGATCGGGGACGAGGTGATCACGACGTCGGGTATCTACGGCACGATCGTCGAGGCCGACGACGATGAGGGCACGATCGTGCTCGAGATCGCGCCGGCCACGCGGATCAAGATGCTGCGCGCCGGGATCTCTCGGCGGCTGGCGGACGAGTTCGAGGACTACGAAGACGAGGACGAGGACGGCGACACGCTCGGCCCCGACGACAACGCGCAAGGCCCGATCCGCTCGTGAGCGACCCCTCCGAGTCCACCTACGCCGGCGACGCCGTGCCGCTCGAGGGCCCAGCTCCCACCGTCCCCGACGTGGCCACCGTAACGCTGGAGGACGTCCAGCAGGACACGGAGCTCTCGCTCTACATCAGCTCGGCCGACCGGGTGATGGACGCGATGGGGTACACCGAGCATGGGTTCCGCCACGCGAACCTGGTGGCGAAGATCGCCTATCAGGTCCTGCACCGACTGGGGTTCAGCGAGCGCGACGCCCAGCTCGCGTGCGTGGCGGGCTATCTGCACGACGTGGGCAACGCCCTCGCCAGGGACGCGCACGGTCAGACCGGGGCCGTGCTCGTCTACCAGACGCTGCGTGACCGCGCCGCGGGGGCCGACCTGATGCCGATCCTCGCGGCGATCGCGAACCACGAGGAGACCGAAGGCATGGCGGTCTCACCCATCTCCGCAGCGGTGATCCTCGCCGACAAATCGGACGTCCACCGCAGTCGGGTGCGCAAGCCGTACGGCTTGGATCAGGACATCCACGACCGGGTGAACTACGCGGTCGAGCAGAGTTTCCTCCGGGTAGACTCCGACGCTCGGACGGTCAGCCTGGAGTTGACGATCGACACGTCCATCAGTCAGGTCATGGAGTACTTCGAGATCTTCCTGAGCCGGATGCAGATGTGCCGGCACGCCGCCGAGCAGCTCGAGGCTCGGTTCCGCTTGGTGATCAACGGGCAGGAGCTCGCGTGAAGAACACCCGCAGCCTGTGGCTCTCGATCGTCTTCGTCCTGGTCCTCACGGGGCTGTCGCTGGCGGGCCTGGTGAGCGGGTCGCTGTCGCCGCGGCTGGGGCTCGACCTCGAGGGCGGCGTCGCGGTGATCCTGTCCGCTCCGCGCGGCACGCCGACCGACGTGATGGAGCGAGCGCTGGCGAACATCCGCAACCGCGTCGATGCCTTCGGCGTGGGCGAGCCCGACATCTTCTTGTCGGGAACCGCGATCGAGGTGCAGATCCCGGGGCTGTCCCAGAGCACGATCGAGACCCGATCGGCAGATCTGTCGTGCCTGGTCGGGCAGGACGATGCCAACTTCGGCTGCGCCGAGGACGAGGAGCTCGTGACCGACCTCCTGGGCGAGCTCGAGGTCACGTCCAGCCCCTCCGAGGTCTGCCTGATCGGGGGTGACGACACCGAGCTCGAGTGCTTCGTCACCGAGGACGAAGCCGGGAACGCCCGTCTGCTGTTCACGGTCGACCCGAAAGCCTCTCCGACACCGTCCGCGTCGGCTTCCGCCTCCCCGACGTCGTCCCCGTCGACCGGTCCGGCGCTGCCCGCCGACGAGTACTGCATCACGAACGCCGGGAAGGACGAGCTGGCCTGCTACGACTCCGAGGCCGAGGCCACGGAGGTCCTCGAAGGCACGCGATCGACCGTCACCGAGCGGGTGTGGAACGTCACCCCGACGGTGGCCGAGCCCGAGCCGTCGCCGGACGCGAGCGAGACACCGACCCCGACCCCGAGCGCCTCGGCGTCGCCCGCCGGGCAGGACCTCTACGGTCAGCTCGATCTGAGCGGCGCGGAGCCGCTCCCCGACGGCTACCGGACCAAGGCGGGGGCGGAGGAAGCGCTCGCGGCGATCGAGATCCGCGACGTGACCGAGCGGTACTGCGTGATCTCGTCGCAGGGGCAGGACCTCGGCTGCTACCTGACCGAGGATGCCGCGGCGAGACGCCAGCGGGAGACGGGCCAGGAGCGCCTCCTGAGCGTGATCGGGACGACCGCACGACTCGAGGAGCGTCAGACGCTCGAGATCATCCCGCCGACCGACCCTCGGTACGACACGACGCCGCTGACCTGCTTCACCGAGACGCAGCAGCGGAGCCCGGAGTGCGAGCCCGGTGCCCTCGACGAGGAGGAGGTCGTCTACCTCGACGGCGAACTGGGTGTCGGCAACAAGGTCCGGCTCGGCCCGGTGATCATCACGGGCGCCAACCTCGACGACGCGACGGCGGTGCTGATCGGCGGCCAGGGTACGAACCAGGCCGTGCCGGAATGGGTCGTCCAGTTCGAGCTGGATGACGAGGGCTCGGATGCGTTCGCCGCCGCGACCACGGCTGCGGTGACCCTCCCGCCCCCGCAGAACCAGATCGCGATCGCCGTGGACCGCCGGATCATCTCGAACCCCGTCGTGAACGAGCCGATCACGGGTGGCTCCGGCGTGATCAGCGGGAGCTTCACGGAGC
Organism: uncultured Actinomycetes bacterium; assembly: GCA_963749895.1. Taxonomy (GTDB): domain Bacteria; phylum Actinomycetota; class UBA4738; order UBA4738; family HRBIN12; genus AC-51. Next base: position 950,742 of record CAVVOG010000003.1, on the reverse strand, counting down.
AGGGCTCGAAGGACCTGGCGACCGTCTTGAGCGCGGGCGCGCTTCCGGTCGAGCTCCGGCAGGAGGCGGTCCGGACCGTCAGTCCGACGCTCGGTGAGGAGTCCCTCCGCCAGGGCATCATCGCCGGGATCGCAGGTCTGGTCCTGCTGTTCCTCTACCTCCTGCTGTACTACCGCCTCCTCGGCATCGTCGCGTGGCTCGGGATGTCGATCTGGGCGATCCTCGCGGTCGCCCTCGTGTCGTTCGCCGGAGGCGAGGAGATCGGCTACGCGCTCACGCTCGCCGGCGTCGCGGGGCTCGTGATCTCACTGGGGGTCACCGCCGACTCCTACATCGTGTTCTTCGAGCGCCTGAAGGACGAGATGCGTGGCGGCAAGTCGGCCCGGACCGTGGTTCAGCCCGCGTTCAAGCGAGCCTTCAGGACGATCATCGCAGCCGACATCGTGACCGGCCTCGCGGCGATCGTCCTGTACCTGACGGCGGTCAGCTCGGTCCGCGGCTTCGCGCTCACCCTCGGGGTCGCGACGCTCCTCGACGTGTTCGTCGTCTACTTCTTCAAGCGTCCGACGGTCTTCCTGCTGGCACGGAACACCCGCATGGTGAACCTCCGCGGGTTCGGCCTGTCCGCCGCGACGGCGGCCGACCACGCGGCCCTCGACACGTCGGGGGAGGTGGAGTCGTCGTGAACCTCCGCGAGGTGATGGACGTCTACCGCGGGTACCGGGTCCCGCATTTCAAGATCATCGAGCACCGGAACCGGTGGTTCGTCTTCTCTGCGGTCATGATCGCGTTGTCGATCGTCGGCGTGACGTGGAAGGGCCTGGACTACTCGATCGACTTCGAAGGTGGTGCGCTGCTGACCTTCCCGACGACCACGGTGGTCGAGGCGGACGACGTGCAAGCGACGCTCGCGGACTTCGGGATCGACGATGCCGAGGTGCAGATCGTGACGGGGAACGAGCCCGAGGTCGCGATCAGAACGCAGAGCCTCACCGGGGTCCAGGACCGCACGGGGCTGCTGGAGGCGCTGGCCGAACAGGGGGGTGCGACCTTCGACGACATCAGCGTCGAAGACGTGGGTCCGACCTGGGGGGCCGAGATCTCCTCGAAGGCCCTGCGAGGTCTGGTCCTGGTGCTGCTCGCGATCTCCGTCTACATCTGGCTCCGGTTCGAGTGGGAGATGGCGGCCGGCGCGATGATCGCCTTGATCCACGACGTGGTGATCACCGTCGGCGTCTACGCGCTCACGGGCCGGCAGGTCACCCCCGAGACCGTGATCGCCGTCCTCACGATCTTGGGGTTCTCCCTGTACGACACGGTCGTGATCTACGACAAGGTCCAGGAGAACACCGAGTCCCCGGCGATGGTCGCCCACTACGGCTACATGGGGGTCGTCAATCGCTCGTTGAACCAGGTGTTGATGCGGTCGGTCAACACGTCCCTCGTCGTCCTGCTCCCCATCTTGTCCCTGCTCCTGTTCGGAGGCGAGACGCTCAAGGACTTCGCGTTCGCGATGTTCGTGGGCACCGGGATCGGCGTGTACTCGTCGATCTTCATCGCGGCGCCCGCCCTGACCCTGTTCCACCGTGGTGAAGCGGAGGCGGCCGCGGTCAGAGGGCGCCCTCGCGCGGCGAAGGCCACGGTCGGGTCGGCTGCCACGGTGATGGACGATGCCGCCGCGACGAGCGCGACCGCCCGCACCGGTTCCGGGGGCCGTCCACGCCCCAGCGGATCGCGCCGCCCACCGGCCAAGAAGAGGAAGCGGAGGTAGCCACGTGGAGGTCGACCAGATCCAGGCCTTGATCCGCGACGTGCCGGACTTCCCCGAGCCCGGCATCGTCTTCAAGGACATCACGCCGGTCCTGGCCGATCCGATCGCGTTCTCGACGATCGTGGACCTGATCGTGGTGCACTTCGGCCGCGGGAACGTGGACAAGGTCGTCGGGATCGAGGCGCGCGGGTTCATCCTGGCGGCGCCGGTCGCCTACCACTTCAGCGCCGGTCTCGTTCCGGTCCGCAAGGCCGGGAAGCTCCCGCACGACACCCTGAACGAGGAGTACGCGCTCGAGTACGGCACCGCCACCCTCGAGATCCACAAGGACGCGGTGAGCCCCGGGGAGCGCGTGCTGATCGTGGACGACGTGCTCGCGACCGGCGGGACGGCGAGGGCGACCGCTTCCCTGGTCGAGCGCATCGGCGGCGAGGTGTGCGGCATCGCGTGCCTGATCGAGCTCGACTTCCTGAAGGGCCGGGACAAGCTCGAGGGGATCGACCTGCTCACGCTGATCCACTACTGAGCCCCGGGCGGTCCGGGCCGCGATGAGCTCCGGCGTACACTGGCCGGACATCGTGGACAGCAAGGAAGAGCTGCAGGTCGAGATCACGCCGGCGCCGCCGCGACGAGGAAGCCGGCTTCCTCGTCCACGCCTGCGCCGGGAGCCCGAGGGCGCGCCGCGGCTCCAGCCTCTGCTGAAGAAGGTCCGCACCTACAACCCGAAGGCCGATCTCCGGTCGCTCGAGCAGGCATTCGCGGTCGCGGAGCAGGCGCACGAGGGCCAGGTGCGCAAGTCGGGGGAGCCGTTCATCGAGCACCCGCTCGCCGTCGCGAGCATCCTCGCCGACCTCCACCTGGACACCGTCACGCTCGAGGCCGCCCTGCTCCACGATACGGTCGAGGACACGCCGATCACGCTCGAAGGGCTCGCGACCGACTTCGGCGAAGAGGTCGCCCGGATCGTGGACGGGCTCACGAAGCTCGACAAGCTCCCTTTCCGCACCCGCGAACTCGCACAGGCCGAGAACGTCCGCAAGATGATCGTGGCGATGGCCGGCGACATCCGTGTCCTGCTGATCAAGCTCGCCGACCGGCTCCACAACATGCGGACCCTCGGTGCGCTCCCCGGCCACAAGCAGCAGCGGATCGCGACCGAGACGCTCGAGATCTACGCGCCCCTCGCGAACCGCCTCGGTGTCCAGGAGGTCAAGTGGGAGCTGGAGGATCTCGCGTTCAAGACCCTCCACCCCGGGCCGTACCGAGAGATCGCGAGCCTCGTGGAGACGCGGCGGGACGAGCGCACCCGGCTGATCGAGGAGCTGACCACCACCCTGCGGCAGAAGCTGAAGGAGCTCGGGATCAAGGCCGAGGTCGAGGGGCGTCCGAAGCACCTGTACTCGATCTACGAGAAGATGGTGATCCGGGGCAAGGAGTTCGAGGACATCTACGACCTCGTCGGGATCCGGATCCTCGTCGGATCGCTGCGCGACTGCTACGGGGCGCTCGGCGCCGTCCACACGCTGTGGACCCCGGTGCCGGGTCGCTTCAAGGACTACGTGGCGATGCCCAAGTCGAACATGTACCAGTCGCTCCACACGACGGTCGTCGGCCCCGGTGGCAAGCCGCTCGAGATCCAGATCCGTACGCGCGACATGCACCGGACCGCCCAGTTCGGTATCGCGGCCCACTGGCGCTACAAGGAGGGCGGCACGAAGCAGAAGGACGAGCCGCAGGATCTCGCCTGGCTCGGCCAGATGATGGATTGGCTCAAGGACATGGCCGATCCACGGGAGTTCATGGAGGGTCTGCGGATCGACCTGTCGGGCGGGCGGGTCTTCGTCTTCACGCCGAAGGGCGACGTGACGAACCTGCCGCTCGGAGCGACGCCGGTCGACTTCGCCTACACGGTCCACACCGAGGTCGGCCACCGCACGATCGGTGCGAAGGTGAACGGCAAGCTCGTGCCGCTCGACTACGAACTGCGCACCGGTGACTCGGTGGAGATCTTGACGTCGAAGGCACAGGGCGAGGGTCCGAGCCAGGACTGGCTCCAGTTCGTGCAGACGCCACGAGCCCGCAACAAGATCCGGCAGTGGTTCGCGCGCGGGCGCCGCGAGGACGCGCTCGACCAGGGCAAGGACCTGCTGCAGCGGCAGATGCGCAAGCAGAACCTCCCGATCAAGCGCCTCGCCACGGAGGACACCCTCGAGCACATCGCCCAGGACCTGAAGTACGCGGACCTCGACTCGCTCTACGTCGCGATGGGAGAGGGCCACGTCTCGCCGCAGTCGGTCGTGGCGCGCCTGTCGCGACTCGTGTCGGGCACGCCCGACGAGGACGTCACCGAGGTGCCGCTGGCCCGACCCGTCCGTATCGCGCAGCCCGACGTCTCCAAGGGCGTCATGGTCAAGGGACTGCCCGACGTCTGGGTGAAGCTCGGCCGATGCTGCACGCCCGTGCCGGGCGACGCGATCGTCGGGTTCGTCACCCGTGGACAGGGCGTGAGCGTGCATCGCGAGACCTGCCCGAACGTGAAGACCCTCCGGCGTGAGCCCGAGCGGATGATCGACGTGTCCTGGTCCGAGGGGAAACCGACGTCGTTCGTGGTCGCGATCCAGGTGGAGGCCCTCGACCGCACGCGGCTGCTGTCGGAACTGGCGACGGTCCTGTCCGACCACCACGTGAACATCCTGTCCGCGAACTCGACGACCGGACGGGACCGGATCACGCGGCTGCGGTTCACGTTCGAGCTGGCCGACATCGCCCACCTCTCCTCGATCCTTTCGGCGGCCAAGCGCGTCGAGTCCGTGTACGACGCGTACCGCGTGGTGCCGAACTAGTGCGCGTCGTCCTGCAGCGTGTCGCCCGCGCGAGCGTGCACGTCGCCGGCCGCGAGGTCGCGTCGATCGACCGAGGGTTCCTGCTGCTGGTCGGGGTCGGTCGCGCCGACACCGCGGCGCACGCGGACCGGCTCGCCGAGAAGATCGCGGGGCTGCGGATCTTCCGCGATGCCGACGGCAAGACGAACCTCGCGCTGGCCGACGTCGGCGGCCAGGTCCTCGTCGTCTCGCAGTTCACCCTGTACGCCGACACCCGGAAGGGGCGACGGCCGTCGTTCGTCGATGCCGCCGACCCCGACGAGGCCGCGGCGCTGGTGGACGTCTTCGCCTCCGCGTTGGAGGCTCGCGGTGTGCGCGTGGGTCGAGGGGAGTTCGGCGCTGAGATGGCGGTCGAGCTCGTGAACGACGGCCCGTTCACGCTGACGTTCGAGGCATGAGCGCCGACGTCGACGGGCCCTGCTAGCCTTCGCGGTCCTTATGGAGTGGCCGGCGAGGATGCTGGACGGCCTCCGGGCGGCCGGACGCGCGTTCTCGAACGCGTCCCTGCGTCGGCTGGAGATCGCGTGGTTCCTGTCGGTGACGGGCGATCTCGCGACCACGGTGGCCCTGGGCGTGTACGCGTTCGACGTCGGGGGTGCGGCCGGCGTCGGCCTCGCGGCCCTCCTCCGGCTCTTGCCCTCGGCCGTGGCCGCCCCGATCCTCGCGCTCCCCGGCGATCGACTCCCGCGGGAGCGCGTGCTGGCGACGATGGAGGGTCTGCGCGCCGTGTTCGTCATCGTCGCCGGTATCGGTGTGGCGTCGTCCTGGCCGCCGCTCGCCGTGTACGCATCGATGGCGATGGCGGCGGTGGCGTCGAGCGCGCTCCGGTCGATCCAGTTCGCGCTGCTCCCCTCCCTCGCCACCGAGCCAGACGAGTTGGTGGCGGCGAACGTCGGTCTCGCGACGATCGAGGGGTTCGGCGGTCTGCTGGGCCCGGCCGTCGGTGGGGCGCTCCTGGCACTCGTGGGGCCCGCGCCGGTGCTCGTGGGTGGCGGTGTGGTCTTCTTCGTCGCGGCGGTGATGATCGCCACGATCCGCGCCCCCGTTCGATTCGCGCGTGCCCGGACGGCGTCGCGACCGCTCGCGGAGGCCTTGGAGGGGATCCGGACGATCGTGAAGGCTCGCGATCCGCGACTCGTGGTGGGTCTCTTCTTCGCTCAGACGATCGTGCGCGGCGCCCTCTCTGTGTTCGTGGTCGTCGCGTCGATCACGCTCCTGGGGCTCGGGGAGCAGGGTGTCGGGTACCTCGCCGCGGCGGTGGGATTCGGAGGGCTGCTGGGCGCGGTGGTCACCCTCACCCTCGTGGGACGACCGCAGCTCGCGCGTTGGTTCGGGCTCGGTCTGGTCCTGTGGGGCGTCCCCCTCGTGATCTTGGCGGGATCCGGTGTGGCGACTGCCGCGTACCTCGCGATGGTCCTCGTCGGGGTGGGGAACAACCTCACCGACGTCTCGGGCATGACCCTCCTCCAGCGGATCGTCGAGGACCGCCTCCTGTCGCGCGTCCTCGGGGCCCTCGACGGCATCGTCCTGGCGGGGGCGGCGATCGGTGCCGCCGCCGCCCCCGTGCTGATCGACATCCTCGGCGAGCGGATCGCGTTCGCCGTGGTCGGGCTCGCCCTCCTGGGCATCGTCGCGCTCTCACAGCCCGGCCTCCGTCGGCTCGACCGCGTGGCGGTGGTCCCGGTCGAGGCCGTGCACCTGCTCCGAGGCGTCCCGATGCTGGCGGCGCTGGACGTCCCGACGATCGATCACCTCGCGAAGGTGGCCGTGCCGATGTCGGTGGCGACGGGCACCACGCTCATCAGGGAAGGCGACCACGGGGACCGGTTCTACGTGATCGCCGACGGTGCGTTCGACGTGTCCCGCGCCGACGCGCACCTCGCGGTCCTCGGTGAGGGCGACCACGTCGGTGAGATCGCGCTCCTTCGAGACGTGCCTCGCACCGCGACAGTGACGGCGCTCCGGGACTCGCGCGTCCTCGCGGTCGACCGCGATCACTTCTTGCAGGCGGTGACGGGGTTCTCGATGAGCCTCGAGGAAGCGCACCGCGTCGTCGAGGAGCGGGTCGGCCAGCAGGACTGAGCCTGGGTAGCATGGCGTTCCGATGTTCCTGGACGTCTTCGACCGCAACCCGTACGGGACGAACTGCTGGATCGTCGCTGCCGACGGCTCCGATGAGGCCGTCGTCGTCGATCCCGGCTTCGAGCCCGAGACCGTTCGGGGCATGCTGTCGGCCGCAGGGAAGAGCCCGGCGGCGGTCCTGCTGACGCATGCGCACGGCGACCACGCCGAGGCCGCGGGGGCGTTCGCCGGGTCGGACGTACCGGTGTTCGTGCACCCGGCCGACGCCGTGGCGTACACCGACCCCGAGGGATGGCGTCCCGGCTTCCCGAACCCGCTGTCCGAGGTCGCCGACCTGCGGACCTTCGACGACGGCGACGTGCTGCGCTTCGGCGGCTTCGAGCTGGAGGTGATCCACACGCCGGGCCACACCCCGGGGTCGTGCTGCTTCCGCGTGGGTGGCGACGTCCTCGTGTTCAGCGGTGACCTGGTGTTCGCGGGCGCGATCGGGCGTTCGGACTTCCCGAACTCGGATCCGGACGCGATGGTCCAGAGCCTCCGACGGTTCCTCGAGCTCCCCGACGGCCTGCGGACGCTTCCTGGGCATGGCCCGGAGACGACCGTCGGACGTGAGCGATCGACGAACCCGTTCCTGGTGGGGCTCCGCTGATGGACACGGCGCCCCCTCGCGGGACCCAGGACCTGCTTCCCCCCGACGGGAGCCGGATGCGCGGCCTCTACGACCGCGCCGCGTCGCTCGCGCGCCTGTACGGCTACCGGTACGTCGAGACGCCTGGCTTCGAGGCGACGGAGCTGTTCGCGAGGACCTCGGGCGAGACCAGCGACGTCGTGTCGAAGGAGATGTACACCTTCGTCGACCGGGGGGATCGGCAGCTCACGCTGCGACCGGAAGGGACGGCGCCGGTGATGCGCGCGTACCTCGGCCGCCGTCACGAGCTCGGCGCGCCCTTCAAGGCCTACTACCTGACGCGGATGTACCGGTACGCGCGACCGCAGGCGGGGCGGTACCGGGAGCACCGTCAGTTCGGGGTCGAGGTCTTCGGCGTCGAGAGCCCGGGAGCCGACGTCGAGACGATCGTCGTCGGCGACGCCTTGCTGCGCGGCCTGGGCCTCACGCGGTACCGGCTGGAGCTGAACTCGATCGGCGACGACGCGTGTCGGCCCGCGTACCGCGACGAGCTGGTCGCGTACCTCGGATCGCGGCGCGACCGGTTGCGTGACGAGCACCGCGAGCGCTTCGCCGAGAACCCCCTGCGGGTCCTGGACTGCAAGGACGAAGCCTGCCGCGAGGTCGCGGCCGGCGCGCCGCGCATCACGGAGCGCCTCTGCGAACCCTGCGGGACGCACTTCGAGGCCGTCCGAGCCGGGCTCCGAGACGCCGGGCTCGAGGCCCGCATCACCCCGACCCTGGTGCGGGGCCTCGACTACTACACGCGAACCGCGTTCGAGTTCGTGGCCGAGGGGCTGTCCCAGCAGCAGGGGACGCTGTTCGGTGGTGGGCGCTACGACGGGCTCGCCGAGGCGCTCGGTGGATCGCCCGTGCCGGGCGTGGGGTTCGGCATGGGGCTCGAACGCGTGCTCCTCGCCGTCGACGAGGAGGGCCTCGAGGCGCCGTCCGAACCGCCCCTGCGCTGCTACGTGGTGGCGCTCGGCGACGACGCGCGGGACCGCGGACGGGGCCTCGTCCGCGACCTGCGGGCCGCCGGCTTGTCGGCCGACCTCCCGTTCGACGATCGCCCGATGAAGGCGCAGATGAAGCTGGCCGACCGTTCGGGCGCGTCGTTCGTGGCGATCGTCGGCGAGCGCGAGCTCGCGGAAGGAACGGTGACCCTCCGGCGCCTGGCGGACGGGATCCAGAAGACGGTGCCGGCGGACGACGTGGTCCGCTGGTTGACGAGACTCGACGACTGGACGGACGAGAGATGAGCGAACCTTCGATCCTGCGCACGGCGATGCGGACGCACGCCGGCGGCGAGCTGCGGGCCGGTCACGCCGGCGAGGAGGTCACCTTGTGCGGCTGGGTGGCGCACCGGCGCGACCACGGCGGCGTCACCTTCATCGACCTGCGGGACCGGGCGGGGTTCGTGCAGGTCGTGTTCGGCCCAGAGCGCGCCGAGGCGCACGCGACCGCGCAGGATCTGCGCGGCGAGTGGGTCGTGCGCGTGACCGGTGAGGTCAGGATGCGCCCCGAGGGGATGGTGAATCCGAGCCTCGGGACCGGCGAGATCGAGGTCCACGCCACCGCGCTCGAGGTGCTGTCGAAGGCCGAGACCCCACCGTTCGTGATCGAGGATCGGATCGAGGCCGACGAGCTGCTTCGGCTGGAGTACCGCTACCTGGACCTCCGGCGCCCCGAGATGACGGCGATGCTCGGGCTGCGGCACCGGGTCACCTCGATCATGCGCGACCACATGGACTCGCTCGGCTTCCTCGACGTCGAGACCCCGATCCTCACGAGGGCCACGCCCGAGGGAGCCCGCGACTTCCTGGTCCCGTCGCGGATGTACCCCGGGACGTTCTACGCGTTGCCGCAGTCGCCGCAGCAGCTGAAGCAGCTGCTGATGGTCGCCGGGCAGGATCGCTACTACCAGATCGTCCGATGCATGCGCGACGAGAACCCACGGGCCGATCGAGGGTTCGAGTTCACGCAGCTCGACGTCGAGATGTCGTTCATCGACGAAGACGACGTCTTCGCGGTGATCGAGCCCCTGTACGCGCGGATCCTGCGCGAGGTGCACGACGTCGAGGTCCCCCTGCCGTTCCCGCGGATGACCTATCACGACATGATGGACCGCTTCGGCTCCGACAAGGCGGACCTCCGCTACGGCCTCGAGCTCGTGAGCCTCACCGACCTGTTCGCCGGGTCGGGCTTCAACGCGTTCGCGGGGGTGGCGGCCACCGAGGACGGGGCGATCAAGGCGCTGTGCGCGCCGGGCGCCGGCGCGACGTTCAGCCGCAAGGATCTCGACAAGCTCGTCGAAGACGCGAAGGGCCGCGGGGCAGCGGGGCTCGTGTGGATCGTCGTCGAGGACGGCGGTGCGGTGCGGTCGCCGGTCGAGAAGTACCTGAGCCCCGAGGAGGTCGCCGGCGTCCTCGAGCGCACGGGCGCCGAGCCGGGGGACCTGGTGTGCATCGTCGCCGACCGGGTCGACCGTGCGAACGTCGCCCTCGACGGTCTGCGCCGCGATCTCGCGACGCGCCTGGACCTGATCCCCGAGAACAGCTGGTCGCTGTGCTGGCTCGTCGAGCCGCCCCTGTTCGAGTGGTCCGACGACGAGGGCAAGTGGGTCTCGGTGCATCACCCGTTCACGTCGCCGGCGACCGACGACCTCGATCCGCAGACCGCGAAGAGCCGTGGCTACGACCTGGTGATGAACGGGTTCGAGGTCGGCGGCGGGAGCATCCGGATCCACCGCCCCGACATCCAGCAGGCCGTGTTCGACGTCCTGGGCGTGTCCCACGAGGAGCAGCAGGAGAAGTTCGGGCACCTCCTGCGGGCGTTCACCTACGGAGCGCCGCCCCACGGCGGGATCGCGATGGGGCTCGACCGCCTCGTGATGATCCTCGCCGGCAAGGAGTCGCTGCGCGACGTCACCGCGTTCCCGAAGGCGCAATCCGGCCAGGATCCTCTGACGGGCGCTCCGGCGACCGTCGACGACGCCCAGCTCAGGGAGGTCGGTCTCCAGCTCCGCCCGGGGATCCAACCGGAGGGGGCCGAGGAGCCGGCGTGAGCGCCCAGGGGTGGGACGCCGTCGAGCCCTACGTGCGCGCGCCCCACGTGGTCTTCGTCGCCACGAGCGCCCCCGACGGGTCGCCCCACGTCGTCCCGATCTGGGCGGACACCGACGACGGTCTGATCCGGATCAACACGACCGAGGGCACGGTGAAGCTCCGGAACCTCCGCCATGACCCGCGCGTCGCGCTCGCGGTGCACGTCTCGTCTGAGCCGTTCCTCGCGTTCGCGGTCCGAGGGCGCGTCGTCGGCGAGACGACCGGTGCCGAGGCGGCCGAGCACATCGACGCGCTGTCGCGCGCCTACGACGGCGTCGCGTGGCCGTTCGCGGCGGGGGAGCGCGAGCGACGGGTGCTCCTGCGGATCCGCCCCGAGCGCGTCACGACGATGGCATGAGCGACCAGCCCCTCGCCGCACGGATGCGGCCGCGGACCCCCGCGGAGTTCGTCGGGCAGACGCACCTCGTGGGACCCGGCCGCGCCCTGTCGAAGCTGATCGAACGCGGGGTGCTGCCGTCGCTGATCCTGTGGGGCCCGGCCGGCACCGGCAAGACCACGCTCGCACACCTGCTGGCCGAGGCCGTCGGTGCGCAGCTCGTGACGCTGTCGGCCGTCTCGTCGGGCGTCGCGGATGCGCGCAAGGTGATGGACGGCGCCCGGGCCGGCACCCTGTTCAAGACGGTGCTGTTCGTCGACGAGGTCCACCGGTGGTCGAAGGCACAGCAGGACGTCTTGCTGCCGGCCGTCGAGGACGGGACGATCACCCTGATCGGGGCGACGACCGAGAACCCCTACTTCTCGCTGAACACGCCGTTGCTGTCGCGGTGCCTCCTGATGCGCCTCGAGGCGCTGGACGCCGACGACCTCAAGGCCCTGGTGCGACGGGCCCTGAGCGACGAGGAGCGCGGTCTGGGCACCCTCGATCTGTCGATCGACGACGACGCGCTCGAGCACCTGGTCACGATCGCGGGGGGTGATGCGCGGATGGCCCTGACGGGTCTGGAGGCCTCCGCGCTCGCCGCGCAGGCGGCGGGGGAGGAGCAGATCTCCCTCGCCTTGGCCTCGGATGCGGTGCAGCGCAAGGCCGTCGTCTACGACCGGCAGGGCGACGCCCACTACGACGTGATCAGTGCGTTCATCAAGTCGATCCGGGGTTCCGACCCGGATGCCGCCCTGTTCTGGCTCGCCCGGATGATCGAGGCCGGCGAGGATCCCCGGTTCATCGCGCGGCGGCTGATCGTGCATGCCAGCGAGGACGTCGGTCTCGCGGACCCGATGGCCCTGCTCCAAGCCGTCGCGGCCGCTCATGCGGTCGAACACGTCGGCCTGCCCGAGGCTCGGCTGAACCTGGCCCAGGCGACCGTCTACCTGGCGCGTGCGCCGAAGTCCAACAGCGTCTACACGGCGATCGGCGCCGCTCTGGCGGACGCCGCGAGCGCCGATCCGGTGCCATCGCACCTGCGCGACGCGAGCTACAAGGGCGCGCAGCAGCTCGGCCACGGGAAGGGGTACCGCTACCCCCACGACCATCCCGACCACCACGTCGAGCAGGCGTATCGGCCGCCTCGGTTCGAAGGGACCCGCTACTACGAGCCGTCCGGGCAGGGCGAGGAGGGGCGTGGATGGCGCCCCGGCGCAGGTCCCTCCCGGCCGGAACCGGAGAGCGGGTAGGCTAGGGCCCGCATCGATCCGCGACCTGGAAGGAACCCACGATGACCCTCCTCGCGCTCACCGGCGGTGACACCGCGCTGATCGTCATGGCCGCGTTCTGGGGCCTGCTCGTGCTCGCCCTGTGCGTCGTGCTGCTCAACACGTTCCGGGTGTTGGAGTCCACGAAGATCACGATCGACGCGATGCGCGACGAGACGGTGCCGCTGCTGCGCGAGGTGAAGACCAGCGTCGAGAAGATGAACGGGGAGATCGACCGGGTCGACGGGATGCTCGAGTCGGCCGGCCAGATCGTGGGGCGTGTCGAGAAGCTCTCCGGCCTGGTCGAGGAGGCCGCCGCCAGCCCACTGGTGAAGGTGATCAGCTTCGGCGCGGGTCTGCGCAAGGGCGTGGGGAAGGCGAAGAAGGGCAAGTCCTAGCGTGCGCCGACTGTTCTGGCTCGCGGTCGGGCTCGGCGCAGGGGCGGCCAGCGCGATCATGGCGGGCCGCTTCACACGCAGGCAGGTCGAGAAGGCCAAACCGCAGACGATCGCACGCGAGGCGAAGGGGAGCCTGCTCGATCTGTCGAAGCTCGTGGCCGAGTCGATCGAAGAGGGCAAGCGGGCGCAGGCCGATCGCGAACGGGAGCTGCGCGACCGGTACGAGATCCCCGGCGGCTGAGGTCGGCCTTGGGCCGTCCGTGCCACACCCGCCGGTAGACTCCCCGCCGTGGACGGCGACCGGATCCGCGAGACCTTCCTGGCGTTCTTCGAGGGACGCGGGCACACACGCGTCCGCTCCTCGTCGCTGATCCCGCCGCCCGAGTCCGGGTTGCTCCTGACGAACGCGGGGATGAACCAGTTCATCCCGTACTTCCTGGGGCAGGCCGAGGCCCCGTTCTCCCGGGCGACCACCGCCCAGAAGTGCTTCCGAGCGGTCGACATCGAGAACGTCGGCCACACGGACCGCCACCTGACGATGTTCGAGATGCTCGGCAACTTCTCGTTCGGCGACTACTTCAAAGCGGAGTCGTGCGCCTGGGGCCTGGAGCTGGTCACCGAGGGCTTCGGGATCGATCCCGGCAGGATCTGGGCGAGCGTCTACACCGACGACGACGACGCGGTCGAGATCTGGCAGGACCTGGGGCTCCCGGCCGCCCGCATCGTCCGTCGAGGCAAGGCCGACAACTACTGGTGGACGCACGCGGCAGGCCCCGCGGGGCCGTGCTCGGAGATCTTCGTCGACCGTGGTGAGCGCTACGGGGCCGAGGGTGGCCCGGAGGTCGACGAGGACCGGTACTGCGAGATCTGGAACCACGTGTTCATGCAGCACCAGGTCGACGGCGACTGCGAGGTCCTCGGCGACCTGCCCCGCAAGAACATCGACACCGGCTCGTCGCTCGAGCGCGTGGCGATGGTCCTGCAGGACAAGGGGAGCTTCTTCGAGACCGACCTGTTCGGCCCGCTGCTCGAGCAGGTGCAGTCGATGTCGGGCAAGCGCTACGGGGCCGACGAGCGCCACGACGTCGCGATCCGGATCATCGGCGAGCACGCGCGGGCCTGCAGCTTCCTCGTGGCCGACGGCGTGCAGCCCTCGAACGAGGGCCGCGGCTACATCCTGCGTCGGATGCTCCGCCGGGTCGTCTCGTCGGCGCGTCAGCTGGGTGTCCGAGGCGAGGTCTTCCGTCCGCTCGTCGAGGTCGTGGTGGAGGGCTTCGGCGAGGCGTACCCCGAGCTCCGGGAGAACCGGGCGTTCGTGGAGCAGGTGCTGGGCTCCGAGGAGGAGCGTTTCAGCGGCACCCTCCGTCAGGGCATGGTGCTGTTCGAGGAGGCCGTCGGCCGCGCGTCCGATGCACGGATCGGGGGCGAGGACGCCTTCAAGCTGTCCGACACGTTCGGCTTCCCGATCGAGCTCACCGTCGAGCTCGCCGCGGAGGCCGGCCTCTCGGTCGACGAGGAACGGTTCCGGGAGCTGCTGAGCGACCAGCGGGACCGGGCCCGCAAGGCGGCGAAGAAGGTCGAGATCGGGCTCGACGCCGGGGCGGTGCCGGCGGCCGAGTTCGTGGGCTACACGCGTCCCGAGGCCGAGGCCGCGATCGACCTGCTGCTCGACGACGGGCACGCGCAGCTCGACGGAGCCGAGGAAGGCGCCGAGGTCCGGGTGTTCATGGCCCGGACCCCCTTCTACCCGGAGGGGGGCGGCCAGGTCGGGGACCGGGGCACGATCCGCACGCACACCGGCGTCGTCCGCGTCCGTGACACGCAGCGGATCGGGGACCACGCGATCATGCACGTGGGGGTCGTCGAGTCCGGCGAGGTTCGCACGGGCCAGGACGGGATCGCCGAGATCGACCGGCTGGCCCGTGAGGCGACGGCACGCGCCCACACCTCGACCCACGTCGTCCACTGGACGCTGAAGCACGTCCTGGGCGAGCACGCGCGCCAGGCCGGCTCCCTCGTGGAGCCCGGGCGCCTTCGGTTCGACTTCCCCCATCCGAGCGCCGTCCCGGTCGAGGTGCTCGAGGAAGCCGAGCTCGAGGCGAACCGGCGGCTCGCTCGCGACGACACGGTGAAGATCTTCGAGACGACGATGGACGAGGCGAAGTCGCTCGGTGCCGTGGCGCTGTTCGGCGAGAAGTACGGCGACGTCGTCCGGGTCGTCGAGATCGGTGACTACTCGCGCGAGCTGTGCGGAGGGACCCACGTCCAGCGGACCGGCAACGTGGCGGTCGTCCGGCTCCTGCGCGAGGGCTCGATCGGCGCCGGGATGCGGCGGGTCGAGGCCCTGGTCGGTCCCGACGCCCTGCGGGAGATCAACGTCGAGCGGGCGCTCCTGCGTGGCCTCGTCGAGGCGCTCGAAGCCAAGGACCCGAGGGCCGCGCTCGACCGGGCCCGCAAGGTCGTCGAGGAGAACCGCCGCCTGCGCGGCGAGCTGGGCACGCTCCGGGCCGGCGACCGCGACTCGCTGATCGCCTCCCTCGTCGAGGGGGTCGTGGACGTCGAGGGCGTGGCGCTCGTCGTGGCGGAGGTACCGGGCGAGGACCCGGGCGGTCTGCGCGACCTGGCGCAGAAGGTGCGTGACCGGCTCCAGGACCGGCCGGCGGCGGTGGTCGTCGGCAACGCGGAGGGCGGCAAGCCGATGCTGGTCGCCGCCGCGACCGCCGGTGCCGTCGAGCGCGGCGTCACCGCACCGGAGCTCCTGCGGCCGGGCGCCGCGCTCCTCGGCGGTGGCGCAGGTGGCAAGGACATCCTGGCGAACGCGGGCGGGAAGGACGCCTCGCGGCTCCCCGACGCGCTCGGCGGCGTCCCGGCACGCCTGCGCGAGCTCCTCGGCGGGTGAGCGAGCCTGTGCCCGGAGCCGCCGGTCCCGTCCTGGCGCTCGACCTCGGAGACGTCCGGATCGGCGTCGCGGTCTCGGACCCCGACCGCCGTGTGGCGGTTCCGGTCGGGACCGTCCACGTCGGCCGACCACCGGGGGAACTCAAGGCGATCGCCGGACTGGCCGCCGAGCGAGGGGCGACGCTCGTCGTGGTCGGCCTCCCGTTGAACATGGACGGCTCACGAGGTCCACGGGCAGCGCACGCGGAGGCCTTCGCGGACGTCCTCCGGGGGATCCTCGACGTGCCGGTCGAGCTGTGCGACGAGCGGCTGACGACGGTGGAGGCCGAGCGCGGTCTGCGGGAGGCCGGGGTCCGCGGACGGGATCGCCGCGCGGTGGTGGACGCCGCCGCCGCACGTGTCCTGCTCCAGGGTTGGCTCGACGCGCACCGATCGCGGGACCCCGCATAGGTATCCTCTCCCCCCGATGGCCGACCCGACCGCCGCCGCACCCACCCGAGCGGACCGCCACCGTCCCCAGCGCACCGGCCTGATCGTCGTGCTCGCGCTGTTCCTGGGCCTCGTCGTCGTGCTCGCGATCGCCGGGAACCGGTACCGCGCGTGCCGCGACGCGCCGATCGCCGACGGCACGACCGTGGCGTTCGAGGTCCCGGAGGGTGTGACGGGGGAAGACGTCGCCGAGCAGCTCGCGGCGGAGGGCCTCACGAACTGCGGCGGGTTCGTCGGGAACCTGCTCCTGCGGGGGACCGGTCAGGCGAGCGAGATCCGTTCGGGGACCTACGAGATCGCCGTGGGGACGTCCCTCGACGACATCATGGTGATCCTCACGACCCCGCCGGAGAAGGTGCCCACGGTGGAGCTCACGATCCCCGAGGGCCTGCGGATCCGCTCCACCTACCCGGACGAGCGCTCGATCTCGAGCGTCGTGGCCGAGGAGCTCGGTCTCTCCCAAGCCCGGTTCGGGAAGCTGGCGGAGAGCGGCCGGTACTCGCTGCCTCCCTACCTGCCGAAGGGGACCGCGACCGCTGAGGGCTTCCTGTTCCCGAAGACCTTCGAGCTGGTCAGGAAGGGCCTCGACGAGGAGGCCGTGATCGACACGATGCTCGCGCAGTTCGCGGAGGAGGCGGAGACGCTCCCGTGGCAGAACGCGGAGGCGCTCGGGCTCACCCCCTACGAGATCGTGATCGTGGCCTCGATGATCGAGAAGGAGGCCAAGCTCGACGAGGAGCGCCCGCTGATCGCCGGCGTGATCTACAACCGGTTGGCCGAGCCGATGTCGTTGGGGATCGACGCCACCCTGCTCTACCAGGACCCGTCACCCGACGGGAGCCTCAGCACCGCCGACATCGAGACGGACAACCCGTACAACACGCGGATCAACGCGGGCCTGCCGCCGACGCCGATCGCCAGTCCCGGGCTCGCGTCGCTGCGTGCCGCCCTGGAGCCTCAGACGACCGACTTCTTCTACTACGTCCTGTGCGGCGAGGACGGGCGTCACGAGTTCTCCGTGACGTACGACGAGCACCTGGCGAACGTCGATGCCTGCCTGGGATGACGAGGCCCGAGCGGCCCGGGACCTGAGCGGGACGACGGGCGTCCTCGGCGTGATCGGGTGGCCGGTCGCGCACAGCCTGTCGCCGGCGATCCACAACGCGGCGTTCACGTCCGCCGGGCTCGACAAGGTGTACGTGGCGCTCCCGGTCCCGCCGGGGATGGTGCCCGAAGCGCTCGCGGGTCTGCGCGCCCTGGGGATCGAAGGTGCGAACGTGACGATGCCCCACAAGACGGCGGTCGCGGCAGGGGTCGACGAGCTGTCCGAGGACGCCCGGCTGCTGCGCGCGGTGAACACCGTCGTCGTCGACGGTCAGCGGGTGTCGGGGCACAACACCGACGCGCCGGGGTTCGACCGGTTCATCAAGCGCGACGCGGGGTTCGACGCGGCCGGGCGCACGGCGCTGCTGTACGGGGCCGGCGGCGCCGCCAGGGCCTGCGCGCTGGCGCTGGCGCGCGCCGGGCTGACCCGGTTGGTGGTCGCGGCCCGCACCCCGGCGCGCACCGAGGAGCTCGCCGAGGTGCTCGACGGTCAGCCGACGGAGCTCGTCGTCGTCGGCTTCGACGACGCGCCGGGGCATCCCGCCGACCTCGTCGTGAACGCCACGCCGCTCGGCGCCGAGGGCGAGGTGCTGCCGCTCCCGGCGCTCCACCAGGACACGGTCGCGGTGGACCTGCTGTACCACCCGGCCCACACGTCGTTCCTCGCCGCCGCCAGGGCCGCCGGGGCGTCGGCCTTCGGTGGGCTGGGGCTCCTCCTGCATCAGGCGGCGTTGTCGTTCGAGCTGTGGACGGGCCAGGTGGCCCCGCTCGACGTGATGTCTGCGGCCGCGCTCGCGGCCCTCGCCGACCGCGACTGATCCACCCGCCTCCCTCCCGACCCCACCCGGTCGACTCAAGCCACGCGCGCCCCCCGACGATGCTCGTGGGGAAGGGATGGATGAATACGTCGCGCTCGCGCAGCGCGTCGTCCTCACGATGGGCGACGTGCACGGCTGCCTGGTGCTCTCACGGGACGGCCTGATCCTCGCCGCCTTCCCCGAGGAGGCCGAGGACGCGTTGATGAAGCCTGCCTGGCTCCGGTTCGTCGCGATGGGGGAGGTCCGCCGGAGCTTCGTGGAGTTCGGCGACCAGATCTGGGGCTTCGTGCACCGGGGGCCGTACGCGGCCTTCGTCGTGGCGGGCGTCAGCGTGCGCCCGGGCATCATCCTCGACCAGCTCGAACAGGTGCTCCTATTGGCCGAGGACGGACGGGCGAAGCGCGACACGCTGAAGCTCCCGGATGCCGCCGCGGCGCCATCCGGGAAACCGCGCACCTCCCTCCACCCACCGGCCGACAAGCAGGCCCCCGCCGAGATCGCCGCCGCCGTCCCCCTGGAGCCGATGGCGGCGGAGGCCGTGGCCCCGCCGCTGGAGCCGCTCGCCCCGCCGCTCGAGGCCGTCGCGCCGCTCGAGACCCCTTCCGTCGCTGCCGGAACCGCGGTCCCCGCGGAGCCCGAGCCTGCCGTCGAGGCCCCCGTGTCCGGGCTCAAGCGCGAGCCCGAGAAGCTCATGTCGTCGGCCCCCGGAGGGGCCGAGCGCGAGGGTCCGGAGATCGACCGGGTCCTGCTGGCCAAAGAGTTCTCCGGATTGCTTCAGCTCGACTCCGACGGTGACGAAAGTAGTTCCTGACGACCTAGCCCGTACGGACGTGGAGAGGGTCCTCGATGACGACCGTCAAAAGGAAGTCCAAACAGCTGGGCCAGATCCTGATCGAGCTCGGCTATATCACGAACGAGCAACTCGAGGTCGCCCTCGAAGAGCATCGGAAGACGCCGAAGTCGCTCGGCCGCGTCCTGATCGACCTGGGGATGATCAAGGAGGCGGACCTCGTCCGTGCCCTCGCCGAGCAGGTCGGCCTGGAGTTCGTCGACCTCGCGGATCACCCGATCGACCCGACCGCCACCGTCCTGCTTCCCGAGGCCCTCGCGCGCCGCTACCGGGCGCTGCCGATCGGGGAGCGCGACGGGAAGCTCCTGGTCGCGATGTCGGACCCCGCGAACGTCTATGCGCTGGACGACATCCGCACGATCACCGGGCGCGACGTCCAGCCCGTCGTCGCGACGGCGAACGACGTCGAACGCGCGATCCAGAAGTACGCGGGCATGGACTCGCAGGTCGAGGCGATGGCGAGCATCGCCGCCGAGCAGGCCGAGGGCGAGGAGACCGACCTCGAGGCCGCGCTCGAGGACGCCCCGATCGTCAAGCTCGTGAACGCGATCATGACCCAGGCGGTCGGTGACCGCGCCTCCGACGTCCACCTGGAGCCGGCCGAGAAGAACGTCCGGATCCGCTTCCGGGTCGACGGCGTGCTCCACGAGCCGATGCCGCCGGCGCCGAAGAACATCCAGGGCGGCCTGATCAGCCGTCTCAAGGTGATGGCGGACCTGAACATCGCGGAGAAGCGCGTCCCGCAGGACGGCCGCATCTCGATGAAGGTCGGCGGCAAGCAGCTGGACCTGCGTGTCGCGACGCTCCCGACCGTGTGGGGCGAGAAGGTCGTGATCCGCGTGCTCGACAAGTCGAACGCGCTGCTCAAGCTCGAGGACCTCGGGTTCCTCGAAGGCCCGTACACGCGCTACGCCCAGTCGTTCCGCAAGCCGTACGGCGCGATCTTGGTCACCGGTCCGACCGGTTCGGGGAAGTCGACGTCGATGTACGCGACGCTCAACATCCTCAACGAGGAGGACAAGAACATCATCACGGTCGAGGACCCGGTCGAGTACCGGCTCCCCGGCGTGAACCAGGTCCAGGTCAACCCAAAGGCGGGGCTCACGTTCGCGAGTGCGCTGCGCTCGATCCTGCGTGCCGACCCCGACATCGTGCTGATCGGTGAGATCCGGGACAAGGAGACGGCCACGATCGCGATCGAGGCCGCCCTCACCGGTCACCTCGTGTTGTCGTCGCTGCACACGAACGACGCGCCGAGCGCGATCTCGCGGTTGATCGAGATGGACGTCGAGACCTTCCTGGTCGCCTCGGCGATCGACTGCGTGATCGCCCAGCGGCTCGGACGCAAGCTCTGCGAACGCTGCAAGATCGCGTACCGGCCGGAGCAGGCCGAGCTGCAGGCGGCGGGGTTCCCCGAGTGGTTGTGGGGCGAGATCACCGAGATCTACAAGGCCGTGGGGTGTCCGGCGTGCTCGAACACCGGGTACCGGGGCCGGATCGGCCTGTACGAGGTCATGCCGATGACCGAGGAGATCGAGCGGTTGACGGTGGAGCGCGCATCGGCCGAGTCGATCAAGCACGTGGCCGTGGAGCAGGGGATGATCACCCTCCGCGACGACGGCCTGGAGAAGGTCCGCATGGGGATCACATCCCTCGAAGAAGTCGCAAGGGTGGTGAAGTAGCCGATGAGCATGGCCCCTCCCCAGCAGGAGGACGACCTTCAGGTTCCCGTTCCGGAGCTGCTGGGCAGGCTCCTCGACGCCGAAGGCTCGGACCTGCACCTGACCGCGGGCTCCCCGCCGGTCGTCCGGGTCCACGGTGACCTCGAGCGTCTCGAGGACTACCCGGCGATGACCCCACGGGCGCTCCAGGGCATGATCTACGCGATCTTGCCCCAGAAGCTGCGTGAGCGCTTCGAACAGGAGCTCGAGCTCGATATGTCGTACTCGCTGCCGGGCCGGGCTCGGTTCCGTGTGAACGTCTTCATGCAGCGCGACGCGATCGGCGCGGTGTTCCGCGTGATCCCGTTCGAGATCAAGGACATCGAGGAGCTCGGGCTGCCGGCGGTGGTGGCGGACCTCGCGCGCTTCCCGCGCGGGTTCGTCGTCGTCACCGGGCCGACCGGATCGGGCAAGTCCACGACCCTCGCGTCCATGGTCGACGTCGTCAACAAGGAACGCGCCGGCCACATCATGACCGTCGAAGACCCGATCGAGTTCCTCCACAAGCACAAGACCTGCATCGTGAACCAGCGCGAGATCGGGGCCGACACCCACGGGTTCGGCCAGGCCCTGAAGCACGTGCTGCGGCAAGACCCCGACGTGATCCTGGTCGGCGAGATGCGGGACCTCGAGACGATCGGGACGGCGATCACCGCCGCCGAGACCGGTCACCTGGTGTTCGCCACCCTGCACACGCAGGACGCGCCCCAGACGATCGACCGGATCATCGACGTCTTCCCGCCGCATCAGCAGCAACAGGTGCGGGTCCAGCTGTCGACCACGCTGCAGGGCGTCGTGACCCAGCAGCTGATCCCCACCGCCGACGGCCAGGGCCGCGCGGTGGCGTGCGAGGTCATGGTCACGACCCCGGGTATCCGGAACCTGATCCGCGAGGGCAAGGTCCACCAGATCTACTCGGCGATGCAGGCGGGCGGCCGCTACGGGATGCAGACGATGGACATGTCGTTGGCCGCCCACGTGAAGGCCGGCCGGGTCACCCAGGCGATGGCCTTCGAGCGCTGCCACGACCCCGAGGAGCTCCAACGGCTGATCGGGTCGTCGGGCGGCCTGTCCGCCTCCGCCGCCGGCTCGAGCTTCGACATCGGGAGCAACGGCGGCGGCTACGACATGGGCGGCATGTCCATGGGCGGCATGTGAGGAGATGACGCGCGATGCCTGAGACCTACAGCTACAAGGTCCGCGACAAGGGCGGCAACGTCGTCACGGGATCCGTGGTCGCGGACAACGAGGCCCTCGTCCTGCAACGCCTGCGCGAGCAGGGGATGACGCCCCTGGAGGTGTCCAAGCAGAAGAAGGGCATGAACATCGAGCTGACCCCGAAGAAGGTCAAGCTCAAGGAACTCGCGGTGTTCAGCCGGCAGTTCGCCACGATGGTGAACTCCGGCCTGCCGATCCTGCGCGGCCTCGCGATCTTGGCCGAGCAGACCACGAACCCCCAGCTCGCGAAGACCCTCACCGAGACCCGCACGGACGTCGAGCAGGGCGCGTCCCTGTCGCAGGCCTTCGGGAAACACCCGAAGGTCTTCAACGAGCTCTACATCGCGATGGTGAAGTCCGGTGAGACCGGTGGTTCGCTCGACGGAACCCTCCTGCGCCTGGCCGAGATGCTGGAGAACGAGGTCAAGCTCCGCGGCAAGATCAAGTCGGCGATGACCTACCCGGTCGCCGTCGTCGGTCTGGTGATCTTGATCATGGCGGCGATGCTGCTGTTCGTCGTCCCGCAGTTCAAGACGATCTACGGCTCGCTCGGCGGTGAGCTCCCGCTGCCCACCCGCGCCCTGTTGGCCATGTCCGACGCCCTGAAGAAGTACTGGTGGCTCGTCCTCGGCGGCGCGATCGGGTTCCGCGTCTTCATCAAGCGCTGGAAGAAGACCCCGAAGGGCCGTGAGGCGATCGACGGGTTCAAGCTGCGCGTGCCCGTGTTCGGGACCCTGTTCCACAAGGCCGCCCTGGCGCGGTTCGCCTCGACGTTCTCGATGCTGCTGCGCTCGGGTGTCCCGATCCTGCAGGCGCTCGAGATCGTGAGCGACACGGTGAACAACAAGGTGATCTCGAAGGCGATCATGGACGTGCAGGGGAGCGTCCGCGAGGGTGAGTCGATGGCCCGCCCGCTGATGAAGCACAAGGTGTTCCCTCCGATGGTCGTGCAGATGATCGCCGTCGGCGAGGAGACCGGGCAGGTCGACGTGATGCTCGAGAAGGTCGCGTCCTTCTACAACCAGGAGGTCGAGGCGGCGGTCGACGCGCTGACGTCGCTGATCGAGCCGCTCCTGATCGCGTTCATCGGTGGGTTCGTGGGGGCGGCCGTCGTCGCCCTGTACATGCCGATGTTCAACATCATCAAGATGATCCAGTAGCCGCCCCGCTGCGGCCCCGAACGGAGACCCCGGCCCATCGCCGGGGTCTCCTCGCGTCTTGGGAGCAGCACTACCTGATTCAAGGGAACCGGGCCCAGCGG
Organism: uncultured Actinomycetes bacterium; assembly: GCA_963749895.1. Classification (GTDB taxonomy): domain Bacteria; phylum Actinomycetota; class UBA4738; order UBA4738; family HRBIN12; genus AC-51. The sequence continues at coordinate 927,829 of CAVVOG010000003.1, read as the reverse complement.
GCTTCAGGAAGGCTCCGCGGGAACCGACATCAATCGGGAACGCGCGTCACAGGGGCGCGCCTTCCAACGGAAAGGAGGGAACACGGCATGCGCAAGCTCCTCAAGCGTGACGAGGGGTTCACCCTCATCGAGCTGATGGTGGTCGTTCTGATCATCGGCATCCTGGTCGCCATCGCTCTGCCGACGTTCCTCGGCGCCCGTGAGCGGGCGCAGGACCGGGCGGCTCAGTCGAGCCTCCGGAACACCCTCGTGGCCGCGAAGACGGCCTTCACCGACGACGAGGACTTCCTCGGCGCCGACTCGAACGCTGAGCTGACCTTGATCGAGCCGTCGCTGGCCTACGTGGACAGCGTCACCGACTCGACCGGACCGACGGTCGTCTCCGTGGGCGACTACGACGCTGACGGTGTGGCTGCGGCTCCCGGCGACTCGAAGGCCTGGGCTGCAGCTGCTCTGTCCGAGTCGGGCGAGTGCTTCTACATCTACGAAGTCTCGATCGATGATGGCGGTTCCGCGCCGGGGACGTACTTCGGCAACGGGGGCGCAGCTGCAACGTGTGCGGCGGACGACGCCGAGGGTGTTGGCCTCGCGGAGTTCTAAGCGCTCAGTAGCACCTTCGAAGGGGCGGCCCGAAGGGCCGCCCCTTCGTCTTGCGTCCCGCCGACTCCCGATCGGGCCTCAAGGGGGTCCCCCATGCTGCCGACGCTTCCATGAGGACCCCTCGAAGGGAAAGACGCGCGTACCCATGACCCGAGCCCAGCTGCACCGCCGCCTCCGGTCTCGGCTGCACCCCGATGAGCGAGGCTTCACGCTGATCGAGACCGTGATGGCGATCACGGTGATCTTCGCGTCGCTGACGACGCTGGCCTACACCGCGACGATCGGGTTCCGCTACGTCGCCGTGTCGCGGGACCGGGTGCAGGCGACCGCCTACGCGAACCGCGTGATGGAGGAGATCCGCGCCCTCCCGTACGCCGAGGTCACGAAGGGGCTCGCGATCGAGGACCTGTCCGGCGACACCGACGTGAAGCCGTGCGACGTCGGCTACTGCTTCGGCGACCGGCAGCTCGTGGCCGCGTCCTTCCCCGGCGGTCGCGAGACGAGCCCGCTCTACCCGCACATCGAACAGGTGAGCGACAACGGGATCGACCTGACACGCCGCGTCTACGTGACGAACGGCGACGACGACCCCCTGACGCAGGACGAGGAGCCGTTCCACGTGACGGTGATCGTGACCTGGGCGTCGGCCTCGCTGCAAGGAGCGACGCGACAGATCCGGATGGAGACCGACTTCTACTCGCCGAAGGGCTGCGTCAGCTCGGCGACCCACCCGTTCGCCGCGCCGTGTCAGCCCTTCTTCTACGGACGTGCCACGGTGCCCACGGGAGGGATCACCTTCGAGGGCACCTTCTACTCCGAGGCGCTCGACGTGGCCGGCGGTCTCGTCACGCTCCCCGGTCTGCAGGCCACCGTGCAGCAGGAGCAGACGACGGCGACCGGTGCCTTCGCACAGGAGGGTGAGGCGATCCTCGTCGACAGCCTGGGGACCCAGGAAGCGGACGGGGCCGAGTCGATGCGCGTCGACACCGACACCGACCCGAGTACCGCGGACGTGGGGCTGACCGCCGGGTACGCCGAACAGACGGCCGACGATGCGGCCGTGACCTGGGCCGGTCAGACGGCGGACGGCGACTGGGCGGAGATCGCGCCGATCGCGTGGGGTGGCGACCGCTATCAGGCGTCGTCCAGCGCGGAGACCACGGGCGCCGAGACGTACAAGTGCCCCCCGGGAACGGCGACGGTCGCGTCCACGAAGCTGCGCCTCCCGTGCGCAGGCGCACGGCTGCAGAAGCTGATCCACGCCCGGGTCCGGCTGGAGCTCGACGATCAGTGGCTCGGCTCGGCGTTCCTCGCGCGGCTGAACGCTCCGTCCACGGGCTACTCGTCCACGTCGTCGTACTGGTGGCAGGCCAAGGTCGAGCGCGAGTCGACCAGCGACGACGGTCGGATCGACGCCTACGCGAGCCGCTACATCGGGATCGATCCGTCTCGGCGGCTTCCCGAGCAACGGGTCCGGCCTGCTCCTGTCGTCCGGACGAGGTCTTCACCACCGGGATGGGGAACGCATCCAACTTCTGCCTGCGGATCGACAACTACGCGGCCACGGTGTCGGCCTCGGCGGGCTACTCGCCCGGCGCGGTCGATGCCACCCAGACGGGGTCCCTGTACTACTACGACCAGGCGACGGGGAAGTTCTCGACGTCCGGCGTCGCGTTGGACAGCGCGTCGTTGTCGTCGTTGAACATCGTGTGCGAGCGGGGCGGCTTCGCCCCGAACGGCCAGTACGCGAAGTGGCGGGTCGAGGTCCTCCCGGGTGACATCACGCCGGCCTCGATCACGGAGTCGCCCCAGACCGGCTCCGAACCGTTCAACGAGTCCCAGCAGGCGACGGCGACGGCCACCCCGCCCGTGATCACCTACCGCTACCAGATCCTCGTGGGACCGAGCGCCAGCAGCACCCTGACGCCGGTGGTCGACCTGTTCGTGACGATGAACCTGGGCGAGTTGACCGCCCAGGCGACCTACGGACCCCCACCGCCGAGGGGCTGATCGCGATGGGTCCCCTCCTGCGGAAGGTCCACCGTCAAGACGGCATCACCTTGGCCGAGCTGATCGTGTCGATGTCGATCCTCACCGTGGTCATGACGGTGTTCCTGTCCACCCTCGCGACCATGCAACGGGCGACGGTCGACCAGCAGGTGAGGACGGACCTCAACGACCAGGCGCGACTGGCGCTGATGTCGATCGACCGGCAGGTCAGGTCGGGCAACCTGTTGTACGACCCGGATCTCGAAGAGGACCCGCTCGCTCGGATGTCGGGCGGATCGCCCGCGACCGGGTACCTCTTCCGTGTCTACACGCAGGCCCGGTTCGGCGGAAGCAGCGAGAGCCGCTGCGTCCTGTGGCTCGTGGACGACCAGCACCGGCTCTTGACCCGGTACTGGGTACAGGACCAGGACGCGGACACGGCGACCTCCTGGCGGGTGGCGGCCGACGGCGTCGTGAACTTCGACGAGGGCGTTCCGCCCTTCGTACGGGACCCCGAGGGACGCACCGTCGCCGTGACGCTCGCGGTCAACCCGGATCTCGAGCACCGCCCCGAAGCGACGCAGTGGTTCGAGGTCAGCCTGACCGGCCGCAACACCTCCTTCGGGTACCCGAGCTCCGTCTGCGAGGAGCTCCCGAGCGACATGGAGGCCGCTACATGAGTGCCAGGTTCGTGGACAGGCTCCGCGGCGAGGAGGGCGTCGCGATGGTCGTGGCGCTCATGGTGTCCTTCGTCGTGCTCATGCTCTCGGTCGTCGTGGTCGGACAGTCGATCCATTCTCTCGAGGCGAGCTCGTACGACCGGGAGCGGACCCTGTCGGTCCACGCGGCGGAGGCCGGCGTCAACGACTGGTTCCACTACCTGCAGGCGACCGAGATCGAGTCGTACGCGTGCGATGCCCGCACCGGCACCTTGGACACGAGCGGCACCTCGACGTTCAGCGCGAGGGCGACGTTCTACGACGAGAGCGAGGTCGAGATGGGGTGCCCCTTCACGCAGATGTCCTATCCGACCTACGTGTTGATCCGCTCGGAGGGCCGCGCGAACGGGGACGTGCCCCGGACGATCGAGACGTTCGTCCGGCTCACCCCGCAGCGGGGCGGGTTCGACGCGGCTGTCCTGTCCGTCTCGAACACGACCTTCGAGCAGAGCGTCAACGTGTCCGGCGCGGCCGGCTCGAACGACGGCGACGTGTACGTCCTGGACGGAGACCTGGTCGTCACGCAGTCCCTCACGGTCAACGGCAGCGTGTACGTCCCCTACGGTGGCGCGTCGATCAGGAACAACACGGTGATCGCCGGAGACCTCTGGGCCCGCGACGACGTCGAGCTCCGGAACCCGGCCGTCGTGGAGGGCGACGTCTTGTCGACGACCGGCAACGTGAACGGGGACGGCCACATCTTCGGCGACGTCGTCGCCGCCGGAACCGTCGACACGGGCGGCCTGGACATCGAGGGCGTCAGCACGGGCAGCACGATCGTCGACGACGTGCCGACGCAGACCTTCCCGCAGATCACCGGCGACACGTCGATCTGGACGAACGCCGGCTACACGCTCGTGAACGCGGCGGATCTTCCCGTCACGTGGGGTGCGAACGAGTGCCTCCGTGCCTACGAGTTCGTGAAGAACCGCTGGGGGGTCTTCCCGTACGCGTTCCCGAGCGTCGTGCTCCGGATCGCGAACACCTGCACCTTCCAGCCGCCGTCGGCCTCGCTGCAGAACATCAGCCTGAAGGGCGACCTCGCCGTCCTCTCCGACGGTGGGTACGAGTTCCGCAACCAGGTCAACTGGACGGTGCCATCGGGCGTCACGAGCACGCGGAACCTCTACCTGATCAGCACCTACAAGGACCCGGGGACCTGCGCGTCCAACGACCCGAAGGACGTCTACGTGGGCAACCGAACGACGTTCCAGTACCCGTACGTGAGCGTGTTGATCTACACGCCGTGCGCGGTCGAGATGGACAACCAGAACAGCTTCGCGGGCCAGCTGATGGGCGGCACGGTCGACATCGGCATGAACTTCTCGTTGGAGTACCGACCCGTGTACGTGCCGTCGATGGGAACGATCACGGGTTTCGACGAGGACATCTCCTACATCCGGGAGATCTGAGCAACCTCCCCCGGAGTCGCCCGTGGGACGGATAGGCTCCGACGCCGATGAGTGACGCCTGGATCCGCGCGTTGGTGGCGTTCCCGTTCGGGCTCGCGATCGGCAGCTTCATGACGGTCGTGGCGGCCCGGGTCCCCGCGGGGGAGTCGATCGTCAGACCGCGGTCGAGCTGCCCGCGCTGCGGGACCGAGATCGCCGCTCGGGACAACGTCCCCGTGATGGGGTGGCTCCTGTTGCGGGGTCGGTGCCGGTCGTGCGGTGAGCGGATCGGCGTCGTCTACCCGCTCCTCGAGCTGGGGACCGCGCTGCTCGTCTCTGGCGCCTTCTTCGTCTTCGAGAGCCTGTGGGTCGGCGCGGCGGTGGCGGCGCTGCTGGCGCTGATGCCCGCGATCTCGGCGATCGACATCGAGCACCGGATCATCCCGAACAAGCTGATGTACCCGGCGCTGGTGGCGTTCCCGGTCTACCTCGTGATCGCGTGGCTCGCCGGCGCCCCGGTGGATCTGTCCCGGATGGCGATCGGGTTCCTCGCCTACGGTGGCGGTCTGTTCGTCGTGGCCCTGATCTCGGGGGGCATGGGGATGGGCGACGTGAAGCTCGCCGCCCTGATCGGGCTCGTGCTCGGGGCCATCGGGCTGCGGTACGTGGGGGTGGCCGCGGCCGCAGCGATCGTGCTGGGCGGGGTCGGGGCGATCGTCGCGCTCGCGCTCGGGAAGGGACGCAAGTCGGCGATCCCGTTCGGCCCGTACCTGGCGGCGGGCGCGGTCGTCTCCGCCTTCTTCGCCGAGCCGGTGACCGAGTGGTACCTCGGCTCGTTCGGCCTCTGAGATCTCCTCGGAAGAATCCCTCCGCGGGTGTTTGACTCGCCTGCGTTGCTGATGTTTCGTGAGCACGCTCACGGGGCTCGAGTGGTCCGGTGAGCACCGTGTGACAGATGTGACGGATGTTGAACGAGACCTTCCCCACCTCGGAGGGCCGGCTCGCCGGCCCTGTGCGTCCGGTCCTTCCGGGCGAGAGCAGCCTCTTGACCGTTGCTGAGGTCGGCGCGCACATGCGCGTGTCGAACATGACGGTCTACCGGCTGATCAAGAGCGGTGAATTGGCCGCGGTCCGTGTGGGGCACAACTACCGGATCCGTGAGGCCGAGCTCGAGCGCTACCTGGCCGAACGCTCCGTTCGGGTGGAGGGCGCGTGATGGCGAAGGGTCGCGTGGGGCTGGACATCGGCTCCACCGCGGTGCGTGCCGCGGAGATCTCCACGGGTGCGAAGCCCGTGGTGGTCCGCGCCGCCCAGGTCCCGCTCCCGGTCGGCGCCGTCGAGAACGGCGAGGTGCGCGAGCCCGCAGCGGTGAGCCAGGCGCTGCGCGAGCTGTGGCAGCGCGGTGGGTTCAAGAACCGACAGGTCTGGATGGGCGTCGGGAACCAGCGCGTCGTGGTGCGGGAGATCGCCCTGCCGTACATGCCCGAGAAGGAGCTGCGGGCGTCGCTCGGCCTCCAGGTCCAGGAGTTCATCCCGATGTCGGTCGAGGAGGCCGTCCTCGACTACGACCCGCTGGGCGAATTCGACCAGGAGGATCGCAAGATGCTTCGGCTGCTCCTGGTGGCGGCGCAGCGCGCGATGGTCGACCAGGTCGTGACCGCCGTGCAGGGGGCCAAGCTCGAGCCGATGGGGCTCGACCTGATCCCGTTCGCGCTGGTACGGGCGGTCGGGACCCCCGACGTCGCGATGGATCTCGACGACGAGGGCGGCGACGAGGCCGTGATCGACATCGGCGCGCACGTGACGAACATCGTCGTCCACGCGCGCGGCACGACCCGGTTCGTGCGGATCCTGCCCTCGGGGGGGCGCGACATCACGATCGCGATCGCCCGAGCCGCCGGGGTCGAGGACGACGTCGCGGAGCGGCTGAAGCGGGGCGAAGAGGTCGAGGACATGCCTTCCCCCGACGAGGTCCGCAACGTCGCGCTCCAGCGGGCGGCGGCGTTCGTGGACGAGGTCCGTTCCTCGCTCGAGTTCTTCACCGCGCAGTCGCGCGACGCGCGGATCGCGAAGGTGCTCGTCACCGGCGGCGGTTCGAAGCTCGAGGGCCTCCTCGACCTGATGCGTCAGCGGATCCCGGTCCCGGTGGACCCGGGCGAGGTGTTCCACCACGTGCCGTCCCAGCTGTCGCTGTCGGAGGCCGCCCAGCAAGACGCCGAGCCCGTGCTGGCGACCGCGATCGGCCTGGCGATCCCCGGGAGGGACCGATGAGCCAGGTCAACCTGCTGCCTCCCGAGATCCTCCGGGGACAGAAGAGCCGGCGGACGGCCCTGATGGTCCTGGCGGCCGGCGGTGTCGTTCTGGCGCTCCTGTTCGGCTTCTACCTCCTGCAGGTGCAGCGCCTGTCCTCGGTCGAGGACGACATCAGCGCCCAGGAGCAGACGAACGCGCAGATCCAGGCCGAGATCGCTGAGCTCCAGAAGTTCGAGGACCTGCAGGTCGAGGCCCAGCGGTCGGAGGAGCGGCTCGCGAGCGCCTACGTCGGGCGAAGTTGCATTCTCGGGTCTGCTGATGGACGTGTCGCGGATCGTGCCGAGCGACGCCTTCATCCAGAGCCTGTCGCTCAACACGACGCCGTCGCAGCCCGCGGAGGGCGAGGCGGACGCCGGCGCGACGTTCGTCGGCACGATGGCGCTGTCCGGAGAGGCGCTCGGCGTCGACACCGTCAGCCAGTACCTCACCAGGATCGAGCAGGTGGACGGCTGGGTGAACCCGTGGGCGTCGGCGATCTCGCAGGTCGAGGCCGCGATCGACTCCTGGTCGTACGCGATCACCGTGGATCTCACCGACGCGGTCCTGACCCCGCGCGGCGCCGGGACGGAGGCGACGACCGATGGGTGATCGTCGGGCGCCCCTGCTGGTCGGCATCGGGACGGCTGTGGTCCTCGTGCTCGTCCTGCTGTTCCTCGTCCTGCCGAAGATGGGCGAGGTGTCCGACGCCCAGGACGCCTGGACCAGGCCCGCAGCGAGCAGCAGACGTTGGAATCACGTCGAGCTCGCGCTGCAGGACGCGAAGGATCGGGCGCCGGAAGCCCGCGCCACGATCGCCGAAGGTCGAGCGGCTGATCCCGCCGCTGGCCGACGAACCGGGGCTGCTGCTCCTGCTGAACAACGCCGCGAACGCCTCGGGTCTGGATGTGATCTCGTTCTCGCCGTCGCCGGGGACCTTCGACGAGGCGACCGGGCTCTCCGTGATCAACGTGGCTCGCTGTCGGGGTCGGGAACCTACTTCGACGTGACGGAGTTCATGTACCGGATCGAGACCTTGCCGCGCGCCGCGAAGGTCAGTTCGATCTCTGTCGCGCCAGGCGGTGGTGAGGGCCCGACGTCGACATCCGTGCTGTCGTTCACCGGGACGCTCTCGCTCTACACGAGCGACACGAGCACCGGACCCGGTTCGGTGCCGGGCACGCAGACCTCGGCGACGGGAGAGGGGGCGTAGCCCGTGCCGCTCAGCGAACGCGACCAGCGCACCCTCAAGATCGGCGGCATCATCATCGGCGTCCTGCTCGTGGTGTTCCTTGGGATGAACCTGCTGGGCGGCGGCGACGAGGCGCCTCCCGGCGAGGACACGGCCAGGCCCACGGACCCCGCGACCGTACCGGGCGAGGCAGAGCCGTCGCAGACGCTCTCGCCGAGCCCGACGAGCACCCTGTCTCCGGTGGCGGTCTTCACGGGGCGCGACCCCTTCTCGGTCCCGCCCGGGTTCTCGACCGCGACGACGGCCACGACTACGGGCGGCACGAACACCACCACGACCACGACGAGTTCACCGCCTCCCGGCGGCAACGGCTCCACGTCCTCGAGCCCACCGCCGACCCAGCCCGGCGGCGGCTCGAGCTCGAACAAGGGCGGCCACGAGGTCGTGCTGTTGAACGTGTTCTCCGTGAACGGCGTCCCCACGGTCCAGGTCGAGGTGAACGGGACGATCTACGACGTCCAGACCGGCGACGAGTTCGGCCCGAACGACCGGTTCGAGGTGCGCTCGATCTCGGGGAACTGCGCGACCTTCGTGTACGGAGACGAGCCTTTCACCCTCTGCGTCAACCCGCAGAAGTAAGCGCCGGCGACGCGCCCACGGGGGGAGCGGTCGCCGGTCCGCGAGGGCGGTCCTTCGGGGCCGCCCTCGCCTCCTTCCGGGGCGCGCGGGCCTGCACCGGCCGTTCCCTATGATGGGGCCGTGTTGCGTCTGCTGACCGCCGGCGAATCGCACGGCCCCGGGCTCGTCGGGATCCTCGAGGGCCTTCCCGCCGACGTGCCCGTCCGGCTCGACGCGATCGCGGGGGAGCTGGCCCGGCGCCGGCACGGGTACGGGCGGGGAGGACGTCAGCGGTTCGAGGCAGACGCCTTCGAGATCGTGACGGGCGTGCGTCACGGACGATCCCTCGGCTCGCCGATCGCGCTCACGATCCCGAACGTCGAGTTCGACCAGAAGTACCGGGATCTCATGGGGGTCGAAGGCGAGATCGGGGAGGGGCAGAAGCTCACGAGGCCACGCCCGGGGCACGCGGATCTGGTGGGTGCCTTGAAGTACGGGTTCGACGACGTCCGCAACGTCTTGGAGCGCGCGAGCGCTCGAGAGACCGCGGCGCGCGTGGCGCTCGGGGCCCTGTGCAAGTCGTTCCTCGCGGAACTGGGGGTCCAGGTCGTCTCGCACGTGGTCCAGATCGGAGGCGTGAAGACCCGGGTCCGGCCGCCCAGCCCGGAGGACCTGGCGGCCGTCGACGCATCCCCGGTGCGGTGCGCCGACCCGAAAGCGTCTGCGGCGATGGTGGCCGAGATCGACCGCCTCCGCAAGGCGAAGGACAGCGTCGGCGGGGTCTTCGAGGTCGTGGCGTACGGGGTCCCGCTCGGCGTCGGCTCCTACGTCCACTGGGACCGCAAGCTCGACGCGCGCCTGGCCGCCGCGCTGATGTCGATCCAGTCGGTCAAGGGCGTCGAGGTCGGCGACGGGTTCGCCACGGCCGGACGTCCGGGCTCGAAGGCCCACGACGAGATCGTCGTCGGCCGTGACGGTCGGATCGGGCGTCGAAGCGCGAGGGCCGGCGGGATCGAGGGCGGGATGTCGACCGGGCAGCCGATCCGGCTCCGGGCGGCGATGAAGCCCTTCTCCACGGTGCCCCAGCCGCTGGACACGGTCGACCTCGCCACCGGAGCACCCGCCGTCGCGATCAAGCAGCGCACGGACGTGTGCGCGGTCCCTGCCGGCGGGGTGGTGGGAGAGGCGGTCGTCGCCTTCGTGCTGGCCGACGCCGTGCTCGAGAAGTTCGGTGGGGATTCCCTGGAGGAGACCCGGAGCAACCTGGAGCGATACCTGGAGGCGTTGCCGTGATCGTGTACCTGGTGGGGATGCCCGGGTCGGGGAAGTCGACCGTCGGCCAGGAGCTCGCCGACCGGTACGGCGTGCCCTTCGTCGACCTCGACGTCGAGATCGAGCGTGAGACCGGGCTTGCGGTCACGCAGATCTTCACGGAGCGGGGCGAGGCCGGGTTCCGCGCGCTCGAGGCCGAGGCGCTCGTGGCGGCCTCGACCCAGGACCCCTCGGTCGTCGCGTGCGGGGGCGGCGTGGTCCTGGAGCCCGCGAACCGGATCGCGCTGCGCAACACCGGTATCTGCGTGTTCCTGGACGTGCCCCTCGAGGAGCTGAGACGGCGCGTGCAGCCCGCGACCGATCGTCCCCTGATCCGTTCCGAAGGCGACCTCGAGCGTCTCCTGGAGGCTCGTGGGCCTCTGTACCGGGAGTTCGCGGCTCACGTGGTGGATGCGAGCGGTCCGCCCGGTGAGGTCGCGGACGCGATCGTGGAGGAGCTCCGTTGGAGCGCGTGACCGTCCCGATCCCGGGGCGGTCCTACGACGTCGTGATCGGCCCCGGCGTGATCGCCGGGGCCGCCGGGCACCTGCCGGACCTCGGCCCGGCCCGGCACGCGTTCGTGATCGCGGATCAGGCGGTGGCCGGCGCGTGGATGGGACCGCTGGCCGCCGCGCTGGAGTCCCGCGGTCTGCACCCGGTCCTGCTGTCGGTTCCCTCGGGCGAGGCGGCGAAGACGCTGCAGGTCTACGGCACCCTGGTCCATCAGCTCGCGACGCAGGAGGCGCATCGGGAAGATCTCGTCGTCGCGCTCGGCGGCGGCACGACGGGTGACCTCGCGGGCTTCGTCGCGTCCACGTACATGCGCGGCGTGCGTCTCGTCCAGGTGCCGACGACGCTGACGGGGCAGGTGGACGCCGCGATCGGCGGCAAGACCGCCGTGAACCTGCCGGAGGGCAAGAACCTCGTCGGCACCTTCTACCAGCCGTCGCTCGTGCTCTGCGACCCGGGTCCGCTGGCGACCCTCGCCGATCGTGACTACCGCTCCGGTCTCGCGGAGGTGGCGAAGTACGGTCTCACGCTCGACCTCGAGCTGCTCGAGGGGCTCGAGCGCGACGCGACGCCGGTGCTGACGCGCGACCCCGAGGCGCTCGAGCCCCTCGTGGCCCGGTGCGTCGCCTCGAAGGCGAGGACCGTCGCGGCGGACGAGACCGACCTGGGGCAGCGGATGATCCTGAACTACGGACATACCCTGGGGCACGCCCTCGAACGCCTGGAAGCCTTCGAGGGCAAGACCCACGGTGAGGCGATCGCCCTCGGTATGGTGTTCGCGGCGCGTCTGTCCGAGGCTCGCGGCCTCGCGCCGCAGGGACTCGTCGCCCGGACGGTCCGGTTGCTGACCGCGCTGGGGCTCGAGACCGATGCGCCCATGCCCCCGGTCCGTGACGTGCTGGCCGCGTTCCGGATGGACAAGAAGTTCCACGGAGGCGTGCGCTTCGTCCTGCTGGCCGACGTCGGACGGCCCGTCGTGGTCGACGACGTCCCCGAGGACGAGGTCCGCGCGGTCCTGCACGAGATGGGAGCGACGGGATGAACGTGCTCTACCTGTTCGGTCCGAACCTGGGGGCCCTGGGGCGTCGCGATCCGGCGACCTACGGGTCCGACACCCTCGACGACATCATGGGCGCGGTGATCGAACGCGGACAGGGGCTGGGCCACACGGTGACGTGGCGCCAGTCCGACCACGAGGGCGAGCTGGTGGGATGGTTGTCGGAGGCGGTCGGCGACGGGGTCGATGCCGTCGTGATGAACCCCGGGGCGCTGACCCACTACTCGTACGCGCTCCGCGATGCGATCGAGGCGTGCGGCGTCCCGGTGATCGAGGTGCACATGTCGAACATCGCCGCCCGCGAGGAGTTCCGCCGAACCTCGGTGGTCTCCGAGGTCTGCCGAGGCACGATCAGCGGTCTCGGGGCGGGTGGCTATCATCTGGCGTTGGAGGCGATGCCGTGGATCATCAGTTGAGGAGGCGCGCGCTCGGGGCGCGCCTCGACGACCTGGGCGTGGACGCCCTGCTCGTCACCCGTCTCGTGAACGTCCGGTACCTGACCGGCTTCACGGGGTCGAACGCCCAGGTCCTGGTGAGCGCGGCCGACGCCGCGTTCCTGACGGACGGGCGCTACGGCGAGCAGTCGCGACGCGAGGTACCCGACGTGGAGCGCCACACGTACACGCAGCACTACCGCGACCTGCTCGCGGGTCGCGTGGCCTCGACCGGGATCGCGCGCCTCGGGTTCGAGTCCGACGACGTGTCCGTGGCGGCGCACCAGCGGCTCGTGGCGGCGCTGCCCGATGCGGAGCTGGTGCCGGTGACGGGGGCGGTGGAGGCCCTCCGCGCGGTGAAGGACGACGAGGAGCGTGGGCTGATCCGAACCGCGCAGGCGGCCACCGATGCGGCATTCGAGGACGTCTTGGATCTGCTGGCGGTGGGGATCAGCGAGCAGCAGGTGGCCCGCGAACTCGAGCGTCTGCTGCGCGAGGAAGGCGCGGACGGGCTCGCGTTCGACAGCATCGTGGCGTTCGGTGAGAACGCGGCCGAGCCGCACCACGAACCGTCGCACCGGCAGCTGGAGGAGGGCGACCTCGTGAAGCTCGACTTCGGCGGGCGTGTGGACGGGTACCACGCGGACATGACGCGGACCGTCGCGTTCGGCTCGTTGGCCTCCGAGCTGCGCAAGATGTACGACGTCGTCCGGGAGGCGCAGCAGGCCGGGATCGACGCCGTCCGCGCGGGAGCGACGGGGTCGGAGGTCGACGCCGCTGCGCGCGGGGTGATCGAGGGAGCCGGCTACGGGGAGCGGTTCGTGCACGGGACCGGGCACGGCGTCGGGCTCGAGATCCACGAGGCTCCCTGGCTGGGTCGGGCGAAGGACGAGCCACTGCCCGGCGGCGCGGTCGTGACCGTCGAGCCGGGGATCTACGTGCCGGGGCTGGGCGGCGTGCGGATCGAGGACATGGTCGAGGTGGTCGACGACGGCGGCCGCGTCGTCGGCACGTCCACCCGCGACCTGATCGAACTGTGACCCTGCGAGGAGCCTGAGCGGTGAGCGTGTCCACGAACGACCTGAAGAACGGGATGACCCTCGACCTGGACGGGACCTTGTTCCAGGTGATCGAGTTCCAGCACGTGAAGCCCGGCAAGGGTGGGGCGTTCGTGCGCACGAAGCTCCGCAACGTCAAGAGCGGCGCGGTGGTCGAGCGCACGTTCAACGCGGGCATCAAGATCGGGATGGCGATCGTCGAGCGCAAGACGATGCAGTACCTCTACGCGGACGGCACCGACGCGGTGTTCATGGATCTCGACACCTACGACCAGATCCACGTGCCCTCCGAGGTGATGGGCGACGCGACGAAGTACCTCACCGAGGGGGCGGACGCCCAGGTCTCGATGCACGAGGGTGTCCCGATCGCCGTGGAGCTCACGGCTTCGGTCGTGCTGAGCGTGACGCAGTGCGACCCCGGCGCGAAGGGCGACACGCGCACCGGGGCGTCGAAGCCCGCGACCCTCGAGACCGGCGCCGTCGTGAACGTGCCGCTGTTCGTCGAGGAGGGCGAGAAGATCAAGGTCGACACGCGCTCGGGCGAGTACATCGAACGCGTGAAGGGCTGAGCGTGGGCGCACGCCGCGAGGCTCGGCGCACCGCGATCGACATCCTCTACCAGGCGGACCTGACCGACCGCGAGCCGACCGACGTCCTGCGGGACTGGGTCGAGGCCGGGCGCGAGGTCGCGGTGTTCGCGCGAGAGCTCGTCGAGGGGGTCACGCAGCGGCTCCCCGACATCGACCTCGAGCTCGAGGAGCACAGCGAGGACTGGCCCGTCGCCCGGATGCCGGTCCTCGACCGGACGATCCTGCGGGTCGGTCTCTACGAGGTCCGGTGGCGTGACGACGTGCCCACGTCGGTGGCGATCAGCGAGGCCGTCGAGGCCGCGAACGAGCTCTCGACCGATGACAGCGGCCGCTTCGTGAACGGGATGCTCGGGAAGATCGCGCGTGAGGTCGAGCGAGCCTGACCACACGAGGGAGCAGGGTCAGCTCCTCATCGTGGGGTTGCCGTCCAGCAGATCAGGGGTTCTGCTCGGTCGGTGGCTGGTCCGCGGGCCGCGGCGTCGGGGCCTCCGACGTCGGCGGGGGTGTCGCGGGTGACGCTGCGGGCGGGACGTCGGTCGGAGCCCCGGCCGCGGGCGCCGTGCCCGGTGCGGCCGCGGCCGGCGGCGCCGTCGGGGTAGCGGGCTGCTCGCCCGCCAGGTCCTCCTCCGTCACGCCTTCCTTCAGGCCCTTCTTGAACTCGCCTTGCGCCTTGCCGACGTTGCGGGCGATCTGCGGGAGCTTGTTCACGCCGAAGATGACGACGACCGCGACGATGCCGACGATGATCCATTCGGGTCCACCATGCGGCTTCGAACTCCTTCCGTGACCCGACCAGGATACGCCGGGGTCGCGAACCGTAACAGCCAGGGCGGGTCGTTGCGACCACGACGCCAGCGTGGCTATCCTGCCGGTCGACATCCTTCCCCCTTTAAGCCGGTCCCGTGAGGCCGGGAAGGGAGCACGAACATGCGGAACTTCACGCGCGCCTCCCTGCACGCCTGGGGAGGCGTTCCCGTATGAGCGCGAAGGTCATGGAGCCGGACGACGTCCGGCGCGCGCTCACCCGGATCGCCCACGAGATCCTCGAACGCGACAAGGGCGTCGACGACGTCGTCCTGGTCGGGATCGCAGATCGCGGCGACCACCTCGCGTCGCGGCTCGCCCACGAGATCCATCGGATCGAAGGTCCGGAGGTCCCCGTGGGCGTCCTCGACATCACGTTCTACCGCGACGACATCGGCTTGCGCGCCGAGGCGCCGGAGGTCCATGAGACCCGCATCCCCTTCGACGTGAGCGGGAAGGTGATCGTGCTCGTGGACGACGTGCTGTTCACCGGGCGGACGATCCGCTCGGCGATGGATGCCCTGATGGACCTCGGTCGTCCGCGGAAGATCCAGCTGGCGGTCCTGGTCGACCGGGGCCACCGCGAGCTGCCGATCCGCGCGGACTACGTCGGCAAGAACGTCCCGACGAGCCGCGCGGACGACGTCCGCGTGCTGATCGAGGAGGTCGACGGCGAAGACGCCGTGGTCGTGGAGGGAGCCCGATGAAGGAACACCTGCTGTCGATGCACGACCTGACCGCCGACGACATCACGCGGGTCCTGGACACGGCCGAGTCGTTCCGGGAGGTCGGCACGCGCGTGATCAAGAAGGTCCCGGCCCTGCGCGGTCGCACGGTCGTG
This sequence comes from uncultured Actinomycetes bacterium, assembly GCA_963749895.1. GTDB lineage: Bacteria > Actinomycetota > UBA4738 > UBA4738 > HRBIN12 > AC-51. The sequence continues at coordinate 912,426 of CAVVOG010000003.1, read as the reverse complement.
AACTTCTTCCTGGAGAACTCCACGCGGACACGGATCTCGTTCGAGCTCGCGGCGAAACGGCTGTCGGCCGACGTGATCAACTTCACGGCGAGCGGCTCCAGCGTCGCGAAGGGTGAGTCGCTGAAGGACACCGCGCTCACGCTGCAGGCGATGGGTGCCGACGCGATCGTGATCCGGCACTCGTCGAGCGGTTCCCCTCTGCAGCTGACGGAGTGGGTCGACGCCCACGTGTTGAACGCGGGCGACGGGACGCACGAGCACCCGACGCAGGGACTGCTCGACCTCTACACGATGCGAGAGAAGCTCGGCCGGCTCGAGGGGCTCCGCGTTGCGATCGTCGGCGACGTCCTGCACTCACGCGTCGCGCGTTCGCTCAGCATCGGCCTGGTGACGATGGGCGCGAACGTGACGTTCGTCGGGCCGCCCACGCTGATCCCGCCGGACGCCGAGAGTTGGGGGGTCCAGGTGGACTACGACATCGACGGCGTGATCGGGAAGCTCGACGTCTGCTACATGCTGCGGGTCCAGAAGGAGCGGCAGCGTCTCGAGTTCTTCCCGAGCGTCCGCGAGTACGCCCGGCTCTTCGGCCTCACGCGCGAGCGTGCCGCGCAGCTGCCGGAGGGCGCGCTCGTGATGCACCCGGGCCCGATGAACCGCGGTGTCGAGATCGCCTCGGACGTCGCCGATCTCCCGCACGCCGTGATCGAGGACCAGGTGACGAACGGCATCGCGACCCGCATGGCGCTGCTGTACCTGATGCTCGGCCGCGGGGGAGAGGAGACCGCATGAGCTCCGAGCGCTACGTCTTCGAGGGCGCCCGGGTCGTGGATCCCGTGGGCGGCACCGACGAGGTACGCGACGTCATCGTCGCCGACGGCATGATCGCGGGTCCCGAAGCGGCCGAAGGTGCCGACCGGATCGACGCCCGCGGTCTGGTCCTCGCGCCCGGGCTCGTCGACCTGCACACCCATCTGCGAGAGCCCGGCTTCGAGCACAAGGAGACCGTCGAGACGGGAACGCGGGCCGCGGCCGTGGGCGGGTTCACGGCCGTCGCCGCGATGGCGAACACCGAACCGGTGACCGACCACGCGGCGATCGTGCACGAGGTCCGTGACCTGGCGGCTGCCGCCGGGCTCGCCGACGTGTTCCCGGTCGGCGCGATCACCAAGGGCCGCGCCGGGGACTCGCTCGCCGAGATGGGGGAGATGGTCGAGGCCGGCGTCCGGGTCTTCTCCGACGACGGTGACACCGTGTCGAACGCCCGGCTGCTGCGCAACGCGCTGGTCTACGCGAAGGCGTTCCCGGTCGAGGTGGTGCTGGCCGACCACGCCGAGGACGCGTCGCTCGTCGAGGGCGGGCACATGCACGAGGGGTCGAACTCCTACGCGATGGGCGTCGCGGGACGCCCAGCGGCGGCCGAGGAGATCGCGGTCGCGCGGGACCTCGCCGTCGCACGGGCCACGGGGGGGCGGCTCCACCTGTGCCACCTGTCGTCGGCGCGTGCCGTGGAGCTGGTCCGGGCGGCGAAGGCGGAGGGTCTCCGCGTGTCCGCGGAGGTCACCCCGCACCATCTGGCCTTCACCGACGACGACGTCGTGACCTACGACACGAACCTGAAGATGAACCCCCCGCTGCGAACCGCGGAGGACCGCGAAGCGCTGCAGGCCGCCGTGGCCGACGGCACGATCGACGTGATCGCGACCGATCACGCGCCGCACGCGATCGAGGAGAAGGAGGCGGAGTTCGACCTGTCGCTGCCCGGGACGATCGGCCTCGAGACCGCGCTCGCGGTCGTGCTCACCGAGCTGGTGCACCCAGGTCGGATCACGCTCGCCCGGGCGCTCGAGGCGATGTCGGTCGCCCCTGCGCGGATCCTCGGTGCCGCCGAGCACGGGGGCCCGATCGAGGTCGGTCGCCCCGCGAGCCTGGTGGTGTTCGACCCCGACGCAGAGTGGCTCGTCGAGCCGCCGTTCGTGTCGAGGGCCCGCAACAGCGCGTTCATCGGGCGACGTCTGACGGGGAGGGTGCGCTTCACGATGCTCCGTGGGTCGCTGACCGTCGCCGACGGGAAGGCGACCCGGTGAGCGGAGCCCAGGCGCTGCTGGCGCTCGAGGACGGGACGGTCTTCCGGGGGACGGCCTTCGGGGCCGAGGGCGAGACGTTCGGGGAGGCGGTCTTCAACACGGGGATGGCCGGCTACCAGGAGGTCCTGAGCGACCCGTCCTACGCCGGGCAGATCGTCGCGATGACCTCGCCGCAGCAGGGCAACTACGGGGTCAACTCAGAGGACCCCGAGTCCTGGCGGGTCCAGGTCTCCGGCTTCGTCGTGCGCGAGGCCGCGCGTCGCCCCTCGTCGTGGCGCTCCGAGGCCGCGCTCGGCGAGCACCTGCGTGCGAACGGCATCGTCGCGATCGAAGGGATCGACACCCGCCGGCTCACGCTGCGCCTGCGCGAGCGCGGCGCGATGCGGGCGGCGATCTCGACCGTGGATGCTGAGCCCGCGTCGCTCGTGGAGCGCGTGCAGGGCTCGCCTGGCATGGCCGGTGCCGACCTGGCGCGGACCGTGACGTCGGCCGAGCCCTGGGCGGCCTCGGACCTCGTGGGTCCGGCCGCGCCGGATCGTGGACGCGTGTACCGGGTCGCCGCGCTGGACTTCGGGATGAAGCGCAACATCCTGCGGTTGCTCGCCGCCCACGGGATCGAGACCACCGTGTACCCGGCCGAGACGCCGGCCGCGACCCTGGCGCACGGTGGCTACGACGGCGTGTTCCTGTCGAACGGGCCGGGCGACCCGGCGGCGACGGCCTACGGGATCGCGGCGACGCGACAGCTGCTGGGGAAGGTCCCGATCTTCGGCATCTGCCTGGGCAACCAACTGCTCGGTCTGGCCCTGGGCGGAAGAACCTACAAGATGAAGTTCGGTCACCGGGGCGTGAATCAGCCCGTGAAGGACCTCGCGAGCGGGCGCGTCGAGATCACGAGCCACAACCACGGGTTCGCGGTCGACCCCGATGCCTGGGTGAAGGATGCACACGGTGACGCGCTCACGGACTACGGGCGTGTCGCGCTCAGCCACTGGAACCTGAACGACGGGACGCTCGAGGGGATGCGATGCCTGGACGTGCCCGCGTTCAGCGTCCAGTACCACCCGGAGTCGGCGCCGGGTCCGCACGACTCCCGGTACCTGTTCGGGGAGTTCCGTACCGCGATGGGCGGTGACGCGTAGTGCCGAAGCGGACCGATATCCAACGGATCATGGTGATCGGCTCCGGCCCGATCGTGATCGGCCAGGCCTGCGAGTTCGACTACTCGGGGACCCAGGCGTGCAAGGTGCTCCGGGCCGAGGGCTACGAGGTCTCGCTCGTCAACTCGAACCCGGCGACGATCATGACCGATCCGCAGTTCGCCGATCGTACGTACATCGAGCCCCTGACGCCGGAGTCCGTCCTGTCGGTGCTCGAACGTGAGAAGCCCGACGTGATCTTGCCGACCCTCGGCGGTCAGACCGGTCTGAACGTCAGCGTGGCGCTCGCGGAGTCCGGTGAGCTCGACCGGCTCGGGATCGGCCTGATCGGTGCCTCGCTGGAGGCGATCCACAAGGCCGAGGACCGCAGCGGCTTCCAGCGGGCGATGCAGGAGGCGGGCCTCGAGGTCCCGCGAGCCGGCGTCGCGCGCACGCTCGACGAGGCGCTCGCGCTCGGGGAGGAGATCGGGTTCCCGGTGATCGTGCGGGCATCGTTCACGCTCGGTGGGGGTGGGAGCGGCTTCGCACGGAACCGACAGGAGCTGGCGACGCTCGCCGCGCGCGGGCTGGCCGCGAGCCCGGTGAGCGAGATCCTCGTCGAGGAGTCGATCGCCGGATGGAAGGAGTTCGAGCTCGAGGTCATGCGCGACGGCGCGGACAACGCCGTGATCGTCTGCTCGATCGAGAACGTCGACCCGATGGGCGTGCACACCGGGGACTCGATCACGGTGGCGCCGCAGCAGACGCTCACCGACCGCGAGTACCAGCGGATGCGCGACGACGCGATCACCGTGCTCCGCGTGATCGGGGTCGAGACCGGGGGATCGAACGTCCAGTTCGCGGTCGACCCCCACACCGGCCGTCAGGTCCTGATCGAGATGAACCCACGCGTGTCGCGGTCGAGCGCCCTGGCCTCGAAGGCCACCGGCTTCCCGATCGCGAAGATCGCGGCGCTGCTCGCCGTCGGGTACCGCCTGGACGAGGTCGTGAACGACATCACGGGGGAGACCCCGGTGGCGTTCGAGCCGACCCTGGACTACGTCGTGGTGAAGATCCCCCGGTTCGCGTTCGAGAAGTTCCCGGAGGCCTCGCCGGTGCTGTCGTCCACGATGAAGTCGGTGGGCGAGGTCATGGCGATCGGCCGGACCTTCAAGGAGGCGATGGGCAAGGCGTGGCGTGGCCTGGAGAAGTCCGGGTTCGACCTGGGTGCCGAGCTCCGAGCGGGGTTCGAAGGCGACGTCCTCGCGGCGCTCGCCACGGCGACCGAGGACCGTTTGCACCTCGTCGAACGGGCTCTCGACGGCGGGCACACCGTCGACGAGGTCTCGGCGGCCTGTGGCATCGACCCGTGGTTCGTCGACCAGATCGCGCAGGTCGCCGAGGAGGCGGCCGAGCTTCGTGGTCGCCCCCTGCACACGTTGGGGGCGGCAGAGCTGTGGGGAGCCAAGCGCATCGGCCTGTCCGACACGCGTCTGGCCCTGCTCACCGGGTCGACCGAAGCTGCGGTCCGGCGGCACCGTGATGCGCTCGGGGTCGAGCCGGTCTTCAAGACGGTGGACACGTGCGCGGGTGAGTTCCCCGCACGGACCCCCTACCACTACTCGACGTACGACGAGGAGACCGAGATCCGACCGGCGGAGCGCCCGCGCGTCGTGATCTTGGGCGCCGGGCCGAACCGGATCGGGCAGGGGATCGAGTTCGACTACGCCTGCGTGCACGCGGCGTTCGCGTTGGAGGAGGCCGGCTTCGAGTCGGTGATGGTGAACTCGAACCCGGAGACGGTCTCGACCGACTACGACACGTCGAGCCGCCTGTACTTCGAGCCCCTCACGGCCGAGGACGTGCTGGCGGTGTGCCGCGCGGAGCTGCCGACGGGCGTGATCGCGCAGTTCGGTGGGCAGACGCCCCTGGGGATGGCGCGGACCCTCCAGGAGGAGGGCTTCCAGATCCTCGGCACCTCGCCCGACGCGATCGACCTCGCGGAGGACCGCGGGAAGTTCGCGGAGGTGCTGCGGGAGCTCGAGATACCGGCACCTCCCCACGGTGAGGCTCGCACGATGGAGGAGGCGCGGGCGATCGCGCAGCAGGTCGGCTACCCGGTCGTGGTGCGCCCCTCCTACGTCCTCGGCGGGCGTGCGATGGAGATCGTGTACGACGACGAGGAGCTCGAGGGGTTCGTGCGGACGGCCGCCGAGGCGTCGCCCGACCATCCGGTCCTGATCGACCGCTTCCTGGAGGGTGCGATCGAAGTCGATGTCGACGCGGTGGCCGATCCTGACGGGAACGTCTTCATCGGCGCCGTGATGGAGCACATCGAGGAGGCCGGGGTGCACTCGGGGGACTCGTCGTGCCAGATCCCACCGGCGACGCTGTCCGACGAGGAGCTCGACGTGATCGAGGACATCACCCGCCGACTGGCGAGGCGGCTCGGCGTGGTCGGGCTGCTGAACCTGCAGCTCGCGGTGAAGGACGAGCGGATCTGGGTCCTGGAGGCGAACCCGCGTGCCTCGCGCACCGTCCCGTTCGTCTCGAAGGTGATCGGCGTCTCGCTCGCCCGCGTCGCCACCCTCGTGCTGACCGGGCAGCGGCTGCAGGACCTCGCCGCCGCCGGCGTGCTGCCGTCCGACCCCCACCACTACCGACATCTGCCGTACACCAGCGTGAAGGCTGCGGTCCTCCCGTTCGGGCGGTTCCCTGGGGTCGACACGATCCTCGGGCCGGAGATGAAGTCGACCGGCGAGGTGATGGGCGTCGACGAGGACTCGGGGATCGCGCTCGCGAAGGCGATGGTGGCCGCCGGACACGCGCTGCCCACCGAGGGCACGGTGTTCGTGAGCGTCGCGAACCGCGACAAGCGCGCCATCGTCTTCCCGACGAAGCGTCTGGCCGACATGGGGTTCCGGCTGCTCGCCACGGGGGGGACCGCCGGTGTGCTCCAGCGTGCCGGGATCCCCGTCGAGCGCGTCGCGAAGGTCAGCGAAGGCCCGGACAACGTCGCCGAGCTGATCCGGACCGGCCGGATCGACCTCGTGATCAACACGCCGTTCGGACGCGCGCCCAGGTCCGACGGGTCGTTCATCCGGACGGCGAGCGCGGCGGCCGGCGTGCCTTGCATCACCACGCTCCCGGGGGTCTTCGCTGCCGTCCGAGGGATCGAAGCGCTCCGTGGGGACACGACCGAACCCCGGAGCGTGCAGGAGCACCACGCGGCGGCACGTCAGGAACCGCTGCAGGCGCGTCTGACGTTCGACGAGGTCGCCGCGGCGACGGAGGCGGGCGCGTGAAGCGCGTTCGTGCCGAGGTCTTGTCCACGCGGCGTCTTGGGGCCTACCACCAGCTGACCCTGGTGGCGCCGGAGATCGCCGAGCGTGCGCGACCGGGGCAGTTCGTCGCGATCGCGATGCCGGAGGGACGCGACTTCGTGCTGCGGCGCCACTACGCGATCCATCAGGCGTCGCGCCGCGGCGGCTGGGCAGGCACGCTCGAGTTCGCGATCGACGAGGACGGCCCGGGCTCACGCTGGCTCGCCCAGGTGAAGGCCCACGAGTTCCTCGACGTCGTGGGCCCGCTCGGCAAGCCCTTCGCCTATCCCAAGAAGCTGACGAACTGCCTCCTCGTGGCCGAGGGACGCCACGCCGCGTCCCTGTACTACCTGGCCCAGGAGCTCCTGGAGCGCCACAAGCGGGTCGACATGGTGATCGGCGGGTCGACGCTCGAGGCGGTGTTCAAGCCGATCGAGGCCAAGCGGCTGTCCTCGAGCGTGGCCGTGGTCACCGCCGACGGCTCGCTCGGGGAGCGCGGCACGCTCCTGCAGGCGCTGCCCGAGGTGATCGAGCGCACGAAGACCGAGGTCCTCTACGCCGCAGCGCCCCCGGCGACCCTGCGGAAGGTGGCCGACGTCTGCCGCGAACGCCGGATCCCGGCGCAGGTCGCGCTCGAGGAGCGGATGGGATGCGGGTTCGGGCTGTGTCACACGTGCGTCGTCCCGATCGCCCGCAAGGACGGGAGCGGCTACGACCACGTCCGCGCGTGCACCGACGGTCCGGTGTTCAACCCCGCTCGGATCATGTGGGATCGATGGCTCTCCGAAGAGCCCCAGATGCTCCCGACGCCGCCCGGGGGGATCGAGGCGGTCAAACAGTGGCCCGGATCGGGGGAGACCGCATGGCGGGGGTGAAGCGGACCCTGGCCGTCGACCTCGCCGGGCTCACGCTGTCCACCCCGGTGATGGTCGCCTCGGGGTGCGCGGGGACCGGCCGGGAGCTCTCCGGATTGACCGATCTGCGGAAGGTCGGAGCCTTGGTGAGCCGCACGATCACGATCGCACCCCGCAAGGGTGCGCCGACCCCGCGGATCGTCGAATCGGCCTCCGGCATCGTGTGGGACACGGGCCTGCAGAACCCCGGGCTCGACGCGTTCGTCGCCGACGAGCTCGATCGCTTCGCGAGGACCGGCGTCCCGACGATCGTCTCGATCGGTGGCGGCACGCTGGAGGAGTACGTGCGGCTCACGACGGCCCTGCAAGGTCGGCCCCAAGTGGCCGCGATCGAGGTGCATCTGTCGGGTGTCGACGACGAGCTCGCACGCCCGGTCCTGGGGGCGCACGTGGACCGGGTCTCCGAGATCGTGGGGGCGGTCTCGCGGATGTCGTTGGTCCCGGTCTTCGCGAAGCTCCCCGGGGGGGTGGACGGGGTCGGCGAGCTCGCGCGCGCCGCCCACCGCGCGGGTGCGACAGGGATCACGGTCGCCGGTTCACCGCCGGCCTTGGCCGTCGACGCGACGCGGTTGTCGCCCGAGCTCGGCGCCGTGACGGGCTGGCTCTCGGGCCCCGCGCTCAAGCCCCTCACCCTGGGAGCGGTCCTCGAAGCGGCCCGGGCGATCCCCGGGGTGCCGGTGATCGCGAGCGGCGGGATCCGGACCGGTGAGGACGCCGTCGAGTGCATCCTGGCCGGGGCGTGGGCGGTCCAGGTCGGCACCGCGGCGATCATCGACCCGATGGCGCCGGTCGTCGTGGCGCAGGGGATCGCTCGGTACCTCAAGGCGAAGAACCTCGCGTCGCCGGCCGACGTCCGCGGTCGGCTGCGGATCCCGGCGGCTTTCGGCGGTGCGCAGGACGAGGTCACATCGTGATCCCGCCGCCGACGAACCCCCTGATCGTCGCACTCGACACGTCCGACCTGGCGCGCGCGGAGGCGCTGTCCGACCTGCTCGCAGCCGAGGTCGGGATGCTCAAGGTGGGGTTCGAGCTGTTCTGGGCGCACGGCCCCGAGGCCGTCCGACGCGTCGCCGAGCGCGGACCCGTGTTCGTCGACTCGAAGCTCCACGACATCCCGACGACGGTCGAGCGCGCTAGCGCGAACATCGCACGGCTCGGCCCGGCGATGCTGAACGTCCATGCGCTGGGCGGGATCGACATGATGCGGGCCGCGGCCGCCGGTGCCCGCCGCGGTGCGGAGGAGGCCGGGGTCACCGTCCCGCTCGTGATCGCCGTCACCGTTCTGTCCTCGCACACAGGTGAGGACCTGGCCTCGTCGGCCTCGCTCGCATGGGAAGCGAAGGAGGCCGGTCTGGACGGCGTCGTCGTCAGCGGCGAGGACGTCCGCGACGTCCGCGACGCCTGTGGAGAGGGGTTCTGCCTCGTCGTTCCCGGGATCCGTCCGGGCGGGACGAACGGGGACGACCAGGTCCGGGTTCTCACGCCCGCGGAGGCGCTCGAGCGTGGCGCGGACTTCCTCGTCGTGGGCCGGCCGATCACCGGCGCCTCGGATCCAGCCGGCGTCGCGCGCTCGATCGCACGCGCGCGCGAGTAGACGGAACCGCTGGTCGCAGCCGGTTTACCGCGTTGTCCGCGCCGGAGGGCGGTGCGTATACTCCCCGCGTTCCGAACCGTTCCCGAACCCGTCGATCCCGAAGGAGCATGTCCATGGCTCTCCCAACCCTCACCCCGGAGCAGCGTGCCGAGGCCCTCGCGAAGGCCGCCGAGGCGCGGAAGAAGCGTGCCGAGGTGAAGGCGGAGCTGAAGGCAGGGACCCGCTCGCTGGCGGACCTGCTGAAGAAGGCGGAGAGCGATGAGACGCTCGGGAAGATGAAGGTCGCCAACGTCCTCGAGTCGCTGCCCGGCGTGGGCAAGGTCCGTGCGCAGAAGATCATGGAAGAGCTCGACATCTCCGCCACGCGCCGGGTGCGCGGGCTCGGCTCGAAGCAGCGCGCGGAGCTGCTCGCCCGCTTCGGCAAGAAGTAGGCACGTCCGCCTCGTGGCCCGGGGCCGTCTGGTCGTGATCGCCGGCCCCTCAGGGGTCGGCAAGGGGTCCGTCGTTATCGGACTCCTCGCGCGCGATCCGCACCTCGTTCGATCGATCTCCGCCACGACGCGCGCCCCCCGCCCGAGCGAGATCGACGCCGTCGACTACTTCTTCGTCGACGACGCCGTGTTCGACGCCATGGTGAACGAAGGCGATCTCCTGGAATGGGCAGAGGTCTTCCATGGCAACCGGTACGGGACGCCGGCCACGTGGGTCGAGCAGCAGCGCGGGGACGGGCGCGACGTCGTGCTCGAGATCGACGTGCAGGGTGCTGCCCAGGTGAAGGAACGGGTCCCCGACGCCGTGCTGATCCTTCTCGCGCCGCCATCCCTGGACGACCTGGAGTCGCGGCTCCGAGGCCGCGGCACCGAGGACGATGCCAGCATCGCGGAGCGCCTGGAGGCGGCTGAGCGCGAACTCGCACAGGCGACCTGGTTCGACCACGTCGTCGTGAACGACGACCTCGACCGCGCCGTGGCCGAGGTCGCTGCTATCATCGAACGGTCCCGCACCCCCTGACCTGCAACAGGAGTGCTCTCTTCCATGATCGAACCGAAGATCGACGACCTGCTCGCGGCCGTGGACTCGAAGTACACGCTGGTCGTGTTGTCCGCCAAGCGCGCCCGTGAGATCAACGCGTACTACAGCCAGCTGGGCGAGGGCCGCGGCGAGTTCGTGCCGCCGCTCGTCGAGACGGGTCTGCGCAACAAGCCGCTCTCGATCGCCCTCGAGGAGATCGCCGAGGGGAAGATCGACTACGAGCGCCCCGAGGAGCCCGTCGAGGTCGACTGACCTCCTCGCCGGCCGTCGGGTCCTGCTCGGCGTGACCGGCGGCATCGCCGCGTACAAGAGCGCGATCGTCGCGCGGCTGTTGACCGGCGCCGGTGCCGAGGTCACGACCGTCCTCACCGAGGCCGCGACCCGGTTCGTCGGCGCCGACACGTTCTCCGGCCTCACCGGACGTGAGGCCTTCACGTCGCTGTGGCAGCGCCCGGGCGAGGTGCTCCATGTCCGGCTCGCTCACGAGATCGACCTCGCGGTGGTCGCCCCGGCCACCGCGAACGTGATCGCGAAGCTCGCGCACGGGCTGGCCGACGACCTGCTCACGGCGGTCCTGCTCGAGTACGAGGGACGCGTGGTCCTCGCCCCTGCGATGCACACCGGGATGTGGTCGAACCCCGCGACCCAGGCGAACCTCGCGACGCTCCGCGAGCGCGGTGTCCGCTTCGCAGGACCGACCGAGGGCGCCCTCGCGCACGGCGACTCGGGGGTGGGCAGGATGAGCGAGCCGGAGGACATCGTCGCAGCGGTGCTCGATGCGATCGACGGAAGCGGCGTACAGACCACGACGCGAGCCTGGGACGACCTCGCCGGGCACACGGTGCTCGTCACCGCCGGACCCACCCACGAACCGATCGACCCCGTTCGATTCGTCGGGAACCGCTCGAGCGGCAAGATGGGCGTGGCGATCGCCGCCGAGGCGCATGCACGCGGGGCCCACGTCACCCTGATCCTCGGCCCTGGCACCGTGGAAGCGCCCGTGGGGGTCGAGGTCGTCCGGATCGAGACCGCCGAGCAGCTCCGCGACGCGGTGTTGGCACGGGCCGCGGGCGCCGACGCGATCGTGATGGCCGCCGCCGTGGCGGATTTCCGTCCGAAGGCCGCCGCCGACGACAAGCTCAAGAAGGAGCGAGGCGTCCCGGAGCTGGTGCTGGAGCCGACCCCCGACGTCCTCGCGGAGCTCGGCGAGCACCGGCGGGCCGGTCAAGTGCTGGTCGGGTTCGCCGCGGAGACCGCAGACGTCGAGGAGGCCGGTCGCGAGAAGCTCCACCGCAAGGGTGCCGACCTGGTCGTCGCGAACCTGGTCGGTCGCGAGGGAACGGGTTTCGGTTCCGACACGAACGAGGCCGCGATCCTCAGCGCGGCCGGCGACGACGTGCCGATGCGCGCCTGGACGAAGCGCGAGCTGGCGACGGTCGTGTGTGACCGGATGGCGTCGCTCCTGCCTCGGCCCTGACGGGCGTCGGTGGACCGGGCTAGACTCGGCCGATCATGCCGACGCCCCACCTGTTCTCCTCGGAATCCGTGACCGAGGGCCACCCCGACAAGCTCGCCGACCAGATCAGCGACGCGGTCCTCGACGCGATGCTGGGGCTCGACCCGACGAGCCGCGTGGCCTGCGAGACGCTCGTGACCACGGGCGTCGTGTTCGTCTCGGGTGAGATCACCCTGAACCAGGGCTACGTCGACATCCCTTCGATCGTGCGGGACACGGTCGTGGAAGTCGGGTACACGGACGCGAAGTTCGGGCTCGACGGCTACACGTGCGGCGTGATCACCGCGATCCAGGAGCAGTCGCCGGACATCGCGATGGGCGTCGACCACGCGCTCGAGGAGCGCCAGGAGCACTCCCACGATCAGCTCGACACGCTCGGGGCCGGTGACCAGGGGATGATGTTCGGGTACGCCTGCCGCGAGACCGACGAGCTGATGCCGCTTCCGATCGCGATGGCGCACCGGCTCTCCCGGCGGCTCTCCGACGTTCGCAAGGCGGGCGTCGTCCCGTACCTGCGGCCCGACGGGAAGTCGCAGGTCTCCGTCGAGTACCGAGACGGCAAGCCCGTGCGCATCGACACGGTGCTGATCAGCGCCCAGCACCGTGAGGAGGTCGACGTCGAGACGCTCCTTCGCCCCGACATCGAGGCAGAGGTGATCGACCCGGTGCTCCGCGAGTTCCCCGACCTCGAGACCGAGGGGGTCCGGGTGCTCGTGAACCCGACCGGTCGCTTCGAGATCGGGGGCCCGAAGGCCGACACGGGGCTCACCGGCCGGAAGATCATCGTCGACACCTACGGCGGGATGGCCCCGCACGGCGGGGGCGCGTTCAGCGGGAAGGACCCCACGAAGGTCGACCGATCGGCCGCCTACATGGCGCGCTACGTCGCGAAGAACGTCGTGGCCGCGGGCCTGGCCGACCGGTGCCTCCTGCAGGTCGCCTACGCGATCGGGACCGCACATCCTGTCTCGATGATGCTCGACACGTCCGGGACCGAGCAGGTCGACGTCGTCAGGCTCACCCAGGCGATCTGGGACGTGTTCGACTTCCGCCCCGCCGCGATCATCCGCGACCTGGACCTGCGCCGGCCGATCTACTCGGAAACGGCCGCCTACGGGCACTTCGGGCGCAAGGAGTTCCCCTGGGAGGCCACCGATCGCGTCGACGCACTCCGGAGCGCGGTCGGAGCCTGAGGTCCTGGCCGGGCCGGTCTCGGTCTGCGTCGACCGGCCGCTCCTCGCCCTCGACAAGCCGTTCACCTACGACCTGCCCGCCGAGCTCGGCGCGGGGCTCGGGTCCCTCGTCCGGCTCCGGTTCCACGGGAAGCTGACCCGCGGATGGATCCTGGGCGCGACCGACGACGTCCCGGCGCGGATGCTCCCGGTCCAGCGCCTCGTGTCGCCGGTGCGGTTCTTCGACGAACGGTCGCTCGGGCTGGCCCGATGGCTGTCCGAGCGCTACGTCGCCCCTCTCGCGACGGTGCTCGACCGGGTCGTACCCCCTCGCGTGGCATCGGAGGAGGGCGAGCGATCGGGAGAGCCGACATCGGTCGAGGTCCGGCCCGATCCCACGGCCCCTCGTCCGGCCCGCTGGGGCGCGTACGAGCGGGGTACCGACCTGGCGCGGACGCTGCGGTCCGGAGGCACCGGCGGATACGTCCTGCGGCCGATCGCGGACGACGAGGCCGGCGTCGCGCTCGACGCCGTCGCGGCCTGCCTCGCGGGGGGCCGGCGGGCGATCGTTCTGGTCCCTGAGGCGACGCCGATGCCGTCGACCGCCCGGCTGCTACGGGAGGCGTTCGGCGACCGGGTAGCGATGTTCGTCGGCGGGGACAAGCGGACCCGGTACCGGACCTGGCTCGAGATCGCGGAGGGACGCTTCGACATCATCGTGGGTACCCGGCCCGCCGTGTTCGCTCCGGTCGCGGACCTCGGCCTGATCTACGTGTCGCGCGAGTCCCATCCTGCCTTGCGGGAAGACCGCGCACCGTATTACCACGTACGCGAGGTCGCGCTCCAGCGGGTCCGTCGCGAGGGAGCCGTCGGCGTCCTGGCCGCCCTGTGTCCTTCGACCGAGACGGCCGCACTCGGTCTCCCCGAGGTGGCACCGCGGGAGCGACGGTGGCCCAAGGTCGAGGTGGTCCGCCCCGGGACCGAGGGGCGGGCGCCCCGCGTGGTCCATGCGCTCCGAGACGCGCGGCGAGCCTTCGTGTTCTCGCCGGTTCCGGGATACGGCCTCGCACAGGTCTGCCGTCGGTGCGGATCGCCGGCGGCATGCGCGTCCTGCGGCGGCGTGCTCCGTCAGACCGAAGGAGCGGTCCGCTGCGTCGTGTGCGAAGCCCCGGGGGTGTGCGCCGGCTGTGGGGCCTCCGACTTCGGGATCCGACGGGGCGGCGCCGAGCGCGTGGAGGAGTGGGTCTCGGCCGTGGCGAACGTCCCCGTGAGCCGGCCGGCGCGCCCTCGCCTGCCGAGGGCCGGCGGGGAGATCGTGGTCGGCGGGCCTGAGGACGTCCGAGACCTCGGTCCCGGAGGCCTCGATCTCGTCGCCGTCCTCGACGCCGACCGGGCGGCGCGCCGGCCCGGGCTCGGCGCGATGGAACGGGCGCTCGCGACCTGGATGGAGGCCATCGCGTGGGCGCTCCCCGCCGGACGAGCGATCGTCCAATCGTCGCACCCGTCCGACCCGGGCGTGCAGGCGCTCGTGCGGGGCAACCCCGATAGGTTCCACGAGCGGGAGCGGCGTCGCAGGACCGAAGCGGGGTTCCCCGTCGGCATGCCGACGTTCCGCGTCTTGGGGGACGAGCGTCTCGAGGCCGAGGTCGAGGCCCTCGGGGCGTCCGCCGCCCTGGTCACGGTGCTCGGAGGCCGGACGGTATGCTTGCTCGCGCTCGAGCCCGGCCGCGTCCCGGCGTTCGGCGCGGCGATCCGCGAGATGGCCGTGCGAGGCGTCGTGGACCGCGTCGAGGCCGAGCCCCATCTGTGACGAGGCTCGAACGATGATCCTTCCGATCCGAACGCTCGGCGACCCGGTCCTGCGCGAATCAGCGAAGCCGGTGACCGAGTTCGACCGCGCCCTCAAGCGCTTGGCGGCCGACATGACCGAGACGATGTACGCCGCACCGGGGGTGGGTCTGGCGGGACCGCAGGTCGGCGTGTCCCTGCGGATCTTCACCTTCGACGACGGGCAGACGGGTCCGCTCGTGATGGTCAACCCGGAGCTGATCGACGCGGACGGGGAGATCGTCGAGGAGGAAGGCTGCCTGTCGATCCCGGGGCCGTACCACGAGACGACGCGCTATCGGCGCATCCGTTGCCGGGGCTTCGACCTCAAGGGTCGCCCCCTCGACATGGTCGGAGAGGGGCTGCTCGCGCGGATCTTCCAGCACGAGACCGACCACCTCCACGGGAGGCTGTACATCGACCGACTCGACGACGCAGGGCGCAAGGCGGTCCTCGCGGAGCTTCGGCGGATCGAGCTGGGCCTGCAGCCCCGGACGCGGGAGAGCGGATGAGCCTGTCGGTCGCCTTCCTCGGCAACGACCCGTGGTCGGTCGCGTCCCTCGAGGCGATCGCAGGCGACCCCGATCTCCACGTGTCCCTCGTGGTGACCAACCCCGCGAGACCGGCGGGCCGCGGCGCCGCGCCGCGACGGACGAACGTCGCGGAGGCCGCCGATCGACTCGGACTCCCGCTCGTCGAGACCGACGGCGTGCGCGGTGGGGAAGGACTCGACGCGCTGCACCGGAGCGCTCCCGAGGTCGTCGTCGTGACCGCGTACGGGGAGATCCTCACCCGTGAGGTCCTGGAACTCGCGCCACACGGTGCGATCAACGTCCACTTCTCGTTGCTCCCACGTTGGCGGGGCGCCGCCCCGGTGCAACACGCGATCCTCGCCGGAGACGACCGCACCGGTGTGACGATCATGCGGATGGACGAGGGCCTCGACACGGGACCGATCCTGAGCCAGCTCGAGGAGGGGGTTCGACCCGAAGACGATGCGGGCACCCTCGGGGCACGGCTCGCGCATCTCGGGGCCATGCTCCTGGTGGGGGTCCTTCGAAGGCTGCCTGTCGAGGAGCTCCCGGCCCGAGCCCAGGAGGAGCGTGGGGTGACCTGGGCGACCCGCTTCGGTCCCGACGACCGGCGGCTCGATTGGACGTCGGACGCCGCTCGGCTGGTGCGGCTGATACGGGCGCTCGCACCGCAACCCGGCGCGGTCACGGCGTTCCGGGGTGAGACCCTGAAGGTGCACGTGGCGGGGGTCGCCCACGACCCGAGGCCCGACCCGGGGACCCCCGGCACGATCGAGGCCTTCGACGGACGCGGGGTGCTCGTGGCTGCGGGCGTGGGAGCCGTACGGCTCGTGGATGTCGCTCCAGCGGGCCGCAAGCGCATGCCGGCCGCGGCCTGGGCTCGCGGGGCCCGTTTCGAGCCCGGCGAGCGACTGGGATGACGTCACCTCGTGGCGCGCGCGCCCTCGCCATGGAGGCGATCCGGCGCGTGGTCGACGAAGGTGCCTACTCGAACATCCTGATCCCGTCGCTGCTCGGGCGATCGGGGCTGGACACGAGGGACCGTGCCTTCGCCGCCGAGATGGCGTACGGGTCGATCCGCCGTCTCCTCGTGCTGGACCGAGCGATCACAGCGGCGGCGAACCGCCCCGTCGACCGGATCAGTCCGGGAGCGCGCCATGCGCTGCGGCTCGGCGCCTATCAACTGTTGGAGATGGGGGTCCCTGCCCACGCAGCGGTGGGGGAGACCGTTGCACTGGTCGGAGGCCGCGAGCGTGGGTTCGTGAACGCGGTCCTTCGGCGACTCTCGGCCACCGGACCTCCGGCGGCGGCGGGTGACGGCGACGAGGCGGTGTCCGCCCGCACCGGTCTGGCTCCATGGGCCGTCCGTGAACTGCGGACGATCGTGGCCGACGAGGTCGAGCCGGCCGCGGCGGCGTTGGCGGAACGGGGGGCGCTCACCCTCCGCGTGAACACCTGCAGGAGCTCCACGGTAGAGGTCGAGACGGCGCTCCGCGCGGCGGGTCACGACGTCGCGATCGGAGGCCTCGCGCGGGGCACGCTGGTGGTGGAGCGCGGTGACCCTACGGGCCTGCCGGGGTTCGCTGAGGGATGGTTCACCGTACAGGACCAGGCCTCGGCGTTCGTCGTGGAGGTCCTGGATCCCCGGCCGGGGGAGCGCGTGCTGGACGTCTGTGCCGCCCCCGGCGGCAAGACGCTGGCCGCATCCTGCCTGGTGGAGCCCGATGGGATCGTGGTGGCGGCCGACGTCGCCCCGCGACGCGTGGGCCTGATCGCGGCGACGGCGCGCCGGCTGGGACTCGATCCCTTCTTGGTGGTTCAGGATGCGACGGCCCCCGCCGTCCGTGGCCCGTTCGACCGGATCCTCGTCGACGCTCCGTGCAGCGGGATCGGGTCGGCCCGTCGGCGTCCCGAGCTGCTGTGGCGGGTCCCGAAGGACCGGCTGTCCCAGTTGGCCCGCCGCCAGGTCGCGATCGCGGCCGGCGCCGTGGATCTGCTGGCTCCCGGGGGGCGATTGGTCTACTCGGTCTGCACGTTCCCGCGTGCCGAGACCGACGCGGCCTGCGACGCGATCGTTCGGCACCGCCCCGATCTGCGACCCGTGCCAACCGACGGCCCGGACGGTCCGGCGGTCCGGCACCGGTTGTGGCCTCACCGGCACGGGACGGACGCGATGTTCGTGGCCGCGTTCGAACGGTCGCCCTGACGGCGGCGGGTACGATACGCGGCGTCATGGGGAAGCTGTCGGCGTCGATCTTGGCGGCGGACTTCGCGCGTCTCGGCGATCAGGTCAAGCTCGTGGAGCCGTACGCCGAAGTCTTCCACGTGGACGTCATGGACGGGCATTTCGCACCCCCGATCTCCTTCGGGGCCGTCGTCGTGGAGTCGTTGCGGCCGGTCACGGAGCGCACGCTCCACGGACACCTGATGGTCGACATGCCCGCGCAGCAGTTCGAACAGCTCCGAGAGGCCGGCCTCGACATGGTGTCGTTCCACGTCGAGGCCGTCCCGGAGCCCGAGCCCGCGATCCGCAAGGCGCGCGAGGCGGGCTTCGGTGTCGGTCTGACGCTGAACATGGAGACGCCCATCGACGACGTCGTGCCCTACCTCGAACTGATCGACGACGTGATGCTGATGAGCATCCCCCCCGGATGGGGCGGGCAGGCGCTGAACCCTGAGGTCTGGGGCCGAACGGAGGCGATCCGCACCCAGATCGACGCACGTGGCCTGATGGTCGACGTGGAGATCGACGGCGGGATCAAGGTCGACAACGCCCGGCGTGCGGTCGACGCGGGGGCGACCATCTTGATCTCCGGCAGCGGCGTGTTCCGCCAGCCGGATCCGGTCGAGGCCGCGCGTGCGATCGCCGAGGTCGCGAAGGAGGCGCGCTAGATGCCCGAGACGATCCTCGTCGTCGACGACGATCCGGACATCGCGCGGTTCGTCGAGGTCAACCTCCGCTCAGCCGGGTACGACGTCGCGGTCGCGGGCGACGGTCAAGAGGCACTGGACAAGGCCGGTGAGCTCCGTCCCGATCTCGTGCTGCTCGACGTGATGATGCCCCGGATCGACGGGTTCGAGGTCGCCCAGCGGCTGCGCAAGAACCCGCAGACGGCGAACACCAGCATCATCATGCTGACCGCGAAGGCGCTCTCGGCCGACAAGGTGACCGGACTGCAGTCGGGGGCCGACGACTACATCATCAAGCCGTTCGATCCGATCGAGCTGCTCGCGCGCGTGAAGGGCACGCTCCGGCGCGCGAAGGAGATGCGGAACCTCTCTCCGCTCACCGGTCTGCCCGGCAACATCAGGATCCAGGAGGAGATCGAGCGTCAGGTGCGCGAGGAGCGCGAGTTCGCCGTCCTGTACGCCGACCTCGACAACTTCAAGGCCTACAACGATCAGAAGGGCTTCGTGCGCGGCGACCGTCTGATCCAGTCGACCGCGCGCATCATCCAGGACGCCGTGATCGAAGGCGCCGGCTCGGAAGGCTTCGTCGGACACGTCGGGGGAGACGACTTCGTCGCGGTCGTGGGTCCCGAGGCCGCCGAGACGGTCGCGAAGCGGATCTGCGAGCGCTTCGACGAGGCTCGCGTCGACTTCTACGAGTCGGAGGACCTCGAGCGTGGGTCCGTCCGGGTCGAGGACCGCAAGGGCGTCCTCCAGGACGTTCCCCTGGTCGCGATCTCGGTCGGCATCGCGATGACTTCGAAACGGAGGTTCGCGCACTACGGCGAGGCGGTCGCCGTCGCGACCGAGATGAAGTCCTTCGCGAAACGCGAGGCGGGCTCGAGCTTCGCGGTCGACCGCCGCGCCGAGTGAGACACCACGAGGCGTGGCGTCGCCGCCCGAACGCGTAGGTCTCGCACCGACGGCCGTCCTGTCCGCGCGCCTATACTGAAACCAGCCTGTTTCCGGGGCGGGGTGCAAGTCCCCACCGGCGGTGACAGTCCGCGAGCCCGTGCGTGCCACGTACGGGTTGACCCGGTGGAAGTCCGGGACCGACCGTGAGAGTCGGGATGGGAGGAGCAGGCGCGTTCGAGCGCTGCCGCGCCCTGCGCGGCGGGGTCCGTGCGTGTCGTCCACGCCCCGGTGAGGGGGAGACGTGGACCGATACGAACCGCACATGCGACGGGCCCTGGACCTGGCGGAACGAGGCTGGGGTCGTGTTTCTCCGAACCCGCTGGTGGGTGCGGTCATCGTGTCGCCCCAGGGCGACATCGTGGGCGAAGGCTGGCACGAGGGGCCGGGTACGGACCATGCCGAGGCGATGGCGCTGGTCGGAGCCGGGCACCGTGCCCGCGGTGCGACGGTCGTCTGCACGCTCGAGCCCTGCAACCACTTCGGTCGGACCCCGCCCTGCACCCAGGCCCTGATCGACGCCGGCGTGGCGCGGGTCGTCGTGGCGGCGACCGACCCGAACCTCGACGGCGACGCGCCGGGACTCGCCGAGCTGCGCGCTGCTGGGGTCGAGGTCGGAACCGGCGTGCTCGAGGTCGAGGCGCGCCGACAGAACGCGGCGTTCGAGCGTCACGTGACCACCGGGCGGCCGTTCGTGATCTTGAAATCGGCGGCGACCCTCGATGGCAAGACCGCCGCGGTCGACGGATCGTCGAAGTGGATCACCTCCCCGCAGGCGCGTGCAGATGCCCAGCGTCTGCGGGCTTGGGCCGACGCGATCGTGGCCGGGGCCCGGACGATCGTGGAGGACGACCCATCGCTCACGATCCGCGACGAGCGGTGGGGGGACGCCCGGAGACCGCTGCGGGTGATCGTGGATTCCGCCGGCAGGGTCTCACCGACGGCGAGGGTCTTCGACGATGCGGCTCCGACGCTCGTCGCCACGACCGACCGGACGCCCGAGGAGCGTGTTCGAGCCTGGGCCGACACGGGTGCCGAGGTGCTGGTCCTCGACCGCGACGCGAGCGGCAGCGTCGACCTCCATGACTTGCTCCGCGCGCTCGGGAAGCGTGACGTCCAGGGGGTCCTCGTCGAGGGCGGGGCGACCCTGGCCTGGAGCTTCGTCCGTGACCGGCTCGTCGATCGGTTCGTGGCGTACCTGGCGCCGAAGCTGCTCGGGGGTGCATCGGCGACCGGCGTGATCACCGGAGGCGGGTTCGCTCCGGTCGACGCCGCGTTGCCACTGGAATTCGAACGGGTCGAGCGGATCGGCCCCGATCTGAAGGTGGAGGCTCGTGTTCACGGGGATCGTTGAGGAACGTGGTGAGGTGCTCGGCTTGACCGATCACCGGCTCACGGTGGGGTGCTCGGTCGTGACGGGCGACAGCGGGATCGGGGCGTCGATCGCGGTCAACGGCACCTGCCTGACGGTGGTGGAGCGGACCGACTCGTCCCTCGCGTTCGACGTCTCGGAGGAGACGTTCGCGCGGACGAGCCTGCGACGGTTGGCCCCCGGCGACCCCGTGAACCTGGAGCGCCCGGTCAGCCTGGCCGCGCGCCTGGGCGGGCACATGGTCCAGGGTCACGTGGACGGGGTGGGGGAGGTCACCGCGATCGAACCGCAGCCCGAGGACGGCGGCGCGTGGCTGTGGATCCGGGTCCCCGAAGAGCTGCTCCGGTACGTGGTCCACAAGGGGTCGATCTCGATCGACGGGATCAGCCTCACCGTCGCCGCCGAGGACGACGATCGGATCGGCGTCGCGTTGATCCCGCACACGTTGGACGTGACCACCCTGGGCGTCGCACGTCCTGGCGACCCGGTGAACCTCGAGGTGGACGTGATCGCGAAATACGTGGAACGACTCATGGAAAGGGCCGAGTGATGAGCGACCAGGTGGAGCAGGCAGCGATCGAGGAGGCGATGGACCGCGCGGTCTTCTCGACGATCGAGGAGGCGCTCGACGATCTGCGCGAGGGGCAGATGGTGCTGGTCGTCGACGACGCCGACCGTGAGAACGAGGGTGACTTCATCATCGCGGCGGAGAAGTGCACCCAGGCGGCGGTCAACTTCATGGTCACGCACGGGCGCGGGATCGTGTGCCTCCCGGTAGCCGCGTGGCGCCTCGACGAGCTGCAGATCCCGCAGATGGTGAGCGCCAACGGCGGAGACGAGACCGCCTTCACGGTGTCGATCGACTACGGCCCCGAGATCACCACGGGGACCAGCGCGCAGGACCGCGCCGCGACCGCCCGCGCGATCGCCGATCTGGGAGCGAAGCCCGCAGACTTCCTCAAGCCCGGCCATGTGTTCCCCCTGCGTGCCAAGGAGGGTGGGGTGCTCCGTCGGGCCGGCCACACCGAGGCGGCCGTCGACCTCGCGACGCTCGCCGGTCTGTTCCCCGCCGGCGTGATCTGCGAGGTGATGAACGAGGACGGCACGATGGCTCGCCTGCCCGAGCTGATCCGCGTGGCCCGCGAGCACGACATGAAGCTGATCTCGATCGCGGACCTTATCGAGTATCGACGGCACCGCGAGGTCCTCGTGGCGCGGGTGGCCGAGGCCGCGATCCCCACGGAATGGGGCGAGTTCCGGGCGGTCGCCTACGAGAGCCTGGTCGACGGCCGCACCCACGTCGCGCTCGTGCGCGGCGAGATCGGTGACGGCGTCGGGGTCCTCACGCGCGTGCACTCCGAATGCCTCACCGGCGACGTGCTCGGTTCCCTGCGTTGCGACTGCGGTCACCAGCTTCAGCGCGCCCTGGAGATGGTGGGCACCGAGGGCCGGGGCATCGTCCTGTACGTCCGCGGCCACGAGGGCCGGGCGATCGGGTTGACCCACAAGCTCCGCGCCTACGAGCTCCAGGATCAAGGCCGGGACACCGTCGAGGCGAACCTCGAGCTCGGTTTCGGGGCCGACCAGCGGGACTACGGGATCGGCGCGCAGATCCTGGCCGACCTAGGCGTCACCACGATGCGGCTCTTGACCAACAACCCGGACAAGCGGGCGGGACTCGAGGGGTACGGACTGGCGATCGACGAGCGGATCCCGCTGGAGGTCGAGGCCAACGCGCACAACGTCGACTACCTGCGTGCCAAGCGCGAGAAGCTGGGCCATCTGCTGGAGCTCCCCGAGGCGAACGGATGAGGATCGTGCGTGGAACGCCGGACGGCACCGGCCGGCGGATCGCCGTCGTCGCCGCGCGGTTCAACGAGCAGGTGACGAACGCGCTCGTCGACGGGTGTCTGGACGCGCTCACGCATCACGGCGTCGCGCCCGAGGACGTGTTGGTCGTGTGGGTGCCCGGCGCGTTCGAGATCCCGCTCGTGGCCTCGAGGCTCGCGCGGGCAGGGGAGCACGACGCCATCTTGTGTCTGGGTGCGGTGATCCGGGGCGATACGTCGCATTTCGACCTCGTCGCGAACGAGGCGGCGCGCGGGATCGCCGAGGTATCCCGCGCGGCCGGGGTCCCCGTGATCTTCGAGGTATTGGCCACCGACGACCTCGGGCAGGCGCAGGCGCGTGCCGGAGGGATCCACGGGAACAAGGGCTGGGAGGCCGCCGTCGCCGGCCTGGAGACGGTCTCGGCACTCCGTCAGCTGGAGGAGGCACGATGATCATCGAGAAGCCGTGGGGCACGGTCGCTACGTACGCGCTGAACCAGCCGTCGTCGGTCCGGGTCGTCACGGTACGTCCGGGGGCCGAGACGAGCGTCCACTACCACCGGATGCGCGACGAGACCTGGGTGGTGCTCGACGCGGGCCTCGAGATCGAGGTCGGCGACACCGTCTCCGAACCCCAGCCGGGAGACGAGTTCATGATCCCGGCGGAGCAGACGCATCGGATCCGCTGCGTGGGGGAGACCCCCGGGCGGATCCTCGAGATCGCGTACGGGTACACGAGCGAGGACGACAGCCTGCGCCTGTTCGACCCGTACGGGCGTCCGCTCGAGCCGGATTGGTAGGCCCCGCGTTGGTCGCAGGTCCGACCGGGCCCCTATACTTCGCAGGTCGTGTGATCGTGAAGTGTCCACCCTGCACCGGCGCGGCCGGTGCTCGTTCATGTAGGAGGTGATGCGGGGTCTCCACCGATCCGCGTATCAACGACCGGATCCGGTCGCCCCAGGTTCGCCTGGTCGGCGCCGACGGACAGCAGGTCGGGGTGGTCGACACCCGCGACGCGATCCGTCAGGCCCGAGACCTGGATCTGGACCTCGTCGAGGTCGCCCCTCAGGCCGACCCGCCCGTGGCCCGGATCATGGACTACGGCAAGTACAAGTACGAGCGGGACGTCAAGCTCAAGGAAGCGCGAAAGAAGCAGTCCCGCACCGGCCTGAAGGAGATCAAGTTCCGCCCGAAGATCGACCCTCACGACTACGGCACGAAGAAGGGCCACGTCGAGCGGTTCGTCCGGGCCGGCAACAAGGTCAAGGTCACGATCATGTTCCGTGGGCGCGAGATGGCGCACACTGATCTCGGCCGGAAGATCTTGGACCGGCTGGTCGCAGACCTGGGCGAGCTGATCGTGGTGGAGTCGATGCCGAAGCAGGAAGGGCGGAACATGATCATGGTGATCTCGCCCAACAAGCGATACCTCGAGGAGCTCGCCAAGCGACAGGCGAAGGAGGCCCGCCTCGCGGCGACGGCCGACACCGCCGACACGGCCGATGCTCCGCCAGAGGACGCTCCGGCGATGGCCGACGCGGACCCCGCATCCGACGAAGACTGAAGGAAAGCCCATGCCGAAGATGAAGACCCACAGCTCATCCGCGAAGCGGTTCCGCGTGACGCGGCGTGGGAAGGTGCTCCACCGGAAGGCCACCGGCAATCACATGCTCATGAAGAAGAGCGGCAGCCGTCGCCGCCGCGTCGAGGGCATGGCGGAGGTCTCCTCCACCGGCGAGCAGAAGAAGATCAAGCGGATGCTGGCGAGGTGACCCGATGGCACGAGTGAAGCGTTCCGTCCACGCGAAGAAGAAGCGCCGTGAGGTGCTCGAAGCGGCGAAGGGATACACGGGCTCGCGCCGGATCCGATACCGGGCTGCCAAGGAGCAGGTGCAGCACTCCGGGGTCTACGCGTACCGCGATCGGCGCGACCGCAAGGCGCAGTTCCGCCGCCTGTGGATCGCCCGGATCAACGCCGCCTGCCGCACGAACGGCATCTCCTACTCCGTGTTCATCAACGGTCTGAAGAACGCCGGCGTCGAGGTCGACCGCAAGATCCTCGCCGACCTCGCGGTGAACGACCCGAAGGCGTTCTCGTCGCTCGTCGAGACGGCGAAGACCGCCACCGCGGCCGCCTGAATCCCACCGCGCGACCCCTCGCGACCGTAGACTCCGCCCAGGGCCGGATTGGCCCGGAGCCCACGTTCCGGGGGGTCTCGTGCTGACCAGCATCAAGAATCCGCGCGTCGCCGCGGCCGCCCGCCTCAAGAAGCGCGCCTTCCGCGAGGAGGACCGCCGGTTCCTGGTCGAGGGGGCCCAGGGGGTCTCCGAGGCGCTCACCGCCGGGCGGCTCGAGTCGCTGTTCACGACCGACCCGCTGGACGAGTGGGCCGTTCGAGCCTCGCAAGCCGGTATCGACGTCCACCACGTGGGCGAGGACCTGATGCGCAGGTTGACCTCGACGGTCACGCCCCAGGGTCTCCTCGGGGTCGCACCGTTCGTCGACGTGGGTCTGGAGGCCGTGCCCGGCGAAGGCTGTCTCACGATCCTCCACGAGGTACGCGATCCGGGGAACGCCGGGACCGTCCTGCGCTCGGCCGATGCTGCCGGGGGAAGCGGCGTCGTGTTCACCGCGACCTCCGTGGATGTGTACAACCCCAAGACGGTCCGCGCCTCGGCCGGATCGGTGTTCCACCTCCCGGTCGTCCGTGGTGCCGACACGACAGCGGCGATCCGCCGCGCGCACGACCTCGGCTACCGCGTGCTGGCGATGGATGCCCACGGGGCGGAGAGCCTCTACGCAGCGGACCTCACCGGACCGATCGCGTTCGTGTTCGGGAACGAGGCGCACGGCCTCCCGCAGCACGTCGTCGCGCTCGCTGACGCGACCGTACGGGTCCCCCACGTGGGGGCCGCGGAGTCGCTGAACCTCGCCGCGGCGGCCACCGTCTGCCTGTTCGAGCACGCCCGACGCCGGGTCGGGCGCGGCGCTGAGCTCGAGGACCTGATCGCCGCCGCGGCTCACGACATCCGCTCACCGCTGACGGCCATGAAGGGGTTCGGGTACGCGCTGGAACGCCGCTGGGAGCAGATGCCCGACGACCAGCGGGCCCTGATGCTGGCCGGGATCGTCCACGATGCCGATCGGATGGATCAGATCGTGCGGCTCCTGGTGGATGCCGCGCGCGTGGCGGCAGGGGCGCTCGACCTGTTCCCGGATCAGATCGACCTCGGGGACCTGGTCGCCACGGTCGCCCAGATGCAGGCGCGAGACCCCGAGCACCCTCCGATCGAGTGGGAGGGCGACCCGGGCCCCTTCTTCGTCGACCCCACGCGTCTGAAGACGGCGCTGTTGTCGTTCGCGGAGACGCTCGTGTGGTGGGGCTCGGAAGGCCCGATCCGCGTGCGGACCGAGCGTCGAGGTGGCACCTTGCACGTTGAGGCCTCTCGAGCCTGTTCGGAACTCGACCCCGATGCCGCCGAGAGCCTGTTCCGACCTCGGCGCCCAGGGCAGGGTGGCGGGAGCAAGATCGGTCTGTACGTCGCGCGCGGAGTCGCCGAAGCGCAGGGGGGTCGGTCCTGGGCCGAGGTCGCGGACGGACGGCTCGTCCTGTGCTTGGAGCTCCCGCTGGGGGACTGACCTTCCGCCCGGGACCCTCGAGGCGGTTGGGTAGACTCGCCGACCATGGACGCCGGGGAGATGCGTCAGACGCTGGAGGCCGAGCGGGAGCGAGGTCTCGCGCTGGCTGCGAACGCCGTCTCGCTCGAGGATCTGGAGGGCGCCCAGATCGCGGTGACGGGCCGGAGATCGGCGTTCAGCGAGGTCCAGCGTGGCCTCGGCGGGCTGCCGGAGGACGATCGCCGCGACCTGGGACGCCTGGCGAACGAGGTGCGCACCACCCTCCAGGAGGCGTTCGAGGCACGCCGTGAGGCGCTCCGCGACGAGGCCGAGGGGGCACTGCTCGAGGCGGATCGGGTCGATCTCAGCCTGCCTGGACGAAGGCTCCCCGAGGGCTCACTCCATCCGCTCACCCTCGTCGAGGACGAGGTGGTCGAGGTGTTCACCCGGCTCGGCTTCCGCGTCGCCGAGGGCCCGGAGATCGAAGACGATTGGCACAATTTCCAGGCCCTGAACATCCCGCCGGATCACCCCGCGCGCACGATGAAGGACTCCCTGTACGTGGCGATCCCGGGTCATCCGGAACTGCTGCTGCGCACCGAGACGAGCGCCGTCCAGATCCGAACGATGCAGTCGCAACCCCCGCCCGTGTACGTGATCGCCCCCGGGCGGGTGTACCGGCGGGAGAACCCGGACGCGACCCACCTGGCGGTGTTCCATCAGGTCGAGGGGCTCGTGGTCGACGAGGGCATCACGTTCGCCGATCTCAAGGGGACCCTCGAGGCGATGGCCCGGGGTCTGTTCGGCGAGTCCAGGAAGGTCCGCCTCGGGCCCGCGTACTTCCCGTTCGTCGAACCGGGCGCGGAGGTCGGCGTGTCGTGCTTCGTGTGCGACGGGGTCGGGTGCCGGGTCTGCGGGAACGGATGGATCGAGCTCCTGGGTGCCGGCATGGTCCATCCGCAGGTCCTGGAGAACTGCGGGTACGACCCCGAGCGCTTCACGGGCTTCGCGTTCGGGGTGGGGATCGAGCGGATCGCCCTGCTGAAGTACGCGATCCCGGACATCCGGATGCTCGTCGACACCGACGTGCGGTTCCTCGAGCAGTTCGGAGCCGCCTCGTGAAGGTGCCCCTGCACTGGCTCCGGGAGTACGCGCCCACGGACATGGGCGCCGAGGCGCTCGCCGAGCTGATCACGAAGCGCGGCGTGAAGGTGGAAGGCGTCCTGTGGCCTTGGCAGGGACTCGAAGGCGTCGTCGTCGCTCGGGTCCTCGAGGTCCGTGACCACCCGAACTCCGACAAGCTCTGCATCGCCCGGATCCAGCACGGATCGGGGGAGATCGAGCTCGTGGTCGGCGTCCGCAACATGGGACCGGGCAACCTGGTGCCGTGGGTTCCTCCCGGTGGGCGGGTGCCGGCGTTGCCCGAGCCACTCGGCGCCCGCGAGATCCGTGGCGTCGTCTCGAACGGGATGCTGTGCTCCCCACGCGAGCTCGCGATCTCCCCCGACCACGGCGGGATCCTCGTCCTCGACGGCGAGGGCCTGGAGGTCGGCGACGACCTGAAGTCGGTCCTGGGGCTCGACGACGCGGTCCTCGACATCGAGGTGGAGCCGAACCGTCCCGACTTCCTGAGCATCTACGGTGTCGCCCGCGAGGTCGCGGCCGCGACGGGGGTCCCCCTGGGGGCGCCCGACCTGTCGCTCGAGGAATCGTTCGAGCGCGCTGCCGACGTCGCGACCGTCCGGATCGAGGCCCCGGAGGCCTGTCCCCGGTACGTGGCGCGTGTGATCCGGGGGGTCTCGCACCGACCTGCGCCGCTCCTCGCGCAAGCGCGATTGACCGCGGCGGGGATGCGCCCGATCGACGCGGTGGTCGACGCGACGAACTACGTGATGCTCGAGATGGGCCAACCGCTCCACGGGTTCGACATGGATCACCTCGCCGGCCCGGGCATCGTGGTGCGGGAGGCGGCGGACGGCGAGCGTCTGACCACCCTGGACGACGTCGAGCGTGTCCTGACGGACCGTGACCTGCTGATCTGTGATGTCGAGAAGGCGGTCGCGATCGCGGGGGTGATGGGGGGCCAGTCGTCGGAGGTCTCGGTGGAGACCGCCGACGTGCTGCTCGAGAGCGCGTACTTCACGCGCGGCGGGGTCCTGCTCACCGGACGTCGACTCGACCTCCACACGGAAGCATCCCATCGGTTCGAGCGAGGGACCGACCCGGAAGGGGTCGAGCTGGCGGCCGCACGGGGCGCGAAGCTGATCGCCGCGTGGGGCGGAGGCACGGTGCTCGCGGGCCTTGCCGAGGCCGGCGAGGTCTCGCCGCGACGGGTCGTGTCGATGCGGGCCACCCGCGCGTCCGCCCTGCTCGGGTATCCCGTCGCTCCTTCGGACGCGGCGGACGTGTTCGCGACGCTCGGCATGGCGCACGGGGTCGACGGCGACATGGTCGAGGTCGAGGTGCCGGGGTACCGGACCGACATCGATCGTGAGGTGGACCTGATCGAGGAGGTCGTGCGCGTCCAGGGATACGACCACGTCGGATCCACCCTGCCGCGGGCGCCACACGCAGGCGGTCTGCCTCCGGCGTTCGCGTTCGCCCGCCGGGCGAAGGGATCGCTGCGCCGCGCGGGCCTCCGGGAGATCCGCCCGGTGCCGTTCGTGTCCGCCGACGATCTCGCCCTGTTCGACGACGTCGACGCCGTGCCCGTGGCGAACCCCCTGCGGGCCGAGGAGGGGTTCCTGCGGACCCGGCTCACCCCGGGGCTGCTGAAGGGGGTCGCCCGGAACCAGGCCGCCGGGGTCGATCGGGTCGCCCTGTTCGAGGTTGGCGTCACGTTCCGCCTCGGGTCGGGCGGCGACCCGTTCCTCCAGGTACGCAAGGCCGGGGCCGTCCTGTGCGGGCCTTCGGGGACCGGATGGTCATCGGCACGTCGCGAGCTCGACGTTCACGACGCGAAGGGTGTCCTCGAGGCGTTGCTGCACGATCTCGGGGTGCACGACTGGACGCTAGGGGGCGTCCCCCCGGGACCCTTCCATCCCGGGCGATCCGCACAGGTGGTGGTCGGTGGGCGTCCCGTCGGCGTGATCGGTGAGATCCATCCTCGGGTCGCCCAGACCCTGGACATCGACGGCAGGGTGGCGGTTGTCGTGGTCGGCCTCGGATCGCTGATGGAGGCGGCGGATCGGCGGGTCGCTCTGCGCGAACCGCCCCGCTTCCCGCCGGTGCGTCGCGACCTCGCGTTCGTGGTGGCCGAGGCAACGCCGGCGGGCGCGGTCCAGCAGGCGCTCGAGGAGGCGGCCGGTGATCTGCTGGGTGCGTGCGTGCTGTTCGACGTGTTCCGAGGGGGGGCCCTCAGCGCCGGGACGAAGAGCCTCGCCTTCGCCGTCGATTTCCGCGCCCCGGATCGGACGCTCACCGACGAGGAGGCGCAGGCGGCCGTCGACCGGATCGTGGCGCGCCTGACGAAGGAGCACGGAGCCAGCCTCCGCGCGGGGTGACCGAGAGACGCTCTCGGGCCCTGGCTCCGGCTCCCCGGGCGGGACTAGACTCGCCACGCCATGACACGCGACTACCTCTCCGTCGACGACCTGTCCCGCGACGAACTGACCCACGTCCTGGACCTCGCCGCCGCGATGAAGACCGATCGCGCGATGCACGCGACAGCGCTCGTCGGCCGCAGCGTCGCCCTGATCTTCGAGAAGTCGTCCACGCGGACCCGCGTCTCGTTCGAGGTCGGCGTGGCACAGCTGGGTGGGTATCCCCTCGCGCTGTCATCGACCGACCTCCAGCTCGGTCGGGGCGAGACGATCGAGGACACGGGCCGGGTCCTGGCACGCTACGTGGACGCGATCGTCCTGAGGACCTTCGAGCAGGAGCGCCTGGAGCTGCTGGCGGCCGCGGCGCCGGTTCCCGTCGTGAACTCGCTGTCGGACTTCGAACATCCCTGTCAGGCGTTGGCGGACCTCCAGACCGTCCGTGAGCGGTTCGGGACGCTGGAAGGCCGCGTCATGACCTACCTGGGCGACGGGAACAACGTGACGCACTCGTTGCTGCTGGCCGGCGCGAAGGCTGGGATGCACGTGCGCGCGGCGACCCCGCCGGGGTTCGACCCGATCCCGATGGTGGTGCACCGCGCGGCGGAGATCGCCGCGGGGACCGGCGGGAGCGTCGAGGTCACGAACGACCCCAAGGCGGCCGCCACGGGAGCCGACGTGCTGTACACCGACGTCTGGGCCAGCATGGGTCAGGAGGCCGAGGCAGACGAGCGCGCGCTGGTCTTCCCCTCGTACCAGTTGAACCAGAGCTTGGTCGACCGCGCATCCGACGACGTGCTGGTGATGCACTGCCTCCCGGCCCACCGAGGCCAGGAGATCACCGACGAGGTGATCGACGGACCCCGCTCGGTCGTGTGGGACCAAGCGGAGAACCGGTTGCATTCCCAGAAGGCCCTGCTGCTCTTCCTGCTCGGACTCGCCTGAGCCGGCGCCGTGCCTCGGTCGAACGACGACGTCGAGCGGGCCCTCCTCGAGTTCGCTGATCTGTTGGCGATCGTCGGGGACGACCCGTTCAAGCCGCGCGCCTACGAGAAGGCTGCCCGCGCGGTGGGCGCGCACCACGAGGACCTGTCCGATCTGGGCGAGCGAGACGTCCTGGCGATCGCCCACGTCGGCGCGTCGATCGCGCAGAAGATCGACGCGATCCTGCGGACGGGGACCTTCCCGGAACTCGAGGAACTCCGGAGCACGGTTCCCGCGGGGGTCCGGGAGATGACCCGCATCCCGGGGTTCGGACCGAAGAAGGCGATGGCCGTCTACCAGGAGCTCGGGATCGCCGACCTCGATGCGCTCGTCGCGGCGGCGAAAGACGGCCGGCTGTCGCGCATGAAGGGTTTCTCGGAGAAGACGCAAGAGCAGATCCTCCGAGGCGCGGCCCGGGCGAGCGCCGGCGAGGAGCGCGTCCGGATCGACGTCGCGCTCGACGTCGCCGAACGGATCCTCGAGCGTCTCCGTGTCCTCCCCGTGGTCCAGGAGGCCACCTGGGCCGGCTCGCTGCGCCGGATGGCGGAGACGATCGGCGACGTCGACCTCCTGGTCGCCGCGAGCGAGACGGAGCCGGTCATGGATGCCTTCACGGGCCTCGAGATGGTCGATCGGGTGCTCGCCAAAGGCGACACGAAGTCATCCGTCGTGACCCATGACGGATTGCAGGTCGACCTCCGGGTGATCCCGCGGACTTCCTGGGGCGCGGCGATGATCTACTTCACCGGTTCGAAGGCCCACAACGTCCGCATCCGAGAGATCGCGGTCCGCAAGGGGCTCAAGCTGAACGAGTACGGGCTGTTCGACGCCGCCTCCGGTGCACTGTTGGCCGCCCGGTCCGAACGTGCCGTGTACGAGCGACTCGGGCTCCCGTTCATCGAGCCGACCCTCCGCGAGGATCTGGGGGAGGTCGAGGCCGCGCTCGCTGGTTCGCTCCCATCCCTCGTCACGTTGCGGCGGGTCCGCGGTGACCTGCACACGCACACCGACCTCACCGACGGCCAGGCATCGCTCGAAGGGATGCTCGACGCGGCGGCCCGCAAGGGATACGCGTACTACGCGGTCACCGACCACGCGCCAGACCTCGCGATGCACCGGATGACGGACGCGAAGATGCTCGCCCAACGGGAGCGCCTCCGCTCGCTGCAGCGTCGTTATCCGCAGATGGAGCTCCTGCACGGCGCCGAACTCAACATCGGCCCTGACGGCGGCGTGGACTGGGATGCCGGCTTCCTCGAGGGCTTCGACGTCACGGTAGCCTCGGTCCACTCGCACCTGCGTCAGGGACGCGACGAGATGACCCGCCGGGTGATCCGGGCGATGGAGAACCCGCACGTGCACGTGATCGGCCACCTGACGACCCGGCTGATCGGTCGCCGAGACCCCGTGGACCTCGATCTCGAGGCGGTCTTCGCGGCTGCGGCGCGGACGGGCACGGCGCTGGAGATCGATGCGTTCCCCGACCGGCTCGACCTCCGCGACGAGCACGTTCGGTGGGCGACGCGCCACGGCGTGCGGTTCGCGATCGATTCGGACGCCCATGCGATCGGCCACCTGGACCACATGCGGTACGGGGTCGGCGTCGCCCAGCGCGGATGGCTCTCGCCGGCCGACGTGATCAACACGTGGCCCCTGCCGAAGCTCCGTCGCTTCCTTGCCCGGCGAGGCTGAGGTGGCACGCCTGACCCGCGGCTGGTTCGCTCGGGCGGCCCCCCAGGTGGCGCCGGATCTGCTGGGACGGGTGCTGGCGCGGCGCCTCCCCTCCGGGGAGGTCGTCCGCGCACGCATCGTCGAGACAGAGGCCTACGAACCCGACGATCCCGCGAGCCATTCGTTCCGTGGCCCGACCCGACGCAACGCGTCCATGTTCGGGCAGCCGGGGCACCTGTACGTGTACTTCACCTACGGCATGCACTGGTGCATGAACGTCGTCACCGGTCCGGTCGGGCACGGCAGTGCGGTGCTGCTCCGCGCCGGCGAGCCGCTCGAGGGGCTCGCGTCGATGGCGGAGCGTCGGGGGACGGACCGGACGCAGGACCTGTGCCGTGGGCCGGCACGCTGGGCGCAGGCGTTCGGCGTCGACGGACGGGACGACGGAGCCGATCTGGTGCGCGGTGCCGACGTCTGGCTCGAGTCCGGGGACCCGGTCCCCGCCGATCGCGTCGTCGCGGCACCACGCGTCGGGATCCGTGACGGCACGGACCTGCCGTGGCGGTTCGTCGAGTCGGGGAGCCGGTGGGCGTCTCGGGGACCGACCGCTAGCCCTCGGGATCGAGGGACTGGGCGACCGTGATCGTCACCGTGCCGGTCTGGAACTCGGACGTGCCCGCGGACGGGGATTGGGAGATCACCGTTCCGGCCGGCTGGGTCGACAGGGCTTCGTCCACCCGGACGAAGAACCCGGCTTCCTCGAGCGCCGCCATCGCCTCGGCCTGCCCGATCCCGACCACCGACGGGACGACGACCTCCTGGAGCGACGTCGGCGACGTGCAGGTCGTCGTCGGCTCGGTCCCCTCGATGAAGTTGAGGACCTCGATGTCTCTCGGGAGCGTGAAGCGGTTGGGGAGGCACGCGGGCTGCTGCGTCACATCGACGGCGACCGAGACGTAGCTGACCTCCGGAGTGGGGAAGGGCTCCTCCGGCAGGTCGGCCGTGGCGGCGAGCATCAGGTTGCGCCAGATCTGTGCCGGCCAGGTGCCTCCGAACACCGTGATCCGTGTCCTCGGGGGTTCCATCGCGATCTGACCCTCGTGGAAGCCTACCCAGACCGCCGCCGCCAGCTGCGGAACGGCCCCCACGAACCAGGCGTTGCCCTGGTCGTCGTCGGTCCCGGTCTTCCCGATCTGGGGCCGTCCGATGTTCGCGGCGGTCCCGGTCCCGTACAGCACCGCATCCCGCAGGATGTCGGTCGCGGCGGCCGCCACCTCGGGAGCGATCACCTGCTCGGGATCCGGCTGCGCCTGCCAAAGGACCTCGCCACCGGCGTCCACGATGCTGATCACGGGGACCGGGTGGACCGCGCGGCCACCGGTTGCGAGCGTGCCGTAGGCGGCGGCCATCTCCAGGGTGTTGGCCTCGTTGGATCCGAGGACGGCGGACAAGATGGGGTCGAGCGATCCGCGCGGAGCCGAGACGCGCGTGCAGCAGCGCATCCCCATCCGCTCGGCGGTCTCGACCACGATCTCGGGCGTGAGCCGATCGATCAGCTGCGCGTACACCGTGTTCACCGAGCTCACGGTGGCCGAGCGCAGGGTCATCGTCCCGTAGCCGCTGCCCTCGGCGTTCGTCACGTGCCAGATCCCGCCGCCGTCGAGTGGGATGTCGATCGTGGCGGGCGCCGGGAACAGCGTGTCGGGCGAGTAGCCGTTCTCCAGCGCGGCGACCAGGGCGAACGGCTTGAACGCCGACCCGGTCTGCCGCCCCGATCCGCCGGCGCCGGTGGCGAGGTTCACACGGCCCGCTCGATGGTTCGCCCAGAAGTCCGCATCGCGCCCGCCCACGATCGCACGGACGTACCCGGTGCGAGGGTCCAGGACGGTGACGGCGGCGTCGGGGTCGCCGGGGAAGGACAGGACGGAGGTCACGGCGTCCTCGGCAGCGGATTGGATGTCGGGGTCGAGGGTCGTGGTGATCCGCAGGCCACCGGTGAACAGGAGTCGTTCGCGGTCCGCTCGCGTCTCACCGAACGCCCGGTTCCCGAGGAACCAGCGCTTCAACAGATCGACGAAGTAGGGGAACGGGTAGGTCGTCTGCGGCTTCGTTCGCCGCAGCTCCATCGGCTCGGTCATGGCGTGGCGCAACTGCGGACGGGTGATCATGCCCTGCCCCCGCATCAGCCTCAGGACGACCCCGCGGCGACCGAGCGCGGACTCCGGGCGGACGTAGGGATCGAAGTGCGTCGGCGCCGTGATCAGCCCAGCGAGCATCGCCGCCTGCGCCAGCGAGAGCTCGTTCGCGTCGACCCCGAAGAAGGTCCGCGCGGCGGCCTGGGCCCCGTACGCACCCTGCCCGAAGTACACGGTGTTGAGGTACCGGGTGAGGATCTGCTCCTTCGACAGGCGATCCTCCATCTGCCACGCGAGCACGGCCTCCTCGTACTTGCGCCGGAAGGTCTCCTCGTCTCCCACGTACAGGTTCTTGACGAGCTGTTGGGTGATCGTCGAACCGCCTTCCACGACCTCGCCGCTCGACACGTTCATCCATGCGGCGCGAGCGATCGCCTCGGGGTCCACGCCGTGGTGCTGGAAGAAGCGGCGGTCCTCGATCGCCACCGCGGCATCCCGCAGGAAGTCGGACATCTCGCCGCGGCGCAGGACCACCCTGTCCTCGGTCGCGTGCAGGGCCGTGATCAGGGAGCCGTCAGACGCGTACACGAACGACGTCTGGGCGAGCGGGCGCTCGCGGTAGTCGTCGAGATCAGGTACCCCGCAGGCCGTGCCGACGAAGGCGACCATGATGAACAGGGCGGCGGGCCCCCGGGCCGTGCGCATGCCGCCAGGGTAGTGGCAGGGTCGGCCTGCGCTCGTAGCGTCGCCGTCGCGTTGCTGTGCGTTCCCGTCGGCTCGGGATACCCTGTCCGTCACGTCCCGATCGGTCGGGGCGCCCGATCCCGAACGAGGAGAGCCACGTGTCACGCGAGATGCTGAACGAGAAGACCTTCGCGATGCCGGCGCCGCCGAGCCCGATCGACGTGGGCGCCGCCACGCGCGACGTCATGACGATCCGAGGCACGGTGGGGCGCGCCGTGATCCTGCTCGCCCTGGCCGTCACCACGGCCGTCATCGGCTGGAACAACGCCGCCGACATCCTGTCGACCGCCAGCCTCGTCCTGCTCGCCGGGGTGATCGGCCTCGTGGTGCTGTCGGCGATGACCGCGCGCAAGCCGCAGATCGCGCGCATCACCGGACCGATCTACGCCCTCGTGATGGGCCTGTGGGCCGGTGCGATCTCCGCCCTGTACGAGGCCACCTACGAGGGGATCGTGCTCCAGGCCGTGTTCGCCACCTTCGCGGTGTTCCTGGCGTGCCTGGTGCTGTACGTCACCCGGATCGTGAAGGTCACGGACCGGTTCGTGTTCGTGGCCGCCGTCGCCGGTGCCGGGATCGGGCTCACCTATCTCGCGGCCTGGATCCTGTCGGTGTTCGGGATCGAGATCCCGTTCCTCAACTCGTCGAGCCCGATCGGCATCGCGATCTCCGTCGGGATCTGCATCGTGGCCGCGATGTTCCTGCTGGTCGACTTCCGGGTGATCGAGGAAGGGGCGGCCCGTCAGGCACCGCGTCACATGGAGTGGTACGGGGCCTTCGGATTGATGGCCACGCTGATCTGGATCTACTTCGAGGTCCTGCGTCTGATCGGCAAGGTGCGGAGCTGATCGCCGACGGGGGAGGCCGCGCGACGCGGTAGCCTGCCGTCCGATGACGAACCTCGACGCGCTCACCGTCGGCGCGGTGGACGTGATCCCAGACACGGGCCTGGCGGAGAAGCTCGCGATCGGGCGACCCCTGCGGGTCAAGCTGGGGATCGACCCCAGCCGACCCGACCTCACGCTGGGTCACACGGTCGTGCTGCGCAAGCTCCGCCAGTTCCAGGACGCGGGTCACGTGGCGGTCCTGATCGTCGGAGACTTCACCGGACGGGTCGGCGACCCCTCCGGGCGGTCCGACACGCGGCCGATGCTCACGGCGGACGAGGCCGAGGAAAACGCCCGGACGTACCTCGAGCAGGCGGCCCTCGTCCTCGATCTCGACCGGGCGGAGGTTCGACGGAACTCGGAGTGGCTCGGGGCCCTGGGCAGCGACGGCATGATCCGCTTGGCGGCCGTCGCCACCGTCGCGCAGATGCTCGAACGCGAGGACTTCCGTGCCCGCTACCAGCAGGGGCACCCGTTGAGCGTCGTCGAGCTCCTGTATCCGCTCTTGCAGGGATACGACTCGGTGGCCGTGGAAGCCGACGTCGAGCTCGGAGGGACGGATCAGACCTTCAACCTGCTGATGGGGCGCGAGGTACAGCGCGCCTACGGACAGGAACCCCAGGTGGTGCTGACCACCCCGCTGATCGAGGGCCTCGACGGGGTCCGGAAGATGTCGAAGTCGCTCGACAACTGGGTGGGGCTGACCGAGTCGCCGGAGCAGCAGTTCGGCAAGCTGATGTCGATCCCCGACCACCTGATCGAGAAGTACGAACTGCTGTGCACCGACCTGGGGCCCGAGGACCACGCCCGGGTGGTGGCGGGCCTGGCCGACGGCTCGATCCATCCGAACGCGGAGAAGCGCCGGATGGCTCGGACGATCGTGGATCTGTATCACGGTCCCGGCGCGGGGGAGCAGGCCGAGGCCCGGTTCGACCAGGTGTTCAAGCACCATCACATGCCCTCCGACATCCCGGAGGTCACCTTGGCCAGCGACGTCGTTCGCGACGGCCGGATCTGGCTCGTCCGTGCCCTCGTGGCCGCGGGGCTGGCGGCGACGAACGCGGAGGCCCGTCGTGCGCTCGAGCAGGGGGCGGTGCGGATCGACGGGGAGCAGGCCACCGATGGCGACATGGAGGTCTCGCCAACCGAGTTGATCGGGAAGGTCCTGCAGGTCGGCAAGCGCCGGTACGCTCGCATCGCCGGCGTCGTATGATGTCGGTCAGAACCGAACAGCGGTTCGGGTACACCGGTCGAAGTTGACGTCCGCCGTGCGGCTGGTAGCATCATCGGTCGGCGCGGATCCCCGCGAACAGCATCGGCTGCCCGCGGGACTTCTTCGTCCGCTCGCACCTTGAGAACTGAACAGCGTGTGAATGCCAGTGCCCCGTCGGATCGGGGTGTGGTTCGCCACGTCCAGATCCGAACGGAGATACACACATGAGCCGCTTCCCTTCGGGGGAGCGGGTCAGGAAAGGCCGGCGAGGAGGTGCCTCTTCGCGCCGGCTGACTCCATCAAGATCACCGGGTCGACGACCTTCGGGTCGCAGGCTCGACGATCTCTACGGAGAGTTTGATCCTGGCTCAGGACGAACGCTGGCGGTGCGCCTAACACATGCAAGTCGAACGGTGAAGCGGGCTTCGGCCCGTGGATCAGTGGCGAACGGGTGCGTAACACGTGGGCAACCTGCCCCTCACACTGGGATAACTCCGGGAAACCGGGGCTAATACCGGATACTCCGGCCGACCCGCATGGGTCAGCCGGGAAAGGTCCGCCGGTGAGGGATGGGCCCGCGGCCTATCAGCTTGTTGGTGGGGTAACGGCCTACCAAGGCGACGACGGGTAGCTGGTCTGAGAGGACGACCAGCCACACTGGGACTGAGATACGGCCCAGACTCCTACGGGAGGCAGCAGTGGGGAATCTTGCGCAATGGGCGAAAGCCTGACGCAGCGACACCGCGTGAGGGACGAAGGCCCTCGGGTTGTAAACCTCTTTCGGCAGGGACGAAGCGATCGTGACGGTACCTGCAGAAGAAGCTCCGGCTAACTACGTGCCAGCAGCCGCGGTAAGACGTAGGGAGCGAGCGTTGTCCGGATTCATTGGGCGTAAAGAGCGCGCAGGCGGTTCGGTAAGTCGGTTGTGAAATCCCGGGGCTCAACCCCGGAATCGCGTCCGAAACTGCCGGACTAGAGGTAGGTAGGGGAGATCGGAATTCCTGGTGTAGCGGTGGAATGCGCAGATATCAGGAGGAACACCGGTGGCGAAGGCGGATCTCTGGGCCTTACCTGACGCTCAGGCGCGAAAGCTAGGGGAGCGAACAGGATTAGATACCCTGGTAGTCCTAGCTGTAAACGTTGGGTGCTAGGTGTGGGCGGATATCGACCCCGTCCGTGCCGAAGCTAACGCATTAAGCACCCCGCCTGGGGAGTACGGCCGCAAGGCTAAAACTCAAAGGAATTGACGGGGCCCCGCACAAGCGGCGGAGCATGTTGCTTAATTCGATGCAACGCGAAGAACCTTACCTGGGCTTGACATGCAGGGTGAAACCCGTGAAAGCGGGCGCTCTTCGGAGCCTGCACAGGTGGTGCATGGCTGTCGTCAGCTCGTGCCGTGAGGTGTTGCCTTAAGTGGCGCAACGAGCGCAACCCCTGTCCTTAGTTGCCAGCGGATCATGCCGGGAACTCTAGGGAGACTGCCGGTGCCAAACCGGAGGAAGGTGGGGACGAAGTCAAGTCATCATGCCCCTTATGTCCAGGGCTGCAAACATGCTACAATGCTCGGTACAAAGGGCTGCGATCCCGCAAGGGGGAGCGAATCCCAGAAAGCCGGGCTCAGTTCGGATCGGGGTCTGCAACTCGACCCCGTGAAGTTGGAGTCGCTAGTAATCGCAGATCAGCACTGCTGCGGTGAATACGTTCCCGGGGCTTGTACACACCGCCCGTCACACCACGAAAGTGGGCAACACCCGAAGCCGGTGGCCTAACCCTTGTGGAGGGAGCCGTCGAAGGTGGGGCTCGCGATTGGGGTGAAGTCGTAACAAGGTAGCCGTACCGGAAGGTGCGGCTGGATCACCTCCTTTCTAAGGAGCCGTTTGGCACCCCGATCCGCCGGCATCCGTCCGGCACCGATCGGGAGACTCCAGGTCGATGCACTGGCGCCTTCGTTCCCTCGGGAGCGAAGGCACACGCTGTTCAGCTTTGAGGGTGCGAGCCCTCGGGCACCTTGAGAACTCGATAGCGAGCGCGAGCATCTACGAAACGAAGTCAAGTTATGAAGGGCTTACGGTGGATGCCTTGGCGCCAGGAGCCGATGAAGGACGCGTCTGGCTGCGAAAAGCTGCGGGGAGCTGCCGAGAGAGCTTTGATCC
The DNA here is from genome assembly GCA_963749895.1 of uncultured Actinomycetes bacterium. Classification (GTDB taxonomy): domain Bacteria; phylum Actinomycetota; class UBA4738; order UBA4738; family HRBIN12; genus AC-51. Next base: position 873,288 of record CAVVOG010000003.1, on the reverse strand, counting down.
GCAGGTGTCCGAATGGGGAAACCCGGCCGGGGTCATGCCCGGTCACCCATGCCTGAACACATAGGGCATGCGGAGGGAACCGCCCGAAGTGAAACATCTCAGTAGGGCGAGGAAGAGAAAGCAACCGCGACTCCCCTAGTAGCGGCGAGCGAACGGGGATCAGCCTAAACCGGGGCGGTGTTCAAGCCCGACGGCGTTGCCGTCCCGGTGTTGTGGGACCCACACGAACCCCCGTCGGAGGGTTCAAGGAGTTACAAAACCGACGTCTAGACGAAGGCCATGGAAAGGGCCGCCAGAGCGGGTAACAGCCCCGTAGTCGAAAGGCGAGCGGACTCCTCGTGGGGATCCCGAGTAGCACGGGACCCCTGAAATCCCGTGTGAATCTGGGGGGACCACCCCCTAAGGCTAAGCACTCCCTGGCGACCGATAGTGAACCAGTACCGTGAGGGAAAGGTGAAAAGCACCCCGGGAGGGGAGTGAAATAGCACCTGAAACCGTGAGCCTACAAGCAGTCGGAGCTCCGACCTGGGCAACCAGGCGGGGTGACGGCGTGCCTTTTGAAGAATGAGCCGGCGAGTTAGCGGTGCGCGGCAAGGTTAAGTCATCTGACGAAGCCGAAGCGAAAGCGAGTCTGAAACAGGCGTACAGTCGCGTGCTCTAGACCCGAAGCCGAGTGATCTACCCATGGGCAGGTTGAAGCGAGGGTAAGACCTCGTGGAGGACCGAACCCACCAGCGTTGAAAAGCTGGGGGATGACCTGTGGGTAGGGGTGAAAGGCCAATCAAACTCGGTGATAGCTGGTTCTCCCCGAAATGCCTTTAGGGGCAGCCTCGGGCGTTCTCCGACGGAGGTAGAGCACTGATTGGGCTAGGGGGCCTACAAGCTTACCGACCTCAGTCAAACTCCGAATGCCGTCGGACCAGAGCCCGGGAGTGAGGGCGCGGGGGCTAAGCTCCGTGTCCGAGAGGGAAACAACCCAGATCGCCAGCTAAGGTCCCTAAGTTCGTGCTAAGTGGGTAAGGATGTGGGAGTGCCCAGACAACCAGGAGGTTGGCTTAGAAGCAGCCACCCTTGAAAGAGTGCGTAATAGCTCACTGGTCAAGTGTTCCTGCGCCGACGATGTAACGGGGCTCAAGCACGACACCGAAGCTGCGGGATCCGCCGTATCACCCGGCCCTCGAGGGAGGCCTCGTGGGTCCAAGTGGGCGGATCGGTAGGGGAGCGTTCCCACGCGAGTGAAGCGGCGGGGTAACCCAGCCGTGGACGCGTGGGAAGTGAGAATGCCGGCATGAGTAGCGAAAGAGGGGGGAGGAACCCCTCCGCCGAATGTCCAAGGGTTCCTGGGGAAGGTTCATCCGCCCAGGGTTAGTCGGGACCTAAGCCGAGGTCGACAGACGTAGGCGATGGACGACTGGTTGATATTCCAGTACCACCTTGATCGCGCCCAGGCCGAATCCAGGGCACTAAGGGAACCCCTTCGGGGGCTACCGACCAACCTGGTACTAGGCCAGCGATGGGGGGACGCAGGAAGGTAGCTCGACCCAGGCGTTGGTCGTCCTGGGGCAAGTGCGTAGGGAGGTTCCCCAGGCAAATCCGGGGGGCCATCATCCTGAGGCACGATGCCGAGCCGTTCAGGCGAAGCGAGTGATCCTCTACTGCCGAGAAAAGCCTCTAGCGAGTGATCAAGGTGCCCGTACCCCAAACCGACACAGGTGGACACGTAGAGAATACGAAGGCGATCGAGAGAACCCTGGTTAAGGAACTCGGCAAATTGCGTCCGTAACTTCGGGAGAAGGACGACCGCGGTAGGGTGATCGGCCTCGCGCCGTGAGCTCGAAGCGGTGGCACAAACCAGGCCCAAGCGACTGTTTACTAAAAACACAGGTCCGTGCGAAGTCGCAAGACGATGTATACGGACTGACGCCTGCCCGGTGCCGGAACGTTAAGGGGAGAGGTTAGCTGCTTCGGCGGCGAAGCTTTGAACCCAAGCGCCGGTAAACGGCGGCGGTAACTATAACCGTCCTAAGGTAGCGAAATTCCTTGTCGGGTAAGTTCCGACCTGCACGAATGGCGTAACGACTTGGGCACTGTCTCAACCAGGGACTCGGCGAAATTGCAATACGAGTAAAGATGCTCGTTACCCGCGGAAGGACGGAAAGACCCCGGGACCTTTACTGCAGCTTGATGTTGGGTTTTGGCATGTGTTGCGTAGGATAGGTGGGAGGCGTTGAAGCGGAGCTTTCGGGCTTCGTGGAGCCAACCTTGAAATACCACCCTTCACCTGTTGGGACTCTAACCGCGACCCGTGATCCGGGTTCGGGACAGCGTCTGGTGGGCAGTTTAACTGGGGCGGTTGCCTCCCAAAGAGTAACGGAGGCGCCCAAAGGTTCCCTCAGTCTGGTTGGCAATCAGACGGCGAGTGCAAGGGCACAAGGGAGCTTGACTGCGAGATCGACGGATCGAGCAGGAGCGAAAGCTGGGCCTAGTGATCCGACGACGCTGTGTGGAAAGGTCGTCGCTCAACGGATAAAAGGTACCCCGGGGATAACAGGCTGATCCTGCCCAAGAGTCCATATCGACGGCAGGGTTTGGCACCTCGATGTCGGCTCGTCTCATCCTGGGGCTGGAGCAGGTCCCAAGGGTCGGGCTGTTCGCCCGTTAAAGAGGCACGCGAGCTGGGTTTAGAACGTCGTGAGACAGTTCGGTCCCTATCCTCCGTGGGCGTAGGAGGCTTGACGGGAGCTGCCCCTAGTACGAGAGGACCGGGGCGGACGAACCTCTGGTGTGCCAGTTGTCGCGCCAGCGGCACGGCTGGTTGGCCACGTTCGGAAGGGATAAGCGCTGAAAGCATCTAAGTGCGAAGCCCACCCGGAGATGAGGCCTCCCACTGGGAGACCAGGTAAGGGCCCTGGAAGACCACCAGGTCGATAGGCGGGAAGTGGAAGCGCGGCAACGCGTGGAGCTGACCCGTACTAATAGCCCGAGGACTTGACCTCTTTCTACCTTTTGCTCGCGCTCGCTATCGCTGTTCTCGAGGATCGCTCGAGGGCGGCACCCTCATCATCGTCCGTGAAGGACACCCTGTTTCGGTGGCCATGGCGGAGGGGGAACACCCGGTCCCATCCCGAACCCGGAAGTTAAGCCCTCCAGCGCCGATGGTACTGCCCGGGCGACTGGGTGGGAGAGTAGGTCGCTGCCGAGACATCGTTGGAACGGGCCGCCCCTCGGGCGGCCCGTTCCGTTTCCACTAGCCTGGAGGTCCGATGCCCAAGTCCCTGCAGCCGCGTGCCGGCGGGAAGCCCCGAGGCACGCCATCGAAGGCCTCGGAGCTGCCGCGTGACGTACTGGACGAGGTCCGCCGCTCGACCCGACCGACGACGCTGCAGGACACGATCGCACGCTTGGCTCGGGCCATCGAGCTCCTCGAGCGGGGCGACCCCCTGGGGGCAACGGCGGAGGCTGAGAAGGCGAAACGACTGTCCAGCCGGTCGAGCAGCGTGCGAGAGGTCCTCGGCCTGGCGCTGTATGGGGCGGGCCGGTGGAACGAGGCGCTCGCAGAGCTCAAGGCCTACAAGCGGATGACGGGCCGGGTCGATCAGAACCATCTGATCGCCGACTGCCTCCGAGCGGTCGGGAAGCCCGCCGAGGCGGTACCGCTCGCGGACGAGGTCCTGCGCGAGAAGAAGGTCGGGAACGACGTGAAGGCCGAATCCGTGATCGTCGCGGCGTCGGCGCTGGCCGATCAAGGACGGTTCGCCGAGGCGCTGGCGTTCCTCGGGCGGGCACGCACCCGGGAGGACGTTGCGGAGCCGTACACGCTTCGGCTGTGGTACGTGAAGGCCGACATCCTCGAGAAGGCGGGCCGGCCGCAGGAGGCAGCAGCGGAGTTCCGAAAGATCCTCCGACACGACGCGGCGGCCTTCGACGTGGCCGAGCGCCTGTCTCAGTTGCCCTGAGCCGCCGCCTCGGCCTCGCGGCGCTTGCGCCAGTACCGCGCCAGGCCTTGGGCGTTCATCTGGATCGAACCCAACGCGTCATAGCGTTCGACGTCGAAGGGCCTCCCACCAGAGTCCGCCTCGAACTCCTCGCGCGCCTGGTCCGTGAGGCGGCGGACGAGGTCTTCGTCGCTCGCGGGTGGCTCCTCGGTCAACGCGGCGCGCACCGTCTCCGACCAGTCGCGGATCCGCTGGGCGGCGATATCGAAACCCTCGTCCGGGTCGCCCACCTGCCCGAAATGGGAGGTGAGCAGGGTCGTCGGATGCACCTGTCGCATCCGCTCGATCGTCCTCAGCGCCGCCTCCACGTCGACCTCGGGCGCCGGCAGGGCCGGCCGGAAGCTCGGGCCGTACGGGAGGTAGGAGCCGATCGCCTCGCCCGTGAAGAGCGCTCCGGTCATGTCGTCGTGGAGCGCGACGTGATGCGAGGCATGTCCTGGGGTATGAACGACGGCGAGGGAACGGTCGCCGAGACCGATCGCGTCGCCGTCGGCGACGGCGCGGACCCGTTCGGCCGGGCACGGGAGCGTCTCGCCGTAGAGCGATCGCATCCGCTCCTGGCCGTAGGTGCGCGCCGTGCTCGCGATCAGGCGCTCCGGATCGACCAGGTGACGAGCGCCGATCTCGTGCACCCAGACCCTCGCGTTCGTGAACCGCGCCAGCAGGCCCCCCGCGCCGCCGGCGTGGTCCATGTGGATATGCGTGACGACCACGTGCGCGAGGTCTCCCGGCCCGAGGCCGAGACGCGAGAGACCGTCGACGATCGTCGCTCCGTCGCTCCCGGGGCCGGTCTCGATGAGGCAGGGCTCCGCGGCCGCGATGACGTACACCGCGTTGAGCTCACGGTGCCCCGCCATCCCCGTGTCGATCGCCGTGATGCCGTCGGCGACCTCTCCGAGGAGCGGCTCCGGGTGCGTCGGGACGTGCATACGAGGGAGTCTGTCAGACCCTCCCTCGATGTCGGTGCCGTCGGCTACCGTTGGCTCCAACCTGGCCTCCCCCGAGTGCGCGGTCGACGAGGTGCGGTCGCGGGAAGTGAGGGATGTCGTGGTCACGGTCAATGTCGTGGTGCTGGCGGGAACGGTCGCAGCCGATCCGGTCCAACGGCGGATGCCGTCGGGGGACGAGGTGACGGAGCTTCGGGTGTCGGTCCCCGAGCTCGGGAGGCGCCTGCTGCCGCTGCCGGTCGCGGCCTGGCACGGCACCGTGGGGCCGAAGGCGCTCGACGGGATCGCCAAGGGGGACGCGGTCCTCGTCCATGGGCAGCTCGTTCGGCGCTTCTACCGCAGTGGTGCCGGTGCCCGGAGCCTGACCGAGGTGGTCGCCACCGGGATCAAGAAGCTGCAGGCGCCCGTCTCGGAGTCCTAGACAGGCGCCGATCCGCCCAGCGGCATCATGATCATGCCGGTGCGGGGTTTCGGCCAGAAGAAGGTCGACTTGCGAGGCAGACGGTCGCCCCGCGCGACCGCGGCCATGATCCGATCGGGGTGGGTCGGGGGCAGCAGGTAGGCGGCGACAGCCTGCCCGGTTCGGACCATCTCGTCGGCGTCGCCGACGTCGTGGGTGAACCGGAGCGCGTCGCCCGGGGCGGCCAGGTCCAGGAGTTCCTCGTGGAGAGCGCTGACGGCCGGGGGACCACCCTCCAGACGGTGCACGCGGTACGTCGGGCGCCCGTCTGCGGCAAGGGCGACGGTCGCGAACACGCCGGCGTCGTCGTCGAGGCGTGCGAGAGCGCTCGCCAGATCGGCGACCGGGTCCCCATCTGAAGGAGGAGGGTCTCCCTGCAGCTGTACGCGGTGGTAGGGAAGGACCGGGACGTCTTGGCTCCCGGCATCGACGAGCAGCGTGAGGATGCGGTCCCACGGACCCGGGCCGTCTGCCGCGTGGCGCTCGTTCCGATAGGCGAGCGCGGTGGTGTAGCGATGGTGTCCGTCGGCGATCAGGAGCGTCTCGTCGGCCACCCACCGATCGATAGGGGCGTCCGCCTCGATCGACCACATCCGGTGCGTGACGCCTTCCCCGTCGTGGACCTCATAGGGAGCCGCTGTCTCGGCCGTGCGGGCCAGGAGGTGGCGCAACGGCTCGCACGGTCCGGCGATCGTGCCGTAGATCGCCGACAGGTGGGTCGCCGTGGCACGCAGGAGGCACAGACGGTCCTCGACGGGTCCGGGCATCACGTGCTCGTGGGGCAGGACCCCCCCGCCCCAGGGCTCGAGTTCCATCGCGCAGAACACACCCCGGATCCGACGCGCGACGGCGTCCAGCTGGAACTCGACCTCGTAGGCGAAGTAGGCGGGAGGCGTCTGCCGGACGACGCCGCGGCGTCGCCACTCCTCCAGGAGTTCGGCCGCGCCCACGTATCGGCTGTCGGCGGCGGCCGGATCGTCGCTGCCCTCGGCCAGATCCAGGTGCACGATGTTGTGTGCGCTCCCGTCGAGGTAGGAACGACGACGAGACTCGCTGATAACGTCGTACGGCGGCGCCGTCAGCCGGTCGAGGGGACCGGCGATCGCGGGGTCGTAGACCAGGCCGGGGAACGGAGCGATGCGTGGCACGCGACCTGTATAGCAGGCGGCCCGGGTCCGAGGACGCCTATGACCTGTTCGCGCGTGGCGCGGCGCTCCTGCGTGACGGCCACCCGCACCAGGCGGCCATGCTGCTGGGACGCGCGAAGCTCCTCGAACCCGAGAAGGCCTCGATCCGTGAGGCGCTCGGCCGCGCGCTGTTCCAGACCGGACGTGCGGCGATGGCCAGACGCGAGTTCGCGAAGGTCGTGGCGATGCAGCCGGCCGACGACTACGCGCATTTCGCCCTGGCGCTCGCGTGCGAGCGCACCGGTCAGCGCGACCGTGCACGCGGCCATGCGAAGCTCGCGGTCGCGATGCGCCCGGGCGTCGAGGACTACGAGCGCGCGCTGGCTCGACTGGATCGGGCGTCGTGATCGTCGAGGGGTACGACGCGATCCTGTTCGACCTCGACGGGGTCCTGTACCGGGGTGCCCAGCCGATCCCCGGCGCTGCCGAGACGATCGAGCGCTTGCGGCGACTCGACAAGCGGATCGCGTTCGTCACGAACAACGCGGCCAGGACCCCCGGCGCCGTCGTCTCGCACCTCGCCTCCGTGGGGATCGCGGCGGCGATCGAGGAGGTCCAGACCTCGGCGCTGGCCACCGCCGAGCTCCTGGCCCGTCGAGGGGTCGCGACGGCGTTCGTCGTGGGGGAGGAGGGACTCCGAACGGCCCTGACGGACGCCGGGATCCGCGTTCGGGACGGGGAGCCCGATCGGGTGGAGGCCGTGGTCGTCGGCTGGGATCGCACCGTCGACTACGCGAAGCTTCGGACCGCTTCGATCCTGCTCCAACACGGGGCGGCGTTCGTCGCCTCGAACCTCGACGCGTCGTTCCCAGCGGCCGACGGGACGGCCTGGCCGGGCGCGGGTGCCCTGGTCGCCGCGATCGAGACCACCACCGGCATACGCGCCGAGGTGGTGGGCAAACCGCACGCGCCGGTGCTGGAGGCCGCGCTCGCGCGGGCCGGGGGCGGCCGACCGCTCTTGGTGGGCGATCGCCTCGACACCGACATCGCCGGGGCCCGAGGCCTGTCGTGGGACTCGGTCCTGGTCCTGACGGGGATCTCGACCCGAGACGATGTGATCTCGAGCGGGATCGAGCCGACCTACATCCTCGACACCGTCGCCGACCTGGTGCCCGTCGCCGGGTGACCCACCGGGCGCCCCCGGCGCGCCGGTATGCTGGTCCAGAAGCCCTCCGGATGGGAGCGACCCATGACCAGATTGGACGACGCTCGAAAGACCCTCGAGGCGACCCTCGGAAACCTGACGCCGGCCCGTGCGCAGGAGCTGGCGAAGTCGTTCGAGCCGAACGCCGCCAAGGAGCAGCTGGCGAAGACCGCGGCCGACATGATCGAGTGGTCGCAGCGCAACCGTGAGCGCCTGACGGAGTTCGTGCGCAAGGAGATCGGGACGCAGGTGTCGCAGATGGGCCTCGCGACCCAGGACGAGGTCGACGCCCTGAAGAAGCGCGTACGCGATCTCGAGCGCGCCGCGGGCATGACCGCCTCGGGACGGAAGAAGACGACGGCCAAGAAGACCGCCGCCAAGAAGACCACGGCGAGGAAGCCCGCCGCGTCGAAGCCGGCGGCGTCGACGCCGGCGGCGTCGACGCCGCCGGCCGGCTGATCCCGAGGGTCGACGTGGCCCGCCGCCGACTCGACGCGGAGCTCGTGCGACGGGGGCTGGTGGCCAGCCGAACCGAGGCCCAGGCGGCGGTGCACGCGGGTCTCGTGACCGTCGCGGGTGCCCCGGCCACGAAGCCCGCCTCGCTCGTGGCGCCCGACGTCGCCGTGGCCGTCGTGGGTGAGGCGCGTCCCTATGCGTCACGCGCGGGTGGGAAGCTCGCGGCCGCGCTGGAGCGATTCGGCGTCGACGTCCACGGCAAGGTGTGCCTCGACGCCGGAGCTTCCACGGGAGGCTTCACCGATCGCCTGCTCCAGGGCGGCGCGCGGACGGTCGTCGCGGTGGACGTGGGGTACGGACAGCTCGCCTGGGCACTGCGCACGGATCCACGCGTCGTCGTGATGGAGCGGACGAACGTGCGCTCGCTCGTTCCGGAGGAGCTGTCCGTGACCCCCGATCTGGTGGTCGCGGACCTGTCGTTCATCCCCCTGAGCGTGGTGATGCCCGCGCTCGCCCGGCTGGCGCGCGAACTCGTGGTCCTCGTGAAGCCCCAGTTCGAGGCCGGCAAGGAGCACGTGGGCAAGGGAGGGGTGGTCCGAGATCCTGCGGTGTGGCGCCGCGCACTGGAGGCCGTCGTCATGGCTGCGGAGCACCAGGGCCTCGGCGCGGTGGCCGCGATGGCGTCGCCGCTGCGGGGTCCGGCCGGCAACGTCGAGTTCCTGCTCCACCTGCTGCACGATGCTCCGACGGTGGCAGACCTCGACGCCGCGGTGCTGGAGGGACGAGAGGTGGCCGCATGAGCAGGGTTGGGATCCTGGTCCATGAGCGACGTGCGCCGGCGGTCGCGGCCGGGGCGCAGCTCACCGAGCACCTGGGGGCCGAAGGGGTCGAGACGGTGAGGCTCACCCCCGAGCACGCGCCCGTGCCGGGAGATCCACCGATCGATCTCGTGGTGGCGGTCGGGGGCGACGGGACCTTCCTGCGCGCGGCGTACGTCGCGTCACGGCTCCAGGTCCCGGTGCTCGGCGTGAAGGTCGGACGTCTCGGCTTCCTCACCGAGGTGGAACCTCATGACGCGCTCCCGCTCCTGCGCGACGCGTTGGCGGGGCGGGCCAGGATCGAGGAGCGCCTCGCAGTGGTCGGTGAAGCCGAGGGCGACCGTGCGTTCGCTCCCCAGTGGGGGATGAACGAGATCATGGTCGAGAAGCTCGCGCGTCAGCGCCTCGTCAGACTCCGCGTCGAGGTCGACGGCGCCTACGTCACCACGTTCTCCGCGGACGGGGTGATCGTGGCCACGCCGACGGGTTCGACCGCGTACTCGTTCTCGGCGCGAGGGCCGATCGTGTCTCCGCACGTCCCGTGCCTCGTCGTCACACCGATCGCGGCCCACATGGTGTTCGACCGGTCGTTCGTGTTGGCCGCCGACCAGGTGGTCACGCTGGAGGTCGTGGGGGAGGAGTCGGCCCTTCTGTCCGCCGACGGGCGGGGGACCGTGGAGGTCCCGGTCGGTACCCGCGTTCGTATCCGAGCCTCGAACCGACCCGCGCGCTTCGTCCGTCGCGACGACGGGTCGTCGTTCCTGCCCCGCGTGCGCGAGAAGTTCGGGCTCCCCGGCGATCCGGATGCCGAGGAGGACCCGCATCCCGGGGATGTCGGCACCGCGGGCTAGGATGCCCGCGTGCTCCACGAGCTCCACATCAGCAGCCTAGGTGTGATCGACGACTGCGACCTGTCGCTGCACCCGGGGCTCAACGTCCTGACCGGCGAGACGGGTGCAGGCAAGACCCTGGTCACGGTTGGGCTCGCTCTGGTCACCGGCGCTCGTGGGAGCGCCCAGCTCGTGCGCCCTGGTGCATCGGCGGCGAAGGTGCAGGCCCGTTTCGATGCGATCGACCCCGACGACGGGTGGGCCGAGGACGGCGAGGTGCTGCTCGCACGCAGCGTGGGGGCGGACGGTCGCGGTGGGGCAAGGATCGGGGGCCAGCTCGCCACCGCATCGGCACTGGCCGAACTCGGAGGTCGGCTGCTCGAGATCCACGGGCAGCACCAGGCCCTGCGACTGCTCGACGCGGCCACCCAGACGGCCTTCCTCGACCGCGCCGCCGGCGCCCGGCAGCTGACGGCGGTCGACGCGATGCGCGCGTCCTGGACCGAGCTCCGCCGTGCGCGGGAGGCGTTGGAGGAGCTGCGTGAGACCGTCCGCGAACGAGAGCGTGAGGCCGATCTGCTCGCCTATCAGGTCCGTGAGATCGAGGCCGTCGCTCCGGTCGCGGGTGAATCGCACGATCTCGTCGCAGAAGAGGCCCGACTGGGACACGTCGAGCGTCTGCTCGAGCTGGCCGGCACCGCCGACGCGGGGATCGGTGACGACGGCGGCGCAGCCGATGCCCTCGCTGCCGCCGTGGCTGCGCTTCGGGCCGCTGAGGGGATCGACCCGGGGATGGAGGAGCTCGCCGGGCGGGCGCAGACGCTCGCGGCGGAACTGGCCGAGCTCGGGCGCGACGTGCGTGGATATCGCGAGGGGCTCGTCGTCGACCCGGCGCGCCTGGACGAGGTTCGGCAGCGTATCGCGGCGCTGAAAGCTCTGCAGCGCAAGTATGGAGCCACGGACGCCGACGTCGTGGCGTTCCTGCAGGAGGCCTCCTCTCGCTTGGCCATGCTCGGGAGCGCCGATGAACGGCTCTCGCAGCTCGAGGGTGAGGTCGACGATCTCGAGGCGGCCTTCGCCGAGCGCGCCGCGGTGGTCACCCTCGGCAGGGCGAAGGCCGCCCCCGAACTCGCGTCGCAGCTCACGACCGAACTCATCGACCTCGGGATGCCCTCGGCAGAGGTGGAGGTGGCCCTCGTGGACACCGCCCCCGGCGCGTCGGGTGCGGAGCGAGCGGAGCTTCGGCTCCGCCCGAGCGCCGGACAAAGCTCGCTCCCCCTGGCGAAGGCCGCGAGCGGAGGCGAGCTCTCGCGGGTGATGCTCGCGTGCCGAAGCGTGCTCGCCGACCTGGACGACGTCCCCACCCTCGTCTTCGACGAGGTCGACGCAGGTATCGGGGGGGAAGCCGGGCTGGCCGTCGGTCGACGACTCGCGGCGCTCGCCGCCACGCGCCAGGTGCTGGTCGTCACGCACCTCCCACAGATCGCCTGCTTCGCCGACCGGCACGTGCGGGTCCGCAAGCAGGACGGGAGCGCGACGATCGAGGTGCTGGACGACGACGAGCGGATCCGGGAGCTCTCCCGCATGCTCGCCGGCCTCGAGCGCTCCGAGCACGCGGTCTCCCACGCCGAGGAGCTCCTCGCCGAGGCCGCGCGGGCGCGTTCCTGACCTCCCCGTCCCTTCCATCTCGGTCGATATGGAGATCTCGTGACCCGAAACGCCATCCGTGTCGGCCGTGTCTGCTAGTGTCGGGTCCCGTGGTGAGGGAGCACACGAAGTTCATCTTCGTCACGGGTGGTGTCGCCTCCGGTCTCGGGAAGGGCATCACGACCGCCTCCCTCGGCCGCCTCTTCAACTCCCGCGGCCTCAAGGTCGTCCTGCAGAAGCTCGATCCGTACGTCAACGTCGACCCGGGCACGATGAACCCTTTCGAGCACGGTGAGGTCTTCGTCCTCGACGACGGCGCCGAGACCGACCTCGACCTCGGCCACTACGAGCGGTTCCTCGACGCCGACCTGCACCGCGGTTCGAACTTCACGACCGGCGCGGTCTACGGCTCGGTCCTGGCCAAGGAGCGCCGGGGGGACTACCTGGGCAAGACCGTTCAGGTGATCCCTCACATCACCGACGAGATCAAGGGGCGGGTACGTGCGCTCGCCGAGGCCGAGCAGGCCGATCTGCAGATCGTCGAGATCGGCGGCACGGTGGGTGACATCGAGTCTCTGCCCTTCCTCGAGGCGATCCGCCAGCTCCGCAACGAGATCGGCCGCGACCGGTGCGCGTTCGTCCATGTATCCCTGATGCCGTTCATCGGGCCGTCCGGCGAGCTCAAGACGAAGCCGACGCAGCACTCGGTGAAGGAGCTCAGGGCGCTCGGGCTCCAGCCCGACGCGATCGTCTGCCGCAGCGATCGCCCGATCGGGCGGAACCTGAAGGAGAAGATCTCGCTGCTGTGTGACGTCCCGATCGCCGGGGTCGTCAGCGCACCCGACGCGCCCTCGATCTACGAGGTCCCGCTGGTGCTGAAGCGCGAGGGGCTCGACGACCTGCTCGCCCTCCACCTACGGATCGACGGCGAGCCCGACCTGTCGGAGTGGCAGGCGCTGGTCGACCGCGTGCACGCCGCCACCGAGCCGGTCGACATCGCCGTGGTCGGCAAGTACGTGAACCTCCGAGACGCGTACCTGTCGGTGATGGAAGCGCTCGCGCACGGCGGGTTCCAGCACGGCGCGGACGTGCGGGTCCACTGGATCGCGTCCGACGATCTGGGCGGGGATGCCACCGCGGCCGCGCTCCAGGACATGGATGGCGTGCTGATCCCCGGCGGGTTCGGGGTCCGTGGGGTCGAGGGGAAGATCGACGCGGTGCGCTACGCACGCGAGGAGCGCGTGCCGTTCCTCGGCATCTGCCTAGGGTTGCAGTGCGCCGTCGTGGAGTTCGCCCGCCACGTCTGCGGGCTCGAAGGTGCGAACTCGAGCGAGTTCGACCCGGGGTGTGCGCACCCGGTGATCGACCTGCTTCCGGAGCAGAAGGAGGTCACGGATCTCGGTGCCACGATGCGCCTGGGGGCGCAGCCCTGCTACCTGGAGCCGGGGACCGTCGCTGCCGCGGCCTACGACGCGGACGTCGTGGAGGAACGTCATCGACACCGGTTCGAGGTCAACCCGGCGTACCACGACCAGCTCAAGGCCGGGGGACTCGTGATCAGCGGGAGCTCCCAGAAGGGACGACTCGCCGAGATCATCGAGCTCCCGGATCACCCCTTCTTCGTCGCGGGCCAGTTCCACCCTGAGCTGCGTTCGCGGCCCACGCGCCCGCACCCGTTGTTCCGTGAGTTCGTCGGAGCCGCCCTGTCGTTCCGCCGGGCCCGCGCGAACCACGAAGGCCGGGTCGTCGTCACCGGCTGACCTCCCGATGGCAGGCCCGCGCCGGCCGATCGCGTCACGTACCGCTTGGTCGGGTCGATACCTCTCGGTCGACCTCGAGCGATGGGACGACCACGGTGAGTTCGAGGTGGTCCACAAGCACCACGCGGTCGGCGTGGTGCCCCTCACGCCCGACGACGACGTCCTGCTCGTTCGGCAGTTCCGTCCACCGGTACGTGACGTGCTGCTCGAGATCCCGGCAGGGCTCCTCGATGTCGACGGTGAGGATGCGCTGACCTGCGCGGCCAGGGAGCTGTTCGAGGAGACCGGATTCCGACACGAGACGATCGAGTTCATGGGTGGCTGCTTCCTGTCGCCCGGCTTCACCGACGAGTACATGCACCTGTTCTGGGCCAGGACGTCCCGGACCCCCGAGGCCGATCCGGAGGAGGGGATCGAGGTCGTGCGGATGCCGTTCGCTCGCGCGGTCGCCGCGGCCCAGGGCGGCAAGGTCCGCAACGTCTCGACGGCGCTGGCCCTGCTGATGGCGGTGGCGAGGGTGCCTCCGCGGTGACCGCGTCCTCTCCCAGGCCGCTCGTCCGTGACGCGGCGAGGTACCTCGATCACCTGCGGGTCGAGCGGGGCCTTTCCGACAACACCCTCGAGGCCTACCGGCGAGACCTCCGACGGTACTGCGCGTTCTGCGAACGAAAGGGCATCGCGGAGGCGGGTGACGTCGACGACGCGACGATCCGGTCGTTCCTGGCGTCCCTCTCGGCGTCCACCCACGGCCCCGAGGAGACGCCCTACGCCGCGACCTCCGTGGCCCGGGCGCTGTCTTCCGTGCGCTCCTTCCACCGCTTCCTGGTCCGTGAAGGGGTGACGGACCTCGACCCGGCGGCCGGTGTGGTCCGTCCCCGGGTCCCGCGGGCGCTCCCGCATCCCCTCTCGGTGGACGAGGTCACCCGGATCCTCGGAGCCCCCGACCCCGCGTCACCCGCCGGTCTGCGTGACCGGGGGGTCCTCGAGCTCTTGTACGGAGCCGGGTTGCGGGTCTCGGAGCTCACCGGGCTGGACGTCGACGACGTCGACCTCGAGGAGGGCGCGGTGCGCGTGCTGGGCAAAGGAGGCAAGGAGCGAGAGGTCCCGGTGGGCAGGTACGCGCGAGACGCGGTGGCCGCGTACCTCACGCGGGGGCGCCCAGCCATGGTGGGGCCGTCCACCCGTGGCGCGCTGTTCTTGAACGCTCGAGGCGGGCGGTTGACCCGCCAGAGCGTCGCACGGCTCCTGGAGGGGTACGCTCGGGGGGTCGGGATCGACCGCCGCGTGAGCCCGCACGACCTGCGGCACTCGTTCGCGACGCACCTGCTGGATGGCGGGGCGGACGTACGGGTGGTGCAGGAGCTGCTCGGCCACGCGAGCGTCGCGACGACGCAGATCTACACGCTGGTGACGCGCGAGCACTTGCGCGAGGTGTACTACACGTCGCATCCGCGGGCCCGCCGCGGTGCGGGGAAAGCGAGGTAGGCCGTGACGGACGAGACGAGGCTGGCAACGCTGCGCGAGGAACTCGTGCGCCAGCGCGACGACCTCCGCCGCGAGATCGAGGAGCACGGGGCGGACCCCGAGACCGACGAGGTGACGTTCGAAGGCGACGCGGGGTTCTCCGATCGGTCGCACAGCACGGAGGAGCGCTCACGCGTGATCTCCGTCGTGCGTGCCCTGCGCTCGAACCTGCACGACGTCGAGCTGGCGATCGACAAGATCGACGCCGGAACCTACGGCACCTGCGAGCGCTGCGGGAACCCGATCGGCGCCGAGCGGCTCGAGGCGATCCCCTGGGCGCTGCTCTGCATCGACTGCAAGCGGAAGGCCGGCTAGGCGGTGCCCGAACCACTCGTTCCACGCGTCTGCATCCTGGTCTGCGACTCGTGGGGGGTCGGGGGAGCTCCCGACGTCGATTCGTACGGAGATGTCGGATCGGACACCCTCGGGAACACGGCTCGTGCCGCTGGAGGGATAGACGCTCCGAACCTGGCCGCGCTCGGGCTCGGCTTCCTGACCGAGATCGAGGGGGTCCCACCGCGTGCCGAGCCGGGGACCGCGTACGGGTGGGCGACCGAGGTGTCGGCCGGCAAGGACACGACGACCGGCCACTGGGAGATGATGGGGATCCGGCTCGACCACCCGTTCCCTCTGTATCCGGACGGGTTCCCGCCGAGGATCGTCGAACCGTTCGAACGGGCGATCGGGCACGTGATC
Organism: uncultured Actinomycetes bacterium; assembly: GCA_963749895.1. Taxonomy (GTDB): domain Bacteria; phylum Actinomycetota; class UBA4738; order UBA4738; family HRBIN12; genus AC-51. The sequence continues at coordinate 857,824 of CAVVOG010000003.1, read as the reverse complement.
CTCGGCAACGTGCCGGCCTCGGGCACGGTGATCATCGAGGAGCTCGGCGAGGAGCATCTCGCGACCGGCGCGCCGATCGTCTACACGAGCGGGGACTCCGTGTTCCAGATCGCGACGCATGTCGACCGCGTGCCGCTCGAGACGCTCTACGCGTGGTGTCGGATCGCGCGGGGACTCCTGGTGGGGGAGGACGCGGTGGGCCGCGTGATCGCGCGACCGTTCGAGGGTGAGCCGGGAGCGTTCGTCCGCCGCCCCGAGCGCCGTGACTTCAGCGTGCCGCCCCCCGGCCCGACCGTCCTCGACGCCGTCGAGGACGCCGGCATCGCCGTCTACGGGGTCGGCAAGATCCACGACATCTTCGCCGGGCAGGGTCTGACCGATGCGAGCTACTCAGACTCGAACGACCACGGGGTGGACCTCACGATCGACCGTCTCGGCGGCGAGGGACGGTCGCTTGTGTTCTCGAACCTCGTCGACTTCGACTCGAAGTACGGCCATCGCAACGACCCGGAGGGATACGCACGCGCGATCGAGGCCCTCGACCGGCGCCTCCCGGAACTGATCGGAGCCCTCGACGGCGGCATCCTGCTCATCACCGGCGATCACGGATGCGACCCGACGACACCGTCGACGGACCACTCACGCGAACGGGTACCCTTGCTGGCCGCCGGGTGCCACGGGGGTCCCTACGAGATCGGGGTCCGTTCGACCTTCGGTGATCTGGGCAGCACCGCCGCGGATCTCCTGGGGGTCGAGGTCGAGGGTCTGGTGGGGGAGAGCTTCGCCGATCTGCTCGGGGTCGAGCGTGGATAGCTCGAGGTGAGGTAGAGGGTGACGACGACTCGGTGGGACCCACGCTCGACGATCGCCGCCAAGCGGGACGGCAGGACGCTCCCTCCCGATGAGATCGAGCATTTCGTGCTGGGGTACGCGCGTGGCGAGGTCGACGACGGCGCCGCCGCCGCGTTCCTGATGGCCTCACTGCTGAACGGACTGGACGCCGAGGAAACCTTGGCCATGACCCGCGCGATGATCTCCTCCGGAGACACGGTGTCGTTCCCTCGTCTGTCCCGGCCGATCGTGGACAAGCACTCCACCGGAGGGGTGGCCGACGGTGTGACGCTGGTGTTCGTGCCGCTCGCCGCGGCGCTCGGTCTCGGCGTCGCGAAGCTCTCCGGTCGCGGGCTCGGGCACACGGGTGGGTCGCTCGACAAGCTCGAGGCGATCCCAGGCCTGCGGACGGATCTCGATCCGAGCGAGATCGAGCGCCAGGTGGCGGAGGTCGGATGCGCCGTGGCGGCCCAGTCGCCCTCCCTCGTGCCCGCCGACGGCGCTCTGTACGCGCTGCGAGACGCGACGGCCACCGTCCCGTCGGTGCCCCTGATCGCAGCGAGCGTGATGTCGAAGAAGCTCGCCGTCGACACCGACCTGGTCCTGCTGGACATCAAGACGGGCTCGGGGGCCTTCATGCGAACCGTGGACGATGCGCGCGCTCTCGGTCGCGCCTGTCGCGCCCTCGCCGACGGAGCGGGCCGCCGATGCGGGGTCGCGGTCACCGACATGTCGCAGCCGCTCGGTGATGCCGTGGGCAACGCTCTCGACGTGCGCGAGGCCGTGGAGGTCCTCCGAGGGGACACGCGAGGTCGCCTCCGCGACCTCGCCGTGTGGTTCGCCGCACGTGGGCTCGACGCCCTCGAGGACGTGACGGTCGACGAGGCTCGGGCACGCGCCCAGCGCGCGATCGACGACGGTGCCGCCCTGGAGCGGTTCCGCGCCATGGTGGAGGCGCAGGGAGGCGACCCGCGGGTCGTCGACGATCCCGCCGGCATACTCCCTCGAGCACCCGTGGTCGAACCGCTCATCGCGGACCGGTCGGGTACGCTCGCCGCCGTGGATGCGCTGGAGATCGGGTTGGCGAGCAGCGTCCTCGGCGCGGGTCGGGTGCGCAAGGACGACGCGATCGATCCCGCGGTCGGTCTCGTCCTCCGCGCCAAGGTCGGCGACGGGTTCGAGACCGGCGACGCGATCGGTGAGATCCACGCGCGCAGCGAGGAGGACGCGCGTGAGGCCGCGGAGCGCGTCCTGGCGTGTCTCGACGTCACGGATGGACCCGTCGTCGTTCCCGAGTTGATCTACGAGTGGTGGGGGCCCACGGCCTGATGAGGGGTTTCAGCGCCGAGGCCCTCCGGATCACCGCGTACATCGCGGTGGGCCTCCTGGTCGGGATGATCGCGCGCGAGTTCGTGCGCGCCACCGTGGCGGCGAAGCTCGGCGATCCGACCCCGCGCTTGTGGGGCAGGCTCACGTGGAACCCGAGAGCATGGTTCGAGCCGTTCGGCAGCGGGCTCCTGCCCGCCCTGATCCTGCTCCTGTGGGCCGCCGCATCCTCGTTCCTCCCGCCTCCGGTCGCCTACGGGAAGCCGGCCCCGATCGACCCGAACTACCTGCGGCGTCAGCCCCGCGACAGCCTGGTCGTCGGGTTCGCGGGTCCGATCGCCAACGTGATCCTCGGCGGGATGGCCGGACTCGCGGTCCGCGGGGTGGGGATCTCGGAACTCGGTACCTTCCTGCTGGTGTTCCAGTTCACGAACCTGACGCTCGCGATCTTCCACCTCCTGCCGATCCCCGGTCTCGACGGAGCCCGACTCGTCGCGCTCGCGCTGCCGCCGCGCGCCCGCGAGGTCTATCGGAACCTGGACCAATATCTTGCCCTGTTCGTCCTGCTCGCCCTGTTCTTCATCGCCGGCCCGATCCAGGCGATCGTCTACTCCCTCGTCGACGCGTTCTGCGGCGTGTTCTCGGGCGTCAGCTGCGTCCCGGGCTAGGGCCGCTCCCGCCGTGGGGTCGGCTGCCCGGCTATCATCGCGCCCATCGTGAGCCCTTCCGAGACCGCCACCCGCACCCAGCGCGTCCTCACCGGCTACCGGCCGACGGGGCCGCTCCACGTGGGGCACTGGGCAGGGAACATCCGGAACATGCTCCGCCTGCAAGCCGATCCCGGTTACGAGTGCTTCTTCTTCGTTGCCGACTGGCACATGCTCACGACCCACTACGACCGGACCGACGAACTGCCGGGATTCGTGGAGGGTGTCGTGCTCGACTGGATGGCGGCCGGGCTCGATCCGGAGCACGCGGTGATCTACCGCCAGTCGGATCTCCCCGAGGTCGCGGAGATGGCTCTGCTGCTCGGCATGATCACCCCGCTGGGATGGCTCGAGCGCGTGCCCTCGTACAAGGAGCGCCTCCGCGACATGGCGGAGCGCGACATCGCGAACTACGGGCTGCTCGGGTATCCGGTCCTACAGACGGTCGACATCACGATCGTCGGCGGTCAGTGGGTCCCGGTGGGGGAGGATCAGGTCGCGCACCTGGAGATCAGTCGCGAGATCGTCCGTCGCTTCAACCGTTTCTACGGCGACGTGCTCGTCGAACCCCAGCCGCTGTTGTCCGAGACGCCGCTCATCCCCGGGACCGACGGGCGCAAGATGTCGAAGTCCCTCGACAACGCGATCTGGATCCGCGACGACGAAGAGGGCACACGTCGGACGATCCGCAGCTTCATCACCGACCCGCAGAAACTCCGTCGCGGTGACCCCGGGCGCCCCGAGGTGTGTCCGGTCTTCGCCGTGCACCAGACCTTCTCGCCCGACGACGTCACGCGGATCGACGCCACGTGCCGGACGGGAGAGCTCGGCTGCGTGGACTGCAAGACGCTCCTGGCCGACCACGTCGTCGAGGCGTTCGCCGCGTTCCGCGAGCGCCGGGCAGAGCTCGAGGCGCGTCCCGGCCTGGCCGCCGAGGTGCTGGCGGCCGGAGCGGCGAGAGCCCGCCCGGTCGCGCAGGCGACGATCGAGGCTGTCCGCGACGCGATGCACTTCGGACGATGACCGGCTCCGAGGCTCGCACGGATGCGGCCGGCGGCTTCGGCGTCGAACTCCCCGGCTTCACCGGGCCCTTCAGGCTGCTGGCAGATCTGATCTTGGAGCAGAAGCTCGACGTCTGCGACGTCGCACTGGCCACGGTGACCGATCGCTACCTCGCGTACGCGAAGGAGCCCGAACGCTGGAACCTCGAGGAGGCCACGTGGTTCCTCGCGCTCTGCGCGGTCCTGCTCGAGCTCAAGGTGGCACGACTGACCCCACGCCACACCGAGCTCGACGAGGAGGACATCCTCGGACGGTCGCCGGATCTCGCGTACGCGCGTTCCCTGGAGCTTCGTGCGTTCCGCAAGGTGGCCGTCGAGATCGCGCGGCGCCTCGAGGACGAGGCGGGCTACTTCGCACGCGACGTCGGGCCCGGTCCCGAGTTCTCGCACCTCTATCCGGACCCGATGCACGACGTCACGCCGGAGCAGGTCGCCGCGGTCGCGGCGCAGATGCTCCGGCCGCCACCGACCCTCGACCTGTCGCACGTCACACCCGTGCGGTACACGGTCGCCGAGGCGATGGTGGAGGTCGAGGGTCGGATCCGATCGTTCACGGGAGGCCAGGCGACCTTCCGCGATCTGGTGGCCGACTGCGAAGAGCGGATCGAGGTCGTGGTCAGGTTCCTCGCGTTGCTCGAGCTGTACCGTGAAGGCAAGGTTGAGCTTGAGCAAGGTGCCACGTTCGGGGAGATCGAGGTTGGATGGAACGGCTGAACCCGGGAGTGACCCATGGATGAAGTTCGGGCTGCGGACGACGTGACCCCACAGGATACGCGCGCCCTCGAGGCGCTCTTCTTCGTCTCCGACGAACCGCTGACCGCCTCCGTGCTGGCGCAGTCGCTCGACCTCGAACGCAGGACCGTCGAGGCGATGTGCGACCAACTCCAGCAGGACCTCGAGTCCCGGTCCTCCGGCTTGGTCCTGCGCAACGTGGCGGGAGGCTGGCGTCTGTTCACCCACCCCGACACCGCTGCGATCGTCGAGCGGTTCGTGCTGTCATCCCGTCAGGCGCGCCTCACGAAGGCCGCGCTCGAGACCCTGGCGATCGTCGCCTACAAGCAGCCGGTGACCCGTCACCAGGTGAGCGCGATCCGCGGCGTGAACTCCGACGGCGTGCTGCGCGCCCTCGTGGACCGAGGTCTGATCGAGGAGGCGGGCCGGGACGAGGCGCCCGGACGACCGCTCCTGTACGCGACGACGCCGCAGTTCCTCGAGCGCCTCGGCCTGCCGTCGCTGGCGGCGCTCCCGTCGCTCGCCCCGCTCCTGGGTCCGGACACGGAGGAAGACGACGCCGCGGACCGCGTGGTGGAGGCCGTCGAGGCCGAGGAGGCCACCCCTCCACCACCGCCGGTTTCGGACGACGAGGCCTGAGCCATGCCCGAAGAGCGTCTCCAGAAGGCGCTGGCACACGCCGGGTTCGGATCTCGACGGACCTGTGAGGAGCTGATCGTGGCGGGTCTCGTCACCCTCAACGGGAAGGTTGCCACCCTCGGTGACAAGGTCGATCCGTCGACGGACGTCGTGACCCTGCGCGGCACGACCATCAACCTCGACCCCGACGTGAGGTACTACGCCGCCCACAAGCCGCTCGGCGTGGTCTCGACGATGCGCGACCCCCAAGGCCGGGAGGACGTCCGTTCCCTCCTGCCGGCCGGGGCACCCAGGGTCGTGCCGGTCGGCCGACTCGATCGAGACAGCGAGGGTCTGCTCTTGCTGACGAACGACGGCGAGCTGGCGAACCGGCTCACCCACCCGCGGTACGGCGTCGAGAAGGAGTACCTCGTCGAGGTCGAAGGCAGGCCAACGTCGCGGCATCTCGCGCGGATCCGTGCCGGGGTCGAGCTCGAGGACGGGCCGGCGCGTGCAGCCTCGGCGCGGATCGTCGACGCACGTAGCGATCGCGGCCAGCTGCGGGTCGTGATGACCGAGGGGCGCAAGCGGGAGGTTCGGCGCCTGCTGGCAGAGGTCGGACTGCCGGTGCGCAGGCTGGTCCGACTCCGGGTCGGAACCGTCATGCTGGGGGGCCTGGCCGCGGGAGAGATCCGGGAACTCACCGCCGATGAGGTGCTCGCGCTCACCAAGGTGGCCGCGAAGGGGGAGCGCCGCGCACGTCGTGAGGACGATGCAGGCGAGCGCCCCCGCCGGCAACGCTCGCGGTAACGTGAGGGTCCTCCCCGCGACCGCGGGGAACGCCCGGAGGGCCCGGGTGACGACGACGACCGGAGTACGGGATGAGGGTTCGGGCGGCCCGCGGGGCCATCGTGGTGCCGGAGGACAGCGCCGAGCACGTACTCGGTGCCACCGAACGCCTCCTCGGCGAGATGCTGCGACGCAACGGCGTCGCGACGGACGACCTCGTGAGCGCGCTGTTCACCGTGACGGACGATCTTCGGTCTGCCTTCCCGGCAGAAGCCGCGCGTCGGATGGGTCTGGGGATGGTGCCGCTGATGTGCGCGAGGGAGATCCCCGTCGCGGGCTCGATGCCTCGCGTGGTGAGGGTCCTGGTCCACTTCTACACGGATCGAGGGATCGACGAGGTCATCCCTGTGTACCTGGATGGAGCGGAGGCGCTGCGCGATGACCTCACCTCTTCCTGAGCATGAGCATGGCCCGTCCGACGGGGGCGTCGCCGAGGCTCCCACCACGATCGCGGTCCTCGGCACCGGCCTGATCGGGACCTCGATCGCGCTCGGCGCGACCCGGGCCGGCATGCGCGTCACCGGATGGGACCGCGTCACGGCCACCGCGGAGCGAGCGGCGGCGACCGGCGGTCTCGTCGCCGCTCCGACCCTCACGGAGGCGGTCGCCGGCGCGGATCTCGTCGTCGTGTGCACCCCGATCGCAACGGTGGCGTCGACCGTGGTTGAGGCGCTGCGCGCAGCTCCGGATGCCGTCGTCACGGACGCCGCCTCGATCAAGGGTCGCATCGTCGACGCGGTCGCCGCTGGGGTCGACCCCGATGAGGCGGCGCGGTTCGTCGGGGGGCATCCGATGGGCGGGAGCGAGCGCTCCGGCCCCGAGCACGCGTCGGCGTCGGTCGTGGACGGCGTCGTGTGGGTCCTCGCGCCGACGCCGGCCACCGCCGCCGCGACCGTGGCTCGGGCGGAGGCGTTCGTCCAACGGGTCGGTGCCCGTCCGGTGAGGCTGACACCGGAGCGTCACGATCGACTCGTCGCGTTCGTGAGTCACCTGCCGCAGATCGCTTCCACCACGCTGATGGGTCTGGCCGCGACTGAGGAGGCCGACGAACCCGAGATCCTCCTGCTCGCCGCCGGAGGGTTCCGCGACCTGACCCGACTCGCTGCGTCGAACCCATCGCTGTGGAGCGAGATCCTGCTCGCGAACCGCGACCAGATCGTCCGCGCGATCGACCTGTACGCCTCGGGGTTGTTCGAGCTTCGCGACCGGATCGCGGATGCCGACTCGACCGGTGTCGAGCGCGGGTTCGCCCGCGCGAAGCAGGCGAGGTTGGGGCTCGCCGCCAAGCCGCAGGTGCGCAGCGGCATCGCCGTCCTCCAGGTCGAGATCCCCGACGAGCCCGGCGCTCTCGCACGGATCACCGCGGTCCTCGGCGAGGGCGACGTGAACATCGAGGACCTCCAGATCGTCCACTCGCCCGAGGGCGGCCGTGGGACGGTCCACCTCACGGTCGCGGCACCCGCTGCGGACGATGCCGGCGAGGTCCTGCGCGGCGGCGGCTACGATCCGATCCGGTTGGCCTGAGGAGGTGCGATGAGGATCCGCATCGTCCCCGGATCGACCCTGGCCGGGGAGGTTCGCGTCCCGGGCGACAAGTCGATCGCCCACAGATGGCTCCTCCTCGCCGGCACGGCGTCGGGCTCCAGCCGTCTCGAGGGGCTTCCCCTTTCCCTCGACGTTCGATCGACGGCGCGCTGCCTGGCCGCGATCGCGCCGAAGGCTCGACCTGCTCTCGACCTCTGGGCGGCGCAGGCTCTTCCCACCCTGGAGGGTGGGCGTTCCACGTGGAACGCATCGCCTCCGAACGGCGCGGCCTCGCCGGTTGAGGTCGAGGGTGAGGGCCGCAACGACCTCACGTCGCCGGACTCGGCGCTCGACTGCGGGAACTCCGGCACCACGATGCGACTCCTCGCCGGTGTGCTCGCGGGGGTTCCCCTGCACGCGGTCCTCACCGGCGACGAGAGCCTCTCGGTCCGCCCGATGGAGCGAGTCGCCAACCCTCTTCGCGAGATGGGTGCCGAGGTGATGACGACGGACGGCCACGCCCCCCTCACGATCGTCGGCGGCGACCTGGCCGGGATCCGTTTCGAGGCTCCCGTGCCGTCCGCCCAGGTCAAGAGCGCGGTCCTGTTCGCGGGGACGGCGGCCGACGGCGTCACCTCGGTGGTCGAGTCTGTCCCCACGCGCGACCACACCGAACGCGCACTCGCCGCCTTGGGAGCACCGGTCACGATCGGCGAGGCGATCACCGTCGAGAGGTTCCAACACCGTGGATTCCGCGCCCGGGTCCCCGGCGACCCGTCGTCGGCCGCGTTCCTGGTCGCCGCCGCTGCGTTGACGCACTCTGGCCTCGTGATCCATGACGTGGGGCTGAACCCCACCAGGCTGCACTTCCTTGAGGTCATGGCACGGATGGGCATCCGCGTCGAAACCTCGGTCGAGCGCGAGGAACTCGGAGAGCCGGTCGGATCGATGACGGTGCGTCCTACCCTGGACATCGTCCCGGTTCACGTGGAGGTCGGCGAGATCCCTCTCGTGATCGACGAGGTGCCGGTCCTGGCCGTCCTCGCCGCGCACGCAACGGGTGAGAGCTGGTTCGTCGGCGTCCAGGAGCTCCGCGTGAAGGAGAGCGACCGGGTCGACGCGCTCGTGAGGGGGATCCGGGGGCTCGGCGGTCATGCAGGCGACGAGGGCGACGAGATGGTGGTGGCTGGAGGCGGGCTCTCGGGCGGTTCCGCTGACTCCGGGGGTGATCACCGGATGGCGATGAGCTTCGCGGTGGCGGCGCTCGCGGCCGAGAGGCCGTGTGAGGTCCGTGGCGCAGAGGCCGCCGACGTCAGCTTCCCCGGTTTCGCGCGAACCCTGGCGACGCTCGGCGCGCACATCGAGGAGATCGGATGACCACGCCGAACGTCGTCGCGATCGACGGTGCGGCTGGGAGCGGCAAGTCCACCTTGGCCAGAAGCTTGGCCAGGCGTCTCGGCCTGCCGTACGTGAACACGGGGTTGATGTACCGGGCGCTCGCCGCGGCGGCGATCCGGCGGGGGGTGAGTCCCGAGGACCATGCCGGGCTCCAGGACCTCATGTCGACCTTGACCTTCAAGGTCGTGCCGGGAGATCCGCCAACCCTCGAGGTCGTCGGGTACACGCTCGACGATCTGACCTCCCCCGAGGTCGAGGCCACGGTGTCTGCGGTGGCGCGGCATCCGGCGATCCGCGAAGAGATGCGCCAGGCCCAACGCGCGATCGGTCTCGAGAACGGCGCCGTGATGGAAGGACGGGACATCGCGTCCGTGGTGTTCGCGGACGCACCGGTGAAGCTCTACCTGGTCGCCGATCCGCGGGCCCGGGCCGCCCGACGCGCGGAAGAGCGCTCCGGCAGCGACCGTGAGGTCACAGAGCACCTCCACGCACGCGACGAGGCCGACGCGGTCACGAATCCGTTCGAACCCGCCGAGGGGGCGGATGTGATCGACACGGGGGTCCTGCCGATCACGTCGACGCTCGATGAGGCTCTCCGTCTGATCGGGCTGCGCGCCCCGTGGCTCATCGAGGGGGTTGATCGATGAGCGACGAAGCCCGGATACCGAAGGTGGCCGTGGTCGGCCGTCAGAACGTCGGGAAGTCCACCTTGGTGAATCGGCTGTTCGGGCGGCGGGCCGCGATCGCTCACGACCAACCGGGGGTCACGCGTGACCGGATCGAACTCGACGCCACGTGGCGGGGTCGCCGGTTCGGCCTCGTGGACACCGCGGGGTACCTCAAGGGGGCTCGAGGGCTCGAGGCGCTGGCGGCGACCCAGGCCGAGCGAGCGATCGCGGACGCCGACCTCATCCTGCTGGTCGTCGACGTCCACGCCGGTCTCACGGAAGAGGACGCGCATCTCGCACGGAAGCTCCGCCGAGCGCCCGTCCCCGTGATGCTGATCGCGAACAAGGCCGACTCGCCGAAGGACGTGGCCGACGTGGCGGCGCTCCACCGGGTGGGCCTGGGTGAGCCCATCGCCGTGTCCGCGCTGCACGGGCAGGGGACGGGCGACCTCCTCGACCGGATGATCGCGGTCCTGCCGGACCGCTCGGCACGCGTGGAGGAGGACGCCGAGCCGCGGTTCGCGATCGTCGGTCGGCCGAACGTGGGGAAGTCGAGCCTGTTCAATCGGCTGGTCGGCGAGGAGCGCAGCGTCGTGTCGGAAGTGTCCGGCACGACGCGCGACAGCGTGGACTCCGTCGTGACGTGGCCCGACGTGGGACGCGTGCGCTTCATCGACACCGCAGGGATGCGCCGAGGTCAGAGCGTTCGAGGCGTCGAGTACTTCAGCTTCCTCCGCGCTTCCGAAGCGATCGACCGTGCTCATGTCGTCGTGCTGCTGATCGACGCCGGGGCAGGCTTCACGACCGAGGACAAGAAGATCGCCAACCGGGTGATGGATGCCGGGCGCGCCTTCCTGCTCGTCGCGAACAAGTGGGATCTGGTCGAGGAGAAAGACCGCGCCTTCAAGGATCTCCATGGCTTGATCAGGCCGTTCGCCCGGGCGGAGGTGGTTCGCACGTCGGCGCTCTCGGGTCAAGGGGTTCACCGTCTGCCCGCGATCTTGCTCGACCTCCACGAGAGGTGGAACTATCGTGCGCCCACGTCGAAGGTCAACGAGATCGTCCGAGCCGCGCAGGCGGAGCGTCCGACACCTCGGGCGACCGGCAACCTCCACTACGCCACCCAGGTCTCGAGTGGGCCACCGGCCTTCGTCATCTTCGGCGGGACGAAGGCACCGGATGCGAGCTATCAGCGGTTCATCGAGAACCGCCTCAGGGATGAGTTCGGTTTCGAGGGGATCCCGATCCGGATCCGGTTCCGCGCGCGACCGTCGCGAGCGAAGGCGACTCGACGCCGATGACGCCCGGCGTCGATGGAGGCGCTGGGTTCGCTACACTCGCCGACGACGGGCCGTGGCGCAGCTTGGTTAGCGCGTCTGACTGGGGGTCAGAAGGTCGCCGGTTCGAATCCGGCCGGCCCGACCGATGAACGCGAGCGATGGGGGAACGACACCGACGTCCTCGCGCATCGTCACGCTGCCCAACGCGATCAGCGCGTTGCGCATCGCCCTGATCCCTGCGTTCTGGGTCCTGATCGTGGACCCGGACACGACCACGGTTGGTCTGCTGTTGTTCGGTGCCGTGATGGCGACCGATTGGGTCGACGGCACGATCGCCCGACGCACCGGTCAGGTCTCCGAGCTCGGGAAGGTGCTCGACCCCGTCGCCGACCGCGCCGTGATCCTGGCCGGCTTGATCGCACTCGTCGTGCGGGGCGTGTTCCCGGTATGGGCGGCGTCGCTGATCGTCGTCCGTGACGTCGCCGTCCTCCTGGGAGGTGGTCTCCTGCTGGCGGGTCGGAAGGTCCGGATCGACGTCCGATGGGTCGGCAAGCTCGCCACCTTCTCGTTGATGACCGCGATCCCGTGGATCGCCTGGGGGACGCTCGGCCTTCCGCTCGCCGAGGCCGCACTCGTGTGCGGTTGGGTCGCGTACGCCGTCGGCATCACGGAGTACTACGTGGCCGCGTGGGCCTACCTGCGTGACATCCGCAGCGCCGTCAGATCCGACTGACCCACGGACCGACCCCGCGCGGTCATCCGACGACGACGCAGGCTATCGTGTCCGCGACGTGGACCCGACCCCCGGGTCTGCGCACGGTCGAGGAGGAGATGGCGCGTGGAGCTCCCGGAGGATCTCCGCTACACGAAGGAGCACGAATGGGCGCGGGCCGAAGGCAGCCGTGTGCGCGTCGGTATCACCGACTTCGCCCAGGACGCTTTGGGAGACGTCGTCTACGTGGACATCCCCGAGGTCGGGACCGCCGTGCAGGCGGACGCACCGTTCGGTGAGGTCGAGTCGACGAAGTCCGTATCCGACGTGTACAGCCCGCTCAACGGCACGATCGTCGAGCGGAACCCGCTCCTGGACGATCGCCCCGAGCTCGTGAACGAGCAACCCTACGGTGACGGGTGGCTCGTCACGATCGAGCCGGACGACCCGTCGGCGGTCGAGGCTCTGATGAACGCGTCCTCCTACCGGTCCTTCGTCGAGACACCCGCCGGCTGAAGGCCGGACCGTCAAGAGCTCTCCAGCGCAGTTCATCCGGCAAGCCTCGACCAACATCCGTCCCGGCTCGACCTCGTATCGAGGGTCGGGGTGTCCAGCGGTTTAGCCTGCCTGCCACTCGACGTTGACCCTTGTATCGAGCTGCGTTACCGTCATCTCGGTATCGATGGTGGACCCTTCCTCATCGACCCCCAAGCTGAGCTGGACGACCGACCCGAGGGGAACCGAACGGTGTTCTGTACCAACTGTGGACATCCGAACCGTGACGACGCGCGCTTCTGCGCCGAGTGCGGAGCTGCTCTGCAAGGTGACGTCACGGTCAGCCTTCCCGCGATCGAGGCGGAGGGGGACGAACGCGACGAGTTCCCCTTCCCGCACGACGAGCTCGTACCCGGGCAATCGCTGCTCCTCGTCAAGCGAGGTCCGAACGCCGGCTCGACGTTCCTGCTCGACACCGACGCGACGACCGTCGGGCGCGGGACGGACAGGGACGTCTTCCTGGACGACATCACGGTCTCGCGCACCCATGCGGTGTTCGAGCGACGCGGTGAGGGGGAGTGGTTCGTGCGGGACGAAGGGAGCCTGAACGGCACGTACGTGAACGGGGAGCAGATCGACGAGACGAAGCTCGCCACGGGCGACGAGGTCCAGATCGGCATGTTCAAGCTCACGTTCTTCGCGGCAGGGGAGTAGGCATGGCGGGCACGCGCAACTACCAATCGATCGGAGAGGTCCTCGTCGCCGTGAAGGCGGAGTTCCCCGACATCACGATCTCGAAGATCCGATTCCTCGAGTCGGAGGGGCTGATCGAACCGGAGCGAACCCCTTCCGGGTACCGCAAGTTCTACGTCGAGGACGTCGATCGGCTGCGTTCGATCCTTCGGATGCAGCGCGACGAGTACCTCCCCCTGAAGGTGATCAAGGAGCGACTCCTCAAGCAGGATGCGGGCGACGACGAGGACGCCCCGACGCTCGAGCGGGCTGCGGCGGGTGACGGCTCGGGGGGAACGGGGTCGGCGACGGCGACCGAAGAGATCGCGGAGGCGCCGACGGGGCTCCAGATGTCGCTCGAGGAGATGTCCGCAGCGACCGGGGTCGACCGCGAGCGGATCAAGGAGCTCGAAGGATTCCAGATCGTGTGTAGCCATGGCCCCGAGGGGGCGCGCTACTACGACGGTGAGGACTACATCGTCTTGTCGATCGTGAAGGACTTCCTTCGCCACGGCATCGAGCCCAGACACCTGACGATGTACAAGCACTTCGCCGATCGTGAATCGGCGTTCTTCGAGGCCCTCGTGGCGCCGATGGTGCGCCAGAAGAACCCCGACGCCCGTCGCGCCGCGGCGGAGACGTTGGCGGACCTCACCGTGACGTCCCGGAAGTTCAAGCAGGCCCTGCTCCGCAACTCGCTGCGCGAGCACCTCACGTCGGCGTGACGCGCCTCGTCCGTCGTCGCCTCGAAGCCGCGGCTATCGTCGCGGTCCTCGTCGCTTCCAGCACGGTCTCGGCCGTCGCCCAGCAGACGCCCCCGCCTACCCCGGTCGACGGTCGCCCTTCGCCGTTCCCGACCGCCCTGCGGACGCCCGCCAACGCGACACGTCCGCCGACGATCTCGGCTCCCGTCGGCATGGTCGCCGACCTCGACACGGGTGCGGTCCTCTACCGGAAGGCGCCAGAGGCGCAGCGACCGATCGCGAGTCTCACGAAGCTCATGACCGCCCTGATCGTGACGGAGACCACGGACCCGCAGGACGTCGTCGTCGTGGACCCGCGCGCCGTGTACGGGCGGGGGGACTTCGGTGCGAGTTCCACGCTGGGCCTTCGGGCACGTGAGCGGATCACCGTCGCCGACCTCCTCTACGGTCTCCTGCTCGGCTCGGCGAACGACGCGTCCGACGCGCTCGCGATCCACGTCGACGGGAGCGTGGACGCGTTCGTGGCCCACATGGATCGACGCGCCGCATCCCTGGGGATGCGTCACACCCGCTTCTATTCCCCGAGCGGACTGGACGACCGAGGACGGTCGACCGCCTCGGACCTGCTCCGCCTGATCAGGGCGGTCGAGCGCCGTCCCTTGCTCCGCACGATCGTGGCGACCAGGTTCCACCGGATCGAGGGGATCGGCGGCGCCCCGGATCGACGGATCCAGAACCGGAACGTGCTCCTGTGGCTGTACCCCGGCGCCGACGGCATGAAGACAGGGTTCACCTTCGGGGCGCGGGCATGTCTGATCGCGACGGCCACCCGCGACGGACGCCGGCTCGTGGCCGTGGTGTTGGGCGCGCCCGACGGGGCCTTCTCCGACGCCGCAGCGCTCCTGAACCACGGTTTCGAGGGCTTCACGCGGGAGGACCTCGTCCGGCGTGGCGACCCGCTCGGCTCGATGCGGATCCGCGGGGGTACGGTCCCGGTGGTCGCCGGTGACGACCTCTCGCTGCTCGTCCCCACCGCCTCCCTCGAGGAGATCGAGCGCCGCCTCGTTGTCGATCCGCAGGCCGTGTTCCCACCTGCTCCCGGCACGAGGGTCGGAACCCTCGAGGTGGTCGCGCCCGGTCTCCCGCTGGGGAGCGTCCCCGTCGTCGTCGACGTCGTGCCCCCGGCGCCGGGTGAGGACGGTCCGTGGTGGGTCCGGACGGCCGTGACGATCGGACGCGCGCTGACCGAGGCGCTCGGCGGCCTGGCGGACTAGCGAGGAGTCTCCCGCTCCTCCGACCACCGCTGCTAGGCTGCGGGCTCATGACGGCAGTCGCCAGCGTCCTGTTCGGACGCGAGGAGATCCGTCGCCGGGTGGAGGAGCTCGGTCACACGATCACCGGGGATTACGTGGGGCGGGAGCCAGTGTTCGTCACGGTCCTCCGAGGTGGCGCGATGTTCCTCGCCGATCTGATCCGCGCCGTCGACCTCCCGCTCGAGGTCCACTTCATGGCGATCAGCCGCTACGGGGACGCAGCCGAGTCGATGGGGCGTGTCCGCCTGTTGCTCGACCTCGACGTCGACCTCACCGGCCGCGACGTCGTGCTGGTCGAGGACATCGTCGACACGGGGTTGACGTCGCGCTACCTCCTCTCGGTGCTTCGAGGACGTGGACCCGCGTCGCTGGAGCTATGCACCCTGCTCGACAAGTCGGCCCGGCGGATCGTCCCACTCGTTCCGCGCTACGCAGGGTTCGACTGCCCCGACAGGTTCGTCGTGGGATACGGCCTGGACCACCGTGAGCGGTACCGTAACATCCCGGCGATCCTCCAGGTCGACGACATGGAGGGCCTCGAGGGAGACCCCGATGCCCTCCTGCCGCTACTCGGCGACCCAGCCGCCGCGTGAGTTGCCCCTGGTGAGGGGCGTGGCTAGGCTGGCTCCACGGCCATGATCGAGATGGAACTCACCGGCGTCCGGGTGGAACTGCCCACGAACCAGCCGATCGTGCTCCTGCGCGAGCGAACGGGGGAGCGGTACCTACCGATCTGGATCGGGGCCGCCGAGGCGGCGGCGATCGCGCTGTCCCTGCAGGGTGTGGTGACGCCCCGCCCGATGACCCACGATCTCCTCAAGAGCATCCTGGACGACCTGTCGGTGAACGTGCAGCGTATCGTCGTGACCGAGCTCCGCGAGGCGACCTTCTACGCCACGATCGAGCTCGAGCGGGGGAGCGAGCGCTTCGAGATCTCCTCGCGACCCTCGGATGCGATCGCGCTGGCGGTCCGCACGTCCACGCCGATCTTCGCGAGTCCGGAGGTCCTCGAGGAGGCCGCCATCCTGATCCCCGGCGACGAAGACGAGGAGGTCGAGAAGTTCCGCGAGTTCCTCGACAACGTCAGCCCTGAGGACTTCGAGAGCTGACCCTCCGCGTTCAGCCGTAGAAGAAGACCGTCACCCAGAGCACGCCGTCGCGACGGACCGTGCCGATCGCCACGCGACGGAACTGGCCGTTGAGCACGTTCAGGCGGTGGTAGTACGACTGCATGAAGGCCCGCTGGAGCCCGTCGATGGACCCGCCCGTCATCCCGACGTTCTCGCCCCACGTCCGCCACTTCACGCCCTTCAGGTAGTACCCGGCGGGGTCGGCCGTGTGGAACAGGTCTCCCTTGCGAGCCATCTTCAGGGAGTGCCGGCGGGCCAGCTCGGACATCTGCTCATGGAGGTCGAGGCGCCGAACGCCGTGTGCGAGCCGGGACTCGTTCGTCTCACGCTTCATCAGCCACCGGTCGCGGTAGACGCCCGATCCGGCCGTCGCACCCGTCGGGATCAGCGCGAGCAGCAGCAGCGTCACGATCGAGACGATCGCGATCCGTGCGGCCCGTGAACGCGTCGTGCTGCGCATGTCTCTGGTTCGCCCCAATCGCATGGTTCGGGATGACTAGGAACGTCATCGGCCGCTGAGGGCACAGACTTGAGACCCCAGGTGACACGGTCGCCGATGTCTGCTGTCCCGCGTACGCGGGACACCTTGACGGCATGCATCGCGGCCCGTACGCTGCCGAATCACATGGTCGTGATTCCTTCTCAAGTCTTCCGCCCAGCCTTCGGCCCGACCCTTCAGCTCAGCCTGCCGGGCCGATCCTTCCCCGAACGGAGCGTGAGTTCATGAGCGAGCAGGGTTTCCGCGTCCCCGAGGTCTGTCGCATCGTCGGCATCACGTATCGCCAGCTGGACTACTGGGCGCGCACCGAGCTCGTGACCCCGTCCGTCCGAGACGCGTCGGGGAGCGGCAGCCAGCGCCTCTACTCCTTCCAGGACCTCGTGACCCTCCGCGTGATCAAGACCCTGCTGGACACCGGTATCTCGCTCCAGCGCGTCCGGAAGGCCGTCGAGCACCTGCAGGCCATGGACGAGCCCCTCGCCGAGGTCACGCTGATGTCGGACGGTCACGGGGTGTACGAGGCCCACTCGCCCGAGGCTGTGGTCGATCTCCTCCGCCAGGGACAAGGGGTCTTCGCGATCGCGGTGGACCGGGTGTGGGAGGACGTCGAGACGGCGGTCGCGTCGCCCGCCAAGAAGCGTCGGGCACGCGTCGCGGTCGGAGGGTCGTGAGCGCACAGCCCGTCGGGGGTCCGCAGCTGAAGAGCGACGAGATCCGGTTCGCGCACGCCTCGGAGCGCCAGTTCGCGAGGCTCTTGGATTTCTACCAGATCGAATGGGAGTACGAGCCGACGTCGTTCGCGATCGACTGGGATCGTGAGGGCAACGTCGTCCAGCGTTTCACCCCGGACTTCTACCTCGCGGAGTTCGACCTCTACATCGAGATCACCACGCTCAACCAGCGGCTCGTGACGAAGAAGAACCGCAAGGCAAGATGGTTGCGCGAGCGCTACCCGGAGATCCGCTGCAAGGTCTTCTACCAGCGTGACTACCTCTCGCTCGTGACGAAGTACGGGCTCGAGCACATGTCGGGGGACACGCCACCGGGCGGTTTCTGACACTGGGACCGTAGACTCGTCACCGTGAGGTTCGCGCCGCACACCGACGACGACGTGAGGGCGATGCTCGAGGCGCTCGGCCTCGCCTCCGTCGACGACCTCTTCGCGCAGATCCCCCCGGAGGTCCGACCCGAGCGGCCCCTCGGTCTCCCGCCGGGGATCTCCGAACAGGAGCTGCTCGCGGACGTGTCGGCCCTCGCGCGCCGGAACCGCACGGTCGACGACGTCGTGTGTTTCGCGGGAGCCGGGGCCTACGACCACTACGTCCCGAGCGTCGTGTGGTCCCTGGCCGGTCGGTCGGAGTTCGCGACCTCGTACACGCCGTACCAGCCGGAGCTGTCGCAGGGTGTCCTGCAGGCCCTGTTCGAGTACCAGTCGATGATCTGCGAACTCACGGCGATGGAGGTCTCCAACGCGTCCCTGTACGACGGCTCCACCGCCCTCGTCGAGGCCGTGAACATGACGCGTGGCGGCACACGGACGCGGGTCCTCGTCTCCGCGGGGGTGGATCCGCGTCACGTCGAGACCCTGGCGACGTACGGCCGCGGCACGGGGGTCGAGCCGGAGGTGCTCGCGCTCGACGACGGCCTGACACCCGTCCCGGCCGTGTCGGACGACGTCGCGGCCGTCGTGGTCCAGCACCCGAACCGTTTCGGCCTTCTCGAGGACGTCGCCCCGATCGCGGAGGCGGCCCACGGCGCCGGAGCGAAGCTGATCCAGGTCTTCGACCCGCTGTCGCTCGGTCTCCTCGCACCCCCCGGTGATCTCGGGGCCGACGTCGCTGTCGCGGAAGGTCAGGCGCTCGGCAACCATCTGGCGTACGGGGGGCCCTACCTGGGCGTACTCGCGGCACGGATGGCCGACGTCCGTCGGATGCCCGGGCGGATCGTCGGAGAGACGGTCGACGACGAGGGTCGCCGAGGCTACGTGCTGACCCTCCAAGCGCGCGAGCAGCATATCCGTCGCGAGAAGGCGACCTCCAACATCTGTACGAACCAGACGTTGATGGCGCTGGCCGCCGCGATCCATCTGGCCTGGCTCGGTCCCGAGGGGCTCATCGAGCTGGGCCGCAGGTGCGCCGCGAAGACCTCGTACGCGTTCGAGCGTCTCACTGCGATCCGCGGCGTCGAGCCCGCGTTCCCGGGACGACCGTTCTTCAAGGAGTTCGCCGTGCGACTGCCGCGACCCGCGGCCGAGGTCCGCGACGCCCTCCTGGAGCAGGGGTTCCTCGCAGGGGTTCCCGCCCCTGACGACCCACTCCTCCTGCTCGTGGCTGTCACGGAGCGCAGGAGCCGTGAGGAGATCGATGCGCTCGCCGCGGCCCTCGAGGGGGTGCTCACGTGAGCGACCACGTCGGCGCACCCGTCCGCATGCAGGGACCGGCGGGGGAGGGCACCCTGAACGAGCTCTCCCGGCCGGGACGCAGGGCCTGGAGCTTCGCCGACCTCGACGTCGAACCCGTGGAGATCCCCGATATGTTCCGCCGCCGCACCCCGCCCGAGCTGCCCGAGGTCGCGGAGCGCGATCTCGTTCGTCACTACACGCGCCTGTCCCAGCTGAACTACGGCGTGGACACCGGCATCTACCCACTGGGTTCGTGCTCGATGAAGTACAACCCGAAGATCGCCGACGTCGCGGCGACGCTCCCTGGGTTCCAACGCCTTCATCCTCTGCAACCCGATGGGACGACCCAAGGTGTCCTCGAGCTGATGTGGCGGCTCGAGCGGGCGCTGTGCGAGCTCACCGGGATGGCCGCCGCGACGCTCCAGCCCCCGGCCGGCGCGTGCGGAGAGCTGACGGGACTGCTGATCATGCGCGCATATCACCGCGGGCACGGGCGCGCTCGGACCAAGGTTCTGATCCCGGACGCGGCACACGGCACGAACCCGGCGAGCGTGCGGCTCGGTGGGTACGAGGCGGTCCACGTCCCCGCCGACGCGCGGGGTCTCGTGGACGTCGCGGCCCTCGAGGCGCTGGTGGACGACGAGGTCGCCGGGCTCATGCTCACGAACCCCAACACCCTTGGGTTGTTCGAAGAGGACATCGTGCGGATCACCGAGCTGATCCATCGGGTGGATGGGCTCGTCTACTACGACGGCGCGAACCTGAACGCGATCATGGGACGTGCGCGGCCTGGTGACATGGGTTTCGACATCGTCCACATCAACACGCACAAGACCTTCGCCACGCCGCACGGAGGAGGAGGTCCGGGCGCCGGGCCGGTCGGCGTCGTGGAACGCCTGGTGCCGTTCCTGCCGGTGCCCCGCGTGGCACGGGGCGCCGACGGCACCTTCCGGCTCTCGTACGACGCGACACGGTCGATCGGGCGGATGCACGGCTTCCACGGGAACATCGCGATCTTGGTCCGCGCCTACGCGTACGTGGCCCTCCACGGCGCCGACGGCCTCACCGAGGTCAGCGAGCGCGCCGTCTTGAACGCGAACTACCTCGCGTCGCTCGTGCGCGATGACTTCCCCCTCGCGTTCCCCGGAGGCACGCCGATGCACGAGTTCGTCTCGACCGCCGGCCCGCTCAAGGAGGCCACGGGGATCCGGGCGATGGACGTCGCGAAGCGGCTGATCGACCTGGGGTATCACCCCTCCACGGTCTACTTCCCCCTCGTCGTCGACGAAGCGATGATGGTCGAGCCGACCGAGACCGAGACGAAGGAGTCCCTCGAGTCCTTCGCGGCGGCGCTCCACCAGGCGGCTCGCGAGGCGGCCGAGGATCCCGATCTCCTCCGCGGTGCGCCTCGGACCACGCCTGTCGGCCGGCTCGACGAGGCGCGCGCAGCACGCCAGCTGGTCCTGCGCTGGTAGCCACCTCCGCGGCGTCACCTCTCGATCCACGCTCAACCCGTGGCCCCCGTCGCCCGATGGGAAGACCGTCTGGCCCTTTCCGCTCGAGGCGGGAGCGGGAAACGAGAAGGCCCCGGGCGCTCCGCGCCCGGGGCCTTGCTCGTACGAACGCTGATTACGCCATCGTCCAGCGACGGCGCCTCCCCACGCCTATCGCCGCGAGCCCGAGCAGCAGGAGCAGCCCGGCCACGATGCCGATCCGGAAGGTGTCCGATCCGGTGAACGCGGTGGGCGGTGGGCCGGCGGCCTCGACGACCGTCACGAACGCGTCGTCGTCGTCCGACACCTCCTCGCCGAGGACGTCGGTCCCCGTCGCGGTCCCGACGTTGACCACCTCAGCCCCCTCCGAGGGGAGTTCCCAGTCCCTCGTCAGGGTCACGCTCTGACCGGGTTCGAGCACCTCGATGTCGCCGATGTGTCCGATCACGTCGTCGTCGACGCTCACGTCGTACAGCGTGGTGTCGCCGGTGTTCGTGACCTTGAACCGGTACGTGACGACGTCCCCGGGCACGCCGCCATCGGGGGTGACGGCCTTCCTGATGCGGATCGCGGGGTGGATCAGGTCGACCAGGTGGTCGTCATCGTCGGTCGCCGTCCGGCCGTCATCGGCGGTCCCGGACACCGTGGCCGTGTTCGGCAGGGGGTCGGCGTCCTCCTCGGTGACGAGGTGGTCGCACGTGTAGCTCCACGCCTCACCGGGCTCCAGGACGAAGTCGTCGTCGTCTCCCGTGACGTACGCGGGCGCGCCCGCGTCACAGTTCGGGTCGGTCACGACCACGTCGAAGAGCGGCTCGTCCGTGGTGAGAACGACGTCGAACGTGTAGGTGATCGTGTCACCCACGTGGGCGAGCTCGGGCCCGTCCTTCTCGATGTCGATGCCGAGCTCCGGGCACTCGACGGAGATCTGCGCGTCGTCCTCATCGCCGTCCCCGTTGCCGATCGTCACCACGGCCGTGTTGTCGATCAGGCCGCAGGTGGTGGCATCGGTGTCCGAGGAGATGTGGATCGTGAAGATGGCCTCAGCCGGCATGTCGCCGAACCCACAGGTGAGGATCCCCTGTTCGATCTCGACACATCTCGGCTCCGGTGCCTCCGTCGATCGTCCAATCGAGACCGGCGCTCGTCGGCAGGGTGTCGCTCACCACGACGTCCCTCGCGATGCCGGGCCCGTCGTTCGTCACGGTGATCGTGAAGCCGATGGTCTCGGCCGCATCCACGATCTCGACGTCGGCGGACTTCTCGACGTCGATCCCCGGGCACTCGACCGTGATCGTGGCCTCCGATGCATCGTCCGTGGCGTCGTCGTCGGCCTCGTTCGAGGCGCTGACGGTCGCCACGTTGACGAGGTCGCCGCAGTCGCTCGCGTCGGTCTCGCCCGACACGATCACGGTGCGGGTGGCGTCCGGTGCCAGGTCGCCGAAGTCACAGGTCAGCACGCCGTTCGCGATCTCGCAGTCGGCGCTGTCCTCGCTCCAGTCGACTCCGCCAGGGAGGACGTCCTCGAGCTTCACGTCGTCGGCCGTGCCCTCGCCGTCGTTCGAGACCTCGATCGTGAACGAGGCAGTGTCTCCGGCGCTGATCGTGCCCTGGTCGGCGGTCTTGTCGACCGTGACGTTCGGGCAGTTCACGACGATCTCGACGGGGCCCGCGCTGGGGTTGCCGTCGTTCGAGGAGGTCACCGACACCGAGTTGCGAACCACGCCGCAGGTCTCGGCCGTCGTGGGCGAGCCGATGTGCACCGTGACGGTCGCCCCGGGGGCCAGGTCGCCGAAGTCACAGGTCAGCACGCCGTTCGCGATCTCGCAGTCGGCCGCACCCGTGCCGCCGTCGATCTCCCAATCCAGACCACCGCTCGTCGGCAGGGTGTCGGTGAGCTCGACGTCGCGCGCGGTGCCCTCGCCGCCGTTCACCACCGTGATCGTGAACCCGATGTCATCGCCGGCGTCCACCTCGCCGTCGTCGGCGACCTTGGCGACGCTCAGGGCGGCGCACTGGACGACGATCTCGACGAGGTCGGACTCGACCTCGAGGTCGTTCGTGGCATCGACGCTCGCGGAGTTGGCCACGATGCCGCAGGTCTCCTGCGTGGTCGGGCTCTTCACGTGCACCGACGCGCCGGCGCCGGGTGCCAGGTCGAAGTCCGGACCGCCACAGGTCAGGACGCCCGCGGCGATGTCACAGCTCCAGCCGCCGGACACCTGGTTGAAGGACCAGTTCGAGCCGGCGTTCGTCGGCAGGGTGTCGCTCATCACGACGCCCTTCGCGACCCCCTCGCCGCCGTTCGTCACGGTGATCGTGAAGCCGATGTCGTCGCCGGCGCTCACCGGACTCGCATCGGCCGTCTTCTCGATCGACAGGTCGGGGAAGAGCACGTCCGTGGTGCAGTCCGCCACGTCCGAAACCTGTGCGTTCGACGACGCACCCGTCGCGGTCGCGGTGACGGTGTTCACGACCGGGTCGGGGTTCGCACCCACCGTGTACCGGAAGCTCCCCGTCACCGAGTCCCCGGCGGCCAGCGTCGACCCGAAGCCGGACAGGGTGCCGCCGAGCAGCGGGTCGTCCACGACCAGGTTCTCCAGACGGTCCTGCTCCGTGTTCGACACCGTGATGTCGTAGGTGATCGTGTCACCGATGGTCGTGGCCGAGGGACAGGACTTCTGCACGTTCAGTCCCGGAAGCAGGATGTCGCCAGCTTGCTTCAGCGGGATCGTCTGCTCACCCGAGTTGATCGTCGCGCCACCGACGACGCGCGCCGCGTCGAGCGTGGACTGGATGTTGCCGGTCACGTTGCCCGGGCTCGGGTCGCAGGCGAGCTCGACGACCATCCGCAGGATGATCTGCTCGCCCGCGTCCACCCCGTCCACCTGGATCGAGGTTTCGAGTCGGTCCTTGCCGGTCGTCACGAACCGCTCGGCGTTGACCGTCACGGACTCGTTGCCGCTCAGGTTCTCGTTCCCCGAGTCACCCGTGTCGATCGTGGCGCTGATCAGGTCGTCGAACCCGACCGGTGTTCCGGAGGTCGTCTGACCGTCGTAGGTGAAGTCGAGCTCGACGGAACCGCTGCCGGCGTCCGGCTCGACGGTGATCGCGGTGAAGAACACGACGAGGTCACCGCATGCGAAGTCGCCGCCCTCGAGCGACTCGACGACGCCGTTGCTCTTGCTGATCGTGCGGTCGTCGAACGCACCTCCCACGCCGGTGGCGTGGTCGTACGTGTACGGGCCCGCCGCGATGAAGTCGAGCATGACGCCGCCTCCATCGAGCGACGTCGCGGCCGCGGGCGCCGCGGCCGGCGCGACCTGCTTCGCCGCCGGACCCGTCGTCAGCTCAGGCCCCGACGCATACGCGACCTGGCCCAAGACGAACGAGAAGGTGACGAGCAGACCGACGAAGGTGACGGTGGCGCGACGTCGCCGCGTCACCGCTCCGAGCCCTGAACCGCTTCCCATCATGACCCCCGAGGTCGTGGCCGATGCTCCGGACGCGCGATGGGGGCCTCCTTCCGACCCATCCACGTCTCCCTGTGGCCCACGGTAGACCCCGGGGGAGGGGAGGCCATCGGGCGAAGGCCGCGACGCCGACACCCACCACGGACGTAGTGCGAACGCAGGCGGATGAGCCTTCCGGCGTGGCCTGAGCGACCGGGATCGAGCATCGGTCGATCCGGTTCTCGACGACTCGTCGGATCGTGTCCCGCCCTCGTTCGAGGGGGATCCTGGAGGGGAGGTGGGTCGTGTTCCATGAACGTTCCATAATGTGCGTTATGGGCGTCTACCGTCGCACGAGGGGACCGGTTGGCGTGCGATACGGCGAGCCTCAGCGACCGGGCGTGGGCACCGGCTCGCGCCCGAGGCGGAGCGCGACGCCCCAGCGCGTCACCAGCCACAGCGCCTCGAAGACGATCCGCCGTGAGATCTTCGACCGTCCGTGCGCGCGGTCTCGGAACGTGATCGGCGCCTCGCCGACCCGATACCCGAGACGGTAGGCCCGCATCACGAGCTCGACCTGGAAGCCGTACCCGTCGCTCGCGATCGGTCGCTCGAGGAGGGCGCGCAAGAGCTCACCGCGGTAGACCCGGTATCCACTGGTCGCGTCGTTGATCGGGAGACCCAGCATGAACCGGGCATAAAGGTTCCCGAAGCGCGACAGCGCGACCCTGGAGCGGCTCCAGTCGGTGACGGAGCCTCCGGGTACGTAGCGGCTGCCGACCGTGAGATCGTTCTCGGTTGCTGCCGCGAGCAACCACCCGAGCTCATCCGGGTCGTGCGACAGATCGGAGTCCATCTCGACGATCAGGTCGTACCCCTCGTCGAGGGCGACCCCGAACCCCTCCAGGTAGGCGGAGGCGAGTCCCGACTTCGTCGGCCGGCTCCTGAGGCGCACGCGCGGCTCCCCTGCCGCGATCCCCTGGACGACCTCAGCGGTCCCGTCGGGACTGGAGTCGTCCACGACGAGCACCTCGACCCGTCCGGCGGTGGCCAGGACCCCGGCGATCACCTCCGCGATCGTGTCGCGCTCGTCGAACGTCGGCAGGATCACGAGAGCCCGGGGGTCGAGCGGCATCGGCCCAGGCGCGGGCCGGGCGGCGGGGCGACGGCGGGGTGCGAGGAGCAGACCCATGACGACGATCACGCAGAGCCACGGAACCCAGTCCCCCATGCGCACGTACCACGTCTGCGCCGTCGAGGTCCAGATCCGGCTCCGCAGGATAGCCGTCTCGAACAGCTCCGTGTGCGCGGTGACCCGTCCGGACGGGTCAACGAACGCGGACACGCCGGAGACCGCGGCGTCGACCACCCACCGGCCCGTCTCGACCGCGCGCATCCGGCTCATCTGCAGATGCTGGTCCGACGCAGCCGTGAAGCCGTACGAGGCGTTGTTCACCGGGACCACCAGGAAGGTCGCCCCCTGATGGACGAAGTCGGCGAAGAGCGCGGGAAAGGCGTTCTCGAAGCAGATCGGGGTACCGAAGGGCGGCACACCGTCGACCTCCAGGTTCCTGACCTCCGGACCCGGCACGCGGTCGATCGGTATCTGCTCGATCGCCTCGATCCGGTCGAGTCGATCGCGCCACGGAACGTACTCACCGAACGGGACCAGATGGACCTTGTCGTACCGATCGACCTGGATCCCGCCCCCGTCGAAGCCCAGCACGCTCGTGTGCTGGGAGCCGTCGGCGTCGTTGAGGACGGCTCCGACGACGGTCGGGGCGCCCACCGTCGCGATCGTGCCGGTGACCGCGGCCATCGTCTCGGGATCGGCCGCTGCCGCGGGGTCGAGCGCCCCCTCCCCCCACAGCACGAGGTCCGGGGAGTCAGTGGCCAGATCTTGGTGCAGATCGACGTGTCGTGCCGCCACGATCAGGTCCTCCTCGCTCCCCGAGGTGCCATCCGGGACGCGGACGTCGACCTGGATCGCCGCGACGTCGACCTGGCTCCCGTTCGCCGCGGGGAAAGCGATCGCCAGCGGTGCGAGCACGAGAGCCACGGACGAGGACGCGCGACCAAGTCGACGCCACCCCCCTCCCCCGCCGACCGCCGCCTCGAGCAGCAGGGCGTTGACGAGCACCACGGCGAACGTCACGCCCCAGACCCCGGTGATCGAGGCCAGCCGCAGTAGCGCCGGATCGTCGACCTGCGAGATGCCCACGCTTCCCCAGGTGAACCCGCCCAGCGGCCACATCCCACGGATCCAGTCCGCCACGGTCCACGCCGCCGCCACGCCGATGGCCGTCCGCAGCGGCCGGCCCGGGCGGATCACGGCCGGCGCAACGAGGCCGACCGCTGCGATCGACGCCGCCGAGAGCAGGGTGAGCGAGGCCCACGCCAGCTCTCCGAACCGCAGGATCCAGTAGAGGGTCGCACCGAAGCACCCGATGCCGAAGACGAGGCCGAGGAGGACCGCCCGTCCCGTCCCCGCCGTCCGCCAGACCCAGAACAGCGGTGCGATCGAGACGAACGCGAGCGGCCACGCCCCCACCGGCGGGAACACGAGCGACAGGGCGAGTCCGGAGGCCAGCGCGACGACGAGCGCCAGGGCGAGCGCCGGTCGCCGAGGCTCCGTCACGGGCTCATGCGCAGTCGCGACAGAGCATCTTCTTCTTGTCCGCCAGCTGGCTGCGATGCTTCACCAGGAAGCATCGCTTGCACATGAACTCGGAGCTCTGCATCGGGACGATCCGCGTGCTGTCGAGCGGTTCGAGGCGCTCGTCGCGACCCTTGGGGGCAGGGGTGTCCTCGTCGTCCTCGGTCTCCGCCTCGGCCTGCTCCGATGCGCTCTCCTGCTTCGCGAGGAGGTCCTGGATCGATTCGACCTCACCGATCCCCGCCTCGGGCTGAGCGCTCGTATCGGCGAGGTCGTCCGGCGTCGGCTCGAGTTCCTGGAGCGGTTCGTCCTCGAGGACGTCCTCGTCCTCATCGACAGGCTGATCGATATCGTCGATTTCGCTGGTCATCGCGGCGCCGTTTCCTTCCGAGCCCGGGTTGGGAGCGTGTCGGCGCGGCATCCTACACCGCTGTCGTGCCGGTGCAACGACGCGGGTCCGGGACGCACTCCGGGACGCACGGCGCGATCCCTCGTCGTGACCCAGGGATCGCTGCACCGCAACCAGGATGCAGAAAGGTGGAGGACCCAAGAGACCTTTGGGGCCGCGACGCCGGGGCGCCGCGTTCTCTACTCGGCTTCTTGGGTCCTCCGTGCGCCTCCGCCGGGGCGGTGACGCAGTGCGCAGGCTAGCGGGACCTACGCCCGTCGGTCAAGCGCGTCGGTTCAGGAAGAGTGACAAGACGCGATCCGGCGGTAGTAGACATCAGGTAGCCGACACTTCACGACCGAGAGACACGGTGAGCGTCGGCCGCAACCCCCGGACCTCATCGACCTCGAGCGGGTCCACGTCGTAGGCGGCGAGATCCGCGTGGAACCCGGGCTCCAGGACGCCCTTCTTCTCCTCCTGGTGGGCCAGGCGGGCGCTCCCCGCCGTGTGGACGCGGATCGCCTCGAGCCGGGTCAGACGCTGGCCGGGGTCGTGGTGCTGCTCCATGGCCGCCACCGCGAGCCACGGGTCCAGCGGCGTCACGGGGGCATCCGAGCCGGCTCCGACGACGAGACCTCGCTCCAGCATCGTCCGGAACGGGTTCATCCCGCCGGCTCGCTCCGGCCCGAGGGCCGCCTCGTAGAGACCCCCAGGGAACCCCCAAGCTGCGTCGAAGGCCGGCTGGACCGACACCGCGAGTCCCAGCACGGCCGCGCGCTCCACCTGGGCAGGCGTGGCCATCTCCGCGTGCTCGATCCGATGGCGGCGCGCACGGAAATGCCTCCGCTCCCGCGAATCGAGGGACAGGTAGACCCGCTCCCACGCGGTCAACACCTGCTCGATCGCACGATCGCCGATCGCGTGCACCCCCACCTGGAGACCGGCGTCGTGACCGTCGCGGAAGAACGCGGCCATCTCGTCGTCGTCCAGGGCGACGTCGCCGGATCCGTCGACGTCGACGTACGGCGCGGCCAGGGCGGCGGTCCTGGCCCCGATCGAGCCGTCCATCGGGAGATCCCCGCCGATCGAGGACAGCCCCATGTCGACCACCCGCGGCACGTCGGTCGTGGCCACGACGGCCAGCGTGTCGACAGGCAGGCGAGCCCGGTGGCGGAGCAGGACCTCGACGTCGCGGAACCCCTGCTCCCCCGGCATCGACATCTCGTGGAGCGTGGTGACGCCGCGCGCGGCCGCCAGGGCAGCGGCGGCGAGCTGGAGCTCCTCGATCCGATGCTCCGAGCGAGCCTCGGCGGCCCATCGACAGACCTTCCGGTTCGCGTCCCTCGTGACACGGCCGGTGGGGCGACCCTCCCCGTCACGCTCGACCCCGTCGGCCTCCATGGCCTGCGCGAAGGTGAGCGCCGAGGAGTTCACCAACGCGAGGTGCCCGTCGATCCGACGGATCACGAGTGGGCGATCCGAGACCGCGTCCAGCTCCTCGAGGGTCGGGAGCCTGGGGTCCTCCCACCCCGACTCGTCGAAGCCCTGCAGCAAGATCACGGGATCGGGGTCCACGGCGGTCCGACCACGTGCGAGGGCGATCAGCTCGGGCGCGGACGCGGCAGCACGCACCTCGTCGTTCGCGAGCGAGAGCCCGGTGCTCGTGAGATGCACGTGCGTGTCGATGAAGCCCGGCACGATCGTCGTCCCGGGAAGCTCGACGATCCGGTCCGCCTCTCCCGTCGGCGGCTCACCGGAACCCACCCGCTGGACGTGCCGTCCGTCGATCAAGATCCACTCCCCGGTGGGATGGTGGGCGAGGGTGTGGACGCGCGCTGCTCGGTAGAGGGTCCTCATGGCGGGCGCATCATCCCATGCGGCGCCGGGCTCAACGCGGAGCCCGAGGCGGCACCCGGGACGATCGTCGCGTCGACGCTCGTCTTGCCTTCGTGCGGCACGAGCCCGAGCGGGCCGAGGGCCCTTCGCCACGCATCGAAGGCTCGCAGCGCCGTCGGGCGGTCGTCGGCGGTGATCACGACGTCGTCGACCCACCTGACGATCCGACCGCCGCCCTGCACCGCGGCACGGTCGCCGATCGACAGGACGGCATCGGCGAGGATCGCCGACGGGGTCGGACCGATGGGGAGACCCCTGACGCCGTTGCGCTGCATCGATCGGAGCATCTCGACGATCCGTCCGAGCGCCGCACGATCGGCGTCCGCAGCACGAAGACCCGCCTCGACGGCGCTCGGCGTGATCGAGGCGTAGCAGTCGCGCACGTCGGACCGGATCGCGACCACGCCGGGTTCCCTCGACGACGCTACCGCCCGGTGCCAGGCCCGGCGTGCGTCCGGCAGGCCCCCGGGTCCCAGCGTGATCCCGTGACCAGCCACGCGGACGCCGGCGGCCTGCACGACCTTCGCGTAGGTCGCCGCGGGTACCGGCTCCAGGACCGTCAGCATCCGAACGCCTCCCGCTGCCGTGGGGACCTCGGTCACCTCGCGGATCACGCTCCTGGGACCTTGCATCGAGCCAGGTGTCCGCATCTCCCCTCCCCTCACGGTGCCCCCGGGGAGGTGGAGCCGGAGCGGTATCGCACCACGACCACGGCCCTCCACGCGATCGCCGGATCGGACGGAAACACCCTCCCCCGGGGGCATCCCCCACCCACCGGCAGGGACATCGGTCGTCCCCTACGATGGGTCGGTGCTCGACGGACGCGACCGCGACATCCTCGCCGCCCTCCTTGATGACGGGAGAGCCACGTACGCCGACATCGGTGCCCGCGTCGGTCTGTCCGCGAGCACGGTGCACGATCGTGTCCGCAAGCTCGAGCACGCCGGCGTGATCCGCGGCTACCGTGCGGTCGTCGACACCCAGGCCCTCGGCCTCATGGTGACGGCGCTGATCGCCGCGACCCCGCTCGATCCGCGGCAACCCGACGACCTCCCCGAGCGCCTGACGGGCCTGTTCCCGGAGGTCGAAGACTGCTACAGCGTCGCCGGTGAGGCCAACTACATCCTGAAGGCCCGAACGCGCACCACGAGCGACCTGGAGGAGCTGATCCGGCGGCTCCGCGACGAAGGTGGCGTCGCGACCCGTACGACGGTCGTGCTGTCGACGCCGTTCGAGGATCGACCACCCGCCGGGTGAGCGAGCGGCTCCACGCGAACGTGGATCCCGCGGATAATCGTCGGATGCGCCGCCTACCCGTCATCGCTCTCGCGTTCATCCTGGGAACCGCGGGCGTCGCCTGCACGGCCGACGACGGGTCGCAGCACCTCCGCGACACCGACGTGGGCGCCGCGGTCCGGATCCCTGCGGGATGGACGATCTTCGAGCAGGACCAGGTCCAACCGGACTCGGTCACCCCGGGGTTGGAGATCCCGAGCCCGGTGAGATGGTTCGTCGGGGTCGATGCCGACCCGTCACCGTCCCCCTCGCACGTCGTCCAGGAGTACACGGCGGACCATCCCCAGGGGTTCTTCGAGGTGTTCGAACTGGACGAGAACGACCGCTGGCAGATGAGCATCCTCGCGGTTCGCAACTTGGTCGTGCCGATCGATGCCCTCCGGGAGGAGTTCCTACAGGAGGCGGTCGTCCTGCTCTCCTACGACGACCGGGTCGAGGTCGACGGGATGCGCGGCCTCGAGATGGTCGTCCAGGTCCAGGAGTCCAGGGTCACCGACAACGACGAGCTCGAGCTGATCCCCGGCTCCTACTTCCAGTTGAACCAGGTCGCCTGGTGGGATCCGATGCTCGACCGCTTGTACCTGGGCGCCTTGATGTGCAGCATCGACTGCTACGCGCGCTACGCGAGCGACATCGACGCCACGATGGACTCATGGATCGCTAGAACACCCTGATCCCGTACGGAGCGGAAAGGACCCGATGAGCCACCACGACGCCCCCTCCGCCGGCCCACGGTTCGGTGCCGACCGGCCCAGCCGTCCGAAGCCATCCGAACGCCAGACCCGACCGCCGTCTGCGCTGTGGGACCGGATACGGTTGATCCTGCTCCTGGTCGGCGCCTGGCTCGCCATGCTCGCCGTCGTCTGGAGCACGGAGGAACCCTGGGGCACGCCGTTCGACCAGACCCTCTCGATCGCCGTCCAGGACTACGGCTGGCTCCTGCTCCTCGCGATGCTCGAGGCGATCCGACAGCTCCACTACCTCTTGCAGGAGCGCTCGAAGGGCTACTACCGGTGGTGGATGGGGCTCGGCGAGCGGTATCACGCCCGTGTCGGGCGGATGAACGAGTGGACCCGCTACCGGGTCGGTCGCGTGCTGAAGTGGGTGCTGTTCCTGTTCCTGCTCAGCAACGCGCTCGGGTTGTGGTTCGACGTCGAGCCCGCCTGGATGGGACTGGTGGAGCTCCCGGCGGCCCTCGTCACCGGTCTCCCGTTCATCTTCCGGCTTGCCTTCGCGTTCTTCTTCGTGATCTTCCAGTTCGTGGGGCTCTTCTGGTTCCTGTCGCGAGGCGGGATCGACACGATCATGCCCGACGAGATCGAGACGCGGTTCGCCGACGTGAAGGGGCAGGACGGCGTCCTCGACCGCGTCAAGGAGACGATGATCTTCCTCGACGACCCCGAGTCGATCGAGGAGAAGGGCGGCTACGTCCCGGGCGGGATCTTGCTGTGGGGACCGCCCGGCACCGGCAAGACCCTGATGGCTCAGGCGGTCGCAGGTGAGACCGCGAAGCCCTTCGTCTCGGTCGACCCCGGCGCGTTCATCAACATGTTCATGGGCGTCGGGATCTTGAAGGTGAAGGGGCTCTACCGGAAGCTCCGGCGTCTGGCCCTGCGGTACGGCGGCGCGATCGTGTTCTTCGATGAGGCCGACTCCCTCGGCAACCGCGGTGCGGCGGTCTCGGGGGCCTTCGAGCAGGCGACCGGCGTGTTCGCGTCGACCCCTGGCTGCAACGGCGCCGCCTACATCTCGCCGGCGAGCCTCCGGGCGATCTCCGAGTACCAGGCCTTCGGCGCCGCGCCGGGTGACGGTCCGGGGACGCGGACCGATCGGATCGTCTTCGGGGCCGGGATGGGAGGCGGCGGGATGGGCACCCTCCAGGCGATCCTGTCCGAGATGTCCGGCCTGACGAAGCCGCGTGGGCTGGTCAACCGGATCCGCAAGCTCTTGGGGATGAAGCCCACGCCCCCGCCCAAGTACCGGATCCTCCACATCTTCGCGACGAACATGCCCGATACGCTCGACCCGGCGATGCTCCGCCCGGGCCGGATCGACCGTCAGTACAAGGTGGGCTATCCGCACAAGGAGGGCCGCCGGGCGACGTTCGAGTACTACCTGGCGAAGGTGAAGCACGAGCTCACCCCCGAGCAGATCGACAACCTCGCGACGATCTCCCCCTACTTCTCGGGCGCCGCGATCAAGGACATCGTGAACGAGGGTCTGGTGATCGCGATCCGAGATGGGCGCGAGGTCGTGACCTACGCGGACGTGATCGAGGCCAAGCAGCTGAAGCAGCACGGGCTGCCCGAGGACCATGAGTACATCGAGCGGGAACGGCACTCGATCGCCGTCCACGAGGCCTGCCATGCGGTCGCGGCCTACCGGCTCCGCAAGCACGCGGTGATCGACATGGCCACGATCGAGCGCCGCGGCGACGTCGGCGGGTTCGTCTCGTCGATCCCGCCCGAGGACCGGTTCGTGGACTGGCGCTCCGAGCACGAGCACGACCTGATGACCTCGCTCGCCTCGTTGGCCGGGGAGCGGCTGTTCTTCGACGGCGACAACTCGGCCGGCGTGGGCGGCGACATGCGCAACGCGACGACCCTGGCCACGCTGATGGAGGGCTACTGGGCGATGGGCGACACGATCGTGTCACACGCCGTCACGAAGGGGTCGATCCGGGGTGCGCAGCCTGTGGAGACGGGCGCCGACCGCAACATGTGGGACGGCGGGTTCGGTGCCCGGATCGAGTCGCGGCTCCGCGATCTCCACGACAGGACCTGGGATCTGCTCGAGGACAACCGAGCCGAGGTCCTGGGCGTGGCCCACGCCCTGGAGACCCGCAAGACCATCACCGGAGACGACGTCGCCGCGGTCGTGGAGGGCTCGGTGGGACCGACCGTGGACGGGCGTCCGTACCAGGACGCAGCGTTCCGTCAGATGCTCGAGAACTACCACGCGGCCGTGCTGCGGGCGCACAAGGAGCATTCGGGCGTGGAGGGGTCGATCCCGGTTCCGGTGCCGCCGCCCCCGGTCGAGGTGGCGCCGACCCCGACGCCGCCGATGCCGGGGAGCCGTCCCCATCTCGTCGACCCGACGGACCCGACCGGTCCGAGCGAGCGACGGTGAGAGCTGCCGGCGCCCAGGTCGTATCCTGAGCGCCGATGCGTCTGTACGACAGCTTGCGCCGCCGGATCGAGGAGGTCGTCCCGGTCGAACCGGGACATGTCCGCATGTACTCGTGCGGTCCCACCGTGTACCGGTACGCCCACCTCGGCAACCTGCGGACGTTCATGCTCGCCGACCTGATCCGCCGCGCACTCGAGCTCGAGGGGCTCCGCGTCACCCAGATCATGAACATCACCGACGTCGGGCACATGACCGACGAGTCCTCTCCCGAGGCGGTCGACAAGATGCTGCTCGCGGTGGAGGACGAAGGACTCACGGCGCTGCAGATCGCGGAGAAGTACACGCGCGCGGTCTTCACCGACGCCGAGCGCCTGGGGATCCGTCCGGCCGACGTCACCCCGAAGGCGACCGAGCACATCGACGAGATGATCGAGCTCACCGAGGCGCTGATCGCCCGCGGTCACGCCTACGTCGTCGACAGCGGCTCCGTGTACTTCGACGTCTCGAGCTTCGCGGACTACGGCAAGCTGTCCGGCAACACCCTCGAGAACCTGAAACCTGGACATCGCGACCTCGAGACGGACACGCGCAAACGCCACCACGCCGACTTCGCGTTGTGGAAGGCTGCCGGGACCGGCCGCGTCATGAAGTGGGACTCGCCGTGGGGGCCCGGGTTCCCGGGGTGGCACGTCGAGTGCTCGGCGATGTCGATGAAGTACCTCGGCGACCGGTTCGACATCCACACGGGCGGGACCGACCTGCGCTTCCCCCATCACGAGGACGAGATCGCGCAGTCCGAAGGCGCGGTGGGTCACCCCGTGGTATCGATCTGGGTCCACGGGGGCCATCTGCGTCAGTCGGGTCAGAAGATCGCGAAGTCCACCGGCAACGTGGTGATGGTCGACGATCTCGTCGAGCGTGGGATCGACCCGCTCTCCTTCCGGTGGCTCGCGTTCCAGACCCAGTACCGCTCCGAGATGGACTTCAACTGGGACGCGATGGAGACGGCCGACCAGCGCGTGAAACAGCTCCGTCGCCGGATGGCGGACTGGGCTCCGGTCGAACCGGAGCTTGGGGGAGCCGCCCGAGCGTTCGACGGGCGCTTCCGTGAAGCGCTCGCGAACGATCTCCACATGCCCGGGGCCGTGGCGGTCGTGAACGAACTCGTGTCGTCGGCCGACGTCCCCGACGGGCAGAAGTACGCGCTGCTGGCCTCGTGGGACCACGTGCTCGGGCTCGACCTGACCCGTGATGCGGAGGGCGGATGGCAGCCTTCCGAGGAGGTCGTGAGCCTCGTCGCCGAGCGTGACGCTGCGCGCGGCGCGAAGGACTACGCGGCGAGCGACCGGATCCGCGACGAGCTCACGGCGATGGGTCTCGAGGTGATGGACACGCCGGAGGGCACCAAGGTCCGGCCCCGGACCTGACGGGTCCGTCGCGTCATCCCACGACCTGGAGGTCGCGGGTCGAGCGGTTCAGGCGTTCCACGCCGTCGGGTGCGACGGCGACGATGTCCTCGATCCGCACCCCGAACGCCCCCGGCAGGTAGATCCCCGGCTCGACGCTGAACGTGATCCCCGGGCGAAGCACCGTGCGGTCGCCCTCGATCGCGTAGGGCGGTTCGTGCACCTCGCGACCTATCCCGTGCCCCGTGCGATGGATGAACCGATCGGCGAACCCCGCGTCGGCGATGATCCGCCGAGCGGCGCGATCGACCTCTTGGATCTCGATCCCGGGCCGGACCGTCTCGACCGCTGCCGCCTGCGCCGCCCGAACGACCTCGTACACCTCTTCGAAGCCGGGGGGTGGGCCATCGACGACGACCGTCCGCGTGGTGTCGCTGTAGTACCCGTCGAGCTCTCCCCCGAAGTCCAGCACGACGGCGTCGCCCGGCTCGATCGTCCGGTCTCCCGGCTCGTGATGTGGCGACGCCGCGTTCGGACCGCTCGCGACGATCGTGAAGTCCGCGCGTGCGTGCCCGTGCTCCACGAGGAGACGGGCGAGGTCCGCACCCACCTGGGCTTCACGACGTCCCGCGAACGGCAGATGCCGGATGTCCGCGAAGGTGGCGTCGGCCGCGGCGCCCGCACGCCGCAGTGCGTCCAGCTCGTCGGCATCCTTGACGGCTCGCACGACGGCGACGACCGGCGAGGCAGGCTGGAACGCCACCTCAGGGGCGGCCGCCTGCAGGCCGAGGAGATGCGACGCCCAGAGCCGGTCGCCGGCGGCCACACGTCCCGCCGGCGGCAGGAGGCGAGCCGCCTCGGCGTAGGGATCGACGCCGTCGACCCACCCGACCACGTCGAGCTCCGCCCCTGCGGGACAGGACTCCGCGAGCGGACGCTCGAGTTCGGGCACGAGCATGCGCGGAGCCTCGTCGGGTCGTAGGACGAGCAGGGTCGGCCGTTCCAAGGGCATCGGGTCGTACCCGGTCAGGTAGGCGAGGTCGGGCGACGGGGCCACCACCACCGCGCCGACGCCCCGCTCGGTCGCCGCGGCGGTCACACGATGCATCCGGTCGACGAAGCGCTCCGCACTCATAGCTTCAACAGGATCGATCGTGGAACCAGCTGGAACGCCGCCGGGGTGGTCCCCAGGAAGATCCCGTCGGCGACCACGGGCATCGGACGGTCGGCATCCACGGAGATCTGGAGCTTCGCCCTGAGCTCGTCGATCCCGTCGTCGGGGATGTGGTCCCCGTGACGGAACATCCGTGGGAGCAGCCGGTAGGCGTCGGACCTCGGCCCCACGAACACGAGGGCGTCCAGCACCCCGTCCCCGGGGAACGATCGAGGCGACAACCGCATCCCCCCGTCGCTGAACTGGCCGTTGCCGACCACCACGCTCCAACCGCGCAGCTCACGGCTCTTCGAGTCGATGCTGATGCGCAGGTCGCGTGCGGGGCTCGTCGCGTAGGCGCCCCAGAACCCGAGGAAGCGCCGTGCGTTGCCCAGGAAACGCGGAAGGCGGCTCCGCAGATGCCACGCGGCCGCGTGAAGCCCCACCTCGGCCACGTTGTGCGCGTAGCGGACGACCTGGGCTCCGCCCTGTCCGGTGACCTGGATCTTCACGACGTCCAGCTCGTACGTGGAGGCCCCGAGCAGATGTGTGGACGCAGCTTCGACGTCGCCCGGAAGGCCGAAGCTGCGGACGAGGTCGCACCCCGTGTTCGCCGCCAGGACGGCCAGGACGGGGTCCTGCACGACGAGCCGACCGTCTTCGAACAGACCGTTCACGATGTCTTGGACCGTACGGTCGTCCCCGACGGCGGCGAGGTACCGGTAGCCGTCGGCCAACGCCTGCCGGGCCAGGGTCGTCGGGTCCGCACCCACATCGGCGACCCGCAAGCGGTAGTCGAGCCCCTGCGCATCGAGCGCACGCTCGACATCGGCGAGCTGGCCCGCGACCATGCCGTCGCCCGCGCGGGGGTCCGCGATCACGGCCAACGCGCCGAACGGGCTTGCGGTCTCGCTCACGCGCGCATCGTAGTCGCCTAGACCCCGGTGTAGGCGACCACGCCACGCAGGACGGACGCGCGAGCCGAGCGCATCAGGGTCGCCACCGGCGGGTCCGCGACCTCCTCGACCTGTCGAAGCAGGTCGACGAGCTGCTTGCACGTCCGGACGAAGTCGCCGGGGGCCATCTCGGTCTCCTCGAGGACCTCCTCCAGCGGGCGGCCCTCGGACCAGTGGTAGACGGGCTCCGCGAAGCCGGCTTCGAGCTCCCGGACCAGCTGCACCTGGTGCGCGTCCTCCGCCCTTCGGACCTGTCGCCAGAGGCGTTGGAGGCGCTCGTATCGCTCCTCGGACCGAGGGGTGGGCATCTCCCCCCGCAGGGGGTAGCGCTCGCGGGCCTCGTAGACGACGGTCGACAGCAGGGCCGCCGCCTCCGAAGGACGCAGATCGTCGAACAGACCCACATCCAGCGCCTCGCCGACGATCAGGTCGCCCTCCCCGTAGATCCGCGTCAGACGCCGGCCCTTGGGCGTGACCTGCCATCCCTCCACGTAGTGGAGGTCGCCCAGGACGTCGAAGACCCGCTCGAACTGGCGTGCGAGCGTTTCGGTGCGGACGCGGATCCGGCGTTCGACCCCGGCGAGCTGCTGCTCGAGCTTCGTCATACGCTCGGCCCATCGCTCGTGCTTCGCACGCTCCGGACATGCGTGACAGGGATGGGCTTTCGCTCGCTGCTCGAGCCGGGCTGCCTCACGCTCGACCTTCGGGTCGTGCGCTCGATCACGACCGGACCGCGGCGGCTTCACCCGAAGCGCCACGAGCCTTGCCGCGACGTCGCGCCGGTATCGGGCGCTCCGGGCGTTGCCTGACCTGGGCAGCTGGATCCTGGTGAGGACCACGGGAGGATCCTCGAGGTCGCGGGCCGACAGCCGGAACACCCGGCGATCTTGGGACAGCAACGTGGGTTTTCCCTCACGGCTCGACAGGACGACGGCCAGCCCCTGGCGGCGCGCGGACGGCACGTGGATCACCTCGCCCGGCTTCAGGGCCGCCAGGGCGGTCCTCACCTCGGAGGCCCGAGCCTCGTCGCGGGTCCGTCGCTCGTCGGCACGGAGTCCGCGCGCCCGCTGGAGCAGGTCCCAGTACTCCTCGAAATCTCCAACGTGACATACGAGGTTCTTCCGGTACCCCTCGAGCGCCTCTCGATCGCGCGCCCGGGCACGCTCGAGCGTCACGACGCCACGATCGGTCAGGAACTGGGCGAACGAGGCGTTCAGCAGCTCGTGGGCCTGTTCTCGCGTGTAGTTGCGGACCAGGTTGACCGCCATGTTGTAGGAGGGCCGGAACGACGACGTGAGGTCGTAGGTGCGGGTCGCCGCGAGCCCGGCGACCCGCTCGAACGGGATCTGGCGCTGGTACACGACGACCGCGTGGCCGAGCGGATCGATCCCCCGCCGGCCGGCGCGCCCCGTCAGCTGCGTGTACTCCCCCGGGGTGAGCAGCTCGTGACGCTCTCCCTGGAACTTCCACAGGTCCTCGATCACGACGGTCTTCGCAGGCATGTTGATCCCTAGCGACAGCGTCTCGGTGGCGAAGACCACCTTGACCAGCCCTTCCTCGAACAGCTCCTCCACGGTTTCCTTGAAGGCAGGGAGCATCCCGGCGTGATGGGCCGCGATCCCGGCCGTCAGTCCGTGGAGGAAGTCGTAGAAGCCGAGGGTGACGAGGTCCTCCTCGTCGATCCACCCGGCGCGGATCTCCGCTCGCTCCCGGATCGTCTCGGCCTCCTCGCGCGTCGTCAGGCGCAGCCCGGCGTCGAGGAGCCATCGAACGCTCCGGTCGCATCCCGCACGGCTGAAGACGAAGTAGATGGCCGGGAGCATGCCGAGCGACGCGAGCACGTCCGTGACGTCCTCCCGTCGGGGCGCGTAGACGCCGCCCCGGCCCCCTCCGCGTCCCGCGGTGCGGCCCCTCGGGCCCTCCCGATCTTGGCGGCGCCCGGTCGAACGCACGCGGCCTTCCTGCTGGTCGATCGAGACGACGTAGGGGTTCGGCAGCAAGACCCCGTCCTGCTCGACGTGCATCGGATGGAGCCGACGGCCGATCAGGTAGTGGTGTTCCAGGGGCACCGGACGTCGCTCCTCGATCACCACGCGGGTCTCGCCGCGGAGCGTCTGGATCCACTCGCCGAACTCCTCGGCGTTCGAGATCGTCGCCGACAAGCACACGACGCTCACCGACATCGGGAGGTGGATCAGGACCTCTTCCCACACCGCGCCGCGGTACGGGTCCTGCAGGTAGTGGACCTCGTCCATCACGACGGAGCGCAAGCCCTGCAACGTGTCGCTCCGTTCGTAGAGCATGTTGCGCAGGACCTCCGTCGTCATCACGACGACCGGAGCCTCGCCGTTGATCGTGTTGTCACCGGTGAGCAGACCCACGCGATCGGGTCCGTGCTGGGCGACCAGGTCGCCGAACTTCTGGTTCGACAAGGCCTTGAGGGGCGTGGTGTAGAAGCATTTGCGGCCCTCCGCCAGCGCCTGCTCGATCGCGAACTCCGCCACGACGGTCTTCCCACTGCCCGTCGGCGCCGCGACCAGGACCGAACTGCCACGGTCGAGGGCCTCGATCGCCTCGACCTGGAAGCCGTCGAGCGGGAACGGGTAGCGGGCGGCGAAGGCCTCGAGGGAGGTCACGCGCCCAGTCTAGGTGTCACCCGGAGCCCGACCCCGCCTGCCCGTCCGCCTCGATCTCCACCCCGCACGTGCGCGCGTGCGTCCGCACGAGCGGATCGAACACGTCGGGCCGCTCGACGTTCGACAGGTGGCCAGCCCCGGCGACCACCTCGAGCCGTGCACCGGCGACCCGCTCGGCGATCGCCGCCGTGACGTCCGCCGGGATCAACGTGTCGAGGTCCGACGTGATCACGAGGGTCGGGACATCGATCGTCGCCAGGTCGGGCGTGCTGTCGGGGCGCTCCGCCATCCCAAGGGCCGCGGCCGCGATCGCCTCCGGCGTCTGGTCGCGGATCCACCCCTGAACCGTCGAGCGAACGTCGTCGGTGGCGCGCTCTCCCAGCAGGGGCGGCGGCGTGTCGGCCACGACGTTGCCCTCCTCGCGGAGGCGCTCCGCCAGGTCTCGCCGAGCCTGGGCGCCCTCCGGTGCGTCTGCCCCTGCCCGGGTGTTCGCCAAGATCATGCCCACGATCCGCTCCGGGATCGTCCGCCAGAGCTCGAACGCGACGTACCCGCCCATCGAGAGCCCCGCAACGACGACCCGATCCAGGCCCGCGGCATCGATCGTCTCCCGGCACCGCGCGGCGGCCTGCGACATCGTCATCACGCCGCCGGGAGCCATGACCGTACCGCCGAACCCCGGGAGGGACGGCGCCACGACGCGAGATCCCATGGCCAGTTCGCCCCACATCCGTGCGTCCAGGGGGAACGCGTGGATCAGCAGGAGCCCGGTGGTCATCGCACGGCCTTCGCGTTCGGGCCGACGACGACCGGCAACGCCTCCGGGAGGATCTCGAACACCGCCGGGGCCGGCCCGACCCGCTCCCCGTCCGCGTACACCGTGACCCGCCGATCCGCCTCGACCAGCACGCGACGCGAGCGGACGATCCGCACCTTCGGGTGGTGCACGTGGGTGCCGCGGAACACCTTGGGGAAGGCTCGCAGGAACGCCCCAGTCGTCATCTCCTCGAGCAGACAGACGTCCAGGAGGCCATCGACGATCGACGCCTCCGGCGTGACCTTCATGCCACCCCCGTAACTGATCGCGTTCCCGACGACCACGAGCATGTGCGGCCCCTCGACGACCTCGTCGTCGAGCTCGATCCGGAAGGCGGCGGGCGTGAACCTCGACAGCGTTCGAACGAGCGCCGCGATGTACGTCCCGGTCCCACCCAGTTTCACCCGCATCGCGTTCGCGGCCTCGGTCACCTCCGAATCGAACCCGCACCCCGCGACGTTCACGAAGTGACGACGCTCCGAGCCCGCCGAGACCGAGACGACGTCGATCGAGACGAGGTGACGGTCGACGATCGCACGGACGGCGGCGTCCACCGACCGGATCCCCAGGCTCGCCGCGAAATCGTCCGCCGTTCCCGAGGGGATGGGAGCGAGCGCGGACCCGGAGCCGAGGAGTCCGTTCGCGACCAGCCCCATCGTCCCGTCACCCCCGAGCGCCGCCACGACCGCGGCGCCCTGCTCGGCGGCCGTCCGCGCGGCAGCCTCGAGATCTGGTCCGGACTCGGTGACGAGGATCTCGTGGTCGATGCCGGTCTGATGCAGTAGGCGATCGACCTTGCCGATCAGACGGCCCGCCTTGCCGCGCCCGGCCGTCGGGTTGGCGACGACGACGACGCGGCCCTCGGTCACGATGTCCCTACGGAGCCGTGGGGATCCCGGCCAGCTCCTCGACCAGACCGGCCTCGACGAGGGCGTTGCGGTACACGCGCCAGCCCTCGCGAACGAGCAGGTCGGCCGAATCCGCCAGGCTCGAGGCCGACGCTGCGAGATCCTCTGCCGCGTCGGGGTCGTCCGTGTCGACGGCGACCACCAGGATCGTCGCAGCCTGCCCCATCTCACGGAGCCCCGCGACGAGCTGGGTCCGCGACGCCAACAACGCCTCGGTCTGCCCCACGTCGAAGCCCTGGTCGCGGATCGTCCCGGTGAGATCGAAGCCCTCGAGCGCCGTCGCGGCGTCCTCGAGGTCCGTGGCGAGCTGCGCCAGCTCTTCGGCCTCGACGGGCGAGGCTTTGCCCTTCGCCACGGCGTCGGCCGCCTCGCGCACCTGGGGAGCGAGCACCGGCCCGATCGGGTCCTGGATCGCGCCCACGGTCCCGATCCGAGCCTCGTACTCGGTACGGACCGTCGAGAGGGCGTCCTGACGGAGCTCCTGTTTCGCGGCCTCGTCCGACTCCTGGTTCGACTCCCGAAGCGAGTTCGTGATCCACACGACGAGCATCACCGCGAACGCCCCCAGGAGGACGGCGGCGATCACCTGGACCCAGGTGCGCTGGTAGACGGGCTTCGGCACCTCGACGGGCGCCCGCCTCGGAGCCCGCGCCACCTGGCGCGCCTTCGTCTTGCCCTTGCCTTTGATCGCCATCAGTCGGTCGTCCTTCCACGGCGGATGATGCGGCCGATGATGATAGCCGCCTCGTAGAACAGG
Source organism: uncultured Actinomycetes bacterium (assembly GCA_963749895.1). GTDB lineage: Bacteria > Actinomycetota > UBA4738 > UBA4738 > HRBIN12 > AC-51. The sequence goes on along the minus strand of CAVVOG010000003.1, from coordinate 815,904 downwards.
TACATCGGGACGGCGAGTGCCGCGAGGGTCATCGGGTCGCCCGTCGGCGTGATCACCGCTGCGAAGACCACGATCGCGAGGATCGCCCAGCGGCGCCAGGCGCCGAGCGTCTGTGGGGTCAGCACCCCCACCATCTGCAGGAACACGAGGAGCACCGGCAGCAGGAACGACAGTCCGAACGCGAGGATCACGAGGACGACGAACGAGACGTATCGGTCGAAGTACAGGATCGGGACGACTCCTTCGCCCGCGAACCCGAGGAGGAAGTCGAGACCGCGCGGGAGGGCGAGATACGCGAACACGGCCCCCGCCGCGAACAGGATCAGCGACGACGCGATGAATGGGACCGAGTAGCGCCGCTCCTTGTCGGTCAGCCCGGGCACGATGAACATCCACAGCTCGTACAGGACGACCGGCAGCGCCATCGCCAGACCCAGGTACAGGACGAGTCGGATCTTGATCGAGAAGGCGTCGATCACCCCACTGAAGTAGAGGTTGCACTCACCCGGGAACGGGTTGAACGCCGGGTTCTCCTTGAGGAAGTTGCAGTAGGGCTCCTCCAGCAGCGTCTTGATCGGTTCGTAGAGGAACCAAGCCGGCACCGCGCAGACGGCCAGCGCGATCAAGACCACGACGAGGCGCTTCCGCAGCTCCTCGAGGTGATCGAGGAGGGTCATCGTCCCCGTGCGCCGTTCGGGGGAACGCGGGCGTCGCGGCAGGAGCTTCATGCGCGCGGGTGCCTCATGCGCTCCCGGGTGCGTCGTCGACGGGCGGTGTCGACGCGGGATCCGTCGCGGAGGACCCGGCCGCAGACCCGCTCGGCGTCGGCGTGCCCTCGGCCTGCGTCGGTGGTGCCGCCTGGAGAGGCGCCGACGAGGCGGGGGCCGGCTTCGGGGTGCGATGGACACCGGGGGCTGTCGGCGAGGACGGGCGGCGTACCGGCTTCGGTCTGTCGGGATCCAGGTCGAGCTTGACCATGTCCTTCATGTCGTCCTGCACCTTGCGGAGCTCGCGCAAGCCTTTCCCGATCGACCGGCTGAGCTCGGGCAGTCGCTGCGGCCCCACGACGATGAGGGCGATGATCAAGATGATCAAGATCTCCTGCGAGGAGAGGTTGAACATCGTTCAGCGCCCCCCGCGGCCGGATGCGTCGCGCCCTGGGCCGCCGAACGTCGGGACCTTCCCCTTCATCTCCGCGATCTTCCGCTGCTGACGGGCGGTCGACCGCGAGATGTCGTCGGCGATCGGCTGGACCGCCTCCTGCATCTGCTTCGCGGACCGCCCCAGGACGAGGGCGTGACGGGTCAGGGCGATCAGGAAGGCGATCAGGGCGACCGTGGTGACGACCCCGATCACGAACCACGCGACGAGCCAGGTGGACACGCGAACGATGCTACACCGAGCCCGCGGTGGCTCAGGCGCCGCCGCTGCTGGCGAGGAAGGCCTGGATGTAGCTGTCGTCCTCGAGCAGGTAGTGGAACTCGATCACGTCGTCGATCGAGAAGGGAGGCCCGAGGGCCGCAGGCTCGTCGTCTTCGTCGAACAGCTCCGGGTGAGGCAGGGCCTCGGTCGGCGCGTCCACGTCGACGCCCGCCGACACCAGCAGGGCCACGATCTTCCGGTCGGCCCGCTTCTCCACGGCGTCCTCGCAGCTCGGGCAGGTGAAGCGGTAGCTGCCCTCGCGCCCGTTCGAACGGACCGACAGCGAGATCGCCTCGGGGCCCATGTCCACCTCGCCGCAGCGAGGGCAGGTCGTACGGATCGTGGTCATCTCAACCCGAAGCATCGGCGGCGACCTGCGGGTGCTTGAGCGGGTTCGAGGGGCGTTTCAGCCGTCGTAGACGGCGAGGGCGTCCCGTGCGAGGGAGCGCACCTCATCCCGAAGCGCCACGGGGGCCACGACCTCCGCATCGGGGCCCAGGCGAAGCAGCAGACGGGCGATCCACGCGAGCTGACGCGAAGGGAGTGTCACCTCGACGGCCCCGCCGTCCCGCTCCGTCACGTCGGTCGTCACGTAGTACTCGGCGACCCAGCGGGCCGGTGGCTGCAGGAGCAGACGGACCTCGACGTCGGCGTCCGATCGCGTGTACAACGCGCGTCCGGCGCCCTCGAGACCGCGTGGATCGAAGCTCTGATCCGTGTCCTCGACGGCGGCGATCCGGTCGACCCGGAACACCCGTTCGGCGTCGGCCTCCACGTCCCAGGCAGGCACGTACCAGTGGCCCGCCGACGCGAAGACGACCTCCGGCTCCACCGTGCGCCACGCCCGCTCTCCGGAGGATGCGGCCGCGTAGTCGATCCGGATCCGCCACCGGGCCGCCACCGCGCTCCGCACCTCGTCGAGAAGCGGCGGCGGGGTCCCCACGGCCGCTGCCTCGATCGCGGCCGGACCACCGAGGGACGCCGTGAGCTTCGCGACCGCGCGTTCGAGCGCCGGCGCCTCGGGAACCCCGGGCGTCGCGAGGAGCTCCATGGCTCGCACGTGGACGGCGAGAGCCTCTTGCCGCGTGAGCCGGAGCGGCCGCGCGAAGTGGTCGGCCATCCGGATCGTGATCGCCCCGTCCTCGTCGACGTCCACGTCGATCAGGTCGCCGGGCCCGTACGGGGGAAGACCCGACATGAACAGCAGATCGAGGTCCTTCCGGAGCTGGGAGGGCTCGACGTCGAACAGGGCCGAGGCATGCTCGAGCGTGGTGCCGGGGTGCTGCACGAGGTACGGCACGATCACGAGCATCCGGCCCAAGCGCTCGGCCGTCGTCGCCCCACGGCGTCGCTCAGGCATCAGCCACCCTCCGGAGCCGGCGCACGACCTCCTCGCGCAGCTCGGCCGGCTCCAGGACCTCCGCGTCAGGTCCGTACTCCATGATCATCGATGCCACCGCGCCTCCGTCGGCCGACGGGAACGACACGACCGACCGCCCGTCGTCGAGCGTGCGCTCGGACACGGCGCCGACGAACGAGCCGAGTGCCCGCACGGCCGCCGCGGGCGAGAAGGCGACCACGGCGCGCTCCTCACCGCTCGGGACCCAGGGACCCGCCGCCACATGGTCCGCCGCGAGGAACCCCTTCGGCGGGATCGATCCATCCCCCACGTCGTCGGGTTCCGAGGTACAGCGGGACAGGCGGAAGGCACGGATCTCGTTCCGCTCGTGATCATGGCCGACCAGGTACCAGTGCCCCCCGCGGAACACCACGCCGAAGGCATCGACATCACGCTCGGATACGGAACCCTGCGACGTTCGGTAGCCGAACCTCACCCGGCGGTGTCCGTCCGCGGCCTCGGCGAATCCCAGGACACGGTCGCTGCGAGCATCCGACCCGACCACAAGAGGTCCATCGGCGAGCCCGAGCAACACCCCCCCGTCCGATCCGTAGAGCAGCTTGCGCACGCCCTGCCCGGCCACCGTCTCCTCCGTCCCCGTCTGGGCCGCGAGGTACAGGGCCGTGATCTCGTCGGGCTCGAACGCGATCTCCGCAAGGTAGTAGTCCTCCGGAGGGATCGTGTAGCCCTGCTCCACCCCCCACACGTCGGTGTCCACCATCACGAGGGGTACCCCGTACTCGCGCAAGACGTCCTTGTCCCGCTCGAACTTGCGCTTGGCGGAGTCGAGGTTCTCGCCGCCGTAGGCGTCGAGCGTCTCTCTGATCTGCTCGAACGTCATGGGCTGGTTCGACTCGAGCAGCAGACCGACCAGGTTGAGGAGGCGCTCGAGCGGCTCCATCGAGTCATCGCCTGGCATCGTGGCGCATCATAGCGGTGGCATGGACGCAGACCGGGGAGCGACGTGATCGAGTACGGACGGACCCCCGACGGTGACCTGATCGCGTCGGCTGAGATCCCGATCGGACCGGCTCGACGGTCCGTCCGAGTGGTGCTCGGGCCCTGGTCGGGTCCTGACTTCGACCCGGCAGGGCTACGGGGGGCGCCCGTCGTGCTCGTGCCCGACCCATCGACCACGGAACTGGTGCGGCGCGGTGCCCTCCGCGCCGGCGGGCAGCCGACCGTCCTGATCGTGCCCGGTGACGCCCCGCGCCTCGGGATCCAGTTCCTGGTCGCCTACCAGGAAGGCGTCGACGTCACGATCGTCGAGGGCGGCGGGGGGGTGGCGATGAACCTCGCCCGATACCTGGGCGGGCGGCCGATCCCTGCCTTGCCGTTGCCGGACCCGCGCGATGTCGCGCGGCAGTTCGAAGGGTGCGAGGTCGACGTCGACGTCCCGGTTCCGTCCCTGGACGGCCCCGCGCGAGATCGGATGCACGAGCTCGTGGAACCGCTCGGGCTCCACGAGCTCCATCACGTCGTCGAGGTCGATCCGCGCCCCGCGTTCGACGACCTCGGTCTGTCGATCGACGATGCGACCCCGGCCGCCCTCACCGCGGCGGCCGCAGGTGTCCTGGCAGGCCGCGTCTCGGTCCGCAGCCGTCGGTGGCGCCCCGCCTGAGCCCCGCATCTCCATGAGGAGGAACGATATGCCCACGTTCGATGGTTCCGAGGCCACGATCGCGTACGAGCGGTTCGGCGAGGGTCCGGACATCGTGTGGATCGCCGGCGGTGGGGACGTGGGCGCCCGTTGGCATCCCTATCAGATGCCCCATTTCGAGGCTGCGGGGTTCCGCAGCACGACCTTCGACAATCGCGGGATCGGCCGAACCTCGTGCGAACGGCCGCTGCCCTGGTCGATCGAGGCGTTCGCCCGGGACACGGCCGAGCTGATCCGTGGCACCTGTGAGCCGCCGGTCGCCCTGGTCGGTCTCTCGATGGGAGCCCTGATCGCGCAACAGGTCGCGATCGACGCCCCCGAGCTCGTGCGCTGCGCCGTCGTCATGGGGACGGGTGCGAACAGCCTGGGTTGGTGCTGGGACTACCAAGAGGCGGAGATCGAGTTCCGCAAGGCGGGCGGGCGGCTCGACGGGATGATGGGCGTGACCCACTACGCGGCGATGCTCTACCCGGCCAGGGTCCTCGGCGACCCCGAGCTGTGGCCGCGGATCCGCGCGGAGTTCGAAGCGTGGATGGACTCCGGCGAGAACGAGGTGTCGTTGATCCCCCAATGGGACATGTGCCTGCGTTTCGACCAGACGGACCAGCTCCCGTCGTGTGAGGTCCCGATCCACGTGATCGCGGGTGCGGAGGACGTCCAGGCACCACCTCAAGACGCGAAGGTCGTCGCCGACCTCGCTCCCCTCGGCGAGTACCACCTCTTCGAAGGGATGGGGCATTGCTCGATCTACGGGCACCTCCACGAGACGTTGAACCCCTTCATCGAGGGACTGATCCGCTCGCACGGATGATCAGCGCGTGTCAGACCGGTCACATGTGCGCGATCAACTGGTCGACGCGATCGTCGGTCGAGCGGAACGGGTCCTTGCACAGGACCGTACGCTGCGCCTGGTCGTTCAGCTTCAGGTGTACCCAATCGACCGTGTAGTCGCGGCGTTTCGCCTTCGCCTGTCGGATGAAGTCGCCACGCAGCTTGGCTCGAGTCGTCTGAGGGGGCTCTCGCATCGCCAATTCGATCTCCGCGTCGTCGAGGACCCGCTCCACCTTCCCGCCCTTCTCCAGCAGGTAGTAGAGGCCGCGGGTCCGGTTCACGTCGTGGTAGGCGAGATCCAGCAGCGCGATCCGTGGTGAGCCGAGTGGGAGATCGTGCTTGGCCATGTATCGCTCGATCATCAAGCGCTTCGTCACCCAGTCCACCTTGCGCGCCAGGCGCTCGGGCTCACCTGCCGCGAGCGCGGTCAGGGCCTCCTCCCATCCCTTCAGGAGGTACGTGGACATCTCGTCCGCCCCTCGACGTTCGATGAACCGGGACGTCTTCTCGAGGTACTCCATCTGCAGCTCGAGCGCCGAGAGCTCCCGGCCGTTCGCCAGGCGCACCCGCCGGGTGCAGGTGGTGTCGTGGCTGATCTCGCGGATCGCACGGATCGGATTCTCGAGCGACAGGTCGCGCATCACGGTGTTGCCCTCGACCATCCGAAGGACGAGGTCGGTGACGCCGACCTTCATCAGGGTCGTCCATTCGCTCATGTTCGAGTCCCCGACGATCACGTGGAGCCGGCGGAACCGCTCGGCATCAGCGTGCGGCTCGTCGCGGGTGTTGATGATCGGCCGTGATCGGGTCGTGGCGCTTGAGACCCCCTCCCAGATGTGCTCGGAGCGCTGGGCGATGCAGAACTGCGCTCCGCGCGGTCCCTGGAGCACCTTGCCGGCCCCACACCAGATCTGCCTGGTCACGAAGAAGGGGATCAAGACGTCGGCCATCCGGGCGAACTCCCCCTGACGGGCGACCAGGTAGTTCTCGTGACACCCGTAGGAGTTCCCCGCGCTGTCCGTGTTGTTCTTGAAGAGGTAGACATCCCCGTTGATCCCCTCCTCATGGAGCCGCATCTCGGCCGCGCTCAACAGATGCTCCAAGATCCGCTCCCCCGCCTTGTCGTGCGCCACGACCTCGCGGATCGAGTCGCACTCCGGCGTCGCGTACTCGGGGTGCGACCCCACGTCGAGGTACAGGCGCGCGCCGTTCTCCAAGAAGACGTTCGAGGATCGGCCCCAGTGCACGACCCGCCGGAACAGGTACCGGGCGACCTCGTCGGGTGACAGCCGCCGCTGCCCGCGGAACGTGCAGGTCACGCCGTACTCGTTCTCGAGGCCGAAGATACGCCGATCCATCAACGACAGCGTAGGCGCGAGAGGTGCGAACGCGGGGAGCGGCCGGCTCAGGCCTGCACGGCGGTCTGGATCGCGTCCATGCTCAGTCGGCGGAACTTGCGACGCTGCGCTCGGGTACGGTCGAGCACGCCGGCCTCGATCTGGGACGTGGGGATGTCACGACGGTCGGGGACGCTGCCGAGCGCGTCGACACCGGTGCGGATCGCGGTCGCCAGGTCCCATCCCTCCTCGAACCGATCACGCAGGGCATCGGTCAGGTCCTCGGCGTGGCCGCCCATCGCGACGTAGCCGTGCTCGTCGGAGACCGAGCCGTCGAACAGGATGTGGTAGATCGACGTGCCGTCGGTCTCACCGTCGACCTCACCCACGAGGATCTCGACCTCGTACGGCTTCATCTGCTGGGTGAAGATCGTCGACAGGGCCTGCGAGTATGCGTTGGCGAGGTCGCGGGCCTTCACGTCTTCGCGCCCGTACTGGAACCCACGCATGTCGGCCAGCCGGATCCCGCCGATCCGAAGCTCCTCGAACTCGCTGTACTTGCCGACCCCGGCGAACGCGATCCGGTCGTACACCTCGCTGATCTTGTGGAGGGTCGCGGACGGGTTCTCGGCCAGGAACAGCAGCCCCTCCGCGTATTCGAGCCCCACGACCGAACGGCCCCTCGCGATCCCCTTGTGCGCGTAGTCCGAGCGGTCCTTCATCAGCTGCTCGGGCGCGACGTACGGCATGAAGCTCATCGAGCACGCTCCTGCAACACGGCATCGACGGCCGAGCGGATGTCGTCGTCGGGCACGTCGTCGGCTCCCCGCGCTGTCACGGCGATGACGACCGGCCAGATGCCCCGCAGGGTGTCAGGCCCACCCGTCGCTGCGTCGTCCTCGGCCGCGTCGATCAGCGCCTCGACGGCGACCCGGAGAGCCTCATCGAGGTTGAGTCCAGCGCGCCAACGCTTCTTCAGAGAGTTCTTCGCCGGTTGACCACCCGACCCGGTCGTCTGGAAGTCGTCTTCCTCCCAGCGACCTCCGGTAGCGTCGTAGTAGAAGATGCGACCTTCGCCGCGACGTTCGTCGAACCCTCCGAACAGCGGCACCACGACGAGACCCTGCAACGCCATCGGGAAGTTCGACCGGATCATCTGGGCGAGCCGATTCGCCTTGCCTTCCAACGAGAGGCGGTCGCCGGTGATCTTCTCGTAGTGCTCGAGTTCAAGTTGGAACAGTTTCACCATCTCGACGGCCTGACCCGCCGCCCCGGCGATCGCGATCGCGGAATAGTCGTCGGCGGCGAACACCTTGCGCATCTTCGCGTCGGCGATCAGGGTGCCAGCGGTCGCACGACGGTCCCCCGCCATGAGCATCCCGTCCGCATACTTGAGTCCCAGCACCGTGGTTCCGTGCGAGAGACCGAGTTCGGCGAGGCGCCCTTCGGGCACGACCGGGTACATCTCGGGCCGTTCGCGGCGCAGCAGCTCGACGAAGCTCGGGCTCGCACCGAACGGGGTCCCGGCGGCGGGCAGCTCGAGGCGATCGCTCACTGCCCGCCCTTCTGGACGTAGGACTTCACGAACTCCTCGGCGTTCTCCTCCAGCACGGAGTCGATCTCGTCGAGGATGTCATCCATCTCTTCCTTGAGCTCGGACGCCTTCGACGCCGACCGGACCTCGCCGGCGTCGTCATCGGCGCTGTCGCCGCCACCCTTGCGCTGGACGCGCTTCTGCTCTTGCTCCGGCACGATCGCTCCTTTCCGGACCTCTATCCTATCGGCCGCCGAGGACAGGACCGCTCAGGAACGCAGCTTCTCGACGAGCGTCGCGGCGTCGTCCGAGGATCGGATCAGCTCCTCCACGTGCGCCCGCGTGCCGCGCAGGGGCTCCTTCATCGGGATGCGCTGCAGAGCATCCTGCCCGATGTCGAGGATCAGCGAATCCCATGAGGCGGCGGCGATCGCGTCCGGGTACTTCGCGATACAGCGACCGCGGAAGTAGGCGCGGGTGTCTTCCGGAGGCTCCATCACGGCCCGATCGACCTCCTCGTCACTCGTCAGGCGCTCGACCTTGCCCGCGGCCTCGAGACGGTTGTACAGGCCCTTGTCCCGGCGCACGTCGTGGTACTGCAGGTCGATCGCCCGGAGCTTCGCGTCGCTCCACTCCAGATCGTCGCGCTCGCGGTACCCCTCGAGGATCCGGAGCTTCGCGACCCAGTCGAGCTGACCCGACAGACCCATCGGATCGGCCTCGAGCCCGTCGAGCACCGTCTCCCACCGGGTGACGACGTCTCGATGCTCGGGTGTGTCGTCCCGGCGCTCGACGTAGGTACGCGCCGCCGTCACGTACTCCCGTTGCACCTGCAGCGCCGTCATCCGCCGTCCGTCCACGAGGGCGAGTTCGTGCCCCAACCCGACGTCGCGCGACACCTCGTGGATCGCCCCGACCGGGTTTCGGATCGCGAGGTCCGGCGCGACGCCGTCCTCGATCATCTTCAGCACGATCGCGGTCGCGCCGACCTTGAGGTACTGGGCGACCTCACACAGGTTCGCGTCGCCGACGATCACGTGGAGGCGGCGGTAGCGCTCGGAATCCGAGTGCGGCTCGTCGCGGGTGTTGATGATCGGGCGCTTGAGGGTCGTCTCCAGCCCGACCTCCGCTTCGAAGAAGTCGGCCCGCTGACTCAGCTGGAACCGATGCACGCCGTGCTCGTCCCACTGCGCCTCGTAGCCCACCTTGCCGGCCCCGGTGAAGATCTGGCGGGTGACGAAGAAGGGCGTGAGGTCGCGCACGATGTCGGCGAACGGTGTCGCTCGGTCCATCAGGTAGTTCTCGTGGGTTCCGTACGAGTTGCCCTTGCCGTCGGTGTTGTTCTTGTAGATCGCAAGCGCCGGGGTGTCGGGCATCTCGCGCCCGACGAGGTCGAGCGAGCGCTCCATGATCCGTTCCCCCGCCTTGTCGTGGACCAGGAGGTCGTGGATCGACAGGCACTCGGGCGTCGAGTACTCGGGGTGCGCGTGGTCGACGTAGTAGCGAGCGCCGTTCGGCAGGATCACGTTCGCCAGACCGAGGTCCTCGTCGGTCCCTGCGCCGGCACCGGCCGGCTCGAACCCCCGCGCATCGCGCATCGGCGACTCGTCCTCGTAGTCCCAGCGGATACGGCGCAGGCTTCCCGCGTACGACGAGATCAGCAACGAGGACGACACGACGGGGTTGAAGTCGGCCTGCCCGATAGCTGCGATGCCGTATTCGGTTTCGGTCCCCAGGACCTTCGGGATGGCCACTCGACCACCCTACAGGTACTGCCCCGCATTCACGCGCTCGACCTGCCGACCCTCGCCGTCATGTCCCAGAAGCGTTCGGACGTAGACGATCCGCTCGCCCTTCTTGCCGGAGATCCGTGCCCAGTCGTCCGGGTTCGTGGTGTTGGGAAGGTCCTCGTTCTCCTTGAACTCGTCGCGGATCGCGGTCTGGAGATCGTCGCCCTTCACGCCCTTCTCGCCGGTCGACAGGAAGCGCTTGATCGCATCCTTCTTCGCCCGGCGGACGATGTTCTCGATCATCGCACCGGAGTTGAAGTCCTTGAAGAACAGGATCTCCTTGTCACCGCTGGCGTACGTCACCTCGAGGAACCGGTTCTCGTCGCTGGGCGCGTACATCCTGTCGACGGTCTTCTCGATCATCCGACGGCACGCGGTCTGAACGTCGTCGCCGTACCGCTCGACCTCGTCGGGGTGGATCGGGACGGAGGGGTGCAGGTACTTCGACATGATGTCGGCCGCCTGGGCGGCGTCAGGGCGTTCGATCTTGATCTTCACGTCGAGGCGCCCGGGACGAAGGATCGCCGGATCGATCAGGTCCTCGCGGTTCGAGGCCCCGATCACGATGACGTTCTTCAGCGTTTCGACCCCGTCGAGCTCCGACAGCAGCTGCGGCACGATCGTCGACTCGACGTCGGAGGAGATCCCCGTGCCGCGGGTGCGGAAGATCGAATCCATCTCGTCGAAGAACACGATCACCGGGAGACCCTCCTCCGAGCGTTCCTTGGCTCGCTGGAAGATCTCTCGGATCTGACGCTCGGTCTCGCCGACGTACTTGTTCAGCAGCTCGGGACCCTTGACGTTCAAGAAGTAGCTGCGTGCGTCGTCGCGACCGGTGCGCTCCCGCACCTTGTCCGCCAAGGACTTGGCGACGGCCTTCGCGATCAGCGTCTTGCCGCAGCCGGGAGGACCGTACAGGAGCACGCCCTTCGGCGGATCCAGCTGATGCTCCGCGTACAGCTCCGCGTACAGGAACGGCAGCTCCACGGCGTCGCGGATGTGCTCGATCTGCCCCTCGAGACCGCCGATGTCTTCGTAGGTGACGTCGGGGATCTCCTCGAGGACGAGTTCCTCGACCTCTTCGCGAGGGAGCAGCTCCGTCACGACGACCGACCGCGGGTCGAACAGCACGTTGTCACCGGCCCGGACGCTCCCGCCGTGCAGCGCCCCGGCGAGGAACGCGACATGCTCCTCGTCGCCGCGCGCGAGCACGACGACGCGGTCGTCGCCCAGGCGATCCTTCACCTTGACCACGTCGCCGGCGGCGTCGGCCTCGATCACGTGGACGACGTTGAGGGACTCGTTCAGGACCACCTGCGAGCCGGGGACCATCGACGCGACGTCGATGTCCGGCGCCGGGAGGACGCGCATCTTTCGACCGGCCGTGACGACATCGAGCGATCCGTCGTCGTTCATGCGGAGGTAGACGCCGTAGGTCGCGGGCGGCTGGCTGAGCTTCTCGACCTCCTCGGCCAAGGTCTCGATCTTGTCGCGCTCAGCACGGAGGGCATCGGCAAGCTTCTGGTTCTGCCCCATCGCCCTCGCGAGCTGCTCACGGGTCTCGACGAGTTTCTCCTCGAGCACCGTCACCTGACGCGGGGCGTTCGTGAGCCGCCGGCGCAGCAGGCCGACCTCCTCCTCGAGGAACTTCACCTGGGACTGCAGCTCGTGCACCTGCTGCTCGTAGCGCTCGACCTCGTCGCTCAAGTCCGTCACCTCCCCCGGGAAAGGGCGAGTGTGGCACGCCACACCGACACCGTCCTGGAAGCTCGATGATTCCCTTCCCAGTATCTACGGCACATGGGACCGGAAGGCTTAGGACTTTTCCCGGATGATCGGGAACCCGTGCGACGCGGACCGACCCCGGGTCAGCGAGGGGCGAGGCGTCGGGCCACCGACAGGAAGCCCGTGTGCCCCACCATCCTGTGGTCGGGCCGGACGCTGCGCTCTGTCACGTGCCAGCCGCGGCGCAGGACCTCGAACGTCTCGAGGTGGAGGAAGTCGTGCGCCGCCAGGGCGAGGACCAGCTCCTGGACCTGGATCGTCGTGGGAAGGTAGGTGCACACGACCCCACCTGGTTCGAGCACCCGTCCAAGGACCTCCAACGGTGCCCACGGTTCGGGGAGGTCCAACACGCACCGGTCGAACCGCTCGGTGTCGTCCATCCCGGCAACGTCGCCCTCACGCAGCTCCAGGTTCGCGGGCAGCGCCCCGAAGAAGCCCTCGATGTTCTTCACGGCCTGATCGCGGTGTTCCGGACGGGTGTCGTAGGAGACCACCCGCCCTTCGGCGCCGACCGCCCGGCACAGGGCCATCGTGAGCGCGCCAGACCCGGTCCCCGCCTCGACGACGCGCGCCCCCGGGAACACATCCGCGTACATGAGGATCGGGCCCAGGTCCTTCGGGTACACGACCTGCGCGCCTCGCTTCATCTTGAGCGCGTAGTCCGCGAAGCGCGGGCGGAAGGCGGTCAGCACCATCCCGTTCACCGTCTCGACGCGAGTCCCCTCGGGGGCACCGATCAGCGCGTCGTGCGGCAGCGCACCCGAATGGGTGTGGTACGAGCCTCCCTCCTGCAGTCGGAAGAGGTACTGACGACCGCGCTGATCGACGAGGAGTACCCGCTCGTCGGGCTCGAAGCCCCTCATCCGGCCTCCGCGGCCACGCCGTACATCTCCACCGGCAGGACCTCCTCGGCCGACTCCTCGACCACCTGGCGGTCGGCCGGCGGTTCGAGGCGCTCACCCAGGATCTGCGCTCGTGCCCGGCAGAACGCGCAGAAGGTGCTCGTCGTTGCCTGACCGCAACGGGCGCACGTCCCGACCGTGGCCGTGTCCTCCGCGCGGAACAGCGGCAGCCCACGCTCCAGGTATCCCAGGAAGAACTGCGCCTTGGTCCCAGGCGAACGTGCCTCGATCGCGTTCATCGCCTCCTTGTAGCGGAGCTGGGTGTTCCCTTCCACGAGCGGGCACTCCTCGACCACGTAGTCGATGCCGCGGAGGAACGCGTACGCAGCGGTCTCGAGCTCCGAGAGCCGGTGGAGCGGCTTCACCTTCTTCACCATCCCGTCCCTCGCCGGCAGGACCGGCGATTGCCGGGCGATGTACTCGGTGTTCCAGCGCAAGGTGTTCCCCAGCAACGTGGCGGCTTCGTCGTCGAGGTTGTGGCCGGTGGCGATCACGTCGTAGCCGCCCTCGAGCGCCGCGGCGTTGAACACGTACCGCTTCGACAGACCGCAGACCGCGCAGGTCGAGCGGCCCCCGCGACGCCCCGCCGTCGGGATGTCGAACCCGTACCGCTCGGTGAGGTCCACGGTGATCAGGCGGGCGTCGCGCTCCTCGGCGAATCCCCGGGTGAGGGCCGCCGAACGGTCGCTGTAGTCGCCGATACCGAGCCCTAGGTAGAGCCCGTCCGCTCGGTATCCCATCCCCAGGAGGACCTCCCACAGTGCCAGGGAGTCCTTGCCGCCGGACACCGCCACCAGGACCCGGTCGTCGGGGTCGATCATCTTCCGGTCCGTGATCGCGCGCTCGACCTGGTTTCGGAACACCGTCACGAAGCATCCCTTGCAGTACGCCGCGTTGTGCCGACGCACCTCGATCACCGCAGGGGCCTTGCACCGCTTGCACTTCATGGCGTCGACCCCCCGGAGATGACGGGGCGGATCTCGATGACGTCGCCGTCGCCGACGCGGGTCTCACGGGTGATCAGCTCGCCGTCACGGATCACGAGCACCGTGTCCGGGGCGATCTCGAGCTCCCGCAGCACCTCGCGCAGGACCCGCTCGCCCGTGATCTCGATCTCGCGATCGGGGTTCCTCAGCCTCACCCTCATCGGGCTCAGGCTAGCGCACCCCCGTGCGGCGTTCGCATGAACCCCTAGGGGATCTGCCCCGTCGGCAGCGGCCGGGTGCCCAGCTCCACGTCCACGCTCCGGCGCTCGCCGTCGGACCCCACGAGCTCGACCGAGACCTCCTGCCCGGGCTCGAGGGCATCGAGCACCCGTCCCAGGTCCTCCGACGACACGACCGCCTCTCCGTCGATCCCGACGATCACATCACCTTCGGCGATCCCAGCCTTCTGCGCGGGGCCGTCGTTCGTGGTCGCCAGCACGTAAGCGCCTTCGTCGACCTCGATGTCGAACTGGAAGGCCATGTCCGACGTCACCGGGGTCGTCGACACCCCCAGATAGGGCGTCGGGGCGAGCGGGTCGGTCATCGCCTGCTCGATCACGTCCTTCGCGCTGTCGATCGGGATCGCGAAGCCGATGTTCTCCGCCCCGTCGTTGCCGGCGGAGTTGATCCCGATCACACGCCCCGCCATGTCGACGAGGGGGCCGCCGGAGTTGCCGTGGTTGATCGCGGCATCGGTCTGGATCGTGTCCGGATAGGTCCGTATCCCGTTCTCGCAGACCTCGCAGTTGGGGTCCTGCGCCTGGATCGAACGGCCCAGGGCCGAGACGATACCGGTCGTCACCGTCGGGCCTCCCTCGAGCGCGAGCGCGTACCCGAGCGCGACGACCGGCTGGCCGAGCTGCAGGTCGCTGGAACCCCCAAGCGCGACGGTCGGGAGGCCGGTCGCGTCGACCTTCAGTACCGCGAGGTCGTTCAGGCAGTCTCCCCCGATCAGCCGTGCGTCGTACCGCGTGGGCTCGTCCTCGGAGGTGAACACGGAGATCTGCGAGCCACCCTCGACGACGTGACAGTTCGTGACGATCACGCCGTCTTGCCGCACGATGAACCCGGTCCCCACCCCCTGTCCCTGCTGTGCGTTGCCGAGCTGGTCGATCTGGAAGACATCGGTCGTGACGTTCACCACGGCCGGCAGGACCGCGGCGACGACGCCTTCCACGTCGCCCGGGGCGAGCGTGCCGCCCTGGGTCAGGGGCGCGGCCGGAGCCGCGGCGTCGTCGGTGAGTTGCACCGAGCACGCGGTGGCGGTGACCGCGAGCACGACGGCGAGCAGGATCGTTCTGCGCATGGAAGAGGGACCTCCGGCTGATCGTCAGGATACGACCTTGCTTCGCTGTGGTTCCCGTCCCGGTTCACCTGTCCGGCGTCCGGCCCCGACCCAGGGGGACCTTCGAACCTAGGGTGCGCACCCCATGCGTGCCCATCCTGGGGGAACGAGGAGGCGAGCGATGGCGCGATGGGAAGGCTTCGACAAGTGCCCCGGGTGCGGGTTCGACATCGTCACCGGCGAGGGACAGCGCAGCTGCGCGTACGGTGACTGCCCGTACCTTCCGGAAGAACTGGACGTGTTCTGCCCCGATTGCCGTTTCAACTTCTTCACGATGGAGGGCAACCCACCCTGTGAGGACCCGGTCACGTGCGCGCACGGCGAGGAGGCCCGAGCCCACGTCGAGAACGTCCGCCAGTGGGCGAGCTCGCGGGGAGCCCCCTGATCCCCCTTACGCGTCGCCTGCGGCGTAGACCAGCTCCCCCGCGACGAACGCCATCTCGCACGTGGCCGATGCGATCTCGTCGGCCGGGTGCGCGAACAGGTTCCGGTCCACGACCACGACGTCGGCTTGCTTGCCGACCTCGATCGAACCCGTCTCGTCGTCCAGGTGGTTCACGTAGGCCGACCCCATCGTGAACGCGGCCAGCGCCGTGGGCAGGTCGATCCGCTCGTCGGGGAGGAAGACATCGTGGCTCTCGACGCGGTACGGGTAGTCTGACGGCATCTGTCGGTTCACCGCCACGTGCATCTCCTGCAAGGGATCGGGGGACGACACCGACCAGTCGCTGCCCATCGCAAGGACCGCACCGGCGCGAACCAGGCTCGCGAACGGGTACTGCCAGGTCCAGCGGGGTTCGCCGAGGAACGGGATCGTGAGCTCGTCCATCTGGGCCTCGTGGGCGGCCCACAGAGGCTGCGCGTTGGCTACCGCGCCGAGCGTGCGGAATCGCGGAACGTCGTCGGGGTGCACGACCTGGATGTGGGCCAGGTGGTGGCGGCCGTCCGTCCAACCGTTCGCGACCCTGGCCGCCTCGATCGCGTCGAGCGCCTCGCGGACGGCTCGCTCGGCGAGCGCGTGGAAGTGGACCTGGAAGCCCAAGGCATCCAGGCGCGTGACCGCTTCCTTCAGCAGCTCGGGATCCACGAAGGAGATGCCGCGGTTGTCCGAGGGGTGTCCGTGAGCGTCGAGGTAGGGGTCTATGACGGCGGCCGTGAAGTTCTCACAGACACCGTCCTGCATGATCTTCACGCTGGTCGCCGCGAACCGTCCCGACGGGCTCCGCTCCCGCAGACCGACCAGGTCGTCGATCTGCTCGAGCCCCTTCGACCGGTCCCACCACAGGGCGCCGATCACGCGACCGGTGAGGGTGCCCCGCTCCACGGCCGTCATGTACGCCTCGTAGTTGGCGAACGACCCGGCCACGTCGACGATCGCGTCCTGCCAGGAGGTCACGCCGAGCGAGTGCAGGTACGCCTGACCCTTGAGGAGGCCCTCGTACACGAGCTCGGGGGTCAGGTCGGGGACGAGACGGCCGACGAGATCGCCGGCGCCTTCGTGGAGCGTCCCTTGCGGCGATCCGTCGTCGAGCCGCTCGATCCGACCATCTCCCGGGTCGGGCGTCTCCGCGGTTACACCCCCGAGCTCGAGGGCTTTCGAGTTCACCCAGATGCTGTGGCCATCGCGGTTCGGTAGGTACACGGGGCGATCGGGGACGATCGCGTCCAGGTCGTCCTTCGACGGGCAGCCGCGCGGGAAGACGTCCTGCGACCACCCCCCGCCCAAGACCCACGGCTCGTCGGGGTTGTCGTCGGCATACGCCCGGATCGCCCCCAGGTACTCCTCCTTGGTCCCCAGATCGTGGAGGTCGCACTGGAGCATGTCGATCCCGCCGCTCACGGGATGCACGTGAGCGTCCTGGAACCCGGGCAGGAGCATCCGCCCTGCGAGGTCGATCACCTCGGTGCCGGATCCCCGAAGATCGGCGACGTCGGCGTCGCCCCCGACCGCGACGATCCGACCACCTTTCACCGCGATCGCCTCTGCCCACGCCCGCGCGGCGTCCACGGTGTAGACGGCGCCGTTCACGAAGATGCGGTCGGCCGATCCGTTCGTGCTCACGTCCTGGCTCCTCCTGCGATCGGGGCCGCCTCGGGCCCGGCATGCGGACGGCCCGAGGATAGCCGCCGCGCGTCGCGACCCGCTACGCGAGCTCGATCAGGTCACGAAGGTCATCGGTCCAGAAGCCGAGCTCGCCCTCCGGCATGATCAGGACGCGTTCGGGGGCAAGCGTCTCCACGAACTCGGGATCGTGACTGACGAGCACCATGGCACCTGGCCATCCCTGCAGGGCGTCGGCGATCGCCGTGCGCGAGGGCGGATCGAGGTTGTTCGTCGGCTCGTCCAGGAGGAGCAGGTTCTTCCGTCCCGCGACGAGCTGCGCCAGCGCCAGCTTCGTCTTCTCGCCTCCGGACAGGGTGCCGGCATCCTGGAACGCGACGTCGCCATGGAGGTCGAACATCCCCAGGAGGCCACGGAGGGTCTGATCGTCGGCGGGTGATGACTCCCGCATGTGGGTCAAGACCTCGACGCCGTCGCGGAGGCCCTCATGCTCCTGTGCGTAGTACCCGACCTCGACACCATGGCCGAAGCTGAAGGCCCCCGCGTCCGGCTCGGTTTGACCCGTCAGGATCCGCAGCAGGCTCGTCTTCCCTGCCCCGTTCAGACCCAAGATCAGCAGCCGCTCGGCCCGTCCCAGATCGAAGCGGACATCGCGGAACACGGGGTCGTTCGCCCCGTAGGACTTCGTGAGCCCATCGACCACCAGGACGGTTCGCCCGCAGTGCGGGGGCGGCGGGAACCGGAACCGCACCGTGCGCTCGCGGGTTGGGGCTTCGACCTTGCGCGCCTCCAACTTCCCCACGCGGGTGTCGAGCGTCTTCGCCTTGCGTGCGCGCTTCGCGGTCGACCCGCGCATCGCGTCGGCGAGGGTCTTCAGGCGGCTGATCTCCTGCTGCTGGCGCTGGGCGAGCTTCGTGAGACGCTCCTCATCCTTCGCGCGCGCCGAACGGTACTGGGTGTAGGTCCCCCGGTACTCCACGACGCCGTCCAGGTCCAGGTGCAGGATCCTCGTGATCGAACCGTCCAAGAGCTTGAGGTCGTGGCTCACGACGATCAGCGCGCCCTTGTACGAAGCGAGGAACCGCATCAGCCAGGTCTTCGCATCGACGTCCAGGTGGTTCGTCGGCTCGTCGAGCAGGAGCAGGTCGGAGCCACCGAACAGGATCCGTGAGAGCTCGAGGCGTCGACGCTCGCCCCCCGAGAGCGCCCCGACGGCCAGTCCCAGTCGGTCCTGCGGGAGGCCGAGTCCGGCCGCGATCGTCCTGGCCTCGGACTCGGCCTGGTAGCCGCCATCGGCTCGGTAGCGCTCCTCCAACCGCGCGAACCGCCTCACGTTGCGGTCGTCGTGCGACTCCTCGAGGGCGATCCTCGCCTTCTCGAGCCTGCGGGACAGGTCCACCAATCCTCGGGCGGACAAGATGTGCTCGAGACCCGTGTCCCAGTCATCGGCTCGGTGTTGACGAGGATCCTGACGCAGGTACCCGACATCGCCACGACGGATCACCGTCCCGGACGCGGGCGGCTCCTCACCGGCAAGCACCTTCAGCGTGCTGGTCTTCCCCGCCCCGTTGCGACCGACGACGCCCACCTTGTCCCCGGCACGCAGGCTGAGGCTCAGCGCCTCGACGACGAGCTTGCCGCCGATCTCGACGCTGACGTCTCGTGCTTCGAGCGTGCTCATGGCGTGCGTATCCTCGGTCGCGATCGAACGGAGCGGGGTGCGAGATGGACGAGCACGGAACCTCCTCGGGCGTGACCGGCCGGCCGTGATCGCCGCCGGCGGGAACGAGGGCGGTCGCTATCTCACCCGCGCATCTTACGACGGCTCGATCGCCACCAGGGAACCCCGGCCCCCGTGGCGAGACGCAAGCCCCTCCCCGAGCCATACGGGAAGCCAGGCCCGATGCAGCGCCCGCTCCTGGTACGGACCATCGGCGCGGAGCCCGGTGGCCCCGCCGCGTTCCAACAGCACCTCGAGGAGCGGCCCGAGCTGGGCGCCGTACAGCTCCATGCACTCGAGCGGTCGCACCCCAGGCCACGAGTAGCACGTGACGACGTGGCGCCGATGTTCCGTGGGGACCCCCGGTGGGATCGTGTCGCTCCATGCCGGGTGGTCGGGGGCGAACATGTAGCGATCCAGGTCGCCGCGCGGTATGCCCTCGATGCTCCGCACCGTGGGAGGGTCGGTTTCGATCAGGTAGGGATCGACGACGAGGTCGCAGATCACGGCGTGACTCGGGAGGGCGGCCAGCCACCGGTTCGGCACGAGCGGCCTCGAGGGGTCGTCGCGCTGGCTCGCGTCGACGAGCACGTCCGTCGTCGCGAACAGGTCGCGCATCGTGGCCTCGTCGTCGGTGATCGTCCGGCCGACGGCCCGGACGACGACGCCGGGCAGATCCGCGGCCATGAACGCACGGCAACGGTCGTCGCTCCCGAACTTCGAGGCCGCCTCGACCGCGTGTCGCCCGATCGTCCCGATCCCTACGACGAGGACCTGGACCGGTCCCCGTGCGGCAGACTTCAGCGGCGGCCAGGTCGCTTCGAGGAGATCGAACGCCGCCTCGAGCCCGTTCCACGCCACGCCCTTCGCGTTCACCACCAGGCGGCGTCCCGCGTCGTCGACGATCCCGTCCAGGGAGATCGCCTCGATGCCACGCTCGAGCAGCGCCTCGACCCTGGCGGGTCTCGTCGAGTAGTGGAGCATCGAGACCAGGGTCGCACCGGGGTGGACCTTGTCGAACTCCTCCGTCTCCGGGCAGCGGAGGGTCACCACGACGTCCTGCGCGAACGCCTCGGCGTTGGACCCGGTGCGGATCAGTTCCGAGCGCGACACGTAGTCGCCGTCGGACAGACCCATGCCCGACCCGATCGCCTCCTCGACGATCACGCGCGTGCCGGTGCGCGCGACCGACGCAACGAGGTCGGGCAGGAAGTCCCGATGCTCCCCCGGCTCCTTGTGCATCCGGGGGAACCCCACCGTCAGTCCGTGTGCTGAGTCGTCCATCGCTCGAGCTCCGCTCTGGCCACCGCCCTCACACGCCGATGGGTGTCCTTCCGGTCCCAGGTCGAAGGCCGCATGCTCAGCACGACCTCCATCACCGGCTCGACCTGTTCGCCGTACCGTTCCATGCTGTCCCTGGGACGGACGCCTGGCCAAGCATCGCACGAAAGGGCAAGGCGGCGCACCCGGACGTCGACGGCGCGTCCGGTCAGATCCCATGCGGGGTCGTCCACCTCGAACAGCTGCTGCAGCAGACTGCCGTGCGGAACGCCTTCGATCCCCTTGATCCCGGGCGGCTGGGCGGCGAGGTCGTACGGATCGGCCGCCAGGTCCAGGAGCACCCCGTGCTGGGGCATCGTCGCGAGCCAGGCGTTGGGGATCACCGGCATCGAGGGGTCGCGGCGCAGCGTGGCATCCACCAGGAGGTCCGACATCTGCAGGCGCTCGAGCATGTAGTCCTCGTGCCAGGACAGGTCATGGTCGACCACCGCGACCTCGACACCTGGAACCCCGGCTCGGTGGAGCGCCTCCCGAAGCTCGTGGTCGCCGTACCGCGTGGCGGCGTGCATCGCGTGGGCACCCAAGGCACCCGACCCCAGGACGGTCGCGCGGATCGGGTCTCGCTGGGGGACGGCGAACCACCCCCAGCGCATCGAGAGCTCGCGGATCGACGCCTCGACCCCCGCCCACGCGGTCAGCTCGAGGTTCTCGACCATCCGCCGACCGTGGTCGTCCGTCACGGAATCGAGGCTGACGGCCACGATCCCACGATCGCGCAGCAAGGCGTTGCGGCCCGGCCGTGTCGCGTAGTGCAGCATCGACACAAGGACCGCTCCGGGACGCATGCGCCGCAGCACATCCTCCTTCGGACACCGCAGCACGAGGACGACGTCTTGATCGAGCACGTCGTCACGAGACGCGACGCGGACGGCGTCGCCCGCGTAGTCGGCCTCGTCGATCCCCATCGCCGAGCCGTAGCCCTCCTCTAGGACGACCTCGTCGGCACCGAGGGACGGGAGGGTGCGGACGAGGCGTGGCAGGAAGTCCCGGCGTTCACCGGGGTGCTCGGTCATCCGCAACAGGCCGAGAGAGAGGCCCATCGGCTCGCACGCTACTCCACGGAAGCCTGTGCCGCGACCCCTTCGGCGACTCGGTCACGATCCATCAGACATGGCGATCACGCGGGCATGACCAGTTGGGATGATCATCTGGGCATGACGCGTGCTGGATCGACGGTCCGCGTGTTCCTCTGGGTTTCGAGCGGGGTCGTGGTCGCGCTCGCGGCGGTCCTCGTCGTCTTCACAGGGTTGGCGGTCGCCATGCTCTCCCTCTCGGAGGTCGGTCTGGATGACAACGGACCCGATCTGGCTTCGGCAGCGAGGGCCGTCGCCGTGACGCTCGCCGTGGCTGTCCCCCTGGGCTGGATCGCATGGTGGTGCTTCAGGGCCGCGGTGCGCAGCGACCAGAGGCGATCCGAGGAATCGGAGGAGACTGCGCCACCGGCGTGACGAGGTGGGTATCGCACCGCCTCAGCGCGCCGGAGCGAGGAGTGTCGCAGGAGCGACACGCACTCGCACAGGGGGGAGAGAGAGATGATCCTTAGAACGCCTACCAGCACGTCCGACGGGATCGCCTCGAGGGCGCTTCGAACGCCATCTCAGCGGCCCCCCCTCGCTGAGTGGGCGGACAACGGGCGGACGGCGCCCACGAAACAGGCCCCGGGTTCTCCCGGGGCCTTCTCATATCCGTTGCTACGTAGTGTCGGAGACAGGACTTGAACCTGCACGCCCCGTAAGGGGCACTAGGCCCTCAACCTAGCGCGTCTACCAAATTCCGCCACTCCGACGTGGTGCGGCCATCCTACCAACCGCCCTCGCGGCCCCTACGGGGTCCACTGCCAGGCGAGCCAGAACGTGCACAGGCCGAAGACGACCGCGGTGACGACCGTGATCCGGTCGAGCGTCCGCTCCAGCGCGGTGCCGCCTGAGAGGTTGCTCGTCCCGCCGAACATGTCCGAGAGACCGCTCCCCCGCCCCGAGTGCATCAAGATCGTGACGATGAGGAACAGCGAGGACAGGATCAGCAGCACGATGACGATGGTGTTGATGATGTCCATGGGGTTCCTTCGTTGCTCAGCCCGTGGGTGAGGCTTCGATGGTACGGCTCTCGACGGGGTAATGGCAGGCGGACACCTGTCCCGACGGGCGTCCCTCCAGCGGTGGGTCGACCTCGGCACACATCGGCATCCAGGTCTTCGACCCGACCTGCTCCTTCGCGAGCAACTGGGTCTTCGGGCACCTCGGGTGGAACCGGCACCCGGACGGCGGGTTCATCGGGCTCGGTACGTCGCCGGTGAGGATGATCCGCCTGCGCTGGCCCCGGAGGGCCGGGTCGGGAACCGGCACGGCCGACAGGAGCGCTTGCGTGTACGGATGGGTCGGCGAGTTGTAGATCTGTTGCTCATCGCCCATCTCCACGATCTTGCCCAGGTACATCACGGCGACCCGCTCGGAGATGTGGCGCACGACCGACAGGTCGTGGGCGATGAAGATGTACGAGAGCCCGAACTCGGACTGGAGGTCTTCCAGCAGGTTCACGACCTGCGCCTGGACGGAGACGTCGAGGGCCGACACCGGCTCGTCACAGATGATCACCTCGGGGTTCAGGGCAAGGGCGCGGGCCACACCGATCCGCTGTCGCTGCCCGCCCGAGAACTGGTGTGGGTACCGGTTCGAGTGGTCGGGGTTGAGGCCGACGCGCTCCAGGAGCTCTTGGGCCCGCGTTCGCCGTTGGTCCTTCGAGACGAGGCCTGCGTGGATGTCCCAGGGTTCCGCCACGATGTCGCCGACCGTCATCCGCGGGTTCAGCGAGGAGTACGGGTCCTGGAAGATGATCTGGATCTTGCGCCGGAGCCGGCGCAGCCCCTTCTTGTCCAACGCGAAGATGTCCTCGCCCTTGTAGGAGGCCGTTCCCGACGACGCTTCGTAGAGGCGCAACAGGACACGGGCGACGGTCGACTTGCCGCAGCCCGATTCGCCGACGAGGCCGAGCGTCTCGCCGGGCATGAGGTCGAAGCTCACCCCGTCGACGGCCTTGACGTCGCCGATCTTCTTCTTCCGCACGATGCCCTGCGTCACGGGGAAGTACTTCACGAGGTCCCGAACCGACAAGATCGCGTCCGGGTTCGGCGCACCCAGGTCATCCGTCATCGTCTAGCACCTCCTCCGCGAAATGGCACGCCGACAACCGGTTCAGGGCGACGACGCGCTGCGCCGGCATCTCCTCCGAGCACACGGGGAACCTCGCCCGGGGGCATCGAGGGTGGAAGGGACACCCGCTGGGGATGTTGAGGAGGTTGGGTGGGGAGCCCTTGATCGGGTCGAGTCGGTCACCCTTGCGGTCGACGCGCGGGATCGAGTGGATCAGCCGCTCGGTGTAGGGATGCGCGGGACGCGAGTAGATGTCGGAGACGGACCCCTTCTCGACGATCTGGCCCGCGTACATCACGCAGACCTTGTCCGCGACCTCCGCCACGACCCCGAGGTCGTGCGTGATCAGGATCAAACCCATCTTCGTCTCCTGCTGCAGCGCGAGCAGGAGCTCCATGATCTGCGCCTGCACGGTCACGTCGAGGGCCGTGCTGGGCTCGTCGGCGATCAGTATGTCGGGGTCGAGCGCGATCCCCATCGCGATCATCACGCGTTGCCGCATGCCGCCGGAGAACTGGTGCGGGTAGTCACGGACCCGCTCGCGCGCCGAGGGGATCCGGACCCGCTCCATCAGGTCGACGGCCCGTTCCAGCGCGTCCTTGCGCTTCATCCCGCGATGGACCCGGAACATCTCAGCGATCTGGTCCCCGACAGGGAAGACCGGGTTCAGGGCCGAGAGCGCGTCCTGGAAGATCATCGAGATCTTGTCACCGCGGATGTCGCGCCGGTCCTCCTCGGGAAGCTCGAGCAGGTTCGTCCCATGGAAGCGGATCTCACCGCTCGAGATCCGGCCGGGCTTCTCGATCAGCCCCATCGTCGCGAGCGCGCTGACCGTCTTCCCGGAACCGGACTCGCCGAGGATCGCGAGGGTCTCCCCCGGATCGAGGGTGTAGCTGATGCCGTTGACCGCGTGGACGTCGCCGTAGTCGGTGTTGAACTCCACGGCGAGGTCTTCCAGCTCCAGCATGTGCTGGGCCGTGGCGGCGGCCGTCGCGCCTCCCGAGGTGATCTGCGGGTCCTCGCTCATCGGAGCCTCGGGTCGAGCGCGTCGCGCAGGGCGTCGCCCAGGATGATGAACACCAGGACCAGGATCGACAGGTAGAGCGCGGGGAAGGCCAGCAGGTGCGGGCTGGTCGTGATGCGGTTCTGGGCGTCGCTGATCATCAGCCCCCAGGAGATCGCCGGGAGCTGCAGACCGACGCCAAGGAAGGACAACGCCGCCTCTGCCGAGATGATGATGCCGACGCTGATCGTCGCGTACACGATCACCGGTGCGATGCCGTTCGGCAGGATGTGGACCCGCATGATGCGGAGGTCGCCCGCTCCGAGCGCACGCGCCGCCTGCACGTAGTCCGACTCCTTGCCGCTCAACACGGATGATCTGAGCAGACGCATCAAGGTGGGCCATCCGAGGAAGATCAGCACGGCGCTCACCGTGAGCAACCCCCGTTCGCCCACGACGTTCAGGAACACGATGCCCGCGAGCGTCACCGGGAGCGCGAAGAAGATGTCGGCGGTCCGGGAGATCACCGCATCGGACTTCCCGCCGTAGAACCCCGCGATGCCGCCGAGGAGGATCGCGATCACCACGTCGACACCGACGACCAGCAGGCCGATCACGACCGAGACGCGAGCACCGTAGACGACCCGCGTGTAGTAGTCGCGGCCCTGGATGTCGAACCCGAACGGATGGTCGTAGTCCATCCACTCGAACTGCACCGAGTTCGACAGGTTCGCTTCCTTCGGGCTCTGGCCCTCCACCGTGGTCGCGTACAGGAGGAAGACGACCAGAGGAGCCAGGCAGACGACGGCCGCCAGGACCTTCCCGCGACGAAGGGTGAACCCCGACATCCACTTCGAGGTCAAGAGCAGGACGGTCGCGGTGCAGGCGGCCAGCCCGAGCAGCGCCACCGGCCACCGGGTGAACGGCGGCGGCCACGCGGCCATGAGCATGAAGTAGACCAGGAAGATCGTGGAGATCACGAACAGGGGGTTCCGACGGAGTTCCCGCCAGGCGTCGCCCCAGAGGCTGGCCTCGTAGACGGCCACCCCCCCCTCGATCGCGGTCGTCGCGGCGGTCGCCCCTTCGCCCCGGGTGTCGTCTCCCCCGGGCGTCGCCGGCTCCTTGAAGACCCCGCCGGGACGCCCGTCCTCGTGGGCGGCGGCGGCCAGCACCTTCTCGTCGCGTCGCTCGTCAGTCAAGGCGGATCCTCGGGTCCAGGACCGCGTACAGGATGTCCACGATCAGGTTCGCGATGATGAACACGAGGATGCCGAACGTCACGATGCCGACGACGACGGCCCCCTCCTGTCCGCGGATCGCGAGGAAGACCTCGCGACCGATACCGGGGATGTTGAAGATGCCCTCGGTGATGATCGCGCCCCCGAGGAGCGCACCCAGGTCCACCGCCAGGAAGGTCACGACCGGGATCAGGGAGTTCCGCAGGGCATGGCGCCCGACGACACGCGTACGGCTCAGGCCCTTCGCCTGGGCGGTGCGGATGTAGTCGGAGCGGAGGTTCTCGACGAGGCTCGTGCGGGTCAGGCGGGCGATGTAGACGAGTGATGCGGTCGCGAGCACGAACGACGGCATCACGTAGCTCATGAAGCCGTCCTGGATCCCCGCGATCGGGAACCACCCCAACTGCACCCCGAAGATGATCTGCGACACGAACCCCAGCACGAACGTCGGAACGGCCACCACGATCGTCGTCGTGACGAGCACGAAGTTGTCCATGAAGGACCCACGACGCAGACCGGCGAGCAGACCGAGGATCAGGCCGATCACCGTCTCGACGATGAAGGCGCCCACGGCGAGCCTGGCGGTGATCGGGATCTTCTCCTTCATGATCTCGGAGACCGGGTAGCCGCGGAACGTGGTGCCGAAGTTGCCTTGCAGGAGTCCGTTGAAGCCGTCCTCCTCGTCGGGGTAGAGACCGACGTACTTCAGGTACTGGATCGGCAGTGGATCGTCGAGGTTGTACTGATCGCGCAGAGCTTCCTGAGCGCTCTCGGAGATCGGACGTTCGCCGTTCAGCGCTCGGATCGGATCGCCCGGGATCGCGTACACCATCGCGAAGACGATGAACGTTGCGCCGAAGAAGACCGGGATGGCCTGCAGCAGCCTTCTCGCGACGTAGCGTCCCATGAGCGGGCCTCAGGGTAGCAGTGGAGCGGCCGCCTCGACGGGCGGCCGCTCCACGTGCTCCATATGGGTCGGACCGGCTACGGCTCGACCACCTGGACGGCGGCCACGTCGACGAACGTGAACTTGTCCACGTTGACGTTCGCGATCCGCTCGGAGGTGACGTACTGACCGAGTCCGAACCACAGAGGAGCGATCGGCATCTCCTCGAGGATGATGTCGTCGGCCTGCTGGTAGAGGCTCACGGCCTCGTCCAGCGACGCAGCGCTCTTGCCCTGCGCCATCAGGTCGTCGAACTCGGTGTTCGAGTGGGTCGTGTAGTTCGACCCGGCCCCGGTCCCGTGCAGGTTCTCGAGGTAGTTCTGCATGCTCGGGTAGTCCATGACCCACCCGAGGCGGAACGGCCCCGTGACACCGTCGGCCTGGGTCTTCGGGTCGAGCCCGAGGTCCAGACGGCCGAGGTAGTCGGCGAACTCGAAGGACTCGAACTTCACGCCCTCGATCCCGAGGTTCTGCTCCCACTGGTTCGCGACGGCCTCGATCCACTGCTCGTGGTCACCGTCGTTGTTGAACCAGATCGTGATCTCACCGTCGACCCCGCCGGCCGCGTCGTACATCTCCTTGGCAGCCGCCGCGTCGAACACGCAGTACTGGCAGATGCCTTCGCGGTAGCCCTGGACCACCGGCGACACCATGTCGTCGGCGGGACGCAGGGTGCCGAAGAAGATCGCGTCGATGATCGCCTGACGGTCGATCGCCATCGACATCGCCTTGCGGATGTCCGGGTTGTCGAACGGGTCGACCCACAGCGGGAAGCCGATGTAGCTGAAGCTGGAGCTCGGCGCCTCGATGAAGCGGTCACCGAACTCTGCCTGCGCCGAGGTGATCTGCTCGGACGGGACGTCGGTGAAGTCGAGGTTCCCGGCCTGGACGTCGCGGAACGCGGTGTCCGGGTTCGAGTAGATCCGGAACTCGATCGCGTCGGCGTTGCCCGTGGTCCCGGCGTAGTCCTCGAAGCGGACCGTCTTGATGGCGACGTCGTGCTCCCAGACGCCATCCATCATGTACGGGCCGTTGCCGACCGGCGCCTCGTTGAACGCCTCGGGGTCGTCGAAGAACGACTCGGGAAGCGGGTAGAAGGCGTTGTAGCCGACCGTGATCGGGAACTCGCTGAACGGCGCGCCCAGCTCGACCGTGAACGTAAGGTCGTCCACGACCGCCAAGCCGGACATCGCGTCCTCCTTCGGCTTGCCCTCAGCGGGGTTCAACGCGTCGTAGCCGACGATGTTCACCCCGTAAGGCCCGAAGAAGTAGTTGTTGCCCGCCGCGTTCGGCGCGTACGCAGCCCAGTTCCACGCGTCGACGAACGACTGCGCGGTCACGGGTGTGCCGTCGTGGAAGGTCCACCCGTCACGAAGCGTGACGGTCCAGTTCACGTTGTCCTCGGACGCGATCGACTCAGCAACCGTGAACACGATCTCGTTCTCTGGCGTGAACGTGATCAGCGGCGTGAAGAGCCCCTTGAGGACCTGGCTGCCGCACGTCTCTGCGTTGACCTGCGGGATCAGCGACTCCGGCTCGCAGATCTGCATGCTGAACTCGCCACCGGTGGCGACGGGCTCAGATGACGTGCCCGGCTCCGACGGGGACTCACTGTCGTCCCCACCGCACGCAGCGGCCACGAGTGAGAGCACGAGTACCGTCATCAGTACTCGCGCCCAACGGAAATCTCTCCTCATACGACCTCCCTCCGTTCCTCGAACGGACCCCTTGTATCACATCGATACCCGCCCAACACGGACCATGGACGTGGTGTCCGTTCCACGTTCTAGTACGCGGAACGAGGGCTCGAGGGGTTGTCCGAACGGCGGTCTTCTGACGGGACCGCTCAGGGCCGCACCAGGTCGCTGACCCTCGGGAGGATCTGCGGACCGAGCAACTCGCCGAGCGAACCGTCGCGGCAGGCCGTCTCGCCGTACGCCTCGGAGCCGTCCGACGACACCGACCCTCCCGAGACCAGGAGCGGAACCGGATCGGCCGTGTGAGCCTTCCGGGCGCACGAGGTGGAATGGTCCGCCGTCACCACGGTCACCACGCGAGCAGGATCGATGCGCGGCAGTATCTCTCCGAAGAAGGCTCGGTCGATCGCGGTGATGACGTCACGCTTGTCCTCCGCCCGGCCGTCGTGGGCAGGCACGTCGGGTCCCTTGATGTGGACGTAGAGGGCCTCGAAGGCGCCCAGCGCCTCGGCCGCGAGCTCGGCCCAGGTCGCGTACGCCTCCTCAGCGGCGGGGCCGAACCCCTTCGCATCCAGGCGAGGAGCGGCGACCGGCTCCATCCCCAGGGCGATCGAGATGCCACGTTCGACGGGCATCTCGACGAAGCACCCCCACCCGAGCCCGAACCGATCCCGGATCGACTGCAGGCGCGGCAGGTGGTCGCCGCCGTCCCTCGTGAGGATCAGGTTCCCGGGGAGCTTCCCCTCCGCGCGGCGCCTCGCGTTGACCTCCGAGGCGTCGAGGACGCGGGCGGCGCCCTCGACGAAGACGTTCGTGAGGTCGGCGGAGCGTCGCGCCTCCTCCGTGTCGTCGAGCGCCGTCGCGGTGG
This sequence comes from uncultured Actinomycetes bacterium, assembly GCA_963749895.1. GTDB lineage: Bacteria > Actinomycetota > UBA4738 > UBA4738 > HRBIN12 > AC-51. The sequence continues at coordinate 786,889 of CAVVOG010000003.1, read as the reverse complement.
CCACGACCGGTTCGAACGTCTCGAGGGCGACACCCAAGTGCCCTTCGCGACGGTACGCGGGATCGGTGTTGGTCACGTTCGCGGACAGAGCGCCGTCGTCGACGCGGATCACGAGGGCACCGCGGTGCTCGATCGTGGCGCGCAGGTCGAACGACGCGCCCGTCAGTCGCAGTCCGGCGTTGACCTCGTCGGCGAGCGCATGGGCCTCGTCAGAGCTGAGGTTCCTCCCCACCCGGCGATCCACGATGGCGGGCCAGTCCGCCGTCGCGAAGTTGATCCGGTACGCGAGGTCGCCGTCGCGGAGATCCATCCCGATCCCGAGCGCCTCGAGGACGCCGCGCCCGGGATGCTCCTCGTGGGGGTCGTACCCGAGGATCCCGAACACGCCGATGTCGGATTCCGGTGCGATGCCGGGGCCCACCGTGATCACGCTGCCGGTGCGCCCCCGCGCGGCCAGGGCGTCGAGATGGGGGGTCTCGGCGGCCTCGAGCGGGGTCCGCCCGTCGAACTCGGGCACGGGGTCGTCCCCCAGGCCGTCGAGGCATACGTACAGCAGCTTCGTGATCACGGTCGCCTCCTTGCGAGGACCAGGGCCTCAGCGGTACTTCACGATCAGCGCGAAGTCCTCGGGATCCAGGCTCGCGCCGCCGACGAGCGCCCCGTCGATCTCGGGGTGCGCCATGAACTCGCGGATGTTGCCGGGCTTCACGCTGCCGCCGTACTGGACGCGGACCCCTTGGGCGAGCGCATCGTCGTAGCGCTCGGCGAGCGTGCCGCGGATCACCTCGACCACACGCCCGGCGTCACCCGGCTCGGCGTTGCGTCCGGTGCCGATCGCCCAGATGGGCTCGTAGGCGATCACCGCCGTGCGCGCGGCGGCCGCGTCGACCTTGTCGAAGGCACGCTTCACCTGCTGGGCGACCTTCGACTCGGTCCCCCCGGCGTCACGCTCCTCGAGCGTCTCGCCCACGCACACGATCGGGGTCATCCCGTGGGCGATCACGGCGCGGACCTTCTTGTTGACGGCCAGATCGTCGTCGCCGAACAGCTGTCGGCGCTCGGAGTGCCCGACGATCACGAAGTCGACCTTCAGGGCTTCGAGCATCGGCGGGGAGACCTCTCCCGTGAAGGCTCCCTTCTCCTCCGGGTAGACGTTCTGCGCTCCCAGGCCGTACGGCAGCTTGTCGGACTCCAGGAGCGTCTGGACCGAACGCAGCGCCGTGAAGGGCGGCACGATCACGACCTCGACGCGTTCCGCGTCGTCCTTGTCGAGCAGGTAGCTGAGCTTCTGGACGGCCTGGATCGCCTCCAGGTGCGTCTTGTGCATCTTCCAGTTGGCCGCGATGATCGGCCGTCGTTCGGGTTGACTCATGCCGGGTCGCCGTCCTCCAAGATCGTGATGCCGGGGAGTCGGCGCCCCTCGAGGAACTCGAGCGAGGCCCCGCCTCCGGTTGACAGGTGGTCGAAGGAATCCTCGAGACCCGCCCGCTTGACCGCGGCGAGGGAGTCCCCTCCCCCCACGACGCTGAACGCAGGGGCGCCGCCGACCGCCATGGCGACGCCGCGGGTCCCGGCGCTGAACGGCTCGAGCTCGAACACGCCCATCGGGCCGTTCCACAAGATCGTGCGGGCGTCCGCCACGATGCGGGCGAACTCCTCCACGGTCCTGGGGCCGATGTCGAGCCCCATCAGCTCGTTCGGGATCTCGCGCGAGGACACGGTCCGGACCGGGACGTCGGCAGAGATCTCCGAGGCCGCGACCACGTCGGCGGGCAGCTCGATCAACACCCCGCGTTCCTTCGCCTTGGCTCGCGCCGCACGGACATCGTCGAGGCGATCCGCCTCGACGAGCGACCGACCGACCCTCGCTCCCTCGGCGGCGAGGAGCGTGAAGGCCATCGCACCACCGATCAGGAGGGCGTCGACGCGATCGATCAGGGCGTCGATCACCGCGAGCTTGTCGGAGACCTTCGCGCCACCCAGGATCGCGACGTAGGGACGCTCTGCACGCTCGAGGAGTCGACCGAGCACCTCGACCTCGCGTTGCAGGAGCCGACCCGCGACGGCCGGCCGACCGCTGGCGAGCATCAGCTCGGGCAACGCCGACACGCTCGCGTGCGCTCGGTGGACGGCCCCGAACGCGTCGTCAACGTACGCGTCGACGAGATCGGCGAGCGCCCCGGCGAACGCCGGGTCGTTCGTCTCCTCTCGGGGATCGAAGCGGAGGTTCTCGAGCAGGACGACGTCGGCGTCCGGGAGCGACGCCGGTGTCGCCTCGGACATCGCGACGACGTCGCGACCGAGCAGCTCCGCGAGCCGCTCCCCCACCGGGGTCAGGCGGAGCTCCTGCTTGACCTGACCCTTCGGGCGCCCGAGGTGCGACGCGACGACGAGCCGTGCGCCTCGGTCGAGGAGCTCCGTCAGGGTCGGGAGCGTGGCACGGATCCGGCTGTCGTCGCCGACGATGCCGCCGGACAGCGGCACGTTGAGATCGGCTCGGACGAAGACGCGGTGACCCGCGACCTCGCCGAGGCCGTCGATCGTCCGGAGCGCCATGGCCCTAGAGGGAGGCCGCGACCTTGTCGACCAGGTCGACGAGGCGGTTCGAGTACCCCCACTCGTTGTCGTACCAGCCGACGATCTTCACCGTGCGGCCCATCGACATCGTCGCCTGCGAGTCGAAGGTGCACGAGGCCGGGGTGCCGACGATGTCGGACGAGACGATCGGATCCTCGGTGTAGACGAGCTTGCCCGCGAGCGGACCGGACTCGGCCGCCGCCTTGAACGCTGCGTTGACCTCCTCGACCGAGGCCTCGCGCCCGAGCGTCGCGACCAGGTCGGTCACCGAGCCGTCCGGCACCGGGACGCGCATCGCCATCCCGTCGAGCTTGCCCTTCAGGTGCTCGAGGACGAGGCCCGTCGCCTTCGCGGCGCCCGTCGACGTCGGGATGATGTTGACGGCGGCGGCGCGCGCGCGGCGGAGGTCCTTGTGCGGCAGATCCAGGATGCTCTGGTCGTTCGTGTAGGCGTGGATCGTGGTCATGAAGCCCTGCTCGAGCCCGAAGGCGTCGTCGAGGACCTTCGCCATCGGCGCCACGCAGTTCGTCGTGCACGACGCGTTCGAGATCACGTGGTGCGTCGCGGGGTCGTACTTGTCGTCGTTGACGCCCAGGACGACCGTGAGGTCCTCGCCCTTGGCCGGCGCGGAGATGACGACCTTCTGGGCGCCCGCCTCGAGGTGCTTCGCGGCCTTCTCACGGCTGGTGAACAGGCCGGTCGACTCGATCACGATCTCGGCACCGAGATCCTTCCAGGGGAGGTTCGCGGGGTCACGCTCCGCCAGGACCCGCAGCTCGTCGCCGTCGATCGAGATCCCGTTGTCGGTCGCCTTCACCTCGCCGGCGTACGTGCCGAGCACCGAGTCGTACTTCAGCAGGTGCGCCAGCGTCTTCGCGTCGGTGATGTCGTTCACGGCGACGAAGTCCCAGTCCTTGCCCTGGAGCTTCGCTGCCCGGAAGAAGTTGCGCCCGATGCGGCCGAAGCCGTTCACGCCGATCTTGACGGTCATGATCCCTCCTCGGATGGCCTTTCGCTCCATCCTATCGGGAGCCGTGGGGACGGACCGTGCCGGCCGCCGACCGTTCACCCTCGCTCGACGTCGCGGTGCACGACGACCACCGGCAGACCGCGTTCCCGCAGGTAGCCACCGAGCTCTTCGGCGACCACCACGGAGCGATGGTGGCCGCCGGTGCAGCCCACGGCGATCGTCAGGTAGGACTTCCCTTCGCGCAGGTAGCCGGGGAGGGCGACGTCGAGCAGCGCCCGGAGCCGATCCATGAACGTCTCGTATTCGGGCTGCGAACGCACGTAGTCGCGGACCCGTGGGTCCGTCCCGGCGTGCGGACGAAGCTCAGGAACCCAGTGCGGGTTGGGCAGGAACCGCACGTCGAACATCAGATCGGCGTCCCGCGGCGGTCCGTACTTGAACCCGAACGAGACCACCGACGCCTGCAGCCCCTCCTCGCGGGGCGCGTCGCCGAACGCATCCCTGATGCGGTCGCGCAGATCGTGGGGCGTGAGTCCCGAGGTGTCGATCACCATGTCCGCGTCGCCCCGGAGTTGGGCCAGGATCTGTCGTTCCTTCCGTATCCCCTCGACGACGCGATCGCCGGGCGCGAGGGGGTGTCGACGCCGGGTCGCCTCGTATCGGTTCACCAGGTCGTCGTCGGACGCCTCGAGGAACACGATCCGCGCGTCGATGTGCAGGAGCCGGAGCTCGTCGAGGGCCTTCGACAGCTCCCCGAAGAAGACGCCCCCGCGGGCATCCACGACGATCGCGACCCGCGCCGGTCCCCCGGGGCGTCCCGTGAGCTCGGCCATCTTCGGCAGCAAGGCGGGCGGCAGGTTGTCCACCACGAAGAAGCCGAGGTCCTCGAGGCTGCGCGCGGCCTCCGATCGCCCGGCTCCCGACAGGCCCGTGATGATCGTGAAACCCGGTCTCGCGCGCTCGGGGTCGTGCTCGCTCACGCGCTCTCCCTCCGCTGGGCGGGGTCGTGGAGCCGATCGTGGATCGTCCGGGCGAGTTCGGGACCGATCCCCTTCACCTCCGCGAGCTCAGCCTCGGACGCCGCCCGGACGCGGGTGAGGGACCCGAACCGCTTCATCAGGGCTTTCTTCCGGGCCGGACCGACACCGGGGATCTCATCGAGCGGCGAGGCCAGCGCCCGCTTCTCCCGCTTCTCGCGATGGAAACGCACGGCGAAGCGGTGCGCCTCGTCGCGGACGTGCTGGAGCACGAACAGCGCCTCGGATCCGCGGGGGATCACCAGGGCGTCGGGGCCGTCGGGGAGGTACACCTCTTCGAGCCGCTTCGCGAGTCCGACGTGCGGGATCGACAGACCAAGCTCGCTCAGCACGGTCGACGCCTGGGCGAGCTGCCCTCGCCCTCCGTCGATCACGACGAGCGAAGGCGGGTACGAGAACCGCTTCGGGCGGTCGGCCGCTTCGTCGCGCTCCTTCAGGAGCCGCGTGAACCGGCGCCGCAGCATCTCCTGCATGGAAGCGAAATCGTCCTGCCCGGCGACGCCCTTGATCTCGAACCGCCGGTAGTCCGACCGCTTCGGGAGCCCGTCTTCGAAGACCACCATCGATCCGACCTTGTCGGTCGGCCCGAGGTTCGAGATGTCGTAGCACTCGATCCGCAGGGGAGCCTGCTCGAGACCCAGACGATCGGCGAGATCGGACAGGGCCCGGGACCGGGCACCGAAGTCCGACGCACGACGGAGCTTGTGTCGATGGAACGCCTCCTGCGCGTTGCGGGAGACGACCTCCATCAGCTTGCGCTTCGCACCGCGCTCGGGCGTCTGGATCGTGACCCTCGTGCCGCGACGACCGGCGAGCCACGCCGTGAGCACGTCGGCGTCGGCCGGTGGGTCGGGAACGAGGACTCGAGGCGGCACCTCGTCACGGTCCATGTAGAGCTGTTCGAGGAACGACGCCAGGAGCTGCGCCCGATCGAGCTCCTCGACCCGGTCGACGACCCATCCGCGTCGGCCGAGCACCCGCCCACCACGGACGAAGAAGACCTGGAACGCTGCCTCGAGATCGTCCTCGGCGAGGGCGACCACGTCGAGATCCTCGGGCTGGCTGAGGACCATCTCCTGCGACTCCAGCGCGCGCCTCGCGGCGAAGAGCTGATCACGGAACCTGGCGGCCTGCTCGAACTCCTGGCGTTCGGCCGACCGGCGCATCTCGCGTTCCAGCCGCTGCAGGACGGGACGGGCGTTGCCCGCCAGGAAGTCCGCCATCGCGTCGACGTGGGCGCGGTAGCTCTCCTCGGTCGCGCCGGTCGCCGCCGGGACGCACGGGCCAGCGCAGCGACCGATGTCGTGGTAGAGGCATGGCCGCCCCGCGCGAGCCCGCTGGTCGAAGAAGCTGTTGGAGCACGTCCGGACCGGGAAGACGCGCGTCAGCGCGTCGAGGGTGTCGCGGATCGCCCACGCGTGGCCGTACGGTCCGAAGTAGCGCACCCCTTTCCGCTTGGCGCCACGCAGCACCTGGGCCCGGGGCCACCGCTCCCCCACGGTGAGGGCGAGGAACGGGTACGACTTGTCGTCCCGGTAGCGGATGTTGAACCGGGGACGGTGGCGCTGGATCAGGTTGTACTCCAGCATCAACGCGTCGACCTCGCCGGAGGCGACGATCCACTCGACCGACGTGGCAGCGTCGACCATCGCCCGCGTGCGCGGATGCAGCGGCTTGTTCCAGTACGACGCGAGCCGCTTCCTCAGCGACCGGGCCTTCCCCACGTAGACGACACGCCCATCGACGTCACGGAAGAGGTAGGCCCCGGGCTCGTCGGGGATCGAGGAGGGCTCGGGCCGGGGGGCGCTCACCGCGGCATGCTAACGCGGCACCCGAGACGGGCAGGACAGGCGATGCTACTTGGCGGCCTTGGCGCCCTCGACCGCGACGAGCGTTCCGGTCATGTTCGGGTGCACGTCGCAGAGGTAGAAGTACTCGCCGGCCTCGAGCGGGTCCACGTCGAGAGTCTGGACGACCGGTCCGTTCTCGACGTCGGTCTTCGCGATCGACGTCCCGCTCTGCTCGGTGAGCAGGTTGAGGTTGTGCGGGATCCCGGCGTCCTGGTTGTCGATGTTGATCGTGAAGGGCTCGTTCGCCGGCGCCACCGAGACAGGTGGTGTCCCAGGCGATGCCCTTCGCGACGATGTCGAGGGCGATCACGCCGTCGTCCCCGCACCCCGCTCGATGGCGCGGGTCCGACGCTGACCGTGATCGACGGGCTCGGGCGAGCCACGATGATGTCCTCGGGCTCGCCCCAGATGCCGACCTCGAGGTTCGCGTCCTCGGTGTCGTGCCAGGCGAGGTAGACCGGGCCTCCTCCGGCGGTCGCCGCCACGGCCGGCGACGCGCCACGGTCGGTCGAGCTCGTCTCGACCTCGGTCAACGACCCGGCCGCGCCGGAGGCGAGATGGACCCCGGCGGCGTCCTGCCACGTCACGAAGAGGGTGCCGCCTCCGTCGGACGCGATGCCCGTCGTCGGAGCGAGGGTGCCGGTGTCGGGCCCCTCCGGCTCGGCTTGGGCGACATCGCTCACCGTCCCGTCAGGTCCGAGGACGCGGACCGATCCGCCGGCGTAGAAGGCCGCGACCGGAGCGTCCGCGTCGACCGACATCGACAGACCGTGCGCCCCCTCACCCGCCGGCACCGCGCTCACCGACCAGGCAACGCCCTCGAGGGTGGCTACCTGGAGCTGCGACGTCGCGGGGTCGATGAACCCAACGACCGGCGCCCCGCCGGCGACCACGATGCCCGTGGGGCCCGGCTGCGGGCACCCGTTGCACCTGCCGGCCTGCACGGCGACCTCCTCGTCCCAGCCGTCGGCGCCGGGGGTCGCGACGCGGACCTCCACCCCGGACGTGTCGTTCACCGCGTAGGCGATCCACGGGTTCCCGCTGGGATCGACCGTGATCCCCGGGCGGCCGACCGGGCCCGCTACCTCGATCTGGGTCCCGTAGTCGAAGACCTGCTCGACGGTGGTGGGGCCGCCTTGGACCGTGCTCGCGTGCCACACGCCGTCCGAGGCGGTCCATGCCACGTGGATCGTGCCGTCCTCGGCGACCGCCACCGCGGTGCCGTTCGTCGACTCGGCGGTCATCTCGAGTCCCTCGACCGTCTCAGGGCCGAACGCCGTCGTGATCCCGGTCGGCTCCACCTCGGGCTTCGCTTGGACGACCGCGCCCTTGTCCCACTGACCGTCCGCCGACGCGGTCGCGAGCAGCACCGCGGGCAGGAACGGGGACCCGATCGGTCGCGCCGGGGCGATCTCGCCCTCCGCCACTTCCTGCGGGAACCCGAAGGAGGCGACGTACGGCAAGCCGTCCGCGGTGGTCGCGACCGACGGCGCCAGGCCGACGTCGTCGATCCCGTCGACCACGTACGGGACGAACCGCAGACCCGAGCCGTAGTCGACCTCAGCCTCGGGCAGTTCGCTGCACGCCGCCGCAGCGATGGCCAAGATGGCAGCGAGGATCAGGAGTCGCTTGGACACGTCGGCGCGGACTATACCAACGGACGTCAAGCGCCGGGGCCAACCTCGACCGGCAGGACCCCCAGCACCTCGGCCAGGAACCGACCGGTGTGCGAGGCGGGTGAGGCCGCGATCTGCTCCGGGGTGCCGGCGGCAACCACCGTCCCGCCGCCGTGGCCGCCCTCGGGCCCGAGGTCGATGACCCAGTCTGACGTCTTGATCACGTCCAGGTTGTGCTCGATCACCAAGACGGTGTTGCCCTGGTCGACGAGTCGTTGGAGGACCTGGAGCAACTTGCGGATGTCCTCGAAGTGCAGCCCGGTCGTCGGCTCGTCCAGCACGTAGACCGTGTTCCCGGTGCCGCGCTTGTGCAGCTCGGACGCGAGCTTGATCCGCTGCGCTTCGCCCCCCGAGAGCGTCGGGGCCGGCTGTCCGAGCTTGACGTAGCCCAGACCGACGTCCGAGAGCGTCTGCATGTGGCGCTTGATCACGGGGATGTTCTGGAAGAAGTCCAGCGCCTCGTCGACGCTCATCTCCAAGACGTCGGCGATCGTCCGGCCCTTGTACTTCACCTCGAGGGTCTCGCGGTTGTAGCGCCTGCCCTTGCAGACCTCGCACGTGACGTACACGTCGGGGAGGAAGTGCATCTCGATCTTGATCTGCCCGTCGCCGGCGCAGTTCTCGCATCGGCCGCCACGGACGTTGAACGAGAAGCGACCGGGCTGGTAGCCACGGACCCTCGCCTCGGGGACCTGGGCGAACAGCTTCCGAACGTGGTCGAAGACGCCCGTGTAGGTCGCGGGGTTCGATCTCGGGGTCCGTCCGATCGGTGACTGATCGATGTCGATGACCTTGTCGATCCGCTCCCATCCCACGAGGCGCTTGTGCTTGCCGGGCAGCAGCCTCGACCGATAGACCTTCTGCATCAAGATGCGCAGGAGCACGTCCTGGACCATCGTGGACTTGCCCGAGCCGCTCACCCCGGTGACGCACACGAACAGGCCGAGCGGGATCTCGACCGTCACGTCTTTCAGGTTGTGCTCACGGACGCCCTCGAGGCGGAGCTTGCGTGAGGCGTCCCGGCGACGCCGCGCGGTCGGCACCGGGATCGTTCGCCTGCCCGAGAGGAACGCGCCGGTCATCGACCGCTCGCACTCGAGGAGTCCCTTGAGGTCGCCGGAGTAGACGATCTCGCCGCCGTGCTCCCCTGCGGCCGGCCCGATGTCGACGATGTGGTCGGCCTCGAGGATCGTGGCCTCGTCGTGCTCGACGACGATCAGCGTGTTCCCCAGGTCGCGCAGGCGGATCAACGTGTCGATCAGCCGCTTGTTGTCGCGCTGATGGAGCCCGATCGAGGGTTCGTCGAGGATGTAGAGGACCCCGACGAGCCCCGAGCCGATCTGGGTCGCGAGCCGGATCCGCTGCGCCTCGCCGCCCGCGAGCGTCCCCGCCGGGCGGCCGAGCGTCAGGTAGTCCAGCCCGACGTCGACGAGGAAGCCCAGCCGGGCGCGGATCTCCTTCACGAGCCGCTCCGCGATCATCTGCTCGCGCTCGGACAGGCCCATGTCGTCGACGAAGTCGAGGGCGTCGCGGATCGACAGGTCCGTCAGCTCGGCGATGTTGCGACCCGCGATCGTGACCGCGAGCGTCTCGGGGCGGAGGCGTGCACCCTTGCAGCCTCGGCACGGGATCTCGCGCATGAACTGCTCCAGCTTGTCGCGCGCGGCGTCGGAGTCGGTCTCGGCGTGGCGTCGCTCGATGTTCGGGATCGCGCCTTCGAACGTGGTCCAGTACGCGCGTTGCCGCCCGTACCGGTTCTTGTACTTCACGTAGATCGACTCGTCCGATCCGTACAGCAGGACCTCACGAGCGGCCTTCGGAAGCTTCTTCCACGGGGTCTCCAGGTCGACGCCGTGGGCCTGCGCGACGGCGTCGAGGACCCGGTACCAGTACTCGAGCGTGCTCGAGGCCCACGGGGCCAAGGCACCGTCCGACACGCTGAGGTCGGGGTCGGGCACGACGAGCTCGGGGTCGACCTCGAGGCGGGTGCCCAGCCCATCGCACGTCTGACAGGCGCCGTACGGCGAGTTGAACGAGAAGTTCCGAGGGTTCAACTCCTCGAAGGAGATATGGCAGTGGGTGCAGGCGAGGTTCTGCGAGAAGGTCTGGATCTCCTCGTGGCCCTCGTGCGTCACGACCGCGATGCTCGCGATCCCCTCGGCGAGTTCGAGGGCGGTCTCGATCGAATCGGCGACGCGGCGACGGATGTCGGGCTTCGCCACCAGACGGTCGACGACGACCTCGATCGTGTGCTTGTAGGTCTTCGGCAAGCGGATCGGCTCGGAGAGATCGCGGACCTCCCCGTCGATCCGCGCACGCGGGAACCCCTTGCGGGCGAGGTCCTGGAGGAGCTGCCCGTACTCGCCCTTGCGCCCGCGCACGACCGGCGCGAGCACCTGGAACCTCGTGCCTTCGGGCAGCTCGAGGATCTGGTCCACGATCTGGTCGGGCGTCTGCCGCCCGATCGGCCGACCGCAGTTGTAGCAGTGCGGCCGGCCCACCCGCGCGAACAGGACCCGGAGGTAGTCGTAGACCTCGGTGATCGTGCCGACGGTCGAGCGAGGGTTCCTCGACGTCGACTTCTGGTCGATCGAGATGGCCGGGCTCAGTCCTTCGATGAAGTCGACGTCGGGCTTCTCCATCTGCCCGAGGAACTGCCGGGCGTAGGCGGACAGGGACTCTACGTACCGGCGCTGTCCCTCCGCGTAGATCGTGTCGAAGGCGAGCGAGGACTTCCCCGAACCGGACAGGCCCGTGAACACGATCAGGGCGTCACGCGGGAGCTCCAGCGTGACGTTGCGGAGGTTGTGCTCACGGGCACCATGGATGACGAGGGTGTCGGTCCCCACGAAGGGCGAGTGTAGCCGCGCGTACGGACATCCCTTCCCGGACGGCGCCCTATGCTCCGCGCATGGAACGCGACCTGCGCGAGACACCCGAGTTCCGCGCCGTCGAGGCGCACTACCGCGAAGCGATGGAGCCGGGGTTCGGTGCACCCTTTGACCTCACCGACCCCCAGCCATCGCCCGACGGGACCTGGGTCGCCTTCCGGGCCGAGGTCTGGGAGGGCCTCGAGGGCCGTGGGCACGGACGGATCGGGCTCGCGGCCAGCGACGGAGGATCCTGGCGGCTGATCACGGCAGGGCCCAACGACGATGCCTCCCCTCGGTGGGCACCCGACGGTGGGACGCTGACGTTCGTCTCGGATCGCGCCGCGGCAGGCCGGATGCAGCTGTACGCGCTCGAAGCCGGCACGATCGGCGAGGCGCGACCGCTGCCCGAGGTCCCGGGGGTGATCGAGCATCACCGGTGGTCCCCGGACGGCTCCAAGATCCTCGTGGTGGCCGCCGGCGAGCGAGCGGAACAGGCCGATGCGCTGGGGTCGGGTCAGCTCGGGCCGGACGCGGAGGTCCCCCCGTGGATCCCGGAGGTTGAGTGGTCCGAGGATGCGGACGAGTGGCGCACGCTCTGGGTCATCGACGTCGAGAGCGCCGACGTGCGCCGCGTCTCCCGGGAGGGCACGAACGTGTGGGAGGCCTCGTGGCTCGGCGACGACCGCGTCGTCGCCGTGGTGAGCGACGCCCCGTCCGAGGGTGCGTGGTACGGAGCCCACGTGTCCGTGATCGACATCCATGACGGGAGCGAACGAGAACTCCTGCGCAGCGACGTCCAGCTCAACTTCGCCGAAGGCTCCCCCGACGGCCGGTCGGTCACCGTGATCGAGGCGGTGTGCAGCGACCGCTACGTGGCGGCCGGCGACCTGCTGGTGGTCGAGGTCGGCACGGGGGCGGTGACGCGGGTCGACGTGCCCGCCGACGTCTCCGATGCCCGCTGGCGCCCTGATGGAGGGTTGCTGGCGCTGGGCCTCGCCGGCCTCGAGGCGGTCGCGTACGACGTCGACCCGGCCGACGGATCGTGGCGTGAGGCGTGGAGGACTCCCGAGGCCGTGGGCGGGTACCAGCCGAGTGGCGCCCCGATCGGCGACGGGTTCGTCGTGAGCGTGGGTTCGTGGCGGCGCCCGCCGGAGCTCGTGGTCGTCGAGGATGGCCGGGAACGCACGCTCGTCTCCACGGCGCACGACGGTCACGACGCGATCCGGCGATCCATGGGCGAGCGACGCTCGATCCGGTGGACCGCCCCCGACGGTCTTGAGATCGAGGGTCTGCTCACGACCCCACCAGGCGACGCCCCCTTCCCGCTGATCCTCCACGTCCACGGCGGACCGGTGGGCGCGAGCGTCGACCGATGGCCGTCGCCGAGCACGACCCTGCTGCTGTCTCGCGGCTACGCGATCCTCCACCCGAACCCCCGCGGGTCGAGCGGCCGAGGCCGCGCGTTCGCCGAGGCCGTCGTGGGGGACATGGGAGGTGCCGACGCCCGGGACGACCTCGCCGGGGTCGATGCCGTCGTGTCGGCGGGCATCGCGGATCCGTCCCGGATCGCGGTGATGGGCGGGAGCTACGGAGGGTTCATGGCCGCATGGCTCCCCTCGATCGACGAGCGGTTCCGTGCTGCCATCTCGCTGTCTCCGGTGACCGACTGGTACTCGGAGCACTTCAACTCCAGCCTGACCGACTGGGTCGGCGACTACCTCGCCGCGCGCCCCGAGGAGCCGGGCGGGGAACACCATGCGCGCAGCCCGGTGATGGCCGGCGCCCGGCTCCGGACACCGACGCTCCTGGTGGCGGGCATGAAGGACCGCGCGACGCCTCCCGGCCAGGCCGTCGAGATGTACCGAGCGCTGCGAGCCCAGGACGTCCCCGCCGAGGTCGTGATCTATCCGCAGGAGGGACACGGTGTGCGCTCCTTCCCCGCGGCGATCGACCTGATGACCAGGATCGTCACCTGGCTTGACCGCTACATGGAGCCGTGACGCCAGCCGGTCCGCGCCCCGCCTTCACCGAGGCCGTCCGGTTCTGGCTGAAGCTGGGGTTCGTCAGCTTCGGAGGGCCGACGGCGCAGATCGCGATCATGCACGACGAGGTCGTCGAGCGCCGACGGTGGATCGACGAGGACCGGTTCCTGCATGCCCTGTCGTTCTGCATGCTCCTGCCGGGTCCCGAGGCGCAGCAGCTCGCGATCTACATCGGCTGGCTCCTCAACGGCACGGGCGGCGGGATCGCGGCCGGGGTGCTGTTCGTCCTGCCCGCCGCCGCCATGATGCTCGGCCTCGCATACGTCTATGCGGCCCACGGCGATCTCACCTGGGTGACCGCGGTCTTCGAGGGCCTCTCGGCCGCGGTCGTCGGTCTCGTGCTCGCTGCGCTCCTGTCGATCGCCGGCCGGGCGCTGCGAGCCCGCCCTGCCTGGGCGATCGCGGCGGCCGCCTTCCTGGCGATCTTCGTCGTCGGCGTGCCCTTCCCGCTCGTGATCGTCGCGGCCGGGCTGCTCGGCGCGGCGCTCGGTCCGGCCCGACTCGGCGGGAGCGACGATGTCGACGTCCTCCAGGAAGCGGAGGCGCATCCCACGACGGGACGGACGCTCCGCGTCCTGGTCGTCGGGCTCGCGGTGTGGTGGGTCCCGATCGGGCTCGTGGCGGCGATCACCGGCGTGGACTCCGTCTACACGCAGGAGGGGCTGTTCTTCTCCCAGGTGGCCGTCGTCACGTTCGGAGGCGCCTACGCGGTGCTCGCGTACGTGGGGCAGGAGGCCGTGCGGCGATTCGCGCTCGCGCCGGTCGATGTGGTCGCCGGTCTCGGGCTCGCCGAGACCACCCCGGGGCCATTGATCCTCGTCCTCGAGTTCCTCGGGTTCGTCGCCGCCTACCGGGACCCCGGATCGTTGCCGCCCGTCGTCGCCGGGACGCTCGGCGCGACCGTGACCGTCTGGGCCACCTTCGCCCCGAGCTTCCTGTGGATCTTCCTCGGCGCGCCCTGGGTCGAGCACCTCCGGGCGAACCGGCGCCTCCGAGGCGCGCTCGCCGCGATCACCGGGGGGGTGGTCGGCGTGATCGCCAGCCTCGCCCTCACGCTGGCGGCGATCGTCCTGTTCGACGACGTCGGGATCTCCTCGCCTCTGCGGGCATCGATCCCGGTGCCGGTCGTCGCGTCGCTGAACGAGGCCCACCTGCTGATCGCGGTCGCGGCGTTCGCCGCCGTGCGGGTCTTCAGGGTCGGGGTCGTGTGGGTCGTGGTCGTGAGCGCCCTCGCGGGCGTGCTGCTCGGCGCGCTGCGGTAGCCTGCCGATATGAGCTCCCGCGAGAACCTCGAGCAGCTGTCGACGAAGGCCCTGCACGACCTTGCGATCGAGACGGCGCGCCACCACGCGGACGTCGGCTTCCTGTGGCGGCTCGTGAAGGCGCTCCCGGTCGCCGAGGAGGCGATCGGTGACGACGAGCGCGCGAAGACCGACATCCTGCGCCCGCTCGCCCTGATCAACGACGCCTTGTACGACGCCGGCGAGGGCGCCCTGGGCGAGGCGCTCCGACCGATGTACGTCGAGTACCTGCTCGAGCGGGGCGTGGTCCCCAGCGACGGCGGCGATGCGTGAGCTCGCGGACTACCGCGACGAGTTCGAGGTCGTCACCCGGAAGTCCTACCTGATCAGCGCGTCCCTGGGACCCGTCGGCCGACGCTCGAGGGAGGCGCTGGACGCGTACATCCGCGCCTGGGCGGAGAAGGGCGCCCCCGACCACGTGTGGTTCGAGGACATCTTCCCCGCGATGCGCCGGCTCAAGGCCACCTTCGCGGGCCTGATCGGCGCCGACCCAGATGAGGTCGCGATCACGACGAACATCTCGATCGCGCTGTCGACGATCGCGTCGTGTCTCGACCTGAGGGGCGAACGGCGACGGATCGTCCTGACCGAGCTCGACTTCCCCACCGACGGGCACGTCTGGCAGGCGTGGGCCTCGAAGACGGGGGCCGAGCTGGTGTGGCTGCGGTCCCCCGACGGCCGGACGATCCCGCTGGAGGCCTACGACGAGGCGATCGACGAACGCACCGCGCTCGTGATGGTGAACCGCGTCCTCTACCGCTCGAGCGCTGTCGTCGACGCCGCGGCGGTGTGCGCGATCGCCCGTGACCGCGGGGCCCTGTCGTTCGTCGACGACTACCACGGGATCGGCGTGCTCCCGCTCGACGTTCACGCCCTGGGGTGCGACCTGTACGCGGCGGGCACGCTGAAGTTCCTCTGCGGCGGACCCGGGTGCGTGTTCCTGGTGGCCCGCCGGGACCTCCTGCCTCGTCTCGAGCCCGCCGTCACGGGGTGGTTCGCGACCGAGGCTCCCTTCTCCTTCGAGACCGAGCGCCTCACGTACCACCCCACCGCGCGACGGCTGGAACATGGCACCCCGCCGGCACCCGTCTACCCGATCGCCCAGGGCGGCCTCGACGTGATCGCGGAGATCGGGGTCCCCGCGATCCGGGCCAAGCAGGTGGAGCTCCAGGAACGGGTGATCGCGCGGGCCGACGACCTAGGGCTCGAGGTGCGAACCCCGCGCGACCCCCAGGGCCGTGGCGGGGTCGTGAACGTGCGGGTCGGGCCGGACGCCGAGAGGATCTGCCACGCGCTGCTGGCCCGCGACGTCTGCACGGACTTCCGCGGCGACGGGCTCCGGATCAGCCCGCACTTCTTCACCACCGACGACGACGTCGACCGCTGCTTCGAGGAGCTCGCGACGCTGGTCGCTCGCTAGGCGGGTACGCCCCCGAGGACCACGTGGAACGAGGCGCCGCCGCCCTCGCGCTCTTCGACCCACGCCCGCCCGCCGTGCAGCTCGGCGAAGCGCGCGACCAGCGCCAGCCCCACCCCGACACCCGGCGAGTGCGCCACGATCTCCGGACCCTGTCGGAAGGCTTCGAACAGGACGTCGCGTTGGTCGCCGGGTATCCCGGGCCCCTCGTCCTCGACCACGATCTCGGCGCCGTCCCCGATCGGGCGAACCTTCACCCAGACCGTGGAGTTCCCGGGCGTGTACCTCGCTGCGTTCGACAGGAGGTTGTCCAGGATGCGCGCGACCATCGTCCGGTCCACCGAGACGACGCACGGAGCGAGATCGGTCACGACCCGGTGCGTCTCTGCCAGTCCGCTCGTCTCGACGGCGTCGCGCGCGAGCCCACCGAGATCGGAAGGTGCTCGAGCGATCGATGCCGCTCCCCTCCGGAGGCGCTCGAGGTCGAGGAGGTCCTCCACGATCTCCTGGAGCTTGCCCGCCTTCCGGATGATCACGTCGATGAGTCCCCGACGATCGTCGTCGTCGAGGTCCTGTCCGTACGTCCCGAGGGTCTTCGCGGAGCCGACGATCGCGGTCAACGGGGAGCGCAGTTCGTGCGACACCGCGGTGAGGAACACGTCCTTCATCTCGTCGAGCGCCCGGAGCCGCTCGGCCGAACGCCGCTCCATCTCGAGCGCCCTCGCGAGCTCCTCCTCCGCGCGCTTCTTCTCGGAGATGTCGTGGAGGAAGCCCTGCCAGTACAGCGGTTCGCCGTCGTCGCCGTAGGCAAGGGTTGCCGAGTCATGCACCCACACGGTCGATCCATCCGGACGCACGATCCGCACGTCGACGGAGTACGGCTCCCCGGTCTCGACGCTGCGCCGTTCGGCCTCGAGCAGCCTCGGCAGGTCCTCGGGGTGGATCGCGTCCTTCCGGATCTCGTCGTCGTCGAACCAGCGCTCGACCGGGTATCCCGTCAGCGCCTCGATCTGTGGTGAGACGAACATCGTCCCCAGGTGGTCCGGGTCGAGATCTTGGACGTAGAGGACGGCCGGGTTGTGCTCGACGACGGACCGATACCTGGCTTCGGCTTCCCGGAGCCGCTGCTCGGCTTCCCGAGCGTCAGTCACGTCGATCATGATGCCCTGCCACACGGTCGGGTTCCCGTCGACGTCGTGGAGCAGCACCGACTCGTCGCGGAGCCAGACCGTCCGACCGTCGGCAGCCCGTACCCGGTACTCCATAGAGAATCGCTCACCGGTCCGATCGACCCGGTCGTTCTCGGCCAGCGCCTCCTCGCGATCGTCGGGATGCAGGATCTCGCGCCAGAGTTCTCCGCCCCACTCCTGCCGCGTGTACCCGAGGATCGTGTGGAGCTGAGGGCTCACGTACTCGAAGTCGAGGCTCAGGTGATGGTGGGTGTACGTGATCGCCGGGATCGTCTCGATCAAGGACCGTAGCCGCGACTCCGCTTCCCGACGACGCCGCTCCGATTCCTTCCGGGAGGTCACGTCCTGCAGGAACCCCTGCCAACACAACGGGTTCCCGTCGACGTCCCTAAGCACCTGGCTCTGCTCGAGGAGCCAGACGTAGGAGCCGTCCGAGCGCCGCATCCGATACTCCTGGCGGAACGGCTCGAGCGTGCGGTCGCACGCGAGAGACGCCTCGAGCACCCGTCCTCGATCGTCGGGATGGATGTGGTCGAACCATCCGTCGACCTGTCGGACCCACTCCCGCGGGTCGATACCGACCAGATCCTCGATCCGCGATCCGATGAACAACGTCCGGGACAGGCCTTCGATCGCCTCGAGGTACACCACGACGGGAAGCTGCTCGACGAGGGACCGATAGGCCGGCTCGGACACCCCCAGCCTGCCCAGGACCCCATGGAGGGGCGAGATGGCATCGCCGCCCGGTCCTCGAGCGGCACGATGGGTCCCTGGCGCGGTCATGCTTCTCGGATATCGACGCCGCTCGGAGGCGCCTGAAGCCAGCGGGGTCCCTGGCTCATCCGGGGCCGACGATCCGACCGGCACGCATCACGAGCCGCACATCGGTGAAGGCCTCGATCCCCTCGAGCGGATCGCTCCCGAGGACCACGAGGTCGGCGGGCGCCCCCGAGACGAGCGGCGCCCTAGCCAGAGCCGCGAGGAGCGCGTCGCCGGTGATCCCGGCCTCGGCCAGCAGGGCCACCTCTCGCGGATGGATCCCCGGGGGGATGGCCCCGTTGCCGAGGTCGGTCCCGTAGACGACCTCGCCTCCTGCCTCGACGAAGCGTCGGAGGTTGTCGAGGGCCGTCGTCAGCTCGGGGGTGTCGCGTCCGTACCCGCAGATGTCCAGGGTGGAGACGATCCGCAGCGTCGCGGCGGCAGCGCGGATCACGTCGTCCGGCAGCGGCGTCCACGGCGTGTGCGCGAGCTCGTCCACGCCGGCGCCGAGCGCACGCTCCACCTGCCCCGCCCCCTGCGCGTGGACCGTGACGGGCAGGTCCGCCGTGCGGGCCGCGTCGACGATCGCCAGCAGCTCGGCATCGGTCAGGGTGGGACCTGCTTCCGCGTTGAGACCGACCTTGACGGCGGTGCCGCCCGCCTCTCGGATCTCGCCCACCGCACCGGCGGCGTCCTCGGGTCCCCACACCGCTCGTCCCGTACCCTCGGGCGCCCACTCGGCACGCGTCGGGTACCCGCCGTCGGTCGTGAGCATCGGACCGCATGCGCGGATCAACGGTCCTTCGAACGACGGCATCTCCGACAGCGCCGCCAACGGGAAGATCCGGTCCGGTGGCCAGGCCAGATCGCGGACGGCCGTGACCCCGCCCCGCACGATCGCCACGGGATCGGAGAGCTCGACGTGGACGTGGCGGTCGGCGACGGCAGGCATCAGGAACCCGTCGACGAAGATCTCCTCTGCGTCGCGGAGTGGCGATGGCCGGTCCCGCCTCGAGCACGACACCCGCCTCGACCGTCACGCGGAGGTCCTCGACGACGAGGCCCGGCCCGAGCCATCCCTTCGGCGCGTGGATCGACAGCAGGGTCACGACGAGCACGATAGCCGCCGTTGCGGCCCCGGCAACGACGGGATGCGCCGCGATCCCGTTTGCGCCATGCTCCCGTCCCATGGCGGCGTACGACTACGTGATCGTCGGCGGCGGATCTGCCGGCAGCGCGCTGGCGAACCGACTCAGCACCGACCCGTCGATCCAGGTCCTCGTCTTGGAAGCAGGGCGCAACGACTCCTGGTGGGACGTGTTCATCCACATGCCGGCCGCGCTCGCGTTCCCGATCGGCTCGAAGCACTACGACTGGAAGTACGAGTCGGAGCCGGAGCCCCACATGAACGGCCGGCGGATCTATCACGCGCGGGGGAAGGTGCTCGGGGGATCGAGCAGCATCAACGGCATGATCTTCCAGCGGGGGAACCCGCTCGACTACGAGCGATGGGCCTCCGACGCGGGGATGGAGACCTGGGACTACGCGCACTGCCTTCCCTACTTCAAGC
The DNA here is from genome assembly GCA_963749895.1 of uncultured Actinomycetes bacterium. Classification (GTDB taxonomy): domain Bacteria; phylum Actinomycetota; class UBA4738; order UBA4738; family HRBIN12; genus AC-51. The sequence continues at coordinate 767,627 of CAVVOG010000003.1, read as the reverse complement.
GGATGGAAACCTGCCTGGCAGCGGATCTCGACGATCCGTTCCGCGGACACAGTGGCCCGCTCGTGCTGGAGCGTGGCCCCGCGACGAGCCCGCTGTTCGGCGCCTTCTTCCAGGCGGTCCAGCAGGCCGGGTACCCGCTGACTGCGGACGTGAACGGATACCGGCAGGAGGGCTTCGCGCCGTTCGACCGCAACGTGCACCGAGGGAGGCGGCTGTCGGCCGCTCGCGCGTACCTCCGTCCGGTGATGAGCCGCAAGAACCTCGAGGTTCGGACGCGTGCCTCCGTGTCGAAGATCGTGTTCCAGGGATCGCGCGCGGTCGGGGTCGAGTTCACGCAGGGATCGAAGGGCGCTCCGCAGCGCGTGCGCGCCGGCGAGGTGATCCTGTGCGGTGGGGCCTTCAATTCCCCCCACCTCCTGCAGCTCTCGGGGATCGGACCCGCGGACGACCTCCGCTCGCTCGGGGTCGACGTCGTCCAGGACCTGCCCGGGGTCGGACGCAACCTCCAGGACCACCTCGAGGTCTACGTGCAGCATGTCTGCACCCAACCCGTGTCGATCCAGCCCAACCTGAAGATGTGGCGCCGTCCGTTCATCGGGGCCCAGTGGCTGTTCCTCCGGAGCGGTCCGGGCGCCACGAACCACTTCGAGGCGGGGGGGTTCGTCAGGTCGAACGAGGACGTCGCGTACCCGAACCTGATGTTCCACTTCCTGCCGATCGCGATCCGCTACGACGGCTCGGCGCCGGCCGGGGAGCACGGCTACCAGGTGCACATCGGTCCGATGTACTCCGACGCGCGCGGCACGTTGAGGCTGCGGTCCACCGATCCGCGCGTCCACCCCGCGATCACCTTCAACTACCTGTCGACCGACCAGGACCGTCGCGAGTGGGTCGAGGCGATCCGCGTGGCCCGCTCGATCCTCGAGGCACCCGCCTTCGAGCCCTTCAGCGGTGGGGAGACCTCCCCCGGACCGACGGTCGGGACCGACGACGAGGTCCTCGGGTGGGTCGCGAAGGACGGCGAGACCGCCTTGCATCCCTCGTGCACCGCACGGATGGGTCCGTCGAGCGACGACATGGCCGTCGTCGACCCGCTCACGATGCGCGTGCACGGCGTCGAGGGGCTCCGGGTCGTCGACGCGAGCGTGTTCCCGTACGTGACGAACGGGAACATCTACGCGCCGGTGATGATGGTCGCCGAGAAGGCCGCGGACCTGATCGCCGGGAACACCCCGCTCGCGCCGGAGATGGTGGATTTCTACCGGCACGGAACCGGCATGCCGCTGGAGCAGCGGAAGGGCTAGGCGACGCCGGCGTCGCGGAGCTGCTTCAGCTCCCTGCGGAGCTCGTGGACCTCGTCGCGGAGCCTCGCCGCGTACTCGAACCGGAGATCCTTCGCCGCCTGGTGCATCTCCTCCTCGAGGCCGAGGATCAGACGCTCGAGTTCGTCCGACGGCATCTCGGGGTGGGCGGCCTTCTTGCGGCGCTCCTTCTTCGGAGCGGTCGCCGGCGCACCCTCGCCACGCAGCGACAGAAGGATGTCGGTGACGTTCTTACGGATCGTCTGGGGATCGATCCCGTGCTCGATGTTGTACGCCATCTGGATCTGGCGTCGTCGCTGCGTCTCCGAGATCGCGGTCTTCATCGAGTCGGTGACCTGGTCCGCGTACATCAAGACGGTGCCCTCCACGTTGCGGGCGGCCCGGCCGATCGTCTGGATCAGCGACGTCTCGGAGCGGAGGAACCCCTCCTTGTCCGCGTCGAGGATCGCGACGAGCGAGACCTCGGGGAGGTCGAGTCCCTCGCGGAGCAGGTTGATCCCGACGAGGACGTCGAACTCCCCCAGCCGTAGGTCCCGCACGATCTCGATCCGCTGGATCGTGTCCACCTCGGAGTGGAGGTACCGCACGCGGATCCCCATCTCGACGAGGTAGTCGGTGAGGTCCTCGGCCATCTTCTTCGTGAGCGTCGTGACCAGGACGCGCTGCTCCTTCTCGGCACGCCGCCGGATCTCCTCGATCAGATCGTCCACCTGGCCCTTCGTCGGCCGGATCTCGACCTCGGGGTCGATCAGGCCGGTGGGGCGGACGATCTGCTCGACGATGTTGCCGCCGGAGACCCGCAGCTCGTACGGGCCGGGTGTCGCGCTCATGTACACGACCTGCTGCGCGCGCTCGGTGAACTCCTCGAACCGGAGCGGCCGGTTGTCGACCGCACTGGGCAGCCGGAACCCGTACTCGACGAGCGTCGATTTTCGCGACATGTCGCCCTCGTACATCCCGTGGAGCTGGGGCACCGTCACGTGGGATTCGTCGAGGACGACGAGGTAGTCGTCGGGGAAGTAGTCGAGCAGCGTGAACGGCGCGGTTCCGGCGCTGCGGCCGTCGATGTGACGGGAGTAGTTCTCGATCCCGCTGCAGAACCCGATCTCGCGGAGCATCTCGAGGTCGTAGGTGGTCCGCATCCGCAGCCGTTCGGCCTCGAGGAGCTTCCCCGTGCGCTCGAACTCGGCCAGCCGTTCGACGAGCTCCTCCTCGATCGTGACGATCGCTTGCTTCATCCGGTCCTCGGACGCGACGTAGTGCGTCGCCGGGAACGTGGTGTGGTCGACGATGTCGTCCTTCACGACCTCGCCGGTGGTCGGGTCGAACTGCGAGATCCGCTCGACGGTGTCGCCCCACCACTCGATCCGGTAGCCGACGGTCTCGTACGTCGGGAAGATCTCGAGGGTGTCGCCGTTGAGCCGGAACGTCCCACGAGCGCGGCTGACCTGGTTGCGCTGGTACTGGATGTCCACGAGCCGCTGGATCGCGACGTCGAGCGGGACCTCCGTCCCCCGGTACACACGCAGCAGCTGTCCCTCGTACTCCTCGGGCGAGCCCAGCCCGTAGATCGCCGAGACGCTCGCGACGATCAAGACGTCACGCCTGGTGAGCAGGGCCGCGGTCGCGGAGTGCCTGAGACGCTCGATCTCCTCGTTGATCGACGAGTCCTTCTCGATGTACGTGTCGGTCGTCGGGAGGTAGGCCTCCGGTTGGTAGTAGTCGTAGTACGAGACGAAGTACTCGACGGCGTTGTCGGGGAAGACCTCGCGGAACTCGTTCGCGAGCTGCGCCGCGAGCGACTTGTTCGGGGCCATCACCAGCGTCGGGCGCTGCAGCCGCTCGACCAGATGGGCGACCGTGAAGGTCTTGCCGGTCCCCGTGGCGCCGAGCAGCGTCACGTGCGGCTCGCCGCGCTGGACAAGTTCGGTCAGGCCGTCGATCGCCTGCGGCTGGTCGCCGGCGGGCTGGAACTCGGACACGACCTTGAAGGGCGGCACCGGGTCAGTCTAGGTTCCCTGGACGACAAGCTCGCTCGACGGGGCCGGCGCCTCGAACGAGCCCAGGTACCGGCGCCGGTATCGAGCCGACTCCGGGTCGCCGGCCGATTGTCGGACGGACAGGTAGTAGATGCGCCCCCCGTGGACGTAGACCCGCAGGAACCAGCGCGATCCGCCTGCATCGTCGGGGACCACCACCTCCCACCCGACGGCACGGCCGGCGCGCACCGGCACGGCCGGTCCAGGCGGTCCCTCGTCGAGCCCTCTGCCCCATCCTTCGACCTGGGTCCTCGCCAGGCTGCTCGGCCGGTGACCCGGGGGCGCCGGTTCGATGGAGAGGTCGAGGCTCGCAACGTACGTCTGGAAGCGAGCGAACCACAGTCCCTCACGGTCGCCGCGGGCGAGGATCCCCGGACCGGGAGCTTCGATCACGAACGACCCGTCCGACGCGATCCACTGACGCCACGCCTCGGACGGCAGCCCCTCGATCCGGACACCCCGCAGTCGGAACGGCGGTTCCGGGAGGTCGACGCTCGGCGACGAGGAGGGTGACGGAAGGGGATCGGTCGCCGGTGACGGGCTCATCGATGCTCGCGGGGAAGGCCCGCTCGACCCGCGCGCCAGGCCCCACCCCGCCACGACCGTGAGAAGGACCATCCCAGATACCATCGCGACGATCGATACCGTCGCCCACGGGAACCCGGGCGCACGAGCGGGAGTGTCTCGATCAGGCCGGGGTGGGATACGCGATCGAGGCATGCCCCCGAGCCTACGGCGACGACGCCGTCGCCGGAACGAGCCATCTGGCACCTCGTGCCCGGCCGCAACCTGGACGCAGGATGCGGTGCAAGATCCCCGTCACATCCGGCCGGCGGCGATGATCCGGTCGAGGAACCTCCGGGTCTCCTCCTGCTCCGGCGTGGAGAAGATCCGGTCCGGCTCCCCCTCCTCGAGGATCCGGCCCTCGTGCAGGAACGCCACTCGGCTCGCGACGTCGCGGGCGAACCCCATCTCGTGCGTGGCGATCACCATCGTCATGCCCTGATGCGCGAGCTCGCGGATCGCGTCGAGGACCTCCGCCACCAGCACCGGGTCGAGGGCGCTCGTGACCTCGTCGAGCAGGAGGATGTCCGGCTCCATCGCGAGCGCACGGATGATCGCGACGCGCTGCTGCTGGCCCCCGGACAGCTTGTCCGGGTACTCGGCGGCCTTCTCGTCCAGCCCGAACCGCCCCAGGAGTTCATGCGCCCGCCCGTCCGCGTCGTGCCGGGTGAGACCCAGCACCTTCGTCGGGGCCAGCGTGACGTTGCGCAGGACCGTCATGTGCGGGAACAGGTTGAAGGACTGGAAGACGATCCCGACCTGGCGACGGACGGCGTTCTGATCGACCCCCACCCCGGTCACCTCTTCGCCCTCGATCCAGATCCGGCCGCGGTCGATCGGCTCGAGGAGGTTCAGGCATCGCAGGAGCGTCGACTTCCCCGACCCGCTCGCACCGATCAGGCATACGACCTCGTGGTCATCCATCTCGAGATCGATGCCCCGCAACACCTCGAGGTCGTCGAAGGACTTGTGGACGCCTTCGATACGGATCGCCTGGCTCATGCGGCCGCCGCCATCCGCTGCCGACGCTGACGCTCCAGCAGCCAGTCGGTGAAACGCGTGAGCGGGATCGTGATCAGGAGGAAGCACAGCGCCGCGCCGAGGATCGGCGTGAAGTTGAACAGACCCGCGGCGTACACCTGACTCGTCGTGAACGCCTCGGGCAACGTCCCCGCGACCACGGAGATCAGGGCGGTGTCCTTCTGGAGCGCGATGAAGTCGTTCATCAGCGGCGGGATCACCCGCCGGACCGCCTGGGGGATCACGACGTAGCGCAGCGTCCGCACGCGCGAGAGGCCGAGGGCCCTGGCAGCGGCGGTCTGGCTCGGGTGCACCGATTCGATCCCGGCTCGGTACACCTCCGCCACGTACGCCGAGTAGCTCAAGATCAGGCCGACCATCCCCCAGAACGCGCCTTGGATCGGCAACCCGGGGATCCCGAGCGCCGGGACGCCGAAGCCGAGGAGGTAGACCACGAGGAGGGTCGGAACCCCACGGAACAGGTCGACGTAGATCGTGGCGAGCAGCCGTAGCGGGAAGAAGACCGGGCCGCGGAGCGACCGGAGGACGGCGAGCAGGAGCGCCCAGACCAGGATGATCGGCTCCGCGATCATGAACCACAGGATGTTGCGGCGGAAATCCTCGAGGATGTCAGGGAAGGTCTCCTGGAACACCTCTCGGTTGAAGAAGCTCGCCTTGACCTCGGCCCAGTACGGCGAGCTGGTGACCATGTAGACGACCAGCCCGAGCACGACGACGGTGCTGAGGGTCGCGATCAGGACCCCCTTGGCCCCCTCCTGCCGGAGGGACCCGGCCAGACGCGAACGCCGGCCCTCGGAGAGAGGGCCGGCGTCCGTCCGATCGTCCTGGGGGGTCACCCCGACCTCGGCGTTCGATCCGTCACTTCGACCAGACGGGGACCTCGCCGACGTTCGTCTTCTCCGACAGCCACTCGGTCGTGATCGCGTCGAGCGTGCCGTCGGCCTTCATCTCCTGCAGGGCGAGGTCGATGCACGGCGTGAGCGGGCTGTCCTTCGCCTGCACCGTCCCGAAGTACTCGCCACCCTCGACCGCATCGTTGGGGAACTGCGCCAGGACGGTGCTGTTGTCCACCTGCTGGACGAACGGGTCGGCGATGTACAGGGCGGTCGGATAGTCCACCACGATGCCGTCCACCTGACCGGCGTTGAGCGCCGCGACGGCGTCGTTCAGGGTCTGATACGTGGCCGCCTCGGCACCGATGTAGTCCGTGATCAGGTCGGCGCTCGTCGTCCCGATAGGCGCCGCCAGCGTGAACGACGCCAGGTCGGCGACGCTCGTCGCCTCCGTGATCGGCGTGTCGTTCACGACCACGACGGACTGGTTCACGTCGAAGTAGCTCTCACTGAAGTCGACGGCCTGCGCACGCTTGTTCGAGAACGAGATCTGGTTGATGTCGAAGTCGAACGTCTTCGGACCGGGCGCGTAGGACTGCGCGAACTTCACGATCGTCCACGACACCTGGTCGGACGCGAAGCCCATCCGGTCCCCGATCGCGTACGCGACGGCCGATTCGAAGCCCTCGCCGTTGTTCGGGTCGTTGATCTTCCAGTCGGAGCCCTTCTCGCTGCCGCCCTGGAAGTACGGCGGGTACGCGGGGTTGTCGGTACCCACCGTGAGGACCCCGTCGGCCACGAACGCGGCGCCCTCCGCGCACTCGGCGGCGGTCGCCGGCGCCGCCGACGTCGACGTGGTCTCGCTCCCTGAGTCGGCCGGGCTGGCCGTCTCGCTCTCCTCGGAGCATGCCGTGGCGACGATCGCCAGCAGCGCCACCCCCACCAGGAACTTCCGCATCGTTGGTTCCCCCTCGTATCGCTCGGACCCGCCGGGTGCGCCCCGGCAGGGCCGAAGCCTAGCACCGGGTCCCGGAGGGCTACCTCCTCGGCTCCCACCTGAACGTACGCATCGCGACCAGGGTCGCGATGACCAGCCAGGCGGCGAGGGCCCCGACGTCACCCCACGCGAACGACCCCGTCCCCAGGAACGAGTCGCGGGTCGCGTCGAAGAACCGCCGGACCGGGAAGACCTGGCCGGTGGCACGGACCCACCCGGGCGCGTCGTCGCCGATCGGGATGAACACCCCGGACAGGAACAGCAGTGGCAGGATCAGCGCGTTCACGATCGGCGGGGCGGCGTCCGCGTTGGGAACGAGACCGCTCACCGCCAGGCCGATCGCGGCGAAGCACCCCGCCCCCAGCACGAGCGCCAGCAGGAACGTCCCCAGATCGGTGCCCCCGGGCAGGTCGGCCCCGTACGCCACCACCCCGAACGCGGCGGTGATCGCGACCAACAGGAACCCGATCAGCATCGCGTGTGCGACCCGCGCCGACAGGTAGATCCACGGCGGGAGCGGCGTGCCCCGCACCCGCTTCAAGATGCCCTCGTCGCGGGCGATCACGACGCCCATCGCGAGGTTCGTGTAGCACGCCGTGATCACCCCGAACGTCGCCATCGCCACGACGTAGTACGTCGCGTTGTCGAACCGGACGCCGCCGACGACCGTCTCGCCGCCGCCGAGCAGGGTCGTGAAGATCACCAGGAACAGCAGCGGGAAGGCGAAGGTGAAGAACGCCGAGGCGGGGTTCCGCCAGAACACCCGGTTCGTGGCGCGGACCTGGCGGGCGAACAGCGTGAACGCGCTCACGGCTCCTGGCCCTCGTCCCCGGTCAGATCCAGGTACACGTCCTCCAGCGAGGGCTGGGTCACCTCGAACTCCTCGAACGAGAAGCCCCGCTCGAGGGCCCACCCGGTGACCTCATGCGCCATCTTCGTCGGGTCCTCGGCTCGCAGCAGGAACGACCCGTCCGACAGCGGCTCCTGACCCCAGGCCGGGAGCGGCGGAGCCCCTTCGGGGGGGCGGTAGCGGATCCGGGAGAGCATCCGGTCACGTCCGGCGATCGTGGTCGGGGGTCCCTCGGCCACGATCCGCCCGCGCGCCATCACCGCCACGCGGTCGGCGAGCGCCTGGGCCTCGTCCATGAAGTGGGTCGTCAACAAGATCGTCGTCCCGATCCCCACGAGCCCCCGGATCATCTCCCACGCCGACCGGCGCGCGCCCGGATCGAACCCCGTCGTGGGCTCGTCGAGGAAGAGCAACTCGGGATCCCCGGCGAGGGCGATCGCGACGTCGAGCCGACGCTGCTGGCCGCCGGAGAGCCGCCGCACCCGCTCATCCGCCTTCTCGAGCAGCCCGACGAGCTCGAGGACCTCGTCGACCGGACGGGGCCGCGGGTAGTAGCCCGCGTACAGGGACACGGTCTCCCGCGCCGTCAGGAAGGGCTCGACGCCCGTCGACTGCAGGACGATCCCCACCCGCTCGCGCAGGGCCGGACCCCCGTGAGCCGGGTCCACCCCGAGGACCCGGACCTCCCCCGCGCTCCTCGGGCGGTACCCCTCGAAGATCTCCACGACGGTCGTCTTGCCCGCGCCGTTCGGCCCGAGCAGCGCCACCAGTTCGCCGCGCGAGACGTGCAGGTCGATCCCCCGCACGGCCTCGAGGTCCCCGTAGGACTTCCACAGCCCGACGGCCTCGATCACCGGCTCGTTCACTCCGGCGGCTCCACGCCGAACCCCGCGACGGTGTCGACCGGGTTCCGCAGCGGTTCCCCACGGACGAACCGCCGGAGGTTCTCGACGAACAGATACACCACGACGCGCTCCCACCCGTCGAAGTCCCCGCAGATGTGCGGCGACACGATCACGTTCGGGAGACGCCACAGCGGTGAGTCCGCGGGCAGCGGCTCCTGCTCGAACACGTCGAGGGCGGCCCCGGCGAGAGCGCCCGATCGTAGGGCCTCGATCAGCGCGCGCTCGTCGACCGTCCCGCCTCGGCCCACGTTGTAGAAACGGGTGGTCGGCCGCATCGCGGCGAAGGCGGCAGCGTCGAACAGCCGCTCGGTTCCCGGCGCCATCGGCAACGCGTCGAGCACGTGGTCGGCGCGACCGAGGGCGGCGTGGAGGTCGTCGGGCCCGCCGATGCGTCCGAGCACCTCGTCGTCGCGCGCCCTCCGGCCGATCGCCTCGACCTCCATCCCGAGCGCACGAGCGCGCATCGCGGTCGCGCGTCCGATCGGGCCGGGGCCCACGACGAGGAGCCGGGACCCCGCGATCCGATCACGATGCCGCTCGTCTGCCCACCGACCGCCGAGCCCGTCGCGGACCGAGGTCGCGAGTCCCGTCGCGAGTGCCCCGATCGCGGTGATCACCCATTCGGCGATCGGCTCCTCGAACACCCCGCGGGCGTTCGTCACCGCGACGTCGCTGTCGACGAGCGCGGGGAACAGCAGGCCGTCGACGCCGTCGCTCGCGGATTGGATCCACCGCAGGTCCATCGCCTGGCCCCATGCGTCGGCGAGCCAGGCACGCTCCGCCCTCCAGAAGAACAGCGCCTCGGCACCGGGGAGCGCCGCCGCCAGCTCCGACGGACCGGGCGCCCACCGAAGGTCCGCCAGGTCGGCGGCGCCCTCGATCCCCGGCGGCGGGTCGTCCGCCCCCGCGCCGAGGACGACGACCGCCGTCACAAGGGTCTCCGCCTCGAGTAGCCGCCGCGCTCGCCGTGGTAATGGGCGACGGCGTCCTCGCCCAGGCGCCAGCACAGGTACACGCGCTCGCCGTCGCGCTCCGCCGGGAAGTCGACCAACCCGAGCTCGGGGTCACGCAGGAGGATCCCGAGCGCGGCGAGCTCCTCCACCCCGGTCTTGAGCGTCTGCTGATGGGCGAACCAGTCCGACCCCGCCACGCCCCCGCCGTCGGTCGCGACGGCCTCGTCGATCCGCTCGCTGGCGGCGATCAATCCGGCACGCGCGGCGCGGATCCGGGGAAGGAGCTCGCGGAGTCGATCAAGCTCGGCGTTCGCCTCCTCCACGGTGAACACCCGTTCCTGGCTCATGCCGCCTCCAACGCGATCGGCAGGTCGCGCAGGTCGGTGATCCGCAACCCCTCGTGGCCCGGGAACCGGCCCCGGCGGTCGATCAGGACCGGCGTCATCCCGAGCGCGGCGGCCGGCCAGACGTCGAACTCAGGGTTGTCGCCCACGTAGGCGGCGTCCTCGGCGGCGACGCCCGCGCGGTCGAGGGCGAGGTGCCAGATCGCGGGATCCGGCTTCTCGACCCCGACGGAGCCGGAGATCACGCGGATCGGGAGCAGCTCCCGCACCCCCAGCCGTCCGAGGAGATCCTCCAACCAGGCTTCGAAGTTCGACACGACCCCCAGGACCGCGCCAGAGGGGGCGAGGGCGCCGAGCGTCGGGGTCACGTCATCGAACAGGTCGTAGTTCTCCAGGTCCGTGAAGGTCGCGTAGAGCGCGTCGCGGAGCCCGTCTCGACCCGGCAGGCCGAGGTTCTCCAGCATCCGCTCGTACACGCCGCGCCAGAAGGCGGCCGAGCGCTCGGGGCTCGTCGTCCACAGGTCCCCCTCCTTCGCCGCCTCGCTGAAACGGTGGAAGACGGCCTTCGAAGCCTCGAGGACCTCCTCACCGCTGCGCCGATGACCCTGGTCGGCCAGGACGCGCGTGAACAGCTCCGGGAACGACGGAGACGGGTGGACCAGGGTCTCCCCAGCATCGAACAGGATCGCGCGGAACCGCACGGAAGGGAGGATACCGGCGCTCAGCCGGGCGTCGGGGTCTGCGCCGCCAGCCGCTGCCAGAGCTGGTCCACCTGCGCGGTCAGTTCCTCGAAGGTCCCCTCGTTGTCCAGCAAGACGTCGGCATAGCGCGCCCGATCCTCCAGGGGGAGCTGCGCCGCGATGCGGGCGCGGACGTCCTCCTCCTGCATCCCCCGGGCCACGCTGCGGGTCACCTGCGTCTCGGGGGACACCGACACGACGACCACGGAGTCGCAATCCCGGTGCGTCCCCATCTCGATCAGGAGCGGGTTGACGAGCACCACGACGTGGTCGGTGTCGAGATGGGCCTGGATGCCGTCGGCGATCATCCGCCGGACCTCCGGGTGGACGATCGCCTCGAGGTCGCCGAGCGCCTCCGGATCGTTGAACACGATCGAGGCGAGCCCCGGGCGGTCGAGCTCGCCATCGGGACCGATCACGTCTCGGCCGAAGCGCTCCACGACGCGTCGGAATCCCTCGGACCCACCCCGCACGGCGTCGCGCGCGAACGCGTCGGCGTCCAGGATGACGGCCCCGCGCTCTTCCAGGATGCGCGTGACTGTCGACTTGCCAGACCCGATCCCCCCGGTCAGCCCGACGAGCAGCACGGCGTCTCCCTCGACGGACGCGGACCGGGGCCCCGTGGGGCCCCGGTCGGTGCGTCGTCAGTCGTTGCGGCCTTCTCGCCGCTTGAGGTCTTGCAGGATCGCCTCGAGGGAGACCTCCTCGTCGGCGGTCTCCTCCTCGGCCTCTGCCGCTTCGGCCACCGGCTCGGGTGCCGACTCGGCGACGGGCTCGGGCGCAGGCGCCTCGACCTCGGGCTGGGCCTCGGCCACCGGCTCGGGGACGGCGACCGGCTCCGGCACGGGCTCAGCTTCGGTCACGGGGGCCGCCTCGGCCACCGGCTCGGGGACGGCGACCGGCTCCGGCTCCTTCGCCGGAGCGCTCGCCTCCGCAGCCGCCACCGCATCGAGGATCTCCTGTGGGACCTCGATCGTCATCGACATGTCCGGACCGGTGGGCCCCGTGGGGCGCTCCTCCTCCGCGACGATCTCACGCTGGCGCGGCGGCGGAGCGCTCACCTGACGCATCGACAGCGACACGCGTCGACGCGTCACGTCGACGTCGATCACCTTGACCTGGACGTCCTGACCGACCGAGAGCACCGACTCGGGTGAGTCGACGTGCTCGTGGCTGATCTCGGAGATGTGCACCAGGCCTTCGATGCCCTGGGCGACGCGGACGAACGCCCCGAAGGGCACCAGCTTCGTCACCTGGCCTGAGATGATCGAGCCGGCGGTCGAGGTGCGCTCGAACTCCTTCCACGGGTCTTCCTGGGTCGCCTTCAGCGACAGCGACACGCGCTCGCGCTCCAGGTCGACGTCGAGGACCTCCACGTCGACCTCCTGGCCCACCGCGACGACCTCGCCGGGGTGGTCGACGTGCTTCCAGCTCAGCTCGGACACGTGCACGAGCCCGTCGACCCCTCCCAGGTCCACGAACGCTCCGAAGTTCACGATCGAGGAGACCGTGCCCTTGCGGCGCTCGCCCTTCTGGAGGTTCTCGAGGAACTTCTTGCGGCCTTCGGACTGCGACTCCTCGAGGAAGGCGCGCCGGGACAGGACCACGTTGTTGCGGTTGCGGTCCAGCTCGATGATCTTGCACTCGAGTTCGGTGCCGACGAACGGCTGCAGGTCGCGCACGCGCCGCAGGTCGACCAGCGACGCCGGCAGGAACCCGCGCAGGCCGATGTCGAGGATCAGACCGCCCTTCACGACCTCGATCACCGGGCCCCTGATCGTCTGACCCGACGTCATCACCTCTTCGATCCTGCCCCACGCGCGCTCGTACTGCGCCCGCTTCTTCGACAGGATCAGCCGGCCCTCCTTGTCCTCCTTCTGGAGGACGAGGGCCTCGATCCGGTCCCCGACCTTGACGACCTCGTTCGGGTCGACGTCGTGGCGGATCGACAGCTCCTTCGACGGGATCACGCCCTCGGACTTGTAGCCGATGTCCAGCAGGACCTCGTCGCGGTCGATCTTGACGACCTCGCCGTCGACGATGTCACCGTCGTTGAAGTCGCGGAGCGAAGCCTCGAGGGCCTCGATCAGCTCTTCGGGGGTCAGGTCACGCTCGGGCTCGACGGGCGCCGCGGGTGCTTCCGGTGCGGCGACCTCGGCAGCAGGCGCCTCCGGTGCGGCGTCCTGCGCGTCAGGCGTGTCCTTGATCTCGACCTCTGCGGGCGCGGCCTCCGTCGCCGCCTCCACCTCGGTCGACTCGGTCGCCTCCGGGGCGACCGTCGTCTCGTCACTCATGTCCGTCCTTCTCCTTCCGCCGCGCAGGGTCGCTCGTCAGGGCCTCGTTGGGATTTGCCCCGACGCAGCACGCGAACCGCTGCGGGCTGCCCGAGATGGTAGGTGGCCTGCGGAAAGCCCGTCAACGCACCGACGGAGGCGTCAATGGCCTTCCGGCGCCGCCTCGGCCCAGTTCGGGCCCCACCCGACGTCGGCCATCAGGGGAACGTCGAGGGCGACCCCGTGCTCCATGCGGTCGCGCACCAGCGCGGCCGCATCCTCCACGCGGTCGGCCGGGACCTCGAACACGAGCTCGTCGTGGACGGTCAGGAGCATGCGGCACCCGAGGTCGTCGTGTTCCCGCAGCGCGCGATCCACGGCGATCATCGCGACCTTGAAGACGTCGCTCGCGCTCCCCTGGATCGGCGCGTTCAGCGCCTGTCGCTCGCCGAGGCCCTGCAGCCGCCGATTCCCGCTCGTCAGCTCGGGGATGTAGCGACGCCGGCCGAGGATCGTCTCCGTGTACCCGTCACGGCGTGCACGATCGACCTGCGCGCGTAGGTACTCCTTGATCATCGGGAACCCCTCGAAGTACCCGTCCATGATCTCTTGCGCCTCGTCGGGGGTGAGGTCGAGGCGGGTGGCGAGGCCCCACGCGTTCATCCCGTAGGCGAGCCCGTAGTTCACGGCTTTCGCCCGCCGGCGCAGCTCTGCGTCGACGTGCTCGATCGGCAGGTCGAAGATCGTCGCGGCCGTCGCCGCGTGGATATCGGCGCCGGTGGCGAACGCCTCGCGCAGCCCCTCGTCCCCGGACAGATGCGCGAGGATCCGCAGCTCGATCTGCGAGTAGTCGGCCACGAGCAGGACCTGCCCGTCGTCCCCCGGCACGAACGCCTCGCGGATCTGCCGACCGAGCTCGGACCGCACCGGGATGTTCTGGAGGTTCGGGTTCGAGGAGCTGAGCCGGCCCGTCGCCGCGACCGCCTGGTTGAACGAGGTGTGGACGCGACCGTCGCGTGGGTCGACGAGCTTCGGGAGCGCTTCGAGGTACGTCGAGTTGAGCTTGTCCAGTTCGCGCCACGACAGCAGCGCGTCGACGATCGGGTGCGCATCGCGGAGCTTCTCCAGGACGCTCGCGTCGGTCGACAGCTCTCCCTTCGGTGTCTTCTTGCCGGGCTGGAGGCCGAGCTCGCCGTAGAGGACCTCGCGCAGCTGCGGCGGCGAGTTCAGGTTGAACTCGCGCCCCGCCTCGTCGTAGATCCGATCCTTGAGCGTGGCCATCCGGTCCTGGACGCCGTCGGCCATCTGCTCGAGGTAGCCGACGTCCAGGCGGACCCCGCGAGCCTCCATGCCCGCCAGGACCGACGCGAGGGGGAGCTCGACGTCCTCCAGCAGCGATCGGAGGCCCTGCCGATCGATCTGCTCCTCCAGGACCGGAGCGAGCAGCGCCACCGCGGCGGCCTCCGCCGCCGTGTCGCGCCAGGGATCCTCCGCGAACAGCTGGCCATCCTCCTGGCCTGTGGCCTCTCCGACCACGTCGGTCCCCAGGTACCGCTCGCACAGGGCACGCAGCGGGTAATCCGCGGTCGCCGGGTCCAACAGGTAGCCGGCGAGCATCGTGTCGAACGCGACCCCGCCCACCTCACCACCGGCACCACGAGCGGCGCGCTCGAGCGCCTTCGCGTCGTGGACGACCTCGGGGACGTCCGCATCACGCAGCGGTTCGTGGAGCGGACCGAGGCCGCTCAGATCCGCGTACGCCGCCTGTCCTCCCCCCACCGAGACGGCGGCCCCGACGATCACCCCGTCCTGGAGCCGCAGCTGGAGCGCGGCGCCCCCGGCCGTCAGGAGCGACGCCAGCTCGTCCGCATCGGCCCGGCGCAGGTCGAGCTCCGCGAGCTCGACGACGGGCTTGCCACCCCCGACCTCCTGCAACCGGTCCAGGAGCGACCGGAACTCGAGCGAGGTGAACAGGCTCCGCAACCGCTCCTGGTCCCACTCGCCCATCACGCAGTCGTCGGGACCCACGGACAGATCCACGTCGGTCACGATCCGCGCCAACAGCTTGTTCAGCGCCAGCCGGTCGGTGGCCGCCTCGACGTTCTCCTTCTGCTTGCCCTTGAGACGGTCGACATGCTCGAGGAGCCCCTCGACCGACCCGTGCTCCTGAACCAGCTTCGCCGCGGTCTTCTCCCCCACACCGGGGACGCCGGGGATGTTGTCGGAGGTGTCGCCCTTCAGGGCCACGAAGTCCAGGTACTTCTCCGGCGAGACCCCGTACTTGGCCTCCACCGCGGCTTCGTCCATCAGATCGATCTCGCTGATCCCTCGTCGATTGAACAGCACCGCGATCGCACCGCGGTCCTCACGACGATCGCGCACGAGCTGGAAGAAGTCCCGGTCCGCGGTGACGATCGTGGCGTCGATCCCATCCTCGGCGGCGCGCACGGCGAGCGTGCCCAAGGCGTCGTCGGCCTCGTGGCCCTCGACGCGGAGCACGGGGATCCGCAGCACGTCGAGGACCTCCTCGATCAGGCCCAGCTGCGGACGGAAGTCGGCGGGGGTCTCGGGACGCCCCGCCTTGTACTCG
This sequence comes from uncultured Actinomycetes bacterium, assembly GCA_963749895.1. Taxonomy (GTDB): domain Bacteria; phylum Actinomycetota; class UBA4738; order UBA4738; family HRBIN12; genus AC-51. Next base: position 752,176 of record CAVVOG010000003.1, on the reverse strand, counting down.
GCGTCCATCGCCAGACGCACGGTGGGGGGTCCCGAGTCGAACGCGACCGCGATCAGGTCCGGGTGCTCGTCGGCGAGGAGCTTGATCAGCATCGAGGTGAACCCGTAGACCGCGTTCGTCACGGTGCCGCTCGAGGTCGCCAACGACGGCGGCAACGCGAAGAAGGCCCGGTACGCCAGACTGTGCCCGTCCAGCAGGAAGAGACGGCGGGGGGGATCCGAGGGGGTCACCCGCGTATCGTAGCCCCCGGCCGTGACGCCCGAGCTCCGGGGCCGTTGCCGCGGGAGCAGCGTTGACGCGAATCCGACCTCACCGATAGGATTTCGTCCGACCGAAGACCCGGTGTTCGGACCCCCGAACGACCGGTGCAGCCGACCCAAGGAGTCGCCGCCGTGGGAGCCTCGTTCGTGATCGCCCTCCGGGAGGGCATCGAAGCCGCGCTGATCGTCTCGATCTTGCTGGCGTACCTCAAGCAGATCGGTCGATCCGATCGATCCCCGGTCATCTGGTGGGGTACGGGTATCGCCGTCGTGCTCAGCGTCGTGCTGGGGACCGTGATCTTCGCCGTCGGCGCCGAGTTCGAGGGTACGGCCGAACAGGTCTTCGAGGGCGTCGTCACGATGCTCGCGGTCGCCGTGCTGACCTGGATGATCTTCTGGATGCGCCGCCAGGGCGCCCGCGTCAGGAACGAACTCCAGGAGAAGGTCGACACGGCACTCGTCTCGGGTGGGCTCGCCCTCGGCGCGTTGGCGTTCTTCGCGGTCCTGCGCGAAGGTGTCGAGACCGCCCTGTTCATCTACGCGGCGGCGCAGGGGACGGCCGTCGAGACCGGCGGGGTGGGCGCCCAGCTCGTGGGAGCCGTGCTCGGCCTGGCGATCGCGGTGGCTCTGGGCGTCGCGATCTACCGCGGCGGCGTCCGGATGAACCTGCGGACCTTCTTCCGGTACACGGGCCTGGCCCTCGTCGTGGTCGCCGCGGGGTTGTTCGCCTACGCGCTCCACGAGCTGCAGGAGGCCGGCTGGTTCCCCTTCCTCGCGGCTACGGCGTACGACGTTTCGGCCACGCTCCCCGACGACGCGGGGATGGGGGCGATCCTGCGCGGCCTGATCGGCTACAACGCCGACCCGACCTGGCTGGAGGTCGTCGGGTGGCTCGGGTACGTCCTGATCGTCGGTGGGCTCTACCTGCGGCCCGCCGCGGTCGCGGTGCCGCGTCCAGAGGCGGCGACCGCGGCCGTCGCCGTGTCGGCCGACGACCCTGCCCGCCGGTAGCCCGCACCGGTAGCATCCGGGGTCCATGACCCCCGTCGCGGTCGTCCCGCTCACCGGCACGCTGATCAACGTCGCCACCGTCGTGCTGGGCACCGCGATCGGCGTGCTGGTCGGTCACCGGCTCTCCGAGCGCCTCCGGGAGACGGTGATGGACGCGCTCGGGCTCGTGGTGCTCGCACTGGGGATCGACGGCGCCCTCGCGACGTTCCGTGAGCCCCTGTCCTCGTTCAGCCGCGCGAGCGTGCTGTTCGTGATGGGGAGCGTCCTGATCGGCGGCATCCTCGGCGAGCTCCTGCGGATCGAGGACCGGCTGGCGTCCGCCGGCGAGGCGCTGAAGCGTCGCTTCGGGGAGGGTGAGGACCGCTTCACCGAGGGGTTCGTCGTCGCATCGCTCGTGTTCTGCGTGGGGCCCCTCGCGATCCTCGGATCGATCGAGGACGGATTGACGGGCGACTTCGAGCTCCTCGCGATCAAGTCCCTCTTGGACGGCTTCGCGGCCCTCGCGTTCGCGTCGGCGCTCGGGATCGGCGTGGGGTTCAGCGTGATCGTGATCGTGATCTACCAGGGCGCGATCACGCTCGCCGCCTCGTCGGTATCCGGCGTCTTCACCGACGAGATGATCGCGGCGCTGAGCGCCGCCGGCGGGTTGCTGATCGTCGGGATCGGACTCCGGCTGCTCGACCTCAAACACGTCAGGGTGGCCAACCTGCTCCCGTCGCTGGTCCTCGCCCCGCTGTGCGTGTGGCTCTGGCAGACCCTCATGTGAGGGTCGAGGGTCTCCGTTCCTGTCACTCACGCTCCGACCTGCGGTGATACCTGAGGGTCTTTGCGCTGCAGACCATCACTGCAAGTTGACACGGTCTCGAGTCGTGGTCTAACCTCCGGACCGGTTCCGGTGATCCCGCGCCGGCGACGGCGGGAAACCGACGGACGGAGGCGAAGGACGGCCGGGACCGACGACGTGACGGGCCGCGGCGCCCGACAGGGGCCGCTCGCGTTTGGGGAAGGCGTGAGCGGCTCCGAGGGGAGCCGCGGCCCGTCATCCGTCTTCCCAGGGGGCCGTGCGGGGAAACGCTCGACGTCGGCTCGAGGCTCGAGGACGGCGCTCGGGAGCCCCTAGAGGACGGCGCTCAGGAACCGGCGAGTCTCTTCGTTCTTCGTCTGGTTGAACAGCTCGTCGGGGGTCCCCTGCTCGAGGATCACGCCCTCGTGGAAGAAGCACATCCGGTTCGCCACCTCGCGCGCGAACCCCATCTCGTGGGTGACGACCATCATCGTCATGTGCATGTCGGTCGCGAGGCTCTTCATCACGGCGAGGACCTCGCCGATCAGCTCGGGGTCGAGCGCCGACGTCGGCTCGTCGAACAGCATGACGTCGGGCTCCATCGCGAGCGCCCGCGCGATCGCGACCCGCTGCTGCTGACCGCCCGACAGACGGATCGGGTGCTGGTCGGCCTTGTCCGCCAGGCCCACCTTCTCGAGCAGCGCCAGCCCGAGGGCACGCGCGTGCTTCTCGGGCTGCTTCTTCACCCGGATCGGCGCCTCGATCACGTTCTCGAGCGTCGTCATGTGGGGGAACAGGTTGAACTGCTGGAAGACCATCCCGCAGTGGGTGCGGAGCTTCCTGATCTGCTCACGCTTGTTCTTGGTCCGATGACCGCCCTCGAGCTTGATCCCCGCCACCTCGATCGAGCCATGGGTGGGGTCCTCGAGGAAGTTCACGCAGCGAAGCAGGGTGCTCTTGCCCGACCCGGAGCGCCCGAAGATCACGACGACCTCGCCCGCGCGAACGTCCATGTCGATGCCCTTGAGGACGTGGAGGTCGCCGAACCGCTTGTGGAGGTCGCGGACCTTGACGACCGGCTCACCGTTCATCGCCGTCACGGCTCCTCCTCCTCGAGCGTGCTCCCCGTCGCACCTACGGCGGCATCCTTCGGCAGGAACGTGCGCTTCCGCGATACCTTCGCCCCCGTCGTGTCCGCGCGGACGTACCCCGCGCTCATCCGTTTCTCGAGGCGCGACTGGAAGAACGTCAGGATCGCCGTGAGGGCCCAATACACCATCGCGACGATGATGAACGCCTCGAGGTTGCGCGCGTCCGCTCGACCGGCCAGGTCGCCGCGACGGAACAGCTCGAGGGCACCGATCGTGAATGCGAGCGACGAGTCCTTCGTCATCGCGATGAACTCGTTGCCGGTGGGCGGGATGATCACGCGGACCGCTTGGGGCAGGACGACGCGGCGCATCCGCAGCCCGTAGCTCATCCCGAGCGCGTCGGCCGCCTCCGCCTGTCCGTGGCCCACCGACTGTATCCCCGCCCGGAAGATCTCCGTCATGTAGGCGCCGTAGTTCAAGCCGATCGCGAGGACGGCCGCGGGAACCTTGTCGAGGATCAAGATGCTGCCGATCCCCTCGAGGGGCGTCCCCCGCATGCGCACACCGATCTCCCCGATACCGAAGTAGATCAAGAAGATCTGGACCAACAGCGGCGTCCCGCGGAAGAACGACGTGTAGAACCCGGCGATCCCGAAGGAAACGGGGTTCCGGGAGAGACGGGACAGGGCACCGACCAGCGCGAGGATGATCGCGAGCGTGATCGCGAGGAAGCTGATCCACAGGGTGAGCGGGAGACCCTTCGAGACGATGTTCCACCAGTTCTCCCGCATCCAGTCGATGTCGAACTCGAGGGCGAGGAAGACCCGGATCACCACGACCGCCAGGACGACCTGGACGACCGCGAGTTTCAACCGCCATGGGAGCTTCGCGGACGCGAGCTGGATCGCCTCGAAGGACCCAGCCGCTCGGAACCCGGCCCCGAGAAGTGCAAGCTCGGCGATCGCGAAGATCGCGAACCCGGCCACCAACGGAGGGAAGACCGCGAACCCGGCCACCACCGCGAGTGCGGCCGCGAGGTAGTAGCCCCACCTCTTGGACGTGTAGAGGGCTGCGGCGCCGCCGAACGTGAGCACGGCCACCGCGCCGTAGGCCCACGTCGGCCAGCTGTCGCCAGCGTCCATCACATCCTCGAGCAAGGTGACGAGGGCGTGGATCCCTTGGATCACGAGGACCCACGCGGCGAGCATCAACATGATCCCGCCACGGACCGGGACCTCTTCGTCGACCGCCGGGGGCCGACTCTCGCCGGCCCCCCACGGACGCTCTTCGGTCGTAACCGTCATGTGGCCCCCTACGGGACTACTGCGACTGCGTGAAGTCCTCGTCGTACCACTTCATCGACAGCTCGGTGAGCGTTCCATCGGCGTGCATATCCGCGATGATCGAGTTCACCTCGTCGACGAGGCTCGTCGCCTCGAGCGGCGCGCTCTTGTCGAACGCCACGGCGAGCGGCTCGAAGAAGACCGGTTCGCCGACGATCTTGATCGGCTTCCCCTTGGCGATCGCTCCCTCGAGCGTCGTCTTCGACGAGATGACGGCGTCCAAGCGCACCCCGTCGCCGAGCGACAGGTCCTGGATCGCCGTGCTGTCCGTGTCGTACGTCTCGATCGCGGCGTCGTCGATGATGAAGTCGAACGTGTAGCCGGGGATCTCGAGCGTCTTCTGGAGGAAGAAGTCATAGGTGCACGCTCCGCACACCCCGACCGTCGCCCCGTCGAGATCGGTCTCGAGGTCGCTCACGGTCGTGTTGTCTGCATGCACCGCGACGGACGCGGGCGTGAAGTAGTAGGCGTCGGCGAAGTACAGCACCTCAGCTCGCTCCGCGGTCACGGTCATCGAGCCCACCGACATGTCCCAACGGTCGCTCCACCCACCGGCCACCAGGGCGTTCCACGCCGGAGTCTCCCAGGCGATGTCCACGCCCAGGCGTGTCGCGATCTCGGTCGCGACGTCGATGTCGAAGCCTTCGTACTCACCGGTCTCCTCGTTCAGCGAGGACTGCGGCGGGTACGCCGGGTCGGTCGATACGCGGATCACCCCGTCTTCCTGGATCCGGGCGAGTAGATCGTCGCCGGCGGGCGACTCACTCATCGACCCGGTGTCGGTACCGGTGTCACTCGGGCTCGACGTGTCCTCCGACGCGCATGCGGCGCCGACCATCGTCACGACCGCGAGGAGCGAGATCACGCTCCACGAGCGGAACTTCCGCATCAGGTTCCTCCTTCCCTCGGGAGGGCGGGCACCGCCCGTTCCTCCGTGGCCGATGCTATTCCCGTGTCGCCTCGGGGGCAACGCGGGTCGGTGACAGCTCCAGCCACCGGAGCCCCACCCGCTCGTACATACGCACACGCGGGCTCCGGAGGTCGCCCTGTGAGTCCCAGGCGTACGAGCCGGCGAGGCCCTCGTGCCGACCGATCCCGGCGAGGGCGGCGGCGATCGCCTCCCGTGTGGGTGCACGCGTCGATGCGATCGCGAGGAGGCGGCCGGCATCGTAGCCCTCGACCGCGAAGGGTCCCGCGTCCAGGCCGTGCGCCGACGCGTACGCATGGAGGAACGCCTGGGCCTCGGGGTCCGCGCTCGTCGACAGGTCCACGCAGGCGCAGGTCCCGGCAGCCGACACCCCGAGGGGCGTGTCGGCGGCGAACCCGGGCGTCCTGGCGGCGCTGCCGACGATCAGTGACGTGCCCGGCGCGGCCTTCGGGAGCAGTCCCCCGAGCGTCGCCGCCTCCCGTGCGTCGCCCGCCCAGACGAGGACGTCGCAGTCCCGCTCCCCCGCCTCGGTCGCGATCGCCACGGGACGGCCCTGCAGCTCGGCATCGGGCGTGAGCGCGTCCACGAACGTGCGTCCCCACGACGTCGACGCCCCCGCAGCGCAGAGCGTCCCGTCCCCGACATGGACGCGGACGGCGTTCGCGTGGGCGTCGAGCGGTGCGACGAACGGCAGCGTCGCTCCCCCGGGGTCGAGGTCCGACAGGGAGACCGACGCGATCCCCGCGTCCCCGAACCCCTCCACGACCTCAGCCGGAGCGCGGGTGAAGGGCGCGATCACGACAGCCACGACGGCCGGATCCGCGACGATGGCCGCTACATCGACGTCGTCCGTCCCCATCACCCGCAGCCGGAGCGGAGCGCCGTCGAGCCCCGTCTCGAGTCCGAGGACCCCCGGTGTGACGACCTCGCGAGCGTCGGGGAACGACGGGTCCTCGATCACGAGGACGACGGGGCCCTCGGACGGATCGCCTCCGCAGGCCGTCAGCATGCCCGCCGTGAGCGCCACCACGAGGAGCCGAGCGAGGATCGGCCGGTATGCTCGGGCAGCCGGCCGGGATGGCGGAACTGGCAGACGCGCGGGACTCAAACTCCCGTGGGCTTCGGCCCGTGCGGGTTCGACCCCCGCTCCCGGCACCTCAGACGACATGCCCCTCCCGGATCGGCTCGCCGGCGGCGAACCGATCGTAGGCGAGCGGGCGCACGTCCAGGGTGCGTGCAGCCCCCTCGACGATCAGTTCCGCGAGCACCTTCCCCACCACGGGGCCGTGCTGGAACCCGTGCCCACTGAACCCGGCAGCGATCCACAGACCGTCCACCGGTGAGGCCCCGACGATCGGGTGCCGATCGGGCGTCATCTCGTACAGACCGGCCCACGTCGACCGCACCCCGGCCTCCGCGATCGGCGGGAAGACCTCGACCGCGCGCGGGAGCAGCCGGTCGGTCACGAACCGCTCGTCGACGGCGGTGTCGAACGTCGGTCGGTCGTCGCCACCCATCCCCATCAACACCCCGTCGGCCTCCCGGTGGAAGTAGAAGGAACTCGCGTCGTCGATCACCAAGGTCCGACGGTTCGGGACCCCGGGGAACGGCCCGGTGGTCACGACGACCCGCGGGACGGGCTCGATCGGCACGTCGATGCCGGCCGTGGCCGCGAGCGATGCCGACCACGCGCCAGCCGCGAGGACGACCGCCCCGGTCGCGATATCGCCACGCTCCGTGCGGACCGCGCTGACGCCGCCGGGGCCGGTGACGATCGACTCCACGGCCGTGGAGAGCACCACGTCGGCACCGTGTCGGCGAGCGAGGGTCTCGTACCCATGCGTGAGCGCACCGGGATCGGCGATCCCGTCCCGCGGGCCGAACGCCGCCCCGATCACGCCGTCGAGGTTCAGGCCGGGCATCAGACGACCCGCCTCCGAAGGCCCCAGGAGCTCGACCTCGACGCCCATCGCCCGCTGGAGCTCGGCCCCGCGGACGAACCTCGCCCACGCGTCCTCGTCCCGGACGAGGAACAGGTAGCCGTCCTGCGCCACGTCGAGGGGCAGGTCGTGCTCTGCGGTGAACCCGGTGATCATCGGGACGCTCGCCCGCGACAGCGCCACGTTGACCTCGCTCGTGAACTGATGCCGGAAGCCCCCGGCGCAGGTGCCGGTGGAACCCCGCCCGGACGCATCCTCACGATCGAGCAGGGCCACACGTCCCGCTCCGGCCGACGCCAGGTGGTAGGCGGCCGAGCACCCCACGATCCCGGCGCCGATCACGACGACGTCGGCGCTCGAGGGGAACCCGCTCACGAGAGCGCCTCCACGGCGGCCCTCGCCACGACGAGATCTTCGAACGCCATCCCCACCGACACGAACAGCGTGACGTCCTCGGGGCCGCTCCGGACCGGGGCGCCCCCCACCAACCCGTGGAGGTCGGCCACGACGTGCGAGGCGTCGACCGCCTCCTCGGCGATCGGGAGGAGGACGGTGCCGGCTTCGGCGTTCGCCACCTCCCGGGTCTCGACCACGACCCGAGCGCGCCGGACCGTCTCGGTGTCGACCTCACGCGTGTCCGGGAGGTAGGCGCCCACGGCGTTCACGTGCGCGCCGGCCGCGACCTTCGCTCCGTCCAGGACGGGCACCCGCGACGTCGTGCAGGTACAGATCAGATCCGCGAACGCGACGTCGTCGGGGGCGCCCGCACGGGCGACCAGACCCGCCGACGCCGAGCGCTCTATCAGCCGAGCGGCCCGGGCCTCGGTCCGGGACACGACGACGACCTCGTCGACCGGACGGACGGCCGTCATCGCCTCGACATGTGCCGTCGCCTGGACCCCCGCGCCGAACACGACGAGCCGATGGGCGTCGGGCCGGGCGAGGTGCCGCGTGGCCAGACCGCTCACCGCCGCGGTCCGCAGCGCCGTGAGCGCCGCGCCGTCGAGGACGGCGAGCGGCACCTGGGTGACCGGGTCGAACAGGACGTAGGCGGCGTGGATCAGGGGAAGCCCGGCCGCAGGGTTGGCCTCAGTGAGGGTCACGAGCTTGACACCCACGCCCCGGGTCCCCGACGCCGGCATCACGAGCAGCGCACCGGCGTCGGTCGCGACCGACGATCGGACCGGCCCCGCACCCGAGGGGTCCTCGTCACGGAACGCCACCTCGAGAGCGTCGACCGCGGCGGCCATCGGCAGGGCCGCCCGAAGCTCGTCCGCGCCGATGACGCGCATCACAGCTCGCCCAGGTACGCCTCGCGCATCAGCGGGTTCGCCAGCAGGTTCGTGGCCGTATCCGACAGCACGACCTGGCCGGTCTGGATCACGTACCCGCGGTCCGCGATCGACAGCGCCATGTTCGCGTTCTGCTCAACGACGAAGATCGTCTTCCCGAGTGCCCGGATCTGCTGGATGATCTCGAAGACCTGCTCGACGAGCACGGGCGCCAGACCCATCGAGGGCTCGTCCATCAGCAGGACCTTCGGGTTCGCCATCAACGCTCGTCCCATCGCGACCATCTGCTGCTCACCGCCGGAGAGCGTCCCGGCCTTCTGCTTCATGCGCTCGCGGATCCGCGGGAACGTCTCCAGGACCTGGTCGCGGTCGCGTTCGATCTCGTCCTTGTCGGTCCGCAGGTAGGCGCCGAGGGTCAGGTTCTCCTCGACCGTCATGTTCGCGAACAGGCGCCGGTTCTCCGGGACCATCGAGACGCCCCGACGGACGATCTCGGCGGTCGTGAGGCCGCTGACGACCTCGCCCTGGAACAGGACCTCCCCCTCGGTCGGCACGACGTAGCCCAGGACCGTCTTCAAGGTGGTGCTCTTCCCGCTCGCGTTCCCGCCGAGCAGACAGACCATCTCGCCCGGGAAGATCTGCATGTCGACGTGGCGCAGCACCGACACGAGGCCGTAGTGCGTGCTCACATCGCGCAGCTCCAGCACCGGGCTCCGATCGTCGTTCGTGCTCATCCGAGCTCCTCGTGACGCTTGCCGAGGTACGCCTCGATCACCTTCTCGTCGCTGGCGACCTCCTCGTAGGTACCCTCGGCGATCTTCCGACCGTAGTCGCAGGCGATCACCCGGTCGGAGACGCCCTTGACCACGCGCATGTCGTGCTCGATCACGAGGACCGTCAGCCCCAGCTGATCGCGCATGCGCACGATGTGGTCCCGCAGCTCGAGGGTCTCCCGAGGGTTCATCCCGGCGGTCGGCTCGTCGAGCAGCAGCAGCTGTGGGTCGGTCGCCATCGCACGAGCCATCTCGAGACGCCGGCGGTTCGCGTAGGACAGGACGAACGCCGGCTGCTCCTGCCGGTACCCCGACAGACGCGTCCCGAAGAACCCGAGCGCCTCTCTCGCGCGATCGCGGATCTGCTCCTCCTCGCGACGGGTCTTCGGCGTACGCAGGATCGCCCCGAACATCCCCCCCTTCGAACGGCAATGCTGGCCGACCATCGCATTCTCGAGGATCGTCATGTTCGGGAAGAGCTTCACGTTCTGGAACGTCCGCGCGATCCCGATCTTCACGATCTGGTGCGGGCGCAGGGCGAGGATCGACTCCCCGCGGAACAGGACGTCGCCCTCGTCGGGTGCGTACTGGGCCGTGATCACGTTGAACAGGGTGCTCTTGCCGGCACCGTTGGGACCGATCACCGACACGATCTCGCCCTCGTCGACGTGCACGTCCAGGCCGTCGAGCGCGGCCAGACCGCCGAACGACTTGCGGATCTGACGGGCCTCGAGCAGCGCGGTCACGTCGTCGTCCCCTCGGTCGTGGTCCCTCCGGCGTCCTCGGGGGACTCGAAGATCTGCTGCCACGAGTCCTGCGCCTTCTCATCTTCCTGGAGCTCACGCATGCGACGAACGTTCGGCACCAACCCCTGCGGACGCAGGAGCATGATCGCGACGAGGGCGGCTCCGTACACGAGCAGGCGATATTCCTCGAACTCTCGCAGCAGGCCGGGGAGCCCCACGAGCACGAGCGCACCGACGATCACGCCGGGCAGGCTCCCCATGCCTCCCAAGATCACGATCCCCAGGACCTGGATCGACACGATCACCTCGAAGCTCGCGGGGGTGAGCGACCCGATCTTGACGGCGAACAGGGCGCCGCCCATCGCGCCGATCGCGCCCCCAACGGCGAACGCGAGGAGCTTGTACCGCACGACGCTCACGCCCATCGCTTCGGCGATCTGCTCGTCCTCACGCATCGCGGTCCATCCGCGGCCGACCCGGCTGTTGATCAGCCGCCACGACACGAAGACCGCCACGATCACGAAGGCGAAGGCGAGGTACACGAAGTTCGTCGGATCGCGGAAGCTGATCCCCGCGAAGCCCGCGTCGGTGATGTCGCGCATCCCCGCGGGGCCACCGACCAACGGCTCGAGCCAGGGGCTCGCGACGAGCACGGTGATCGTCTCGCCGATCGCGAGGGTCACGAGGGCCAGGTAGTCCCCACGCAGACGCAGCACCGGCGCGCCGATCAGCACGCTCACGCCGGCGGCCAGCAGCATCACGATCGGCAGCGCCAGGTAGAAGTTCAGGTTCGCGGCGAACGCCGGCTCGGTCGAGCCCGTGAAGATGTTCAGGGTCGCTCCGGTCAGCAGGGCGGTCGTATAGGCGCCGAAGGCCAGGAAGAAGACGAAGCCCAGGTGGAGCATCCCTGCGTACCCCACGACGATGTTGAGGCCGAGCGCCAGGAGCGCATAGACACCGACCAGCCCCAGCACCTGCGACAGGTCCTTGCCGACCAGCGGCGGTGCCACCAAGACCAGGACCACCACGGCCGCGAAGGCACCGATCCGCGCGGGCGTCGGTCGCCCACCCGGCGCCGATGAGAACCGCCTCCGGATCGCGTCGCCCCGGCGGGCCTTGAGGATCGAGAGTCCGGCCGCCACGACCGCGACGACGGCCGCCCCGACCCAGGTGAGGCCGCCCGTGATGTCGCTGTACAGCCAGTCGCGCTCGATGTCGAGGGCATCGAGCGTGTTCGGCACGATGCGCTGCAGCCCCCCGAGGAGCAGGACGCTCCAGATCGTGGTGATGATCGGCTTGCGCGGCAGATCGGGAAGCGTCCGGAGGATGCCGCTCGCTGCTCCGGTCACCGCGCACACGATCGTGAGGACCAGGGCGCCCAGCACGACCGGGGTGACGTCGAACGTCATGAACGAGACCAGTTCCGCCGTGATCGGCAGGAACACCTCGCGGACGCGAGCGGGCCCGATCAGGTCGATCACGACCGCCGCGATACCGCCCATCGCCCCGGTCACGGCACCCGCGGTCAGCCCCGCCAGCGCGGACGCGCCGAGGTGCGGCTCGACCCGGCGTCCCGCGACGACCTGGGCCCCCGCCGAGAGCCAACCGACGAGCGCGGCCGGAAGCAGGAGCAGGACGAGGGCGATCGTGATCTGCTCGCCGACGAGGTTCACCTCGCTGACGACGAACTTCGTGAGCAGTCCCACGAACGCCAGGTAGACCAGGCCGGCCCCACCCAGGAGGCCGAGGCGCAGCGGACGCGGGAGTCCTCGCATCACACCTTCTCCTGCGCCGAGGACCCCAGCAGGCCGTTCGGACGGAAGATCAGCACGAACACCAAGACGACGAACACGAACGCGTCCCGCAGCTGGAACGGGCTCGGGACGCCGAACCCCGTCAGGATCAGCGCCGGGCCGACCGAGCGCAGCACCCCGAGGAGCAGACCGCCGAGCGCCGCCCCGCTGATGCTGCCGATCCCTCCGAGCACCGCGGCGGTGAACGCCGCGATCCCCGGTTTGAACCCCATGAAGAAGTCCACGGATCCGAAGAGCATCGCGAACAGGACCCCTGCGATCCCGGCGAGCGCTCCTCCGATCACGAAGGTCGTCACGATCACGCGATCCACCCCGATGCCCATGAGGCTGGCGATCTCGCGGTCTTCCGAGACCGCGCGCATCGAACGGCCCGTTCGGGTGCGCGAAACCAGCAGTTGGAGGGCCACCATCAGGACGACCGCGACGACCAGGATCAGAGCCTGGATCTTCAGGATCGTCACGAACCCGAGGGTCCACTCTCCGTCGAGGACGGTGGGAAGCGGGTACCCGCGAGCGTTCTGGCCCCAGAACCCGCGCGCCGTGTTCTGCAGGAACAACGACGCGCCGATCGCCGTGATCAGCGGGACGAGTCGCGGCGCCGAACGCAGCGGCCGGTAGGCGATCCGCTCCAGGAGGAAGGCGATCGCGATCGAGACCGCCATCGACACGCAGAACAAGATCACGATCGCGAGGAAGGGGCTGTCGTCCAAGAAGCCGCTCTGCGCGAACGCGTCGGCGAAGAAGAACGAGCCGAAGGCGCCGAACATGAACACCTCGCCGTGGGCGAAGTTGATCATCTTCAAGATGCCGTACACGAGGCTGTAGCCGAGGGCGATCAGCGCGTAGATCGCGCCCTGCGAGACCCCCTCGACGACGAAGTTGGCCCACAGCTCGGGTGTGTAGCGCTCTCCCTCAGGCAGGGTGAGCGTGCGGTACGTGCCCACCACCACGACGGCAACGACCAGGACGGACAGGACGCTGAGGATGATCCGTCGCCATGGGAGCCGCTCGAACCGGCTCATCCGCATGTCGGCGACCGCGACCGTCGCGTCCCGTCTGTCAGCCACCCGTCCTGCCTTCCGCCGGCGCCCTGTCGAACGGAAACCGCGGGCGAGCCTTCGGCTCGCCCGCGGCCTCCGCGATGCTCTCCGTGCCGGCTACGCCGCCACGTCGGCGAGCGTCTTCGTCGAGCTGTAGGTGGGCGCGCCGTCGCCCTCCCCACCGTCGACCGGCCAGTTCGGTGCTTCGTACAGACCGATCGTGACCGCGGATGCGCAGTCACCGGTGTCGAGACAGGTGATCGTCCCGGTGGCGCCCGCGAAGCCCTCGGTCGCGAACAGCGCGTCCTTCAGGGCCATCCGCGGGATCGAGATCGATCCGTCCTCGTTCTCGATCGCGATCTGCTCGATCGCGTTGAAGATCACGTTCGCCGAGTCGAAGGCGTGCAGGTGGAAGACCGACGTCGGCGACGTCCCCACCATCTCCTCGTAGGCGGGCAGGAACTCGCCCGAGTAGAACTCGCCCTCCTGGAAGGCGGTCACGTCCGGGGATGAAGCCCAGAACCCGTCACCGGACCCGCCCGCGATCTTCAGGAAGTCGGTGGCGAGGCAGCCGTCCGAGCCCAGCAGCGTGGCATCCGGAAGGATGTCGGCCGCCTGCTTCGCGATCAGGGCGCACGCAGGGTTGAAGTCGGGAGCGTAGACCGCCTCGGGGTTGCCGGGGGCGAGGCTGTTCAGCGTCGCCTTGAAGTCCTTGTCACCCGAGTTGATCTGCTCCTGACCGGTGATCGTGCCACCCAGGGTCTCGAAGTTCTCGGCGAACGCTGCGGCGAGACCGGCCGTGTACGGCGACTCGTCCTGGATCGTCGCGGCTGACATCAGCCCCAGCTCGTTGTAGACGAACTCCGCCACGATCGCGCCCTGGATCTTGTCGTTGTGCGCGATGCGGAGGTAGAAGGGGTTGTGCGCCGACGGATCCGTCAGCGTGGGCGCCGTGTTCGACGGCGACACGAGCGGGATCCCGAGGTCACCGAAGATCTTGTCGGCGACACCGAGCGCGGAGCTCGAGCAGCTGGTGCCGACGACGGCGACGAGGCTCTCGTTCGTGGACAGCGCGGTCGCGCCGGCCTGGCCGCCCTCGGCGGAGCAGCCGTCGTCCTCGTGCTGCCACTCGATGTCGTGGCCTAGGACCTGGCCCATCGTGCCGTCGAGCGTGCCGTCGAGGTAGTCGACCGCGAGCTCGGCGCCCGCCTGGCTGTCGAGACCGAGCGACGCGACGTCGCCCGAGATCGCCAGCAGCGTTCCGACCTGGATCGGCTCGCCCGAGGCGACCTCGACGCATCCCAGCTCGACCGTCGCGCAATCGACCTCGCCGCCCGGAGCCGGTTCGGTCGTACCCGTGTCGCTCGCCGTGTCCTCGTCGTTCGCGCAACCCGCGGCGACGAGGGACAGGGCGAGCAGACCGGCGATCATGATCGCCCACCTGCGTTGCTTCAAGACGTCCCCCTTTCGAGGCTTCCGATCGGAAACGTGACGGGTGTTGATACCACTTCGCTCCGAGGAAGCCAACCGTCCACGAGGACCCCACGGTCCTCCCTGCCCTGCGGATACGGTCGTGACGGGCCGTCGGGATGGCCTCAAGACGTCCCGATCGCCTCACGGAACGCGCTCGCGAGGGCGAGCGCTGCCTCGGGTCCGTGGTCCATCAGGCGCGACACGATGGCGCTCCCCACGATCACCCCGTCGGCGAACGCGCACGCGGACTCCGCCTGCGAGGGCGTCGCGATCCCGACCCCGACCAGCAGCGGGAGGTCGGTGTGGGGACGGAGGGACTCGACGACCTCGCGGGCCGTCGTCGCGAGCTCCTCACGCGCACCGGTCACGCCGTAGGTCGCGACGCAGTACACGAAGCCGTGGGCCGCGGCGCCGATCGCCGCCAGCCGCTCGGGCGCCGTTCCCGGCGCGGCGAGCAGGACCGTGTCGATCCCGGCCGCGGACGCGAGCGCGTCGAACGCCCCGGCCTCGTCGACCGGCAGGTCCGGGACGATCACGCCGGCGACGCCCGCCTCGGCGAGATCGGCCACGGAGGCCTCGAACCCGCTTCGAACCAGCGGGTTCACGTAGGTCATCACGGCCACCGGGATCGTGAGGGACGCCTCGTGGATCGTCGTCAACACGTCGCGGGGATGCGTCCCGAGCTCCAGCGACAGACGCGACGCCTCCTGGATCACACCTCCGTCCATGATCGGGTCCGAGTGCGGGATCCCGACCTCGATCGCGTCGGCTCCGGCTTCCTGGAGACCACGGAGCAGGGTCACGTCCACACCGGGGAGCCCTCCGGTGACGTACGGCACGAACGCCTTGCCGTCCCCGTCTCGGACGGCCCGCAGCGCGGTCTCGAGCGTGCCCATCAGTCCTTCCCCAGTGCCGCACGAACCGTGTCCAGGTCCTTGTCGCCCCGACCGGACAGGCAGACGAGGAGACGTGCCCCCTCGGGGAGCTCCCCACGTCGGAGCCACCCGACCACGTGGGAGGGCTCGAGCGCGGGCAGGATCCCCTCGGTGCGTGCCAGGAGCTGGAACCCCACGAGCGCCTCCTCGTCGGTGGCGCTCACGTACGACGCGAGGCCTGCGTCCTTCAGGTACGCGTGCTCCGGTCCCACCCCCGGATAGTCGAGCCCCGCCGAGATCGAGTGCGTCTCGATCACCTGGCCGTCGGCGTCTTGGAGCAGGTAGGACAGCGCCCCGTGGAGCACGCCCGGCTCTCCCTGGGTGAGTGACGAGCAGTGACGCCCCAGTTCCATCCCCACGCCACCTGCCTCCACGCCGATCAGCGTGACGCCGGACGCACCGACGAAGGCCGTGAACATGCCGATCGCGTTCGACCCGCCGCCGACGCACGCGAGCACGTAGGCGGGATCGCCTCCCAACCGCTCGGCGTACTGAGCGCGCGCCTCGTCGCCGATCACCCGCTGGAGGTCGCGCACCAAGCCCGGGAAGGGGTGCGGACCGACGACCGAGCCGATCACGTAATGGGTGGTCCGGACCGTGGCGGCCCAGTTCCGCATCGCCTCGTTCACGGCCTCCTTGAGGGTGCGGGTCCCGGCGGTCACCGGCACGACCTCGGCCCCCAACAGCTCCATCCGGGCGACGTTCGGTGCCTGCCGGTGGGTGTCCTCCTCGCCCATGTACACGACGCAGGGGAACCCCAGCAACGCGCATGCCGTCGCCGTCGCGACCCCGTGCTGACCCGCCCCGGTCTCGGCGATGATCCGCTCCTTGCCGAGGTGCTTCGCGATCAGGACCTGCCCGATCGCGTTGTTGATCTTGTGGGCACCGGTGTGCGCGAGGTCCTCCCGCTTCAGCCACACGTCGTAGCCGAGCTCGGCCGACAGGCCGGCGGCGTGGGTGATCGGGGTCGGACGCCCCACGAAGTCCCGGAGGAGCGCGGCCAGCTCGCCGCGGAAGGCGGGGTCGTCTCGGAGCGAGCGCCAGGCGGCGTCGAGCTCGTCGAGAGCCGGGATCAGGACCTCGGGCGCGTACCGCCCGCCGTACGCACCGAACCGGCCGCGTTCGTCGGGCAGCGTCTGGGCGGTCGCACTCATCGTGTCAACGCTCCTCTCCGGTGATCAGGTGGCGGATCGCCGCGCCGGGATCGGCGGCGCGCATCAGCGCCTCGCCGACCAGGATGGCAGACGCGCCGGCGTCGACGGCCGCGGCGACGTGCGCGTGGGTCGAGACACCGGACTCGAGCACCCCGACACGGTCGCCTGGCACCCGGCGCAGGCGCGTGAGGGCCGCGTCCACGTCGACCTCGAGCGTCTCGAGGTCCCGCGCGTTCACCCCCACGATCTCGGCGTCGGCATCGAGGGCCCGCTCGAGATCCTCGTCGGAATGGGTCTCGACGAGCGGTTCCATCCCCAGAGCGCGGGCGGTCTCGAGCATCGTCGTGAGCTCATCGTCGTCGAGGCACGACGTGATCAGCAGCAGTGAGTCAGCCCCGGCCGCACGAGCCTCGACCACCTGGACCGGGTCGACGAGGAAGTCCTTGCGCAGCACCGGGTGGAGGACGGCACTCCGCACCTGTCTCAGGTCGTCGAGCGACCCGCCGAAGTGCCGCGGTTCGGTCAGGACCGAGATCGCGGCGGCGCCACCGACGTCGTAGGCCGTCGCCTGCAGCACGGGGTCCGCATCGCTCGCGATCGCGCCCGCCGAAGGTGACGCTCGCTTCACCTCGGCGATCACCGCGACCCCGTCCTCAGCGGCGTAGCCGCGGAGGACCCACGCGAGGTTCCGGGGCTCCGGAGCTGTCGATGCGGCCGCTCGGAGCGCGGCCGCATCGAGGGGGTGCCGTCCGAGTTCCGCTCGCACCTCCACGACGAAGTCGGTCAGGAAGCCCATGGGACCGAGGAGTCTAGCGGCGACGAGCGCGGGCTCAGACCGCGGCCCAGGCGAGCGCATCCCGGAGATCGAGCGTGCCCTCCAGGGCCGCACGCCCGACGACCGCACCCAACGCCCCGGCATCGCGGAGCGCCTCGAGGTCCTCGAGCGATGCGATCCCGCCGGCGGCCAGGACCGGGAACCCGCGGCGCATCACGCGACGGACCAGCTCGACGTCGGGGCCGGCGAGGCCGCCCACCCGCGTCACCGTCGTGACGAGCACGCCCGTGACGCCCGGCGTCAGGGCCAGCCACCCGAGCGTCGACATCAGGTCGAGGTCGACCCCACTGCCGCCGCGTGCCCGGATCCGGCCTCCGTCGACCTCGACGCCGACGATCGCCCGCCCGTCGGCGCGCGCCAGCAGCCGTCGCGTCTCGTCGGGATCGTCCAGCACCGCCGATCCCAGCACCACACGTGAGACGCCCGCGGCGAGCATCACGTCGAGCGACGCCTCGGTGGCGATCCCTCCGCTGGCCTGGACCGAGACCCCAGGCGCCGAGGCCACGACGGCCCTGACGACCTCGGCGTTGCGGACCTCCCCCGTGAAGGCGAGATCCATGTCGACCACGTGGAGCCAGGTGGCGCCGGCCTGGGCGAACGCGTGGGCCGCGGCCACCGGGTCGCCCCCGAACGCCTCGATCGGCGACGGTCCCTCGGGCCGGTAGACGCCGAGGCGGCCCTCGGTCACGTCGATCGCCGGCAGCAGGGTGAACGGCACGGACGAACGATACCCTCGGGATCGTGACCCTTCCGTCGACGCTCCCCGTCTTCCCCCTGCACACCGTGCTCTTCCCCGGGCTGCCGCTCGCGCTACGCGTCTTCGAAGAGCGCTACCTCCCGTTGCTGGACGAGGTGCTGCCTGACGGGCCCTTCGTCGTCGCGGCGATCCGTCACGGACGCGAGGTCGGCGGACCCGCCGAGCCCTACCGCGTCGGCGTGGTCGTGACGATCACCGACCATGAGACCGATGAGGACGGCTCGTTCCGCCTCGAGGTCCAGGCGACCGAGCGGGTCGCCCTGATCGAACCGGCCCCCGCCGATGCCCCCTTCCCGCGATGGCGCATCGCTCCGTACCCCGACGAGGGAGGCGCGGGGACCGACGACGTCGAGGCCGCGACGGAGGCCCTGCAGCGCTACCTGACGGCGATCGGTGAGGAGTCTCGCCCGATCGTGCCGCACGATCCGGTGACGGCCTCATGGGCGATCGCCGCCGCGGTTCCCGGGCTGGTCCCGGACCGTCAGGGACTGTTGGAGGTGCCGGGCGCCGGCGAGCGGCTGGTGCGGGCACGTGAGCGTCTGTCGACGGAGGCACGGCTCGTGACGACCCTGGGCAGCGGGGTGGCCGGGGCCGACCCGGCGATCAACCCGAACTGAGTGCGTCGACGGGCGCGCGCTCGAGCCGTGCCGCATGCGCGCCCAGCAGCGAGCGGAGCTCTCCGAGCAGCGACCCGTCGGGATCCACGGTGAAGGTCCCCAGCGCCAGCGGCATCGCGCCCTGCGACGACAGGAACCGCAGGCGCACCGAGGCCTCTCCGGGGTGCGCCTCGAGCACCTCCTTCAGCTTCGACAGGACCGCCGGGGTGCACGCCGTCGCCGGTAGGTCGACGACGAGCGACTCCTCGGTCGGCCGCGGCGCGTCCGGTCCGAGGTCGGGCTCCTTCACCTCGTTCGCACGGATCTGCAGCTCGCGTCCACGCAGGTCGATCCGGCCCGTCACCAAGATCGGGCGGTCGGGTTCGAACAGATCGGGCACGGCCTCGTAGACGCTCGGGAAGGCCACGACCTCGACCCCGCCGGCCAGCCCCTCGAGGCGGAACTGCGCGTACGGTTCGCCGCGCTTCGTGTACTTGCGCGCGAGCGACCCGATCAGGCCCCCGACCGTGACGAGGTCACCGTCGCCGAGGTCTTCGAGCGCCCGGATGTCGTGCGTCGTCTGCGCCCGCAGGATGGCCTCCACGCCCAGCAGGGGGTGATCGGTCACGAACTGCCCGAGCATCTCCTTCTCCTTCGACAGCAGCAGGCGCTTGTCGAGCTCGGGGCCTTCGAGCACGGATTCGTCGACCTCGTTGCCACCGCCGCCGTCCCCGCCGCCGAACAGCGAGAACTGCCCCGCGGCCTCCGCCTTGCGCTCCGACAGGATCGGCGCGCTCACTCGCTCCCAGGCCGCCTGCTCGCCGACCGCCTGTACCATGCCGCCGCGCGTGTAGCCGAGCGAACCGAACGCTCCGGCGAAGATCAGCGAATCCAGTACGCGTTTCGTGAGGGCGCCCGGGTCGACCCGCCGGCAGAAGTCCGCGAACGACGTGAACGGTCCACCGGTCGCGCGGGCCTCGACGATCGACCGCACGACGCCTTCGCCGACGTTGCGCACGGCCGACAACCCGTAGCGGATCGCACGCCGCTGTCCCGGCGCGGGCGCGAAATCGATGTCGGACTCGTTCACGTCCGGCGGCAGGACGTCGATCTCCATGCCTCGGCAGGCGTACAGGTAGTACGGCTTGCGATCCTTGTCGTCCTTCACCGACGTGAGGATCGCGGCCATGTACTCGACCGGGTGGTGCTTCATCAGGTACGCGGTCTGGTACGAGACCAGGCCGTAGGCGCACGCGTGCGACGCGTTGAACCCGTAGTCGGCGAACGGGACGATCATGTCGAACAGGTCCGCCGCGAGCTTCCGGTCGCGACCCTTCGCCTGCGCCCCTTCGATGAACCGCTCCTTGAAGGGCATCAGGACCTCGAGCTTCTTCTTGCCCATCGCCTTGCGGAGCGTGTCGGCCTCGCCCATCGAGAACCCGGCGATCACCACCGCCGTCTGCATCACCTGCTCTTGGTAGACCATCACGCCGTAGCTGTTCGACAGCACGGGCTCGAGGTCGACGTGGGGGTAGGTGACCTTGCGCCGGCCGTGCTTGCGCTCCGCGTACTCGGTGTGCAGGCCGTTATTGAGCGGACCCGGTCGGTACAACGCCACGAGCGCCATCAGGTCCTCGAACCGGTCGGGCTCTAGGAGCTTGATCAGGTTGCGCATCCCGGGTGACTCCATCTGGAACACTCCGGTCGTCTCGCCCTTGCGCAGCATCGCGTAGACGGCATCGTCGTCGAGCGGCACGGTGTCGATGTCGAGCTCCACGCCGCGGTTCCGCAGGTGTCGGAGGGTCTCCTCGATCACCGAGAGGTTCCGCAGGCCCAGGAAGTCCATCTTGAGCAGCCCGAGCTGCTCGACGCCGCCCATGTCGAACTGCGTCACGATCTTCTTCGCGTCGTCGCGCGAGTCCTTCGTGAGCTTGAGCGGCAGGTAGTTCATCAGCGGCGCGTCGCCGATCACGACGCCGGCGGCGTGCACCGAGTCCTCACGACGGAGCCCCTCGAGCGCGCGAGCGGTCTCGACGATCTCCTTGGCCTCGGGTTCGCGCTCGTACGCCTCCTTCAGCTCCGGGGAGATCTCCAGGGCGCGGTCGATCGGCTCGTCACGGCCCATCACGTTGGGCGGATACATCTTGCAGAGCCGGTCGCCCACGACCGCCGGGAACCCCAGCACGCGCGCGGCGTCGCGGATCCCCTGCTTCCCCTTGATCGTCTGGAAGGTCACGATCTGGGCCACGTGGTCCGATCCGTACTTCTCGGTCGCGTAGCGGATCACCTCGTCGCGCCGGCGCTCGTCGAAGTCCATGTCGATATCGGGCATCTGGATCCGCTCGGGGTTCAGGAACCGCTCGAAGAGCAGCCCGTAGCGCAGCGGGTCGAGGTCGGTGATCCGAAGGGCGTACGACACGACCGACCCGGCCGCCGAACCTCGTCCGGGGCCCACGCGGATGCCCTGCTCGCGGGCGAAGCGGATCAGGTCCCACACGATCAGGAAGTACCCTGAGAACCCCATCTGGGTGATCACGCCGAGCTCGTGCTCGATCCGGTCTCGCACCTCGACCGGCAGCGGGTCCCCGTACCGCTCGACCGCACCGCGCGCGACCAACGTGCGCAGGTAGATGTCGAAAGGCTCACCGTTCGGGGTGTCGAACCGTGGCAGGTGGTACTCGGTCTCGTGCTGCACGAGCACCCGCTCGAGCTCGCCGATCGGCTGGACCCGCTCGGCGATCAGGAGGGTCTGGTCGCACGCGTCCGGCAGCTCGCGGAAGACGTGGCGCATCTCCGCTGGGCTCTTCAGGAAGAACTCCTCGGAGTCGAACTTCAGGCGCTTCGTGTCGGACTGGAGCTTCTGTTGCTGGATGCACAGCAAGACGTCGTGCGGTTTCGCATCTTCCTTCAACGTGTAGTGGAGGTCGTTCGTCGCCACGACGGGGACCCCGATCTCACGCGCGACCGCGGCCTGCTCCGCCAGGATCTTGTGTTGGTCCGCCAGCCCGTGGTCTTGGACCTCCACGAAGTAGCGGTCCGCCCCGAAGATGTCGCGGTACTCGGCGGCGGTGGCCCGCGCCCGATCCCGTTGACCGGCCAGGAGCTGCACCCCGATCTCCGAGGACAGGCACCCCGACAGGCAGATCAGCCCCTCGGCGTGCTCGGACAGCAGCTGCTTGTCCATCCGCGGGCGGTGGTAGAAGCCCTCGAGATGGGCGAGCGAGACGAGCTTCAAGAGATTCCGGTACCCGGTCTCGTCCTGGGCGAGGAGCGTCAGGTGGTAGTACTTCTCCTCGCTCTCACCCGGGTTGCGGTCGAACCGGGAACCCGGCGCGACGTACGCCTCGACGCCGATGATCGGCGCGACCCCTGCCGCGCGGGCCGTCTCGTAGAAGCGCAGCGTGCCGTACATCGCACCGTGGTCAGTGACCGCGACGGCCGGCATCCCGAGCCGCGCGGCTTCGGTGAAGATCGTGGGGGCGTCGGGGTTCGACCTCGGCGCCTCGATCCTGGCGGCGCCGTCCAACAGCGAGTACTCGGAGTGGACGTGGAGGTGGACGAAGCTCTGCTCGGACATCTGCGCTGGTCGTGACCCTTCCGAGGGAGGTTATCCACACCCGTCCCGGTCGGATGTGGAGAACTTACAACGCTGTGATTCGGGGCTCGCCCACGGTACGCCCGGGCCCGGGGAGCGTCAAGGTCGCAGGTCGCGGCGGGCGCGAGCGAGCGCCTCGAGGAGATCGGCCGGGAGCGGTTCCTCGAGATCGATCCGCCGGCCCGACATCGGGTGGGCGAAGCCGAGCCTCCACGCGTGCAGGAACGGACGACGCAG
This sequence comes from uncultured Actinomycetes bacterium, assembly GCA_963749895.1. Lineage (GTDB taxonomy): Bacteria > Actinomycetota > UBA4738 > UBA4738 > HRBIN12 > AC-51. Next base: position 729,572 of record CAVVOG010000003.1, on the reverse strand, counting down.
TCCGAGGGCACGGGCGTCGTCGCCCGCACCGCCGTAGGCGGCGTCACCGAGGATCGGGTGCCCGACCGCAGCGAGGTGGACACGGATCTGGTGCGTGCGGCCGGTGCGGGGCGCAGCCTCCAGCAGCGTCGCGTTCGCCAAGCGCTCGCGGACCTCGAACGCGGTCGCCGCAGACCGTCCGTCGACGTGGTCGACCACGATCTTCTCGCCGCGCCGGCCCAAGGGAGCCTCCACCCCGAAGGTCTCGTGTTCGACCTTCCCCCGCACCAGGGCCAGGTAGCGGCGGTCGACCTCGTGGCGGCGCATCATCGCCTGCAGCGCCGTGAACGCCTCGTCGTGCTTCGCGACGATCAACAGACCGCTCGTGCCCGCGTCGAGCCGGTGCACGATCCCCGGACGGAGCGCTCCCCCCGCCGGCGCGAGCGCGACGCCCATCCCCAGGAGTCGGTTCACGAGGGTGCCGGTCGTCCGGCGCACCGTGGGGTGGGTGACCAGCCCTGCGGGCTTGGCGACCACCACGAGATCGCCGTCCTCGTAGCGGAGCGGGACGTCGCCGTCTTCTGGGCCCGGGAGGACGAGGGGCGCGATGGTGACCTCCAGGCGTTCGCCGCCCGAGAGCCGGAACGACTTCGACCGAGGCTCACCGTCGACGCGCACGTCGCCCGACGCGATCGACCGCTGGACGTCGGCCCTCGGCACGCCGAGGAGGCGGGCGACCACGGCATCGAGGCGTCCGGGCTCCCCCGTCAGCTCCTCGGGTTCAGGCATCGCCGTTCCCGGTCGGCGCTGGCTCATGCTGACGGTCGTGCTCACGTGCATCGCGGAACGATGACCACGCGAGCAGGATCGCGCCAACCACGATGCAGCTGTCCGCGACGTTGAACACCGGCCACACGTGCGGATCGAGGAAGTCGACCACCTCTCCGGACAGCCCGGGACCTCGGAGGGCCCGGTCGGTCAGGTTCCCCAGTGCACCCCCGAGGATCAATCCGAGCGAGAGGGACTGCAGGAGGCTGCGCCGGTGGAACGCGGTCGCGACGATCAGGAGGCTGACCCCGAGCGTCGCGGCGGCGAAGAACCACGGCGCCGACGACAGGATGCTGAACGCGCCACCGGGGTTCGTCGCGAACCGGAGCGTGAACACGCCGGGGATCACCTCGATAGGCGCGTCGACGAGGACGCGCTCAGCCCACAGCTTCGTCACCCGGTCGAGCACGTAGGCGACGCCGGCGGTCGAGAAGAGCAGGAGAGCGCCACGCCGCGCTCGGGCGTCCACGGGACTAGCGGCGCGACTGCGCCTGGGCGTCCTTGATGCAGAGGTCCACGTAGGGAAGCGCCTTGACCCGCGCCTTCTCGATCGGCTTGCCGCACCGGTCGCACACCCCGTAGGTACCTGCCTCGATCCGCTTCAAGGCGCGATCGACCTTCTGGAGGAGGTCGCGGACGTTCTGCTCGATCGACAGGTCCTTCTCGCGCTCGAAGGTCGCCGTCCCCGCATCAGCGGACTCGTCGTCGAGCCCGACGTCGCCTGAGAGGTCGGACTGCGTCGCCGAGAAGGTCGTGTCCTCGATCGTGGTCAGCTGCTCTTGGAGCTCCTCGCGCTCCTCGAGCAGCCGGTCCCGCAGATCGTCGACTTCCTTCTTCGTCAGCTTGGCCTGCGCCATGGTCCGGGGAGGGTAGCAGACGGGCGCATCTCCTCCCCCTTCCCCGCTGGTGGCAAGGGGTTCAGGGGTCGGGTACCTCGAAGATCTTCACCCGCGATCGAGCCCCGGTCCGCAGCCGGATCGACGTCGGGGGGACCCCGAGGTGGTCGGCGAGGGCGCGCGCCGCCTCCTGCGTGGCCCGTCCTCGCTCCGGTGCCGCGCGGACGTGGATCGTCACGACGCCCGCGTCGTCGACATGGACCTCTCGACGCCCCGAGCGAGGCACGACGCGGACGGTGACCGTGGCCATGGACCAAGGTGTAGCATCGTCGCAACGGCGATGACGGGAACCGCGTCGCCGGGATCAGCGAGGCACGAGCGAGCCGGGACGGTGGGAGCCGGCGCCGAGCCCCCGGCGGACATCGTCCCTGAGCCCCTGCCCGAACCGGGCGCGGACGCCATCCGCGCACCGAAGTAGACGCAGGCGGGTCCGCCCGTGAGCGCGGGAGGCTGTGATGGCAGCCGACGAGCGGCCGGCGTCCGCGAGGACGCCGGCAACGCGAGGTGGTACCGCGGGAGGCCTCCGGGCATCCCGTCCTCGCACGTGAGGACGAGATGCGACGCAGGAGGTGCTGAGCCAGATGCCGTTCGAGCCCGTGGACCCCAAGGTCAGCTTCCCCGCGCTCGAGGAGCGCATCATCGCCTGGTGGAAGGACGCCGACGTCTTCCACCGGTCGCTCGAGCTCCGCCGCGATGCTCCAGAGTGGATCTTCTACGAGGGGCCGCCCACCGCGAACGGCAAGCCCGGGATCCATCACGTGGAGCCACGGACGTTCAAGGACGTCTACCCGCGCTTCAAGACGATGACCGGGCACCTCGTCCACCGCAAGGGTGGCTGGGACTGCCACGGGCTGCCGGTCGAACTCGAGGTCGAGAAGGAGATCGGGACCACCGGCAAACGCGACATCGAGTCCTTCGGGATCGCCGAGTTCAACCGCCTGTGCCGGGCGTCGGTTCAGCGCTACGTGGGTGATTTCGAACGGCTGACCGAGCGGATCGGGTTCTGGATCGACGTCGAGGACGCGTACTGGACGATGAACACCGAGTACGTCGAGTCCGTGTGGTGGTCGCTGCAGCAGCTCCACCGGCGGGGACTGCTGGTCGAGGACCACAAGGTCACCGCCTACTGCCCCCGGTGCGGCACGGCGCTGTCCGACGCCGAGGTCGCCCAGGGATACCGCACGGTCCAAGATCCGAGCCTGTTCGTCCGTTTCCCGATCCTCGAGGCTGCCGATCCCTCGCTCGTCGGCGCGTCCCTCGCGGTGTGGACGACCACCCCGTGGACCCTCCCCTCGAACACCGGCGCCGCCGTGGACCCGGACGCGACCTACGTGGAGGTCGAACGTGCCGGTGAGCGGCTGGTGATCGGAGAACCGTTGTGCGCCAGGGTGTTCGGCGAGGACGCCACGGTACGCCGGACGTTCGCCGGGTCCGACCTGGTCGGCCTGCGCTACGAGCCTCCCTATCCGAACGTCGAGGGCGCCCACACGGTCGTCGCAGCACCGTTCGTGTCGATGGACGACGGCACCGGGATCGTCCACCTCGCGCCGGCGTTCGGCCCCGACGACCTCGCGATCGGCCGCGCCCAGGGGTGGCCGGTGTGGCGCCCGGTCGCCGACGACGGCACGTTCACCGACGACGCCCCGGCGTTCGTCCGGGGGATGTTCGTGAAGGACGCCGATCCCGTGATCGTCGACGATCTGCGTGGGCGTGCGATCGTGCTGCACGTCGAGTCGTACGAACACGCGTACCCGTTCTGCTGGCGGTGCGCGACGCCGCTCCTGTACTACGCGCGCACGTCCTGGTACGTGCGCACGACCGCGGTGAAGCAACGGCTGCTCGAGGTGAACGACGCGGTCCACTGGTATCCGGAGCACATCAAGCGCGGCCGCTACGGCAACTGGCTCGAGAACAACGTCGACTGGGCGCTCTCCCGTGAGCGCTACTGGGGCACGCCGCTGCCGATCTGGCGCTGCGAGGCCGGCCACACGACGGCGGTCGGTTCGCTCCAGGAACTCGGCGAGCTGGCCGGTCGTGACGTCTCCGACGTGGATCCGCACCGACCCATGATCGACGAGGTCACGATCGGGTGCCCCGAGTGCGGCGAGCGGGCGGAGCGCGTCCCCGAGGTGATCGACGCCTGGTACGACTCGGGCGCGATGCCCTTCGCACAGTGGGGCTACCACCCCGACCTCGGCCGCGGGGTCGACGCCTTCGAGTCCTCGTTCCCCGCGGATTTCATCTCCGAGGCGATCGATCAGACGCGGGGGTGGTTCTACACGTTGATGGCCGAGGGGGTCCTGCACTTCGACTCGACCGCGTACCGCAACGTCGTGTGCCTCGGGCACCTCGTCGCGGCGGACGGCCGGAAGATGTCGAAGAGCCTCGGGAACGTCTTCGACCCCTGGGAGGCGCTGAACCGCCAGGGCGCCGACGCGCTGCGCTGGTTCATGCTCGTGAGCGGCTCGCCGTGGGAGTCGCGCCGCGTCGGGCACGAGGTCCTCGACGAGGCCGTGCGGCGGCTGCTGCTGACGATCTGGAACGTCTACGCGTTCTTCGTCACCTACGCGAACGCGGCCGGGTTCGAGCCCCGCGGCGGGGCAGCCCCCGTCGCGCAGCGACCGCTGATGGACCGCTGGGTGCTGTCACAGCTCGCGGGGACCGTTCGAGAGGTCCGCGACCGGCTCGAGGACTACGACGCGACGACCGCCGGCCGGCGGATCCAGTCGTTCGTCGACGACCTGTCGAACTGGTACGTACGCCGGTCGCGCCGACGGTTCTGGGATCCGTCCGGCGGCGGCGGCCGCGACACCGAGACCGCCTTCGCCACGCTGCACGAGTGTCTCGTGACGGTCGCACAGCTGCTCGCGCCGTTCACGCCGTTCGTGGCCGAAGAGCTCTGGCGCAACCTCGCCGCGGGCCGCGACGGGATGCCCGACTCGGTGCACCTGTCGGACTTCCCGGCCGTGCACGAGGCCGCGATCGATCCCGGGCTCGACGAATCGATGGCCTCAGCCCGCGAGCTGGTCGAGCTCGGGCGTCGGGTCCGGGTCGAGACGAAGACGAAGACCCGCCAGCCGCTCCTCGAAGCCGTGATCCACACCGCCGGTCGCAGGGGGGCGCTCGACGACCTCCTCGACGTCGTCGCCGAGGAACTGAACGTCAAGACGGTCCGCTTCGCCGAGTCGGCCGACGCCTTCGGCCGCTGGCGTGCGAAGGCGCGTTTCAACGTGCTGGGGCCGCGCCTGGGACCACGCGTGAAGGCGCTCGCGGCGGCGCTCGCCGACGACGACGGCTCGATCGCCGGAGCCCTGGCCCGGGGCGAGGAGGTCGAGGTGGTGATCGACGACGGCCCGGCCGTGACGGTCGCACCCGACGACGTGGAGCTCGCTCAGGAGATCCTCGAAGGCTGGGGCGTGGCCTCCGACGGCGGCGTCACCGTGGCACTCGAGCTCGAGCTCACCCCCGAGCTCCGCCTCGAGGGTCGCGCGAGGGAGCTCGTACGGATCGTCCAGGACGCCCGCAAGGCCGCCGGGCTCGACGTGAGCGATCGGATCGTGCTGGGGATCGTGGCGGCCGGTGGGACACGAGAAGCCATGCTGATCCATCGTGCCTACGTCGCGGGTGAGACCCTCGCCGTCGAGGTCCTTGGCGAGGCGGAGGCCGGCGCGTTCACGCAGGCGGGCGAGGTCGACGGCGACGCCGTCACCGTGTCGGTGCGGCGCGCCTGAGGTTCAGTCGTCCTCGCTCCAGAACAGGTCGCGGAGCGAGGCATCGCCTTCGTCGCGGCGCGGCGCGCCGGTCCGCTCCGGCTCGTCGACCCGGATCGGCTCGTCAGCCTTCGGGAGCGCCTGGGTGGACTCTGACTCCGGCACCGGCTTCGAGGGCGACTCCGCCGCTGGGGACTTCGCCGGTTCGCCGGCGGCGGTTGAGGGAGCCGGGGCCGGGGTCGCGGCCGGCGGTACCGGCGGCTTCGCCTGCCGTGCCATCCCCTTGACCGATTCCGCGTGCCCCTGCACGAGCGAGGCGAGGCTCTGGAGGAACTCGCGCTCCTGCGAGAGGAACGCGTTCACCGCGGCCCGCTCCTGCTCGTCCGATGCCCGGGCGGTGGCCGTGGCTGCCGAGACGCCCGCCATGCTGGCCGCACGCTCCTTCGCCTCGGCCACGATGCGGGCGGCCTCGTCGCGGGCCCGTTGGATGATCTCGTCGGCCTGGCGGGATACGTCCTCGAGGTCGGGGGCACCCACGATCGCGGAGGCGGTACCGGCCTGGCGACGGAGCCGCTCGTTCTCATCGACGATCGCGCTGGTCGATTCGGTGAGCTCGTCCAGGAACTCGTCGACGTCCTTCATGCGGTAGCCGCCGAACCGCGACACCGCGAACTCCTTCTGCTGGATCTCGAGCGGGGTCACCACGCGGGGGGTCCCCGCGGGCGCCGGGCCCTTCGCCACGTCGTCGCTCATCACGCCTCCCTCGTCGCCGGGCCGCCGGGCGGCCTCAGCAGATCGCGTTCTGCAGCACCAAGATGATCACGAACGCCACGACCACCGAGAGGTCGAACATCCCGGCCGGCGGGACGATCCTCCGCAGCGGCCGCAGCACCGGCTCCGTCACATCGTGAAGCAGATCGTAGGCCGACCGCAACGGGCCCGCGATCGGCGGGCGGATCCCGAAGACCTCGAGCCACGACACCACCACACGGATCAGCAGGACGATCTCGAGGACCGTGAGGGCGACGCAGAGTACGCGCAGGAACGGGTTCATGGCCGCATCATCGGGCGGGAAGGCTAGCAGGCCACCTGATGAGGCCGGGGCGCCGCCTCAGAACTGGTTGTAGAACCCTCCCCCGGCGATCTTCTCGCGATCCTCGGCCGAGACCTCCACGTTCGCGGGGGTCAGCAGGTACACGCGGTTCGCGACCAACTCGATCTTGCCGTCGAGCCCGTAGACCAGCCCCGATGCGAAGTCGACCAGCCGCCGCGCGATCGAATCCTCGGTCGACTGCAGGTTCATGATCACCGCGGTCCCCTGCTTGAAGTGGTCGGCGACCTCGCGCGCCTCGTTGAACCGTTTCGGTTCCGACTTGTGGATCGCGCCGGTCGCCGCCACGGGGGCCGGGCGGGGTGAGGCGATCGTGCGGACCACACCCTCGGTCTCGGCCGGGACCTCACGGACGGCCTGCGGCTTCATGCGACGGACGGGCGCAGGCTCGGTCTCGGGGAGCTCGTCGACGAAACCTTCCTCGTCCTCGACGAGCCCCAGGTAGTTCAGGGTCTTCTTCCACACGCCGGCCATCCTCGGGCTTTCCTCCTCGTGCTACACGGTCCGTGGGCCGAACAACGCCGTGCCGATGCGGACGATGGTAGCGCCTTCTTCGATCGCGACCTCGTAATCCAACGACATCCCCATCGAGAGGTCCAGTACATCAGGGAAGGTCCTTCGCAGGTCGTCGCGAACGTCTCGGAGCCGTGCGAACCACGGTCTGGCCTCCTCCGGCGTCGCCGTGAGGGGAGGGATGGTCATCAGGCCACGGAGGTGCAACCCCTCGAGCCCGTCGACCATCGATGCCGCCGCGTGCACGTCACCGGGCGTCAGGCCACTGCGCTCGCCCGTGAAGTCGATCTCGAGGAAGACGTCGAGCGACCGGCCCGCGCGGGCGGCACGGCCCGCGAGCCGACGCGCCGCCCGCTCCCCCGACAGCGTCTCGACGACGTCCGCGAGATCCGCCACATGATGCGCCGTCCCGGATTGAAGGGTGCCGATGAAGTGCCACCGGGGTGGGTTCGCGGGCGGGTCCACGTCGAGCGCCCGATGCTTCTCTCGCAGCTCCTGGACGTAGTTCTCCCCTATGGCCCGGAGCCCCGCCTCCGCCGCGCACCGCACGACCTCAGGCGACACCGTCTTCGCCGCACCGACGAGCAGGACCTCACCTGGGTCTCGACCAACCCGGGTCGCCGCCGCGGCGATCCGCGCTTCGATCGCGCGGAGGTTCGCGTCGACCACGGCTCTGATCGGGTCCATGACCCCGAGCATAGAGAAGGGGCGGGGTGGCCCCCGGTCGGGAGGCGGGGGAAGGACGCCTCTCGGTTCCGGTGCCCCCCGCCCCTGCGCGGGGCCGCGCGGGGAGCGGCGGGAAGACCGCTCAGCTCTTGAGGAAGTCGGGGATGTCCAGGTCCTCCTCGGCGTCGAACGACACGGACGCGACCTCGACCTCGGCGGCGAAGACGTCGGCCTCGTCCTGCAAGATCGACGGCAGGGCCGACTCGGCTTCGTCGGTCTCGACGCGCACCGGCTCTTCGAGCAGGCGGGTGAGCCGACTCTCGAACCGGTTGTCCCCCGCGGCCTGGCTCGACTTGTCGAAACCCGCCGCCACGACGGTGACGCGGACCTCCTCACCGAGCGCGTCGTCGACGACGGCGCCGAAGATGATGTTCGCGTCGGGATGAGCGACGCGCGTGATCGCGTCGGCCGCCGAGTTCACCTCGTGCAGGGTCAGGTCGGTCGGACCGGCGATCGACAGCAGCACGCCCTTCGCGCCGTCGATCGATGACTCGAGCAGCGGGCTCGAGATCGCCGCCTTCGCGGCTTCGGTCGCGCGATCTTGACCCGATCCGATCCCGATCCCCATCAGCGCCGATCCCGCACCCGACATCACCGACTTCACGTCGGCGAAGTCGAGGTTGATCAGCCCGGGCGTCGTGATCAGCGACGTGATGCCGTCGACGCCCTGGTACAGGACCTGATCGGCCATCCGGAAGGCGTCCACCATCGGCATCGACGGGTCGGCCACCTGGAGGAGACGATCGTTCGGGACCACGATCAGCGTGTCGACCGCCTTCTTCAGCTCCGTGATGCCCAGGTCGGCCTGCGTGGCACGCTTGCGTCCCTCGAAGCCGAACGGGCGGGTGACGACCCCGATCGTGAGGGCCCCCAGGTTGCGGGCGACCTCGGCGATCACCGGCGCGCCGCCGGTGCCGGTGCCCCCACCCTCGCCGGCGGTGATGAACACCATGTCGGCGCCCTTGAGGATCTCCTCGATCTCGTCGGAATGCTCGTCGGCCGCGCCCTTGCCGACCTCCGGATCCGAACCCGCACCGAGTCCACGAGTCGTCTCGCGTCCGATGTCGAGCTTCACCTCGGCGTCGGACATCAGGAGTGTCTGTGCATCGGTGTTGACGGCGATGAACTCGACGCCCCGGAGGCCCGCCTCGATCATCCGGTTCACCGCGTTCACGCCGCCGCCGCCGATCCCGACGACCTTGATGACGGCGAGGTAGTTCTGGGGAGCGTCCATCATGTCCCTCGATCCTCCGAGCGGGCCGTCCGGCGTGCTGCGAACCGGTCTTCAGCCGCTCCTACCTGGGGAAACGCCGTTCCTCCACCCATAAGTCTTACCCTTGACTGAAGGCTTATTGTTATATCTACCTCCAGTCAAGCTTGGGAAACTACTAGGCCGAACAGCGTTCGTCAAGCGTCAAGTGGCGCACACCTGACCCTCTCGTTCTCGTTTCCGGTGACAGTTACGGGACGTCAGCTCGTCGCCTCTGCGGGACGCGCGGTCGGTGCCGACGGCACGGACACATCGGCAGATGCGAGCACGGTGCCCTCCCCTTCCGCCCAGCGCAACAGTGCCCGGAGCGCCTCCGCCTTCGCGACCTCCTGACCCGGTGCTCCGTAGAAGACCGTGACACCGTCGTCGAGGAGCAGGAGCAGGTCATCGTCGGGCTCCACCAAGACGGTGTCGACGCGGTCACGCACCACGGGTGCGAGCGCCCCGGCGGCGGCAGCGGCGCTCGATCGTTGATCGAGCGTCACGTCTCCGGCCGCCGCGGCGATCGACGGGAGTCCCTCCCCGGTCGCGCCGGGCAGGACCGTCCCGTCAGCGGCCACGACGGCGGATCCCGATCGTGCGATGGGGGCCCGCTCGACCACGCGCACGATGATGGTCGTAGGGAGGTCACGAGAGACGACCGCCTCCTGCACCCACGGGTCGGACTCGAGCGCCTGCGTCGCCGCCTCGGTATCCAGGTGCACGACGTTCGTTCCCGGCCCCACCCCTGCGAGCGACGCGACGGCGTCGGCCGAGAGCGTGACGTTGCCTTCCACGAGGATCTCCTTCGCCCCGAACAGCGGGGTGAAGGACAGCAGACCGAGCAGCACCACCGCGAGCACGGGAACGGCCACGATCACCGCGACCCTCTTCCTGCGTGCGGCGACGTTGGCGCGGCGCCCGGCGACGACCGGATCAGCCATCGGCTCGCGCTCTCAGCAGGCGAACCTCGGGCTCGAGTTCTACCCCCGCGTCGGTCCGGACACGTTCGCGGATCAGGTCGATCAGGGCGACGACGTCGGCGGCCGTAGCCCCCTCGGCGGCGACGATGAAGTTCGCATGCTTCTCCGAGACACGCGCGCCGCCGATCCGCGTCCCCTTCAGCCCTGCGGCCTCGATCAGACGCGCCGCATGGTCGCCGGGAGGGTTCTTGAACACGCTCCCACAGTTCGGCTCCGCGAGCGGCTGCGTCCGGCGGCGCCATCCTCGGGCGGTCTCCATCTTCGTCCTGATCTCGGCGGGATCTCCAGGCTGCAGGCGCAAGGTGGCCTCGACGATGACGCCATCGGTGGGAAGGTTCGACCGCCGGTATGCGAAGCCGGCGTCCGCACCCTCGACGGTCGCTCGGCGTCGATCGGACAGTACGAACACCTCCACGGCTTCGACCGTGTCGGCCATCTCGCGTCCGTGCGCCCCGGCATTCATCCTGACCGCTCCGCCGAGGCTGGCGGGGATCGCGACACCGAACTCCAGACCTTCGAGCCCGTGGCGCAGGGCGACACCCGACAGAGCCGGGAGCGGCATCGCGCCGCCCGCCCGCAACCGGTCACCGTCGCGATCCGCCCACCGGTACGGTCGCCCGAGGCGCAGCACGAGTCCGGGGAACCCGTCGTCCGGGATCAGCACGTTCGACCCCTTGCCGATCGTGATCACGGGGATCCCCGTTTCGGCGACGGCGCCTCCGACCGCATCCAGGTCGTCGTCCCCGGACGGTTCGAGGTACAGGGCGGCGGGACCGCCGATCCGGAACGTCGTGAGCGGCGCGAGCGGGAACCCTCGATGCACGCGGGACCCGCACGCCTCACCGAGGATCTCCGCGGCGCGATCGATCACGGCGGTCACGACGTCTCGCCCCGTTCCTCGGCGGACCCGTCGTGGTCGCGGATCCGCTCGATCGCGGCATCCCCGAGCATCCACACGTCACCGCAGCCCATCGTCACGACGAGGTCACCGGGTCCGACCTCGCGGTCCAGGAACTCCACCACGTCGCCGCGGTGCGGCAGGTACACGGTCCTTCGCCCCGGCGCAGCCAGCTGCACGCCGTCGACCACGAGCTTGCCGGTCACGCCGGGGATCGGCGGCTGTGCCGCTCCGTACACGTCGGTCACGATCACGACGTCCGCGTCGGCCACGCTGGCACCGAGTTCGCGCCACATGGCCTGGACCCGGGTGTAGCGGTGCGGTTGAACCAGGGCGATCAGCCGTCCGGGCTCGCGTCGACGCGCCGTCGCGATCGTGACAGCCATCTCCTCGGGGGTGTGGCCGTAGTCGTCGTAGAAGTCCGCTCCGCGGACCTGCCCGCGCAGCTCGAAGCGCCGATGGACCCCGTCGAACGAGGCGAGGCCCTCAGCCCCTGCGGCGAGGTCGGCTCCCGCCAGACGTGCGACGACGATCGCTGCAGCAGCGTTCAGCAGGTTGTGGGGACCGTCGATCTTCAAGGCGAGGTCGATCCGCTCGTCCCGGTCCTGGAAGGAGACCGCACCGCGGGCACCGTCGGGCCCCAAGCCGTCGACGCGGACGACGACGTCGTTGTCTTCACCTTCGCCGTACGTGGTCGCGTGCACTCCGGCGAGAGCGAGGGCTCGTCTCACGTCCGGATCGTCCCCACAGGCCACGACGTGATCGCAGCGCGACGCGAACTCGGCGAAGGCCCGCACGATCTCCTCCAGGCCGCCCGGGTAGAAGTCGACGTGATCGACGTCGACGTTCGTGACGATCCCGACCCATGCGGGGCTGAGCAGGAACGAGCCGTCGCTCTCGTCGGCCTCATACACGAACAGATCACCGTCGCCGGGGTGCGCCCCGCTCCCGCTCTCGTTCAGGTCGCCCCCGACGAGGTAGCTGGGATCGAGTCCGGCGTGCTCGAGCGCGGCGGACACGAGCGAGGTCGTCGTCGTCTTCCCGTGCGTCCCGGCCACCGCGATCCCGCGGCGGCCCCCCACCAAGGCCCCGAGCGCTTGCTGGCGACGCCAGACGGGGACCCCCCGCCGGACGGCTTCGCGACGCTCGGGGTTCGCTTCCGTGATCGCGCTCGAGATCACGACGGCGTCAGGCGTTCCGAGGCGGTCGGGGTCGTGCCCGACCATCGTTCGCACGCCGTCCGCCGCCAGCTCTCGCAGGTAGGCCGAGTCCTTGATGTCCGATCCGCTCACCTCGAGCCCGCGGGCACGGAACATCCTCGCGAGGTTCCGCATCCCCGCGCCCCCCACACCGACGAGGTGCAGGGAGCCGACACCGTCGAGCGACGGCACGTCCAGGGTGGGGATCGACCCCTCGGGCGGCGTCCAGAACCGCCAGGTCATCCCCGGCGCTCCTCGGCCAGCTCCTCGGCCAGATCCGCGATCCGCCGGGCGGCGTCGGGCCGTGCCCACGCTCGCGCTGCGGCCGCCATCTCTCGACGTCCCTCGTGATCGTCCATGAGCCCAAGGATGCCCGACGAGAGCCCTTCCGGGGTGAGTTCGGCATCGAGGATCATCGTCGCCGCACCGGCCTCGACGACCTCGCGTGCGTTCGCCTCCTGGTGATTCTCGGTCGCGTAGGGGTACGGGACCAGGATCGACGGGAGCCCCGCCGCCGCCAACTCGGCGACGCTCGCGCCCGAGCGCGACACCGCCAGATCCGCGACCGCGAGCGCGAGGTCCATGCGATCGATGAACGGCAGCACGCGAACGGGGATCGGGGCATCCGCCGCCGCGTCCTCGACGACACCCAGGTGGTCCCGCCCGGTGCTGACGAGCAGCTGCAGGTCGTCGCGTCCGACGAACAGCGGGAGCGAGGCCGCGAGGACCTGGTCGAGGTGGAGCGCACCTTGGCTCCCGCCGACGACGAGGACCGTTCGGCGGTCCGGCCGCAGGTCGAAGACCGCGAGCGCCTCGTCGTGGACCGCAGCTCTCGCGTCGACGAGGGCGGCGATCTCGGGTCGGATCGGGTTCCCCGTCCGCTCGATCCGAGGCCCCGGCGGCAGGCGGCGCGCGGTCGCCTCGAACGTCGTCGCGACGACCCGCGCCCACCGTGCGGCGATCCGGTTCACCGCTCCGGGGACGCTGTTCTGTTCGATCAGGAGCAGGGGACGGGCCGTCGAGCGAGCGGCGAGCGCCGCGGGGGCGCTCGCGAAGCCTCCGATCCCGATCACGACGTCGGCGCGGGCGACGACGGGACGGACGGCGCGGGAGGCACGAACGGCCAAGGCGACGGCCTTCATCGACCGCAGGGACAGTCTGGTCTGGGCCGAGACCGCATGCACGGGGACGAACAGGAACCCGGCCGCTGGGACGATCGTCGCCTCCTGGCCGTCCTGCGCCCCGACGAACGTCACCTCGGCACCGCGGGCACGGAGCTCGCTCGCCACCGCCACCGCCGGGAACACGTGGCCCGCGGTCCCGCCGCCGGCCAACACGACGTTCACGACGGTGCCTTCCGTCCCGTCGTGGCCTCGCGCCGAGGGGGTGCGGCCTTCGCGCTCGCGCGGGCCACGCTCGTGAGGACGCCGATCCCCGCCAACGTCACCACGAGGGCCGTCCCGCCGAAGGACACGAGCGGCAGCGGCACCCCGGTGATCGGCAGCAAGCCCGTGACCGCGCCCAGGTTGATCACCGTCTGCAGCCCGATCCACGAGATCACGCCCGCCGCGAGGAGCCGCTCGAAGGTGCCGGCGGCGTGCACCGCGATCCGGATGCCGGCCCAGATCAGAACCCCGAAGGCCATGAGGATCACGATCGCCCCGACCGTTCCCAGCTCCTCGCCGATCACCGCGTAGATGAAGTCCGAGTGGGCGTTGGGGAGGAAGTCCCACTTGGCGCGACTCGTCCCAAGGCCGGTGCCCCACCAGCCGCCGGAACCGAACGCGATCAGCCCCTGCACCAGCTGGTAGCCGGACGTGTCTCGCGTGGCCCACGGATCGAGCCACGCCTCGAAGAACCGGGTTCGGCGGTAGGCCTCCCCGACGATCAGGTACGCGGCCCCGGCCAGACCGACCACCCCCGCCACGGCCAGGTACCGCAGGCGGACGCCCGCCGTGAACAGCAGGAGGAGCACCGAACCGCACAAGATCACGGTCGTCCCCAGATCGCGCTGGGCGACCCCGAGCATCGCGACGAGGGCGACCACGGGCCCGAGCGGGATCAGCAGATGACCCAGATCGTCGAGCCTGCCCCATTTGCGCGCCAGGATCGTCGCCGCGAACGCGACGAGGCCGAGCTTCGCGAACTCGGAAGGTTGAAGCGTGAGCGGTCCCAGGTCGATCCACCTGGACGCGCCGTAGAGCGAGGTCCCCGACGCCGGATGCGCCGCGATGAGCATCAGCACCGAGGTGATCGCCAGCAGAGGCAGGCTGAGCGCCATCCAGATCCTGGGCGACGTCCTCGCCACCACGACCGCGGCCACGACCCCCGCCAGGGCGTAGATCGCCTGGCGTTGGAAGTACCAGAAGCTGTTCCCGTCGTAGCCCTGCGCGGCGGAGACCGAACCCGCCGAGAGCACCATCACCAGTCCGGCGATCGTGAGGAACCCGGCCGAGCCCCCGAGCAGCAGCACGTCGCGCCGAGCCGTCCGCACGGGGTCGCGGGCTGGTGACCCTGCCTGTGAGCGCACGAGGCGAAGGACCGGCCGCGACTCCACCGTCCGAGGCGACGCCCATGATCGACCCTGGCGCGTGCCGGTGACCTCAGCCGGCTCACGACCCGCCATCTCGAACCCTCCCGACCTCGTCCGCGAGCGCACGAACGGCAGCCACGAAGCGGTCACCGCGTTCGCGGTAGTCGCGGAACTGGTCCCAGCTCGCACACGCCGGAGCCAGCAGCACGGTCCCTCCCGTCGGGGCGTCGAGCGCGGCGAGGCGGGTCGCCTCCTCGATCGTGTCGGCCTCCCGCACGGGCACCAGGCCGTGGAACACCGCCGCCACGTCTGCGGCGCTCTCACCGATCGCCACGACCGCAACGAGTCGGTCGGCACGCGTGGCGAGCGCCGAGAGCTCCTGACCCTTCGCTCGCCCCCCGGCGATCAGGACGGCCCGGTCGACGCCGTCGAGCGCCGCGAGGGCGGCGTGGACGTTCGTCGCCTTCGAGTTGTCCACGTACCGGACACCGTCGAGTTCGAGAACCACCTCACCGCGATGCCGAGCCGGCTCGAAGCCGGCGATCGCCTGTCGGATCGCATCCGGGTCGATCCCGAACGCGAGGGCGGCGCCGGCTGCAGCGGCCGCGTCCTGCCGATACCCGGCGCGCGAACGATCGAGGGTCGCCAAGGCGCCGGACCCATCGGCCGCCACGAGCTCGTCGCCGACGTAGCCCACCTCCCCGCGCCCCGGAGGTCCGTCCCGGAACCACGTCACGCGGCACGGTGCGGTCGCGGAGATCGAGGCGGCGAGAGGATCGTCGCGGTTCCCCACGTGGGTGTCGCCCTCGGTCTGGTTCGCATGGATCCGACGCTTCGCATCGGCGTAGGCCTCGAACGAGCCGTGCCAGTCCAGGTGGTCGGGCGCGACGTTCAACAGGACCGAGATCGTCGGATGGAACGAGGTCTGGAGCGCGAGCTGGAACGAGGAGACCTCCACGACGAGCGCCTCGTGGGCTTCCCGAGCCGCCGAGGGGAAGGGGTGGCCGATGTTCCCGCAGGCGACGGCGTCGACGCCGGCCTCGCGGAGGCACGCCGCGAGCAGTCCGGTCGTCGTCGTCTTCCCGTTCGTCCCCGTGACTGCGAGGTACGGGACCGTCGCCATGCGTGCGCCCAGCTCCATCTCACCCCACACGGGCAGGCTTCGTTCGTGCGCCCACGTGACGACCTCCGTGGAGGGAGGCACCCCTGGACTCACGAGGACCACCGTGACCCCGTCCAGGTCCGACGGGTCGTGGCCACCGGCACGCACCTCGGCGCCGAGAGCCTGGAGCCGCGCGGCGTCGTGCAGCACCTCGGCCGGCCTGACGTCGGTCATCCGGACCTCCGCGCCCTCTCCCAGCAGCGCCTCCGCCGCGGCGACCCCGGCGACCCCGGCACCCACGACGAGCGCCCGTTCGCCCGCGAACCGCCCGCTCACCCCAAGCCTCCCCGCGCGATGAAGTCCGCGTAGAACAGCCCGATACCGATCGCCGAGCACAGACCCGCGACGATCCAGAAGCGCACGATCACGGTGAACTCGGGCCAGCCGGAGAGTTCGAAGTGATGGTGGATCGGCGACATCTTGAACACGCGCCGACCGAACCCTCGGAACGCGATCACCTGCGCGATCACGGACAGCGTCTCCAGCACGAACAGACCTCCGAGGATCACGAGCAGCAGCTGCGTGTTCGTGACGATCGCGAGCGCGCCGAACAGGCCGCCGAGCGCGAGGGCACCGGTGTCTCCCATGAAGATCTGCGCCGGGGCGGCGTTCCACCACAGGAAGCCCGTCACCGCCCCCACCATCGCGGCCGCGACGATCGCGGCATCCTGCAGGTCCACACCGCTGACGGCGTAGCAGCCGGGACCGTCGGCCAGGAGCGCGCACGTGTGGCGGAACTGCCAGAACGCGATGAAGATGTACGCGCTCAGGACCAGGATCGACGAACCGGCTGCCAGCCCATCGAGCCCGTCGGTGAGGTTCACCGCGTTCGACGACGACGTCAGCACGACGAACGCCCAGACGAAGAACAGGACCCCCAGTCCGATCGCCGACGGGCGGACGAACGACAGGTTCGTCGAGACCCCCGAGTCGTCCTTCGTGAGGACGACGATCACGGCGAAGCCGATCGACACGAGCGCCGTCCCGAGGAACTTCTGCGACTTCGTGAGTCCGAGCGAACGCCGACGGCGGACCTTCGTGAAGTCGTCGAGGAACCCCACGATCCCGAACCCGACGGCGGCGACCACGAGCGCGATCCCGGTGACCGTGAACCGCTGGGTCGTGATACGGGAGGCCAGGTAGCCGAGCACGAGCCCGGCGAGCATGACGATGCCGCCCATCGTCGGCGTGCCCATCTTCTCCATGTGGGTGTGCGGCCCGTCCTCATTGATCCGTTGTCCCCACCCCCAGATCGTGAACGCGCGGATCGCCACCGGGGTGCCCAGCAGCGTCACCCCGAGTCCGATCGCCGCCGCCACGAGGATCGAGATCATCGAAGGGCCTCCGCGAGCCGCTCGAGCCCCGCCACCCGCGAGGCCTTCACCAGGACGAGGTCGCCGGGTCGAGCGTGCGTCCTGACGTCATCGAGCGCCCCGTCGACGTCGGGGTAGCTCGCGACGTCGTCGGGTGGCACCCCTTCGCGCACGCCCGCGACCGCGATCACCTCGGCGCCGGGGCCGACCGTCACGAGTCGGTCGACACGCAGGCGCGCGGCGAGCTCCCCGATCCGTTCGTGCGCCTCCAACGTGAGATCGCCCAGCTCGGCCATCGGGCCGAGCACCGCGATCAGAGCCGCCTCACCCGCCATCCACCGTGCGGTCTTCAGGGCAGCCGCCATCGATTCCGGGTTCGCGTTGTACGCGTCGTTCACGACCCGCACGCCCGCACCCGTCGTGAAGGTCTCCATGCGCCAGTGGGAGACTTCCGCCCCGTCGAGCGCGCGGACTGCGTCGGACGGCTCGACGCCGAGCTCGAGACCGACGGCCACGGCGGCGAGCGCGTTCGGCACCATGTGGTCGCCGGGTACCCCCAAGCGGATCGGCAACCGGGTGTCGTTCGCCTCCAGGATGAACGCTGCGCGTCCGTCCCGACCGAGCGAGACGCTGGACGCGCGGACGTCGGCCTCGGCCCCGGTCCCGAACGTCACGACGCGTCCGGCACACCGATCCCGGTACGCCGCCACCACGGGATCGTCGGCATTGAGGATCGCGACGCCGTCGGGGCCGAGCGCTTCCACAGGCTCGGCCGAGGCCTCGACGATCGCCTCCCACGACCCGAACACCTCCATGTGGGCCACGCCGACGTTCGTCACCACGACGATCGCGGGCCGCGCGATCCGGCAAAGGAGCGCCACGTCACCCTCGTGCCGGGCACCGAGCTCCGCGACGATCACGTCGGTCCCCGGGGGCGCGCCCAACAGCGTCACCGGCAGCCCGACCTCGTTGTTGAAGGAGGCGGGGCTCGCGTGGGTCCGTCGCACCGCCGCGCTCACCGCCGCAGCCATGTCCTTCGTCGACGTCTTGCCGTTGGCGCCGGTGATCCCGACGACGACCCCGTCGAACCGGTCGCGCTCGTCCGCCGCCAGCCGCAGGAGCGCCTCGCCGGTGGCGCGGACGTGAACCGCGGGACCGTCGACCCGCGCCCCGTCGCGCACGATCACCCCGTGGGCGCCCCGCTCGAACGCTTCGCCCACGAACCGGTGCCCGTCGACGTGCTCGCCGGCGAGCGCGAAGAACAGCGCCCCGGGCCCGACCTCGCGCGAGTCGGTCGCCACCGACGTCACGAGGGCGTCCTCGCCCAGGTGCAGCCCGCCGACGGCGGTGGCGACCCCGGACAGCAGACGTGGCTTCATCGTGCGCCCTCCGCACGCCGGAGCGCCTCACGAGCGACCTCGCGATCGTCGAACGGGATCGACCCGCCGTCGATCTCCTGGACGTCCTCGTGACCCTTCCCGGCGATCAGCACCACGTCGCCCGTCCGGGCACCGTCGATCGCACGTTCGATCGCCGCCCGCCGATCGGGCTCGACGACGTAGTCGCCGCCTCCCGCCTCGGCCCCTGGCAGGATCTCTCCGATGATCGCGAGGGGGTCCTCGTGGCGAGGGTTGTCGCTCGTCACGATCGTCAGGTCGGCGGCGGACGTGGCGGCCTCCCCCATCAAGGGACGCTTCGCACGGTCACGGTCACCGCCGCAACCGAACACCACGATGAGGCGTCCCGCCGCGAGCGGGCGTGCACCCCGGAGCACGCCGAGGATGCTATCCGGCGTGTGTGCGTAGTCCACCACCACGAGGAAGTCCTGTCCTTCCTCGATCGTCTCCATCCGCCCCGGGACGCCGCCCAGGGTCCCCAGCGCGTCGGCGGCCGTTCCGCGGGCGATCCCCAGCGCGTCGGCGGCGGCGAGCGCCGCGAGGCAGTTCCACACGTTGAAGCGGCCGCGCAACGCCGAGCGGACCTGTGCGCCCGGAACCCGGAACGCAACCCCGTCGGCGTCGACGCGCACGTCGGTCGCGCGGAGGTCGGCGTCGGACTCGACGGCGAAGGTCGTCATCGGGATCGACGGATCCTCGAGCAGCCGGCGCCCGAACGGGTCGTCGACGTTCACCGCGGCACGAGCCGCCATCGCCGGGGTGAAGAGCCGGGCCTTGGCCTCGAAGTAGGCGTCCATCGACGGGTGATAGTCGAGATGGTCCTGCGAGAGGTTCGTGAAGACCGCGACGTCGCTTCGGACCCCGCCCACGCGATGCTGTGCGAGGGCGTGCGACGAGACCTCCATCGCGACGACGTCGACGCCGGCCTCGCGCATCGTCGCCAGCAGTCTGTGCAGGTCCGGCGCCTCGGGCGTGGTACGGGCGAGCGGCACGGGTCGTCCCCGGACCCGAGCGCCGGTCGTCCCGATCACCGCCGCCGCCAACCCGACGCCGTCCACGAGGGCCTCCAGGAGGTAGGTCGTCGTGGTCTTGCCGTTGGTCCCGGTCACACCGACGATCCGCAGGTCCCTCGCGGGGTGGCCGAAGACCACCGCCGACATGGGTCCCATCGCCTCGCGGACGGATCGCACGTGGAGCTGCGGGACGTCGACGTCGAGCGGGCGCTCCACGACGAGCGCACTCGCCCCCGCCGCGACCGCGTCGGCGCCGAAGGCGTGACCGTCGACGTGGTCACCCGGCACGCAGAAGAACAGCGACCCGGGCGCCACGTGGCGGGAGTCGTACGCGGCCTCGGCGACCATGACCGTCGGATCGCCGATCAGCTCGGCGTCCGCGGCGGTGGCCACCGTCGCGACGGGGACGGGAGGGGAAGTCGGCTCCACCGCTGGCGAGCCTACCGGCCCACGGGCCGCGCTCAAGGAACCTGCAAGACGTGGGGTGGGAGCTTCACGACGGGTGCGGGCTCGATCCCCAACCGCTGGATCGCATATCGGGCGACCTCCTGGAACAGCGGCGCAGCGGCCACACCGCCGTAGATCGTGCGGGGCTCGTCCAGGATCGCCGCGACGACGATCCTGGGTCGTGAGGCGGGCAGGAACCCGATGAACGACGCGACGTAGCGCTGCATGTACCGCCCGTTGGCATCGAGCTTCTTCGCCGTCCCGGTCTTGCCCGCCACCTGGTAGCCGGGGATCTGCGCGTTCTCACCGGTCCCGTCCTGCACCGCATAGGCGAGCATCCGCGTCAACACGTCGGCGGTCTCGGGCCGGACCACCCGACGCCGGATCGACGGTTCAGCCTCGACGACCGTGCCGTCGGGCTCCACGATGCTGCGGACGAGCCGAGGTTGGACCCGCACCCCCCCGTTGGCGACCGTCGCGTACACGGAGGCCATCTGGAGCGGGGTCACCGCGACGCCCGCCCCGTACGAGACCGTGGCGCGGGTCAGATCGCTCCACGCCTCGTCGCGCGGCATCAGACCCGAGGCCTCTCCCGGGAACCCGATCCCGGTCGGCTCCCCGAACCCGAACCGCGAGAACGTCTCCGCCATCCCCTCGGATCCGACGCGGTCGGCGACGAGCGAACTGCCGACGTTGCTCGACTCGGCCACGATGTCGCCGAGCGTCATCGACATCACGCCGTGGGGATGAGCGTCGCTGATCGTGTACTCCTCGATCTCGCGCGTGGCGGGCACCGCGAACTCCTCGGTGGGCGACACCGCCCCCGTCTCCAGGGCCGCGGCCGCCGTGATCACCTTGTTCACCGAGCCCGGCTCCCACGTGTCCGTCACGGCCCGGTTGGACCAGCTGTCGGAGGGGAACTCCGTGAAGCGGTTCGGGTCGAACGAGGGGGCGGACGCCATCGCATAGACGTCGCCGGTGATCGGATCCATCACGACGATCGTGCCCCCCTTCGCGTCGTTGTCGCGGACCGCGCGCTGGAGCGCCCGTTGCGCCTGGAACTGGATCTGCCGGTCGATCGTCAGGATCAGGTCGGCACCGGGTCGAGGCTCGGTGACGACGTCGACGCCGCCGGTGATCTCCTGCCCCTGGGCGGATACCTCCACGGTCCGCTCTCCGGGGTGCCCGGCCAGGATCGACTCGTACCGTGCCTCGAGCCCCGTCAACCCCTCACCGTCGACCCCGACGAAGCCGAGCACCTGAGCGGCGACCGGACCTGCCGGGTAGTAGCGCTTCTGGACGGGTAGGAGCCCGATCCCGGGCAGGCGCAGCATCGCGAGGCGCTCGGCGACGTCTCGATCGACGTGACGCGCCAGGTACACGAACGTGGTGTCGTCGCGCGACAGGGCGGCACGGACGTCCCTCGGCGGCAGCTCCAAGATCTCGGCGATCACGCGAGCCTGACCCGCGGCGTCGACCACCTGGCTCGGGTCCACATACACGTCGCGCGCCTCCAGGCTCATCGCCAGCGGCGTCGCGTCGCGATCCAGGATCCGGCCGCGGATCGCAGGGAGGTCGAGGACGCGGATCCGCTGCTCCTGTCCCATCGCCGCGTAGGCCACCGACTCCCGGAGCTGCAGGACACCGAGCCTGCCGACGACCCCGCCCAGGGCCACGGCGAACACGGCCAGCAGGACGACGAGCCGGTGGACCGGCGGACGGCTCACGCGCCCGGATCCTCCGGGGCCGGCGGGACGCGGAGCACGACGACGTTGTCCGGCGTCACCATCCCGGCTTGGCGCGCCCAGGTCTGGACGCGCCCGGGCGACGAGAGCTCGGCGACCTCCTTCGTCAGGACCTCCCGCTCGTCGGCGAGGGCCCCGATCCGGTCGCGCAAGGCATCGATCTGGAAGCCGCTCTGCACGCCGAGGGCGGACACGGACACGATCGCCACGACCATCGCTCCGAGCACGAGCGAGGTGAAGATCCAGAACGCGAGGGTGGACCCGCGGCGCGCCCGCCGGAGAGGGGAGGGAGGGGAAGAGGTGAGCGGGCGCGCCGCGGGCGCACGCGTGGGGCGCGCACGTTCGTGGCTGGGTGCGGGCGAGGTCGGGCGGGGCCGCGGTGACGGCGCGAGCTGCCGGGCGGGCGCGCTCACGCGGCCTCCTCCAGGCGCTCGGCCGCCCGTAGCTTCGCGCTACGGGCCCTCGGGTTGCGCACGACCTCGTCCTCGGAGGGGACGAGAGGCTTCTTCGTGAGGACGTGGACGCGCTCGTCGTCGCGGAACCCCCGCTTCACGAGCCCGTCCTCCAGCGAGTGGTACGAGATCACGACCACGCGGCCACCGGGGCCGAGGAGACCGACCGCCCGAGGCAGGGAGGCGGCGAGCTCCTCGAGCTCCCGGTTGACCGCGATGCGGAGCGCCTGGAACGTGCGGCGGGCGGGGTGGGGGCCCCCCGGCCGCTTCCCCACGGCGCTCACGATGGCGGCGGCAAGCTCGTCGGTGGTCGCGATCGGACGCCGGCGGACGATCGTCGCGGCGATCCGGCGCGAACGACGCTCGTCGCCGAAGCGATAGATCAGGTCGGCCAACTCAGACTCCGGGAGGGTGTTGACGAGGTCGGCCGCTGTCGGACCCGGCTCCCCCGACCCCGGCCCCATCCGCATGTCGAGCGGTGCGTCCTGGCGGTACGAGAACCCTCGCTCGGCACGGTCGAGCTGCATCGACGAGACCCCGAGGTCGAACAGGATCCCGTCGGCGGGTGCGCCGACGACGTCCTCATCGACCTCCGAGAAGGCGGATGCGACGAGCTTCGCCCGGTCCCCGTACGAGGCGAGGCGCTCCTGCGCCACCTCGATCGCCTCCGGGTCACGATCGACGCCGACGACACGGTCGACGCCCGCATCCAGGAGCCCGACCGCGTGGCCCCCGGCTCCCAGCGTCATGTCGACGACGAGCCGCCGGTCGCCCAGGAAGTGCACCACCTCGTCGACCATCACCGGTTCGTGCGCCGCCGGGCGCCCCTCGGACACGTTCAGCCCACCCGTCCGACGAACAGCCCGAACCCGATCGACGCGAGCAGCGTCAGCCCTGTCATCGCCAAGAGGGAGAGGCTCTGACGGACCTCGACGCCCAACCTGCCTTGCGGTTCCATCTTCCTGTGTCCTCCTGTGCGACGACCCTCAGCGGGTCCGCTGTCCGGGTTCGAGCGTTCCTGCCTGGTACGCCCCCGCGTAGGCGGCCACGTACCGGTCGTACGTCTCCCGATCCCAGATCTCCATGCGGTCGCGCACGCCGAGCACGACCACTTCCTTCGTGATGCCGACGGCCTCGCGCAATCGACCCGAGATCGTCAGCCGGCCCTGCCCGTCGAGCTTCGCCTCGTCGGACTGGCCGAAGAAGATGCGGGCGTAGGCCCGCCCCGCGGCGTCGGAAAGGGGGGACGCGGCGACCTCATCGGACGCCTGCTCCCATTCGGCCCTGGGGAAGGCGAAGAGGCACCCGTCCTGGCCGATCGTCAGCCACACACCGTCGGCGAAGGCCTCACGGAACCTGGCCGGCAGGGACACGCGCCCCTTCGGGTCGAGTTGGTAGCTGTGCGTGCCGAGCAGTCCGGTCACGCGTCCTCCCCTTTCCTCCACATCGGGCCACGTTTATGCCACCAACACTCCACTGCCGTCAACGGAAGATGCGCCCGAACTGTTGTTCGGGCGCAGAGGGTCCTGACGGGACGTGCGGTGATGGATCGGGGGGAGGCCTTCGGTGGTCGAGTCGGCGCCTGGGGCGGCTCAGCCCAGGTACGATTCCCAGCCCGGCTCGAGCCGACCCAGCGTGAGCCGGAACCCGTCTGATGGCGCGAAGGGCTGTCGCTGCAGGTGGTAGCCGGCCTCTGCGGGCGTGCGGTCCATCTTCTTCGCGTTGCAGCGGCGACAGGCCGCCACCACGTTCTCCCATACGTGCAGGCCGCCTCGGGAACGCGGGACCACGTGGTCGAGGTTCTCGGCAGGCCCACCGCAGTACTGACACGTCCATCCGTCGCGGGCGAACACCGCGCGTCGGGTGAGCGGAGCGTGAGCCCGGAACGGGACGTGCACGAACCGTCGGAGCCGGACCACCGAAGGGGCTTCGACCGCGAGGTGCTCCGCGCGGAAGATCGCCCCGTTGGAGAGGACGACCTCGGCCTTGTCCTTCAGGACGAGCACCACCGCCCGCCGCGCGGGTACCACCGCCAGCGGCATATCAGTCGCGTTCAGGACGAGCGCACGTCCCATCGGAGGGAGTCTACGCGGTCGTCGCGCATCGACGGTTCCCGCCTGGCACACGGATCACAAGCGTGTAATCTTCGGGCCCGAGGGTCCGGTCCGGACGGGATGCCTGGAGTTGCGAACAGGGGCCGCGCGGGGCGTCCGCCGGCCGGCCGGGCCCTCGATCCCCTCCTCGTCGACGGACTCACCGCAGATGGTGTCTGGAACGGGAACCGCGATCGGCCTTACGATGGCTCGATACACCGGAGCCGACGGTCGAGGTCACGCCACAGGAGGGCGCGGGTGGAACAGCGAGAGCGGTCGCACGATTGGGAGGCGTTCGCATCGCGGTTCGCTGCGATCGAGCGCAACGTCGAACAGGCGATCCGGGGCAAGCAGCAGGAGATCCGCCTGGCCCTGGTCGCGCTGGTCGCCGAGGGACACCTGCTGATCGAGGACGTGCCGGGCGTCGGCAAGACGATGCTGGCGAAGGCGATCGCTCGGTCGGTCGACTGCTCGTTCCGCCGGATCCAGTTCACCCCGGACATGCTCCCCACGGACATCACCGGGGTGAACGTGTTCAACCAGGAGCACGGCGACTTCGAGTTCCGCCCCGGGGCCGTGTTCGCGAACATCGTGCTCGGCGACGAGATCAACCGGGCCTCTCCGAAGACCCAGTCGGCGCTGCTGGAGTGCATGGAGGAGCGTCAGGTCACGATCGACGCCCAGACGCACCCGCTCGGGACCCCGTTCATGGTGATCGCCACGCAGAACCCGGTGGAGCACGAGGGGACGTACCCGTTGCCCGAGGCCCAGTTGGACCGCTTCATGCTCCGGCTGTCGATCGGGTATCCGACCCCCGAGATCGAGGCCGAGATCCTCGCGAGCCACGGGAGCGCCCATCCGCTCGACGCCATCGAGCCCGTGACCGACGCACGCGGCGTGGCGGATCTGATCGCCCAGGCGCACCACGTCCATGCAGCCCCGGCGATCCGCCGGTACATCGTCGACGTGGTCGAGGCGACCCGACGCGATCCGGCGATCCACCTCGGGGCGTCGCCCCGCGCCTCGATCATGCTCCTGCGCGCCGCCCGGGCGCTGGCGGCGGCCGACGAACGTGACTTCGTGATCCCCGACGACGTGAAGACCCTCGTCGTGCCCACCCTCGCCCACCGGATCATCATCACCGCCGACGCCGCCATGACCGGACGCACCCCCGCCGTGGTCCTTCGGGATCTCCTCGAAGAGGTGCCGGTCGCCGTCTCGGAGACCGGCTGATGCTGGGGCCCCGGGGGATCACCGTTTCCCTCACGGGGCTCGCGATGTGGGTCGCGGCGCGCATCCTCGGCTCTCCCGGACTCGAGGTCGTCGCGATCGGGATCGCCGCGTTGCCGTTCCTCGCCGCCGCCTTCGTGCGGTTCACACCCCGGAAGCTCGAGATCAGACGCCGGCTCTCGGAGATCCGCGTGGCGCCGGGCACGCGGGTCACGGTCGACGTCGAGATCCGCAACGGGGCCACCGCCAGGTCACCGCTCCTCCTGCTCGAGGACCGGCTCCCCGCGGCGCTCGGTCGTCCCGCGAGGCTCGTGGTGACGGGCGTCCCACCTCGCGCACGCCAGCAGGTCAGCTACACGGTGCTCCCCCAGACGCGGGGTCGGTACGGGATCGGACCGCTGTGGGTCGACGTCACCGATCCGTTCGGGCTGACGCGTGGACGGGTCCGCGTCGACCGGCGTGACGAACTGCTCGTCACGCCCGAGATCGAGGACCTCACCACGCCTCCGGAAGCGGTGACCGGCCACGGCGTGGGTGCCGCTCGGGCTCGTCAGCTGATGCGCACGGGCGAGGAGTACTTCACGATGCGCGCCTACCAGGAGGGGGACGATCTTCGCCGGATCCACTGGCCGTCGGTGGCCCGCACCGGTGAACTGATGATCCGCCAGAACGAGTCGTCCCGGCGGGCGAGCGCGCTCGTGTTCCTGGACGACCGGGAGACCGGCCTCGGACCCGCGCACGCGCCGGCGTTCGAGCGAGCGGTTTCGTGCGCGGGAAGCGTCGGGATGCTCCTGCTCGGCGAGCACTTCACCCTGCGTTTCGCGACCCCGGAGCTGATCGCCACCACGATGTCGGAGGATCGGTTCCTCGACGTGCTGGCCCGCCTCGGCGAGGGGAAGGGCCGATCCCTCGCGCCGGCGCTCGTGAACCTCCGCGTCGCGGCGTCTCCGGAGGCCTCGCTCGTGTTCGTCGGCCCGCCGCCCGCACCGCAGGAGCTGCCGGGCCTGATCCGCGCCGCGACCGGGTACGGCCCGAAGATGGCCGTGCTGGTCCGCTCCGCCGACCCCACCACCGTCCCGCCCAGTCGCCGAACGGCGATCGAGGGCCGCTCGACCCAGGCCGTGCTCGCGCTGTCGCGATCCGGATGGGACGTCCTGCTCCTCGATCCTTCCACGAGGCTCGTCGAACGATGGCACACCCCACGGGAACGACCGCTCGCGTCCAACGCCTGACGACGCTCGTCGCCGTGCTCGCCGTGGCGATCGCGGTGGGCGTGGCGTACGGCCGGATCTATCAGGGAGGGACGTCGACCCTCGTGATGGTCGGCGCCGGCGCGGCGGCCGGCGTGCTCGCGTGGGCGTGCGAACGGCGGAGCCTGCTGCTCGCGACCGTCGTCAGCCTCGTCGCCCTCGCGCTCACGATCGCATGGGTCGTGTTCCCCGAGACCACGTGGTACGGGGTTCCGACGCTCGAGACGTTCCGCGCGGTCGCCGAGGCGGCCGGGCGGGTCGGCGAGGAGGCGCGGATCCGGGTGAGCCCGACCGAGCCGATCGATCCTCTCGTGATGGCGGGCATCGTCGGCGTCTGGGCCGCGAGCTTCTCCTGCCACGCCCTCGCCTTCCGCGCGGGGAGCCCGCTGCTGGCCCTGATACCGCCGCTCGCCCTGATCGTGTTCGCCGACAGCGTGCTCGACGAGGTCGTCCGCCCGATCTTCGGCGTCTTCTTCCTGATCGCCGCGCTCGCGGTGGTGTTCGCCGACGCGATGCGTCGGCTGCAGGGGTGGGGTCCGGTCTGGACCGGTCCGAGCCGCACGACCCGGTTCCTGCCGTCGACCGGGCGGAACGCTCGCCGGATCGCGGCCTCCGTCACGGTGGCCGCCGCGCTCGGACCGCTGGTGATCCCGGGATTCGGCAGCAAGGCCGTGATCGACATCTCGGCCGTCAACCGCGACGACCGGATCCGGGTGAGCCCGCTCGTGTCGGTCGCCGCGCAGCTGACCCAGGGGGAGCCCGTCGACGTCTTCGAGGTGCGCACGCCGGCCCCGTACTACTGGCGGATGACCGCGCTCGAGCGGTTCGACGGGGTCGAGTGGTCGCCGGCCGACGAGCCCGAGACGGTCGTCACCCCGGGTCAGGAGCTCACTGAGGGGTCGGATCGCAACGTCGAGACGACCTTCACGATTGTGAACGACATCGGCTACGGGTGGCTCCCCTCGGCGACGTATCCCCGGTCGATCGAGCTCGACCGGGTTGCGTCGTGGGCCCCGGGGACCCAGACCCTCCGCGTCGACGAGCCCCTCGAGGCCGGGGATGAGTACACGGTCGTGTCCACGTACCCGGCCCCGACGGCGGCCGACCTCGATGGCGTCGAGTTCCCGGACCCGTCGACGTACCCGTCGCTCGTGGCGCTTCCCGCGGACGTCCCACCGGGGATCGAAGAACTCGCTCGGTCGTGGACGGACGGGGCGGCGAACGACTTCGAGCGCGTGCTGGCGATCGAGGACCGGCTCACCGACGCAGCGGCCTTCACCTACGACCTGGAGGTGTCCCCGCGAGAGGACAGCGAGTCCCTGGTGGAGTTCCTCACCGTGACCCGGCGCGGGTTCTGCCAGCAGTTCGCCAGCGCGATGGCCGTGATGCTCCGCTCTTTGGGCATCCCCGCACGCGTCGCGGTCGGGTACACCTCGGGAGACAGCGCGCCGGGCGGTGTCCGCCGCGTGACCACCGCCGACCTGCACGCATGGGTCGAGGTGCTCTTCCCCACCTACGGGTGGCTCCCCTTCGAGCCGACGCCGGGACGCAGCAACCCTGTGATGCGGAGCTACATCGCTCCGGTGGTGGACCCATCGCCGGGAGAAGGCGAGTGCACCCGGCGCAACCCTGCGAACCCGGCGTGCCGAGGAGACGAACCCGTCGACGCCGTCCCCCCCAGGGTCGACGACCCCGTGACGAGCGAGACGATCGGTGGACAGACCGCCCCCCGCCGGAGCCGAGCGCCCATCGTCGTCGCCCTCGGGGTCCTGGCCGTGGCGGTGGCGCTGCTCCTGGTGGTCCCGGGCCGGCGCGCCTGGCGGCGACGCAGACTCCTGCGCCGCGCCGGCGACGAACCTCGCAGGCTGATCCTGGCCAGCTACGACGTCTTCGCCGACCGGGCGGCGGAGCTCGGCCTCGCCCGGGCGGTCGGTGAGACCCCGCGCGAGTATGCCCGCCGCGTGGGTGCGGACGGGCGGATGAGCGACGGCAGGGTCGATCGCCTCGCGTCGCTCGCGACCCGTGCCGCCTACGCGCCGACCGACCCGAGCCCGGAGGACGCCCTCGACGCGGCCGCGGACTCCCAGGTCGCCCTACAGGAACTGACGAGTGCGACGCCGCTCACGCGGCGGCTGGCGGGGCGGCTCCGGCTGCGATAGCCGCTCAGGTCCCGGTCGCGGTGTGCGCCGCAGCCTCGCGGAGCGCCCGTACGAACCGGTCCCGGTCCTCCTGGAAGGACCGCACATCGGTCGAGACCGAGGTGGCGATGTCGTCGATCGCCACGAAGAAGGCCATCTGTCCGTCCTTCAGGGCGTCCATCACCTCGCCGTCACGACGGCAGATCTTGAAGATGCTCTGCCCGTCGGTGACGAGCTTGACCTCGGACAGATGCCGGTCGAGGCCTGCCTTCGTGTTCAGGAAGTTCCACGAGCGCCGCACCCGCTGCAGGGACATCCCGCCGTCGAGCAGCGACTTCACGACGCGGAGCGCGACGAGGTCGCGGAACGCGTAGAGACGCGGGATCCCCGGCCGGCCTCCGGTGCTCTGGACCGACGGAGTGACCAGACCGATCTGGTCCCAGTACCGCAGCTGACGCGGCGTGCACCCCGTGAACTTGCAGGCCTGGTGAGCCGTGAATCCCTCCATCCCGACGCGCGCCTTCCTCTCGTTCCTCGATCCTGCCTACCGCTCGGGCGAGACCGGTGGGGTGTCGGTCGCGCACCTTCGGGGGAAGGGACCTCTGTGTACAACGCAGCGAGGGACGGTGGCAAGCGCAGAGCGTACGGCGGTCGAAGAATCACCCGGTTGGGCTACGAGCCGAGCGCCCGGCGAGCTCGAGGGGCGTCGGTCAGGGACCCCGGAACCGCTCGGCGAGGCGTCCGAGCAGCGACGCCACCGAGAACCCGCCCTCGTCCTGGAGCTGGCGGAGCTGATCGCGCCCCAGCTGGCCGAGCGAGCGGTAGATCACGAACGCCGACAGGAGCATCACCAGGAACCCCACCGCGGCGATCCACACCGAGACGGCGAAGAACAGGACCATCAGCAGGCCGAGCACGAAGGTCGCGGCCGCGATCCGGATCCGTCGCGTGAGATGGGTGTACAGGTCGGTCCGCCCGACCTGTTCGACGAGGCGGGGGTCCTCCTCGGCGAGGCGGCGCTCGATCTCGTCGAGGATGCGTTGTTCGTGATCGCTCAGCGGCATGATGTCGTGTCAGATCCGTTCGAACGGGTTCCCTCACCGATTATAGGGAGGCCCACCCGAACGACGGAACCCAGCATCACGTTCTTCCCGGCGACCCCGCTCGAGCAGCGACGCCGGGGACGCCGCTCCCGCCCCGAAGCGACGCTCGATCCGGTCCACGGTCCGCTCGATGTCACCCCAGCGCTCGCCCCGGAGCAGCGCCAGCTGTTCGGCCCCGGCCGGGAGCAGCCCGCTCGCCTGGACGCCCAGCAGCCGGATCCGGCGGCGATCGCCCGGGAGCGCCCGGTAGAGGGCCAGGACGACGTGATACAGGTCGGCACCCACTTCGGTGGCGTCGGGAAGCGTCTTCGCCCGGGTCAGCGTCGTGAAGTTCGCCAGGCGAGCCTTGAGCGTCACGGTGCGGGCCCGGTAGCCGTCCTCGCGGAGCCGTGCGGCCACCTTCCCGGACAGGTGCAGGAGTTCACGGGCGATCTCGTCGTCGTCGTCGAGGTCGCGGTCGAAGGTCTCCTCGTGTCCGACCGACTTCGGCGGCTCGTAGGGCACGACGGCGCGGTCGTCGATGCCGTGCGACAGGGCGACGAGATGGCGCGCCGCGGCCTCGCCCAGGAGCCGCTCCAGCACCTGGACAGGGGTGCGCGCCAGATCGCCCACCGTCCGGATCGCCAGGCGTCCCAACAGATCGCGCGTCTTCTCCCCCACACCCCAGAGCCGGCCGACCGGCAGCGGTTCGAGGAACTCGAGCGTCTCTTCCGCACGGACGTGGAGCAGGCGGTCCGGCTTGCGGTGGTCGGACGCGAGCTTCGCCACGAACTTCGTCGCCGCGACCCCCACCGAGCACGTGACGCCGACCTCCCGGGCGACGTCGGCCCGGATGCGTCGGCCGATCTCCGGCGGGTCACCGAACAGCCGCACCGCGCCGCCGACGTCGAGGAAAGCCTCGTCGAGCGCGATCGGCTCGACGAGGGGCGTGTAGGACAGCAGGACCTCGCGGAAGCGGTTCGAGTGGGTCCGGTACGCCTCGAAGTCCGACGGCAGGAAGACCCCGTCGGGGCACAGCCGGCGCGCCCTGACCGCCGGCATCGCCGAGCGCACGCCGAAGGCACGGGCCTCGTACGAGGCGCTCGCGACGACCCCGCGCGGACCGGTCCCACCGACGATCACCGGCTTCCCCCGGAGCGAGGGGGCCTTCAGGACCTCCACGCCCGCGTAGAACGCGTCGAGATCCACGTGGAGGATCGGCTCAGCCGGCCGAGCGGTCATCGGTCGCCACCTCCCGTCCCGCACGCGACTCCGCGCGGATCCCCAGGAGCCCCAGGACGCCGGTCAGCATCCCGGCGGCGACGAGCGTCGGCCCCACGGGGACCCGAGAGCCGACCGCGAAGATCGCGAGCGAGCTCGCGAGGCCGGCTGACTCCTGCAGCGCGACGAAGACGCTGGTCACCCGGCCGCGCTCGTCTTCGGTGATCACCCGTTGGATCAGAGCGAGCAGCGGCGGGAAGAACAACGCGAACCCGACCCCCGACAGCGCGCTGGCCATCAGCGCCACCGGATAGGACGCGACGCCCGTGTACATGACGAACCCTGCGCCGACGATCACGACGCCGACGCACACGAGCGTCGCCTCGCGTCCGCTGCGGTGCCGTGCGCGCGTCACCCAGATCGCGCCGGCGAGGGCTCCGAGGCCGTGGGCGCTCCACAGGTAGAGCAGGGCCGCATCCTCGCGACCGAGCACGTCCTTCACGAACAGCGGCTCGAGCACGAAGAAGACGTTGATCAGCATCCAGCCGACCGAGGTCACGACCAGCAGGATCCGCAGTTGCGGCTGACGCCACGCCGCGGCCGCACCCTCGCGCAGGTCCCCCATCGACAACGAGGGACGCTCGCCGTGCTGGCGGACGTCGGGCAGCCCGACGAGGATCACGAGCGGCACGAGGGCGGCGGAAGCGGCGAGGCCGTAGGCGACGTCGGCCCCGTAGCCGTCGAGCAGCCATCCGCCCGCGAGGGATCCCACGACCACCGCGGTCTGGAACGCGGTCGCGATCGCGCCGTTCGCCGCGACGAGCCGCTCCTCGGGGACGAGCAGCCCGGTGAGCGCCGAGCGGGAGGGCTCGATCGTGGCGAAGGCGCCGCCGACCAGGAACGACGACGCCCACAGCCACGGGAGCGACGTCGCCACCCATGCGACCGGCACCGCGGCGAACAGCACGAGGTACCCGATCACCAGGAGCCACTTCGGGCTCCAGCGGTCGACGGCGAGCCCCTGGATCAGCGACCCGAAGATGAACGGGATCGACAACGCGACACCCAGGACGGCCATATCCGCCTGGTCCGCGCCGAAGCGGTTCGTCGCCTCCCAGAAGACCGTGCCGTAGAAGGACCAGAAGGCGAGCGAGGCGAACAGGTTGGCCGCGACGATGCGGCGGAACGGACCCGGCAGCAGCGCGGGAACCGACGGGACGGCGTCGCCCTGGGCGACGAACGGCGCCTCGACGAACGCCTGGTCCCGGCCGTCGGGTTCGTCCCTCACGGTTCGGATCCTCCGCGGAGCCTCACCCCGCCGATCCCGGGCTGGTGTGCCATAGCCTCCTCGACGGCGCGCGCGGCTCCGTCGGCGCGGCCATCGCCTCGCGCAGCCGTCCCTCCCGGCGGGCCCGGTGGAGCGCGGTGAGGTCCCAGACCTCCTCGGCGATGATACTGACGCCCTTCACCCCGGTCCGTCGCAGCTGTCCCCATACGGCCATCGCGTAGGCGTGGAACACGGTCCGGGCGACCTTGGGCTGGACGGACTCGAACACGGTCACCTCGATCGGCCCGGTCGCATCGTCGAGCGACAGGAAGATGATCCGCTGGCCGCTGCGGATCGCCGGGGTCTGCGAGGCGATCTTCACCCCCGCGACCATCACCCGCTCGCCGTGCCGTTCCGAGGAGAGGTCGGCTGCCCTGGTGACGCCGAGGTCGCGCAGGAGCGGTTCGAAGAACGACACGAGATGACGGGTGGCGTCGAGCCCGAGCACCTCGAGCTCGGCCTTCACGGTCTCGGCGTCGGTGTACTCGGCGAAGTCGTACGCCGGCGCCGCGGCGTCGGTGAGCGTGAGCTGGTCGCCCTCCCGCGGTGCTTCGACCGTGATCGCCTCGTACAGGTGCCCACGGCGGTTCGTGCCGCCCAGGGCATCGAACGCGCCCGCGTGCGCGAGCGCCTCGGCGAGCGGACGCGCCACGATCGTGCGCCGCAGGAGATCCGCGACGTCGCGGAACGGCCGCTCGGCCCGTGCCGAGAGGATCGAGCGGATCTCGGTCTCGGAGATCCCGTGGACGTCTCGGAGCGCGAGCCGGATCCCGAAGATCCCCGGCGCGGTCTCCTCGACGACGTACTCGGGTTCGCTCCGATTCACGTCGAGCGGCAAGATCTCGACACCGTGGCGTCGGGCGTCGTCCAGGAGCAGCCGCCGCGGGTACATCCCCGGATCGTGGGTGAGGATCCCGGCCAAGAAGTGCGCCGGGTAGTGCGTCTTCAACCACGCCGATCGGTACGTGGGCACGGCGAACGCGGCGGCATGGGCCTTGCAGAACCCGAACGACGCGAACTGGGCGACGTCGTCCCAGGTCTGCGCTGCGACCGACGGGTCGACCCCACGGGCGACCGCACGTTCGAGGAAGTCGGCGCGCAGCCCTGGGAGCATCTCGTCGTCGTCGAGGTGACGCCGGACGTGGTCGGCGTAGGTCAGGTCGTACCCACCGAGCGCAGCCAGCGTCCGCATCACCTGCTCGTGGTAGACGATCACCCCGAACGTCTCACGCAGCGCCGGCCGCAGATCGGGGTGCGCGTAGACCGGCCGCTCGCGGCCGCTCCGACGGGCGAGGTACGGGCGGATCATGTCGGACTTCACCGGACCGGGACGGAACAACGAGATGTCGACGATCAGGTCCTCCCACCGGGTGGGCTGGAGCTTCTGGAGCAGCTCGCGTTGCCCCGGCGACTCGATCTGGAAGCACCCGAGGGTGTCCGAGGCGCGGATCAGTTCGAAGGTCGGCTCGTCGTCGAGCGGGATCGCCGCCAGGTCCACCTTCTCGCCCGTGGTCCGCGCGATCTCGTCGAGCGCGTGGCGCATCGACGAGAGCATCCGCACGCCCAAGACGTCGAGCTTGAGGTACCCGAGGAGCTCGACATCGTCCTTGTCCGCCTGGGCCATCCGGTGACCGTTCGCGGAACGTTCCAACGGCACCCGCTCCACGAGGTCGTGGCTCGCGAGCACGATCCCGCACGGGTGCAGCGCGACGTGACGCGGGAACCCGTCGAGCCGCTCGGCCACGCGGAACAGCGACTCGAGCTGGGGCATCGGCAGCTGGATCCCCTGGAGCTCCGGCAGGCGCTCGAGCCCCTCGCGCAGGTGCCGGGCCGAGATGTGCGGGAAGGCCTTCGCGACGACCCCGACCTCGACCTCGGGCAGGCCGAGCGCCTTGCCCACCTCGCGGATCGCCGAGCGCGCCCGGTACGTGTCGATCATCGCGACGCACGCGGCTCGCTCCTGTCCGTGACGGGTGAGGATCATGTCGTAGACGTCCTCACGCCGGGCCGACTCGACGTCGATGTCGACGTCGGGCAGCTCGTCGCGCATCGGGTTCAAGAACCGCTCGAACGCGAGGTCGTGGCGGAGCGCGTCGACGTCGGAGATGCCCGTCACGTAGCACACGAGCGACCCGGCGGCGCTCCCCCGGCACGCCGCGAAGATCCCCATCGCCTTGATGTCGGCGACGATCTCGCCCACGGTCAGGAAGTAGGCCGCGTAGCCCATCCGCCGGATCATCGACAGCTCCAGATGCAGTCGATCCCGGAGCTCGGTGGTCTCGCGCAGGCCCCGGTCGCGGACCCCGCGCCAACACCGCTCGGCGAGCACAGCGTCGGCGCTCCGCCCCACCGTGGTCGGGAAGTCCGGGAAGTGGATCCGCATCAGCCCCAGGTCGAAGGAGACCCGCTCGGCGAGGCGGAGCGTCTCGTCGCAAAGGTCCGGCCGCTCCGCGAACGACCCGCGCATCGCGGCCGGTGGCTTCAGCCACCCTTCGGCGTTCGTGCGGCTCACGTGGTTCGACGCGAGCGGGACGATCTCGCGCATGCACTCGAGCACGTCGGCCAGGAACGCGTCCGCGGGTTCGAGGTAGCGCACGGCGTTCGTGGCGACCGCCGGGACCTCGAGCCGATCGGCGAGACGGAGCATCGCGCGGACCTCCTGACCGCTGCGAGCCTCGAGGCGGTGCTCGACCGCCACGCGCAGCCGGTCGGCGCCGAACGCCTCGCGGAACGGCGCGGCCAGGCGTGCCGCGGCATCGAGCCGTCCGGCGATCGCGAGCCGCCCGGCGTGCGAGCGCGGCCCGAGCAGCGCGACCATGCCGGCCGCATGGGCGCAGATCTGCTCGGCAGCCACCCACGGATCCCCACGGTCGCCGAGCAGGTGGGCATCGGTGGTCAGCCGGCAGAGGTTCGCGTACCCGACGTCGTCGAGCGCGAACAGCACGACGTGTGCATCGACCGGAGGCGGGCTCGCGCGCCCTGACCGTGAGCGACGCGCCCAGGATCGGCTTGACGCCTTCCCGTTCGCAGGCCTTCACGAACCGGGCGGCGCCGTAGAGCCCGTCGCGATCGGTGAGCGCCACGGCCGGCATGCCGAGCTCGGCCGCACGACGCACGAGCTGCTCCGGCGAGAACGCCCCCTCCTTCAAGGAGAAGAACGAACGGACATCGAGGTGGACGAACGACCTCAATGAGGAGCACCACGGTCGCGGAGATCGCGACGGTTCTCTATGAGCTCGTCGCAGCTTGGACCGGGTCGCGGCGGGTGGCGGCGATCGTCATCAGGACCGCACTCGGGACGAAGAAGAGCCCGAGCGAGGCGAGCCCCACGAGGCAGAACGCCCACAGCAGGACGGTCGAGACGATCGCAGCAGCCCGGTGACGGACGAGCACCGGCGCGAGCGCGAGCGCGATCGGCACCGAGATCACCACCAGGATCCACGCGCCGTCGTGCTGGAAGATGCTCTCGGAGATGCACCGCTCCCGGCCGGACGGCTCTGCGGTGCAAGTCCTGCCGAGTGGAGCGAACGCGACGAACAGCCCCGCCGTCACGGCCAGCAGGAACGACGCCAGCGCGAACCGTCGTCGTGAGGTCATCGTTCAGCGCTCCCAGACGAGCGGGTCGTGGGCGAAGTGGACCCGAACCGGGTCGAGCGCCCGGAGCCGCGCGACCGACGCGTCGTAGACCTCGCCCTGGGGACCGGCCGGCCGGCCGACGTCGGTCGTCGCGGTCGAACCCATCCACTCGGCGCGGGACTGCAGCGCCTGACCGGCGAGCACGATCGGACCGTCGGGGGCGTCGATCACGAGCGACTGGTGCCCCGCGGTGTGCCCCGGCGTCGGGACCAGGCGGAGCCCCGGGGCGACCTCGGTCTCGCCGTCGAGCAGCTCGTAGGCGAGTCCCGGGACGTCGACCCACTCGGGGACCGTGTAGTCGGGGGTGTGCACCAGGGCCCACTCGGTTCGTTGGACGAAGATCGGCATCCCGGTGAGGTCCGCGTTCTGGCCGCAGTGATCGAAGTGCAGGTGGCAGTTGGCCGCCCCGGTCACGTCCGCGAGCGAGATCCCGACCGCTCCCAACGCGTCCGCTACCGGCCGCACGCGAGGCGTGAAGGTCGATTCGATCTCGGCGTTGCCCGTCCCCGCGCCGTTGTCGAACAGGAAGATCCCGCCCGGGTACTCGACCGCGTGCGCGTAGGACGGCCACCACTCGACCCCGAGCTCCTCGCGCTCGTCGGGGGGCAGCCGCAGCTCGGAGACGAGGAACGGGATCACCCGGAACGGCCCCACGGCACCACGCTAGTCCCACAGCCGCTCCATGTGCCAGACGTCGCGCTGGCGGTCGAAGTACAGGTCCCACACAGCGCCCCCGCGGGCCTCGACCCGCCAGTACTCGCGGTCGCGGCCGTCGGCCCACCACCGCCCCTCGATCCGCCACTTGCCGATCACGTCGCGGACCTCGTAGCGCTTCCCCCGCCATTCGAACGCCGAGGGCAGCCCGCCGTCGCGCTCGACCCGCACCTGTTCGTCGAACCGCTTCGTCAACGTGACCGGCCTCACAGATAATCGAACATATGTTCGGATAGGGAGCCGAAGGTACCGCCCGCCTCCGACATCCGTCAAGACCCGGATCTTCCGGCCCGTCTGGCCCGGAACCGACCGGGATGGGATCCCTCCATCGAACCTCCATCTGGCGGCCACGACGGCGACATCCGGGCGCGGGTACCCTTCGGCGCATGGGAGGGATCGCGCACCTCGAGAGCGTCGAGCCGCCCGCTCCGGTCCGCCGTGAGCCCGGCGAGACGATCGCGCTCCGCGAGATCTGGAACGGCCGGATCTGGTACGCCCGGCCGGCGACCGTCGTGCGCGACGACCCGAACCTGCAGATGTTCCACGTCGCCCCGCACGCGCGGTGCAAGCAACCGGTCGACGCGCACGGGAACCCGCTGCGGATGCCGACCGCCTCGTGGACCCTCGAGGACGAAGAGCGCAGCGAGACACGCGTCCTGTCGTTCGCGTTCCCCGACACCCCCTACGCGGTGGTCCTGCCCTTCGACCCCGAGGGACGCCTACAGCGGTACTACGTGAACCTCCAGACCCCGCTCGTTCCCTCCCCCGCCGGGTACGACACGGTCGAGCACCTGCTCGACGTCACGATCGCTCCCGACCGTTCCACCTGGTCGTGGAAGGACGAGGACGAACTCGACGAAGCGGTCGCCTACGGGTTGTTCACCCCTGAGCAGACGTCGTGGTTCCGGTACTGGGGTGAGCGCGCGGTCGAACACGTGCTCCTGCGGGAGCCGCCGTTCGACCAGGAGTGGGAGGACTGGTCGCCCGACCCGGTCTGGGACGAGCCCACGCTGCCCCAGACCTGGGACCTGGTCCCGGGCTGAGTTCCCCGCGCCTACGACGTTCCGACGGATGCCGGGCGTACTATCCCGCCGTTCCCGACCGAGGGAGGAAGGTCCATGAGCGATTCCGGGTTCGGCGCACCGCCGCCGCCACCACCACCACCGAGCGCAGGGGGAGGCGGCTCGATCCCCCATCGAGGGATCGGCGACATCATCTCGACGGCGTTCGACATCTACAAGGCGAACGCGACGAAGCTGCTGACGATCGTCGCGGTCGTCGTCGTGCCGCTCTCGTTCATCAGCGCGTTCCTGACGGGGGTCGTGTTCGCCCCGAACGAGACCACCGAGGTCGTGTTCGGACAGGAGATCACCGTCACCGATCAGGCCTTCGGAACGGCCGTGCTCGTCGCGGTGATCGGCGCGATCATCGCGGTGATCATCAGCGCCGTGCTCCAGGCCGCGATCATGCGCGGTGCCGCGCTGGCGTCGGTGGGCGATCCGCTCGACGTCGAGGCGAGCTACCGGTACGGCTTCCGCCGTCTCGGCAGCGTGATCCTGATCTCGATCCTCGTGGGCCTCGCGGTGGGGGTCGGGCTGATCTTCCTCATCATCCCGGGGATCATCTTCGCGGTGAAGTTCTCGGTCAGCATCCCGGCGCTCGTCGTCGAGGACCGGCGCGGCACCGACGCGATGAGCCGCTCGTGGAACATCACGAAGGGCTTCTTCTGGCACGTGCTCGGCGTGTGGATCCTTGCGTTCCTCGTCCAGATGGTGGTCGCGTTGGTCCTGGGGACGATCGGCAGGATCTTCGGGGACTTCTGGATCGTGCAGTGGATCTTCAGCGCCGCCGCCCAGATCATCACGGCGCCCTTCTCGGCACTGGTCACCGTCCTGCTGTACATCGACCTGCGCGCCCGCAGCGAGGCGCTGTCGGGCGAGACGCTCCGCACGGAGCTCGCGCGTACCGCCTGATCGTCGAACCGCCGTCGTGACGCAGGGCGCCCCTTCGGGGGCGCCCTGCGTCGTTCCACGGGTCACGATGCCGGGTGCCACGCGGCTCCGCTGTGTGGCACCCTCCCCGCCATGGCGACGACCGCGACCACTTACGACGTCGAGCAGATCCGGGCCCGCTTCCCCGCCCTGTCACGTCCGGGTCCCGACGGCCGACCGTTCGTGTGGGCCGATGCCCCCGGCGGGTCCCAGGCGCCCGACGTCGTGATCGAGGCGATCTCGGCACGGCTGCGCGCGGGGTTGTCGAACACCCACGGCGCGTTCGCGTCGAGCCGCGAGATCGACGCCACGATCACCGAGGCCCACGCCGGCGGCGCGGCGTTCCTCGGGGCCGACCCCGACGAGGTCGTGTTCGGCCAGAACGCGACCTCGCTCCTGCTCCATCTGTCGCGGTCGTTCTCGCGGACGCTGGGACCCGGCGACGAGGTGGTCGTGACGAGGCTCGACCACGACGCGAACGTCCGTCCGTGGGTCCTGGCGGCGCGCGACGCAGGAGCGACGGTCCGCTGGGTCGACGTGCGCGACGGAGACGTCACGCTCGACCTCGACTCGTTCGACGCGGTGCTCTCCGACCGGACCCGCCTCGTCGCCTTCACCCTCGCCTCGAACGCGGTCGGCACGATGCCGCCGGCCGCCGAGCTGGTCGCCCGTGCCAAGGCGGTCGGCGCGCTCGTGGCGGTCGACGCGGTCCACTTCGCCCAGCACCACGCCCCCGACCTCCACGGCCTCGGCGCCGACCTCGTCGCGACGAGCCCGTACAAGTTCTTCGGGCCGCACCAGGGCATGCTCGGTGTCCGCCGCGAGGTCCTCGAAGCCTGGGAGCCCTACAAGCTCCGTCCGAGCGACGACGTCAACCCGGGCCGCTGGGAGACCGGCACCCAGAGCCACGAGGCGATGGCCGGCACGATCGCCGCGCTCGGGTACCTCGCGGACCTGGGCAGGACCTACGGGGTCCCTGCCGACGGGTCCCCGCGGGCGGCGATCCACGCCGGGTTCGCGGCGATGCACGCGCACGAGCGCGGTCTCTCGCTCCGGTTCCTCGACGGGCTCTCGCGGATCCCCGCAGCGCGCCTGGTCGGGATCGCCGATCCCGCCCGCGTCGACGAGCGGACCCCGACGTTCGCGGTGCGGCTCGGCGAGCAGCACCCGCTCGAGACCGCGACCGCGCTGGGTGAACGAGGCATCTTCGTGTGGGACGGTCACTACTACGCGATCGAGGTCTTCGACCGGCTCGGGCTGCTCGACGCCGGCGGTGCGGTCCGGATCGGCTTCTGCCACTACTCGACCGCCGGCGAGGTGGACCGGGTGCTCGAGGCGCTCGCCGACCTGGCCTGAGCGCCCGTGTCCTGCGAGGTTCGGCCCCACCCGGCTAGGATGGCGGTCGTTCCCCGAACCCGCCGAAGGGATATCCCATGCGCATCCTGATCCTGGGCGGTGACGGCTACCTCGGGTGGCCCACCGCGATGCGGTTCTCGAACCGCGGTCACGAGGTCCACGTCGTCGACAACGGGCTGCGTCGGCGCGCCCACGCGGACGCCGGCAGCGACTCCTTGACGCCGATCCTGCCCATCTCCGAGCGCATCGCCGCCTGGAAGGAGCTCACCGGTCGTGAGATCGGTCTCACCGAGGGCGACCTGACCGAGTGGCCGGTCGTCGAGCAGGTCTTCACGGACTTCCAGCCGGAAGCCGTCGTCCACTACGGCGAGATGCCGAGCGCTCCGTACTCGATGAAGGACCGCGACCACGCCGTGTTCACCCAGACGAACAACGTCGTGAACACGCTGAACGTGATCTACGCGATCCGCGATCTCGCCCCCGAGGCCCACCTGGTGAAGCTCGGCACGATGGGCGAGTACGGCACGCCGAACATCGACATCGAGGAGGGGTTCATCGAGATCCGGCACAACGGGCGTGAGGACTACCTCCCGTACCCGAAGGTGCCCGGCTCGATGTACCACCTGTCGAAGGTCCACGACTCCCACAACATCCACTTCGCGAGCCGCGTCTGGGGTCTACGGGCGACCGACCTGAACCAGGGCGTCGTCTACGGGATCCAGACCGACGAGACGGCGCTCGACGACCGGCTTATGACCCGGTTCGACTACGACGACGTCTTCGGCACGGCGCTGAACCGCTTCTGCCTCCAGGCCGTGATCGGTCACCCGCTGACCGTCTACGGCAAGGGTGGGCAGACCCGCGGCTACCTCAACATCGTCGACACGCTCCAGTGCGTGGAGCTCGCGGTGCTCAACCCGGCGAACCAGGGCGAGTACCGCGTGTTCAATCAGTTCACCGAGCAGTTCTCTGTCTGGCAGCTCGCCGAGCTCGTCCAGAAGGCCGGCGCGGAGGTCGGGATCGACGTGGCGGTCGAGCCGATCGTGAACCCGCGCTTCGAGCTGGAGGAGCACTACTACAACGCCGTCCACACCAAGCTCCTGGACCTGGGGCTCCGTCCTCACCTGCTGAACGAGACGCTGATCGAGTCGATGTTCGCGACGATCGAGCGCTTCAAGCACCGGGTGATCGACGACCACATCATGCCGCGCGACCGCTGGCGGCCGGCGCAGGCGTGAACGCCGGCGTGACGGCGGTCCGGCTCCTCGGGGTCGTCGCCGGCCTCGCGATGTTCGCGTTGGCCGTCCGCGGCTACCAGCGTCGGCGGGTCAGCCGCCTGAACCTGATCATCCTCGGGCTGCTGGCGATCGGCCTGGTGGCGCTGTCGCTGTCCCCCGACCTCTTCGGCCCGGTCTTCAGCTGGTTCGACGTCGCGCCCGGCGACGAGCGCAGGCTCGTCTTCCTGCTCACGGTCGGCATCTTCGTGCTGCTGTTCCTGGTCCTGCGAGCCCAATCGTCGGCCGACACGAACGAGCGCAGCATCCGGCTGCTCGTCGAGGCCCTCGGGCGGGAGCGGTTCGACTGGGATCGTGCCGCGGCGCTGCCGGAGGGTCGCCGCCTCGTCGTGGTCTCCCCCGCCTACAACGAGGCCGAGAACGTCGCGGGCGTGGTCCACGATCTCCCCGACGAGGTCGAGGGGCTCCGCGTGATCTCGGTCGTCGTGAGCGACGGGAGCGAGGACGCGACCGCCGAGGTCGCGCGCGCGGCCGGGGCGCTCGTCTCCGAACTCCCGATCCGCCGTGGAGGCGGGCTCGCGCTCCGGGTCGGCTACGAGATCGCCCTGCGGATGGGAGCCGAGATCGTGGTCACGATGGACGCGGACGGCCAGCACCTGGCCTCGGAACTCCCCGTGATGATCGAGCCGATCCTCCGTGGGGACGCCGACTACGTGAACGGGTCGCGTCTGCTCGGCGAGTTCGAGAGCGAGAGCCTGATCCGCCATGTCGGGGTCCACGTCTTCTCACGGCTCGTCACGCTGCTGACCGGCCGCCGGATCACCGACCCGTCCAGCGGCTACCGGGCGGCGCGTGCCGACCTCCTGCAGCAGCTGGTCCTGGAGCAGGATCAGTTCTGGACGAGCGAGATCTTGATCGAAGCGCTACGGCACCGAGCGAGCGTGGTCGAGGTGCCCGTGAACATCGTGGCGCGCGCCGGCGGCAAGTCGAAGAAGCCGAAGTCGCTGCGCTACGGCTGGAACTTCTCGAAGGTCATCATCCAGACCTGGCTCCGCTGAGCGCGGCGGCGACCTGAGCGGCCAGGCGAGCGTTCGCCTCGAGCAGATCGAGGTTCGCCTCGAGCGAGCGGCCGCCGGTCTCCTCGGCGAGGGCTGACAGCAGGAACGGCGTGACCGCCTTTCCCTCGATCCCTTGGGCCTCCATCCGCGCTTCCGCGCGTGCCGTGGCGGCCACCACCTCCTCGGCGTCCATCGCGCTGCCCGCTGGGACCGGGTTGCACAGCAGGATCGCCGAGGCCGTGCCGAGCGCCCGCTGGGCGCGCACGAGCGCCGCCGCCTCGGCCGGCGTGTCCACCCGGTGCTCGAGGTCGACCGGGGCCTCCCGGGCGAGGAAGAACGGCAGCCGATCGACGCCGTAGCCGACCAGCGCGACGGAGAGCTCCTCGAGCCGCTCCGCCGTCGCGGCCGGGTCGACGATCGACTTCGGGCCGCTGCTCACGAGCATGACTGGCGTCCTGGCGAGCTCCAGGAGATCGGCGGAGACGTCAGGGCGCTCGCCGGGGTGGACGCCGCCGATCCCCCCGGTGACCCCGACCGCGATGCCGGCCCGGGCCGCGATCCAGACCGTCGCGCTCACGGTGGTCGCCCCCAGCGCCCCCG
The DNA here is from genome assembly GCA_963749895.1 of uncultured Actinomycetes bacterium. GTDB lineage: Bacteria > Actinomycetota > UBA4738 > UBA4738 > HRBIN12 > AC-51. Next base: position 686,487 of record CAVVOG010000003.1, on the reverse strand, counting down.
TCGCGACCGCGATGGGCAGGTCTCGCCGGGCGACCTTCGTCGCCTCTCCGCTCTCGGCGAACCGCCGGAGCTCCGCGTCGCTCAGGCCCGCACGAGCGATCCCGTCGACCACGGCGGTCCACGCAGGGAGCGCACCCGCGTCGCGGATCACGCCGGACATCCGCTCGATGCACTCGAGGTTCCGGGGGTGCGGGAGCCCCTGACCGATCACGCTCGTCTCGAGTGCGACCACCGGTCCGCCGCCCGCAAGGGCGAGCGCGACGTCGTCGGCGACCAGCAGGCTCATACAGGCTCCACCTGCGGCCAGGTCATCGGGCTCGCGACGACCTCGGCGCCGGCTCGGCAGGCGGCCACCAACGCCGTTTCCGGCTCCTCGCCGGCAGCCAGCCGGGCCAGCAGCACGCCATCGAACGCGTCACCGGCACCGGTCGGGTCGACCTCGTCCGCGCGCTCGGGGGCCGCGGTGACGAGCCTGCCGTCCACCACGAGCGCCGCCCCCGCGGGTCCGAGCTTCACCGCCGCGATCCGGTACCGCTCCCCGAGCCGGTAGGCGGCGTCCGCAGCCTCGACCCCGGTCAGCGCCCGCGCCTCGTCCTCGTTCGCCAGGACCACGCCGGCCCGGGCCGTCTCCTCGAAGAACCGATCCGCTCCGAACGCCTCCACCAAGGGCCACGACGCAGCTTCGACCGCGAGCAGCTCCGTGCGCGCCCGCTCGATCGCGACGAGCGCGGTCTCGTGGCCGGGTTCCTGCAGCAGCAGGTAGCCGGAGACCAGCACGGCGCCGGCCTCGAGCGCCGGAAGGTCCGACGGCGCCAGGGTGGCGTTCGCGCCTCGGTCGGCCACCATCGAGCGCTCGTCCTCCTCGAGGGCGATCAGCATCGTGCCGGTCGAGGCGGCGTGGTGCCGGATCCAGCCGGTGTGGACCCCCCGCTCCCCGAGGCTCCGCACGAGCAGCTCGCCGAGGATGTCGTCGCCGACCGCGCCGACGACCGCCGTCTCGGCGCCGCCGTTGGCCGCCCACACAGCGGTGTTCGCCGAGGTGCCGCCCGGCTGCACCAGGACGCGGCCGTGGACGTCGCCCCCGCGCGCGAGACGCCCGAACCGGGCGTGCACGTCGAGCATCACGTCGCCGACGCAGATCAGGTCCACGTCCGACAGGCTACGCGCCGGCGGCCCACGCGCCGAACGCGCCCCAGAACGGGTCGAGCCCCGGATGCTCGAGGGGTCCGTCGGCACCCTCGACGACGAGGGTCCGTCCTGCCGAGGCGTCCAGGACCTCACCCACGACCGCTGCGTCGATCCCTGCGGCCCCCAGGGCCTCGACGAACGCGCCGGCGCGGTCCGGCACCACGCTCGCGATCAGGGTCCCCTCGCTGATCGAGACGTACGGGTCGATCCCGACGTGGTCACAGACCGCCCGCACCTCAGGACGGACCGGGATCGCGTCCCGATCGATCCGCATCCCCACCCCGCTGGCGGTCGCGACCTCGAGGAGCCCTCCGAGGACCCCTCCCTCCGTCGCGTCGTGCATCGAGGTGACGCCCGCGTCGCGGAGCCCGAAGCTCCGAGCCACGGTGGCCTCGGGGACCACCGTCATCGCATCGAACAGCGCGTCGGCGGCACGAACGGCCTCCGCGCCGAGCGCCTCGGTCAATCGGTCGGGGAACGTCGCGGCGAACAGCGCCGTCGCCTCGATCGCGGCGCCCTTGGTCACGACCACCATGTCACCGGGGCGTGCCATCTCCGGCGTCACGTACGCGTCGTCGGGTCCCAGGGCCATGCACGTCGCCCCGCCCACCATCGGCCACGCGCAGCCGTCGTAGCGGGCGGTGTGACCGGTCACGACCGCGATCCCGAGGTCCTCGCAGGTGCGAGAGAAGGCGTCCCACAGCGTCGTCAGGTCCTCGTCGGTGATCTCCGGGGGCAGGTTCAGGTCGACGGCCATCCACCGGAGCGGCAGACCCGAGGTCGCGGCGTCCGACGCGAGGATGTGGACCGCGAACCACGCCGCGCGCTCCCAGCCGTAGGCCGGCACGACGAAGACGGGATCGGCCGTGAGCGCCATCGCGATGCCGTCGGCCACCCGCACCACACCGACGTCGACCCCGTGACGTGGCGGCGTGAGGACGTCGGGGTCGGGAGCCCCCAGCCGTCGGAGGATCACCTGCTCGAACAGCTCCGCGGTTGCCTTGCCGGTCACCTGCTCGCTCACGTGCCCTCCCGTTCCGACATCGCTTCGTCCACGATCGACCGGAGCCCCCGCGTCGCCGAGAGCGGATCGTCCGCGTCGGCGACCGCCGAGATCACGGCGATGCCTGCGGTCCCCGCCCGGATCACCTTCGCGGCGTTCGTCTCGTCGACCCCGCCGATCCCCACCACGGGCAGCGGCGTCGCGGTGACCACGGCCCTCAGGCCATCGAGTCCGCTCGGAAGCGCCTCGGGCTTCGTCGCGGTCGCCCACACCGTCACGCCCAGGTAGTCGGCCCCGAGGGCCTGGGCCTCGCGGGCCTGCTCGGGGTCGGCCACGCTGATGCCGAGCACCCGGTCGGGGCCCAGGATCGCGCGCGCGTCGCGAACGTCGTCTGCCTGCCCCACGTGAGCGCCGTCGGCCCCGCTCATCACCGCGACGTCCGGCCGGTCGTTCACGACGAGCCGTACGCCCGCTCGTCGACAGCGGACGGCGAGCTCTTGGGCCAGGCGTTCCAGTGCGTCGTCGTCGAGTCCGGGAGCACGGAGCTGGATCGCGGTCGCCCCGCCCTGGATCGCCGCGTCGGCGACCTCGACGTGCCCGCGATCACGGAAGGTCGCCGACGTCACGACCATCAGTCGCAGCTGCTGGGCCTCGAGCACTCGGCTCCCTCCGCCGGCGTTACCCGGATCAGGTCTGCGGGTCGCGGACGCCTTCGTCCGCCTCTCAGCCCGGCGTCGCCCGAGCTCCCCGGTCGGTCGGTGGCAGGATACCGGCCCGCTCAGCGGTGACGCATCGCCTTCGCGACCGCACGCTCGCGCGAGAACTTCTTCCAGTCGCTCGTCTTCGTGCTGAACCGCAGGTCGGTGACGATCTGGAGCAGCCCGTAGACGGCCATCGCGAGCACCGCCCAGGCGGGCGCGTTCGTGGCGGGCGCCAGCGCCACCGCCAGGAACGGCGCGATCTTCGTCGCGATCGCCCCGCTCGCGTGGAACCACGCCCGCATCGAGGGCTCGGCCCGCAGGTAGGTGGCGTAGTCGGTCTTGATCCCGGGGCGCGGGGGCGGCGGTCCGCCGAGGAAGTAGTCGGTGAACGCGATCCCGGCGAGCCACCCGACGAACCAGTGGGTGGGCGAATGGACCCCCAGCGACCATGCGCCGCCCGCGACGAGCAGCGCGATCCCGGCGGTGAGGTCCTCCGTCCTGGCCGCCACGACGATCGCAGCCACCCCGAACACGATCACGGCGGCCAGCAGCGCGTTCCCGAGCCACACGGGCGCCCGCAGGCGCACGCCGGCCCGGAACACCGCAGTGTCGACCCGTCCGATCTGGTCGGCGTGCTCGGCGATCAGCACCGGATCGCGCTTGACCCGCCCGACGATCCGCCAGAACCCGAGGGCCTTCAGATCCGAGAACCCGACCTGGCCGGCAGTCACGAGGGCCTCGATCCGGTCGAGTTGGGTCCCGATCGCCTCATCGGAGGTCATCGAGCGAGTTGCCGATGCTTCCACGTTTCGAGCCCTCCTCGGATATACCATCGCGCCCGGACGCGCTCCCTCCCAGGTCCAGAGCGCTCCTTCCCCCGACGGGAGGCCGATGTCCAGGAGCATCGCACAGACGGCGGCCGCGGGCGACGCCCGAGGCCGCGCCCTCGTGACCCTCGACGGTCGCTATCACGTGCTGGAGAAGATCGCCGCCGGTGGCATGGGCGAGGTCTTCCGGGCCCACGACGCCGTGCTCGCCCGTGAGGTCGCGGTCAAGGTCCTGCACCGCTCGCTCTCCGGCGACCAAGGCTTCGTCGACCGGTTCCGCAGGGAGGCGCGCGCTGCCGCCACGCTGAACCACCCGAACATCGTGGCCGTCTACGACTGGGGCGCCGTCGACGGCATCTACTACATGGTGATGGAGTACGTGCACGGGCGGTCCGTGCGCGACCTCATGAACGCGAACCACCGCCTGGCTCCCGCGCAGGCGGTGGACATCTTGCGCCAGACGCTGCTCGCGCTCGAGCACGCGCACGCGAAGGGCATCGTCCATCGCGACCTCAAGCCCGAGAACATCCTGATCACCTCCGACGGGACCGTGAAGCTCACGGACATGGGGCTCGCACGGGCGTTCGCCGACGCGAAGAACACCCGGGCCGGCGCCGTGACCGGCACCGTGCAGTACCTGGCGCCCGAGCAGATCCGCGGCGAGCCCGCGGACCCGCGCAGCGACCTGTACTCGCTCGGGATCGTCGCGTTCGAGCTGCTCACGGGGAACCTCCCGTACTCGGGCGAGACGCCGATGGCGATCGCCTACAAGCACCTGTCCGAGCGCGTCCCGGCGCCGAGCGGGTTCGCCGACGACGTCCCACCGGACCTCGACGGCTTCGTAGCGAGCGCGACCGACCCCGACCGGGAGATGCGCCCGGAGTCGGCTCACGCGATGCGGGTGGACCTCGAGTCGATCTCCCCGCAGCTCCCCCGAGCGCGAACGCTACGGTCGGTCGTGCAGGACCTCCCCGAGATAGAGCCGGCGTCGAGCGTCCCGGCCGAGGCCGTCGCGGCCACCGTGACCGAGACGATCCCGCGCGTCGAGCGCACGCGGAAGCGACGAGGGCGGCGGGTCCTGGGTGCCGTCCTCGCGGTCGTGCTCGTCGGCGCCGCCGCGTGGGGGACCTGGACGTACCTGATCCCCCACACCGCGGTGATCCCACCCGTCGTCGGTGAGACGACCGACGATGCGACCGCCGCCCTGAGCGACCTCGGTTTCCAGGTCACCCTCGCGAAGGGACGCTACGACGAGGATCTGCGCCGAGGCACCGTCCTGGCCGTCGATCCGGCCGAGGGCACCGAACTCGACCAGGGAGCGGCTGTGACGCTCGTTCCCTCGCTCGGACCCCCGCCGGTTCCGGTCCCCTCGGTGAAGGGCGAGACCCTCCAGGACGCGGGAACCGCGCTCCAGAACGGGGGGCTCCAGGTCGGGGACGTGGCACGCGTGTTCCACCCGACGATCCCCGAGGGCTCGGTCGTGAAGCAGGCGCCTGTCGACGGGGAGGCGCCGCAGGGCTCCGAGGTCGACCTGTGGGTCAGCAAGGGCCATGCACCGGTGCCGGTGCCGAAGGTCACCGGGAAGAGCCAGGCCGATGCGCAGGCGTTGCTGCGCGAGGCCGGGTTCACCGTGGTCGTGCAGACCGCGTTCTCGGACAAGATCGACCGGGGCATCGTGATCGAGTCCACCCCCGCCCAGGGGGTCGAGGCCGACCACGAGAGCGCCGTGACGATCACGGTGTCCCTCGGCCCCGAGGAGTTCTCGGCCCCCTCGCTCACCGGACTCTCCCCCGACCAAGCGAAGGCGAAGGCGGCCGAGTACGGCCTCGAGGTCACCTACTTCCGCGTACCGAACACCGCACAGACGACGGTGATCAGCCAGACTCCCGCCGCCGGCACGACGGTCCGCTACGGCGACACGATCACCCTGTTCGTGGCGTGATCGCGGGCGCGCACGTCGCCCGGCGCGGTCACGGCGTCGCCGGAACGGTCGAGGCCTGTCGTTCCCGCCGTGCCGACTGCGCCCAGGTCTTCCTGTCGAACCCGAGGGCCTGGGCTCCTCCCTCGTTCGGTGACGACGACGTCACTCGCTTCCGTCAGCAGTGGCGTGCGTCCGGACTCGGGCCGCTCGTCGCCCACGCGCCGTACCCGATCAACGTCGCGTCGCCCGATGCGACCACCCTGCGACGGTCCCGGCGCCTGCTCGGCGCGACGGTCTCGGTCGCCGACGTGATCGGCGTCGACCTCGTCGTGGTCCACGCGGGCTCGGGCGGCGACGCATCCGCGCGGGTCGCGCGGCGCCGCGCAGCCACGTCCCTGCGCGAGGTGGTCGGCGCGGCGCCGCGCGTGCGGGTGCTGGTGGAGCTGATGGCCGGCACCACCGCGGCGATCGCCTCGCTCCCGCACGAGGCGGTCGACCTGCTCGAAGCGGTCGGCGACGACCGTCTGGGGCTCTGTCTGGACACCTGCCACCTGTTCGCCGCGGGCGTCCCGCTCGACGATCCCGACCAGGTGCCGGCGTTCGTGGACCAGCTCGACGGCAGCGGGCTCCTGGCCCGGGTCGGCCTCATCCATGCGAACGACTCGGTGTGCGGCCGTGGGGAGCACCGCGACCGGCACGCGGACCTGGGCGACGGACGGATCGGGCGCCGCGGGCTCGGTCCCCTGGCGCGCACGCGGCTCGGGAGCGTCCCGTGGATCCTCGAGACGCCCGGCGACGCCGAGCGTCAGCGCGCCGATCTGGCGTGGCTACGCCGGGCGGCTCGCTGGTGACCCCCTACGGCTCGAGCTCGGCCCGAGGGCCCTCCTGGTGCGAGTACCGCTCCTCCGGCCATGGGTCGGCGTGGATGTGGTAGCCGCGGACCTCCCAGAACCCGCGTCGGTTCTTCGCGCTGAACTCCAGGCCGGTCAGCCACTTCGCGCTCTTCCACGCGTAGCGCTTCGGGACGACGAGCCGCAGCGGCCACCCGTGCTCGGGGGTCAGGTCCTCGTCGTGATTGCGCCAGGCCAGCAGGACGTCGTCGTCGGCCATCGCCTGCAACGACAGGTTCGACGTGTAGCCGTAGGCGCAGTGGGCGATCACCCACTTCGCCTCCGGCAGCGGCTCGGCCCGCTCCACGATCGAGCGGAACGACACGCCCTCCCAGGTGTTGTCGAGCGTCGTCCAGCCGGTGACGCAGTGCATGTCCGCGTCGACCGTGACGATCGGCAGCGCCCTGAGCTCCTGGTAGCTCAGCGTGAAGGGGTTCGCGACCAGACCGCTTACCTCGAGGTCCCAGTCCGTCCCGTCGAACGCGGGGATCGGTCCGTAGTGCAGCACCGGCCACGTCTTCACGAGCCGATTGCCCGGAGGGACGCGCGCCGCGACCTCGGGTGGGTACTCCTTCGAGAACAGACCCATCAGGACTCCTCCGCAGCGTCCGCGACGATGGATCGCCACGCATCGATCGCGAGCGCGATCCCCTCGTCGTCCACGTCGACGTGGGTCACCATCCGCACCGTGGTCGGCCCGACCGGCACGGCGCCCACGCCGAGGGCGGCGAGCCGCTCCAGCACGGGCGCCGCTCGCATGCCCAGTGCTTCCGTGTCGACGAACACCATGTTCGTTTCGACCAGATCGGGCGCGACCGATCCGTCCGCCATCTCCGCGAGGGTCTCGGCGAGACGGCGCGCCCGCACGTGGTCCTCGACGAGGCGCTCCCGGCCGTCCTCGAGGGCAACGAGCGCGGCCGCGGCCATGATCCCGGCCTGTCGCCACGCGCCCCCGTACAAGATCCAGATCCGCCTGGCCTCCCGCATCAGATCGGCGGGACCGCAAAGGACCGACCCGATCGGGGCACCGAGCCCCTTCGACAGGCAGAACATCAAGGTGTCGACGTGGGCGGTCCACGCCGTGACGTCCTCTCCGGTCGCGGCGACCGCGTTCCACAGCCGCGCGCCGTCCAGGTGGATCGGGACCCCGGCCTCCGACGCGACCCCGCGGACCTGCGCCAGCTCGGCGGCCGGCAGCACGGTCCCCCCGTACGCCCCGCACGTGTTCTCGACCTCGAGCAGGTCGACGACCTCCACGTCGTAGTAGTCGTCGGGCTCGAGCAGCCGACGAGCGAGCGTCGCCGTCACGTAGCCCTTCGGGGTGTCGTTCCCGGTCCGGTACGAGATACCGGCGAGCACCGCTGAGGTCATCATCTCGGTCGTCGCGACATGGGCGCCCTGCTCGCAGGCGACGAGATGCCCGGCTCCCGGGACGTGGAGCCGAAGGCCGATCTGGTTCGCCATCGTGCCCGTGGCGACGAACAGGGCGGCCTCGGTGCCCGTGAGCTCGGCGCATCGCTCCTGGAGCCGGTTCACGGTGGGGTCGTCCCCGTACCACGCGTCGCCGACCTCGGCTGACGCCATCGCACGGCGCATCGCTTCGGAGGGCGTGGTGACGGTGTCGGACCGCAGATCGACGCGGTAGGCGGGCATGCCGGGCCTCCTCAGTACAGGAACATCGGCTTGCCGTCGACGTGGCGGATCTTCGGCAGGTAGTGCTCAGCGTCGTAGAGCGCCTGGACGTCCACGCGCTTGACCCCCTGCCCCAACACGGACAGGGGAACGTTCACGTAGTTGCCGTTGCGCAGCGCGACGAGCCGCCCGGTCACGCCCTCGATCACGAGGTCGGCCGCCATCACCGCGTAGTTGATCGCGACCATCAGATCGAGGGAGTCCGGCGAGCCCGACCGCATCAGGTACCCGAGCTGCTGCATGATCATGCCCTCGCCGGTGCGCTCGTTCAGCAGCTCCGACGTGAGCTGGCCGATCCCACCCAGCTTCTTGTGCCCGTAGGCGTCCTCGGGGCCGCCTTGGATCATCTCGCCGCCTTGGACCGTGGCACCCTCGGAGATCGTCATCATCGCGTAGTTGCTCGGGTTCGCCCGCTTGTCGCGCATCAACAGCTCGGCGAGGCGATCCACGTCGAACGGCACCTCGCTGATGACCGCGCGGTCCACGCCCGACAGGTAGGCCGAGATCAGGGAGGTCTCCCCGCTGTAGCGGCCGAACACCTCGACGACCGCCAGACGCTCGTGCGAGCCCGCGCTGGTCCGCAGTTGGTGCACGAAGTTCACGGTGCGCGTCACCGCGGTCGAGAACCCGATGCAGTAGTCGGTCCCGTGGACGTCGTTGTCCATCGTCTTCGGGATCGCCACGACGGGGACGCCCTCCTGGTGGAGCCGTAGACCGAACGACAGCGTGTCGTCGCCACCGATCGGCAGCAGGGCATCGATCCCGAGCCGCTCGATCACCCGGATCACATGGTCGGTGTGGTCCCGCGGCCCGTCGTCGGTCCGTCCATCCGCGAGGAACCCCGGCTCGTCGCCACGCTTCACCTTCGCGGGGTTCGTTCGACTCGTGTGCAGGAAGGTCCCGCCCGACCGATCGATCGTGCGGACGACCGAGGGGTCCAGCCCCACGATGTGCTCCGCGATGGATGTCGGGTCGTCGGGTTGGATCTCGAGGAGTCCGGCCCAACCGCGCCGGATCCCGACCATCTCGTGCCCCTCGCTGACGGCCCGGTTCACGGCCGCCTTGATGCTCGCGTTCAGTCCTGGGACGTCGCCGCCGCCGGTGAGGATGCCGATCTTCATGCGCCTCAGCCTACCGAGCCTGCCGCCGTGCGCCGGGAGCCCGGCTCAGGTGCACAGGACCTCGGGGATCCCCCACAGCGACTCGGGCACGGTCCGCGATCCCGCCGAGATCTCCGCGATCGGGGTCGTCGAGATCCCGCCTCCGTGAGAGCCGACCAGCGTGCCCCAGCGACCCGCCGCCGCCTCGTCGATCGCCGCCCGCGCCAACCGCGTGGCGAGGACACGGTCGAAGGCCGCCGGCGACCCGCCTCGTTGGACGTGCCCGAGCACGGTCACCCGGGTCTCGAAGCCGGTCCGACGGCCGATCTCTGCTGCCAGCAAGGATCCGATCCCGCCGAGGCGGGGGAACCCGTTCTCGTCGAGCGGGTAGTCGGGAACCGTCATCGAACCTGCGATCGGGGTCGCGCCTTCGGACACGACGACGATCGAGAACGGGCGGCGGATCGCGATCACCTCTCGTACGCGGCGGCTGATCAGCTCGACGTCGAACGGATGCTCGGGCAGGACGATGACATCGGCCCCCGTCGCGACCCCTGCCGTGTACCCGATCCAGCCCGCGTGACGACCCATCACCTCGCAGACCATCACGCGGCGGTGGCTCTCCGCGGTGCTGTAGAGCCGATCGATCAGGTCGGTCGCGATCTGGGCGGCGGTCTGGAACCCTATGCTCGCGTCGGTTCCTCGGATGTCGTTGTCGATCGTCTTCGGGACACCGATCACGGGTACATCGGGCATCTCGGCTGCCGCACCGATCGTGCCCTCTCCCCCGATCACGATGAACCCGTCGAGCCGGTGGACCGAGAGCGCCTCGCGGACGCGGGCCACGCCGCCCTCGACGCGATGGGGCTGGGTACCGCTCGTCCCCAGGATCGTTCCGCCTCGGGGCAAGATACCGCGGACATCCTCGATCGTGAGTTCCTCGGCGAGCCCCTCGATGACACCGCGCCACCCGTAGCGGAACCCCACGAAGGAGCCGCCGCCCTCGACGTCGCCGTGACGGACGGCGGCGCGCAGCGCGGCGTTCAGCCCCGGGCAGTCGCCTCCCCCGGTCAGGATGCCCCACCTCATCCGGGCGAGACTACACGGCACCCGGAGGAACGCTCAGGCGCCCTCGGCGTCCTCGATCTCCTCGACGTGCTTGCGTCGCAGGACCTGGTACCACGCATCCTCGACGGCGTGCTCCTCGGGGATGCGGAACCGAGCGGCGCCCTCGGCCGGCTCCTCTTCGCTGTCGGTGCGGGCAGGGATCGGCGTACGCCACATCTCGTCGTGCGTGTGCTCGGGTGTCGCCATGTCCATCCATCGGCCCGGCGTCCTCGGGCCTTGAGTCCTGCGTGCGTCGGCCCCGCACGGCGATAGGATGGGCGAGACCTTCGAGGAAGGACCGAACACCGATGCCGTTTCTCGCCGTGATCCTGCCTGAGGCACAAGGGTTCTTGGAGTGGGTGTTCCTGGGGCTGCTCGTGCTCCTGACCGCACTCGTCGGCGTCTTCGCGATCTACGTCGGCGCCCAGCAGTTCCGCAACCCCGGCCGCCCGCCGCAGCGCTCCTAGTCCCGCGAGATCTGCGTCCCGGCCTCCCCGCGCAGGGCGGCCGGCGCATCGTCGAGCTCAGCGACCACGACGCGCTCCCCGCCCGCCTTCAGGAACCGTACGGCGGCGTCGATCTTCGGTCCCATCGACCCGGCGCCGAACTCCCCACGCTTCAGCAGGCGGTTCGCCTCGGATGCGCTCATCTCGTCGATGTCCTCGGGCAGCATCGACCCGAACCCGCGTTGCACCTTGGGGACGTCCGTGAGGATCAACAGGACCGGGGCATCGACGTCGCGGGCCAAGATCGCGGCGGCCAGGTCCTTGTCGACGACCCCCTCGCGTCCGATCAGCCGGGGTCCCTTGTCGAGGACCGGGACCCCTCCCCGCCGCCGGCGATCACGACCACGCCGTCGGCGATCAGGGCACGGATGATCGGACTCTCCACGATCGAGATCGGTTTCGGGCTCGCCACGACCCGCCGCCAGCCGCCATGGGGATCGGCCTTCATCACCCATCCACGGGTGGCCTCGAGCTTCTGCGCCCGAGCCTCGGTGAAGTACGGCCCGATGAACTTCGTCGGGTTGCCGAACGCGGGGTCGCGTTCGCGGACCCGCGTCAGGGTGAGGATCGTGGCCACGGGCGTCTCGTGACCCCGTTCGAAGAAGACGTCGCCGATCGTCACCTGCAACAGGTACCCGATCTGCCCCTGCGTGAGCGCGCCGCACACGTCGAGCGGCATCGGCGCGACCTGGGCGGCCGCCGCCTCCTGCTGGATCAAGATCCGCCCGACCTGGGGGCCGTTGCCGTGCGTGACGACGACCTGCCACCCGTCGGCCGCGATGTCGACGATCCGCTCGGCAGCCGAGCGGGCAGCCCGCATCATCTCCTCGTAGGTCTCCTCGGCGCCCCTTCGAAGGAGAGCGTTGCCACCGAGGGCGATGACGACGCGATCCACCCGCCGGCCCCGACCGCCTACAACACCGGCGCGAGGATGTCGGTGAGCTGCGGGGAATCCGGCAGCACGTCGAGGTCGTAGCGGACGCGCACGGCCGGCTTCGAGATCTCGATCACGCGACGCAGGTCGATCGGGGTCCCGACGATCACGACGTCGACGTCGGCCGCGTCGATGATCTGGGCCATCTCCGCGAGCTGGCCGTCCGAGTACCCCATCGCCGGCAGGACCGCCCCCACGTCGTACTTCGCGAACGTGTCGGCGATCGTCCCGACGGCCCAGGGCCGCGGGTCCACGATCTCGGCCGCACCCATCCGCTGGGCAGCCACGACCCCGGCTCCGATCTTCATCTCCCCGTGGGTGAGGGTGGGTCCGTCCTCGACCACTAGGACCCGCGCGCCCGCGATCGCGCCGGGGTCGTCGGCCGTCACGGTCGAGTTCGCCTTCACGAGGGTCGCCTGCGGGTTGACCTCGGCGATCGTGCGCTCGAGCTGGGCGATCTGCTCCGGGGTCGCCGAATCCATCTTGTTGATCAAGACGACGTCGGCACCGCGGAGGTTCGTCTCGCCGGGGTGGTAGGTCAGCTCGTGGCCGGCACGGAGCGGGTCGACCAGCGCGATCCACACGTCCGAGCGGTAGAAGGGGATGTCGTTGTTCCCGCCGTCCCACAGCAGCACGTCGCACTCCGCCTGGGCCTGCTCGAGGATCGCCCCGTAGTCGACGCCGGCGTAGATCGTGGTGCCGCTCGTGATGTGCGGCTCGTACTCCTCGCGCTCCTCGATCGTGCAGCGATGCCGATCGAGGTCCTCGAGCTCTGCGAAGCGCTGAACGGCCTGCGCCGCCAGGTCGCCGTAGGGCATCGGGTGGCGGACCGCGGTGACCCGCTTGCCCGCGTCCTTCAGCACCCCCGCGACCGCCCGGGTCGTCTGCGACTTCCCGACGCCGGTCCGCACCGCCGTCACGGCCACCGTGGGCACCTCCGTCGGCAGCATCGTGGCGTCCGGTCCCAGCAGGACGAAGTTCGCCCCGGCGGCCATCACGGTGGAGGCCTGGTGCATCACGAACTCGTGCGAGACGTCCGAGTAGCTGAACACGACGTCGTCGACGTCTCGTTCGTGGATCAGGCGGACGAGCTCGGACTCGTCGTAGATCTGGATCCCATCCGGGTAGTTCGGACCGGCGAGCGAGGCGGGATACCGGCGGTCGTTGATGAACGGGATCTGCGTCGCGGTGAAGGCGACCACCTCGGTCGCCGGATCGCCCCGGTACACGACGTTGAAGTTGTGGAAGTCGCGACCGGCGGCTCCCATGATGAGGACGCGACGCGCCATGGCTCGGATCCTTTCCGCTCGGAGGGGTCTGATGCGCGGGAAGGCCCGGGCCCTGCCGCGGGCCCCGCTCTTCGGGCCGGACCGTATCACGCCGACCGGACCGTCATCCCAGGCCGTTCGGCCGGATCGGCAGCCGGCGCACGTAGCGTGTCACGAGCACGGCGACCACGAGCAGGGTCCCGACGACCGCAGCTTTGACACCGACCGGGGCACCGCTCGCCACGGCGACCGCCGACGATCCTCCGATCGCGACCCACAGCACCACCAGCGCGTTGCGCTTGGCTCGAGCCGGCATCCCTCCCCCGTCGACGAACGAGACGTACGGTCCGAGCCGCGGATGGGTCAGCAGCCAGTCGTGCATCCGGGGCGAGGCCCGCACGAAGCAGGCGGCCGCCAGCAGCAGGAACGGTGTCGTGGGCAGGACCGGCACGACGATCCCGATGGTGCCGAGCCCGACGGAGACGACACCGACCGCGACCAGAGCGGCCCGTACGGGGGCAGACCGCCGGCGACCGCTCACCCGGCCTTCCCGTCGGTCCGCTGCGCCATGCGATCGCGCCGCCTCCTGATCAGCTTCTCGATCTCCACCGCGTCGAATCCGAGCGTCGAGGCTGCGAACACCAAGGCCAGCTGTCCCGCCGAGAGCGGCTCGGTCGCGAACACGGGTTGGAGCGCGGGCGTGTACACGAGAGCCAGCTGAACCGCGACCGTGCCGGCGACGGCGAGGGTGAGCGGCAGGTTGGATCGGAGGCCGAGCGTGAACAGGCTCGCTCGCTCCGACCTGATCGCGAGCGCGTGCCCCAGCTGCAGGAGGGCGAGCGTCGTGAAGACCATCGTCTGCCACGGCCACCCCTGCTCCCGGGCGACGACCTGGATCGTGAGCGTCACGGCGCCCATCCACAGACCCACCCAGATCGCGTGCTGCCACAGACCGTGCGCGAAGATCGATTCGGTGGGACGCCGGGGCGGCCGGTCCATCGTGTTCCCCTCGGCGGGCTCGACCCCCAGCGCGAGCGCGGGAAGACCGTCGGTCACGAGGTTGATCCACAGGATCTGCACCGCGACCAGCGGGAGGGGCAGCCCCAGCAGCGGCGCGAGCACCATGACCCAGATCTCCGCTGAGTTCGTCGTCAGCAGGTAGCGAACGAACCGGCGGATGTTGTCGTAGATCCTCCGCCCCTCCTCGATCGCCGCCACGATCGTGGCGAAGTTGTCGTCGGCCAGGACCATGTCGGCCGCTTCCTTGCTCACCTCGGTCCCCATCACGCCCATCGCGACCCCGATGTCGGCCTGCCGAAGGGCGGGCGCATCGTTGACGCCGTCGCCGGTCATCGCGACGACGGCTCCGCGCGTCTGCCATGCACGCACGATCCGCAGCTTCTGCTCCGGGTTCGTGCGCGCGTAGACGCCTACGTCCGCCACGAGCGCCTGGAACCCCTCGTCGTCCAACGACTCGAGATCGACCCCGGTCAACAACCGCGCGTCGTCATCCACCATGCCCAGCCGACCCGCGATCGCCCGGGCGGTCGTCGGGTGGTCACCCGTGATCATCACCGGCGTCACCCCGGCCCGCCGACATGCATCGATCGCGGGGGCCGACGCAGGGCGGGGCGGATCGGCCATGGCCGCGAGACCCACCAGGCTGAGCCCCGTCTCCGCATCCTCTGCCGACGGCGGTGACGACGCCATCCTCCGTTCGGCGAGCGCCAGGACCCGGTAGCCGCGTCCCGCGAGATCGGCTTCCACCGCGGAGGCGGTGCGCAGTCGGTCGCTCTGATCCTCTGCGAGCAACGGCCCGAGCGCCTCCAATGCTCCCTTGACCGCGATCCGGATCCCGCCGGTGTTCTCCTCTCGGTGGATCGTCGTCATCCGTCGTCGTTCCGCGTCGAAGGTGACTTCGTCGATCCGCGGCCAGACGTTCGAGAGCTCCTCCGGCCAGACACCCACCTTCGCGGCCAGGGCGAGCAGGGACGCCTCGGTCGGATCCCCCGTGATCGTCCACGCGCCTCCGGCCGTCGAGGGAGCGTGAAGCACCGCGTCGTTGCACGCGCACGCCACCCATGCCAAGGCCTGCACGTCGGGGTCCTCGCCCGGGTCGGGCTCGAGCGCTCCTTCGGGCTCGTAGCCGTCGCCACGCACGGTGTACATGGCGGACGGCGTCCAGACGTGCTCGACGAGCATCCTGTTCTCCGTGAGGGTGCCGGTCTTGTCCGTACAGACGACCGTCACGGAACCGAGCGTCTCGACGGCGGGGAGCTTGCGGATCAAGGAGCGGCGCTGCGCCATCCGGCGTGCTCCCAGGGCGAGCGCCACCGTGACGACCGCGGGCAGACCCTCGGGGATCGCGGCCACCGCCAGGCTGACGGCGGTGAGGAACATGGTCTCCGGGCTCTCGCCGCGCGCGATCCCGAGCGCGAACACCGCCGCGCAGATCACGAGCGCCGCCAGCGCCAGCGCCTTGCCGAGCCGGCTCAACCGCCTCTGCAGAGGGGTCATCGTCCCCGCGCCCTCTTGGAGCAGCTCTGCCACCCGGCCGAGCGCCGTCGCCATGCCGGTGGTCACGACGACGCCGCGCCCACGACCATAGGTCACCGCCGTCCCGCTGAACGCCATGTTGCGCTGATCGGCCAGCAACGCGGCGGTCACCTCCGGGAGGGCTCGCGTCCCCTTCGCCGCGGGTTCCGACTCCCCGGTCAGGGCCGACTCGTTGATCCTCAGCGCCTGAGCCTCCACCAGGCGCACGTCGGCCGTGACCACGTCACCGGCCTCCAGGCGCACGATGTCCCCGGGAACGAGATCGGGCGCCGGTACCGACGTGAGCTCCCCGTCGCGCACGACGTGCGCGACGGGGCTCGTCATCTGCTTCAGCGCCGACATAGCTCGCTCGGCCTGGAACTCCTGCACGAAGCCGATCACGCCGTTGATCACGACGATCGCGAGGATCACGACGGTGTCCTTCAGGTCTCCGATGAGCGCGGTGATCACCGAGGCCACCAGCAGCACGACGATCATCGCGTTCGTGAACTGCTCCGCCATCAGGCGCCAGGTGGGCTTGCGCGGCGCCTCGAGCAGCTCGTTCGGCCCGTTGCGCGCGAGACGCGCGGCGGCGTCCTCCCGATCCAGGCCCCGCTCGAGATCGCTGTCGAGCGCCGCCACGACCTCCGTAGGGTCGACCGTCCACGGTCGCTCGGTGACGGACGTGTCGGCGCTCACGTCGACCAACCCTCCGGACCCACGTACCCGAACGGAACGGCGAAGTGGTTCACGGCGACCCGCCACCCGGCGTTCGCGGCGCGCCACAGCGTCAGCCGACGCGCGATCGCCCCGATCCGCGGATCGTCATCGTGACTCGAGAGCCACTCCGGGTGGGCGGCTTGGACCGGCAGGTGGAGGAGATCGCCCGTGATCAGCAGGGTGTCTCCTCCGTCACGGACCACGACGCTCCTGTGACCGGGCGTGTGACCCGGCGTGTGGCGCACCGAGATCCCGGGTGCGACCTCCCGGTCGGCCGCGTCCAGATCGAGGCGTTGCTCCTCGAGGAGCCTCTCGAGCGACGCGTGCACGACGTAGTCGTCAGCCTCGTCCGTTCCCGCGAACGCCTGCCAGTCGCCGGGATGGACGTGGACCACGGCGTTCGGGAACCTCGCCTCCCCATCGACGACGACCCCGCCGGCGTGATCCGCGTGCAGGTGCGTCAGCACCACGTGTCCCACCTCGTTGCGGTCGACGCCGTCCCAGGCGGCCGGATCGGCCTGGGACCACGGGCGCCACGGCCCGAAGCCACCTACCCCGCTGTCGACGACCGTCACCCCGGCGGGTCCGCGGATCACGAACGCGTGCACGTGCCATGGCCACGACCGCTCCCCGTGGAAGGCCCACGGGTGGACCGCACGCTCCGCCTCCCAGTCCACCGAGGACCCGGGACATTCGTCCGCGAGCGGAAGCGGTGCGGATCCCTCGCAGACGACCTCGACCCGGAAGCGTCCGACCCGTACCGGTGCGACGTGGCCCACCCGGCCAGCCTATCGAGCCCCGGGGAGGTCGCCGGGGCTGTCGACGTCGTGCAGGGTGCCTCCACGAGGGTCGAGGTTGCGCCATGTGGGTTCGTCGATCACGGCGACCCGGAGGGAGTCGAGCAGGGCTCGCAGGGACCGCTCCTCCGACCGCCGCAGCGCGTGCGCGTGCGCCCGAGCCTGCGCCGTCGAGAGCACGCACGGGAGCGGCCTCGTTCGGCCCGCCTCGGCGAGCGCGACCGCCTGCACGGGTGCCTCGTCCGCGACTCGGAGCATCTCGAGCAGCACCGGCGGGGACAGCCGCGGCATGTCGCCGGCGACCACGAGGACCCGATCGGTCGAGATCGCCGCCAGCCCGGCGGCCAGCCCCGCCAGCGGGCCCTCGGCTTCATGGCGATCGCGCGCCACGCGGACCGGGAGACCAGGAGGGAACGAGGGGACGTCCGCATCGGGCGCGAGCACCACGACGACGTCGCCGCACGCCTCCGCCACCCGGATCACCGCGTGGTGCAGCAGGGGCATCCCCTCGAGGTCGGCGGCGAGCTTGTCGGCACCGAACCTCGTGGACCGCCCGCCCGCCAGGACGATCCCCGTGACCGGCGTCAGCCCGTCTCCTCCCGGCGACGACGCTGCACGTACCGGAAGCCGAAGCGCCCCTTCACGCACAGATGGCCGCTCGTGACGGAGTGATCGGTCGGGGAGGTCACCTTCACGATCTCGTTGTCCTGCACGTGGACTTCTAGTTCGCACCCGACCCCGCAGTACGGGCAGATCGTGTTGGTGACGGCCTGGGCGTCCTCGTCCCACGTGCCGGCCCCGCGCATCTCGTACTCGCTCGAGAACATCAGCGCCCCGGTCGGGCACACCCCGATGCAGTTGCCGCAGTAGACGCACGCCGACGCGTCGAGCGGGACGGCGTACTCGGTCGAGATCCTCGCGTCGAACCCCCGGCCCGCGACGGCGATCGCGAACGTGTGCTGGGCATCGGTCCCGCACGCCTCGACGCACTTGTAGCAGAGCACGCACCGCGCGTAGTCGCGTACGTACAGCTCGTTGTCGATCTTCACGGGCTGGGCGACGGTCTCGGCGACCGCGGGGTCGGGCGCGTGGTGATGGCCGGGCTCCTTCGCGTCGCGCTCCTCGGGTTCCATCGGCTCCATCAGCGCGCCGAAACGCTCGGGCTGCGCCTCGTAGAGCTCCTGCCAGCGATGCCAGTCGGGCGAGGCGAGCGACGTGTCCACGCTGGAGGCCAGGAACTCGATCACGAGCCGACGGGAATGGCGCACCCGCTCGGTGTCGGTCGAGATCTTCATCCCGTCCTCGACCGGCCTCGAGCACGCCGGGACGAGGACCCGGGACCCCTCGACCTCGACCACGCACACCCGGCAGGCGTTCACCGGCGTGAGGTTGTCCGCGTAACACATCGTCGGCGTGTCGACACCCATCCCGCGGCAGGCGTCGAGGATCGTCGCGCCCTCGGGCACGCGGACCGGCTCGCCGTCGATCTCGGCGTCGAGCAGCTTCACGGGTGGTGCGAGCGGCACCTGCGTCACGAGCCCTCCTGTCCGAACAGTCCGAACGTGGCGATCGCCGAGCCGACCGCGCTCGCGGCCGTCTGACCCAGGCCGCAGATCGACGCGTCTCGCATCGCCCGGGCGACGTCCTGCAACAGCGCGACCTCCTCCCGTGGAGAACCGTGGGTCCGTCCGCTCGCGAGCCGGTGCAGGGCTTCCTCCTGGCGGACCGTCCCGACCCGGCACGGCACGCACTGCCCGCACGACTCATCACGGAAGAAGCGGGCGATACGCACACACAGGTCGACGAGGTCCGTGTCCTCGTCGAAGACCATCACGACGCCGGACCCGAGGGTGTAGCCGCCGGCGCGTGCATCCTCGAAGGTCAGCCGCGCATCGAGCCGGTCGGGACCGAGGAACCCGCCCGCGGCACCCCCGAGCAGCACCGCCTTGGGCGCCTTCCCGCCCCGGACGCCGCCCGCAAGGGCGATCGCGTCGGCCACGGTGATCCCGTGCGGTGCCTCGTAGACGCCCGGGCGCTCGACGTGGCCGGACAAGCAGAAGAGCCGGGTCCCGGTGGACCCCTCGGTCCCCACGGCCGCGTACGCGTCGGGACCGAGCGTGAGGACCTGCAGGACGTTGATCAAGGTCTCCACGTTGTTGATCGAGGTGGGTCTGCCGAACAGGCCGTGGCTCACGGGGAACGGCGGTTTGTTCCGGGGTTCACCGCGATACCCCTCGATCGACTCGAACAGGGCGGTCTCTTCACCGCAGATGTAGGCGCCGGCACCACACCGCAGTTCGATGTCGAACGCGAACCCCGCGCCCATCACGTCGGGACCGAGCAGGCCGGCACGCCGACACTCGGCGATCGCGAGTCGGAGCCGCCCCGCCGACAACGGGTACTCGCCACGGACGTAGAGGTAGCCGAACTCCGCGCCGGTGGCGAAGCCGGCGATCGTCAGCGCCTCGATCAACGCGAAGGGGTCGTGCTCCATCACGATGCGGTCCTTGAAGGTGCCGGGCTCCGACTCGTCCGCGTTCGCGACGACGTAGCGCTCCATCACCGGCTGGTCGGCGACGGCCCTCCACTTCACACCCGTCGGGAAGGCCGCGCCGCCGCGACCCAGGAGCCTCGCCTGGGTGACCTGCTCGATCGTCGCGTCGCGACCGATCTCGATCGCCGCGGTCAGGGCCGCGTAGCCTCCGTGTGCCCGGTAGCTGTCGAGCGAGGTCGGGTCGACCACCCCCACGCGCGCCAGGAGCCGGTCGCCGACGGCGGTCGGTCCATCGCCGACGGTCGGTGGGGCGATCTCCTCACCGACCGCGCGCGCCACCTCCGCCGCGGTCGCCAGCTCGCCGGTCAGGACCTCGTCGGTGCGATCGACACCGGCCATCTGCAGCAACACGGCGGGCGCGCGATCGCACAGACCCAGGCACGGACTCGCCACGACCCGAACCTCAGACCCGAGCTCCGCTTCGCACGATGCGAGCAGTTCCCGGGCGCCGCTCACGCGGCAGGCCAGGTCGTCGCAGACGTGCACGACGGTCGCGGGCGACGGTGTCGTCCGGAACATCGCGTAGAAGGTCGCGACGCCGTACGCCTCGGCCGGCGGCACGGTGAGCCTCGAGCACACGTAGTTCAGCCCGCCCTCGCTGATCCAGCCGGCGCGCGCCTGGAGGGCATGCAGCGCCGGCAGGAGCATCGTGCGCTGGCTCCGAGCCTCCTGCCCGCCACGGGTCACCCGGCCATCGAGGAACTCGACGCGTGCCTCAGGCTCGGTCGACGACGGCAGAGGTGGCCCGAGGACGTCGTCGACGGCTGCGCGCTCGTCGTCGGTGGCAACCGCCGTGCTCAGGTGCAGGTCCACGCGGCCTCCGTCACTCGGTGCTCCCGACGGCGGCGGCGGCGTCGGCCGGGAGCGGCTCGATCCGGATCGCGGTCGCTTTGAACTCCGCGGTACCGGACTTGGGGTCGGTCGCCTCGATCGTGAGGCGGTTCGTCTCGACCTGCTCGGGGAAGTGGAACGTCATGAACGCGAGTCCGGGCCGCAGCGCGCTCGAGATGTGCACGGGCGCGACCACCGCGCCTCGTCGCGACGACACGAGGACCGCCTGACCCTGGACCACACCGAGATCGGCGGCGTCGTGCGCCGAGATCTCGATCGCCTCGGGACGGCGCAGCGGTGACGTGTACGCACCGCTCTGCACACCCGTGTTGTAGGAGTCCAGGCGGCGGCCGGTCGTGAGGCGGATCGGGTACGCATCGGTCAGCTCGTCGACCGGCGGCTCGTCGACCACGATGCTGAACGGCGCCGCGCGGCCTCGCTCCGCCGGATCTTCGGCCCACAGCCTCGCGTGGAGGAACGTCGTCCCGGGGTGATCCTCGTCGGGGCACGGCCACTGGATCCCACCGAGCTCCTCGAGCCGCTCCCACGACATGCCGCGGTGCATCGGCGACAGGGTCCGCAGCTCGTCCCAAGCGGCGCGCGGGGTGACGTCGCCCCAGTCGTAGCCGAGACGCGCGGCGAGCTGCGCGATGATCCAGATGTCGTCGCGCGCATCCCCAGGTGGGTCGAGGGCCTTACGAACCCGCTGCACGCGGCGCTCGGAGTTCGTCACGGTTCCCTCGGATTCGAACGCGCTGTTCGCCGCCGGGAACACGACGTCGGCGATCTCGGCGGTCTTCGTCATGAAGATGTCCTGGACGATCAAGGTGTCGAGGTTCTCCAGCAGCTCCTTCGCGTGGGTCGCATCGGCCTCCGAGCTCACGGGGTTCTCGCCGATGCAGTAGACCGCCGTGAGCTCGCCGCGTCCCATCGCTGCGAACATGTTCGTGAGGTGCCATCCGTAGCGGGGCTGGATCTCACGACCCCAGGTGGCCTCGAACCGAGCCCGAGCGTCATGGTCCTGCTCGATGTCCTGGAACCCGGGGAGCTTGTTCGGGATCGCCCCCATGTCCCCGCCGCCCTGGACGTTGTTCTGGCCGCGGAGCGGGTTCAGCCCGCTCGCGTACCGTCCGACGTGACCGGTGAGCAACGCGAGGTTGATCAGGGACACCACGTTGTCGACCGCGTTGTGGTGCTCGGTGATGCCCAGGGTCCAACAGAGCATCGCGTGCTCGGCCGTCGCGTAGGCGTGGGCGACTTCGCCGATCACCGACGCCGGCACCCCGGTGACGGCCTCACCACGTTCGAGGGTCCACTCCTGGACGCTGGCCGCGTACTCATCGAACCCCTCGGTCGCGCGCTCGATGAACGCGCGATCCTCGAGACCGCTCGCGATGATCTCGCGGGCGATCGAGTTGCTGAGGGCGATGTCGGTGCCGACGTCGATGCCGAGCCACAGGTCGGCGAAGGCCGCCGACTCCGTCCGACGGGGATCGACGACGATCAGTCGGGCACCCTCCTCGATCGCCTTCAGGACGTGGTGGAAGAAGATCGGGTGCGCCGCGCGAGCGTTCGATCCCCACAGCACGATGAGGTCGGAGTCCTCGACCTCTGCGTACGAGCTGGTACCACCACCGGCACCGAGAACGGTCGCCAGACCGACGACCGAAGGCGCGTGTCAGGTGCGGTTACAGCTGTCGATGTTGTTCGTGCCCAGGACCTGGCGAGCGAACTTCCCTGCGACGAAGTTCATCTCGTCCGTGGCCTTGGAGCAGCTGAACAGGCCGGCCCCCCAGCCGGGATTCCGCTCCATGGCCCTGCGCAGTCCGTCGGCGGCCCGGTCCAAGGCTTCGTCCCAGGTCGCGGTGCGCAGCTCGCCACGGTCGCGGACCATCGGCTCGGTCAGCCGCGTGAGCCCGTTCACCATCGAGCGCTCTCCTTCCTCCGTCCGATCCGGGCGGCATCGCCGCTCGAAGGTTCGATTCTACGGAGACTTGGGGCAGGGGTGGGAACCACGCGGGTGCGCTCATGACCCCTGGTTCGGGGCTGGTCAATCGGTGGCCCCGGCGCGCAAGATGGTGGCCATGGAGAGCGCACCCCAGACTTCCCCGTGGTCCTCAGCGGGCCGCACGGGATCGACCGAGGTCACGGAGCCCGCCGGCGAGCCGGTCGCCGAGGTCGACGAGCCGTCGGGAACGATGCTGCTCGAGCAGGGGATCCGCGTCACGACGGGCCTGGTCGCCCTCGGCATCGCCGCCGTGGCCGACGCCCTCCGTCGGACGATGCTGACGCCGCTCGCTTCGGACGAGCGCGCCCTCGAGCGTGCGGATCCGCTCGCGATGGCGACCGGCGCCCTCCTGGGGATCACGCTGCTGGTCGGAGAGGGCGCCGCTGAAGCGGCCAGGCGCGTCTCGAGGGCGGTCGGTCCTCCCGCGTCATGGATCGCCGGGGTGCCCCCCTTGGGTCCCGCGGCCGGGTGGGTGCGCTCGACGGCCACCTCGCTCGACGAGCGGTGGCGTGACGCGCGTCCGGAGACCGAGGCGGCCGCGGGGGCGTTCGCGCGGGAGCTGGTCCCCCAGGTGATCGACGCGGTGCTCGACCAGATCGACCTGACGTGGCTCGTGGCGGAGCGCGTCGATCTGGACGAGCTCGTCGCCCGGGTCGACGTGGACAAGATCGTGTCGCGCGTCGACCTGGACGCGGTCGTCTCGAAGCTGGATCTCAACGAGATCGCCGCGAGGATCGACGTCGACGCCATCGTCGCCCGGGTCGACGTCGACGAGATCGCCGAGCGCCTCGACGTCGCCGCCGTGATCGAGCGGCTGGACCTGGCCGAACTGACGCGCGAGGTGATGGAGGAGATCGACCTCCCGGAGATCATCCGTGAGTCGACGGGGTCGATGGCGTCGGAGACCGTGCGAGGTGTGAGGATCCAGGGGATCGAGGCGGACGCCTCCGTATCGCGCACGGTCGACCGGATCCTCCGCCGCCGCTCGCAGAGGGATACCGACGCGCCCGGTGAGCCGGAGTCGCTCCAGGTGACGCCCCCGACCGAGGATCCCGGAACCCGATCGTGAGCCCGGCTCACCCGATCGAGACGATCCCCGCTGAGGCGAGGCGCTTCCAGGGACGGCGCGCGGGGATCGTGACGCGGGTCACCGCGAACGTGATCGACGTGGCCGTCGTCATCGTGATCCTCGGGGTGTTCTACGTTGCGTGGGCCGCCTTCCTCCTGCTCCTGCGCGGTGAGGCCTTCGCGATGCCGACGCCCTCGTTCGCGCTCGCGTACCTCCTGGGGAGCGCGATCCTCTGTACGTACTTCGTCGCCGCGTGGTCGACGACCGGCCGGACCTACGGGAAACACCTCCTGGGCCTTCGGGTCGTGAACTACGAGGGTGAGCGTGTCCGTCTGCTCGGTGCGTTGCTGCGGTCGGTTGCATGCGTGCTGTTCCCGATCGGGCTGCTGTGGTGCGCGGTGAGCCGGGAGAACCGATCGCTGCAGGACGTCGTGATCCGGACGTCGGTGATCTACGACTGGGAGATCCGCCCTCGCGGGCAGCGCGACGCCTGACTCAGCGGACCCGTTCGGGATGCGCGTACACGTTGCATCGGCCGTCGCGCACGAACCCCACGAGCGTGATCCCCAGCCGCTCCGCGGCGTCCACCGCCAACGACGACGGTGCGCTCACGGCGCTCACGACCGGGATGCCGGCGACCGCCGCCTTCTGGACGATCTCGAACGAGAGCCTTCCGCTGACCTGGAGGATCCGCTCGGACAATGGGACGGTACCGAGCAACACCTGCTCCCCGATCACCTTGTCGACGGCGTTGTGGCGACCGACGTCCTCGCGGAGGCTCACGAGGTCGCCGTCAGCGGTGAACAGCCCCGCCGCGTGGAGCCCTCCGGTGCGCTCGAACACCTTCTGGGCCTCCCGCAGCCGCTCAGGGAGCCCGAGCAGCATCGACACGGCGACCTCGGGCCCTGGGGGGACGACGTCACAGCGAACCTCGACGTCCTCCAGCGCCGCCTTCCCGCAGATCCCGCACGACGACGACGCGAAGAAGTTCCTCGAGAGGCCGGCGGCCTCGAACGGGTGACCGAGCGTGACGCTCACGACGTTGTAGTGCTGGTCCTCCCCCGGGAGGTTGTCGCAGTAGGCGACCCGGCGGACGTCGCCGGGCGCGATCAGGCCCTCGGTGAACAGGAAGCCGGCCGCCAGCTCGAAGTCGCCGCCCGGCGTGCGCATCGTGACCGCCACGCGGATCTGTTCCTGGCCGGGTCCCTGGACCCGTATCTCCATCGGCTCCTCGGTGACGACCGAGTCCCCACGCTCGCTCCGCACGTCGCCGTGGTAGGCGACGAGCCGCGCGTGGGTGAGGTTGTGTCGGAGCGGTTCGCTGATCGCCATGCCACCAGTATCGGTCCTGAGGTCGCGACGGTCACCCGGTCCTCCGACGACCGCGGGTCAGGACGGGCCTCTCGCCCGTTTGGATGCCTTGCCACGGGAACGGTATCGTCGGCCCGAGGTCACTGACCGGCGGGCACCGCCGTCGGCAACCCTCGCCCGGGACCATCGACCGAAAGGCCTGAACGACGATGAAGTCCGCCCTCGAGATCGCCCAGGAAGCCATCCCACGTCCGATCACCGATGTGGCAGCCGATGCCGGGATCCTCCCCGAGGAGCTCAAGCCCTACGGCTCGACGCGGGCGAAGATCTCCCTGTCGATCCTCGACCGGCTGAAGGACCGGCCCGACGGCAAGCTCGTGATCACGACGGCGATCACGCCGACGAAGGCGGGCGAGGGCAAGACGACGACGTCGATCTCGCTCACCCAGGGGCTCGGGAGGCTCGGCAAGGACGTGGTCCTCGCCCTGCGGGAGCCGTCGATGGGCCCGGTGTTCGGGATCAAAGGAGGCGGCACGGGAGGCGGCTACGCGCAGCTGCTGCCGATGGAGGACATCAACCTCCACTTCAACGGCGACTTCCACGCGGTGACGGCGGCGCACAACCTGCTGTCCGCTGCGCTCGACGCCTCGATCTTCCACGGGAACCCGCTCGGGATCGACCCGCAGACGATCACCTGGCCCCGGAGCCTCGACGTGAACGACCGGTCGCTCCGGAACAGCGTGATCGGCCTCGGCGGGAAGCTCCACGGGGTCCCACGCGAGAACGCGTTCGTGATCACCGCAGCCTCGGAGATCATGGCGATCCTCGCGCTCGCACACGACATCCACGACCTGCGGGCCCGCCTCGGGCGGATCATCGTGGCATCGACGTACGACGGCGCGCCGGTGACCGCCGAGGAGCTCAGGGTCGCCGGGGCCATGACGGTCGTGATGCGCGACGCGATCGAACCCAACCTCGTGCAGACGCTCGAAGGCCAGCCGACCCTGATCCATGCGGGGCCGTTCGGGAACATCGCCCACGCGAACAACTCGATCATCGAGGACCGGGTCGCCCTCAAGCTGGGCGACTACGTGGTCACCGAGGCCGGGTTCGCGAGCGACCTCGGGTTCCAGAAGTTCTGCGACATCGTGTGCCGCCTCGGCGGCTTCACCCCGAGCGCCGGCGTGTTGGTCACGACGGTCCGGGCGACGAAGTCCCACGGCGGGATGCGGTTCGAGGACCTGGTGAACGAGGACCTCGACGCCCTGCGACGCGGGGTCGACAACCTCGCCGCCCACGTCGGGATCGTCCGCGAGTACGGGCTGCCGTGCGTCGTGTCGGTCAACAACTTCCCGAGCGACACCGAGGCCGAGGTCGAGCTGATGCGGGAGTTGGCCCTGGAGGCCGGTGCCGAGACCGTCGTGGTGAACCGCGGGTTCGCCCAGGGCGGTGACGGTGCGATCGAGCTCGCCGAGGCCGTCGTGGAGGCGTGCGAGAAGCCCAACTCGTTCCATCTGCTCACCCCCGAGGGGACGCCGCTCAAGGGCCAGATCGAGGCGATCGCGACGAAGCTCTACGGGGCCGACGGCGTGGACTACCTGCCGCAGGCCGACAAGGACATCGCTCGCCTGACCGATCTCGGCTTCGGCGACGCGCCCGTGTGCATGGCGAAGACCCACCTGTCCCTCAGCCACGACCCCTTGGCGGTGAACCGGCCCACGGGATACCGCCTGCCCGTGCGCGGCGTCGTTCCGAGCGCGGGCGCCGGCTTCGTCGTCGCCCTGTGCGGCGACATGCAGCGGATGCCGGGCCTCGGCAGGGTGCCGAACTTCACCGGGGTCGACATCGACGCGGACGGGCGCACGATCGGCCTCTTCTGAGCCGTCGTCGTACGATCGCCCGATGCGGGCGGCCGAAGCGATGCGCGCGCTGCGCGCGGCGAGCGACCCGAGGATCGCCGAGATCTACCGGCGTCGTCAGACGGCGGTCGACACGATCGGCGTGCGGTTCGCCGACCTCGAGGCGATCGCGAAGCGCGCCGGCCGTGACCACGCGCTCGGCGAGGCGCTGTGGGCGACCGGGATCCTCGACGCCCGCTTCCTCGCGACGAAAGTGATGGACCCGCTCGCGCTCGCCGAGGCCGATGGCACGCGGATGGTCACCGAGGTCGACTACCCGGTGCTCGCCGACATGTTCGCGGCGCTCGTGTACCCGGCGCGGTTCTCGCCGAAGCTCGCCCGCCGATGGGCGAAGAGCCGCAAGGAGTTCGTGCGGCGGACGGGCTACGCGCTGCTGAACGACTTCGCGGCCGCCCCGGACTCCCCCTTCACGCCGGAGGAGCTCGCCGGCTGCCTCGAGACGATCGGTGCGACGATCCATACCAGTCCGAACTGGGCCCGCGAGATGATGAACATGGTCCCGATCACGATCGGCAAGGCCCATCCGGAGCTGGCCGCCCTCGCGCTCGCCACCGCCGAACGCTACGGGAAGATCGACGTGTTCCATGGGGACCAGACGCACTGCAAGGTCTGGGATGCCGCCGAGGCGCTCCGGGACCCGCGGGTCAAGATCAAGAGACCGAGACCGCGGCCGCCGACGGGGACGGCCACACGCGCTCCCCGCCCCTAGGCCACCTCGTCGTCGGGCGGCATCACGCAGAACTCGTTGCCCTCGGGGTCGAGCATCACGCACCACGGTCCGCCGTCGGTCTCCTCCCAGTTGCGGATCCGGGCACCGAGCTCCTCGAGACGTCGCACCTCGGCCTCGAGGTCGTCCTCGGCGCGCAGGTCCAGATGGAGCCGGTTCTTCACGACCTTCGCCTCAGGCACCTCGACGAAGAACAGGACCGGGAGATCGGCGTCGCCGTCGACGGGTGGATCCACCATCACCGTAGGATCGTCCTCGGGGTCGTCGATCCCCTTGGTCGCGAGGCGGGCGAGCTCGGCAGGGTCGTAAGGTGCCACGGACCAGCCGAGCGCCGCCGCCCAGAAACGCGCGAGGGACGCCGCGTGGTGGCAGTCCACCACGATCGCGTCGAGCCGCATCGCTCGGGCTACCCCCCGCTCGTGCGCACCGCGAACGCCTCGTCGGCGTCGGCCAGGACCTGGTCGGCGCGGTCACGCAGACGCCGGCAGTCGTCCATCAGCTC
The DNA here is from genome assembly GCA_963749895.1 of uncultured Actinomycetes bacterium. Lineage (GTDB taxonomy): Bacteria > Actinomycetota > UBA4738 > UBA4738 > HRBIN12 > AC-51. Next base: position 658,377 of record CAVVOG010000003.1, on the reverse strand, counting down.
GGTCCGACGAGCCTCGTCGACGAACGCGAACGCGTTGATCTGCACGTTCGCCAGGGCCGACAGGGTCGCGGCGTGGAGCACGGCAGCCGCGCTGAGACCGTCGGATGCCGCGTTCGGGTTGCCGTTCGCGATCGCCTCCTCAGCCAGCCCCATCAGGTACACGGCCCTGCGGGCTACCGTGAGCGGCACCTCGGCGGCGTGCTCGAGGGCGGCCTGCAGGGCACGGAGCCGGTCGGTACGCTCCACGTCGGTCTCGCGGGGCATCCGGTACGCGGCCATCACCTCGTCGAACGCCTCGGCGTCGCGGTCGGCCAGGCCGAGCAGCTCGGAGCGCTCCCGGTCGGCCTCGCCGACGATCTCCTCCATCCTGGGCGCGACCGCTTCGAACCCCGCCTTGCGCATCGTGAGACGCCCGACCATCTCCACGAGCGCGGCGCCGGTCGCCGCCGAGATCGCCGCGACGGCTCCTCCGCCTGGCGTCGGGTTCTCCGACGCCAGCTCGCCCAGCCACTCGGCCAGCGTTCGCTGGCCCGTCACCGGAACCTCGCTCATGATCCGTCCTCCCCTACCAACCGCTCCAGGACCTGCTGCGCGGGATCGAACCCCTCGAGCCGCACGCGGTCGACGTCGTCGGGACGTACCGCTGCCTCGGGCGCGAGCCCGACGATCTCCGACGACGCGACCATCAGCCCGCGTCGGGCGGCCGCAGCCGCCACTGCGTCGAACGCCGTCCCGATCCCGGTCACCTCGTGGTCGACGAGGTTCATCGACACCGTCACGCAGCCCCGCTCGGGCACGACGAACCCGATCGCGCGGACCGCCGGTGGTCCTCCTCCGGACTCACGGACCTCCCCTGCGATCGCCCGCGCGGCATCCTCGTCGGTCCCGTCCAGGTAGCAGTTGAACGCGACCAGCGGCGGCCGCGCGCCCACGGCGGTGGCACCGGCCGGACCCAGCGCGTGCGGGCCGAAGTCGGGGAGCCGGCGACCCTGCGCGACGTCCTCACGCAGACCTTCGAACTGCCCGCGGCGCACGTCCGCGAGCGACCGACGCTCCTCGGTGAGGGCGGCTCGCTCGTAGAGATAGACGGGCAGGTCCAGCTCCCGGGCCAGCTCCGCCCCGAACGCCCGGGCCAGCCCCACGCAGTCGTCCATCGTGACGCCCCGAACGGGCATGAACGGGATCACGTCGACCGCGCCCATCCGCGGATGGCCCCCGCGATGCGTCGTGAGGTCGATCAGTCCGACCGCGACCCTCGCGCCGGCCATCGCCGACGCCCAGACGGCGCCGCGGGGGCCGAGGACGGTCGTATCGAGCCGATGATGTGCGGGATCGGCCTCCGCGTACACGACACGGGCCCCGGGGACCGCCAGGGCGGCGACGATCGCATCGACCACGTCGGACCGACGACCCTCGCTGAAGTTCGGCACGACGCCGAACAGCGGCTCCCCCATCACGGGCGGAGCATACGCCCGTGATGGGGGCCGCCGGATCTACGCGCGCGGGCGCTCCTTCGCGGGATCGAGGATCCCCAGCGGTCCCACCGTGCCGCTCGCGGTCCCGTCGCCAATCGCGACGTCGACCACGGTGCCGTCCCCGGCGACATCGGCATCGAGGATCGCGAGCCCGATCGCGCCGACCCGCGGGCTCACCGCGGGCGACGTGACGATGCCCACCTCGCGCCCATCCTTCGTCACGACGGCCCCATAGTCGGGCGCCGCGTCGCCCTCGAGCGAGAGGGTCTTGAAGCGCTTCGGTGGGTTCGCCCCCCGCGCGGCCAGGGCCGCCGCCGCCACGCACTCGGTGTCGGTCTTGATGAACCGGTCCATCGACAGGTCCCACGGGCTGATCTCGCCCGGGTTGTAGTCGACCGCGATGATGATCAGGCCGACCTCGGTCCGCGCGAGGTCGATCGCGTTCAGTCCGAACGGGACCGCACCCGCGCCGAGCAGCGCGTTCCAGATGCCCTCGGCGTTCGACGGGTCGGTGACGACCTCGTAGCCCTTCTCGCCCGAGAAACCCGTGCGGAGCACGTGGGCCTCGGCGCCGGCCACGGTGGTCGGCTCGGGCCAGAAGCGGAAGTACCGGAGCTCCCCGAGGTCACGATCGGTCAACCCCTGCAACAGCTCCATGGACCCCGGCCCCTGGACGGCCACCAACCACCGATCCCGGGTGACGTGGGAGATCGATGCGTCGAGCCCATCCGCCGTCTCGAGGAACCAGTCCTCGATCCCGGGGGTGTTGATGAACAGCCAGAACCGGTCCTCGGCGAGCCGGTAGACGTTGCCGTCGTCGATCATCGTCCCGTCGGCGTTCACGAGGGCGCCGTAGCGCACGGAGCCGTCGGTCATCCCGGCGAGGCTGTTCGTGAACCGGCGCTGGATCAGCCGCGCCGCGTCGGGCCCCGTCACCTCGTACTTCGCCGTGGAGTGCAGGTCCCAGATCCCCGTGGCGGTCCGGACCGCCTCGTACTCCTCCAGGGCGGCCCGCCCCTCGTCCATCATCCAGGGCCAGTCGTCCTCCCACAGGAACTCGCCCCCCTGCGCCACGTGCCACGCATGCAGCGGAGAGCGGTTCTCCATCACTTCCTCGCCCATCGTGAGGTTCCTCCTTCCGACCGCCGCCCCTCGGGGCGCGTCTCGTCCGTGTGCCGAAGCCCGTTGTACCCCACGGTTGAACGATGGTTCAAGTCGGCTCGTCTCCCTGACCCCGTTCGGCCACGGTGATCGTCCGCGTCGGCGTGACGATCACGTGGACCCGCTGGTCGAAGTGCCCCAGCGGCAGCGGCTCGTCGATCACCTGGAGGTCGAAGGCGAGCGCGATGCGGACCGCGCCGGTCCCGGATCCGAACAGCCGGTCGTAGAACCCGCCCCCGTAGCCGATCCTCCCACCCCATCGGTCGAAGGCGACACCGGGCGTGCACACCACACCTGCCAGGCGGGGGTCGATCCGTTCGCCGTCGGCCGGCTCCATCGCTCCGAAGGACGTGGGCGTCATCGGCTCGCCCGGCGACCACGTGCGCAGCGAGAGATCGTCCCCCTCGATCCGGGGCAAGGCGATCCGGACGCCCCGTGCGTCGAGGATCTCCAGCAATGGCCGCGTATCGAGCTCCGATCCGAAGGGCCAGAACGCGACGACCGTGTCGGCGGTCGTCACCGACGGAACCTCGAGGAACCGCTCGATCGCACGGGCACCCTCGCGGGTGCGATCTCCCGACGGCATCGCGTCGCGTCGTGACAGGACCGTTCGACGGATCGCGCGTTTGGCCCGCTTCAGCTCGTGGGACCTCATGCGTCGCGGAGCGTACGGGCGATCAGCTCCGTCCGATCGGCAGGCCCCGCGGGCAGGCAGACGAACCATGCGGCCCCGGCGCTCGCCAGGCGGGTCGCGAACACCCGGAGGTCGTCGACGGTCCCGCGCCATGGGTCCCACGCCACCCCACGGGCGGAACGATCGCCCTCCAAGCAGCTCGAGCTCTGCAGCGTCGCGTCCGACCAGGACGATCCCGCCCCACGTCGGCACGACCTCACTCGGGTTCCGGCCGGCGGCGCGTGCCGACCGCTGAAGTCGGTGGACCCGGTCGACGAACGCGTCGGCATCGAGACCCCACCCGTTCCATCCGTCGGCGGTCGCGGCCGCCACGTCGACGATGCGATCGCTCGTCCCGCCGACCCACACCGGGGGGCCGCCGGCCGGCGCGAGAGGCCCCGCGATCGCCGGCACCCGGTCGTCCCCCGGCCACGGCCGACCGGCGAACAACGACCGCAACGCGAGCGCGGTCGACCCGACGAGGGCGGCTCGGTCCGCGGCACCGGGGAACGGGAGGCCGAACGCGTCGTGCTCGGCGCGCACGAGGGCATCGCCCATCCCCAGACCCAGATCGCGCCCCCGGCGACGAGACCGTGGAGGGAGGACGCCTGCTTCGCGAGGAGTCCGGTCGGCCGCATGCCGACCCGAGCGACCAGCGGGCCCACCCGGAGGTCCGTGCTCGACGCGGCCACCGCCGCGAGCAGCGAGAAGGCCTCGAACGACGGGCGATCCGGCCGTCCAGGCGGGAACTGGTGGTCGACGGCGAACACGGCGTCGGCCCCGACGCGCTCCGCCTCGGCCGCCGCCCCCAGCGGGACATCGATCGTGCCTGCGAACGTGGGAACGGCGAACCCGAGCTTCATGGAGTCGACCGGTCGATCGCGAGCAGGGCCGCACCGATCGCCGCTGCGTCGGGACCGAGGGCGGCCGGGACGATCGGAACCTCGGGTCGGAGGGAACGTGACTCCACGGTGCGGACGTACGCAACCCGCGCCGGGTCGAGCAGGAGGTCACCGGCCTCGGCCGGCCCACCCCCCACGACCACGACCTGCGGGTCGAGGACGTTCACCAGCCCCGCGATGCCCTCCCCCAGGCGCGTCCCCACCTCGGCGAGGATCCCCCGGGCGGCGGCGTCGCCGAGGCGGGCGGCCTCGGTCACGGTGGCGCCGGTCACACGCGACGCATCCCCGTCCACGACCTCGGCGATCAGCGAGTAGGGATGCCGGGTGACGGCGGCTCGCCCCTGCCGAGTGATCGTCGAGCCGCTCGCGACCGTCTCCCAGCACCCGCGGTTCCCGCAGCCGCACTCGAGCCCGTCGGGCTCGACCACGACGTGCCCGATCTCACCGGCGAACCCGACTGCTCCCCGCATCAGGTGTCCGTCCACGACCACGCCGCCTCCGATCCCGGTGCCGACCGCCACGTACAGGACGTGGTCGTAGCCGACGGCGGCTCCGAGGCGCCACTCCGCGTATCCGCCGATCGTCGAGTCGTTCTCGACGAAGGAAGGGATGCCCAACGCGCCCGCGACCGCCGACGGGATGTCGGCGTCGCGCCAGGACAGGTTCGGCGCGTACCGCAAGATGCCTGTGTGGCGGTCGATCAGTCCCGCCGCACCGACGCCCACCGCCACCACGTCGGGCGACAGAACCTCACGAGCCGCACCTACGAGCGCATCCAGGGTCGCCGCCATGTCATCGGCGGGCGTCGCGTGCGAGGCTCGCGCATCGATCGCCCCTGCCGCGTCCAGGCGCAGGGCGTTGATCTTCGTCCCACCGACGTCGACGCCGACGGCCATGAGGCCCGACGCAGGTCCGGCGGACTCAGCCAAGGTCGATCTTCTCGAGGGTCGTGGACCCCGCCGTCGTCTCCGCTGGGTGGCCGCCCTCGGTCTCGTCGGCCCGGGCGTCCACGACCGCGCGGAACGCCAGGAACAGTTCCGTGCCCGCCTTGAGGAGGTGCTCCATCACGTCGGGCGCGATCGGCTGCACGGCACCGACCGTGATGCAGATCGGGCACCAGGTCACAGGGCAACCGGCGGTGTCGTGCGCGGCGTCGCCCTTCTCGGACGCCGCCTCGACAGGTGCCTCGGGCGCGTCCTGACCCTCAGGCTCAGGCATCGGCTCGGCGATCGGATCGGTGGCCGCCATCACTCGCTCCCTTCCGCGGGCCCCAACGGCTCGCGCGCGAACAGGATCTCCAGGTGGTCTCCCGCGAAGTTCGCTCCACGGACCACCATGCGTTTCAGGGTCTGGGGCAGGATCAGGTTCCGCTTGTAGGAGCCGACGCGCACGTACAGCTCTTCACCGCGGCGGTGGATGTCCATGTCGTCTCGAGAGACGAAAGGCAGGCGCATCGTGAGCACGTAGCCGGTCCCGCGCTTGCGGACCCGGATCGGGTCGTCGTGGTACAGGATGCTGAGGGCGTCCTCGTCTCCGTAGACCTCGTCGCCCATCTCGACGAGCAGCGGGATCCCCACCATCTCGCGATCGAACAGCCGGGCCTTCAGGATCGGCACGGGCTCGAAGGACTCGTGGATCGTCGCCAGGTGCTCGGCCTGGATGTCCTTCCACTTGCCGAAGTACGGATCCGTGATCTCCGCAGGCAGGACCCGGTTCACGATCACCGCGTCCACGCGATACCCGAACAGCCCGAGGTACGTGTACGTCCGCCGGGCCTCGCTGATCACCATCTTCTCCGGGTTCACTACCAGCCGGACCGAGGAGACGTCTTCGTCGGTGAGGATCCCCTTGACCGCGTCGAGGTTCGCGTGGAGCCGTTCCACGGCGGCGAAGACGTGGTCACCGGCGATCGGCAGCGTGGTCATCCGCGACACGATCGGGCGGACCGCCTTCACGACCTTGCGCTCGACCGGCCAGATCCGCTCGATGTACCAGTTCATGATCTCCGGGAGGCTCAGCAGCCGCAACGTCTCGGCGGTCGGCGCGCAGTCGACGACGAGCACGTCGAACGACCCGCTCTCGACGTGGGTCTTGACGTCGATCAAGGCGAAGATCTCGTCGAGACCGGGGAGCACGGTCAGTTCCTCGGCCTGGATCGTCTCGGTCCCCGCCCAGTTCATCAGCTGGACCATGTAGTCCTGGATCTCACGCCAGTTGTCTTCCAGGCGGTCCTGCGCATCCACCTGTTGCGCCCAGAGCCGTTCGGTCACCTGCGTCGGCTGGCTCCCGATCTCGACCTCGAAGGAATCTGCCAGGGAGTGCGCGGGATCGGTCGACATCACGAGCGTGCGGCTCCCTGCCCTCGCCGCGCGCACCGCCGTCGCCGCCGCGACCGTCGTCTTGCCGACGCCGCCCTTGCCCGTGAACAGCACGACCCGCATGGCGTCCAGGGTAGCCCACCCCGGCGCGAGGCCTCAGCGCGTGGCCAGCAGCGACAGGACCGCGATCAGGTTCACGGTGAAGTGCGCAGCGATCGGCGCGACGAGGGTACGTCGTCGCTCGTACAGGCCGGCAAGCAAGATGCCCGTGACCGACAGACCCAGGAAGCGGATCGGATCGGCATGGACGAGCCCGAACAGGGCGCCGGAGACGACCGCCGCCCACCGGAACCGCATCGTCTGACGGAGCCCCGCGAACAGGAACCCCCGGAACGCGATCTCCTCGCACACGGGGGCGAAGACGACCGCGATCACGGCGATCGGGACGAGCCATGCATCCTCGAAGGTGTCGAGCGGATTGTCGGGTCCGGGGACCTCCCCCGTGATCTGCTCGACGACGAACATCGTGAGCAGGATGATCACCGCGCTCAGGAACATCGCCCCGAGCCCGACGCCCGCGCCGACCGCGAGGTCGCCGATCCGCCATCCCTTGCGCCACAACCCGAGTGAGGTGATCGACCCGGTCGTGGCCTTGACCCACCACCAGATGCCTGCCCCGAGCGCCACCTGCTGGACGACCGAGACGACCAGCGCCGCCGCGGGACCGGACCATCCGACCATCCCGAACACGACGATCTCGGCCAGCAAGGCGATCCCGAACGGCATCGCCGCGACCGGGATCAATTGCGTCCAGCCCCACGACGCGTAGGGCCAGGAGCGGTCAGGTCTGGCCGGGACGCGAGGTGCGTCGAGACGTTCGACCGGCGCGAGGGGTCTCGCGGCGCCGGCCGGTTCGGGGTCCATCAGCCCAGCTCGACGCGGCGTTTGAGGCGCTCGAGCGCGTTCTCGATCACGCGCTTCGCACCCTCGGTCCTGATGAACCCGGGGACGAGCGCCCCCAGTTCCACGGCCAGCCGGTACGTCACGGTCGTCGAGGTGCCGTCCGGGTCGTCGAGGAGGTACTCGCCCCTGACCTCGCGGACCGCACCGTGGGCCTCGATCGAGGTCCACGAGATCGCGGTATCGCCCGGGGCGTACTGGTACCGCAGCGTGTACGAGGCTCGGCCGAGCACGGGCACGTCGACCTCGAACGCTACCTCGGTCGGTCGCCCTCCCTCGCCGCGCTGCACGATATCGACCCGACGGACGTCGGCCCACTCCGGGTACGCCTCGTAGTCCTCGATGACCTCGACGACGTCCTCGAGCGGCGCCTCGATCACGATCGAGCCTTCGGCCTGCTCCACGTGAGCATCCTACCTACGGGTCGCGCTCACCACCGCCAGCGCGAGCATCACGATCGACACGAAGATCACACCGACGAGGACCCACAGCAGCGGTCTCGAAGGGATCAGGAGGTCTCCCCCCGAGGCAAGCCGGTGGGCCTCGACGGCCGAGAGCGCGTAGACCGCGAGCCCGGTCACCAGCAACAACAGGAACACGCCGAAGGCCGGACCGGACCGGACGCCGGCGACACCGAGCAGGAGCGCCATCCCGAACGACAGGGCGAAGACGATGCCGCGCGCTACGCCGTCGGGCGTGCGCCCGACGGCCCGGTGGCCGAGCCCTGGGAAGAGCAGCGACCAGGCGACCGCGTCCTTCGGCGACACGTCGCGACGCTCAGGCTCGTCACGCATCAGCGCCGCGAACGGGGTGCCGCACGTCTCGCACGCGTCGGCGTCGATCGGATTCCGTCCGCCGCACACCCGACACGGCCACCCGGCGGCGTCGGGCGGAGCGGCACCATCCCCGGTGCTCGACGCAGGCTCGATCCGATCGGGCGCCGACGCCGGCTCGACGAGCGACGTGAAGCACTGCCCGCACCAGTCGGCGTCGATCGCCACCAGGGCGTGGCAGGAAGGGCATCGTCGATCCTCGGGCACGGGCGCAGGGTACCCCCCACCCACCGGCGGAGGAACGACCTTCGCCGTCACCGTCCGGCCGCGGCCTGCTGGAGCCACAGGATCAGCCGCCCGGCGATCGATCCCCACGTGTGGTCCTCCAGCACCCGCTCACGGCCCGCCTGCCCCATCGCCCGGGCACGTGCCGGGTCCATGAGCAGGGAGGCGACCGCGTCCGCGACCTGGCCCACGTCCGCCCCATCGACGAGCAGACCGGTCTCGCCGTCGACGAGGGACTCACGGGCACCTCCGGAGTCACCGACGACGACGGGACGTGCGCACGCCGCGGCCTCGATGAACACGTTGCCCCATCCCTCGACCTCGAGACCGGCGAGCCGCGACCGGCACGGCATCGCGAACACGTCGCCCAACGCGTAGTAGCGGGGCAGCTCCTCTTCGACGACCTTCCCGACGAAGACCACCGACCCGACGGGCGCCTCGGCCGCGAGGGCACGCAACCTTCCCTCCGCGGGTCCACCCCCGACGATCACCAGCGTCGCGTCGGGCACGCGTTCACGGATCCGCCTCATCCCACGGATCAGGATGTCCTGCCCCTTGCGGTCGACCAGCCGGCTGACGCAGACGACCACCGGGCGCCCCTCGAGCCCGAGGGAGGAACGTAGGTCGCTCGTCTCCAGGTCGGGGCGGAACCGATCGACGTCCGCTCCCGGGTACAGGACCGACACCGGGACGCGCCGGGGGACGGCGGTGCGGACCCTGCGCGCGATGAAGGCGCTGCACATCACGGGGACCCGCGACGCCTTCGAGGTCGCGAAGCGCATCAGCGCGTGGGCGCCCGGCACGATCGACAGCCAGTACTCGAAGCCGTGCGCCGCGGCGAGGTACGGGATGCCCGCGCGGGCCAGTCGCGGTCCGAGCATCGCGAGCGGGAAGCATGCGCCGAACAGGACGACCTCCGCCCCCGTCTCGCGGACGGCGTCTTCGATCCGTCGTCCGACCTCCGGCGTGGGCCACAGGAACCGCTCCGGCTGCCGGAGCACCGCGAACCCCGCGTTGCCGTCGTAGGTACCCGCCCCGTCCGCGGCCGGACAGAGCACGGCGATCCGGTCGGGAGGGAACTCGAGGGCGAGGGCTTCGAGCGTCCGTTGGATCCCGCCGACGGTCGGCGGGAAGTCGTTCGTGACGAGCAGGGTCTTCGGGACGTCCACGGCGCGGATAATCCTCCCAGAGGGAGGCGAGGACATGAGCGGGATCGAGACGCAGGCAGCGGCGCTCGGACGAGGCGATGCCTTCGCCCGTGCGCTCGGCCGCCGTGTCGTCCGCGTCCATGGGCGCGGCGCCGTCCGATGGCTGCAGGACCTGGTGACGGCCGACGTGGCCGGACTTCCGGTCGGCGGGGCCGGCAGGTCGTTCCTGCTCACGCCCACCGGCCGGATCCGGGCCGACCTGTGGATGCTCCGCCGCGACGACGAGGTCGTCCTCGTGCAGGACGACGGCGCGGGCGCGCCGATCGACGGGCTCCTGGCCCCCTACGTCTTGACCTCCGACGTGACCCTCCGCCCCGACCCCGACGTCGTGCTCGTCGCGTTCCCCGCGGGGTGGTCTCCCGACGAGCCCTTCTTCCCGTCCGCGATCGGCGGCGGAACCGACGCGCTCGTGTCGATCGGCTCCCGCCTCGAGCGGCTCGTCGCGGACCTCCTCAGGGACGGACGTATCGAGGCCGGCCCCGACGCGCAGGAGCGTCTGCGGGTCCTGCGGGGCATCCCGAGGATGGGGGTCGACTTCGATGACGCGTCCCTGCCCTCCGAGGTCGGCGTGGACGACGCGGTCGCCACCGACAAGGGCTGCTTCCTCGGTCAGGAGTCTGTCGCTCGGGTCCGCAACCTCGGACATCCACCCACGGTGCTGCGTCATCTGCGGGTCGCCGGGGCCCTGCGCGCCGGGGACGAGGTCGTCGCCGGCGGCACGGCGGCAGGGACCGTGACGAGCACGTGCCCCGACGACGGCACCACAGTCGCCATCGCCCGGGTGGCGTGGGCGCACCGGGCGGCCGACCTGGCTGCTCCCGACGGTCGACCGCTCCATCTCGCCGCGACGATGGCCTAGCCCGTTCGGGCCATTTCCGTCCCCACGGCATGGGAGAAGGCCGAACCGCCCACCTGACCCCTTCCGTGACGACACCCGCCTCTGCTATGAATCGGACCCGGGGATCGAGACCGGGGAGAGGGGGTTGGTGAACGGTGAGGATCGACCGGTTCGTCGACGTGGACATCGACGGGTTGCCCACGGAGCCGTCTCCCCCCGACCACTGGCAGGATCGTGCCGCGTGCTTCGGCATCGAGCCCGACGTCTTCTTCCCGATCTCCGAGGAGGAGGCGGGGCCCGCCCTCGCCTTCTGCTCCATCTGCCGCATCCGCGAGGAGTGCCTCGCCTGGGCGCTGAAGAACGGCGAGCGATACGGCGTGTGGGGCGGCACGACGGAGCAGCAGCGTCGGCGCCTCCAGCGCCACGTGGCCTGACCCGTGGCGGGCGGTACCGGCCCCTAGACTGGGGCGATGACCAGCGATCCTCGGCCGATCGACGCCGTCGCCCCCCTGCGGATCAGCTTCGTGGGCGGAGGAACCGACTTCCCCCACTGGTACCGGGAACACGGCGGCGCGGTGCTGTCGGCAACGATCGACCACGCCGTACGTGTTCGCCTCACGCCTCGCGATGATCGTGAGGTGATCGTCCGATCGCTCGACCTCGACGAGCTCGTCCGCTACCACCTCGACGAGCAACCCGTCTACGACGGCGTGATGGACCTCGCGAAGGCGGCGATCGAACGCGTCGGGGTTCCGACGGGTCTGGAGCTCCAGATCGCGAGCGAGGCGCCTCCCGGCAGCGGGCTCGGCGGCTCGTCGGCCCTCGTGACCGCGGTCGTCGCGGCGCTCGCGATGCTCGACGACAGGACGATCGATGCGCACGAGCTCGCCGCGATCTCCTACGCGATCGAGCGCGAGGATCTCGGCATCAGCGGAGGGTGGCAGGACCAGTACGCAGCGGCGTTCGGAGGGCTCAACCTGCTGGAGTTCGGTGAGCAGGGCGTCGCGGTCACGCCGGTGGCGGTCGGCGCCGAGACCAGGCGGACGCTCGAGCGGAACCTCCTGCTCTGCTACACGGGCTACGTGCGGCGTCACGTCGGCCTGATCGACCGGCAGATCGCCTTCTCCCGGGAGGGTCGAGAGGACACGCGGCTCGGGCTGAAGCAGCTGCAGGAGATGGCGTACGTGATGCGCGACGCGCTCGAGGCCGGCGATCCGGACACGGTCGGACGGATGCTCCGTTCCGCCTTCGAGGCGAAGCGGCTGATGAACCCGCACATCGCGGAAGACACCCCGATCGAGGCGATGCTCGGCGCAGCCCAGGAGGCGGGCGCAGCCGGTGGGAAGATCTGCGGGGCAGGCGGTGGTGGCTACCTGCTCGTCTACGCCGATCCCGACGTCCAGCCCGCGGTCCGTCGCGGGCTCGAGCGCCTCGGCGGCCAGATGGCCCCGATGCGCCTGCACCCCGACGGGGTCCGCGCCTACCGAGCCGACGCGATCTGGGCCCCGTTCCGATGAACCGCCGATTCGCGCTCGTCGACCGCGACGGCACGATCAATGCCGAGCGCGACCATCTGACCGACCCCGACGAGCTCGAGCTGATCGCGGGATCGGCCGCCGCGCTCCGGCGCCTGGGCGAGGCCCTGGGGCTCGGGATCGTCGTCGTCACGAACCAGGCGCACGTCGGCCGGGGCCTGCTCCCCGCCGCCACGCTCGACCGGATCCACGATCGGCTGGAGGCGATGCTGGCGGCCGAGGGCGCGTCGGTCGATGCGATCTTCCATTGCCCCCACCGGCCCGAGGACGGATGCGGCTGCCGCAAACCGGCCCCCGGCATGGCCCTGGAGGCCGCATCGCGCTTCGGCTTCGATCCGAGCCGGGCGTTCGTGATCGGCGATCACGCCGGCGACATGGGGATGGGACGCGCGGTCGGCGCCACGACGATCATGGTCCGCACGGGTCACGGGCTCGAGGAGCTCGCGGCGGCCGAGGGGTTGGCCGACCACGTGGCGGCCGACCTGGCAGGTGCGGTCGATATCATCGCGGCGCTCATCGGGGAAGGATGACCATGGATCTTCACGCTGCGCGGGCGAGCGCCCGTGACTACCTGCAGGATGCCCAGGATCTGTTCTCGCGCGTCCGCGACGCTTGCGCGGACGACGTCGCGTCGGCCGCCGACCTGCTCGTGAGGTCGCTCCGCGACGGGGGCAAGCTCATGATCTGCGGCAACGGCGGGAGCGCCGCCGACGCGCAGCACCTGGCCACGGAATTCGTCAGCACCCTGACGCTGGACCATCCTCGACCCTCGATCCCCGCGATCGCCCTCACGACGGACACGTCGTTGCTGACCGCGATCGCGAACGACTTCGGCGTCGAAGGCGTGTTCGCCCGACAGGTCGAGGCGTTGGCGCGGCCCGGTGACGTCCTGCTCGCGATCTCGACGAGTGGCTCGTCGGCGAACGTGGTCCGTGCGGCCGAGCGCGCCCGTGAGCTCGACGTCCGGGTCGTCGCGCTCACCGGAGAGACCGGTGGGGCGCTCGTCGCGCCGGCCGACGTGGCGATCCGCGTGCCCTCCCGGGTCACGGCGCACATCCAGGAGTGCCACCTGGCGATCGAGCAGCTCCTGGCGCTGCTGGTCGAGCGCGAGCTGTACCCCTAACGGGGCGGACCGTCTGCCAGGCGTTCGCGGACGCGTTCCTCCCACCCGGGCACGCCCTCATCGGCGAGCAGCCACCACGTCGCGCCGACCTCCTCGTAGGCCGAAGGCGCGACGTCGGGGAGTCCCTGCACCACGATGTCGAACGGCGCGTCGGGATCGTCGCGGAGACTCCGCGTGAACGCGACCGCTTCCGCGAGCGCCGCGGGACCGATCCCGGTCGGCTCGCCCGCTCCGTCACGTCCGATCGGGAAGACGCCGTCCCAACGGGCCGCCCTGCGGAAAGGCGGGCGGTTCGGCCACATCCCGGCCACCCAGACAGGGATCCTCGGACGCTGGACCGGTCCCGGATGGAACGCCCCGTCCCGGATCCGGTACGTCGGGCCGTCGTGGTCGAACGACGTCGCGGCCCAGAACCGTGCGAGCACCTCGAGACCCTCGTCGAGCTTCTGCGCCCTGACCCGGTCGTCGGGGTCTTCGCCGAGCATCGCGAACTCCGCGTCGGGCGGGTAGCCCAACCCGACCCCCTAGATCGTCCGCCCGCTCGACAGGTGGTCGAGCGTGACGGTCTGCCGGGCGAGGGTCCACGGGCGCCGTCGCGCCACGGGGGTCACCATGGTCCCGAGCCGGATCGTCGAGGTGCGGGCGGCGAGCGCCCCGAGGAGGACCCATGGGTCGAACACCGGCACCGGGAACGCCGCCGAGAACCGGATGTGGTCCCACAGGAAGAACCCGTCCCATCCGGCGTCCTCGGCCGTCAGCCCCAGGTCGATCGAGGTGTCGACGTCGCCGATGTTCGGCGCGGAGACCCCGTAGCGCATGCCGGCACGATAGCGCCGGCGGCCGTGTCGGTGACGGCCGTCACGATGACGCGGATGCCTCCCCGCCCGACCCTGCTTGACGTCCGAACACCTGTTCGATACCGTCGCGCCTCCGCGCCGGCACGACCGGAGGCCCATCTGCTCGCCGACCCGTTCCAGCTCACCCTCGATCAGGGCGTCCCCCTGCACGAGGTCACGTTCGTCGTCGTGGATCTGGAGACGACGGGGGGGTCCCCGGTCGACTCCGCGATCACGGAGATCGGCGCCGTGACCTACCGGGGTGGCGAGCGCCTCGGCTCGTTCCAGACGCTCGTGAACCCGTGCCTGCCGATCCCTCGCCACATCGCCCGCCTGACCGGTATCGACGACCGTCTGGTGGCGGACGCACCGCCGATCGAGGGGGTCCTGCCTTCCTTCGTCGAGTTCGCGCGAGGCGCGGTGTTCGTGGCCCACAACGCGCGGTTCGACTTCTCCTTCGTGAACGCGAACCTCGACCGGCTCGATCGCGAGCCGCTGCCCGGCCCGGCGATCTGCACGGCGAAGCTAGCCCGCAGGGTCGTCTGGCCGGAGGTCCCGAACGTGCGTCTGCAGACCCTCGCCCGGTACTTCCGGACCCGGGCCGTCCCGGTGCACCGCGCGATGGCCGACGCCGAGGCGTGCGCAGAGGTCCTCCACGGGCTGCTCGAGCTCGGGGACCGTTTGGGGATCCGCACGCTCGGCGACCTCCAGGAAGCGTGCCTCGCACGCGGCCGCCCGAACTTCGGGAAGATCACGCTCGCCGAGGGGCTTCCAGCCGGACCCGGCGTCTACCGGTTCCGGGCCCGCGACGGACGGATCCTTTACGTGGGCACGTCGAAGGACGTCCGCGCCCGGGTGAAGTCGTACTTCTACGGTGACGAACGCAAGAAGATCCAGGACATGCTGGACGAGGTCGCCTCGGTCGACGCCGTGGCCACCGCGGGCCAGGCCGAGGCGCTCGTCCTCGAGGCTCGGTTGATCACGCGTCACGAGCCTCCGTACAACCGCCACGGCAAGCGCTGGCGCTCGTACGCCTACCTCAAGCTCGATCCGACCGATGCATGGCCCCGGCTGAAGACCACCCACGCCCCCGGTGACGACGGGGTCGTGACGCTCGGGCCGTTCCCGAACGCCGCGCGAGCCCGACTGGCCAAGGAGGCGATCGAAGAGGTGTTCCCCGTGCGCAGGTGCACCCGGGCGATGGGCCGCCGCACCCGGTTCGCCCCGTGCGCCCTCGCCGATATGGGGCGCTGCCTCGCCCCCTGCGACGACCGCACGACTCCCGAAGGGTACGGAGCGCTCGTCGCAGATCTCGTGCGGTCCCTGGTCTCCCCCACCGAGCTCCTCGGAGCGCTCGAGGAGCGTATGGCCACGCTCGCCGCCCAGGAGCGTTTCGAGGAGGCCGCGCTCGCCCGCGACCGGCTCCGCGCGCTGGCCGAGGCCCTGTGGAGGGCGCGCGTCGACCGATGGCTCACCGCCGGGCGCCTCGTGCTCCGGACCGCCGGGGGTGACCGGCTCGAGCTGCGCGACGGAGCCCTCATCGTCGGCGGCGACCTGTCGGTCGAGCCGATCGGTGCTCCGCCTCCACGCGAGCGCGCGGACGAGCTCGCCGCGCTCCGTAGCTGGATCTGCCGGCATCGGCTGGTCGTCGAGGCCGCCGACGTCGCCCCGTGCGAACCTGCCCAGGGCGGTCGGGAGCTCGCCGGCGTCCTGCGACGGCTCCGCGAAGCCGCCCGCAGCGACGACGCGGGCCGGGGGTCCAGAGCGCGCGGCTAGACTGAGCGCCATGGAGAACACGGTCATCCTCGAGGGCGCACGAACGCCGGTAGGGCGGTTCCTCGGTTCGTTCGCCGACACCCCCACCGTCGAACTGGGCACGATGGCGGCCGTCGAAGCGCTGAGGCGCTCGGACGTTCAGCCCGAACAGGTGGACCAGACGATCCTCGGGCACGCTCGCCAGGCCGGGAACGGTCCGAACACCGGCCGGCAGGTGTCGATCTATGCCGGGGTGCCGAAGGAGATCAGCGCCTACAACGTCAACATCGCCTGCGGTTCGGGGATGAAGGCGGTGCAGCTCGGCGCCCAGCAGATCGCCTTGGGTGACTCCGAGATCGTCCTGGCGGGCGGCATGGAGAACATGACCCGGGTGCCGTTCCTCCTGCCGACTATGCGGCTCGGGCAGCGCCTGGGCAACACGGAGATCCTCGATGGCATGTACAAGGACGGGCTCCTGGACCCGCTGTGCGGCCTGATCATGGGCGAGACCGCCGAGAACCTCGTCGACATGTACGACATCTCGCGTCAGGAGCAGGACGAGTTCGCGCTCCAGTCGCAGGCGAAGGCGGAGGTCGGCAAGGAGGGCCGGGCCGCGGAGATGTTCCCCGTCGAGGTCACCTTGAAGGGCAAGCCCGTGACGGTGACCGAGGACGAGCACCCGCGCCCCGAGACCACGATGGAGGCGCTCGCGAAGCTGAAGCCCGTCTTCCGCGAGGACGGGAGCGTCACCGCCGGCAACTCGAGCGGCCTGACCGACGGTGCGGCGGCGATGGTCCTGATGAGCGAGTCGCGGGCGAAGGCTGAGGGCCGCGAACCCCTCGCGAGGATCGTGGCGACATCCTGGGCGGGCGTCCCGCCGGAGATCATGGGGATCGGCCCGGTCCCGGCCACGAAGAAGGTCCTCGAGAAGACCGGCCTCACGATGGCCGACTTCGATCTGATCGAGGTCAACGAGGCGTTCGCGGCGCAGGTGATCGCCTGCGAGCGCGAACTGAAGTTCGACCGCGAGAAGCTGAACACGAAGGGCGGAGGGATCAGCGTCGGGCATCCGATCGGCTGCTCGGGCGCGCGGATCATCCTGACGCTCGCCTACGAGATGCGGACGACGGGGGCGACGCTCGGCTTGGCCACGCTGTGCATCAGCGGCGGACAGGGTCTGGCCGTCGTCCTCGAGCGCTCGTGACCGTGTCCGACCCAACAGACGAGACGAGGAGCCGACGATGAGCGTCCACGCCGTGGTCCTGATCCAGTGCGAGATCGATCTGATCCCAGAGGCGGCTCAGGCGATCGCCGCGCTCGACGGCGTGTCGGAGGTCTACTCGGTCGCCGGAGAGTTCGACCTCGTGGCGGTCGTACGGGTCGCCCGACACGAGGACCTCGCCGACGTGATCCCCGGCGGTATCGCGAAGGTCGAGGGCGTGATGCGGACCGAGACCCTGATCGCCTTCCAGGTGTACTCGAGCCACGACCTGGAGCGCATGTTCTCGATCGGATTCGACGAGGTCTAGGGACCGCTCCAGGCGACGGCGACCGGGAGGGCCGTGCGCCGCCACTCCCCCAGGTCCTCGCCGTAGCCCGGTTGATACTTCGCCACCAGCGCCTCGCGGGCCAGCTCGTCCTCGTCGCTGCCCTCCTGCAGGACACGCGCCCGCGTGGTCCGCTTCCGGTCCCCGATCTCGAGCACGACGTCGGGGGAGATCATCAGGTTGCGGACCCAGTCCGCCCGGTCCCGGTCCCCCGCCAACAGGTAGACCGTGCCGTCGTGCAGCGCGAACCAGATCTCGATCCTGTGGGGCAGGCCGGTGATCCGTCCGGTCGTCGTCAGGTAGCAGTATTCCTCGACCGCGAGCGGATCCGGGTCGCTCATCCGAAGAACGCCCACGCGAGGAGGGCGGCCGTGACCACGATCGCGGCGATCAGGAAGAGCAGGTCACCCTTCTTGATCTTCCCGGGCTGCATCGCGTTGAAGCCCATCGGCGCCTCCCTGGACGCGGTGCGGGTCAGGCCTGCCTGATCAGCGGGGCGTCGATCCGCGCGAGGTCGCGCTTGATCTTCCCGATCACGCTCTCGGCGTCGAGCGTGAACCCAGGACGCAGATCGGCGAGGTCCTCGATCGCCTTCTCGAGACGGTCGCTCGCGTCGACGGCGTCGGCGAGACGCTCGACCAGGCTCACCGCATAGTCGGGGCAGAACGGTGTTCCGCACCAGGGACAGCTGCCGCCGGCCTCGATCACCTGCCGGGCGAGGAGCTCTCGCCCGCACGTCTTGCACGTCCCTGTGATGTTCACACCCGTTCCTCCTGGGGCAGCAGACCCCGCTCCTCCAGCAACTCCAGCAGTCGATCGGCGACCTCGAACGGATCGGCGGGCTTCACGAACCACGCATCCGCGCCCGACCACCTCGCCAGCCAGGCATCGTGCCTCCGCTCGAGCAAGATCACGATCACCCCGTCGAAGGGGGCGGGGTCGTCCCGAAGGGTCTTCGTCAGCGCGAAGGCGCCGGCACGCGACGCGAGTTCGTCGGCCACGACGATCTCCGGACGATCGCGCAGCGCAGCGCGCGTGCCCAGTTCCCCGTTCGCGGCAGCCCGGAACCGCAACTCGCCACCGAGATGTCGTTCGATGCTTCGCACCGCGAGCGCCATCAGCTCCCGCGAACGGGCGTCCGGGGACACGAGGAGGACCTCCATCGCGCGCAGGCTACCACGCCTCCTTGCAGGTCTTTGCCCCGCTGCAGGGCGGCGGATACGCTCCGGCGCACCGGGCGTCCGCGGTCGATCCGCAACGGCCACGGGGCAGCCCCCGACCACGCGAGGAGGCACGATGGAGCGCATCGGCAAGGCCGCGGTCGCCGAGTTCGTCGGGACGTTCGCCCTGGTCTTCTTCGGCGTCGGGTCGATCGCGGCGGGCGGGACACCCTTGGAGGTTGCGCTCGCTCACGGGCTCGCGATCGCGATCGCCGTCAGCCTGATGGCTCACGCGTCGGGAGGCGTCTTCAACCCGGCGATCCAGGTCGCGCTGTGGGTCACCGGGAAGATGCCGTCCGGCCGGTCCCTCGTCTACGTGGCGACCCAGCTGGCAGCGGCCGTCGTGGCGGCGCTCGCGATCCGATGGATCGTGCCTGAGGCGTTCGACGCCGCGAACGGGGGGACCCCCGCCGTCCTGCCGGGGCTGGCGCTCGGCAAGGCCGTCGTCGTGGAGGCACTCACGACGTTCTTCCTCGTGTGGGCGGTGTTCGCGAGCCTCGTCGACGATCGAGGCGCGTTCCGGGCGGTCGCCGGCTTCGCGATCGGGCTCACGATCACGCTCGGGATCTTGGCGACGGGCCCGCTCACGGGCGCCGCGATGAACCCGGCACGCTGGTTCGGCTCGGCGCTGGTCGCCGGTGACTGGGTGAACGCCTGGGTGTGGATCGTCGGTCCGGTCGCCGGCGGCGTGATCGCCGGGGTCGCCTACTGGTGGCTGTTCCTGAGGGACCGCGAGCCGGCCACACCCTGAGCGCCCCACCGCTACGCTTCCGGAACGATGATCGACGTCTACCTGGACTCCGCATCGGCCACCCCGATCCTGCCCGTGGCCCGCGAAGCGCTCGTGGCGGCCCTCGACCTCTACGGCGACCCCCTCAGCATCCACGGCCCGGGGCGGGCCGCACGGGGCGCGCTGGAGGACGCGCGCGCGAGCATCGCCTCGACGATCGGCGCCTCCCACGACGAGGTCGTGTTCACCTCCGGGGGCACCGAGTCGGTGGCCCTCGCGATCTGGGGCGGGGTCCGGGCCCAACGTGAGATCGGCAACCGCGTGGTCGTGGGGGCCGTCGAGCACCCCGCGGTCGGCGGTGTCTGTCACGTGCTGGAGAGCGATGGCTTCGAGGTGGTGCTCGTGCCCACCGACCCCTTCGGGCGGATCGACCTCGATGCCTTCGCAGCCGAGGTCCGCGTCCCCGGCACCCTCCTCGCGAGCGTCCAGCATGCGAACCACGAGGTCGGCACGATGCAGCAGATCGCGGAGGCGGGCAGGATCGCGCGCGCGGCCGGGGTCCGATTCCACACGGACGCCTGCCAGACGGTGGGCCGCCTCCCCGTCGACGTGGACGCGCTCGGACCCGATCTCCTGTCGTTCTCCGCACACAAGTTCGGAGGCCCCGCCGGCGTCGGAGGCTTGTACATCCGCAGAGGGGTCGGCATCACCGCCTACCCGTGCGGAGACGACCGGGAACGCAAGCGACGTTCCGGGATGGAGAACACCCCGGGGATCATCGCGATGGCGGCCGCGCTGGAGGCGTCGGTCACGACGATGGCCGACGAAGCCGCCCGGCTGTGGGGGCTCACCGCGACGCTCCGGGACCGTCTCGCGACGACCGTGCCGGGGATCACGGTGTACGGGCACCCGACCCACCGGACGCCGCACCTCGTGTGCCTGAGCGTGGCGGGGGTCGATCCTTCGACGCTCGCGATGGCACTGGATGACCGCGGGTTCCGCATCGGCGCCGGATCGCTGTGCAGCGGGCGACCCGAAGACCCCTCCCCCGTCCTCGAGCAACTTGGAGCACCGCGAACCTGCGGGTTCAGGATCGGATCGGGCCCGTGGACGACCGAGCAGGACGTCGCGGCGCTGCTCGAGACGCTCCCACCCCTCGTCGAGGAACTCCGGACGGTCGAGCGGGCCTCGGAGGCAGCGCTCGCTCGCCTGCGCCCGCCGGATCGATGAAGACCCCGGGTGCGGGCGGATCCGCGATCGTCCGGGCCCTCGGCCGTCGCCGGGTCGGCTGACCCCGCTCCGGCGCTAGGGAACCGTCCAGGTGTCACCGCCGCCGCCGAGGAGCGCCTCGAGGCTCCCCGGCCCGAGCCGCTCCTTCGCCCGGTCCAGCTGTTCATGGACGGCCTCGCCGTACGTCGGGCGCTTCACCTCGTGGAACACTCCGATGCAGGTCGGATCGGTCGGCCCGTCCGACAGGTGCGCGAGTGCGAACGCGAGCGACGGGCGTCCGTGGACGTCGTGGGTGATGATGCTGTCGGGATCGCTGTCGGCGACCGCCGCGATCTCGAGCTGCCCGTTCGCGCCGACCCGTACGCAC
Source organism: uncultured Actinomycetes bacterium (assembly GCA_963749895.1). Classification (GTDB taxonomy): domain Bacteria; phylum Actinomycetota; class UBA4738; order UBA4738; family HRBIN12; genus AC-51. Next base: position 637,441 of record CAVVOG010000003.1, on the reverse strand, counting down.
CGCGTCCCCTCGTCGAAGACGACCTTCTCGCCGTGGACCAGGCGGATCTGGTTGTGCACCCCCTGCGACTTGTCACGCAGGACGTCGAACGCACCGTCGTTGAAGACGTTGCAGTTCTGGTAGATCTCGACGAACGCAGCGCCAGGATGCGCGGCCGCCTGACGGAGGACCTCGGTGAGGTGCTGGCGATCGTTGTCGATCGTGCGTGCGACGAAGGTCGCGGCGGCGCCGAGCGCCAACGCCACGGGGTTGAAGGGCCGGTCGACCGAGCCGAACGGCGTCGACTTCGTGACCTTGCCCTCCTCGGACGTCGGCGAGTACTGGCCCTTCGTGAGCCCATAGATCTGGTTGTTGAACATCAAGATCTTGAGGTTCACGTTGCGCCGGAGCGCGTGGATCAGATGGTTCCCACCGATCGACAGCGCGTCGCCGTCGCCCGTCACGACCCAGACGCTGAGGGCCGGGTTGGCAGTGGCCACGCCGGTCGCGATCGCGGGCGCGCGGCCGTGGATCCCGTGGAACCCGTAGGTGTCCATGTAGTAGGTGAACCGACCGCTGCACCCGATGCCCGACACGAACACGGTGTCCTCGGGCTCGATCCCGAGCTCCGGCATGAAGCTCTGGACTGCGGCGAGGATCGCGTAGTCACCGCATCCGGGGCACCACCGAGGTTCCTGCGCGGAGGTGAAGTCCTTCTTCGTCAGGGTCGCGACAGCACCCGGACCGTCGTCGATCGTGTCAGTCATCGAGCATCTCCCGGATCGCCTGCTCCAGTTCATCCCCGAAGATCGGCAGGCCCTGGACCTTCGAGTAGCTCTTCGCGTCCACGAGGTACTTCGCCCGGATCAGCGTCGCCAGCTGGCCGACGTTGAGCTCGGGGATCAGCACCTTGCGGTAGGAGGTGACGACCTCCTGCGTGTTCGAGGGGAACGGGTTCAACCACCGTAGCTGGGCGACCGCCACGTTCCCGCCGGCCGCACGCACGCGCCGGGCGGCGGCCCGGATCGTCCCCGCGGTCGAGCCCCACCCCAGCACGAGCAGATCGGCGCCGTCGGGGTCATCGACCTCGAGAGGGTCGATCGCGTCGGCGATGCCGTCGAGCTTGCGCTGACGGAGCCCGGTCATCACCTCGTGGTTGTCCCCGTCGTAGCTGATGTTCCCGGTCCGGTGCTCGCGCTCGAGACCACCGATCCGGTGCTCGAGGCCCGGGGTCCCCGGGACGGCCCAGGGCCGCGCGAGCCGCTCATCGCGGTCGTACGGGAAGAAGCCGTCGGCCCCCGGCTCGGTCGTGAAGTTGGGGTGGATCGTTGGCAGGGTGTCCAACTCGGGCAGGCGCCACGGCTCCGAGGAGTTCTGCAGGAAGCTGTCGGACAACACGATCACCGGCGTGCGGTACTCGACCGCGATCCGCGCGGCCTCGATCGCGACATCGAAGCAGTCGGCCGGCGACGACGCGGCGACGACGGGCATCGGCGACTCACCGTGGCGGCCGAACACCGCCAGCAGCAGGTCCGACTGCTCGGTCTTCGTCGGCAGCCCCGTCGAGGGACCGGCGCGCATCACGTCCACGACGATCAGCGGCAGCTCGGTGATCACCGCCAGGCCCATCGTCTCGGCCTTGAGGTCGAGCCCCGGACCGCTGGTGCCGGTGACGGCCAGCTGCCCGGTGAACGCCGCTCCAAGCGCCACGTTCGCCGCCGCGATCTCGTCTTCGGCCTGGACCGTGATCACGCCGAAGTGCTTGTGCTTCGACAGCTCGTGCAGGAGGTCCGACGCGGGGGTGATCGGGTAGCTGGCGTAGAAGAGGTTCAGCCCGGCCCGCTCGGCGGCGGCGATCAACCCCCAGGCGAGCGCCTGCGCTCCAGCGACGTTGCGATAGACGCCGGGTTCGGCCGGGGCGGCCTTGACCACCACCTGGTGCGAGAACACCTCGGTGGTCTCTCCGAAGTGGTAGCCAGCGTTGAAGGCCGCGACGTTCGCCTGGAAGATCACGGTGTCCTTGCCGAACTTCGACGCCAGCCAGGACAGGGTCGTCTCGGTGGGTCGCCCGTACATCCACGAGAGCAGTCCGAGGGCGAACATGTTCTTGGCGCGCTCGGCCTCCTTCTTCGTGATCGCGAGATCCTCGACCGCACGCACCGTGATGCTCGTCATCGGGACCTTGAACACCTGGTAGCCGTCGAGCGTCCCGTCCGTCGTGGGGTCGACCGAGTAGCCCGCCTTCTCGAGGCTGCGCTGCGTGAAGGAGTCCTCGTTCACGACGACCGTGCCGCCCTTCGCCACCTTGGCGAGGTCCGCCTTGAGGGCCGCGGGGTTCATCGCCACGAGGACGTCCGCGTGATCACCGGGCGTCGTGACGTCGCTGGCAGCGAACTGGATCTGGAACGCCGACACGCCGTGGACCGTGCCAGCGGGGGCGCGGATCTCCGCAGGGAAATCCGGGAGGGTGGCGAGATCGTTGCCGAGGACGGCGGTCGCGTTGGTGAACCGGTCGCCGGTCAGCTGCATCCCGTCGCCGGAGTCCCCGGCGAACCGGACGACGACGCGGTCGCGTTCTTCGACGGTCTTGCTCATGCGGGCTCGGCCCGGAAGGGCCTTCGCTCCTTCCGTTGGGATCCGGCCGTCGACGGACGGCCACGAGGGTGGTGAGGGTGCTCGATCAGGTCCGTTCCTGCGTGATATCGGGGGTTCGCTTCGGCGTTGGCTCTTCGTTGCCTAGCCTAACGCCCAGTTGCGATCACGCACGGCCCGATCCCATGGAGTTCCCTCGACGTCGCGCGGCGATGGACGCGGCGCGACCGGACCGATCGTGCTAGCCCGCGTCGCTCCGTTCGACCTGCCGGATCCGCCGCACGATCCCGTCCAGCAGCTTGAGCGACAGCGAGGGCTCGTCCTCGACCATCGACACGAGCGTATGCCGGAACACCCGCAGGACGCGCACCGGGGTGTCGGCCACGACCGTCGCGGTCCGCGGCCCGCCGTCGAGCGCCGACAGCTCCCCGAAGAAGTCCCCCGGTGCCACGGTCCCGACCGTCTTCTTCCCCCGGACGACCTTCGCCTGACCGACGAGCATCACGAACAGCGCCTCACCGAGGTTCCCCTCCTCCACGATCCGCTGCCCGGGCGAGAACTCGAGCTCGTCCGTCGACCTGGCGAGGCGCTGCAGGTGGCGCTTCGAGAAGCTCTGGAACAGCGGCACGCCGCCGAGGACGGCCGCGGTCTCACGTCGCGTCCGGGCGATCGGGACCTCGGGTTGGCGCTCGGCGAAGGCGTTCGTGCCGGCGCCGCGGAGCACCGCGTCGGGGAGGCTCTGGCTCATGGCGGGAAGCCTACCCCGAGGCTCCCGCGCACACCACCCGAGCGGAACGTCCCGCGTGAGCGGCCCGGTAGGCTGGGTCGTCATGGACGTCCGATCCCGGCTCGAAGCGTTGCTCGCCGAACGCATCGTCGTGCTCGACGGCGCGTGGGGCGTGCTCCTGCAGGGTCGCGGCCTGACCGAGGAGCAGTTCCGAGGCGAGCGGTTCGCGGAGCACGACCGAGACGTGAAGGGCGACCCCGATCTGCTGAACCTCACCCGGCCCGACATCGTGGCCGAGATCCACGACGCGTACTTCGCCGCCGGGGCCGACATCACCACGACGAACACGTTCACCGCCACGACGATCGGCCAGGCAGACTACGGTCTGACCGATGCGGCCGGGGACATGAACCGGGAAGGAGCCCGCCTCGCGAAGGAGGCCGCCGAGCGAGCCGGACCCGACCGGTTCGTCGCCGGTTCCGTCGGCCCCCTGAACGTCACGTTGTCGCTCTCCCCAGACGTCGAGGACCCCTCGTTCCGGTCGGTCACGTTCGACCGCGTGTACGAGACCTACGCGGCCCAGATCGAGGCGCTGCGCGACGGCGGTGTCGACCTGCTCCTGATCGAGACGATCTTCGACACGCTGAACGCGAAAGCGGCGATCGCCGCCGCCCTCGACGTCGCGCCGGAGCTCCCGCGCTGGCTCTCGGTGACGATCGTCGACCGGAGCGGCCGGACGCTCTCCGGACAGACGATCGAGGCGTTCTGGACCTCCGTGGCCCACGCGGATCCGGTGATCGTCGGGGTGAACTGCTCGCTCGGAGCCAAGGAGATGCGCCCGTCGATCGAGGCGCTCGCGGCGGTCGCGCCCGTCCCGGTCGGCTGCTACCCGAACGCGGGCCTGCCGAACGCGTTCGGCGGGTTCGACGAGACCCCCGAGACCACGAGTGACCTGCTCGGGGAGTTCGCGCGGGCGGGGCTGGTCAACCTGGTCGGCGGATGCTGCGGGACCACACCGGACCACGTCCGGATGATCGCCGAGCACGTCCGCGACGCGGCACCCCGGAGCCTTCCCGAGGCGGCGGCGACGACCTCGTTGGCGGGGCTCGAGCCGTTCCGGATCACGCCCGAGACCGGGTTCGTGATGATCGGTGAGCGGACGAACATCACCGGTTCGAAGCGGTTCGCACGTCTGATCGAGTCCGGGGACTTCGCGGCCGGGGTCGACATCGCGCGAGAGCAGGTCGACAACGGGGCGAACCTGATCGACGTGAACATGGACGCGGATCTGCTCGACGGCGTGCAGGCGATGACGACGTTCCTGAACCTGATCGCGACCGAGCCGGCGATCGCCAAGGTCCCGATCATGGTCGACTCGTCGAAGTGGGAGGTCCTGGAGGCGGGACTGAAGTGCGTCCAGGGCAAGGCGGTCGTCAACTCGATCAGCCTCAAGGAGGGCGAGGAGGACTTCCTCCACAAGGCTCGGACCTGCCGGCGCTACGGCGCGGCGGTCGTCGTGATGGGGTTCGACGAGCGGGGCCAGGCGGACACCGTCGCGCGCAAGGTAGAGATCGCCGAACGCTCCTACGGTCTCCTGACCGAGCAGGCCGGGTTCGACCCCGCAGACATCATCATGGATCCGAACATCCTCGCGGTCGCCACGGGGATCGAGGAGCACGACGAGTTCGCGAAGGCGTTCATCGAAGCCGCCCGTGAGATCAAGCGCCGCTGCCCGGGCGTCAAGGTCTCCGGCGGCATCTCGAACCTGTCGTTCTCGTTCCGGGGCAACGAGCCGGTGCGCCGCGCGATGCACTCGGCGTTCCTGTACCACGCGATCGCGGCCGGACTCGACATGGCGATCGTGAACGCGGGCCAGCTCGACGTCTACAAGGACATCTCTCCCGACCTGCTCGAGCATGTCGAAGACGTGATCTTCAACCGCCGCCCCGACGCGACCGAACGGCTGGTGCGGTTCGCCGAGACCGTGCAGGGCTCCGCGCTCGCGAGCGAGGAAGACCTCTCGTGGCGGGAGGCGCCGGTCGACGAACGCCTCGCCCACGCCCTGGTCCACGGGATCGACCGGTGGATCGTCGAGGACGCGGAGGAGGCCCGGCAGGCCTACGACCGACCGCTCGACGTGATCGAAGGTCCCCTGATGAAGGGCATGCAGATCGTCGGTGACCTCTTCGGCGCCGGGAAGATGTTCCTGCCGCAGGTCGTGAAGAGCGCCCGGGCGATGAAGAAGGCGGTCGCCTACCTCGAGCCGTTCATGGAAGCGGAGAAGACCGGCGACCGGGTCCGGGGGAAGGTCGTCCTGTGCACGGTGAAGGGTGATGTGCACGACATCGGGAAGAGCATCGTCGGGGTGGTGCTCGGGTGCAACAGCTACGAGGTGATCGACCTCGGGGTGATGGTGCCGGCCGACGTGCTGCTGGACACCGCGATCGAGGAAGGGTGCACGGTGGTCGGCTGCTCGGGGCTGATCACCCCCTCGCTCGACGAGATGGTCCACGTGGCCAAGGAGATGGAGCGGCGCGGTCTGGACCTTCCCCTGCTCATCGGGGGCGCCACGACCTCACGGCAGCACACGGCCGTGAGGATCGCGCCGGCGTACTCGCACCCGGTGGTCCATGTGGTCGACGCCTCGCGGGTCGTGGGTGTCGTGAGCGCGCTGATCGACCCCGACCGCAAGGAGACGTTCGACGACGAGAACCGCTCGCTGCAGGAGCGCCTGCGCGAGCAGTACGCCGAGCGCGAACGGACGCCGCTGGTCCCCTACCGCGTGGCGCTTGAGCGCAGGACCCCGATCGTATGGCGGTCGGAGGACGTCTCGGTGCCGTCGTTCACGGGGGTTCGGGTCTTGGAACCTTCGATCGAGACCCTCCGTCCCTACATCGACTGGACCTTCTTCTTCACCGCATGGGAGCTCAAGGGCTCGTACCCCCAGATCCTCGAGCACGACGTCTACGGACGACAGGCGCGCGAGCTCCTGGCCGACGCCGAGCGGCTGCTCGACCAGATCTCGGCCGACGCGTCGTTGCGGACGGCGGGCGCGTACGGGTTCTGGCCGGCACACAGCGAGGACGACGACATCGTCTTGGACAACGGCGTCGTGTTCCCGATGCTGCGCCAACAGGTCGACCGAGGTCCCGAAGAGCCGGCGCGTTCGCTGGCCGACTTCTTCGCGCCGGCCGACACCGGTCTCGCCGACCACATCGGCGCGTTCGCCGTGACGGCCGGGCTGGGGGTCGACGAGCTCGTCGCCCACTACGAGGCCGGGCACGACGACTACCACGCGATCATGGTGAAGGCGATCGCCGACCGCTTGGCCGAGGCCTTCGCCGAGCACCTCCACCAAGAAGCGAGGCTCGCGTGGGGCTACGAGTCGCAGCGGCGGCCGAACGAGGATCTGGTCGCCGAGCGCTACCGCGGGATCCGACCGGCGTTCGGCTATCCGGCCTGCCCCGACCACTCGCTGAAGCGCCGGCTGTTCGATCTGCTCGGGGTCGGCGAGCTCGGGATGGGGTTGACCGAGCACTGCGCCATGACGCCGGCAGCGAGCGTCTCCGGCCTCTACCTCGCCCATCCCGAGGCGCGCTACTTCAACGTCGGTCGGCTCGGCAAGGATCAGGTCGAGGACTACGCGCGGCGCCACGGGGAGAGCGTGGCCGAAGCGGAGCGCTGGCTCCGCCCGAACCTCTCCTACGACCCGACCTGAGCCCTACCGGGCTCGTCGCCGACCGGCCCGCCTCCGGCGGGTCGCTCGCCCGTTGGTGACCTCGGCCACGCGCGGGACCGTGAAGGTGAGCGCACGGCGCCCGTGCCTGCGTGTCCGGAAGGAGCCACACGATGGTCATGGAAGCCCCCCAGAAGGAGGCGATGCCGGTCGGGTTCTCCGGTGTCGAACTCCTCGAACACGCGCTGCTGAACAAGGACTCGGCGTTCACCGACGAGGAGCGTGAGCTCTTCGGCCTCCATGGGCTGATGCCCACGCGGGTCACGACGATCGAGGAGCAGGTCGCCCTGGAGATGGAGCACGTCCGTCGTAAGGAGGACGACCTCGAGAAGTTCATCGGACTGGCCGCGTTGCAGGACCGCAACGAGACCCTGTACTACCGCGTCCTCGTCGAGCACCTCGAGGAGTTGATGCCGATCGTCTACACGCCGGTCGTCGGACGCGCATGCCAGGAGTACAGCCACATCCTGCGCAGACCCCGTGGTCTGTGGATCACCCCCGACGACGCGCCCCGCATCCCCGAGCTGCTCCGCAACGCTCGCAACACGGACGTCCGACTGATCGTCGTCACCGACGGCGAGCGGATCCTCGGGCTCGGTGACCTCGGGGCGGGCGGGATGGGGATCCCGGTCGGCAAGCTCGCGCTCTACACGGCGGGCGCGGGTATCCACCCGTCCATCACGCTGCCGATCACGCTCGACGTCGGCACCGACACGGAACGCCTGCTGGAGGACCCGATGTACCTCGGGTGGCGCCATCCCCGTCTGCGTGGCGAGCCCTACGACCGGTTCATCGAGACGTTCGTGGAGGGCGTCCTCGAGGTCTTCCCGCACGCCGTGCTTCAGTGGGAGGACTTCAAGCAGCACAACGCGATCCGTCTGCTGGACCGCTATCGGCACCGGATCACGAGCTTCAACGACGACATCCAGGGGACGTCCGCGGTCGTCGTGGGCGGCATCCTCGCTGCGTTCCGCCACCTGCGGGTCCCCTTGGCCGACCAGCGGTTCGTCTTCCTCGGGGCGGGTGCGGCGGGGATCGGGATCGCGCGACTCGTGCGATCTGCCCTTCGTCGCGAGGGGCTCGACGACGCTTCCCTGCGGCGGGCGATCGTGATGCTGGACTCGAAGGGCCTGACCTTCGAGGACCGCGATCCCCTGGACGACGACAAGCGCGAGTTCGCGATGGGACCCGACGAGCTCGCGGCGTACGGCTTCGCCGACCCCGGTCCCGACGCACGGTACGACCTCGCCGATGTGGTCCGTCACGTCAAGCCCACCACGCTCCTGGGAACCAGCGGGACGCCAGGGGCGTTCACCGAGGATGCGGTCCGCGAGATGGCCGCGCACGCCGAGCGACCCCTCGTGATGCCGATGTCGAACCCCACGTCGAAGACCGAGGCGCAGCCGAAGGACATCCTCGCCTGGACCGAGGGACGCGCGATCGTCGCGACCGGGAGTCCGTTCGACCCCGTCGACGTCGACGGCGTCACCCATCTGATCGGGCAGGCGAACAACGCGTTCGTCTTCCCCGGGATCGGGCTCGGCGCGATCGTCGCGGAGGCCCGCGAGATCTCCGACGAGATCTTCCTCACCGCCGCGGACGCGCTGGCAGCGGCCGTGACCCCCGAGCGCCTCGTCCAGGGGGCGATCTATCCGCCGCAGCAGCAGCTGCGCGACGTCTCGCGCGTGATCGCCGAGGCGGTCGTCCGCACCGCGCGCGACGCCGGCGTCGGTCGGTACCTCACCGACGACGAGATCGGCCCCGCGGTCGAGGCGCGGATGTGGTTCCCCGACTACACGCCCTATCGGCCGGTGGGGGTCTGATCCGAACCGAGCAAGAACGGAAGGGGCCGGTCCTTCGGGCCGGCCCCTTCGACACTCCCGGGCTAGCTGCGAGCTCGGCCCGGGATCCGGCCGAGTTCGTGCACGAGTTCGGCCGCCATCTCCTTCGCGTCCCCGAACAGCATCGCGGTCCCCGGCTGGTAGAAGAGCTCGTTCTCGATGCCCGCGAAACCCGAGCGCATCGACCGCTTGACCACGACGACGTTGTGGGCCTTGTCGACGTCGAGGATCGGCATCCCGTAGATCGGGCTCCCCTTGTCGTGGCGCGCCGCGGGGTTCACGACGTCGTTGGCACCGATCACGATCGCGACGTCGCACCGAGGGAAGTCGCCGTTCACGTCGTCGAGCTCGACCATCCGGTCGTACGGCACGTCCGCCTCGGCCAGGAGCACGTTCATGTGTCCGGGCATCCGGCCGGCCACCGGATGGATCGCGAACAGGACCTCGGTGCCGCCCTTGGCGAGCATGTCGGTCAGCTCGGCCACCTTGTGCTGCGCCTGGGCGGCGGCCATCCCGTAGCCGGGGATCACGATCACGAGGCTCGCGGTGTCCAGGAGCATCGCGACCTCCTCGGTGCTCGTCTCACGGACCGGCCCGTGCTCGCCCGTGGCGGCCGTCGACTTCTCCTGTCCGAACGCACCGAACAGCACGTTCGTGAACGAGCGGTTCATCGCCCGCGACATGAACACCGACAGGATGAACCCGGACGATCCGTCGAGGGCGCCGGCGATGATCAGGATCGGGTTGTCGATCGCGAACCCGAGCGCGGCGCCCGACAGACCGGCGAACGAGTTCATCAGCGAGATCACGGTGGGCATGTCGGCGCCGCCGATCCGCAGGATGAAGAACACCCCGTACAGCAGCCCGATCGCGATGATCGGCCACAGGTACATCGTGTTGGCGGGGTCGATCACCAACATCACGACGCACGAGAACCCGATCAGCAGGATCGCGAAGTTCACGAGGTTCTGCCCCGTGTACACCCACGGCCGGTCGGGCAACCATCCCTGGAGCTTGCCGAACGCCATCAGCGAGCCCGTGAAGGTGAGGTAGCCGAGCAGCATCTCCACGCCCAGGACGGCCAGCACGAACGGCGCGAGGTCGGCCTTCCCCAACAGGTACTCGGCGGTGCCGACCAGCGCGGCGGCAAGGGCTCCGAACGCGTGGGAGAACGCGATCCGCTGGGGCATCGCGGTCATCGGCACCCACAGACCGATCATCGTGCCGACCGCGGATCCCAGGAGCATCGCCACGATGATCCAGATCCACTGCTCGATCTCGCCGGTGATCAGCGTGCCCACGACGGCGGCGACCATGCCGATCTCGCCCGCCAAGATCCCTCGACGGGCGGTGGTGGGGTGGGTCAGCCATTTGAGCGCGAGGATGAAGCCGATCCCGGCTCCCGCGTACAGGAACAGCTGCAGCCAATCGGCGAGGCCGTGGGTGGCGGTCGCCTCGTTCACGACTCCTCACCCCCCTGCTCGGTCGCGCGGGCGGGCCGCTGACGGTCCTTGCGGAACATCCGCAGCATCCGATCGGTGATCACGAACCCACCGACGACGTTCATCGTCGACGAGAACACCGCGATCGCCCCCAAGACGGTCGCGTACCCCTCGTGACCCGCGCCGGCCAGCAGCAGCGAACCGACGAGCGAGATGCCCGAGATCGCGTTCGTCAGCGACATCAGCGGCGTGTGCAGCAGCGGCGGAACCCGCCGGATCACCTCGAAGCCGATGAACGTCGCGAGGACGAACACGTAGAGCCCGAGTTGGATCTGTTCGAACATCAGGCGCGGACCTCCTCACCGGACGAGGTCTCCGCCGGGCGCAGCCGCGGGTGCACGACCTTGCCACCACGCGCCACGAGGGTCTCGGCGATGATCTCGTCGTCGTCCTTCGGTACGAACGCCCCGTCCTCGTTCTGCGCGAGCAGGAAGTTGCTGAGGTTGCGGGCGTACAGCTGACTGGCGTGCGTCGGCGCGAGCGCGGGCAGGTTCGTCGGACCCAGGATGTGGACGCCGTGGGCCACGATCTCCTGCTCGGCCTCGGTCAGGGCGCAGTTGCCGCCTCTCGCGGCCGCGAGGTCCACGATCACCGAGCCCACGGCCATCCCCGACACCGCATCCTCGGTCAGGAGCAGCGGGGAGGGCTTGCCGGGGATCAGCGCGGTGCTGATCACCACGTCGATCGAGGAGGTGGCCGTGGCCAGGAACTCCTGCTGGCGCCGGTAGAACGCCTCGCCGAGATCCTTCGCGTACCCGCTCGCGTCCTCCGCGTCGCCGGGCTCGAGCGGCAGCTGCAGGAGCTTGGCACCCACGCTCTCGACATCGTCCTGCGCGGCCGGCCGCACGTCGTAGGCCTGGATGATCGCGCCGAGCCGCTTCGACGTCGCGATCGCCTGCAGCCCGGCCACACCGGCCCCGATCACCAGCACACGCGCCGGCGAGATCGTGCCGGCGGCGGTGGTCAGCATCGGGAAGATCTTGGGCAGACGCGAGGCCGCCTGCATCACCGAGACGTACCCGGCGATCGTCGCCTGCGAGGACAGCGCGTCCATGTGCTGGGCGCGCGAGATCCGTGGCACGAGCTCCATCGAGAACAGCTGGACCCCTGTCTGGGCCAGGCGTTCCACGGCCTCGCCCGCGTCCAGCGGCTCGCAGAACCCGATCACGAACGACCCCTCGCGGTACCGCCCGAGATCGGCCTCACCGGTCTCGCGGTTCGCCGCCGAGGTTCGAACCTGGAAGATCACGTCGGCGCCGAACGCACCGTCGCGGTCGACGATCTCGGCGCCCTTGTCGACGTACTGCGCGTCGGGGAACCCGGCGGCGTCGCCGGCGCCCGACTCCACGACCACCTCGAAGCCGACCTTCGTCAGCGCCTGCACCTGTGCAGGCACCATCGCGACGCGGGTCTCCTTCGGGTAGGTCTCCTGGGGGATCCCAACCTTCATCTGTGCCTCTCCCGTGGGGTGGGTTTCGGCGGCACGCTAGCAGGTCACCGAAGGCCCCCGACGGGGCAGGAGGACCCTACGTGGACCGGCCGTGGACGGGTCGCCGAAGCCGGTTAGTGGAAGGAGCTCCCGCAGGCGCAGCTGCTCTGCGCGGCAGGGTTGTCGATCGTGAACCCGCTCTGCTCGAGGGAATCGACGAAATCGATCGTCGCCTGGGAGAGGTACGGCACGGACATCTTGTCGACGACGAGCCGCACGCCGTGCTGCTCCTCGGTCTGATCCTTGTCGGAGACCTGATCGTCCAGGTACATCGCGTAGCGAAGGCCGGAGCATCCGCCCGGCTGGACGGCGATCCGCAGCGCGATATCGGTCCGTCCTTCCTCGTCGAGCAGCTCCTTGACCTTGCCGGCGGCGGTCTCGGTGAGCGTCAGCATCGCGTTCCTCCATCGGATGGGTCGTGCGGATGGGTCGTGCGCGGCCAGTCTACCGACCGCCGGACCGAAACCCTACCCCTCAGGTCGGGTTTCGGCGAGGCCGGCGATCTCGGCCTCGGCCACGCGGATCAGTTCCGCGGGAGGCAGCGGGAACACCCCGTCGGGCGTCCCCGCCGCGGCCCAAACCTCCACGAACGCGAGGAGGGTCTCGTCGACGAAGGTCCGCACCGGCTCCGAGAAGCCGAACGGTGGCGTCCCGCCGACCGCGAACCCGGTCGCCGCCCTGGCTTCGTCGGGCGTCGCTCGGCGTACCTCGGAGGCACCGCACAGCTCAGCGAGACGCTCCGTGTCCACACGGTTCGCACCGGACGTGAGGGCGAGCACGGGATCGCCGTCGGCCATGAACACGAGCGACTTCACGATCTGTGCCACGTCGCAGCCGATCGCGCGGGCGGCGTCATCGGCGGTCTTCGTCCCCTGGGGGAACCGGCGGACCCGAGGGTCGAGCCCCAGGGTCCGGGCGGCATCCACGAACCGGTCGACCGCGGAGCTCATGGGGCGGCTCCGATCGTCCGGGCCAGGGACGCCGCGACCTCGACCAGGGACGATCGTGCGTCGCTCATCGCGACCTCGGACCCGAACGCCTCGACCAAGGACCGCACCTGCACGTGTGCCATCCGCTCGTCGTCCTGGCCCAGGTCGACGCGTCCGGCGAGCACCGCGGCCGCCACGCCGGTCGACCGCGCCAGCCCGAGCACGTGACCGACGACCTTGCCGTCGCTCGACGTCGCGTCGAACGTTCCCTCGCCGGTGACCACGACGTCGGCGCGGGCGACCCGCTCCTCGAGGCCGAGCGCCTCCCCCACCGCGGCCGCCCCCTCACGGAGCCGCGCGCCCACGAACGCGACGAGGCCGAACCCCAGTCCTCCCGCGGCCCCGGCTCCGGGCTCGTCGCCGGGAGCGATCCCCACGTCGCGATCGGTGACGGCCGCGAGGTGGGTGAGCGCGCGGTCAAGGAGCCAGACGTCGTCCTCGGAGGCGCCCTTCTGCGGACCGAACACGACGCTCGCCCCGTTCGGTCCCGTCAGCGGGTTGCGGACGTCGACCAGTCCGACGACCGTGGTCCGCGCGAGCCGAGGATCGAGCCCGGTCAGATCGATCCGGGCGAGCGAGAGGAGTCCGGCACCCCCTGGCGCCACCGGGGCACCGGTCGCATCGTGGAACCGGCCCCCAAGGGCGGTCGCCATCCCGACCCCCCCGTCGTTCGTGGCCGATCCTCCGAGGCATACCAAGATGGTCCCGGGCCCTTCCTCGAGCGCGCGGAGGATCAGCTCGCCCGTGCCCACCGTGCTCGTGCGCCTCGGGTCGCGCCGCGACCCGGACACCAGGGCGTTCCCGGACGCCCGAGCCGACTCCACCACGGCCGTACCGTCCGCCGTCATCGCGAACGAGGCGTCGACCGGATCGCCGAGGGGACCGTGCACGGTCGCGGTGATCCATCGACCGCGTTCTCCCACGAGGGCTTCGGCGGTGCCTTCTCCCCCGTCGGCCATCGGCGCCAGATCGAGCTCGTCGCTCGGGCGGACCCGGTGCCAGCCCGTGGCGATCGCCTGCGCCGCCGAGGCGGCGCCGAGGGTCCCCCGGAACTTGTCGGGACACACCAGGACGCGCATGCGGCCGACTGTACAATCCTGCCGTCCACGCCTCGACCGCGACGCCGCCCGGAGGGACGACCGCACCGTGAGCCTCGACCGCGAACGACTGATCGGGATCGCCCACGCCGAACGTCAGCGGCTCGGCCGGATGATCCAGTTCGCCGATGCCCCGACCTGGGAGCAGCCGAGCGCCGCCGCCGGGTGGTGGAACGTCGACGTGATGGCGCATCTGGCCGCGGCCGAGACGGCCGCCGCCCAGCTGCTGGCGGGTGAACCCGCCACCGAACTCGAGGAGTACCGAGAGAAGGTCGGCGACGACTTCTCGGTCGACGGACTGAACTCCTGGATGGTGAACCGACGGTCCGGTCTGCCCGTCCGCGACGTCCTACAGACCTGGGGGGCCGCGGCCGACTCGATGCTGGCCTCCTGTTCCCGCATGAGCGACGACGATTGGGACGCGAACCGCTACGCGTGGATCGCCGGCGACATCGCAGCCCGGTACCTGCTGCAGTCACGCATCGTCGAATGGTTCCTGCACGGCGAGGACATGCGCGCGACGAACGGGGTATCGAAGCGCTGGCAGCTCGCGTGGCAGCACTGGCCGGTGCACCTCACGATCGACATGGCCGTGCGGATGCTCCCGTGGGTGCTCACGACGGCCGGGCTCGACCTCGCCGGAAGGAGCGTCCAGATCGAGGTGAGCGGCGCCGGCGAGGGCACCTGGCATTGGGGCCTGGGCCAGGGGGACGTCCCGTCTCCCCGCAAGACACCCGATGCCGTGGTCCGAGGCCGCGCCCCACAGCTCGCGCTCGTGGCCGGTCAGCGCCTGTCCCCAGACGCCGTGCTCGACGCCGGCACGATCGTGCTCGCCGGTGACCGACGTCTGGCCGACACGGTCCTGCGTCACCTCCGCGCCTACCCGTAGCCGGGCGCTCGGTCAGGGCCTGGTCACGACGAGCCGCCGGATCCGCCGCGGCACCGACCCGAACCGGTACTTGTACTGGTAGTCGCCCTTCAGCAGGTCGAACCCCTCGCATCCGTCCTCGATCGCCGCTCGGATGTCCTCGGCGACCAGGACCATCCCCGGCGCGAGCACCCCCCAGGCCCGGTCGAACGCTGAGTTGTAGAGGTAGGTCGTGCCATCGAACTCGAACCCGATCGTCCCGGCCGCCAGCTCGCCCCTCACCTCGATCATCGTGAGCCGGAACACGCCGTCGGCGCAGAAGGCCTCGCCCAGGCGACGGAAGAAGATCTCCATCCCGGGCACCATGAACACTCCCTTGGGGCCTTCGCTCGTCCGGTGGAGCTCGACGAACCGGTCGAGCATCGGCCCGAGGGTGACGGCGTCGGCGGTCACGACCCGGTAGGGACCGGTCTCGGCCTCGAGCTTCTTCGCCTTGCGCTTGATCTCGTGTCGGAGCTTCGATGGCAGCCCTGTCAGGTACCCGTCCCACGTCGACGGGAGGGCCAGGAACGGCGCCACGCCGTTCTGATCCGCGTCCTCCATCACCCCCAGACCGGCACCCTCGGCGGCGTCGCGGAGCAGCGTGACCCAGGTCCGGTCCTCCGCGAGGCCGCGCAGATCCGCCGAGTGCCACTCGTCCAGCTCGAGCAGCGCCGGCCACAGCGCGGCCGCCATCGCGTCGCGGTGCTCGGGTCGCGCCACCGGCCCCATGTAGTCGGTGACCTCCGTCCCCCCGAGGAACCGCAGCGTCGTGCCGATCCGCTCGAAGGCCACGGCGCCGACCTGGGTCCCGTCGTCGTCCTCGGCGAAGGCGAGCAGCAGGTGCTCGGGCGTCTCCCCGAACTCCTCCCAGTAGAGCTTCAGGTACCGGGGCAGGTGGAAGAAGGTGCCCGCAGGGTCGGCCAGGACCAGGTCGGTCCAATCCTGTCGGGTGAAGTCCCTCGGGTCCTCGCTGAAGACGATGCGCATCGCGTCATGCTACGGCGGCCTCGGAACGCTGACGCCTCACCACGACCCGCCACCACCACCACCGCCGCCGCCGCCGGAGAACCCACCGCCCGAGAAACCGCTCCCACCTGAGGACGAAGGAGGCGCAGTGGCGAGCGTCCCACCGGTCGTCACGGTGAACCCGTCGATCGCCTCAGCGAACTCGTGCGCGACGAACGGTCGGCTCGACACGTAGAACGTGGGGGCTTCCTGCGCGAGCCCGGCGAACGCCCCGGCCCACTTCTCCGTGAGACCGAACACGACCGCGTACGCGAGGTAGCGCGTGAACACGTTCTCCTGCTCGGCCCAGCGGGCCAGGTGCGTGTCCGCGGTGGCGATCACGGTCTGGAACCCCCGCGCCCGGCGAAGCATCGCCGTTCCGGCGGCGGTCCGCGCCGGCATCTTCCCCGCGAGGACGAGGAGTCCGACCCCGCCCACGATCAGCGGGATCCCCAGCCACCCCAAGGTCGTGAACGCCGCGAGGGCGATCGCCGCCGCGATGCCGGCCACCGTCGCTGCGATCCCGAGGGCCGTCCACTTCGTGCGGACCTTGTCCGGTCGGTCGCGGAACCATCCGTTCGCCATCGCGTCGCGGTACAACGCCTCTTGGACCTTGCGCAGCCTCGGGACGAACGTCGTCCGCAGCGACGACACGAGCACCTCGGACCCGTCACGGAAGAGGCCCGTGAGCAGGGCCCGCTCGAACTGGAGGAGACCGTCCTCAGGTTCGTCGAGACGGATCAGTCGCCAATCGGGCTTCCCGAACCAGCCCTCCTTCGGGATCTCCTGGATCACCAGGTGCCCACGGACCGCGAGGTCCACGATCGTCGCCGTCACGTCGAGGGGGTTGGCTCGCTCGTCGGTGAGCGTCCCGATCTGCCCGGGACGCAGATCGCCGGGCGGAGCGAACTCGACCGGTGCGGCGGCATCGGCATCGAGCAGCGGAACGACACGATCGCCCAGGGACGGATCGCCACCCATCACCTCGTCGACCTGCGACCCGCGGAAGAGCCGGTCGCGACCGCGGGTCCACCCGAGCCAACCCAGACCGCCGATCACCGCGAGCAGCAGCGCCCCCGCGGCGACGCCCCGCGGAACATCCATCCGGTAGGCACGTCCCAACGACCACCGCTCGCGCAGGATCGGCTCGGGCGTCGGCACCACGTCGGTCGGGATGGCCACGACCACGGTCAAGCCCTCGTACGGATCCAGTTCGCCGGCGGTGAAGCGAGCGGTCGTCCCACGGATCCTCGCCGTGTCACACGGCAGCGTCGACCCGGACGGTCCCGCGAAGCAGACCGCGTCCGTGATCCGTCAGCGGTGCACGGACCGAAGCCGTGGCCACGTCGATCGGCACGCTCCATTCCTGTCCGATCGCGTTCCAGTACAGCTCGTCGTGCTCGTCGAACCCGTTGAGCGCCCCCTCGACGCGGTAGGTGATCTCGTAGCGGTGACGCCCGCTGATCGTCACGTCCGGGTCGCCGATCTTGATCCGCGTGATACCCGGCCCCCCGCTCTCGACGACGTAACCGGCGGGTGCGCCCCCCGACGCGCGGACGTCGACGACCTCCAGCGGATAGACCCGCTCGTAGCGTCGGTCCGGCTCCCACAGGAAGGCCGTCGGGATGTCTCGGTAGATCCCGTGCCGCTCGAACGATGAGAAGTCGTAGTCGATCGTCTCGACGATCGTGAGGACGCCGTCCTCGCCGATCTCGATCGCGGTGTCGTAGGCCAGGATCCGCTCCCCGATCCGGACCTGCGCCTGCGCGGGTGAGGCGAACGCCACGAGGGTGACGCCGAGCATCACC
Source organism: uncultured Actinomycetes bacterium (assembly GCA_963749895.1). Classification (GTDB taxonomy): domain Bacteria; phylum Actinomycetota; class UBA4738; order UBA4738; family HRBIN12; genus AC-51. The sequence continues at coordinate 619,766 of CAVVOG010000003.1, read as the reverse complement.
AGGACGCATCCGAGGCGAGACCTCATCACGGCGGCAAGGCTAGTGCACCTCGCCGCGGCCGGCCCGCAGCGGGTCAGCCGACGGCGTGCGGACGCTCCCCCGACGCCTCACCGGAGCCGGTGAGCGCTTCCTGCAGGACGTCCCAGGCCAATACGGCGCACTTGATACGGATCGGATACTTCACGACCCCCTTGAGCGCCACGAGGTCACCGAACCGGTCCTCCGTCGGCTCGACCTCGCCGGCCATCATCCCCCGGAAGTCGGCGGCGAGCCCCAGCACCTCGTCGACCGGCTTGCCGCTCACGGCCTCGGTCATCATCGAGGCGCTCGACTGGCTGATCGAGCACCCGGCCCCTTGGAAGGTCACCTCGCCGACCACCCCGTCGCCGACGTGGGCGAAGACCCCGATCTCGTCACCGCACAGCGGGTTGTTCCGCGTGCAGGACGCCTCGGCGTCCGGCAGCTCGCGCTTGTTCCGCGGGTTCTTGTAGTGGTCGAGGATGACTTCCTTGTAGATATCGTCGAGCGCCACGCTGTCTCCCTCTCGGTGCCGGCCGGCCCAGCCTAGAACGTGAAGATGTCCCCCGCCTTCGCGAGCGACTCGACCAGCACGTCGACCTCGTCGACGGTGTTGTAGACGTAGAACGACGCTCGCGCGGTGGCCGGGGTCCCGTAGCGCCGCATGACGAGCTGCGCGCAGTGGTGACCCGCCCGGATCGCGATGCCGTCGTCGTTCAGGATCGTCGCCAGGTCGTGCGGGTGGACGTCCTTGTACCAGAAGCTCACCGCACCCCCACGCATCGAGGCGTCCTTCGGTCCGTAGACCGTCGCCCCCGCCTCGAGGAGCCGGTCGATCGCGTAGCGCGTGATCTCTTCCTCGTGGACCCGCACGGCGTCCATCCCGAGCGCCTGCAGGTACTCGATCGCGGCGGCCAGGCCGACCTGCTGCGCGACCTGCATCGTGCCGGCTTCGAACCGGTAGGGGACGTCGTTCCAGGTCGCGTGATCGTGGAAGACCTCACGGATCATGTCGCCGCCCCCGAACATCGGGTCCATCGCGTCGAGGTGCTCGCGCTTCGCGAGCAGCCCGCCCGAGGCCGTCGGTCCGAGCATCTTGTGTCCGCTGAACGCCACGAAGTCCGCGCCCAGCGCGTCCGCGTCCATGGCGAGGTGGGGCGCCATCTGGGCCGCGTCGACCACGGTGATCGCACCGACCGCGTGGGCTGCATCGATCAGTTCCTTCAGCGGCGTGATCGTCCCGAGCGCGTTCGACATGCCGGTGATCGCGAACACCTTCGTGCGCTCCGTGAGGAGCGACCCCAGGTCGGACAGATCCAGCAGGCCGTCGTCGGTCAGGGGCACGTACCGCAGCGTCGCCCCGGTCGCATCGCGGGTCATCTGCCAGGGCACCAGGTTGGAGTGGTGCTCCATCTCGGTCGCGAGGATCTCGTCGCCCTCGCGGAGGAACTTCCGCGCCCAGCCGTAGGCGACCAGGTTGACCGACTCCGTCGTTCCCCGCGTGAACACGAGCCGGGTGGGGTCCTGCACGCCGAAGAACCCGGCGATCGTGGCGCGAGCGCCTTCGTAGGCCTCGGTCGCCTCCTCGCCCAGTTCGTAGATGCCCCGGTGGGCGTTCGCGTTGCGGCGTCGGTAGAACTCCGCCTCGGCCTCGATCACCTGAACGGGCTTCTGCGACGTCGCCGCGCTGTCCAGGTACACGAGCGGCTTGCCGTTCATGTGCCGTTCGAGGATCGGGAAATCCCGACGGACCTGCTCGACGTCCAGACCGTGGGTCACGTGCGGCTCACTCCTCTTCGTCGGCCACTCCGTCCTCGAGGCCGAGATCCTTGCGGATGCCCTCGTAGCCCTTCTCCTCGAGCTCGTGCGCGAGCTCAGGGCCACCGGACCGAACGATACGCCCGCTCATCATCACGTGAACATGCTGCGGGGTGATGTAGTTGAGCATCCGCTGGTAGTGCGTGATCACCAGCACGCCGAGTTCGGGTCCGACGAGCTCGTTCACGCTTTCGGCCACGAGCTTCAGCGAGTCGATGTCGAGGCCGGAGTCGGTCTCGTCGAGCAGCGCGATCGACGGCTCGAGGACCGCGAGCTGCAGCACCTCGTTGCGCTTCTTCTCGCCGCCGGAGAACCCCTGGTTCACGTAGCGCTGGACCATGGCGTCCTCGACGCCGAGCCGGTCCATCTGCGTCTTCATGTGCCGGCGGAACTCCAGGGCGCTGACCTGCGTTCCCTTGATCGACTGGTACGCGGTCCGCAGGAAGTTCACCACCGAGACGCCGGGGACCTCGGTCGGGTACTGCATCGCCAGGAACAGCCCGCGCTTCGCGCGCTCGTCCGGCGTCAGGCCCGTGATGTCCTCGCCGTTGAAGATCACCTGACCAGACGTGACCTCGTAGCCGGGCCGGCCCATGATCACGTTCGACAGCGTCGACTTGCCCGACCCGTTCGGACCCATCAGCGCGTGGATCTCGCCCTGGCGGACCGTCAGGTCGATCCCGCGCAAGATGGCCTTGCCCTCGACATCCGCGTGCAGCCCACGGACCTCGAGCGTGGCCGGAGCGTCGCCGTTCGTGCTCGTCATGTCACACCTCGATCCAGATCTCGTCATCGTTCAACGTCACGGGATAGACCGCGACGGGCTTGATCGCCGGCAGCGAGCGCGGCGCACCGCTATCCAGGTCGAACGCGGACCCGTGCTTCGGGCACTCGATCGTGCAGGCCTCGACGTCGACATCGCCCGCGTCGAGCCAGGCATGCTCGTGCGAGCACACCGCGTCGATCGCGCGGAACCCCTCGTCACCCAGGCTCACGATCGCGACCGTACGCCCGTCGACCTCGAACCGCGCCGCGCCCAGCGCAGGTACCTCGGCGACCCCACAGACCCGGACCCCCGCCATCAGCGGGCCCTCGACAGCTCGGCGGCGATCGCGCTCTCCGCGCCTTCGCGGACCTCATCGATCCGGACCCGGTCGAGCACCTCCTGGAAGAAGCCGGTCACGATCAGACGCTCGGCCTCTTCTCGGGCGATCCCACGACTCTGGAGGTAGAAGATCGTCTCCTCCTCGACCGGTCCGACGCTGGCGGCGTGACCGCACTTCACGTCGTTCGCCTCGATCTCGAGGTTCGGGATCGCGTCGGCCTTCGCCTTCTCGGACAGCACGATGTTGCGCGAGGTCTGCATCGCCTCGGTCTTCTGCGCACCCGGTCGGACGTGGACCCAGCCGCTGTAGACGGCGCGCGACTCGTCGCGCAGCCCGCCCTTGTAGAGCAGGTCGCTCGAGCAGTTGGGTGCGACGTGGTCCTGGATCGACCGGTGGTCGAAGTGCTGTGCGCCGTCGCCGAAGAAGACGCCGAGCTGCTCGGAGAACCCCCCGGGCTCACCGAGCACGACCTCGTTCTCGACGCGGGAGAGATCCGCGCCGAACCCGATCGACAGGGTCCGGATCTCGGCGTCGCGGCCCACGTGCGTGCGCACGACCCCGAGGTGGGTCATCCCCCACCCCCATTCCTGGATCGAGACGTAGTTCACGTGGGCCCCGTCCCCGACCACGATCTCGGTGACCGCGTCCGAGAACGCATGCGCGAGGTCGGGCGAAGCGAAGCGATCGATGAACGTGACCTCGGCGCCACGGTCGACGACGAGCAGCGTGTGCGGGAACACCGCGGCCCCGTCGACGTCGACCCAGGTCAACGTCTGGAGCGGGAGACGCACGGCGACGTCCGGCGGGACGTACAGGAACGTGCCGCCGGTACGGAACGCCGCGTGCAGCGCGGTGAACCGCGTGCGCTTCGAGGGCACCAGCCGATGCAGGTGCGGCTCGACGAGGTCGGGATGCTCGCGGATCGCGTCATCGAGGCTGCCGAAGACCACGCCCCGATCCTCGAGCCCGGTGGCGCGACGGGTCGACAGCACGTCGGAGTTGCGCTGGATCTGGAGTCCGGCGCGCTCCCCGACGACCGCCGCCGAGGCCAGGAGCCCGTGACGGTTCAGGTCCTCCGCGTCGCCACCGGGGGTGAACGGCGCGAAGTCCAGCGCGAAGCCCGACAGGTCGGTGTAGCGCCACTCCTCGGTCTCCGGGGACGGCGCCGGCAGCGCCACGAAGTCGTCGAACGCCTCTGCGCGCAGGGCGGCGGCGTAGTCCGGCTCAGCCGGCAGCGCGTCCAGGGCCTTCTCGTCGAACGTGGTGGTCGTGGTATCGGTCATCCGGGTCGTCTCCATGCGGGAAGGAGCTGGTCGCGCACGCTTCGCGCGGCGTCGCGTCGATCAGCCGACGGAGCCCTCCATCTGGAGCTCGACCAGGCGGTTCAGCTCGACCGCGTACTCCATCGGCAGCTCGCGTGTGATCGGCTCGATGAAGCCGTTCACGATCATCGCGGTCGCCTCGTTCTCGGAGAGTCCCCGGCTCATCAGGTAGAAGAGTTGGTCGTCCCCGACCTTCGAGACCGTGGCCTCGTGGCCGAGCGCGGCCGTCTCGTCCTCGACCTCGATGTACGGATAGGTGTCCGACCGCGAGATGTCGTCGAGGATCAGCGCGTCGCACTTCACGGTGCTGCGTGCGTGGTGGGCGTCGGGCTCCACGCGGACGAGTCCCCGGTAGCCGGTCCGCCCGCCGTCCTTGGAGACCGACTTCGACGTGATCACGCTGGTCGTGTGGGGCGCGGCGTGGATCGCCTTGCCGCCCGCGTCGGTGTGCATCCCCTTGCCCGCGTACGCGACGCTCAGGACCTCGCCGCGAGCACCCTGACCGAGCAGGTAGATCGACGGGTACTTCATCGTCACCTTGGAGCCGATGTTGCCGTCGACCCACTCCATCACCGCGTCCTCGTAGGCGGCGGCCCGCTTCGTGACCAGGTTGTAGACGTTCGTCGACCAGTTCTGGATCGTCGTGTAGCGGACCCGCGCACCCTTCATCGCCTTGATCTCGACGACGGCGCTGTGCAGCGAGTCGCTCGAGTAGATCGGGGCAGAGCACCCCTCGACGTAGTGCACGTAGGAGCCCTCGTCGGCCACGATCAGCGTCCGCTCGAACTGCCCCATGTTCTCGGCGTTGATCCGGAAGTACGCCTGGAGCGGGATGTCGACCTGCACGCCCGGCGGCACGTAGATGAACGACCCGCCCGACCACACGGCGCTGTTGAGCGCGGCGAACTTGTTGTCGTTCGGCGGGATCAGGGTGCCGAAGTGCTCCTTGACCAGGTCCGGGTAGTCGCGGACCGCGGAATCCATGTCGGTGAACAGGACGCCGATGTCGTCGAGCTCCTTCTTGATCTTGTGGTAGACGACCTCGGACTCGTACTGGGCGCTCACGCCTCCGAGGTACTTCTTCTCGGCCTCGGGGATCCCGAGCTTGTCCCAGGTGCCCTTGATGTCCTCGGGCAGCTCGTCCCAGTTCGCGGCCTGCTTCTCGGTCGAGCGGATGAAGTAGAAGATGTTGTCGAAGTCGATCTCGGACAGGTCGGCGCCCCACCAGGGCATCGGGCGGCGGTCGAAGTACTCGAGCGACTTCAGACGGAACTTGCGCATCCAGTCAGGCTCACCCTTGAGGGATGAGATCTCCTCGACGACCTGCGCGGACAGTCCCCGCTTCGGTTCGAAGACGGAGTGCGAGGCGTCCTTCCAGCCGAAGCGATAGCCCTTGTCCAGTTCCCTGAGGTGTTCTTCCTGGCTGACGACCATCGTCTCGACCTCTCCCGTCCAACGACCGTGCCTACCGACGACGAAAGTCTACCGGACAGGTCGGATTCGCGCCCGCGCACGGAGCCGGTGCACGGGTTCGCAGACGTCGTGAGGGCCGGGGCTCCGCCCCGGCCCTCACCGACCTCATCGCGAGGAACGAGCTAGGGGGTGACCCCGAACTCCTCCTCGAGCCACGTCAGGTCGTCGACCTGGTCGACCCGGTAGCCGCCCCCGATCCCGGTGCAGTTCGGGCTCATACCGAACGAGGTCACCGCCACGATCGTGTTCGTGCCCTTGTCGAAGATCGGGCCACCCGAGTCTCCGTAGCACGTCCCACCGCGGTGGACCGTGCCGAGGCTGTTCGAGAAGATCGCGTAGCTCCCCTTCGGGGCGTTGCCGGTGCCCTTGAGGGTGACCAGCATCACGTTCGCCTGCCGGCGGGTGTCGCCGCCCTCGACGAAGATCGGCAGCACCTTCTCGAGCCCGTACCCCACCGGGGTGAACCGGCGCGCCGCCTTCTCCATGGCCATGAAGCCGTTCAGGTACCGAAGCTCCGGCAACTCACCGTACTCCGCCATGCGGACGGGGTGATCGAGCACCACGACCCCCAGGTCGTACCAGTAGAACAGGGCGTCGTCGTACATCGGGTGCGCGTACGCCGTGCCCCGATGCCACTCGGGCTGGGTCGCCAGCCACGCGATCCGGTCCTCGTACCGCTCCTGGTTCCGATCCGGGATGTAGTCGCTGCTCGGCGGGAGCCCGTCGTAGCTCGGAGCCTCGCCGAAGTTGACCCAGATGTCGTTGCCGCCACTGCCGCCCGTCGATGTGGTCTCCTCACCGTCGAGCCCCGTGCCGAACGTGCAGTGCCCGGCGGTCAGGACGATCGTCGGGGCGATCAGCGTGCCCGAGCAGTTGAACCAACCGCCGGGGTCGGTGAACCGGCTGTCGACGTAGTCCGGAACGTACGAGAACAGCTGTCCCACGTACGGGTGCCGCTCGTCGTCGGGGACCCCGTTCGTGATCGCGCCTGCCGGCACGGCCAAGGACAACGCGGCCGCGATCGCGATCGCGGCCACGAGCAACCTCTTCATGTCGAGCCTCCTCCCTGATCGCCGCACCGGCTCGACCCCGGGCCGGGATCGGACCCACGCGCGACGACCTCGTGGTCACCCATGCTAGGACGGTCTGCCCGAACCTCCCATCGGACCTTCGGCCCCACGTGACGAGGGCCGGGGCGCTCCGCGCCCCGGCCCTCGGACCGACCCGGTCGGTCCTCAGCCCTTCTTCCGGACCAGGATCAGGTACCCGGCGTCGAACGCGTCCTCGCTCGGGCGGTTCGCGAACGCGACCACCACGCGGTCGTTGGCCAGCCTCGTGGTGTCGAGCATCGTGAACGACCGCTGGTAGCCGTCCCCGGCATCAGCCGGGTCCACGTAGCCCGTGGCGACCGAGCCGGTGCGCTTCGGGTTCGCGAAGCCGACGACCCAGTCGTTGTCGAACAGGCCGGTCGTGATCAGCCAGCCACCCAGGTCCCAGTCGGGGGCGCCACTCTCGAAGCCTTCGCTGAAGCCGTCGACGGCGACCTCGTCGATGAACCAGCCCTTGCCGTTCACCGCCTCGTCGGTGAAGTAGTTGAAGCGGACGAGCACGTCGGACGCGGCAGGGAGGTCGAACACGGCGTCCAGCCAGCCGCCGCTCGCGCCCGTGATCGCGGCGTCGGTCGACGCGGCGTCACCCAGGGCAGCGGTCCATGCCGACGACCCGAACGGGTTCGTGCTGGTGCGCGTGACCGATCCGACCAGCTGCGTCCAGGTGGCGCCTCCATCGGTGGACGCCTCGACGAACCCGAAGTCCCAGTCCTCCTCGATGTCGAACCAGGTCTTGAAGGTCAAGGTCCCGCCGACGGGAACCTCCAGAGCGAGGGTGCGATCGGTGAGCATGTTCCCCATCCCGCTCGCCGCCTCGTACGAGCCCTCGGTCGGCGCGAGTCCCGACTCGACCTCTCCACGGAACCTGACCGACAGGCGCGGCTCGGACCCGCCGTAGCTCTTGTACACGGGCGAGTAGGGCGCAGCGGCACCCAGCGGGTACTCCACCGAGCCTGACGTCGCACCACCGTAGTACCGACTGATCGGCAGGTTGCCGTTCGCGTTCGCCCCGTAGATGTCCTTGATCGCACGCCGGATCGACCACGCGCCCAGACGTCCCACGAACGGGTTCAGGTCGATCGTGCGGTAGCCCATCGGGAGTCCGCCACGGGCCTCCACCTGTGGTGTGTCCTGGAGGTTCGCCATGATCCAGGAGTCGAACAGATCGCTCATGTCCATCCCGGTCTGCGCCTCGACACCGGCGATCCCGTTCGCCTGCTGGTCGACCATCGCCCGGGTCCACGCGTTGTCCCAGACCCCGTTCGATCGGCGGCCGAAGTTCTCCAGCAGGTACAGCTGGAACAGGTACGACGCCCCGTAGTCCTCCAACCCGCTCTGCCAGTCCGTGAGCGAGTTGCGGTGGAACGCCAGGTAGTAGGTCACGTGCCCCTCGTCGTGCCCGAACCCGTTCAGGAACATCGCCAGGTCGGCGAGGCCCTCGTCGATCCACGACAGCTCGTCGGGGTCGTGGTCGTTCATGATCAGGTGCTCGAGCTCATGGGCGAACGTGGCCTCGACCTCGAACGGTCGCGGATCGTCCGGCCCCAGGCCGAAGGACCACAGCAGCGAATCGAGGAAGAAGATGTTCCGGTTGAACTCCACCTGCGCGTCGGGCGAGTAGAACCCGGCGATGAAGGACTCGACGTCGGGATCGAAGTAGAGCTCGTCGACGATGTTGTAGACGAGGATGTCGATGTTCGGGTTGCCGGCGGGGCGCTCGACGTACTCGCCGAAGTAGTGGACGTTCGTCGCCACGATCTGGTCGGCGACGCCGGCGAGGTACGCCACCTCGTCACACGTCACCTCGTCGGGCGGGCCCCACGCGGGCGCGAGGAAATCCCAGGCGACCCAGATCTTCGCGAGCCCTGCATCGCTCTCGAGCGTCTCCCGGTGGAACACGACCATCTGGCTGCCCGGGTTCTCCGGATCGAAGCTGAACAGCTCCAGGACGAGCGTGTCCGTCGAATCGACGCACTGCGATCCGGTCGTGGAGGCCGTGGCGAGGGCCTTCGCGGCCTCGCGCGCGCTCACCGCCTGCGGCTGACGGGCCTTCCCGAGGAACGGGGTGCCGCTGACCGCGATCTTGTCGAGCATGTCACGCCTGGGCGCGGCAGATCCTCCGGTGGGGACCGCGACCAGGAGGACGGCCACCATCGCGACCGCCAAGAGCACTCTGGCTCTCATCGTTTCCCTCCCTGCACGAGCCCCCGGGCGGCCGAGGGCGTGGATGGTTGCCCCGATGCTAGGGAGTTCGATCTACGGCGTACATCGGACCTTCGGCCCACCCAACGGGGGCCGGAACGCGCAACGCCCCGGCCCCCGTCGATGGTCGGATGTTCGACTCAGCCGAGCTCCACCGGTGCCCCGACGAGCGAGCCGTACTCCGTCCAGCTGCCGTCGTAGTTCCTCACGTCGGGATACCCGAGCAGCTCCTGCAGCGCGAACCAGGTGTGGGAGCTCCGTTCGCCGATCCTGCAGTAGGCGATCACCTCGCGGTCGGGCGTGATCCCCGCTCCCTCGTAGAGGGCACGCAGCTCGTCGGCGCTCTTGAAGGTACCGTCATCGTTCGCCGCACTCGCCCACGGGATGTTCGCGGCGCCCGAGATGTGGCCCGGAACCTGCGACTGTTCCTGGGGCAGGTGATCGGGGGCCAGCTTCTCCCCTCGGTATTCCTCCGGCGAGCGAACGTCGACGAACCCGGTTCCGGTCCCGACCTCCGCCAGCACCTCGTCACGGAGCGCCCGGATGCCGGGCCGCTCCACGCCCTCGATCCGATAGCCGGTCTCGGCGAACGACGGGACCTCGTCGGTCAGCTCACGGCTCTCCAGCTCCCACTTCTTCCGCCCGCCGTTCAGGAGCTTCACCGCGTCGAAGCCACGCAGCTTCAGCAGCCAGTACGCGTAGGCGGCGAACCAGTTGTTGTTGGCGCCGTAGAGGACCACGGTCGTGTCCGGACCGACGCCGGCGATCGACAGCAGGTCCGAGAAGCCGTCCTGATCGAGGTAGTCCCGGCCGACCGACGTGTGCAGGTCGGTCGACCAGTTCCACGCCACGGCGCCGCGGACGTGGCCCTTCTCGTAGGCGGTCGTATCCTCGTCCACCTCGATCACGCGGACGTTCGGATCGTCGAGGTGGGTCTCCAGCCAGTCGGTGGACACCAAGACGTCGGGGTTCGAGTACTCGCTCACGGTGCGCTCCTTCGGGTGGTTCGTGGGTCGCTCGGTCGTCGGGGTCGTGCGTCGCCTCAGCGACAGCACAGACGACTCGGGATCATCGCGCCCACCAACCCGCGGCACCGCGTGCGGATCATCGCAACCTACCCCCCCTGGTCGGCCTGCAGGAGCAACGGAAGTTGCAGGTGCAACACCTACCTCAGCGAGCCACCGGACGTCAAGGGACGCCGGCTCCCGGGGATACGAAGGTCAGAAGACGCCGAGGGCAGCCTTCGCTTCGTCGGACATCAGCTCTGGGCTCCACGCAGGCCGGAACACGAGGTCGGGCCGGACGTCGGTGATGCCGTCGATCGGCGCGAGGAACGCACGCATCTGGTCCTCGATCAGCGGGCCGATCGGGCAGCCCATCGTCGTGAGGCTGTACTGGATGTCGACCCCGCCTCCGTCATCGACCTGGACGTCGTAGACGAGACCGAGATCGACGATGTTGATCCCGAGCTCCGGGTCGTACACCTGCTTGAGGGCCTCGAGGACGCGCTCGGGCGTGGGATCGCCGTCGTCGCCGACGGGCGCACCGGACGCATGCTCCTCGAGGTCGGGCGTGTGCTGTTGCGTCGTGTCGACGTCCTGCTCGTGCATACCGACTCTCCGGGGTTCTCGGGCCTATGCTTGCGACCAGCGTACCCGCACGGTGAGAAGTGGGTCGCCGTCTGGATGGAGGGCAAGAAGGAAGCATGTCGATCCGAGCGCTGATCGTCGACGACCACCCGGTGACCCGGGAGGGGCTCCGCACCGCGCTGGAACTCTCCGACGAGGTCGTCGTGGTCGTGGGCGAGGCGGGCAGCGGCGAGGAGGCCATCGAGCGTGCACGTGAGCTCTCCCCCGATGTCGTGTTCATGGACGTACGGATGCCCGGGATGGACGGGATCGAGGCCACCCGCCGGATCAAGGAGGCGTCCCCCGATACGAAGGTGATCCTGATCACGATCGACGAATCGAGAGGGGCGATCAGCGACGCGATCCACGCGGGCGTGTCCGGCTACCTCCTGAAGGACGCGTCCCCCGATGCGCTCGTCGATGCGGCCCGCAACGCGATCGAGGGCAACGCCGTGATCCATCCGCAGCTCACGAAGACCTTCATCGAGGAGGCGCAAGCCGCGACGGACGAACCCAGGCCTGCCCCGTTGTCGAAGCGCGAACGGGAGATCCTGCAGAAGGTCGCCGACGGAGCGACCACGCGGCAGGTCGCGAGCGAGCTCGGGATATCACCGCACACCGTGAAGACCCACCTGGAGCGCATCTTCGAGAAGCTCGGCGCGAACGACCGCGCACAGGCGGTCGCGATCGCGATCCGTACCGGCATCGTCCGCTGACCCCGCCGTCCGGCCGGGGTCGTGTCCCCCGCTCAACCCTCCCCCACCCGCGCCGATACCGGATGCGAGATGCCCACGTCCGTCCTCGTGTGCGAGACGCCCGACGAGGTCGCCCGCCTCCAGTACCACCTGCTCAGGGAGGCGCCCGATCTGCTCGTCGAGGTGACGACCGACGCCTTCCGCGCCGTCGAGGCCGCGACTCGCGCTCGTCCGGAGATCGTGGTGTGCGACCTGGGGATGGACGGCGTGGGTGGCGCCGAGTTCGTCCGTCGGTTGCTCGCGAGCACCCCCGGGGCCCGCGTGGTGGCGCGCGGGTCATCGAGCGAGCCGAGCCGGGTCGCCGACGCCCTGGCGGCCGGAGCCGGCGCCTACCTGCTGAAGGCAGACGGCCCCGAGGCGGTCCTCGCCGCGATCCGCGCCGTCGGCGACGGTGGTCTGATGCTCTCGCCCGGCGTGGCGGCCGGCTTCGGGATCCAGGTCGGCATGACCCTCGAACGTGTCGCTGCGCTCGAGGGGGAACTCGAGGACCTCCGCTCCCAGGTCTCGCAAGGCACCTTCGCGAAGGCGGACTTCCTCGCGAACATCTCCCACGAGCTGCGGACCCCCGTCACGGTCGCGAAGGGTATCGCCTACGTCCTTCGGAACCCCACCGTTCCCGAGCAGGAGCGCGAGCAGTTCCTCGAGCAGCTGCGGTCCTCGCTCGACGAGCTGATGGGCATCGTCGACGAGATCATCACGCTCGCCGAGGTCGAGCGCGGCACGTTCGAACTCGATCTCACGATGACAGATCTCGGCCCGCTCGTACGCCACGCGGTCGACGAGGTCGGGCGCCAGTACCCCTCGGTCCCGATCGCGGCCCAGGTCGCCGACCGTCTCGAGGCGATCGCCGACGCGGCCCGCGTCGGTGGCGTCGTGCGGGAGCTCCTGGATAACGCCTGCCGGTACTCGCCGCCGGGTCGGGCCGTCGAACTCGTGGCCCGGGTGCTGGATGAGGGCGTCGTCGTCGCGGTGACGGACCGGGGAGAAGGACTGGATCGGGCCGTCGCGAGCCAAGCCTTCGAGCAACCCTTCTCGACAGGCGAGGGCACGATGCGCAAGCAGAAGGCCGGCGTCGGGGTCGGGCTCCACCTGGCACGGCAGGTCGTCGTCCAGCACGGCGGCATCATCTGGTCCGACCCTCTGCCTGGCGGCGGGACGCGCGTCTCGTTCTGCATCCCATCTCACGAGGGAGCGCACCTCGCCGAGCCTCCCGCAGGTGCGGCGTAGGCTCGTCCCCACGTCTTTGGGTGGCACCACCCGGCGGGGCGGCGTATCCTCCCGCTTAGGACCTCATCATCGTGCGTGGATCCGCCCTCGGCATCGTCGTCTGGCTCGCAGCGATCGGCTGCACCGCTGCGGAGACGCCGGGCGCCGCGTCGATCCCCCCGCAGATGCGCTGGTCCTGGCGGCGGAGCAACCGTTCGTCCGGGTGACCGCGGGTCCGGTCAGCGGGCTGGTCCCGGAGACGTGGACCGCGGTCTCGCTCGAGGCCGACGGGGCCGGTGAAGGCTTCCTCGCGTCCCCCCATCCCGGTCGGTGGGAAGCCGTCGGCGGCGCCACGCCGGGTGTCAGCGCGGCATGGGTGGACGCCACCGAGATCGGCCTCGCGAGCGACATGTACTACCTGGCCGCCACGGGGCCGCTCCTGTCGCACCTGGTCTCCGGGCCGGGGTGCCGCGCGACCCGAGAGCACGTCGTCGTGGACCATGCACCGGCGCTGATGGATGGGTCCCCCGACTCCCCCGGCGATTTCGTCGCGCGTGCTGAAGGCGTGTGCCGCACGCGAGGGGAGCCACCGACCCGATGGGCGTACTTCATCGCGGCCCCGGGGTTCGGACCGGCCATGAAGGTCGGGATCCCCGGGTCCGGGCTCTACGTGGTCGTGGCGGTGACCCGCGACGGCCCGAACGCCCAAGAGCATCTGTCGACGATGCTCTCCGAGGTGCGGTTCGGCGAGGCCTCCGTCTCGAACTTCGTCCGGATCTACCGCACCACCTTGCCGTAGCGCGCGGCCGGCTCAGCGCGGCGAGCGATCGACGAACGGCGGCCGCACCACGGTCGCCTGCCCCCGTCGGCCCCGGATGTCGACCTCCACCTCGTCCCCGGGTTCCGCGACGCCCGACGGCCAGAGGTACGCCAGGGCGATGCCGGTCCCGAGCAGTGGGGAGAAGGTGCCGCTCGTGACCTCGCCGATCAACCGGTCCCCCTCGAAGACCGGGTAGTGGGCCCGGGGGATGTACCGACGCTCGTGCATCCGGAGGCCACGCAACCTGCTCGGAAGTCCCTCGGCCTGCTGTCGCGCGAGGGCCGCCCGGCCGCGGAATCCACCTTTGTCCATCGACACGGCCCACGCGAGCCCGGCCTCGAACGCCGTCGACGTCTCGAACAGGTCCTGACCGTAGAGCGGGTAGCCCATCTCGAGCCGAAGCACGTCGCGGGCGGCCAGGCCGCACGGGCGTCCATCGAACGGCTCGACCGCAGCTCGGAGATCCTGCCAGAGGTCCACGGCGATGTCCTGGAACGTGAACAGCTCGTAGCCGACCTCGCCCGTGTACCCCGACCGGGTGACGATCACCGGCCGCCGCCGGTACTCGGACTCCGTGCACCGCATGAACCCAAGGGCGTCGGCCTCAGGGAACAGCCCACGCACGACCTGGGGGGAATCGGGCCCCTGGACCGCGATGAAGCACCAGTCCTGGTGATACATCAGGTGGAGGCGGTCGGGAGCGTCGGCCTCCCCAAGGATCTGGAGGACGCGCTGCGTGTTCGACGCGTTCGGGACGACGAAGTAGCGGTCGTCGTCGAGCCGATAGACGATCAGGTCCTCGATCACGCCGCCGCCCTCGTTGAGCACCAGTTCGTACTGGGCCTCGCCCACGGCGACCCGTGCCACGTCGTTCGTGACGACACCTTGCAGCATCCCGAGCGCCCCCGGGCCCACCAGCTCGACCTTGCCGAGATGCGTGAGATCGAACAGGCCCACCCGCTCCCGGACCGCGCGGTGCTCCGCGAGCGCGCCCTCGTACTCGATCGGCATCGACCAGCCGCCGAAGGGTCCGAGCTTCGCGCCGTCGGCCCGGTGCTCGTCCTCGAGAGGGGTTCGCTTCAGATCGACCGTCTCGTCCACGTCTGGCATCGTACGCGGAGCCCCGGAGGCGGCGCGGAAGGGCGAAGCGAACACGCCGGGTAGACTGGTCCACCGTGGGTGACCCGTACGACGTAGCGGTGGTCGGCGCGGGCACCGGGGGGTACGCGACCGCTCTCCGTGCCGCGCAGCTCGGCCGGCGCGTGGCCTTGATCGAGCGCGACGAGCGTCTCGGCGGCACGTGCCTGATCCGTGGCTGCATCCCCGCGAAGGCCCTGTTGCGCTCCGCCGAGGTGATGGACACCGTGAGCCGCGCGTCCGAGTGGGGCGTGAAGGCCGCCGGTGAGCCGGACTGGAGCGCGATCCGTCGCTTCGAGGACGGGATCGTCGACAAGAACGTCAAGGGCCTCACCGGGCTGGTGAAGACGCGCGGGATCGACGTGGTCCGGGGAAGCGCCCGCCTCCTCCCGGGTCCGGCCCTCGAGGTCGACGGCCGGCGGATCGAGGCGGCGGACGTCGTGCTCGCCACGGGTTCGTTCCCTCGCCTGCTCCCCGGCACCGAGGTCTCGGACCACGTGCTCACCAGCGACGAGGCGCTGTGGCTCGACCGGATACCCGAGAGCGCGATCGTGATCGGCGCCGGGGCCGTCGGTCTGGAGTTCGCCTCGATGTACCGGTCGTTCGGCGCGGACGTCACCGTGATCGAGGCCCTCCCGAGGCTCGCGCCGCTGGAGGACGAGGAGGTCTCGAAGGAGATCGCGCGCGCGTACCGCAAGCGTGGCATCACGACGGCAGCCGGCGCGCTCGTCCGCTCGATCGTCGACACGGGCGAGTCAGCCGAGGTGACCTACGAGGTGGGCGAGGCGTCCACGTCCGTGACGGCCGACATCTGCCTGATCGCCGTGGGTCGCGGCCCCGTCACCGACGGACTCGGACTCGAGGAGGCCGGCGTGACCCTCACCGAGAAGGGGTACGTGGCCGTCGACGACCTGCTTCGGACGACCGCCGACCACGTGTGGGCCGTCGGTGACGCTGCCTCGACCCCGCTCCAGCTCGCCCACGTGTCGTTCGACGAGGGGTACGCGGTCGCCGAGCGGATCGCGGGCGAGGACGTCCCCCCGATCGAGTACGCGAACGTGCCCAAGGTGACGTACTGCACCCCGGAGATGGCGAGCGTCGGCCTGACCGAGGCGCAGGCGCGCGAGCGGGGCATCGAGATCGAGACCGCGAAGCTCGACTTCCGCGGGATCGGCAAGGCGAACATCGTGGGCGAGGGTGGGTTCGTGAAGGTCGTGGCGGTCGCGAACGGCGGCCCCGTGCTGGGGGTGCACATGATCGGCCCGCACGTGACCGATCTGATCGCCGAGGCGATGCTGATCACGAACTGGGAGGCGACGGCCCTCGAGGCCGCCGCGATGCACCACCCGCACCCGACCCTGTCCGAAGGTGTGGGCGAGGCGATGCTGAAGCTCGCCGGCAAGCCCCTGCACTCCGCGTAGCACGAGGAGGACCGTGGCCACGACCGTCGAACATGTCGCGCCCGCCGGCGATCGACCCCTGCCGGACGACCGCCTCCGCGAGATGCTTCACCTGCTGAAGCTCGCGCGGTACTTCGACGAGCGGATGGAGGCCCTCTACCGGCAGGGCCGTCTTCCGGGAGCCTTCTACTCCGGCCGCGGACAGGAGGGGACGCACGTCGGCGTCGCGTTCGCCCTCGAGGACGGCGACTCGCTGTTCCCGACGCACCGCGACCTCACCGCGCAGCTGACGAAGGGCCTCGACCTCAAGCGCGTGATGGCGCAGTACTGGGGCCGTATCGACGGGTACACGCGAGGACGCGACGGGAACAGCCACATCGGCGACTGGTTCGGGAACCGGACGTTCACCGTGATGTCGCACCTGCCGATCGCCTACCCGGTCGCGGTGGGTGCCGCATGGGCGTACCAGCGTCGGGGTGATCGCCGGGTCGCGATGGCGATCTGCGGCGACGGCGCGACGTCGAACGGACGGTGGCACGAGGCGCTGAACTGGTCGGCGATCCATCGCCTGCCGACGGTGTGGATCGTGAACAACAACCAGTTCGCGTACTCCACGCCGAACCCCCGCGAGTTCGCGGTCCCCACGATCGCCGAGCGCGCCGCTGCGTACGGGATGCCCGGCGTTCGGGTCGACGGCGGGAACGTGCTGGAGGTCTACCAGGCCGCGAAGGAAGCGGTCGACCGCGCGCGCGACGGCGGCGGCCCGACCTTGATCGAGTCGGTGTCCCTGCGGTGGCGGGGCCACGCCGGTCACGATCCCGCGAAGTACATGCCCTCCGAGCTCCTCGAGGAGTACATGGCGAGTCACGACCCGGTCGCCAACTTCCAGACCTACCTCCTCGCACAGGGCGTCGTAGCCGAGGACGACGTCGCCGCGGTCCAGGCGCGCGTCGAGGAGGAGTTCGACGAGGGATACGAGTTCGCGCTCGCGAGCCCGTTCCCCGAACCGAGCGACGCGACGAAGGGGTTGTGGGTGGAAGACGGCTACTGGACGAGTGAACCGGGCCGCGGCGGCGGGACGGAGGCCGGCTGATGGCCAAGGTCGAGGGGAGCGCCGCCGGGCACGGCGCCGAGCCGCGCGGCAAACGGACCGAAGACGGTCAGGCGACGTACCTGATCGCGATCGCCGAGGCGCTGTGGGAGGAGATGGAGCGTGACGAACGCGTCTACCTCCTGGGCGAGGACATCGGCGCCTACGGCGGCGCCTTCAAGGTGACCGAGGGGTTCCTCGATCGGTTCGGGCCGGACCGCGTCGTGGACACGCCGATCGCCGAGGAGACGATCGTCGGCATGGCGGCCGGTTCGGCGATGGAGGGCTTCCGTCCCGTGGCGGAGTTCCAGTACGCGGACTTCATGTCGAGCGGCTTCGACGAGATCACGACCGTGCTCTCCCGCTACCACTACCGCAGCGGCGTTCCGCTGCCGGTCGTGCTGCGGGGTCCGTCGGGGGGCGGGGTCCGCGCGTCCTCGTTCCACTCGATCAACCCCGAGCCGTGGTTCGCGCATGCGGGCGGGATCAAGGTGATCTGCCCGGCGTTCCCCGCCGACGCGAAGGGACTGCTCAAGTCGGCGATCCGCGACGACAACCCGGTGATGTACCTGGAGCACAAATGGATCTACCGCCGGATCAAGGAGCAGGTCCCCGACGACCCCGATGTCGTCGAGCCGATCGGCGTCGCGAAGGTCCGGCGCGAAGGGACCGACGTGTCCGTCGTGACCTACGGCGCGATGGTGCACCGTGCGCTGGAGGCCGCCGAGGAGCTCGCCGCGAAGGGGGTGTCGGTCGAGATCGTCGACCTCCGCACGATCCTGCCGCTCGACGAGGACGGCGTGCTCCGCTCGATCGAGAAGACCTCGCGAGCGCTCGTGCTGTCCGAGTCGTTCCGGTACGCGGGGATCGGCGCCGAGGTCGCCGCGGTGATCGCCGAGAAGGCGTTCCAGCACCTCGACGCTCCGGTGGAGCGGCTGTCGCCGCCGAACCAGCCCGTGCCCTTCTCCCCGACCCTCGAGGATGCGTTCCTCCCGGGCGTCGACGACATCGTGACGGCCGTGGACCGGCTGTCCGCCTGGTGAGATCGAGAGAGGTCCTGCGATGACGACGGTCAAGATGCCCCAGCTCGGCGAGACGATCATCGAAGGCACGATCTTGAAGTGGCTCAAGGCCGAGGGCGAGCAGGTCGCGCGGGACGAGCCGCTGTTCGAGATCTCGACCGACAAGGTCGACACCGAGGTGCCCTCCCCGGTCGCGGGCACGGTGGCGAAGATCCTCGTCGACGAAGGGGCCACGGTCGCGGTCGGAACGGTCGTGATGGAGATCGACGACGGTTCGGGCGCCGGCGGCGAGGGGGCGACCGAGACACCCGCCGAGGAGACCCAGGCGACCGTCGAGACGCCCCCGACGCCGGCCGAGCCCACCGCCGACACGGTGACGACCCAAGCGCCCGCCTCGAGCGTGAGCGCCGCACCGATCCCCGACCGGGGCCCGCGGTCGCAGATCCTCTCCCCGGTGGTCCGCCGACTCGCCAAGGAACGTGGGATCGACCTGTCCACGGTCGTCGGGACCGGGACCGGCGGGCGCATCACCCGCGCCGACGTGCTGGCCGTCTCGGGCGGGGTCCCCGCCGCGGCACCCGCGACGACGGTGACCGCCCCCGCGGCCGAAGCTCCGGCGGCACCAGCGGCGGCTGCGCCGATGCCGGCGCCCGCGACGATCGGGTCCGGTGAGACCAGCCAGCCGATGACCCACATCCGCAAGGCGATCGCCAGGCACATGCTCGCCTCCGTCAACGAGACGGCGCGGGCGTGGACGACGGTCGAGGTCAACGTGGAGCACCTCGTGCGGCTCCGCGAACGCGTGAAGGGCGCGTTCCTCGACGCGCACGGCGTGAAGCTCACCTACCTGCCGATGGTGACGCGGGCGACGATCGACGCGCTGCAGGAGTACCCGTTCGTGAACTCGCGGATCGCGGGCGACGACGTCGTCACGCCCCGCGGGGTCAACATGGGGATCGCGGTGTCGTACGACGCGGGTCTGATCGTGCCGGTGATCAAGGGCGCCGACGGGATGAACACTGTGGGCCTCGCTCGCGCGATCGCGGACCTCGCCGCCCGCGCCCGCGCCCACCAGCTGCAGCCCGACGAGGTCCAAGGCGCGACCTTCACGATCACGAACCCCGGGCCGTACGGGTCGCTGATCAGCGTCCCGATCATCAACCAGCCGAACGTGGCGATCCTGTCGCTCGACGCGATCGTGAAGCGGCCGGTCGTGGTCGAGGGCGACGCGATCGCGGTGCGCCACATGGTGTACGTGTCGATGTCGTGGGACCACCGACTGCTCGACGGAGAGATCGCCACGCGGTTCCTGGCACGCGTGAAGCAGAACCTGGAGTCGTGGGACTTCGCCGAGGACCTCGGGCTGTGAGCCGCTGAGGCGATGGGCCGTCCCTGCTGGTTGATCCGTCCGACGGGCCTCGTGCCCTACGACGTGGCGAACGCGGCGATGCACGATCTCGCCGAGCGACGACTCTCCGACGAGGTCCCCGACGCACTCGTGTTGCTGGAGCATCCCCCCGTGTTCACCGCAGGTCGCCGCGCGAAGGACGACGAGCTCCTGTGGGGCGAGCCGGAGGTCGAGGCCCGCGGTGGCATCGTTCGGAGGATCGACCGAGGCGGGGCGTTCACGTTCCACGGCCCGGGGCAGCTCGTCGGCTACCCGATCCTCGGCCTGGGCTCGCGTCCCGATGCCGCGGCGTACCTGCGGGGACTCGAGGAAGCGGTCATCCGAACGGCGGCCGACCTGGGGGTGGATGCCTCGCGTCGGGGCGACGTCCAGACCGGGGTGTGGGTCGGTGACGAGAAGCTCTGCGCGATCGGGGTCCGGCTGCTCCGCACCCGGGTGACGCTCCACGGCTTCGCGCTGAACTGCGATACCGACCTGTCGTGGTTCGACGGCATCGTCGCCTGCGGGCTGCCCGACCGCGGCGTGACGTCCCTGTCGAGGCGACTCGGCCGCGACGTCCCCGTCTCCGAGGTCCGTCCGATCGCCGAGCGACACCTGGCCGCCGTCTTCGACCTCTCGTTCGAGCCGGCGCCCGCGGACGTCGTGTCCTCGTTCGCACCAACCGCCGATGTCGCCTGAGATCCACCCCGCGGCGGCCGTCGGGTTCGAGCGCGCGACCGCCGCGTACGAGCGGGGCCGCCCCGACTACCCCGCTGCCGCGATCGCCCATATCGTCCGGACGCTCCGTGTCGCGCCCGGACGCAGGGTGCTCGACCTCGCCGCGGGCACGGGGAAGCTCACCCGTGCGCTGGCCGCGACCGGCGCCGAGGTGATCGCGGTCGAGCCCGTCGAGGCCATGCGGGTCGCCCTCGCGGGAGCCCTGCCCTCGGTCCGCGCCCTGGCCGGAACCGCCGAAGCCCTTCCCCTCGAAGACGGCTCGGTCGAGGCCGCGACCGTGGCGCAGGCGTACCACTGGTTCGACGCGACGGCTGCGATCGAGGAACTCCACCGGGTCCTGGCCGGGGGGAGCCGGCTGGCGCTGATCTGGAACGTCCGCGACGAGGACGACCCGCGGCAGGCAGCCCTCGCGGCGATCATGCGGCCCTACCGGGGCGACGCGCCCGCGCACCGGGAGCACCGCTGGAAGGAGGCATTCGACGGGACCGACCGGTTCACCCCGCTCGTCCTGCGTGCCTTCGCGCATGCGCAGCAACTCGACGCCGAAGGGCTCGTCGATCGCGTCGTCTCGGTCAGCTTCATCGCGAGCCTCGACGACGACGAGCGCGACGCGGTGGCGCGACGTGTCCGCGCGCTCGTTCCCCCCGGCGAGACGGCGACGCTCCCCTACCGCACCGACGTGTGGATCGCCGATCGGCGCTGACGATCCACCCGGTCGCTCACGCCTCGGCGACGATCGCGTAGCGAGGACGGTGGGTGAGCCACCCGAGAGGCCACCCTTGCCGCGACTCGACCGCCCACTCCACGTCGCGCAGGCGCGCGATCCGCACGCGTGACCATCCAGCCGTCCGCACGGCCTCGACGAACGGAGCCGGCGACGTCGTGCGGCGGAGCGGGAGCGCCGCGAGGACCTCGTCCGGATAGGGGGCGTGATGGTCGTCCTCGATCCCGCGGAGACGCTCGATCCACCGGGCGATCGCGTCCTTCGCCTCGACCCACGGCCCCTCCCCCGCCCATGAGCCCTCGAACAGCACGAGCCGGCCTCCGGGCACCGTGACCGTTCGCCAGGCGCGCAGCGCCGAGACGGGGTCGGGCAGCGTCCAGCTCACGTGCCGTTCGATCACCGCGTCGAACGGTCCTTCCGGCGGCTCCTCGGCCGCACCGTGGACGAACGTCACGTCATGACCCGACGCGTCGGCCTTCGTTCGTGCCTTCGCGAGCATCCCCTCCGACAGGTCGATCGCCGTCACCTCGTAGCCGAGCTCGGCGGCGAGCAGCGCGAGTGCGCCGGTACCGGCCCCCACGTCGAGGACCCGGGCGGGCGCCGGTGGGAGGGCCCGCGAGAGCACCGCGCGCCATGCGGCGGCCTCGACCGGGTCGGACATCGCGTGACCGGCCGACGCGTCGTACGTGGACGCGTCGGCGTCCCACCACTCGCGGAGACGGTCGTGGACGTGACTCATCCGCCGCGCTCAGAACAGCGCGGCGGCCAGCTTGCGTCGGTACTCGCCGACCAACTCATCTTCGTCGCCGAGCACCGCGAAGACGGTGATCATCGCTTGACGCGCCACGTCGCGGTCGTCGTTGAGCATCGCGACCATCGCGTCGAGAGCCTCCCGCCACGCCCCCGACGCCGCCAGGCGCTTCGCCGAGCCAAGGGGACCGGCATCCGGCTCGGACGCCCACTCCCGGACCTCGATCTCCGCGTGGATCCGCTCGGCCTCGGGGTCGGGAAGGTGCTTCGTGGCCAGCGGACGCGCCTCGTCGACCGCTCCCCGCTCCAGCAGCACGCGCGCCAGCCCGAGGGCCGCGTCCTTGTTCTCCGGGTCCTTCTCGAGGGCGTCTCGGAACCCCGCCTCGGCACCCTCGAGATCCCCGGCCTCGAGCTCGGCCTCGGCGTGGTCGGCCTCCAGATCGGCCTCCGTCGGCATGACCGAGTCGACGAATCGGTTCAGTTCCTGCTCGGGCAACGCTCCGATGAACATGCTGACCGGGGAACCGTCGCGGAAGGCGACGACCGTGGGGATCCCCTGGCTCTGGACGGCCTGCAGGAGCGCCTGGCCCACCGCGTTCGCGTCCACGTCCACCTTGGCGAGCAGGAAGCCGCCGCCGCGCTCTCCCGCGATCTTCTCCAGCATCGGCCCGAGGGTTCGGCACGGGCCGCACCAGGCGGCCCAAAGGTCGACGACGACGGGGCGCTCCTTCGACCCCTCGACGACGATCGACTCGAAGGTCTCGTCGGTGACGTCGATCACGTGTTCCATCGTGGCGCTCATCCGGGCACGTCCTCTCCTCGCCTGGGGATCGGGTTCGGGACTCCGTCAGGCAGTCTCGGCGACGGTCTCACGGGTGACAACGTCGGATGCGGGAACGGTCTTCCGTCCGAACCGTCGCAGACGCAGCGCGTTCAGCACGACCGTGACGCTCGATGCCGCCATCGCCGCGGCCGCCCACATCGGGTTCAAGACCCCGAAGACCGCCAACGGGATCATCACGACGTTGTAGACGAACGCCCAGAAGAGGTTCTGCTGGATGATCCGGTACGTGCGGCGGGCGAGGCCCAGCGCGTCGACGACCGACGACAGCGAGCCCCCGAGCAGGTTCACGTCGGCCGCGGCCATCGCGACGTCGGTGCCGGTGCCCATCGCCACGCCGACGGTCGCCCGTGCGAGCGCCGGCGCGTCGTTGAGGCCGTCGCCCACGAACACGACCTTGCGGCCCTGATCTTGGAGCCGCCGGACCTCCTCGACCTTCCCCTCGGGGAAGACCTCGGCGAGGACGCGGCCGATCCCGGCGCGCCCTGCGATCGCCTCGGCGGTCGTACGCCGATCGCCCGTCACCATCGCGACCTCGAGGCCCATCGCACCCAGGCGGCCCACGGCCTCGCTCGCGCCGGGCTTCAGGGTGTCGGCCACGGCGACCAGACCGAAGGGCACGTCGTCGCGCCAGACCGCGAACGGGGTGTCGCCGGCCCTCGCGAGCCCGTCGGCCAGCTCGAGCATCGCGGGCGGGAGTCCCTCCGGACGACCCACCCGAACCTCGGCGCCGTCGACGACCGCGGAGGCCCCCGCACCCGGCTGCACCGCGTGCGCCGTGGCCGCCGGGACATCGACCCCGCGGGCCCTGGCACCGTCGATCACCGCCCGAGCGATCGGGTGCTCCGAGCCGCGTCTCGGCGGCGGCGGCCCAGGCCAGCACCTGGTCCTCGGTGGCCCCGTTCACCGCGACGACACGCGGCGAGCGTCATCGAGCCTTCCGTGACGGTGCCGGTCTTGTCGAGCAGGACCACGTCGGCCGAGCGGGCCGTCTCGAAGACCTCGCCACCCTTGAACAGAACCCCGAGCTCCGCCGCACGTCCCGTGCCGGCCATGATCGCGGCCGGCGTCGCGAGTCCGAGCGCGCACGGGCAGGCGATCAGGAGCACCGCGGTCGCGTGCAAGAGCGCCTGCCCCGGCCCGTCGTCCGCGAGGACGGTCCACCCCACGAAGGTGGCGAGCGCGATCGCCAGCACGATCGGGACGAACACCGATGAGATCCGGTCGGCGAGCCGCTGGACGGGGGCCTTGGAGCCCTGCGCGGCCTGCAGAAGGCGGACGATCTCGGCGAGCTTCGTGTTCGCGCCCACCTTCGTCACGAACACGACCAACCGACCGTGGCCGTTGACCGAGGCACCCACGACCTCGTCGCCGGGTCCCACGTCGACCGGAACCGACTCCCCGGTCAGCAGCGACAGATCGACCCACGACGAGCCTTCCTTCACGACGCCGTCGGCCGGGATCTTCTCGCCCGGGCGGACCACGACCTTCATGCCGGGGCGCACGTCGTCGATCGACACCGTCCGTTCGGTGCCGTCGACGTCGAGCACCGTGGCCCGCTTCGCCCCGCGCTCGAGCAGGGCCCGCGAGGCGTCGCCCGCGGTCGCGCGGGCCCGGGCTTCGAGCATCTTGCCGAGCAGGATCAGCGTGATGATCACCGCGCCGGTGTCGAAGTAGTGGTGAACGGGCTCGACCGATCCACCGCCCATCCCGCTCATCCCCGCCATCGGCTCCGACGTGAGGATCTCGGCCTCGAGCACGGCCCACGCGCTGTACAGGTAGGCGGCCAGCGATCCGAGCGCGACGAGCGTGTCCATCGTGGTGGTGCGGTGACGCGCCGCGCGCCAGGCGTGCTGCAGGAACGGCCAACCGGCCCAGAACTGCACCGGGGTGGCCAGCGCCCAGGCGAGCCACATCGACGGTGGCCACGAGGGCACGACGAAGGTCAGGACGAGCACGGCCACGGTCAGCGGCGCGGCGACGACGAGACGGCGGCGGTAGGCGCGCTCCTCCTCGTCGGCGGGTCGATCACCGGCATGCGGTCGCGCCCCGTACCCCACCTGGGCGACCGCCCCGACGAGCCGCCCCAGGTCGTCGTCGCTGGTGCGGACGGTCGCGGTGCGCGTCGCGAGGTTCACGGCCGCGGCCTCGACCCCGTCGACCGTCCCGAGCGCCCTCTCGACCTTCTGGACGCATGACGCGCACGTCATGCCCTCGATGTCGAGGACGATCTCGCGCCGGTCCGTGCTCGTGCCCATCACGTATCCCTACTTCGAGAACCGCGCTACGGCGGCCATCAGCTCTTCGATCTTCTCGTCGCCCGTTCCCTGCTCGATGCTTTCGGCGACGCAGTGACGGACGTGGTCGTCGAGCAGCCCCATCCCCACCGCACGCAGGGCCGCGACGACGGAGTTCACCTGTGTGAGGACGTCGATGCAGTACGTGTCCTCGTCCACCATCCGTTGCAGGCCGCGCACCTGTCCCTCGATCCGGCGCAACCGCAGCTGCAGGTCGTCCTTCTTCGTCGCGTACCCGTGCATCGTCGCGTCCTCCGTCACATCGATCGCTCGGAGGGGTCCATCGTCAGGAAGTGCTCGGGATCCCCCCGGAACCGTTCCATGCACCCCACCGAACAGAAGTAGTACGTCCGGCCGTCGTGCTCCCAGGCGGCCGCCGCCGTGTCTGGCTCCACCGTCATACCGCACACCGGGTCGATCATCAGGACTCCTCCTCGTGTGGTCGGGTCATCCCCGCGTCACACGTGACTATACCCATAGGGGGTATCACTGTCCACTCCGGACCGGGCCTCCGGGCGACCCGTCACCCGACGGTAGACTCGGGGCATCCGACGAGGAGACGGCGCGTGCCCAAGGTGACCGAGGCCCTCCATGAAGCGCTCGCCCTGACCCCCGAGGACCTCCTGGGGATGCATCGGACGATGCTCCTGGCCCGGTTGATCGACGAGGCCGAGCTGCGTCAGAACCGGATGGGACGGGCGCCGTTCGTCGTCCCCGTGAGCGGGCACGAGGGGTGCCAGGTGGGGACCGCGTGGCCGATGCGCCCCGGTAGGGACATCTGGCTCCCCTACTACCGAGACCTCGCGGTCGTGCTGCGCGCCGGGCTGACCCCGACCGAGGTCTTCGCGGGGCTCTTCTCGAAGGTCACCGATCCATCCTCCGCAGGGCGCCAGATGCCGAACCACTGGGGCGCCAGGCGTTTGGGGATCGTGAGCCACTCCTCTCCGATCGCGACGCAGATCCCCCACGCCGCCGGGTTGGCGTATGCGGCGGCGTACCTCGGGGAGGATCGGGTCGTCGCCTGCTGGTTCGGCGAAGGAGCTACGAGCGAGGGCGACTGGCACGAGGGGATGAACTTCGCCGGGATCCACCGCGTCCCGGTGATCTTCGTCTGCGAGAACAACGAGTACGCGATCAGCGTGCCGCAGGCCAAGCAGATGGCCGTGCGCGACGTCGCGATCCGGGCTGAGGGCTACGGCATGCCCGGGGTCGTCGTCGACGGCAGCGACGTCCTGGCGTGCTACGCGGCCATGAGGGACGCGCACGACCGCGCCCGCGCCGGCGAGGGCCCGACGCTGATCGAGTGCAAGACCTATCGCTTCTTGCCGCACACGTCCGACGACGACGACAAGACGTACCGCTCGAAGAAGGAAGTGGCCGAGCATCGGCACCACGATCCGATCGACCGGTTCACCGCGTACCTGATCGACCACGGACTGATCGACCATGACGGCGTCCAGTCGGTCCACGACGACCTCCGACGCGAGGTCGACGCCGCGATCGACGAGGCCTGGGCGGCGCCCGACCCGGCGCCGGAGACCGCCACCCGGCACGTGTTCGCCGAGGAGGACGCGTGACCGAGAAGAACCTCATCACGGCGATCCGCGACACCCTCCGCGACGAGATGTCCGCGGACGATCGGATCGTGCTGCTCGGTGAGGACGTCGGGGCCCGCGGCGGGGTGTTCAAGGCGACCGAGGGGTTCCTCGAGGCGTTCGGCGAACGGCGTGTGATCGACACACCGCTGGCCGAGGCCGGGATCGTCGGCGTGGCGATCGGGATGGCGATGCACGGTCTGGTTCCGATCGCCGAGATCGAGTTCGCGGACTTCATCCACCCCGCGTTCGACCAGATCGTCTCCGAAGCCGCGCGCCTGCGCTACCGCACCGCCGGTGACTGGACCTGCCCCCTCACGATCCGAACCCCCTGCGGCGGTGGGATCCACGGCGCCCTTTACCACTCCCAGTCGATCGAGGCCTTCTACGCCCACGTGCCCGGGCTCAAGGTGGTGATGCCGTCGACCCCCGCGGACGCGGCGGGCCTGCTTCGCAGCGCGATCCACGACCCCGATCCGGTCCTGTTCCTCGAGCACAAGAAGTGCTACCGATCGATCGCTGGCGAGGTCCCCGACGGCACCGGCCGGATCGCGATCGGCGAGGCCGACGTGAAGCGCGCCGGTCGCGACCTGACCGTCGTCACCTACGGGTACGAGGTCCACCGATGCCTCGAAGCAGCCGAGCGGCTCGCCCACGACGAGGGGGTCGAGATCGAGGTCGTCGACGTTCGCAGCCTCGCGCCACTGGACACGGCGACGATCCTCGGGTCGGTCCGGCGGACGTCGAGGGCGATGGTCGTCTACGAGGACAACCGGACCTACGGGGCCGGGGCGGAGATCGCCGCGACGATCGCGGAGGAGGCGATGTTCGACCTCGACGCACCGATCGTACGCATCGGTGGTCCCGACATCCCCGCGATGCCGTACGCGGCACCGCTCGAGCACTTCTTCGTCGAGCCCCAGCCCGACCACCTCTACCGCGCGATGCGAGACCTCGCGCGGTTCTGAGATCCGCGGATGCGGCCTCGGTTCAGGCAGAGCCAGGCAGCACCGATAACCGGGACGTGACGTCCGAGCCGGCGCCCGAGGTGCGAACCCGGCGGTCGATCGGCGGACGCGACCTCCTGGTCGCGCTCGCGGTCGTGGCCGTCGTCTTCGGCGTGGGCGTCGCGCTCGACGCGTACGACCGCGCCGAGCGATGGATCGCCTCGTTCGAGCACGCCGATGAGATCTTGGCCCTGTCGGTGCTCCTCGTACTCGCCCTCGGGGGGGTCACGATCGTCCGCCAGCGGCGCTTCGCCGTGGAGCGGCAGCATCGGTTCGAAGCCGAGGCGAGCTATCGGGCGCTCGTCGAGGAGGTGCCCGCGATCGCCTACACGTGGGATCCCGTCGCACGCGCGCACCGGTACGTGAGCCCGCAGATCCAGGCGATCCTCGGCTACACCCCCGAGGAATGGGCCGTCGACTTCGAGACCTGGAGCCGCTTCGTTCACCCCGACGATCGCGAACGCGCCCTGGCGGCGTCGATCGAGTCAGATCGGACCGCGGAGGACTTCGCCCTCGAGTACCGCGTCACCGCCGCCGACGGCCGTGTCGTGTGGATCCGCGACGAATCCCGCTACGTCGCGTTCGACCACGGGGGTCGGCCGACCTTGGCACAGGG
This sequence comes from uncultured Actinomycetes bacterium, assembly GCA_963749895.1. Classification (GTDB taxonomy): domain Bacteria; phylum Actinomycetota; class UBA4738; order UBA4738; family HRBIN12; genus AC-51. Next base: position 591,705 of record CAVVOG010000003.1, on the reverse strand, counting down.
CGTCATGTTCGACATCACCGAACGCACGGACGCGGAGCGACGCGCGAGGGAGAGCGAGGAACGCTACCGACGGATCGTCGAACGCGTCCCCACCGTCACCTACACGTGGGGCGGGGGGGAGGAACCCGCCGGCACCCCCGCGACCTTCATCAGTCCACAGATCGACGCACTCCTGGGCATCACGAGGGAAGCAGCCCTCGCCGATCCCGACTGGTGGTGGGAGGCCGTCCACCACGACGATCGCGACGGCGTGGTAGAGGCATGGGAGGACGCCGTTCGGCGGCGCGCTTCCTTCGCCGAGGAGTACCGGATCAGGCACGCGGATGGGCGATGGGTCTGGGTCCGCGACGAAGCGAACCCGTTGGCCGGCGCGGACGATGCATCACCGACCTACCAGGGGGTCTTGTTCGATGTGACGGAGCGACGTGACGCGGAACAGCGGCTCCGCGACGCCGAGCACCGGTGGCGAACCCTGCTGGATCATCTCCCCGTCACCGCCTACCGGATCGACTACGACACGGAGGACGACACCCTCTACGACCGATGGATCGCTCCCAGCATCCACGGTCTCCTCGGCTACACACCGCAGGAGTGGCTCGACGACGAGGAGACGTGGGCACGCAGCCTCGACCCTCGAGATCGAGATCGGATCGCCTCCGCATGGGACGAGGTCAAGCGAACCGGCGGCAGGTTCGACAGGGAGTACCGGATGCGTCGTCGGGACGGCTCGGAGGTCTGGATCCACGAGGAGTCCACGATCGACGTCCGGGGCACCCGGGTCCTGGCCGAAGGGGTGCTGACCGACGTCACCGAGCGCAAGCTGGCCGAGCAGGCCCTGCGGGAGTCCGAGCGGCACGAACGTGAAGCCGCCGATCGCCTCCGCGCGCTCGACGATATGAAGAACACGTTCCTCGCGGCCGTCTCCCACGAGCTTCGGAGTCCACTCACGTCGATCCTCGGCCTCTCGCTCACGCTCGAGCGTGCGCCTGACATGGCCGACGAGGATCGAGGGGACCTCCTCCTGCGGCTGGCGACGAACGCCCGGAAGCTGGACCGGTTGCTCAGGGATCTGCTCGACATCGACCGTCTCAACCGTGGGATCGTCGAGCCTCAGCACCGGCCCACCGACGTCGGCGCGCTGGCCCGACACACGGTGGAGGGCGTGGACGCGCTCGCAGGTCGAGAGGTCGTCGTGCGCGCCGAACCCATCGTGATCGCCGTCGACGCCGCGAAGGTGGAACGGATCGTCGAGAACCTGTTGATCAACGCGACGCGGCACACGCCCACCGACAAGAGGATCTGGCTCACCGTCGCACCGGAGCGCGGCGGGGTCCTGATCGCGGTGGAGGACGAGGGCCCCGGCGTGCCGGAGGAACTCCGGTCCGCGATCTTCGAACCGTTCCGCCAGGGACCCACGACCTCCCCCCACTCTCCCGGAACAGGGATCGGTCTGTCGCTCGTGGCGAGGTTCGCGGAACTCCACGGCGGACGCGCCTGGGTAGAGGAACGAGCCGGTGGCGGTGCCTCGTTCCGGGTCTTCCTCCCCGGCGACACCGAGGACGACGCCCAGGGCGCCCGGGACGGGCGGCACGTCGCGCGGATACCCGCCCGCTAGTCGAGCGGGTCCGCCACGGGGCAGCCAAGCGCGACCGTCAGATCTCGGTAGCGTGCGGCCACGGCGTCGGTGGGCGTCAGCCGGCCCTCGGCGACCTCGAGGATCGACGTGTCGTCGCCGATGCCGTGCAGGGCCTCGAGCGCGATCTCCTGGTCGGTGCGCAGCCCCTCGGCATCCGCATCCGGGACGACCTCGGCATCCTGGGCCTGTTCGATCGTGGGATCGAGCTTCTCGATCGCCCCGCGAACCTGCCCCACCGTGGCATCCACGGGCGGGTTCGCGATCAGCTCGACCGTCTGCGCCGAGGTTCCCGAGGTCCTCACACAGCGAAGCGCGCTCGTCCTCGGGCGAACCTCCGCACGAGAGGGACGCCGCGACGATCCCGATGAGGGCAGGGACGAGCCACCGGCCTGACACGGGGCCGAGCGTACACTCGAGCCGTGACCACACCTCGCGACCACAACCCTGCGCGGCGCCGACTGCACCTCCCGCTGGCGCCGGCCGGGGGCGGGCCCGCCTCGGATACCGGGGTGAACGCGCGGGGGGAGCGGAAGCCGCCGTGGCTCAAGGTGCGGCTGGCGAGCGGTCCGACGTTCCACGAGCTCAGAGGGCTGATGCGGGGCCTCTCCCTGCACACGGTGTGCGAGGAGGCGATGTGCCCCAACATCGGCGAGTGCTGGGAGGAACGGGAGGCGACCTTCCTGATCCTGGGGTCGCGATGCACGCGTCGTTGCGGCTTCTGCGACGTGATGACCGCCCGACCCGACCAAGTCGATGAGGACGAGCCGGCCCGGATCGCAGAGGCCGTCGCCGCGATGGGTCTTCGGTTCGTGGTGCTGACCGGGGTCGCACGGGACGATCTGCCCGACGGTGGCGCAAGGATCTGGGCGGCGACCGTGCGGGCGTGCAAAGGAGCGGTCTCGGGCATCGGGGTCGAGGTGCTGCCGAGCGACTTCCGAGGAGGCGGGTCCGACATCGCGACCGTGCTCGAAGCCGGACCCGACGTGTTCGCCCACAACCTCGAGACCGTGCCCCGACTGCACGAACGGATCCGACCCGCGTTCGGCTACGAGCGGTCGCTGGAGGTCCTGCGTTCCGCGAAGCGCCATCGTCCCGACGTCGTGACGAAGTCGAACCTGATCCTGGGGATGGGCGAGACGCCCGAGGAGGTGGTCGAGACGATGGCCGACCTCGCCGACGCCGGTGTCGACATCCTCACGATGGGGCAGTACCTCCAGCCCACGCGGTTCCACCTGCCCGTCGACCGCTGGGTGCACCCGGACGAGTTCGCGGCCCACGCGGCCGCGGGCGAGGCGCGCGGGATCGCACACGTCGAAGCGGGACCGCTCGTCCGCAGCTCGTATCACGCCGGCCGTCAGTTCCGTCGGGCGCTCGAGGCGGGCGTGCCGGCGCCGAGCTGATCCGTCAGATCATGCCGGCGAGCCGGCGGGCGAGCACCGGCAGCATCGCGACGGCGACGCGCGGTTGCTCGTCGAGCAAGGCCGCGAAGTCCGCGCGCCCGATCGCGAGGCACCGTACGTCGCTCGCGGCCCGGACCCGGGCGTGGTGCGGGTCGTCGGTGAGCAGCGCGATCTCCCCGACGAACTCACCCGGGCCGACACGGACCGATCCGCCGGCCGGAAGCTCGACCTCCACCTCGCCCTCCTCGATCACGAAGAGCCCCGAGCCGGGCTGACCGATCTCGATCAGGACCTGCCCTGCAGGAGCCGTGAACTCCCCGGCCCTGGCCGCCAGGGCGGCGAGTTCGTCATCGGCCAGACCCGAGAACAACGGGATGCGGCGCAAGGTGGCAGGGGTCGCGGCGTCCATGCGGCCACCCTACCGCACCGTTCCGTGGGTCGAGGTGGAGGAGCCGGCCTGTAAGCCGGATCCTGTGCACGGGACCTTCGTCCCGCCGGCGACCATCTCTCTCGACGGGCCTCGCGGCCTGCCGCCGATCCGTTCACCGGACCGGTGCGGTCCACCCGGGAGCTCGGACGGGCCGCCCTCGAACGCTCCCTGCTCGACCTTGCTCCGGACGGGGGTTGCCGAGCCGCGCCGGTCGCCCGTCGCGCTGGTGGGCTCTTACCCCACCGTTGCACCCTTACCCGCTCGCGCGGGCGGTTCGCTTTCTGTTGCCCCTTCGCGAGGTCGCCCCCGCCTGGCTCTCGCCAGCGTCCTGCCCTGCGGAGTCCGGACTTTCCTCGACCCTCGCGGGCCGCGGTCGCCCGGCCGGCTCCTCCGCCGCCACCGTACCGCGCCGCGCCCGACCCGTCAGCGCTCGCGAGACGCCAGCCAGATGTCGACCCCGATGTTCGCGAGACGATCGGCCTCGACGTTGCGGCCGCGCGGGACGTGCTCGAACCGGACCCGGTCGAACCCTGCAGCGAGCTCTCGGGCACGCCGAGCGAGCGGCACGAGGTGGGGGGTCTTGACGCGGTATCGCCCGGTGAGCTGGTTGACGAGCAGCAGGCTGTCCGAGCGCACGAGCACGTCGGTGGCACCGAGCTCGCTCGCCCGCTGGAGGCCGTGGATCACCGCGGTGTACTCGGCGACGTTGTTGGTCGTTTCACCGAGTCCTTCCGCGATCTCCGCCACGACGTCCCCGTCGGGCGTCGCCAGGACCGCGCCGGCACCCGCAGGGCCCGGATTGCCGCGAGAGGCGCCGTCGCAGTTGACGACCAGGCGTGGATATGGACCGCCGCTCATCGCACCCTCACACGACCAGGATCCGACGACAGTGCTCGCACCGCGGCACGCCCTCGGCGTGCTTGACCTGGTTGAGTTCCACCGCCGACAGGGACTCGTGACAGCCCTGGCACACACCGTCGACGAGCGCCGCCGCCGCGACGCCCTTCTTCTGGGGACGGAGGTCGTCGTAGAGCTCGACGAGGTCGGGGTCGATCGCCGCCGCCAGCGCCTCGCGGTCGCGCTCGCCGGCCGCGATCTCCGTCAGGACCGAGGCGAGTTCGGCCGCGGTGTCGGCGCCGACGTGACCCACCCTCTCGCGGAGCTCCCCCGCCCGCTGCTCGGCCGACTTGGCCTCGGCCTCGAGACCCTCTCGCTGCTCCAGCAGCACGAGCAGCTCGTCCTCGCGATCGGTCTTCCGGCGCGCCAGGTTCTCCACCTCGCGGGCCATCGCCTCGAGCTCCTTCGCGTTCGCGACGGAGCCGTCGTACATACGGGCCTGCTCGGCGGCGGCCTTGCGAGACATCGAGTCGATCTCGTGCTCCAGCTTGCCGGCGTCCCGGTCGATCGCGTCGATCCGCAGGCGCAGCTCCCCGTAGGCCGCCTCGGCGGCATCCGCCTCGGCCCTGGCGGCGGCGAGATCCTCCTCCCCTTCCAGCGCTCGGCGTCGACGCGCCAGCCTGTCGAGCGCGAGGTCGAGGGCTTGCAGGTCGAGGAGCCGGTGGTCCGCCGTCATCGGAGGCAGAGCCTAGCCGATGATCGGCGGACCGCTCGGCCGACGGGACTCAGCTCGGCATCGGTGGCGGCGGGGGCGCCGTCCCGCCTGACGCGGCACCGCCCGCGGCCGGACCGACGTACGACGCGGAACCGAAACCGAGGATCATCATGAAGATCCAGCTGAGGAAGATCAGACCGATCACGAAGCCCCCGCCCTTGCCGAAGCTCTTCGCCAGGTCCAGCATCACGATGATCCAGACCACGAAGTTCACGAACGGGATCAGCAGCAGCACGATCCACCACACGGGTCGGCCGACCACCTCGAGCATCACGATCGTGTTGTAGATCGGGATGAACCCCGCCCATCCGGGCTTCCCTGCCTTCGTGAAGATGCCGTAGAAGGCCAGCCCGCCGATGACCCAGGCGATCACGACCCACACGAACACGAACCCGGCGCCCAACCCGTCACCGGCTGACTGCGCGATCATCGAGCCCCCTCTCCTCAGGAACGCGAGCATCCTGCCACGCGAACCCGCGAGAAGCGAGGAGCGAGGGACCTACCCCAGTCCGTCGAGCAGTCTCTGGTCGCTGTACGCGGAGTTCGTCTGCTGCCCGAGGAACGTCACGGCAGCCACGACGACCAGCGCGATCAGCGCAACCATCAACGCGTACTCGACCGCGGTCGCCCCTTCGTCCCTGCGGAGCGAGAGGAACAGACGCCACGCGGCGTCACGGATCTTCGAACCCATCTTCGTCACCCCCGAGCCGTACGGTCGTGGGGGGCCGCCGCCTCACGGGACGGGCGGCCCCACCGCGCCGTCTTACCACACCATCGGCACGGGAGGACATCGGCCTTGAGTCGGTAGGCTGCGACCGATGGACGGAGAAGCACGCGATCGGGTGGCCTTGATCACGGGTGCGGGCTCCCCCACGGGGATCGGATCCGCGTGCGCCCGCGTGCTGGCGCGCGAGGGCGCGAGGATCGCGGTCACGTCGACGACCGACCGGATCCACGACCGGGCCGCGCACCTCACCGCCGATGGCGCCGAGGCCGCCGGGTTCGTGGCCGACCTGACCGACCGGGAGCAGGTCAGAGCCCTCGCGGACGCGGTGACGCAGACGTTCGGCCGGATCGACATCCTCGTGAACAACGCCGGCATGGTGAACGTCGGCATGGGTGAGCCGCTGGGCGGCGCGTTCACGACCATCGCCGACGCCGACTGGGATCTCGACCTCGCCCTCAACCTGCAGACGGCCTACAACGTGTCGCGTGCGGTCGTGCCCGGGATGGTCGAGCGCGGCTGGGGTCGCGTCGTGATGGTGTCATCGGTGACCGGCCCGCTCGTCACCGACCCCGGCGTGGTCGGGTACGCGGCCGCGAAGGCGGGGATGGACGGCCTGATGCGCGCGGTCGCGGTGGAGGTCGGGCGCGCGGGTGTGACGGTGAACTCGGTGGCTCCCGGGTGGATCGCATCCGGCTCGCAGCTCCCGGAGGAGGCGGTCGCCGGACGGCACACGCCGCTCGGCCGCTCGGGCACGCCCGACGAGGTGGCCGAGGTCGTGGCGTTCCTCGCGAGCGACCGGGCGCGCTACGTCACCGGCACGGTCGTGGTCGTCGACGGTGGGAACACGATCCAGGAGACGAAGGTCTCCTGAACCGCCCGTGAGCGCCTCTCCCACGCGCCGGATCGTCCTGTTCGTCGTCGCCGTCGCGGTCGCGACGGTCTGCGTCCGACTGGGCTTCTGGCAGCTCGACCGCCTCCACGAGCGCCGCGCCGCGAACACCTCGATCGAACGCGGCCTGGCCGAGCCACCGGCGGACCTCGACGAGATCCTCGCGGATGCCGAAGATCCCGACGCGCTCGCGTACCGCCGCGTGAAGGCGACCGGCAGCTACGACGCGGCCTCCGAGCTCGTGCTGTACGGACGTGCCCTCGACGGGAGCCCGGGTGACCACGTGCTCACGCCGTTCGTGACCGCCGACGGCGCCGCTGTCCTCGTCGATCGAGGATGGATCCCGTACGAGCCCGATCGCACGACCCCGATCGGGCCACCGGCCGCGACGCCTGGGGGGCCGGTGGCCGTCGAGGGGGTCCTGCTGCCCTCCGAGGAGGGGGCTGCCTTCTCCGAAGGCGCCGATGCCTCCCTGGTCCGCGCGGTCAACCTGCCGGAGATCGACGTCCGGATCGACGAGCACGACCTCGCGCCGCTCTACCTGCTGCTCCAGACGCAGGACCCCGCCCAGGGTGAGGGACTGCCCGTCACGGCGAAGGTGCCCGAACCGACCGAGGGCCCACATCTGTCGTACGCGATCCAGTGGTTCTCGTTCGCGACGATCGCGATCGTCGGGTACGTGGTGCTCGCTCGGCGCGACCGCCGGGAGGACGCGGAGACATCGCGCGAGGAGACACAGGAGGGATAGATGGGTTGCCTGCTTGTGCTGTTCACGCTGATCACCCCGAGGTTCGTGATCGTGCTGCTGTGGATCTTCAGCGACTACCTCGCGATGGCCTACGGCTCGTGGTTCTGGCCCACGATCGGGTTCTTCGCGCTTCCGACCACGACGATCGCGTACGCGGTGGCCCGCAACGACCTGTCCACCCCGACCGGGGCGATCGAGGCCGGTGGCGTCGTCGTGATCGTGCTGGGCGTGGTGATCGACATCGGACTGCTCGGCGGAGGGGCGCGGACACGGCAGCGCGACGCGTGAACCGGCTCAGACCGGCGACCACGCCACGAAGGTGCCACGGCCGAGCGCGTAGGGCGGCAGGTCGGGATCGACCGGCTGCACGACGATCGTGTTCGCCGCACCCGGCAGGTCGAGCGGGAACGCGAAGGCCGAGCTGTCGGGCGCCCACATCGACCAGCTCTGCGCGAACTGTGAGAAGAACGGCGTGGTCTCCTGCAGCAGCGGGAGCGACGCGGTGAAGGTGGGCGTGAGCACGTCGGACGAGCCATCCCAGAGGCGCCACCGGAACGAGATCGGGCCGTCGCCGTCGTATACGGGCTCCAGGACCGCGAGGCGGGAGCCGTCGGGGCTCCAGTACCAGGCCGCGGCGAGGTCGGACGAGATCTGCTCGACCTGACCCGATCTCAGGTCCACGACGGTCACGCCGACGTCGTCCACCCGCTCGGGGAGGTCACGGTCGTAGAGGTCGAGCTCGTCCGGCGAGAGCGCCTGGTAGGCGACACGGCGCCCGTCGGGCGACAGGACCATGAAGCCGGCGCCCACGATCGGGGCGAGGTCGCGCGACCGCTCGCGCTCGCGGTGACGCGCCACGATCGTCTGACGGAGACCGGCGCCACGACGCACGAACAGCTGCGTGAGCCCGTCGGACGTCCACGCCGGCGCCTGGAAGACGCCGGGTCGTTCCTCCACGGTCTCGGTGTCCCCGTCGAGGGTGAGCTCCTCGAGTCGATCGTCTCCCTCGTGGATCAGGAGGGTGTCACCCTCGGGACCCCACGCGAAGTAGTAGGGCTGGCCGGCGTCGAGCGGGCGCGAGGTCGGCGTGGGGCCGACGGCCCCCTCGACGACGCCGAGCCCGACGCCGTCGCCCTCGTTCCCGAGGTAGGCGACATGGCGCGACGTCGGATCCCACGCGAGGTAGAAGGGCAGGAACTCCACGTCGGTGGCCGTGCGTTCCCCGCCCCCGGGAGCGCTCGTCACGACCTGCGTCCTGATCGAGCCCTCCAGCTGGTCGAGCTGGCCCCAGGCGACCCGCGTTCCGTCCGGTGCCCACGCCGCCTGGGACACCTCCACCTGGCCGCCGGCGGCGACGGCCAGCGTGAGCCGGCCGGAGCCGTCGGGCCGGAGCGTCACGAGGTTGCCGTCGAGATCTCGGATCAGGAGCGTCCCGGGGAGCATCGCGGCGCCCGGAGGAACGTCCGGCGGTACGGACGGCTGGATCGACGGCGACGGCGACGTGGAGGCGGTTGGATCCGGGTCCGCGCCCGTACACGCCGAGGCGACGAGGGCGAGGCCGACGACCAGGTGGGCCGTGCACCGGGGCCGCGCGGGGATCATCGAGCGATCGTACGGCGGTTCGCGTGGAACGTGGTCACGCGCGACGATGCACCACGTCACCACCGACGATCGTGGCCGTCACCCTCGTCTCGAGGATCTCCCGGGGATCGCCGATCGCGAACAGGTCACGGTCGAGCACGGCGAGGTCCGCGTACCGACCGGTGACCAGCGACCCGCGATCGCCCTCGGCGAAGTTCGCGTAGGCGCTTCCGAGGGTGGCCGCGTGCACGGCCGTCTCCAGATCGATCGCTTCCTCCAGGTTCCAGGCGTCGTGCCCGTCGAGATCGGCGCGGGTGACCGCGGTGTAGAGCCAGGTCATCGGGTCCATCTCGGCCACGTTCCAGTCCGACGAGAAGGCGAGCACGCCACCACCGGCCTCGATCGATCGGAAGGGCCATGCGAACCGCTCGCGGTCGGTCCCCACGTTGTCCCGCCACTCGGCGACGATGTCGGGGGCACAGTGACGCGGCTGCATGCACGCGACGACGCCGAGCTCGCCGAACCGGGTGACGTCGTCGGGATGGACGCACTCGACGTGCACGATCTGATGACGGGCGTCTCGCGGTCCGTGCACCTCGCGGCACCGCTGCACGGCGTCGAGGACCGTGCGGATCCCTCGATCGCCCGTCGCGTGGGTGAAGGCCTGGAACCCTCGGCGTTCGAGCTCCACCAGGAAGGCGGCGAACGCCTCCGGGTCCCAGAAGGTGTCTCCTCGCGTGTCGGGGCGGTTCGCGTACGGCTCGAGCATCGCGGCGGTGTGTGGTTCGATCACATCGTCGATGTAGAGCTTGATCGGAGCGACCCGCAGGCGGTCGTCGTCGTAGCTGCGACGTGCCTCCTCGAGCGCGTCGAGCCGCTCGGAGGTCGTGTCCGGCAGGCACAGCATCGCGACCACCAGCCGCGACCGCAGCGTCCCCTCGTCACGCGCCCGCGCGAACAGCGCCAGGTCGTCGAGTCCGTTCTGCGGTTCGACGATCGTCGTGATGCCGAACCCGGCTGCCATGTCGAGCGACTCGACCATACGCTCGTACTGCGCGTCGCGCGCATACCCGGGGATCACGCCCTCGAGGGCGCGCTGCCCCTCCTCGGAGATGCCCAGGACCGCGAAGTCGTGGATGTAGCCGGTGGGCTCGCCCGTCTCCGGATCCATCTCCACCGTCCCCCAGGGCAGCCGGGGCGTGTCGCGCGTGATCGCCAGCCGGGCCATCGCCTCGCGGTTCAGCCACACCGTGTGCACGTCGTAGGAGAACAGGAACGCGGGCAGCCCTCGCGTGGCTCCTTCGAGCATCTCGGCCGTCGGCGAGCCCCCTGGGACGGCCGTGTAGTTCCAGCCCTCCCCCTCGACCCACGTCGCATCGGGGTTGGCATCGCAGAAGGCTGCGATCCGTTCGTGGATCTCCTCCAGCGACGTCGCGCCGAAGAAGCGTGCCGCCCCCGGGTTCGAACCGAGCCGCACGTGGTTGTGGGCGTCGACGAACCCGGGTAGCACCGTCGCGCCCCCGGCGTCGAGCACCTCGGTCGAGGGACCGATCAGATCCTCGACGTCCTGCGCCCTCCCCACCGCCACGATCCGCTCACCGCGGATCGCGACCGCCTCGGCGGACGGCCCCGACGGATCGACGGTGTGGACGCGACCGCGGACGACGAGGTCCGCCGCCCTCACTCGCCCGCCTCGCCGCCCTCGGACCGCCGGGTCCCCAGCTCCCGATCGAGCAGCAGCAGCGCGGGCCCGCTGTCGGCGGCCAGCCGGAAGGCGTCGACGAGCTCGCCGACGCTCTTCTCCTCCTCGACCTGCTCGGTCAGGAACCAGTCGAGGAACGCCTGGGTGGCACGGTCGGCCTGCTCGTACAGGGTCTCGATGCTCGAGGTGATGAACCGCTCGTGCGCGAGCGAGGCCTCGAACACCTGCAACGGGGTCCCGAACTCGACGGGCGGCTCGGCGAGCGGCTGGAGCCGGACGCGACCGCCTCGGTCGTTCACGAAATCGAAGAACTTCATCGCGTGGACGTGCTCCTCGTCCGCCTGCGCCCGCATCCAGGAGGCGAACCCCGGGAAGCCGGCGGCCTCGAAGTGGGCGGCCATCGACAGGTACAGGTACGAGGAGTAGTACTCGCGATTCAGCTGGTCGTTCAGGGCCTGCTCCAGCTCGGGTGTCAGCACGATGGTGCCTCCTTCGTTCGGGACGACCGGAATCGTACGAGAGCCGCAGGCCGGCGAGGTGGCCGTCAGTCCCGGTTGCGCATGGCCTCCGCGGCCATGACGAGGTACTCGTCGAAGGGGTCGCGGATCTCGGGCGGCGGCGCGAGGTCGTCGAGCGCCGCGTGCATCGCCGCGAGCCAGTGGTCCCGCTCCGCCGGCCCGACCCCGAACGGCACGTGTCGCATCCGCAGGCGCGGGTGACCTCGCTCGTCCGAGTAGGTCGTGGGACCCCCCCAGTACTGCGCGAGGAACAGGGTCAGGCGACGTCTGGCACCGGCGAGATCGTCGGGATCCGGATACAGGCGCAGGAGCACGGGGTCGCGTTCGACCCGATCGTAGAAGCCATCGACGAGCGCCTCGAAGAACGGCATCCCGCCGGCCGCCTCGTAGAGGGTGGTGGTCACGGGGCCCGAGTCTACGAGCGGCTCAGCCCCCGGCGGCCACGACGGCCTCGACGCCCGCGTCCCGCAGCGCCTCGGTGGGCGCCTCGACGACGACGACCCACCGGCACTCGGGCACCGTCCAGGCAGCGAGCTTCGTGCCGTCGGGACGCGATCCGAACAGGTAGCTCGGATCGCCCGCACCGTCCGGAGAGGACTCCTCGACCGTCAACCCGCCGTCCTCTTCGAGGATCGACCGCAGCAAGGATGTACCGAACAGGCCGGGACACTCCGCGCCGCCCAGGTCGTCGGCGTACGTGCGGACCCATTCCTGCGAGGTGGTGTCTCCGTAGGTCGCCCCCAGGATGCCACCCTCCTGCCGGGGCAGCCCGTCGACGTCGTCGGGCATCACCTCGAACAGCGCGGCCCACCCCTCCGCGTCGGTCGGCCACGCCGGTCCGCCGATCCCGAGCGGCAGGTCGGAACCGCTCGCGCACGAGGCGAGCACCCAGGCGATCAGGACGGCGGCGGCGGTTCGGCGCATCGAAGACTCCTGGGCACGAGGATGCCACGAGCGGTCGCGTCCCGGGCCCCCCGGGGTCCCGAAGCGTCCGGGACCCATCGGGACCGTGGCACCTAGACTCGCTGCCATGGCGACGACGGACGACGTGGCCCCGGTCGGACGATGGATCGGCGACGCCGAGGCCGTGACCGTCCTGACCGGCGCCGGGATCAGCACCGACTCCGGGATCCCCGACTTCCGAGGACCACAGGGCGTATGGACGAAGAACCCCGCGGCGCAGGCGATGTTCACGATCGACAGCTACCTCGCCGATCCCGAGGTGCGCCGGCGCGCTTGGCAGGAACGACTCTCCCATCCCGCCTGGACCGCCCAGCCGGGTCCCGGGCACCTCGCCCTGGTGGCCATGGAGCAGCACGGAAGGCTCCGCGCGATCTGCACCCAGAACATCGATGGCCTCCACCAGGCGGCCGGCTCGGATCCTGCCCTCGTCTTGGAGCTCCACGGGACGCTGCACGAGGTCGTCTGCCTGTCGTGCGGCGTGCGAACGCCGATGCCCGCCGTCCTCGACCGCGTTCGATCGGGCGAGGACGATCCTGCGTGCCTCGAATGCGGCGGCATCCAGAAGTCGGCCACGATCTCCTTCGGTCAGTCGCTCGACCCCGAGGTGCTACAGGCGGCCGTCAGCGCCGCGCAGACGTGCGACCTGTTCATGGCGGTCGGGAGCTCGCTCCAGGTGATGCCCGCGGCCGGCCTGTGCCGGCTGGCGACCCGCTCCGGCGCCCGACTCGTCATCGTGAACGCGGAGCCGACGCCGTACGACGAGGAGGCGCACGCGGTGATCCGAGCCCCGATCGGTGAGGCGCTGCCGGCGATCGTGGGAGGCTGAGCGCGATGAGACGACTCTGGCTCCTGCGCCACGCGAAGTCGAGCTGGGACGATCTTGGGCTCGACGATCACGACCGCCCGCTGGCGCCGCGCGGTCGCGACGCGGCCGTGAGGATCGCGGGATACCTCGAGCGCGAGACGATCCGGCCGTCGCTCGTCGTGTGCTCTTCGGCGCGGCGGGCCCGCGAGACCCTGGCCGCGGTCCTGCCCGGCCTGGGAACCGACCTCACGATCCGGGTCGATCCCGACCTCTACACGTTCAGCGGAGCCCGGCTCCTCGAGGAGGTGCTTGGGTTCCCCGACAGCTGCGAAGAGGTCCTGCTGATCGGACACAACCCGGCGATCGAGGACGTCGCCGCCGCGCTCGCGCGCGGGGGCGAGCGGCTGGCAGCCCTGCGGGAGAAGTACCCGACCGCCGGTCTCGCCGGGCTGGACCTCGACGCCACGTCGTGGGCCGACGTCGCTCCGGGCCTGGCGACGCTCGCGACGTTCGTCGTCCCCCGCGAGCTGAACTGAGCGCATCACCAGACGAACGGCACGAACCGCCGTCGTACCCGCGTTCGGTATGCGGGATACGCGGGGTACCGCTCAGCGAGCCACGCCTCCTCGCGGGCCGACTTCCCCGCGAACACCGCGGCCAGCACGACCACCGGGGCGAGCGCGACCGGCGACGTGAGGCAGGCCAACCCCAGACCCCCGAGCAGCAACCCCCCGTAGATCGGGTGACGCACGAGCCGGTAGGAGCCGTGCTCGCGCATCGTCGCTTCGTCACCGGGCTTCGGGTAGGGCGTCAGCGACGATCCGAGCGTCCGCATCCCGGCCAGCGCGAGTGCGGCGCCGATGACGAGCAGGGCGGCCCCGGTGATGCGCAGGGCTGGCTCGGCGGCTCCCGGCCACGGGCCTCCGGCCGACCCGGCAACGACGATCAGGCCAAGGAGCAGGAACTGCAGCACGACCCAGCCCTCGCCGCGGGTCCCGAGCGCGGGAGGCATCCATCGATCCGACATCGGCATGAGGGTATCGCCGTGCGCGGCGGCGAACCGGAGCCCTCCCTCGATAGACTTCCCCCATGAGCGACCCCGACACCTCCGCCGCCCTCACCCCCACCGGGCTGTTCGCCGGTCTGGCCGCCGAGGACCTCGCCAAGATCCGCGCGATCGGCGAGCCCACCGCGTTCGCCGCCGACGAGGCCGTGTTCGAGACCGGCGACACAGGCGACGGCATGTACGTCGTCTTGTCGGGCGAAGCCCGCGTCGACGTCGGCGGGAGGTTCCACATCCTGAAGGCCGGGGACTTCTTCGGCGAGATGGCGCTGATCACCCCCGAGAAGCGGATGGCCACCGTGAAGGCCGTGGGCGACCTCGAGACCCTGAAGATCCCCGCGGAGCGGTTCCAGGCGCTCGTCCTGGAGAACCCGACCGTCGCGCTCGCGATGATGAAGGCCCTCGTCGTGCGGCTGCGGGAGGTCGAACAGCGGATCGACGCCTGGATGGCGTGAGCCGCCCCGCATCGACACCGTCGCTCTCGTTCGTCCCGAAGGAACACGGGGCGAGCTTCATGTCCATCCACGCGCTCCTGATGGGCGCCGTGGCGGGGGTCGCGGCCGGCGGGCGTGACTGGGCCGGTCTCGCGATCGCGCTCGTGATCGGTGCGGTGTTCCTGCCGATCACCGCCACGGTGTCCGTCTGGTCGCACCCACGGTTGGCCGCGGCCGCGCGTCGCCGGATCGCGGTCCTGGGTGTCGTCCTCGCGGCGGCGTGCGCCCTGGCCCTGGTGGCCGGTCCCGTCCGACAGCTCCTGGTCCTCGGCGTCGTCGGTGGGGTCGTGGGGCTCGCGTACGCGGCGGCCCGATCGAAGACCGGGCCGCGGTCGGTCCCCACGCAGCTCGCGGCGATCGCCGGGATCACGCTGCTCGCGCCGGCGACGTGGCTCCTGGTCGCCGGCGCGACGGACCGCTGGGCGCTGGCCGCTCCCGTGGCGTTCGGCTCGTTCGGGGGAACCGTCCCCTACATCCGTGCGCGGGTCCACCGTCGCAGGGACCCCGGCCCGACGCTCTCAGCACGGGTTCGCGGCGGCGCCTCGGCCCTCGCGTGGCAGGCGGCCGTCCTGGTCGCCTCCGTGGCGCTCGCGTTCGCCGGCACCGTCGCCGCGCTCGTGCCGGTCGCCTACCTCCCCGGCGCGGTGAAGACCGGCGTCGGGATCGCGGCCCCCGAGCGGAGACCCCCGATCAAGCGGCTCGGCTACCTCGAGACCGCCGTCTCCACCGTGTTCGTGGTGCTCGCGGGACTCGGACTCGCAGCGACGCCCTGAGGGGCCGTCAGATCTCCGAGCCGACGACGAGCCCCTCCAGCACGGCCTCCTCCACGGTGCGCGGGGCAAGGCAGTCTCCGACGGCGCGGACGTCGAACCCTTCGAGCTCGCCGAGCAGGCCGTCGACCGGCTCGTGCCCCTGCGCGAGCACGAGGGCCGCCACCGATTCGAGCACGACCGGCTCCCCCGTCAGCGTGTGCTGCAGGTAGACGTTCGCACCGTCGACGCCGTAGAGGCGCACCGTCGGGATCACGTGCACGCCGGCTCGCGTCGCCGCGGCGAGCATCACGTCACGGACGTACTGCTGCAGGCGCTGGCCCGCCATGTACCCGTCGACCGCGAGGGTCGTGCGATGCCCCTGGCGCGCGAGGCGCTCCGCCAGACCCAGTCCCGTCCAGTCGCAGCGCCAGTCGGCCACGACCACGTGCCCCGACGGCACGTTGGCTCCGCGCAGCACCTCCCACGCGTCCAGAACGACGGGGTCCCCGGTGACTTCCAGCTCGGGGCGACGCGGGCGTGCTCCGGTGGCGACCACGACGACGTCCGGCCTCTCACGGTCCACGTACGCGTGGTCCACGCGGGTCCCGGTGACGATCCGCACCCCGGCCCGCTCGGCCTCGCGGAGCAGGTTGGGGACGGCTCCACCGAACTCCGAGCGCCCCGGCAGCTCCTGCGCGAGCAGGACCTGTCCCCCGACGTCGTCCGCGGCCTCGACCAGGGTGACGCGATGGCCGCGCTCCGCGGCCACCGCGGCGGCCTTGAGCCCTCCCGGCCCCCCACCGACCACCAAGACGTCGCGTCGCGTCGTGGCAGGCGACCTCGTGGCGTACCGCAGTTCGCGGCCGGTCTCCGGGTGCTGGATGCACGAGATCGGGTAGCCGGCGTGGAAGTGGCCGATGCATGCCTGATTGCACCCGATGCAGGCACGGATGTCCTCCACCTGACCCGATCCGGCCTTGGCCGGTAGCGACGGGTCACAGATCAGCGCCCGGGTCATCGCGCACGCGTCGGCCTGACCTTCGGCGATGATGCGCTCGGCCTCCTGCGGCTGGTTGATCCGTCCAGCGACCATCACCGGGACCGAGACGACGTCCTTGACGGCCGCCGCCAGCGGCGCCGTGTACGCGTTCGGTTCGCTCATCGGGGGCACGATGTGCACCGACGCCGCGAGGCTGGCGGACGAGCCCGCCACGACGCTCACGTAGTCGAGCTGGCCGTCGGCCTCGAGCAGCGCGAGGGCGGGTTCCCACTCACCGAAGGTCAACCCGTCGTGACCCCGTTCTTCGGCGGACAGACGAAGGCCGACGGCGATGTCACGGCCGACCTCGCGACGGACCGCGTCGATCGCCTCACGCAGGAACCGCAAGCGGTTCTCGGCGCTCCCTCCGTACGCGTCGTCGCGCCGGTTCACGCGGGGGTTCAGGAACTGCGCGGGGAGGTAGCCGTGACTCGCCACGATCTCGACGCCGTCCAGCCCCGCGTCACGCAGGCGCCGGGCACCCGTCCCGAAACCCTGGACGATCTCGCGCAGCAGGCCAACCGGCAACGCCCTCGGCATCACGTGGAACCGCTCGGTCGGCACCGCCGACGGGGCCAGCGCCACCGGCGCGGAGCCGTCCTGGGATTCCATGATCTCCCGCCCGGGATGGAAGAGCTGTCCGATCACCGAGGTGCCGTGACGATGCAGGACGTCGGCCAGGCGTGCGTACCCAGGGATGCAGTCGTCCTCCGTCACCATCAGGATGTGCGACGTGTAGCGAGCAGAGCCGTGGACCCCCGCCACCTGCACGACGATCAACCCGACGCCGCCGACCGCCCGTGCCTCGTGGTAGGCGACGAGCTGGTCGGTGACGAGTCCGTCGGCCGCCATCACCGTGTCGTGCCCGGAGGACACGATCCGGTTCTTCAGCGTCACCGGACCGATCGTGAGCGGAGAGAACAGGCGCGGGAACATGGCGTGATGCTAGCGAGCGCCGCAGGGCTCCGCGTGAGCGATCGAGCCTCAGAACAGGGCGCCGAGGATCAGTGGTGTCGCGGCCGCGGCACCGATCGCCCCGAGGACGATCGCCGTCATCGCGATCCGCCCGCCGCGAAGGTGCCCTTCGCTGTGGGAGATATCGCTCGCCGCGAGCAGGGCGAGCAGGAGCCCCGCGGTCCCGAGCGGAACGGCGACCAAGGTCCAGGTCTCGTACGAGGACGGGCCTTCGCCCTGGAGGACCCCCCAGATGAACGGCAGGAAGGTGAGCGGGAGCGCGAGACCGACGAGCACGAGGCCCCAGATCGCTCGCTTCGAGACGGGTGCGGCGGAACGGGCGTCGTCCATCGCGCTCCTCCTTCGGGTTCGATGCTTCCACCTCGGGCGCCGGCTGGCAACCGCTTCAGGCGCCGTCGGGTCGTTCGGGGACGTGCTCGTCGTCATGCAGCAGAGCGGCGACGTTGACCCGGAGCCGCTCGAACTCGATGACGCGGTGCCACGGGACGCAGAGCTTCCGCCGCGACACCCGCCGGCCCTCGAGATCGACGCGATCGTCGATGATGACGGTCACGACGAACGGCCCGGTCTCGAAGCGGTCACCGGGCACGAGGTGCACGTCCCCGTACGGCGTCCCGTCGTCGAAGACCACACGCACCCTCGAGAGCGTCGGGCGCTCACCCATCGGTTCGACGTCCCGGAAGCCGATCGCCCACCAGTACCGACGCACCCGACTCCACGGCACGAACACACGACCGAGCGCGACGCCGTGCTCCGCGGGCTCGAACTGGCCGGACGGAACCTCGCGCACCTCGATCCCCTCGGGGCGGTCGAGCTCCAGGGTGACCACGCCGGACTCGAGCCTGGTGACGTCATACGTCCGCTGGTCCTGCACCGTGAGCCCTCCAGGCTCGTCAGGTGGATCGGTTCCCGGGCACCTCCAGCACGATCGGCTGCGGTCGGTCGGGCTCCCAATCACGCAGCGCCTCGGCGAGCTTGATCACGAGCGCGACCCCTCCCGCGACCTCGAGCGCCCGGAACAGCGGGTAACGGCGGAGCCCCGGGGATCGGAAGATCAACGGCGCCAGGACGACCACACCCCCGGCGAGCCAGCGGCGCAGCGTGCGCCCGGTCTCGGAGGCCATCAGGGCCTGGATCTCTTCCACGCTGATGTGGATGCGGTCGCCGATCCGCCGCAGCCTCGGAGGGGTCGTGCGTGCCATACGAGACAACGGTACCCCAGATCAGCCCGGACGCGATGGCGTCGGCGACGACCCTCGGAACCGCTCGTCGTACAGGTGACAGGCGACGTCGACGCCGTCGACCGGCCGCAACGCCGGCTCGACCGGCTCACGGAACGTGACCCGCACGGACCGGTCTTCGGGCTGCGCCTCCTCGACCCCGCGCCACATCGGTTCGTCGGGATCGTCGGCTCGCCAGGCGTCGAGCAGTGCCCGCACGTCCGAGGCGTCGTGTCCCTTGCCGGCCGGCACGTGGGCGACCGTGTCGGCCGTCTCGAGGGTTCCCAGGTCGCCCACGACGACCCGTTCGCGCTCGAACTCCTCCTCGTCCATCCTCGTCCAGCGCGCTTCGAGCTGGTCGCGTAGGTCGCGGCTCTCCCATCCGCAGGGCCCGAACGCCCGTGGGCACCGCGGGTGGAACGGGCAGCCGAGCGGTGGGCGCACCGCGTCGGGCACCTCCCCCCGCGGCAGATCCACCGGGATGCTGCGGCTCGGATCGGGATCGGGGATCGCCTTCAGCAGCGCGACCGTGTACGGGTGCTTCGGATCGGCGAAGATCCGCTCGGTCGGTCCGAACTCGACCACACGACCCAGGTACATGATCGCGATCCGGTCGCAGAAGAACTTCGCCGTGGCGAGGTCGTGGGTGATGTACAGGTAGGTGAGGTCGAGCTCCGACTTCAGCTGGAGCATCAGCTCGAGGATCTTCGCGCGGACGCTCATGTCCAGCATCGACACCGGCTCGTCGGCCACCAGCAGCTCGGGGTTCGTGATCACCGCGCGTGCCAGCACGGCGCGCTGCTTCTGCCCGCCCGACAGGTCGCTCGGGTACTTCAGGAGGAACTGGTCGACGGGGACCAGCCCGACGAGCTCGAGCACCTTGCGCACGGCCGGGACGGTCTCGCCGACGTCCTTCGCCGCCCCCTGGATGATCAGCGGATGACCGACGGCGGTGAGCAGGTCCATCGCAGGGTTCAGCGATGCATGCGGATCTTGGAAGACCATCTGCATCTTGCGCCGGAGCGGACGGAACTCGCGTTCGCTCAGCCCCACCAGTTCCCGCCCCTGGAGATCGATGCTTCCGGAGGTCGGCTCGACGAGCCGCAGGATCGAGCGGCCGAGCGTCGTCTTGCCGCTCCCCGACTCCCCCACCAGACCGAGGACCTCCCCTCGGTGAAGATCGAACGACACTCCGTCGACGGCCTTGACCGAGCCGGCCTCGTGCCCGATCAGCCGCTGGGCGAAGGAGCCGCGTAGCGAGAAGTGGGTCTTCAGGTCCCGCACGCGCAGCAGGACGTCGACGTCGTCAGGCTTCATCGGCGCTCGCAAGCTCCGCCCTCGTCAGCGGCTGGTCGCCGCCTGGCGGGATCGACGTCTCGGGACCGTGCAACCAGCAGGCCACGCGGTGCGACGCGCCCTTGACGGTCTCGAGCGGCTCGCCCGCGGCACACACCCGCATCGCGTCGGGGCATCGCGGGTGGAATCGGCACCCAGGAGGCGGGTCGGTGAGGTCGGGCGGCGCTCCCGGGATGAACTGCAGGCCCGTCGTGTGCAACGAGATGATCGAACGCAGGAGCTCGCGCGTGTAGGGATGGGCCGGTCGGGAGAAGACCGCGCGCGCGTCGCCCTCCTCGACGATCTTGCCCGCGTACATCACCGCCACACGGTCGCACGCCTCCGCGACGATGCCCAGATTGTGCGTGATCAGCAGCAGCGCCGAGTCGAAGTTGCGCTTCAGGTCCTGCAGGATCCGGATGATCTGGGCCTCCACCAGCACGTCGAGCGCGGTCGTCGGCTCGTCCGCGATCACCAGCTTGGGATGCAGCACCAGGGCGAGCGCGATCATGATGCGTTGGCGCATCCCGCCGGAGAACTCGTGCGGGTACTGACGGAACCTGGTCGGAGGGATCCCCATCCCGCCGAGCGCCTCGAGCGAGCGATGCTTCATGTCGCGTTCCGACAGCCCGGGCTCGTGCGTCTTGAGCGTCTCGAGGAAGTGATCCTCGATCCGCATCAGGGGGTCGAGCCGGGTCATCGGCTCCTGGAAGATCATCCCGATCTCGGGGCCGCGCAGCGCTCGAAGATCCGACGGATCGACGCCCACGAGGTTCCGACCGTCGAACGTGATCGACCCGTCCATCGCGGCACCCTCGGGAAGGAGACCCATCAGTCCGCGTCCGAGCGTGGACTTGCCGCATCCGGACTCGCCCACCAACCCGAGCGTCTCCCCCGGTGTGACGTCGAAGGACACGGCGTCGACCGCCCGGACCGGTCCTCGCGCGGTCCCGTACCACACGCGTAGGTCACGCACGGACACGACGGGCTCACGCGTCGCCATCGTCACCCCCGAGGTGCACGACCTCGCCGGGCACGGGCCGCTCCAGGGGCGGGAAGACCACCGGGCGGATCGGCCGCTTGCGGATCACCGGGTTCACGACGTCGTTCAGTCCCTCGCCCAGGAGGGTCAGGCCGGTCACGAGCAGGAGGATCGCCATCCCCGGGAACAACCCCGTCCACCAGATCCCGGCGCCGGCGTCGGAGATCGCCCGCTGGATGTCGTAGCCCCATTCCGCGGCCTCGGTGGGCTGGATCCCGTACCCGAGGAACCCGAGCGCCGCCAGCGTGAGGATCGCATCCGCCGCGTTCAGCGTCGCGATCACCGGGACGTTCTGCACGACGTTCTGGAACACGTAGCGGCGCATCACGACGGAGGGCTTGGCGCCGATCGCACGGGCCGCTTCCACGTAGGACTCCTCGCGGACGCTTATCACGTGGTTGCGCACGACGCGGAAGTACTGCGGGATGTACACGATCGAGATGGCGAGTGCGGCCGTCACGACCCCTCGGCCGAACGTCTCGGACAGCAAGAAGGCGATCACGATCGCCAGCAGCAGCGACGGGAACGCGATCAAGGCGTCCATGATCACCAGCAAGGTTCGATCGAGCTTCCCCCCGAGGTAGCCCGAGGCCAGGCCGAGCGGAAGCCCGATCGCCATCGCGAGGACCAACGACAGGATCACCACCTCGACCGCCGTCCGGGCACCGAAGACCACCCGTGACATCACGTCGGTCGACATCACGTTCGTCCCGAAGAGGTGCTGGGCCGACGGCGGCTCGTGTTTGACGAACCGGACGCCCTCGGCCGTCCGGTACTGATCGAAGTCGTACGGCGCGATCAGCGGGGCGAACACCGCGAGCAGCACGAAGAACGCCGTGATCCCGACGCCGACCCACACGACCCCTCGGGGGATCCCCCGCGCCTCCCCGAAGGGCGCCAGCATGCGCCGGAGCGTCCCGAAGCGCTTCGTCCGGATCGGCGCCGCCGAGGCCGCCGCGGCACGCGGATCGCCCGACATCAGTACCGCACCCTCGGGTCCACCCATGCGTTGAGGATGTCGATCGTCAGGCTGACGACGACGACCACGATCCCGGTGAAGGTGATGATGCCCTGGACGGCGATGTAGTCACGGTTGTTCAGGTAGCGCACCAGCTCCGAACCGATCCCCGGCCAGTTGAACGTCTGCTCCGTGAGGACGGCACCGGCCAACAGCAGGGCGAACTGCAGTCCCATCACGGTGATCACGGGCACCAACGCGTTCTTGAAGGCGTGGACGACGACGACCCGCCGCTCCGGGACGCCGCGCGCCCGTGCGGCCTCCACGTAGTCACCCTTCAGCGTCGTGATCACGTTGACCCGGACGAGCCGGATGAACACACCCCCGATCACGAGCCCCAGCATCGTCGCCGGCAGCACGAGGTGTCTCGCGACGTCGACGAGCGACTCCCAATCGCGTTCCCAGATCGCGTCGATCACGAACAGGTTCGTGTGGGTCTCGAGCTCGTAGGTGACGATGGGGCTGGCTCGACCCGACGTCGGGAGCCAGCCGAGCCACTTCCCGAAGGTGAGCTGCGCGAGGTACCCGAGGAAGAACACGGGCGCGGCGTAGATCACGATGCCGAACACGCGACCCGTGAGATCGATCCAGGTGTCGCGGTACCGACCGCAGAGCAGTCCGACCCCGACCCCGACGACGGCGGCGATGAGGAACGCCCACATCGTGAGCTCCAGGGTCGCCGCGCCGTTCTGGACGATCACCTGCGTGACGGGCCGGTTGTCGACCAGGGTCTCGCCGAAGTCCAGGGTGACCACGTCGCCCAGGTACTCGACGTACTGGACGAGCAGCGGTTCGTCGTAGCCGGCCTCGGCGCGGCGACGATCGAGCTCCTCCGCGGACAGGCGCCCTCCGAGGGCCGCACTGATCGGGTCCCCCGGCGCGACGCGCATCAGGAGGAAGACGAGCGTGAGGAGGATCAGCAGCATCGGGATGGTCAGCACGAGTCGCGTCAGGAGGTACGTCCTGAGCGAGGTCGTCTGTGCCGCCATCTCGAGGGGAGGTGAGCCGGGAGGGCGAGGCCGCCGTCAGGCGGCCCCGCCCGCACCGACGTCGGTCACTCGGTCTTGCCCACCAGCCAGTACCGGAACTGGTAGCTCGGGTCGAGCGTCTCCTGGACGCCGACGATGTTCTGCTGGGTCACGGCGAGCTGCGTGCCCTCCCAGACCGGGATGATCGGAACGTCCTGCGCCCCGATCCGCTGGATCTCCTCGAAGATCTGCGCCCGCTCCGCCGGGTCGGTCGATGCCTTCTCCTGCGCGATCAGGTCGTCGACCTCCGGGTTGTCGTAGTGCAGGTTCAGGAACGACGCGGACGAGTAGAAGACCCCCACGTAGTTGTCGGGGTCCGTGTAGTCCGGGAACCAGCCCAGCTGATAGGACGGGTACTGATCCGTGAACGCGGCCTCCGAGTACTGGTCCCACTCGGTGGACTTCAGCGACACGGTGAACAGCCCGCTGTCCTCCAGCGCGCGCTTGATCTCGGCGTACTCGTCGGCCGACGCGTCCCCGTAGTGGGTCGGCGTCCACCAGATCTCGAGCTCGACCGGCGTGGCGATCCCGGCGTCCTCGAGCAGCGCGGTCGCGCCTTCGACGTCAGGGGTCTCCCCGTACTCCTCCGCGAACGCGGGGATCGCGCCCTCGAAGCCCGACGGCACCATCGAGTAGAGCGGACGGACCGTGCCGTTGTAGACGTTGTCGACGATCGCCTGACGGTCGATCGTCATCGCCACCGCCTGCCGGACCGCGAGCTCGTCCATCGGCTCGAAGCTGAGGTTGAAGTTCAGGTAGCGGATCTCCGCCCCCGGACCCTCGAGCACCTGCAGGTCGGCGTTCTCCCGCATCGACGACACGTCGGTCGGGGTGAACGTCCGCCAGCCGATGTCGACCGAGCCCTCTTCGAGCGCCAGCTTCAGCGCCGAGGACTTGTCGAAGTACTGCACCAGGACGCGGTCGTTCAGCGGTGCGACGCCCCAGAAGTCTGGGTTCGTCTCCAAGACGACCTGCTCACCCGGGCGGTACTCGGCCAGGCTGTACCGGCCGGAGCCGACGACCTGGTCGTCGGGCTGGAGGGCGTCCATCGGGTACTCCGACGGGACGACGAACGCTGCGCCCGTCGTCAGCACGAACGGCCACGTCGCGTCGGGCGCCCGCAGGTTGAAGGTGACGGTCTGCGGGTCCGGCGTGTCGATCTCCTTGCCGGTCCACGTGCCGCAGTCCGCGATCGCCCCGAGCAGGCTGCACGCGCCGTTCGGGTCGTCGATCAAGATGTTCCGCTCGAACGACGTCGCGACGTCTTCGGAGGTCAACTCCGACCCGTCGGTGAAGGTCAGCCCTGCCCGGAGGGTGCACGTGTAGGTCACGTCGTCCTCGTAATCGCAGGACTCGGCGAGCGCGGGCACCGGCGTGCTTCCGCCGGCCTCGACCTCGAGCAGGCCGTTCATGACCTGGTAGATGATCTGCCACGAGCCCAGGTCGTACGAGCCGGCGGGGTCGAGCGACACGATCGAGTCGGTCGTGCCGTGGATGATCGTGCCGCCGGTCGGCGCCTCGGTGCTCGTGCCGGTGCCTTCGCCGCCCTCGCTCTCACCGTCGTCGCCGCCGCACGCGGCGGCGAGCAGGGTGAGCGCGAAGAACGCGGCGAGCACACGCATGAGGTGTGGCTTGGTTCGCATGGCCCTCCTCTTTCTCTCGTCCGGCCGCCGGGGGGCACGGTCGGACACGGTCTCCATCGGTTGATACGCGAAGGAGCCACCAGCAGGGTTGCCTCCGCGAGCCGACGCTAGACCCCTTCCAGTGGAGGGTCAAACGAAGCGGTGGTCAATCGCGCGGGCGGACCTGGACCACGTCGTCGACGACGCGGGCCTCGAACGCGCCCAGCGGCTCCATCGCGGGCGGCCGCGTCACCTGTCCGTCTTCGAGCCGGAACCGGCTGCCGTGGGCCGGACAGGTGAGCATCGGATCGTCCCCGTCGCTGACGGGCGCGGAGTCGAGCGGCATGCCGGCGTGCGTGCACCGGGGCTCGACCCCGAAGATCCGCTCACCGACCCGGTACAGGAGGACGGCCTCCACGTCCAGTTCAACCCTGGTCAGGCGTCCCTCGGGGAGATCACCCAGCGGGAGCGCGTCGGTCCATCCTCGTTCGGCCACGCGGGGATGCTAGCCGCCCGTGCCCGAACGCGCGAACGCGGGGCAGGGCGGGCCGGGCGGCCAGGCACGTGGCCCAGGCAACCTGGGATGGTGGACCGGCGACGGGAGGGAGGAACGTTGGACGCGACACGACGCGTGGGCATCCTCGTCTACGACGAGGTCGAGGTGCTCGACGTGGCAGGTCCCTTCGAGGTGTTCTCGGTCGCCACGCGCGTCTCCGCACGGGCACGAGCGGGCGCGACGGCGTTCGAGGTCGTCCTCCTCTCACGCGACGGGACACCCGTCGTCGCGAGGAACGGGTTCGTGATGACGCCTCACCACGCCCTGTCGGAAGCTCCCGTGCTCGACGTCGCGATCGTCCCGGGAGGGGTCCACGACGAGGTCGAGGCGGACGACACGATCAGGGCGTGGGTGCGCTCCGCCGCGGGCGACGCCGAGGTCGTCGCCTCGGTTTGCACCGGGGCGTTCGTCCTGGCAGCCGCCGGACTGCTCGACGGCCGGGAGGTCACCACCCACTGGGAGGATGCGCCCGCGCTCACCGCTCGATACCCGTCCCTCGACGTCCGCACCGACCGTCGATGGATCGACCACGGCCATGTGGCCACGGCTGCGGGGATCAGCGCAGGGATCGACCTGGCGTTGCATCTGGTCGGACGCCTCGCGAGCCCCGACCTCGCCCGGGCGACCGCGCGTCAGATGGAGTACGAGCCACTCGGCCGCTGATCGGCACCGCCGCGTGCGACTTCCGGAGGACGGGAATGTCACCGGAGCCACTCCGGTTATACCCCCCAGGGTATCCATCCGAACGAGAGGAACCGAACACATGGCAACGGTGGCACTGACGGCAGACACGTTCGAGCAGACCGTGGCGGGCGACGGGATCGTCCTGGTGGACTTCTGGGCCGAGTGGTGCGGGCCCTGTCGTGCCTTCGGGCCGGTCTTCGAGGACGCGTCCGAGAAGCACGACGACATCGTGTTCGGGAAGGTCGACACCGAGGCCGAGCAGGCACTCGCCGGCGGCATGGGGATCAGCTCGATCCCGACGCTGATGGCGTTCCGTGAAGGGGTACTGGTGTTCGCGCAGCCCGGGGCCCTGCCCGCGCCCGTCCTGGAGCAGCTGATCGGAGCCGTCCGCGACCTCGACATGGAGGACGTGCACCGTCAGGTGGCGGAGGCCGAGCGCGCCGGCGCCGTCTCGGCGCCGTAGCCCGCTACGGCAGGAGCAAGGCCGCGTTGTACCAGCCCTCGTGCTCGACCCAGCCGTCCTGCAGCACGGGCTTCGGTCGCGCGGCGCGGCTCGCCAGCCGAGCCTGGGCCGCATCCTGTTCGGCGCGGAGCGCCGCGACGCTCGCGTACGCAGCCTCGGCGCGTTCGGCGTGAACCTCGGCGGTGACGCGGCGCTCGGTCCGCCGCCACCACCGTTCGAGGTCCCGGGTTCCACCGCGCGACGACCTCGCCCGCATGACGCCAGTATCGCGCGGCGCGACCCGGTACGCACGGGCCGGTCGGCCCATTGCCCCACGGTGACGACCGGCGTAGCGTGAGCCGCCGGTCGAGCGGAGGGGCGCCATGGGTGGGCAGCGGAGGATCCGGCGGAGACTGAGCGTCACGCTCGCGGTGCTGCTGGCCGCCGCGATGACCACCCCCTCGTCGGCGGACACGATCACGCGGAACGACCCGAACGACACGAAGGGCGAGCTCGACATCGCCTCGGTGCGGCTGGTGCATCGACCGTCCGACGTGCACGAGTTCCGGATCACCACCTACCAGGCGTTCGCGAACGAGGACGTCCGGAGCGACGCCAACTTCGCGATCTCGATCGACGTGAACGACCGGAACCCGACCGACTCGCGGTGGAAGCCCGAGTTCTGGGTCTACTTCTGGGCCACGCGGACCGGGTTCAAGGGGGTCGTGTGGGAACCCGCCACGCAACGCGCGAGCCGGGTCAGCGCGGCACGGATCTCACCCCGCTCGGCACGCGTCCTCGTGCCGATCGGACGGATCGGTTCGCCCGACAGCTACCGGTTCGCCGCGTGGAGCTACACCGAACAGAGCCCGTGCACCGCGAAGGATCCGTGCGTCGACGCGGTTCCGAACCGGCTGCCGCTCCTCCTGCACGACTACACACCGCCTCCGGTCACCCTGCGGG
Organism: uncultured Actinomycetes bacterium; assembly: GCA_963749895.1. Lineage (GTDB taxonomy): Bacteria > Actinomycetota > UBA4738 > UBA4738 > HRBIN12 > AC-51. The sequence continues at coordinate 564,461 of CAVVOG010000003.1, read as the reverse complement.
CCCCGGCGATCTCGACGAACGAGAGCATGACGCTCGCGTTCCCGGTCGCCTTCGAGGTCTCCGACGACCGCTACGGCTCGGGTGTTCGGCAGTGGACGCTCCAGACGAAGGCGTCGACGGCCGGGACCTGGACGACGGTCACGACCGGTGGGAGCGCGGGAACCTTCGAGCGGACCGTGGACGGCATCCAGGGAGCGCTGATGCAGACGCGCGTCGTGGTCGAGGACCGAAGCGGGAACACCTCGACGTCGGCCGTACGCACGACCGTCGTCCCGTTCGACGACACGGACCCCTCGGCGGGACTCACGATCGCCTACGGGGCCGGGTGGGCGGCCACCACGGGTGACGCCGCCCGCTTCCTCGGGACCGCGCACACGGCCACGACCGCCACGGACGCGAGCTTCACCCTCGACTTCACCGGCACCAAGGCGTGCCTGCAGTTCGAACGGATCGGGGGGGTGGCCACCGTCACCCTCGACGGAGACCCGATCGCGCTCACCCGGTGCCTGACCGGGCTCGCGGCGGGCCCCCACAGCGTCGTCGTCACGTTCACGGGCGATGCGTTCACGCTCGACTGGGTGGCGATCTGGCCGTAGCCTCCCCCGAGGCATGAGGACGATCGAGGAGCTCGACCGCCGGTACTACCCGGGCTACGTCGACGAGCACGCACGGTTCGACACCACGATCCGCCGCTACCTCACGCCCGAGGCCGTCGTGCTCGACGCCGGCGCAGGTCGCGGCGTGATGTACCCGAACGACTATCGCGAGCAGGTCGCCCGGATGGCCGGCGCCGACACCGATCCGGCGGTCATGGACAACACGAACCTGACCGACGCGGTCGTGGCCGACCTCGCTCGGCTCCCGTACGAGGACGCGACGTTCGACCTCGTCTTCTCGAAGTACGTCTTCGAGCACATCGATCGGCCCCTCGAGGTGCTGCGGGAACTGCGACGCGTGCTGAAGCCCGGCGGGCACCTGCTGATCCACACACCGAACCGCTGGCACTACGTGGCGCTCGGCGCCACCGTGACGCCGATGCGCTTCCACGTCTGGTTCAACGAACGACGCGGCCGGGTCCAGGAGGACACCTTCCCGACGCGCTACCGGATCAACGACGAGAAGACGATCCGGCGTCTGGCCGCCGGATCCAGGTTCCATCTCGTCTCGCTGGAGCTGATCGAGACCAAGCCCGACTACCTGCTGTTCCATCCGCTCGCCTACCGGGCGGGCATCGCGTACGAGCGCGTGGTGAACTCGACCGAGCGCCTCGCGCGCTTCCGCGTGCAACTGATCGCAGACCTCGTGGCGGTGTAGGCGGCGTCCTCTAGGCTCTGTGGACCCGCATGTCCCGTTCCCGTCTCCACATCCTCGTCGCGCTCATCGCCGCCACGGTGACCGCCGCCGCGTGCACCTCCGCGGAGGGTGACACCGCGGCGTCGCCGACGCCGTCGTCGTGGACCCCGACGGTGATCACGACCGGGACGCCCGAGGGCGGCTTCGACGCCACCGCGCTCGAGACGACGTTCCCGATCAAGCACGTCGTGTTCCTGATCAAGGAGAACCGGACCTACGACCACATGTTCGGGACGTTCCCCGGCGGCCGAGGCGTCACCATGGGGATGGATCACGGCGTCGAGCGCCCGCTCGTCCGCGGCACCGACGGCCGGACCCCCGGCGACATCCCCCACTGCTACAACTGCGCGATCGCGGCCTGGAACGGCGGCGCGATGGACGGGTTCGACCAGGGCGAGCACGGGGATTGGGCCTACACCCAGCTGGTCCGCGACCAGCTCCCCAACTACTGGCGCTGGGCCGAACGGAACGTCCTGTTCGACAACTTCTTCGCGAGCGCCCACGGCCCGTCGTTCCCGAACCACCTCTTCTCGATCGCCGCCACCTCGGGAGGCGCCCACGACAACCCCCGCCGGATCCCCGGCGTCACGCAGGGATCGCTCACGTTCGGGTGCGACGCGCCGGACACGCAGCTCGTCGAGGTGACCGACTCCGAGGGCGTGACGAAGATGGTGCACCCGTGCTTCGACTTCAGGACCGAGGGCGACCTGTTGAACAAGGCCGGCATCCCGTGGTCCTACTACGCGGCCAGCGAGGATCAGAAGGGCTACATCTGGTCCGCGTACAGCGCGATCCGCCGGTACCGGGAGAACCCCGAGCGGTGGCAGCAGCACATGTTCCCGGTGGACAACGTCGTGAAGGACATCGCGGCCGGGAAGCTCCCACCCGTCACGTGGATCACGCCGCGCTTCGAGCTCTCGGAGCACCCCGAGTACAACTTCTGCCACGGCGAGAACTGGTCCACGAAGGTGATCAACGCGATCATGCGCTCCGACATGTGGCCGACGACCGCGATCTTCCTGACCTGGGACGACTACGGCGGCTTCTACGACCACGTGCCGCCGCCCCAGGTCGACGGGTTCGGGTTCGGGATCCGCGTCCCGATGATCGTGATCTCGCCCTACGCGAAGCAGGGTGAGGTCTCGGGCGAGCTCGGGGAGTTCTCGAGCGTCCTGCGGTTCATCGAGGACAACTGGGGCCTGCGGCAGCTCACCGACCGCGACCGGCAGGCCACCCCGATGCTGAGCGCCTTCGACTTCGATCAGGAGCCGCGCCCGGCCGAGCCGCTCCCCTTGCGCGACGACTGCGAAGGCCCGATCTGGGCCCCGAACGACTGACCGTTCCGCGCGCCGACCGATCGCCCCGTGGTGGAACGCTCGGTCAGAGCCCGTCCGCGGAACGTCGAAGGATCTCGGCGGAGGCGTCGAGACGCTCGCGTTCGGCGTCGTCCAAGGCGATGCCCACGGTCCTCACGACCCCCGCGTCGGTCACGAGGCGCGGGAGCGAGTAGGCACAGCCGGCGTCCTCGTCCCACGCGCTGACGGTCAGGATCGACCGCTGACCCCGGACCACCACGCGCACCGTCTGCGAGATCGCCGCCGCCACACCGTAGGCCGTCGCACCCTTGCCGGCGATGATCCGCGCCGCGGCGTGGATCACCTCGTCTTCGACCTCGCGCAGATCCTCGGGGCCCCACGGGATGCCGAGCGCCCCGCAGATCTCCAGCAGCGGCCGTCCCCCGACGTCGAGGCTGCTCCAGACGGGCACCTCCGAGTCGCCGTGCTCGCCGACCACGTATCCGTGCACGTGCTGGGGATCGAGTCCCACGCGTGCGGCGATCACCTGGCGGAACCGGGCGGTGTCGAGCATCGTGCCGGTCCCGAACACGTGACCCTCGGGGACCCCGGCGTCCACGGCGAGGCGGTACACGACGAGGGTCATCAGGTCGACCGGGTTCGTGGCGACGAGCAGGACGGCGTTCGGCGCCGCCGCGAGCACGCGAGGGGCGATCTCGCCGAGGATCGCCGCGTTGCGCCCCATCAGGTCGAGCCGGCTCTCTCCCGGTCGCTGCGCGGCACCCGCCGTGATCACGACGACGCGGCAGGGCCCGAGTTGCTCGATCTCCGCCGCTCGGAGCCGGACCGGGGCGGTGAACGGCGTCGCGTGCGAGATGTCGGCCGCCTCGGCCTCCGCCCGATCCCGGTCGGCATCCACCAGGAGCACGTCCGTCGCGACCCCCTGCAGGGTGATCGCCGACGCGGCGGCCGCCCCCACCGCGCCGACACCCACGATCCCCACGGTCAGACTCTCCACCCTCGACCCCCTCGTCGATCCCGTGGCCACCATCCTGCCCTAGACATCGAGAACATGGGTCCCGGCGCGGGCCTGACACCCGGCCTTGCGAGCGCGGGTCCGCGGCCGACAGGATGGAGAGCGAGGCGATCGCGTGACGAGCATGCGGGCGGCGACGACGAACGACGTTCGGCCCGCGCGTCTCGCGTACCTGGACAACGTCAAAGCCCTCCTGATCGCGGGGATCATCGGGGCCCACGCGCTGATGGGGTACTCGGAGTTCGGGAGTTGGACCTACCAGGACGTCCAGGAAGGACGGATCTCGCAGGCGCTAGAGCTGACCCTGATCGTCCCGGCCGCGCTGGGATCGCTGTTCTTCATGGGGCTGTTCTTCCTGATCGCGGGGCTGCTGTCGCGCGATGCGCTCGCGCGGAAGGGTCCCGCAGGGTTCGCCGAGGACCGACTGGTGCGGCTGGGTGTTCCCTTCGCCGTGTACGTCCTGGTGCTCTGGCCGGTGCTCGAATACGCGCTCCTCGCGCCGATCCTGCACGAGGGGCCGTACTGGTCGTGGTTCGTCGGCCAGGACCCGCCGCTCGATACAGGCCCGATGTGGTTCGTCGGGGTGTTGCTGCTCTTCTCGCTGGTGTACGCGGGGTGGGTGCGACTGCGCGGCCTTCCACCCGGCGGCAGCCGTGACCTGCCGGCGGCGCGCTCCGTCGTGCTCGCGATCGGAGCGATCGGTGTGACCACTTTCGTCGTCCGTCTCGTGTTCCCGCTCGGGTCGGAGCAGATCCTCCAGGCCCACCTGTGGCAGTGGCCGCAGTGCATCGCCTCGTTCCTCCTCGGGGTGACCGCGGCGACACGAGGCTGGTTCCGGCCGGTCCCGGGCCGGCAGTACCGACGGGCCGGCGTCGCGACGCTCGCGGTGGTGGTCGGCTTGATGCTGTCGATCGGCGTCGCGATCGCGCTGGGCGACGAGCCCGACGATTTCTACGGAGGGTGGGGCGGCTACCCGCTCGTGTACGCGGTGCTCGAGGGCGTGCTCGTGATCGCCGGATCGGTGTGGGCGCTCGGGTTCGCGCAGCGGCACCTGGCGGGGACCGGACCGATCCGGGCGGCGATGGGACGCAGTTCGTACGCCGCCTACATGCTGCAAGGCCCCGTGCTGGTCGGACTCGCGCTGCTCTTCCGTCGGACATCGCTCCCGATCGACGCGAAGGCGCTGCTCGTCGCGACGCTCGGGATCGTGGGGTCGTTCGCGCTCGCCTGGTCGCTGGTCAGCAGGACACCGCTCGGACGGGTCCTCTGACGTCCGCGCCGTCGGGTCCCCCACGGCGGGAGACGCTCGACCCTCTCCGCCACACGTGCCACCTGATGCACTACCCGTTGGGGTGGGGCACACGTCCGTGGGTCTTCGGGAGCTGATCGGCAGCGGCGATCGCATCGCCGTGGTCACGCTCCCGGTCATCGTGATCGGGGTCGTGCTGAACCTCGCGTTCCCACAGGTCTTCGAGGTGGGAGGACCCCCGGACGCGCTGCGGGTCGTCTCGTTCGTGATCCTGGGGATCGGCGTCGTGATCTGGGCTTGGTCGGTGGTCCTGATCTTGACGGTGGCCCGCCGGGGCGAGCTGATCACCACCGGTCCCTTCGCGCTGGTCCGCCATCCGCTCTACACCGGCGTGTCGCTGTTGGTCCTGCCCTGGCTCGGGTTCCTGCTGAACACCTGGCTGGGCGCCGCGATCGGCCTGGTCCTGTACCTGGCCGCTCGCCGCTACGCCCCAGCCGAGGACGCGGCCCTGTCGGAACGGTTCGGTCCCGCCTGGGACGACTACGCCGTATCCGTGAAGCTCCCGTGGCTCTAGAGGAGGACGCATGACCCGTTCGACGATCGAGGAGGTCGCGACCCCGCGCGTGGGTCGTCGCGTCGTGACCGGTCGGGTGGCCTCCGGCTTCGAACCCGTGCGCGACACCTTCCTGGAGAACTTCCGGCGCCGGGGTGAGCTGGGCGCGGCGTGCTGCATCGAGGTGGACGGCGAGCGGGTCGTCGACCTGTGGGGCGGCATCCGCGACCCTGCGACCGGGGCGCCCTGGGAGGCCGACACGATGGCCCTGGTGTTCTCGGCCACGAAGGGGATGGCTGGGCTCGCCATGGCGCTGGCTCATTCGCGGGGACTGATCGACTACGACGAGCGGATCGCCACGTACTGGCCCGAGTTCTTGCAGCACGGCAAGGGGCGGACAACCGTGCGACAACTCCTGGCACACCAGACCGGTCTCTACGCGCTGGACGAGCCGACGACCGAAGACCTCGTGGCCGACCTCGACCGGCTCGCCGTCGTGCTGGCTCGCCAGGTGCCCGAGTGGCCGGCCGGGGAGCGACAGGCCTACCACGGCCTCACGATCGGCTTCTACGAAGGCGAGCTCCTGCGTCGCGTCGACCCGCAGCACCGGAGCCTGGGCACGTTCTTCGCCGACGAGATCGCGACCCCGCTCGGGATCGACTTCTTCATCCGGCTGCCCGAGGAGCTCCCCGACGATCGGCTTGCGCCCCTGATGCGGCCGACGTTGGAGCCCGGGTCGTTCCTGCCGAACCCGCCCCTGTTCGTCTTGGCCACCCTGATGCCCAGGTCACGGATCAGGCGGGCGCTCCGGGGCACGGAGCTACCCGAGCAGACCGACCGCGTCTACGCGCGGAACCTGGAGCTCCCCGCCGGCGGCGGCGTGGGGTCGGCGCGCGCGCTCGCAAGGGCGTACGGCGCGTTCGCGACGGGAGGGGACGAGCTGGGGCTGCGCGAGGAGACCCTCCGCGAACTGATGGCGCCGGCGATCCCTCCGGTGCGTGGCTTCCGCGACGCGGCCCTCAAGATCGACGCTCCGTTCTCGGTCGGATTCACGAAACCGACGGCCAGGGACGGGTTCACCCACCCGAGCGGGTTCGGCGCGCCGGGTGCGGGCGGATCGCTCGGGTTCGCCGATCCGCACGACCGCGTCGGGTTCGGGTACGTCCCGAACCGGATGGTGATGCGGCTGGCCGATCCACGCGCGATGGCGCTGGTCGAGGCGCTCTACCGGTCGCTCGGCCGACCGTGGCCCTTCCAGAGCGCGGCTGAGGGAGCGGCGACCGAAGGATCGCGGCGAGGGTCCGTCAGGTCTCCCCGTCGACCTCGTCCGTGATCTCGGAGCGGATGACCGCGAGCCGATCGTCGAGCTCCGACGCGACCGTCTGCACGCGGGACCGCTCGTCACTCCTGAGCGCCGTGCCTCGGGCCGACTTCAAGGCCCGACCGAGGGATGCGAGCGCCACGAACACCCCTTCCAGGCGGCGGCGCGTGTCTGCCTCGGGTTCCCGGCCGACCTCGGCGCGCAGCAGCGGCATCAGCGCCTCCACCGTGGCGCGCTGGTACTGGATCTCCTCGTCCGTCGGAGCCACCTCCGACGAACGCGTCGCCAGCCGCTGGATCTGCGCCAACAGCACCTGCCGTCCCTGTCCGGCCTCGTCCCGCGTGGGAGGTCGGCGACGGGCCAGCGTCATCGCGGCGAGACCCCCCACCAGCAGGAGCGCGAGGAGGACCCACTGCCACCAGGCGACCGGCGTCTCGCCGGCATCCTCGGGGCCACCGTCGGACCCCGATCCCGTGACGGTCGCGGACGTCTCGCTCGGCGCCCCCGTCGGTTCCGTGGTCGGCGCAGGCGTGGACCCCGTCGTCGGCTCCGGCGACGGCGCAAGGGTGGGCTCCGGTGACGGTTCCGTGGTGGGCACAGGCGTGGGCTCCGTCGTCGGCTCGGGCGACGGCGACTCCGACACCTGGAACGCCGGCGCGCCGATGGCTGGGTGAGCGGCGAACGACCACAGTCCGACGGAACCCATGACGAGCAGCCTCAGCAGCACCCTCATGTTCGGTCGCGCTCCTCCTGCTCCTGGACCCAGGTCGTCGCGCGCTCGAAGGCCTCCCGCGTCGCCGCACCCAAGATCTCGGTCGCGGGGACGAGTTCGACCGGACCGATCGCATCGCGCACCTTCCCCCGACGGAGCTCGACCACCACCGACGGATCGACGCCGCTGAGATAGAGGCGTCCTCCTGCCTCCTCGAGGCGGGCTTGGTACCGCTCGAGCACCTGGATCGCCGTGGACGTGAAGCCCGTCCGCCCCCGGATCCGGATCACCAGGGCCGGGCATCGCGTCCCCGCCGGGTCCGGAAGGCGAAGCTCCAACGTCCTGGCGCCCGCGAACAGGAGGCTGCCGTACACGTCGAGCACCGTGACTCGGAAGCTCTGGAGCGTCGCGGGCGCTCCACGCTCCTGCACGGTCCCGTCCGGGAGCGGGACGAGCTCGACCACCCTGAGGTCGAGCGTGCTGCGATTGACCTGGAGGAGCAGGGAGAGCGCGACGCCGATCCCGACGGCGGCCGCGACCGGGAGCACCAGCGTCGCGACGAAGGTCGTGATGCTCGCGATCTGCGAGATCCTGCTCGTCCTGAGCACCAGCTGGATCCTCGACAGGTTGACCGACCCGATCGCCGCGTAGATCAAGATCGCGGCGAGCGTCGCCATCGCGATGTCCCCGACGACCCCGGAGAACGCGACCAGGATCACCAGCATCCACACGCCCGAGAAGACCGACGCCCACCGGGTCCGTGCGCCCGCGGCCACGTTCAACGCGGTCTGCCCCACCGAGCCACCCACCGGCTGTCCTTGGAACATCGCGGCGGCGACGTTGCCCAGACCCTGACCGACGAAGTCCCGGTTCGCATCGGACCTCGAGCCGTCGGGGTTCGGCGCCGACTCGCCCACGCCCGATCCCTGGACCAGGACGATCACCGCCACGGCGAAGGCTCCGGCGACCAGGTCGACGCTGAGCGCGCCCAGGCTCGGCATCGCGGGCAGCGGGACGCCGGTCGGGATCGACCCCACGTCGCTCACCAGCTCGACGCCGTCCATGCCTGCGATCGCGACGACCATGGACGGGATCACCAGCGCCATGACGGCCGCCACGGACTGGAGCCGCGTGCGGCTGAGCACCAGGAGGATGGCGGCGGCGATCCCCCCGACCGTCAACGTCGCCGGATCGATCTGGCTCGGGTGCGTCACCACGTACAGCGCCCTCGAGACGGACAGACCACCGTCGGTCTCCACGCCCGTGGCGACGGGGATCTGCCCGAGCACGATGTTGGCGGCGACCCCGGTCAGGAACCCGGTCATCACGGAGCCGGCCACGAACCGCGTGTAGCGTCCGAGTCGGAAGAGACCCGCGACGACCATCAGCCCCCCGGCGATCATGGTGAGCAAGGCGAGCGCTCCCGCCCGGTCGGCCTGTGGGAGCCCCGCCAGGGAGGATCCGGCCGCGAGCGCCGCAGCGCTCGTGGTCGTCACGACCACGAGCGCGGTGCTCGCAGACAGCCCCCCGACGAACGGGCCCACCATGCTGGCGTAGAGCCCGTGGATCGGGCTGACGCCGGCCAGCAGCGACGCCGCCATACCGTCGGGGACGCTGCCGATCGCGCCGGGCAGCCCCGCGATCGCCTCCGGGACGAGCGTTCCGCGTTCCGGACGGACCGACGCGACCCACCGCCGGATCGCCCCCCTCCCGGGGATCGCACGAGACATGCGCCCAGTATCCCCGAGACGTCTGCCGCCGAGGGCTCGGACGCGTTGCGGCGCGACGACGGTCGCCCGTCGCATGCATGTGTTCCAACGCAGGAAACCGCTCGCTCTTGAGGCACGGGGCGCGCGCGGCTAGGTTCGGCCGACGCCGATCGAGTCCTTCGATCGGGAGGGAACCTCAGTCCCGGAGTGTGAGGAGGGAGCCGTATGCCGGTCACGACCATCCAGGTGATCGAGGGTGTGTTCTCCGATGAGGAGAAGGAGGCGATGATCAAGAAGGTGACCGAGGCGGAGATCGAAGTCTCGGGCGAGCGCATGCGCGACAAGACCTTCGTGATCATCGAGGAGGTGAAACCCTCGAACTGGGCGATCGGCGGCGTCTTCCCCAACCTCTAGACGCGCCCGCTGGGCGCGGAGCCCGGCGGCGCCACAGTCACCTTCTCGGTGGAGAAGGACGATCGCACCGGCTCCACCGCGATGGAGCAGACCACCGGCTGGCATGAGGTGCGATCGCTGCCCACCTGATGGCGGCCGGTGCGGTCCCGCCGGGCGTCGCGCCCCCGGAGGTCGCACTTGATGCTGACGTCGTGCTTCGCGAGGGCGAGCGCGGCGGCTTCCGCGTCGAGACGGTGATGCGGACCCCGTGAAGGGGTGGCGTGCGGTGGCGGCGAAGGAGTACGTTCCGCGGATCAGAGAACGGGAGGTCTCCGGATGACCACATCGCCTCGCCGCGTTCTATCCGCCGCACTCGGGCTCACCCTGGTCGTCACGCTGGCTCCGGTGGCGCTCGCGGGACCGCCCGGACGATGGACGAAGGTCACCGACGGCACCGTCGTCAACTTCTACGAGCCCGGCTTGTTCCGAACCGCCGACGGGGTCCTGCACGTTGCCTTCGCGAGGTCGAAAGGCGGCGCCGACGGTTACGGCCACACCCGGGTCAACAAGGCAGGCAAGCAGGTCGGATCGATCGACACGATCCTCGGAGGATGGGGCTCCGTCGTCGAGGATCCGGTCCTGCTCGACTACCGAGACGGCGACGGGATCAGGCTCGTCTTCTCAGGGATCAATGGCGCCACGGGCTCCCCCTACAACACCGGAGCGATGTACACGTCGGTCAGCACCGACACGACCGGCACGTCCTGGAACCTGAACAGCGGCAGCATGTCCCAGAGCACGCTGGCCTCCTCGGGGTCGATCGGCGCGACGAACGACGGCAACGGCGTGCCGATGGCCGCGTGGGTGCAGGGAGCAGGCAACCAGGTCCGGTGGCACCATGGCGTCGACGCGTCCAACCCCGCGACCGATCCGGACGGGTCCACCACGAGCGGGTCGGGTTGCTGCCTCTACCACTCGGCCATGGCGACGGACCTGAAGACGGGGGACGTGTGGCTCGCGTGGTACTCGAACCAGTCCGGCGCCGGGAACGGGACATGGATCAAGAAGGTCTCCCCGACGACGAGCGGGAACCGGAAGGTCCCCAGCTCCGCCACGGGCGGACAGTCGGTCGACTTCATCGCGGGCGTCGCGATCGCTGCGCGCCGAGGGGGCGGCGTGTACACGGCGACCTGCGTCGGCTACCCGACATGCACACGGCTCCAGCTGTGGAAGGTCGGCACGACCAAGACGTGGGCCATCCCGGGATCCGGTGGAGCCACCGACGTCACGATCGCCACCGCCCCTACGGGCAGGTTGTGGGTAGCGTGGGTGGACCCGAACGACAGCGTCCGTGCGGTCCGCACCAACACCTCGGCGACGGGGTTCGGGCCCGTACGGAAGGTCGGTCACCCCGGCGGCGAGAGCACGACCTACCAGATCGGGGGCGAGGGCTCCTCGGGCCGGATGGACGTGCTCGTCAACGTCGGTGACGCGTTGTGGCACACGCAGGTCCTCGCGGGGCTGGCGATGACCGCGTCCCCGAAGACGTTCGACAACGCGACGAAGAAGACCGTGAAGTTCGTGGTGAAGGACGCCGGTCAGCCGGTGAAGGGGGCGCGTGTGTCGATGGGGGGCCAGTCGACCCGGACGAACAGCAAGGGAGTGGCGTTCCTCACCTTCCCCCGGGGATTCAAGGCGGGGGCCTACACGGCGACGGCGAAGAAGGCCGGCTACTACCGAGCGACGGTCAAGGTCAAGGTGACCTGACGCGCCGGAGCGCGGGGCGCAGGTCTCAGCCTCGATCGCCGACCGGCGGGCGAGGCGTCCCGACGACGTCGGGCAGCGCGCGAGGTTCGGGCGGTTTCGTGTCGCCGTGGCACCGCTTCACCTTGCGCCCGCTCCCGCACGGGCATGGATCGTTCCTCCCGGCGCGCCGTACCTGACGCGAGAATCCCTCGTCCTCACGGGCGATCTCGTCCATCACGTCTGCGGCGGGCTGACCAGCGCGCATCAGGTCGATCATCCGTCGCATCGTCGGGTCCACGTGGTGGAAGAAGGACTTGAAGCCCGAGCACAGGTAGTTGAGGCCGGGCTCGCCGTCCGGGGTGGCGATGAACCGGTTCTTCGGGCACTCGCCGTGACACGCGAAGCGCACGTCGCACTCCAGGCAGTAGCGCGGGAGCGTGTCGCGCTTGTCCTGTCCGAACGCGTGCTGCTGCCGCCCCGAGACCAGGTCCTCGATGCTGGCGTCGCCGATGTTCCCGAGCAGGTAGTCGGGGTCGACGAAGTGGTCGCACGAGTAGAGGTCGCCGTTGTGCTCCAGCGCGAGCCCGAGCCCGCACGTCTCGTTGAACACGCACATCCCCGACTGACCCAACCCAGCCCAGTTCCGAGCTGCCGCCTCGAAGGTCTGGACGAAGACCTCACCCACGTCGCGGCGGACCCACTCGTCGTAGATCGTCGTCAAGAAGGTGCCGAACTGCTCCGGGCCCACCGACCGCTCCGACGCGAACGACCCGCGGAGGTCGGCTGGCTCCCCGTGCTCGTCGACCCGCTCGACGACCGGGATGAACTGCATCCACGTGGTGCCCACCTCGTCGCGCAGGAAGCGGTAGACCTCGAGCGGGTGATCGCCGTTGATCCGGTTCACGGTCGTGAGCACGTTGTACTCGACGCGATGGGACTGGAGGAGCCGCAGCCCCCGCATCACGTCATCGAAGGTTCCCCTGCCGGCCTTGTTCACCCGGAAGGCGTCGTGGAGTTCCCGAGGACCGTCGATGCTGATGCCCACCAGGAAGTCGTGCTCGGCGAGGAACGCGCACCACTCGTCGTCCAGGAGGGTGCCGTTCGTCTGCATCGTGTTGAGGAACGTCATCCCGGGCTTGCGGTAGCGCTCCTCGAGCTCGATCGCCTTCCGGTAGAAGTCCAGGCCCATCAGCGTCGGCTCGCCGCCCTGCCATGCGACCGTGACCTGCGGGGTTCGATGCGCCTCGATCAGCTGGCGGATGTAGGCCTCGAGCGCCTCGTCCGACATCCGGAACCGGTCGCCGGGGTAGAGCTCCTCCTTGTCCAGGAAGAAGCAGTAGGAGCACCCGAGGTTGCAGATCGCCCCCGTCGGCTTGGCGAGGATGTGGACAGCCTCAGGCGACCAGGCTCGACCGGACGTGTCCGCGCCGACAGCCTCGACGATCGGGAGCGGAACCCCGAGTCGACCGGTCTCCCGAGTGTCGTCCATCACCCGAGTCTAGGGAACGACGCGTCAGGGCCAGCGGCGCTGGGGCGGGTAGACGCTGGCGTCCAAGATCCGCCGGTCGCCGAGCGGCGTGCTGAGCTGGACCTCGAACGGGAACGCCGGGTTGCTCGGACAGTCCCCGCCCTTCGGCTCGACCAAGATCACGACGGAGACCGAGTGTTCGTCCTCGTCGAGGATCACCGCGCGCACGTCCCGCCCCGCGGGCGCCATACCGCTGGCGCAGGCGTTCTCAGTGGCCATCACGGTGACCCGGTCCGCGTCGGGGTCCGGCGGGATCTTGGGATCGACGACGAACCTCGCGTTGCCCCACCCGTCCGCCTCGAGCTCGATCCGACACTGCCCCCAGCCGACAGGCGTCCATCGCCCGTCGCTCAGCTCGATCCGCAGCGATGCGTACGGCGGATCGCCGCCCGGCGCCACGGGTTCGCCGAACAGTTGTCGCCAGTCCTCCCCCTCCTGCGTCACGACCCAGTCGTACCCCTGCGCGAACTCGAGGAAGAACGGCGCCTCCTCGCCAGCGCGCGACAGGTCGAGGTCGTCGAACGCGGTGAAGGGCATGAGCGATGACGTGTGGGGAGGGAGTCGGTCGAAGACGGATCCGCCACACGACGCCACGAGACCCGCCTCTGCGGGCGGGCCCTGCGATCGCGGCTCCTCAGACCCGTTCGTCGAGGCGTCGTCCGCACAGGAGGACGCCACGAGAACGAGAGCGACTGCCATCGAGCGGATCGAGCCCACCGGACCTCCGTTCACCCACATCATGCCGCGACGCGATCCCATCGTGACGCACCATGCCGCGATGCTCGGCTACGCTTGGTGCGATCGAAGCCCGAGGGGAAGGATGCGGAGGATGAGCGACAGGCCGAACATCGTCGTCTTCTGGGGAGACGACATCGGGATCTCGAACCTGAGCTGCTACAGCGACGGGCTCATGGGCTACCGCACCCCCAACATCGACCGTCTCGCGGCGGAGGGGATGCGGTTCACCGACTCGTACGGGGAACAGAGCTGCACAGCGGGTCGGTCCGCGTTCCTCACCGGTCAGAGCGTCTACCGCACGGGTCTCAGCAAGGTGGGCTTCCCGGGGGCCGAGACCGGGCTTCGGCCCGAAGACCCGACGATCGCGGAACTCCTGAAGCCCCTCGGGTACACCACCGGCCAGTTCGGCAAGAACCACCTCGGCGACCGCGACGAGCACCTGCCGACCGCCCACGGGTTCGACGAATTCTTCGGCAACCTCTACCACCTGAACGCCGAGGAGGAGCCCGAGCACCCCGACTACCCGGACCCCAAGGACTACCCGAACTTCCGTGAGCGCTACGGACCGCGCGGCGTGCTGCGCTGCCGGGTGACGCGCAGCGGGAAGCAGAAGATCGAGGACACGGGGCCGCTCACGAAGAAGCGGATGGAGACGATCGACGACGAGATCGTGGCCGGCGCCGTCGACTTCATCGAGCGGCACCAGAAGAAGCCGTTCTTCATCTGGGTCAACACGACCCACATGCACTTCCGGACCCACACGAAGAAGCGCAGCCTGGGTCAGTCCGGGCGCTGGCAGTCGCCCTACCACGACACGATGATCGACCACGACAAGCACGTCGGGAAGGTCCTGGACACGCTCGACCGGCTCGGTCTGACGGACGACACGATCGTGATGTACTCGACCGACAACGGCCCGCACATGAACTCGTGGCCGGACGCCGCGATGACGCCGTTCCGGTCCGAGAAGAACACGAACTGGGAAGGCGCGTTCCGCGTGCCGCTCGTGATCCGCTGGCCGGGCCACATCCCGGCGGGCTCGGTGTCGAACGAGATCGTCAGCCACATGGACTGGCTGCCCACGTTCCTGTCCGCGGCCGGGGAGCCGCAGATCAAGGAGAAGCTGCTCGAGGGTCACGAGGCGGCGGGAAAGACCTTCCGCGTGCACCTCGACGGCTACGACCTGCTCCCCCATCTCACCGGCGAGACCGAGGAAGGACCGAGGAACTCGTTCTTCTACTTCTCCGACGACGGGGACCTCGTGGCGATGCGCTACGACAACTGGAAGCTCGTGTTCATGCAGCAGCGCGTGCCCGGCACCCTGGCGGTGTGGGGCGAGCCGTTCGTGGCGACCCGGATCCCCTTGCTGTTCAACCTCCGAACCGACCCGTACGAACGGGCCAACGTCACGTCGAACACCTACTGGGACTGGTACCTGGACCGGGCGTTCCTGGTGCTGCCCGCCCAGCAGATCGTGGGTGAGTTCCTCCAGACCTTCGTGGAGTTCCCACCGAGGATGAAGGCGGCGAGCTTCACGATCGACCAGGTCCAGGCGAAGCTCGAGGCGGCGATCACCGCCGGCCACTGATCGGCCCGCGCGTCGGCGTCACCCGCAGTGACCGGATCGAGCTCGCCAAGGCTGCGGGCCTGAACGGGCGGTGAGCAGCAGGAGCCCGAGGCCGGCGAAGAGGGCGACCGTGTGGGTCACCTCCTCGCGCCGGTCCTCGCGGGCCGTGATCTGCGGGAGGAGGGCCGTGGCTGCGATGTAGACCAGGGCGATCGCGCTCATCGCGAGCCCGCTCGTCACGATCCATGCGAGGTCGCTCATCGGGTGCGGCCTCGGAGCCGTCCACCCGCGCGCCGGAACGACCGCACGTAGAAGGTGACGCCCTCGTGCTCGACCTCGACGAGCCGTCCCTCGTCCACCAGCCGGGTCACGACGCCCAGGTCGGCTCCCGCACGGCCGCAGATCGAGTCGACGGCCTCGCGTCGGAGCGGATGCACCGCCGCGATGTCGAGGATCGATCGAACGACGTCGTCCCCCATCGAGAAGTCGTCGCCCTCCTGTTCGACCAGCAGCTCCACGCGCCCGACTCGGCGCGCCACCTGCTCGTAGGCCCGGACCAGGGTCTGCTCGTCCGGCCCGTGGACCCCCGCGACCGCCGTCGGCCGCGTGGGGATCGACAGGTACGCCGCCGACACCTTCAGCTCACCCAGCACCCGCGCGACCGACCCGACCGAGGTGACATCGTCGTTGACGCCGGCCACGAGCATCGTCTCGGACATCAGGGCTCCAGGGAACCCCTCCGCGAGATCCCGGAGGCCCCCGAGCACGGTGGAGAGCACGAGCGACGGGTGAGGTCGGTCGATCCGTCGCCACGTTCGCTCCTCGACAGCGTCCACCTTGACCGACACCCAGTCGGCCTCCCGGAGCGCGTCGCGGACCTCCGGGAGCCACGCGAGCGACCCGTTCGAGATCACCGCGATCGGGATCCCGAGGTGACGGAGCATGCGGATCTCGACGCCAAGGTTCGCGTCGAGGGTCGGCTCGCCATCCGGGACGAACGTCAGGTGATCGATCCGCTCGCCGCGTGCCAGACAGGCCGCCACCTGCCGCGTCACCTGGGCGACGATCCGTTCCGGATCGTAGAAGGGCCGGGGGCGCACCTCCCGATGGTCGGTGAGCCCGACCTGGCAGTAGACGCAGGCGAAGGAACAGTGCTTGGGGGGGATCGCGTTGATCCCGAGGCTCCTCCCGAGGCGCCGGGACGGGACGGGCCCGAACGCGAACCCGAGGTCTTCCTCGGTGCAGGCCGACGTGGCATCCACGGCTTCCACCTCCCGCCACCGTCACCCTAGCCTCCGGCGATCCCCCGAGCGGGATGAGAGGTCACGCGGGTCGGGGGACCCTGGGACCGCCCACACCGATGGGAGGCCACCTAGCGTGAAACACGTGGCTGCGCGATGGTTCCTCGTCGCCGCCCTACTGGTCGCGGCCCTCGTCTCGGGCTCATCGTCCGCGTCGGCGCAGACGACGATGGAAACGGTCGAGCTGACGATCTTCTACGGCGAGGGGTGTCCCTACTGCGCCGCGGAGCTCGAGTTCCTCGACGGGCTGCAGAGGGAGATCCCGCAGCTCGAGGTCACCGCGTACGAGGTCTGGAACGACGAGGGGAACCGGCAGCTCTTCATCGACATGACCGCCGAGCGCGGGGCGGAGGCCCAGGCGGTCCCCACCACGATCATCGGCGACGACGTGTGGGTCGGGTTCGACGAGCGGATCGCGGCGCAGATCGAGGCGGCGGTCCGCGCGGCACTCCCGTCGTCCCCGGCGGACCCCACGACCGCCCGCGGCCCGGCCTCGGACGCCGAGACGGTCGACGTCCCCCTGATCGGCCAGGTGTCGGTCGGCGACCGTTCCCTCGTCGTGTCCACGCTGGTGATCGGGTTCGTCGACGGAGTGAACCCGTGTTCGCTGTGGGTGCTCACGATCTTGCTCGCCCTCGTCCTGCACGGTCGGTCGAGACGCCGGGTGGTCCTGGTCGGCGGCACCTTCCTGGGAGTAACGGCGGCGATGTACGGGCTGTACATCGTCAGCTTCTACAGCGCGATCGAGCTCGCGGGGTCGATCGCGTGGATCCAGCGAGCCGTGGCGCTGGTCGTCGGTGTGCTGGGCGCCCTCCAACTGGCGGAGGCGTACGAGGTGCGCGGCCTCCCCCGCCTGGGCATCTCGGAGGAACGCCGACCCGAGCTCTACCGGAAGATGCGGGCCCTCTCGGTGTCGGACCGGGGCGCGGGGGCGCTGATGCTCGCGACCGCCGGCCTGGCCGTCGGCGTCTCCCTGATGGAGACTCCTTGCACCGCGGGGCTCCCGATGCTGTGGACCGGGATGCTCGCCGAGCGCGACCTGGCGTGGGTCGCGATGGCGACGCTCTTCGGTCTGTACCTGCTGGTGTTCCTGGTCGACGAGCTGATCGTATTCGGCGCGGCCGTCGTCACGATGCGCGCCTTCAAGCTGCAGGAACGCCACGGGCACGCGCTCAAGGTGGTGAGCGGGGTCGTCATGCTCTGCCTCGCGACGGTCCTGCTCGTGGCGCCGCAGGTCCTGGATACCATCGGCGGGGCAGGCGTGGTGATGGCGGGAACCGTCGTCGTCGCGATCGCGGCCGTCTTCATCGACCGGACCGTGCGCGCCGGTGGCGGCCCGGCACAGGCGTGACGAGCACCGCGGATCGCGTCACGTCACGGCCACGCTCGACGGGGCGGGAAGAGGCTCGCGTCGAGGATCCGGCGGTCGCCGAGCGGTGCGCCGAGGTCGACCTCGAACGGGAACGCCGGGTTGCCCTGGCAGGTCGAGAAGCCCCGCGACGGCTCGACCAGGATCACGACCCACACCGAGCGCTCGTCTTCGTCCAGGATCACCGCGCGCACGTCCCGATCCACGGGAGCCTCGCCCCCGGCGCAGGCCCGCTCCGTGGCCATCACGGTGACCCTGTCCGAATCGGGGTCGGGCGGAGTCTCCGGGTCGATCACGAACGACGCGTTGCCGTACCCTTCCGCGTCGAGCACGATCCGGCACTGCCCCCAACCCACGGGCGCCCACGCGCCGTCGCGCCGTTCGATCCGAAGCGATGCATACGGCGGGTCGACGTCCGTCCGGGCAGGCTCGCCGAACAGCTGGCGCCAGTCCTCCCCCTGCTGGGTCACGAACCAGTCGTAGCCCTCCGCGAACTCGAGGAAGAAGGGGGTCTCGCCGCCGACGCGGGTCAGGTCGAGGTCGTCGAACGCGGTGAAGGCCGCGAGTCCCGACGTGTCGGGCGGGAGCCGCTCGAAGACCGACCCGCCGCACGACGCGGTGAGCCCAGCCTCGCCGGGTGATCCCGTCGAGCGGGGCTGAGCGGTCTCGCTCGTCGGCCCCTCGTCCGCGCACGAGGTCGTCAGCAGCGCGACCACGAGCACCAGCGAGCACGTCAGCCGCATCGGACCTCCCTCCATCTAGCTCATCATGCCCCTGCGGGGCCCCGGCGTGACCGGATACTCCCTGCGGCCCTGCAAGGATCGTTTCCGTTATGGCTCAACCCCGGACGTAGCCACAGTTGGAGCACGGTCTGCCCAGCGACGGCCGGGGGAACGAACCGCAGCTCTCGCAGCCGAACTCGCGCGAGTACGCCTCCTCCGATCCGTCCCCGCCACCACCTCCGAGCAGATCCCCGAGGATGCCGCCGCCTTCCCTGTCGTCCCCGTCCCCGTCGCCGCCCAGATCGAGATCGAAGCCTCCCTTGCGGATCACGACGAAGATCGCCGCGAGGATGGCGACGATCGCAACGCCGAAGAAGACGATCACGAGGGTCAGGAGGATCGCCCGTCGCACGTCGTAGAGGCGGTAGCCGTAGGAGAAGAGGAACACGGAGACGACGTAGATCGCGAGCAGGATCGCGAGCAGGACCCCCGTCAGCTGGTCCGAGATCGCTTCCAGGTACCACCGCTCGTACGAGACGTAGATGGCGAGTCCCAGAGCCCCGAGGGCCACGAACCCCGCCGGGATCACCAGGTGCAGCGGCTTCCCCGGCTCCGTCGGGTCCCGGTCGTAGACGACGACCTCCCTGGCGTGCCGCTTGAGCGCCGTGGGATGGCGGTCGCCCGCCGGTTGCTCGGAAGACATCACACGTCTTTCAACCGACCTGCGTCAGACCTCGCGACCCGTCCGATCGCCTAGGCACCGAACAGCGCCGCGAACGCGGCGGGGTCGACCGGCGCGACCCACGCCTCGGTGACCTTGCCGTCCGCGACGTGGAAGACCTGGATCACGTCGTTTTGGATGGTCTCGCCGCTCCGGACCACGGTGTTCTGGACGAGCGCGACCGCGTGCTCGTCATCGGCCAGCACCGCGTGGATCTCCGAACGCCAGCTCATGCCCTCGGGCATCGGCTCGCTCAACATCGCGATGACCGCCTCCTTGCCCAGGACGTCGCCGCCGGGTGCCGGCCAGTGCCATGTGGCGTCGTCGGCGACCATCTCGCCGAACGTTGCCATGTCGCCCGCGAGCGCGGCCTCGTAGCCCTTGCGGACGAGGTCTGCGTTGGGATGTGCCATCATCCGCCTCCTCCGTTCTCGGGTCCCTTAGGGGAGCGTGCGCCGTCCGATGCGGAACCAGGATGACGCTCGCACGAGCGGGCCGAAGGGGACAGGGTCTCCCGGCCCATCGACGGGTGGACCGCCCATCGCGCATACGCGTCCGGCGCCCGGGAGATCGGACGAGCGGGGAGGCGTGCCTCGATCCCCGCCAGGTCTAGACGAGCGTCGGCAACGCGCCTTCGATGACGCTGATGACGTCGTCCCATTCGAAGGGCTTCTCGATGTATGCCACGGCACCGAGGCTCCTGGCACGCTCCTTCGCCTCATGGTCCCCGAGGGCCGAAAGGATCACGGTGGGGATCGCCTCGGTCCGGTCGTCGCCTCGGAGCATCTCGAGGACCCCGTAGCCGTCCATGACGGGCATCATGATGTCGAGGACGATCAGGTCCGGCCGCTGACGTCGCGCCGTGGCCCACCCTTGGTAGCCATCTTGGGACAGGGTCACCAGGTGACCCTTGGACTCCAAGATGCGGCGGACGACGAGACACATGTCAAGGTCGTCGTCGATCACGAGGATGCGTGCCACCACTCTCGTCATCGACATGTGGAGCCTCGGTCTGAAGATGCCCGAGGGCACGGGTCGATACGTGCGGGCGATCGTGGAGACGGGAGTGGCCGACGCGATCATGTTCGAGAACGCCGGCGCGTGCCGGGAGATGATGGGGCCTCACCACCTGGAGCGGTTCGTGATGCCGGCGGAGCGCCGCCTCCTGGGCACGGCGCGCGAGGCCGGGCCGGAGGTCTTCCTGATCGAGCACAACTGCTCCGTCACTCCCTACTTCGAGGAGATCCTCCACCTCGACGTCGACGCCGTGAGCTGCGGCCACGGAGATGAGCGCCTCCTCCGGCAGGCAGCGGACGACGGCCGACCCGTGGCATCGATCGGCAACGTGGACAACACCCGCACGATGCTGGAGGCCGGGCCGGATCAGGTCCAGCGGGAAGCGAGCGCCTGCATCCGGAGCGCCCGAGGGTCGCGGTTCGTGCTGTCCACGAACTGCGAGATCCCGTTCACGGCGCCGGTGGAGAACATCGAGGCGCTGACACGCGCCGCCCGGCGCACCACGTAGCAGCCCGACCGCGCGGCTAGGTGACAAGCATCTGACCCTCGTGGGGCCGGCCAGCGAGCCCGACACCTTCGGGACCGCGAGCCCTCACGCCGGGCAAGGTGATGCCTCGCTGTCGTTCGCCCTGATCGGCCGACCGCGGCTGCACCCACCGCGGATCCGGCAACCGGTGGGCGCTGACCGACTCGACCCCCCACCCTCGCCCCACAGGGGCGAGGCGAACGTGCTGGTCAGGGCCTTGCCCTGCGGAAACGCCCTACCTCTGAGTGCCTTCCGGCACCTGGGAGCTACCTGTTCCGAGCTGTACCCGAGGATCTCCGTGAGGACGATCGCCGTGCGCTGTCGAGGCGAGAGCCGCCGGAGCATCCGGCGCACGTCCTCTCGCACGTCGACGTCATCGAACGGATCGCGCGGATGCACCACGGGTGCGATCCGGCGGGCCGCCATCCGCGCACGGCGGGTCCGCGCCCTGAAGCCGTTCAGCGCGGTGCGGAACAGGTAGGCGGCGAGATCATCGATCTCGTCGATCCGATCCCATCGCTCCCACAGCTTCAGGAATGCGTCCTGCATGAGCTCCTCCGCCTCGGCCGAGGACCCACTGATGAAGTACAGGGCCCGGAACAGGCGATCGTGCAGCTCGATGAAGAGCTCGTCGAAACTCGGCGGCACCTCTGGCGCCCCGGACGTCTCGGGTGCCTCGGGTGCCCGCCGCAGCTCGATGACCTCGCTCTCTCTCTGCACGCGCCTATGGATGCGTGAAGGGTTGAGAACGTTTAGACGGGTGGCACGCGCTGACCGACCGGACGGCATCGGTCGACCCTAGCGAGGCGCGGCGGAACGTGGACGTGGTGGGCGCC
The DNA here is from genome assembly GCA_963749895.1 of uncultured Actinomycetes bacterium. Classification (GTDB taxonomy): domain Bacteria; phylum Actinomycetota; class UBA4738; order UBA4738; family HRBIN12; genus AC-51. The sequence goes on along the minus strand of CAVVOG010000003.1, from coordinate 542,769 downwards.
ACCGTGACCGGCACGTGGACCGGCGGCAAGGTGGCCGAGTGCACGACCGGGGCCAACGGTCGATGCACCGTCGCCCGTCTCTACCGCAAGGTGCAGTCGTCGGCCACCTTCACGGTGACATCGATCGCCTTCGCGGGATCCACCTACGCGGCGAAGAGGAGCACGACCCGGACGCGGACAGCGACGGCACGTCCATCGTGGTCGCGAAGCCGTAGTCGGACCCGACTCAGCCCAGGAGCCGCGCGGTAGCCCCCCCCAGGTAGGTCTCGCCGGTCAGCACGATGCGCCCGTCGGCGAGCACCTTCACGTCGGCGGCGTGCGAGTCCCCCGAGGCCGCGAGCGGCATCGTGACGACCCCCTTCGTGCCGAACCCGCCGTCGAACCCGCCGTCGGGCTTCAGCCGGGTGATCAACGCGAACTGCGTGTACGGCGACACGTTGGATGACCACTCCCCCACGCCCACCGGCTTCCCGCCGGGCGCCAGAGCGAGCGCCAGGATCTTGGCATCGCCCCCGGGCACGGTCACGCTCCGCACGCCCGCCTTCCCGAACGCAGGGTCGAGGTGGCCGCTGGTGTTGAGCTTCGCGATGTAGCCCCCGTACCCACCGGTGGGACGCTGCCACTGCCCTGAGATCAGGAAGAAGTTGTTCTTCAGGACCAGCACGTCCTCGCCGATCGTGTAGCCGCCGAGCGCGATCTCGACGCGCCCATCTCCGTCGAACGTCTTCTCGAGCCTGCCGTTCGGCCGGTAGCGAGCGAGCCCCGCCACGATGGAGCCGGGCCCGGCGGAACGCAGGGTCCCCGAGGCGACCACCTGGCCGTCGGTCGCCAGCCCGAGCCCTGTACACGCGTTCTCGGACCGCACCGGGAAGCGCGTCACGACCTTCCCGTCCCCACCGAACGTGGCGTCGAGCGCGCCGGTGGCCCGGTATCGAGCGAGCGCGAACGCGCTCTGCTCGGCCGCGCCGTCGCGCGTCTGGCCACACACGACCGCCTTGCCGCTCGGGAGCGCGAGAGCGGCCGCCGCCTCCGTGTCGGGGTCGGGGAACCCGGTCCGCACGATCCCTCGGTTACCGAACGACCGATCGATCCGCCCGTCGGGAAGGAAGCGAACCACGAGGAACCGGCTCCGCGTGGCGCCGCCGGTCGTGCCGACCGCGAGCAGCTTCCCGTCGGGCATCACGGTGACGTCGAAGAACGAGTCGTACCCGCCGACGTCGAGCCGCACCTTGCCGTCACCGGAGAAGGTCCTGTCGAGGGCCCCCCGCCGCGTGTAGCGGAACACGACCGCGTCGAACTCGCCCCCGATGCGAACCGCTCCCACCACCACCGGCCGGTTCCCCTGCATGACGACCCCGCTCAGGTACGTGAGGTCCCCGAGCTTGGTCCGGACGACCCCGTCCCCGGAGAAGCTCGGGTCGGGCGCTCCCGGTCCCACCAGGTCCGCACGAGCGGGGGCGATGCCGAGGGCCGCAACGAGCATCGCGGCGAGCGCGAGAAGGCGGGTGCGCATGTGTCCTCCTGGGGGGGGTTCAGAACATCTATCGAAACACGCCTCGAGGCAGACACGCGAATCGAGACCGCGGGTGCGGCGGGGTGGGCGCTGAGGGACTCGAACCCCCGACCTTCGCCTTGTAAGGGCGACGCTCTGGACCAACTGAGCTAAGCGCCCGCTGATGCGGGTTCGATGTGACCGCATGCGCGGCAGACCACGTCGCCGAGCTGGACCGACAGGCGCGTCCCGCCGCACGCGCCGCACCGGTCCAGGCTGCTCGCCCAGTCCGGCCGGTCGCGCTGGCAGTCGGGGCACACGAGCACCTGCCGACCACCGCGGACCGCCCGCGCCCACGGCACCGATCGCTTGTCGGGGTCGAAGGTCGGACGGCCGCACAGGACGCACCCCGGCCGGTCACCCGGATCCGAGGCACCGTCGAACGGCCTCATCGACCCGGCAGGATACCCCGGCTCGCCCGGTCGCCCGGGGGACGAGGAACCCTGGACCATCGGCTGATTGCGCCGGTCGCCCGAGGCCCGCAGACTCAGGCGGTCGCGCGAAGAGGGGGTCGCATGTTTCGCCGTTCCATGTCGCTCGTCGTCATCCTGGCCGTGGCGGTGCTGCCGGCCGTCCCGGCATCCGCGGCGCCCGGCGTCGCGCCGGAGGCGCCGGCTCCCACCGTGGGCGTGCTCGCCGACCTCGACGGCGATGGCGTCGACGACGGGCTCCAGGCGACGCTGGCCTCGGCCGCGCCGAGCGAGCGCCTCGACGTGGTGGCGACCTTCGTCGATCCCGCGAGCGCGGCCTCCGCACGCCGCAGCCTCCCCGATGCCGCCCTGCGGGCTCGCTTCCGGCTGATCGACGGCTTCGCCGCCCGGGTGACCGTCGCCCGCGCCCGCGCCCTCGCGACGCGCCCCGGCCTGCTCCGGCTCGAGCCGAACTTCGAGGTCCGCGCCGCGATGGAGGCGAACGACCGCGACTTCGGCACCCAGCAGGCACGCGCCGACTACGGCGTGACCGGCGCGGGGGTCGAGGTCTGCGTCGTCGACTCCGGCGTGGACCCGAACCACGAGCAGCTGAACTCGAAGGCGCCGATCCCGTTCCTGGACCTCGTGAACGGGCAGACGACCGCGTACGACGACCAGGGCCACGGCACCCACGTCGCTTCGATCGCGGTCGGCGACGGGACCGGCGGCCCGATCGCCCACCTGTTCAACGGGGTCGCGCCCGCCGCGTCGCTGTCGGCCGTCAAGGTCCTGAACGCCTCCGGCATCGGCGAGGACTCCGACGTCGTGCTGGGGATCGAGTGGTGCGCGGCACGGGGCGCCGACGTGATCAACATCAGCGTGTCGTCCGAGCTCGGGTCCGACGGGCTCGACGCGATCAGCCAGGCGGTCGACGCCGCCTCGTCCGAGGAGGGCATCGTCGTCGTGGCCGCAGCCGGGAACACCGGCGACATCCCCGGATCGGTGGCGAGCCCCGCCAGCGCCCGCCAGGCGATCACGGTGGGCGCCGTCGCCGAGTGGTCCGGCCCCGAAGGCGAGCCGTGGCGCTCCGAGGGCGTCTACCTCGCCCCGTTCTCCTCGCGGGGCCCCACGATCGACGGCAGGAACAAGCCCGACGTCGTCGCGCCGGGCATGTCCGTGGGCGCCGCGTCGGCCGGCAGCACCGCGTCCTACGAGGTCAAGGACGGCACCTCGATGGCATCGCCGTTCGTGGCGGGTCTTGCCGCCCTGCTGCGGGACGCCCAGCCCACCTGGACGCCGGCGCAGGTCAAGGGCGCGGTCACGGGGACGGCGCGCGACGTGGGGGCCCCCGGCGCCGACCCCGAATGGGGGGCGGGGCTGGTCGACGGTCTGGCCGCCGTCGCATCCGCGTCGGGTGCGAGCGCGACGACGACGTTCCCCGCGCATCAGCGGTTCACCGGATCCGTCTCGGGGACGGGCTCGTGGACGAAGATCTTCACGATCGAGGAGGCCGACCTCGGCGTCCCGATCGCCGCGACGGTGATCATCGAGGACGGCGCTCCCGTGTGCACCCTGCCCTGGTTCGACGGCGGGTGTCTGCTGTGGGAGTGGTCGGTCGACCTCGAGGCGCGACTGATCGGACCCGATGGCTTCGCGATCACCGCCAGCACCTGCGCGGGAGACGACGAGTGCGGTTCCGGCCGCCAGGAGACGCTCCACACCACACCCACGGAGGCGGGCACGTACACGCTACGCGTCTGGCCGGCGGCGGGGACGGGGGGTTCGTTCGCGGTGGATCTGTTCACCGGTCCGGCCGGCGCCCCGCCGCCCCCGCCGCCGTCACCCGAGGTCCACGTCGCGGACGTCGACGCCACCAGCGTCTGGGTGACCGCGACCCGGTGGAAGGCGACGGCGAAGGTGCTGATCCACGACGAGGCTCACGCGGCCGTCGCGGGCGCCAAGGTGACCGGGACCTGGACCGGCGGGAAGTCTGCCAGCTGCACTACGGGGACCAACGGCCGGTGCCAGGTGGCCAAGCGGTACGGCAAGGCGAAGGCATCGGTGATGTTCACGGTCACGTCCGTGACGTACCCGGGGGCAACGTACGCCTCAGGGGCGAACCACGACCCGGATGGCGACAGCGACGGCACGTCGATCGTCGTTCCCCGGCCCTGACGGAGTACCCCGGATCGACCGAGATTGTCACGAACGGTGACAACTTCATCGCTGACCCGCGGCCAGCGCCGGGGCTCAAGGCACCCACTCTGACCTGCGACGCTGGAGGAGACGGGCGCGGCGATGACCGCGCGTGGACTTCTCGATAAGGAGGTCACGGATGAGCGCGTTCCGGTACGGCGTGATCGGTGCGGGTCGACAGGGCACCGCCGCCGCCTACGACCTGGTCGTCCGCGGCGATGCCGAGGAGGTGCTGCTCGCCGACGTCGACGCCGAAGGCGCCAAGGACGCCGCCGAGCGGGTGAACCGGCTGACCGAGGCCGAGGTCTGCCGCCCCGTCACGCTCGACGCGAGCGACGTGCCCGAGGTGACCAGGTTCCTCGACGGGCTCGACGCGGCCGTCGATTCGGCGCCGCTGCACCTGATCGGTGGCATCACCCGGGCCGCGCTCGATGCGCGCACCCACGTGATGGACCTGTCGGCGGACCCCGCGACGACCCGGCACCAGTTCGAGATGCACGAGGAGGCACGCGCCAAAGGCGTCGCGATCGTGCCCGGATGCGGCGAGGCGCCGGGCCTGGGCAGCAACGTCCAGGCCTACGTCCTCGCTCGACTGGACGAGCCCGAGGAGCTGCAGTTCTACGACGCCGGGCTCCCGTTGGAGCCCGAGCCCCCCTGGAACTACCGGCTGACGTTCCACATCGGCGGTCTGTGGAACGAGTACGAGCACCCGGTCCACTGGCTGCGCGACGGTCGGCCGATCGAGGTCGTGAACCTCGATCCCGCCGAGACCGTCACGATCGACCTCGCTCCCCCGCTCGGGACGCTCGAGGCGTTCCCCAGCAACGCCGGCGGGATGCTGGTGAAGACGCTCGCCGCGGGTCTGCGGACCTACGAGGCGCGCGTGCTCCGCTACCCCGGGCACGTGGCGCAGATCAACGCGTTCCGCGACCTGGGCCTCTTCCGGACGGACACGATCGCGGTCGACGGGACCCGCGTCGCCCCGATCGAGGTGCTGAACGCGCTGCTCGGGCCGCAGATCGAGGCCGGTCCCGACGTCCGCGACATCGTGGTCGCGCGCGCCGAGGCCTACGGCACGTTCGAGGGACGCCGGATGCGCTCGGTCGTCGAGCTCCGCGACGTGCCCGATCCCGTGACGGGGTTCACGGCGATGGAGCGCACGACCGGGTTCCACGTGGCGATCGTGGCCGCGATGGCCGCACGCGGCGACGTGGTGCCGGGGGTCCTGCCGCCGGAGCTGGCCGCCGCGCCCACGCCGATGATGGCCGAGCTGCGGGCCCGCGGGTTCGCGATCGAGGACGTGTTCGAGCCGGTGTGACCCGGCGGCCTCAGCCGCCGTGGACGATCCGGCCGGAGGCGACGGTCGCGGTGACCGTCGCCTCCCCGATCGCCCCCAGGGAGCGGTCGAAGAGGTTCCGATCGAGCACCGCGAGGTCCGCGCGCTTCCCTTCGGCGATCGTGCCCGCGTCGTCGTCGTGGTTCAGGTAGGCCGAGCCGCGCGTGAACGCGGCCAGGGCCGCCTGCAGGTCGATCCGCTGTGACGGCTCCAGCACGCCGGCCTCGGGCTCGCCCGGGACCTGCCGCGTCACCGCGACCTCCATCTCCAGGAACGGGTTCGGGGTCGTGACCGGCCAGTCGCTGCCGAACGCCATCACGGCGCCGGTCGCACGGACGTCGCCGATCGGGTACAGGCGCGCGGCGCGCTCCGGACCGACCCGCGGCGTCGTCATGTCCTCGATCATCGGGTCGGGCTGCGCCCAGTACGGCTGCATGTTCGCGATCACGCCCAGCTCGCGCAGCCGCGGCAGGTCGACGGGGTCGGGGACCTGCAGGTGCGCCATGTGGTGGCGGTTGTCGTTGATGCCGTTCGCGGCGCGGGCCGCCTCGACCGCGTCGAGGGCGCTGCGGACCGCGCGGTCCCCCAGCGCGTGCTGGTGCACCTGGAACCCGAGCGCATCCAGGGCCGTCACGGCCTCCTTCAGCGCCTCGGCCTCCACGAACTGGATCCCCAGACCGTGCTTCTGGCCGAAGTGGCCCTCGTAGGGGTCCAGGACCGAGGCGGTGCAGGACTCGGGGCACCCGTCGAGCATGATCTTGATCGTCGAGGCGTTCACCAGGCCGCCCGTCCCCCACTCGCGCATCGTGCGGAGGTCGTCCACCTGGTCCATGCCCCGGTGGCGATCCCACCACAGCGAGGCGACGACCCGCATCGTGAGGTCGCCGGCGTCGTCCATCTGCCGGTAGGCGCGCAGCAGGTCCTCCTCGACCCACGCGTCTTGCCACGCGGTGATGCCCAGGGCGTGCAGCTCGCGCTGCGCGACCTTCAGGCACTCGATCCACCCGGCGGTGTCGGGACGCGGGAGCACCGTGCGCCAGACGTCGTAGGCGGTGCCCTCCTGCAGGCACCCCGTCGGCGCGCCGTCCGGGTCACGGACGAAGTACCCGTCCCACGGGTCGGGCGTGTCGGCCGTGATGCCCGCGACCTCGAGCGCCTTCGAGTTCGCCCACGCCGCGTGAACGTCGGTGTTGATCAAGAAGACGGGACGATCCGGGACGATCGCATCAAGGTCCTCCTTGAGGGGACCGTCGGTCGCCGCGAACACCGGGTTGTACCAACCGCCGCCGATGATCCAGGGCAGGTCGGGGTTCGCGTCCGCGAATGCCTTGATCCGGTCCAGGTAGTCCTGCTTGTCGTGGAGGTCGTCGAGGTTCACGTTCAGCAGGTTCCGCCCGCCGACGCTCGGGTGGACGTGGGCGTCCTGGAACCCCGGCACGATCATCGCGCCGGTGACCACGTCCGCCGCGGGCCCGACGCGCTCGCGGACCTCGTCCTCGGTGCCGACGGCGACGATCCGGTCTCCCTTCACCGCGACCGCCTTGGCCCAGGACCGAGCCGCGTCCGACGTCCACACGTCACCGATCAGGATCAGGTCTGCACCGTTCGAAGCGCTCATGCCCGCGGACGCTACCACCCCCTGGCTAGACTCCGGGGCGTGCAGCTGAACCCGACCGAGGAGGATCGGCTCCGCGTCTTCACCGCGGCACAGCTGGCCCGCGCGACCCTCGAGCGGGGGCTCGCCCTGAACGCGCCCGAGGCGGTGGCGCTGGTCTGCGACGAGATGCACCAGGCGGCGCGCGCCGGGGGCTCGTGGGAAGAGGTCGCGGAGACCGGGCGGGCGGTCGCGGCCACGATCTTGGTCCTGGACGGCATCGCCGACCTGGTCCCCGAGATCCGGCTCGAGGTCCTGCTCGAGGAGGGCACCCGGCTGATCGTGCTGCGCGAACCGTTCGGTCCGGGCGGCGAGACCGTCCGGTTCGGCGAGGGCGACGTGGCGCTGGTCCCCGGTCGTGAGCGCACGACGATGACCGTCACGAACGAGGGCCGCCGCCCGATCAGGGTCAGCAGCCACTTCCCCTTCTGGCAGGCGAACCCGTCCCTGCGCTTCGATCGCGAGGCCGCCCACGGGTTCCGGCTCGACCTGCCCGCCGGCGATTCGCTGCGGTGGGAGCCGGGCGAGACGAAGCAGATCGAGCTCGTCGCTTACGGAGGCTCGGGCGATGCCTGAGCGGATCTCCCGGGAGGAGCACGCGCTGCGGCACGGCCCGACGGCCGGCGACCGCGTTCGCCTGGGCGACACGGACCTGTGGATCCGGATCGAGGAGGACCTGACCGAGCCCGGCGACCAGGCGCTGTGGGGCTACGCGAAGAACTGGCGTTCGAGGATGACCCAGCGCGACGCCGCGACGCGCGACTCCGAGCTGGACGCGGTGATCTCCTCGGCGATCGTCGTCGACCCGCTGCTGGGGGTCGTGAAGGCCGACATCGGGATCAAGGACGGGCGGATCGTCGGGATCGGCCGCGCCGGCAACCCCGACATCACCGACGGCGTCGACCTCACGATCGGTCCGAACACCTGGCCGATCCCGTGCCACGGGCTGATCGCCACCCCGGGCGTGATCGACTCGCACGTCCATCTGCTGTCGCCGCGGCTCGTGCCGGTCGCCCTGTCCGCCGGCGTCACCACGCTGATCACCGCCGGGTTCGAGGAACCGCCGTCGCGGATGTGGTCGACGCTCCAGTCGTTCGAGCACCTGCCGGTGAACGTCGGCCTGCAGGCGAGCGCCCGCACCGACGTCCCCGGCGGCCTCGACCCCGTGATCGAGGCCGGTTCGGTCGGGCTGAAGATCCACGAGGACTGGGGCGCCTACCCCGAGATCGTCGACGCGACGCTGCGCGCCGCCGACGACCACGACGTCGCGGTCTGCATGCACACCGACGGGCTGAACGAATCGACCGAGCTCGAGGGAACCGTCGCGGCGATCGCCGGGCGGACGGTCCACGCGTACCACGTGGAAGGAGCTGGGCGGCGGACACATCCCGGACCTGCTCGGCATCGTGCGCGAGCCGAACGTGATCTGCTCGTCGACCACCCCGGGGCTCCCGCTCGGCGCCGGCAGGCGCCGCCGAGCACACCGACATGATCTTGATCGTCCACGAGGGGAACCCGGGGGTGGCCGAGGACGTCGCCGCCGCGCGCGAGCGCGTCCACCCCGCGTCGATGGCCGCCGAGGGTCCTCTGCACGAGCTGGGCGCGATCCAGATCGTGAACTCCGACTCGCAGGGGATGGGGCGGATCGGCGAGACGATGCGGCGCACCTTCCAGCTGGCCCACGCGATGAAGGCCTGGCGCGGCACCGAGGCCGGCGCCGGGTGGGACGAGGCACCCGCGGTGACGCGCCTGCGCGAGGCCCCCGCCGGCGACGGCATGCCCGACGACAACGAGCGCGTCCTGCGCTACCTCGCGAAGATCACGGTCGATCCGGCGCGGACACACGGGATCCTCGACGAGGTCGGCACCCTCGCGCCCGGCCGCTGGGCCGACCTCGTCCTGTGGGCCCCGACCCACTTCGGGGTGAAACCCGCCCTGGTGATCAAGGGAGGGGTGGTCGTGTGGTCGGCCCACGGCGAGGGCAACGCGAGCGTCCACGGGGCCGAGCCGACGCGCTACGGCCCCGACTGGGGCGGCAGCGGGGTCGCCGCCGCGCCCCTGTCGATCACGTTCGTCTCGCGCGCGGGGCTCGATGCCGGCGTGCGAGAGGCGCTCGGCACGTCGCGACGCGTCGTCGCGGTCGGCGGCACCCGCGGCCTGACCCGCGCCGACCTCGTGGCCAACACCGTGGCACCCACGGGCCTCGAGGTCTCCCCCGTCGACGGGACCGTCACGATCGACGGTCGCGTCCTGGCGTGCGAACCGGTGACGAGCGTGCCGTTGTCGCGCCGCTACCTACTGGCCTGAGCCGGCGTCGCGAAGCTGTCGCCGGCCCGGTAGGTCGCGGTCTCGCCGTCACGACGGGTCAGGACCTGGCCGAGCCCGGACACCTCCCAGCGCTCGCCGTCGCCGACGATCGCGGTGTGCTCGTCGATCCCCACGAACCACGATCCGTCGGGCAGGCGTGACGACATCCACCACGTCAGCCCGGGGAGCTTCCGCACCCGGTCCCAGTGGACGCCGAACGACGCGTGCGGCACCAGACCGAGGCCGAACCGCCACGACGTGCCCGCACCCTTCGACGGGTCGCGGGCCCGGCTCGCCACCATCGCGCCGGCGCTGCAGCCCGCGTAGACCGCCGCCGCGGTCGAGCGCCCGTCCGATCGCCTCGAACATCGGGGTCCCGGCCAGGACCTCGGCCAGGTGCGCGGGCTTGCCGCCGCTGAAGTAGATCATCGAGGCCGCCTCGACCCGCTCGACGAGCCGCGGGTCGTGCGCGTCCTCGTGCCGCTTCACCGGCACGACCTCCGTCGGCACGTCCGCCTCGGCGTAGTGCGCGAGCCCCATCCTTCCCCAGCGGTCGAAGACCGCGTCGCCCTCGGTCGCGCTGGCGGTCGGCAAGATCGCGACGCTCCCATCACCGACGGCCCCCGCGAGCAACCGGGCCTCCGGTTCGTGGGTCCAGGACTCGAACTCGCCCGAGCCCAGCAGGAAGAAGGTCCGTGCCATGTGGGGGCAGAGGGTACGCCGACGCGGATCGGATGTGCGAGAGGATGGGTGGCGGGAGGTGACCGGATGAAGACGCTGGTGAGATCGGTCGAGGGTGCGGAGGTCCGTCTGGAGGACACGTTCGCGTTCGACGTTCGCGGGCACGACGTCTCGCTCACGAACGGCGGCGCCCTGCGGGTGACGGCCGAAGGAGACGTCCGCATCGAGCAGGGCGGATGCGGTCCGGTGATGGCCGGCGGGAACGTGTCGATCCGCGAAGGCGGGTGCGGCCCGGTCACCGCACAGGGCGACGTCTCGATCTCCGAGGGAGGGTGCGGGCCGATCCGCGGCCGTGTCGTGACCGTGGGCACCGGGGCGACGGCCGGTCCGGTGATCGCCGAGCACGTGACGGTCGAGCCGGGTGCCACCGTCGGACCCCAGGTTCCGCGCTCGACCGCGCTCGGGATGGCGATGGGCGCCGGGTTCGGCGTCGTCGTGGGACTGATCGCCGGCGCCCTGATCCGGCGCCGTTAGTCCTCGGCCAGCGGGGTCGCCGGCAGCTCGAACGTGGCGTCGGTGACGCGACCGGCGGCGTGACGACCGCCCTTGTCGCGTCCACGGCGGCGCGACGCGGGCGGCGGCGCGGCGTCGCCGCGGCGGGCGCGCCACGCGGCCACGACGACCGCCCCGAGACCGACGACGCCGCCCAGCACCCACCAGACGACGTTCAGGTACGGGACGAGACCCAGGACGAACGCCACCGCCCATCCAGCCATCACCGCCCCGAAGCGTGACCGGGGCTCGCGCACGAGCAGCCGCCCGATCGCCCAGACCGCGCCGGCCTGGCCCACGAGCCAGACGAGTCCGAGGCCCAGGAGCAACGAGAGCCCGAACGGGAGCCCCAAGACCGTGACGGCGGCGGCGACCCCCACCACGGGGAGCAGGAGCGCGACGAGCAGGCCCCACCCGAACGACGCGAACGGCGCCGTCGCGAGCGCCTGCCCCACCCGATCGCCACCGCGCGGTGCCAGCAGGAGCCACAGGAGCGCCACGAACAGGACGGAGACGGCGATCGCGACCGGCGGCAGCAGGACCCCGAGCGGCCCGAGCGTCTCACCGAGCGTGACCCGCACGTGCTGACGCGTCGTGCCGCCCACCTGCGCCCCGTCCTCGCGCACGATGTCATCGCTCGCCAGGACGCCGCCGGTCACCTGGGCGTTCGGCCCGAGCCGGACGGAGCCGTCGAGCGCCACGACCTCGCCGCTCACCTGTCCCTGGACGACGATCGGCCCGTCGAAGACCACGACGTCGCCGTCGACGACCCCCAAGACGGTGGCGCTCCCGCTGAAGACGACGACCTGGCCGGCGATGCGCCCTCGAGGGACGAGGACGTCGCCGGAGAGCACGACCTGCTCGGCGGGTTCGGCAGGTTCCTTCGGTTGGGCGAGCGCGGCGGCCGGCACGAGCCAGACCGCCAGCACGACCACGGGGAAGACGAACCGGCGCACCGGCGCATCCTAATCCGACGGCCCCGATGTCGGCGGTTCCGGGTAGCGTGGTCGGGTGCCGCTCGAGGCCTTCTCCCCCGCCGCGCGGGCCTGGTTCCAGGCCTCGTTCGAGGCGCCCACCGACGCCCAGGCGAAGGGATGGGCTGCGATCGCCCGCGGCGACCACACCCTGCTGCTCGCGCCCACCGGGTCGGGCAAGACCCTCGCAGCGTTCCTGTGGGCGATCGACCGGCTCACGGCCGACGCACCGCCGACGCGCGAACGCCGGACCCGGATCCTCTACGTCTCGCCGCTGCGGGCGCTGGCGGTCGACGTCGAGAAGAACCTGCGAGCGCCCCTGGCGGGGATCCAGCACGCGGCCGAACGTGCCGGCGAGACCCTCGCCCACGTCCCCACGGTGGGGGTCCGCACCGGCGACACGGACGCCCGCGAGCGCCGACGCCTCCTGCGTGACCCCCCCGACATCTTGATCACGACGCCCGAGTCCCTGTACCTGATGATGACGTCGTCGGCCCGCGAGACGCTCCGCGGCATCCAGACGGTGATCTGCGACGAGATCCACGCGCTCGCGGCCACGAAGCGGGGCGCCCACCTGATGCTGTCGCTCGAGCGCCTCGAGGGACTCACCGATGCGCCCGTGCAGCGGATCGGATTGTCGGCCACCCAGCGGCCGCTCGACGAGATCGCCCGGTTCCTCGGCGGGTTCGAGGCCCCCGGCACGCCGCGACAGGTCGCGATCGTCGACGCCGGGACGCGCAAGCAGCTCGACCTCGAGGTGATCGTCCCGATCGAGGACATGACCGAGGTCGGTCGGCCGCTCGACGTCCCCGAGGACCTGCGAGCGGCGGCCACCGGCCCCGACCGGACCTCGATCTGGCCGTCGATCCACCCGGTGATCGTGGAACTCGTGCGCGCGCACCGCTCGACGATCGTGTTCGTCAACAACCGACGGACCGCCGAACGCCTGGCCGCCCGGTTGAACGAGCTCGCCGAGGAGGACCTCGCCCGAGCCCACCACGGGTCGCTCGCGCGCGAGCAGCGGACCGAGGTCGAGGACGCGCTGAAGGCGGGGAGCCTCCGCGCGATCGTCGCGACCTCGTCGCTCGAGCTGGGGATCGACATGGGTGCGGTCGACCTGGTGATCCAGGTCGAGTCGCCGGACTCGGTCGCGAGCGGGCTGCAGCGGATCGGCCGGGCCGGGCATCAGGTCGGCGCGCCCAGCGTCGGGAAGCTGATCCCGAAGTACCGGGGCGACCTGCTGGAGACCGCCGTGGTCGCCGAGAGGATGCTCGCCGCCGACATCGAGGCGACCCGGTACCCGCGCAACCCCCTGGACGTGCTCGCCCAGCAGCTGGTCGCGATGACCGCGGTCGAGGCCTGGGCGGTGGACGACCTGTACGCGGCGGTCCGACGTTGCGCGAACTACGCGGAGCTGTCCGAGGACGTGTTCCTGGCGGTCCTCGACCTGCTGGCCGGCCGCTACCCCTCCGACGCGTTCGCGGAGCTCCGGCCGCGCGTCGTGTGGGACCGGGCCGAGGGGACCGTGCGGGCGCGCGAAGGCGCCGGCCGCATCGCGATCACCTCCGGCGGCACGATCCCGGACCGGGGGCTGTTCGGCGTGTTCACGACCGACGGCTCGCGGGTCGGTGAACTGGACGAGGAATGCGTGTACGAATCCCGCCGCGGCGAGGTCTTCCTGTTGGGGGCCACGGGATGGCGGATCGAGGACATCACGCGCGAGCGGGTCGTGGTGACCCCCGCCCCCGGTGAGCACGGGAAGCTCCCGTTCTGGAAGGCGCCGGGTCCAGGCCGCCCCGCCGAGCTCGGTCGGGCGATCGGGCGGTTCACGCGCGAGCTCCGGTCGAAGCGCCGCGACGACGCGCTCGACACCCTCCGACGCGACATCGGGCTCGACGCCTGGGCCGCGGCGAACCTGGTCAACTTCGTTGACGAACAGGCGGAGGCCACCGGCGGCGCGGTCCCCGACGATCGGACCGTGGTCGTCGAGCGGTTCCGAGACGAGCTGGGCGACTGGCGCGTGTGCATCCTGTCGCCGCTCGGCGAGCGCGTCCACGCACCGTGGGCGCTCGCGATCGAGGCCCGGCTCCAGGAGCGTCTCGGCCCCGGGGCACAGGTCCTGTGGTCCGACGACGGCATCGTGATCCGCCTGCCGGAGGCGGTCGACCGGATCCCCGTCGAGGACCTGCTGTTCGAGCCGGACGAGATCGAGGACGCGGTCGTCGCGACGCTGCCCGGCACGGCGTTGTTCGCGTCGGTGTTCCGGGAGGCCGCGGCGCGCGCCCTGCTCCTGCCCCGCCGCCTGCCCGGCCGACGCACCCCGTTGTGGCAGCAGCGCCAGCGCAGCGCCGACCTGCTCGTCGCGGCGGCACAGCACCCCGACTTCCCGATCCTGCTCGAGGCGACCCGCGAATGCCTGCGCGACCACTTCGACGTGCCGGCGCTGAAGGACCTGATGCACGACCTGCGCGCCCGCACGACCCGGTTGGTCGCGGTCGATACCGAGCGCGCCTCGCCCTTCGCCCAGTCGCTGCTGTTCCGCTGGATCGCGGTCTACATGTACGAGGGCGACGCCCCGCTCGCGGAGCGGCGGGCGGCGGCCCTGTCGCTCGACCGCGACCTGCTGCGCGAGCTGCTGGGCTCCGAGGACCTGCGGGAGCTGCTCGACGCGCAGGCGCTCGCCGACGTCGAGCTGGAGCTCCAGCGTCTGGCCGAGGGACGGGCGGCACGCGGTCCCGACGGCGTCCACGACCTCCTGCGCGATCTCGGTCCGCTCACCCACGAGGAGCTCGCCGCCCGAACCCAGAGCGGCGACGCCTCGTTCGTCGAGACGCTCGTCGCGGACGGGCGTGCGATCCGCGTCCGGATCGCCGGGGTGGAGCACCTCGCCGCGGTCGAGGACGCCTCGCGCCTGCGCGACGCCTTGGGGGTCTCGCTCCCCCGAGGCATCCCGGCGGTGTTCACCGGCGCGACCGACCGGCCGCTGGACGATCTCCTGGCGCGGTACGCACGGACCCACGCGCCGTTCCTGACCGCCGAACCGGCGGCTCGGTTCGGGGTGGGGACCGACCGGGTGAAGGCCGCGCTCGAACGCCTGCAGGCCGACGGCCGCATCGTCTTGGGCGAGTTCCGCCCGGGGGGGCTCGAGCGCGAGTGGTGCGACGCCGACGTGCTCCGGCGGATCCGGCGCCGCTCGCTCGCCGTCCTCCGCAAGGAGGTCGAGCCCGTCGACCACGCGGCGTTCGCCCGGTTCCTGCCCGCGTGGCAGGGTGCCGACCGTCCCCGGGGCGGGGCCGACGCGCTGATCGAGGCGGTCGGCCGCCTCCAGGGCACCGCGGTTCCCGCGAGCATCCTCGAGCACGACGTCCTGCCCGCCCGCGTCCGCGGGTTCCGAGCGGCCGACCTCGACGCTCTGACCGCCAGCGGCGACCTCGTGTGGGTCGGCGCCGGCCCGCTGGGCGGCACCGACGGGCGGGTCGCGCTGCTCTTCCGAGATCAGGTCTCCACGCTCCGTCCCGAACCCACGGCGGCCGAAGACCGGCCGGCAGGCCCGCTGCACGACGCGATCCGGGAGCACCTCGCCGGGCGCGGCGCGTCGTTCTGGCCCGACCTGGTCGGGGCCGCGGGGACCGCCGACGAAGGGGTCCTTCTGGGGGCCCTGTGGGACCTCGTCTGGGCGGGCGAGGTCACGAACGACACGCTCGCCCCGCTCCGCGCGTTCGCCTCGGGTGCGCGACGACGCTCCCCGCGACCCGGTGCGCGGCCGCGACCGGGCGCCCTCCGGCGCGCGGGACCGCCTGCCGGCGCCGGGCGATGGTCGCTCGTGGAGGACCTCGTGCGACACGAGGTTCCCCCGACGGAGCGAGCCCACGCCCGCGCGACGCAGCTCCTGGACCGCCACGGGGTCGTCACGCGCGAGGCGGCCCTCGCCGAGGGCACGCCCGGAGGGTTCGCAGCCGTCTATCCGGTCCTCAAGGCGATGGAGGAGTCGGGCCGAGCCCGTCGCGGGTACTTCGTCGCCGGGCTCGGGGCCGCGCAGTTCGCGCTGCCGGGTGCGGTCGATCGTCTGCGGACGTTGCGGGAGCCGGCCGAACGACGATCGGACGTGTCCGTGCTCGCGGCGGCCGACCCCGCCCAGCCCTACGGGGCCGCGCTCCCGTGGCCCGAGAGCACCGGGCGACCGTCGCGCAGCGCCGGCGCCTACGTCGTCCTGACCGATGGCGCACCGGCGGCGTTCGTCGAGCGGGGCGCCCGCACGCTCACGACCTTCGCGGACGCCGACCCCGCGGCGTGGGCCGACGCCGTGGCGAGCCTCGCCAAGGACGGGAAGGTCCACCGGATCGAGCTGCGGACGATCGACGGCGAGGCGGCTGCGGACCACCCGGCCGCGGACGCCCTGCGCGCCGCCGGGTTCGTCGACGGGTACCGCGGGCTGACGCTTCGGGGGTGACCCCCCACCGGTGTATCGTCCGAGCCATGCACCGTCCCCGGCTGCCGTTCACCTGACCTCGCCGGCCCTCCCGGGTCGCCTTGCCGGTCGTCGCGTTCCTGACGATCGAGCTGCTCGACGAGCTGATCTACGGCGTGCGCGAGGCCGCCTGGCCGGCGATCCGGACCGACCTGAGCCTGTCGTACCTCGAGGTCGGCTGGATCCTCACGATCCCCGGACTCGTCTCGATGGTGGTCGAGCCGGCGATCGGGCTCGCCGGTGACACCCGGCATCGAAGGCTGCTCGTGGCCGGAGGCGGGATCGTCGTCGCCGGGACCCTGATCGCTGCCGGGCTCGCACCGACGTTCGCCGTGTTCCTCGCGGCCGAGTGCGTGATGGCGCCGGCATCGGGCGCGTTCGTGAGCCTCAGCCAGGCTTCCCTGATGGACCTGAGGCCCGGCGAACGCGAAGGGAACATGGCCCGCTGGATGGTCGCGGGATCGATCGGCAACGTCGCCGGCCCCCTCCTGCTGGCCGTCGCCGTCGCCTCCGCCCGGTCCTGGCGCGACGTCTTCGTCGCGCTCTCGGTCCTCACGCTCCCGCTCGTCGTCGCCGCGTGGCGCGTGCATGCACCCGTACCGAACGCCGAGCAGACCCCGGAGCACCGCACGCCCCGTGCACGCGACCTCCTCGTGGCGCTCCGCGACCGTGAGGTCCTGCGCTGGCTCGCCGCCCTCGAGGTCGGTGACCTCCTGGGCGACGTCTTCCTCGGGTTCCTGGCGCTGTACCTCGTGGACGTCGCCGGCGCCGGCGAGGGCGTGGCGGGACTGGCCGTCGCGGTGTGGAGCGCCGCTGGACTGCTCGGGGGGGCCGTGCTCGTCCGACTCACGCGTACGACGGACGGCGCGTGGTACCTGCGAACCTCGTCTTGGGCGGCCCTCGTGCTGTTCCCCGCCCTCCTGCTGGCACCGGGACCCGGACCGAAGATCGCCGCGGTGTTCGTGCTCGGTGTCGTCACCGCGGGCTGGTACCCGATCGCGCAGGCACGCTTGTTCGGATCGTTACACGGCCGCAGCGGCCTGGCGGTCGCCGTCGGGAGCCTCTCGACGCCGCTCGGCCTGATCCCCCCGCTCGTCGTGGCCGCGGTCGCCACCGTCACCGGGTTGCAGACCGCGCTGTGGCTCCTGGTGGCCGGCCCGATCCTGCTGCTGCTGATCGTTCCACGCCATCCGCGACGACCCGACCATGGCGTCGAGGCGTCCCTATCCTGAGCCCGTGCCCGAAGGAGACACGATCCACCGTGCCGCAGCCGTCCTGCGCGCGGCGCTCGGCGACGGACCGCTCACCCGTTTCGAGGCGCGTGGCCCCCGCGGGCCGAACCCGCAGCTCGGCGAGCCGATCGTGGGGATCGAGGCGCGCGGCAAGCACCTGCTGATCGGGTTCGGCGGTGGGCTCACGCTCCACACCCACCTGCGGATGGACGGGTCGTGGCGGGTGTTCGAGGCCGGCGCGCGCGTCGGCGGGTCCCCCGTCGCGGTGGTCGGCGCGCCGGCCGGCACCGCGGTGTGCCGCAAGGCGCCCGTCGTCGAGCTGCTCGACGCCGCGGCGATGCGGCGCCATCCGCAGCTCTCCACCCTCGGCCCGGACCTGTGCCTGCCCGAGGTTGATCTCGACGAGGTCCTCCGCCGGATCGAGGCGCTGGCGGACCCGGCCGATCCGATCGGCGTGGTCCTGCTCGACCAACGGCTCGCGTCGGGTATCGGGAACGTCTACCGCTCCGAGGTGCTGTGGGCCTGCCGGGTCGACCCCTTCCAGCCGCTCGGCACGGTCCCCCGCGAGACACGGCGAGCGCTGTACGCGACCGCTTCGTCGCAGCTGCGCGCGAACCTCGGCCCCGGCCCTCGTCGCACGGTGCCCGAGGGGCTCGCCGTCTACGACCGGGGGGGACGGCCCTGCCGGGGATGCGGGACGACGATCGCCTCTCGCCGGATCGGGGAGCAGGCGAGGACGACGTGGTGGTGCCCCAGGTGCCAGACTGCCGTCTGATGGACGGGTCCGCATCCGGGAAGCGCTGGGCGATCTCCACGCCCCACACCGCCGCCACCGAGGCGGGCGCGGCGGCGTTCGAACGCGGCGGCAACGCGATCGACGCGGCGCTCGCGGCCGCGGTGACCCTCGCGGTCGTCTACCCCCACATGTGCGGGGTCGGCGGCGACCTGTTCGCCGTGGTCCGGCGTCCCGGCCACGAAGGCGGCGACCTCGTCGCCGTGAACTCCAGCGGACGGTCGCCCCGTGCGGCCGACCCCGACGCGGTGCGCACCCGCCACGGTCACGTGATGCCGTTGCACGGCCCCGACCCGATCACGGTCCCCGGGGCGGTGGCGGGGTGGGAGACGCTCCACCGGCTGGGCGCCCGCCACCCGTGGGCGTCGTTCTTCGACAGCCCGGCAGCCCTCGCGGATGACGGGGTGTCGATGCCCAGGTCGCTCGGCGAGTGGCTCGCCGAGCCCGAGGCCCGCGAGCTGTTCGAGGCCGATCCCGGGATGGCGTCGGTCTTCTACCCCGGCGGCGAGGTGGTCTCCGCGGGGTCGGCGTTCCGCAACCCGGCGCTGGGGCGCACCCTCGAGGCGCTCGGCGCCGGTGGCGCGGAGGCCCTGTACCGGGGTCCGGTCGGCGCGGCCTACGTCGAGGGCCTCCGCGCCACCGGCTCACCGATCACCGCCGACGACCTGGCCGCCCACGAGGCGCTGGTCCTGTCGCCGTTGCGGGGTCCGTTCGGCGACCTCCACGTGTCCGTCGCCCCGCCGAACTCCCAGGGCTACTCGCTGCTCCAGCTCCTGGCGATGATCGAGCGCCTCGGGCTGGACCCCGATCCGCTCGGCGCCGACGCAGGCACGATCGCCAGGACGTTCCTGGTCGGGCTCCATGACGTCCGGCGGCACCTGGCCGACCCCGACCGGATGATCACCCACGTGTCGACGTTGCTCGACGACGGCCACCTCGCGGCGCTGTGCGACGAGGTCCGCGACGACCTGCACGGCGCCGACGCCCCGCCGAAGCCGAGCGGTGACACGATCGCGCTCGTGACGGCAGATGCGGAGGGCCACGCCGTCTCGCTGATCCAGAGCCTCTTCCACGGTTTCGGCTCCGGGATCCTCGAGCCGGCGACCGGGATCGTCGCGCACGACCGCGGGGGCTGCTTCACCCTGGAACCAGGGCTCCCGAACACCTTCGCACCGGGCGCGTTGCCGTTGCACACCCTGCTGCCGGCCGTGCTCACCGGGCCCAACGGCCTCGAAGGGGTCGCCGGGACGATGGGCGGCTACCAGCAGGCCCAGATCGACACCGCGACGATCGTGCGGACGTTCGCCCTAAGGATGACCCCCGGCGAGGCCGTCGGCGCGCCACGGTGGATCGTCGACGACCTGCCCGCCGACGGGTCGATCCCCAGCGTGTTCGCGGAGGAGGACGTGCCGGACGCCGTGGTGGCCTCGATCGACGAGGCGGGGTTCGAGGTCCACCGGCTCTCGACCCACGACGGGACCGTGGGCCACGCTCACGTGATCCGCGCCACCGCCGACGGGCTGGAGGCGGGCTCCGACCCTCGCGCCGACGGCGGCGCGCTCGCCGGCTGATGCCCCACCCGCCCACCTCGTCTCCCGGATCGGAGCTCCGCCGGATGCGGAGCCTGATCGCGGACCTCGACGGGATCGTGTGGGAGGCCGACGCCGCGACGATGGCGTTCACGTTCGTGTCCGAGGGCGTCCACGAGCTGCTCGGCTACACGCCGCAGGAGTGGCTCGCCGAGCCGAGCTTCTGGGCCGATCGCCTCCACCCCGAGGACCGTCGCGAGGTCGTCGCACGGTTCGTGCGCACGGCGGCGCGCGGCGGCCGGTTCGACCTTGCGTACCGGCTCCTCGCCCGCGACGGCGGCTGGGTGTGGGTCCGCGACCTCGGGCACGCCGTGACCGACGCCGACGGGACACCCGTGCTCCTGCGCGGGTTGATCGTCGAGATCACGTCCCAGAAGGCGCTCGAGGAGGAGGTGCTCGACGCCGAGGCGCGGTTCCGTCGCGTCGTCGAGCGGCTGCCCGCGATCGTCTACCTCGAGGCGGTCCGCACCGACCCCGGCGCCCCCGGACAGCTGCTGTACGTCAGTCCCCAGGTCGAGTCGATCCTCGGGTTCACCCCCGACGAGTGGATGCACGACCCCGTGGCGTGGGCACGCCAGTTCCACCCGGAGGACCGCGAGCGCGCGCGGGCGGAGTACGAGCGGGTCGAGCGTGAGGGCGGACCGCTCCGGATCGAGTACCGCATGTACACGCGCGCCGGCGGCGTGCGGTGGTTCCGCGACGAAGCCGTCCTGGTCCGCGACGAGACCGGCGACCCGCGCTACTGGCAGGGCATCATGCTCGACGTCACGCTCGAGCACGAGCTGCGCGAGCGCGAACGGGAGCAGGAGCAACGCTACCGCTCCCTGGTCGAGCTGATCCCGGCGATCGTCTACCGGATCGACGCGACCGACGCCACCCTGCAGACCGTCTACGTCAGCCCGCGGGTGGCCGCTGCGACCGGCGTCACCGCCGCGGCCTGGCTCGCCGACCCGACCCTGTGGCTACGGCTCGTCCACCCGGACGATCGCGACCGGGTCCGTGAGGAGATCACCCGTGCGCGCGAGGCCGGCGAAGGTGTCGCGGTCGAGTACCGGGTCGTCGCCGTCGACGGCAGCGTCGTGTGGGTGCGTGACGAGGCCGAGCCGGTCGCCGACGAGACCGGCACGGTGCGCTGGTGGCAAGGGGTGGTGCTCGACATCTCCGGACGCAAGGAGGCCGAAGCCCAGCTCACCGAGGCCGAAGAGCGCTACCGCGCGCTGATCGAACAGAGCCCGGCGATCGTCTACATCGACCCGGTCGAGGAGGGGCCGACGATCTACATGAGCCCGCAGGTCGAGACGGTCCTCGGCTACGCGCCCGCGGAGTGGTACGCCGACCCGGACCTGTGGTCGAAGGTCGTCCATCCCGACGATCGAGGGACGCTCCGGGTGATCGCGACCGACGACGCCCGTACCTCGTCGACGTACCGGATGATCGCGAAGGACGGGCACACGGTATGGGTCACCGATCGCTCCACCCTGCTCGTGGACGACGAGGGCGTTCCGCGCTACTGGCAGGGGGTCCTGGTCGACGTCACGGAACAGCAGCGGCGCGAGGAGCTCGAGGCCGACCTCGAGCGCGAGCGCCTGGAAGGCGAGCGCCTGCGAGCCGAGGACGAGATGAAGACGACGTTCCTCCAGGCGGTCTCCCACGATCTTCGGACCCCGCTGGCCGCGATCCTCGGGCTGGCGGTCACCCTCGAACGTGAGGACCTCGAGCTGACCGGCGACGAGGAGCGCGACATGGCGCGCCGGATCGCGACGAACGCCCGCAAGCTGGACCGGATCGTCGGGGACTTCCTCGACCTCGAGCGGTTGAACCGCGGGGTCGCGCGGCCCGAGCTGTCTCCGGTCGACGTCGGTGCGTTGGTCGGGGAGATCGCCACCACCACCGACCTCGTGGGCCCTCGGCACCTCGACCTCGCCGTCGCGCCCCTGATCGTGCCCGCCGACGCCGCGATGCTCGAGCGGATCGTCGAGAACCTGCTCGTGAACGCGGGACGCCACACGCCCGTGGACGCACGGATCTGGGTCCGGCTCGAACGCACCGACGACGGCCCGCTGCTCGTCGTGGAGGACGACGGTCCCGGCGTGGCGCCCGAGGATCGCGAGCGGATCTTCGAGCCGTTCCGCCAGGCGCGCGGCACCGGCGGCGGCTCGGGCGTCGGGCTGGCCCTCGTGGCACGGTTCGCCGCCCTGCACGGCGGGCGCGCCTGGGTCGAGGAGCGCCCGGGCGGTGGCGCGTCGTTCCGGGTCCTGCTGGCGTGGAGCCCGCCGGGCGATCAGCCGACTGCCAGCGGCTCCTCGGCGGCGAGCCACGCGTAGGACTCCTCCTCCTGCGCGAAGTGCAGGCGGAGGATCGCGTGGAGCCCGTACAGGACGCGACGCAGATCGACGATCTCCTCGGGACCGGGGCCCTCGGGCGGCAGCTCCTCCAGCAGCTGGCGGAAGACCCGCGTCAGGTGGGAGATCTCGACGTGGGCCCGCGCCATCGACGCCATCGGGTCCTCCCCTCCGGAGAGCTTCGCCACCAGCGGGTAGACGGCCGACTCCTCCTCCTCTTCGTGGCGAGGGAGCCGTTCGTTCAGGAACGCGCCGATCGCCTCGAGCTCGATCCGCAGCTCCGCGGGGGTCATCAGATCGAGCCGGTCCGCGGTCGTCCGGATCCGCGTGAGCTCCGGCGCGAACTCCCGGTGCTCGCGGCGGAACCGCTCGGCCACGTCGGTCCCCACCGCCTCACGGCGAGGCTGGCGACCGCCGCCGAGGGCCCGCAGGGCGTTCACGATCGCGGCGACGTCGATCAGCTCCTGGATCACGGCGCCCGCCACCGGCGTGAACCCGCCGACCGCGCCGAGGCCCATGAACACGAAGGCGAGCCCCATCCCCAGGTACACGCTCTGCAGCGCGATCCGCCGGCTGCGCTGCGATATCCGCATCGCGTCCACCAGACGGTCGAGACGGTCGACGACCAGCACGACGTCGGCGGCCTCGGACGACGCGGTGGCACCGCGAGCCCCCATCGCGACCCCGACGTCGGCGGCCGCGAGCGCCGGCGCGTCGTTCAGACCGTCACCCACCATCACGACGACCCCGTGCTCGCGTTCGGCGCGCACGGCCTCGACCTTCTCGTCGGGTGCGCGCTCCGACAGGATCCGGTCCACTCCGAGCGCCGCGCCGACCGACTCCGCGACGTCGGGATGGTCGCCGGTCACCATGACGACGCGGGTGATGCCGGTACGCCGCAGCGAGCGGATCACGCGCGGCGTGTCGGGCCGGATCGGATCGTCGACGATCAGCGCGCCGGCGACCTCGCCGTCGACCCCGATCAGGACGCACGACGAACCGTCGAGCGTGCAGCGGCGCCGGACGTCGCGGGCCCGCTTCGGGAGCGGTGCGTCGCCCGCGACGAACGCCGTCTTGCCCAGGGCGACCTTCCGGCCGTCGACCGACCCGGCGATCCCCGACCCGTACCGCTCGTCGACGTCGTCCGGGAAGGAGAGCTGCATGCCCCGCTCGCGCGAGGCGCGCACGATCGCCGTGGCGAGCACGTGCGGTGAGACCTGGTCGAGCGAGGCCGCCAGCCGGAGCAGCTCGTCGGCCGGGGTGTCCCCGAAGGTCTCGACGTCGGCGACCTGCGGGATCCCCGAGGTGAGCGTCCCGGTCTTATCGAACAGCAGGACCTCGCCGCGGGCGAGCGTCTCGAGCGCGCCACCGCCCTTCACGATGATCCCGCGCTTGGCCGAACGTGAGATCCCCGAGACTATCGCGATCGGCACCGCGAGGATCAGCGGGCACGGGGTGGCCACGACGAGCACGGAGAGCATCCGGATCGGGTCACCCGAGATCGCCCAGGCCAGCCCGGCGACCACGAGGGTCACCGGGATGAACAGCAACGCGTACCGATCCGCCAGACGCACGAACGGCGCCTTCTGTCGCTCGGCTTCCTCGACGAGCCGGATGATCCCCTCGAACGTGCTGTCGGCCGCGGTCGCCGTGGCGTGCAGGTCGAACGCCGGACCCGCGTTCACCGCCCCCGAACGAACGAGGTCGCCCGTAGGCCGCTCGACCGGCTTCGACTCACCCGACAGCGCCGCTTCGTCGAGGACCCCGTTGGACTCGAGCATCCCGTCCACCGGGACGACCTCGCCCGTCTTGACCATCAGCCGGTCTCCCAGCTCGATCTCGTCGATCGGTCGCGTGTGGAGCCCGTCGGCCTCGTAGCGATGGGCGACGTGGGGCGCGCGCTCGAGCAGGGCGGACAGCTCGCGGTGCGCGCGCCGGTCCGCCCACGCCTCCAGGAACTTCCCGGAGGCGAGCATCAACGCGATCACCGCGCCCGCCAGGTACTCCCCCAGCAGGAGCGACGCGACGATCGCGAGCATCGCGATCAGATCGACCCCGGGATCGCGCCGGACGATCCCGCGGATCACCTCGTAGGTGATCGGCACCGCGCCGATCGCGGTCGTGATCGCCCACGCGACGTCGGCGCCCCGCTCGTTCCCAGCGAAGGCGAGCAGCCCGCCCACGCTGATCCCCAGGACCGAGGCGACCAGCCAGAGCCGCTCGAGGTCCACGCCTCGTCGTCGCATCAGGCCCTCCGGAGCTCGCCGCGCAGATGCTCGGTCATCGGCGTGTCCTCGGTGGCCATCTCGAACAGGTACGTCAAGACGTCGTCCCGCAACGTGTATCGCCGGATCGTGGCGACGACGTCCATCCCGGTGCGGGTCCGTCCGATCAGCCCCGGAGCCGTCGCGACCTCGAAGGCCGTGCCGATCACGGGGCCGTGGGCGACCTCGACGAGTCCGAGCGGGTGCGCGACGGTCCACTCGACCTCGCGGCCCTCGCCCATCCGGACGAACCCGCGCTCCAGGTGGATCGCGGACCCGTCCTGGAGCGACCAACTGCGCTGCGCGTAGGTCAGGTACGCGTCGCCCACGTGGTCGAAGACGAGTTCCTCGCCGTAGTCGAACGGTTCGATCGTCGGGTAGACGCCGTTGCCGGTGCCGCTCCACGTGCCCAGGAGCCAGGCGAGCGGCTCGACGTCGGCGTGCAGCGCAGGCTCCACGGGCGCGACGCTACCACGCCCCACCGGGGCACCCGCGGGTCGATCGGACGGGCTCAGTCCGTTGGTCCGAGGTCGTCCTCGGACACCAGGCCGGCCTCGCCGATCACGGCCTCGAGCGCGGCGAGGCGGGCCTGGAGCTCGGCGACCCGGGCGTCCGCCAGGTCCTCGGGTCGGTCGCTCAAGATCGTCATCTCGCCGTGGGTCACGGCGACCCGTTCGGGCAGGTGCACCGCGATCGGGCGGGTCGCCGGGACGGACGATGCCGGCTCGCCACGCAGGCGCGCC
Organism: uncultured Actinomycetes bacterium; assembly: GCA_963749895.1. Lineage (GTDB taxonomy): Bacteria > Actinomycetota > UBA4738 > UBA4738 > HRBIN12 > AC-51. The sequence continues at coordinate 517,676 of CAVVOG010000003.1, read as the reverse complement.
TGGATGTCGAGCAGCTTGCCCACCACCACGTCGTGGGCGGGTTCCTCGCGGATCCGCTCGCGGTTGACCATGGGCCCTCCCTGTCGTCCCGTCCCGCCGTGCAGCCGGGGCCGCATGATATGCCACGGAAGCGATCCGGTCGACGGTCGAGCTCCCTAGTACGGTTGCGGCATGCGAACCGTGGCTCGGATCAACGTCACGCCGGTGAAGGGAACGACCCTGCTGCATCCCGAGCGGGTCGAGCTGACCTCGACCGGCATCCCCCAGAACCGGCGGTTCTTCCTGATCGACGAGAACGGCGGGCTGTTCAGTGCGCCCGACCTCGGCCCGCTGGTCCGGATCGTGTCGGACTACGACCCGGACGGCGAGCTGCTCACGCTCACGTTCCCGGACGGCGCCAGGATCGAGGCACGCGCCGACGAGCTCGCCGAGGGACCGACCGTCGACTTCTACGGGCGGCCGGTCGAGAGCGATCTCGTCGAGGGGCCCTTCGCCGACGCGCTCTCCGCCTACGCGGGCCGACCGCTGCGGCTCGTCCGCAGCCGGCGACAGGGCGACGCCTCGGACGTGCACCACGTGAGCGTGATGTCCTCCGCATCGGTCGCGGCGCTCGCCGCCGGCGCGGGCCTCGACCGCCTCGATCCTCGGCGGTTCCGGATGGACCTAGAGCTCGATGGCTGCGAACCCTACGAGGAGGACTCATGGGACGGACGACGGGTTCGGATCGGAGCGGCCGTCGTCCGGATCTGCGGGCAGGTTCCCCGATGCGTCCTCACGACGAAGGCCCCCGACACGGGTGAGAAGGACTTCAACACCCTGCGGGAGATCGCACGTCAGCGCGCGCGGATCCCGGGAGACGGCGGGCTGCCGTTCGGGATGTACGCGGAGGTCGAGGAAACGGGCCCGGTCGCCGTGGGCGACGAGGTCGCCCCTGAGGACCCCTAGGCCCTGTCGCACGGTAGCGGCCCCCGGCTACCATCGACGACGTGCCCTTCCGATCCTCTCGTGCTCGCCGTGGCATCATCACGCTCGTGGTGGCCCTCGCGCTCAGCGCATCGGCGTGTGACCAGTTCTCCGCGGCCGATGCTGGCACGGTCACCGGCGCCTCGGCACCCGAGCTGACGCCCGTCCCGACGGACGTCGCGGAGGCGGAGATCGAGACCTGCCCCGCGATCGTGACCGAAGCGGGCGCCGCGGTCGTCGACACGTTGCGCCTGGCCGACGGGACCTGCGTCCCGGTCGACGTGGCGGTCATGTATCGGTGCGACCCGTCGCTGGACCCCCTGGCGGTCCTCGATCTTCACGGACACCGACACCGGTTCCTGGGTGGGCGCTTCGCGGTGCCGGTTCCCGATCTCCCTGCCGAGACACGCACCCTGGGCATCACGGCGCTCGGCCGGGTGTTCGAGGTCCCCGGCGACCCTCGTTGGCTGTTCATCGAGACCCCGGGCGGGTACGAGCGCTGGATGGCCCTGCCGGCATCCGGTTCGGTCGGCGCTCCCCCGGCCGTCCAGCTGATCGGCGACTCGATCCTCGACGGGGCGAGCGAGACGCTCACGTCACGTCTCCCCGGCTGGTCGATCACGATCGACGCCGAGATCGGCCGCTCCACGGTGAGCGGCGCCTCGGTGGCAGAGTCCCTGGCTCCGCTCGCGGCCGACCTGATCGTCGTGGAACTGGGCGTGAACGACGTCGACGCCGACACGAGTGCCGAAGCCGCCGACCGGATCGTCGGCTCGGCGGTCACCGCCGACGGGCTGATCTGGGTGAACGCCCACGGGCCCGATCCCGAGACCGACGCGGTGAACCGGGCGATCGAGGCCGCGCTCGGGCGGGCGCCCCACGCGGCGCTCGCCGACTGGGCCCGCGGTGCGCCGCCCGAGGCGTTGTCTTCGGACGGCGTACACCTGTCGGACGCGACCGGAACGGCCTTCGTCGACTTCCTCGCTCCGATCCTGGAGTCCTGGTACCAGGCCTCGATCGGCCGAGGTGCCGACCGGTGCGGGGCTCAGGTCCTCGAGGCGTCCTGACGATCCCGCCGCGCACGAACAGGGTCCTTCGGTCCTATCCCGAGCTTCTCGCGCGCCATAGGTTCGCGACAGGTCGTATCGGTGGCGGCGAGTCCCACCCACGGCCGGGGGCCGTCGCCCCGAGGAAGGGGAGGGTGCGGCATGAGGACACGTCTGATGGCGACGGTGGCGGTCGCCTCCGTGCTGGCGCTGGTGACGACCGGCATCGCCTTCGCGCTGGATCAGACCAACGGCACGGGCAGGACGCACAACAACGCCACGATCGGCTTCAACGCGAAGCTGGCCCTCGAAGGGCAGATCACGTACGTGACCCACGACTCCACCCGATGGTGGGTGCAGTGCGACGAGGTCACGTCGTACCGCAACCTGAAGCCGCTGGCGGACGGCAGCCTTCGCACCAAGGTCACCGCCTCGTGCGACGACAGGGAACGGAACCCGCTGTGGGCCGAGTTCTACTTCGTCGACCGCGGTGAGCCGGGCACCCGCGACATCATCCGGGCGTTCTTCACCTACGACCCCGCCTGGGCGATGGACGCGAACGGCGACCCCGACGTGTGGCTGACCCAGTGCAACATGGGCCACGAGATCACCGAGGGCTGCATGGACAGCGGCGTGATCCGCCGGGGCAACGTGCAGATCCACCAGGAAGCCGGATCGATGGAGACCGTCGTTTCGAGGTTCTGATCGTCCACGGCTCCAGGAACCACGTGGGGCCCGGGCGAAGCCCGGGCTCCACCCGCTTGCCCTCTCGCCGGTCCTCGCACCCGGTTCCCGCGAGCGGCGACCCGAAGCACTAAGCCTTGCGGCCGATGCGCCCGTGGACCACCCCCGCCTATGGTCGTCCCCCGGGGCGTCACCCGGGATCCGTGGAACGGGAGATGCCGGTGCACGGCATCCGGAAGGAGGGGCCTATGCGGAAGCTTCGGGTACTCGTTGCGATCGCGCTCGCCACGATCTCCCTGCTCGTGGCAGCAGGATCGGGCGCGGCGGTGAACCCGCCTGGGAACAACGGGACGGTCAAGGTCGACGGCGAGGACATCGACGGGCAGCCGAACCGCAACGAACCGCACGTCGGGTGCGACTTCAGCATCGAGTGGTACGGGTTCGACGCGGACGCCGTCTCGACGGTCACGTTCGAGACGCAACCGCCCACGGGGAACCGTCTGCTGCTGACCGACACCGTGCCGCTGGACGGTGACGACAACACCGGTGGCGGGAGTCCGGAAGGGTTGGACGGCGTCGCCTACTACTACCTGGACTTCAACGACCAGGACTACCTGCACCCGCAGCAGGGGTACCACGTGTACCTCACCGTGAACACGACGGGGTCGCAGGGCTCCGACGTCAAGCACAAGGTGTTCTGGGTGACGGACTGCTACCGGCCGACCTCCGGCTGAACGGTTCACGAGAGACCCGGGTCGACCCGCTGGGCGGGGCGACCCGGGTCTCCTTCGTTCCTGAACCCCGTCGTCCATCGTGTTTGACAGGCCCCGCAGGGCGGGGTATCCCCGAGCCCCGCGACACTGAGGAGACCGGGCCGATGACGAACGAGTGGACCTTCCAGCCGACCGCACGTCCACGCACCGAAGGGATGCGCCGCAGCCTCGAGGAACGGATGGCGGCGCTGGCCAGGACCCCGATCTTCGGCGATCTCCCCAAGCGTCACCTGAAGGCGCTCGCGAAGGAGAGCGGTCATCAGCGCTTCCCCGCCGGGAAGGTCCTGGTGACGGAGGGCCAGGTCGGATCGGTCTTCTACGCGATCGTCGAAGGCACGGCCAAGGTCACCCGCGGGGCGAGGACCGTGAAGCGGCTCGGACCCGGGGATTTCTTCGGCGAGATGTCGATCCTGACGAGGTCCCCGCGATCGGCGAGCGTGACCGCCGACACCTCGCTCGAGTGCGTCACGCTTCCCGCGTCCGGCCTTCGCTCGGTCTTGCTCGCCGAGCCCGCGATCTGCTTCAAGATGCTCACGGCCATGGCCGAGCGCCTGGAGGAGACGGACCGCAAGATCGTCGTCTAGGAGCGCACGCGCCGCAGACCCGCGGGTCCCGTCTCGCGCTTCGCCTGAGCGCCACGATCGGTCCCCGCCCGTCGCCGCCCCGACCTCGAGACCGCGGGCCGTGCGACCCTCGCGCACGAGCGCACCGGGGAGCACCATCGACGATGGAGAGGGATCGGAGGTGCGGTGGGCATGGGTCGGCGACACGTCTTCGCTGCGCTGGCAGGACTCACGCTGGTGGTATCGGGGGTGAGCCCCGCCTCGGCGTTCCCCGGGGAACTGGATGCCACCTTCGGGGCGGACGGCCGCCGGGAGATCGCGTTCGGTGCGTCGCTGAGCGCCGAAACGGTGGCACTCATGGCGGACGGCCGACTGGTCACCGCGGGCTGGACCCAGAACCGGAGGTACGTCGCGGGGTTCAGCGTGGTTCGACTCCTCGCGGACGGTCGCCTCGACGATCGATTCGGCGGTGGCGTGGTCCGGATCGGCTTCGCGGGTGAAGCGTGGGCGACCGACGTCGTGGTACAGGCCTCGGGCAAGGCCGTCGCCGCTGGGTATCGCTACGCACCCGGACCTGAGCCCGGACTCGGCACGGAGAAGGTGGCCCTGGCCCGGCTCACGGCCGACGGGTCCCTGGACGAGACGTTCGGTGGGGATGGCAAGGTCCTCACCTCCGTCGGCGACGGTGCGACGGCTGCGGCGATCGTTCGCCAGCCCGACGGGCGCTACGTCGTCGCCGGTTCGGCGATCGACCGCCTCGGACGAGAGCGGTCCCTCCTGCTCCGGTACCGCGCGGATGGAGCGTTGGATGGAAGCTTCGGCCGTCGTGGGAAGGTCCTCGGACCTGTGGGGTCGCACTCGCACGACGTCGACCTCGTGGGTGACGGCAGGGTCGTGGTCGCGGGCGCCTCGGGCGACGAGCTTATGGTCGCGCGCTACCTCTCGAACGGCGAGCTCGATCGCTCGTTCGGAGGCGACGGGGTCGTCACGATCGCGTCGCGACTCACGGGAGGTGGCGTGGGCCAGATGTATGCGAACGACGTCCTCGCCCTCCCGAACGGCAAGCTTGTCGTCGCCGGCGGTGAGGAGGGCTACCGGGCCGAGTGCGACGCGGTGGGGTTCCCGGTCGTCACGCGCCTGCTCGCGAGTGGTGCCGTCGACGACCGGTTCGGGGTCCGGCGTATCAACCCTCGGGCCCCCGATCGATGCCCCAACGAGGAATTCCAGGCGGTGGACCGCCGCATCGGCCGGGGCTTCGTGGCGGTCGGTTACGTGCCGTGGCTGGTCGTCGGGCTGCACCCGGGAGGTGCGCTCGATCGCGGGTTCGGGTCCGAAGGCATCGTCCGCGACGCCACCGACGCGTGGGGAGCGTTCGACGTCGCCGTGAACGCGGCCGGCCGCATCACCGTGGTGGGCGTCTACTCCGACTCGACCACGCGCGCGGCCGTCATGAGATACCTCGACGCGTGACGTCCCACGTCCGGGCGGCGCGGCGTGGCGCGCCCTCGATCACGGGGAGATCGAGGGAGCGCCGACGCCGTGGTGCAGCCGAACGGTGCCGCCTATGTGACGGTGATCACCGACGCCATGTCGGTGTCACTCGGGTCCTCAGGGTCGCTCGTGTGAGGCCGGCAGTAGACGACGTAGGTGCCGGGCTGTGCGGGGATATCGACGAGCGCCTGACCGCCTGGACCGAGGTCCACGTCGACGTCGAGCGAGTCGATCGTGAACGTGTGATGGAACGGGTCTCCGTTGCGAACCACGACCTGCGTCCCGCTGGGCACCTCGTAGCTCGGCTGGTCGTACTCGAAGTTCTCGAGCTCGACCTCTGCCGAGGCCGCCGACGCGTCGACGCTCTCGCGGCCGGCCACGGTCAACACGCCCGAGATGACCGCGAGCGCGCCGACGACGGCGACCACGACGTTGATCGCGCGACGCTCCCCGCCCTCGGGCCTGGCCGACATGTGCCCGCGCCGCTTGGCCACGATCGCGGCGATCGACGCGACGATCGCGATCAGTGCGCCGGGGACGACCAGGATCGCGGGGAGGAAGTCGAAGAAGCTCCCTGGGAGCGTGATGCTGAACGCCGTCCACCATAGGAGCGCGATCGCCGCGAGCCCCAGGATGAGCGAGACGACCTTCGACCAGGTGCCGAAGCGCCATGCGAGGAACGCTCCGATCCATGGGACGACGATCAGCGTGACGAAGAACGGCAGTTCGCCCTCGGTGTCGAGCCCCCAGACCAGCACCGCGAGAACCATCGCGAACGCTGCCAGGCCGACCATGAACAGCCCGAGCGCCGCCAGCATCGACCAGCGCGCATGCTGGCCCGGGCTGGTGTCGACGTGCCCGTGCGTGTCTGATGCCACGTGTGCCCCCCTTGTTCTTCAGATGTGACCTCGCGCGCCACCCTAGCGGGCGCCGGTCGCCCTTCCACGCCGACGTCTACCACGCCGCGGGTCGTGGAGGCACCACGTGACGACGCGTGCGTCCACCCTGGAACCCCGTGGAACCGAGTCATGTCGACCGTATCCGCGGCACCGGAGCGCCGCCCCGGACACGCAGAAGCCGCCGACGATGGAGGGCCTGCGCGGACCTCGCCTGGAGGAGTGGTGGGTCATGGTGTCCTTCCTGCCCGGCCATCGCCGGAACGCACGACATCGTCCGTCTGGACGGAAGCGTGGTTCTACCCCTGCCCCACCTTGACGGGCTTGGCCCCCTGGCTGACGATGGGCGAGGAGTGTCGCAGCAGCGACACGCACCCGCACAGGGGGGAGAGAGATGATCCTGGTAACGGCGAAGGTCGAGGATCTCGACCGGTTCATCCAGACCTTCTCGACCAAGGGCGCTGAGAAGCGGAAGCAACACGGGTCCAAGGGGTCGACCCTCTTCCGCGATCCCAATGATGAGGACCGGGTTTGGGTTCTCTTCGACTGGGATGAGGAGGGCTGGCAGAGCTTCGCTTCCGACCCCGAAGTGCCGGCGATCTTTCAAGAAGGCGGGATCGAGGGTAGGCCCCAGTTCGCCCCGGTCGGCGCCCACTACGACGCCTAGCCGTTCACCATCGCGGATGTGCGCAGGCAGACTCGAACCGGTGGGGCGGGTGGGACTTGAACCCACGACCGACGGATTATGAGTCCGCTGCTCTGACCGACTGAGCTACCGCCCCGCGGCCACGATAGCGGAGCGACCGCGTCGGTTCGCGGGTCCTACACTCGCCGTATGGAGGTACCCGACTTCCGCTACGAGCACGAGGTCGTCGTCGAGCTGTGGCCTCCGACCGGTGAGCGCCCCGTCGCGCGCGCCCGCCTGCGATCGGACGTCGCCGCGCAGCTGTGGGGCGCCCTGGTGGACGCCGCCGAGGCCGGCCCGTCGCGCGCGCCCGCCTGCGATCGGACGTCGCCGCGCAGCTGTGGGGCGCCCTGGTGGACGCCGCCGAGGCCGACGCCGGCGTCGGCGACGTCACCTGGGACGAGCTCGGCTGGCTCTGAGGCTCAGCCGAACTCGGGCAGGGCGTCCATCCCCGCGTCCTTCGCCAGTCGCTCCACGATGCCGCGGAGCTCGGCGACGGCCGCCTCGTCCAACGCGGGACGCTCGAACGCGTCGACCAGCTCGTTCGCGCGCTCCTTCACGCGCGTCCACGTGTCGGTGGCGCCGGAGGAGACCCACCCGCGGTACGAATCGCGGTCGATCACCTTCGAGGGCACGTACTGCTCCAGGGGGAACAGATCGCGGGTCGCCTTCTGCTTCAGGAAGTCACCTTTGAAGTCCAGGCCCTCGAAGAACTCGAGCGCGAGGGTCTCGGTCCGCGGCACGACGCCTTCGAGCAGGCGCTTCGCCATCGCGATGTTCTCCGCGTCCAGCACGAGCTTCTCGGGGCTCTGGCACCCGGTGAACTCCATCATCCCGGCGCCGGAGATCATGTCGACCCCGGAGAGCGCGCCGATCACGGCCGAGATGCCGCTCTCCATGCCCGCCTGCGCGTCGACGATCTTCGCGTCGCTCGTGCCCAGGTAGGCGTGCGTCGGGAGCCCCAGCGCGTGGCCGACCTGCGAGTACGACCCGTCGATCATCGCGGTCTCGATCGCCCCCATCGGCGTCGTGCCCTTGCGCATGTCGAAGATCGCGGGCGCGCCGCCCCACACGATCGGCGACCCTGGCTGCGCCAACTGGTGGATCACCACACCGCTCAGGCACTCGGTCGCGTGCTGCGTGATCGAGCCCAGCAGCGTCACGGGGCCCGCCGCACCCGCCAGCGGCATCGAGACCATCTCCGCGGGCACGCCGGCCCGCGCCAGGCCGATCAGGTTGCCGGCGCCGAAATGGCTCCAGATCAGCGGCGGGGAGGGGCACACGTCGAACACGGCCCGCGGCCGCGCTCGGAGCTCGTCGCGCCCGCCCACCATCGTGGCGACCATGTCGAGCATCGCCTCGAGGGTCTCGACGCCGAACGACCCCGTGACGACCGGCTTCGCCGACATCGACAGCACCACGTACAGGCGCCAGAGGTCGGCGACCTCCTTCGGCACCTCGTCGCACACGACCGCGGTCGACTGGGCGTCGATCTGCGGCAGCGACTCGGCGATCTTCACGATCCGGACCAGGTCGGCGGTGACCGCAGCGCGGTGCGTCATCGTCTCGGGGTCGAGCACCTGGACCGCCGAGGACCCCGGGTCGAAGTGGACCCGGCCGTCCCCGTAGACGACCTTGGGCTCGCCGAACGCGTCGTGCACCGTGAACGTGTGAGGCACGGTGTCGAGCACCCGGTCGATCACGGCATCGGGGATCTTCACGACCTCGCGCATCTCGTCGACCTCGGCGCCGGCCTCGGCCAGCAGGGCGCGCGCCTCGGCCGACTGGACCTTCACCCCGGTCTCGTGCATCAGCTGACGAGCCTCGCCGATCACCCGGGCGACGAGCTCGTCGCTCAGCAGCTGGAACTTGGGCCTCATCGAGCTCACCCTCCCTCAGACCTTCGCAGCGACCAGGTCGCGCGCCATCGCCACCGCGGCGACCGCGTCCTGCCCGAAGCCGTCGGCCCCGATCTGCTCGACCCACTCGGGGGTCACGGCGGCGCCGCCGACCATGACCTTCACCTTCGGCCGGAGGCCGGCCTCGTCGAGCGCCGTGACGACCTCCTTCTGGACCAGCATCGTCGTCGTGAGCAAGGCGCTCACCCCCACCAGATCGGCGTCGACCTCGCGCACCTTCTCGACGATCGCGTCCGTGGCGACGTCGACGCCCAGGTCGAAGACCTCGAACCCGTGGGCCGCGAGCATCGTGCCGACCAGCGTCTTGCCGATGTCGTGGATGTCACCGGCCACCGTCGCGAGCACGACCCGTCCCTCGATCTGCCGCGCCGACCCGGCCTTCGTCATCTCGGGCTCGAGCACGCCGATCGCGACCTTCATCGCCTCGCCGGCGAGCACGAGCTGCGGCAGGAACACGCGCTCGCAGCTGAACTCCTCGCCGATCACGTTGATGCCGGGGACGAACCCCTGGTTGATCGCCTCGAGCGGATCGAGGCCCGTGGTGACCGCCTCCTCGGCGAGCGAGGTGGCCCGCTCCGCGTCCCCGTCGATGATGCTCTGACCCATGGCGGCGAACAGCTCGTCGCGTTCCACGGCGAACCTCCTTGTCGTCGAGACACCTCAGCTTCCACCGCGAGGCGGCGCCGTGCGGGGACCGAAGGGCTCCCTGGTGCCGGGACGACCAGCGGTCACCTCCGAAGGGGGCCGAGCGGGTGTTCTGCGCGCATCCCCGAGCCCCCTAGGCTTGCGGCACCGGACCGAGGAGGACGCCGTGCGCACGTTGGCCATCGCCGGGTGGATCGTGATCTTCGCCGCCGCCTTCATCTGGGAGGGCATCGGGCTCGCGAGGGGGACGGATTGGCCCACCGTCTCGGACATGCTCCGGTCGTTCATGGCGTTCCGCGCCGGCCGCGTCCTGATGTTCGCGATGTGGCTGTGGCTCGGGTGGCACCTGTTCATCCGGCACTGGGAGTTCTTCCTGGGGAGCCCACAGGCGGGAGCCTGACGATGGAAGGCGAGCACGCGAGGAACCTCTGGGAAGCCGCGATCTTCCCGGCGTTGTCCGGATTCGTCCTGGTCGCGGGGGTGGTGCTGTTCGCGGCGTGGAGGCCGGCGCCGCGGCCCGGCCCCTGGAGGCCGCTCGACCGTGCGCGCACGCGCTCGATCCTGCGGCACAGCGCCCTGCTGATCGCCGCGGGCTGGGCGGTGTTCATGCTGATCGTCCTGGTCTACAGCGAGTGGCTCCAACACGAGGACCAAGGCATGGAGACGGCCTGGTGGAGCGGCCTGTTCCTGCTGGCGATCGCCCTGCCCGTCTGGGTCGTCCTCACGTGGGCGTTCGACCGCCGCGCGCGTCAGCCCAGGATCCGCGCGTCGCGGTAGCCGGCGTCGAGCCCACCGCCCTCGGTCGCGAACCGGTCCGGGTGGAACGCCGCGAGCTCGGGATCGGTCGGGTCGCCCAGGACCATCGCCGCGACGTGGCGCCCGAGCGCCGGCGCCAGCTTGAACCCGTGCCCGCTCGTGCCGGCGTCGACGAACACCCCGGGGGCGACCTGCCCGATCACCGGCTGCCAGTCGGGACTCACGTCGTACAGGCTCGCCCACCCGCCGGTCGACTCGACGCCTTCCAGTCGCGGGACCCGGTGGACGATCGCGTCGGCGAGCCGCGCGATCTCGTCGGGCCGGATCTGCATGTCGTAGTCGTCCGGGTCGACCGAGGGCTCCGGCAGCAACGGGCCGACGATGAACAGGTCGTCGCCCTCGGGCCGCAGGTAGTAGCCGCCCACGGTGTCGCCGTGGGCCGGCACGGGCTGGACGCCCGCCCACCGGAAGGACGCCACCACGTGTCGCTCCACGGTGAGCGGCAGGTCCGCGCCGACCATCGCGGCCAGCGGCCGGGTCCACGGGCCGGCGGCCAGCAGGACCGCCCCGCACGACAGCCGCTCTCCCCCGTCCAGCGTCAGCGCACCCGGCTCGACCCCGGTGACGGATCGCCCCAGGTACGCCGTCGCGCCCTGCTCGAGCGCCCCGGCGAACAGACCGTTCGTGGTCGCGTGCGGGTCCGCGTACCCGGCGTGGGGCTCGTAGGCCGCCGCGGCGATCCCCTCCAGGTCGAACCCGGGCAGCGCCGCCGCGAGCCGCTCCCCCTCCAGCAGCTTCGTCGCGACGCCCAGCCCGTTCAGCCGGTCGACCGAGTCGCGCGCGCCGTCGACGTCGAGGGGCGGATGGAGGTAGTAGATCCCGGTCCGCCGGTGGCCCGCATCCACACCCACGACCGTCTCGAAGTCCTCGAACATCGCGATCGAGTCGCGTGCGCACTCCGCCAGGAAACGGTTCGTGTAGTAGGCGCGGCACACGGCGCTCGAGGCGCCCGTCGGACCGCCGGCCGGCGTCGTCCGCTCGACGATCGCGACGCTGGCCCCCTGGTGAGCCAGGTGGAAGGCGGCGGCCGCCCCGTGGATCCCCGCGCCCACGATCCCCACGTCGTACGTCGTCATCGCGCATCCTCCCCGAGGGTCCCGTTCCGAGCGGGAACGATAGCCCCCGACGGGGACCCGCGGCCGCGCCTACGATGGTGGCGTTCCCGAGCACGGGAGGGATGAGGCATGAACGGGTTCCGCAGCGAGACCGACTCCATGGGTGCGATCGACGTCGAGGCGTCCCGCTACTGGGGCGCGCAGACCGAGCGCTCGATCCATCACTTCTCGATCGGCTGGCCCGGCGTCGATCGGATGCCGCACGAGGTCGTGAAGGCGATGGGCATCTTGAAGAAGGCCGCCGCGCAGGCCAACGTCGAGATGGGCAAGCTCGACCCGGCACTGGGCGAGCTGATCGTCCAAGCCGCCGACGAGGTGATCGAGGGCAAGCTCGACGAGCACTTCCCCCTGTACGTGTGGCAGACCGGGTCGGGCACCCAGAGCAACATGAACGCGAACGAGGTCATCTCGAACCGCGCGATCGAGATGGCGGGCAGCGAGCTCGGCTCGAAGACGCCGGTCCACCCGAACGACCACGTGAACATGTCGCAGTCGTCGAACGACACGTTCCCGACGGCGATGCACATCGCGGGCGCGCAGGTGATCGTCGAGCGGATGCTCCCCCGCGTCCGTGAGCTCCGCGACGCGCTCGCGGTGCGCGCTCAGGAGTTCGAGGGCATCGTCAAGATCGGGCGCACGCACCTGCAGGACGCCGTGCCGCTCACGCTCGGCCAGGAGTTCGGCGGCTACGTCGCCCAGCTCGACGCCGACATCGCGCGCGATCGAGATGGCCCTGCCCGGCCTGTACGAGCTCGCGATCGGCGGCACCGCGGTCGGCACCGGGCTGAACGCCCCGAAGGGCTTCGGCAAGGTGTGCGCCGACAAGATCGCCGAGATCACCGGGCTGCCCTTCGTCGACGCCGAGAACAAGTTCGCGGCGCTCGCCGCGCACGACGGCGTCGTGTTCATGAGCGGCGCGCTCGCCACGCTCGCGGCCAGCCTGATGAAGATCGCGAACGACATCCGGTGGCTGGGCGCCGGTCCGCGGGCAGGCATCGCCGAGCTGGCGCTGCCGGAGAACGAGCCCGGCTCCTCGATCATGCCCGGCAAGGTGAACCCGACCCAGTCCGAGGCGATGACGATGGTCGCCTGCCAGGTCTTCGGCAACGACACCGCGGTGAAGGTGGCCGGGTCCCAGGGCAACTTCGAGCTGAACGTCTTCAAGCCGGTGATGATCAAGAACCTGCTGCACTCCGCGGTGCTGATCGCCGACTCGTGCCGCAACTTCCGCGAGTTCTGCGTGGAGGGGCTGCAGCCGGACCTGGACCGGATCGGTGAGCTGGTCGGTCGGTCGCTGATGCTCGTCACGGCGCTCACGCCGAAGATCGGCTACGACAAGGCGGCGGAGATCGCGAAGACGGCGCACCACCAGCACAAGACCCTCAAGGAGGTCGCGCTCGAGCTCGGCTACCTGACGGAGCAGGAGTACGACGAGGCGGTCGTCCCCGAGAAGATGGTCTAGGTCTTCGCCGGAGGAGGATCGCCGGGCTCGGGCCCGGTCGCGATCGGTCGCTCGGGGTCGCGGACCCAGTCCGACCATGACCCCTCGTAGAGACGCGCGTCCCCGAACCCGGCGAACCGGAGCGCGAGCAGCGCGAGGCAGGAGGTCACGCCCGAGCCGCAGTGCGCGATCGCGGCGTCGCCGCGCACCCCCAGCGCCTCGAAGTGGGCCCGCAGCTCGTCCCGGCTCCGGAACCGCCCCCGTTCGTCGAGGTAGTCGGTCCACGGAGCGCTCAGCGCGCCCGGGATGTGCCCGGGCACCGGATCGAGTCGCTCGACCTCACCGCGGTAGCGCTCCGCCGCCCGCGCGTCGAGCACCGGCGCCGACCCGGCGTCGAGGGTCAGGATCACCGCGTCAGGTCCCACGATGCGATCGCGGGGCCACGGGACCGGCCGGAACAGCGCCGGCTCCCGCCGCCGCATCGGTCCGCGGTCCGGCACCCCACCGTCTTCGACCCAGGCCTCGAGTCCCCCGTCGAGCAGCGCGGCCTCGTGCCCGGTGATCCACAGCATCCACCACAGCCGCGCCGCGACCGAACCGCGCACGTCGTCGTAGACGACGAAGTTCATCTCGTCGTCGAACCCCAGCGAGGCGATGAACCGCGCGAACGCCTCGGGCGTCGGCAGCGGGTGCCGTCCGGGTCCGCCCGTGAACGGCCGCGACGACAGGTCCCGATCGACGTCGGCGAACGCCGCCCCCGGGATGTGGGCGTCCTCGAACTCCCGACGCGCGACGACCGTCCCGCCCATCGGCGCCCAGCGGACGTCGATCAGGGCGAGCCCCGGATGCTTCAGGTACTGCGACAGCCACGCGGGCGACACCAGCGGTCCGGGCAGGTTCATCCGCAGCGTCACCACCACCGGCGCGTGGTCGGACGGCTTGCCCTCGCCGAACGTCGGCTTGCGCTCGTCGCGTTCGACGAACACGTCGGCGAGGCGCTCGACCACCGGCGCCGTCCCGAGCGCCAGGTCGATCCGCAGGCCCCAGCCCTTGTGGAAGGCGCCGGCCTGGTAGTCCCAGAACGAGAACGGCCCCGGCACGTCCCCCGCGAACCTCCGGCCCAGGTCGGTGAGCCCCCAATCGAACAGGGCGCGCAGCCGATCACGCTCGGGCTCGCTGGCCAGGTTCTGTCCGCGCCACAGGTCGGCGTCCCACACGTCGCGGTCGTCGGGCGCGACGTTGAAGTCCCCGGTCACCACGAGCGGCTCGGTGGGGTCGAACGACGCCGCGAGCCAGGCCCGCAGTGCGTCGAGCCAGGCCAGCTTCGTCTCGTAGGCAGGGTCGGTGACCGCCTTCCCGTTCACGACGTAGACGCACACGACCCGCAGGTCCCCCGCGAGCCCCGACACGACGCGCGACTGCTCGGGGACGGGATCCCCGTCGAAGCCCGTCCGGACGTCGTCGAGCCCCACGCGCGACAGGATCGCGACGCCGTTGTAGGCGCGCTGGCCCAGCAGGGCGGTGTCGTAGCCGGCCGCGGCGATCTCCATCGTCGGGAAGTCGTGGTCCTCGACCTTCGTCTCCTGCAGGCACACGACGTCGGGCTCGTGACGCGCGAGCATCGCGAGCAGCCGTGGCAGCCGCTGGCGGACCGAGTTGACGTTCCAGGTGACCAGACGCACGGGCCAACGATAGACGAGCGGGCGGGCGGTTCCCCGGTGGTCGGGGGGTTCCACGGCGTCAGCGGGTCGCCGCCAGCGCTCCCGCGAAGGCCTCCGCCGCCAGCCCCACGTGCTCGGGACCGAACACGAGCGGCGGTCGGATCTTCAGGACGTTCGAGTGACGCCCGGTCGTGCCGATCAGGACGCCACGCTCGCGCATCGCGTCCTGGACCGCGCCCGCCGCGTCCCCGTCGGGCTCCCCCGACGCGGGGTCGACGAACACCACCCCGGCCAGCAGCCCTCGGCCTCGCACCACGGCCACCCGTGGATCGCCGGCTGCGGCCTCGCGGAGCGCTTCGCGGAGCGCTCGCCCGGTGTCGGCCACCTTCGCCTGTACGCCGCCCTCGAGCACGTCGAGCACGGCGAGCCCCGCAGCGCACGCGACCGGGTTCCCCCCGAACGTGCTGAAGAACTCGGTCCGAGCCGCGAACGCGTCGACGATGTCGCTGCGCGTGAGCACCGCGGCGACCGGATGGCCGTCGCCCATCGGCTTGCCCAGGGTCACGATGTCGGGCACGACGTCGAACGCTTGGAAGCCCCACAGGTGGTCGCCGAAGCGGCCGTGCCCCGACTGGACCTCGTCGGCGACGAACAGCCCGCCGGCCTCGTGGACCCGCCCGACCAACTCCCGGTGGTACTCGGGCGGGGGCGCCACGAGCCCGTCACTCGTGAACGCCGCGTCGACGTAGACGACGGCGAGCTCGTGGCCGCGCTCCCCCAGCAGCGCGATCGCGTCGTCCAGGTGCGCCGCGTACCGCTCGGCCCACCCGTCCTGGTCCGACCGGTACGGGCCAAGGTCGCCGTCGGGCGCCGGGATCGTCTCGACGTGGTCGGGGCGCTCGCCACCCGGCCAGATCTCCGGCGACAGGGCGGCGATCGCCGACGAGACGCCGTGGTACGCCCACTCCGTGACCACCCCGCCGGTCCGCCCGGTCACCGTGGTCGCCAGGCGCCACGCCAGATCGTTCGCCTCGCTCCCGGAGTTCACGAACATGCAGACGTCGAACCCCTCGGGGAGGGTCGCGAGCAGCCGCTCGGCCAGCGCCACCGGCGCCTCGTGCAGGTAGCGCATGTTCGAGTTCAGCAGGCGCGCCTGCCTCGCGATCGCCTCGACGACGTGCGGGTGGGCGTGCCCGACCGACGGCACGTTGTTGTAGGCGTCCAGGTACGTGTCTCCGGCCGAGTCGATCAGCCACGGCCCCTCACCGCGGACGATGTGGAGCGGTCGGGTGTAGGTCAGCGGCGAGAGCGCCGCGCCCATCACCCGGGCGCGGCGCGCACGGACGTCCTCGTCCGCCGGCCACGACGGCGCGGGCGGCTCCCCGCGGACGCGCCGGCGCGCCTCGTGCGGACCGAGCCGCGCGAGCTCCTGGAGCATGTCCCACGACTCGTCGTCGACCCCGGCGATGTAGTGGACGTTCTCGGGGAACCGCCGGGCGCGCCAGGCCGAGATCAGGACGTTCTGGGTGAACCGGACCGCCAGGAGGTCCGGCAGCAGGTCGAGCTCGTCGTCGTCGAGTCGCGTGACGCGCTCGTACCCCTCGACGAACCCGACCAGCGCGTCCCACGGGTCCGGCCGCCCGGCGATCGTGCTGGCCGCCGCGCTCGCGATGTCGATCACGAGCGGCGCGAAGGTCATGTCCCCGAAATCGATGATCCCCGTGATCCGCCCGGCCTCGTCCACGAGCGCGTTGTCGACCGTCAGGTCGTTGTGGATCGGCTGGGACCGCAGGCTCGGCAGGCGCGGCTTCACCTCGCGCTCGAACCGGTCCAGGACCGCCGCCGCCAGGTTCCGCCGCATCGGGTCCTCGACCTCCGAGAGGAACGGGCGCAGGTCGCTCGCGTGCCGCGCGTCCCACAGCAGCGGCCGGTCGGCCGCCGGATGGAAGAACCCGCGCATCGCCCGGCCCAGACGGGCGAGCGTCTCGCCCCACCCGCGCATCGCGTCAGACGTGAGGTCGGCCGGGTCGATGTGCCGGCCGTCGAGGAACTCGAAGCAACGGACGAGGTGCGACACGCCCTCGTCGTCGGCGACCGTTGTCCACCATCCGCCGTCGGTGAGCCGACGTGGCAACGCGACCCGCAGGCCGGGGTCCACCCGGTGGACGTGCAGGACCGCCTCGGTCTCGCACTCGACGACGGCCTCGTGCTCGGCCGCGTTCGAGACCTTGATCAGGAACCGACCCTGCGACGGGTCGTCGATCCGGACGTTCTGGTCCCGCTCGGCGTCGAGCGCCGTGAGCGGCCCCTCCAGGCCGAACGCCGCCGCCGCCGACCTGATCGCGTGGTCGGGCACGCGCGGCGGCGGCGCAGCAAGGACGCGGTGCGGCTCGGTCATCGCGGGCAGTATCCCCCGCGGACCGAGCCGCCCCCAAGCCGTCGCTACTCGGCGATCGGCTCCGCCGACGGTGTCGGCTCCGGACCCGGGGTCGCGAAGCCGTCCGGATACTTCTCCGCCAAGAGATCGCCGACCTCTGGGTAGGGGGTGATCAGACGGAACACCACGACACGATTGTTCTCACGGTCGGCCAAGGCCCAGAGGCCATCTGGGCCCGACGTCAGATGCTCGGGGAAGCTGAATGAGCCGTCGTCCGCACCTCTCCTGCCGAACTCCGAGAGGAGGTCACCGTCAGCCGACAGGACCACGAAGTAGCCGGTCCCCATCCCTTCGGCGTCCGTGCGGAACGTGTCGATCACGTAGACGTTCCCATCCGGGCCAACCTGGATCCCGCGCGGGAGCTGCCAGAAGCCGGTGAGCGACCCGGCCTCGTCCGGCGTACCAGACACCCAGGTCCACGTTCCATCAGCATCGATCGCAACCACGCGCCGGTTCAGCGAGTCGGTGACGAACAACCGGCCCGTCTCGGCGTCGACGGACAGTGCGTCCGGGAAGTTGAACTGCCCCCACCCTGCCCCGCCGATCGGCTCGTCCTTCTTGTTCAGGCCCCCCCATCGAGCGACGACCATGCCGTTCGCGTCGAAGAAGTAGATACCGTCGTTGTTCGTGACCGCCACTCTCCCCTGAACCAGCTCAACGTCGTACGGTGAGAAGCCTCGCGGGCCGAAGACCTCCAGGTCCTGTTCGTCGTTCGGGAGATGGCCTACGTACTCCCCCTCGGTCGTGTAGATCTGGACGGCGCTGCCACCGTAGTCAGCCACGTAGACGCGCCCCGCCTCCTCGTCGACGACGAGTCCATACGGCGAGTAGAGCCTCCCCGCATCGTCCTTGTCACCCATGGTGCGGATGAATCCACCGTCCCGCGTGTACACCTCGACGCGTGATCGTCCAGTGTTCGAGACCCACACGTTGCCGTCCCTGTCCATGTCGACGCCGAGAGGGGTTCGGATGCGCTCGTTGGCAGCCTCGCCGTATCCGTAGATCGTGGTCACCACCTCGATGGGGTAGCCACCTGACTCGGCACCTGGCCCGCCGGAATCCGGACGCAGCAGCCACAGGAGCAGCGCGAGCAAGGCAACGGCAGCGATCCCCAGCAGGATCAGCAGCGCGACCAGAAGTCGGCGAGTGGATCGATCTTGATCGTCGCCTTCGGGTTCCACCACCGGCGGTTCGGTGGGTTCCTGGGTCGTGACCATGGTTGACTGTCCTCCATCCGCGCGAGCGCTCAGCCGTCCTTCTCGAGACGCTCGATCGCGGCTTCGATGTCTGCGTTGCCTGGGTCGAACTTGGCGGCTTCGCGGTACTCCTGGAGCGCAAGCTTCGTGTCGCCGGTCTGCTCCAGGACCTTCGCGAGACCGAGGTGGGCCTCGATGACGTAGGGCGAGTCCACGATGGCGAGTTGGTACGCGCGACGAGCCTCCTTCGGCGCCCCGGACTCAGCGAGCAGATCGCCGTGCGCCACTAAGGGAAGCACCTTGCTCCCGTCCGGCGCAAGCTCGCCCGAGCGTCCGAGTAGCTCGCTCGCCCTACCCGGATCCTCCTCGGTCACGAGGACACCGACCTGCATCAGCGCCACCCAGTTCTCGTCGTTCAGCTCGAGCGCACGCTCGAACGCGTCGAGCGCCTCTCCGTCTCGATCCACCTGCAGCAGGGCGAGACCGAGGCCGGTGAACGCTTGGTCGTCATCGGGGCGTTGCTCGGTCGCCTGTCGCCACGCGTAGACGTCCCGCTCGAGTGTGTCCGTGGGCACGGGCTCGGGACGAAGCTTGATCGCCAGGATGGCGCCCCCCAGGAGCAGGACGACGAAGGTCATCCCGAGGATCGCCAGGACGAGGCCCTTGGGAAGCGACGCCTGGGTTCGAGCCTGTGCGCTCATGCGATCTCCTTCCACCACTCGTCGACGACGATGACGAGGTCAACCTGTGCCTCCTGCGCCTCCAGCCACTCTCCGAACATCTCGTCCCGCGCGCCCTTCAACAGCGTCTGCTCGATCTGGTCGCGGACGAACAGGAAGTCCGGAACGGCCCCGTCCGGCGTGTCGTACTCGTCGCGGTGCTCCTTGAAGTACGCCTTCGCCTCGGCGACCGACACCTTCGCGTCGCTGGTGACTTCCTCGTACACACGCGCCGCGAGCGTCTGGAGCTCGACCCTGCGTGCCAGCTCGGCCAGATCGATCCCCTGCTCCTCGAGCCATGCATCGAAGGCGTCCTGCGTCCCGAAGTTGGAGCGGAGGTTGTCGATGTGGACCCGGAGCTCCTCCTGGGTCATCTCGACCCCCATCTCCGCCGCCGTCCATCTCAGGATCTGATCGTCGACGAGCGACATCAGGATCCGCTCCTGCCACTCCTCATCCAGCTCGAAGCCATCGTGGAGCCCGGTGAGACCCTCGACACGCGATGCGGCCTCGTCCAGGTAGATCGGCTGCCCGTCCACGGTTGCGATCACCGGGCCCGTGGGTTGGGCGACCGGGACCGCTTCGGGCTCGGGGGGGCGGTCCCGCATGATGTACACCGCCCCCGCACCTGCGACGACGAGCACGGCCAGGACACCGAAGAGGAAGGCGAGGGCCTTGGCGTTGTTCTTCACGGTCTCACTCCTACGTTGGGAAGCGGTCGGGTCAGTGACGAGCCGGCGTGGCATCTGTCAGCACACCACGCGATCGTGTGGCAGAGCGTGCAGCTGGTGTTGCCAGTGGCCTCTTCGCCATGGCTGGAAGCCCAGCCGATCGGGTGCGTCGGCTCTTGGTGACACTGGGAGCAGGTCTCTTCCCTGTGGCACGACGAGCAGTCTTCGCCGGGCTCGGAGCCCGAGAAGCGCCCGACATCGAGCAGCGGCTCGTCGGCCGTCGTGTCGAAGGAGTCCTTCGGATGACAGACCTGGCACTCCACGACGGAGCTCTTGGGCGCGCCCAGCAGGTAGAAGTGCGGGAGCGCACCAGGGGGGTGACACGTCGAGCACTCTCCCTTCGTGTCGACCTCGGTGTGGCAGGTCTCGCAGACGCGCTCCGCGGGACGCGACGGACCGGGGTGGGCGTTCTGGGTGTGGCAGGTCCCGCATGCGACGCCAAGCTCCGCGTGGACCGGGTGGTCCATGAAAACGGAGCCGAAGTTCCGCGTCTGCCCGTAGCGGGGGTGACACTCGACGCACGCGGAGAACTCCGCATCCGCGCCAGGCGGGTCACCGCCCGTGAAGAGCGGACGGAGCCACTGCCGGTACGCGTCCCCCACGAACGTGGCCGTCCGCGTGCGGATACCCGGTTCTTCGTCGACGCCGTTCCACGCATCCGAAGCGTCCGTCACCACACCTTGCAGCGTCTCGGTGGAATCGGGCGAGACGAAGACCCACACCACCACGGCCGTCTCGATCAGGAGCAGCGCGACGATCACGGCGATCAGCACCGGGATCCACCTGGAGCGTCGTCTGCGTGACATGCGTTCGTCCTCAGCCGTAGAGGCTCTGTTCCTTGTGCACGGCGTGCCTCGAGTGGCACGTGGAGCAATCGGTCTTGACGTGACAGGTCAGGCAAGGTGAGACCGAAGCGTCCTGTAGGTCCCTCCAGTGCTGCGAGGTCCAATCGTCCTCGTGCGGGATCTCGGTCCCGTGGCAGCCGGCGCAGAACGTGGGCTCGTGGCACAGCGCGCAAGAGTCAGGTCCTTGCGCTTCCTGGGCGGGGCCGTGCTGCTCGATCCACCCGTCCGGGTGCGGGTAGGTCTCCCGGAAATGGCACGCCTGACAGAAGTTCTCCTCGTGGCACTCGACACAGCTCGAGGGAGCGGTCGCGGCATCGCGCCCGTGGATCTGGGTGTACGCGGACGGATGCGGGTTCCGGCCGTCCGCCCCCGCGGCCACGACCCCGTTCACCGCCGGTCTCGGGTGCGCGACGTCCCCATGACACGTCTCGCACCGTTTGGAACCGGGACCGCTGTGTGCGGGAGCCAGGGCAGGCGAGCGCGCGGGGTCGCCGTGACAGCTGTCGCACGTCCTCGCCGGAAGGACCCCCTCCGCGACGTTCAGGTCCGTCACCGTTGCGAGCACCTCGCGGGCGACGGTCGGGAGGTACTTGATGCTCCCCCACACCCCTGTGTCGGAGTGGCATTCGATGCACGTGACGTCTGCGTGCACGGAGCGTGCCGCGGTCAATGTGGCCGGCTCCATCGTGTGACAGGTGGCACAGTACGAATCCGACGAAGCCACTCGGTGCCAACCGACGATCGCGAGGAATGCGATCGGCAGGACCACCGAGAGCAGTTTCGCCCAGCCCCGACGCGGGTGACCCGGCTTCGGGGCAGGGGCGGATGCGACGCCGCGCTTTCGCGCGTCTCGCGCCCATCCGGCTCTTGCGGATCCACGGATGTCTCCTGTCACTCACGCACCCGGTCTCAGCCGTTGGCGCCGCCGTTGGCGCCGCCGTTGGCGCCGCCGTCTTGCCCGCCGCCGGTCCCCTCCTCGTCCAGATCCGGGTGACCCTCAGGCAGCTGGCCCGCGAGCTGATCGTCGGTGAGCGGTGGCGCGACGATCTGGCCCGGGACGGGGCGCCTCTGCGGCCGGCGTGGTCGAGGGTTCCGACGATCGCCTTCACGATCACGCCGGCACCGAAGGACATCGCCATCATGACGACGACGATCCACAGGCTCACCGTGGTCTTCATCAAGGCGACGAACGGGCTCGTCGCCCGCTCCTGCTTCGCTTCGACGGTTCCCATCACGTTCCTCCTGTCGTCCGGCCGGCGGCGGCCGGCTCGTCGTTCCTCATGCGTCGGACTGGAGCCACAGCTGGCGATCGGCGCTCAGATCGAGCTCGATCGCTCACGTGGCAGGTGCTGCAGGTCTCGGTCGCGTGGCACTGGAAGCACGTCGTGGCGCCACGCGTCGCCACGATCGTCGGGTGGGCCGCCACCCAGGAGTCCTGCTCGGAGCCCTGGGGGTGATGGCACTCGTCGCAGTCGTCGCGGCCGGGGTCGGCGAGGGCCTGATCGACGGTCGCGGCGGGCATGTCGTGACACGTCACGCAGACCGTCGGGTCCTCGAAGTACGCGTCGACGTGGTTCCCGCGATCGAAGCCCGACGGGTGGGGCATCGGCAGACCGTGGCACGACGTGCAGTCGGTCCGCTCGTGGCAGGCCGCGCAGTCGAACCCGGCGGACACCCGCACCTCGGCAGCGTGCAGCTCCTGGACCCACGACGGCTCGTCGTGCGCGGCGGTCGCCGGCGCGATCGACTCCGGGTGGCAGGTCTTGCACGCTCCCGAGGCGCGGGCCTCCTCGCCGCGCCCGTGGCACATGTAACAGGTCACCATCTTCGGCAGGTTCGTCGTGTCCGCCTCGTGGGTGTTCGCGGGGTGGCAGGACGCGCAGTCCGAGATCCCGGTCCGGAAGTGCTTGCCGTGGCGGAACGTCAGCTCGGGGTCTTCCTTGACGGACCGGTCGAGGTCGGTGTGGCAATCCGAGCACCCCAGGAAGGCCGATGCGTTCGACACCAGCACGACGTCGTCGACGGCCGCGTCCTCGACCTGCTCGCCGTTCCCGCCTTCGGGGCGTCCCAACAGCACGATGCCGACCGCGACGACCAGGATCCCGGCCGCGATCAGCGGCAGGGCGAGGACCTTGCCCCACGGCACTTGGTCCCAGGAGAAGCGTCGGTCGTGTTCGTCGCTCACGAGCCGCCCTCCTCTCCGGCCTGACCGTCCCCGTCCTGACCGCCGGCCGCGATGTCGGCCGGCTCGGAGACGACGCCGAACTCATCGAAGTCGATCGCGTCCTCCTCCGGCGGTCCCTCCCGTGTGGCAGAGGTTGCAGTCCAGCGGCGCGATCGTGTCGTTGTGACACTCGAGACACTTGTCCATCGTGGGGTGCGTCGCCGAGCCGAACGCGACCTCCTCACCGTGTGCCACGGTCGAGTGGCAGTTCAGGCAGCGCCCACCGAGGTTGAGGATGTCCTCGTGGCTCACCTGGATGTCGGACGTCTCGCTGTGGATGTTCCCCTCCAGGATCTCTTCGTGGCACTGGAGGCACGCGGCGTTCGACACAGCGGCGCTGAAGGAGTAGTCCTCGTATTCCCCGCGGATGTAGTTCGCGACGACCTGGAGCCCCGCGATCTTCCCCCCCACGAACCCGAAGAGCCCCGGCGTCAGGTGGCACGTCTCGCAGTTCACCTCTTTGTGGGACGAGACCTCCCACGCGTCGACGTAGGAGTTCATGACGTGGCAGCGGTCGCAGAAGGCCGGCTGCGAGGTCCACCACATGCTGGCCGCCGAGAAGATCAGGACGCCGACGAGCGATACGCCCATCAGCCCCATGCTGGCGACGAGCACGTGGCGCTTCTTGACCGGGGCGAGGGCCGACCTCGTCTCGGTGATCAGGCCACGCACTCCCGCCTTGTCTTCGTCTTCCTGCGAGCCTTCCTGCGAACCCTCGGGTGCGGACGGGTCCTGAGCCGGTTCGCCCGATTCCTCGGTCGCATCCTTCGGCGTGTCGCCACGCCGACGCCAGAACCTCATGACGTTCCTCCGTTCCGTGTCGCCGCGGTGAGCTCGGCCTCGACCTCTTCGAGCCCGAACAGCCACCGGGCCGCTTGCAGCAGGTTCTCGTCGCCTCGCGCCATCGCTTCCTTCGCCCGGATCGTGGGCGTGTGCACGACCTTGCGGACGGTCTGTTCGATCACCTGCTCGACGGCGGCACGCTGTCGCTCGTCGAGCCCGTGGATCTTCTTCGCGGCGATCGCGGCCTCCTCCTCGGCGACCCGCATCGCCTGCGCCTGGATCGCTGCCACGACCGCATCCGCGGGCTTCGAGCGGAACCACGAGACGCACCGCTCGGCCTCGGTCGCGGTCACGTCGGTCGCGGCGGCGAGCTGCGCGTCACGGCCGCCCGGCACGGTGTACCCGGCGGCGTCCAGCCCGGCCAGGTCGAAGAGCCAGAAGCCGTCCTTGCCGCCGTCGAGCGGTGCCACGTCGGGATCGACGTTGCGCGGCAGCCCCAGATCCACGACGACGAACGGCCGGCCCGCACGGGTCGCCAGGATCTGCCGGATCCCTGCGACGCCGATCAGCGGGGCCCGCGACCCCGTCGCGAACACGGTCGCGTCGGCCGCGGTCATCGCGTCCTCGAGCGCGTGCAACGGCAACGCGAAGGCGTTGAACTCGGCCGCCATCTCCTCGGCGGCCTCGAGGCGCCGCGCGACGACCCCGAGACGTGCGCCGGCGTGGGCGAACGCCCGCATCGACGCGACCGCCATCTTGCCGTTGCCGACGACGAGTATCTCCTTGCCTTCGACCGACCCCAGGACCCGGTCGACGGCGCGGACGGATGCCTTCGGGAACGAGTCGCTCGCCCGGTTCAACCCGGTGGTGTGTCGCACACGCTTGCCGGCCTCGAGGGCCCAGCGGAAGAGCCCGTGGAGGTGGGGACCCACCGCGCCGAGCTCGGCGGCCTGCTTGTAGGCCTTCCGGACCTGGCCTTGGATCTCCGACTCGCCCAGCACCATCGAGTCGAGGCCCGCGGTCACCGAGAACGTGTGCCGGATCACCGCGTCGCCGACGCTGGTGTGGAACCGCGGCTCGGTCCACCCCATCGGGAGGTCCTTCAGGTTCTCGATGAACAACCGGATCTGCGCGGCGGCCGCGTCGGCATCGAGGACCCAGGCGTAGATCTCGGTCCGGTTGCACGTCGACAGGACCAGCGCCTCCCTGACCTCGGGAGACCGCAGCAGGCACGGGAGCGCCTCCGGCAGCAGATCCGCGGGGATCGAGACCAGCTCGAGCTCCTCGAGCGGCACGTCCTGGTGCGTCATCGTGAGCGAGAGCAACGGCATCAGCGCTCACCCCACGCGTTGATCACCGTCGTCGAGACCCCGTTGCCCGAAGGTGGGGCGACGTCGGCAGCCTCCATCTCACGGAGCGCCGGCGCCGCCTCCGGTTCGGGTGGGCGGACCAGTTCGGACAGGTTCACGGTCAGCATCTCCTTGAGGGCGCCCTGAGCCCGCTCCAGGAAGGGGTACACGGGGCACGTGTCGATCTGCGGGCACTGCGGCGGGTCGGCCACGCAGTCGTTGAGACACAGCGGGCCTTCGACCGCTTCGATCACCCGGAGCACGGTGATCGACTCGAGCGGTTGAGCGAGCGAGACGCCGCCGCCGACGCCCCGACGGGTCGACAGGATGCCCGCACGAGCGAGCGACTGGACGATCTTGCCCAGGAACGTCGGCGAGATGCCCTGGATCTCGGCCACCTTCGCCGCGCTCACGCGACCGTGGCGGGCGACCTCGAGCACGCAGCGGATCGCGTAGTCGGCCTCTCGCGTCACGAGCATGACGGATCTCCCCTCCGCCTCATCGGGTACCCCGGCTTCCTGCAGCGGCCTCCTGCGCGAGCAGGAGCCGATCCTTCGCCGCCACCCGCAGCCGCCGGTAGGTGCGCTCCTCGAGCAGGCCCTTCTCGAAGCTCAGGTCGAGGGCCGCGATCTCGTCGATCAGCAGCTGCACCTCGTCGTCGTCCTCGGGCTCGCCCGCGACGACCGCCTGCCCGGCGCGGTGCCCGTTGGCAGCCCCGGGGGTAGCCTCTGCCCGCGCCGTGGCCTTCGCCTTCGGCGGGTTCTGCGGCTGCGCGGGGCGAGCCTTCTTGGGACCGGCTGTCGGCGCGGGCCGTCGGGCCCGCCGGCCGCGGACGAAGAAGAAGCCGGCCGCGAACAGCGCGAGCGCCGCGATGCCGATCAGCAGGTACGTCGTCGCGTCGCTCTCGCCCTCCGGCACGTCGACTTGGGTGAACGACACCTGGAGCTCGGTCCCGGCGGTCATCGGGTCGGTCGTGTACACCTGGTAGGTGACCCCCTGATCGCTCTGGGTGCCCGCAAGCCGAAGACCGGTGCCCTGCGGCTGCAGGCCCATCGGAGCGAAGAGCTGGAAGGTGTCGACGTCGAACTCAGCGGAGAGGTCCAGGGTCGGCAGCTGCGGCGAGGAGAAGAAGATCGTGGCGGACGTCTGGCCGGGCACGATCGGCGCGGTCGACACGTAGCTGCCGTCGACGACCTCGCCTTGCTGCTCGAGGAACGTCCCCAGGAACTGGAGGTTCGCCGCTCCGGACGGAAGCGGGACCGTGACCGCGGCACCCTCGCCCACGTAGGCGGTGTCACCCACGTTCGTCCAGCCGTAGTCCTGCTGGACGTTCCAGGCGCCCGTCTCGGGATCCTCGTCGATCCAGACGACCCAGTTCGTCAGGGTGACGTCCTTCGGGTCCTCGGTGGTGTCCCAGACCTGGACGGTCGCCACCGAGGGCTGGCCGGCCAGCAGCTGGGTCGCGGTTCCACGGAACTCCGCCCCGCGGTGCTCGACGACGACCTGGTACCCGGTCGCGCCGGCCGGTGGCGTCACCACGAAGGCGCCGTCGGCGTCCGTCGTGGCCTCCGCAGGAGTCGCGAGCTGCCCCTGCGCGTCGAAGAACAGGACCTGCACGGGTGCATCGGCCAGTGGCTCGTCGGCCGTCGCGTTCGTGACGGTGCCGGCGACGTCGGCGGATGCCTGTGCGTTCGCCGGGGCCGCCACGGCGAGGACGACCAGTGCGAGCCAGATGGCAGCGGCTGCCCGCCGCGGTCGTCGTGTTCGGGGTGAAGGCATGGTCCTCATCTCGAGATCACCTCGGTCAGGTCGGCGCCGCAGGCGCGGCAGAAGTGGTCGTGCGGATCGGTCGGGCCGGCGCACGACGGGCACGACGAGCCAGCGAGCGCCTCGCGGCGGGCCGCGATCATCGCCTCGAACTCGTCGTCGCCGAAAGGCTCGGCGTCGTCGATCGCCGCCTCGTCGAGGGCCTCCTCGACGGTGGCGAGCTCGGCCTCGCGCTTCTCGCGCTGGGCCGTGTACTCGATCTCGGCGAGCTTGCCGGTCGAGAACTCCATCTCCAGGTCGTGGAGCATGCCGCGCAACCGGGCCCGCTCCTCCTCGAGCTGCGCGGTATCCCCGGTCGCGAGCGCCAGCTGCGGCACCAGGTACGGGCGCGCGATCAGGTACACGCACACCATCAGCAGGACGAACGAGATCGTGCCGACCCAGATCATGCCGACACCCCCCCGCCCGCGAGCTCACGTTCCGGCTCGGGTCCGCGCTCGCGCGGCTCGGGCATCTGCATGTTCGCCCGGCGCGGGATCGCCGCGAGCACCCCGCCGATCACGATGATCAGCATCCCGACCCAGATCCACAGGACGCCGGGCTCTACGAAGAACTGCACCGTCGCGACCTGTTGGCCGGGGTCCGCGTTGTTCATCACGACGTAGAGGTCGGCGCCGATCGCGGCGTCGATCCCCACCTCGGTCACGTTCTGCTGGTTCGAGAAGCTCACCTGCTCCGACCGGATCGTGGTCTGCGTGCCGTCGGGGGCCGTGGCGACGAACGTGCCGATCAGCGAGAACTTCAGCGGGTCCTGCTCGAAGGTCAGCGACTCGAACGTGATGTCGTACCCGCCGGCGGGCTTGGTCTCGCCCACGCGCATCGTCGACTCGAACTCCTGCTTGTAGGCGACGTTCACCGCGATCCCGACGATCATCACGATCACGCCCGCGTGGACGATCGGGCCGCCGTAGCGGCGCGGCGTCAGGGCGAACAGGTTCGCGAACGCCCGCCCGAAGGACTCCCCGTGGACCGCGCGGCGGGCGCGCAGGCCGCGGCGGATCTCCTCGACCACCGTCGTGAGCACGAAGCCCGCGAGACCCAGCACCACGACCACGCCGAGGTGGCTGAAGCCGGTGGCGACCAGCAAGATCGCGGCCGTCAGCGCCCCGACCCCCACGGGGATCTTGAAGTTCCGCTTCAGGTGGCGTGCGTCCGCGTGACGCCACGCCAGCAGCGGGCACATCCCCACGACGATCATCAGCAGGATCGCGAGCGGCGCCATCAGGCGTTCGAAGAACGGCGCCCCCACCGTCAGTTCCTGCCCGCGCGTCGCCTCGGCGACCAGCGGGTAGACGGTGCCCCAGAACACCACCACGGTCATCGCGACCAGCAGCAGGTTCGTGGCCAGGAACGCCGACTCGCGCGACAGGACCGCGCCGTAGCGGTTCTGCGACTTCAGCTCGGGCAGGCGCCAGACGGTGAGCAGCGTGGACGCCAGGACGATCAACAGCGTGAACCCGATCAGCAGCGGCCCCATCGTCGATTCGGCGAACGCGTGCACCGAGGAGATCACGCCCGAGCGGGTGAGGAACGTCCCGAAGATCGACAGCGCGAACGTGGCCGTGATCAGGCCCATGTTCCAGGCCTTCATCATGCCGCGCTTCTCCTGGACGACCGCCGAGTGCAGGTAGGCGGTGGCGGTCAGCCACGGCAGGAAGCTCGCGTTCTCGACCGGGTCCCAGGCCCAGTACCCGCCCCAGCCGAGCTCGACGTAGGCCCACCGGGCGCCGAACAGGATGCCGGCGGTCAGCAGGATCCACGACCACAGCGCCCACTTGCGAGAGCTCCGGATCCATCCGTCGCTGGTACGACCGGTGATCAGGGCTGCCATCGCGAAGGCGAAGGGCACCGTGAACCCGACCCACCCGGCGTACAGGGAGATCGGGTGGACCCACTGCCCGTAGTTCTGCAGGAGCGGGTTCAGGCCCTGGCCGTCCGGCGGCGGGATCGGCACCTTCGTGAACGAGTTCGCGTAGAAGGTCGCGAGCACCGTGAAGAACACCAGGACGACGCCGATGATCGGCACGACCCACGGCATCAGCGCGCGGTTCGTGCGGCGGTTCTTCACCACGACGATCGCGCCGATCACCCCGAGCATCCAGGCCCACAGCAGCAGCGATCCGGACTGGCCGGCCCAGAACGCCCCCAGCGTGTAGAACAGCGACAGGTCCAGGCTCGTGTACTGGGCGACGTACTCGATCGAGAAGTCCTTCTGGAACAGCGCGACCAGCAGGGCGACCCCGGCGGTCGTCGTCGTGACGGCAGCGGCCTGCAGGGCGCCCTCGGCGCTGCGGGTCGCCAGCTCGCGACCGCGGAACGCCCCCGCGAACCCCACGACGACGGCGTAGAGACCGACGGCCAGGGTCAGCAGGAGCGCGATGTTGCCGAGGTTCGAGGTCACCGCAGGTCGCCCCCCTCGGATCGCTCGAGGCGACGCTCCTTGCGGAACAGCCAGGTGATGTAGACCCCGTACAGCACGGCGGAGCCGACGTACGCGGCGATCACGTAGCCGATGTCCTGCGTCATGCGAAGACCTCCTCGTCGGCGGCTTCCTGGAGGCGGGCGGTCCGCACGCGGACCGACATCAGGTAGGCGTAGAACACGCTGAAGGTGGCGACCCCCAGCAGCAGGACCCACAGCATCTCGGCGGGCAGCGCACCGTCTTCCGCGACGAACTGGGTCGGGTGCTCGGACCGCCACCAGCGGGTGGACAGGTACACGATCGGGACGTTCAGGAACCCGACGATGCCGAGCACCGCCGAGAACTTCGCCCGACGCTCGGGGTCCGGCACGTACCCGCGCAGGACCAGGTAGGACAGGTAGATCAGCCAGAGCATCAGGAAGCTGGTCAGACGCGGGTCCCAGGTCCAGTAGACGCCCCAGACCGGACGCCCCCACAGCGGCCCGGTGATCAGCACGGCGGTCGTGAAGATCGTGCCGATCTCCGCGGAGCTCGAGGCGATGTCGTCCCAGCGGCGCGAGCCCTTGAGCAGCACCGCGACGCTCCCCACGAAGACCACGAAGAACGCGAGGAACCCGATCCACGCGGCCGGCACGTGGATGTAGAAGATCCGCTGGGCGGGACCCTGGTTCGCGTCCTCGGGCGCCCAGAGCAGGGCCAGCGGGATCAAGGTCGCGAACAGGGCGATCGTCGCGACCCCGAGGGGCCGGCGCCAGCGGGAGCGCTCGAGCGAGCGAGCGTCCTCGGCGGAGGCGGCCGACGGGGCGGCGAGCACGTCGGTTCTGGTGTCCATCTATTCCTCCATCACGAAGGGGAAGGTCGCGATCGCGACCAACAGGAACAGGGCGTCGTAGGCGAGCATCAGCAGAAGCCAGGCGGTCGTGCTGCCGGACCACGACCCGACGAAGGCGGCCTCGCTGACCTTGACGGCGGCGATCATCAGCGGGATCGACACCGGCATCACCAGCAGCGGCAGGATCGCCTCGCGGCCCCGGGTGTTCACGGCCATCGCCGAGAACAGCGTCCCGACCGTGACGAGCCCGAAGGTCCCCAGGAACGTGCCGAGCAGCAGGAGCGGGACCCCGCCCGAGGGACTCAGGCGGAGCAGCACGATGAACACGGGGAGGATCACGAGCTCCACGACGAACGTGAAGGACAGGTTCGCGAAGAGCTTCCCCAGGAAGATCGACTCGCGGGGCGCCGGAGAGGTCAGCAGCCCCTCGAGGCAGGCGTCCTCCTTCTCGATCGCCATCGAGCGGCTCATCCCGAGCAACGCGGCGAACAGGAACGCCATCCACAGCACGCCGGCCGCGACCGCCTCCCGGCCCTCACCGTCGGTGGGGAACGCGAACGAGGCGGTCACGACGACCAGCAGCACGAACAGACCGACCGACGCGACGACGTCGCGGGTGCGGAGCTCCAGACGGAGGTCCTTCCCGGCGATGGAGAGAGCGGGGGTGAGCCAGGTCATCGGCCGGCCTCCGCGCGCAGGAGCGCGAGGTAGGTCCCCGCGACGTCGTCGGTCTGGTCGTGGATCGGGCGGTCCATGACCACCCGTCCACCGGAGAGCGCGATCAGGCGTTGCGGCCCGGAGAGGGCGCGGGCCACGTCGTGGAGGGTCACCATCACGACGCGCTCCGGCGTGGCGAGCTCGTCGAGGAGCTCGCTCAGCGAGGCCGCGGCGGCCTCGTCGAGCCCGGTGTACGGCTCGTCGAACAGCATCACCGCGGGGTCGTGCAGCAGCGCCCGGGCCAGGGCGACCCGCTGACGCATGCCGCGGGACAGGGCCCGAACGGGCTTGTCCAGGAACGAGGTGATCGCGAGCCGCTCGGCGCACCGGTCGACCGCCTCGGGGCCAGCGCCAAGCAGCTTCGCGTGGAACTTCAGGTTCTCGCGGCCCGTCAGGTCCGCGTAGAGCATCGTCTCGTGCGAGACGTAGCCGACCTTCGCGCGCAGGGCCGGGCCGGCCTTGCGCATCTCGACGCCGGCGATCGTGACGCTGCCGCGCGTCGGCGCCGCGAGCCCCGAGATGATCTTCATCATCGTGGTCTTGCCGGCCCCGTTCGCGCCCATCACGGCGACGTAGGAGCCGGGCTCGATGTCGAGGTCGACCTGGGCGAGTGCCAGCTGGCGGCCGAAAGCCTTGCTGACTCCCTGGAGTCGGATCCCGAGCGGCGGCAGCTCAGGCATGGGGATTGGGTCTCCTCAGGGTTCCTTGGTCTCGAACTTCGACGGGCACTTGGCGAACAAGGTGTCGGCGCGGAACACGCCCTGCGCGTCGAGCATGCCTTCGGCGACGGCCTCGCCGTCGTCTTGGAGCGTGTCGGGACGCGGCCCGGTGAAGACCACGGGGACGACGGTCGTACCGTCGGTGACCTCGAACGAGACGGTCCCGGCGGCCGCGTCGGTCGCGATCGACCCGTCGACGACGGACCCGGACAGACGGACGTCCTCACCCTCCTGGGCCAGGACCTCGGTCGGTGTGTAGTAGTAGCTGACCGACTTGCCGAACATCGTGAAGCCCAGGGCGAGCAGCGCCCCAAGCACGATCACGCCAAGCAGGATGATCGGCACCTTGCTCTTGCGACGCTCGAACCCGTCGGGGGGTGGCTGGGGGGGCTCGGCGGCTCCGCCCGGCTTCGTCTCGGTGAGGGACATCGGTGGTGCTCCTTCCGTGTCCGCGAGGGGGTCTCGGCGGCTCCTCGACTCCCCTTCGCCCTTTTCGCATGCATATCCTCCGAAATAGCCCTAGGGTCTCCATGGGTCGGGGGTCCCCTCCTGATGGGGACCGTGGACACGGAGGACGGGACCCTTGGCCTGGGAAGGTGGACGCGGACCCCGAGCCGACCCCGATGCCGCCTAGAGGAACGCCTGCGAGGGAAGAGATGAGCGAACAGCCGCCGACCCC
The DNA here is from genome assembly GCA_963749895.1 of uncultured Actinomycetes bacterium. Taxonomy (GTDB): domain Bacteria; phylum Actinomycetota; class UBA4738; order UBA4738; family HRBIN12; genus AC-51. The sequence continues at coordinate 485,498 of CAVVOG010000003.1, read as the reverse complement.
ACCCACCGTCTCCACCGAAGAGCCTCCGCGCCCGCTCGGCGACGAGGAAGCCCCACCCCCGAGCGGGTCGCGGACCCGCGGGATGGTGGTCGCGGGGATGATCCTCGCCCTCGTGCTGGGTGTGGTCTGGGTCGCGGTCAGCGCGATGGGCTCTGGCGACCTCGGGCAGGACCCGTTCGGCCGTGCGGCGCCCGATTTCACCTTGCCGGCGCTCCGAGGCGACCGGGAGATCTCCCTGTCGGACTACCGAGGCAGCCCCGTCGTCCTGAACTTCTGGGCGTCGTGGTGCGGTCCGTGCAAGGACGAGGCGCCGATCCTCGCGGCCACCGAGAAGGCGTGGCGCGACCAGGGGGTCGTGTTCCTGGGCGTCGACACCACCGACAACCGTGAGGACGCCATCGCGTTCGAGGACCGGTACGGGATCGAGTACGACAGCGTCTTCGACGTGAACGGGGACCTGTCGGTCTCCTACGCGGTGCTCGGGTACCCCGAGACCTTCTTCATCGACGCGGACGGCGCGATCAGGGCCAAGCACGTCGGCGTGCTCCCCGACGCCGAGACGCTGACCTCGTACCTGTCCCAGATCACGGCCTAGGGCGGTCCCGGCCCCACCCGGGACCGGTCCCAGCCCGGGCCGGGTCACGGGACCGTAGGGAGACACCCACCGATATCGGACCATGCCGGTCGAGAAGCACCGATTCGACATGCAGGCCACGACCCACACGCCGCCGCGGACGGGTCCCGGATCGTTCCGGGACCGGTTCGGTGTGGTCGCGGGGGGGGCCGCGGTCCTGATCGCGATCGTTGCCCTCTACCTCTCGGCGGCGCGGTACCAGCCCGTGACATCGGGCGCCCCGCCGGCCGAGGCTCCGCCCGCCCGGCTCCTGCCCTCGGCCCTTGGGGCGCTCGATCAGGCTTGGATCCTGACCGGTGCCGAGGCGCTCCGCGAGGTCCGCGACCTGCACCTCGGCACGTTCCGGATGACCGAGGCCGAGGTCGCTGGGTACGGGGCGACCGCGACCGTGTGGGTCGCCACCCCTGTCCGCCCCGAGGCAGCGGATCGGTACGTGTCCCGGATGGTCGAGGCGATCGCCGGAGCCGAGACGCCGTTCACGCCACCCGTCGCATCCGCGACCGATCCCCGGGTGTGGACCACCGAGGGAACCGGACAGCAGCACGCGTTCTTCGCCGCCGACGACGCGATCTGGTGGCTCGCCGCCGACGCCGCCGACATCGACGACGCGCTCTCGGCGCTCCTGCAGGAGGCCCGGACGTGACCTCCCGAGGGGCTCCGCCGCCATCCACGCCGCCACCGAGGGAGGACGACCGATGTCACCCGTGAACTTCGACCAGGCACCGATCCTGTTGTTCTGGGAGACCACGAAGGCCTGCAACCTGGCCTGCCGCCACTGCCGCGCCGAGGCGATCGACCGGGCGCTCCCCGGTCAGCTCACGACCGAGCAGGGCATGCGGCTGATCGACGACCTCCATGCCTTCACGCCGCGTCACCCGGTGATCATCTTCACCGGCGGGGATCCGTTCATGCGCGAGGACCTGTTCGACCTGGCCGAGCACGCGCGCTCGTACGGGATGCCGATCGGGTTCGCGCCCAGCGTGACGCCGCTGCTGACCCGCGACATCGCGAAGCGGATGCTCGAGGTCGACTCGAAGACCGTCTCGATCAGCCTGGACGGCGCCGACGCCGCGACCCACGAGGGCGTCCGGCAGGTCGAGGGCCACTTCGCGAAGACCGAGGAGGCCGTGCGGATGCTGGTCGACGAGGGCCACACGGTGCAGATCAACACGACGATCATGCGCCGCAACGTCGAACAGCTCGCCGACATCGCCGCGCTCGTCTCGGGCTGGGGCGCCCACATCTGGGAGGTCTTCTACCTGATCCGCGTCGGTCGTGGCTCCGAGCTCGACGAGCTCACGCCTGAAGAGAACGAGGACGTCACGCACTTCCTGTACGACGCGTCCAGGTACGGCTTCATCGTGCGGACCGTGGAGGGTCCGTTCTTCCGACGGGTGGTCACGCAGCGTCGCGAACTCGGCGAGGACGTCGATCCCGTGGGCCCCTTCGGGCTCGGTCCGCTCTACCAGCGCCTGACGGCGCGCCTGCGCGAGCTGATCGGCGAGCCCGGCAAGTCCCGGGCGCAGAGCGTGGGCACCCGCGACGGGAAGGGCATCCTGTTCGTGTCCCACGACGGTGACGTGTACCCGGCCGGGTTCCTCCCGTACCGCCTCGGGAACGCGATGACCGAGAACATCGTCGAGCTGTACCGGGAGCACCCCTTGCTCAAGTCGATCCGGGCGACCGAGTTCGGCGGGCGCTGCGGCGTGTGCGAGTACGCCGACACCTGTGGCGGCTCGCGCGCTCGGGCCTTCGCCGCGTTCGGCGACGCGCTCGGCGAGGACCCCGCCTGCGGGTACCAGCCGGCGACGTTCGTCGCGACCGCCTGAGGCGGCTGCGGCCTCGGTCCACAGGTCCCCCTCGGGGAACGGCCGCCTGCCCCGGTCCACGACCCTAGGGGCGCGAGAAGGTAGGCGCAGGAGGCGACATGCGTCTCGAACTCAGGGTGACCCTGTGGCTCGGCGCGCTGCTCGGACTCTCGGCGGCGCTCACCCTGTTCCTGATGGCGCGCTTCGAGAGCCAGCGGCTCGAGGACCAGTGGACCGAGGCCGGTCTGGCGATGGCACAGGCCACCGAGGACACCCTCGAGGTCAGCATGCTGAACGACGCCCCGCAGGACATCCGCCAGGCCGTGCGTAACGTCGAAGAGGGCGAGCTGGTCGAGGGCGTGTCCGTCTACGGGACCGACGGCGAGCCCTGGGTCGCGTCCGACGCTGCCACGCAGCATTCCGAGATCCGACACAGCGCGCTGATGACCGCGATGCGCGACAACGCCCCGACGACCGCGACCGAGGAAGCGTCGCTCAGCGTGTTCGTTCCCGTCGAGAAGGAACCGGCGTGCATGCCGTGCCACCCCGAAAGCGGCCCCGTCCTGGGCGCGGTCGAGGTGCGGCTGGACGAGGCCCCCTTCCGCGCGGAGCTGGCCAAGAGCGCCCGGGCCTCGCTCGTCGTCGCCGCGCTGCCCTTGCTGTTCGGGCTGTTCTTCTCGGTATCGGCGATCCGTCGCAACGTGCTTCGGCCGCTCGAGGAGATCGACGACGCCGCCGAGCGCCTGGGCGACGGCGACCTGTCGGTCCGCCTGCCCCGGTACCGCGACCGCGAGTTCGGGGAGGTCGCTGAGACCTTCAACGACATGGCGTCGCGCCTCGAGCGTCAAGCGTTCGACCTGCGTTCGACGGTGGACCTGCTGCGCTCCGAGATGACGGTGATGGACCAGATCCGATCGATGCTCACGGAGGGCGCCGGGCTCTCGGAGGTCCTCCAGCGGGCCGCGGCGCACCTAGGGTCGGCACTCGAGGCCTCGGGCGTGGCGATCTGGGAGGACGCGCACCGGGAGCCGTCCGCCGAGTGGGGCGCGCAGTTGCTTGAGGCGGCGACGACCCAGCGCACCGCTGCCGAGGGGCTCTCGCATTCCTCCGGCGGCTTCCTCACCGAGGTGCCCGAGGACGCCGCGCTCGCCTGGGTGACCGTACCGGCGCGCGCCCGCGGAGCCGTGCTGGGCGTCGTCGGCGTCGGGTGGGATCCATCGAGACCCCTCGCGCGGTCCGAGCGCGACCTCCTGGAGGCGCTCGCCGGTCTGGTCGGGATCGCGATCGACAACGCCACGCTCCTGGACGACCTGCAGCGCAAGGAAGACAGCATGCAGGCCCTGGTACGCAAGACGCTGACCGCCCAGGAGGAGGAGCGTCGCCGGATCGCCCGCGAGCTGCACGACGAGACCAGCCAGGTGCTCTCGGCGCTCCTGATGAACATCAGCATGCTGGAGTCCCACGCGCCGCCCGACGCCGACGGGAAGGCTCGCGTGGAGGCAGTGAAGAACCTGGCCGAGGAGGCCGCCCGCAACCTCGACGCGATGCTGTTCGATCTGCGCCCGGCCCTGCTGGACGAGCTGGGCCTGATCCCGGCGCTCCGCTGGTACCTCGCGCAGATCGCCGATGCCTGGGGCGTCGAGATCGTCTTCGAAGGCGGCAAGACCGGGCGCCTGCCGGACCACGTCGAGGTGACCGCGTTCCGGATCGTCCAAGAGGCCGTCGGCAACGTGGTCCGCCACGCGAGCGCGAAGACCGCGACGGTCCACGTCGCCCCCGGCGACGACGGCTGGCTCGTGGTCTCCGTCACCGACGACGGGATCGGCTTCGACCCGCGGTCGGTCGCGGGCCGGGCCAGGACCGGCGAGTCGGTGGGACTGATGGGCATGCGTGAGCGGGCGGAGATCATCGGCGGCACCCTGACGATCGAGTCGTCGCCCGGGATGGGCGCGACGATCGTCGCCCGCCTGCCCGTGAACGACACCGAGCACTCCGCGAGCGCGGAGGCGACGATGAAGGACGAACCGGAAGGGACGGTGCACTGATGGATGCCGTGAAGGTGCTCGTCGTGGACGATCACGACGTGGTCCGCGAGGGGATCCGGATGGTGCTGTCGTCCGACCCCGATCTCGAGGTGGTCGGGACGGCCTCCTCGGGCGAAGAAGCGATCGAGAAGGTCCGCGAACTGGAGCCGCGCGTGGTGGTGATGGACATCGGTATGCCCGGGCTCTCGGGGTTCGAGGCGACCCGCCGGATCCGCGAGACCGATCCCGACGTCCAGGTCGTCGCGCTGACCGTGCACGACTCCGAGGCCTACGTGTTCCAGATGCTCCAGGCCGGCGCGACGGGCTACGTGATCAAGCGGGCGCCCGCCGAAGACGTGATCCACGCCGTGAAGCGGGCCGCGCTCGGCGAGTCGGTGCTGCACCCGAGCGTCGCGAAGCTGGTGATCAAGGACTACCTGTCGCGCGTGGAGCGGGGCGAGGACGAGTCGTTCGACCACCTGTCCGAGCGCGAGCGCGAGATCCTCAAGCTGATCGCCGAGGGCAAGACGAACCGCGAGATCGCCGAGATGCTGTTCCTGTCGATCAAGACGGTGCAGGCGCACCGGGCCAACCTGATGCACAAGCTCGGGATGCACGACCGGACCGAACTCGTGAAGTACGCGATCCGCAAGGGGATCATCGGCCTCGACGAGGTCTGAGCGTCGCCGATCTCGATGTTCGGCGTCAGCCGCCGACGATCTCGATGTTCGGCGTCAGCCGCCGACGATCTCGATGAGGTACGTGGCCGCCTCGACCAGCGCCGTCAGCATCACCAGCAGCATGATCCCGATCCCGACGAACAGGTAGAACAGCGTGATCACGTAGGCGATCTTCGACGGCGTGCCCCCGGCCACCATCTGCGCGCCGGTCTGCTCGAGGCGCCGGTACCAGCCCGGGTAGCGCTCTTCGACCTCGTGCAGCGGGATGTCGCCGGTGAAGATCACCGGATCTACGGGGAAGATCTCGGGACGCAGGTGCGTGTTGAAGAAGTGCACCGTGAACAAGAAGGCCATCGCGAGGATGGCCTCGTACCCGTGGAAGATCAGGGCGGCGTTCACGATCCAGCCCGGCAGGTACTCGGCCGCGCGCGCCGGGAACCACATGATCAGCCCCGACAGACCGATCACCAGCAGCCCCCAGATCTCGGCCAGGTAGTCGAACTTCTCCCAGAAGGCGAACCGGCCGTAGTCGGGGCGCTCGGCCTCGCCCTTCAGGTACCGGATGTGCTGCCGGATGTTCCTTACGTCCTGTGGGTTCGGCAGGATCGAGTCGGGCCCGAAGATCTTCGTGATCTTGATCCGACGCGTCACGAACCCGTACGCGAGGGCTATCCCGTGCATCGCACCCGCTCCGAAGAACAACACCGCACACACCTTGTGCACGGCCACCGCGCCGGGCTCTGAGCGCCACAGGAAGAACAGGGGCTGCGCCCAGAACGCGTCCGGATACCGCAGCGGCATCCCGGTGAGGACCAGCCCGAAGACGCTCAGCGCCAGCACGGCGTGGGTGGCGCGAGCCCACCAGCTGAACCTGCGGACGGCGACGACGGCCTCTGCGGGCGCGGCGTTCTGCTCGAAGGTGATCGTGCTCATGGGGCGGCTCCCGAGGTGGGTGGGCGGTGATGGCGACGGTGGCGCCCGTGCTTCCACTCGTGCCGGATACCGAGCACGGTCAGCCACCCGAAGAATCCGAACGTGAAGATCAAGATCGCCAGCATCCACAGGGTCGCGAGCCGCAGGCGGAAGTCGTCCGGCAGCGGTCCGCTCGCGACGTGGATCTGGATCTCGCGGAAGTTCGGTCCTGCGCTCTCATGACACTGCTGGCAGGTCGCCAACTTGTTGTCCGCGTGGACCGACGACATGGGATCGTCCGGCGGGAGGACCCGGTGGGGCTCGTGACAGTCGTCGCACGTCGCGACGTCGGCACGGCCGAGGTGGGTCTCCATCCCCAGCGGGTTCGAACCGAACCCTCGGTCGCTCATCTCGGAGTGACACTCCGCGCAGCGCTCCGCGAGCTGCTCGTCGAAGTCGGTGCCGTCGGCCTTCACCACGGCGTGGTTCCCGTGGCACGTGACGCAGGTCGGCGGCGTGCCCTCGTCGCTGGGGCGCCCGTGGGCTCCCGCGGTGTGCTGCTGTGCCTCCTCCTCGTGGCACCCTTCGCACGACGTCGCCGCTCGGTCGACGTCAGGGTGCAGGGTGTTGACGAGCGGGCTGTGGCACTCCGTGCAGCTGAACCCCGCATGGACGCCCCCCGAGATCGACTCGGGTGTCACGAGCAGTTCCTCGCGTGTCCCTCGATCCGTCTCGACGATCTCCTGACGCGCGTGACACACGACGCAGTCGCCGGCCCTGAGGTCCGAGGGTGCCGCCGGCGATCCGGTCTCCTGGGCGATCGCGGAGACGGCGAACGCGATCGACCAGCAGAGGACGAGCGCGAGGACGAACGCGGAACGGCCGGGGCTCCACACGCGCATGGAACGAACGGGCCGCCGGCCTCGGAAGGCCGGCGGCCCCAGGAACCAGGTCACCGCGTCGCTCAGATCAGACCGATCGCGTTCAGCACCCACATCGCACCGAGCAGCAGCAGGAGCCCCGCCCACAGGAGCGCGAAGGCGATCAGCGGCGCGACCGCGATCGAGGCGATCACCAGACCGGTGCTGGCGACCGCGGAGCTCGCCTCGGCCTGGACGTGCTCCCGAGCCTTCACCCTGCTGAACGCCATGCGGGCGCCGCCGGCCATCAGGCCCACGCCCAGCGCCAGGAGCAGCCACCGCGGGTCCCATACCAGCAGCATCACGGCCCCGAAGCCGAGCGCGATCGTGCCGAACGCGAGCATCCAGAGTTCCGATCCGACCATCCGGTCGTGTGCCGTGTGCTTCGCAACGTGAGCCCTCATCGTCCTGACCCCCTTGTCTGGTCGGGGTGTGATCTCTGAGGCTCACACTAAGGACGGCGAGGGTGGTCTCACATCGGGTCAGCAACCCTAGGAATGCTTGCGCTGTACCTATTCCTGCCTCGGGCGAAGGCCTGAGGCTGCCTCGGTTCCAGGCCTGAGGGGGCGAGGGTGGAAACCCTAGGGTGTCTAGGGCGAGGACCCTAGGGTCTGCTGGGGGCGTCGCAGGAACGCGCAGGTCAGTGGGGCTGATCGGAGGTACCGGACCACGTGGCGGCGCGCCCATCTCGGCCTCACCGTAGGTCCTGCCATGGACCTCGGGAGAGGCCGAAAGGCCGCCCCGCAGCGGGGCGTATGTCCGCTCCAGCTCAGCCGACCCTAAGGTGGGCGGGAGCCACGGCCCAGAGCCCCTGCGCGCTCTCAGAGGCGTTCGAGACAGACCTGTGTGGTAGCCCCAGCATCGGTGCTCGACCCTCCTGAAGCCCACGGAGAGCCCTCAGGCCCGCCCGAGCACATGGTCACGGCCCCGGATCCTTCCGGATCCGGGGCCGCAGGTTCGATCCCTTGGAGTGGTTCTACCTCTTCTACAGCAGGCTGCCGCTTCCGTGGCAGTTGATGCACAACCCGTCCGGGTAGGACTTCAGGAACTTGCCCGTCGTCGAGGTGTGCGGGTAGTCGGCGGAAGCGCCGTCTGCCGGGTTGCCATGGCAGTACGTGCAGTCCGTCGGGTGGTTGTGCTCCGTGAAGGCTGCCCCGAAGTCGGCGGACACCTTCGACGGGTGGCACGTCCCACACCAGCGGGCCGCGTCACGGCCCCGGTAGGCCACGCCCCAGCTCTCCACCTTGTCGAAGTTGTGGTTGGGGTAGGCCTGCAGGATCTTGTAGCCGTAGAGGTACGACAACTGGCCTTCCGCGTCGTCGTGCACGAGGTTGTAGCAGGTTCCCCCACCATCGGGGAGCGTGCACTTCTGCCACACACCGGTGGCCGCCACCTTGTGCAGGTAGAAGACGGCCGTGGCCGCGCCGGTCGTACCACCCGGATCGGTCCCGGAGTTGGGTGCCGCATAGATCAGTGCGTTCTCCGCCCACGCGTAGGACGCGTCGAGGGTGCCACCGGGGCCACCGTCGAGTTCGGTGCCGGCGTACGCCTCGCACGCTCCGGCGCAGGTGCCTGTGGCAGCCGTCATCGTCGGAACGTTCGTGGCCGCGTAGGTGCCGATGAAGGTCACCCTCGCGCTCGCGACCGCGACGTCACCAGGAGCGATGTTGCTCAGTCCCTCGAGCGCGCTCAGGATGTTCGCGTCGAACGTCGCGCCCGTGGCGTTGTAGGCGATCGGCGCCGTCGTCTGCCCGGCGAACGTGAGGGTGAACGTGTCACCGGTCACCATGCCGCGCACGTACACGCGCTGACGCTCGTTCACGGCGCCCCCGGCGTCGCTACGGAAGAACTTCGAGTTCACCGCCTGGCCGAAGTCGCCGTGCGGCGTGTGGCAGCTGCCGCAGTACAGGCCGCCTCCGGTGTAGCTGGACGATCCGCCGTTCGCCTCGACCTTGGTGCCGTCCCACCGAGCCGGGTTGAAGCCCCCGTAGTTCCAGCCACCCATGTACAGCTGGAGGGTCTCATCGGGGATATCGGTTTCACCTTGGTCGTGAGCGGCATTCTTGGCAGCACCGGTGACGTCGAACGCCGTCCGTGAAGACGCCGTCCCCAGCGTTCCCGTGTTCCCCGGGACCGTGTTGGGGTTCGCACCTGTCGCCGCGTTGCCGAACAGCCCGTGGCAGGTGGCGCAGACGTCGTTGACGCTCGGCTCCGCCAGCAGCGCGTAGCCCTCCGTCCCGCCGCCCGGTGCCGTGTGCACCGAGTGGCACTGCAGACAGAAGTTCGTACTCGAGCTGAACCCGCCATGCGGGGTCACGTTGCCGTTCACCGGATCGCTGACCACCGGTGGGTTGTTCGGACCGTCGAGACCCGTCGATGCGAGAGCTGCGCCTCCCAACGCGAACAGTGAAACGGCGATCAGGGCCAGGACCATCGCTACCTTCATGAAGCCTCTGATCCGCACTTCCTGCTCACCTCCTTACTTGGTGGAGTGCGCTGTTTCGATACAAGGGCACTTCGTGCTTCCCCTTCACATATCTGGCAGCGGCGGCTCCTTTGTCAGTTCCGATGTCATTTCTTCGTGCAGGATAGGATGCGACCTGAGGTCCCGGGACTAGGCTTTGGACCCTATCGGGACGGGACTTTCCGCCTCAAGTCCCGTGCGGATCACGACCGATTGCGGACCACAATCGTCTGATATATCGGCTATCAATCACGATGCCAGAACCCCGAGGGCCTTAGGGCCCCCCTGACCAGCACCGATGTACCCCTGTTGGCATGGGCACGCGCACCTACCGTGAGGTCGGACATGCAGCACACCCGCCGCCTCGCCTGGCTCGTCCCCGGTGCCCTGGGCGTCCTGATCGTGCTTGCCGGGCTGGGCAGGGACCCCGTGAGCAGCCAATCCGCGCCCCCCGCCACCGATCCGCACGGCGCATCGACCTCGGAGACCGACCTCTGCGGTGAGTGCCATTCCCCGCACGACGCCGCCAGTCAGGACGGCATCCTGACCGCGACCTCGGAGGCGGAGACCTGCTACGCGTGCCACGACGGGACCGGCGCGACCACGAACATCAAGGCCGAGTTCGGGCAGGACCTGGCGGGACCGCGGACGTCGGCGCACCCGGTCCCCGACGGCGATCTCGCCTGCAGCGACTGCCACACGCCGCACAAGACCACGTCCGATTCCGCGGTCCTGCTGCGAGTCAGCGACGGCAGCGGCGGGTACCTCTACTCGCCCCCGGGGACCCCGATCGGGAACGTCTTCTGCTACGCGTGCCACGGGGTCGGCTCGACGCTGCCGCTGCCCAACGGCGACCACGAGGCCTTCGAGACGTCGGCGCACGGGACCGACCCGTCGATCCCGCTGCCGGCCTCGGGTTCGGAGATCCGCTGCCTCGCATGCCACGAATCCCACGGCTCGGACCAGCGGGGGCTCACGACGACGGACCTCGAAGGCGAGGGGCTCTGCCTGTCGTGCCACACGGCGACGGACCCGAACACGTCCGGCGGGGCGAGCCCGCCCTGGCCCGAGGTCGTGCCCGGCAGCGACATCGTGCAGGCGTTCGGGGCACGCGCGAACGACTACTCGACGACCGACGGGAACGGGATCCGCATCTTCCACCACCCGATCGACGCCGCCGAGCAGGAGAGCGGACTCCGGCGGGTGGAGTGCGCGTCCTGCCACAACTCCCACATCGCGGACACCACGGACACGGACACGACCAGCAAGATCGCCGACCCGCGCGCGGTCCTGTCGATCGGCTCGAAGTGGATCATCGGGTGGAACACCGCCCTGGGGTACATGAACTCGGGCGCGACGATGACCGCCTACTGCGGCACGTGTCACCAGGGGCCGACCACCACCGCCCCGATCGACGCCGGGACGACCGTCCCGGTCGACGTCCGCCTGGTGAACGACACCGCCGTCGGCGCCGACACCCGCGTGCACGACAAGTTCCGGATGGACGAGTGGCTCGCCGACAGCCCGCACGCCGACACGCTGACCTGCACGGCGTGCCACGACTTCCACGGCTCGACGAACGCCTACATGCTGCGCGAGAACATCGACGCCTGGGACACGACCGCGACCGGAACGATCACCGGGTTCGACGCGCTGAACACCTCGACGGACATCCAGAAGCTCCAGGGCATGTGCCTCACCTGCCACCCGAGCCGGGGCACGAACCACGGCAGCAACCAGCTCTGCACTCGCTGCCACTTCCACACGAGCGGCCGGCTGTAGCCGCGGTCAGCCCGCGGCGCGGACCTTCTCGGCGACGCTCGTGGCCTGCGCGACGCAGTCGGGCAGGCCGGCACCGCGGAACGCCTGGCCGGCGACCCACACGCCCGGCGGGAGGCCCGCCTCGATCGCCTCGACGCGATCGAGGTGGCCGACCTCGTACTGCGGCATCGCCCGCGGCCAGCGGACCAGGGTGGCGGCCTCCGGCTCGGGCGGGAGCGGGTAGATCCCGCGGAGCGCCGCGGCCACGTCGGCCACGATCGCCTCGTCGGGTGCGTCGAGGACCCCTTCGGTGCCGGTGCTCCCGATGAAGCAGCGGAGCACCGCCCGTCCCTCGAACCGGTCGTCGGGCCATTTCTTCGACACGATCGTGGCGGCGTTCATCGGCAGGGCGCCGCGGGGCGCCACGAACCCCGACGACGCGGGGAGCACGGCGTCGGTGCCGGGTCCGTAGACGAGCAGCCCGACCGCGGTCGACGCGTAGGGGATCTCGCGCAGGAGTCGAGCCGACTCGGGCGCCGCCGGCTCCAGCAGGTCGGCGCTCGCGAACGCCGGAGAGGTCAGGACGAGGGCGTCGGCCTCGAGCCGTTCCTCGCCCGCCCCGACGACGATCCCGTCGCCACCGACGTGCAGCTCGGTGACCGTCACGCCCGTGCGGACCCGCTCGGGACCGAGGAGCTCGGCCAACCGGTCGGTGATGCGCCGCAGTCCACCCTGCAACCGGACGAACATCGGTGGGGGCGGCGCGCCCTGCCCGGCGCCGCTGACCGAGGCGGGTCGGCGCGCCGCCGACATCGCCCGGGCGCCCCGCATCAGGCTCCCGTGCTCGCGTTCCCAGGCCCCGAGCTCGGGGAACGTGGCGCGCACGCTCAGACGGTCGACGTCGCCGGCGAACAGGCCTCCGAGCAGAGGCGCGACGAGGGCATCGGTGGCACCGTTGCCGATCCGGCGGCGGAGCACGTCACCGAGCGACTCGTCGCCGTCGGCCTTCCCCTTCGGCAGGACCAGGTCTCCGCCGGCCCGGATCTTCGCCGCCCACGACATCCCGCCCCACCGAGCCAACTCCCAGGGATCGGTCGAGATGCCGAACGGCCCCGACGGGAACGGCAGCAGGCCCTTGCGGGTCCAGATCTGCGTCGCGGCCACCGCCGCGGGGACGAGGTCCTCACCCATCCCCAGCTCCTTCACCAGGTCGACCGCGGCGGTCTTGCGGACCAGCAGCGAATCGGGACCGCCTTCCAGCTCCAGGCCCGCGACGGTGGCCGAGCGGACCTTGCCGCCCACCCCGTCGTCGGCCTCCAGCACCAGCACCTCGCAGGGGTCGTCGCCCTGCGTGAGGCGGTAGGCGGCGACCAGGCCGGTGATCCCGGCGCCGACGACGACGACTCGTCGCGTCACGCTTCCGGAGCCCCGTCCAGCTGGGCGAGCACGACGTCGGCCAGCATCGACACGAAGGCGGGGTCGTCGTTCGGCATCCGGGTCCGGGCGAACGCCATCCCTGCCGACTCCGCGATCTGCCGAGCCTCGATGTCGAGGTCGTAGAGGATCTCCAGGTGATCGGAGACGAACCCCGCCGAGCACACCACCACCCCGGGGACGCCGTCGGTCGCGAGCTCACGGATCACGTCCTCGATCGGGGGACCCCACCACGGGTCGGCGGTCCGTCCGGCGCTCTGCCAGGCGGTCGTCCAGCGATCGTCGGGGAGACCCAGCGCCTCCGCCACGAGGGCCGCGGTCTCGGTCAGGCCGTCGTGGTACCGGCACGACGCCGCGCAGGCATCCTCCGAACACCGGAGACACCGCCCTGTTCCGTCCTCGAGCGTCCGCACCGGCAGGCTGTGCGCCGAGACGATCACGATCGCCTCGTCTCGCGCCTGCTCGGGCAACTCGGCGAGCGCCTCACGGACGCGGTCCGCGAGCAGCGCCACGTACCCCGGGTGGTCGTGGAAGCTCCGGACGCAGGCGAACGACGGCGGGCCCTCCCCCAGCGCGTTCCGCGCCCGGTCCGCGTAGGTCGGGATCGACATCCCCGACCAGTGCGGCGCCATCACGACGCCGATGGACCGCTCGACCCCGTCGGCGCGCATCCGCTCGACGCCTTCGGCGATCGTCGGCTCGGAGTGCTTCATCCCGAGGTAGGCGCGGAACGTGCCGCGCCCGCGCCGGTTCAGCTCGGCCTCCAGACCGGCCGCCTGCGCACGGGTGATGTCGAGGAGCGGGAACCGGTTCCCGATCGCCTCGTACCGGCCCACGAGCTCCTCGAGGAACTCGGGGGACGGCGCGCGGCCGCCTCGGATGTCGGTGTAGTAGCGCTCGATGTCGTCGGGACCGCTCGCGGTGCCGTAGGCCATCACGAACACGCCGGTCGTAGGTACATCGCTCACGCGGGGCTCCTTGTGATCCGTCGTCGAGGTCGATCGGTGGCGAGCCGGGAGGCGGCTCGTCACCGGACAGGATAGGACCCGGGGCGGGAGGGTCGCCCCGGGTCCCGGAGGGATGGAGAGATGATCCCTCCCGGGGGATCTAGTTGCGGAAGTCGCCGGTGACGGACAGCGCCAGGACCTCGGCGCCGCCGGCGCCCTCGATGGGCACGTAGACGCCCATGTCGTGCCAGCCGTCCATGCCTTCGGACATCCCCAGCTCGAAGGTCAGGGTCGTCGATTCACCGGGTGCGAGCTCCGTGCGGTCCATCGCGAACGGGCCGGGGCAGCAGCCCTCGCGGACCTCGGCCTGCGGTTCGCCCAGGGTGACGGGCTTCGTCCCCGTGTTCGTCAGGGTCCAGTAGGGACGGACCGCGATGTCGAGCGGGACCTGGCCCATCGCCCAGTCCGCGCCCTCGACGGTCACCCCGGCGGCCGACGCGGAGCCGGTCGCGGCCCCGGGCACCTCTACGACGGGGACGCCCATGCCGCTGGTCTCGCCCGTGGCCTTCAGCCCGGCGATCGTCCCGGCGTCCGAGGCGGTCGTGAGCGGCGTCTCGTCTTCGCCGCCTCCCATGCCGAACGCGACCGCCAGCACGGCGATCACGAAGATCGAGAGCGACACGACGAGTCCGGTGTTCGTGCCGCCGCGGCGGCTCTTGGACTTCGGCTTCTCGCGGGTGGTGGACATCGTGGTTCCCTCCTGGTGGGTCGAGCGGGTCAACTCGGGATCAGGGCTTCGTACTGCGCGACGATCGTGTCGCGGATCTCCTCCGGATGCGCCCCGGTCTGGAGCAACCGGCGGGCCATCTTCGACTCGTCGATGCAGACCGAGCACCCGGACGCGTGGGACTCCCATCCGCCGTCCGGGCGGACGAAGCAGTCGTAGAGGTGACGGTGGTCGAGCGTCGCCTCGCAGCCGCAGTAGCACGGGATCATCGAGAACAGATCGCGGTGCTCGCTCGCGAACTCGTAGTGCGAGGCGATGTCGCCGGGAACGGCGTCGAGCATGAAGGCCATGTGGTCGCTCGAGGCGCCTCCCATCATCGTGGAGTGGTCGAGGTTCCCGTGGGCCGCGAGGCCGACGATCCCGCCGGCGGCGATGATCATCACGGCGGCCACGAACCCGGCGATCATCGTCGTGATCGAGGCGGCGGGGTCTTCAGGACGCTCAGGGATTGGATCGGTCATGACGGCGCTCCCTCCGGGGATGGCCCGTTGGGGGCGGGCGGCGCCCGCCCCCAGCAGGAACCGGCCGGCCACGATCGCGCTCGCGGGCACCACGACGGCGATCGCGAGGACCGTGACGAGTCCGGTGGAACCGGCGTACGCGGCGGCGAGGAGGGCGGCCGACGCGGCGATGGCGATGGCGGCGGTGGCGAGAGGGTGGTTCCGCATCGGTCTCCTCCTTTCCGGTTCCGAGCGCATCCTCGGACCGGCGTGTGGAGGTCGTGTGGAGACGCTGCGTGCCCGCGATGGAACCTCGAGCGCCGTTCCGCCCGTAGCATGGTCGGGACCGCACGCCCCGACCGCCGCCCGGAGGTGCGCCATGACCGCGACGATCCTGGTCGTCGAAGACGAGAACAAGATCCGTGAGCTGCTCCGGAGCTACCTCGAGCGCGCCGGCTTCTCGGTGATCACCACCGGGAGCGGCGCGGAGGCGCTCAGCCTGAACGAGTCCGCGCGTCCCGACCTGTTGGTCCTCGACCTCGGCCTGCCCGACGTGCCCGGCGAGACCGTCGCCCGAGAGGTCCGCGCCGCGGGACCGACCCCGATCCTGATGCTGACGGCCAAGGCGAGCGAGGCCGATCGGATCGCCGGCCTCGAGCTCGGCGCCGACGACTACGTGACGAAGCCGTTCAGCCCCCAGGAGGTCGTGCTGAGGGTCCAGGCGATCGTCCGTCGGGCCGCGGCGGGCGGAAGCGAACCGGGCGCGGCCCGCTCGTTCGGGGGCGGTGAGCTCGAGATCGACGAGGAGCGACACGAGGTCCGGGTGCGCGGCGAGGCCGTCGAGCTGACCCCGACCGAGTGGGGGCTCCTGGTGGCGCTCGCGGGCACGCCCGGGCGTGTGTACTCGCGCACCGAGCTGATCAACCGCGTGCGCGGCTACGAGTTCGCGTCGGAGCGCGCGGTCGACAGCCACGTGAAGAACCTGCGCCGCAAGGTCGAGGCCGATCCGCACGACCCGCGGATCGTCGAGACGGTGCTCGGGGTCGGGTACCGGCTGGGGCTGCCGCGTGACTGACCGAGGCCTCTCTCCGCTCGGGGTCCGCCTCGCGGCGGCCTTCGTCACGGTGGCGGTGGCCGCGGTCGTCGTGTTCGCGGTGCTGACGATCACGTCGGCGCGCGATCAGCTGAGCGAGCTCGTCAGCGACGTCCACCGGGAGGACACGCGAGCAGCGGCGGTCCAGGCCGCGCGCGCGTACGAAGAGGCCGGCGGTGTGTGGGAGGGGGCAGACCTGACCGGAGCGGTGACGGTCGCGGCCCTCGACCAGGCCACGATCGCGGTCCTCGACGGGAGCGGCGCGGTCGTACGCGAGCCCCTCCAGGAGGCCGCCGAGATGCTGGAGGATATGCACGGCGTGTCGATCGTGGACGTCCCACGGGGGGACCCGATCGAGGCCCCCGTCGTCGTGGACGGCACCCCCGTGGGGACGGTGCAGCTCCGGTTCCCGGTGGGCAACCTCTCGAGCCCGGAGGAGGGGGTCCGCGACGCGCTCGTGCGCACCGCGCTGTTCGGTGCGGCGCTCGCGATCGTGGTGGCCGTCGGGGTCAGCGTGTTCGTCGCCCATCGGGTGAGCAGGCCGCTCACGCGCCTGACGGAGGCCGCGACCGAGCTGGAGTCGGGGCGCCGCGACGTGCGGGTCCACCTCGAGGACGCCCCCGGCGAGCTGGGTGCCCTCGCGGCGACGTTCGACCGGATGGCCGCGTCCGTGCAGCGGGAGGACGAGCTCCGACGCCAGCTGGTCCGCGACGTGGCCCACGAGGTCCGCACCCCGCTCACGATCTTGCGCGGGACGACCGAGGCGCTGGTCGACGGGGTGATGGACCCCGACGAGGAGACGCTGTCGTCGCTGCACGACGAGGTCCTGCGGCTCACGAGGGTGGTCGGCGACCTGGAGACGCTCGCGGAGGCCGAGGCCTCGGCCCTGCAGCTCCAGCTGGGTCCCGTCGACCTCGCGGCCGTCGCGGAGGCCGCGGTGGCGATCGCGCGCGCGGCGGCGACCGCCGAGGAGCTCGAGCTGGTCGGCGATCTCTCCCCCGCCCCCGCGCACGGCGACGCCGGTCGGCTCGGGCAGGTCGCCGTGAACCTGGTGGTGAACGCGCTGCGCTACACGCCCGGCGGCGGCACGATCACGGTCCGGACCACCACCGAGGACTCCCACGCCGTGCTCCGGGTGCTCGACACGGGACCGGGGATCGCCGACGAGGACCTCCCCCACCTGTTCGAGCGTTTCTACCGTGGCCGCACGCCCGAGCGGACGAGCGGTAGCGGGATCGGGTTGGCGGTCGCCTCCGAACTGGTGGCGGCGCACCGCGGAACGATCGAGGCCGGGAACCGCCCCGAGGGCGGGGCGGTCTTCACGGTCCGGCTGCCGGCACGTCCGAGCTAGACCAGGTTCGTCCAGGCGCGTCGGCCGTACTCGTCCTCGACGACCAGACGCCACCAGCGGTCGTCGCGACGCTCGGCCTCGACGTCGTCCGGCGGACGGAACCGCGCGTGCGTGATCAGCCCCCGGACGTCGCGCTGCAGGATCTCCGCGCCCTCGCGACGGCCGCGCGCGCCCGCCGACAACCCCAGGCCGTCCTGCCAGCCGCTGTGGAGCCAGACGTCGCGCGCCGGGCTGAACGCCGCCTCGATCGCACCGCCGTCGCGCTCCACGTCGTGGACGACGGGTCCGTTCGACGCGTAGGTGGCGCCGGTACGGAGCGCCTCGACCACCGCCTCGCGCGTCCGTTCCGCCGCCCGGACCATCGTCCACGCGTCGTCCACGTCGAACGTCGGGTAGTGGGAGTCGTCCGTGCCGCACGGTGCGAACCCGATGCCGGCGTCGAACGCGAGGTCCCAGACGTAGCTGGAGTCCCCTCGGTCGTTCTCTCGGTGCGACGACGCGTTCCAGACCTCGACACCGTCGAGGCTCCGAGCTGCGAACACCGTCTCCTGCGGCAGCCCGCTCCACGACGGGTGGCACAGGATCGTCGCACCGCCCTGCTCCCGCACGTACGCGTGACCGTCGTCGAACGTGGCGAACGTCTTGAAGCTCGAGTTCGCGAACTCGTACCAGTTCACAGGGTCGCCGTTCGGGGTCTCGGTGACCTCGTCGATCCCGATCGCGAGGAACTCCGGCGACATCGGACCCGCGACCGGATCGACGCCGAGCTCCGCCCCGGGGATCACGAGCAGTCCCTCGGGGCCGTCGACCTTCGTCATCACCCAGTGATCGGAGATCGTGAGGACGTCGTACCCGCGGTGGTAGTACGCGTCGGCGAGCGAGTCGGGAGGGAGCTCACCGTCGGAGCAGAGCGAGTGCGCGTGGAACTGGCACTTCAGCCACTCGCCCTCGGCGCGGAACGGGTTCGAGACGGTCACCGGCTACCCCCTGGGTCACGGACGGCCGGAGCGTAGCAAGTGTCGGCGGGCGGACGGGAACGGGCTCAGTCCTCGACCTCGGGCTCGTCCGGCTCCTCGAGCTCGGCCAGTACGGGCGGCGAGCCCTGGAACGTCGCCTCGAGCCCGTCGGCGAGCGCCCGCGCCTCGTCGTCGGACAGCGCCGCGTCGCGGTGGATCAGCGTGTACTGGGTGGGCGGCATCTCCCCGTCGAGGACGATGTCACCGACCTCCTCGATCTCCTCGGACTGCGGCCGATCCCACTCGGAGAAGTTGAGCGTCTCGCGTCCCTCGTCCACGTCGCGCTGGACGAGCCACGACATCGGTGCCACGTTCGTGTACCAGGGCCACGTGGTCTCGTTGCTGTGGCAATCGAAGCACGCGGTCACGGCGAGCTGCCGGGTCGCGGGCGAGTCCCACGCCGGCTCGGCGGTAACGGGCGGGTTCGCGTGATCCCTCCCGTAGGGGACCAGCTGCATCACGACGAAGATCCCCGCGAGGACGACCAGCACCGTGCGGAGCACGTGCCGTTCCCGTCCGGCGATCGGCTGCGATGGATCCGTGTCTGGCATCACCTGCTCCTCGTTCGGGATCGTCACCGCATCGGGAGTCCGCGGTGCGGATGGTCCTCGACCGGACCATCCACCACATGACGCTGCTGCGCCACATGGTCCAGCCCGGCCTCCCGCGTCGGGAAGGTCTCGCCGCACGTGCAGCGATACGCCTCCCCCATCGGGTGCAGTTCGTGCTCCGGGGACGTCTCCCCGGTGTCGGCGATCGCGACGATCGCGAGGACGATCACGACGCCGACGGCGAGGAGCGTCGCCGCGACCCAGGGATCCGAAGTGAAGAGGGAGCCGACGATCATCTGTCTCACCTCCACCTTCCACGGTAGCCGTGCGGCCATCCGCCCATCAGGTCCCAAGGGCTCCGACGACGCGGGACCCCGCAGGTCCGCTCGTCGGGCGCGGCGGGCACTGCTACGGTGCCCGAGATGCGGTCGTTCTCCCCCCGACGCGCGCGACCCCTCGTCGTGGTGGTCGTGCTGCTGCTCGTCGCGGCGACCACGTCGTGCACCGGCGGCAACCCCGACGCGTCCGGCCCCCGACCCGCCGTCAGCTCCCCCACCGCGGGATCGTCTCCGCGTGCGGTCGCGGCCCCCGAACCCGTCCGAGCGGACGCGTGCACCCAGACCGTCGGATCGCTCGATCTGGTGATCGACCCGAAGCCCCGCGTCCCCGACGAGCTGACCGAGGCGATCCGCACGACCGCCGAGCGGGCGCAGCGGGCGCTCGCCCACGTCCCCCTCCCCGGCTGTTCCGAGCGGGTGACGGTCGTGGAGATCCGAGCGGGCGACGGAGCGGCCAACACCTCTGCGCAGTTCCAGCAGATCTCGGCGCGCAAGGGGTTGATCACGATCTGGACGCACGACTGGTTCGATCTCTCGACGATGGGTAGGAGCTTCGTCCTGGTCCACGAGTGGTGGCACCAGATCCAGCAGCTGAGCATGCGGTGCGGTCCGCAGGACGGATGCCGGTCGGGCGATCTGGACGACGTGCCGGTGTGGCTCCAAGAGGCCGACGCGAACCTGCAGGCCCTCAGGGTCACCGAACAGCTCGGCCTGACCTCGTACGAGGGCTACATCCAGGCCCACCGAACGTGGACACCGCGGGCGCTCAAGGTGCTCCGTGCCGGCACGAACCCCCTCGAGCTCCCGCCCGAGGAGACCGTGACCTGGTACCTGATGGCCCAGTACGCCGGCTACCGCCTGGTGGACGGGAAGCCGCTGACGTTCCTGCGCTTCTGGCGGCTCGCGGGCAAGACCGGCGACTGGCACCGCGCGTTCGAACTCGCGTTCGACGTCGACTACGACGCGTACGTGGCCGAGGCCTTCATGGGGCCCGACCACCTCTGGAACTGAGCGGCGCTACCCGCTCGCGTGCTCCTTGTGGCCCGCCTCTTCCCACTCGGCCGCCGGTTCATGTTCCGTCGGGAGCTCGCAGAAGTGGACCTTGACCCACTCCTCGATCGCGTCGTTCATCACGTCCTCGTACGTCCGGTCCGTGACGTCGGCGATCTGGTGGACGAGCCCTTGGAACCGCTCGAACGCCGCCTTGCGATCCTCAGGACCGCCCTCGCGCCACTGGTGCTCCTCCTCGAGCGCGGCACAGCACAGCTCTTCGACCTCTGCTCTCGTCGCCATCTGCCCAACCTCCTCGATGCGAGGGTGCGCGCAGGGCACCCGTCGAGATCAGGTCAGAGGGCCCTGTTCACACGTGCCGTCCGGCGGAATACGGGCCGTGCTCCCGGCACCCCGGGCTTCGGGATCGGCGGCGGCGACATCTTCGACTTCGGTGGGCTGATCGGCGCGGTGATCGGGACGCTGATCGTCCTGCCGATCGCAGGGTTCATCCTGCGGCGCCGCGCGAGGTGCTGACCCGCCACGGCGCTGCCGAGCATGCGATGAACGCCTCCTGCCCCGCACGCTCGGAGCACCGAAGCCCCTACCGCGACGCGGTCGCCAGGGCCCTGATCGCAAGACCCGCGTCCGCGGACGCAGGTGCCTGTTCGACGGTGGTGACCCACTCCAAGGGCCGGTACGGGCGGCATCGCGACGGTGACGCCGGCGCCTCACCTTGACCGGGACGGTATAAGCTCCGGCGTCCCCGTCGAGGAGGTGCATTCATGCCCCAGGTCATCGTCACTGCAGAGGTCAACGATGTCGAGGAGTGGTTGAAGTTCAAGGAGGAGTTGGTCCCCGCGATGTCAACGGTTGCGTCCGACGGGGCCAGCTACGTCGCCATGGATGGGAGCAACCGGGTCGCCAGCACGTGGGACGTCCCTGACCTGGAGGCCTTCCAGGCTGCCCAGAGCGCCTTCGCTCCGGAGCTGGCGGCCGCCGCGGAGCGGGCCGGGATGATCCCCTCGACGATGGTCGTCTACATCAAGAAGTAGCGCGACATCCTGGGCGCCGTCGAACCCGCCTACGACGCCATCTCCTTCGCCTCTGCGTGGCTCCGGGGGTGGGACTTGAACCCACAACCTACGGATTAACAGTCCGCCGCTCTGCCGAATTGAGCTACCCCGGAATGCTGCGCCGGGCAGTCTACCAGCGGCCCCTTCCGCGCCCGGAAGGCGCCGCGATAGGCTGACCGCTCATCACATCGACACGGAAGGACCCCAGATGAAGCTGCGTACGATCTTCCTGTTCGGCGCCGGCGTGGTAGCCGGACTCGCGATCGCGAAGAAGATGAACGAGGACGACCCGGAGGTGCTCCACGGGCCGACGCAGGGCACGGCATCGCAGAGCCCGGCCCTCGCGGTGGCGTCCGACCAGGCGCAGCGCGTGGTGGACCTGGCCTCCGTGAAGAGCCTCGACGCGATCCGCCGCGCGCGCGGCGCGATCCGCGACCGGCTGAGCGAACAGACCTACGACGACGCGGCCTGGAGCTGACGGCTACCAGGTCGGCTCGAACGACGCCGTGACCGCGGCCATCGCGGTGCAGTCGGCGCGCTCCACGCCTTCGAGGCTCGCCCGGCCGATCCCCGCGCCGGGGTCGTCTCGCACGAAGAAGCACGTGCCGGTCGGCGAGTAGGTGGCCAGGTACAGATCGTTCGCGACGACGGCTCGGCTCACGATCGTCGGTCCCAGGCTCGGTTCGTCGCGGTCCACCCATCGGACCGAGGGCTCGACGTCCTTCCAGGGCGTCCAGCGTGGCATCGTCGTACTCGGCGCCGCCGGCGATCAGCATCCGTCCGGCGACCTGCGCCGTGTGGAGGGACGCGCGAGCGGCCATGTCGTCCGCGCGCTCGACGGCGCCGAGGTAGATCGGGAGCGCGATCGTCATCAGCACACCCAGGATCAACAGGCAGACCATCAGCTCGATCAGGCTGAAGCCGCGCTCGGAACGCACGCGTCGCAGGAACCTCACGATGGTGCCATCGGAAGGGAACCTCGGGGGCTGAACCCGAGGGCTACTCGAGGTAGTCGCGGAGCTTCTGGCTGCGCGAGGGATGGCGGAGCTTCGACAGCGTCTTCGACTCGATCTGCCGGATCCGCTCGCGGGTCACGCCGAACTCCTTGCCGACCTCCTCCAGGGTGCGGGGGTGGCCGTCGACCAACCCGAACCGCAGCTGGACGACCTTCTTCTCGCGCTCGGACAGGGTCTCGAGGACGCCCTCGAGCTGTTCCTGGAGCAGGATGAAGCTGGCCGCGTCGACGGGGACGACGGCGTCGGAGTCCTCGATGAAGTCCCCGAGCTGGGAGTCCTCCTCCTCGCCGATCGGCGTGTGGAGCGACACCGGTTCCTGCGAGACCTTCTGGATCTCGCGCACCTTCTCGGCCCCGACACCCATCTGCTTGCCGATCTCCTCGGGCGTGGGCTCGCGGCCCAGATCCTGCAGCAGCGCCCGTTGGATCCGCACGAGCTTGTTGATCGTCTCGACCATGTGCACGGGGATCCGGATCGTGCGCGCCTGGTCGGCGATCGCACGGGTGATCGCCTGGCGGATCCACCACGTCGCGTACGTCGAGAACTTGAAGCCCTTGTCGTAGTCGAACTTCTCGACCGCACGGATCAGGCCGAGGTTCCCCTCCTGGATCAGATCCAGGAACAGCATCCCGCGGCCGACGTAGCGCTTCGCGATCGACACGACCAGCCGGAGGTTCGCCTCGATCAGCTTCTTCTTCGCGAGCTGACCGTCGCGCTCGACGCGCCGACAGAAGTCCTCGAGCTCGCGGTCGGTCTTCGGCTTGTAGCTCTTCGCGATCTTGTCGCGACCGATGCCCTCGACCCGGCCGAACGCGGTCTGCTGGTGGTCACGGATCTCCCAGACCTTCTGAACGAGGAACTTCAGCTCCTTGGCGTCCGGCTTGCCGTCCTCGGCTGCCCGGCGCTGCAGCGCGGTCGACAGCTCGCCGGCCTCGATCCGGCGGGCCAGGTCGACCTCCTGCGCCGCGTTCAGCAGCGGAACCTTCCCGATCTCTTTCAGGTACATCCGAACCGGGTCGTTCGTGGGGGCCTTCAGCAGGTCGACCTCGATGCGGACCTGGGTCGCCGCGTCGGTGTCGTCGCCGGGGACCTCGATCACCTCGATGCCCTCGTTCGACAGGTGCTCCTGCACCGCCGTCAGGAACTCCTCGATCTGCTCGGGGGTGAAGTCGTCGACGGGGACGGCTTCCAGGAGATCCTCGGAGGTCACGAACCCACGCTCGCGCCCACGCGCGGCGATCTGCTCTTTGACGTCGTCGATCGCGACGACTTCGCGGGCTGCCGCCTCGGTCAACGGGGGTTCTCTCCTGACTGGGGCACGACCGGAACAGTGTACGGAACGGGAACCATCGCGACCCCGGCGCTACCCGACGGCGCCCGCAGCGGTGTCGCGGAGCCGCCGGAGCTCAGCGTCGACCTCCACCAACTGGAGGAACAGCTCTTCGTACCCGGGGTCCGTCGTGGGGTTCAGCTTCTGCAGGCGGGCCCGGAGGTCGTCGCTGCGAGCCTTCATCAGGAACTCCTGCAGCCGGGACCAGACGGCCTCGGCGTACTCAGGACCGGGCTCGCCCTCGAGCGGCTCGACGGTGAGCGCGGCCGCCGCTCCCGCCATCTTCGGATCCTCTCCGCCCGCCAGGGCACCGACGTCCCCGTCGGCGTCGCGGAGCGCCAGGAACATCCGTCGCGCCACCGGCGCACGGAAATGCTCCTCGGTCAGACGTGGGGCGTACGTCGTGTAGACCGCGGGGTCGCGCGCCATCAGCCGGAGCATCTCCCGTTCGAGCCGCTCCGACGCCGTCGCCTTGCGGACGGTCTTCGCGACCTCCTGGGGGCGCCCGCCCAGGCGCCGACGGAGCGACTCGGCGACCGAGGTCTCCGAGACCCCGGTCAGGTCGGCGAGCAGCCCGACGTACTCGGAGCGGCGGACGGGATCGGTGAGGCGCTCCAGCATCGGCAGGGCGTCGGCCACCGCGGCGGAGCGGTCCTCGATCGTGGCCAGGTCGTGACGTCCCACGGTGCGCCGGACCATGTACTCCACGAGGGGGCGCCCGCCTTTGGCGGCCTGGCGCACCGCGTCGGCGCCGTGCTTCGCGACGAACTCCGCGGGGTCCAGGCCCTCGGGGATGATCATCACGACCGGTTGGATCGGGAAGTTCTCGGCGAACGCGAACGCGCGCTCGGCCGCCCGGGCCCCCGCTTCGTCGGAGTCGAACGCGAGGATCGCCCGCTGCGCGAACCGCGACAGAAGCTCGAAGTGCCGCTCCCCCAGCGCCGTACCGCACGTGGCCACGGCGTTCTCGATCCCCGCCTGGGCCAGACCGATCACGTCGGTGTACCCCTCGACGACGAACACGTCGCCGGAGCGGGTGATCGACGAGCGGGCGCGGTGCAGGTTGTACAGGACGTCGTGCTTCTTGTAGATCGGGGTCTCGGCGGTGTTCAGGTACTTCGCCTGCTCGCCGGCTCGCGGGTCGCTGGGCAGGACGCGGGCGCCGAACCCGATGTGTCGACCCTGGAGATCCTGGATCGGGAACGTGATCCGTCCCCGGAACCGGTCGCGGACCGTCCCGTCGTCGCCGCGGGTGGCGACCCCGGCCTCGAGGAGGATCTCGGGCGAGAGATCGCGGGCGCCCGAGAGCCGCCGCAGCAGGAAGTCGGGGTATCCGGGTGCGTACCCGATCTCGAACGTCTCGATCGCCTCGGCGCCGAGGCCTCGTTCGGCGAGGTACGCGCGAGCGTCGCCGGCCTCGCGCCCGTCCGCGAGCATCTGCCGGAAGAGCCTGGAGGCCTCCTCGTTCGCCCGGTAGAGGGCCTTGCGACGCTCCGCCGCGCGCCGATCCGCCGGCGAGTCACCCTCGAAGCGCAGCTGGACCCCGGCGGCCTGCGCCAATCGCTCGATCGCCTCGACGTAGCTGAGCGATTCCAGCTCCCGCAGGAAGGTGATCGCATCGCCGCCCTTGCCGCACCCGAAGCAGTAGAAGACGCCTTTCGACGGGGAGACGCTGAACGACGGCGACTTCTCCTGGTGGAACGGACACAGGCCGGACATCGAGTCGTGGCCGGCGCGCTTCAGGGTGAGGTACTGGCCGACGAGCTGGACGATGTTGGTCCGCTCCTTGACCGCCTCGACGTCCTCCTGGCGGATCCTCGCCACGGCTCCCCCTCGCGCGGACCTACAGGTCCGGGTCCAACAGCCAGCCCCGGGGAAGGAAGAGCCGCTGGTACGTGCTGAGGGCGTACCGGTCGGTCATGCCGGCGATGTGGTCGGCGACACGGACCGGGAGCTCCCCAGGGGCACGATGGTACTCGGGCGGCAGCTCGTCGGGGTGCTCCAGGAAGTAGCCGAACAGGTCCCGGATCAGCTTGACCGCCTTGTCGTGGTCCTCCCGCGCGCTCGCGCGCAGGTAGACCTCGGCGAACATGAAGTCGCGAAGCTCGTCGAGCGCCCGGAACGCCTCGGGCGACAGACGCACCTCCTCCTGACCGTCGCTGGAGGAGACCAGGTCGGTGACGAGCGTGTTGATCCGCTCCGAGTGCGTGCGGCCGAGCACGTCGAGCGGGCCCGCCGGGAGCTCCTCGGGCGCCAGCACGCCGGCGCGGATCGCGTCGTCGATGTCGTGGTTCACGTACGCGATGCGGTCCGCGTACCGCACGGTCTGCGCCTCGAGGGTGGAGGGCGGGGGCATCGACCACGGGTGATGGACGATCCCGTCACGGACCTCCCAGGTCAGGTTGAGTCCCTCGCCGTCGTTCTCGAGATGGTCGACGACACGCAGCGACTGCTCGGAATGGCGGAACGGACGCCCCAGGAACGGGGTCAGCGCCTGCTCCCCCAGGTGCCCGAACGGCGTATGCCCGAGGTCGTGACCGAGCGAGATCGCCTCGGTGAGGTCCTCGTTCAGGCGGAGCGCCCGCGCGACGGTCCTGGCGATCTGGCTGACGTCGAGCGTGTGGGTCAGCCGGACCCGGTAGTGATCACCCTCGGGCGCCAGGAACACCTGGGTCTTGTGCTTCAGTCGGCGGAACGCCTTCGAGTGGACGATCCGGTCGCGGTCGCGCTGGAAGCACGTGCGGATCGGATCCTCGGGCTCAGGGTGTTCGCGACCGCGGCTGGATGCGGACAGCACCGCATGCGGCGACAGGACGTCGCGTTCCACCTGCTCGGTGCGCTCGCGGGGGGTCGGCACGCGACCATGGTAGCCGCGGGCGCCGACAGGGCCGCCGGGGTCGTCAGATCGCCTGGACGTGCCCGGTCGCAGGCCCGTCCCACTCGCGTTCGCTCTGCATCCGGCGAACCTCGATCGCCATCGCGATCTCCTCGGACACCTCGCGGCAGAGCATCACCGCGGCCACGACCTTGCCCGTCGCGTCGCGGGCCGGCTGGCCGTTGACGGACAAGATCACGTCGCGCTCGCGCCCGGGCGGGCGCATCCGCACGAGGGCTCCGTGGATCGTCTCGCCCGCCAGCACGCGCGACTCGGGCAGCTCGTCGCGCTCGAGGGGGTCGCCCTGGAACGACCGGACGCGGCACCGGTGCGAGACCTCGTCCAACGTGGCTCCGGGCGCGACCGTCGTGAGGTCGGCGAACGCGCGGTTCGCGTACAGGACTCGGCCGTCGGAGCCGACCGCCTCGGCACCGTCGCTGATCGCCTCGAGGATCGGCTCGACGTCACCCGCCGGAGCCAGACCCATGCGCTGCAGGTACTCCCGGTAGGCGTTCGTGCTGCCGAGCGCCATCCGGTACTCCTCGAGGTTCGACTTCAGGGTCTCCTCGGTCTGCTCGGTCCGCCGGGTGATCTCGGTGGTGGCGGTCTCGAGCCGCGTCAGCGTGTCGGACATCGCGGTGGACGTGGCCGCGAGCCGCTCGATGTCGTCCGTCGTGTTCTCCAGCCGAACGAGCGACTCCTGCATCGCGTTGGAGGTCTTGGCGATCTTCGACACGGCGTCGGTCATGTGCTCGAGCTTCTGCAGCGACTCCCGCATCTCCGTCGAGGTCCCCGCGAGCTTCGAGATCTGCCGGTGGGCACGCCAGGTGAGCGCCGCCATCACCACGATCAGCAGCATCAGGGCGATCTGCAGTTGGTACTCGAACTGGGTCATGAACTCTTCGATCATCTCGGGACCGTTTTCGGCACGTCGGAGCCGCTCCCTGAGCGGAACGGGCCACCGTTCTCGGACGTCTGCGGATCAGTCCCCGAACAGCAGGTATCGCAGGTACGCGAAGGTCTCCCGGACGTAGCCCTGGCCGCGCGTCTCCTCGCTCGTTGCCCCCGACCTCCACGTGGCCGAGGCGTACGCCTCCAAACCGAGGTCGCTCGCCATCGCTTTGACCCGGGCGTTGTGCCAGGGATCCGAGACCAGGAACACGCTGCTGCGATCGCCGCTCTGGAGGTGCGCCGCGGCCGCCTCCAGGCTCTCCCACGTCGAATGGCCCACCGGGAGCGCGACGACGGCATCAGAGGGGACCCCGTGCCCGATCAGGTAGTCGCGACCGGCCTCGGCCTCCGTGGTCCGGTCCCCGGGCTGCTTGGCGCCCACGGTGACCACCAGATCGGCGCGGCCCTGCTCCCAGAGCAAGGCGGCGTGGTCGAGCCGGCCCGCGAACACGGGGGAAGGCTCACCGTCGTACTGGGCGGCGCCGAGGACCACGATCGCGTCGGCGTGGTCCGTGTGGCTGGCGTCGTCGTGGTGGGCCGAACGCCACACCACGACCCCCGATACGAGGACCAGCGCGAGTCCCGCCATCAGGACCAGGGAGACGACGGACAGGAGCGGATGCTTGCGGATCAGCCGCACCGGGCCAGGCTACCCCAGTCACCGTGGGGCGCCGCCACACGCCCGGCGGTCGTCACGGGTTCGTCATGCGCCCATCAGCACGCGAGGGTCACGGGCCCGTAGAACAGCGGATCGTCGGTCACCTCGAGGTACATCGCGTGGACCCCGTGCTCGGCGGTGTCCTGCACCGCCACGATCGACGGACCTTCCACCCCCTCGAGCCCTTCGTAGCACGCGGGCTCGGTGATCACGATCCGCTCCGCGAGGTACTCACCCACGGCGGCCTGCGCGGCTTCGAGGTCAGGCGCGACCGCATCGGCGTCGGGTCCCTCGGCCACCACGGCGACCCAGATCGCCTGCCCAGGCGTCAGCGTCGCCACGGGTGCGTCGGCTGCGGGCAACGAGGGCGACCCGAGCGGCTCGGAGGCGTCGGAGGAGCAGGCGACGGCCCAGACTGCCAGCAGGGTCAGCGCGAGGATCGTCCTGGTCGGTGGCGTCATGGGCGGGCCCGCTGCGCGGGCCCACCCATGCTACGCCGGGTCACTTGGTCGGGCACTTCACGTCGCATTCGGAGCTCCACCCCTTGCGGGCGAGCCCCTTCGTGTAGGACGCCGAGCGGTAGTCGATCCAGTCGATCACGGTGCCGACCGTGTTGTTCCGTGCGTGCACGACGTAGTCGAACCCGCCGCTGCCCTCGGCCTGGATCATGCCGATGTGCCCGTAGTCCGAGAAGCGCCAGACGAACGCGTCCATCCACTGCGTCGAGGCGTAGGTCTTCGAGATCAGCTTGAAAGGATCGTCGCTGCCCGGGGCGACGTACTGCCAGGTGGAGTACGGGCCGTGGATGTCCTTCTCGTGATCCCAGTACCGGAACCCCGGCGATCCGTCCGCCTTCAGCGCCCACGTCTTGAAGACGAACCCCGAGCAATCGGCGCCCTCGCCTCCGCCGTCGGCCGGGAGCAGCGGGGTGTCATCCCGATCGTTGAGCCGGTAGCACCCTCCGTTCAGCGAGTACCCCTCGTGGACGGCAGGCTGCGCGTAGGCGTAGGCCTGCGATCGCTTCCACGAGGTCATCGCCCGGGAGCCGCCGGAGCAGTTGTCGCTCTCCCACGACGCCATGGCCGGGTGCACCGACAGCCCCGTGAACGCGACCACCAGGCAGGTGAGCAAGACCGTGCGTCCGTGCATCGTCATCACCTCACCTCGTATCGGTCGATGTGGACGCCTCGGTCGTCGGCCACCGCGACGAGCACCTCGCCGGGGGCACGGAAGCGCACCGTCGAGTAACGGGCCGCCTGCTCGGCCGACGGCTCCGGCAGCAGATCGAAGGAGACGATCTGCCCGGCCGCGTCGAACCGGAGCAGCCCGACACCGAAGTGCGTCTCGTCCCACAGACCCTTGGCCACGACGGCACCCCCGTCCTCCAGCGGGCGCACGAGGTAGTCCGTCCCACCGGACACGCGCGGGGGCAGCTGCACCGTGGCCCCCACCCGGGAGCCGTCGGGCCGCGTCCACGCGACCGCGAACGCCTCCTCGGTCACGTCGGCCGACACGGCTAGACCGCCGTCCGCGAGCGGGATCGACGCCGTCTGCAGCCGTCCTTGCGTCTGGGGGTCGAGCGGTGCACCCGGACCGGATCGAACCGGCGTCCACTGGCCCGGGCCGACCAGCACCCGAGGGCCCCCCTGCGAGGCTGCGACCCGGGAGGCGACGCCGAACCCCACCGGATACCTGCCGACGAGCCGCCCGCGGGCATCGAGCTCGAACGCCGTCGCGCCCGACCCCAGCGTCGTGAGCGCGACCCCTCCGGCCGGATCGGCGGCGAGGTCGACCGGCTCGTCGGCCGGCAACGGCACCGACCGCTGGAACCGTCCCGTCGGCGTGAACTCCTGGATCCGCCCGTGGACCCAGTCGGCGACGAGCACCGCCCCCTCGGGCGTGACGTCGAAGCTCGACGGTCCCACGACGACCTCCTCGTCGCTGCCCGTCCATCGGCCCACCTCGCCGTCGCCGTCGCCGTAGGGCATCGCCACGACCGTCCCGTCGGCGGGTCGAGACCGCCAGTCGAACGGCGGCAAACGGCGCACCGGGAGCCCGGCCGTCGTGACGACACGGATCGCGCTGGCCTCGTCGCCGGGCGGGTAGGAGGTGACCGCCCCGTCGGCGGTCCTCAGTTCGAACCGGTACGAGAACCCGTCGTCGGGGATCAGCTCGGGCGGGACGGTCAAGCGGTACGCACCATCGGCGAACGGCGCCTCGAGCGACGTCCACCCGCTGACCCCAGCCGGACGGACGAACCCGGTGACCCCCTCGATACGGCAGCTTGGCGCCTCCGGCGCCTCGCAGAACGTCGCCGCCGCCAGCTCGGCGTGCACCCGGGCGGCCACGACCGCCGGGGCCGCGTGCAGCACGAGCGGTCCGGGACCACCCGACGGCGGCGCAGCGCCGGTGAACAGCGCCGCGCCACTGACCGCGCCGACCAGTACCCCGACCGCGAGTCCCACCGCCGCCACGCGACGCCGGTTCCCGGGCCGCGATCTCGTCGGATCCATCGCACCACCTCCGAAGAGCCCTGGGGGGAGGTGGGAGGAGGGTTGACGCTACGAGAGCGGATCCGGCCCGTCCGTGACGGCGGTCACACGGCGGATGAGGCCGCCCGGATCCGTCGCGCGGCGTCCCAGGCGAGCCACGCACTACGGAACAGGAAGGTTTCCTCGTCCGGACCACCGTCACCGGTCCACTTCAGCACGAGCCACACCGGCTGTGCGTCCTCGAAGCCCTCGCGGACCGGCTCGGGAACGTGGGCCCCGGCCTCGTCGACGACGTCGGTCTCGCCGAGAGCGGTACGGGGGATCCGCCCGATCTCGATCACCTCCTGCACGCCCGACCCTGCCGGCGGTTCCGCGAGGAACGCCACCACGTCCGGCAGGATCGCCGCCGTCACGGGCAGCTCGAGGTTCATCCCACGCACGATCTCGAGCGACGCATCGTCCGCCCCCTCCTGTGACGGGCGGACGACACCGCACGGGAACGAGCCCTCCGCGCCGTGCGCGTGGAGCCAGGCCGACCGGGAGGCACCGAGCGCCTGTCTCCGGTCCGCCTTCGCGAGAAGCTCGACCCGCTCGGTCGAGATCGCCTGACGCTCCCGGGCGTCGAGGAGCGCGTAGACGAGCAGCGCGGTGGTGAACAGTCCCACGCCGCTACGCGGTGGCCGAGGCGTACTCCCCGACCGCGGCCTGCCCGGCGGCCAGCCGCGCCGTCTCGACCCGGAACGGTGAACAGCTCACGTAGTCCAGACCGATCCGGTGACAGAAGGCCACGCTGGCCGGGTCGCCGCCGTGCTCTCCGCAGATCCCCAGGTGGATCGACGCGTTCGCCTCGCGGCCCTCCTCGCACGCGATCGACATCAACCGACCCACGCCGGCGATGTCGACCGTGACGAAGGGGTTCGCGGGGACCAGCTTGCGCTCCTCGTAGGTGGCCACGAACTTCCCGATGTCATCGCGGCTGAACCCGAACGCCGTCTGGGTCAGGTCGTTCGTCCCGAACGAGAAGAAGTCGGCGACCTCGGCGATCTCGCCGGCGGTCACCGCCGCACGCGGGAGCTCGATCATCGTGCCCCACTCGAGGTGCTCGAGCGTCACCCCCTCACGCTCCAGGATCTCGATCGCGATCGGCTCGAGCTCATCGCGGGTCTGCTTGAGCTCGGGCGCCGTGGCCACGAGCGGGATCATGATCTCCACCCGGGGATCGCCACCCGCCTTGCGCACCGTCGCGGCCGCCTCGACGATCGCACGGACCTGCATCGCGTACAGGCCGGGCTTGAGGATGCCGAGCCGAACGCCGCGCAGGCCCAACATCGGGTTGGCCTCGTGCAGCTGACGGACCTTCGCCAGGACCCGCTCCTGCTCGGCGACGTCCTCGCCGCGCTCCTTGCCGAGCGCCACCTCGACCGCGAGGCTCGTCATGTCGGGCAGGAACTCGTGCAGCGGCGGATCGAGCAGCCGCACCGTCACCGGCAGGCCGTCCATCGCCCGGAAGATCCCTTCGAAATCGCCACGCTGCAGGGGGAGCAGCGCCTCGTACGCGGCCTGCTCCTCGGCCTCGGTCTCGGCGAAGATCATCTGCTGGACGGCCGCCACGCGCTCCTGGCCCAGGAACATGTGCTCGGTCCGGCACAGCCCGATCCCCTCGGCACCGCGCTCGCGCGCGTTCGTCGACTGGTCGGGGGTGTCGGCGTTCGCCCGGACCTTGAGGCGACGACGCGCGTCGGCCACGGTCATCAGGCGCGCGAACGCCCCCCAGATCGGTTGGGCCTGTGCCTCGGCGTCGCCCTGACGGGCCTTCTCCAGGACGGATTCCTCCAATGGCAGCTCACCGACGAACACGTTGCCGGTGAACCCGTCGATCGTGATGACCTCGCCCTCGGTGACCTGGGTGCCGTTCGCCTCGAAGCGCTTGGAGGCCAGGTCGATCCGGATCGCGTCGGCACCGCAGACGGCCGGGATGCCCTCGCCACGGGCGACGACGGCGGCGTGGGAGTTCGTCCCGCCCGCCGACGTCAGGATGCCCTGGGCGGCGATCATGCCGTGGTAGTCGTCCGGGGTCGTCTCGCGGCGGACCAGGATCACCCGCTCGCCGCGCTGGGCCCACGCCTCGGCCTCGTCGGCGCTGAACACGACCTTGCCGGTGGCGGCGCCCGGCGACGCGTTCAGCCCCTTGGCGATCGCGCCCTCGCCGTCCGTGGCAACCCGCCGCTTGAACAGCTCCTCGAGCCGGTTCGCGTCGACCCGCAGCAGCGCGGTGTCCTCGTCGATCATGCCGGACTCGAGCATCTCGTAGGCCATCACCCACTCGCCGAAGGCGGTGCGCTTGCCGACACGCGTCTGCAGGATCCACAGACGCCCCTTCTCGATCGTGAACTCGATGTCGCACATGTCGCGGTAGTGCATCTCGAGCGTGTGCATCACCTGGATCAGCTCACCGTAGGAGACGGGGTCCAGTTCCTGGAGCTTCGCGAGCGGCAGCGTGTTGCGGATCCCCGCCACGACGTCTTCGCCCTGCGCGTTCTCGAGGTAGTCGCCGTACGGGACGTTCTCCCCGGTGGATGGGTCCCGCGTGAACGCGACGCCCGTGCCCGAGTCGTTCCCACGGTTGCCGAAGACCATCGCGACGACGTTCACCGCGGTGCCGAGATCGTCGCTGATCTTGTTCTGGCGACGGTAGTCGCGGGCGCGCTTGCCGTTCCAGGACTTGAAGACCGCCTCGACCGACAGCCGCAGCTGTTCGCGCGGATCCTGCGGGAACTCGGCGCCCGTGTGCTCGCCGTAGATCGCGAGGAAGCGCTCGATCAGGGCCGCGAGGTCGTCCGCGTCGAGATCGGTGTCCTGGGCGCCGTCGAACTTCGCCGCCTTCGCCTCGTCGAGCGCGTGCTCGAATGCCTCGGCCGGCACGTTCATCACGATCTTGCCGAACATCTGGACGAACCGCCGGTACGCGTCGCGGGCGAAGCGGACGTCGCCGCCCGTCTGCTCGGCGAGCCCCTTCACGGACTCGGTGTTGAGCCCCAGGTTCAAGACCGTGTCCATCATCCCGGGCATCGAGAACTTCGCTCCCGAGCGCACCGACACCAGCAGGGGGTCGGAGGGGTCGCCGAGGCGCTTGCCCATCGCGTCCTCGAGCCGGACGACGTGGTCCTCGACCTCGTCCATCAGGCCGTCGGGGTGACCGTCCTCGGCCAGGTAGGTCAGGCATGCCTCGGTGGTGATCGTGAAGCCAGGTGGGACCGGCAGCCCCATGTTCGTCATCTCGGCGAGGTTGGCGCCCTTGCCCCCGAGGAGGTCCTTCATGTCCCTGTTGCCCTCGGAGAAGTCGTACACGTACTTGGTCACTGGCATGCCTCCGGCGTGTTCGTTCGGCGGTCGGTTCGCGGAGCCTTCAGTCTACGGCGGCGATCCGCCGGCACCCGTCCTCGAACGTGATACACATCACTGTGTAGAGCACACGGAGGTGTCATCGTGGGCCGCATGGTCAGGACGAACATCGTGATCGACGAGGACCTCGTGACCGAGGTCATGCGCGTCTACGGGCTCGAGTCCCGTCGCTCGGCGGTGGACTTCGCCCTCCATGCCGTCCTCAGCGAGCAGGATGAGGCGATCACCGATCCGTGGAAGGCGATGCTCGAGCTCGAGGGAACGTGGGCCGACATGCCTGACGAAGAGGTCCGTGAGATCTGGGGGTTCGAGCCACCGTCACGTGATCGGGATCGCTCGTCGTGATCCTCGTCGATACGTCGGTATGGGTCGAAGAACTCCGACAGACCCGGAGCGCTTCACACCTCACGCTTCGACATCACCTCGAACGCCGGTCGGAGATCGTGATCACGGAACCCGTCGTGATGGAACTCCTCGCCGGCGCTCGAACCGTCGGCGAGCATCGAGCGATCCGCACGAGGTTGCTGTCGTTCCCGATGCTCCGCGTCCACGGCCTCGACACGTACGAACGCGCCGCGATGATCTGGCGTGCATGCCGGGTCGGCGGCGAGCCGGTACGGAACCACCTCGATTGCCTCGTGGCCGCCGTCGCGATACGGGAGGATGCCACCGTGCTGCACGCAGACCGCGACTTCGACGCGATCGCCCGGCACACCGACCTGCGGATCGAGCCGGCGCGACGATCGCGACGGCACACCCGCCCGGGCCTGTAGGTAGTCAGGATCCGTCGACCTCGAGCGCGCCGATGGCCCGATCCAGGAACGCGTCGTCGGTCGCGAACACCGCCACGCCGGGCGCCGCGCTCGCGCCGGTGACGGCGCTCGCCTCCAGCCAGGCACCGAGCGCCTCGTCGAACACCTCCGCGTCGGTCGGTGTGTCCCACGCCGTCGCCAGGGCCACGACCACGTCGGTACCGTCGGTCCACGCGCGATAGACACCGCCGTCCCAGCCGGCCGCGGCATCGGCGGCGACGTCGGCGTCCAGGTGCAGGTCGAGCATCGCCGAGAGCCAGGCTTCGCCGACCTCCATCGCGTCGAGGTCTCCCCACCCGTCGCCGAGGGCTCCCGAGAGGTCGGGGATGTCGACCGCGGTCGGGGTGTCGGACGGGTACCGCTCGGGATGCAGGATCTGCTCGGTCGAGACCGGCAGGTCGGTCAGGGCCGCGTCGACCCCCTCGTTCCCCTCGGCGATCGCGATCTCGGTCACGAACACCTGGCCGGCTGCGTAGGACCACGCCTGCAGGGCGTCGACGAACGGCGGCACGCCGGCGGTCGACGAGGCGGCGAGCTCCCCGATCAGGGACCCCAGCGCGTCGCCCAGGTCGACCTCTCCGGGATCGTCCAAGATCACCTCAAGCGAGTAGTACTGGGCGCTCCCCTCGACCACGCCGAGACCGGCGGCGAACTCCTCGTCGCGGCACGACCCAGCGAGCGCGTCCAGGCGGGTCAGGTCGAAGTGCTGGTCGTCGATCGCGTGCGTGAGCTCGTGGGCCAAGACCAGGCGCTCCATCAGGTCGAGGTCGTCGTCCTGGTCACCCAGGTATACGAGCTCTCCGGTGATCGAGTCGTAGAACCCGACGACCTGGCCGGTCAGGTACGACCGGTACGCCTCCAGCAGGTCGGCGTCCGGCGGGATCACGCCGATCGTGCGCCACGCCGCGGTCCGGCGCTCGTACAGATCCTCCGGGTAGTAGATCTCGAACGCGTCCTCGAGCTTGCGGTCCATCGTGGCGTCGTCGATCGGCGCGGCGGCCACGGGCTCCAGGTACTCGAGGCCCCGCGCGTCCTCGACCTGCGCCTGGACCTCCGCGATCGTCGCGGGGGTGTCGCCCGGCTCGACCGGGTCCCCGGTCGGCGGGGGGACGTCGCACAACCGCTGGATCGCGGCCTGCGCGGTGGGCGCGCCGCCGGCCGTGACGGGATCGGGCACGGACGTGGCCGGGGCCGGCGGCGCGGAGGCCGACCCCGCGCCGTCCCCGGAGGGAGCCGTGCCCGTGCATGCCGCGGCGAGCGCGGCGACCGCGACGACGGCTGCGAGCCTCCTCATCCCGCCCTGCGCCGTGGCGGCAGCGCGACGCTCACGACCGCCGTCGCGAGCGCCCCGGCCGACAGCGCGATCGAGAGCCACAGCAGCGCGATCGACTCGAAGAACCCACGCGCCGCGACGGCGAGGCACGCGGCACCCGCCAGCAGCATCGCGAACGCCACGAGGTAGAGGCTCATCCACCCCCGCGGGCGAGGCGGCGCCGGATCGTTCACAGCCGCTCCGACAGGTAGGCGACGAGGTTCGCCACCGGGATGCGCTCCTGGCTCATCGTGTCGCGGTCACGCACCGTGACCGCCCGGTCCTCGAGGGTGTCGAAGTCGACCGTCACGCAGAACGGCGTCCCGACCTCGTCCTGCCGACGGTAGCGACGTCCGATCGACCCAGCGTCGTCGTAGTCGCACATCCATCCGGGCTTCACGACGTCGAAGACCTCGCGGGCGGTCGGGACCAGTTGCTCGTTGCGGGACAGCGGCAGGACCGCGACCTTCGTCGGCGCGAGATCCTTGTGCAGCGCCAGGTAGGTCCGTTTCTCGGTCCCGCCCTTCGCGGTCGGCGCCTCCTCGATGCGGTACGCGTCGACCAGGAAGGTCAGCAGGAGCCGGTCGACGCCGGCGGCCGGCTCGACGACGTAGGGCGTGAACCGCTGCTCCTTCTCCTGGTCGAAGTAACTGAGGTCCTCCCCGCTCGCCTGCGTGTGCGCGTTCAGGTCGAAGTCGGTCCGGTTCGCGATGCCCTCGATCTCCTGCCATCCGAACGGGAACTCGTACTCGACGTCGGTCGCGGCCTTCGCGTAGTGCGCCAGCTCCTCGGGTTCGTGCGCCCGGAGCCGCAGCTTCTCGGGACGCACCCCCAGGTCCTCGTACCAGCGGTGGCGCTCGTTCACCCAGTAGGCGAACCACTCGTCGTCGGTCCCCGGCGCGACGAAGAACTCCATCTCCATCTGCTCGAACTCGCGCGTGCGGAAGATGAAGTTCCCCGGCGTGATCTCGTTGCGGAACGACCGGCCGATCTGTGCGATCCCGAACGGGATCTTCCGGCGCGACGCGGTCTGGACCTGCGCGAAGTCGACGAACATCCCCTGCGCCGTCTCGGGCCGCAGGTAGGCCACCGTGTCGTCGGCCTCCACCGGACCCATGTGGGTCTTGAACATCAGGTTGAACTGCTTCGGCTCGGTGAAGGTCCCGCCCCCGCAGTTCGGGCATACGGTCACGCCGTCGTCGTTCGGTACCAGGTGGTCCTCACGGAACCGCTGGTGGCAGCTGAGGCATTCGACGAGCGGGTCGTGGAAGGTCGCGACGTGGCCGCTGGCCTCCCACACTCGTGGCGACATGATGATCGAGGCCTCGAGCCCGACGATGTCGTCGCGGAGCTGAACCATCGACCGCCACCAGGCGGCGCGGATGTTGCGGCGGAGCTCCGCCCCGAGCGGGCCGTAGTCCCACGAGGACCGCAAGCCCCCGTAGATCTCCGACGACTGGAAAGCGATCCCTCGACGCTTCGCGAGGGACGTGATCTCGTCCATCAGGTCGGGCATGGGCCCGGTCTCCTTTCCCGGTCGCTGGCAGCGGCCGCTGGCGTGGGAGAGATGCTACCGGCGGTCAGGCGGGGTTCAGGCGTCCTCGGCGATCCCGCCGAAGCGCCGGTCTCGCTTCTGGTAGTCGCGGATCGCCTCGAACAGATGCTCGCGCGTGAAGTCGGGCCAGAACACCGGCGTGAACCACAGCTCGGAGTAGGCGACCTCCCACAGCAGGAAGTTCGAGATCCGCATCTCACCGCTCGTCCGGATCAACAGATCGGGGTCCGGAGCGTCGGGCGAGTACAGGCGTGCCGCGATCGCGTTCGCATCGATCTTCTCGGGCTTCAGCCGGCCCTCGGCCGCCTCGGCCGCGATCTGACGCACCGCGTCGACGATCTCGATCCGCCCGCCGTAGTTGAACGCGATCGTGAACGTCATGCCGGTGTTGGCCGCCGTGAGCTCCTCGGCGATCCGGATCTCCTTGAGGACCGAGCGGGGGACCCGCCAGTCGCGGCGGCCGATGAACCTGATCCGAACGTTCATCGCGTGGAGCTCGTCACGGCGGCGCTGCAGGAGCCCGCGGTTGAAGTTCATCAGGTAGCGAACCTCCGACGGCGGCCTCGACCAATTCTCGGTCGAGAACGCGTACACGGTCAGCCACTTCACGCCGACCTCGACCGCGCCCTTCACGGTGTCCCACAGGGCCTCCTCGCCGGCACCGTGCCCCTCGGTGCGCGGGAGCCCCCTGAGCTTCGCCCAGCGGCCGTTGCCGTCCATCACGATCGCCACGTGCGCGGGCACGCGGGTGCGATCGATGTCGTTCAGGTAGGAGCTCATCGTGCGGTCCTCACGAGCATCGGCACCGAGCGCATCCGTCTTTCGAAGTGGTACTCGGTGAACCCGAAGAGCAGGGCACGTGACTCGCGCCGGATCCGCTCGTCGGCCTCCAGCGCGATGCCGACCTCGGACAGGTCGGTCAGCGCCAGGTGGGCCAACAGCTCGAGGGCGGCGGGGGTGACCGCGCCGGCGTTGGGGTCCGCGCAGCCGGTGCAGACCGCGCCGCCCAGGCCGCTCGACCACAGCCGGACGTCGCGCTGCCCGCACACCGCGCACGCGGTCAGGCTGGGGTGGAAGCCCGACAGCGACAGCAGCTTCAGCACGAAGGACTCCGCGACGGCGGCCGGATCCGCCGGACCGGCGTCGAGCGCCCGGAGCCCGGACAGCAGGAGCAGGACGAGCCGGACGTTGCGCTCGTGCTCCTCGGCCACCTTGTCGACGGCCTCGACCATCGTCTCCCCGGCCGCGAACAGCGCGAGGTCGGAGCGCAGGTGCAGGTGCGGAGCGAGGATCTCCGCCTGCGTGATCGTGTCGAGCGAACCCCGTCCCCGGTAGAGCATCAGGTTGACGTGGGTGAAGGGCTCGAGCCGGGCGCCGAACCGGGACGTGGTCTTGCGCACGCCCTTCGCGACGGCGCGCACCTTGCCCGACCCTTGGGTGAGGACGGTGACGATCTTGTCGGCTTCGCCCAGCTTCACCGACCGCAGGACGATCCCCTGCTCCTTGTAGGGGGGCATGGCCGTGATGCTAGCGCCGCGGAGGTCCCGGGCGCAGCGGCCGCCCTGTGATGTTTCCGTAGCGGCAACGGACGGGGATCACGCACCCATCGGGTGCCAGACGGTCTTCGTCTCGGTCAGCGCGGTGATCTCGTACGGGCTCTGGGCTCGCGGATCGAACGGGTCGACGTCGGGCGCCCGGTGGACGCGCTTCACGTTCTCGGCGGCCGCGGTCTCCGCGTCGGCGGCCAGCTCGGACGGACACCCGGTGAGGTCGACAGCGTTCACGTCCATGTGGCCGCACAGCCACGGCACGAGTTCTTCGGGAAGGCCGGTCAGCAGGTTCACGACACCGCCGGGGACGTCGGAGGTGGCGAGCGCCTCGGCGAGCGACACCGCCGGGAGCGCGGATGCGACCGGGACGACGGCGATGGCCGTGTTGCCGCTCACGATCGCCGGCGCCAGCCGGGACACGAGCCCGAGCAGCGGCGGCTCGGCCGGCGCGACGACCCCGACGACGCCCGTCGGCTCGAGCACCGAGAAGTTGAAGTACGGACCGGCGACCGGGTTCGACCCGCCGAGGACCTGCGACAGCTTGTCGGACCATCCCGCGTACCAGACCCACCGGTCGATCGCGGCGCTCACCTCGCGCGCGGGGTCGGGCGAGCCGGCGTCGGACACCTCGGCCTCGAACTGGGCCCGTCGGCCTTCCATGATCTCGGCGACCCGGTAGAGCACCTGGCCCCGGTTGTACGCCGTCGCGCCCGCCCATCCCTTCTGGGCCTTGCGTGCGGCCACGACCGAGTCACGGAGATCCTTGCGCGAGGCCCGCGAGGCGTCGGCGAGCCGCCGTCCGTCGAGGGCGGTCACCTCGATCGAGCGCCCCGATTCGCTGCGAGGGAAGGCACCGCCGATGAACAGCTTCGCGGTCCGCCGCACCTCGAGGCGATCGGTCACGGCCGTCCCTCCAGTCGCAGGTAGGGCTCCAGCCCGTGCCGCCCACCTTCGCGTCCGAACCCGCTCTCCTTGTAGCCGCCGAAGGGGCTGGCGGGGTCGAACCGGTTGAAGGTGTTCGCCCACACGACTCCGGCGCGCATCCGCTCGGCCATCCACAGGATCCGCGAGCCCTTCTCGGTCCAGATCCCCGCCGACAGCCCGTACGGGGTGTTGTTCGCCTTCTCGACGGCCTCCTCGGGCGTGCGGAACGTGAGGATCGACAGGACCGGCCCGAAGATCTCCTCGCGCGCGATCCGGTGCGATTGCGAGACGTTCGTGAACAGCGTGGGCGCGAACCAGAACCCGCGCGCCGGTAGGTCGCACGCCGGCTGCCAGATCAGGGCCCCCTCGTCCGTCCCGCTCGCGACCAGCTCGCGGATCTTCTCGAGCTGCCGGCGAGAGTTGATCGCGCCCACGTCGGTGTTCTTGTCGAGCGGGTCGCCGACCCGCAGCGTCGCGAGACGTGCCTTCAGCTTCTCGACGACCTCCTCGAACACCGGCTCTTGCACCAGCAGGCGCGAGCCGGCACAGCACACGTGCCCCTGGTTGAAGTAGATGCCGTTCACGATGCCCTCGACCGCCTGGTCCACGGGAGCGTCCTCGAACACGATGTTCGCGGCCTTCCCCCCGAGCTCGAGGGTCACGCGCGTGCCCGTGCCGGCCAGCCGTCGCTGGATCTGCTTGCCCACCTCGGTCGAGCCCGTGAAGGCGATCTTGTCGACCCCCGGGTGCTCCACGAGCGCCGCACCGGTCGGACCCGCGCCCGTCACGATGTTCACGACGCCGGGAGGCAGGTCGGCCTCGCGGATCACGTCGGCGAGCAGGAGCGCCGTGAGCGGAGTCGTCTCCGCGGGCTTCAGCACGACGGTGTTGCCAGCGGCGAGAGCGGGGGCCAGCTTCCACGCCGCCATCAGCAGCGGGAAGTTCCACGGGATGATCTGCCCGGCGACGCCGACCGGGCGCGGCACGACGTGCGGGAACGCGTACTCCAGCTTGTCCGCCCAGCCCGCGTGATAGAAGAAGTGCGCCGCCGCGAGCGGGACGTCGACGTCACGGCTCTCGCGGATCGGCTTGCCGCCGTTCATCGTCTCGAGGACCGCGAACTCGCGGGCGCGCTCCTGGAGCTGTCGCGCGATCCGGTAGAGGTACTTCGCGCGCTCGGCGCCGGGGAGGTCGCGCCAGCGCCGCTCGAACGCCTCGCGCGCGGCGCCGACGGCCCGGTCGACGTCCTCGTCGCCGGCCTCGGCCACCTCAGCGAGCGTGTCCTCGGTGGCCGGGCTGATCGTCGGGAACCAGCGATCCGACGCGGGCTCCGCGAACGAACCGCCCACGAAGAGGCCGTAGCGCTCGCGCAGCGCCACGACGTCGGTCGACTCCGGCGCCGGCGCGTACTCCCAGGGGGCCGCGGCGGGCGCCACGGGCACGGCGGGCGCGGGGGTGATCTCGGTCTCGGAAGCCATCAGTCGATCGTGACGTAGTCGGGGCCGTCGTAGCGGCCGGTCCGCTCCTTGTGCAGCTGCATCAGCACGTCGTTCAACAGGCTCGAGGCCCCGATCCGGAAGCGTTCGGGAGTCATCCACGCCGGACCGAGGGTCTCGTGCAGGACCACGAAGAACCGGATCGCGTCCTTCGAGGTCCGCACGCCACCGGCGACCTTGATCCCGACGACCCGGCCCGTGTCGCGGAACACGTCGCGGGCCGCCTCCATCATGCACAGCGCGTTCGGCAGGGTGGCGCTCACGCCGATCTTGCCGGTCGAGGTCTTGATGAAGTCGGCGCCCGCGGCCATCGCGAGCATCGACGCCTGCCGGATCCGGTCGTAGGAGCCCAGCTCCCCGACCTCGAGGATCACCTTCAGGTGCGCCGACCCCGCGGCCTCGCGGGCGGCGAGCAGCTCCTCGAAGCACTGGGCGTAGGCGCCTCCCAGGAACAGCGAGCGGTTCAGCACGATGTCGACCTCGTGGGCGCCCATCGCGACGACCTCTCGGATCTCCTGCAACCGGGCATCGAGCGGGCCGAGCCCCGCCGGGAACCCACCGGCGACGCTCGCCACGCGGACGCTCGTGCCGCGGGTCTGTTCCAGCGCCGTCGGGACGAGCCAGGGATACACGCACACGGCCGCGACCGGGGGGATCGACGGATCCAGCGGGTCGGGACGCAGCGCCTTCGCCGACATCGCGACGACCTTGCCGACCGTGTCGGAGCCCTCGAGGGTCGTCAGGTCGATGCACCGGATCGCCAGGTCCAGCGCGTGGAGCTTCGACGCCTTCTTGATCGAGCGCGTCGCCAGGGCGGCCGCGCGGCCCTCCAGTCCGACCGCGTCCACCGCGGTGGTCCGCGCGACGATCCGCGCCGCCTCGGCGGGCTTCGCCATCGGCGTCAAGGGGCTGAGCGCTGCCGTCGACATGGAGGTTCATCGTAGCCCACCGGACATCCCGCCCTTCGGGCAGGTACCCTCGGCCACCGATGCGTCGAACCCTCCTGCTCCCGGTCCTGATGGTCGTGCTCGCGCTCCCGGCCTGTTCGGGCGAGTCGGCATCGCCCGCGTGCGACGAGCCCGTGGCGACGACCGAGGTCGAGCTGGCCGACTTCGAGTTCCGGCCGGTCTGCGTGGAGGCCGCCGCCGGCGACACCCTGACCTTCGTGAACACGGGCGAGGCGCCGCACACGTACACCGTCAGCGACAGCGACGTGAACGTGAACCTCGACGGGGGCGAGACCGGCGAGGCCGAGCTCGGCGACCTCGCCGCGGGCACCTACGCGGTCCGGTGCACCTACCACCCGCAGATGGTGGGCGCCCTCAAGATCGCCTGAACGACCGTGGACCACCGCCCGTACCGGGACGAGGACCTCCCGGACCTCCTCGGGCTGTTGCACGACGCCTATGCCGAAGACCGACGACCGCACGATTGGCTCCTCAACCGGATCGAGAACTGGCGGTTCGGCGGCAACACCCGCCCCGCCCTGACCGACCCAGGGCTCTTCGGTCGGCTCGCAAGGGTGTGGCGCGACAGCGACGGGCGCCTCGTGGCAGCAGCGGTCCGCGAGTCGGAGGGAGCGGCGGTGAGCCTCCACGTCCCGCCGTGGGCGAGCGATCTCGACGCCGAGCTGGTCACCGCGATCGAGGACGGCGTCCTCGGGGGCCCGGTGGAGATCATGACCTACGCCGACGACGGCGCGAAGACGGCGCTTCT
Source organism: uncultured Actinomycetes bacterium (assembly GCA_963749895.1). Taxonomy (GTDB): domain Bacteria; phylum Actinomycetota; class UBA4738; order UBA4738; family HRBIN12; genus AC-51. The sequence goes on along the minus strand of CAVVOG010000003.1, from coordinate 442,183 downwards.
GCGACGTCGAGGGTGGGAGGTGGCCGGCGACGAGGAGCGCTTCCGCCGCTACGACGTCACCGCCGACCGGCCCGAGCGTCCGCTCCCCGACGGGTTCCGGATCGCATCGATGGCCGATATCCGTGACGTGGCCGGCCACGCCCGCGCGATCGTCGAGACGTTCGACCGACCGTCGCTCACCGGGGACTTCTACGAGCAGGTGATGCGCTCGCCCTCGTACGACCCGACGTGGGATCTGACGGTCGTCGACGCGCAGGGTGACATCGCGGCGTTCTGCCTCGCCCTGGTCGACCCCGTCCTCGGCATCGCGGAGATCGACCCGGTGGGCACGGTCCCCCGGTTCCAGCGGCGAGGGCTGGCCGCGGCCCTGCTCACGGGATGCTTCGCGCGGCTCGCGACGGCGGGGGTCCGGGAGGCCTTCATCGGCTCGGACGTCCCCCCGGCTCCCTCCAACCGTCTCTACGACGACCTCGTCCCGACCGAGACCCGAGCGGTCCTGCGGTGGACGAAGCCTTGAACGGACTCACCCCTCCCGGCGCGAGGCGAGCACCGCCCCCCCGATCACGCACGCGATCCCGACCACGGAGATCGCGGCGACGACATCGCCCCTGATCGCGACCCCCAGCAGCAGCGCCACGACCGGGACCAGGTACGTGACGAACGAGGCGCGGGTCCCGCCGACGCGCCCCGCCAGGTTCCCCATCAGCACGAACGCGAGGCCCGTCCCGACCGCGCCGAGCAGGAGCACCGCGACCAGCGAGGACCAGGCGAACGCCGAACCGGGCACGCTCGCCAACCCGAAGGGAGCGGTGAACACGGCGGCGATCCCCAGCACCCGCGTCATCACCGGGAGCGGCCCGTACCGCTGCTGCAGCGGTACGACCAGGTTGATCGCGACCCCGTAGCACGAGGCCGCCGCGATCAACATCGCCACACCGATCGCCTCGGAGGAACCCTCGCTCCCGGCGGGGATCGCGATCAACGCGACCCCGAGGAACCCGAGGAGCAGCCCGGCGACCTGCAGCCGTCCCGGGAGCCGGCGCAGCAGCACGCTCGCGACCACGGCCGTCACGATCGGCGTGGTCCCGTTCAGCATCCCGGCCACCGCCGAGGCGACGTGTTGCTGCGCGAGCGGGAACAGCGTGAACGGGACCGCCACCCAGAGCAGGGCGAGCATCACGAAGCGTGCGCGATCCTCGTGCAGCACCGGGGTCCGTGCGCGCGGCACGACCGCGAGCACCGCGGCACCCGACAGGACGCGGAGCCACGTCACGAGCCCCGGCGCGAACGCATCGAGCCCCTCCGCGATCAGGACGAACGACGAACCCCAGATCAGCGCCAGGGACAGGAACCTGGCCCAGTCGGCGGCGCCGAACGCGCCGGCATGGGTGCCGCGGCTCGTCGACAGGACGCGGCGGTCCACTCGCTCAGAACCCCAGACGCTCGAGCGCCTTCGGGTCCTTCTGCCACTCCTTCAGGACCTTGACCCGCAGGTCCAGGAACACCTTCGTCCCCAGCAGCGGCTCCATCTCTTCGCGCGCACGAGACCCGATCGTCTTGAGCACCTGCCCGCCCTTGCCGATCACGATGCCCTTCTGCGAATCACGCTCGACCACGAGCGTCGCGTGGATCCGGGTGAGCCCGCCCTCCGCTTCGAGCTCCTCGATCACGACCGCGATCGAGTGCGGCAGCTCCTCGCGGGTGACGGCCAGAGCCTTCTCGCGGACGATCTCCGCGAGGCGGACCTCGAGCGGCTGGTCCGTGACGGTCTCCTCGGGGTAGAGGGCGGGGCCCTCGGGGATCCGCGCGAGGATCAGGCCGCGCAACACGTCGATGCCGCTTCCGGTCCGCGCCGAGACCGGCACGATCTCCTCGTACTCGCCCAGCTCGGCGGCGGCGGCCAGCTGCGGCACCTCGTCGCGACCCCGGACGGCATCGAGCTTGTTCACGACGCAGATCGCGCGCGCGCCCGATGTCTTCACCTGGCGCTCGTAGACGAACGCGTCGCCGCGGCCGACCCCGGCCGCGGCGTCGACCACGTGGAGCACGACGTCGACGCCCGCGACCGCGTCGCCGACGAGGTCGTTCAGCCGCGCGCCCAGGAGGGTGCGCGGCTTGTGGTACCCCGGGGTGTCGGTGAAGACGACCTGCGCCTCGTCGGTCGTCCAGATCGCGCGGATGTCGCGCCGGGTCGTCTGCGGCTTATCCGAGACGATCGCGACCTTCTGGCCGACCATGGCGTTCACGAGCGTCGACTTGCCGACGTTCGGGCGGCCGACGACCGCGACGACCCCCGAGCGGAACGCGGTCATCGGCCGAGGTCGCGCGGCCCGAAGGCGGCCGGCAACAGATCCTCGAGCGCCCAAATCGCTCGCTCACCCGAAGACGTCTCGGCGACCACGATCGACTCCGGCCCGAACTCCCACAGCACCTGACGACAGGCGCCGCACGGCGAGGTCGGCTTCTCCGCGTCGGTCGCGACGGCCACCGCGTCGATCCGGAGTTCCCCCGCGTTCACCATGTGGGCGACGGCGTTCTGCTCGGCGCAGACCGCGACTGGGTGGCTCGCGTTCTCGATGTTCTGGCCGGTGAAGATCCGACCCCCGGCCACGATCGCCGCGCCGACCTTGAACCCTGAGTAGGGCGCGTAGGCCCGGGTCATCGCGTCGCGCGCCTGACGGACGGCCTCGTCGAGCAGCGTCTGCGGATCGCTCACGCCTCGACCTCCTGCTCCCGGCCGTCGTGGTCAGGCAGCCGCGTGATCAGCACGGTCGCCACCCGGCGGCCCTGGAGTTCCTCCGCCCGGAACCGCAGCCCCTGGAACGTGGCCTCCTCGCCCGCCTCGGGGATCTTCCCGAAGATGTCGAGCACGAGCCCGGCGACCGTGTCCCAGTCCTCGTCGGGGAGCTCCACGTCGAGCAGATCGTTCACGTCGTCGATCGAGGTCTTGCCCGACACGCGATAGATGCCGTCGTCGACCTGCACCATCTCGGGTTCCTCCACGTCGTACTCGTCGGCGATCTCGCCGACGAGCTCCTCCAGGAGATCCTCGAGCGACACGATCCCGGTCACCGACCCGTACTCGTCGGTGACGATCGCCTGGTGGAACTTCTCCTTCTGCATCTCGCGGAGCAGATCGGCGACCTTCTTCGACTCGGGGACGACGCGCGCCGGACGTGCGACCTCGGCCAGCGGCACGTCGGTCCTGCCTTGGTGGAGCGCCTTCAAGACGTCCTTCGCGAACACGACGCCCTCGACGTCGTCGAGGTCCTCGTGGAACACGGGGATCCGCGAGTAGCCGTGCTCGAGCACCAGCGCCTGGACGTCACGCAGCGACGACGTGTCCTCGATCGCGATCACGTCGGGGCGCGGGACCATCACCTCGCGCACGATCGTGTCCCCGAACTCGAAGATCGAGTGGATCAGCTCCTTCTCCTCCTCCTCGATCGAACCCTCCTCATGGCCCACCTCGACCATGGAGCGGATGTCACCCTCGGACACGAACGGACCCTGGCGCAGGCCCTTGCCGGGCAGGAGCCAGTTCGCCAGTCCGATCAGGAGCCTGGTCGGGTACTGCAGCAGTCGACCCAGGAAGAACACGACCGGGGTCAGGAACAGCGCGACCCGGTCGGAGTTCTGGATGCCGAACGTCTTCGACATCGCCTCGACGAGCACGAAGTACAGGAGCGTGAAGACGAGCGACGCGACCGTCACCCAGGAGTCACCCCAGGTCCGCTCGGCCAGCAGCGCGACGAGAATCGCCGAGCCGTTCTGCACGAACATCACCGCGAGGTAGACCGAGTTCAGGTAGCGGGGCGGATCGGTCTCCAGCCGCACGAGCAGGTCCGCGTTGCGCCGACCGTCCTCCGCAAGGGCCAGCGCGCGCACGCGCGACATCCGCGTGAGCGACGACTCGGCCATCGCGAGGATCGATCCGAACATCACGAGCAGACCGGCGATCACCCACCCCAACGTCACGGCGCGCTCACCCCGCTGTAGCGTTCCTGGCGCTCCCACATCTCGGCCTTCTCGCCCTCCTCTTCGTGGTCGTAGCCCAGCAGGTGTAGGACCCCGTGCACGATCAGCAACCGCAGCTCCGCCTCGGGGTCGGCGGCGTTGTTGCGCGCCGCGACGGCCGGACAGATCACGACGTCACCGAGCAGGCGCGTGCCCTCCTCGTCCGCGTCCTCGTCCTCGTCCTCGTCCAGCGGGAAGCTCAGCACGTCCGTCGGGCCGGGTTCGTCCATGTAGCGAACGTGCAGATCCTCGATCTCGGACTCGTCCACGAAGCTCACCGACAGCTCCACGTCGGTGAGGCCCTCGCGCTCGAGGGTCGCGCGGGCCAGCTCGGCGAGCCCGGTCCCGTCGACGGGGAGATCCTGCCGGTCCGATACGAGCACGGCCGGATGGCCGCCGGGACTTCGACCGTCGCTCACGACTCGTCGACCCCCAGCTTCTGCTGACCGAACCGCCCGTACGCCTCGACGATGTGCTGGACGATCTCGTGGCGCACCACGTCCTTGCCGCCCAGATGCACGAACCCGATCCCGTCGATGTCATCGAGGATCTCCTGGACCACCGAGAGCCCGCTCTCCTGGTTCGACAGGTCGACCTGGGTGGCGTCGCCGTTCACCACGGCCTTCGACCCGAACCCGAGACGCGTGAGGAACATCTTCATCTGCTCGGGGGTCGTGTTCTGGGCCTCGTCCAGGATGATGAACGCGTCGTTCAGCGTCCTTCCACGCATGAACGCCAGCGGCGCGACCTCGACGACACCGCGCTCCATCAGGCGGGGCAGGGTGTCGGGACCGGTCATCTCGTACAACGCGTCGTAGAGCGGGCGCATGTACGGGTCGATCTTCTCGTAGAGGGTCCCCGGCAGGAAGCCGAGCCGCTCCCCCGCCTCGACGGCCGGGCGGGTCAAGATCAGGCGCGAGACCTGCCGCTCCTGGAGCGCACGGACCGCGACCGCGACGGCGAGGTAGGTCTTCCCGGTGCCTGCCGGGCCGATCGCGAACGTCACCGTGTTGTGACGGATCGCATCGACGTAGCGCTTCTGCCCGAGGGTCTTCGGGGCGATCCTCTTGCCACGCGACGACAGCAACTGGTCACCGAGGACGTCGCTCGGACGCGGGGCGGCCTCGTCGCCCTCTTCGGCGACACCGCCGGTCACCATCGAGATCGCCTGCTCGACGGACTCCTCGCTCAGCTCGTGGCCGCGCTCGATCAGCTCGAGCAGCTCTTCGAAGATCTGGGCCGCGCGCTCGGTCTCGTCGGCGGGACCGCTGATCGTGATCTCGTTGCCGCGCACGAGGATGTCCGCGCCGAACGCTCGCTCGATCACCTTGAGGAACGAATCGCGCTGGCCGAGCAGGGCCACCATCGGCTGGTGCCCGGGGACGAGGATCTTCACTTGCGTGGTGGCGGTCGCCACGTGGCTCTTCGATCCGGGGCGGTGCCCCGTTCCCTCCTGCTCGATGAACGATGGCCGCCCGATGGACGGCCGTAGGGCATGTTATCGCTTCGGGACGACCAAGGGACCCAACGGCTCGCCACCGAGCAGGTGGAAGTGCAGGTGGAAGATCTCCTGCCCCGCGTCGGGCCCGATGTTCGTCATGAGGCGCCAGCCGCTCTTGTCGATCCCCTCGGTGCGGGCCAGGTGCGAGGCGGCCTGCATCAGGTCGGCCAGCACGTCGCCGTGGTGGTCGGCGACGTCGGCGAGCGACTCCAGGTGCTCCTTCGGGATCAGCAGGATGTGGACCGGCGCCGCCGGGTTGATGTCGCGGAACGCGACCACCCGGTCGGACTCCCGGAGGATCTCGGCCGGGATCTCGCGCGCCGCGATCTTGCAGAACAGGCAGTTCGGATCGGACATGTCGCCAGCCTACCGCCGCGGGCCTCCGGCCTCAGAACTCCGGGCGGCGGAGCTCGCCCTTCGCGGCGCCCTTCTTCGGCTCCCCGCGGAGCTCGGCCAGGCGCTCCATCAGCTTCTTCTCCTCGCGGGAGAGGTCCCGCGGGGTCACGACGTGAACGGTGACGAACAGATCGCCGCGGCCCCGACGGTTCACGTTCGGGACGCCCTTCCCCTTCATCCGCACGACGGTCCCCGACTCGGTGCCGGGCTCCAGCCGGACGTTCTCAGGCCCGTCGAGCCCCTCGATCTCGATCTCGCCCCCGAGGCTCGCCCGGGTGATCGAGACGTCGAGCACCGTGAACAGGTCCTGACCGCGGCGTTCGAACTCGCGCGCCGGCTCGACCTCGAGCTGGACGAACAGATCTCCGGGGGGACCGCCTTCGACGCCGGCGTGGCCGGCCCCGGTGACGCGCAGCTCCATGCCGTCCGACACCCCCGGCGGGATCTCGACCGTGACGCTCTGTGGGTGCCGGACCCGGCCTTGCCCGAAGCACGCCTCGCACTTGTCAGGGATCTCCTGGCCGGTTCCCTCGCAGACCTGGCACGGGGACGAGGTCATCAGGGTCCCGAAGACGCTCCGGCGCACGCTCTGCACCTCGCCGCTCCCCCCGCAGGTTCGACACGCGATCGGGGCGGTGCCCGGCGCCGCACCGTTCCCAAGACAGGACTCGCAGACGATGAGCCGCTCGAACTCGACCTCGCGGCGGACCCCGAAGACCGCCTCGCGGAACCCGAGGCGCAGACGCACCCCCACGTCTTCACCCCGGCGGCGGCGCGTGCGCGGCCCCCCGCGACGCCGTGTGCCGAACCCCCCGCCGAAGCCCCCTTGTCCGAAGAACATCTCGAAGATGTCGGAGATGTCGGCGAACGGCTGACCGGCCGGACCGCCACCGGCGCCGAAGGCGTCGTAGCGGGCCCGCTTCTCCGGATCGGACAGGATCTCGTAGGCGCCGGCGACCTCCTTGAAACGCTCCTCCGACTCCGCCGCCCCGCTCACGTCGGGGTGATGCTCGCGCGCCAGGCGCCGGTACGCCTTGCGGATGTCGTCCTCGGTGGCGTCCCGCGGAACGCCGAGCACCTCGTAGAGGTCACGGGCTGGGGCCATCGCCTACTCGTCCAGCTCGGTCGCGAGCTCCGACAGACGGGCGGCGACGGCGCGGACCGACGCCATCGCCGACAGGTAGTCCATGCGCGTGGGCCCGACGATGCCGATCGTCCCCATCGTGGCGTCGCCGGCCCTGAACGGCGCGGTGACGATCGAGGCCTCCCACTCCCCGGTGGAGGGGTGCTCGCCACCGATCGTGACCTTCACGTCCTCGGTGCTCACGTCGTGCAGGACCCGGATCATCTCCTGCTCGCGCTCGAGCGTCTCGAACAGGCGCCGGAGGGTCTCGCGGCGCCAGGCCTGGGCTTCGTCCGCGAGGTTCGCGACGCCGCCGACCACGACGTGGGTCGAACCATCGCCTTCGGTCGCGGTCCGCAGCGTGTCGGCGGTCATCAGCATCAGGTCGTGCTCCCGGGGAGGCGACCCGGCGGCCAGCTGCAGGAGCTTCGCCTGCGCGTCCGCGTAGGTCAGGCCGCGCACCGCCTGGGCGCGCTGCTCCGCCGACGTGACCGCCTTCGAGTCCATCCCCTCGGGCCGGTCGAGGATGCGCTTGTCCACGCGGCCGTGCTGGCCGATCGCGAGGATCATCAGCGTCGGGCCCATGTCGATCAGCTCGAGCCGCACGACCTGCTCCTCGGAGGCGCCCGGCGGCACCGCGAGCCCCGCGTACTGGGTGAGACGGCTGAGCAGCTGGACCGAGCCCTTCAGGACCTCCTCGAGGTCGAGGATCGCCTCGGCGAAGTGCGCGGCGATCGCGCGTCGCTGCGCGTCGCGCAGCCGTCCGTGCGCCGGGAGCGAGTCCACGTAGTGCCGGTAGCCCGCGTCGGTCGGGATCCGGCCCGCGCTCGTGTGCGGGTGGGAGAGGTACCCGAGCTCCTCGAGCGCGGCCATCTCGTTGCGGATCGTGGCGCTCGACACGCCGAGCCCGGACGCCTCGGCGATCGTCTCGGAGCCGACGGGTTCACCCGAGCGCACGTACTCCTCGACGATCGCTCGCAGCACCGCGGCCTTCCGCGGCCCGAGCTCCGGTCGTTCGCTCATGACTGGATGATACGTGGCACTCTCGGCCGGAGAGTGCTAGCCAGAGGTGCCCCCAGCCTCGGAGGTCAGCCCTAGCACCAGCTCGTTCAGCAGGAGCATGCCGCGTTCGGTCGGAACCAGTTGGCCGAAGCCGTCGTCTGTGAGGAGGCCGCTCGACACGAACGGCCCATAGGTCCCTTCATCGAACCAGCTCGCGGGGACGCCCTCGAGGATCCGGAGCTTGAGGAAGACCTCCTCGAGGTAGGCGTCGGAGGGGTCGAGCGACTCGGAGCCACCGATCGGGAGCTCCCCCGCCTCGACCATCTCGAGGTACGTCTCGGGTGGGCGGACGTTCCACCAGCGGACGTCGTCGCGGTAGGCGTGCGCGCCGGCGCCGAGCCCGACGTACGGCCGGCGCTTCCAGTACCCCAGGTTGTGGCGACACTCGAACCCGGGCTTCGCCCAGTTCGAGATCTCGTAGTGGCGGTAGCCGGCGTCGGCGAGCACCTCACACGCCAAGCCGAACATGTCGGCCTGCACGTCGGGGTCGGGCTCGTGCCTCGTGCCGGCCGCGATCTGGCGCCCGAGCGGGGTCGCGGGCTCGATCGTGAGCGCATACGCGCTCACGTGCTCGGGCGCGAGCGCCACCGCCTCGCGGAGGGTCCGGTCCCACGACTCGAGCGTCTCGCCCTCGGTCCCGTAGATCAGGTCGACGTTCACGTTGCCGTAGCCTGCGCGGCGCGCCGCGGCCATCGCCGCCCGCACGGCGTCGGGCTGATGCACGCGCTCGAGCGACGCGAGTACCACGAGATCGAACGACTGCGCGCCCATCGACAGCCGGTCGTAGCCGGCCTCGAGCAGCGCGCGGAGGGATGCCTCGTCGACCGTGTCCGGGTTCGCCTCGATCGTGACCTCCGCGTCCACAGCCAGGTCGAACCGCGAGCGCAGCGTGGTGAGCAGGGCGGCCAGGTCGGCGGGCCGGAGGGTGGTCGGCGTCCCGCCGCCCAGGAACACGCTCACGAACGGCGTTCCCTCCCAGGCGGGTGCGGATAGCTCGGCCTCGGTCTCCAGCGCGCGCAGGTACCGGGGCTTCAGCTCGTCCAGCCCCGCATAGGCGTTGAAGTCGCAGTAGCCGCAGCGCGTGAGGCAGAACGGGACGTGGACGTAGATCCCGGCGTCGGCGGTCACTTCTTGCCCGCCTTGGCCCCTTCGTCGACGCGCAGGGCCTGGATGAACGCGTCCTGGGGCACGTCGACCTTGCCGACGCGGCGCATCCGCTCCTTGCCCTTCTTCTGACCCTCCAGGAGCTTCCGCTTGCGCGTGATGTCGCCGCCGTAGCACTTGGCCAAGACGTCCTTGCGCTTCGCCTTCACGGTCTCGCGCGCGATGATCTTCGAGCCGATCGAGGCCTGAACCGCGACGTCGAACAGCTGCCGCGGGATCAGCTCCTTCAGCCGCTCGGTCATCTTCTTGCCGTACTCGTAGGCCTTGTCGCGGTGCTGGACGCTGCTGAACGCGTCGACCGGCTCCCCGTGGAGCAGCACATCGACCCGCACGAGCTTCGCCTCCTGGAAACCCCACGGCTCGTAGTCGAGGCTCGCGAACCCGCGCGTACGCGACTTCAGCTGGTCGAAGAAGTCGAAGACGACCTCGGCGAGGGGCAGCGTGTAGTGGACCTCGACGCGCTCGGGCGTGAGGTACTCCATGTCGACCATCTCGCCGCGCCGGGCTTGGCACAGCTCGAAGATCGCACCCAGGTAGTCGGCCGGGGTGATGATCGTCGCGTAGATCACCGGCTCCTCGACCTTGTCGTAGTCGCCGCCCGCCGGCATCTCGGCCGGGTTGTGCACGACGATCTCGGCGTCGCCCTTGAACACGTGGAACTCCACGTTCGGCGCGGTCGAGATCAGCTCCAGGTCGAACTCGCGCTCCAGTCGCTCGCGCACGATGTCCATGTGCAGCAGCCCGAGGAACCCGACGCGGAACCCGAACCCGAGCGCCAGGGAGGTCTCGGGCTCGTAGACGAGCGCCGAGTCGGACAGCTTCAGCTTGTCGAGCGCCTCACGGAGCTCCGAGTAGTCGCCGCCCTCGGCCGGGAACAGCCCGGACCAGACCATCGGCTTCGGCTCACGGTAGCCGGGCAGCGGCTCGGCGGCGCCGCCCTTGCCCGCGAGCGTGATCGTGTCGCCGACCTTCGCCTGGTGGACGTCCTTGAGCCCGGTGACGAGGTACCCGACCTCGCCGGGTCCGAGCGAATCCACCGGGGTGGCCTCGGGCGCCATCACGCCGGTCTCCTCCGCCTCGGAGGTGACGTGCGTCGCGAACATCTTGATCTTCGCGTTCGAAGGAAGGACCCCGCGCTTCACGCGGACGTAGGTGATCACCCCGCGGTAGGTGTCGAACGCGCTGTCGAAGATCAGGGCCTGCAACGGCGCGTCCTTGTCACCCACCGGCGGCGGCACGCGTTCGATCACGGCCTCGAGCAGCTCCTCGACGCCCTCCCCCGTCTTGGCGCTCACGTGCAGGATGTCGTCCGGATCGCAGCCGAGGAGGTTCGACAGTTCCTCGTTGCGGCGCTCGGGCTCGGCGGCGGGCAGGTCGATCTTGTTGAGGACCGGCACGATCGTGAGGCCGGCGTCGCGCGCCAGGTGGTAGTTCGCGAGGGTCTGCGCCTCCAGCCCCTGCGCGGCGTCGACCAACAGGAGGGCGCCCTCGCACGCCTCGAGCGAGCGCGAGACCTCGTAGGTGAAGTCCACGTGCCCGGGCGTGTCGATCAGGTTCAGTTCGCATCCCTCGTGGAACAGGCGCACGGCCTGCGCCTTGATCGTGATGCCGCGCTCGCGCTCCAGGTCCATGCGGTCCAGGTACTGGGCGCGCATGTCGCGGGTCTCGACCGTGTGGGTCAGCTCGAGCATCCGATCGGCCAGCGTCGACTTGCCGTGGTCGATGTGCGCCACGATGCAGAAGTTCCGGATGCGGGAGATGTCGGTCGCCAAGGGCACCCATGGTACGGGCGGGCGCAGGGTCGAGGCCCGCTGGTACGCTGGGCGGCCGTATGGCGAACATCAAGTCCCAGAAGAAGCGCAACATCCAGAACGAGAAGCGCCACCAGCGCAACATCGCTCAGAAGTCAGCGCTCAAGACCTCGCAGAAGAAGGTCCAGGCCGCCGTCGCCTCCGGCGACGTCGAGACCGCGACCTCGCTGCAGCTTCAGGCCGCCCGCGACCTGGACAAGGCCGCCGCCAAGGGCACGATGCACAAGAAGACGGTCGCGCGCAAGAAGAGCCGGATGGCGAAGGCCGTCAACTCGGCCGCGAACGCCTCCTGAGCCTCGTTCTTCCTTGACCCCGTCGGTTCACCCGGCGGGGTTCATCGTGTCGAGATCCGACCACGAGACGGGGAGGAACGTCCCTGTCCCCGAGACCCGCCGCACGTTCGAGCCGTCGGCCCGCATCACGTAGACCGAGGTCCGGAACCGCACGTCGCCGGAGCGGTTCGCGTCCTGCTCGGTGGGGCCCAGGTCGCGGTCGCTCGCGAACGCGACCCACGTGCCGTCGGGCGACCACACGGGGAACAGATCGAGCCCGTCGTGGTCGGTGAGCCGGTGGACGTTCGAGCCATCGGCGGCCATCACGAGGACGTCCTGGGCGTAGGGGTCCCCCTTCGAGAAGACGATCTTCGTTCCGTCCGGCGACCACGACGGCTGCCGTTCGATCACGTCGTCGTCGGTGAGCTGGACGAGGTCGGACCCCTCGGGAGTCATCGTGTACAGGTCGAACGATCCGCCCTCGGGCTGCGGGAAGCCGTACGCGACCAGCCGCGCGCCGTCGGGCGACCACGACACGCCCTCCCAATGCCCGTCGAGCACCGTGGGCGTCCCCTCACCGTCGGCGTCGACGATCACGATCGTCCGCCCGTGGGCCACCGCGCGCGCCGCCAAGGCGAGACGCGTCCCGTCGGGCGACCACGCGACCCCGATGATGTCCGGCCCCGGGAGGTCAGCGTCGGGTGCCTCGTGGATCGTGATCGGATCGGTCCCGTCGGGATCGGCCACGACGACCCGCGAGACCGGTCCGGGTCCCTCCAGCGCCACGGCCAGGCGGGAGCCGTCGCGTGTCCAGGCCGCCGAGGTCACGGTGCCCTCGAACAGGGGCGAGGTCGCGCCGGTCGCCACGTCGAGCTGAGAGAGCCCGTCGGCGTCGAGGTACGCGATCCGACCGGCCGGGACCGCCCCCATCGGAGCGAACCCTCCGCCGGAAGGCGCGAGCCGCCAGGTGATCACCAGCGCTGCCGCGATGATCGCAGCGGCGACGGCGAGCGCCTGGAGCCGTCGACTCCGGTCGCGTCCCTCGGCGACCCGATGCACCCGGTCGAGGGTGCGCGCGGTGTCGAACCTCATCGAGTCCGCGGAGCGCTCGAAGCGTTCCCTCAGCTGCGGGTCGCCGTTCATCGTGGCTCCTCCATCCGTTCATACCCGAGGCGGTCCCTGAGCACGCTCCGTCCGCGCATCACGTGGACACGAACCGTCGTCGCCGACGTCCCGAGGATGCGTGCGACCGCGTCCGGCGCCATGTCCACGTAGTCGACGAGCACGACGCACGCGCGCTGGCGCGGGGTCAGGCCCCCGAGGGCCTCGAACAGCTCGATCCGGTCCTCCGTCGTGTTCACCGCCTCGACAGGTCGGTCCCCGAACCCCGCGAGCCCATACGGGCGTACACGGGCGTACTTGCGCATGTGCGACCTCGCGAGGTTGATCGCCACCTTGTAGACGAAGTTCCGGGCGTGCTCGTCCGACTCCAGCTCGCCCCAGCGCTGGAGCGCCCTGACGAACGCCTCCTGGGCCAGCTCCTGACCGATCCCCTCGTCACGGGCCACGAACGCGGCCGCCCTCGCCACCTTCGGGAAATGGGCGTGGAAGAACGGATCGAAGTCAAGGGCCAGCGCCGGCGTCGCCTCATCGCGGTCCACGTGAAGTTCCACGGCCTTCCTACGCGCCGGCCCACCCGATCGTTTACGTGGGCGAACCGTACGTCGCCCTCCGTGTTACCGCAGCGCCCGGAACGAGACCTCCACGCCGGCGGTCTCCAGGGTGCGCGAACGCTACGTCGCGGCGATCGCGGTGATCAACGTCGGCATCACCACGTCGGGAGTGCCCCCGGTCTTCAAGGCGCGGTCGGTCTCGGTGACGCGTTCGTGGAGCTCGACCAGCTCCTCGAGGCTGAAGTTCCTCGCCTGCTGCTGGTACCGGCGGGCCTGCCAGTCGAACCGGAGGCCGGCGCGCTTCGCGAGCTCGGCGGGCGGGATCCGGTCGGGCAGGACCCGGATCTTGATCAGGTCCCGCAGGCGGGCGCTGATGCCGCCGAGGACCATCAGGGCGTCGTCGCCACCCTCCTCGATCGAGCGGAGGGCGCGGATCGCGCCCGGCAGGTCCTTGCCGAACGCCTTGTCGCACAGGTCCCAGGTCTTCTGCTCGCCGAGACCTCGGAACTGGCGGTGGATCTCCATCGGACCGACCCGCTCGCCGTGGAAGGCGGAGCCGAGCTGCTGGACCGAGGCGGCGAGCTGACCTGCGTCCTCGCCGATCGTCTCGACCAGGGCGCGGGCGGCCGGGGGGGTGAGGTCGACCCCAGCGGCTTTCGCGCGCTGCAGGACCCACGGCTCGAGCTCCTGGCGCTTGACCTGGATCTGACGGACCTCACCGACCGGCTCGACGAGCTTCTGCAAGGCGGCGGGGGGCTTCCCGCGCTCGGCCACGGTGCAGCACAGGATCAGAGGCGAGTCGGGGTCGGGCGCGGCCAGGTAGGACCCAAGCTCGCTGATCGCGTCCTTCGGCAGGCTCCGGCAGTCGGTCACCAGGAGCGCTCGGCGCTCGCCGAACAGCGAGGGCGTCGCGAGGTCCTGGAGCTCGCCGCCCTGCCACTCGGCGGCGTCGACCTCGGTCGGGCGGAGTTCGCCCAGGCGCGCGAGGGCTGCCTCGCGGAGCAGGAACGCGTCCTCACCCCAGAACAGGACAACGGCCGAGGGCGCCTTCGTCATCGGGCGGACGTTACCAGCGGGTTCGGACCCTCGAAGGTGACGGTGATCGTGCCGTGCTCGTCGGTCCGCCAGATCTCGGCACCGGTCTCGTGGATCCAGTCGAGGGTCTGCGGCACCGGGTGGCCGTAGTCGTTCTCCCCCACCGAGACGACCGCGACCTCGGCATCGACCGCCTGGAAGAACTCCGGGACGCTCGTCGCGGCGCCGTGGTGCGGCACCTTCAGGACCGTGCCGTGGAGGTCGATGCCGGCCTCGAGGAGCGCCTCCTGGGCGGGCTCCTCGGACTCGCTCGCGATCAGGACGTTCGCGTCGCCCAGCGAGATCCGCAGCACGAACGCGTCGTTGTTCGAGTCGGACTCGGTCCCGGTCCAGCACCGGTCGGGCGACAGGACCTCGACGCGGAGGTCACCGACCGTGAGCTCGTCGCCGGCACGTGGGTTGAGTTCGTGGACGCCTTCGTCGGCGATCGCCCGGTCGAGGTCCACCTGGAGGGCGGAGTCGGTCGGGCAGCCGGGCTGCATGACGAGCCCGACCGGCACCCGCGCCAGCACCGTGGGCAGACCGATCATGTGGTCCGCGTGGGGATGGCTCGCGACGACCACGTCGAGTCGTTTGATCCCGAGCGCGGCCAGCTCGGTGGCGACGTCGTCCTCGTCGGGACCGCCGTCGACCAGGATCGAGGCGCCGCCGGGGCTCGTGACGAGCGCCGCATCACCCTGCCCGACGTCGAAGAACCGGACCGTCAGGCCATCGGGTGGTCCCTTCGCGACCGCGGTCGTCCAGACGACCAGGGGGGTGAACGCGATCGCGGCGAGGACGAATGGCCGCGGCGGTCGCCACCCGGTGCGGAGCGCCACGGCGATCGCCGTCACGGCGAGTCCGCCGACCACCAAGACGGCGACGCCGCCTCGGCTCGTGATGTGCGCCACGGGTGCGCGCCCCAGGACGTTCGCGAGGAACTCCAGGTACCGCATCGGCGCCTGAGCGACGAGCCCCGCGAGCGAGCCGAGCGGCTCGGACACGACCCCCAGGAACGCGGCGATCAGACCGAGCATCAATGCCGGTGAGACCGCGGGCGCAGCCAGCACGTTCGCCAACAGGGTCACGAGCGGGATCTCGTGGAAATGGAAGAGCAGGACGGGCGTCACCGCGAGCTGAGCGGCGAGGGTGGTTCCCGCGGCGGCTGCCACCGGCTTCGGGACGACGCGGCCGAACAGCTCCCCGAGCGGGGCGGCGAGCGCGACGAGCCCCGCGGTGGCCGTCACGGACAGCTGGAACCCGATCGAGCGGACGAGCCACGGGTCCAGCACGAGCAGGACGAGCACGGCGGTCGAGAGCACGACGCCGGTCGTCTTCGGGCGGCCGAGGAGGGTGCCCAGTAGAGCGGCGACGGCCATCGCGCCTGCCCGCATCACCGAGGCCTCGGCGCCGGTGAGGATCACGAAGAACACGACGGTCACGATGCCGATCGCGGCGGTGCCGACGCGGGCGAACCCGAGCGCCGCAGCGACGGCGAGGATCGGCGCGAGGACCATCGCGACGTTCCCGCCCGAGACGACGAGCAGGTGGGTGAGGCCGGTCGCCTGGAAGTCGCGCTCGGTCGCGGTGTCGAGCTTCGAGCCGTCCCCGAGGGCGAGGCCGAGCAGGAGGCCCGCCTCCCTCGGGGGGAAGACCCGCTCGATCGAGCCGCCGATCACGCGGCGGACCACCTGCGTGGTTCGGACGAAGCGGCTCGGCGAGTCGCCGAGCCGCGTGATGGTGTCGGTCCGGAGCGCCGCGGCGATGCCGCGGCGCTCCAGCGCGTCGGCGAAGCCGGGGTCCTGGGGCACCTCCAGCCGTCCCGCGATCTCGACGTGGTCCCCGCGGACGACCGTGGGCGGTTCGTCGTCACCACTCGCCCAGAGCGTCTCGCGCAGCGACGCGCCGCCGCCGGTCCACGCCACCGTGCGGACATCGACGATCACGCGCCAGCCGTAGGCACCGGGCCGGGGGTCCTCGCGGACCGTCCCGGTGACGGTGACGGGACGCGGCGCCGCGGAGGCGAGCAGCGATGCCTGCCGTCGGAACTCGGCCACCCCGCCCCACCCGGTGCCGCACAGGACGAGGCCGCTCAGAAGAAGTGCGATCGCGGCGAGTGGACCCCGACGCGGATCGATGGATCCTGCGGCGACCGCGTCCACCTGGCGCGACGGTGCGGCGGCGAGCCCGGCCCGGGCGAGCGGGTCGTCTCGCCGCAGGGACGGGGCGGCGATCCAGGCGGCGACCAACGCCGCGACCCCGAGGACGAGCCAGGTCCACGCCGGCCACGTCACGATCGGACCGGGCCGCCCCTCCCACAGCAGGAGCCCGCCCCAGAAGGCGGCCGCGGCCGCCGGCATCCCCCACGAGCCCACGTCACACCGTGACCTGGGAGCGGATCTCCTCGAGGGTCGACGGACCGATCCCGGGAACGTCCTCGAGCTGGTCGACCGACGTGAACGGTCCGTGCTCGTCGCGGTACGTGACGATCGCGGCCGCGAGGACCTCGCCGATCCCGTTCAGCGCCTCGAACGCCGTCGCGTCGGCGGTGTTGATGTTGATCAGACCACCGGTCGTCCCCGCTCCCGTCGTCCCGCCGGAGACGGGCACGACCGGCGCCTCCCCTCCTTCGGCACCAGGATCTGTTGGCCGTCCGTGAGCGGCGCCGCGAGGTTCAGGAGCGTGAGCTCGGCACCCTCCCGCGAGCGCCTCCCGCCTCCTCCACCGCGTCGATCACGCGAGCGCCGGCCGGGAACTCGTACACGCCGGGCTTGCGGACCCATCCCGCGACGTCGACGATCACGACCGCCGCAGGGGCGACGCTCCCCGACGCGGACGGACGCGGCCGATCCCGACGCCGCGGGCGCCGCGGGTCCTGCCGCCGCCGGCGACGACGTGGTCGCGGCGATGTCCACCGGTCGCGGCAGCGACCGCACGTACCACAGGCCTGAGCCGGCCAGCGTGACGACGATCACGACGACGAGCCCCGCCAGCTCGCCACGCGACAGCGTGTCGAGCCGCGCCCTCAGTCCACCCATGGGCGCGACGCTAGAGGCGCCGCGTCGCCGGTTCCGTGACGGCCGTCACACGAGGGGGCGGAACCGTGCCTGGAAGAACCGGAGGTACTCGGGCTCGAACACCAACTCGAGGCCGGTCGTCTCCGGCCCTCGGGCCATCACGTCGGCGACCGAGCGCGCGACCACCGCGAGCTGCCGCGACGTGTACACCCGTCGCGGGATCGTGATCCGGACCAGCTCGAGCGCCGGCCGACGGTGCTCGCCGGTCGACGGGTCGCGCCCCGCCGAGACGATCCCGCGTTCCATCGTGCGGGTCCCCGAATCCAGGAAGATCTCGGCGGCCAGGCGCTGGGCGGGGAAGGCATCCTGCTCGAGGTGCGGATAGACACGTCGCGCGTCCACGAACACCGCGTGCCCCCCGATAGGCTCGACGATCGGCACGCCGAGCTCGAGCAGCCGCTCGCCCAGCTCGCGGACCTGCAGGACCCGCGCCCGGATGTGGTCGAGGTCGACCGACTCCTCGATCCCGACGGCCATCGCCTCCATGTCGCGCCCCGCGAGCCCGCCGTACGTGTGGAGCCCCTCGTAGACCACGCAGAGGTTCTTCGCCTGCGCGGCGAGGTCGTCGTCGTTCAGGCACAGCCACCCGCCGATGTTCACGAGCGAGTCCTTCTTGCCCGACATCGTGCAGCCGTCGGAGTACGAGCAGGTCTCGAGCAGGATGTCCTCGATCGAGCGCTCCGACTGGCCGGGTTCGCGCTCCTTGATGAAGTAGGCGTTCTCGACTGCCCGCGTCGCGTCGAGGATCACCTTCGTGCCGTAGCGGTCGGCCAGGTCGCGCACCTGCCGGAGGTTCTCGAGCGAGATCGGCTGGCCCCCGGCCATGTTCACGGTGGCCGCGACGGACACGTACGGGACGTGCTCGGTCGCGAGGACCTTCTCGAGCTTCTCGAGGTCGACGTTGCCCTTGAACGGTGAGCGGTCGGTCGGATCGTGGGCCTCGTCGACGATCACGTCGACGAACGTTCCGCCCGCGAGCTCCTGATGCAGTCGCGTCGTCGTGAAGTACATGTTGCCCGGCACGACGTCACCGGGGCGGATCAGCAGCTCGCTCACGATGTGCTCCGCACCCCGACCCTGGTGCGTGGGGACCATGTGCCGGTAGCCGTACACGCGCCGGACCGTCTCCTCGAGGCGGTAGAAGTTGCGGCTGCCCGCGTACGCCTCGTCGCCGAGCATCAGCGCCGCCCACTGACGGTCGCTCATCGCGTTCGTGCCCGAGTCGGTGAGCAGGTCGAACGTGACGTCCTCGGACCGCAGGAGGAAGGTGTTCCATCCCGCGGCGTCGAGCGCGGTCAGGCGCTCCTCACGCGTGGTGACGGGGATCCGTTCGACGGCCTTGATCTTGTACGGCTCGAACCAGTCGCTCATCCGGAGGCCCTCATGCGGACGATCGTAGCCTCGGAGGGCACCCTTGACCGTGCGGGTCGGCCGGGTGTAGGCAGGATGTTCGGCCCGCGGGCGCACGGGCGAAGGGGGGGCCCATGCAGACGCACGACATGGGGTTCGGCCTCGAGGAACTCGAGCTGGCGGCGCGCAATCACGCGATGCCCCAGGAGGCGCTCCGGTACGACGTCACGCCCGCGGGCCTCCACTACCTGCTGATCCACTACGACATCCCCGACGTCGACCCGGTCGCGTTCCGGCTCACGATCGACGGCCACGTCGATCGGCCCCTGGCCCTCACGTTGGACGAGCTCCGCGCGCTGCCGACGGTCACCGCCGAGGTCACGATGGAGTGCGCTGGGAACGGGCGGGCGCTCCTGGAGCCGCGAGCGATCAGTCAGCCGTGGCTCCGCGGCGCCGTCGGGAACGCCGAGTGGACCGGCACCCCGCTCGTGCCGCTGCTCGAACGAGCCGGGATGCGCGAGGGTGCCGTCGACGTCGCGTTCACCGGGCTCGACCGTGGGTTCGAGGGCGGGCTCGAGCAGGACTACGAACGAGGGCTGTCCGTGGCCGACGCGATGCACGGCGACCTGCTGCTCGCCTACGAGATGAACGGCCGTCCGCTGCTCCCCCAGCACGGCGCACCCGTGCGGCTCCTCGTCCCCGGCTGGTACGGGATGGCGTCCGTCAAGTGGCTCGGCCGCATCCGCGTGCTCGACGAGCCGTTCACCGGCTACCAGAACACGGTCTCGTACCGGATGCGCGCCGACGCCGACGACCCCGGGACACCGCTCGACCGGATCCGGGTGCGTTCCATGATGGTGCCGCCCGGCCGGCCCTCGTTCCAGCCCCGGGACCGGCACATCGACGCGGGCCCCGTGCGGCTCACCGGGCGCGCGTGGTCGGGCACCGCGCCGATCGTGCGGGTCGAGGTCAGCACGGACGACGGCGCATCGTGGAGCGATGCCGAGCTCGGCCCGGAGCCCCGGCCGTCCGCCTGGCGTTCCTGGTCGTTCGGGTGGCTCGCGATCCCCGGCAGCCACGTCGTGGTCTGCCGTGCCACCGACGCCGACGGTCAGACGCAGCCGGACGAGCCGGAGTGGAACGTGGGCGGGTACGCGAACAACGCCGTCGAACGGACCGAGGTCGACGTCCGGGGCTAGCCCCTCACGACGAAGTTCACGAGCTTCGGCGCCCGGACGATCTCCTTGACCACCTCGCGCCCTTCGAGCGCCCGCTGGGCCCCGGCGCTCGCCCGCGCCGCCGCCAGGGCGTCGTCCTCCGACACGTCGGCGGCCACCTCGATCGTGTCGCGCACCTTGCCGTCGACCTGGACGACGAGCGTCACCGTGTCCTCGACGACGAGGGCGGGGTCGTAGCTCGGCCAATCGCTGAGGTGCACCGACGTCGGCTCGCCGAGTTCGACGCGCCACAGCTCCTCGGCCGCGAACGGCGCGAACGGCGCCAGCATCTGCACCAGGGCACGTGCCGCGTCGCGCGCGCCGGCGCCGGCATCCAGCGCCGAGCGCATCTCGTTCGTCAGGACCATCAGCTTCGAGATCGCCGTGTTGAACCGGAACCGGTCGAGGTCCTCCGTCACGCCCTTGATCGCCCTGTGCGTCAGACGGACCAGCGCGTCGGGTTCACCGGCATCGGACCCCGACGCGTCACCCACGGCCGCGAACACGCGGCCGAGCCACGCCGTCACGCCGGGCTTGCGGTCGGGGTCGGGAGCGATCAGCTTCCAGTCGATGTCGTCCTCGAACGGACCCGCGAACAGCATCATCAGGCGCATCGTGTCGGCGCCCCACCGCTCGACGAGCGGCATCGGCTCGACGATGTTGCCCTTCGACTTCGACATCGACGCGCCGTCGTAGATCACCTGGCCCTGGTTCATCAGGCGCGGGAACGGCTCGGTGAACCCGACCATCCCCATGTCGTGCAGGACCTTCGTGAAGAACCGCGAGTAGAGCAGGTGCAGGATCGCGTGCTCGACCCCGCCCGTGTACTGCCCGACCGGCATCCACCGCGCGACGTCCTCGGGGCGGAACGGGCCGTCCTCGTAGCCGGGCGAGCAGTAGCGGAAGTAGTACCAACTGGAGTCGACGAACGTGTCCATCGTGTCCGTGTCCCGAACCGCCTCGCCGCCGCACGAGGGACAGGCGACGTGCTTCCACGACGGGTGACGCGCGAGCGGTGACTCGCCGCCGGGCGTGAAGTCGACGTCGCCGGGCAGCTCGACGGGCAGCTGGTCGTCGGGCACCGCGACCTCACCGCAGACCGGGCAGTGCACGATCGGGATCGGCGCCCCCCAGTAGCGCTGGCGGCTGATCAGCCAGTCGCGCAGCCGGAAGTTGATCGCGTGGCGGCCCCGGCCCTCAGTTTCGAGCCAGTCGGTCACTTCGCGGATCGAGTCGGGCGTGGGACGCCCGTCGAACGGACCCGAGTTCACGAGCACGCCCTCACCCGGGTGCGCCTCGGTCATCGTGTCGCCGTCCAGTCGCTCCTCGTCGGGCGGCTGCACGACCACGCGGACCGGAACCCCGTGCTGGCGTGCGAAGTCGAAGTCGCGCTGGTCGTGGGCGGGCACGGCCATGATCGCGCCGGTCCCGTAGCCCATCAGCACGTACGGGGCCGCGTAGCACGGGATCTGCTCGCCGTTCACCGGGTTCACCGCGTGGACCCCCAGGAACACGCCCTCCTTCGTGTCGGCCGCCTCTCGATCGACGAGCGAGGTCTGCTCGGCGGCGCGCACGAGCGGTTCGACCTGATCCCAGGTCCCGCCGACCTCGGCGAGCGATCGCACCGAGGGGTGCTCGACCGCGAACACGAAGAACGTGGCCCCCCACAGCGTGTCGGGCCGGGTCGTGAAGACCGTGATCTCCTCACCGGTCTCGGCGATCGTGAAGGTGACCTCGGCGCCCTCGGAGCGGCCGATCCAGTTCCGCTGCATCGTCAGCACCCGCTCGGGCCAGTCGACCAGCTGGTCCTCGTCGTCGAGCAGGCGCTGCGCGTAGTCGGTGATCTTGAAGAACCACTGGGTCAGCTCGCGGCGCTCGACCGTCGTCCCGCAGCGCTCACACTTCCCCGCGATCACCTGCTCGTTCGCCAGGACCGTCGCGTCGGTCGGGCACCAGTTGACCGGTGATTCCTTCCGGTACGCGAGCCCGCGCTCGAAGAACCGGGTGAACAGCCACTGGGTCCACCGGTAGTACTCGGGGTCGCAGGTGTGCAGCCGCCGCGCTCCAGTCGAACGACATGCCCATCCGCTTGAACGACGCCGCCTGCTGGTCGATGTTCGCGGAGGTCCAGCCCGAGGGCTCCACCCCCCGCTTGATCGCCGCGTTCTCGGCGGGCAACCCGAAGGCGTCCCACCCGATCGGGTGCAGCACGTCGTGGCCACGCATCGCCTGGTAGCGCGCGACCACGTCGCCACCGCTGAACGCCTCGGCGTGGCCCATGTGCAGATCGCCCGAGGGGTACGGGAACATATCGAGCGCGTAGAAGCGCGGACGGTCGTCGGCTGGGTCGTCGGAGGCACGGTAGAGATCCTCTTCCTCCCAGGCCGCGACCCACTTCGGCTCGATCTCCGAGGGCTCGTAGCGGCGTCCCATGAGGCGAGCATCGTACCGAACCGTCGCCACTTCCCCAGGGTGCGACGACGTGCTACGTTCGTCGCATGTCCGAGCCCACACGTACGATCCCACTCCGCGAGCTGCGGAACGACGTGAGCGAGGTACTGCGGCAGGTGGACGAGGATGGAGCGACGATCAGGGTCACCGTGCGGGGACGACCGGTCGCCGACGTCGTGCCGGTGCAGGCTCCCGTGCGGACGTTCGTGCCGTGGACCGTGGTCGAGCAGATCCGCCTGGAGGCGCCGCTCGACGAGACGTTCCTCCGGGACGTGCGAGAGCTGATGCCCGACATGGCCGAGGACCTCGAGGACCCGTGGACGGCCTGATCGACACCTCGGTCCTGATCGCCACCGAGCAGGGGCGCCCGCTCATGGATCGTCCCGAGCATGCCGCGATCTCCGTGATGACCCTCGCCGAGCTCCACGCCGGGGTGCTCGCCGCGCGCGACGCGTCGACCCGAGCCCGCCGCCTGCGGACGCTCGCGAGCGTGGAGCACGCGTTCGACCCGCTCCCCGTCGACCCCAGCGTTGCGCGCCGGTTCGCGGAGCTCGTGGTCGCCGTGAAGGACGAGGGGCGACGAGCCCCGGTCGTCGACCTGCTGATCGCCGCGACCGCCTCGGTGCACGGCCTCCCGCTCTACACGCAGGACGCCGACTTCCAGGGGCTCTCCGGCGTCGACGTGGTCCTCGTCTAGGTGCCGTCGAGGCAGCCGACGACGTCGGCCGGGAGTCCCGCGAACGTCAGACCGGCGCCGCCGGCGACGAAGTCGTAGGGGATCCCCCGCCACCTCCCGGGGAGCCCCTCGTAGGGCTTCGGCTGTGGGTCGGAGCCGTCGACTTGGAACCCCACCCAGTCGGGCGACACGAAGCCCCTCGTGTCGTAGGGGGCGACGGCCACGACGCCCCGGCCGAACCGGCGCTGCTCGATCAGGAACCGCCCCTGATAGGCCCAGTCGTCCACGGCGTACAGCTTCACGTACCACCGACGGATGTCCTGCAGGTAGCCCTTCTCCGAGGGCGGCGACTCGGGACCGACGAACAGCCGCATGTCGACGACCGCATACGGCCCGTCGAACGGCGCGACCTTGCGGATCAGCCCGATCGGATCCGTGAACCCCCGAGTGCCCTCCTCGGGACGGGTCCACCCCTCGACGCAGCCGTCCTCGAGGGGGCCGGAGGTTGGCCGCACCCCTGACGGGACCGCGGGCGGGGTCGGCGACGGCGCCTGGGTGGCGGGCGCCTGCGTCCGCACCGGCGCCGACGACGCGGGTGCGGCCTCGTTCGGGAAGGTCTCCGTCGGCCCGGAGGAGCCCTCGCACGCCACGGCGACGAGGGCGAGGACGAACAGGAACGGCAACGAGCGACGCGGATCCCTCACGGTCGCCGCAGCCTACCGGCCACGTGTTGCGAACCTGTGACGACGGGCCCTCGGATGAGAGCACGCTCATCCGAGGCTGCTAGAACTGGACCGCATGCCCGCACGTAACCACCCGTTCGCGGACCCGCATCCTCCCGGCGACGGCGAGCGCCGGCACGACCACCCCCTGCCGCTGCCGCGCCGCGAGTTCCTGAAGCGCTCGGCCTTGGCCGTGGCCGGTGCGACGTTGTTCTCCTGCACGGGTGGGCGTGTCATCCCGACCGTGGTCGACCCCACCCCGACCCTCGACACCGCCACGCCGATCAAGCGCGTGATCTACCTGATGCTCGAGAACCGGAGCTTCAACAACCTCTTCGGGAAGTTCCCCGGAATCACGGGGACGACCGTCGGCGTCGACTGGGGCAAGGAGAAGCCGCTGATCCGGTGCCCCGACTGGCTCCCGGGCGACATCCCCCACGATCGCTCGGCGGGCTTGAGCTGCGTCAACGGCGGCAAGATGGACGGGTTCGGTCTGGGTGCCTACGGCTCGACCTACGCCTACTCGATCTTCGACGAGGAGCAGATCCCGAACTACTGGCTGTGGGCCCGCGAGTACGCCCTGTCGGACAACTTCTTCGGGTCGGTGAACGGCCCGAGCTACCCGAACCACTTCTTCTTCATCGCCGGCACGTCCGGCGGCGTGATCGACAACCCGGAGAACATCAAGGTCAGGTGGCTCGAGGACGGCTCGAAGTTCAAGTCCTGGGGCTGCGACGCGGTCGGCGACGACGTGTTCGTGTTGACGAAGGACGAGGACGGGAACCTGACGAAGCACGACTCGTGCTTCCGGTTCAAGACGGTGGGCGAGCAGCTCACCGAGATCGGCGTCGACTGGGCCTCCTACTCGCCCGTGCCCGGACAGACCGGGTACTTCTGGAACGCCTACAACGCGATCGAGGACGTGTTCCACACGGACCTATGGCACGAGCACACGCGAGCGATCGACTCGATCGTCGACGACATCGAGGCGAACCGGCTCCCGCCGGTGACGTGGGCCGTCCCGCGGTTCGAGCTGTCGGACCACCCCCCGTTCTCGACCGGGCACGCCCACAACTGGGTGACCGAGATCGTGAACGCGGTGATGACGAGCGACATGTGGGAGCACACGGCGATCTTCATCACCTGGGACGAGTGGGGCGGCTTCTACGACCCGGTCGTGCCGCCGCAGCTGGACCAGGTGGGACTCGGGGTGCGCGTCCCGTTGCTCACGATCTCGCCGTACGTGCGACGCGGCACGATCGACACCGAGCTCGGCGAGTTCTCCACGCCGCTGAAGTTCATCGCCGACAACTGGGGGCTCCCCTACCTGACGCCCCGGATCGCGAACACCCACGCCTTCGAGCACGTCTTCGACTTCACGCAGGAGCCGCGGAAGCCCGTGCTGGGCAAGAAGCGGGCCCCTGCGTTCGGCGAGCCGTTCCGCTGGCCCGGGGACACGTACGAAGGTTGGCAGCCAGGTACCGTGCCCGTCGACGCCCCGCTGTAGACGACACACGACGCTCAGGAGACCGACGACCGTGCAGACCCGACACCCAGCCGCCCACGTGCTCGCCCTCGCCGCCGCGCTCGCTCTCGTCACCGCCGCGTGCACCGGTGACGACCCGACGGAAACGGCGGAGCCCACCGCTCCCACGACGGCGACGACCTCGGAGCCGCCGGCGAGTCCCGAGCCCGAGGGGATCGAGAAGATCGATCACCTGATCTTCATCGTCCAGGAGAACCGGTCGTTCGATCACTACTTCGGGACCTATCCCGGCGCGGACGGGATCCCCACGAAGCCCGACGGCTCGTTCGACGTGTGCGTCCCGGACCAGTGGCAGGGCAAGGACTGCGTCCCGCCCTACGTCACGTCGTCGTTCGACCAGAACGGGGGGCCGCACAACCGCCCTGCCTCGATCGAGAACATCAACGGCGGCAGGATGGACGGGTTCGTGAACTCGTTGGACCCGCGGCCCGAGTTCTGCTGGATGAAGCCGGATCAGGCGAAGTGCGTCGACTACCTCGGGCCGGACGGGCAGCCGGACGTGATGAGCACGCACACGGCCGAGACGATCCCGAACTACTGGGCCTACGCGGACGAGTACGTCCTGCAGGACGGGATGTTCGCGCCGGTCGACTCGTGGACGCTCCCGTCGCACCTGTTCCTGGTCAGCGGGTGGTCCGCCTACTGCCCGGACACGACCGACCCGATGAGCTGTCGCACCGACGTGGACCTGAGCGAACAGGAGCGTCGCTGGGACTACGGCGAGGAGCCGATCTACGCGTGGACGGACCTCACGTGGATCATGGACGAGCAAGGCGTCGAGTGGCGCTACTACATCGGCAACGACACCTGCTGGGAGGACCCCGGCTCGTGTGAACCGACCGGCCGCAAGGGCTTCGAGACCAGCTACAACCGCAACGTGCTCCCCGGATTCACGAGCTTCTGGAACGGCGAGCGACGCGACGGCGTGAAGGACAACGTCCGTCCGCACGAGGAGCTGCTCGAAGCCGCCGCGTCGGGTGACCTCCCGCAGGTGGGTTGGGTAGCCCCCGTCGGCAACACGAGCGAGCACCCCTCCGGCACGAGCACCGTGAAGACCGGGCAGGCCTACGTGACGCGACTGATCAACGCGATCATGGAGGGGCCCGCGTGGGAGCGCACCGCGATCTTCCTGACCTGGGACGACTGGGGCGGCTTCTACGATCACGTGGAGCCGCCGCGGATCGACAAGATGGGCCTCGGCTTGCGGGTCCCGGCGCTCGTGATCAGCCCCTACGCCAAGGCGGGGTACATCGACCACAACACGTACTCGTTCGACAGCTACCTGAAGCTGATCGAGGACCGCTTCCTGGGCGGTGAGCGGCTCGACCCGGAGACCTTGAGCCGGCCCGACTCCCGCCCGGTGGTCCGCGAGGAGGACCCGATCTACGGCGACATCACCGAGGCCTTCGACTTCGAGCAGGAGCCGCGGGAGCCGTTGATCCTCGAACCCTGGCCCTGGGACGACCCCGAGCCGCAGGGGTCGTTCTGACGGGTCTCACCCGGAGAGCTGCCAGTCCCCCATCGTGAGGAGCTGGTCGGGTCCGTCGAGGTCCAGCGGCTGCGCGTTGCCACCGCCGTTCAGGACGACCACGTCCTGGAGCCCGTCCCGGTCGAAGTCCGTCATCTCGGCCACGTCACCGCATCCGGCGAACTCGCCGTCCGGCAACGGCGGGAGCGGCGTCTCGGTCCACGTCCGGCCGTCACCGCCGTTCAGGAGGAACAGGTCGGGGACGTTCCGACGGTCGACGCATCCCATCACGGCATAGACGTCAGGTCCGTTCCGACCGTCGACGTCGCCGACCGCGAGGCCGTGCCCGAGCGTGATCTCCCGGCGCCACACCGGCTCACCGAAGCGTCCGTCCCGGCCGCCGAGCCTGATCACCACCTCCTTCGGGTGGACGATCACGATGTCGAGGACGCCGTCGCCGGACAGGTCCTCGACGTGGGCGCCGTTGGCCCGTGGCTCGGGCGCGAGCCCGTACGCATCGTTCGCACGCACGAACCCACCCTCGCGCTGCAGGTAGACGAACAGCTCCTCCTTGCCGCACAGCAGGAGGTCGTCGAGTCGGTCGCCGTCGATGTCGACGACCTGGACACAGTCGGCCCCGTCCTCGCGCGTGATGCCCAGGTCGACCTCGACGAAGCGCTCCCCGCCCTCGTTCACGTAGGTCCGGTTCGGCGTGTCGTGCTCGTCCCGCCGCGGGTAGTCGTTCCCGACGAACAGGTCCGGCCGCTCGTCGCCGTTCAGGTCGATCCACGCGGGATGCCGACCACGACCCCAGATGTCCTCCACCCCCCAGGCGCGCGCCTCGTCGATCCAGGTCCCCTCGGGGCCTTGCATCCACAGCTCGTTCCACTTGTCGCTCGTTCCTTGGTTCGCGCCCTTCAGGCACAGGATGTCCGTGAGCCCGTCGTCGTTCGGGTCGCCGAAGATGCAGCCGTGGCGATCGGTGCGGGCGTGCAGGGTGTCGACGAGCTGCAGCACGACCTCGTAGCCGCTCGTGGCGTCGGGGCCGGGCTGGTTCACGAACAGCTCGGTCGGCCGCGAGCCGTGGTGGACGATCAGCACGTCCTGCCAGCCGTCGTCGTTCACGTCCCCGACCGTGAGCGCGTAGCTGGACTCGTGCTGCCGGAATCCGACCAGCGGACCGATGTCGCGCACCTGCGACGTCTGCCGAGCGGGGGCCGCGAAAGCCGACGCGAGGACGAGGACGACCGCGAGGATCGCGAGGAGGACCCGGCGCACGCGGGCGAGTCTACGGGGCGGTGGATCCGTGCGGTCGGTTCAGGCGCCGGCCGGCGCCGGGGCCAGACGCGTGGACAGGTCGGCGGCCGGCGCCGGCCGACCGAACAGGAAGCCCTGCGCCAGAGTACATCCCGCGGCACGGAGGAAGTCGGCCTCAGCCTCGGTCTCGACCCCCACGGCCACCGACGTCACCTGGAGGTGATCGGCGAGCGCGATCGCGGCCCTGACCACCCCTTGCTGCCATGGGTCCTGATCGACCCCCTGGACGAACGACCGGTCGATCTTGAGGTAGTCGGCGGGGAGGTTCTGGAGCCGAGCGAGCGAGGACTGCGCCGTGCCGAAGTCGTCGATCGCGAGCGAGAGACCCCAGGCCCGCAGGTCGTACAGGACCTTCTGGGCGCGCTCGGGATCGGCCATCGCGACCGACTCCCCCACCTCGAGGATCACGTCGCGTGGGTCGACACCGGACTCGCGGATCCGCGTGAGGAGCTTGTCCGACAGGTGCGCCGACCAGAGCTGACGGGGCGAGAGGTTCGCGCTGACCTTGACCAGGAGCCCCTGGGCACGCCACTCGCGATCCTGGCGGCAGATCTCCTCGAGCACCCAGTCGCCGATCGCCTCGATCAGGCCCATCTCCTCGGCGAGCGGGAGGAAGTCGCCGGGGGCCACGAGTCCACCCGACAGGTCACGCCAGCGGATCAACCCCTCGGCGGCGACGATCTCCCCCGAGGACAGGCTCACGATCGGCTGCCAGTGGAGCACCCAGTCCTGCTCCTGCACGGCACGACGGATCTTCGAGGTCACGGAGCGATCGGCCTCCTCGCTCAGGTCGTCCCCCACGTACACCTCGTGGCCGCCGCGTTGACGCTTCTTGCTCCGGTACATCGCGTCGTCGGCGTGCTTCAGCATCGAGGAGACGTCGAGCGCGTCGTGCGGGTACAGGCTGATCCCGACCGAGGCCGAGGCCTGATACTCGTGTCCGGCCAGGACGAACGGCGGGTCGAGAGCCTCGGCGATCCGTTCGGCGACCAGCTCGGCCTGCACGACCGCATGATCGCGGTTCGGATCCAGGTCGACCAGCAACGCCAGGAACTCGTCACCGCTGCGCCGGCAGAGCAGGTCGGATTCACGCACGCACGGGCGGAGCCGTTCCGCGATCCCCGCCAGCAGCTCGTCGCCCACGTGGTGGCCCAACGTGTCGTTGACCTGCTTGAAGGTGTCGAGGTCCAGGAACAGGACAGCGACGCTGGTCTCGGTCCGCTTCGCCCGGGAGATCGACAGACCCAGCATCTCCTCGAACAGCTGTCGGTTCGGCAGGCCGGTCAGCTTGTCGTGGTGCGCGAGGAACTGGAGCTCCTCGGCGCTCTTGCGGTCGGTGACGTCGAAGATCATCCCCTGCACCATGTACGGGGTACCGTCGCGGTCACGGATCGGGAACGCTTGCTCGACGACGTAGTGGACCTCGCCGTGCTCGTCGATCATCCGGTACTCGCGGTCGAGCGGGACGTCGGCTTCGAGCGCCTCGGCGTACTCCTCCCACACCCGGTCGAGGTCGTCGGGGTGGACGTGCCGGCTCCACGAGTACGGGTCGGTCAGCCACTCCTCCTGGGTGATGCCCAGGAGCTCCTCGACCTGTGGGCTGACGTAGAGGCTCTCGGCGTTCTCGTCGATCGGATCGAGGTACACGACCGCGTCGATGTGCTGGATCAGGGCCCGGTACATCGCCTCGGCATCGAACATCGCCCCGTCCAGTCGGGGGCGCAGGGACGCAGCGCGCTTCGACAGGCCCTCGAGGCGGGTGCCCGGGAGCCACGACGCGGCGGACCCATCGAATCGGTCGCCGTCCGCGTACGTCTTCGGTTCGTCCATCCCCGACCTCGGTTCCTCGTATCGTCCGAGGGAACCTTCGGCCGGTCCGGGGGCCAACCTGAGCGAAGCGTCAGGCGGTCCGGGTGCGCTCCTCCATCCCCCACGGCGAGCCGTACTCGTTCAGCATGTCCAGGAACGGGACCGGCGCGAACGCCTCCGGGCCGAGGACCCCTTGCCCGCCCCACGTGCCGTTCGCGAGCAGCTCGAGGGCGATCACGGGGTTGATCGCCGTCTGCCACACGACGGCCTGCGCCTGATCCCGACCCCAGGTCTCCTCGTTGTCGACCACGTGGTAGAGGTAGACCTCACGAGGGTTCCCGTCCTTGCCCTTGCCGGTCACCCAGGTGCCGGCGCAGGTCTTCCCGGTCATGATCGGACCGAGCGTGGCAGGGTCCGGCAGGCAAGCCGCCACGACGTCACGAGGGCTCACCTGCTGACCGCGGACGCTCACCGGATCGGTCTTGTCCAGGCCGAGCTTGTGGAGGGTCTTGAGGACCTCGATGAACTCGTCCCCGAGCCCGTACTTGAAGGTGGCCCGCTTCACGTCGAGCCAGCGCGGGATCAGCAGGACCTCCTCGTGCTCGACGTTCACGCACTCGACCGGGCCGATCCCCTCGGGGAACACGAAGGTTTCGGGCTCGCTGAACGGCGGGGTCGTGAACCAGCCGCGATCCTTCTCCCAGATCACGGGCGGGTTCAAGCACTCCTCGATCGTGGTCCAGATCGAGAACCCGGGAGCGAACTCGTAGCCCTGCACGACGAGGTTCGCACCGTCGCGGACCCCCGCCTCGTCGATCTCGGAGAACAGCTCATCGGCCGCGTAGCGCGCGAAGACATCCGACGTGCCCGGCTCGACCCCGATGCCGACGAGCGCGAGCTGGCCCCGCTCCTCCCAGGCCGCCGCCTTGTCGAACTGCTCGTCGCCGAGCTTCAGGTGCGACAGCTCGTGCGGCCTCTCCGGGTGCGGCTTCGACAGCGACATCGCCATGTCGAGGTACGTGACCCCGGCCTCGAACGCCCCGTCGAAGATCGGCATCACGAACCGCGGATCGACCGCGTTGAGCACGTGGGTGACCCCGAGCGAACGGCACAGCTCCGCCACCGCCGACGCGTCGGACGCGTCCACTTGGGCGGCGCTGAAGCGGCCCGTTCCGCCGTCGTAGCGCTCGACCACGCTCTTCGCACGGGCCTCGTCGTAGTCGGCGAACACGATGTGCTCGTAGAAGTCACGCCGCGCCGCGATCGGGGCGAACGACGCACCCACGCCACCGGCACCCACCACCAGGATCTTCATCACGATCTCCCTCTCGTTCCGTCCGCCGCAGTCTAGGCAATACGGACTACGGCCCGACGTGGACGTCCTGCCCGTCGCCGACGGGACCTCGCGACGGGTTCAGCTCCCCCGACTGAACGCCCGGAACGGCTCCGGTCGGTACTCGCCCAGCGACGCCGACCATGCAGCGAGCGCCTCGTGGATCACGTCGTCCTCGGCGACGAGCCACGCGAGGTGACGGAGGCCGTGTTCGACGACCTGGCTGAGGTGGACGGCCGGGGGCGCCGTGGTCGGACCGCCACGCGCCAGCTCGGCACGCGACACGCGCTCGATCTCGTGGGTCGGCGGCAGATGGTCGGGCGGTTCGACGATCACGAGGAAGGTCAGCAGGATCTCGCGTGCGACGATCCGCCACGACGTCGAATGCGCCATGACGGGCACCAGGCCGAGATCGGCGACCACGTCGACGATGGCCTCCATCGGATCGAGGTCGGGATCCCACGGGGCGCGAACCGTCTCGACGCCGTGCGGCGACACGTGGAGGATCCCCTCGCCATCGAGACACAGGACGATCGCTTCCAAGGAGGGCCGTTCCACGGGCCCGAAGGCTAGCGGGTCACGTCGATGCCGGACCTGCCTCAGTAGGTGGTCATCGTCCCGACTACGGTGTCCGAACGGTCGGGGTTGCCCTCGGAGGCGATCGTGATCGGGCAGTGATAGGTCACGCCCTCCGCCGGTGTCGGCGCGATGATGTTCACGGTCAAGAACACCTTCCCGCCGTCGGGGGCCGGTCCGAACGGGAACGTCGCGGTCCCGCGCTTGAAGGCCTTCGTGATGTTCTCGGCCTGCCAGTTGGGCCGCTTGTGCTTGCCGATCAGGACCGCGTTGACGACGAACCGTTCCGTCCCCTTGCACCCGAGCACCCGCAGCGTGTCCGCGGAGGCGCCGTCGTTCTGCAGCCGGATCCAGAACCGCACACCCTCCCCGTCCTGCATGCGGACGCTCCACGACTGCCGGTAGCCGGTTCGGTTGTAGACGTCGTTGCCTCGCCAGGCGTGCGGAGGGGGATCGATCGTGCACCCGGTGCTCAGGCCGCACAGCGTGATCCAGGCGTCGGGTCGGTACGGGCGGACGGCGCGCTCCGACACGGAGGCCACCCCCGCAGGCACGGACGTGAGCGACACGGCGATGACGGACAGACACACGAGCAACGTGCGGGTCTTCGACATGCCTGTCTTATCGGCAGTGACGCCGGGCGAACTGGACCCGCTGGCCGAGGGAACGCGAGATCCGGGACAGGCCGCTGGTGGTGGACCCACGGGGACTCGAACCCCGGACCTCTTGGCTGCCAGCCAAGCGCTCTACCAGCTGAGCTATGGGCCCGCTCGGAAGGCGAGTCTACCCGCCGGACGCGGCCTCGGGCTCGTCGCCCCAGGTCAGCAGGGGGGCGTCACGCCACAGGCGCTCGAGGTCGTAGTACTCGCGCTCCTCCTGCCCGAACACATGGACCACGACGTCGACGTAGTCGAGCAGCCACCAGCCGGCGCCCTGCTCCCCCTCACGACGGACCGGCCGGACCCCGAGTTGGCTGCGCACCGAGTCTTCGACGGCGTCGATCACGGTCTTGAGCTGACGGTCGCTGGTCGCCGAGCAGATCACGAAGAAGTCGGTGATCACGATCAGCTCGTGGACGTCGAGGACGACGACGCGCTCGGCCAGCTTGTCCTCGGCCGCCCGCGCGGCGGTCCGCGCCACGTCGCGACTGGCCGGCAGCCCGACCGCCCCGACCTGCGTACCCGTCATGCTTCGAGATCCTTCCCCGTCACGATCACCACGTCTGCGAGCCCCGATGGTACCTGCGTCACCTGCACCTCCCCGGTTCCGAGCGCATCGCGGATCGTCTCTGCATCGTCCACGTGCGCCTGGCCCGTCGCCGTGATCTGCGTCACCTCGTAGCGGAACGACTCGGCGTTGCTGGACAGGACGACCCGGAACCCCTCGGGGATGATCCGACCGCCCACCAGCTCCCCGACCCCCGCCTCCCCGGAGCCGTTCTCGACGACGACGGGCGTGGGAACGGGGGACCCGAACAGATCGCCCATCAGCTCGTCCAGGTCCGGCTGGGCAGGGATCGCGGTCGTCCCGCCGACGATCTGCAGCGCGATCAGGTAGGCATCCGCACCCTGGGCATCGGCCAACGCATCGGCGAACGCCCCGGCATCGTCGGACTCCGCCAGATCGTCTGGCTCGATCACCGTGCGGTCCAAGAGCCCGTCGAGCACGACGATCCATCGCAGGGTCGCCTCCTCGGTCGATGCGCCGTCCAGGAACGCGACGACCTGGGGACCCGACAGCGTGGTGGGACCGGGACCCACCGTCGCGCCGTCGAGGGTGACCGGGTCCGGGAGCTCCACCGTCAGGCCTCCGGCGCGGTCGATCGCCTCGCCGAGCGTCTCGAGACCGACGACCCCGTAGTGCTCCGCCCACGCGCCCACGGCGTTCGAGGACGCGATCCGCATCCCCTCGCCCGGGAGCGCCTGCACCTGCTCGGTCGTCGTCTCACCCTGACCGGGCGCGACCACGGTCGTGCCCGGTGGCAGGATGAGCGCCGCCGGGTCACGCCCCTGCCCCGATCCCACGACGGCCAGGAGCGCGTGAGGGCTCCCGGTCACCGAGAGCACGACGAGGTCCGCGCGCCCTCCGGCCCCTCCCGACGGCGAGGCCCCGGGCCCCTCGGCCGTGCGCTCCCGCGCGAACCACCACGCGACCGCCACCACGATCAGGATCGCCGCGAGGAGCGCCGCGAGCGGCGTCAGGCGCCGGCGGCGACCGTCCGTCACCGGTACAGACCCGCCTTCTGCACGTAGCTGTTGACGCCCTCGGGCACCAGGTAGCGGATCGGTCGACCCGCGGCGACGCGCCGACGGACGTCGGTCGAACTGATCGCGAGCGCCGGGATGTTCATCACGCTGATCCGAGGATGGCTGTTCGGCGCCGTCGCCTCGAACAACGCGATGTCGTACCCGGGACGCGTGGCGGCGATGAAGTCCGCCAGCTCGAAGAGCTCCTCGGGATCCTTCCACTGGAAGATCTCGAGGATCGCGTCGGCCCCCGAGATGAAGAACAGATCCACGCCGTCGCCGAACTCAGCACGGAGGCCCCGCAGGGTGTCGACCGTGTACGTCGTCCCCTCCCGGTCGACCTCGAGCCTCGACACGCGGAACCGCGGGTTCGACGCGGTCGCGATCACCGTCATCAGGTACCGGTCTTCGGCCGCCGACACGTCCTCGTGCTCCTTCATCCACGGCTGGCCGGTGGGCAGGAACAGGACCTCGTCCAGGGCGAACTGGTGCAACGCTTCCTCGGCGGTGACGAGGTGTCCGTAGTGGATCGGGTCGAACGTGCCGCCCATGATCCCGAGCCGAGTGCCCATCGGCCGGATACTACCCGTGGTCGCCGACCCGGCCGGGGAGCACCGCTCGCAGGTGCGGCAGATGCTCGGCGTAGTGCTCCATCGAGTTCGCCTCGAACCACGCCAGCGCATCGTCGCTGGGCGTCGGCAGCGCCGCCAGGGCGGCGCGGAGGCGGGCTCGCGCCCTGCCCAGGCGGGCACGGACCTCGTCCGGCGCGAGCCCGCGGCCCTCGACGAGCCACCGGGCGTTCATCGCGTCGACCAGGTCGGCTTCACCCGGGTCGTCGTCGTGCGCCCATCCGCGGTTCGACCCGACATCGGCGGCCGAGGCCTCTATCCACATCGCCACGTGGAACGCCACGTCGTGCACCGTCCACCCGGGCGGGTCACCGAGCGGCGTCGCCGGTTCCAGCGCGTCGAGCACGGATGCGAACCCCACCCAGTCCTCGGCATCGGCCTGCAGCAGCCGACCCACGCGCGGATCGGACGGAACCTCGGCGAGCCAGGCCGCCAGATCGTGACGGTGCTTCGCGTAGTGCATCGGTCCGGACTCCTCGAACCAGCTCCACGCCTCGACGCTCGACGGATCGAGCCCGGACATCGCCGAGCGCGCTCGATCACGAGCGGCCACGAGGAAGGCACGCGCCCGTGGCAGGTCCATCGACCGGGCGAGCTCGACGTGCCCGGCGTTCACCTGCTCCACGTGGCCCGGCGTCTCCGCCGGCTGGTTCCGTTCCCGGGTGCCGGCCTGCAT
Source organism: uncultured Actinomycetes bacterium (assembly GCA_963749895.1). Lineage (GTDB taxonomy): Bacteria > Actinomycetota > UBA4738 > UBA4738 > HRBIN12 > AC-51. Next base: position 406,997 of record CAVVOG010000003.1, on the reverse strand, counting down.
CTCCTCGAGCACCACCGCGCACTCCTCGAGCCATCCGCCGACGTGGACGAGCACGTCCTTCACGGTCCACCCGTCCGGCGTCACCCCCGGCTCCTCGAGGCGACCCGGATCGATCCCGTCGACCACCTCGAGCAGCTCGACCCAGCCCTCGGCCTCCTGCGCCAGAAGTCCAGCCCGGTCCACGCTCACGCCTCCCCGGCGCTTCCTTCGTCGGGCACGTACTCGAAGACGCGCCCGCGGATCTCGATCTCGTCCCCCGGACCTGCACCCATCGCGGCGAGACGTCGATCGACACCCTCCTTCCGGAGCCGTTGCTGCAGCCGCTCGACCTGTCGCTCATCGTCGAGGTCGGTCTCCATCACCCAGCGCTCCACGTTGCGTCCCTTCACGTGGAACCTGCCCGCGTCGTCACGCGTGACCGTGAAGCGTGGCTTCCCCGGTCGCAGCACCACGTACGAGCGCCGCTCGGGCGCGGCGGCCGCAGCCTCGCGGGCGAGCAGCCCGACGCGATCGAGCAGCGGATCGACGCCCTCCCCCGTCATCGCTGACACGACCAGCGCGTCGGGTCCGAGCCCGGCTGCAGCGCCGCCCGGGTCGTCGACCAGGTCGGCCTTCGTCCCGACGACGATCGCGGGGCGCGCACCCAGCTCGGGGTCGTAGGCGTTGAGCTCGGCGCGCAGCACCCCGAGGTCTCCACCCGGATCGTCGCTCGACAGGTCGACCACCAGGACGAGCGCGCGGCAACGGACCACGTGGCGGAGGAACCGATGACCGAGCCCCCTGCCTTCGTGCGCGCCTTCGATCAGCCCGGGGACGTCGGCGATGACGAAGCGTTCTCCGTCGCCGCCGGCGACCCCCAGGTTCGGCGTGAGCGTCGTGAAGGGGTAGTTCGCGATCTTCGGGCGCGCTGCGGTCATACGACTCAGCAGCGTCGACTTGCCGGCGTTCGGGAGGCCCACCAGCCCCACGTCGGCGACCGTGCGCACCTCGACGTGCAACCGCCGCGCATCGCCCTCCTCGCCGGGCTCGGCCACGCGCGGCAGCTTGTTCCGGTTGCTCGCGAGCTCGGCGTTCCCGCGACCGCCGCGGCCCCCCTGGGCCACGACCGCGCGCGATCCCTCTCCCACGAGGTCGGCGAGCAGCCCCTCTTCGTCGGAGACGACCGTCCCGTCGGGCACCGAGATCACGAGGTCCTTCCCGGTCGCACCGTCGCGGCGCGCCGAGCGTCCCGGTCCGCCGCTCTCCGCGCGTTGGTGCGGATGATCCGCGAGCCAGCCGAGGTCGTGGACCCCGGAGGACACCTCGAAGACCACCGACCCGCCGGCGCCGCCGTGGCCGCCGTCGGGCCCGCCCTTGGGCTTGAACGGCTCGGAATGCCGAGACGCCGAGCCGTCCCCCCCACGACCCGCCTGTACCCAGAGCGTGCACTCGTCGACGAACGTCATGTCCCCAGCCTAGTGGTCGCCCGCGCACGCCCGGCCCGCGGTCCGTCTTCGGTGGTCGTCCGATCGACGACCCGCCAAGATGGACCCATGCCCGAGCCGGTCGCCGTGTGGAAGGTCGAGCTGCGTCGTGGTCGAGATCCCGTCGACGTGGAAGGGACGCTCACGCTGACGGACGACGGCCTCGTGTTCGAAGATCTCGACGGTGAGACGACATCGATCGCCTTCTCCGGGATCGATCGAGCGAGGCGCCAGCGGATGTCGCCGATCCTGCTCGTACGGCACCGGGACGTGTCGCTGGGCGAGACCGCCTTCTACTTCGCCGAGCCTCCCCCGCTGGGACCCCCGGACCCCGCGACGCTCTCCCTGCGGGAAGCGACGCGGCGACGCCCCTCGAAGCGTCGGCAACAGCGAGACAACACCGGGTACCTGTCGACCAAGGGGACCGTGCTCAAACCCACGATCCAGGCGTGGGTCGACGAGGTGCGATCGAAGGTGATCGCGGCGCGAGACGGTGCGCCCGGCTAGGCCTGGACGATCGTCGCGTACTTGCGGCCGCGAGATTCGGTGAAGGTCACGACGCCGTGACGCGTGGCGAACAGCGTGTCGTCGCCACCCTTGCCCACGCCCTCGCCGGGGTGGATCTTCGTGCCGCGCTGGCGCACGATGATCGAGCCCGCGGTGACCGTCTGGCCGCCGTAGGCCTTCACGCCGAGGCGCTTGGGGTTCGAATCGCGGCCGTTGCGGGACGAGCCGCCGCCCTTCTTGTGTGCCATAGGTCCTCCAGCGTACCGAACGAGCCGGGCTTCAGCCCAGCTTCACGTCCTGGATCTCGATCAGGGTCAGCTGCTGGCGGTGACCGCCACGCTTCGCATACCCGGTCTTCGGTCGGTACTTGAAGATCTTCACCTTGTCGCCCTTCGTCTCACCGAGGGGCGTCGCGGTAACCGTCGCCTTCGACGCGGCCTGCCCGGCGTGGGTCGTGCCGTCGTCCTCGACGACCAGCAGCGGCTGGAAGGTCAGGGTCTCGCCTTCGACGACGACCTTCTCGATCTCGATCACGTCGCCGGCCTGGACCTTGTGCTGCTTGCCGCCGGTCTTGATCACCGCATACATCGCCTCAGGTTCCTTTCGATCAGTCCACGTCGTAGGTGAGGAGGAAGCCCCGGCCCTCGCAGGTGGGGCACGTCTCCGAGAACGATTCGACGAGACCCGAGGATACCCGCTTGCGGGTCACCTGCATCAGACCGAGGGGGCCGATCTCGAACACCTGTGAGCGGGTCTTGTCACGGGCGAGCTCCTCACGCATCGTGTCCTCGACCTGCTTCTTGTTCTTCTCGAGCAGCATGTCGATGAAATCGATCACGATGATCCCGCCGATGTCCCGCAGGCGGAGCTGCCGCGCGACCTCGCGAGCCGCCTCGAGGTTCGTGTTCACGACCGTCTCCTCGAGGTTCGTCTTGCCGACGCTCTTGCCGGTGTTCACGTCGACGATCGTCATCGCCTCGGTGCGCTCGATGAACAGGTAGCCGCCGGACGGGAGCCAGACCTTCTTGTCGAGCGCCTTGTGGATCTGCTCGACGACACGGTGTTCCTCGAACGCAGGGAGCGGGCCGCCGTGCAGGTGCACCTTCTCGGCCAGGTCCGGCGCGACCTCGCCCAGGTACTCCATCACCTCACCGTGGACCCGCGGCGAATCGGTCACGAGCGCCTTGAACTCCTCGTCGGTGAAGAGGTCGCGGACGGCCCGGACCGTGAGCTCGGGCTCCTCGTAGAGCACCGACGGAGCCTTCATCTTCTTGGCGTTCGACTCGATCCGGTCCCAGATCGACAGCAGGCGACGAAGGTCGGTCTCCAACACGGCCTCACTCACACCTTCGGCCGCGGTCCGCACGATCACCCCGTGCTCTGGCGGCTTCACGCGCTTCAGCATCGCCTTGAGTCGCTTGCGCGCGTCGTCACCGAGTCGCCGGCTGATCCCCTGGAGGTTCTGGTCCGGGGCGAGCACGAGGTACCGGCCGGCGAGGCTCAGGTTCGCGGTCAGACGAGCGCCCTTGCCGCCCATCGGATCCTTCGTGACCTGGACCATCACGGCCTGGCCGGGCTTCAACAGCTGCTCGATCCGGGGCGCAGGCCCCTCGACGTCGGCCGGGTCGTAGTTCACCTCGCCGGCGTACAGGACGCCGTTGCGTCCGCGCCCCACGTCCACGAACGCGGCCTCCATACCAGGCAAGACGTTCTGGACGCGACCGAGGTAGACGTTCCCGACCATCGACGTCGCACCGATCCGGGTCACGTAGTGCTGGACGAGCACGTTCTCCTCGAGCACCGCGATCTGGTCACGCTCGCCGTGCTCGGTGATCACCATGACCTTGTCGGTCGCGCGAGGCGGCGGCGTGATGGACTCGCGGCGGCGGCGGCCGTCTCGGCCGGTGCGCGAGCGCGTCGATCTGACCCCCCGGGTGGGACCCCCCGCGGCGACACGCTCCTCGAGCGTGGCGTCGGCGGCGCTCGCGGCTGCGGCCTTCGCTGCCTTCTCGCGACCTCCCTGACCCTGGCTCTGGCCCTTCCCCGATCGGGGCTGCCGAGGAGCCGGGGCCTTCTCGGGCATCGCATCGTCACGTTGCGTGGCCCGGGTCACCCGGCCATCCGCCACGTCCTCTTCCGCCTGGTCGATCGCCGGCGTCGGAGCCTTGGGCTTCCCGCCACGTCCTCGACCTCCGCGGCGGCGTCGTGAACGTGGCTTCGGGGAGGACGGGCCCTCACCCGATCCACCCCCGGTCCCGGGACCCGCCTTCGGCGTGCTGGTATCGGTCGGCTCGCTCGCGTCGTTCGCCGGCTCGGGCAGAGCTGCCTTGACGTTCTCCTTCGGCAGGGCGGCCTTCGGGCGGCTCTGACGGGGACGCGGCTGCCCACCCTGCTTCGGCGCGTCGGCCTTCGCATCCGTCTTCCCGGTCTTCTCGGGGACCTCGCCCCGGTCACCCTCGCGGGCATCCTCTGCGGCTGGCGTGATCGAGCCACCGGAGGTCGAGGTCGACCCTACGGAGCCGTCTGCGCTGGATCCCCCGGAGCCGCCTCCTCCGCCACGGCCCCCGCGGCCACGGCCACCGCGACGGCGACGGCGACGCGTCGCGCCGCTGCCTGCGCCTGTGCCGGTACCTGAACCGCTGCCTGAGCCCGTTCCGGTGCCTGCGTTCTGCCCGGACGAGGTGGCGCCGTCCTGCGCCGCGGCCGATCCGCTCGCCTGTGTGCCCGGCGTCGTCGATCCGTCCCGCGGCGCCGTCGCGGCACGGGCGGCATCGGTGTCGTTGTCCATAGAGCTCCCTTCGCTCATCTGCGAGGGGGCGTGCCCGGATGCGTCACGTCAGGAGCCGACGCTCGCCGCTCGGCGGCGGAGCGAAGCGGTGTCGTTGCGGGGCCTGCGCTGCGGGTCGCCCCGCGCGGCCGGCTCCGTGCGTCATCGCGCACCCGGTCGTGTCCGTTCCGGCGCCTGCGACCCGGCGCGTCGGCTCGCCCTCGATGGGTCGGCCGGCGCCAGGTGCGCGCCTCCTCGATGGTCTGCTTCCCCGCTCGTTCGCTCGGCCGGAACCGAGCGCCCGGCGGGCACGTCTGGGCCGAGGATAGCAGCAGCGGACGCCGGATCCGCGAAGGGGTTGCACCAAGATGTCGTCCCCCTGCGATCCATGCCGTGGGCCATCCGGCCGACACGGGCGTCCCCCGGGTCGAACCCCACTCCTGTCGGATACCCACCTGCCACCTGGGCGTCGATGCTTCCGACACGATGGACCTCCGAACGGCGGCTCCTTCCCCTTCCTCCGCCGACACGTTCGACGGAGGGTCGACCCGAACCCGCACGCGCGTCCGGGTCTTGGTCGTCGACGACAACGCGGGCTTCCGCGAGTCGCTCGCCACGCTCCTCGACGGTGAGGATCTGGAGGTCGTCGGCCAGGCCGGATCCGGTGAGGATGCCCTCGGCCTCGTCCCGAGGTTGCAGCCCGACGTGGTCCTGATGGATCTGCGGATGCCCGGGATGGACGGGATCGAGACCACCAGGCGGATGAAGGCGCTCGACCCCACGATCGGCGTGGTCGCCCTCACGGGGATGGAGGAGCAGCGCGCGGTCCGCGACATGCTGGTCGCGGGGGCCTCCGGGTACGTGCTCAAGGATTCGTCGGGCGACGAGATCGTCCACGCGGTCCGCGAAGCCGCGACCGGTGGAGCGCTCCTGTCTCCGGAGGTGACGCCGAGCGTGATCGAGGAGCTCACCGAGGCGCTGGAGCGCGAGCGACGCCGGGCCCGGCAGCTCGAGGCATCGCAGGAGGCGTTGCTCGAGCGCGCGGCCCGTCGCCAGCAGCTGATAGGCCGGCTCGGCCACGAGCTCCGCACCCCTGTCACGGTCGTCCTCGGCGTCGCGCAGACGCTGCAGCGGCGGACGTTGTCTGCCGAGGAGTTCAGCGTCGCGGTCGACACGCTCGTCGAGCGCGCGGAAGGGCTCGCCCGGCTGGTCCGACGCTTCGAGGCGGCCGTCGAGGCCGGCCTGACGGAGTGGGCGAACCTGAGCGACATCGCTCGTGACGTGGCCGCCGGGCACCCGCGTGTTCGCGTGGTCGCGCCCGACGCCCCCGTGATGGCCACGCTGAACCGGACCGCGGGCGCGCAGATCCTGGAGGAGCTCGTGAGCAACGCCGTGGCCCTGTCGGAAGATCCGACCGAGGTCGTGGTCGAGGTGACCGCGACCACCGAGGGCGCCGCGATCCGCGTGATCGACCACGGACCGGGGGTCGACCCGGTGGCGGTCGCTCGCATCTTCGAGCCGCTCGAACAGGAGGAGGACCTGCTGACCCGGACCCATCAGGGGGTGGGACTCGGACTGAGCCTCGCCCGACTGTGGGCGCGCTCGATGGACGGTGACGTCGGCCTGGAGTCGAGCGGTCCTCAGGGGTCGGTCTTCGTGTGGCGCGTCGCGGCCGGGATCGCGCCGGTGGCCGACCTCACTTGAAGCGGCGCATGTGGATGCTCTCGAGCACCCCGATCGCGATGAAGCTGGCCAACATCGACGAGCCGCCGTAGCTGAGGAACGGCAGTGGGATCCCCGTGATCGGCATGATCCCGATCACCATGCCGATGTTCACGAACATCTGGATCGCGAACATCATCGCGATGCCCGAGGCCACGTACGTGCCGAACGGGTCTTTCGACAGGTACGCGATACGGATCGACCGCCACAGCAGCAACCCGAACAGCAGGAGCACGAACAGCGAGCCCACGAACCCGAACTCCTCCGCCGCGGCCGTGAAGATGAAGTCGGTGTGCTGTTCGGGGACGTAGTCGAGGCTCGTCTGGGTCCCCGTCAGGTACCCCTTGCCGAGCAGCCCCCCCGAGCCGACCGCGATCAGCGACTGGTCGAGGTTGTAGCGGACGTCGTCGCTCACCGACTCGGGGGCCACGAACACCCGCATCCGGTCGAGTTGGTACTCCTGTATCACGTGCAGCTGGAACGCCAGCACGATCAGCACGAGAGACGCCAGCGCCAGGACGGCCAGGTGCTTGCCGCGCGCGCCCGCGACGACGAGGACCGCCACGACCATCGCGGTAAGCGCGATCGCGCTGCCGATCTCGACGTTCGCGACCATCAGACCGATACCCAACCCCGCGTACAGGACGACCTGGAGCACGTCGCGCGCGTCCGGCTGCGGCGCACGCAGCTCGGACAGGTATGCCGCCACCATCACGAGCACCCCCAGCTTCGCGAACTCCGGCGGCGTGATCTGCATCAGATCGAACCCGGGGATGTCGATATAGGCGCCGGTGTCGGACGCGACGCCCGGCACGAGCAGCAGGGCCATCAGCACGATCGTTCCTGCGTACAGGAACCCCGCGTACACCTTGAAGAACCGGTAGTCGAAGGTCGCGATCACCATGGCCAGCGCCAGCCCGATCAAGGCCGCGACGACCTGCTTGTTCACGCGCGCGAACGGGTCGAGCCCGTCCTGCCGGAGGGTCTGGTTCGTGGCCGAGTACAGGAGGAACTGCCCGAAGACCACCATGGCGATCACGAGGGCGATCAAGAACCAGTCGACGTGGCGGATCGGTCGGCGCTCGTCGGACCAGACGCGACCGGCGACGATGTCCATCAGCCGTCCACCTCCACCGCGGCACACCCCGGCCGGGGCGAGTCCTCGAGCCCCTCGATCCGCTCGATCACGTCGCGGGTGATCGGCGCGGCGACCTGACCGCCGAACCCACCCTGCTCGACCATCGTGATCACGACGTACTCAGGGTCGTCGACGGGACCCACCATGGCGCCGAACCACGACGTGTCCTGGAACTGCGGCGATCCACGCTCGGCCGTCCCGGTCTTGCCCATCACGGGGACCTGCGACAGCGGGAACCCCTCGAACGCGCAGTTCGCGGTGCCGCTGATCGTCACCTGCGACAGGGCGTTGCGGACGTACTGGAGCTCCGCTTGGGAGTACGGGAGCTGTCGATCGCACTTCGGCTTGATGTCTCGCACCCGCGACCCGTCGGGGGCGACGACCTCGTCGATCAGCGTGGGGCGGCAGAGCCTCCCGCCGTTCGCGATCGCCGCGTACGCCTGTGCCATCTGGATCGGGCTCGCCGTCGGGTACGTGGCCCCGATCATCGTCAGGATGTCCCCTCCGGGGATCCAGCCGTACTCGAACAGGTCCGGGCGCGTCTCGGCCCAGGCGGCATCCGGCACGAGGCCCTCCTCCTCCCCGAGCATGTCCACGCCGGTCGGCTCCCCGAATCCCCACGTCCGAAGGTCGTCTTGGAGCGGTTGCGCATCAGCGGCCAGCTGGTTGTCGACGTAGCGCTCGTAGAAGGCCGAGCCGAACCGGTAGAAGACCGTGTCGCACGACACGCGCAGCGCTTCCGCGACCGACATGTACGTGTTCGATTCCGCCCAGTTCGTGAAGACCGCACCCGAGGTGTCGCCCGGATGCGTGTAGTCGGAGCTGCACAGGTAGGCCCCGGACGTCGAGGCGACGCCCTCGTGGATCGCCGCGAGGGCTGTGATCGGCTTGTACGTGGAGCCAGGGACGTAGGGCTGGATCGTACGGTTCAGCGACGGTGCCAGCTCCTCGTTCTCGAGGTACGCACGCTGCATCTTCGTGAGCCCTCTCACGTACCAGGCCGGGTTGTACGTCGGGAAGGACGCGGTCGCGCGGATCGCCCCCGTGTCGGCATCCATCACGATCACGACGCCGGCGTTCGCACGTATCTGTCGCCCCTGGGAGTCCGTCAGACCCCGAGCGCGCTCGAGACCCTCGGCGAGCGCCGTCTCGGCGGCCAGCTGATCGTCGATCTCGATGTTGAGCTTCACGTCGGACCCTGCCTGCGGTGGAACCTCCGCGAGCGACCGCAGGATCTCCCCGTCGGCGTTCACGACGTAGCGACGGACGCCCTTCTCACCACGCAGGAACTTCTCGTAGATCTTCTCGATCCCGGCTCGACCGATCACGTCGTTGCCGCCGTAGTCGCCCTTGCCTCCGAGCGCTTCGAGATCCTCCGCGGTGATCAACCCCACCCAGCCCAGGATGTGCGCCGCGAGCCGCTGGTGCGGGTAGGAGCGCACGCTCGCCGGCTCAACGGTGACCCCGGGGAAGAGTCGCCGGTGCTCCGCGATGTAGGCGGCCACCCGTTCCCCTATCGTGATCTCACCCGGTGTGGTCGGCCTCGTCTCGACGAACTCGGCGACCGGGATCGCCTGGATCGGCAGGTACCGGGGGTCCTGGAGTTCCTGGACGAGGTCCGCGACGGGAACGTCGAGCAGCCGTGCGAGCCGCAGCACGACGGCCTCCGCATCGTCCCCGAGCTCCTGGCGGTTCACCCGGACCTCGAGGGCGGACCGGTTCTCGACGATCGGATCGCCCGATGCGTCCAGGATGCGACCCCGGAGCGGGTTCGTGTACTCGAACGACACCCTGTTGTCGCGGGCCCTGCGGTTCAGCTCGGGCGCGGCCAGCACCTGGAGGAACCACAACCGGGTGGTGAGCGCGATGAACATCACCGCCACCAGCACGGCCAGCACGCGGAGCCGAGACGACGCCTTGTCCACCTAGAACCGAACCACCTTCCGCGTGCGCGAGCCTTCGGACAGCCGCCGCAGGAGCGGGTAGACGATCGGCGTGAGCACGGCGTTGTACACCGCTGAGAGCAGCGCCACCTTGACCCCGTACGTCACCGGTTGGTCGAAGGTTCCCAGCAGGAACGACACGACCTCCTGGAAGGCGATCCCGACCGCCGTACCGACGAACACGATCGCGGTCGGCAGCAGTGGCGACGGCGACACGATGAACTGCCGAGCCATCCCGACCCCGTAGCCCAGGAGGGTGAGCGACAGGGCCGTGATCCCCTTCGGTTCGTTGAGCAGGAAGTCCTGCGCGAGGCCGCTCGCGAAGCCGACGATCGCGCCCTCGTTGGGACCTTCGAGCAGAGCGAGGACGATCGTCACGAGGTAGAGCAGTTCCGGCCGGACACCGAGCAGCCGGAGGTCGGCGAAGATCGTCGACTGAAGGAGCAAGGCGGTCACCACGATCACCGCGATCACGAGGATCCGCCGGATCACGGCGAACCCTCCTCGTCCTGCGCGGGGACGTCGCTCTCCTGCCGCTTCTGCAGCACGAGGACGTACTCGAGAGCCGAGAAGTCCGCCGCCGGACGGACCGAGACCGCCGTCTGGATCTCGTTCGCACCTTCGAAGACACGGGAGACCGACCCGATCAGCAGGTTCGGCGGGTACAGGCCGGCCTGGCCGTTCACCTCGTAGCTGGTCGTGAATACCTGGACCGGCGCGGTCTCGATATCGATCTCCGTCCCGGGCGTGATCAGTCCCATCCGCAGGTCGTCGTCACCCTGGCCCATCACGAGGCCGGTCTCTCCCGACCCGCTGAGCTTGCCCATCACGCTGAAGTCGCGGTCGATCAGGAGCTCGACCTCCGACGACAGAGCGTTCACCGACACCACGAGCCCGACGAGCCGTGGGGCATCGACCGACCCTGTGACCACCGGCATGTCCACCTCGATCCCGTCGTTCGAGCCCGCGTCGATCGTGATCGACCAGTCGAAGTTGGAGACACCGTTGCCGATCACCACGGCGGGGACCGCGGTCGGATCGAGGGTGCCCTTGAGCTCGAGCAGGTCGACCATCGCGTCGTAGTTGCCCTGGAGCTCGCTGTAGCGGGCCAGCTGGGTCTTGAGGTCCGCGACCTCTGCGTTCAGCTCTTCGTTCTCCTGCTGAAGGGACGGGAGGTTCGCCAGCCCGCTGAAGAAGTCACCGACGGGCTCGGTAACCGTCGTCACGGCCTTCTGCAGCGGCGCCATCAGCGCATGCGCCTGGGCGCCGACGGCGGCCATCGGGCCGTCCGGGCCCTGGCGGTAGTCGAGGGTGATGATCGCGAGGGACGCCGAGACGAGACCGACGACCAGGAGCCGCGTGCTGCGGGGGCGTGGACGGCCGACGGCCACGAGCGACTACCGCCGGGTGCTCGGGCTCACCAGGACGCGCTGCAGGACCTCGAACTCCTCGAGGCACTTGCCCGAGCCGAGCACGACCGCCTGCAGGGGCGTGTCGGAGATCCGGACCGGCATCCCGGTCTCGTGACGGAGCCGTTTGTCCAGGCCGCGCAGGAGCGCTCCGCCACCCGTCAGCACGATGCCGCGATCCATGATGTCGGCCGACAGTTCCGGTGGGGTCCGATCGAGGGTGGTCTTGATCGCATCGATGATGGCGTTGACCGGCTCTTCGACGGCGCGGCGGATCTCCTCGGCAGTGATCGTGATCGTCTTCGGAAGGCCGCTCACGAGGTCGCGGCCCTTGATCTCGGCCACGAGTTCCTCAGGCATCGGATAGACGCTGGCGATCGCGAGCTTGATCGCCTCGGACGTCCGCTCACCCAGCAGGAGCGAGTACTCCTTCTTCACGTGCTGGATGATCGCCTCGTCGAGCTCATCGCCGCCGATCCGGATCGAGGTCGACGTGACGATGCCGCCGAGCGAGATCACGGCGACCTCGGTCGTGCCGCCGCCGATATCGACGACCATGTTGCCGGTGGGTTCGTGGATCGGGAGCCCGGCGCCGATCGCGGCGGCCATCGGCTCCTCGATGATGTACGCCCGGCGGCTGCCCGCCGCGATCGTGGCTTCCTCGACCGCGCGCTGCTCCACGCCGGTGATCCCCGACGGAACGCAGACGACCACGCGCGGCTTCGCCAGGAGCCGACGCTTGTGCACCCGCTGGATGAAGTAGCGGAGCATCTTCTCGGTGACGTCGAAGTCGGCGATCACGCCGTCCTTCAGGGGACGCACGGCCTGGATGTGGCTGGGCGTGCGGCCGATCATCCGCTTGGCCTCGGCGCCGACCGCGAGGATCGCGCCGGTGAGCGTGTTGATCGCGACGACCGACGGCTCGTTGAGGACGACGCCACGGCCCCGGACATAGACGAGCGTGTTCGCGGTTCCTAGGTCGACAGCCATGTCGCGCCCGAGGAACCCGAGCACCCCTTCCGTCCCGGAGGACCGGGACGTGGGGGAAGAAGGTCGTTGGATCCGCTCGGCCATGGGATCGAGGGTCATTCAACAGGAGACCACGCCGCCTCGGCAACCTCACGGAAGCGAAACCACAGGTCCGACACACCGCGCGGTCGCGACGTCGGTAGGCTCCTGGATCATGTCGTACGCGGTTCTGTTCCCGGGCCAGGGCTCGCAGTTCGTCGGGATGGCCGATCCGTGGGCGTCGCACCCGGCCGGGGCGGCGGTGCTCACGGAGGCCTCGGACGCGATGGGGCGCGACGTCGCCTCGGGATGCCACGACGAGGCAGCGCTCGCCACGACGGAGTTCGTCCAGCCGGCGCTGCTGGCCTGCGACGTCGCGGCGTTCCGGGTCCTCGAGGCCGAGGGTCTGTCGGTCGTGATGGGCGTCGCTGGGCATTCGCTCGGGGAGTTCGCCGCGCTCGTCGCTGCGGACTCGATCACGCTCCCCGACGCGCTGCGGCTCGTCCAGATCCGTGGGACGGCCATGCAGCGGGCGGGCGAGGAGCGGCCCGGCGCGATGGCCGCCCTGCTCGGCGTCGGGACCGACGACGCGGAGGCGCTGTGTGCCGAGGTCCGCGGCGACGACGAGCTCGTGGTCGCGAACCAGAACTCCCCGGCTCAGTCCGTCGTCAGCGGCGACGTGGCCGCGGTCGAGCGGCTCGAGGACGTCGCGAAGGGACGCAAGGTCCGAGCCGTCAGACTTCCCGTCGCCGGCGCGTTCCACAGCGAGCTGATGCGCCCGGCGGCCGGGCCTGTGCTCGACGCCCTCGCCGAGATCGAGGTACGCGATCCCACGATCCCGGTCGCGGAGAACGTCACCGGCGAGCTCGTCACCGATGCCGCTCGGTTGCGCGACCTCGTCGGGCGCCAAGTCATGTCGCCCGTGCGCTGGGAGACGAGCGTGCGGAACCTGATCGCAGCGGGGGCGACGACCTTCGTCGAGGCCGGCGCCGGCGACGTGTTGACGAGACTGATGAAGCGGATCGACCCGGCGGTGCGCGCCGTGGCCGTCGGCTCCCCCGAGGCCTCGGCGGACGCCCTCGCCGGCTGAGCGTGGCACGGCTGCTAGCCTCGACGCCGATGGATCGCCCCCGCTCGATGCGCGCGATCCTCGTCCCCCTCGCGGTGGTCCTGCTGGCGGCATGTGAGGCGGACGGGGACGAGTCGACCCCCGCGCCGTCCAGCCCGGCGCAGGGTCCGACCCAGACCTCCACGATCGATGCCTCGCCGGGCAGCTACCGCTACGAGGGACTCGGCGTGGCGGCCGTGCTGACCTTCGACGGTCCCGACGCCGAGCTCCAGGTGCGCAACGACACCGGCGTCGAACTCGGCGAACCCCGCCTGTACCTCTTCGCGGCCGACGACGGCACGCGGATCGAGCTGTCGACCGGAGACCCACGACCGGTCGCGCCGGGGCCGGCCGAGACGTTCGACGTCTCGTTCGACGGCGACCCCGTTCCGATCGGGATGGTGTTCCTGCGTCTCGGCGACGATGACTTCGGCGCCTTCGTCCCGGTGAAGCGGGCGGCGACGTGAGGCTCCGTCGCGTCGCCGTGATCGTCGCGGTGCTCTGCGTCGCACTGGCAGCGGGGCTGGTCCCCGCCGCATCGCAAGGCGCCGACGAGGACCTCGAAGCGATCGTGTGCGCCGTCGATCCCGAGCTCCTGCAGAGGACCTGGCGCGGGTACCGACCGGACCGTTCGGGCAACATCCAGATCCTCACTCCCGAGCCCGACTTCATCGGGCAGGGCGGGCTTCCCCACTCCGGACCCTGGGACTACATCGCGGACGTGCCGTTCGTGTGGTACGGGCCGGGCCACATCGCCGCCGCCGGGGACATCGATCGCCGGGTGACGCTCGCCGACCTCGCGCCGACGCAGGCCGAGCTGCTCGACTTCGCGTTCGATGCGCCGGACGGCACGGTCCTCGACGAGGCGCTCCTGCCCGCGTCGGAGCGGACCGAGCCCCCGAGGCTCCTGGTCGTGGTCGTCTGGGACGGCACCGGGGACGTATCCCTCGACGAGTGGCCCGACGCGTGGCCCGTGCTGAAGGGCCTCGCGGCCGAAGGCACGTCGTACACGGACGCCGAGGTGGGCTCGTCACCTCCGAGCACCGCGCAGATCCACGCCACGATGGGCACCGGAGCCTTCACGCGGACGCACGGCATGATCGGCCACCACTTCCGGATCGGTCCGGAGATGGTCGCCCCGTGGGATCTCGGGTCGAGGTTCCTGGGAGCCCCCACGCTCGGCGACCTCTACGACCGCGCGTTGGACAACGAACCCGTGGTCGGCACCGTAGGGATGGTCGACCTGCACCTCGGGATGATGAGCCACGGGTCGCTGTGGGGCGGTGGCGATCGAGACATCGCCGTCCTCCGCCAGCAGGGCAAGCCCACCGCGATCGGCAACGACGGCGTGGGCTGGGTCCTCAACCCGGTGGTCGGACCCTTCTACGACCTGCCCGACTACGTGAACGACCTGCCGCCGATCACGGCCTACTTCGACGAGGTGGACCGTGCCGACGGACGCCAGGACGGTCTGTGGCTCGACGAGCCCATCGAGGATGCGAAGAGCCTGTTCGGGTTCCACACGCCCGCCCGCATCCCGTTCCAGCAACGGGTGATCGCGGAGGTCGTTCGCCGCGAGGGTTTCGGCGCGGACGAGACTCCCGACATGCTGTTCCTGAACTACAAGCTCACCGACGAGGTCGGCCACATCCACACGCTCAACAGCGAGTACATGCGCGATGCGATCGCGGCCCAAGACGACGCGCTCGGCGACCTCGTCGAGCAGCTCGACGAGGAGGTCGGCGAGGGTCGCTGGGTCGTCGCGGTGACGGCGGACCACGGCCACACGCCCGATCCAGAGATCTCGGGCGCGACGGCGATCTCGCCGGGCAAGGTCGCGGAAGCCGTGAACCTGGAGTTCGACACGGACGGGGACGACGTCGATCTCGTGGCGTTCACGCAGCCGACGATGATGCATCTCGACGTCGCCGAGCTCCAGGAACAGGGCGCGACCCTCGAGGACGTGTCCCGGTTCATCATGACCCTGCGCAAGCGCGACGTGATGTCGGATCAATGGCCGGCAGCCGCCGACCAGCTCGACGATCCCGCCTTCGAGGCGGCGTTCCCGTCGACGATGCTCGAGACGCTGGCCTGCGTGCCGCGCGACTGAGGCGCCGACCGACCCTCCACGTCCTCGCACGGGGTCCGGACAGGAGTCCTCGCCCCACGATCCGTGGTTGCCTCGAAACCCAATCCGGGGTAGGTTCCGCGCATGCGTGCTCGGTTCCGGATCATGTTCGTCCCAGCGCTCGCGTCCATCGCGATGCTCGGCCTCCCGTCGGTCGCTCACGCCGCGCCCAGCAGCACCGCGGACGAGGGCGTGTACATGGTCGATGGGCCGGTCGTGAACGACATCGTCGTGCACGACGGCAACACCTGGATCGGGGGCCGCTTCTCAGAGGTGGAGGACCAGAACGGCAACCCGGTCGCGAACGCCTCGGGACTCACCGTTCTCGACGCGACCGGCGCGTACGTCGACACGGTCGCCGCGTCGCTCCCCCGGCTGTCGGGCTCGAAGCCGAACGTCTACGACCTGTCGCTCGGCCCCAACGGGATCCTCTACGTCGCCGGCACCTTCTCCTACTCGCACGGGGGCAAGTCGTACCGCAACCTCGTGGGGATCGATCCGAACACCGGCGCCATCGCCGCCGTGTACAGCACGAGCGCGCTGAAGTCGGTCCTCGCGACCTCGGACTACGTCTACGGGGGCGGGCGGAAGCTCTGGCGCTTCAACCTGAACGGAGGGTCGGCGGGAAGCGACTGGCACACGATGGTCACGTACGCCGATGCCAGCCTCCGCGGCCACAAGATGAACCCGGCCCTCCGCGAGATCGAGCAGATCTCCGACACGACGCTGCTCGTCGTCGGGCAGTTCGATTGGATCGACGGTCAGGCGTCCGAGAACGAGAAGAAGGTCGCGGTCAAGGTGGACCTCGCAACGGGGCAGCCCGACCTCGGGCCCGGCAGTTGGAGCCTCGACTGCGACTGCGCCCGCCAGGAGAGCGCCGCCTTCGGGCTCGCGCTGGAAGTCGCCGACGGTGTGGCCTACGTGGCGGCTGGAGGCAACGACTGGATCGGCGCCTTCGACGTGGCCGACGGTTCCCGGCTGTGGCAGACGGATGTGAACGGCTCGGCGCAGGACGTCACCGTGTACGACTCCTCGTGGTTGATCGTCGGCGGGCACTGGACCTACATCGAGGACGACGGGCCGGGTGATCAAGCCGGGGCTGAGTGTCCATCGCGGAACGCGAGCAACCCCGACCCCTGTTGGGCTCAGCCTCGCCTCGCCTCGATCAGCCGCATCGACGGGATGCCCGACAAGGCCTGGACGCCGTCGCCGTGCTGTCTCTACCGAGGCGTTTGGGCCACGACGGTCGACGGCGCCGGGCGGGTCCACATCGGGGGAGAGTTCGACCGTCTCGACGCGGACCCCGGTCCCGAGCGCTTCTACGGTCGGTTCAGCCCGTTGGCGTAGAGAGCTGGGCCGACCGGGAGCCTACGTCGGTCCGATCGCTGACGCCGCGCGAGCGGCTCGATGCTCCGATATGCTGCGGGGCCGTGACTCAACAGGCCACCATCACCGGCGTCGGCTCGTCGCTCCCACCTCGTCTCGTCCCGAACACCTGGTTCGAGGACAAGGTGGAGACGTCCGACGAGTGGATCCGGACGCGCACCGGGATCGAGGCCCGCCACTTCGCCGAGGACGGCGTCAACACGTCCGACCTCGCGCTCGAGGCGGCGCGCGCGGCCCTCGCCTCCGCCGGTGTGCAGCCCGAGCAGGTCGACCTGGTCGTGTGTGCCACCGTGACCGGCGACACCCCGTTCCCGGCGACCGCCGTCTGGATCCAGCAGAAGCTCGGTATCTCGTGCCCGGCGTTCGACGTGAACGCCGCATGCGCGGGCTTCTCCTACGGCCTGTCGACCGCCACCGCATTCATCGGATCGGGCGCGGCCGACACGGTCCTGCTGATCGGCGCCGAGGTGTTCAGCCGGATCATCGACCTCGGTGACCGACAGACGTGCGTGCTCTTCGGCGACGGAGCCGGCGCGGCGGTCGTCCAGGCTTCGGATCGTCCCGGGATCGAAGGCACGGTCCTGGGCGCAGACGGCCGCGCCGCGGAGATCTTGATCCAGCCGGCGGGTGGCAGCCGTGAGCCGGCCACCCCGGCGTCGGTCGAGGCGAACCGCCACCGCGTCCAGATGCCGAACGGACGAGAGGTGTTCAAGCGCGCGGTCACCGAGATGGCGGCGGCGTGCCGCGAGGTCCTCGAGAAGAACGGGCACACGCCCGCCGACGTCGACGTCCTGATCCCGCACCAGGCGAACGCGCGGATCATGGTCGCGGTCGCCGAGCGGCTGCAGATCCCTCCCGAGAAGGCGGTGGTCGACGTCGCGGAGGTCGGGAACACGAGCGCCGCGTCGATCCCGATCGCACTCGACCGCGCATGGCGGGCCGGGCGGATCCACGAGGGCGACCTCGTGCTGTTCACCTCCTTCGGCGCCGGCCTCACCTGGGGTGCGACCGTGATGCGCTGGACGATGCCCGCAGCGCCGAACGCGGAGGAGGGTCGGTGACACAGCAGAAGGTCGCCGTCGTCACCGGCGGCACCCGCGGGATCGGGCTCCGGTGCGCCGAGCATCTGGCAGGCGCCGGCTGGACCATCGCGATCGGGTACCGCAGCAGCGAGGCGGCCGCGAAGGAGGCCCTCGAGAAGCTCGAGGCCGCCGGGACACCGGGGCTGGCCGTCTACCTCGACACGACCGACGAGGCGACGGTCCAGGATGCCTTCCGGCGGATCGCCGACGAGGCGGGCAACGTCACCGGTCTCGTGAACAACGCCGGCTGGTCACAGGACGGTCTGCTGCTGAGGTACTCGATCGAGAACTTCGACAAGACGATGTCGACGAACGTCCGCGGGGCGTTCCTGTGCTCGAAGGAAGCGCTCCGCGGGATGCTCCGCGAGCGGTGGGGACGCATCGTGAACGTCTCCTCGGCCGTCGGCCTTCGCGGGAACGCGGGGCAGACCGCCTACGGGACCTCGAAGACCGCGATGCTCGGGCTCACGAAGTCGCTCGCACGCGAGGTCGGCGCGAAGGGCGTCACGGTGAACGCGATCTGTCCCGGCCTGGTCGACACCGAGATGACCTCGTACCTGAACGACAAGGCGCGCGCGTTCTACGTCGAGCAGACCCCGATCGGGCGCACCGCGACCCTCGATGAGGTCGCGGCCGTCGTCGGGTTCTTGATGTCCGAGGACGCGTCGTACGTGAACGGCGCCGTGATCCCCGTCGACGGGGGGCTCACGGCGTAGCCGCAGGCCGGGGCCGCCCGCTAGGCTGGTGCGGTTCCACGACAGGAGGACATGCAGATGACGGACCGTGCCGAGATCGAAACCAGGGTCAAGAAGGTGCTCGCCGAACAGCTCGCCGTGGACGAGGCACAGGTGGTGCCCGACGCCCGCTTCCAGGAAGACCTGAACGCCGACTCGCTCGACCTCGTGGAAGCCGTGCTCGCCCTCGAAGAGGAGTGGAGCATCGAGATCCCCGAGGACGAGATGGAGTCGGTCAAGACCGTGGGCGCCGCGATCGACCTGGTCGCCACGAAGCTCGGCATCGGCTGAGCCGGCGCGCGAGGAGGAACCTCGGTGAGCGATCGTCGCCGCGTCGTCGTCACGGGCCTCGGCCCCGTCACCCCCGTGGGGATCGGCGTCGACGACTTCTGGGCCGGGTTGGTCGCCGGCCGCAACGGCATCCGGACGATCACGCGGTTCCCGATCGACGACCTCCCCGTGTCGGTCGCCGGTGAGGTGGCGGACTTCGAACCCACCGATTTCCTCGAGCCGAAGGAGGTTCGGCGGACCGACCGGTTCACGCAGTTCGCGATCGCTTCGGCGAAGCTCGCCTTCGAGGACGCAGGACGTCCTGAGGTGGTCTCCGAGCGCGGCGGCTCCGTGTACGCGACCGGGATCGGGGGGATCGAGACCCTCCTGAGCGCGCACTCCGTCCTGCTGGAGAAGGGCCCGGGGCGTGTGTCGCCGTTCATGGTCCCGATGTTGATGTCCAACGCGCCCGCCGGCCACATCGCGATGCTCTACGGCTTCACCGGGCCGAACTACTGCACGATCTCGGCCTGCGCCTCGTCGAACCACGCGATCGGCGAGGGGATGCGGATGATCCGCGATGGCTACCTCGACGTGTGCATCGCGGGAGGCTCGGAGTCGGCGACGAACCCGCTGACGGTCGCTGCGTTCGCACAGATGACCGCGCTCACGAAGAACCCCGACCCCGAGACCGCGTCACGTCCGTTCGACGCGGAGCGCAACGGCTTCGTGTTGTCCGAGGGCGCGTGCGCGCTCGTCCTGGAGTCCGAGGAGCACGCCCGCGCACGCGGCGCGCGGATCTACTGCGAGGTCGCCGGCTACGGGGCCAGCGCGGACGCGTATCACATCACCGCGCCCGACCCGAAGGGCTCGGGCGCGACCCTCGCGATGCGCTGGGCGCTCCGTGACGCCCAGGCCGAGCCTGAGGCGGTCACCTACGTGAACGCCCACGGCACGTCCACACCGCTGAACGACGCAGCCGAGACCGCCGCGATCAAGAACGTCCTCGGGGACCACGCGAAGCAGGTCGCCGTCTCGTCGACGAAGTCGATGACCGGGCACATGCTCGGCGCCGCAGGGGCGGTCGAGGGCGCTGCCTGTGCCCTGGCGATCGCGAACGGCGCGATCCCCCCGACGATCCACTACGCGACGCCCGATCCGGACTGCGACCTCGACGTCACGCCGAACGACGCTCGCGAGTTGCAGGTCGAGCTCGCGCTGTCGAACTCGTTCGGCTTCGGCGGGCAGAACGCGAGCGTCGCCTTCCGCGCCGTCTGACGCGGAGCCCTCCGGCGTCCGATCAGGCTCAGACCTCGCAGTCCGGCGCCGCAGCCTTGAGCGCCTCCCACGCCTGCTGGGTGTCGCCCACCTCCGCCGCCAGTGCCGCGACGGAGGCCGCGCTCGGTGCGTCGACGACGCCCGCGACCCCGTCGGCCAGCTCACGGAGCGTGGACTCGAACGTCCCCAGCTCGGCACCGAACCCTTCGTCGGCCGCGTCACGCACGGCCTGCGCGTCGGCCTGGATCTGCGTCACCGTGCTCTGAAGCTGTTCGAGCGCCCCTTCCTCGAGGGTGAGGTCACCCAGGGTCGCGATCGAACCTCGCAGCGTCTCGAGCTCGTCGCATACCGGATCCGCCTGCTCGCTGCAGCCGCTCAGGGCCAGCGACCCCAACACGGCCAGCACCACGATCACCTTGAACCTCACGTCCGTCCTCCTGTCGCTTCGTCCACGCCATACGCTATCCCGTGTGACGACGTCCTGACCCCACGCGGCACGGAGCAGAGGGCACCCGCCAGGTACCCTCTGTCGGACCTGACGTCGGCGAAGGAGCAGAAGGCATGCTGATCCTCGGATTGATCGTGTTCGGGATGGCGATCGGCTGGGTCGCCCAGTTGGTCTTGGGACGCACCCGCCTGGGACACCGCAACTGGGGAGAGGCGCTCGCGGCCGGCCTGATCGGTTCGTTCGTCGGGGGGCTGCTGATCAGCCTCGTGTCCGGAGACGGCATCGAGCTGCGGATCAGCGGCATCCTCGGGTCGATCGCAGGTGCGGTGATCGTTCTGCTGATCTGGGGCTGGGCTCGGGGACGTACCTCGGGCTGAAGCAGCGACTCACTCCTCGAAGGACCGGTAGAGCCGGCCTCCGTCGAGCCACACCGACATCGCACGGCCTCCGATCACGTCCTCGAAACGCCAGCGCCCCGGCACCGCGGGATCCTCGCCCCCGAACGATCCATCCTCGAGCGGCGTGAGCGGGGTCTCCTCCCCGTACGCGGGCGCCTGGGACCACAGGCGACCCCCGCGCTGGAAGACCCGGAGCGTCGCGAACCATGGGTCGTTCGAGCGGTAGAAGCCAACGTACCCGGCCCACACCGGATCGGGCTCCGGTGCGGGCGTGAGCGGGCGACCCTCGGGCGCGAACCGCGAGGGCCCGTGGGTGAGCTCGACCACCGCTCCATCCTCACGCACCACCCGCAGGAGGTACCGGTCCCAGGTCGGGTGCGGCACGAGGAAGGCGTCATCGGTCCCCGGCCACCGCTCGAGCAGCACGCCGAGGGCCCCGTCGACCAGCCGGAGCCCGTCGGAGGTCCCCTGGAGCTCGATCGTCCGCTCCCCCACGTAGGTTCCCGCCAGCTCGTCGGCCTTCGCGAGTTCGGTGGGTGCCGGTGGATGCGGCGCCGGGGCGACCGGCATCCCGTTCACCGCCGCGCGCACGGCATCGATCGCGTACCGCACGAGTGCATCCTTGTCGCCACCCCCGTTCTGCAGCGCGATGCATGCCAGCCCGCTGTCGCGGTCGACGATCAGGTGGGCCGTGTATCCGACCATGCCCCCCGTGTGCGCCAGGAAGCGGCGCCCGTCATCGTGGGTCCAGACGTCGAGCCCGTACCCGTAGCGCTCGCCACGCTCACCGCTGTCGACGTAGCCCTCGGTGAGCCGTTCGAACATCTCGGTCGACAGCACAGTCACCTCGTGCTCGTCGACGATCGTGGACCCGCCGCCGATCAGTATCCGTGCGTACGCGGACATGTCGGCGATCGTCGAGACGATCGATCCGTCGGCGGTGTTCGACGCGATCCGAGGAGCCACCCCGAGCGGGTGGCTCAGGTGCGGAACCCGGTCGTCCAGCATCGGCTCATACCCCACCGCGGTGGACAGGTAGCTCTCGGGTGTGATGTCCGCCTGCGAGTGCCGCATCCCGAGCGGCACCAAGACGCGCTCGCGGAGCAACCTGTGGATCGGCGTCCCGGTGAGCTCCTCCAGCACGAACCCCACGATCTTGTAGCCGGCGTTCGAGTAGTGGAAGCGCTCCCCCGGGGGCCTCGTCGGCGGCGCGGTGCGGATCACGACGACCGATCCGGGACCCGCGGGTGACTCCTCCATCCCCGTGGGCAGCCCGCCCGTGTGGGTCAGGAGGTGGTGCATCGTGATCGGCCCGAACGGCTCGGGCAACTCGAGCCACGGCACGAGCTCGTTCACCGACACGTGGAGGTCGAGCCGACCCGCCTCGACCTCCTGCAGCGCCACGATCGAGGCGAACTGCTTCGAGATCGATCCGATCTGGAACCGTGTCTCCGGCCGGACCGGCGACTGGGCCGCGACGTCGGCGAACCCTCGCACGACGATCCCGAGCAGCTCCTCGTGGTCGGTCACCCCGAGGGCGATGCCGGCCGCATGGGTCTGCGGGAGATGGTGCTCGGCGGCATCGCCGATCGCTTCGAACGCGTCCTGGAGCCCGGGCACGGTGCGATCACCTCAACCGAAGAACAGGGCGAGCTCGCGCGTGGCGGACGCCGGCGAGTCGCTGCCGTGCACGATGTTCTCCCCGATCGTCGTGGCGAAGTCCCCGCGGATCGAACCGGGCGGCGCCTCGACGGGGTTCGTCGGTCCCATCATCGTGCGCCAGCACGTGATCGCGTCCTCACCGGTGATCTTCGCGGCGACGACGGGTCCACTCGTGATGAACCCGACGAGCTCGCCGAAGAACGGCTTCTCGCGGTGCTCGCCGTAGTGCTCTTCGGCGACCGAGCGCTCGATCACCCGCAGGTCCATCTGCTCGATCGTGAGGCCCTTCGCCTCGACCCGACGCAGGACCTCGCCGACCAGCCCGCGCTGCACGCCGTCGGGCTTCACGATCAACAGGGTGGATTCGGTGGCCATCGTCGTTCCCTTCAGGTCTGGGGCACCGCCGGGCGCGGCGCGGCGGGAAGTGTAGCGGTCCTCAGCCGCGACCCAGCGCGCGCATCGCGTCGGCGACGGTGAACAGTGAACCCGTCACGAGGATCGCGTCTGCCGGCGCCGCCTCAGCACGGGCGGCGCGCAGAGCCTCGGCGACCGACCCGAAGGTCTGGGCCGGTGTCCCGACCGCCCGAAGGCCCTCGGCGACGGCGAGCGGATCGCCGCTGCGCACGCTGTCGTTGCGGGTCGCGTATGCGACGTCGGCGATGGGCGCGAGCGCCGTGATCATCCCCTCGAGATCCTTGCTCGCGCTCACGGCGATCACCATGTGGAGCCGATCCCAGGTGAAGAACTCCCCCATCGCCTCGGCCAGCGCCTGCGCACCCGCCGGGTTGTGCGCGCCGTCGAGGAGCACGAGCGGCTCGTGGCCGACGACCTCGAGCCGGCCGGGCGACCTGACCGAACGCAGGCCACCTCGCACCGCGTCGTCGTCGAGCGCCTCACCGACGAACGCCTCGACCGCCACGATCCCCGCGGCGGCGTTCGCGACCGAATAGCTGCCGAACAGCGGCAGGTAGAGGTCCTCGTAGGTCGCATGCAGCCCCTGTAGACCGAACGACTGCCCACCGACGGCCATCAGCGGGTCGATCACCTCCCAGTCCGGCCCTTCATGGAGGAGGCGCGCGTCGACGGAGTCGGCGCGCGCTGCCAGGACGAGCGCGGCCTCCGGCTCCTGCTCGCGGATCACGGCCACCTTCCCGGGCTTGATGATGCCCGCCTTCTCGGTCGCGATGTCGGTGAGCGTCGGCCCCAGCTCGGCGACGTGGTCCATCCCGATCGGTGTCACCACCGCGACGTCACTGGCCACGAGGTTCGTCGCGTCCCATCCCCCACCCATGCCCACCTCGAAGACCCCGATCCCCACCGGTCGGTCGGCGAACCACACGTACGCCAGCGCCGTGATCGCCTCGAAGTACGTGACCTCGCCGTGGCCCATGCCGTCGACGAGCTCCAGGTACGGCTCGAGGTACTCCCATCCGTCGGCGAACTCCTGCTCGGTCATGTCCAGGTCGCAGACCCGGAACCGCTCGGTCACGGAAAGCAGGTGGGGGGACGTGAACAGACCTGCGGGCAGCCCGTGCGCGCACGCCACCGACGTCGCGACGCGCGCGGCGGTCGTCTTGCCGTTCGTCCCTGAGACGTGGATCGTCGGATAGGTCAGCTGCGGCTGGTCGAGGTAGGTGACCAGCTCCCGGATCCGGTCGAGCGAGGGCGCCGGCATCGATTCCGGCTGCCGGGCGTCGAGCCGGGCGAGGGCGTCGGTGAACCGCATCGCTACGCCGGCTCGGCTGGCGCTCCGAGGACCGTATCGACCCCGGTCTCCTCGGCCTCGACCCGGACGAGCTCGCCGATGTTCCCCGCTTCGCGCAGATCGTTCTCCGCGAGCGCGAGCTTCCCGAGGCGCTCGGCCGTGTCCCGGACCGTCACCGTGTCGGCGGGCACACGCAGGGACACCTTGGCGAGCGCCTTCTCCTTGCGGACCGCGGTCAGAACCTGCGCCGCCACCTCGTAGACCTCGGGATCACCGTCGGCAGCCAGGTCGAGCTCTCCCACGGTCGGCCACGGGGCGCGGTGGATCGAGCCCTCACGCCACCAGGACCAGACCTCCTCGGTCACGTACGGGAGGAACGGTGCGAACAGCCGCAGCAATACGTCGAGGGCCTCCCGGAGCGCCGCGACCGCCGATGCCGCCTGGGCGGTCCCGTGGACGCCGTAGGCACGCTGCTTCACGAGCTCGAGGTAGTCGTCGGTGAAGCCCCAGAAGAAGCGCTCGATCAGATCGAGGGCGCGGGCATGCTCGTAGTCCTCGAACGCCGCCGTCACGTCGCGCACCACTCCGCGGAGCGACGCCAGCATGGCCAGGTCGACCGGCGCGCTCACCACGCCGGGGAGGGCCTCCATCGTCAAGGTGAACCGAGAAGCGTTCAAGATCTTGATCGCGAGCCGGCGGCCGACCTTCATCTGCTGCTCGTCGAACGCGGCGTCGACGCCCAGGCGCGCGCTGGCGGCCCAGTACCGGACGGCGTCGGAGGAGTGCCGTTCGAACATCTCGGTCGGCGTCACGACGTTGCCCTTCGACTTCGACATCTTCTTGCGGTCGGGATCCAAGACGAACCCGCTGATCGCCGCGTGGGTCCACGGGAGCGAATCATGTTCGAGGTGAGCCTTCAGGACCGTGTAGAAGAGCCAGGTCCGGATGATCTCGTGGGCCTGCGGCCGCAGGTCCATCGGGAACAGCCTCTCGAACAGGTCGGGATCGTCCTCCCACCGCGCCGCGATCTGCGGGGTGAGCGACGAGGTCGCCCACGTGTCCATCACGTCCGGGTCACCCGTGAATCCACCCGGCTGATCGCGCTCCTGGGCCGTGTACCCGGGTGGGACGTCGTCGAGCGGATCGACGGGCAGCGCCGACTCGTCGGGGAGGATCGGATCGTCGTAGTCCGGCTCGCCCTGGTCGTCGAGCCGGTACCACACGGGGAACGGGACCCCGAAGTACCGCTGTCGGCTGATCGCCCAGTCCTGGTTCAACCCCTCGACCCAGCTCGCGTACCGGGCCCCCATGAAGCCGGGGTGCCACGCGAGCTCGCGTCCCCGCGCAAGCAGCTCGCCCTTGAACGGCAGCGTCTTCACGAACCACTGCCGGCTGGAGATCACCTCGAGCGGACGATCGCCCTTCTCATAGAACTTCACGATGTGGCGGACCGGTTCGGGCTCGCCCAGGAGCCACCCGCCGTCGCGGAGCAGCTCCACGATCCGACGGCGCGCCTGCTTCGCCGCCTTGCCGGTCAGTCCGGCCATCGCGGCGTTCGCGGCGTCGGGATCGGCCGAGCCCCATCCAGGCTCGCCGAACCGGCCTTCGATCAGGGTGCCGTCGCGCCGGATCACCACGCGCGCCGGGAGCCCCAGCTCGCGCCACCACACGACGTCGGTGACGTCGCCGAACGTGCAGATCTGCGCGGCCCCCGTTCCCTTCTCGGGGTCAGCGAGTTCGTGCGCCACCACCGGCACCGGGACCCGGAACACGGGGGTGAGCACGGTGCGACCTACCAAGGGCGCGTACCGCTCATCCGACGGGTTCACGACGAGCGCGACGCAGGCCGGTATCAGCTCCGGGCGCGACGTCTCGATCTCGATCCCGCCGTCGCCGTCCTGCAGGTCGAACACGATCCGGTGGTAGGTACCGTCGACCTCCCGGTCCTCGATCTCGGCCTGCGCGACCGCGGTGCGGAAGTCGACGTCCCACATCGTCGGGGCGTCCGCCGTGTAGGCGAGGCCTCGCTCGACCAGACGCAGGAAAGCGCGCTGCGACGCACGGCGCGAAACCTCGCCGATCGTCGTGTAGGTCTGGGTCCAGTCGACGGACAGACCCAGCAGCCGGAACAGCGCCTCGAACGCCTTCTCGTCCTCGGAGGTCAGGCGTTCACACAGCTCGATGAAGTTGGGCCGACTGATCGCCACCGCGTCCCCGTCGGGTCGCTCCAACGAGGAGGCGTCGAAGTGCGCCTCGTGCGGGAGCGAGGGATCGCACCTGACCCCGAAGTAGTTCTGGACGCGACGTTCGGTCGGCAGACCGTTGTCGTCCCACCCCATCGGGTAGAAGACCTCCATGCCACGCATCCGCTGGAAGCGCGCGACGAGGTCGGTGTGCGTGTACGACATCACGTGGCCGACGTGGAGCGAACCGCTCGCCGTGGGAGGCGGGGTGTCGATCGCGTAGATGTCCTCACGGCTCTTCGTACGGTCGAAGCGGTAGGTGCCGGCGGCCTCCCACCACTCCCCCCACTTCGCCTCCAGCCCGTCGAGGCTCGGCTTCTCGGGAACGTCCATGGCGCGGAGTCTACCGACGCCCCGCGGGTCCTCCGGCGGAGAAGCCGGTGAGCGGGAGATCGATGCGCGGGGGGCTCACGCGGGATCCATTCACGCGGAGGGGTCGGTCGGGTACGCGTCCGCAAGCTGTGAGGGCGGCGCATCCGTCAGCTGCACGCCGCCGACCCGGGCGTTCAGGAACTGGCCCCAGACCAGCAGCCTGCAGCACAGGAACAGGAACAACAGGATCACGATCGCCATCCCCAGGCCTCCGTACAGGCTCTGCTTGTCGGCCATCTCCGGGGCGAAGTACACGGCCGTGGCGATCCCCATCGCGCGCAGGCCGAGCGCGACGAGCAACCCCCCCACCGTCACGTTGATCCACCGCCCACGGTGTGGGAGCAGTGACAGGCCGAAGGTGATCACGCCGAACGTGAGGGCGAACAGGATCACCTGCGCCAGCAGGTCCCCGGGGACCCCCCCGCGGAACAGCAGCGGCCGGACGAATTGGATCGACAGACCGGTGATGAACAGCCCCCACGTGACGAGCCCCGCCCTCGTCCCGGCTCGCCCCGCGCTCGGGGGGAGCGCCCACGCGATCCGTGACACGATCATCAGCGCCCGCGCGAGTCCCCGCGCCGCCCACAGGGAAAGCACGAGCCCCAGGAACCCGAGCCACCAGGCGCTCGACCCGGTGGACCGGGCGGCCTCGCCGACCGCGACGACCATGGATCCGGTGATCCCCACCTGACGCGCCAGGTCTTCGACCGACCGTTCGGTGGTATCGATCACCAGCATCACGGTCGCCGCCATCATCAGCGCGAAGGGAACCAGCCAGATGAACACACGGTAGGCGAGACCTCCGGCGAGGAGCGGACCGCCGCGTCGCCGGTCCATGTCCCATGCCTCGTAGGCGATCTGCACCCACGTGCGCCGGCCCCGCTCTTCCTCGAAGCGGGTCTGTGCCTGACCTTTGAGCTCTTCGGCTCTCAGCCGGGCATCCGCGATGCGATCGCGGATACGTCGCTCCTCATCCGTCCCCGGTGCTCCCGGGGCCGGCTCGGCAGGTGGGGTCGGCGGGTCACCCGCCATCCGCCGAGAGCGCCTCCCCCGTGCGCCACGCCGCCAACTCGACGAGCGCGAGGACGGCGAGGAGCACCACGAACCACGTGAGGTTGAGATCGATCGCCAGGAGCGTCACGACGAACACCACCGCGGCTCCGACCATCACGATGTCCCGATGATCGGCGATCCACCGAGCCGCCGATCCCGCCTCGGTACCACGGACGAGCCCCGTGCCCAGCTCGGCGACGTCGACGACACCCTTGCGGAGCCGGACCGCCCACGCGTACGGACCCGAGACCAGAGCGACCACCGCGACCGCGACCGCTGCCAGCAGGAGCCACTTCGTGTAGGCGAGCAGGCTGGACAGGACCACATCGGCAGCGGCACGACCTGCCGCTTGCGACTCGGTGCCCAGCGAGTTCACGATCTGATCGACCGCGGCGATCGCGAACCGCCGTTCGATCACGATCACGACGACGAACCCCACCATGAGCTGGAGCAGCGTCCGGCGCCGACGCTGCGAGACCGCGAGCGCCCCGATCAACGTGAGGAGCCACAGCACGACCAGCAGGATCACGCCGCGGTTGAACGCATACGCGACCTGCTGCACGGCCTCGATCTCGTCCGCGTCGTACACCTCGATCACGGCGAAGTCGTCGGGCAGCTCGACGCCCAGCGCTGACTCGAGCTTCCCGACGGCGGCCGCCGCCCCGTCCTGCTCCCGCAGGCTCTCCGGAGTGATCTCGGGGAGCGTGATCTGCCGGCCCGCGATGTCGCTCACGAGACCCCCCAGCCCCTTCAGGGTCTCGTTCACGATCGGGATCGTGTTGACCACGACCTTCCCGTCCCGGATCTGGAGCAGCTCGGACTCACCACGGAGGACCGCGACGATCCGCTCGTGCGTGATCCGGTTCAGTTCCGACCACAGCGTCTGGAACCGGTCGCTCGCCAGCAGCTCCTCGACCTTGTCCTGGATCACGTCGCGGACCGCCTGCGTGATCGGCGCCGCGAGGAAGGCGAGCCGGGGCTCGATGTCGCCGAGAGCGGTTCCCAGCCGTCCTTGGACATCGAGGGCCTCGAACGTGGAGTCCGTGATCTGCGTGGCGAGGTACGCCTGAACCTCGGGCTGGCCGGCCACCTCCGACACCGTCTCGACGTAGCGGTCGGTGTCGCGCAGCGTCCGCCTCGTCCAGGTTCCGGGAACGGCGGCCGCGAGGGACAGGATCGACAGGACCACGAGCAGCACCGCGATGACGGTCCTCGACTTCGAACGCTTCGAGCCCTCGAGTTGCTCGACCCGCTGAGCGAGCTCGTCACGTTCCTTCTTCAGGCGCTCGACGTCGTTCCCCGTCGGTCCTTGCGTCGATCCCTCAGACATCCGTGGGGCTCCTTCCGCGGGCAGGTGATGTTCCGCCCTGATGCTACGCGACGGGGGCGGGGCCTTCGGCCCCGCCCCCGTGACGATCCTCGTCGTGTGCCCTGGCCGCTACGCGGCAGCCATCTCCTTGCCGGCCTTGCGCACCCCGAACGCGAGCACGATCTGACCGAACCCGCGGAAGATCGACATGAACCCGACCCACAGCAAGATCAGCTCCGCACGTGCCGGGAAGTACCGCTGGGAGACCCAGACCGCGAGCAGGATCTCCATGATCCCCACGGCCAGTCCGAGACCCCACAGGGGGTTCTCTCCGCGCGACGCGACCGAGCGCATGATCTCGAACGTCCCCATGAACAGCAGGACGAACCCCAGCACCGACGCGAGCGAGAAGAACGACTCGAGCGGGTTGACGAAGCTCCATCCGGCGCCGAAGACGAAGATCACCGCGAGCGCGTAGTGCAGGAACTTCCATCCGCCGTTCGCAGCGCTCGCCTCCATCGCCTCGTTGACCGCGCCCATCACGAACAGGCCCCCGATCAGGAACCCGACGGTGGCGATCGACGTCGTGTCGAACCGAAGGACCACGAACCCGATCATCAACCAGACGATCCCGGTGACGAGGAAGAGCCACCACCACTTGGCGGCCTCCTCCCCCATCGTTCTTTCTTCGAGCTCCATGCATGACTCCCTCTCGAGGGCGCGTCGACGCGCGCCGACCGAACCGAATCGTCGGCCGAGCGAGCACCTGATGCAAGGACCCCTCAGATCCCGAGGATCTGCTTCTTCTTCGCGGAGAACTCTTCCTCGCTCAGCAGTCCCTGATCCTTCAGGGCGGCCAACTGCTGGATCTGAGTCGCGACGTCAGCCTCGGGGGCCGGCGGCGGAGCCGGTTCCTGTGCCGCTACCTGCTCATCGTAGGCAGCCTGCCGTTCCGCAGCGGTCGCGGCGTCCGTGTCCGCGTACTTCGCGTTCTGGCGCCTGGCGACGCGACCGCTCACCGCGGTCGCCGTCCCTGCGACGACGGCCGTGCGGGCCACGCCCCGGACGAGTCCCGGTCCTCTCCTGCGCATCTCGTTCCTCCTCGGAAAGCTAGCTCTCGTCGACGAGCTCGCGGGCGAAGGCCCGCGCGGCTTCGATCACGTCAGCCGGTATCAGATCGAAGTCGAGCAGCACGCCACCCGCCCCGTCGATCGCGTCGCGGACCTTGGCTGCCCACAGGTTCTCCCAGGCCAGGAGCGCGGCCGAGCTGTTCGGCTCGAGCTCCTCACCCGTGGCCATCAGGTCGTCCTCGTTGAACAGGCCGCCCCCGCCGCCACCGACCATCTCGAAAGCGGCGGCGACCTCGGGCGCGAGCTCGGCATACTCCATCGCCATCACCTGGCCCTCGGCGTCCTTCATCACGAAGGTCAGGTCGATCACGCGGATCGTGCCGCTCTCGACGAGCTCGGCGATCGCGGGCGCGATCGCGCCCGTGAACCGGTTCTCGGGGAACGCCACGATCATGTACTGCACCGGTGCGGTAGACATCGTTCCGGCTCCTCCGTTGCGTCAGAGCTGCATCGTGGCCTTGCGCTTGAGGTCCTCGTACTCCTCAGCCGAGATCTGCCCGTCGTCGCGCAGCTTCGCGAGCTTCTCGATCTCGTCGGCGTAGGAGTAGCCGCTCACACGGCGCTGGGCCTCCTGCATGCGCTCGATGTCTTCCTTGTCCTGCTCCGTCATCTTCGGGCGAGCGATCATGTAGATCAACGCGCCGAGGAACGGCACCACGAACAGCAGGAAGACCCACCCGGCCTTCGCCACCCCGGACAGGTCCCGGCGGCGGAAGATGTCGGCGAAGATCGTGATGAAGATCCAGATCGCCATGAACCAGAAGAAGAAGATGACCATGGCCCAGATCACGGACCCGAAGGTCCATTCAGTCGCGATCACTTCGTAACCCCTCCTCTCGTCTCGATGCGGACCGAGCCTCGCACGGCGCGGCGCGCGTTGGTTGCGCGGTCATCATGTCAGGTTGTTGCGAGACACCAACATCAACGATGTCGGTCACGGGCTCGCGCACCATCCCCCCGACAGGGTGAAACGCTGCTGGGGCGAGCGCGGTACGCTCCCGCGCGATGAGCGGTGGGCGTTCCGCGTGGAAGTCGTTCCTGATGACGACGGGCGCAGCCGTGGGCGCCGCGGTCGCCGCTGCGATCGCGTGGGGGGTCGTCGCCCCGGAGCCTCGCCGCCGGGACACGCCCGAAACCCCTCGCCCGGCCCCGCGCCCGGAGGCGCCGGCACCGGGAACCCCGGCCGCGTGGACGCAACCGGCCGCGCCGCCGTGGGTGAAGCCCACGATCCGATGGACGATCCTGGTGGTCGTCGCCGTCGCGGTGACCGCCTTCCTGCTCGGGGTCCTCCAGCAGGTGGTCCTGTACCTGGTTCTCGCCCTGTTCTTCTCGTTCGCCCTCGAACCTGCCGTGAACTACCTGCACGACCGGCGCGGATGGCGTCGGGGGACCGCCACGGGCCTGCTGCTGGCGATCGCGCTCGTGTTC
Organism: uncultured Actinomycetes bacterium; assembly: GCA_963749895.1. GTDB lineage: Bacteria > Actinomycetota > UBA4738 > UBA4738 > HRBIN12 > AC-51. The sequence continues at coordinate 375,306 of CAVVOG010000003.1, read as the reverse complement.
ATCGTGGCGATCGTCCTGATCTTCCTGTCCGTGTTCCTCGAGGGAGCCAAGACCGTCGTCGACCTGCTCCCCGGGTGGCTCGACAGCGCCAAGACCTGGGCAACGGACACGTTCGGTATCGAGCTGTCGACCCAGGGGGCGACCGAGGCGGCGCAGGACACGTCCACGTCACTCGCGCAGATGGATCTCCACCCGATCGAGGCGCTCCTGGGGTTCTCGATGAGCCTGCTCGGGGGGATCTTCGCCATGTTCACGGTCGGGATGTTCATCTTCTACATGGTGGCCCAGGGACCTCAGTTCAAGCGGGCCGTCCTGTCCTTCTTCCCATCGAAGAAGCAGGAGGAACTGGTGTCGATCTGGGAGGCGGCGATCGACAAGACGGGGGGGTACTTCTACTCGAAGCTCCTGCTCGCCTTGATCAACGGGCTCGGCGCGTTCATCCTGCTGACGATCCTCGACGTGCCCGGGGCTGCCGCGCTCGCCCTGTTCCAGGGGGCGGTGGCGGCCTTCATCCCGATCATCGGGACGTACATCTCCTCGGCGGTCCCGATCCTCATCGCGTTCATGGCCCAGGGGGTCGAAGCCGCGCTGATCTACCTGGGCTACGTGCTCGTGTACCAGCAGATCGAGAACTACCTGATCTCGCCGAAGCTCCAGGGCAGGGTGATGCAGCTTCACCCGGCCGTCGCCTTCGGTGCCGCGCTCGCCGGCGGCGCGCTCGGCGGGATCTTGTGGGCGTTCCTCGCCCTCCCGTTCGCCGCGACCGTCCAGGCGTCAGCCTCGCTGTGGGTCGCCCGCCACGAGGTCGTGGAGGCGGAGTTCATCGAACGGCCCCCTCCGCCACCCCCCGACCCGGGTGACGCACACGAGGAGCACGGCGTCGGACAGCGGATGGGGCGGTGGCTCGATCGATCCCGTGGATGGCTCCGCCGACGCGCCGACACGGAGCCCGTCCCGGAAGACGACTGACGGAAGGAGCCCCACGTGCCACACACCCATCAGCTCTCGGTCGAGGAACGCAGGGGTCTCGGGAAGGTCGCACGACAGCGCGTCCCGAGGGCCAGCCACGCCGAGTGGACCCCCGCGCCAGATCGCGTCGACCCCGTGTCGCTCCTCGCCGAACAGGACACGATGCGAGAGCCCGACCTCGTCCCCGTACGGCACGGCCGGATGATGGCGACCCCGTTCACGTTCTACCGAGGGGCCGCGAAGATCATGGCGGCCGACCTCGCGCCGACGCCCGTGTCCGGCCTCGCGGTGCAAGCGTGTGGCGACGCGCACCTGTCGAACTTCGGCGCGTACGGCTCACCGGAACGGCAGCTGATGTTCGACCTCAACGACTTCGACGAGACCCTGCCGGGTCCGTGGGAGTGGGACCTGAAGCGCCTCGCAACGTCGTTCACGATCGCCGCCAGGAACAACGGCTTCAGCCGGAAGCAGACCCAGGGCGTGACCTCCACATGCGCCTCCCGGTACCGGGAGGCGATGGCGGAGTTCGCCGTGAGGCCTGAGCTCGATGTGTGGTACGCGCACCTCCGGGTGGACGACCTCCTGCCGCTCGTGAAGCAGAAGGCCAAGCTCGAGAAGGCCATCGCGAAGGCACGGACCCGTGACAGCCTCCAGGCGGCTTCGAAGCTGACCGAGGTCGTCGACGGCCAGCGACGGATCCTGTCCGAGCCGCCTCTCCTGGTGCCGATCGAGAGCTATCGGGGGATCGACCCGGTCCAGGTCAGGGCACTGATCGACGCGGCGTTCATCGACTACAAGAAGACGCTTCAGGACGATCGCCGGCGTCTGCTGGACCGGTTCCGCGTGGTCGACGCGGCTCGGAAGGTGGTCGGTGTCGGCAGCGTCGGCACGCTCTGCCTGATCGCGCTCTTGCAGGGTCGCGACACGGACGATGTGCTGTTCCTGCAGATCAAGGAGGCAACCCGATCGGTCCTGGAAGACCATCTCGCGAAGAGCCGCTCCCGCACCCACGGCCAGCGTGTGGTCCAGGGTCAGCGACTGATGCAGGCCGCGAGCGATCCCTTCTTGGGATGGACCGTCGGACGTGGACAAGCGCACCGCCACTTCTACTGGCGCCAGCTGCGCGACATGAAGGCGTCCGCCGAGATCGAGGGCATGGACCCGAGCCTGATGACCGGGTACGCGAAGGTCTGCGCCTGGACGCTGGCCCGTGCGCACGCCCGGTCGGGCGATGCCATAGCGATCGCCGCCTACCTCGGGAGCGGGACGACGTTCGACACCGCGATCGTCGAGTTCTCGGAGCGCTACGCGGAACAGAACGACGCCGACCACGCGGCGTTCGTCGAGGCGGTGCGCAGCGGACGGATCGAAGCCGCCGAGGGCGTCTAGCTTCGGCCCGAAGGATCGAGCCGGCGGGTCCCCAGCCAGCGGGCGTACGACATCGACGCCGCCGGGTCCAGTCGGATCCCGTCGGGTGGCGTCCCGAGGAGGATCGCATCCGTCGTCGTCCTGAGTGCGTGTTCAAGGCCATTCGGCTCCCCGCACGCCTCGAGACCGAGCGTCCACCACCGCCCGGCGTCGACCGTGACCTCGGTCAGCTCGAGCGTGCAGCCGGGCAGCTCGGCCTCGCGGACCGACCGCTCCTCGACGCGTTCGCCGAGCACTCGGAAGGACCGGCGGTGGCGGACCTTCTCGAGGGCCAGCCATGCGGCGGCGTCCGCGGGTGGGACCGCGGCGTCACGGAGCGGGAAGGTCCACTTCTCCCACCGTTCGAGACGACCTCGGATCCCCGTGGGCAGCGCCAGCTCTCCGGGGCTCCCCCTCAGCGTCTTCAGGTCGAGCTGGAGCCCGCCCTTGATCTTCACGCCGAGCTCGGGAACCGATGGCTCGATGAGGTAGCGGTCCTCGCGCTCCTCGATCTCGTCGTGGAACGGGCCGAGCCACCCGCCCATGGCAGGCGGGAGCGCTCCGCGGTGGATCCACCTGACCTCGAGGGTCGTCGAACCCGAGCCGGGGCCAGCGAACGACGGGCGTACAGCGCTGATCGACTCGGGACGCACGTCAGAAGGGTGTCGGGATCCAACGCAGCGGAAGGCCCGGCTCGACGTACCCGTTCGGGCGCTGACGCTTCGGCAGGCTGACCTCGCGGCGCTCGAGCGGCTCGTACGGCACGACGCTCAGCAGATGGCTGATGATGTTCAACCGGCCGCGCTTCTTATCATCGGTGTTGACCACGTACCAAGGCGCCCACGCCGTATCCGTGGCGGCGAACATCGCGTCTCGGGCACGTGAGTAGTCGTACCAACGACCGTAGGACTTCAGGTCCATGTCCGAGAGCTTCCAGATCTTCCGAGGGTCGTCGATCCGGCTCTGCAGCCGCCGGGTCTGCTCGTCCTTCGAGACCTCGAGCCAGTACTTGATCAGCAGGATGCCCGACTCGACCATCGCCCTCTCCACGGCGGGGGCTTGCTCGAGGAACCGCTCGGTCTGCTCAGGGGTGCAGAAGCCCATCACGGGCTCGACGCCCGCGCGGTTATACCAACTCCGATCGAAGATCACGACCTCGCCGGCCGCCGGGAAGTGCTTGATGTAGCGCTGGATGTACATCTGCGACTTCTCGCGCTCGGTCGGTGCACTCAGCGCCACGACGCGGAACACCCGCGGGCTCACGCGCTCGGTGATCCGCTTGATCGTGCCTCCCTTGCCGGCCGTGTCGCGACCCTCGAAGACGACGCAGATCTTCGCGCCGCTCGCCTTCACCCACTCCTGCATCGCGACGAGCTCGCCATGGAGCCGACGCATCTCGCGTTCGTACTCCTTCGTCTTCATCTTCGGGGGCCTTGCAGGGGCCTCCTGCGGACCGCGCTCGCTCACGCCCTTCTTCCCGTGTCCGTCCCGGTCCTTCGTCACCTGCTCAGCTCCTCTCAGCCAGGGCCCGCGCGGGCGTGACGGCGCGCCGCGCGTCGATCGCCGACGGGGCCGCCACGCGTCGGCGACGGATCCACTTCGCGCCTTCGATCACGACGGGCAGAGCCAGCGCCAGGCCGATCGACGCCATCCACTGGGGACCGGTGAGCGACGTCGTCATCAGGGCTCCCTGCGCCCGAGGAAGCTCGGTCCCGAGGAACAGCAGCACGATCGGAACCAGCGAGATCATGATCGCCTGCACGATCGGAGCCGACAGACCGCTGGCGGGATCGCGTCGGTTCGTCAACGCGTTGAAGACCGTCCCGAACCCCATCACCGCGAACGTCATCGTCATCGACGCGCTCGCCCGGTCGGGGCTCGGATCGTCGGGTCCTGCGACGAGTGGGACCAGCGCCGACGCGAAGAGCACTGCTGCGTAGACGACCCAGAACGTGACCGCGGACCGGTTGGTGATAGGAACGCTCGCGTCGCGGGGCGGCCGGTGCATCACGTCGGGATCACCGGGATCGAGCGCGATCACGACGACACCAGCCGATGTGGCGAAGAACAGGAGGAAGAGGATCATAGAGGGGGTGAGCGCGATGCCCTCGTTGATGTTGAACGCCGTCGTCGCGAGGAAGAGCATCACGAGCGAGAGCAGCTGCGTCATCTGGTAGCGGACGTACGAGACGATCTTGTCGTACACGCGCCGCCCGATCTCGACCGCGTGGACCAAGGTACCGAAGTTGTCGTCGGTCAGGACCATCCGGGCGGCCTGCTTCGTCACCTCGCTCCCGCTGCCCATCGCGACGCCGATGTCCGCCTGCTTCAGCGCTGCGGCGTCGTTCACCGCGTCACCGGTCATCGCGACGATCGATCCCTGCTCCTGCATCGTGCGGGCCAGCCGGAGCTTGTCTTCGGGCGTCACCCGGCCGAAGACGTGGAGCTCCGGGAGCCGCTGGATCAGCTCGTCGTCGGACAGCCCCTGCAGCTCGCTCCCGCTGATCGCACCGGGCCCCAACCCGAGCGACCTCCCGATCGCCGCCGCGGTGACCGCGTGGTCTCCGGTGATCATCCGGACTTCGATGCCCGCTCCGAGCGCCGTGGCGACCGCGTCTTTCGCCTCGGCGCGCAGCGGGTCGATGATCCCCACCATCCCCACGAACCCGAGGTCCTGCGTGAGCGACATCGGGTCACTCGACATCGTCTCGAGTTCGTCGTCCTCGACGAGACGGGCAGCGAAGGCCAGGACGCGGAGACCGTCCTTGCCCATCCGTTCGTTCGCGGCATCGATGTCGGCTCGGGCCTCATCGATGGGGAGCTGCGATCCGCTCAGCGGCCCGCCGGCCTGGCTGCAGCGGGCGAGCACCACGTCCGGTCCTCCCTTCACGAGCTGGATCACCCGGTCGACGCCTTCGACGGGGACCCGATGGAAGGTCGCCATGAACTTGTACTCGGAATCGAACGGCACCTCCGCGATGCGCGGGTAGGCGCGGCGCGTCTCCTCGGCGTCCACCCCGAGCTTCGCCGCCAGCACGACGAGCGCGGCCTCGGTGGGGTCGCCCACGACCGCTCCGTCGTCCGCCACGGTGGCATCGCTGTCCAGGCAGAGACCGTAGGCGAGCCTCGTGAAGTCCGGGACCGGCGCCCCGGCGGCCGAGCGGATCGCGCCGGTCTTGCGGTACCCCTCCCCCTCGACCGTGAACCAGGTGCCGTTCGCGAAGATCGTCGACACCATCATCTGGTTCATCGTGAGCGTGCCGGTCTTGTCCGTGTTGATCGCGCTCGTCGCACCGAGGGTCTCGACGTCGGTGAGGTTCTTCACGACGGCTTTCGCGGAGGCGAGCTGCTTGGCCCCTAGCGACAGCAGCCCGGACACGAACGCAGGGAGACCCGTGGGGATCGCCGAGATCGCCATGGCGGTACCGAGCAGCAGGAGATCCGAGCCGTCCATGCCTCGCGCCAGCCCGGCGATCACGATGAACGCGACCGCGCCCCAGGCGATGATGCCGAGCACCTTCGTCAGCGAGTCGAGCTCCCGCTGGAGCGGCGAGCGGGTGCGCGTGACCGAGGTCAACATCGTCGCGATCTGCCCCATCTGGGTCTGCATCCCGGTGGCCGTGACGACGATCGCGCCGGTCCCCCGCGTCACGGAGGTGTTCTGGAACGCCATGTTGGCCCTGTCGGCGAGCGGGGTGTCGGCATCCAAGACCGCCTGGGCATCCTTCGAGACCGGCGCGCTCTCTCCCGTGAGCGCTGCCTCTTGGATCTCGAGCGTCGCGGCCCGGACCAGACGGCCGTCGGCCGGCACGATGTCGCCCGCCTCCAGCTGCACGAGATCGCCGGGAACCACCTCGACCGCCGCGACGAGCATGAGGCCGCCGCCACGGACCAGCTTCGCCTGGGGGACCTGCATCTTCGCCAGGGCATCCACGCTCGCACGCGCCTTGAGCTCTTGCCGGCTGCCGAGCACCACGTTGAAGGCGATCAACAGCCCCACGATGATCCCGGTCGAGATCTCGCCGATCAGGACGCTGACGACCGTGACGGCGATCAGCATCACGTTCATCGGGTCGCGGAGCTGCTGCAGCGCGACCACCCAGGCGGACGGCGGAGCCTCACCTACGATCTCGTTGCGTCCGTGGCTGGAGAGCCGGTTCGCCGCCTCCGGAACGGTGAGACCCGTCTCGAGGTTCGACCCCATCGCCGCGACGACCGCCGCGGTCTCGCGCGCATGAGGCGGGGCGGCCTTGGCGGCACCCGCCGCGTCAAGACCCGGCGCTCCCGCCCGTTCGACGCCGCTCACGATCTCGTCCTCGCAGGGTCGCTCATCCCGTCACCCTATCCGGCGACGCGCGATACGGTGTCCCCGCTCCACGTGCCAGGCACGACGGAGACGACGCACGCGGGTGTGCTATCCGTCGCCGGGCATGTCGATCTCGGTCTCGGGGATCAACTCGAGCCGCACGTCCATCCCGTTCAGACCCTCGTCGTCGAGCATGCGACGGAGCTCTGCGGGGTCGGGCGGCGGCTCCGGACCGACGGCACGCACGGCGACGAGCGACCCGGGGATCGACTCCACGGTGACGATCTCCCAGCCGTCCGCAGTGGCCCAGGCGGTCGCGACGTCGTTGACGCGGTAGTGCGAGAGGGACGCACGACCGATCAGGAGCGAGTTCACGCCGAGGGGCACCGCGACGACGAGCGTCACGCCCGCAGCGAGCAGCGCCCGCTTCCGGTGCTGGACGACCACGCCGCTCTGTGACATCGCGACGGTATGCGCGCCGTAGGCGAACATCACGATCAGCCCGGTCAGGATGATCGCGGTCACGTTCGTCACGAACAGCAGCAACGCCCCACCGGCCTCGCCGTACGCCCCAGCTTCGAGCGTGAGGCCGACCACCGCGAGCGGGGGCACGAGCGAGATCGCGATCGCGACGCCGGGCAACGTGTCGCTCACATCGTCGCGCACGAGGGCGAACGCCCCCACGGCACCGGTCGCCAGGGCTGCCAGCAGATCGATCAGGCGTGGCTGGACGCGTCCGGCAACCTGGGAGCTCGTCGCCGCCACGGCCGGCACGCTCGAGAAGACCCCGATCAACCAGCCGATGGCCACGACCGCGAGCGCACCCCCGGCCACGAGCGCCGCCGACCGCGCGGTGTTCGCCCGGTCCCCCGTGACCGTGGAGAAGGCGGTGCCGAGGATCGGCGTCATCAACGGTGCCACGATCATCGCGCCGATCACCGTCGCGGTGGAGTCGGCGACGACCCCGGCCGAGGCGATCACCGCCGCGAGGGCCAGGAGCGTCCAGAACCGGCTCAGCTTGCGGCCGCGCTCGGGGCCGTCGAACAGCAGCGCCGAGCGCATCCGGTCCAGGTCTGACGTGAGGATCTGCGGCATCTCGGGTCTCCGTCTACTCGCCGACGAACGACAGCAGGAACCCGCCGTCCGCATCGCTGAGGGTCAAGGTGGATCCCTGGATCTCGTACGTAGACGTCTCCGCGAAAGCAGCCAAGAACGCGGCCTCTTGGTCCATCACGTCCTGTTCGCAGGCCATCATGGTCGACATGATCCCCCCGTCGACCGTGAGCCCCTCGCCGTCGACCGCGTACGTCGTGTTGTACGTGTTGCAGCCGCCGCTCCCGGACAACGTGCCGTCGTCCCCGAACGTGGCCGTGACCTCGGTGCCGGCCAGGGTCGACGAGACCGCGTCGGCCCCCGTCCTGATGCCGTCGAGCCGCCATGCCGTGCCCTCCAACGGCAGCGGCTGCTCGGCGGCGAAGGTCAACGGATCCCCATCACCGCGCGTCAGCTCGAGCGTGTCGCCGTCGACCGCGAACCCGGTCACCTGACCCAGCGCCTCGACGTAGAGGCTCTCCATCGCGCCGATCGGCTCGTCGCACGCCATCTCCGTCATGGCCCCGAGCTCGATCGACAGGCTGCCGTCGTCCCCGGCCTCGTAGGAGCCCCCGTACTGGTTGCAGAACGCCGTGCCGCCGACCTGCCCGTCCTCGAACCGGATCGTGGCTCGCGCCTCGTCGGGTGCGTCCGCGGAGAACCCGGCGACGGACGCCTCATCGAGGATCCAGGTGACGCCCTCCAAGTCACCGCCGCCCGCCGACCCCCCCGAACCGTCATCGTCGGCGCAGCTCGCGAGGAGGAGCAGCACGATCGGGGTCAGCACGAAGCGGGCGCGTCGCATGGCGTGATCCTTCCTGTCCGTGATCCGGGGTCGAAGGGTACGTGCCGAACTCGGACGGATGGAACCGCAGGAAGGGTTCCCTCGCAACTACGCCGTACGCTCTTCCGGCTCACCCCGGGACTTCTTGGACGGCTTGCCGCGGGGCACCAGGGTGGGGTTCACGCCGGTCAGGACGACGTCGCGATCCACGAGGCACTTCGTCACGTCCTCGCGGGAGGGCAGCTCGTACATCACGTTGAGCAGCACCTCCTCCATGATCGCTCGCAGCCCGCGGGCGCCGGTCCCCCGCTGGATCGCCTGCTCGGCGATCGCCCGCATCGCGTCGTCGGTGAACTCGAGCTCGACCCCGTCGAACTCGAAGAACTTCTTGTACTGACGAACGAGCGCGTTCTTCGGCTGGGTGAGGATGTCGACGAGCGCGGGCTCGTCGAGGTTGTTCACGTGGGTGATGACGGGCAGCCGCCCGACGAACTCGGGGATCAGCCCGAACTTCAGCAGGTCCTCGGGGAGCACCTTCGAGAAGAGCTCCCCCATGTCCTTGTCCTCACGGCTCACGATCTCGGCGCCGAACCCGACGCCCTTGCGCCCGATCCGCGACTCGATGATCTTGTCGAGCCCGGCGAACGCGCCGCCGCAGATGAACAGGACGTTCGTGGTGTCGATCTGGATGAACTCCTGGTGGGGGTGCTTGCGACCGCCCTGCGGCGGGACGCTCGCCTGGGTCCCCTCGAGGATCTTCAGCAGCGCCTGCTGCACGCCCTCGCCGCTCACGTCTCGGGTGATCGACGGGTTCTCGGACTTGCGCGCGATCTTGTCGATCTCGTCGATGTAGATGATCCCGGTCTCGGCCTTCTTCACGTCGTAGTCGGCCGCTTGGATCAGCTTCAGCAGGATGTTCTCGACGTCTTCACCCACGTAGCCGGCCTCGGTGAGGGCGGTGGCGTCGGCGATCGCGAACGGGACGTTCAGCATCCGCGCGAGCGTCTGCGCGAGGTAGGTCTTCCCGCACCCGGTCGGACCCAGGATCATGATGTTCGACTTCTGGAGCTCGACCTCCTGGTCCTTCGCTCCCACCTGGATCCGCTTGTAGTGGTTGTAGACGGCGACCGACAGGACCTTCTTGGCTTGGTCCTGGCCGACGACGTACTCATCGAGGAACGAGTAGATCTCAGCGGGCTTCGGGAGTTCGTCGAGCTTGAGCTCGGCAGTGTCGCTGAGCTCTTCCTCGATGATCTCGTTGCACAGGTCGATGCACTCGTCGCAGATGTACACGCCGGGACCGGCGATCAGCTTCTTGACCTGCTTCTGGCTCTTCCCGCAGAACGAGCACTTCAGCAGGTCCGAGTCACCGAACTTCGCCATCCGCGTACGGTCCTTCCTCTTCCCAGGCGACGACCGGGTCGTTCGGTGACCCGGTCGCGCGCCGGATACTACGCCCCGTTCGGGCTCGGTGCAGCTACCTCCGGCGTGATCCCCCGGCCGGCGATGATCTCGTCGACGACCCCGTACTCCTTCGCCTCGTCGGCGGTGAGGATGAAGTCGCGGTCGGTGTCCTTGCCGACCTTCTGGAGCGTCTGACCCGTGTGCTTGGCGATGATGCCGTCGAGCAGCTCGCGCAGGCGCACGATCTCACGGGCCTGGATCTCGATGTCGACGGCCTGCCCCTGGGCGCCACCGTGCGGCTGGTGGAGCAGGACGCGGGCGTTCGGGAGCGCGTAGCGCTTGCCTGGGGCACCGGCGAGCAGGAGCACCGCGGCGGCGGATGCCGCCAGCCCCATCACGAGGGTCGACACGTCGGGCTTGATGTACTGCATCGTGTCGTAGATCGCGAGGAGCGCCGACACGTCGCCGCCCGGCGAGTTGATGTACAGGTTGATGTCCTTGTCCGGGTCCTCGGATTCCAGGTGGAGCAGCTGGGCCATGATGAGGTTCCCGACGGCGTCGTCGATCGGCGTGCCCAGGAACACGATCCGGTCCTTCAGCAGCCGCGAGTAGATATCGAACGACCGCTCGCCGCGGCTGGTCTGCTCGACCACGACGGGCACGAGGTAGTTCTTGACGGGCTCGATCATGCGTCGGTCTCCTCTTCGGCAGGTTCGGTGGGTTCGGCAGGTTCGGCGGTGGCCTCGTCGTCCGCCGTGGCGGCGCCGGGGGCCTCGTCGGTGATCTCGGCGTGCTCGACCAAGATGTCGAGGGCCTTCGTTCGGATGATATCCCCAGCCAGGGTCACGATCTGACCGGAGCGATCGAGCTGGGTCGCCATCTCCTTCGCGTCGCGCCCGTAGGCCTGCGCGAGCGAGGTGATCTCGGCGCCGATCTCGTCCGCCGTCACCTCGAGCTGCTCGGCACGTGCGATGCCCTCGAGGACCAGGTCGGCCTTGATCGCGCGCTCCGCGTGATCGCGGGAGTCCTCGGCGAGCCGGTCGCGGTCCCAACCCTGCAGCTCGAGCATCTGGTCGAGCGACAGGCCGTACCGTCCGGCCCGCTCCTCCGCGTGGTGGATCCGGTGGGTCGTCTCGTCCGCGATCAACGACTCGGGGAGGTCGATCTCGACGGTATCCACCATCGCCTGCAGCGCGCGATCGCGCACGACCCCCTGGATCTCGCGCTCCTTGGCCTCGCGGATCTTCTCGCGCAGGTCGTCACGGAGCTGGTCCATCGTGTCGAACTCGGAGGCGGTCGTCGCGAAGTCGTCGTCGGCCTCGGGGAGCTTCAGCTGTTTGACGTCCTTCACCAGGGCGCGGAAAGACGCCTCGGATCCGCCGCCGAGCTCCTCGCCGAGACGCTCCGGGATCGTGTCGGTGAACTCGACGATCTCGCCGGGCTTCTTCCCCGCGAGCTGCGCGTCGAGGGCCTCGCCGAGCTCGGCTGAGCCGACGTGGTACAGGTAGTCCTCTCGCCCGAGCTCCTCCACCGGCTCGCCGTCGCGGCTCACCGTGATCGTCGTGGTGACGAAGTCCTCGTCCTGCACCGGACGCTCGACCGGCTCGAGTTCGCCAAACTGCCGACGCAGCCGTTCGACCCACGTCTCGACCTCCTCGTCGGAGACCTCCGTGGGCGGTCGCTCGACCTTCACTCCCTTGTAGTCGGCCTCGGTCAGCTCCAGGCGCGGACGGACCTCGACGGTCGCCGTGAAGATGAAGGGCTTGCCCGGCTCGAGCTGTTCGACGTCGACGTCGGGGTTCCCGATCGGGGCGAGGTCCTCGTCGGAGACGGCCGTGCGGAAGTACGAGGGCACGGTGGAGTTGACGTACTCCTCCAGGACGACGTCGCGCCCGACCTGCGCGTCGATGATCGGTTTCGGAGCCTTCCCGGGGCGGAACCCGGGGATCTTCACCTCGCGAGCGATCGCCCGATAGGTCTGGTCCAGATCGCTCTCGAACTCGTCGACCGGGACCTCGATCGTGAGCTTGACGGTGTGTTCATGGGTGCGTTCAACGGTCGTCTGCATGCGTGAGGTCAAGGCTACCCGGAAAGCGAAGGTGCGACCGTCGGTGCACGGGTAGGCTTCCGCCGGTGTTCGAGCACGAGCTCTCGTGGGCGCACGGCGTCGTCGATCGCGCGGCCGAGATCGGGCTGGGGCTGTTCCTGGGCGAGGGGCTCGAGGTGCGCCGCAAGGCCGATCTGTCGCTCGTCACGCAGGCCGATCTCGCGATCGAGCGCATGGTCCGCGAGCAGCTCGCCGTCGCCTTCCCCGAGGACCGGATCCTCGGTGAGGAAGAGGGAGGCTCGTCAGAGCTGGACGGTCGCGTGTGGATCCTCGACCCGATCGATGCGACCGCGAACTTCGCGCGCGGGATCCCGATCTGGGCGGTGCTGCTGGGACTCCTCGTGGACGGCGAGGTCGTGCTGGGGGTCGTCGACGCACCGGCGCTGCACGAGCGATACGCGGCGGTCCGTGGCCGAGGTGCCACCTGCAACGATCGGCCGATCCGCGTGAGCGACGTGGCGACGATCGCCGACGCGCAGGTCCTGCACGCTCAGACCGCCGACCTGCTTCGAGGGTCGCAGCGCGACGCGACCCTCGCCTTGATCGACGATGCCTGGCGCGAGCGCGGTCCCGGGGACTTCTGGGCGCACCTACTCGTGGCCCGCGGCGCCGCGGAGGTGGCCTTCGAGCCGTCGCTCAACATCTGGGACTGGGCGGCTCTCAAGGTCATCGTCGAGGAGGCGGGCGGTCGGATGACGACGTTCGAGGGCGACCCGGTCGTGCACGAGGGCTCGGTGCTCACCACGAACGGCGTGCTGCACGACGAATTGGTCCGACGCCTGTCGGGTTGATCGACGTGCCGCGTCCCAGGACTGGGCCTGATCAGCGTGCGCACAACCCTCAGGTCTGGCGCAGCGCCTCTGCGGCGATCCGAGCCCACCGAGCGGCGTACCGGGCGGCCTCGCGCCGGTAGTCCAGATCGAAGTCCTGGTAGACGCCGTTCGCGAGGGCGAGCGCCGCGCCTGCGGTGAACGCCGCGACCAGGTCGTCATCGGGCCACGGACGGACGGTCTCGTACCCGTGGCGGAACGCCCGGAGTCGCGCCGCCCCACAGCCACGCATCCGCATCTGGAACGCGCTCGTGCCGAGATCCTCAGCCGGGGTCGAGATCGCGCAGTCGTCGAAGTCGAGGACCCACAGCCGACGGCCCACGATCCGGACGTTGTCGGGGTGCAGGTCGTGGTGGACCACGATCGGACGATCGTCGACGACCCGGGCCAGCGCGTCCTCGACGGCGGTGAGAGCGCGTTCGTACGTGGCGCGGGTCCGTGGGGCGAGCGGCTCGTCGAACAGGACCGGGGGCTCCTCGGGGTGCGGGAAGGGTGACCGGATCCGCAGGAGGCCACGGGGACGTCGCCACCGCGACGCATGCTCGTGCAGCGCGGCGACCGCCGTACCGAACCGAGCGAACGCGGCGTCGCCGTCGTCAGGGCGCAGGTTGCGTCCCGGGACCCACGAGAACAGGACACAGCGACGAGCCTGGGGCACCCCGTTCGCCGATGCCACGGACCACAGCCCCCCCGCCGTCGTCGGGACCGGCGTCGGGACCGAGACCGCGGCTGCCTCGTCGAGGGCGTCCAGCCATTCGAGCTCCGCCCGCAACTCAGCGTCGCTGCGGAGCGGCAGGCTCACCCGCAGGGCGTACGGGCCCGTGGCGGCCTCCACACGGAACACGGCGTTGTAGCCGTTCGTGACCAGTCGGACCCGATCGACGTCGAGGTCCCATGCCTCCAACGCCCCGAGCGCGAGCGGACGGAGCCGCCGTGCCCTGCCGGTCTCGCCCAGAGCATCGAAGCCGCGAGGGTCGGTCGTCATCGCGCGGGCGCTACAACTCGATCAGGTCGCCACGGTCCCCGGCGTTGGCGAGGACCGCGGCTGACGCCGCCACGTCCTGGACCCCCACGCCGGTGAGGTCCGCCACGGTGAGCTGTCCCGGATCGCCCCGCCCCGCGGCTTTCCCCCCGAGCACGTCACCCAGCTCGACCGCGCGCCCGGCCTCCTCGGGCGCGTGCTGGAGCTCGCCCAACACACGACATTGCTCCAGCGAGTCGACGGCGAGCACGTCGGCGCGCCGGAGCAACTCCGGATCGACCTCGTGCTTGCCCACCCCGTCGGACCCCACCGCCGTGATGTGAACGCCGGCTCCCACGTGCTCGGACAGGACCAGAGGCTCCCGCGATGCGGTGCAGGTGACGATCACGTCGGCGCCACGACAGGCGTCAGCGACCGAGTCGGCGACCACGCCGCCCAGATCGGCCGCGACGAGCGCGGCCTTCGCCGGGCGGCGACCCCACACGCGTACGTCGGAGAAGCCCGGGCGCACGACCCTCAGAGCCTCCACCTGCTTGCGCGCCTGGATCCCGGTCCCGATCACGGCGACCGTGCTGACCCGCTCCGGTGCGAGGAGCCGGGCAGCGACGCCTCCTGCCGCCCCGGTGCGCTGGTCCGTGACGAACCCGCCATCGAGCAGGAATGCGAGCGGGGCGCCGTTCGTGGCATCGAACACGAGCACGAGGCCGTCGATCGCCGCGGGTTCGACACCGTAGAACCCGGAGGCGACCTTCACCGCGTAGGCCGGGCTCCCATGGAGGTGCCCGGCCTTCACGTGGATCTCCCCCCGCGCCTCCGGCACATCGAGGTGGACCACGGCGGGAAGCTCGGCGCGTCCGTCTGAATAGGCCGCGAAGGCGGCCGCGACCGCCTCGATGCACGCGTCCATCGGGAGGGCCGCCACCACGTCGTCGCGCCGGAGGATCCGCACGCTCGCCATGGCCTCAGCCTCGCCCGACGGGCTCCCCCCGGTCAAGCGGGCGGTGATAGCGTCGGCGTGACGCACGGCCGACGGGAGGCAGCGATGGCGCGCATCGACCTGTTCGAGATGGAGCGGTACCAGTCCTTGTACTGGCATCAGGTGGAGTACGACCTGTCCGAGTCGGGCGTGATCCCGATGACGATCCGCGACCTGCTCGGGCCCTACGCGGACGCGGAGACGTTCCTGCAGACCGCCCTGGGATACCCCCTGTCGGAGGGGTCGTTCGAGACCCGCGACCACATCGCCGCCTGGTACCCGGAAGCCGAGGCCGGACACGTCACGGTGATGAACGGCGGTTCGGAAGCGAACTTCCTCTCGCTCTGGTCGTTGCTCGACCGCGGAGGTCGTCTCGCGTTCATGCTTCCCAACTACGTCCAGGGCCGTCACGTCGGCCGGTTCTTCGGTGACCGGACCGACACGTTCCGGCTGAAGCTCCGCGAGGGTCGCTGGGCGCTCGACCTCGAGGAGCTCGAGAAGGCTGTCGGTCCGAAGACCGAGGTCGTGATGGTCTGCAACCCGAACAACCCGACGGGAGCCGTCCTGACCGAGGCGGAGATGGAGGCCGTGATCGAGGTCGCGGCCCACCGTGACGCGTGGATCGTGGCCGACGAGATCTACCGGGGGGCCGAGGTCGACACCGACGTCACGACCCCGACGTTCTGGGGCCGATACGACAAGGTCGTCGTCACCAGCGGCTTGTCCAAGGCGTTCGCGATGCCCGGTCTGCGGATCGGGTGGGCCGTGGCACCTCCCGACGTGATCGAGAAGATCTGGCAGCGCCACGACTACACGACGCTCACCCCGGGGATGGTGAACGACCGGCTCGCGGCGTTCGCGATGCGCCCCGACGTGCGCGAGAACATCCTTGCTCGGACCCGCGCGATCATCCGCGCGAACCTGCCCCGGCTGGAGGAGTGGATCTACACGCACCCGGAGCTCGAGTACGTGCGTCCGGTCGCGGGGGCGATCGCGTACGCGCGCACGGACCTGCCGATCAAGTCACGTGAGCTCGTCGAGCGGATCCGGGCCGAGCAGAGCGTCCTGCTCGTCCCGGGCGAGATGTTCGGCGTCAAGCGAGGGATCCGGTTCGGGTTCGGCTACGACATCGAGCACACGCTGAAGGGCCTCGCGCGCGTCGACGAGACGCTGGCATCGCTCGCAGAACCGGCGTGAGCGATCCGCGCCGCTGCGGCTGGGTGCCGGTCGACGACCCCCGCTACGTCGCGTACCACGACGAGGAGTGGGGCGTCCCCGTGCATGACGACGTCCACCTGTTCGAGATGCTCACGCTCGAGGGCGCGCAAGCCGGGCTGTCGTGGGCGACGATCTTGAAGAAGCGCGAGGGCTACCGGACGGCGTTCGCGGGGTTCGACCCGGCGAAGGTCGCACGGTTCACCCCCGCGCGGATCGAGCAACTGCTGCGAGACCCGGGGATCGTCCGCAACCGACTCAAGGTCGAGTCCACCGTGGCGAACGCGGAAGCCGTCCTGGCCGTCCGCCGCGAGTTCGGATCGCTCGACGCGTACCTGTGGGGGTTCGTCGGTAGCGCGCCGATCGTCGGAAGGTGGGCCACCTTCAGGGACATCGCGCCGGAGACGGACGAGTCGCGCGCGATGTCGAAGGATCTCAGGCACCGCGGGTTCCGGTTCGTCGGTCCGACCGTCTGCTACGCATTCATGCAGGCCGCAGGGTTCGTGAACGACCACGAGCTCACCTGCTTCCGGTATCGCGAGGTCTGAACCTCAGGCGACCAACCGACCGTCGCTGATCTCGACGGTCCGATCCGCGTAGTGCGTCATCCGGGTGTCGAGGGTGACGATGATCGCGGCCGTGCCGCGCTCCTTCACCTCGGTGCGGATCAGCTCCATCACCTGCTCGCCGAGCTTCGTGTCGAGCGCCGAGGTCGGCTCGTCGAACAGGACCACTCCGGCTCGCCGACCGTGAGCGTCGCGTGATCGAGGGCGACGACCTGCGTGTCGCCCGAGCCGTAGACCTTGCGGACTTCCTTCATGTCGAGTGCTGGCATCGTGGGGGCTGCTGGGTCAGGCTCCGCCGACGGCGGAGGCCGGGTCGATCCGGATGATCCGTCGGAACGAGATCGCGCTGCCGACGAGGGCGGTCACGACGAGTCCGACGGCGGTGAACGTGAAGCGTCCGGCGCCGAGCTCGAGCGGGACCGCGTCTGGGATCACGCTCGCGAGAGCGAGGGTCAGCAGACCTCCGACGACGATCGCGCCGGCCGCGATCAGCACCGCCTGGACCGTCAGTCCGGCGGCGAGGGTCCGCGACGATGCACCCATCCCTTTCATCCGATGCAGCTCACGCGTAGGTTCCGCTCGAACCTATGCACTAGCTCGCCAGAACTCGACCTTGCGCCGCAGGTGGACGTACCCTCCTCGTGATGGAACCGATGCAGCAGCAGGCGACGAAGCTCGACGAGGAGGCGCGGCTCACGATCGCGACCGTCTCGGAGCTGCTCGACATCCCGATCCCGACGATCCGGTCGTGGGAGCGGCGCTACGGATTCCCAACCCCTGCCCGCACCCAGGGCAAGCACCGCCGCTACTCGGTGGCCGAGGCCGACCAGCTCCGACTGCTCCGCGACGAGATCGCCCGAGGCCACGCGACGCGCGAGGCCGTCGAGGTCGTCCGAAAGGCGACCCGTTCGGCGGGTCCGCGCCACGAGCTGCTGGAACGCTTCCTTCGGGGCGCGATGAAGCTCGACCCCGCGGCCCTGCGCGAGACGTTGAACGACTCCGCCGAGTCGATCGGTGTCGAGCACACGATCCGCGACGTCGCCCTCCCGGCGATGCGTGAGATGGGTTCCCGGTGGGAGGCGGGGGTCTGCGAGACGGCGCACGAGCACCTCGCGACGGAGGCGGTCCGCGTGTGGCTCGCGCGCCAGAGCGCGATGGCGCCCCCCGCGTTCCGTCCCTATCCGCTCGTGCTCGCGTGCGGGCCCAAAGACCTCCACACGATCGGTCTCGAGGCGTTCGGCGTGGTGCTCGCCCGGCGGGGCTGGAGCGTTCGGTCGCTCGGATCCCTCACCCCCGTCGACTCGCTCGTTGCCGCGGTCCGGGCCGCCGAGGCTCGCGGCGCCGTCGTGACGAGCCAACGGAGCGTCACCCGTCGGCCCGCCCTCGAGGCGATCGCAGCCGTCGACGCGATGCCCGGCGTGCAGGCGTTCTATGCCGGGATGGCGTTCGCGCCGACCGCCGCCCGCAAGGATGTGCCGGGGACGTATCTCGGCGACGACATCCTGGGCGCCGCGGACGTGCTCGAGTCGACGCTCGGCGTGCGCTGACCTTCGGTCACGAACCGTCGCCTCGGCCCCGGACGTTCCCCTCATTGACCTGCCACGATGCGGGCGAGATGGTCATTGACCAGAAGTCACGCCGACGCTCCGCGCGGGCCGAAGCCAAGCGAGAGCTGATCGTCGGATGCGCCGTTCGGCACTTCGCCGAGCACGGCTATCAGGGTGCGCGGATCGAGGACATGGCCAGCGAGCTGGGCATCGCGAAGGGCTCGATCTTCCAGCACTTCGGCTCGAAGGCCGGTCTCTTCCTGGAGGCGTACAAGCGCGCGGTGACCTCGCTCCCCGCCTGGCTGGACGCGCCGCGCGAGGTGCAGGCCGAGGGCTTCTTCGCCGTCGTGCGGTACTGGTTCGCCCAGACCGAGCATCTGATCAAGGAGGACTGGGTTCCCAACCGTGTCGTCCTGATCGGGAACTACGGCACCGACCTCGAGCTCAAGCGTGAGATCAACCGCTGGCTGGTGAGCGAAGACCCGTACGGAACGCTCGAGTTCGTGGAGTGGGGTCAACGACGCGGCGAGGTCCGCGCCGACCTCGACCTCGAGACGATCGTGTCGCTCGTCGATTGGCTCTCGTACTCGATCCAGGACGCGCTCGTGACCGAGGAGCTGGACCCGGGGTTGTTCCATCGATGGCAGCATCAGCCCGAGCGCCAGCGGATGCGCATCGAGCACTTCGCGGTGCTCCTCGAGAGCGCGACCGGGGTCGCGTCCGCCCGGTCCGCCGACTGACCGACGCGGGCCTCGATCGTCAGCGACCGCGTGAGGCCCGTTCGCGGAACGCCCGCACCGCGACGGCAACGCCGGCCACCCCCAGCGCGACGCCGAACACGAGCGAGAGCCCGCGGAGCGCCTGGACGCTGAGGCTCGCCGACGGACCCGAGCGAGCCATCGTCACCGCCGTGAGGACGGCCACGAGCGTGCCGCCGAGCGCCGCCCACGGCCGCGCGGCCGTGGGGATCGGCGAACCGGCGTCGACCGCGGACCACAAGCACAGCCCCCAGAGCCCGAACCCCGTCATCGCGATCGCCGCCGCGCGCTCCCCGTTCCCGACGAGCGCCAGGAGCAGGCCGAGCGCTGCGAACACGCCGAGGAAGATCGGGACGAGCGGGGAACCGGACGGTTCAGCGGAGCGCGAGGGCACCCGCGCACGATACGTCATCACGGCTCCGCCGGGGTTCGCCGCTCGAGCGCGGCCTGTGCATCGGCCGCGGTCACGGTCCGGCGTCGGAAGTTCCGCAGCGCGAAGCGGTCGCACGCGGTCTCGGCGTAGCCGGCCCGACCCAACCGCTCCTTCAGGTACCAGTGCATCCATTCGTGGAGGTAGAGGTACCGCAGGACCTCGCGGTGGGTCCGGAAGGTGACGCCTTCGGTCAGCCAGATGAAGCGCATGCGCGGTCCGGGACGCCGCCGAGCCCCGTGCGCGATCACCTCCCCGAACGGCAGGAAGGGCTCCGGCACCTGGAGCGTGATCTCGCGGGCGTCGAAGTCGGTCCAGGCCGACAGGTGCGGCTTCTCGCGGTACCGCAGTGGCGTCACACGCACGCGGTAGCCACGGGCGTCGGGCAGCCCCGCGAGCAGCTCGCGGACACGGACCGCGGGCAGGTCGGGACACTCCGAGGTGAGCCGCACGGGCTCAGCCTACGGAGCCGGCCCGGTAGCATCCGCCTCCGATGGCGCAGGAGCGCAGCTACCGGCACGGCGCACGAGCGGTGCTCCCGCTCGCGATCGCGGTGTTCGGGTTCGGCGTGTCGTACGGCGTGCTCGCCGAGACCGCCGGGATGGGGTCGCTCGCCCCGGTCGCGATGTCGGCCACCACGTTCGCGGGGTCGGCTCAGTTCGCGGCGGCGTCGGTCTTGGCCGGCGGCGGGTCGGCGGCGACCGCGATCGTGGCCGCCCTCCTCCTGAACGCACGCTACGCGCCGATCGGCGTCACGGTCGCCCCGTGGATCACGGGCGGGTTCTGGTCTCGGCTGCTCCACGCGCACCTGATCGTCGACGAGTCCTGGGCCGTCGCCGCCGAGGGCGACGGCCGCTGGAACCCTCGCGTCCTCGTCGCTGCCGGCGTCGGGATCTGGGTCGCGTGGGTGGGAGGGACCCTCATCGGCGTGCTGTTCGGCGACGTGCTCGGCGACCCGAACCGCTGGGGCCTGGACGCGGCGTTCCCGGCCCTGTTCGTAGCCCTGCTGGCGCCGCAGGTCCGTGAGCGAACCCCACGGCTCGCCGCGGCGATCGGGGCCGCGATCGGCCTGGCGCTCACACCGTTCACCCCGGCCGGGGTCCCGATCGTGGCCGCAGGACTCGGCGCCCTGGTGGGCCTGCGGAGGACGCCGTGAGCACGACGTGGCTCGTCGTGCTCGCGACCGGGGTCGGCACCCTCGCACTCAAGGCCGCTGGGCCGGTCATGCTCGGCGGTCGGCCGCTCCCGGACCGCGTGGCACGGGTAGCGACGCTGCTGGGGCCGGCGCTGCTCGCCGCGCTCGTCGCGATCGGGACGTTCGCGGACGGACGGACCTTGGTGATCGACGAACGCGTGCTGGGCGTGGGGGCAGCGGTCGTCGCGATACGCCTGCGTGCGCCGGTCCTCGCCGTGGTGATCGTGGCCGCCGCCGTCACGGCGGTCGCCCGCTCCCTGGGGTGAGCGCCTGCGTGGTTGGATAGCCCCGTCCACCGTCCGCACGAGGAGGTCACCCGTGGCGACGCCACGCATCGGTCCCGACATCGTCTCTCGTCAGCAGGCCTTGACCGGCTTCGATCTATCCTCCGACGGCGCCACGATCGTGTTCGCGCGGCGCGAGGTGAGGGACGGGAAGTACGTCGCACACCTGTGGCGGGTCCCGACCGCCGGAGGTCGGCCCGAACGGCTCACGTCGACGGCCGCGGTCGACGCCGCGCCGCGGATCTCACCCGACGCCAGCCAGGTCCTGTTCTTGTCCGACCGGAGCGGGAAGACGCAGCCATGGGTCCTGCCGCTCGGGGGTGGCGAAGCCCGGATGCTCTCGGAACTCCCCGACGGCGCCTCGTCCGGCGCATGGTCGCCCGACGGCCACACGGTCGCGCTCGTCGCGTCCTCGGGGGTCGAGCGGTACCTGATCGGTGATCGGGAGAAGGATCGGGCGCCCACCGGGCGCGTGATCCGCGACGTCCTGTGGCGCTACGACGGGGTCGGCGTGATGGACCGGCTGCACGCCATGTGGACGGTACCGGCCGCGGGCGGGACGCCCGTCCGGCGGACCTCGTCCGACCACGCGGCAGAGGGCGTCGTCTGGTCGCCCGACGGGACGCGGCTCGCGTACGTCGGCGACCGCCGGCCCGAGCGGACGATCGCCGATCGACCGCAGGTCTGGTCGTTCCCGGCGACGGGTGGCACGCCCTCGCGGGTGAGTCCTTCGGGTCACACGGCGATCCAGGCGGCGTGGGGCGACGGCGGCATCGCCTGGACCGGATGGGAGGCCGAGACCCCCGCCTGGCAGACGATCGGCGCGTGGGTCCGTCGCGGGCGTCGCGTCGTCCGCCTCGCGTCCGGCCGCGACCTCTTCATGGGTGCCGTCGGCTACGCGGAGGTCAGCGCCGACATCTCGGGTCCGACGCTGGCGTGGGTCGACGACGACCATCTCGTGGCGATCGCGAGCGAGCGAGGTCTCTCGCTCCCCTGGCTGCTCGGCGTCGACGGGACCGCCACCTGTCTCACACCGGACGTCCTCGCCGGATGCGTGGCGTTGCGAGCCGCCGCCGGCCGGGTCGTCGTCGCCGCGTCCCTGGACGGCGACGTCGGGGACCTCTACGAGGTCACCGACGGCTCACTGCGGAAGATCGCCCGTGGGACCGGCCGCTGGTTCGCGCCGTTCCACCGCCCCGCCGAGCGGGTCACCGTGAAGCGGCGAGCGCTGCCCGACGTCGACGGATGGCTGCTGCGGGCGCAGTCCGGACGAGGCCCGCGGCCGCTCGTCGTGCGCCCTCACGGCGGGCCGTTCGACGCGTTCGGTCCCGCGTCGCGGTTCGAGGACCTCGCTCTCGCCGCCCGCGGGTACCACGTGCTCCGGCCGAACCCGCGGGGCTCGGTGAGCTACGGCGAGGACTTCGCGCGCGCGCTCCACGGTGTGTGGGGCGAGCCCGACAGCGCGGACATCCTGGCGATGATCGACCGACTGATCCGTGATGGGCTCGTCGATCGGTCGCGGGTCGGGGTGATGGGGCTCTCCTACGGGGGCTTCATGACGCACTGGCTCCTGGCGAACCACCCCGAGCGATTCAAGGCCGGGGTCAGCGAGAACCCTTTCACGACGGTGATGGCCGACTACGGCGCCGGGGACTCGGCCGAGGACATCGTCGAAGGGATGGGGCTCCCGCCGTGGCCCGAGGGCGCCGACGCCTGGCACGCGGCAAGCCCGGTCTTCACGATCACGCGAAGTCGCGCACCCCTGCTACTCCTCGTGTCCGAGGGCGATCTGCGCTGCCCGCCGATCCATTCCGAGATCGCCTTCACCGCCCTGCGGATGGCGGGGGTCACCGCCGAGATGGTCCGCTACCCGGAGGAGTTCCATGTGATGTTCGTGAACGGACGTCCCGACCGGCGGATCGACCGGCTCGAGCGGATCCTCGACTGGTTCGGGAGGTACCTGTGACCCGCTACCGGGACCTCGGCCTCACGGTGGGGCAGCTCCGCCCCGGACCGCTGAACGCGATCACCGACGTCGACGGCGTGAAGGTCGGGACGACCACCCTGTCGTGGGGTGACGGTCCTCTCGTCGTCGGTCAGGGTCCGGTCCGGACGGGGGTGACCGTGATCGTGCCCCACGACGCGATCGCCGAGCACCCGGTGTTCGCCGGATGCCACCGGCTGAACGGCAACGGCGAGATGACCGGGCTGGAGTGGGTCCGCGAGTCGGGGCAGCTGACGACCCCGATCGCGATCACGAACACGCACAGCGTCGGCGTGGTCCGTGATGCGCTCGTGGCCCACGAGCTCGGACGACGTGACGACGCGACGTCGTACTGGAGCCTGCCGGTCGTCGCCGAGACGTACGACGGGGCGTTGAACGACATCAACGGGTTCCACGTCATCGCCGAGCACGTGTTCGCGGCGATCGCGGCGGCCGACGACGGGCCGGTGCCCGAAGGCAACGTGGGCGGCGGGACCGGGATGATCTGCCACGAGTTCAAGGGCGGCACGGGCACGGCGTCACGGATCGCTGGCGGGTGGCGGGTCGGCGCCCTCGTCCAGGCGAACCACGGCGCCCGCGAGCGGCTGATGGTCGACGGGGTTCCCGTCGGTCGAGAGCTCGGCCGGGCGCTCATCCCGTCGGCCTGGGACCAGGAGGAAGCGCTCCGCCGTGCCGGTGCCGGGTCTATCATCGTGATCATCGCGACCGATGCGCCGCTGCTCCCCCATCAGCTCGATCGCATCGCGCAGCGCGGTGCCCTGGGGATCGCACGGGCCGGTGGTGGCGGCGAGCATTCGAGCGGCGACCTGATCCTCGCCTTCTCGACGGCGAACCGCGGGCAGCTGGCGAGCTACAAGCTGGAGCAGCCGCCGGATGCGTTCGACGTGACGATGCTGCCCGACGGGGCGATCAGCGAGCTGTTCTGGGCGGCGATCGAGGCCACCGAGGAAGCGATCCTGAACGCCCTCGTCGCGGCCGAGACGACGGTGGGACGCGACGGCATCACGGCGTACGCGCTCCCGCACGACGCCGTCGTCGAGATCATGACTCGCTACGGACGCGGCCCGGTGGGCGCGGGGCCGGGCTGAGGTCGCCGGCTACACGAGACCGCGACGCTGGTCCAGGCAGGTCCCGTAGGCGAGGTCACACAGCCGAAGGACCGTGTTGTTGTCGCTGCCGGGCTGGTAGTCCTCGTCCAGGGTCGAGCTCTGCCACTCGAGGACCACGCACATCGCGCTGCTGTTGCCGGGCGGCGGTTCGCCGCAGGGCCCGTAGCTCGTCACCGGCGTCTGGATGTCGACGGAACTAGGCTGTCCCTCGTCGAGGGTCACGCCGGCACCGGGGCACCCGACGCTGGCGTCGCCGAACGCCGACCACGGGTAGGTGCCCGGCTGCCGCTCAGCGGTGGTGGTGAACGCGCAGGTGCCTCCCGCGGGCTCGCCCTGCGCGGTGAGGCCCGTCCACGTGTAGGCGACGGTCGAGTCGGCCGGCAAGGCGGCGTTCAACGTGATGTCGTTCGCCGTGGAGGCGTAGTTCGCCGTCGGCCACGGTTCGAGCGCCGTCGTCGCTGCGTCCGCGGCGTCCTTCGGCGTCACGACGTCGACGATCTTCATCGCCGCGAACCCGATGATGTCGAACTTGTCGACCGTCGGGTTGCCCGGCGACTTCGTCATGATCGTGCCCTGAGGTGGCGCCGCCTGGCCGGTGATCGGGTCGGCATAGGGCGGAGCCCCCGGTCCCCGCCAGTTCAGCGGGAAGTCGCGGATCGCGCCGATGTCAGCCAAGCACTGGAGCGCCTGCCACGGCGTGCTCGGGTTGCTCGGGTTGTTGCACGCGAGCGACGCGTTCTGCACGCCCTTGATCCCGGTCTCGGTGCACACGTACGTGGGGTTGACCCAGTTCAGGGCCACGCTCGCCGGCAGCGTCCCGATGATCCACTTGCGCAGGCTGCTGCTTCCTCCCGACTGTGCCCCGGGACAGTTCGAGGTCGCGCTGACGTCCCACCCTTCGTAGTTGAGCGACAGGAACGAGAAGTTGCCTCCGCCCAGACGATCGTTGTCGTACCAGAAGGCACAGGTATCCCCGCGAGCCGGAAGGAGGGGTGGCGTGACCTCGCACGGTGTCAGCAGCGCGTCGATCACGACCGGCATCGGGTTGTTGCTGCCGAGCCCCCAGCTCGCGGTCGCGGCCGTCGACACCGGTGATTCGTGGCTGATGCCCAGCACGGGTGCGAACTCCAGCGACTGCATGCTGGTGAATCCGACGCTCACGTGTCCCCACTGCGTGCCGCACAGCGTGATCTCCGTGATGTTCGTCCCGCTCACCTCTGCGGCGGTGATCCGGCCGTTCATCCGTGCCCCGGCGTCGGCCGCATCCTCGGGCGATCCGAACCGCGTGTCGGCGCCCCCGCGCGCGCAGGTCCGGGCCGCGGACAGCGCTGCCGAGTCCGAGCCCGTGACGAGCTCGCGCTCCCGCAGGTACAAGCCTCCGACGTCGACGGTCAAGGCGACGGCGGCCATCAGCGCCACGAGCATGATCGCGACCATGACCGCGACGGCACCTTCCTGGGACCGACGCACCTTGAGATGCCCACGCAGCGTCATCGTCAGGCCTCGCAGCGGAAGGACGCCGAGATGACGGGTCTCATCGTGATCGTCGGGATCAGCGGCACCTGGACGAGGACCCCGCCCTCGGGGAGCAGCGCGGTGTCGTAGGTCACCGTGACGTCCTCACCGATCTGGTTCGGCGTGCAGAGCCTGCTCACGCCGATGTTGCCCGCCTGCCCGTTGGGGATCGAACCCGACGACGCGTCGACCGTCTTCTGCTGGACGACCGCGGCCGGCGCACCGACCGCGGCGGCACGCCCCCCTTCGCGGACGGCCGCCCGGATCGACTGGACCTGCAGGAACGCGATCCCCCACTCGAGGATGCCGAACAGGATCAGGAAGAGCAGGGGTGCGATCAGCGCGAACTCGACCGCCGACGCCCCGTCTTCTCGTCGGAGGGTGAGCCTACGCATCCGTGGTCTCCCGATCGATCGCCTCGAGCGCCTCGTTCAGCGACACGCCGTCCGCCGCAGCGCGCCGCTCGATCGTCTCGTAGGAGACGCCACGCTCGCGCAGACGCTTGCTCGCCTCGACCAGCCGTTCGAGTCGAACGAGGTCGACGCTCACGTCTGTCGTTGTCGCTGTCGTCGGCGGCGCCTCGGCGGCGATCCGCTCCGAACGACGGAACAGACCCATCTCGGAACCTCTCTGTGGTAACCCGTCGAACGAGGCTAGGCCCCCAGATGACCCACAGGGAACGGCCGAAAGGCGTAGACAGGCGTGAGGAAGTCGTGAATGCGCGCAGGCCCCCGGCGCGGGGACCGACGTCGGGGCGGCGGGATTCGAACCCGCGACCTCGTGCTCCCAAAGCACGCGCGCTACCAAGCTGCGCCACGCCCCGTCCACCACAGGATAGAGGCGATGTTCGGGACTTCCGGTCCCTGTTGCGCGACACGAGGTCCACGGTAGGGTCCCCGCGTGACGCGTCGCGACGGCTCGTTCGGGTACACGGTGGCATTCTTCGCTCTGGTCGCCGGGCTCGGCGTCGCGGGAAGCCTCGTGTACCTGCTGGTCGCGCGCCCCGTCACCGAGGAGGCCGGGGTGGAGGTCTCGGAGCCGGTGGCGCAGGACTGCCCCGTCGGCGAGCGGGCGCCGGTCTGCTACCGGTTCGAGGTCACGAACACGGGTGACGAGGTGGGTGCGTTCAACTGCCAGGCGCTCCCGCCCGCCGACTCGCTCGCGGTCTTCTCGAACGGGGAGCCGCGCTCCGCCCTCGTGCTCGGCCCCGGTCGCTCAGAGACCGTCGTGGTGAAGGTGACGCCGCTCGAGACCGACACCGTGACCGCGCCGAGCCTGGTGTGCGACCCGCCCGGCTAGCCCGGGAGCAGGGTCAACAGCATCACGGTCGGCTCCACGGCCTCGATCGCGTGCGGCGCTCCCGGGGCCATGTGGAGCCACCATCCGGGGTCCGCGCGGTACGACTCGCCGTCGACGGTGACACGGAGACGCCCGGAGAGCACGTGGACGATCGCCGCACGGGTGGCGGTGTGTTCCGTGAGCCCCTCCCCCGCGTCGAACCCGAACACGGTCACGTCGAGGCCTTCGGCGCGATGGAGCACCTTCGAGACGACCGCGCCGGGCCGGATCTCGATCGCGGCCGTCGGGTCTTCGAGCACCGTGTGGGTCATCGCGCGTCTCCTCCGATCGCGGGAACCGGGCCATCGTCTCATCGCGGCGGTTCCCACACGACCCACGCGCTTCCTCCACGAGGTCTCCATCCGCGTGCGGCACGGTAGGGGCGTCCGAAGGAAGAGACCCAGATCCAGGAGGTGTCGAAGATGCAGCGCAAGACCTGGGACCAGATCGTCAGCGGGGCCGGCGCCGTGATGGCCGTCGTCCTGCTCGTGCTGGGCGGGTTCGCCGTCTACGGCGGCCGGTTCGGCCAGACGAACGTGCAAGAGCGGCTCGAGCCGCAGAACATCACCCTCCCGCCCGCCGAGGTGCTGTCACCCGAAGAGGCCGAGGCCGTCGGCGCGTACGCCGGGCAGGCCGTGGACACCGGCCCCGAGGCGCTCGCGTTCGCCAACTACATCGGGGTGCACCTCGTTGGGATCAACGAGGGCGCCACGTACTCGGAGACCAGCGCCGCCGCCCGCGAGGAGGGCCTCGACCCCGAGGTCGCCGCGGAGCTGCAGGGCAAGGCCGACACCCTGTTCAAGGGTGAGGCGCTCCGCTCGATCCTGCTGAACGCGTACGGCTGGTGGACCGTGTCCACGATCGCCGTGTACGCAGGGTTCGCGATGATCGCCGCCGGCATCGTGCTCGCGATCCTCTCGGCGCTCGGGTTCCGGCACGCTCGCCGGGGCGACATCGCGGTCGCCGCGGAGGACGAGCGGCTGGTCGCGGTTGCCTGATCGAACGCCGCCGCCAACGAAGGCCCCGGGGCTGCACCCCGGGGCCTTCGGGCGTCCAAGGGACGACGGCCCGCTAGAGCTCGAAGACCCCCTCGCCCACGCGTCGGACGCCGCCGCCGACGAGGACGCTCCACGTATCTTCCTCGGCCTCGACCTCCACCTCGAGGAACGATGGCCGGCCGGCGAGCTCACCCTGGGCGACGATGACCGCCCCCGGCATCCCTGCGAGCCCGTGGACCGCCAGGTAGGCGCCGAGCGGTCCCGCGGCCGACCCGGTCGCCGGGTCCTCGCCGATCGACGGCCAGCGGTCGAACATCCGTGCCATCACGTCGCCGTCGCCGCGCACCGTGAACAGGTAGAGGGACTCAGCGTCGTCGGGACCGAACAACTCGCGGCACGTGCGCTCGTCGCGGCTCGCACGCCGCAGTGTCGCCTCGTCGCGGACCGGCACGAGCAGATGCGGGATCCCCGTCGACACCGGCACGACCGGGAGGCCCTCGACGAGGTCCCCGCGCTCGAGCCCCGCGGCGCGGGCGACCAGGGCCAGGTCGGTCTGCGCCGGACCGAACACCGGCGGCAGCTGTCGCATCACACCCCGGCCGGCATCGAGGTCGACCCGGACGGGGACCTCGCCGGCGCCGCACCGCTGGACCATCTCGGTACCCGTGCGACCCGTCGATGCCAGCGCGAACGCGGTCCCGAGCGTCGGATGACCGGCGAACCGCAGCTCTTTCTCCGGAGTGAAGATCCGCACGTCGTACCCGTCGTGCCGCACCGCGGTGACGAACGTCGTCTCCGAGAAGCCGATCTCCCGCGCCAGCGCGAGCATCGTGTCCGCGCCGAGACCGTCCGGCACCTGGGGCACGACGCACAGCTGGTTGCCCGCGAACGGCGTCTCGGCGAACACGTCGAGCAGCAGGAACGGCACACGCACGAACGCAGACTACCGAGCGTGGCCCCGCGGTATCCTGGCCGGGCTCCGCGGGCGTAGCTCAATGGCAGAGTTCCAGCCTTCCAAGCTGGCTATGCGGGTTCGATTCCCGTCGCCCGCTCTCGCGCTCGACACCTTGGGGTGAACCCGGTCCCATGACCCGCAGCCCCAACGGCCCTTCACTCCGCGTCGCCATCGTTGGAGGCTCGCGGCGAGGGAAGGGAGGTGGGCACACGTGGGGCAGACCAGGTCGGATCATGACGTCCTCCGGTCGATCGAGGATGAACTCCGCCAGGACCATCAGATCTGGCAGACGATCGAACGGCAGCTCCACGAACTCCACACGCCACCCGCTCCTTCGCGGGAGACCTGGATAGCGTGGGGGGCGTTCGTCGTCATGTCCGCCGTCGGGGTGTTCGGTCTGGGGTGGACCCTCGGCGAGCAGGCGCAGGAGACGGCCGCGCCGGTCGTCGAAGAGATGCTCTATCGGGACGGGTCCTTCACCCAGCAGCGAGAAGGCGGTCCGTACGGCGCGATCGCGACTCCTGAGACGGTCCAGCTGACCTATCCGGTGGGTCTGGAGAACCCGGGGGCCACCGAGGCGGGGCGGGCGGCACTGCCGCCGATGCCGTAGGCACCGATCTCAGCGGTCTCCATGGAGCTCACGAGGGCGCGTGGGCGACGGCGGTACGCTTCGCCCACGCGCCGGTAGCTCAGCCCGGACAGAGCAGGGGACTTCTAATCCTCAGGTCGCAGGTTCGAATCCTGCCCGGCGCGCTTCTGACCAGCGGAAACACACCCGTGTAGGTCTCGCGGAGTCGAACCAGGGCAAATCCACTCCGGAGAGGGGACGTCCAGGAGGTGCTCCGGACGCTGCGTCGACGCCGATCGGCGTCCGTGCCAAGATGTGCTCATGCCTCGCCGTGTCTTCGTCGCGTCGCTGGTCGCCCTGTCCCTCGTGTCGCTGCTGGTCCCCACGGCGTCGGCTGCCGTGAAACGTGGGCGTCTGGGGATCGGCGACTCCGTGATGGCGGGGGCGAAGGGGGAGCTCCGCGAACGGTTCTTTCGCGTCGTGGACACGGCGACCTCACGCCAGTTCTCGGCGGCGGACGATCGGGTCCGGTACTGGAAGTCGCGGGGCAAGCTGCCCGAGAACGTCGTGATCCACCTCGGGAACAACGGCTTCGTCCAGTCGAGCGACTGCAACGCGGCGGTCAAGGCGGCGGGGCGCGCCCGCAACGTCTTCCTGGTCACCGTGAAGGTCCCCCGGTCCTGGCGCGCGACGAACAACGAGCGCCTCCGTGCGTGCGCGAGCCGCTTCTCCTACGCCTACCTGATCGACTGGTTCAGATACAGCAAGAGCCACTCCTCGTGGTTCTACGCCGACGGTTACCACCTGACGTCGACCGGACAGCGGGCGTACGCGTCCTACGTTGCGCGCCGCGTCAAGGCCGTCGGCTGAGCCGATCGGCTGCGCGGGCCTCGGTACACTCGACCGGCGGGCGAGCCGGTCACGGTCCACGCAGGGACCGCAGCGGGAGGGTCGGACGTGTCGGGTCGGCGTGTCTAGCCCGCTTCGACGGCCTGCGACCGCGCCCGCTGGCAGACGTTCGGTTGGTCAACGCGGAACCGCGTGGCGACCGCACGATACCGACCCGGACGGAATACCCGCATCGAGACCCTCCCCGACTCGTTGGTCGCTGTCCTCTCGATCGTTCTCCACCCTCTCTCGGGGTGCAATCGCTGGATACGGACAGGCGCCCCAGACGCGCAGAGCGCGTACGTAGTGCATCGCACCTTCGCGCGCATTCGCCAGGCGCTAGAGATGGAGAGCCGAATCACTCGGAGGTGCTCAGTCGGGGAAGGCCAGCACGTGACTGAGCCGTTCCACCAGTAGTCGTAGGTATAGGCCGGGACAAGCCGCAGATGGAAGATCCATGTCTCACCCGCCATGCGGGGGGCGTCCGGCGCCAACGATCTTGAAGATATCGTCGTCGCCTCACCCGGAGGGGCCTTGAACGAGGTCGTTCCGAGATCCGTGCCACCAGACCACGAGACGTTCCAGTCGAACTCGTATGCGTGCTGGACCGCCGACGACGTAGCGTCCACCTCCACTCCGGCACACGACAGACCTACAACGTTTGCGGATGAGCACGACCCGACATCGCGGGCCACGCGCTCCTCACCCTCCCGCACATTCAACACCCAGATTGTCCCGGCCTTGTTCCTCGGGATGGGGATGGCGATGGATTGCTGTGGCTCTACGACGAACCCCAGTCGAAGGTCCGCTGAATCGCCCCGTCGAAGATCTTCCAGGCCGAGGGCCCAAGGGACAAGGTCTCTGTGATGGTCCGATCTTTCACGACAAGCTCTGCTCGTTCGCAGTCGATAGTCGCCGTGACCCGGGAGGGATCATCGCCTCCTGCGACCCCAGGCAACAGCGCCAAGAACAAGGTGGATGCAGCGAGCAACACGACCTTCCACCTTGATCCCGCCATGACCCGACACCCCCAAAGCTGCCTAGTGTCATGCGGCACCGTGGCGCGAAGTAGGGTCGAAGAAGGCCCCGATATTCTGCGTCTTCATCTCGGTTGGCTCGCGCGTGTGACCGCCGAGCCCTTCGACCCCGACACAGCCTGCAACCGCCGAAGGGAGGAACCCAGCAACCACAGCCCACACCCACACTTGGGCTCCATGGTGCCTCCGAGCACGAGTTCGGCGCAGCTCGGCCAGCCTGGACGTGACCCCTTGATGACCCGGCTGCAACCAGGGCAAATCGGTGTAGATCCAACCCCGCATGTCGGGGCTTTCCGGTCTCAGCGCGTACGCAAACCCGCTGTTCAGGGCACATACGGACGCACCGACGCACACGGCCTAGGCGACTTCTCGTCCTGAGGTCGCAGGTTCGAATCCTGCCCGGCGCGCGAGGCTGGCGTGCCGCACGTCAGAGCTTCGGGTACACGTACCCGTAGCCCTCGACCGTGTTCGCCTTCGTGGCGGTCGAGTACAGGCGGGTGCGCGGGATGTCGCACCGCTCGAGGCAGCGGCCACAGGTGTACGCGCGCTGCCAACGGAACGGGATCGACTGGCGGAACCCGCAGCTGCCACACGTCTCGAAGACGATCTCCGCGTAGCAGGAGAAGCACATGTACTTGGCGGCCGAATCGCCCACGTGGTTGGGCATCATGCAGTCCGGGCAGGTCAGGTACGCCACTGCTCAGGCATCGGACGCGAGCGCCGAGACCTGAAGGAGTCGCTCCCGCAACGCCCCTTCGTCGTCAGCCCGCACCGTCACGTGGCCGAGCTTGCGACCGGGGCGCCGGCTCTTCCCGTACAGGTGCACGTGGGCGCCGGGGACCTCGAGCATCGCGGCCAGGTCGGGCACGACGCCGACCAGGTTCACCATCGCGGCGACGCCGACCATGTCGGTAGGACCGAGCGGCAGTCCGCACACCGCCCGCAGATGGTTCTCGAACTGGCTCGTCTCGGACCCCTCGATCGTCCAGTGCCCCGAGTTGTGGACCCGCGGGGCCATCTCGTTGCCCAGCAGGGTTCCCTCGTGGACGAACAGCTCGATCGCGAGGACCCCGACGTGGCCGAGATGCTCGGCGACCGCACGCACGTGCCGCTCGGCGGTCGCCTGGAGCTCAGGGGTCACACCCGGCGCGGGAGCCACCGAGGTCCGCAGGATCCCGTCCCGATGCATGTTCTCGACGAGCGGCCAGCATCGGAGCTCGCCCCCGCGGCCACGGACCGCGACGATCGACACCTCGCGATCGAACGGCACGAAGGCCTCGAGGATCGCGGGCACCTCGCCGACGGCGCGCCACGCCTCCTCCGCCAGCTCGGGATGGTGCAACACCGACTGTCCCTTGCCGTCGTAGCCGAGCCGCCGCGTCTTCAGCACGCCCGGGAGCCCCACCGCCGCGATCGCCTCGTGCAGCGAATCCAGGTCGTGGACCGCGGCGTATGCGGGCACGGGAAGCCCGACCTCGGTGAACAGCGTCTTCTCGACCAGCCGGTCCTGCGCGGCCTCGAGCGACGCGGGCGGTGGCGACACGATCGTGCCGCGCTCGACGAGGAACCCCGCCGCGGTGACCGGGACGTTCTCGAACTCGTAGGTGACGACGTCGCTGCGCTCCGCCAGTTCCAGCAGCGACTCGCGGTCGTCGTAGGCCCCCACGAGCGCCGGCGCGACCTGCGCGGCGGGCGAGTCCTTCGCGGGGTCGAGGGTCGTGCATGTCAATCCCAGGTCGTGCCCGGCCATCGCGAGCATCCGGCCGAGCTGGCCGCCACCGACGATCCCGACGCGCACGGGCCTCACCCGCCGGCGGGATCCGGTGCGTCGAGCACGCTCTGCGTCTGCGAGGCCCGGAAGGCGACCAGGCGGTCCCGGATGCCGTCGTCGGACAGCCCCACGATCGCCGCGGCCAGCAGCGCCGCGTTGACCGCGCCGCTGCGACCGATCGCGAGCGTACCGACGGGGATCCCCGCCGGCATCTGCGCGATCGAGAGCAGCGAGTCCATCCCCTTGAGCGCCTTGGACTCGACCGGGACGCCCAGCACCGGCAGGTGCGTGTACGCCGCCGTCATCCCGGGCAGATGCGCCGCTCCCCCGGCACCGGCGATCACGACCTTGAGTCCTCGGTCCGCGGCGGTCGTCGCGTACTCCGCCATCAGGTCCGGGGTCCGGTGCGCCGACACCACCCGAGTCTCGAACGCCACCCCGAGCTGCTCCAGGGTCTCGCACGCGTGACGCATCGTCTCCCAGTCGGAGCGGGAGCCCATGATGACGCCGACGAGCGGGGTTGCCTCGACCATCGAGCGCAGTCTAGCGACGCCCTCAGCCCTGCGAGGGTGGCTCGGACCTGTCGTCCTCGCGCAGCTGCGTCCGGATCCTCGCGAACAGGCTGGGGCTCGGGGGGCGCCGCGTCGGCTCGTGTTCCTTCGTCAGGTCGCCGTGGACCACGTCGTAGCGCCGACCGTACTCCTTGACCGCCGCCTGGATCACCCCCGCCGCCGGCAGCGCGAGGAACGCCATCAGCAGCCCACCGAGCGCCCCGCCCATCATGGCCGCGCCGAAGGCGACCGCAGGATGCAGCGACATCGTCTTCGCGGTGAGCCGGGGGCTCAGGAGGTAGTTCTCGATCTGTTGGTAGATCAGGATGTACGCGAGCGACGCGATGCCCGCGGTGGTCGAGGTCAGGAGCGCCACGATCACCGGCACGGCGCCGCCGATGTAGGTCCCCACGATCGGGATGAACGCGGCCACCACGCCTTCGAAGACCGCCAGTGGCGCCGCGAACGGCACCTCCACGATCCGCAGCGTGATGTACATCCCGGTCCCGTTCACGATCGCGAGCAGCAGCCGCGAGTAGAAGTAGCCGCCCGTCTGCGAGATCGCCTGCTCCCACACGAACAGCACCCGCTCCTGGCGCTCGGGCGGCAGCGCCGCGCAGATCACCCGACGCAGGCGCGGTCCCTCGGCCACGATGTAGAACGTGAACAGCCCGATCGTGGCCCACTGGAACACCGTGCCGAGCAGCGACGACGCGACACCGAAGACGCCGCCGACGAGGCTCGCCGCGTACTGGCCGATCGAGTCCGCGTTGTCCCTGATGCTCTGAGCCGCGGCGTCGGCGTCGATCTCGATCCCGATGCGCGCGAGCCACCGCGCCAACCGGTCGATCAGCTCGGGCGCGTTGTCGACGAGCTGCTGGAACCCGCTCACCACGGCCGGCACGATCAGCGCGACGATGAACACGAACCCGCCGATCACGGCCAGGAACATCGCGGCCGTGGCCATGCCCCGACGCCAACCGAGCCGGTTCGACAGGTAGCCGACGGCGGGCTCGAGCGCGAAAGAAAGGAACAGCGCGAGCAGCAGACTGGTCGCGAACCCGCCGAGCTTCGAGAAGACCGTGGTGATCGAGACGAAGATCAGTCCGCCGAGGACCACGGCGAACATCAACCGGCGCGACCCGAAGCGGATCGCGGCCGGCACCCATCCCGGCATGTCCTCGTGCTCGTACGCCGAGCGCTGCTCGTCGCTCACGCGCCGGACACTACCCCCGGCCACCCGGGGAAGGTGGGAACCTCGGCCTCACCCGGTGATCGCGGCCGCCATCTCCTCGAAGTTGTCGACGTAGCGCTGCACCTCGGCGTCCGTGTGCACGATCGAGGTCGTCCAGGACTCCCACTTCGAGCCGGGGCTCTTGAACACGCCGCGGTTCAGCTGCCACAGCCACGCGAGCTGCGGGATCCGGTCGTCGATCTCCCACAGATCGCGGTACTCGCGGATCGGCTCCTTGTGCCAGTCGATCGAGCCCTTCGCGGCGATGAGCTTCATCGAGGCGGGCAGCTTGTAGTCCTCGATCACGCGGTTGCAGCCGTCGAGGACACCGTTGATCCGGTCGAACTCCCCGTAGGCGTCCTTCGTCAGGACCTCTTCGAGGTTCACGCGAGCGGCAGCCATCGTGAGCGGGTTGCCGTTGAACGTGCCGACCTGCTCGATCTCACCGGCGATCACGCCCGCCATCGCCTCTTCGGTGCCGCCGATCGCGCCGCACGGCAGTCCCGCACCGAGCGCCTTCGCGAACGCAACCAGGTCGGGCTGCACGCCGAACACCTCGATCGCGCCGCCCCAGCCGACCGTGAACCCGGTCTTCACCTCGTCGTAGGCGAACATCGCCCCGTGGGTGTGGCAGGTCTCCTTCAGGCCGTCGAGGTACCCCTCCTCGGGCAGGACCACGCCGCAGTTCGTCATGATCGGCTCGATGATCATCCCGGCGATCTCGTCGCCACGCTCGGCGAACACGCGCTGGGCTGCCTCGAGATCGTTGAACGGGACGTTCACGACCCAGTCGGTCGTCCCGGGGATCAGGCCCTTCGTCTGTGGGACGGAGTTCGGGTGCTCGCGCGGACCGGCGAGGTCCGGCGGCGGGAACACGCTGACCATCAGCGCGTCGTGATGTCCGTGGTACGTGCCCTCGATCTTCACGATCAGGTCGCGACCGGTTGAGGCGCGCATGATCCGCACCGCGTCCAGCGTCGCTTCGGTGCCGGAGTTCCCGAACCGCCAGTAGGGCAGACCCGTGCGCTCCGCGAGCTGCTCGGCGACCGGCAAGGCGTCCTCGGTCGGCTGCGCGAAGTGCGTGCCGAGGGCGACGCGCTTCTGCACCGCCTCGACGATCTTCGGGTGGGCGTGGCCCATCACCATCACGCCGTACCCGTTGTGATAGTCGACGTACTCGTTGCCGTCGATGTCCCACACCCTCGACCCGAGCCCGCGGTCCACGTAGATCGGGTGCGGCGGCCAGCTCTGCCACGACGACGACACGCCGCCGGGCAGGTGGCTCTTGGCCTCCTCGCGGTAGCTCAGGGACCGGGCGTGCTTCTCGTCGAGCGCCGCCACCTCTCGCTTCGTCAGTTCCTCGACCAGCCCGAGGTCGATCTCCACCGTCTCGGTCGCACCCATCGTTCAGCCCTCCATCGGGGTCTTTGACTCACCGTTCAATACCGCCCGACAAGCCTACCCCGGCCCGGCCCTGGGGGACCTGTCAGATCGTCTTCGGGAAGGCGAGGAGGAACCCCACGCCGACCAGCAGGATGATCCCGGCCATCGTCAGCATCGTGACCTGGATCTGCAGGGTGCGGCTCTTCGGGGCCAGACCCGCGAACAGCAGGACCGACGCGAAGAGCACCGCCAACAGGACGTAGTTGTCCGAGCGCTGGTTGTTGTCGAGCGCCAGCTGCCCGAACCGGTCCGCCTCCTCGGCGAGGCGATCGGCCTCCGCGGTCGAGGCGAGCGCGTACTCCTCCATGGCGAACGGCGTCGGCGGAGCGTCGGGGTTCTTCAGCGGTTCGAGCGCCAGCCAGGCGTCGAGCGCCGGTCGGAACTCCTCCCTTGCCCGATCCCGGTAGAACTCCGCCAACTCCGGCTCGTCGGCCGCGAACGCGTCCGCGAACCCGATGAACGTCGCGACGTCGACCTGCGTCTGCTGTCCCGCGAGGGTCGAGTTGCGGACCGATTCCGTGCGGTTCGCGTTGGCCTTGGCGAACGCGACGGACTGCTCGCCGCTCCACTTCGCCGACTGGAACGCCGACCAGGCGGCGAGGACCGTGGCGAGCGACAGGATCACCGCGCTCAGGATGTCGATGCGCCGGTCGACGATCTCAGCTCGCGTCATCGTTCCCGACGCGGTCGATCCGTCGTCTCCTGCGCTCACGGGCTCCTCCTGGGTTCGGGCAGCGCAGAGGGTACCGCAGGCACGATACGGCCGACCCCGATCGCTACTGGGTCAGCGCGGCGGCGAACTCCTCGAAGTTCGCGACGTAGCGCTTCACGTCGTCCTCCGTGTGCCAGACCGACAGCGTCCAGGTCTCCTGCTTGGTCCAGGGCGACTTGAACACGCCGCGGTTCTGCTGGAAGAGCCACGCCAGGTAGGAGATGCGCTCGTCGATCCCGACCGCGTCGCGGTACTCGCGCACCGGCTGCTTCGAGTAGATCACCGAGCCCTTCGCGCCGATCCCGCTCACGTAGCACGGGAGCCCGTAGCGGTCGATCACCGCGCCCAGCTCGGCCTTCATCACCGTATCGAGCTGGTCCAGTCGTGGGTAGACGTCGCGGGTCAGGACCTGGGTGAGGGTGGCGACGCTCGCGGCCGTCGTGAGGGGGTTGCCGTTGAACGTGCCGGCGATGTCGTGCTCGTTGCGCACGACGATCCCGTACAGCTCCTCGGTGGCACCGACCGCGCCGCACGGCGTGCCACCGCCGATCGCCTTCGCGAGGCACACGATGTCGGGGGTCACGCCGAACGCCTCCGTCGCCCCACCGTAGGCGAGCGTCGCGCCGGTCTTCACCTCGTCGTAGGCGAGGTACGCACCGTTCGCGTGGCAGAGATCCTTCAACCCCTGGAGGTAGCCCTCCTCGGGCAGGATCACGCCGCAGTTCATCATCGCGGGCTCGATGATCATCCCCGCGATGCGCCCGGGGTTCTCCTCGAAGGCCCGGCGTGCCTCGTCGAGGTCGTTGAAGGGCACCACCCGGATCAGGTCCGCGAACGCCTGCGGGATCCCCATCGCCTGGTGGACCGTGACGGGGTGCTCACGCTCGCCGATCTCCGAACGATCGGGCGCCACGCTGAACATGATCGAGTCGTGGTGGCCGTGGTACGACCCCTCGATCTTCAGGACCATGTCGCGCCCGGTGTTCGCGCGCATGAGCCGGATCGCCTCCAGCGTGGCCTCGGTCCCCGAGTTCATGAACCGCCACAGGGGGAGGTCGAAGCGCTCCGACAGGTTCTCGCCGACGACCGCCAGGTCCCGCGTGGGCTGCGCGAAATGCGTGCCCAGGTGTGCCTGCCGCTCGATCGCCTCGACGATCGCGGGGTGGGCGTGCCCGACGACCATCGCGCCGTAGCCCAGGTGGAAGTCGATGTACTCGTTCCCGTCGATGTCGTAGATCCGGTTGCGCTCGCCCCGCTCGGCGTAGACCGCGTGCGGCGGCGAGTCCTGCCAGCTGGAGGCGACACCACCGGCCAGGTGCTGCTCGATCTCCTTGCGGAACGCGATCGATGCCTGGTGCCGTGGCTCGAGCGCCGCCTCCTCGCGTGCGATCAGTTCGTCGACCCTCGCCAGGTCGAACTCGGTCGTCTCGCGCACAGCCACGGATCTCGCCTCCCGTCGTGGGCCGCGATCGGCGGCCCGGTGATCGGCTTTGAACGGTCGTTCAGGAACGGCGATGGTCGCACAAGGCACACGGGGAAGGCAACCCTGGGCCCCGGCCAGCGGCGCCGCCGTTGCTACCATGGACCGGCACGCGGCGGCCGTAGCTCAGTCGGTTAGAGCACCAGGTTGTGGTCCTGGGGGTCGCGGGTTCGATTCCCGTCGGTCGCCCTCGTCTGCCCTCAGGGCCCTCGTCGCAGTTGGTATCCTGCGGCGGGCCTCTAGCTCAATTGGCAGAGCAACGGACTCTTAATCCGCAGGTTCGGGGTTCGAGTCCCCGGGGGCCCACCGGATCAGGTGTGTGGTTCCGGCTGACGCGTCACCCTTCGGCTCCGGCTGATGGGTGACGCGTCTTTCGCGTGATGGGTGACGCCGGCTCCGCCTGATCCGCGACGCACGAACTCCACAACCTGAAGCCCACGATCGGCCCGCAGACAGAACAGCACCCCACCGAGCCGACCCGAAGGGCGCCCGATGGGGCCGCTGTTCCGCTACGCGATGGCTGGCCGTCTCACCCCAGGGGGGCCGGGGCGACGCCGCCGTGATGCAGCGCCCATCCTCCGGGTCCGCGGTCGGGCGAGCACGGGCCGAAAGACCCGAGCGATCCAGGGCACGAGACCTCCCATGGATGGACTACCCGACCACCGAGGTGGGCCCCTCGCCCAGCAGCGCCGCCGCGCGTTCCGCGACCGCGGTGACCGGCAGGGCCGTCGTGGCCCGAGGGATCGACGGGAAGATGGACGCGTCGACGACGACGAGGCCCTCCACACCGCGGACCCGGAGCCGATCGTCCACCACCGCACGGGGGTCGTGGTCAGGTCCCATGCACGCCCCTCCGGTGGGATGCCAGTAGTGCGCGTGGGAGCGCCGGAGCCACCGCCGCAGGTCCGTCTGTTGCCACGGGGTCGTGTCCAGGACGTCCCCGAGCAGCTCGGTGAGCGGTTCGGCCAGCGCCAACTCCTTGATCAGCGGTAGCAGCCCCAGCATGCGTTCCTCGTCGTTCGGGTCGTCCAGGTAACCGTGGTCGACGACCGGGGCCGCCAGAGGGTCGGGACCGGTGACCTCCACGCTTCCGGAGGACCGGGGGGTGAGGAGCGCGACGGGCACCACGCATCGCCAGCCGTCCTCGTGAGGCTCGACCCACGGGAAGACGTGCGCATCGAACGGCCCGTGGTCGCCGCCCAGCCCGCTCCGCACCTTGGCGATGCACTGCTCCTCGGGCAGGAAGCCGTGGGCGCGAGCGTACGCGGCGAGCCGGCGCTCGAGCTCGGATGACCCGCGGAAGGTGAGCGTCGCGATGGGTTGGTCCTGAAGCCCACGGCCAACCCCCGGGAGGTCCACCGACGGTCGGATGCCGAGCTCATCCAGCCGCGACGCGGCCCCGATCCCCGATCGCTGCAGGATCGCGGGCGTGCCGTAGGCACCGGCGCAGACGACGATCAGGTCTCCCCGCACGGTCAGCGGCTCGCCGTCGGCGAGAACCACGACCCCGTCCGCGCGACCGCCCCTGACCGTCACGCGGTCGATCAGAACCCCGCCGACCACCCGGAGGTTCGGACGAACGCGTACCGGATCGAGGTACGCGATGGCGGTGTTGACCCGCATGCCGGCCTCGATGTTGACGGGGCTCACGCTCACCCCGACGCCTCCGTCGAGATCACCGAGGTCGTCGGTGCGCGGCACCCCCACCGTCTCGCATGCCGCCAGGAACGCGCTCTGGAACGGCTGGACCTCGTCGTCCGGCGGCACACGCACCCGGGTCGCCGACTTCGCACGCTCGAACGCCGGCTCAAGATCACGCCCGGACCACCCGGGACATACCTGACCCCATCGGTCATAGTCGCCCCGCCATCCCGCCGACTGCGCGTCTCCGTTCACGCTGGAACAGCCGCCGATCACGCGCGCCCGGTCGAAGAGCAGAGGCTGACCTCCGGCCCCGGTACCCCCGAAGCAGCCCCAGTCGTGGCTCATCGGGATCCCGGTCGCGTCGAGCAGATCGGCGGGCCAGCGCCCTTCGGCGAGCGGACCGTAGTCGGGACCCGCCTCGAGCAGCAGGACGTCGGCGCCGGCCTCGGCCAGCCGAGCCGCCACGACGCAGCCGGCCGTTCCGCCGCCGACGATGACGACATCGGCGCTCGCTCGTTCGAAGGTGGGGTGCATGGGTGCTTGCCTCACGGTCGGTCCAGGGTCCGGTTCGTGGCACGTTCTGTAGACTCGCGGACCTCCTCGCAGCGGTAGCCCGCGGAGGGAGCGGAACCCATGGATCCCGGCCACGACGGGTCAGACACGAAGCCCGTGCTCCTGATGTTGGCAGACATCAGCGGGTACACACGGTTCATGGTGTCGCACGGGTCGGCGCTTCGCCACAGTCAGACGATCATCGGCGAGCTGCTCGAGAGCATGCTCCGCCGGATCGACGTTCCGCTGCGACTGTCCAGCGTGGAAGGTGACGCGCTGTTCCTGTACGCGATCAAGGGCGAGGACATGCAGGTCTGGCGTCGACGGAGCTCGGACGTGGTCGTGCAGCTCCTGACGCTCTTCCGGGTGTTCCATGAACGACTGTTGGAGATCGGCGCCTACAGCGTCTGCAGCTGCGAGGCATGCTCGCGCGTCGGGAACCTCAAGCTGAAGATCGTCGTGCACGCGGGACACGCGCTGTTCACGGAGGTGGGCGGGCATCCGACGCTTTCGGGGGTCGACGTGATCACGGTCCACCGCCTCGCGAAGAACACGGTTCCGGAGGAGGAGTACGTCTTGATGTCCGAGGCCGCCTATCGGGATCTGGCGCTCCCCGATGGCGCCGAGGTTCGCGAGAGTCGGGAGGAGTACGACACCGGACCGGTCACGACCTACGTCTACCTCCCCGAGGTGGACGTCAACCTGGACGAGGCGACGATCCGCGCCGGCTTCTCGGACGACAACGCCGCGGTCAAGATCCTTCGGGACGAGATCCAGCACGAGTACGCGACCGTCGCCTCGGACCCGACCCACGGGTTCCACTTCAACGTCGGTCGTCGGGCCCTGGAGACGATCGGGTACGACGAGGGCTTGGTCGATGGGATCCCCGAACCGGTGATCGATTCCTTCGCCGGGATGGGGAACCCCTTCTCGCTCGGGGCGCTCCGAGACGGTGAGTACGTGGTCGACGTGGGCTCCGGTTCGGGGTTGGATCCGCTGATCGCGGCTCGACAGGTGGGTGAGGCCGGCTTCGTGGTCGGCGTCGAGATGACCGGCGCGATGCTCGAGAAGGCCGAGGCCGCACGGCTGGAGCTGGGCCTGTCGCAGGTGGAGTTCCGCAGGGGCTACGCCGAGTCGCTCCCGATCCCGGACGGCTGGGCGGACGTCGTGATCTCCAACGGCGTCGTCAACCTCTCGCCTACGAAGGAACGGGTGTTCTCGGAGATGCACCGGGTCCTACGGCCGGGTGGCCGGATACAGATCGCCGACATCTCGGTGCAACGACCGATCCCCGAGGAAGCCAAACGCGAGATCGACCTGTGGGCCGGCTGAATCGCCGGGGCTCTGCTGGAGGCGGAGCTCGAGGCCGCGGTCGTGGCTGCCGGATTCGAAGGGTTCGAGATCGTCGACCGCAAGGACGTCTTCGCGGGAGCGGCGAAGCCTCGCCGCGAGGTCGAGCTGTACGGGACGAGAGGGATCGACTTCCGGGCCACGAAGCCCACCTAGGTTAGGCGTGGTGGACGGACCCGTCGGGGTCCACCCGCACGCCCATCGGTGACGAACGATCGGCGACCGTGCGCAGGATCTCGGCCGCGACGTCGGGCGACGCGAGCCTCGGGGTACCCCGGCGCGTGAGCGGCTCGCCGTAGCCGAGCTCGACCGGGCGCAGGCGGACGTCGGCGTCGGGGCCGATCTCGGCGATCACCGCGCGGAACACCTCGGGGTCGTCGAACGCGTCGGCGTTCAGCACCTCCAGCAGGTCGGCGTCGGTCCCGGTGGCCGGGTCCGGCGCCCGCTCCCCCATCGACCGCCGGGTCCGCTCCCAGAAGTACGCCGGCAGCGGCTCGTGGAGGTCGCTCCAGATGAAGTTGCCGAGGCCGTGCAGGATCGGGCGGCCCGCGTGGAGCTCGACGGGACCTAGGCGGTGCGGGCCGCTCACCACGACCACGTCGGCGCCGGCGTCGATCGCCGCCCGGCCGAGCTCCCGTTGGAACGTCGGCGGGAGCTCACCGGGACGATCCCCCTGGTGGACGTGAAGCATCACCACGACGACGTCGGCGTTCGCGTGGGCCAGCCGGACCGACCGCAGGAACCGTTCCGCGTCCTCGGGTTCGATCTCGTACGAGACGGCCTCGCTCCCCTCGGCGAAGCCCGTCCGCCCGAACTCCAGATCGCCCGGCTCGTCGGTC
This sequence comes from uncultured Actinomycetes bacterium, assembly GCA_963749895.1. GTDB lineage: Bacteria > Actinomycetota > UBA4738 > UBA4738 > HRBIN12 > AC-51. Next base: position 332,465 of record CAVVOG010000003.1, on the reverse strand, counting down.
CACGCCGTGCTGAACTCCGGGATCCGCAGACGGAGACCGCGCAGCCACTCCAGGTGCTCTGCGTCGGTCGTGATCGTCGCCCGGACCCGGAGCGCGTGGACACCGGGTCGCGCCGGCACCGCGTGGAACGCGTCGAGGGCGGGTGCGACGTCGGGCGGCGAGGGGGTCGAGGTCGCCGAGACCAGTCCGACCCGCCCGGCCGACGTCTCGACGAAGATCGGGCGGGCGGCCGCGGCGAGGCTCTCCCCCGTCCCCGCGTGCACGAGACAGGCCTCGTCCAGGAGACGGGTGGTCTCGTGCATCCCGGCCACGCCCCAGTCCATCGCGTGGTTGTTCGCACGGGCGAACGCATCGAACCCGAGCGCTCGGAGGTCGGCGACGACGGCGGGCTCGGCGCGGACCGCCCAGTCGTCCGGGACGCCCCACGGCACGAGCCCCGGCGTGTCGAGCGCCGCGATCGGCGTCTCGAGGTTCCCGATCGCGGCGTCCGCGGAACGGAGGAGCTCGATCACGCCGGCGAAGCCCGGGTCGCGCTCCGCCATCGGGGCGAGCGGACGCGACGCGATGCAATCGCCCACGAGCGCGAGGCGGAGACCGGTCACACCGGCGAGTCTAGGAGTCCGGGGGTCAGCCCGACGAGCCCAGGAGGATGGAGACCACGTCGGCGGCTGTGTACGAGTCGCGGTCGTCGGGCAGGAGGCGCTTCAGCTCGGTGAGGTCGTCACCGGCGGTCATGATCGGCGGCTCGGGCGCACCGCCACGCACCTGGCCCAGCCCGGCGGTGACCATCAGCCCGTTGCAGATGCACTTGCGTCCCACGGTGTCCTCGATCGCGCCGCCCTTGCGCACGAAGTCCTCGACCGGCTCGGCCGGGCAGCGGTAGATCACCCGCCCGTCCTCGCGGACCACCGTCTCGCGGAGGTAGCCGAGGTCACAGATACGGTCCCGCTCCTGATAGACGGCCGCCTCCGACAGCGTCCCGTCGACCTGCACGACCTTGAACGGGAACCCCGTCGGTGAGGCGAGCGGGTCCGTCACGATCGACACGCCGCCGTTGCGGACCATGTCGATGACCCGCGACTTCAAGACCGGGTCGATGCCCGACTCCTCGCAGAAGGCGAACACGGTCCCGACCTGGATCCCGGCGGCGCCCTGGCTCTGCGCCTCGCGGAGGCGTTCCGGGGTTGCGTAGCCGCCGGCGAGCCAGAACGGCAGCCCGATCTGTCGGATCTTCTCCAGGTCGACCTCGTCGCGCGGTCCGTACACCGGCTGGCCGTCTTGGAGCACGAGCTGCCCTCGCGGCGGGGCGTTGTGGCCTCCCGCGGTGGGTCCCTCGATCACGAACCCGTCGACGCCGGTGGCCCGCTTCGTGAGACTGATCGCCAGCGTGGCCGACGCGATGATCGCGAGGAAGCGCGGCCGACGCAGCGTCGCCGGTTCGCCGGCCACGATCTCGCGCGGATCGAACTCGATCTCGACGGGGGTCTCGGGACCTCCTCCGATCGTGATCAGCGGCATCTCCACCGGCTCGTGCGCGACCAGGGTGTCGATCAGCCCGGGGATGTCCCGCGGGATGCCCGCACCGACCAGGACGTAGTCCACGCCGGCGAGCAGAGCGCCGTACAACGTGGCGGGTGTGGGCATCTGCACCTTGTGCAGGAAGTTGATGCCGACCACGCCGTCGTGGCCCTCCTTCGCCAGGAAGACCTCGACGAACCCCCCGATGACGGCGAGCTCGTGGGTGCGTCGCTTCGAACCGGCCGTGTACATCGGACTCGAGATGAACGCAGCGTCCTCGGCCTTCCCGCCCTCCACGAAGTAGCGGTCGAGGACGCGCTGGGCCAGCGCCTGGTCCGGGAACGCGGCGATCGCGCGACGCATGTCACCGTCTGGGTCGCCCAGCTGGAGCCGGCGGGCGATCACGGCGTCGAGCGCGGTCCCGGAGACCACGCCCATCTGGCCCAGGCTCGCCACGGCACGTGCCAGGCGCCAGCTGGACACGCTGACGCCCATGCCTCCCTGGATGATGGGGGGCTCGGTCCGGGCGATGGTGTCGTCGACGCTCAGCTCGTCACCCGCCTGCGCTCGCGAGGACGCCTTCGATCCGCTCGAGGGCCCATTCCAGGTCGTCACGCTCGATCACGAGCGGCGGCGCCAGGCGGATCGTCGTCTCGTGCGTGTCCTTCGCCAAGATGCCCTGGCCCATCAGCCGCTCACAGGAGGCGCGCGCCGTCCCGGCGTCGGGACGCAGCACGATGCCGACCCACAGCCCGCGCCCACGGACCTCGGCCACCGTGGGGAGCGCCGCGGCGCGGAGCGCGCCGATCAGCCACTCGCCCAGCTCCGCCGACCGCTGCTGGTACTCGCCGGTGCGGAGCATGTCGAGGACCTCGATCCCCACCGCGCACGCCAGCGGGTTCCCGCCGAACGTCGAGCCGTGCGTCCCCGGGGTGAACACGCCGAGGACGTCGTGGTCGGCCACCACGGCGCTGAGCGGCATGATGCCGCCGCCGAGTGCCTTGCCCAGGATGTAGACGTCGGGGACCACGCCCTCGTGCTCCACCGCGAACGTCGTACCGGTCCGGCCGAGCCCCGACTGGATCTCGTCGGCCATCAGCAGGACGTTGCGCTGGGTGCACAGCTCGCGGGCGGCCCGGAGGTAGCCGTCGGGCGGCACGATGATCCCCGCCTCGCCCTGGACCGGCTCCACGAGGAACGCCACCGTGTCGTCGTCGATCGCGGCGCGCAGCGCATCGATGTCGCCGTACGGGACGACCTCGAACCCCGGCGTGAGAGGCCCGAAGTTCCGCGAGGCGTCCGGGTCGGTCGAGAACGAGACGATCGTCGTGGTGCGTCCGTGGAAGTTGTCCTCGGCCACGACGATCTTCGCGCGGTCGGGCGCGACCCCCTTCACCTCGTAGCCCCACTTGCGGGCGGTCTTGATCGCGGTCTCGACGGCCTCGGCCCCCGTGTTCATCGTCAGGACCATGTCCTTGCCGCACAGCTCCGCGAGCCCTTCGCAGAACGGACCGAACAGCTCGTTGTGGAACGCGCGGGAGGTCAACGTGACGTGATCGAGCTGACGCTTGGCGGCCTCGACCAGGCGAGGGTGCCGGTGACCGAAGTTCAGCGCGGAATAGGCGGCAAGCATGTCGAGGTACCGGTTGCCGTCGACATCGGTCACCCAGGCGCCCTCGGCGTCGGCGATCACGACGGGGAGCGGGTGGTAGTTGTGGGCGGCGACGCGGTCGCTGAGCGCCAGCAGCCCCTCGGTTCGGCTGCCGGCAGCTTGGTCGGTGCTCATCGGTGGGGCGGACCTCCTGCGGCGAACGTGCCCTCCATGCTACGAGGCGAACGGCCCCGTGAACCGCAGCGAACGTGACGTTCCTCCGCCGATCGCGGCACATCGGGGTACCGAGACCCTACCCGGGCCGCCCCGGTCATACGCGCAGCGGTCCGGTCGTCCCGTGTCGGGAGCCCGTCGACGCGGGACCGTGAGGATGGAATGCGCGAGGATCGCGCGTACGTCTGCGGAGCGTCCGACCAGCCGCTCATCGGCGGGACGATCGGGCGCGAGCTGGCACGAGCGGCGCATGACCGTCCCGACGGGGAGGCGCTCGTGGCCTCGCATCAGGACGTCCGTCTGACCTACGCGGAGCTGCTCGATCGGGCCGACCGGGTCGGATCCGCGTTGCTCGCCCTCGGCCTCGGTCCGGGCGACCGCGTGGGGATCTGGAGCGCGAACCGCTGGGAGTGGACCGTCGTCCAGTACGCGACCGCACGGATCGGCGCGATCTTGGTCAACGTCAACCCCGCGTACCGCTCGCACGAACTCGCCTTCGCCCTTCGGCATGCGGGCATCTCCGCGTTGGTGACCGCGCCGGGCTTCCGCCAGACCGACTACCTCCCGATCCTCGACGAGGTGCTGCCCTCGGCGCCCGCGGTCCGCCACGTCGTGCTGCTCGACCCTCTGGGACGCACGGAGGCGGACGTCCCTGCGTGGGCGGAGCCCTGGGCAGCGTTCCTGGAGCGCGGCGACGGGGTCGTGCCGGACGAGATCGCCCGGGCGCTCGATCCGGACGATCCGATCAACATCCAGTTCACGTCGGGTACGACCGGGAGCCCGAAGGGCGCCACCCTCACCCACCGAAACATCGTGAACAACGGGTGGTTCGTGGGCGAGCGACTGAGGCTGACCTCGGCCGACCGGATCTGCGTGCCGGTCCCCTACTACCACTGCTTCGGGATGGTGATGGGCAACCTCGCCGCGCTGACGCACGACGCCACGGTCGTCTTGCCCTCGGGCGCGTTCGACCCGCGCGCCACCCTCCGCGCGGTCGAGGCCGAGCGCTGCACCGCCCTGTACGGGGTTCCCACGATGTTCGTGGCCGAACTCGAGGACCCCGAGATCGACCGCGTGGACCTCACCAGCCTGCGGACGGGGATCATGGCGGGGTCGCCGTGTCCGATCGAGGTGATGCGACAGGTGATCGATCGGATGCACGCGCGGGAGATGACGATCTGCTACGGGATGACCGAGACCTCGCCCGTGTCCTTCCAATCGATGCCCGACGACGATCTGGAGCACCGCGTGACGACCGTGGGGTCCGTCCACCCGTGGGTCGAGGCGAAGGTGATCGACGCGACGACCGGGCGCACCGTCGCGCGGGGTGAGACCGGCGAGCTGTGCACCCGCGGCTACCTCGTGATGCGCGGCTATTGGGAGGACCCGGCCTCGACCGCCGAGGCGATCGACGACGCCGGGTGGATGCACACGGGCGACCTCGCGATGATGCAGGACGACGGCTACGTCCGGATCGTCGGGCGGAGCAAGGACATGATCATCCGCGGCGGCGAGAACGTGTACCCGCGGGAAGTCGAGGAGTTCCTGTTCACGCACCCCGCGATCGCCGACGTTCAGGTGGTGGGCGTTCCCGATCCCAAGTACGGCGAGGAGATCGAGGCTTGGGTGATCCTGCACGCCGGCGCCGAGGCGACCGAGGCGGACGTCCGCTCGTTCTGCCGGGGCAAGATCGCGACGTTCAAGATCCCGCGCTACGTCCGGTTCGTCGATGCGTTCCCGACCACCGTGACCGGGAAGGTGCAGAAGTACCGGATCCGTGCGATCGCGGCCGAGGAGCATGTGCAGATCGGCTCACGGGACGAGCGCCGTCACGACCCGAACCGGTAGGACCGCCACTCGATCGTGAACTCCGGTTCGACGGGCCGGTGGAGGTCGCCGAACTCGTGCTTGGCCCACCGGCGCACCTCGTCGACGGCTCGGCGCCGGAGCGGCTCGTCGGCGGCCCACGTCCACGTGTACAGGCCCCCTTCGATGTTGCGCAGGAACGCCCAGATCGTGAGGGTACGTCGACCGCGGACCAGCGGGAGCACGTGCCCCGTCGCCCCGAGTTCGGACATCGCGGCATCGAGCGACGCCGGGTCGTCGGGCCGCAACCCCACGGCGATCGGGAGCCCACCCGCCGCCTCCAAGAACCGCGCCTGGATCGTGTGGTACAGGCCGGTGTAGTCGCTGATCGACACCACGTACTTGCCTCCGGGCCGCACGACGCGCGCGACCTCGTGAAGGGCCGTCCGCCACCCCGTGACGAGGTGGAGCACGTGGCGCATCACGACACCGTCCAGGCTGTCATCGCGGAACGGGAGCCGCACGGCGTCGGCCGCCGCCACCGGGATCCGCACCCTGGCATCCCGCGCCTTCGCGGCGAGTCGCTCGAGCATCGGGACCGAGAGATCGACCCCCTGGATCGCCAGCCCGTGACGTGACAGCGGAACCGTCACGATCCCCGTACCGGCACCCACCTCGAGCACGTCCCCGCCCCCGTCGAACTCGCTCGACAGGAGACGGGCGGTCGCATCCTGGACCTCAGGTGAGAGGTCACGGGTCTCGTCGTAGTACTCGACCGCATGATCGAACCCGACCGATCCACCGAGCGCTGCGACCAGGTCACGCGCCCGCCCGAGCGGGCGATCGATCTTGCGTTCCATCCTCACACCCTATCGAGTGCCGTCGCCGTCCGGCGAAACCGCGAGCGATCTCGCCGGGCCGCACGCGCTCGCGGTTCGGCCACGCGTCGCGTCAGGATGAGCCGTGCGAGGCCAGTTCGGCCTTCACCGCCTCATCGACGTCTTCGTGGATGTTCCCGTCGCCGAGCAACTCCACGACGCCGTCCAGACCGAGCACGTCGAGGACCGCGGGCTTGACGCGGGCCAGCCGGAACGTGATCCCGTGGAGACGGGACTGCTCGGCCAGCGATCCGAGCTGCGCGGAGCCCTGCGAGTCGATGAAGTTCACGCTCTTGCAGTCGAGGATCACGGCTCGGGGTTGCGGCTCGGCCGTGACCGCCAACTCCCGGATCCGATCCTCGAGCGCGCCCGCGGTCACGAAGTACAACCCCCCGTCGAGGCGCACGATCAGCACACCCGGGAACCGCTCGTCGTCCGGGAAGGCGTCGAGCTCGCGGAAGACGTGGGTACCGCGCTCCCGTCCCAGGAGCGGCATCGCGGGCCGGGTGACGACGTGCACGAGCCACCCGACGGACAGCACGACGCCGATCACGACACCGGGGAGGACGCCGAACGTCAGGACGCCCAGCAACGCCGCGAGCGCGATCCAGAAGTCCGAACGCTTCACACCCCACATCCGGCGCATCGCGGCGACGTCCATCATCCCGAACACGACCGCCTCGATGATCACCGCCGCGAGGACCGGCTTCGGCAGGTCGGAGAACAGCGGCGCCAGGAAGAGCATCGTCAGGATGACGAGGGCTCCGGTGACCAACGAGGAGACCTGGGTCTTCGCGCCGGACCCGTCGTTCAGCGAGCTCGCCGAGAGACTCGCCGAGACGGGGATCCCCTGGACGAGCGAGGCTCCGACGTTGGCGAACCCCTGCCCGGCGGCCTCCTGGTTCACGTCGATCCGGTACCGGTGCTTCGTCGCGAAGAACCGCGCATCGCCCGCAGTCTGCGAGAACCCGATCAGCACCAGCGCGATCGCGGCCGTCCCGATGTCTGCCGCGTGCTCACGCAGCAGATCGATGTCCGGGAGCGCGAAGCCCGGGAGTCCGCTGGGTACGTCCCCGACGAGCGCCACGCCCCGATCGCCGAGATCGAGGAGGAACGAGGCGGCCAGCCCGCCGACCACGAGCACGAGCGCGCCGGGGACGCGCGGCGCGACGAGCCGGAGTCCCACGATCACGACGAGAGCGGCGATCCCCACGAGGAGCGTGACCCCGTGGGTCTCCTCCAGGCCTCCGAACCACGAGAGGAACTCCCTCCACGAGTTCTTGCCCTCGGAGTCCGTGCCCGTCACCTTCGCGAGCTCGCCGACCACCACCTGGATCGCGGCACCGAAGAGGAACCCGGTGATCACCGCCTGCGACAGGAACTGCGAGAGCCAGCCCATCCGGAAGACCGCCATCGCGAGGAACAGGACCCCGGTGACCGCCGCGATCGTGGCGACGAGCGCCGTCGCCTGCGCCTCGCCGGAGACGGACGTGGCCACGACGGCAGACCCCGCCACCGCCGCGAGCGCCGAGCTCGGCCCGGTCGAGATCTGCCGCGACGTCGCGAAGAGCGCGTAGACGATCGCCCCCGCCGCGGCCGCGTACAGCCCGTTCTGGAGCGGCACCCTCGCGATCCCGGCGTACCCCAACGCCTTCGGGATCACGAGCGCCGCGACGGTGAGCCCGGCGATCAGATCGGGGCGGAGCCAGTCGCGCTCGTACCTCGGCGCCCAGGCAAGGATCGGGAGCAGCCGCGCTGCCCACGACGGTCGCGCTCCGACGTTCCGTGTCGTGCTCATCGCCGGAGCATAGGGGCACGTACCCAGGTTGGCGCGGTCGCCTACCATCGGCGCACGCGAGAGTGGCGGAACTGGCAGACGCGCCGGACTTAGGATCCGGTGGCCGAGAGGCCGTGGGAGTTCGAGTCTCCCCTCTCGCACCCGCTGGAGACGGATGGCGCCGCGGTCGGCTCGACCGAGATGCTGCGCAGCTCGACCTCGCCGACGCTGACGGTCCGAGGCCGGTCAGTCGGCGAGCCCGGCGATGAGACCCTCCACCGTCGCGTCGGAGAGCGCCCGTGGGTCCCGGAACTGCTCGCGGGCGATGCCGACGAGGAGCGCCTCCAACGCCGGGAAGAAGTCCTCGGCGGGCATCGGCAGTGGCTCGCCGCGTTCGTCGGCAGCCGCCTGCAGGCGCTGGCCCTCCTGGCGTCGGGCCCGCCGAAGGGCCCGGAGTTCGCTCCGACCCCAGCGCGGATGCCGCTCCGCGTAGAGGAACAGCTCCAGGTCGAGGGCGACGATCTCACGTGTGAGCCGGGGTCGCAGCGCCAGGTACTCCGCGGCGATCGACCGGAGCCCCTCCCGGAGGGTGAGGTCGGCGCGGAAGAGCGGCGCCAGATCGATCAGCACCGACCTCTCCTCGGCCACGGCCTCGATCAGCTCCTCCTTGCTGGCGAAGCTGGAGTAGATCGCTCCTTTCGTGAGTCCGATCGCACCCGCGATCCGATCGAGCGACGTGCCTTCGATCCCCTGCGTCGCGAAGAGATCGGCCGCCGCGTCGATGATCGCGGCCCGCGTCTGGAGCTTCCGCTCCTCTCGGGAGAGTGCTGACGTCGCCACGCGCGGATGGTACTCCAGCGTGATTTGACATACCAGTGGGTATGTCAGATTCTTGTCGGTATCCGAAGAGGAGGGACCAACCCATGGCGTCCGAGAGAGAACTCCACGCACAGGTGTCGGCACTCGCCGAAGAGCTCGAGGTGCCCGGCGTCGGCGTCGGCGTCGTGATCGGGGACGAGGACCACTCTGCGTTCCACGGCGTGACGAGCGTCGAGGATCCTCTGCCGGTCGACGGGAACACGCTGCTCCAGAACGGCTCCACCGGCAAGACCTACACGAGCACCACGATCCTGCGGCTCGTCGAACGTGGCGAGATGGATCTGGACGCCCCCGTCCGCACGTACGTGCCCGAGCTCAGGCTCAAGGACGAGCAGGTCGCGCGCGACGTCACGTTGCTGCACCTCCTGAACCACACCGCTGGATGGGACGGTGATCTGTTCGAGAACACCGGCGAAGGAGACGACGCGCTCGAGCGCTACGTGGCGCGCATGGCCACGATCGAGCAGGTGACGCCGCTCGGTTCGACGGCCTCGTACAACAACGCGTCCCTGGCGCTCGCCGGCAGGGCCATCGAGCACGTCACCGGCATGATCTACGAGGACGCGATCCGCGAGCTGGTGTTCGAGCCGCTCGGCATGAACCGCAGCTACTACTTCGCGAAAGAGATCATGACGTACCGGTTCGCGCAGGGACACCGGCAGAACAGCGACGGCACGATCGAGGTCACGCGGCCGTGGGAGCTCGGCAGGTACGGGAACCCGATGGGCGGCGCGGTGACGACGGTCGCCGACCAGCTCACGTGGGCGCGCTTCCACATGGGCGACGGCAGGGCCAAGGACGGCACGCGCGTGCTGTCGGAGGAGATGCTCAGGCGGATGCAGCGTCCGACCGTCGAGTGCCCGGGGAACGCGCTCGGCGACGCCGTCGGGATCAGCTGGCTGCTCCGCGATGTCGAGGGGCTCCGCGTCGTAGCCCACGGGGGGGACACCGCCGGCCAGCACTCGACGTTCGACATGGTTCCCGAGCGGCACTTCGCGATCACGTCGCTCACGAACTGCGGTCCCAACGGCGGCGAGTTCAACGAACGGATCATGCGCTGGGCGTTCGAGGCGTACCTCGGTGTCAGGATCGAAGACCCGGAGCCGCTCCACCTCGACGACGAGACCTTGTCGGAGTACGCGGGCCGCTACGAGACGATCGCCGTGATGGCCGACCTCACCGTCGCCGACGGGTTGTTGATCATCGACGTGACGATCCGTCCCGAGGTGCTGGAGCAGCTCGGGGAGGAGCCCGCCGACGAGCCCCCCATCCCGATCGGGATCTTGCCCGGGGAGGGCGACCGGTACATCGTTCCCGACGGACCAGCCAAGGGGATGAAGGGCTACTTCACGCGCGATGGAGCCGGCAGGATCGACGGGATCCACCTCGGCGGCCGGTACGCCGAACGCGTGTCCCCGTAGAGACGGGACAGGTTCCTCACGAACCACCCCGCTTGCTCACAGCTTGCTCACGACGGGCCGACACCCACAGGCACCAGACGACGCCGGACGACACGGAACGACCATCGAAGCCGGATCCCGAGCGCGACCTGAGCAACCTCAGGATCCGGTGCCCGAAAGGGCGTGGGGGTTCGAGTCTCCCCTCTCGCACCGGGGATCCCTTCGGCCGCTTGAAGGGTTCGGTCTGCCCCCGCACGCCCTAGAAGCGATCGGTGCACGCGCGCAAGAGCTCCGGCGGGCCGCAACGAACACCTTCGATCGGACCGGCGCCTGTCACGACGACACGGAGTGCGAAGAGGCGAAACCGTCTCAACGGCGAGATCGGCACGGCGTCGGCCCCTTCACAGCAGCACGCGGACGGGTCGCTCGCGTTGGTCCTCGGTCCCGTCGCCGAGCTGGCCGCTGCCGTTGTAGCCCCAGCACCGGACGCTCGACCCCTTGATCGCACATGCGTGCGACTCACCCGTCGAGAGCCCTCGGATCGACGCGTTCATGCGGAGGACCTGCTGCGGCCCCAGGTGGGGGTCCTCGGTCCCATCGCCGAGCTGACCGTTCGAGTTCGCGCCCCAGCACCGGACCGCGCCGCCCTTCCAGGCGCATCCGAAGTCGTATCCGAGGTCGATCTGCCGGACGCCGGCGCCATGCCGTAGGACCGCGACCGGAACGTTCGTCGCGTCCGTGGTGCCGTCGCCGAGCTGGCCACGATCGTTCTGTCCCCAGCAGCTGGCGGCTCCGTCCCGGATCGCACAGGTGCTCTGGAACCCCGCGGTGACGAGGTCGACACCGCTCCTCATGCGTCGAACGTCGACAGGCTCGTCGCGCTGGGTGTTCGACCCGTCGCCGAGCTGGCCGGCGAGGTTGTCGCCCCAGCAGCGCAACGCACCCCTCTGGATCGCACAGCCGAAGTCTCCGTTCAGGCTGGCCGCGACCTCCGTGACCTTCGAGCGCATCCCGGTCACTTGGACCGGCACGTTGCTGTTCGCGTCCGATCCATCGCCGATCGCGTTGTTGTTGCCCCAGCCCCAGCACTTCGCGGCGCCGTCCTGCACCGCGCACGTGTGGTCTGAGCCGGCCGAGATCCAGGTCACGCCGTTGCGCATGCCCCGGACCTGGACGGGCACGTCGCTGTCCTCGAACGCCCCCTGGCCCAGCTGGCCGTACTCGCCGTCACCCCAGCACATCGCCGCTCCCGCTAGCGTCACGGCGCACGTGTGGTAGCTCCCGACCGACACCATCCGCGCGCGGATCCCCGCGACCCTGACCGGCAGAGACGAACTGTCGGGGGTGCCGTTCCCGAGCTGACCGTCGCTGTTGTATCCCCAGCAATGAAGGCGGCCGCTGTCCATGACCACGCAGGAGGTCCCGCCACCGAGATCGAGCTGAACCGGAACGTCGGCCGCGGCAGGGTTCGCATGGAAGCTGACGGCCAGCGCGACCGACGCGATCACGGTCCAGTACGTGGCACGTCGGAACATCCTGATGGCCATACCCTTCCCCCCGTCGACGTTCGCGCGAACGTTAGTCGGGAGGGGAACGATCCCGCAAGCAACCGGGGATGGGCGTCCCCTCACGACGGCACCGGAGTGCCGCGCGATCCGCCCCTCGGCTAGGGTCCGCCGATGGACTTCCCGACCCGCTGGAAGCATGCCTGGCAGCCCGTGCTGTCGATCGGCGAGTACGAGGGCGAGCCCGAGATCGCGCGAGGTGGACGGCGCGTCTTCGTCGTCGCCTTCGTGATCGCCACCGTGCTCTCGATCCCGATCGCCGCCGCCGACATCGCGTCCGGCTACCCGTGGGTGGGGGGCATGAACCTGGTGGTGGAGGTCGTCACCCTGGCCATGCTGTTCGCGGTACATCGCCGACCCCGCCGGTTCGCCTCGCTCGTCTCGGCGATGTTCGCGTTGATCTGGGCATCCACGCTGGTCGAGATCGCGCTGTTCGGGGGGTTGCTGCCGTCAGGCCTCGTGGTGGTCTTCGGGCTCCCGATCACGCTGGTGATCCTGATGGCGGTCTCCCTCCGCGCGTCCCTGTGGTGGTTCGGCGTCTTCGTGGTCTCGGTCGTCTACGCGGCCCTGATCCCACGCTGGGTCGATCCGATCTACGAGCTCGCTGACCCCGAGGCGGACGTGATCACGAACCTGATCATGACGGGCATCATCACGATCGCGATCGTCGCGTACTTCGTACGGCAGCGCGACCGGTTCCAGCGGCGGTCGGACGACCTGCTGCATGCGATCTTGCCGGACGACATCGTGCCTCGGCTGAAGGAGGGCACCACGATCGCCGACGACATCGCGTCCGCGTCGGTGCTGTTCGCCGACGTCGTCGACTTCACGCCGATGTCCTCGACGATGACGCCGGCGCAGCTCGTCGGGCTCCTGGACGAGGTCTTCTCGTGCTTCGACGCGTTCGTCGAGGAGCTGGGCCTGGAGAAGATCAAGACGGTCGGCGACGCGTACATGGCGGCCGCAGGGGTGCCGCGGCCCCGAGAGGACCACGCGCACGCGATCGCCGACCTCGCGCTGAAGATCCGGGACCACGAGGCGACGAACCCGGTCGATGGGCGACGCCTCGCTTTCCGGATCGGGGTCGCCTCGGGACCGGTGACGGCCGGGGTCATCGGCACGCGCACGTTCGCCTACGACCTGTGGGGAGACACCGTCAACACCGCGAGCCGGATGGAGTCCTCGGGCGTGCCCGGCCAGATCCAGGTGACGGCGGGGACCTACGAGCTGATCAAGGACAGGTTCGCCTGCGAGTCCCGCGGTCCGGTCCAGGTGAAGGGGAAGAGCACGATGGAGACGTATCTGCTGGTGTCGCATCGCGCTGTTGGATGATGGAGCGGACGACAGCGACCTGTCGTCGCTCGGGGTCCACTCCTGCCCCCATCCGTCCGGGCCGCTCGACGAGGGCCTACCCGCATCCCCCCATCCGCCCCTGGTCGATGCGATGCCGGCACGGTAGGCAGTGGGCGGAGGTGGCGACATGACCTTGCGAGCGCAGATCGGCTTCCTGCACGACGAGACACCGTTCCTTCGGATCGGGCACGGTCCGCCCCTCGTCATGGTGGCGGGGCTGACCCCTCGTCACGAGGTTCCCATCGGCTGGGACCGGAAGATGACGCTGGCGTTCGCGCGACCGCTCGCACGTCACTGCACGGTCTACGCGGTGAACCGCAAGCGGGGGCTGCAGCTCGGCGAGTCGATGTCGGACATCGCCGGTCACCTCGCGAACGCGATCGAACACGACCTGGGTGAACCGGTCTGGCGGGCATGAGCACCGGCGGCTCCGTCGTGCTGCAGCTCGCGGTCGACCGCCCGGATCTGGCCGGCGCCTCGCGGTGATCGCCTCCGCCTACCGCCTCGCACCACGGGGTAGGGCGATGCAGGCGGAGACGGCGGCGCTGATCCGGGCCGGCCGCACGCAGGACACGTGGGCGAGCATGATGACCTCGCTGCTGCCGGCCCCGCTCCGCGGCCCCGCGCGACCGCTCGCCCGGATCGTGACCGCACCGATGGTCCCCGACGATCCGACGGACCTGCTCGTCACGCTGGAGGCCGAGGATGCCTTCGACGTCTTCGCCGATCTGCCGCGGATCACCGCGCCGACCCTCGTGATCGGGGGCACGAAGGACCCCTTCTATCCGCGAGAGCTCTTCGAGGAGACCGCCGCCCGGGTCGTGGACGGTCGAGCCCACGTCGTCGAGGGGTGGGGACACCTCCGCACAGGCGCATCCGCGGCCACGTGGAGCCTCACCCTCGGGTTCATGCTCGGCGAACGCGCGTCCGGGCCGGCGGGAACGATCGACGCCGAGGAGGAGCCGGATGCGGCGAGCGGATCGAGGGATGTCGCCGCTGCCCGATGACGCCGGAAGGGGATCCGTGAAGCCCTCGGTGTGGAAGGTCCTCGCGGTCGCGGCCTGGCTCGTCGCGCTCGTCGCCACCGGCGCCGCGGCGTTCTCGGCCTTCGTCGACGCGACGAACGGGACCCCGTGCGACCCCGTGCCCTGCGAGGGGAAGGCCGGGCGTGCGCTCGCCCTGCTCGTGGTAGGGCTCGCCCTGGTCGCCGTGGGGACGCGGCTCATCTCGAGGTCCCGCCGGGAACGTCCCAGCTGAGGAGTCAGCCTGGGGCTCAGAGCACGTCCTTCAGGTTCGCGGTCCCATCGCGTAGGCGGCACCGCCTGACCTCTTCAATCACGGCCGACGCCGGCGCTCGCAAATCATTCGATCAGGGGCGGAGGGGAGCCGGGCGCGCGGTCGTCCCGATGGCCGCCGCGCTCCGCGCCCACACCGGCCACCACGACCAGGACGATCCCAATCGTCTGCAGCGGGCTCGGCACCTGCGACAGCACGGCGAGGCCCACGAGCAGCCCGAGCGCCGGTTCGAGGGCCATCAAGGTCCCGAAGGCGCCGGTGGTCAGTCTCCGAAGCGCGAGGAGTTCGAGGGACATGGGCAGGACCGGCATGAGGATCGCGAGGCCGACCGCCGCCACCACGACCTGCCCACCGAGGTGCCCCACCGCTTGCGGGATCCCCACGATCGCGGCCGTCATGGCCGCGATCGGGATCGTGAGGGAGAGGCCGCGCAGCCCTGCGAGCCGATCGCCGACCCGCTGCGTCAGCACGATGTACGTCGCCCAGCCGCACCCGGCGACGACCGCGAGGATCACCCCGACGGGATCGATCGCGCCCGACCACGGCTCGGTCACCAGGACGACACCGGCGAGCGCCATCGTCGGCCAGATCAGTCGCCGCGCGTTCGGGCGGTGGAACACCGCCACGCCCAGCGGACCGAGGAACTCGATCGCCACCGCCGTGCCCAGGGGGATCCGTTCGATCGCCGACAGGAAGGCGACCGTGACCACTCCCGTCGCGACCCCGAGCGCGACGATGGAGCCGAGGTCGGAGCGGGTCAGGCCGCGGACGCGAGGGCGGCTGATCGCCACGAACATGACCGCCCCGGCCGTGAGGCGCAGCCACGCGGTGCCGGCCGGTCCGACCGTCACGAACAGGTGCGTCGAGAGCGCGGACCCCACCTGGACCGAGAGCATCGCGACCACCGCGAGCGTCCAGGCCGGGACGCGATCGGTCAGCCCGCGGGCACCGGGCGCGGGAGCAGGTTCAGCGACCACGCCACCCGCCGCGCAGCGACGGCCGGCGGCACGACCGCGTGGTGGAACGAACGGGACCCGTCGACATGCGATTCCTCCGTGCTCAGGCAGGGGCCACGGTGCTCCCTCCCGACGCATCGACGTCGACCTCGGCCGCGCCCGTGAACCGCACGTTCGACGCCCCTGAGGCGTCCACCCGCAGGTCGTCCGCGACGTCGACCTCGGCGGTGGAGGCCCCGGAGACGTCCAACGTCGCCGAGCCGACCTTCAGGCCGAACGTGGCGAGGCTGCTCGTCCCGCTGACGTCGGCTTCCAGGACGGATGCCTCGCCGCCCGCCTCCACGCGCGATGCCCCGCTCACCTCCACACCGAGCCGCTCCAGGTTCACCCCGGTCGCCTCGATCGTGCTGGCACCCGAGGCCTCGATCTCCAGGTCGCCGGTGGCCTCACCCGCGATCTCGACCGTGCTCGCCCCCGACGTACGGACGCCGCGCAACGTCGGGAGCGACACCTCGGCTCGCATCGTTGCGTCCTGCACCGAACCGTCGATCTCCACCACGAGGGTGGCGCCCTCCTGCCGGACCCGCAGTCGGTCGACGAGGTTGTCGTCGATCGTGACCTCGGCCTGAGGCTCGGGCGCCCCGACCGTGATCCGCACCCTGAAGGCGGACCCGACCTCGACGCGGTCCACCTCGCCGTCGAGCGTGACGGGCCGCGTCGTGAGGTTCCCCGACCCTCGCTCGCCGACCACGTCGCACGCCGTCAGCGAAGCCGCGAGTATCAGGAGACACCCCAGGATGAGCGGTCTTCCGGAGCGCACGGCGAACGCCTCCTCTCGGCCCGAGCCTAGTGCGCGGGGACTCGAGGATGCCACGGTCTCTCCGGCGTCGAAGCGTGTACGGAGCACCCTGCGACCGGAGACGTGACCCGGCTCTTCGGGGACGGATGGGAGCGCAGGCAACGCTGAGCCCCGCGATGTGGGAACGATATCCTCGCCACGAGGAAGCACGCCCGAAGAACACGAGGACGGGAGGACCACGGTGCTGACACGACGGTTGGGCTCGCAGGGGCCGGAGATCTCGGTGATCGGGTTCGGGGCGTGGGAAGCCGGGCTCGGGCCCGAATGGGGCGAGGCCCC
Source organism: uncultured Actinomycetes bacterium (assembly GCA_963749895.1). Lineage (GTDB taxonomy): Bacteria > Actinomycetota > UBA4738 > UBA4738 > HRBIN12 > AC-51. The sequence goes on along the minus strand of CAVVOG010000003.1, from coordinate 316,074 downwards.
CCCGACGGACCAGGTGGTCGCCGCGATGCGCCAGGCGATCGACGAAGGGATCGACTGGATCGACACGGCAGAGCTCTACGGTGCGGGTCGGTCGGAGGCAGTCGTGGTCGCCGAGGCGGTGCAAGGGCGCCGCGACGAGGTCCTCATCGCCACGAAGCTCGGACCGGGTCCCTGGGGCACCGGCTTCCGACCCGACGAGGTCGCTCGCGGCTGCCGCCAGAGCCTCGAGCGGCTCGCGACGGACCGCATCGACCTGTACCAGCTCCACTGGCCCGACGACACCGGCGTTCCGATCGAGGAGACCTGGGGCGCCATGGCCGCGCTCGTGGACGAGGGGCTCGTGCGGTACATCGGGGTCTCCAACTTCGACCGTGCCCTGATCGAACGGTGCGAGGCGATCCGACACGTCGACTCCGCGCAGCAGCAGTTCTCGATGGTCACCCTCGAGGAGGCCGAGCTGATCGCCTGGTGCGGCGAGGTCGGCACCGGGGTCGTGACCTACGGGCCGCTGGCGTTCGGTCTGTTGACCGGTGCGATCACGATGGAAACGACGTTCAGCGACGGCGACCATCGCGGCGAGGACGAGACCTGGGACGCCCTGTTCGTCCCGGAGCAGCGGGCGCGGGCGCTCACGGTGGTCGACGCGATGCGGCCGATCGCCGAACGCCTCGGTGTGTCACTCGCCCAGCTGGCGCTCGCGTGGAACGTCCACCAGCCCGGCGTCACGGCGGCGATCGCAGGGAGTCGCGACGCCGCCCATGTGACGTCGAACGCGGCCGCCGGCGCTCTCGAGCTCGACGCGCAGACGCTCGCCGAGCTCAACGCACTGCTCCCCCTCGGTCCCGTGACCGAGCATGCGGGAGGCTGACTCCGGGTTCGAGCGGACGCGCGATGTACTGAGCTCACCTAGGATGGGATGGCGAGAGGTCCCTAGGCGATGAGCACGGAGCAACCCTCAGCGAGCGATCGCGCCGCCGCAACGGCAGACGGTTCATGGATGCTGTGGACCACGATCGGGCTCGGCGGCCTCTGGGTGGCGGTCCTGCTGATCAGCCTGTTCTCCCCCGATCTCGTCTCGGGCAGCGAACAGGAGCACCTGCCCCTCGCCGCGTTCATCACCTGGCTCTGGGGGTTGTTCGCCACGGCCGCGTTCGTGTGGAGCATGGGCCGGCTCCGTGGCTCGGCTGACCGCAGGACCGTCTGGATCGGCTACGCCGTCACCGTCCTGGTCGTGTGGGGCATCGCGACGGTGCTCTGCATCGTCTTGCCGGTGTTCGAGACCGGGTCGGATCCGACCCAGCTCCCGATGGGCGCCCTGGTCGCGCCCGTGGCCGCGATGGTCCTCACCACCGTGGCAGGCGTCGTCGCGGGGGTGTTCGGGCGTCCGCCCGAGGCCGGCTGACCTCAGCTTCGAGCTGGGAGTCGAGTCCCGACCCACCCGGAGGTCACGGGCTCACTCCCGATCGTGGCCTCCGCGTCGCGCGTCCAGTGCGTCGAGGATCAGCTCGAGGCCGAACTCGAACTCCCGATCGACGCTGTAGCCCGACCGAACCGCATCCTGCGCGACCTCCATGAGATGCGGGTACGCGTCCTCCGGGGTCGCCTCGAGGACGGCCCGCGCCGACCCGTCCGCGCTCCCCGACCGCACGCTGCCCTCGTGGACCGCATGCCCGTACACGTAGCTGTCCAGCAACCAGAACGCGTGCGCAGCGTCCTCGACCGAGAAACCGGCGGCTCGCAGGGTCCCGAGGACCACGTCCAGGTAGCGCATCACCGCCGGCCCGCTGACACCTCGGCTCTCCAGGAGTCCGATCGCCCACGAGTGCCGGCCGAGGACCTCGCGCGCGGAGGTCGCCCGCCGCCGCATCATGCCCTTCCAGCCGCCGTCGCCGTCCGTGATCTCGATCTCGCCCAGCACGATCTCGACGATCCCGTCGAGGATCTCCTCCTTGTTGGCGACGTGCTTGTACAGGGACATCGCTTCCACGCCGAGCTCGGCGCCCAGTCGGCGCATCGTCAGCGCGCCGAGCCCCTCTCGGTCGGCCAGGCCGACGGCTGCACGGAGGATGCGGTCCCGGGTCAGGGGCCGGCGTGGGCGTGTGTCCCGCTCGGGCATGACGCTCGCCAGTTTACTAAGTAACCTGAGGTTACTTTGTAAGCCCCGATGAGGTGGAGAGGAGTCCAGATGGCCACCACCGACACGGAACGAAGGGGAACGACCGCGGATGGCGGGTTCGAACCCGTCCCGGTGAACGTGAGGATCAAGATCTCGGCGCTGTGGACGGCGATGCTGTTCGTCTTCGCCTACGTCGACCTGTTCAGCCTGTACCGCTCCGACGTCCGCGCGGACATCGAGGCGGGCGAGCTCGGCGGGTTCACGATCGGTGAGTCGTTCCTGCTGGGCACCACGATCTACGTCGCGATCCCCGCCCTGATGGTGGTCGCCTCCCTGGTCCTGCCCGCCAAGATCGCTCGTGCCGCCAACGTCGTGCTGAGCGTCGTGTACGCGCTGACGATCGCCGGCGGGGCGATCGGCGAGTGGAACTACTACGTCCTGGGCAGCGCGCTGGAGGTCGGGGCGCTCGCGGCGATCGCCGCGTACGCGTGGACGTGGCCGAGGTCTCGCGCGACGTCGTCGGCGGAGTGACCGACGGGCGGGCAGCCGTCTACGCCGTCCCGAGATGCTCGTCCAGGACGCGGGCGATCGGCCATGCGCCCTCGGTGGTGTTCGAGATCACGGTCGCCGTCGTCGATGTGCCCCGCTCGTGCACGCTCGTGAACGACACGCCGGCGTCGTAGCCCTCGAGCCACACGACGTCGCTCGTCGCGTGGAGCCACAGTCCCAGGCCGTACCGCTTCGACCCGCCCTCGGCGACGCTGCGAGGTCGGACCATCTCGGCCACCAGCGCCTCCGACACCACCCTCCCGCCGAACAGCGCATCCCAGAGCGACGCGACGTCGGCGACGGTCGAGTAGATGCCGCCGTCTCCGCTCCCCCGCACGGGCAGGTGCAGGACGTTCGTGCGGAGGCCGTCGTCCGAGAGGTACCCGAAGGCAGCATCACCCGGGAGCTCGTCGCTGCGCAGGAACGCCGTGTCGTCCATGCCCGCCGGGCCGCACGCACGTCGCAGGACCAGGTCGTGGAACGGCACGCCGCTCACGCGCTCGGCGATCAGGGCGAGCACGACGTACCCGCCGTTGCAGTACCTGAACCCCTCCCCCGGCGGGAAGACCTGCGGCCGGCCGTCGAGCGCGGCCAGGTACGCCTCCGTGGTCGCCAGCACGTGGACCGGGACCGCGAGCACGTGGTCAGTGATGTCGTCGAACAGCTCCTCGTCGAAGTAGTCGCCGATCCCCGATCGGTGGGCCAGGAGGTGCTCGACCGTCACCCGGTCGTCGATCAGCGGGAGGTCAGACCCGAGCACGGAACGCGCCGTCGTGTCGAGGGTGAGCGACCCGTCGTCGACGAGGCTCAAGACCGTGAGCGCGGTCAGACCCTTCGTGCCGCTGGCCACCCCGAGCCGGGTCTCGAGCGTGTTCGCGATCCCGTGGGCGCGGTCAGCCATCCCGTAGGCGCGCGCGACCCGAACCTCGCCGCCGCGGTCCACCCGCACGACGCCGGAGAAGCCCGCCTGGCGGGCGGCCGCGTCGACGATGTCATCCAGCGCTCGCATGGGCGAACCCTATGCCGTCAGGGGTCGCGGCGAACCATGATCTCGTCGAGCGACTTCCGCCGCAGATCGGGAACGGTCGCGTCGTCGGTCGGGTACCCGACCGGGATCACGACGAACGGGCGCTCGTTCGAGGGTCGCCCCAAGATGTCGTTCAGGAAGCGCATCGGGCTCGGCGTGTGCGTCAAGGTCGCGAACCCGGCCAGGTGCAGGGACGCCAGGAGGAACCCGACGGCGATCCCGACGGACTCCTTCACGTAGTAGGGCTTCGGCTCGCCCTCGCCCGCGTGGACCTCGAAGACGACGATCAGCACCGGCGCGTCCGTGAGATGGGGCTTCTCGGCATCGGTCCCCAGCGGTGCCAGGGCCGCGTGCCACTCCCCGTGGTCGGCGGCGTAGAAGTCACGCTCCTCCGCCTCGGCGCCCTTCCGGATCGCCGCCTTCACCGCCGGATCGGTCACCACGACGAACCGCCAGGGCTGGACGTTCGCGCCGCTGGGCGCCGTGCCCGCCGTCTCGATCGCGAGGTGGATCGCCTCCTCGGGGACGGGCCGTGTCGAGAAGCGCCGGACCGAACGCCGGGTGGCCATCGCGTCGCTCAACGCGCGAGCGGCACCCACCGGATCGGGCACCGGATCGCGGACCGGGAGGGGCACCTCGACGTGACGCGGGTCGCACGGCATCCGCGAAGGATGCCACGCTCCGGGAACGGGGTGGGACTAGCATCGCTCCGTGCGGCATCCCGGACTGGGTTCGTGGATCGAGCGCCGAGCGGCGCTCTCACCCGAGGACGTCGCGCTCGTGGCCGGCGAGACGTCCATCACGTACCGGGAGCTGGCGAGCCGCGTGCGACGGGCCGCCGCGACCCTGCGGCGACGAGGGATCGGACCCGGCGACCGGGTCGCCTACCACGGCGTGAACCGACCGGCCGCGCTCACGTCGCTGTTCGCGAGCGTCGCGATCGGCGCGGTCTGGGTGCCGATCCACCCCTCGCGACCCGAGGACGAGGTGCGATGGGTGCTCGAGGACTCCGGGGCGTCGTTGCTGGTGCGGGCGTCGCCCCGGGTCCACCCGCAGGTCGCGATCCCGGAGATCGACCAGGACGACCTGGAGGCGCCGGCCGACGAGCCCCTCGATCGCGCCGACGCGGCGCCCGACGACCTCGCGATCCTCGCGTACACCTCGGGAACGACCGGGCCACCGAAGGGAGCGATGCTGAGTCAGGCGAACCTGCTCTGGAGCGTGGTGCAGATGCTCGGCGCCTGCGGGTTCTCCCGGACGGACGTCACGCTGGCGGCCGCGCCATTCACGCGGATGGGTGGGCTGGGGGTGACCGTGTTGCCGACCCTGCTGTCGGGCGGGACGGTGGTCATCCCCGACGACGTCGACGGTCCGACGGTGCTCTCGACCCTCGAGCGCGCGGGGATCTCGGTCGTGTTCGGCAACCCGGACCTCCTGCAGCGGATCGTGGACGCGCCGGGGTTCGACGCAACCGATCTGTCGAGCATCCGGACGGGCGTCGTGGGCGGCGGCATCGTGCCAGAGACGCTGTTGCGCACCTACCTCGATCGTGGGGTCACGCTCCGCCACGGCTACGGACTCACGGAGGCGGCGCCGGTCGTCTCGCTGTTGGACGAGCGGGAGGCGCGCACGCGTATCTCGTCGGTCGGCAAGCCCCTCCCGTTCGTCGAGGTGCGGGTGGTTCGCCCCGACGGCTCACCGTGCGATCCGGACGAGATCGGCGCGTGGCTGATCCGCGGACCAAACGTGTGCGCGGGCTACTGGCGGCGCGCGCCGGTCCGCGACCCAGGCGGTTGGTTCCCGACCGGTGACGTGGGGTCGATCGACGCCGAGGGCTACCTCACGTTCCTGGACCGAGCCTCGTCCGCGATGACGGTCGGCGACGACGTCGTCTACCCCGCCACGATCGAGCGTGCGCTGTTCGGCGCCTCCGGGGTCTCCGACGCCGCCGCCGTGGAGATCGACGGCCGGATCGTCCTCGCGGTCGTTGCCGAGGCCGGCGTACCCCCGGACCCCGAGAACGTGATCGCGACCCTGCGCGCCTCGCTCCGGCCGTCGGACGTGCCGAACCTGATCCGGCCCGTCGCCTCGATCCCGCGGAACGCAGCGGGCAAGGTCCTGCGTGACGAGCTTCGTCGCCGCCTGGGCTGACCGATCAACCGAGGCGGACTCATCGGACGAAGTAGACGACCGCCACCACGAGACCGATCGCGATCACGAGGTAGCGGAACCGCTCGGGATGGAGCCGTGACGCCAGGCGTCCACCCGCCGCCCCACCGGCTATCGCTCCCACCGCCATCACCAGCGCCGCCGCCCACACGACCTTGCCCGAGAACACGAAGAACACGGCGGCGGTGACGTTCGTGGTGAACGAGAGCCCCTGCTTCACGACGTTCAGCCGAGGGAGCGGATCGGCGAGCATCACGCCCAACACCGCAAGGTAGATCACGCTGTTGCCGGCGCCGAAGTACCCGCCGTAGATCGCCGCCGCGAAGATCGGCACCGGGGTCCACCACGGATCGGCGCCCAGGTCGGCGCCCTGCCGCTCGCCGCGGACCCGGAGCCACGCCTGCAGCCGCGGCTGCACGATGAGCAGCCCGACCGCGAACAGGATCAACCAGGGCACGATCTCGACGAACAGCTCCTCGCTGGTGGCCACGAGCAAGAGCCCGCCCGCGAGCCCGCCGAGGGCCGCAGGCGGGACCAACCTGATCAGGCGGTGTCGCTGCCCCGCGAGGTCTCGGCGCTGCGCCAGCGTGCCGCTCAGGAACCCCGGCGAGAGCGCGACCGTGTTCGTGAGGTTCGCGTCCACGGCCGGGATGCCGATCGCCGTGAGCGCCGGGAACGAGATCAGCGTCCCGCCGCCGGCGAGCGCGTTCAGGAAGCCTGCGGCCACGCCGGCGAGGGCCGCGATCAGCAGCTCGAGCGGCGAGAGCGTCACGCGCGGACCCCGTCGACCATCCCGGGAAGTCTCGCAGCCCGGTCCGCACGTCGCGACCGTGTCGCGATCCCGTGGCGGGGCTGTGCTCATCGTGGTCGGCCCGTTCCCTCGCCCGTCCGTCGGTGGCAGGGTCGCGCCATGGACGTCGAGATCGTGGGCGGAGGGTTCGCGGGGCTCGCGACCGCACGGACGTGTGCGGCTCGCGGGCTCGAGACCGTCGTGTGGGAACGCAAGCCCGAACCGGGCGCCGCTGTCCACACGACCGGTCTGCTGGTGAAGGAGGTCGCGGACGAACACGACGTGCCGCTCGGCGCCACCCGCAAGATCCGGGGCGTCCGCCTCTACGGACCCTCCCTGCAGTGGATCGACCTCGAGACGCCCGGCTACTTCTTCCTCGCCACCGACACCGCCTCGGTGCTCCGGGACATGGCCGACCGGGCCGAGGACGCCGGCGCCGAGATCCGCTGCGGCCGCGAGTTCCGGGGCGAGGCCGCCGCCCGGATCCTGGTGGGCGCGGACGGGCCCAGGTCGCGGGTCGCACGGGACCACGGGCTCGGACGCAACCGCGCGTTCCTCGCCGGGGTCGAGGCGGAGCTCGTCGGCGTGGAGGGTCTGCCCGAGCGTCTCCACGTGTTCCTGGACTCCGAGCGAGCCCCCGGGTACATCGGCTGGATCGTTCCCGGGGTCGGCTTCACCCAGGTCGGCCTCGCCGCCCGGCGGCCGCACCGCCCCGACCTCGACGGCTTCCTCGCGCACGTGTCACGCGCGGTGGACCTCCGCGACGGGCAGGAGATCGGGCGGCGCGGCGGTCTCATCCCGGTCGGAGGCACGGTGCGACCGTTCGCCGCGAGCGACGTCGTGCTGGTCGGTGACGCGGCCGGCCTGGTGTCACCGCTCACCGCCGGCGGGATCCACATGGCGCTGCGGTCCGGCACGGCGGCCGGCGTGGCGATCGCCTCACATCTCCTCGACAGCGGCCCGCCTCCGGGTCGCGCGCTGGAGAGGGTGTATCCGCGCTTCACGGCGAAGCGGCTCCTGCGGCACGGGTTCGACCTGCGGCCCCCGAACCCCTTGCTCGACGTCGTGATCGGAACCCCGATCTTCCGCGCGCTGGCGCAGACGGTGTTCTTCCACCATCGGGGCCTGCTGTCCGGGGAGACGTGGCGCGACGTGGCGACGTCGGCACGACGCTCTTGACCCTCGACCTCGCTCGCGACGGCCCCCTGGTGCGACTGGGTAGGGTCCTGGATGGGAACCCACCCGACTCGTCGCCCACGACCCACGCGTCGTGCCCCGGCTCGATCCGGCACACGTCGCCTGCCGACAACGTCACCTCGTTGCCGTCCTCGTCCTGGACCAGGAGTGAGCGGCATGGATCTTCGGGTGCCGATGCTCGACGCCTGTCGGAGAAGGCCACCGGCGAAGGGCTGACGATCCCCCTGGTGGCGGCCGACGTCGTGCGACTCCCCTTCGCCGACCACGCCTGACGACCGGTCGTGCGGGCACCACGACCCCGGATCCGATCCCTCAGGGGTGCAGCCGGTAGAACCGCCACATGTCGTGTTCGATCGGGAGGATCTCGATCTGCGCGAACCCTGCATCGCGGGCGTAGCCCTCGAAGACCGACGGTCGCATCACGGTCCCCGTCCCCACGGAGTCGGGATGCGACATCCCGTCGGGCAGGCACACGATCGTGCTGAACCCGTACATCAGCTTCTCGACGTCGTCGCCGGGTGCCGAGAAGTGGTGGCCGACGCCCTCGTCCATCACCATCACGCCCGAGCCTTCGTTCGCCATCGACCGCATCGCTCGGAGCACCGGCACCGGGTACGGCATGTCGTGGATGCATTCGAACGCGGTGACGAGGTCGTAGCCGTCCCCATGGTCGGCCTCCGCCGGGTCCACCGCGTGGAAGCGCACGCGGTCGGACAACCCGAGCGCGGCCGCGCTCCGCCGAGCCCGTTCGATCGCCGGTTCGTCGAGGTCGAACCCGTCGACCGTGACGGCCGGATACGCGCGGGCCAACGCGATCGACGACCAGCCACCCCCGCAACCGACGTCGGCGGCCCGGCCACCCGCGGCGAGTCGCGCATGCACGTCCGGCAAGCCCCGTTCGATCCAGGCGTCCATCAGGGCGAGGAACTGCGGACGGTTCGTGGCCTCCTGACCCTCGCTCATGTCCGGGCCGAAGTCGCGCCAATTCACGCCTCCGCCACCCCGGTACGCGGCCATCAGGGCCGGCATCTGCTGCGCCGCGGCGATCGTCATCCTCGCCGCCGGCGTCAGGAAGGCGAGCGAATCGGCGTCGAGCAGGACGGCGGCGTGCTCCGGCGGCAAGGAGTAGCGACGCTCCGCCGCATCCTTGGACGCATCGTCGACGTCGAGCAGGCCGTAGACCGCCTGCTGCTCGAGCCACTCGCGCGCGTACCGCTCCGCGATCTGCGCGCGCGACGCGAGCCCCGCCGAGGTCGCGGACCCCCCGACGAGCGTCGCGTACAACCCCAGCCGGTCCCCCAGATAGATCGAGAAGACCTCCATCGTCCCGATCAGCGAACCGAAGATGCGCTCGGTGAGCGCGTCGGTGCTCGTCCCCATGACGACCCCCCTTCCCTCACGTCATGGCATGCAGGGGAGCAGCATCGCACCGGTCGACGCTCAGGGGAACCCCCGGATCACCTCGACGATCCGACACCGTTCGGCCGGGTCTCGTCCCGCGCTCGACGGGCCTCGACCGAGGCCCACGACCGGAGCGCGGCGTCCATCAGTCTCACGAGCCGTTCGAACGAGCGGTCGACGTCGCGCGGGAGACCGAAGCCGCCGGTCGTCTCGAGCGTGACGAACCCGTGCAGGGCCGCCCGCAACGTTCGGATCGCATCGATCGCGTCCGGCCCCTCGAGCCCGTAGACGGCCATCACGTCGAGGACGACCGCGAGGACCGCGTCGCTCGCCTCGACCGCCTCGGCGTTCGCGGGGTCGGGCGCGCGCACCGTGGCCTGGTAGCGCCCCGGGTGGGCCGTCGCGAAGCCCCGGTACGCGTGCGCGAGCGCCGCGAGGGACGGACCGCCCTCCGCGTGGAGCCCGGCTTCGAGTGCCAGCCCCAGCTCACGGATCGACAGCACGGCGACCGCGTCGCGCAGCCCCTGGAGCCCGTCCACGTGCTTGTACAGGCTCGGGACCGCGACCCCGAACCGTTCGGCCACCCGTGCCAGCGTGAGCCGCTCGAAGCCCACCTCGTCGGCGACCCTCGCTCCTTCGGCCGCGACGATCGCCGGCGTGAGCCCTGCCCTAGGCACGGCCGTGCGCCCGCAGGCTGAACGAGGCCACGGCCGGGGTGACGACCTCGGGGAACTCGGCCTGCGGGTAGTGGCCCGCCGCGGGGACGATCAGGGTTCCTCCCCCCACCCGGTCGGCGATCCACTCCGCCTCCGCACGCGGGTCGGGGAAGTCCGGATCGCGCTCCCCCATCACCACCAGCGCGGGCGCACGAACCTCGCCCAGACGCGCCTCGGCCGGTGCGTGCGAGGTGCGGGTCGTCGCCGTGAAGGCCCGCCAACGACCGGGCTCGCGCAGGTTCTCCCGGATGGCCGCGCGGTGCGCCCCGAGGTCGGCGGGCGGACGGCCCGGGTACAGCTTCGGGATGTACGCGTGCCAGACCGCGGGACCCCACGGCCGCAGGAGGCCGGCGCGGAACGCCAGCGCAGCGAGCCTCCCTGCTGAGCCATCCCGGACGAACGGACCCAGCAGCACGATCCCCGCCACGAGGTCGGGGGCCTCCGCCGCTGCCCACGCGGCCGCCCCTGCCGACATCGAGTTGCCGACCAGGACGGCGGGGCCGCCGAGGTCGTCGGCGAGCGCCAGGAGATCGGTCCCGGCCGCGACGTCGTCGTAGGCGGAGAACGTCGTGTCGCTGTCGCCGTGACCCCGCAGGTCCATCGTCGCCACGCGCAGCCCCGCCTCGACCAACCCCGGCGTCGTGAAGCGGTAGACCGAGCGCAGGTCCCCCATCCCCGGCGCACACACGACGAGCGGCCCGTCCCCCGCGACGTCGTAGGCGATGCGGCCTTCCGGCCGGTCCAGGTACCGCGTGCTCCGTTCCGCGATCGTCGTCATGGGCCTCCCTCTCCTTGGTGGCTAATCCTCTTAGCTCCGTCGCGGTGAGTATGGCTAATACTGTTAGCCATGTCAAGCGCACGACCGCCGCTTTCACCCGCGCCGGGGGATGCCTTCGCACCGGTCGGTTGCTCGGATGGTGTGACCGGAGAGATCCGGGAAACCCGAAGGGAGGATCGATGTCTCAACAGCGGAGCGGCACCGCGATCGGATTCACGATGTTCGCCGCGTTCATGATGATCCTGGTCGGCACGTTCCATGCGATCGCCGGCCTGGCCGGGATCTTCACGAACGAGTTCTGGAGCGTCGCGCCGAACCTCGCGACCGAGGAGGCGGGCGACGTCTACTTCCTGCAGTTCGACGCCACGACGTGGGGGTGGATCCACCTGATCGTCGGGATCGTCGTGCTCCTGGCCGGCATGGCGCTGTTCAAGGGGTCCGTATGGGCACGAACGGTCGGCGTGCTCCTGGCGATCGGGAGCGCGGTCGTGAACTTCGCGTTCTTGCCCTGGTACCCGTTCTGGTCGCTCACGATGATCGTCGTGAGCATCTTCGTGATCTGGTCCCTGACCGTCCACGGGCGCGACATCGCTGAGGGGTAGCGACCACCCACCTCTCGACCGGGTTGGGCCGAGTGGAACGCGCCGGTCTCCAGGTGCGGCGGTTCCACTTGGCCTCCCGGGCCGGGGTCCCTCGGCCATAGGCGGTGCAGGACGTCGTGGGGACGATTCCTGGAGCGACGCTCTGGGAGGGACGACACGATGGACGAGATGAACGATCGACAGCACCTCCGCGAGATGGCCGTCGAGCGGATCGAGAAGAAGCGGGAGTTCCACGCGCACCTGCTCGCCTACGTGCTCGTGAACGCGATGCTGATCGGCATCTGGGCCGTGAGCGGCGCCGGCTTCTTCTGGCCCGTGTTCCCGCTGATGGGCTGGGGCATCGGGCTCTCGTTCCACGCCTGGGACACCTATCGCCGACCCGAGCCCTCCGAGGACCGGATCGAGCGGGAGATGCGGCGCCTGAGCCACGGCTGACGGAAGCCGTCAGTCCCAGCCGAGGAGGCGCACGACCTCGTTCGCGACCTCGAGCAGCGGCCGGTCGTTGTCGACCGTGTGATCCGCGAGGTCGGCGGTAGGTTCGACGTCCGCGAACGCCCGGGCCTCGCGCAGATCGTCCTCGCGACCGCTCGTGACGTCGGCCGCCAACCGCCCTTCGATCACGGGCCACGGCGCCGTCAACCGGACGACCTGCAGCGGCATCCCCAGGGTCTCGCGGAGCGAGTCGATCTCCGCCCGGTCGTGGATCGCCCGGGCCAGCACGAACCGGACCGCGCCGGCGTCGAGGTAGTTGGCGACGACCGGCGCGAGGTTCCGCAGGAGCATCCGGTGTTCCGCCCCCGCGAGGTCGTCGCCCGGGTCACCCCAGCAGAGCCAGTCGAGGTCGATCGCCGCGTACGCGACACCGCGCTCCTCGAGGATGTCGGCGATCTCGACCGCGACCGAGCTCTTGCCCGACCCGAACAGCCCGGTCAACAGGACGGCGTCGGGACTCACGCCCGCGGCCTCGCGCCCTCCGGATCGAACAGCGGGTCGTCGGCGACGACCGCCGGGAGGATCCGGTCGAGGTACGCGAGGTCGACCGCGGCCCCGACGTCGAGGTCGGTCGGGATCCACGCGTAGGCGATGCTCCTGCCGACCGACGGTCCGTATGCGGCGCTCGTCACGTAGCCCACCGCCTCGTCACCCAGCAGCACCGGCTCGCCGCCCATCGCGACCTGGTCGTCCTCGATCAGCAGGCATCGGAGCCTCCGAGGCGCCGGTGGCCGGGCCGCGAGCCCCTCGCGTCCGAGGAAGTCGCCACCCATGGCGCGCACCGTGAACCCGAGCCCGGCTTCGGCCGGAGCGTGCTCGGTCGTGACGTCGGTCCCCCAGGCCCGGAACCCCTTCTCGATCCGGAGCGTCCCGAGCGCGGCCCGTCCGGCGGCCACGAGCCCGTGCGGGAGGCCGGCGTCCCACAGGGCGTCCCAGAGCGCCTCGCCGTCGGCGCCGGTGGCCGTGAGCTCCCATCCGCGCTCGCCCGCGTACGAGATCGCGACGGCGTCCACCTCGATCCCGGCGACCCCGATCCGTCGAGCGGTCAGGTAGCCGAGCTCCGCCGGATCGGCGTCGGCGACGCCCGCCAAGATCGCGGGCGCCGCGGGGCCCCAGAGCCCCGCGGTCGCGTGGTCGGTGACCTGCCGGATCTCGACCGAGCCGTCCCGGGGCGCGTCCGTGCGCAGCCACGCCAGATCGCGCGGCCCGTTCGCCCCGACGACGAAGCGTTCCTCTCCGAGGCGGGCCACCGTGACGTCGGAGCGGATCCCCCCGCGGGCGTCGAGCATCACCGAGTACAGGACCGACCCGACGGGGCGGTCCTCCCGTCCGGCCACGATCCACCGGAGGAACGCGTCGGCGCCGGGACCCGCGACCTCGATCCGCGTGAGCGGGGTCATGTCGAACAGGCCCGCTCGCTCACGGACCGCCAGGTGCTCAGCGACCGCGATCGGCGACCAGTGCGCCGCCGACCACACGTCCCGCGTGGGCACCGTGACCCCGGCCAGGAGCGGTTCGTTCGCCTCGTACCACTGGGGCCGTTCCCAGGTCGCGACGTCGAAGAACTCCGCCCCGATGGCCCGCTGACGCTCGGCGAACGGCGACCACCGAAGGCCGCGCGCCGACGTGTGCGGCTCCACGGGGTGGTGAACCACGTAGACGTCGCGGTACTGGTCGTCGCAGCGTGCCTCGAAGACCGCCGGGTCGAGTTCCCGTTCGTCGAACCGCGACAGGTCGGCGGGCGAGGCGTCGATCCACGCGCCGCCATCCACGAGCGTCTCCGCCACCACCCGGGCGACCCCGGCCGAGTGCGTGACCCACACGGATTCGGCCACCCAGAAGCCTGCGAGCCCCGGGTGCTCCCCGATCAGGGGATACCCGTCCGGCGTGAACCCGAACACGCCGTTGAACCGTCGTTCGAGCGCCACCCCCGCGAGCGCCGGGAGGGCCTCGACCGTCAGTGCCCACGCCTCGGTCCAGTCCTCCTCGGTGAAGGAGAAGTCCAGGCCGCTCGTGTTCCGTGGATGCGTGTCCAGCTCGGTCGCCGCGACCGGGAGACCACGGTGGTGGAACGAGCCGATCCCGACACGGTCGCCGTGGTCCCGGTAGTAGATCCCGATGTCGTGGTGGCGCAGGATCGGCATCGTCGCCCAGGCGTCGGCATTCCTCGCCAGCTCGGGGATCGGGGCGGTGATCGCGTACTGATGCTCCATCGCGAGCATCGGGAGCGTCAGCCCCACCATCTCTGCGACGATCGGACCCCACACGCCCGCGCAGCACACGACGACGTCGGCGGGGATCTCGCCGTCGTCGGTACGGACCCCGGCGACGCGACCGTCACGGGCCGCGATCCCCGTGACCTCGACCCCACCGCGGAACGTGGCGCCGTTCGCCTCGGCCCGGCGCGCCTGCGCCTCGACGGCCCGCAGCGCGACCGCCAGACCCTCGTCGGTCGTCGTGTAGGCGCCGAGCAATCCCTCGCGACGCAGGATCGGCCACAGCGAGAGGGCCTCGTCCGCGTCGATCATCCGACCACGCCAGCCCCACGACCGGGCGACGTCGTGACGACGCCAGAGCTCACGCAGGCGCGCCGGGTCGTACGCGACCTCGAGCGAGCCGACGGGCACGAGCGCGGGTTCCTCCGGGGTCGACAGGGACGCGAACTTCGAGATCGTGTGGTCGGCGGTCTCCTGCATGAACTTCGAAGGGCTCGTGCGGCTCACGAGCCCGGGAGCGTGCGCCGAGGAACCACCCGTGGAGAACAGCGGACCCTTGTCGAGGACCGTGACGCCGCGCTCCCCTCGCTGCGTCAGTTCGTCCGCGAGCGCCGCGCCCACCACGCCCGCGCCGATGATCACGATCGACCGCTCGGCCATCGACCCCCTCCGTCGTCCGGTCGAGGAAGGCTAGTACGAGCGGCGCGCCGCCGCTCAGACCGCGCGGAGCGTGGGCGCCGTCGCGGGCTCGATCGCGCGGACCGCGCCGGGCAGGACGACGACGAAACGCGCGCCCCCGCCCTCGCGGTCCTCGACGTGGGCGCCGCCCCCGTGGAGCTCGGCGAACCGGCGTACGAGCGAGAGGCCGATCCCGACCCCCCCGCGCGACTCGCGGCCCTGTCGGAACGGCTCGAAGATGTCGATCTTCAGGTCGTCGGGAACGCCCGCGCCCTCGTCCTCGACGATCAGGACGGCGCCGGCCGGCTGCGCGTGAACCTCGACGTTGATCGGGGTTCCAGCCGGCGTGTGCCGTCCGGCGTTGCCCAGGAGGTTCTCGACGATCCGCTCGACCTTGCCCGGATCGACGTCGACCAGGACGGAGTCGCCCACGACCGTGACCGGATGCCCCTCGAGGGCGGGCACCTCCGACGCGGCGCGCCGGCTCAGCGCGACGAGGTCGGTCGACTCGCGCTCGGGCCGCAGCTGGCCTCGCGAGAGCCGGTCCAGATCGAGGAGGTCGTCGACCAGGCGAGCGGCCTTCGCGCCGGACTGCTCGATCACGGTGTAGAGCTCCTCGACCTGCTCGTGGCTCAGCTTCAGCCGCTCCGCGCGACGGATCGTCTGCATCGCCCCGAGGATCCCGGCGAGCGGGCCTTTCAGATCGTGCGAGACGGCGTGCAGGAGGGTGTCCTTCACCTCGTTCTGCTCCCGCAGGTCGTGCGACGTCTCGGTCTGGACGGTGAGGCGACGCCCCTGCGAGACCACGGCAACCTTGAGCGTGGAGAGCAGCCATACGACGAAGACCAGGACGGCGAACCACACGACCGCGTTCCACGACAGGACGATCCCGGCGCTCCCGACGGTCCGCACGTCGGCGAGCTGCGTGGCGACCGCGGCGAGCCCGGCCACGGCGATCCCCCAGGTCCGTCCCACGTTCCAGGTCACGAGCAGGACCGGCATCAGGTAGAAGGGGGCGAGCGACACGTCGAGGGTCGTGGTGACGTCCACCATGCCGACGGCCGTGACGAACAGGACGCCGAGCACGGCGACGAGCCAGGCGGGGCGGCCGCCGAAGAAGACCTCCAGCGGGCCGGCATCCACGGCAACCGGACGGAGCCGTTCGCGATCCACGGGGGAATCCTCGACCGACTTCCGTCCTACCTTGAGCCGGGTAGACGAGATCGAGCAGGCTGTGGGTCAGGATCGGTCGGTCGCGAGCTGTGCGCGGAGGCCGCGGAAGGCTCTGCCCCGGTGGCTGATCCGGTCCTTCTGCTCCGGGGTCAGCTCGGCCATCGTCTCGTCCCACCCCGCGGGCACGAAGATCGGGTCGTACCCGAACCCCCCCGAGCCCCTCGGCGAGGTCTCGAGCGTCCCCTCGCAGGTTCCCTCGGCCCAGGTGAGGGCTCCGTCGGGCGAGGACAGCACCGCCAGGCACCGGTACCGGGCCGTCCGGCCGCCACCGGGGATCCCCCGGATCGCCCGGATCATCTCGCGGAGGTTCTGCTCGTCGGTGGCCCCCTCGCCGGCGTAGCGGGCGCTGCGGACGCCGGGGCGTCCGCCGAGGGCGTCGACCTCGATGCCGGAGTCGTCGGCGAGCGCCGGGATCCCCAGCGCCGCGGCGACCGCCCGAGCCTTCAGCGTGGCGTTCTCGAGGTACGTGTCCCCCGTCTCCTCGACGTCGGGGAACTCGGCAGCGCCGGCGTCATCGGCCGTCACCCATCGGACGGGCCAGTCCGCGCAGATCCGCTCGAGCTCCCGGATCTTGTGGTCGTTGCGCGTGGCGAGCGCGATCTCCTCGGGGAACGGCATCATCCGGCGAGCGCAGCGCGCTGGATCTCGACCAGCTCGGCGATCCCGTCCGCGGCCAGATCGAGCATCGAGTCGAGCTGCGTCCGGCTGAACGGCTCGCCCTCGGCGGTGCCCTGGACCTCGACGAGCGCGCCCGCCCCGGTCATCACCACGTTGAAGTCCACCTCGGCGCCCGCGTCCTCGTCGTAGCACAGGTCCAGGCGCGACTCGCCGTCGACGAGGCCGACCGACACGGCGGCGACGTGGTCCCGCAGCAGGTCCCCGGGGATCAGGCCGCGGGACTCGATCCCCCGCAGGGCGAGGGCCAGCGCGATGTACCCCCCCGTGATCGAGGCCGTCCGCGTCCCGGCATCGGCCTGCAGGACGTCGCAATCGACGGTGACCATCCGCTCGCCGAGGCGTCGCAGGTCGGTCACGCTCCGCAGGGCTCGCCCGATCAGCCGCTGGATCTCCTGGGTGCGCCCGCCCGGGCGACCCCGATTGACCTCGCGTGGGGACCGTTCCAGCGTCGAGGCCGGGAGCATCGAGTACTCACCCGTCACCCAGCCCTTGCCGGTGCCACGGAGCCATCGCGGCGTGTCCTCGGCGACCGTCGCCGAACACAGCACGCGCGTTCGCCCCATCGAGAACAGGACCGAGCCGTCGGCCCACTCCTGGAACCCCAGTTCGTACGTGACGGGCCGGAGCTGCCCCGCGTCGCGTCCGTCGGGCCTGCTCACCCACCCACCTCCCACGACGCGCCGGGCGTCGCCGCGTCGACCGGTCCGTCGAACACGGCGGCGGCCTCGTCGATCGAGATCGACGGATCGGTACCGGGGACCAGGTGGGTCAGGACGAGCCGCCCAGCGCCGGCGACCGCGGCGTGCTCGGCCGCCTGCTGGGCGCTGAGGTGGAAGTACGCCAGGTTCGACGCATTCTGGTACGTCGCCTCCGCGAGGAACAGGTCGGCGCCGCGCGCGAGCTCGATCGCTTCGGGGCAGGGACCGGTGTCACCCGTGTAGGCGAGGGTCGCGCCGTCGGCCTCGATCCGGTAGCCGAGCGAGTAGACGCCGATGTGCGTCATCTCGAACGCCGTCACGCGGAACGGCCCCACCTCGAACACGTCGCCGGCGCGTCGCTCGTGGAACGCGTACGCCTCGGCCATCACGTCGCGGCCGTTCTCGCTGACCAGGAGCGAGGCCAGGTCCGTGAACCCGGAGGGCGAGTGGAAGGGCAGCCCCGGGGTACCGAGCCTCCCGTAGTGCCGCGCGTAGAACGCGGGGATCATGTCCAGGAAGTGGTCCGCGTGGCCGTGCGAGATCACGATGCCGCCGACGTCCCCCACGGCCACCTGCTCCTGGAGCCGGGCGAACGTGCCCGTCCCCGCGTCGAGCCACAGATGGAACCCGTCGCTCGTCACCAGGTAGCCGGAGCACTCCCCCGCGGGTCCCGGCCAGGTGCCGTGCGAACCGAGCACCGTGAGCTTCACCGACCGCCTCCCGTTCCGACGTGGACCGCATCGACGGCCACGAGCTCGTGGCCGCCCAGGAAGATCTCGGCGAGATCGCGGAACCGGTCCGCGTCGCCGGTGGTCAGGAACGCATGGTGCGGAGGCTCGGGATCCTCGCGCAGCAGGTCGGCTCGCGTGAGCGTCGCGTACACGTCCTTGGCGGTCTCCTCCGCGGACGACACGAGGACCACGTCGGGTCCGAGCTCCATCTGGAGCAGTCCCGACAGGAGCGGGTAGTGGGTGCAACCCAGGATCAGCGTGTCGATACCGACCTCCTTCAGCGGGGCAAGATACCTGCCCGCGGCCTCCCGCAACCCGTCGGAGGTCGTGTCGCCACGCTCCACGTGCTCGACGAACACGGGGCACGCGGCGTGGTGCAACCGCGCGGACGACCCTACCGCGCGGTCGTAGGCGCCGGTCGCGATCGTCGCCTCGGTCCCGATCACGCCGATCAGCCCCGAGCGGGTCGCCGCGACCGCGGCGCGCGCCCCCGGGTTCACGACCCCCACGACGGGGACGCCGTGCGAGGCCGCGATGTCGCCGATCGCCGAGACCTCGATCGAGTTGCAGGCGATCACGAGCATCTTCACGCCGCGCGCGACGAGGTCCGCCGCGATGTCGAGGGCGAACCCGCGGATCTCCTCCACGGGACGAGGCCCGTAGGGGAAGTGCGCCCCGTCGCCCAGGTAGATCAGGGACTCGTTCGGGAGCAGGTCGAGGATCGCGCGCGCCACGGTCAGGCCGCCTACGCCGGAATCGAACACGCCGATCGGCCGGCTATCGGGCACGCGCTACCACCACAGCGACTCCTCGACGCCCTTCTCCGCGGTCTCGAGATCGTCCGCCCACGCTTCGGTCGACAGGTACTTCCAACCCCCGTCGGCCAGCAGGCACACGATGTCGCCGTGGTCCACCTCCTGCGCGATCCGCTGCGCCACGTGGATCACCGCCCCGCTCGAGATACCCGTGAAGATCCCTTCGCGAGCCGTGAGCTCGCGCGTCGCCCGCAGCGAGTCCGTCGAGTTCACCAGGAACTTCCGGTCGATCTGGGTGGGGTCGAAGATCGGTGGCACGAACCCCTCGTCGAGGGAGCGCAGGCCGTACACGAGGTCGCCGAGCTCGGGTTCGGCGGCGATCACCTTGATCGTGCGCCGATGCGCGTGCAGCGCCCGCCCGTTGCCCGTGAGGGTGCCGCCGGTCCCCATCCCGGCGATGAAGTGGGTCACCTCCGGCAGGTCGCGGATGATCTCCTGCGCGGTCCCCTCCTCGTGCGCGAGCGGGTTCGCCGGGTTCCCGTACTGGAAGGGCATGTAGTAGCGCTCGTCCTTCGCGAGGGCCCGGGCCACCTCGATCGAGCCGTTCGTGCCCTTCGCCCCGTCGCTGAAGACGATGTCGGCGCCGAAGAGCCGCAGGAGCCCGATCCGCTCCTCGCTCGCGTTGTCGGGGATCACCACCGTGAGCGGGTAGCCCTTGCGCCGCGCGACCATCGCCAGCGCGATGCCCGTGTTCCCCGAGGTGGGCTCGAGGATCGTGCGATCGGGGGTCAGCTCGCCGCTCGCCTCGGCGGCCTCGATCATCTTCAGGGCGATCCGGTCCTTCGTGGATCCGGTCGGGTTCGCCCCTTCGAGCTTGGCCCAGATCCGCACGCCGGGGTTCGGCGACATCCGCGGGATGCCGACCAGCGGCGTGTTGCCGATCGCGTCGAGGATCGAGTCGTAGCGGGGCACGGGCGGATTATCCCAGCGCGGAGGTCGGAATCACCCTGGCCCGGATCCGCTGCACGGGTTCACGCGCCCGAGAAGAGCCACCACGGGCCGGTCGGGATCCCCTCCGGTCGACCGGCTGCCCCCGGCAGCAGGCGCCCCGCGACCTGGGGATCCACGTCGGTCATCATCCACATCTCGGTCGCGCCCCGGTCCCTGGCCGCCTCGGCGAACGCCTCGAGGAGGGCACGGCCGACACCTCCGCCCCGCGCGGCGGGGGCGACGTCCAGTTCGTAGCAGATCAGGGTGGGGACGCCGACGGGTCGCGGTACCTCGTGACCGAAAGCCCACCCGGCGACCGTGTCGCCGTCGAGCGCCACGAGCGCCAGGGCGCCCAGATCCGTGAGGCACGCGTGGTCGGCACGGCGCTCGAAGCCGCGGAAGGCCCGGACCGCGGCATCGAGCAGCGCACCGTCGTCCGGACCGAGCCGTCGGATCTCCATCGCGGGAGCTTCCCTCGCCGGGTCGCCCTGCGCAACGTGCCTAAACTCAGGGGTATGGCGATCGTGCCCGGCGAGCCTCACGAGCACATGGAGGCCCTGTTGCGGTTCCTCCTGCCGGCCGCTCGCCGCGAGGTGGACGAGGCCGGGGGGTTCCTCCCGTTCGGCGCGACGATGGCGCCCGACGGTCAGGTCGAGCTCCTCGGGCCGGCCGACGCGGGTGACGCTCCTCAGGAGCAGCTGGATACGCTGCGTGCCCTGGCGCGTGAACGCCGCGACCACCTGCTGGCGATCGGGGTCTGCGCGGACGTGACCGTCGCCGTCGGCTCGTTCCCTGAGGCGATCCGCGTGGAGCTCGAGCACCGCGACGCCGACCCGATCACGTGGCTCCAGCCCTACCGCAACACCGACGACGAGCTCTCGTGGGGCGAGCGGGCGTCCCTGCCGGGCGAACGCCGAACCTGGGACGGGTGATCACCACCGCCCACCCGGGCGGTCCTTGCACGCCTCGCCATGGGTCGATAGGTTGCGCGAGGCGTCGACCTACGAGGTTCCCCGTGGCACATGTGCTGTTCCCGCTTCGGCGAAGGTGGTTCGTCCTCGTCGTGATGCTCACCCTCTGCGCCTCGATCGGGTCCGTGAGCCCGCCGGCGCACGCACGCGCAACGGGCGATGACGACCTGGTGATCGCCACGTCCCGGTACCGGCTCCGCGCGTTCAAGTGGAACCAACAGCAGGTCCGGGCCCTGGTCTTCCCCCTCGGCGAGAGCGCCTTGATGCGGGCCGGGAGCGCGTACCCCACCTTCGACGGTCGTCGGCCGATGAGCGAGACGGCCGCGAAGACCCGCGCTCGGGCGGCGGTCAACGGCGGCTTCAAGGTCCCCGGGTTGGACGCACCGCGGCATCTCACGGTGATCGACGGGGAGATCTGGACGACCGGCATGTCCAGCCAGCACGGATACACGTACACGAGCACGGCGACGGGCGATCGCGCGTGGATCGGCCGGCCCGTGATGGACATCCACGCGACCCAGGGCGACACGTCCTTCCCGATCGTGGGCTGGAACGCGGAGCAGCCGAGGCGCCGGCAGGTCGTGGCATTCACCCCACGCGGAGGGACATCCCGATACCTGTCGACGCGGACGTGCTCGGCCCTGCTGAGGCCCGTCGGTGACGTCCGGGGGCCGGACCGCATCTACGAGGTCGAGTCCGTCAAGCTGCGCGCCGACGGGACGTGCGACGTCGCGCCGATGGACATCCCCACGGACGACTTCGAGAACGTCCTGCTGGCCGGCAGACCCGTCGGGTCGTTGACGCCCGGGCACAGGATCTCCGTCACGGTCGACCTCGGTCACTTCGGGAAGGTGCGCCAGGCGTTCTCCGGGCTGCCCATGCTCGTCAACGACGGCGTGAACGTCGCTCCACGATGTGGGGACGACTGCGCCCCGAAGAAGGGGCCGGACCGCTGCTTCGGGTGTCGGAACCCTCGGACGGTCGCCGGGATCAGCGCGGGCTGTTCCGACAAGGACCCGGAGACGAACTGCGTCGGTTACCTCGTCACGGTGGACGGTCGACAGGACGGGTGGAGCGAGGGGATCCGGTTCGTCCAGCTCGCGAACCTGATGATCGAGCTGGGCGCGTACCACGCGATCAACCTCGACGGCGGCGGCAGCACCGAGATGTGGGTCCGGACCCGCAACAGGCTCTGCGAGATGCGGACCCGGGTCGGCTGCACCGTCAACCGGGTGGCCTACGGGACCGAGCGGCCCCTCAGCACGGCGATCCTGCTGATCCCGCTCGAGACCTAGGAGCGACGAACGCTCAGCCGCCGGCGACGGCCGGCAAGATCGAGACCGTGTCACCGTCGGCGACGCCCGTCTCGAGCGAGCCCAGGTAGCGCACGTCCTCGTCGTTCACGTAGACGTTGATGAACCGGTGCAGTCCGCCGTCTTCGGCGATCACGTTCTTCGTGATGCCGGGGTACTTGGCCTCGAGGTCGTCCAGGACGTCGCGGAGGGTGGCGCCGTCCGCGCCCACCTTCGCTTCGCCGCCGGCGTGCTTGCGCAGGATCGTCGGGAGCTTCACGGTCACGGCCATCGTTCGGGTCCTTCTCCTCGTTCCTCAGCTCTGGGCGGGCACGCCGCAGAACGCCTCGTAGTCGATCAGCTCGGTGATCGTCGGCTCCTTGCCGCACACCGGGCAGTCCGCGTCCCACCGGATCTTGACTTCCTGGAAGTCCATGTGCAGGGCGTCGTACAGGAGCAGCCGCCCCTCGAGCGTGTCCCCTTCGCCAGTGATCAGCTTGATCGCCTCGGTCGCCTGGATCGCACCGATCACCCCCGGCAGCACACCGAACACGCCGCCTTCGGCGCACGACGGGACCGTCCCCGGCGGCGGGGGGGACGGGAACAGGCAGCGATAGCACGGGGTCTCCTGGCCCGGCATGAACACCGTGGCCTGCCCCTCGAACTGGTAGATCGATCCGTACACGAGCGGCTTCCCCGTGAACTGGCACGCGTCGTTCACCAGGTAGCGCACCGGGAAGTTGTCCGTCCCGTCGACGATGACGTCGTAGCCGTCGAACACGTCGTAGACGTTCGTCGAGAACAGCAGGGTGTCGTGGCCCTCGACCTCGATCGTCGGGTTGATCGCGCGCAGGTGCTCGACGGCCGACTCGACCTTCGCACGGCCGACGTCGCCGTCGGTGTGGAGGATCTGCCGCTGGAGGTTCGAGACGTCGACGCGGTCGAAGTCGACCACGCCCAACTTGCCGATACCGGCGGCAGCCAGGTACATCGCGATCGGCGAGCCGAGCCCGCCGGCGCCGATGCACAGCACGCTCGCGTCCAGCAGCTTGCGCTGCCCGGCCCCGCCGATGTTCGGCAGGATGATGTGGCGCGCGTATCGCTGGACCTGCTCCTCGGTGAACGGCGCGCTCTTCTGTCGATCCGCGCTCATGCGATCGTCAGCTCCTCCTCGGTGACCTCGCCGTCCTCGATCCGGAACGATCGCAGCACCGGGGCGCTCCGATCGGCCAGCGACAGCAACAGGTACCGCGCGTCAGGGTAGAACGCGAGCTTGACGTCGGTCTCGCTCGGGTACGCCTCGGAATGCGTGTGGGAATGGTAGATCCCCCACAGGTCCCAGCCCCGCTCGTCCATCTCGTCGAACACGTGCAACTGCTCCTTGCCGTCGAGACGGTACGTCACCGGCGAGGCGTCCGCGTTCGTCATCGGGAAGACCTTGACGGGCACGTCGCCCTCGGCCGCGATCAGGCCGCAGCACTCGTTCGGGAACTCGCGGAGCCCTTGCTCCACGATCTCCTTGTAGAAGACGCCGTCCAGCTCCGCCATGTCCACTCCGGATGACACCAGGCACGGGGTGCGCCTGTTGCAGGTGCAAATGCTACCAGCGGAGTAGATATTCCCCGGCCCTAGAGGAACGACCGATCAGCCTGGCAAACGGCCGTCGACGGCGATCCGGCCGGGCTCGCCGTCGACGACCTCGCCGACCGTGGCGTGAGCGACGCCGCGCTCGTCCAGCGCCGTTCGCAGCGCGTCGGGGTGGCGGGTCGCGATCAGCAGCCCCCCGCTCGTCTGGGCGTCCGCCAGGACGAGCTGCTCCGGGAACGTGAGCCCGCCCCAATCCGTGACCGGCGTCACCCATGCGTGGTTCCGTTTCGTCCCGCCCGGCACGACGTCTCGGCGTGCCAGGTCGAGCACGCCGGGCAGGAGCGGGACGGCGTCCGCGTCGATCCGGGCGGAAGCCCCGCTCGCCTCGAGCATGCGCCGGAGGTGCCCCAGGAGGCCGAACCCGGTCACGTCGGTCGCGGCGGCCGCCCCGGCCTCCCCCATCGCGACCGCGGCGGCTGCGTTCAGGGTGGTCATCGTCTCGACGGCGGCCTCGAGCTGCCCCGGCTCGGCGACCCCTCGCTTGACGGCGGTCGCGATCAGCCCGGTGCCGACCGGCTTCGTCAGGACCAGCGACATCCCGGCGGCGGCGGTCGAGTTGCGCACGACACGCGCAGGATCGACGAACCCGATCGCGACCATCCCGAACAGCGGCTCGCGCTCGGTCGTGATCGTGTGACCGCCGACGACCGCGACGCCACCGGCCGCGGCCGCGTCGCGCGCCCCACGCAGGACGTCGGCGAGCAGTTCCAACGGAACCAGGTCCAGGGGCCATCCCGCGAGGTTCAAGGCGAGCTTCGGCTCGGCCCCCATCGCGTAGACGTCGGAAAGGGCGTTCGCGGCCGCGATCCGACCCCAGTCGAACGCGTCGTCGACGATCGGCGTGAACACGTCGACGGACACGACCAAGCCGCCCCCGTCCGGTAGCCGGTAGACGGCGGCATCGTCGCCGGTCTCCTCGGAGACCAGCACCTCGTCGGGCTTCGCCGACGGACCGAGCAGACCCAGGACCTGGGTCAGGTCAGAAGGACCGAGCTTGCACGCTCACCCGGCGCCGTGGCTGAAGCGCGTCAGTCGCACCTCGTCGCGCATCCCGCCGAGGATACGGGGTCCTTGCCGATCCACGGCGCCGGCAGCTCAGAAGGGGCCGAGCGACGTGGTCCACTCGCCCCACACGCCGCCCGCGTTCAGGCTGATCGCGATCGTGACCGATCGGTTGCCGCCGGTCGGCTGGAACACGATCACGCCCTGCAGTCGCTCGCCCGGTCCGATCGTGGCCGTTCGGGTGAGATCGCGGTTCGACGCGTCGTACAGCCCCGGCCGAGGGTGCAGGTCCGCCTCCGTGGCGGGCACGGGCTCGAACACCCCGCCGGCCTCGTCGGAGATCCTCGCGTACGCGGCCGGCACGCCCGTCCACGGCTCGTCACCCGGATTCTCGATCGTGACCCACACGGAGGTGGCGCGGTACGTGCCGGTGAACTCCCGTTCGATCGCGGTCGAGTCCACCGTGACGAGCATCCGCGCGTCGTCGGAGGTCGGGAGCGTCAGGGTCTCGGTGACGAACCCGGTCGTGCGCGGCACCAGCTCGGAGGGGCGGGGTGAGTACGGGATGTTCGGGTCGGGCGCTTGCGGGGCGGGGCTGCCGGTGTCGCTCGCGGTCGGCTCGCCGGTCGACCCCGTGGGAGTCGTGGTCTCGGCATCGGGGTCGCACGCGACGAGCATCAGGGAGAGCGCGACCGCGACGGTCAGCCATGCGAGCGGACGGCGGATCATCGTCGACGCAGTCTACCGGCGCTCGTCGGGCTCCCCCGGAAGGCTCAGGTGATGTCGAACCCCATCGCGTGGAACCCGCCGTCCACGTGGATCTGCTCTCCCGTGATCCCCGTCGACAGGTCCGACAGCAGGTACGCGACGCAGTTCCCGACGGGGGTCGGGTCCTCGACGTCCCAGCCCAGCGGGGAGCGTCGGTTCCAGTGGTCGGTGATCCGGTCGAACCCGGGGATCGACTTGCCCGCCATCGTGCGCATCGGACCGGCGCTCACGGTGTTCACGCGGATCCCCTTGGGGCCCAGATCGCGAGCGAGGTAACGGGTGACCGACTCGAGCCCTGCCTTCGCCACGCCCATCCAGTCGTAGATCGGCCACGCGACCGTCGCGTCGAAGTCGAGGGACACGACCGACGCCTGTCCCGCGGCCTCGAGCAACGGTTGCAGCCCCACCGAGATCGCCTTCAGCGAGAAGGTGCTCGTCCGCACGGCGATCGCGACGCTGTCCCACGGGGTCGACAGGAAGTTCCCCCCGAGCGCGTCCTGCGGGGCGAACGCGATCGCGTGGAGGTACCCGTCCAGCCGTCCCCAGCGTCGCTCGAGCTCCGCGCGCACGGCCTCGATCTGCTCGTCGTCGTTCGCGTCCATCTCCAGGACGTCGGGCGGATCGGGCAGGCGCTTCGCCAGCCTCTCGGTCAGGCTCACGCCCCGTCCGAAGTTCGACAGGATGATCTCCGCGCCCTGTTCCTGGCAGACGCGCGCCGTCGCGAACGCGATCGACTGCGGCGTGAGCACCCCGGTGATCAGGAGCTTCTTCCCCTCCAACAGCACGATGGCCTCCTCGGCGCGGCGCCTACTGGGCGCCGGCGATCTCGATCTCGACGTTGCCCTGGTCGTCGGTCTGGGTCACCCGGACCACCCACTCGACGCCGTCCCCGGTCGCGGAGCACTCGAACGTGGCTCCGGCCTCGGCCTCGATGTCGTCGGGGCACGTCACCTCGGTCACCTCGGGACCACCGCGCTCTTCCAGCAGCGCCGCGATCTGCTCCTCGAGCCCCTCGGTGTCCAACGTCGACGTACAGGCGGCACCGACCAGGGCGAGCACCGCGACCGCGGTGACGAGCCGAGCACGCATCGAGAGCCTCCTCCCCGGCACGGACGCCGGATGCGAACGGACGGTACGGACGGACCGAAGGGCGGGAACGCGGCCCGAGCGTACCGACGGCCATCATCGAGGGTCAATCGGGCGAGCGGTAGCATGCGGCGCGTGGATCTCGGGATCGCCGGCAAGGTGGCGCTGGTCACCGGCTCGTCGAGGGGACTCGGTCTGGGCGCCGCGCGGGCGTTGTCGGACGAGGGTGCCGCCGTCGTCCTGAACGCACGAGGCCCCGATGATCTGGCGGCCGCGGCCGGGTCCCTCCCAGGTGAGACCCTCGCGATCGCGGGGGACGTGACGGACCCCACGATGCCGTCACGGCTCGTGTCGGCCGCCCTCGAGCGGTTCGGACGGCTCGACATCGTGGTGGCGAACAGCGGGGGTCCTCCCGCGGCCCGCGCCTTGGAGATCGACGACGACGCCCTGCGTGATGCCGTCGAAGCGAACCTGCTCACCTCGATCCGGCTGGTCCGCGACGCGGTCGTGCCGATGCGGGCGGCGGGCTGGGGCCGGATCGCGCTCATCACCTCGAGCGCGGTCAAGCAGCCGATCGCGACCCTCACGGCATCGAACACCGCCCGGGCAGGCCTCTGGGGCTGGGCCAAGACCGCGGCGCAGGACCTGATCGACGACGGCATCACGCTGAACCTGGTGTGTCCGGGGCTCCATGCCACCGACCGGGTGCGCGAGCTCGGTATGAGCGGCCGGATGGGCGACCCCGCCGACTTCGGGCGGGTCGTGGCGTTCCTGTGCTCGGAGCCGGCCGGGTTCGTGTCGGGTTCCGCGGTCTCGGTCGACGGCGCGGGTACCCTTGGCCTGCTGTGACGCCGAGGAGGAGCCTACCGTGACCGATGATCCGCGCGTCGCCGACCTGGCGACGCGGTACTGGGACGAGTTGCTCGAGATCTACCCCACGATCGGAACCTTCATCGGTGACGAGCGCTACGACGATCGCCTGCCCGACCCCAGCGAAGCTGGCCGCGCGCGCGAGGAGTCGATCCTGCGCGGCGGTCTCGACGAGGCGCGTGAGATCGGTCGTGACGGCCTGAGCGAGGACGACGAGATCACCCTCGACATCCTCGAGGCGACGAGCGCCCGGTACCTGGCGAAGATCGAAGGCAGGATCGACCGGTTCGAGGTCGGTAACCATCTCTACGGGCCGGCTAGCGTACTGGGTGAGATCGCCTCGATACAGCAGGCGGACACCCCGGAGCGCCTCGAGCGGTACGTCCGGCGCCTCCACGCGTTCGGTCCGTTCCTCGAGGCATCGGCTGAGGTTGCCCGCGAGGGCGTCGCCACCGGGGTCGTCGCGCCGCGGGTCGTCGTGGAGCGCTCGATCGGTCAGCTCGACCGGATCTTGGCCCTGGCTCCCGAGGACTCACCGGCGATGCTGCCGGTCGACGGCTCGGCCGAGGCGCGAGAGCAGGTCGCCGCGGTCGTTCGCGACGAGGTACTACCGGCCCACGAGCGGTTCCGCGATCTCCTGCGGGACGAGGTCCTGCCCCACGCGACCGAGACGATCGCGCTGTCGGCCCTGCCCGGCGGCGAGGAGATGTACGCGGCGGAGATCCTCGGATGGACCTCCCTCGTGCTCGACCCCGGCGAGGTGCACCGGATCGGATGGGAGCGGTTCGAGGCGATCCAGCAGGAGCGTCACGAGATCGCGGCCTCGCTCGGGTTCGAGGACCCCGCCACGGCGATCGTCGCGCGGACCGCGAGCGGCGAGAACACCGCCGAGACCCCCGAGGAGCTCGTGGCGATGGCCGTCGACCAGGTCCGCCGGAGCTGGGAGGTCGCCCCCGCCTATTTCGGCCGCCTCCCGGCGGCCAACTGCGAGGTCCGCCGGGTCGAGGAGTTCCGCGAGGCCGACTCCCCCTTCGCGTTCTACAATCCACCCACGGAGGACGGGACCCGGCCGGGCGTCTACTACATCAACGCGTTCGACCTGCACGACCGTGCCCTGCACCACGTGGCGAGCGTGACGTACCACGAGGCGAACCCCGGACATCACTTCCAGATCGCCCTGGAGCAGGAGATCGACGGCCGTCCACCCCTGCGCCGGTTCGGTGCGGCCGGTGCCGCATCGGCTTTCGCCGAGGGCTGGGGGCTGTACTCCGAGCGGCTGGCCGACGAGATGGGCCTGTACCTCGACGAGTGGGAGCGGCTCGGGATGCTCGACAACCAGGCGCATCGGGCGGCGCGGCTGATCACCGACACCGGCATCCACGCGATGGGATGGACGCGCGACCGCGCGATCGAACTCCTGGAGCAAGGAGGTCTGACGCACACCGACAGCGTGATCGAGATCGACCGCTACATCGGCATGCCGGCCCAAGCGCTGTGCTACATGATCGGGATGATCGACATCGAGCGGGCACGCGAGGTGACGGCGGCACGCCAGGGGGCAGCGTTCTCGCTGCGAGACTTCCACGATCACGTGCTTGCCCAGGGGCAGCTGCCCCTCCCGTCGTTCCGCCGGGTGTTCGGCATCGGCTGAGCTGACGGACGTTCGCATCGGCTCAAGGACGGACGGAGGAGATCGAGATGCAGGTGGAGATCGAAGCGGCGCCGGCGTACGCGTACGGGCGGATCGCCCTGGGGTCGGGCAGCGAGGTGAAGGTCGAGGCGGGCGCGATGGCCTCGATGTCGGGCGACGTCGAGATCGAGACGAAGGCCACCGGCGGGCTGATGGGCGGGCTGAAGCGCTCGGTGCTCGGAGGCGAGAGCTTCTTCATCAACACGTTCCGCTCCCCCAGCGGCGGACACGTCGCGGTCGCCGCGAAGCTCCCGGGCGACCTGCGGCTCCTGCCCCTCGGCGGCGCGACGTGGTTCGTGCAGTCCGGCTCGTGGATCGCGTCCGACCCGGGCGTGGACGTCGACACGAAGTGGGGCGGCGCGAAGACGTTCTTCGGCGGCGAGGGCCTCTTCCTGCTGAAGTGCTCGGGTCAGGGCGACGTGCTCGTGTCGAGCTACGGGGCGATCCTCGAGCAGGAGATCCCCGCGGGCCAGAGCTACGTCGTCGACACCGGCCACGTGGTGGCGTTCCAGGAAGGGATCTCGTTCGGGGTCGAGAAGGCGGGGTCCTGGAAGTCGACGATCTTCGGCGCCGAGGGCCTGGTCGTCCGGTTCCAGGGGCCCGGGACCGTCTGGCTGCAGAGCCGCAGCACGCAGGATCTGGTCGCGTGGCTGAAGACGCAGATGCCGCCGAGCCGCTCGTGACGGCTCACGGCTTCGTCGCGACCAGCAGCAGGTAGTCGATCAGCCGGCGCTCCCAGAGCAGGTCCACCTGCCCCAGCATCACCCGCGCGGCGCGGGCGTGCGCCCACGAGCCCCCGTGCGCTCCGTCGAGGCGACCGCGGACGGCGCGGAGCGCTGGGCCGATCACCCGGTCGCCGACGAGCTCGGCCCGAACCCTGGTGAAACCCGCCGCGTGCGCCATCGTCACGATGTCGTCGGGTGTCGCGGCCGTTCCTCGGTGCAGACCCCAGACCCGCAGCTGGGAGACGGCGGCAAGCCCCTCCCGCGGGGTGCGCGGCATCCGGAGCGTGGGGATGTCGCTGATCGTGAGCACCCCGCCGGGGCGTAGGACCCGGAACGCCTCCTCGAGGAAGCGTCGCCTCGAGGGGAAGTGGAACGCGGCCTCGACGCTGATGACCCCGTCGAACGAACCGTCGCGCCACGGCATCCGACTCGCGTCGCCGTTCACCGCGACGGCGCCCGCCTCCGTCAGCCGGTCGCGCCCGTGCCTGAGCTGCGACAGGGTGACGTTCACCACGGCGAGCGAGCGCGACCGCGTGACCTGGACGATCAGCGGGTCCTGCGCGGCCAGCCCGTTGCCGACGTCGAGCACGTCGCCACCGATCGGGAGCGGCTCCGCGATCCGCTGGACGAGGGCGCGGACCGCGATCGGCGCCTCCTCAGGGTCCGATCCGTCGCCCTCCCACAGGCCGAGGTTGAGCCACCCGTCGTCGAGGGCCAGGAAGAAGTCGGGCCCGAGGCTGTCGTACACGGTGGCGGCCGGGTTCCGCCCGTACCGAAACATGCCGGCCGCGTGCCGCAGGTTGTGTCGCGTCGTTCCGCTCATCTCACGACGGGCGTGCCGCCGCACGCCCCCTCACGACGGGCGTGCCGCCGCACGCCACGCCTCCCGCAGCTTCACACGGGCGCCCGTGCGCAGGACGGCGCCCGCGTACAGCCGCGCGCCCACGGGCACGAGCACGACGGTACCGCCCACGATCAGCAGGAGCGACAGGGCGATCTCCCAGGGGTCCGCCGCGCCCAGGACGATCCGCACCGGCATCGCGAGCGCCGAGGAGGTCGGCAGGATCGAGGCCACCACCACGAGCGGTGCCTCGGGGTTCTGCAGCGCCTCGATCGAGATGAAGAACGACACCAAGATCGTGAGGTTGATCGGCACGATCACGTTCTGGAGCTCCTCCATCCGCGTCACGAGCGCGCCCGCGGCCGCGAACAGCGACGCGTAGAACGCGAACCCCAGGATGAACCACCCGACGTCGAGCGCCGCCGCGCCGAGCGCCGTGACCGGCAGCGCGATCGCGCCCGTGACCATCGCGAGGCCGATCGCGAACGTCGCGATCACGACGAGCTGCCCCAGTCCGAGCAGGCCGATCCCGACGATCTTGCCGGCCAGCAGCTGGCGCGTGCCGATCGCCGACAGGAGCATCTCGACGACGCGCGAGGACTTCTCCTCGATCACCCCGCTGGCGACCCAGATCCCGTACCCGAACAGCTGCCCGTACAGCAAGATCACCCCGATGAAGGCGATCGCGGCGTTCTCGCCGCGGTTCGGGTCACCGGGCTCCAGCACGACGGTCTCCAGGGGAGCCGACGACGCCACCTCGTCGCGATCGGCCTGGGGAACCTCGTAGCGGTCGAGGAGGGCGTCGAGGCCCACGTTCGCCGATGCTCCCTGGACGAGCTGCTCGAGGGTCGGGTCGACGTTCGCGCGCCAGGCGAGCTGTCCGTCCGTGACGACGGCGTCGACGCGGCCCGAACGCAAGGCCTCCTCGGCGGCCGCATCGTCGTCGAGCGGGACCAGCGAGACCTCGACGGAGGCCAGGCCCCCCAGCTCGGCCGCGGTGGTCGCGACGCGGTCGTCGCCCACCCATCCCAGCTCGTAGCTGGGTGCGCCGCCGCCCGAGAACGCGCGGGCCAGCACGAGGATCGAGATCACGCTCACGTTCAGGATCGTCGAGACCAAGAAGCTCCGCTCGCGCAGCCGCACCCAGAAGTCGCGGCGCGCGACGAGGCGCCAGGTCCCCCGATCGCCCCGGCCGGTGGTCACTCCTGCACCACCTCCCGGAAGAGCTCGGCGAGGCTCGGACGGATCGGGCCGAACCGCCGGACGTCGCCCTCGGCGCGCGCGAGGTCCAGCAGGCGCTGGGGGTCCGCGCCGTCCCCGAGCTCCAGCACCACGGCCCCGTCGGCCTCGCCGATCGCCCGGACCCCCGGCAGGACCTCCCACCAGTCCCCGACGCCGGCGCTCACGGCCACCTCCCACAGGTTCCGCGTCCGCGACCCCCGCAGCTCCTCGATCGTCCCGCGCGCGACCACCTGCCCCTTCTCGATCAGGACGACCTCGTCGCACAACCGCTCGACCAGGTCGAGCTGGTGGCTCGAGAACACGACGGCCGCGCCACGCTCGCGGGCTTCGCGCAGCAGGACCCCGGCGAGCACGTCGACCCCGACCGGGTCGAGCCCCGAGAACGGCTCGTCGAGCACGAGCACCTCGGGGTCGTGCACCAGCGCCGCCGCAAGCTGCACCCGCTGCTGGTTCCCGAGCGACAGCGTCTCGATCCGGTCCTTCGGACCGCCCAGGAGCCCCAGCGCCTCGGTGAGCTCGCCGGCACGCCGCGCTGCGACGTCCTTCTCGATGCCGTGGAGCCGTGCCAGGTAGACGAGCTGCTCCAGGACGCGCATCTTCGGGTACAGGCCCCGTTCCTCCGGCATGTAGCCGAACCGGCGCCGTTCCTCGGGCCCCACCTCCCGGCCACGCCAGCGCACCTGCCCCCCGTCGGCGTCGAGCACACCCAGCGCGATCCGCATCGTGGTGGTCTTCCCGGAGCCGTTGCGTCCCACGAACCCGACGAGGCGACCCTCGGGCACCTCGAAGCTCAGACCGTCGAGGGCGACGACCTGACCGAACCGGCGGCGGAGATCGATCAGCTCCAGCACGGGCGGGCGGGCTTCATGCCGGCTCCTCGGCGGCAACGGGTTCCGACACCCCGACGACGTGGCCGATCCACTCCGGATGCTCCAGCGCGTCGAGCACGGCGTCGGCCAGGTCACCTCGGCTGATCGTCCACCGAGGGGCGCGCTCGTCGAGCGCGACCGCGTACCGACCGACCGGCGCGCGGTCCTCGATCGCCGGCGGTGCGACGGCGGTCCACCGTAGCGACGAGGCGCGAAGGGCCTCGAGGACACGGAGATGCTCATCGCGCAGGTGAGCGAACTCGGGCGCCGTCTTCGTCAGGAACACGCCGACCTGGGACACGGTCACGAGCCGCGGGAGCTCCGCCGCCTGGGCCGACGCGACCACGACCCGCATCGCGTCGGACAGCTCTGAGGTGTCGCGCATCCGAGCCCCCAGGGCCCCGAGCGCCGCGTCATGCCCTTCCATCGCGTTCCGCACCGCTGCCGGGTCGAGCGCGTCGCCGACCACGATCTCGACGTCGTCGGCGACCTCGTCGAGTCGCTCCGGTCTCCGGACGAACGCGGTCACGCGGAGACCGCGAGCGAGCGCACGCTCGACCATCGCCGAGCCGGCGCGCCCGGTGGCGCCGAACACCACCACGTCCATCCGATCGTTCCTCGATGTCACTTCGCTCGGCACGGTACCGCGAGGTGACACGAACGACGTTCAAGCCTCGGTGCCGGCTCGATCGACCCCCCCGACCACGTCGACGCGGACACGGTCGAGCGTCACGTCCTCGAGGCAGCCCACGAACCGACGGTCGTCGTTGTGCGCGACCCTCGGCTCGATCAGCATCGTGACCGTCTGGGGGCCGGACTCGCGGATCTCCGCCTGTGCCGAGTCGAGCAGGTTCCCCCGGCAGGACAGCCACAACGCCTGGGCGATCGTCGTCCGGTCCCCTCCGCCCTCTCGCAGCTCCACGAGCAGGTCGTAGGTCGTGCTGCCGGTCGTCGGCCTCGTGTCGGGAACGTACATCGTGAGCTGGGCGAGGGCCCCGATCCCGGCGGCGAGCAGCAGGAGCGCCGCCGACACCGCGACGACGGATGTCGCGGCCCGATGAGCCCTCGGCATCGCGGGCGCCGGCTGGACGAACCGCACGACGGTGACCGGCACGGTCGACGCGGCGTCGGTGACCGACGGGACGAACCCGGGGTGTGGGCGCGCCAGGCGGCGAAGGCGACGCTCCGCCGCGTCTCCGCCGAGCCCCGCCGTCGCCGACGCGGTGCGCTCGACCACGTAGGCGATCGCGGACAGGATCACACCGACCCCCAGCAGCACCGGGACGAAGACGCCCATCCGGTCGCCGCTCAGCCAGGCGAACGGCCCTCCGTCGCCTCCCTCCTGTGGCGACGGTGGCGGAGCACCGCCGCGCGCCGCCTCGTCGAGCCGGTGCTCCAGCGCCGCCAGACGCCGAAGGATCGCCGAGGATGCCAGGGCGACCTCGGCCGCCACCAGGAAGAGACCGGAGATCAACGCGCGGTTCCATTCCCACCGGTACAGGTAGACGAGCAGGTAGATGCCCGAGGCGAGGAGCACCACCCACCCCACGACCCGCAGCAGCACCGAGGCGATCCGCGTCGACGTCATGCCGCCTCCTCCTGCCTC
Source organism: uncultured Actinomycetes bacterium (assembly GCA_963749895.1). Taxonomy (GTDB): domain Bacteria; phylum Actinomycetota; class UBA4738; order UBA4738; family HRBIN12; genus AC-51. Next base: position 281,649 of record CAVVOG010000003.1, on the reverse strand, counting down.
GCCTCCTCGACGACCCCGACCTCGCCCGTCGCGCCGTCGACGACCACGATCGCCCCCTCGGCGATCCGATCGCATGCCCCCTCGAACCCGACCACGGTCGGGACCCCGAGCTCCCGCGCGACGATCGCGAGGTGCGAGAGCGTGCTGCCGGTCTCCGACACGAGCCCCGCGAGCATCGGGAGCACCCCCGCGAGCGACGGCGAGAGGACCCGCACGACCAACACGTCGCCGGGACGGACGTCGCCCTCCCCGTGGCGGACGGGACCCGAGCCCCGACCCCCGCCGGCGCCTCGGCCTCCGACGCCGCGGGGACGCTGCCGGCCGGGCGCCCTCGCGGGTACGACGTCGCCGTGCGGCGTAAGCCGGAAGACGGCGGGCAGGGGCGGCGCGGGCCGCGCAGCGGCCCGCGCCGCCAGGGTGACCGGGAGCTCGCCGCCGTCCATCACGGCGGCGAGCTCCCGCAGCGTCATCTCGGCCACGAGCGCGCGATCGGGCAGCCGGCCGGCGGCCTCGAGACGGCCACCCATCTCCCACGCGGCCCGCGCGACGAGCTCGTCGAGCCACCGGGCGCGCAGCCGGAGCGCCTCCCGCGGCTCCAAGACGGCGACATCGGGATGCGGGCTCCCGTGCGGGATCTCCGCGTCGGGCAGCGCGGGGATCGGACCGACCCGAGGCGGCAGCAGGGCGAGCACCACCGGCGCCTCCACCACGACCTCCCGGTCGTCGTGGCCCTCGGCGCGGTGCGTCGCGAGCGCCGCGAGGGCCAGGACCGAGGCGGACGGCCGATCCGACGCGGACGGCAACAGCATCCCCGCCAGTACCTGGAAGGCGTGGACCGACACCAGCTCACGGCGGACGCGTCCGAGCAGACCGAGCAACTGACGATCCGCCAGCAGCGCGAGCGGCGGGACGGCGCGCAGCCGACCGTCGATGGCCTCGAGCATCCCCCCGACCCGCTCCGGCAGCGAGGCCCGGAGCCGACCGATGTGCCATGCAGCCCAGAGGTGCCGAGCCGGGGGGACGGGGTTCAGCACGCGCCAGCCCCGCCGTGGAGGCGCCCAGCCCAGCAGCTCGAGGTCGGCAGCCACCCGACCGCCGACCGTGGTCAAGACCGGCGACCGCGCGATCCTTGCCCGAGGGACGACCCCGATCACGCGCAACGCCTCGATCATCCCGATCCGCAGCGGCGCCACGAACAGGTCGCGTTCGAGGGGTCGGAGCGGCTCGGGGAACGTCTCCCCCACCGGACCGGGACCCAGCAGCGGCCCGGTCGCCTGGCTCATCTCCCCGATCGCGGTCACCGGCCGGCTCTGGAACAACCACAGGCGTCCCCGCGCGTCGATCGCCCACTCGATGTCCTGCGGTCGCCCGAACGCTCGCTCGGCCCGCCGGGCTAGGCGCGCCAGCCGTCGTCGATCGCGCAGGCCCAGCCGCAGCTCGCCCGGCTCGCGCTCCACGATCCGTCCGTATCGGCTCAGCACGTACCGCGTCGCGGTCACCTGGCCCCCGACGATCGCGTGCGGCGCACCGGGCGCACACTCCACGACCAGTCGCCGCCGGTCGCCGGTGACGGGATCGATCCCGAACAGCACCCCGCCGCGGACCGCGTCGAGCGCCGGCTGGACCAGCACGGCCATCGGGGCGACACCCTCAGGCGTGTGCGCCGACGCCCGCACGCGAGCCCCGGCCTCGCGGAACGCCCTCCAGCCCCGGACGTCGGTGACCGACACGAACCGACCGGCCATCGACGAGGTCTCGACGTCTTCCATCGTCGACGACGAGCGCACGACGAGCGGGACGCGCCCGTGGTCGGACAGCTCGTCCCATGCCGGGCGGACCTCGCCGATCCGGGGGTGGGCGTCGGTCGCGATCACGAAGCCGGGAAGCACGGGGAACCCCGCCGCGGCGGCGCGCGCCAGCGCCGCCGCCTTGCTCCCGGCCCACGCGGGATCGCGGGCCCTCGGCTCGCGGCGCAGGTCCAACACGACGGGGCCGCCATCGGCACCCACGGTTCCCTCCTCGAGCGACATCGTCGCGGACGCGTGACCTGAGGTCCCGGGGCGGGGGTCCCGCCGTGAGGGGGCCGGTCCGGCGTAGGCGGATCGGTCGTGGGCCGCGAGGATGAGGGACGGTCAACGATGCGCACGACCACGCGCTCGGTCGCCGCGCCGGCGCCCGACGGGGCGCCCGTGGTTCGGCGACGCCGTCGCTGGCCCGTCGTCGTCGCGGTCGTCGTCGCCCTCCTGCTCGTCTACTGGTGGCAGCTCGGGCCGCAGACCGTCTCGATGCTGACCCATCGCAAGGGGGCACCGACCGAGACCTGGGCGCTCACCCCGCTCGCCGCTGATCCCGACCTCCGGATCGCCGCGGTCGGCGACGTCGGGGAGGGCGAGGAGATCGACTGGTCCACGTCGTGGGCGATCAGTCGGTCCGGTGACGACGTCCGGTACGACGTCTTGCTCGCCCTGGGCGACAACGTCTACCCCAGCGGTGACCCCGCCCGCCTCGAGTACACGATCTTCCGGCCGTTCGACCGGGTGCTCGACGACGGCGCGGACCTGTACGCGATCGTCGGCAACCACGACGCCGGCCACGCCGACGAGCAGATGGACGTCCTGGGGATGCCCGGGACCTGGTGGGCCGCACACCTCCCGGGCGACGTGTTGCTGATCGGCCTGGACTCGAACCGGGTCGGGGACCCCGACCAACGGGCGTTCCTGGAAGACACGTTGCGGGACGCCACCGAACGCTGGCGGATCGTCGCGGTCCACGAGCCTCCGTACTCGGCCGGCTACCAGGGATCGAACCTCACGGTGCGCGAGGCGTTCTCACCCTCGTTCGTCCGGTACGGGGTGCAGCTGGTCCTGTCGGGACACGAGCACGACTACCAGCGAAGCGTCCTCATCGACGGCGTCACCTACGTCGTGTCGGGTGCCGCGGGACGCACCCGCGGCACGGGCGAGGACACGTTCACGGCGGTCTCGTACGCCGTGTACCACTTCGTCGACATCAACGTGTTCGCCGATCGCATGCTCGTGCGCGCGGTCGATCAGGACGCGCGGGTCTTCGACGAGTTCGACATCGCGCCGTAGGCGTCACGCCGCGACGAGTGGCAGCCCGGCGGCTCCCCATGCCTCGACCCCGCCGACCAGGTTGACGGCATCGTCGCGTCCGTTCGCGCGCAGCAGGCTGGTCATCACCGAGGATCGGAACCCGCTGCCGCAGATCACGGCGAGCGGGCGCCCGTCGGGGGCCGGCAGGTCGCCGAGCCTCGAGGGCAGCTCACCTCCGGTGATGAACGTCGCACCCTCGACGTGGCCGTCCGCCCATTCCGCCGGCTGGCGAACGTCGAGCACGCGCAGCTCCCCACGCGCGAGCGCGGCGGCAGCCTCGTCGACGGTCATCTGCGGGAGGGTGGCGACCTCACGGCCGCTCGTGCGCCAGTCGTGCATCCCGCCCGCGAGCCACCCGACGGGCGCCGCGTAGCCCGTCCGGAGCAGGTGCCAGGTGGCGTCCCATAGATCCCCGGGCCGGTCGAGCACCAGCAGCACATCGGCGTCGGCCGGCGCGACCGTTCCGGCCCAGGTCGCGAACGAGGTCCCGAGCCCCACGTTGATCGATCCCGGGACGTGGAGACCGGCGAAGGCCTCGGGCTGGCGGGCGTCGATCACCAGCGCACCGCCGTCGCGGAGCTTCGCGAAGTGCTCGACGCGCAGGGCCGGTGGCTCGGCCACCACGCCCAGCGGTGCCGGACCGGCCATGTTCTGGGTCCGCATCCGACGCCAGTACGGGGGGACCGCGGGGAGCGTGCCGAGCCCGAAGATCTCCTCGATCGGGCGGTCCTCCAGCACCCGGCGGAGCACCGGGTTCGTGCGACGTTCGTAGCCGACCGTCGTCGACAGCCGTGCGCCGATGTTGCCCCCGCACAGCGACCCGGCGACGTGGGTCGGGAAGACCTCGACGTGGTCGGGCAGGGCGAGGATCACGTCGCGGAGCATGTCGCGCATCGCCTCCGCGCTCGTGCGCGTCTGCTCGTCGCTGCCCAGCAGGTCCGGGCGCGCGACGTCGTTCACGAGCAGTGCACCCCCGGCGAGCAGCACGGCGGGCTCGTCTGCCACGGAACGGTCATGGATCAGCAGGCTCACGTGCTCGGGCGTGTGTCCGGGCGTGTGGAGCACCTCGAACGCGATGTCGCCCATCTCCACGATCTCGCCGTGGCGGACGGGGCGGTGGTCGTAGCCGTACGTGCCGTGCGCCGGTGCGAGCGGCCGGATCCCCGGCGCTCGCGCGATCAGTTCCGAGAGCCCCGACAGGTAGTCGTTGTGGCCGTGCGTGTCGATCACGTAGGCGAGGTCGAACCCGCGCTCGCGCGCGACGCGGAGGTAGTCGTCCACGTCACGCTTCGGATCGAGGACCAGTGCCTCCCCGGTCCGCTCGTCACCGACGAGGTACGACGCGTGACCCAGGCTCTCCAGGTGGAACTGCCGAAGCTCCATCTAGGCCACCCGACCCCGCCGTCCGTCCTCGGTCACGAGCGGCAGCCCGTGCAGCTGCCATGCGATGACACCGCCGTTGACGTTGTGAGCGTCGACGCCCTGCTGACGGAGCCAGTTCGTGGCCATGGCGCTCCGGTTGCCGGAGCGGCAGATCACGGCCACCGGTGAACCGGGGTCGAGCTCGGCGAGCCGGACGGCGAGCTGGTGCAGCGGGATGTGCACGGCGCCATCTATCCGGCCGGCGTTCCATTCGTAGGGATCACGGACATCGAGGATCTGGTGGGTGTCACGGGCGGTCGACAGGGTGACGGGGTCCATCGGTAGTGCTTCCTCCTGGGTTCGTCGGTCGGTTCGGGTGCGGTCACACGAGCTGGACGAAGAGCTTCTGGATGTCGTCGGCCGTATAGCCCTCGGCCCGGGCGGCCTCCTCGTCACGCAGGCACGCGGTGAGGTTCGCGACCAGGTACTGCGCGCTCGCGCGTTCGAGGGCCTTCGAGGCGGCCGACAGTTGCCGGGCCACGTCGCGGCACCCCTGGCCCTCCTCGATCATCCGTGCGATCCCGGCGAGCTGGCCCTGCACGCGGTGCAGCCGCGACACGACGGCCTGCGTTTCATCTTGGGTGATGTCCACGTCGGTCCTCCCTGGTCGTCTCGGTCATAACAGGATACCCCCGGGGGTATATTCCCGTTCGTCGGATACGCGCACGGACGCTAGGCTGCTGCCTCGTGGGGGGGGCCATCATCCGGACCGAAGGGGTCCGCAAGAGCTTCGGCGACGTCCACGCGCTGACGGGCGTCGACCTCGAGGTGTCGCAAGGCGCCGTGTTCGGGCTGCTCGGCCCCAACGGCGCCGGCAAGACCACGACCGTCCGGATCCTCACGACCCTGCTCCCACTGGACAGCGGCACCGCCGAGGTCACCGGCCTCGACGTCGTCAAGGACGCCGAGGCCCTGCGGTTCCGGATCGGCCTCGCGGGTCAGTTCGCCGCGGTCGATGACAACCTCACGGGCCTCGAGAACCTGATGCTCGTCGGCATGCTCTACCACCTGAGCCGTGCCGAGGCGAAGCGTCGCGGCGGCGAGATCCTCGAGCGCTTCGACCTCTCAGACGCGGCCGATCGCCCGGCCCGAACGTATTCAGGCGGCATGCGACGCCGTCTCGACGTTGCGGCGAGCCTCGTCGGTCGCCCCGAGGTGCTCTTCCTCGACGAGCCGACGACCGGGCTCGACCCTCGCAGCCGCGCAGACGTGTGGGAGTTCATCCGCGAGCTCCAGGCGGACGGCACGACCCTGCTCCTGACGACGCAGTACCTGGAGGAGGCCGACGTCCTCGCCGACCGCATCGCCGTGATCGACGGCGGCGCGGTGATCGCCGAAGGGACCGCCGACGAGTTGAAGGCGAAGATCGGCGGCGAGGTGCTGGAGCTCCACGTCGCGAACAAGGGGGAGACGTCGAAGGCGGCCGAGATCCTCGCGGGACTCGGCACCGGCGACCACACGATCGATCCCGACACGGGCTTCGTGCGGGTCCACGCCGGCCCCGACGGTACCTCCGTGGTGTTCGAGGCGGTCCGCCGGCTCGACGGTTCGAACATCTGGGTCGAGGATCTCGCCCTGCACAAGCCGACGCTGGACGACGTGTTCCTCACACTCACCGGCCGGACGGCGGAGGACGGGCTGGCCGACGAGCCGGTCGCGCCCGGCGCACGGCGAGACCGGAAGAAGAAGGGGTCGCGAACGTGAGCGCCACCACCGCGATGCAGGCGCCGACCGGGATCGCCGCGAGGGCGCGCTTGGCCGTGGCCGACGGGATCATCGTCGCGTGGCGGAACCTGGTCGGCATCTGGCGGGTCCCGACGGTGCTCGTCTTCGAGCTGGTCCAGCCGATCATGTTCGTGCTGCTGTTCCGCTTCATCTACGCGAACGCGTTCTCGCCGGAGACGATCCCTGGTGGCGACTACGTGATGTTCCTGCTGCCGGGGATCTTCGTTCAGAACGCGATCTTCGGATCGACGACGACGGCGATCGGCCTGGCCGAGGACCTGAAGAAGGGACTGCTCGACCGGTTCCGGTCGCTGCCGATGGCTCGTTCCGCGGTCCTCGCCGGGCGGACGACGGCGGACCTGGTGAAGAACTTCCTCCTGGTCGTGATCATGATCGGGGTCGGCTATCTGGTTGGGTTCCGCTTCCAGGAGGGGTTGATCGCGGCCCTCGGAGTGGTGGTCCTAGTGCTCGCCGTCAGCTTCACGTTCTCGTGGATCTCGGCCACGGTCGGCCTCGCGATCAAGCAGGTCGAGGCCGTGCAGGCGGCGATCTTCACGATGGTGTTCCCCATCGTGTTCGTCAGCGCGGCGTTCATCCCGGTCGCCTTCATGGCCGACTTCCTCCAACCGATCGCCGAACACAACCCGATCACCTACTGGTGCAACCTCGCTCGGTACCTCTCGATCGGCGAGGTCGCGGTCGTCAACATGGAGACCGGCGAGGTCATGTACACGTTCGGCGAGCTCGTCGCCCGGTCGGCGGCGTGGATCGTCGGGCTCCTCGCGATCTTCATCCCTGTCTCGATCCGCCTGTACCGGAAGCTCACGTGACCGAGCGGGTCCTCGGGTTCGAGGGGCCACATGCCCGCGAGAAGGTCGCCGTCCTGCTCACGATGTGCTTCGCCCTGGCGATGGCGATGCTCGACAACACCGTCGTCAACGTGGCCCTCCCCACGATCGCTCGGGACCTGTCCGCCGGGATCAGCGAGCTGCAGTGGATCATCGACGGGTACGTCCTGGCCTTCGCGTCGCTCCTGCTCACCGGAGGCATCGCAGGCGACCGGTACGGACGCAAGAGGGTGTTCCTGGGCGGCCTCGCGATCTTCACCCTCGCGTCGCTGCTGTGCGGTCTGGCCTCCACCGGTGCGCAGCTGATCTGGGCGCGCGGGCTGCAGGGCGTCGGCGCCGCGTTCCTGATGCCGGGCACGCTGTCGATCATCACCGTGACGTTCCCGCCCCACGAGCGCGCGAAGGCGATCGGCCTGTGGGCGGGGATCTCGGGGCTCGCGCTCGCGCTCGGCCCGACGCTCGGCGGCTGGATGGTGGAGAACTGGGGCTGGGAGTCGGTGTTCTTCCTGAACGTGCCGATCGGGATCGTCGCGTTCGTGATCGCCACCCGAACCGTGACCGAATCCCGGTCCGAGCAGGCGCGCTCACTCGACCTCCCCGGTGTGGTGCTGGGCACGGCGGGGCTGCTCGCCCTCACGTTCGGGCTGATCGAGGCGAACGTCCGCGGGTGGTCCGACCCGCTGATCGTCGCGTCGCTCACGGCGGCCGTCGTGCTCCTCGGCGCGTTCCTGTGGTGGGAGGCGCGCAACCCGCACGCGATGATGCCGCTGTCGTACTTCCGGATCCCGGCGTTCGCGGCGGGCAACGCGGTGGCGTTCGCCGTGTCGCTCGGGATGTTCTCGATCTTCCTGTTCTTCACGCTCTACATGCAGATCGTGCGCGGCTACTCCCCCACGCAGGCCGGGGTCCGGTTCCTGCCGATGACGCTGATGATCGTGGTCACCGCGCCGAACGCGGGCCGCGTCGCGCAGAAGATCGGCTCGAAGGCGCCGATGACCTACGGCCTCGTGCTGGTCGGCTCGGGGATGCTCGCGATGACCCAGGTGACGCCCGAGACGCCCTACGGCGCGCTCGCGATCCTGTTCGCCGTGATGGGCCACGGCATGGGCTCGACGATGGCGCCGATGACCGCGGCCGTGATGGGCGCGGTCGGCGCGGAGCGTGCCGGCCTCGGTTCGGCGATGACGAACACGAGCCGCGAGGTCGGCGGGGTGCTCGGGATCGCGGCGCTCGGCACGATCGCGTTCGCCCAGGTGGCGTCGGCGATCGGGCCGCTGCTCGCCGGATCGGGGCTCGACCCCGAGCAGCAGGAGGCGATCGCCGAGGTCGCGCGACACGGCGTCCTCACGCCGGATGCGCTGGCGTCGATCGAGATCGCCCCCGCGCAGCTGGGCGCCGTCGAGGCCGCGTACCGAGAAGCGTTCATGTCCGGATTCCACCTGGCGGTCGCGATCGGCGGGCTCGTCCTGCTCACCGCCGCGTTCGTGGCGAACCGCTACATCCCTGGGCGTGCGGCGACCCGTGAGGCGAGCCTGGCCGATCCCGAGCCCGTCACCGCCGGGCACTGAGTCGTGGACACCGTCCTGCAGGTCCTGGGTGTCGCCTTCGGGGCCCTGCTGGTCGGGGCGGCGGTCGTCTCGGCGATCAAGACCGTCGTGATCCCCCGCGCGGCCGCGTCGCAGGTGACCAGGATCGTGTTCCTCGTGATGCGCCGCCTCTACCTGGTGCTCGCACCGCGCTCGGCGGCGTACGCGCGGCGGGACCGGGTCCTGGCCTCGTACGCACCGGTCAGCCTCGTCGCGACGCTGGGGGTCTGGCTCGGCATGGTCTTCACCGGGTTCGCGCTGATCTTCTGGGCGATCGAGGACCGAGGGCCGGTCGAGGCGTTCGAGCTGTCCGGCTCGTCGCTGCTGACCCTCGGGATGGTCCGCCCCGAGGTTGCGCTCGACATGTGGCTCGTGTTCCTCGAGGCCCTGACGGGTCTGTTCCTGCTGGCCCTGCTGATCACGTACCTGCCGTCGATCTACACGGCGTTCTCCCGGCGCGAGCTCGGGGTGACGGCGCTGTCCGTGCGGGCCGGGGAGCCTCCGTCCGGACGCGAGATGATCTGGCGACACTGGGTGCTCGAGCGGATCGACGAGCTCCACGGGGTGTGGACCGAGTGGGAGCGCTGGTTCGTCGACGTCGAAGAGACCCACACGTCGCTCCCCGCGCTCGTGTTCCTGCGCTCGCCGCAGCCCGATCACTCGTGGGTGACGGCGAGCGGCGCGGTGCTCGACGGGGCCGCCCTGACCCTCTCGAGCGTCGACGTCCCGCGCGACGTCGAGGCCGAGTTCATGATCCGCGCCGGCTACCTGTGCCTGCGCAGGATCGCGGACTTCTTCCAGATCCCGTACGACCCGAACCCCTCCCCCGGCGACCCGATCTCGGTCACGCGCGAAGAGTGGGAAGCGACGATCACGACCCTCGATGAGGCGGGCGTGCCACTGAAGGCCGACCGCGAGCAGGCGTGGCGCGACTTCGCCGGATGGCGGGTGAACTACGACACGGTCCTGCTCGCCCTGGCCGACATCACGACGGCCCCACCGGCCGAGTGGTCGAGCGACCGGGCCGGCGACCGAACCACGGCGCCACGCGCCCTCCGCCGGTCGCCGGCCCGGTGAGGCCTCACGCGCCGGGCTTGTAGACCATCACGGCGATCACGACGAGCAGCACGACCTGGTCGATCCTGGAGACCGTGAAGATCTTCTTCGTGGCCGCCTGGACCTCGGGGGTGCCCGGACCCTGCTCCTCGATCAACCGGCCGACCTTGCCGGCGGTCGGGCCGATCACGACCGACCCCGTGACCGCCGTCGCGATCGATCCGAGCAACCCGATCGCGATCCACGCGTCCTCGAACTCCAGGAACGGGGCGTAGAGCACCATCGCGATGCCCATCACGAGGACCAGGATCGACGCGGGCAGCATCAGGCTCTTGCCCGTGAACTCGATGTCCTTCGTGAAGGCCGCCATCCGCTCGGCGTCGCCGATCCGGTTCAGGCGCGTGGCCTGATACTGGAAGTACAGACCGGTGCCGACCCAGACGATCGCGGCCAGGATGTGGATGTACTTCAGCGTCTCGTAGACGCCCTCGGTGTACGCGAGCAACGCTCCTCCTGCGGGTCGGTGGATGCGGCTATCTGAACCCACGCGCGGGCCCGCGGCAAGCGGTTCGGGTGACCGGTAGGGTCGGTCCCATGGCGACGATCCTGCTCTTCCACCACGCGCACGGGCGAACGGACGGGTTCCTGCGGTTCGCCGACGACCTGCGGGCGGGCGGCCACCGCGTGCATACGCCCGATCTCTACGGGGGGCGGACGTTCACCGACCTCGACGAGGGCGTCGCCTTCGCTGCGGCGACCGGCTTCGGCCAGATCGTCGAGCGCGGCGTGACCGCCGCCCAGGACCTGCCCCCCGACGTCGTGGTCGCGGGGTTCTCGCTCGGCGTGCTACCCGCGCAGGCGGTGGCGCAGACGCGGCCCGGCGTGCGGGGCGCGCTGCTGTACCACGGGTGCGTCCCGCCCTCGGAGTTCGGCGGTCCCTGGCCCGCCGACGTCCCCGTCCAGCTCCACTTCATGCAGGACGACCCCTGGGCCGAGGAGGACCTCCCGGTGGCCAGGGCGTTGGCCTCCGAGGTCGACCTCGCCGAGCTGTTCGTGTACCCCGGCTCGGGGCACCTGTTCGCCGATGCGAGCCTCGCGGACCACGACCCGGCGGCCGCGGGCATACTGCTGGAACGCACCCTGGCCTTCCTGGAGCGCATGAACGCGGCCAGACCGTCGCCTGGTGGGTAGGGCGGCCGTTGTCGATCAGGCGCGAGCGGACCGGGCCGAGCTGCGTCGTCCGACGCCCCAGCGCCGCCGCGACGTCGGCCGCTCCTTGCGGTCCTGCGCTGAGCTCGGCCATCGCCCGCAGGTAGCGGACCTCGAGCTCGCTCGCCCGCTCGATCCGCACCCGGAAGAAGCTTTCGTCGAGCCGCACCTCGACGACCGCCTGAGCCTCGACCGCTTCCACGCGCGTCGACTTTTCCAGGATCCGCGAAAGCGTGATCAACCCCGACAACTGGACGGCGGCCTCAGCGATGCCGCCGATAGCGCAGCTCGACGATGCCACTGCCGGAGGCGGAGCTGGAGATCAGGTCGAGTCGGTAGGACGTCGGGACGCCGTCGAACAGCCGGGTGCCCTCGCCTGCGACGTAGGGGAACAGGCTCAGCCGGAGCTCGTCGACCAGGTCGAGCTGCATGAGCGACCGCCAGAGGCGGACGCCGCCCCAGACCACGATGTAGCCGTCGCCGCCATGCCTGAGCCTGTCGATCACTTCGGTCGTGTCACCCGCGGCGATCGTGGTGTTGGCCCACTCGGCCGTCTCCAGGGTCCGGGAGAAGACGACCTTGCGCCCGGCGTTCAAGATGTCGGCGAACGGGTGGTCGGCGGCCGTCGTCGTCATGGCCCTGGAGATGCCCTCGTAGGCGGTGCGGCCCATGAGGTGCGCGTACGCGCCCTGGAGGAACTCGAGTTGCACCGGGTCGTCGGGCTCACGGTTCTCGGGCAGGTCGAAGCAGAACTTCCAGAACTCGGTGCCCTCGTCGGCGAGGAGGCCGTCGAGCGAGTAGTTGAACACCGTCGCGATCAGCTTCCTCATGATCAGAGCTCCATCTCGGATCGTCCGGGGACCGCGTGTCGGCTCCGCGCCTGGCGCGGCCTCATCGCTGGAGCGACAGCATAGGCGGGCAGGGCCTCATGGCAGCGCGCGGCGAGTGACCCGCACCTATGGAGTCGGGTCCCTCGCGTCGTAGCGCCAGAACCCCGGAGCGAACCACCGCAGGAGTCCGACGCCGACGATCGTCAGCACCCCGCCGGAGACGATCGAGAAGGGCACGGTCGTGATGCTCGCCACCACCCCGGATTCGACGTCACCGAGCGAGGGGCCGGTCGCCCACACCGCCATGCCGATCCCGTCGAGGCGTCCTCGGTAGCGGTCCTCGACCGCGGTCTGCAGGATCGCGGAGCGGAACAAGCCGCTCACCAGGTCGCCCGCGCCCGCGATCGCGAGCATCACGAGCGAGATCCACAGGGTCTCGGACAGCCCGAACCCGACGATGGCCGCACCCCAGATCGTGATCGCCACGAGGATCGCGCGGCCCTGGTACCGCACGTGCTTCGCGCGGCCGGAGAACAGCGTGCCGAGGAAGGCGCCGGCCGCCGGCGCAGCGAACAGGAAGCCGAGCACCTCCTCCTGCCGTGCCTCGCCGCCGAACGACAGCGCGACCGCGGGGAACAGCGCGACCGGGAACCCGAAGATCATCGCGTTCAGGTCGGCCAGGAACACCGACTGCACGTTGCGCTTCCCCTTCAAGAAGCGGAACCCCTCCTTGATCGCCTCCCAGCTGACCTCGACGTCGTCATGGCCGGGCGAGGGCTTCATCCGGGCAACCATCGCGATCACCGCCACGAACGTGAAGGCGTCGAACACGAAGGCACCGGTGGGCCCGATCGTGGCGAGCATGAACCCGGCGGCGATCGGCGCCGCCATCGAGTCGAGCGTCCCGAGGCTCCACTCGACCGCGTTCGCCGACGGCAGCAGCTTCGGCTCCAGCAGCCGCGCGGGCCACGTGTCGAGCGCCGGCCGGTTGAACGTGTAGAGCGCCGCCGAGATGAACGCGAACACGTACAGCGGCCACACGAGCGGCTCGTCGAGTGAGGCGTTGAACGCCATCACGAGCGACAGCCCGACGAGCAGCACATGCGTGATGATCACGAGCCTCCGTCGCTCGAGCGCGTCGGCCACCGCTCCCCCGACGATCGGCGCGACGAACACGGGCACGAGCTGCGCGAGCCCGAGCAGCCCGACCGCGAGCGTCGAGCCCGTCAGGTCGAACACCTGGAACGGGATCACGACCGCGATCACCTCGTCGCCGAAGTCCGAGATCGAGCGTCCGATGAACAGCCGCCGGAAGTCCCTCGAGATCTTGAGCGGCGTCAGGTCCATCAGGTGCCCGCGGGCACGCGCGAGCAGACCCCTCGGTTCCTCGGGCCCCGGATCGGCGAGAGGCGGCTCCAGGTGATCCATCGCGGCGTGATCGCTGCCCTAGAGAGCCTTCAGGTAGTGGGCGGCCGGGAACGGCGAGTAGCCGGCCTTCTCGTACGTACGCCGGGCCGGCGCGTGGCCCTCGTCACCGCCCGTCGAGACCATGGCGACGGGCATCCCGGCGGCGCGTATCCAGTCGGTCGCGACGTCGGTCAGCCGGGTCCCGAGTCCACGGTTCTGTCGATCGGGGTCGACGGCGAGCATGTAGATCTCGCCGAGATGCTCGTCGGGCTTCACGATCGCGGCGACGAACCCCACGACGGCTCCATCCCCCTCGGCGACCCATACCTCCATGTCTGGGTCCGCCAGAGCTTCCTCGACGTCGCTGCGTTGGCGCGCCCGCCAGTCGTCGCCGTACAGCCGGCCGAAAACCTCCTCCCCCATGACCGCGCGCATCGAGTCGTGCACCGTCGCCCACGCACGCAGCGAGAGAGCGACCACCTCGGATGCATCGTCGGCACGATACGGACGGATCGCGGGTTCCATGACGAGGGAGTCTCTCATCGGGATAGGCTCCCGCGTCGTGAGCCGGTGGGAACGGATCCAGCGTGAGGCGGCCGAGGCGTCCCACGACTGGATAGACGTGGCGGCCGGGCTCGAGGTCTATCGGCGCGCCACCGAACGCGACCCCGACGATCCCGAGCTCTGGTTCCTCCAGGGAGGCGCGCTGGCGGCCCTCGAGCGGTGGAGCGAGGCCGGCGCGGTGGCGCGCGACGGTCTCCGAGCGGCGGGCTTCGACCAGGACCTGTGGCTGCTTTCGCTCGACTCGCTGGTGGCCGAGGGGCGGCCCGAGCTGGTCGATCGCGAGCTCGACGACCCGATCGGACGTGCAGCCGACCCGCTGATCGTGCCCCTCTACCGCGCGCGAGCCGAAGAGCTGCGCGGCGGACCGGCCGACGCGGTCCTCGGCCACCTCGGCCGGGGATACGAGGCCTTCACGGAGGCCGTCCGGCCGGAGCGCGCCCCGCAGCAGCAGCTCCTCGACCTGGCCCACGCGCTTGCCCGTTGTGGCGCGCGCGGTGAGGCCGACCACGTGCTCGACGTGATGAGCCGCCGCGCCGGCTCCTCGGACGAGGCGTGGCGCGCAGCCGCCGCCGGGGTCGCGCTGTGGGATGGCGTCGACGACGACCTCGTCGCCACCTACCTCGACCGCGTCGCCGAGCAGACCGACCGCTCCGAGGAGGAGATCGACGAGGCGATCGACGAGGCCACCGAGGCGATGCGGCCATCAGCGCCCGCGAACGACGACGACGTGTGACCCGGGGGCGAGGCACCGGAGAGGTGGTCAGCGGAGCAGGCGGGACATGCGACGATCGGCCAGGATCTTGCCGCCCGTCTGGCAGTCGGGGCAGTAGACGACCTCGTAGTCCTCGTAGGAGACGCGGCGGAGGTCGGCCCCGCAGCGGGGGCACGGCTCCCCAGCCCGGTTGTGGACCGTGAAGTGGTCGCCGAGCTTCGTGGGGAGACCGCCCTCGCGCCTCCGTTCGGCATCGAGGGCGGCGTCGAGGATCGTGTGGATCGAGGCGATCAGTCGTTCGCGTTCGTCGGGCTTCAGCTTCGCGAGCTGGGCCGTCGGGGACATCCGGGCCTCGTGCAGCGCGTCGTCGGTGTAGCCGCGGCCCATCCCGGCGATCGTGCGCTGATCGCGCAGGATCGTGTGGACGCGGCGATTGTCGGTCGAGGTTCGGAGCAGCTCGTCGGCCTCGGGGGTGAGGATCTCGGGGCCCAGCTTCTCCAGGGGGCCGTCGTCGCCCGGCGCGAGCACCCACCAGGCCGCCTTCCGATGCGTCCCGGACTCCTTCACGAGGATGGCGGGGCGCTCCGCGAACCGCAGCCGTACGACGGCGCCGCGGGGCTTCGTGGTCTTCGGCGCCGGCTCGACGTCGACGCGACCGCCCTGCGAAAGGTGGACGAGCGTCCGCTTCCCGTCCCCGAATCCGAACACGACGTACTTCCCATGGTTCGCGACGCCCGTGACCGTGAGGCCCTCGAGCTCGGAGGGGCGCGGCGCGTACGTCTTCAGCGACGAGAACTGGAGCGGGTCGGCACGGACGAACGTGGCGCCGGCGACCACCTCGTCGAGCCGTTCGGCGAGGGCGCGGATCTCGGGGAGCTCGGGCACAGGCTCACCCCGCGATCGCCGCGGCGGCCTCGCGGACGATGTCGGCGCACTCGCGCAGGCGCTCGCGGTGGCTCCGGTGGCTCACGATGCACACGCGCAAGGTGAACCGGTCGTCGAGGATCGTGCTCGACAGGAAGACGCGCTTCGTCCCGTTGATCCGTGCGAGCAGCTCCCTGTTCGCGTCGTCGTCGCCGTCGCGCAGGCGGAACGCCGTGACGGAGAGCTGGGTGGCGTACGGGACCTCGAGGAGCGGGTCGGCGCGGAGGGTTAGGTCGAGCTCCTCGGCCAGGTCGAGCTTCTCGTCGAGTGCCTCGCGGAACCGCTCGACGCCGTGCAGGACGAGCGGGAACCACACCCGGAGGCCCCGCATGTCGCGCGAGAGCTCGGGCGAGAGCTCCGAGTAGTTCGGCAGGTCTCCGGAAGGAGGCAGATCCTGCAGGTACTCGGCCGTCTCGAAATGGGCGGCGCGCAGCGCCTCGCGATCGCGGACCACGAGCCCGCCGGTCCCGTACGGGAGGAACAGCCCCTTGTGCGGGTCGAGGGTGACGCTGTCGGCGCGCTCGACCCCGCGGAACAGATCCCGGCCCCGGTCGGTGAGCTGGAAGAACCCGCCGTAGGCACCGTCGACGTGCATCCACAGGTCTTCGTCGGTGGCGATGTCGGCCACCGCGTCGAGCGGATCCACGGCGCCGGTGTTCGTCGTACCGACGGAGGGCACGACCAGGAACGGCTTCAGGCCGTTCGCGCGGTCGGCGCGGACGAGGTCCCGCAGGGCCTCGGGGTCCATCCGGAGCTCCGCGTCCGTGGGAACGATGCGGAGCGCGCGGCGCGGGAGCCCGGCGATCATCGCCGCCTTCGTGACGCTCGCGTGGGTCTGGGCGGTCGCGTAGTACGTGCCGTCCAGGAAGTCCTCGCCGAGCTTCGCGTGCCGGGCGGTGACGACCCCCGAGAGGTTCGCCATCGAGCCGCCGCTCGTGAGGATCCCCTGGGCGCCCTCGGGCATGTCGAACAGCGAGCAGAGCCAGCGCGTGACGTTCTCCTCGAGCTGGACCATCGCGGGGCTCGGTTGCCACAGGCCCACGTAGCGGTTCAGGCCCTGGGCCAAGAACTCGGCGAGGGCGGCCGTGAACAGACCGCCGCCGGGGATGTAGGCGAGGTAGCCGGGGCCGCTGTACTCGAACGTGTGCCGCGCGGCCTCCATGGCGTCGTCGAGGAGCCCGCGGAAGTCCTCCGAGCCCCGCTCGGCCGGGGCGGCGCGGAGCTTCTCGGCGACGGTCAGGGCGTGCTCGGTCGCCTCGGCGGGCGCATCCTCCAGCCCGCCGATCCAGGCGATCAGCTCGTCCAGGACCGCGGAGCCCATCGCCCGCATCTCCTCGGGAGACGGATCGAACGGGAACCCGCCCGCCTCGGTCACCGGGCGCCGAGCTCCTTCGTGACGGCGGACAGGAGACGCTCGGTCGACGACGCGATCTCGTCGACGGCGGCTTCGAAGGCGTCGCGGTGCCGGGCGCTCGGCTCCCGGAACCCGCTCACCTTGCGGACGAACTGACGGGCGGCGGCCCGGACGGCCTCGTCGTCGGCCGGCACCGCCCCCTCACGCAGACGCATGATGCTTCGACACATGCCGGCGAGCGTACCGCCACCCGGCGCGGAACGTTGAGCGTGTCGGCGACGGCGAGTAGCATCCGAGACACCCTGCCAACCGCGCGGAAGGATGGTCCGATGTCCACAGGCGCTGAGGCGCGCCGCCCGACCCGAGAAGAGCGGGTCCGCGCCCGTCTGGACGATCCCGACGTCAAGGCCAGGATCGCTGAGATCAAGGAGCGGATCGCCCGAGGCGAGTCCGGCCCCACCATCGGCCCCGAGGACCTCCCCCAGTTCCTGCGTGAGCAACGAGACTCAGGGCTGGACACTCGATAGGCGCACCCTGCGCGACGCCCTCGCGCGCTGGCACGCCCGCGATCCCAGTCCCGCGGAGAAGGCGCTCGTCGCCGACTTCCTGATGGATCTCGTGAAGGACCCGTTCGCGGTCGGCCGCGAAGACGCCGCCACCGGCGTCTGGACGGGATGGACCGGCTTCGTGCTCGTGGTCTACGTCCCGGACAGGGCCACGAGAGCGGTGTCGATCGCCGACATCAACTACGGCTGATACCACCTGTGCGAAGCGTGGCCGCAACGTCCGCCGCGCGCCCCGTCTCGGCCGGATCGGGGCGATCCTCAGGAGGGGCCCAGCGGCTCCGTTCGAAGGTGGCAACGACGAGCTCCGCGGCGTCGCGGCGCTCGTCGGGCCAGGTGGCGCGGGCCACGGCCAACACCTCGCGGGGTGTCTCCCCCGGGTCGTGCGCGTGGCCGGCCGCGGTGAGCGCCGTGACCAGCTCCTCGTAGGCGCGGCCGGCGGGATCGGTGGGTCCCCGAGCGCGGCGTCGTCGCCGGCCGCGCCGGCCCAGCGCGACACCGAGGGCGACGAGCGCGACGACGCCGAGGAGCACCGGCCACGAGCCGACGATCGAGCGCATGCCCGTCATCGTGGCACGTGCCACGGCACCGGCCGTGGCCTTCACTCCCTCGGGCGTGTGCTCGCGCAGGAACCGGCCGACCGCCGCGACCGCCTCGGTGATCGGGAACCGGCTCGCGAGCGACGGCTCCACGGCCGGCACCCCGAAGGTCGGGTCGTACGCGATCCAGCCCGCCTGCGGGTACCAGACCTCGACCCACGCGTGGGCGTCGGACTGGCGGACCTCCCAGTAGCCGGTGAACGTGTTGCGCTCCCCCGGCCCGAAACCCACGACGATCCGGGTGGGGATGCCTACGCTCCGCAGCAGGACCGCCATCGCGCTGGCGATGTGCTCGCAGAACCCACGACGCGTCTCGAACAGGAAGTGGTCGACGGCGTCGACGCCGTCGGGCTCCCGCGCGACGCCCAGGTCGTACACGGTGTTCGCGCGGAGCCACGACTCCACGGCAGCGACCGCGTCGGCCTCGGACGCGGACCCCGCCACGATGTCGTTCGCAAGGGCCCCGACCCGCGCCGGCGTGTCGTCGGGGAGCTGGAGGTAGCGGGCCAGCGCAGGAGCATCCGGGTTCGGCGCCGGGAGCCGGCGCAGGAGCCCAGACGGGATCGAGGGAACCTGCGAGACCACGGAGTAGACGAGCCCCTCGTCCAGCAGGATCGGCGACCGGATCGCCCCGTAGCGGTCGATCCGCAGGCCCCCCGACGGGAAGTAGACGCGGTCCGCCGTCGCCGCGGCGAACAGCACGTTCGGCTGGACGGAATCCAGGTAGAAGGTCTGAACCACGCGCCGCGAGAAGGCGCCGGCGAGCTCCGCCTCGAGGTCGGAGGCCGGGACCTCGTATCCGTCGTCGTCCAGGGCGAGCGGCACCGGTCGCTCCTCGTCGTCCGACGACGTCCAGAGCACCCCGTCGAACGAGTCGAACACCTCGGCGCGCCACAGCGCCGGCTGATCCGCGCGGACCCGGAACGCGACCTCGTCGGACAGCCGCCCCCGCGACCGGAGGTCCATCGCCGAGCTGAAGCCCGGGTACCCCTCGGGTGCGAAATCGACGACCCCGTCCGTCCCGGCCGACGGGAGACCGGGGTTCTGGATCCCCTCGGCCTGGGCCTCGGTCGCGCCTCGCCCGCCGAGTTGGAACGGCGGGGTCCGCACGAGCGTCGCCGGCAGCCTCGGCATCGACAGGAACACGAGGCCCCCGATCACGACGGCGACGATCCCGGCCGTCGCCGCCGAGCGAGACGCCCGCGGCGCGGGGGCGCCTCCCGTCGGCGACGTGCCGGACGGAGATCGGGAGGACCACCTGGTCCGGCCTGGGGCGCGCGCTCAGCCAGAGCCACGAAGCGGCGAGCACGGTCCACGGGAGCAGCACCCACAGGTACGAGGTGGTGAGGGACAGCGCCCCGCCGACCGCCACGAGCGTCACGCTCGAGACCATCGAGAAGGCGAGGTCCCGACGGCGCGGCACGTCGAAGGCGTGCAGCACCTGGACCCACAGGAACAGCTCGGCGAGGGGAACGCGCGCCTGGTCGACCGTGGTCACCGACCCCACGGAGCCGATGAACCGCGCGAGCGCGGCGAGCAGGGCGAGGGACAGCGCCACCTTGATCACGAGGTTGTTCGCGTGACGTCGCCGGTACGAGACGAGGTAGCCGACCGGAGCCAGGAGCAGTGCGGCGATCGCGGTCGCCGGCTCCACCGCACCCTGCAGGACGACCGCGAGCACCCCGACCTCGACCGCGAGCGCCACCACGACCCGGATCGCGACCGAGTCCTCGGGCGGGGCGGTCGGCGGGCGGGGCGCGAGCCTCATCCGGACACCCCCAGGGCATCGGCGAGGTCCTTCCCCGGAACCCAGACGTGAACCTCCACGCCGGCCGCCCGGAGCGAGGAGGGATCGACGTCGTGGTCGTCGGTCGCGACCGCGACGACCACCGTGCGAGCGGTGTGACCGCGGCCGAGGGAAGGAGCCAGCGTCGCGAGACCATCGGCGTCCCAGACCGGAGCCACGACCACCAGGGTCTCGACGCCCCGCAGATCGTTCGGACCGAGACGCTCGAGGACGCCCGCCAGCGGCGTCCCGGAGGGATCGAGCCGCGCCAGCCACCGCAGCGCCGTCTCCTCGTCGGCCCGGGTCAGCACGTCGACGTCGTCGCCGACCGCCGCGATCAAGCGCGCTCCGTGACCGTGCGCCGAGGCGGCCTCCAGCAGCGATGCCGCGACGCAGCACGCTCGGTCGAGCGGCGTCCAGTCGTCGCCCGCGTCGCGCTCGGTGTCGACGACCACCGCGAGCCGGCGGGTCTGCTCCTGCTCGAACTCGCGGACCATCACCTGGCCGTGGCGTGCGGTGAGACCCCAATGGACGTGACGCATCGAGTCGCCCGTCCGGTATTCGCGCACCCCCAGGTACTCGGGTCCGTGACCCCTGCGCGGCGACCGGTGGATCCCCGCGTCGTTCGTCACCGCGGCATCGACGAAGGGCATCGAGGCGAGCGGCACGATCGTCGGGAGCACGAGCGTCGAGGCCTCGACCGGGATGCGACGGCGGCGCTCGGCGACCCCGAACGGTGCGCTCGAGCGCACCTCGAGGGACCGCGTCACCACGTCACCACGCCGGCGGGGCCTGCGGAGGGTGGACAGCTCCACCCGCTCCCCCGGGCGGACCGAGGCCACGAAGACCCCGACCGGCTCCAGGTGCGCGTCGGCGACCTCGAGCGACCATCGGACCCCGCGTGCGGTGTTCGCCAGTCGGACGTCGACGAACGCCTCGCCGCCCTGCTCTGCCACGGCCGGCGCGACGAGTTCCGCCTGGAGCCCGCGGAGCGCCGCGAACGGCAGGACGACCCCCGTCAGGACCGTGCCGAGCAGGAGCGCGGACAGCACGTAGAGCCACCCGGCCTGGACGTTCGTCCCGATCAGGAACAGGACCGCCGCCCCCAGGAGCAGGCCGAGCGCCCGCCGCCTGATCCCCACGGCTAGGACCTCGCGGTCACGTGGAGCGGGACCGGGATCTCCTGCAGCAGCCGCCGGACGACCTCGTGGGCCACCTCGGAACCGCCACGCGCCTGCGTCGGCACCAGTCGATGGGCGAGCACCGAGGGCGCCAGCGCCTTCACGTCGTCGGGCAGCACGAAGTCCCGCTCCTGACTCAGCGCCCGGGCCTGAGCCGCCCGGACGAGCCACACGCTCGAGCGCGGGCTCGCTCCGAGGGCGATCTCCGCGGCTTCCCGGGTCGCCGCCACGATCGCCACGGCGTAGGCGAGCACCGCGTCGTCGACGTAGACCTCACGGACCGCGTGCTGTGCCGCCCGGACCTCCGCGGGGGTGAGGACGGGCTCGAGGTCGCGCAGCGGATGATGTTCGAGCTGTCGTCGCACCAGCCCGGTCGCACCCGCCGCATCCGGGTACCCCACGCGGATCGCGAGCGCGAAACGGTCGAGCTGCCCCTCGGGCAACGGATAGGTGCCGTGCTGCTCCACGGGGTTCTCGGTCGCGATCACCAGGTACGGCTCGGGCAACCGGTGCGTGATGCCTTCGACCGTGACCTGCCGCTCCTCCATCGGCTCGAGCAGCGCCGACTGCGTCCTCGGCGTCGTCCGGTTGATCTCGTCGACCAGGACGACGTTCGCGAAGATCGGCCCCGGCACGAACCGGAACTCACCGTGCGCCTGGTCGTAGACGCTGATCCCGGTCAGGTCGCTGGGCAGCAGGTCGGGCGTGGCCTGGATCCGACAGAATTCCCCGCCGATCGAGACCGCGAGCGCACGAGCGAGGGTCGTCTTGCCGACGCCGGGGACGCCCTCGAGCAGCAGGTTCCCGTCCGCGAGCAGACAGACCGCGGCCGTCTCGACGGCGTCGTCGTTCCCGGCGATCACGCGGCGGACGTTCTCGACCAGACGTCGGAACGCCGCCGTCGCCTCACCGGAGGCGGGCTGCGGCTCGATCACGATTGAGGCATCGACGCGGTTCCAGGCCCGCTTGAGCCGGTCACGGCGGCCGGACGAGGCGGCTACGGACGTTTCGCGGCCAGGGCGCTGATCGCCTCGATCACGCACCGGTGCGCGAGGATCGCGGTCACCTCGGCGTGGTCGTACGGCGGCGAGACCTCGACGACGTCCATCCCGACGAGCTCCACTTGGCTCACGATCTGACGGACGGCCCGGAGCAGCTCGCGGCCGAGCATCCCGCCCGCCTCGGGGGTCCCGGTCGCCGGCGCCATCCCCGGGTCGACCACGTCGATGTCGACCGACAGGTAGATCACCTCGGGGCCGTCGAGGGCCTCCGCGATCGCGTCCGCGAGCACGGCCTCGCTCCCCCGCTCTTCGATCTCGGTCATCGGGTGCCAGCGCATGCCCTGCTCGTCCATCCAGTCGAACGTCTCGCGGTCCGGCCAGTAGCCGCGGAGCCCGATCTGGACGAAGTTGCGCCCGGCGACCCAGCCTTCCTCGATCAGCCGGCGCATCGGCTGGCCGTGCGCGTGGAGGTTCCCCCACTGGTCGGCGCCCGTGTCGGCGTGTGCGTCGAAGTGCAGCACACCCAGCTTCCTCGGCCAGACGTGCCGCGCGACCGCCGCCGCGCTCGGGTACGTGATCGAGTGGTCGCCGCCGAGCACGAGCGGGATCGGCCCGGCGCTCGCGACCCGGTAGACCTTCTCGTGGATCACGCGGAGCGATCGCTCGAACCGGGTCGGCACGATCGGCGCGTCCCCCGCGTCGACGGCCTTGAGCTTCTCGTAGGGCGAGGTCCGCAGCTGGATCGACCAGGCGTCGTTCGGACCGTAGGCGGTCGGCGCCATCCGGATCGCCCGTGGGCCGAACCGCGCGCCCGGCCGCGACGAGACTCCCTCATCGAACGGCGCCCCGACGATCGCGACGTCGGCGTTCGCCGCGCGCAGCGTCTCGTCGTCCAAGGCCCACGGCAGCTTGTCGAACGAGCCGTGCCAGTCGGAGTAGTAGGGCAGATCGGTGCTGTCGAACTCGTCGAACTCGTTCTCCGCGCGGAGCTCGGAGTTCTCCAGCCGGAAGTCAGGCGGGCTGCTCATGTGCGTAGTGAACCACGCCCCCGACCGCGACGACGCGCCGGCTCCGGCTACGGCTGCTTCTTCGTCAGGTCCTTCAGCAGCTGCCGTGCCGCGTTCGCGCCGGGCCCGCCGGTGATCCCGCCACCCGGGTGCGCCCCCGAGCCGGCCAAGTAGAGCCCGTCCACCACGAACCGGTATCGAGCCTGCTGGTTGAGCGGCCGCCAGGCGAACCACTGATCGAGACCCGGCGAGGCATGGAGCAGGTCGCCCCCGGTGAGCCCGTACTCGGTCTCGAAGGCCTCAGGCGTCGTGACGGTGCGGGCCTCGACGAGCGAGGACAACCCCGGCGCGTACCGGTCGAGGGTCTTCAGCACGACGTCGCCGAGCTCGTCGGCTCGCGAGGACCAGTCGCCCTCGCGCAGGTGCCGCGGGGCCGCCTGGACCAGCACGCTCATCACGTGCTTGCCATCGGGGGCGAGCGAGGCGTCGGTGAGCGACGGGATCGTGGCCTCGAGCATCGGCTCCTCGGGCAGCCGGCCGTACTTGTAGTTGTCCGCCGCGTGCTCCACCGCGTCGATCGACGGGCCGATCACGATCCGACCGCGGAGGCGCTCCTCGTCTCCCCCGGGGAACGCGGGGAGCCCACCGAGGGCCAGGTCGACCTTCGCGGTCGCGCCGGGCTGGCGGATGTTCTCCGCGCGCCAGACCATCGTCGGGCCCAGCTCGACCGGGTCGATCAGGCGGAGGGTGCGCTTCGGGTCGGCCGCCGAGACGATCAGGTCGGCCTTCAGCTCCGTCCCGTCGGTCAGCGCGACGCCGGTCGCTCGGCCGTTCCTCACGACGATCGACGCGACCTCGGTGCCGGTCCGGATCGTCACGCCGAGCGCCTTCGCGGCCGACTCCAGCGCGCCCGCGAGCGCTCCCGTGCCGCCGCGCGCGAACGTCGACTGGCCCGGCGCCCCGCCGTCGTTGCCGGCGGAGTCGCTCAGGAACACCGTCGCGGTCCCTGCGGCCCACGGGCCGAGGTTCGTGTACTGGATGCCGCGGGTGGACAGGGGACCCCGGAGGGCCTCGGCGTGGAGCTCCTCCCCGACCAGGTCCGCGACGGCCATCGGCAGCGTCCGCGTGACCTCGCGTCCCGCCTTCGCGCCCAGACCCTTGAACGCCTTCCCGAGCTTCAGCCCGGCCAACGCGTCCGCGATCGACGGCGACTTCACGTCGGGCGGGGTCGCCGCGTTCACGTAGGCGAGCCAGCTCGCGATCGAACGGATCTTCTTGTCGAAGGCCGGGTACCGCTCGGCATCGTCGGGGAAGACGGCCTTCAGCTCCGACGCGGTCTTCTCGGCGTCGGCCCAGAAGGTCACCGACGGGCCGTCGGGCTGCGGCGCGAAGATCCGCGCCGCGGGCGCGATCGGCTCGTAGCCGTGCCGGGCCAGCTTGAGGTCGACCACCACCGAGTCGCGGAGCCGTCCGACCGTGTGGACGAGCCCCGGCGCGGTGAATCCGTCGGCCAGCCGGACGGGTCGCAGCACGCCGCCGACCTGTTCGGCGCGCTCGACCAGGGTGACCTTCTTGCCCGCCTTCGCCAGGTAGGCGGCGGCGATCAGCCCGTTGTGCCCGCCGCCGATGACGACGATCGTGTCCTTCGCCATCAGGCCGCCCTCCGTCCCTTCTTCTTCTCTTTGAGGTACTCGAGCGCGGCGAGGCGGCCGTTGGCCGCCATGATCCCGCCGCCGGGGTGCGTGGCCGAGCCGCACATCCATAGGTCCTTGACCGGCGTGCGGTAGCGCGCCCAGCCGGGCACCGGACGGTTGAAGAACAGCTGCTCCAACGAGAGCTCGCCCTGGAAGATGTTGCCCTCGGTCAGCCCCGTCCAGTCCTCGATGTCCTTCGGGGACAGCACGAACTTGTGCAGGATCTTCGACCGGATGTCGGGGAACCGCTCCTCGAGCGTGTCGATCACGGTCTCGCCGAACGCGTCGCGCTCCTCGGTCGTCCACTCGCGGCCGTCCGAGAGCTTGTAGGGCGCGTACTGCACGAAGCACGACATGATGTGCTTGCCCGGAGGCGCCATCGACGGGTCGACGAGCGTCGGGAAGATCGTGTCGATGTAGGGCCGACGCGAGAACCGTCCGTACTTCGCGTCGTCGTAGGCGCGCTCCATGTAGTCGAGCGAAGGACTGAACGAGATCGCACCGCGCAGCCATGGCCCGACGCCGGGCTTGCACGCGAGCTCGGGCAGCGAATCGAGCGCCAGGTTCACCTTGCCGCTCGAGCCCCGGTACTTGTACCGACGGACCTCCGCTTCGAACTCCGGGTCGAGCGTGCCCGACTCCAGGAACTTCAGGAACGTGAGGTTCGCGTCCACCGAGGACATCACGACGTCGGCGAGGATCTCCTCGCCCGTGTCGAGCGCGACGCCGACCGCGCGATCGCCGCGCACGATGATGTTCGACACGGTGGCCTCGGTGCGGATCTCGGCGCCGAGCGACAGCGCCGCGTCGCCGATCGCCTCCGAGATGCCCCCCGTGCCGCCGCGCGGGATACCCCAGGCGCGGAACGCGCCGTCGATCTCGCCCATGTAGTGGTGCAGGAGCACGTAGGCGGTGCCGGGCGACCGCGGGCCCTGGAACGTCCCGATGATCCCCGACGCGCTCATCGTGGCCTTCAGCGGCTCGGTCTCGAACCACTGCTCCAGGAAGTCGGCCGCGCTCATCGTCATCAGCTGGATGAAGCAGGTCTGCAGCCGCTCCGGGAGGTCCTTGAAGGACTTCGCGAGGCCGGTCAGGGGCAACCAGTCGAGCGGGTTCACCTTGCCCGGGTCGGGCGGCACGATCGACAGGATCGGCTTGATGAACCGGGCCATCTCGGCCATCAGCATCGAGTACTCGCCGTAGACCTCGGCGTCGTTCAGCGACCACCGACGCAGCTCACGGACGGTCTTGCCGTGGTCGTTCACGCGCCACAGGTAGTCGTCCTCGAGCGGGGTGATCGTCCCGTCGAGCGGCAGGATCTCCAAGCCGTGCTTCGGCAGCTCGAGCTCGCGGATGATCTCGGGCCGAAGCAGCGACACGACGTAGGACATCGCCGAGAACCGGAAGCCGGGGTAGTGCTCGACGGTGGTCGCCGCTCCCCCGAGGACCGGGTTCTTCTCGAGGACCACGACCGACTTCCCGGCCTTGGCCAGGTACGCGGCGGTCGTGAGGCCGTTGTGGCCGCCTCCGATCACCACGGCGTCGTACCGCTTGGCCATCGACCCCTCCTTCGCTCGAGCGAACACATGTGACCGAGGGTCCGGAACGACCCTCGGAGCCGGGGCGCTGGGCGCCGGTCCGGCATGCTAGTCGGGGCCCCTAGGCCCCACCACGGGACCCCTGACCTCAGGTCACTGGGCCCCTGCCGGGCCCCCGGAGGCGGGACTACGCTACCGGCCCGGAAGCGCCCGAGCGCGCGCCGATGCGCGCCGTCCAAGGAGGCCAGCACCGTGACGGTTGGAACCGCGTTCTTCCCCCGCCAGCAGGAGATGAACACGAAGCTCGCATGGGGCGAGTGGTCCGGCTACTTCTCCCCGGCCGTCTACGCCGACTTCCACGACATCGAGTACAACGCGGTGCGCGAGGCCGCCGCGGTGATCGACACGACCCCGCTCTACAAGTACGTCGTCCGGGGCAAGGACGCGGGCCGCTTGATGGACCGTGTGATGACCCGTGACATCTCGAAGCTACGACTCGACCGCGTCTTCTACACGCCGTGGTGCGACGAGGACGGCAAGCTGATCGACGACGGCACGATCGCCCGGATCGGCGAGCAGGAGTACCGCGTCACCGCCGCCGACCAGATGTACCGCTGGTTCCTCCTGAACGCGACGCATCTCGACGTCGAGGTGGTCGACGTGACCGACGACCTCGCGGCACTCGCTCTGCAGGGCAAGCTGAGCCGCGAGGTCCTGGAGAAGGTGACCGGCGAGGACTGGGGCGACGTCCCGTACTTCGGACGCCGCATGACCACGATCGCGGGCGTCGAGGTCGACGTGACCCGCACCGGCTACACCGGTGACCGTGGCTACGAGCTGTGGATCCCGTGGGACGCCGGCGTGCAGGTGTGGGACGCCGTGTTCGAGGCCGGGCAGGACTTCGGCGTGCACCCGGCCGGGATCCGAGCGCTCGACGTCTGCCGCGTCGAGGCCGGGCTGATCCTCGCCGAGGTGGAGTTCTCCACCGCCCGCCACGTGACGAGCCCCGAGCTGAAGTACTCCCCCTTCGAGGTCGGCCTGGGACGCCTCGTCGAGCTGAACAAGGCGAGCGACTTCGTCGGGCGCCGCGCCCTGCTGGCTGAGCAGCGCGCCGGGGGTCCGGCGCGGCGCCTCGTCGGCCTCGAGCTGGAATGGGCCGGCATCGAGCGGCTCTACTCCAAGCACGAACTCGCTCCGGCGGTCTCGCCGATGGTCCACCGCGACCCCGTGCCCGTCTACAAGGAGGGCAAGCAGGTCGGGCGAGCCACGTCGATCACCTGGGGCCCGACGATCAAGAAGATGATCGGGTTCGGCAGCGTCGACAAGACCCTCGAGGCGCCCGGCTCGCGGGTGAGCGTCGAGTGGAGCGTGGAAGGCGAGCGAGGCAAGGTCGCGGCGACGGTCGTGAAGACGCCGTTCCTCGACCTCGAGCGCAAGCGCACCTGACGCGCGACGGCAACGGGAACTCCACACGTCGCGACGCCGCGCGACCGCGCCCGTCTGCGAGGATGGAGGGGCAGTGACCGCCCGGATCCCTCGTTCCCTGATCGTGTTCGCCGTGCTCGGAGGCTCGGTGGCGTTGGCCCTGGCCTGGCTCGGCAGCACGCTCACGGGCCTGACGGCCGGACTCCTCGTGTGGCTCGTCGGCGTCGCGCTCACGCGGTGGGCGTCCCACCAGGGCGCGCTCGGCCACGATCCCTCCCGGCGCCGTTTCCTGTGGGGTTCGGCCCTCGGCGGGTTCGCCTGGGTGCTGGGCGGGACCGCGATCGGGCGGGTCGCCACCCAGGTCGGTCGGCCCGACGCGCGCGCCGTCCAGGAGTCCGCGGCCGCCGAGCTCGGCGCCGAGTACATGGAGCTCGTCGCCCGCGCGTACATGCCGGGGCGCTCGGGCGACCTCCAGCTGTTGGTCGCCCCCTTCAACAGCGCGAACTACCCGCAGGAATCGGTGGCGCTGCTCCCCCGCGACCCCCGCACGAGCCACGCGTCCGTGTGGATGTACCTCGAGCGGATCCCTCTGGTCGTCTACGGACCCGGCATCGTCGAGCCCTCGGACTCCGAGGAGCGCGTGAGCCTGGCCGACCTGGCTCCCACCACCGCCGAGCTGATCGGGTTCGAGGGGTGGCCCGAGGACCGCGAGGGCCGGAGGCTGCCCGGGCTCACCACGACCGGCGCGACGCCCAAGATCGTGTTCACCTTCGTGATCGACGGAGGCGGCTGGAACGTCCTGCGCCACTGGCCGGACGCATGGCCGAACCTGAAGCGTCTGATGCGCGGGGGCGCGAACTACCGGGACGCGATCGTGGGGTCGTTCCCGGCGGTCACCGCCGCGGCCCACGCGACGATCGGGACGGGGACCTTCCCACGGCAGCACGGGATCACCGGACACAACATCCGCGACGGCGAGGAGGTCCGCAAGGCCTACGGAACGATCGGTCAGGCCGACCCCGGCGACATCATGGTGCCGACCCTGGCGGACCTGTGGCACGAGGAGACCGGCGCCTGGGTCGGCCAGATCGGCTACCAGATCTGGCACCTCGGGATGCTCGGGCGCGGCCGCACCGGTCGGGAACCGGACGACAAACCGGTCGCCGTGTACTTCGACGAGGCGGGAGATCTCGGCTGGCTCCCCCACAACCCGGACCTCTACCGCCTCCCGAACCGGACGCCAGGGCTCGAGGTGTTCGCGAGCCGGGCGGGGGGGTTCACCGACCCGGGCTGGGACCCCGCGTACGCGGATTGGGGCAACCCGCACTGCTGCGCGCCGCAGATCGCCGGCTACCAGGGCGACCTGATCGAGGCGACGCTCGACTCAGAGCCGGTCGGGCAAGGCGCCGCGAGCCTCCTTTACACGACCTACAAGTCGCCCGACTACACGGGGCACGTGTACGGGATGAGCTCGAAGTGGGAGGAACTCATGCTCGCCGCGGTCGACGACGAGATCGGCCGCACGGTCGAGATGCTCGAGCAGCGGTTCCCCGGCGAGTACGTCCTGATCGTCACCGCCGACCACGGACAGTGCCCGCTGCCCGACGACGCCGGGGGTGTCCGCCTCGATCCGATCCAGCTCGAGCGCGTGATCGAGCAGGAGTTCGGCGCCGGGTTCGCCGACGCCGTCCAGAGCGTCGTGCCCTCGGAGATCTACCTTCACCCGCGGGCGCTGCGCGACGCCGCCGCCACGCCCGAAGACGTCGCCGCGTTCCTGCGGCGCCTCACCTACCGGCAGAACCTCGGACCCTACGTCCCCGAGAGCGCGGTGCAGCAGCATCTGCTCGACCGGGAGGAGTTCGCCGCCGTGTTCGCCACGAGCTACCTCGACGAACTCGCAGACGTGGCCCG
Organism: uncultured Actinomycetes bacterium; assembly: GCA_963749895.1. Classification (GTDB taxonomy): domain Bacteria; phylum Actinomycetota; class UBA4738; order UBA4738; family HRBIN12; genus AC-51. Next base: position 252,194 of record CAVVOG010000003.1, on the reverse strand, counting down.
CTTCGGCCCGACGATCTACGACGACCCGGAGATCGACCCGGGTATCCCCCCGCGGTCCGTGCTCGACTGAACCACCCTCGCCACGGCCGCCTCGGCGTCGGCCCACGCGTGCAGCCGTCCCAGACGAACGAGCACCAGGCCCGGAGCCGCGATGACCTCGGACGTGCCGTCCAGCTCGAAGAGCGCCTCGAGGAGCGGCACCCCACGAGCCATCGCCGGGCTCTCGGCGACGCGCCGGTCCCCCGAGTACGGCGATCCGAACGCCCTCGGGCCCTCGTCGGGACCGAGCGGCGCGGCGGGACCCAGGAACGCCTCGAGCACCCCGCGGGCGTTCGCGCCGGCCTCGTCGCGGTCGGCGCCCGGACGCAGGTTCAGCCGCGCCCGGTAGCGATGGAGATCGATCCGCGCGATCGCCCCGATCTCGAACAACCGATCCAGCGGCTCGGGGGGCGACGCGGGCGGACACGACGTGATCGTCTCGGTGGTCAGCTCCTCGTCGACGTGCAGACGCATCACGGTCGGGTTGGCGATGACGTCGTCCAGGGCCCAGCGCACGGTTCCAGTATCGCGTGACGCCGGGTCACGTCCGGATCGACCGGCACGTCGACGCCGCTCCGTACCCGCGGATACGCTGCCCTCGGACGTCCCGGGACCCCGGAAGAGAGGCGGACGCGTGGCGCTGCACATCCCCTGCCCGGTCTGTGGCGACAGGCCCTTCCACGAGTTCACGTTCGGCGGCGAGTGGCGTGAGATCGACGCCCCCGATGCCGAGTCCGACTTCGCCCGCGTGTACCTGCCCGAGAACCCGGAGGGTCCGCAGCGCGAGCGCTGGTTCCACGCGATGGGGTGCCGGACCTGGACCACGGTCATCCGCGACACCCGCACGAACGAGGTCGGCTGACATGGGCACGTTCGGTTTCGAGGGTCGGCAGATCCCCTTCGAGGACGGCGACACGGTCGCCGCGGCCCTGTACCGCGATGGCCTCCGCACCTTCTCGCGCTCCCTGAAGTACCACCGCAAGCGGGGGCTCTACTGCGGGACGGGCGATTGCCCGAACTGCCTGATGACGGTCGACGGGCAACCGGCGGTTCGCACCTGTGTCACCCCGTGCGCCGACGAGATGCGGGTGGAGCGCGAAGGCGGCTGGCCGTCGCCGGACCGGGACCTGCTGCACGTCACCGATTCGCTGCACCGCCTGATGCCGGTCGGCTTCTACTACAAGACGTTCGTGAAGCCGGGGTTCGCCTGGGACGTCGCGTCGAAGGTGATCCGGCGGGCGACCGGACTGGGCACGCTGCCGCCCACGCGGCGCGCCGAGCGCAAGGTCGTCCGGCACGTGCGCTGCGACGTGCTGGTCGTAGGCGCGGGTGCGACGGGCCTCGCTGCGGCGCGCGACGCCGCGGCCGACGGGGCGACCGTCGTCCTGTGCGACGCGGCTCGCATCGGCGGACAGATCGCGCCGGGACCTTCCCTCGAGCGCATCCGGTCGCTCGAGGCCGAGATCCGGAGCCTCTCGGGCGTGACGGTCTTGGAGGACCACGCGGCGATCGGCGTCTACGAAGGGCTCCACGTCCCGGTGGTCTCCGAGGACGAGCTCGTGCACGTCCACCCCGGGCGCGTGATCGTCGCGACCGGGGCGACCGAGTCGCACGGGGTCTTCCCGGGGAACGATCTGCCGGGCGTGATGCTGGGACGAGCCGCCGCGGCGCTCGCCGGCAGGTACCGTGTCCGGCCGGGGGACCGCGCGGTCGTCGTGGTCGGAACCGAGGAGGGGCTGGAGCACCTCGCCACCCTGCGCGCCGCCGGGGTGACGATCGCCGCCACCGCCGTGACCGCGGTCCTCGCCGATCGCGTCCCGGCCGACAGCGGCGAGGTCGTGGTGGGCGGCGACGTCTACGAAGCCCGGGGCGACGGTCGCCTCGACGAGGTCGTCCTGCGCCGAGGCACCCGGGGCAAGCGCTTCGCCGCCGACCTCCTCGTGCTCTCCACCGGGCTCGTGCCGCGAGACGCCCTGGCGCGGATGGCCCTGCCCGGTGAACCGGTCACCACGGTCGGCGATGCGGCCGTCGCGTTCCCGGACGTCGCGCCGGACCGTGACGGGACGATCTGCCTCTGCGAGGACGTCGCGCTGCACGACCTGGCTCAGGCCTGGGACGAGGGGTTCCGCTCGGCCGAACTGCTGAAGCGGTACACGACGACGACGATGGGGCCGTGCCAAGGCGCGATGTGCGCGAGCGCCCTCACCTGTTTCGCGAAGGAGCGCGGCGACGTGACGCTCCCGCGCCCCGACGACGTGCCGCGGACGACCGCCCGACCGCCTGCGCGGCCGGTCACGTTGGAGACGCTCGCGGCTGGGATCCACGAGCTGGCGGACAAGCGGACCTCGCTGCACGAGCTCCACCTGGCGGCGGGCGCCCGGCTCGATCGTTCGGGAGGCTGGCTCCGACCCTTCACGTACGGTGACTGGCGCGCCGAATACCTGGCGGTCCGCGAGCGCGTGAGCGTGATGGACGTCGGCACCCTCGGCAAGTTCACGATCGCAGGACCCGACGCCGACGAGCTCGTCGACCGCCTGTTCCCGTGCCGCACCGACGACATCGCACCCGGCCGCACGCGGTACGTCCTGACCCTGGACGAGGCCGGCTACGTGATGGACGACGGCCTCCTGGCCCGGGTACACGAGCACGAGTGGTACCTGAACTCGACCTCGGGCGGCGCCGGGCGGACCGACGCCCGCCTGCGGAACTTCGCCGACCGCTTCGAACTCGACGTGCACGTGCTGGATCGCACCGCCCAGTGGGGTGCGATCAACGTCGCGGGTCCTCACGCACGGGACCTGCTCGAACGGCTGACCGACGACGCGATCGACGCCGAGTCGGTCCCCTATCCGGGCTTCGCCGACGTCACGGTCGCCGGGGTGTGGTGCCGCGCGATCCGGACCGGCTTCGTCGGCGAGCTCGCCTTCGAGCTCCACCACCCGAGGACCCGCGGCCCCGAGCTCTGGGACGCGTTGACCGAGGCCGGCCGCGCGTGGGACCTGCGCCCGCACGGGCTCGACGCGCTCGAGCTGCTCCGGCTCGAGAAGGGCCACTTCTTCCTGGGACAGGACACGATGCCCGACGACACCCCCGCGAAGCTCGGGATGGCGTGGGCGGTCGCGATGGACAAGCCGTGGTTCGTCGGGAAGAAGGCGCTCGAGCGGATGACCGAGCTGCCGATCGGTCGCCGACAGGTCGGGCTCGAGTTCGCGGGCGGACCGAACGCGACGGCCGATCTGCGCGGTGAGCCGCTCGTGATCGGCGACCGGATGATCGGACGGGTGACCTCTGCGGAACGCTCCCCGGTCCTGGAGCGAGCGATCGGGCTCGGCTGGGTCCGGGTGGACGGCGACAGCACGCCCGAGCGCCTGATGACGGGGTCCGGGGTGTCGGTGCGCGTCGTCCCCCGCCCGTTCTACGACCCGGAAGGGGGGAGGATGCGTGGCTGAGCTCCGGATCGAGCACCCGACCGTGACCGCGGTCCTGGCCTCGGTCGAGGCGTGCGACCGCATCGACCCCGGCGATGCCACCCTGCTGCGCACCGCGCCCCGCGAGGTCCTGCTGGTGGGCGAGACCGACCTCGGGTCGTTGCGCGCGGCGGTGGCCGAGCCCACCGCCGTCGTGGACGACGTGAGCGACGGATGGGTCGCCTTCGTCCTCGCGGGTGAGGACGCACGGGGGGTCCTGGCGCGGCTCACCGAACTGGAGGCGCCCGACCCCGGGGGCTGGGCCCAGGGCGAGCTGACCCACGTTCCCGCGAAGGTGATCGCCGAGCCCGACGGGCTCCGGGTGCTGGTCCCGGCGCATCTGGCCGCGCACGTCGACGAACGGATCCGGACCGACGCCGCGGAGGTGCTGTCGTGACCGGGCTGCTACGTACGCGCGAGTTCCTGCGGCAGCGCGACCTCAAGCCGCGCTACGACGTCGTGATCGTCGGCGGCGGGGTCAACGGCCTGGCGCTCGCCTTCCACCTGGCCGAGTACCACGGGATCCGCGACGTCGCGGTGCTCGAGCGCTCCTACATCGGCAGCGGCGGCAGCGGCCGCAACACCCAGGTCGTCCGCGCCACGTACAACACGACCGAGACGGTCCCCCTGTACGCGACCGCCCTGGACATGTACCGGACGCTCTCCCAGGAGCTGGACTTCAACATCCTGTTCTCGACCCAGGGGAACCTCGACCTCTGCCACTCGCAGGACACGCTGCAGGTCGAGCGCGAGAAGGTGCTGATCCACCGCCAGTACGGGGTGCAGACGGAGCTGCTCACGCCGGACCAGGTGCTCGAGGTGTGCCCCTACGTCGACCTCACCGCCGGTGGCGAGCTGCCGGTGATCGGCGCGTCCTACCACCCACCGGGCGCGTTCGCCCGTCACGACTCGGTGGTGTGGGGCTACGCCAGCGCCGCCGACCGCCGCGGGGTGGAGATCCATCAGGGCGTGGAGGTCACCGGGGTCGACGTGGACGGCGGCGTGTGCCGCGGTGTCCGGACGAACCGGGGCCCGATCGCGGCCGGACGGGTCGTGAGCGCGGTCGCCGGCTGGTCCACGGTCCTGGCGCAGATGGCAGGGATCCGACTCCCGATCGAGACGAAAGCGCTGCAGGCGTTCGTCACGGAGGCGTACCGGCCCGTGCTGTGGGGGCTCGTGTCGTCGATGGACCTGTACGTGTACACGCAGCAGACCGACCGAGGAGAGCTGGTCGTCGGGGGCGAGACGCTCCCCTACACCACGTACTCGACCCGCTCGACCTTCGATTTCGCCGCGGAGACCGCGAAGCGGACGATCCAGCTTCTGCCGTTCATGGCGAAGGCCCGTCTGATGCGGCAGTGGACCGGTCTGTGCGACATGACGCCCGATTCCTCACCGCTGCTCGGCGAGAGCGAGGTCCGCAACTTCTTCCTGATGTCTGGGATGGGGACCTGGGGGTTCAAGGGCGCGCCGATCTTCGGCAAGACGATGGCCGAGGTGCTGGCCACCGGTCGCGTCGACCCGCTGATCGCGCCGTTCGCACCGGACCGGTTCCGGAACGACCTGATGGTCCCGGACGCGGCCAGCGCCGGCACGCACCGGTAGGGGTCGTTCGTCAGGACGCGATCGTCGCGCAGGCTGGGATGTCCTCGGGGTCCACGTCGAGGTCGCTCTCGGGGAGCGTGTCGAACACGGATGCGATCTCCTCACCGCCGGTCTCGAGGTTCGTCGCGACCTCCTCGAACCCCTCGGCGAGCGCCAGGGGGTCATCGGTCGACATCGCTTCCACCTCGGCTTTCGACGTCGCGAAGAGGTCCTCCACCTGTTCGAACGCGTTCACGAACGTCGTCGCGATCTCCTCTCCGCGGTCGACGTCGGGGACGCCGAGCGCCCTGACCTCCTCAGCGAGCCCCTGCGTCGACACGACGGCCTCGTCCAGGAAGGAGACGAGCAGGTCCTTCACGTCGTCCGTCGACTCCACCGAGTCGAGCTGCGTCTGCAGGTCGTCGCTGAGCGTCGTGACGTCGTCCTGGTAGTCGCCGACGGCGATGCACAGGCCCTCGAGGTACTCCTCGGCCGGCACCGGGCCGGCGTCGGCCGGAGTGGACGCGCCGTCGGTCGGCTGGTCCTGAGCGGAACCGCCGTCGTCGCCCCCGCACGCAGCGAGGCCGAGAGCGAGCGACGCCACGACGACGAGACGGGTCAGCACGGTCCTGGGCATCGAAGCTCTCCTCCTCGATCGGTCGTCGGCATCCTATCGGCGGCCCGGCCTCGTGTACCCGGAGGCAGACGACGACGCCGGGGGCGATCGAACGGGTGCGGAGCGGCCGCTCCCGTCGCTCGCGATCCGGGCGCGCGCCCGCGCGAAGCTCACCGACCCGGGGGACCTCAGTCCTCGGGGCCGACGAGGATGCGCTCCAGCTCGTCGTGGAAGGCGAGCCAGCTGGCGTCGCAGCACGCACAGGTCACGAGGACGACGTCGTCGCGATCGCTCACGTCGACGCGGCAGCCGCACACCGGGCACTCCATCCGATCGCCTCCTCCGGCGTCGCTCGGAGCCTCGCATCGAGAACCGGCCCGGAACACGGCCGAAGGTCCCCCTCCGCCACGGGTCTTCCGGCTCGCGGATGTGATGCGCGTCACGGACGTCACGACCCCACCGACGCACGCTCGACCGGATGACGACCTGCCGAACCTGCGGACGGTCGTTCCGCCCGTCCAGCGGTCACCGCGACTGCCCCGCCTGTCGGTCCCGCGACCGCTGCGCGTGCGGGAACCCGAAACAGAGGAAGTCGCAGCGATGCCGAGCGTGCTGGCTCGAACACGGTCAGTTGGGTGAAGCGAACTTCAACTGGCGCGGGGGGCGTACCAGGCACCACGCCGGATACGTGATGATCCACGTCCCCGACCATCCCCGAGGCGGGACCAAGGGCTACGTGTTCGAGCACATCCTCGTGATGGAGGCGATGCTCGGGCGCAGGCTCCGGTACGACGAGAACGTCCACCATCGCAACGGCGTCCGAAGCGACAATCGGAGGGAGAACCTCGAACTCTGGACGCGACCCCAGCCACCGGGGATACGGGTCAGTGACGCCGTGGCGTGGGCGAAGGAGATACTCGCCACGTACGGCGACGACCCTGCGAGCGGAGACTGACGTCTCACGACCCGCGAGCTTCGTGGAGGTGGCGAGATTCGAACTCGCGTGCTCGGGCGACCGACTGGGACTTCTCCGGGCGCAGCCGATGCACAGATCTCATCCCCGGGCCATCCATCGGCAGAGGGCCCCGGGACCAGCTCGGATGCGATGTCCCCCGCCGGCCTCCGAGCCGAACCGGCGAGGTAAGCCTGCTCAGGTGATACCCGACCCCCGACCGCAGGCCCACGGGGCGGGCAGCCGCCTAACCTCGGTTAGGCAGCGAGCGCGAACTCGTCGTTGGCGCTTGTGTTGGTCCGGCGTTTAACGTGACATCCGGGATCACGGCCCGCTTCTCCCAGACGGTGAACGTCCGAGTCGAAACCAGTACACCCCCTATGCAGTTCTCTCCCGAGTATACGGGCACCCGCTGACGTGGGCGAAGCCCCCCCGGGCCGGCGTCCTACCGCCTGCGCCCCGCGGCCTGCTCCATCTCCCGCTGCGCCTCCCGCTTCGCGATCGCCTGGCGCTTCTCGTGACGGCGTCGGCCGCGTGCGAGCGCGAGCTCGACCTTGCACATCCCGTGGGTGAAGTAGACGCGGAGCGGTACGAGGGCGAGCCCCTTCTCGGCGGTCTCCGCTCCGAGTTCCTGGATCTGCGCGCGATGGAGCAGCAGCTTGCGCGGCCGGACCGCCTCGTGACGCCGGGTGTCGCCCTGCTCGTAGGGCGGCACGTGCATCCCTTCGAGCCATACCTCACCACGGTCCACCCTCGCGTACGCGTCGGCGAGCGACGCACGACCCGATCGCAGCGACTTCACCTCGCTGCCCGTGAGCACGATCCCGCACTCGTAGGTCTCGAGGATGTCGTAGTCGTGCCGCGCCTTGCGGTTCGACGCAACCGTGCGCTCACCCTCGTGCTGACGCCCCGTCATGAGCGCCAAGCCTAGACGTCGAGGAACCGGCGCATCCCGATCAGTCCCGCGATCAGGGCGATCACGACGGCGACGATCGCGATCCACGGCGCGATCGCGATGACGTCGGAGTTCCGCACGAGTGGGAGGAAGGCGATCTCCCCGCGCAGCTGGTCGACGAACACCACCTTGACCAGGAACAGCGCCATGATCGCGAGCCCGGCTCCGATCAGCGACTCGACGAGCCCCTCGATCATGAACGGCGTGCGGATCCGCCAGTTCGTCGCCCCGACGAGGCGCATGATGCCGATCTCGCGACGCCGGGCGAACATGCCCATCCGCAGCGTGTTCGCGACGAGGGCGACGGCCGACGCGAGCATCAAGATCGCGACCGACAAGATCCCGCGCGACAGCACGCGGTTGATCGTGCTCAGCCGGTCGAGCAGGTCCGAGTAGTCGCGGACCTCCCGGACACCAGGCTGCGCACACTCGACCCGTCCGGTCTCCTCGTTCGGGGCGCATCCCATCGCGGCAGCGACCTGGTCGTACTGGGACGTGTCGGTCAGCTTCACGCGCAGCGAAGCCGGGATCGCGTCGGGATCGGTGTTCTCGACGATCGTCGGCTGGTTCCGATAGAGCTCCCTGAAGCGTTCGTAGGCCTGATCCTTGTTCTCGTACTCGACCTCGGCGACGGCGGGTAGCTCCAGCAGGGTCGCCTCGAGGTTCGCGCGGATGTCCTCCTTCACCGGGTCGGTCAGGTAGATCGCGACTTCGACGTTGCGCGTGTAGGCGTCGATCACAAGGCTCAGCTGCCGGCCGATCAGCAGGGCCAGCCCGAACAGGAACAGGGCGATGAAAGCGGTGGACATCGCCGCGAACGCCACGATGCCGTTGCGCCGCAGGCCCGAGGCCGTCTCGCGGAAGTAGTACTCGAAGCGCGGCACGCTAGGAGTAGACCCCCCGGGACTGGTCGCGGACGACCTTGCCCTTGTCCAACTCGATCACCCGCTTGCGCATCGCGTCGACGATCGCCTGGTCGTGGGTGGCCATCACGACGGTCGTCCCGATCTTGTTCACCTTGTCGAGCAACCGCATGATGTCGACGCTCGTGTTCGGGTCCAGGTTGCCGGTGGGCTCGTCGGCCAGCAGCACGAGCGGCCGGTTGACGCAGGCGCGCGCGATCGACACGCGTTGCTGCTCGCCGCCCGACAGCTCGTCGGGGTAGTTGTTCAGCTTGTCGCCCAGCCCGACGTACTCGAGGATCTCCGGCACCCGGGAGTCGATCACGTGCTTCGGCTTGCCGATCACCTCGAGGGCGAAGGTCACGTTCTCGAAGACGGTCTTGTCCTGGAGCAGCTTGAAGTCCTGGAACACCGATCCGATGTTGCGCCGCAGCTTCGGCACGCCCCCCCATGAGGTGAGCTTGGCGAGGTTCTTGCCGGCGACGTAGACCTCGCCGCCGGTCGGCTCTTCCTCGCGGGTCAGCAACCGAAGGCTCGTCGACTTCCCCGAGCCCGACGGGCCGACGAGGAACACGAACTCGCCCTTCTCGATCTCGATCGAGACGTCGTCGAGCGCGACGACACCCTTCGGATAGGCCTTGGAGACACGCTGGAGGCTGATCATCGGCAGGCTCGGAGAGGTTGGGGAAGGAACCTGCGCGAGCGTACCAGAGCCCCTACCGAGAACCGCGCAAGCACCGCGGATAGGCTGTGACGATGTCGTGGCGCCGGATCGCCACCGCCGTGGCGGGGCCGTTGGTGGTCGCAGGACTGGTCGTATTCGCCCTGCGCGGCATCGTGTTCGACGCGAACCTCACGAACGAGCACCCGGACCTCATGTCCTTCTGGCTGCCGCGGTGGACGTTCCTGGGCCGCGCGATCGCCGACGGCACGATCCCCGTGTGGAACCCCTACGAGATGATGGGGTACCGGTTCGCGGCCGATCCGCAGAGCGGGTGGCTCTACGCGCCGCCGATGCTGCTGTTCTCGGTCCTGTCTCCGTCGGTCGCGATCAGGGCGATCGTCGTGCTGAACCCCCTGCTCGCCGGGCTCGCCACGTACGCGTTCCTTCGCGTCGACGGTCTGGGTCACGTCGCGTCGACGATCGGCGGTCTCGCGCTGGCCGGCATGATGGCCGGCAGCGAGATCGCGATCGCGATGCCGTTCGCCGGCGCGATGGCGTGGTCCGCGGTCCTGCTCCTGGGGGCGGCCGGCTTCCGCCGAGCCGTCCGCTGGCGCGGACGCCTCGGCTGGCTCGCCCTCGCCGCGTTCGCGTGGTCGCAGCTCGCGAGCGCCCACCTGTCGCACGGCCTCGTCGTCGGAACCGTCCTGGCGATCGCGTACCTGGCCGCGTACGCGTGGGGGCGAGGCGGGGCGGCCTGGGGACGCGCGGCCGTGTTCATCCTCGCCCTGCCGCTGCTGTCGCTCGCGGTCCTCGTGCCCCGGATCGAGTTCATCGAACGATCCTCGCTGGGCCAGGGCTACGACCGTCTCGGCCGAGGGATCCCGGGGGTCGAGGAAGAGCCCCCGATCATGCCGGGAGGCGTCTGGGCGGGATGGCCCCTCGCGTTCTCGGCTGTGCCGGGGGCGGCGGCGGGCGCGGTCACGCTCCTGGCGGTCCCCCTCGCGGCGCGTGCTCGGGAACGCCGGCGGCTCGCCGTGGCGTTCGCCGGTGTCCTCGGCGTGACCTGGGTGCTCCTGCTCCCGCTCGTGCTCGGCGCCGACCTGATCCGCGAGGCGATCGGCGCGTTGCCGTACGGCGACGTGCTGCTGCACAACCCCGGGCGCCTGCGGTACGTGGCGGTCCTGGCCCTCCCGATCCTGGCGTCGGTCGGGATCCAGGGCCTCCGCGACGACCCCCTACCGGCTCGTGGGCTCGTCCCGTGGCTCGGCGCGGGCATCGGGGCGTGGCTGATCCTGCCGCTCGTCCTCGGGGCCCACCCGGGGCACTGGCTCGCCTTCGCGATCGGGGCGGCGCTGGCCTGTGTCGTCTACCTCCTCGCCGCGAAGGACCCCCGGTGGAGGCCGGCGCTCGTCGGCACCCTCGTGCTCGAACTCGCGGTTGGGATCGCCGTCGGCGGCGCGTGGACGGGTGACGAGGTCCGCCTCGGGCTCGAGGGACGGCGCGGAACACCACTCGCGTTCCAGCCGCTGCGTGCCCCCGACGTCGAGCTCGACGCGTTCCTCGCGCCGCCCTCCTTCGTGGACGCGATCGGCGAGGACCGGTACCTGACCTGGGTCCCTCCCGACGCCGCCTACGAGAAGGGTTACCTGTTCGCGCAGGACCCAGCGGACTGGCCGGCGCTCGCGAACGAGCGTGGGACCTTGTTCGGCGTCCGCGAGACCCTCGGCTACAACCCGGTGCAGCTGCCCCGCTACTGGGCGTGGATCCGTGCCGCGAACCCCCTCCCCGTCATGTACAACGCCGCGGTCCTGTCCCGTCCACGACCCGCCGACGTCCGGCTGGCGGGTGCCCGCTTCCTGATCGTGCCGCACGGGGTACCGCCGACCGTCCCCGGACGGGTCGTGGCGACCGACCGCGGCTACGACCTCATCGAGGTCGCCGACGCGGGACGGTTCGTCGAGCTCCGTGGTGCGTGGGAGGTCGTCCGCTCGCCGGCGGCGGCCTTGTCGCGCGTGACGGCCGGCGGGTTCGACGAGTCGTCGACGCTCGTCCTGGAGGTGCCGCCACGGGTCCGCCTGTCGTCCGGGACGCCCGGCGGTGCTCGTTGGACCACCCCGTCGCTGTCGGAGATCCGCGTCGACGTCGGCGCGGTCCGCCAGGGGGTGCTGCTGGTCCGGACCACCTTCGACCCGGGGTGGCGCGCCACGATCGACGGAGATCCCGCGCCGGTCATGGTCGCCGACGGGTTCCTCACGGCGGTCGCGGTCCCGACCGGGGGCCATGAGGTCGTCCTGCGCTACGAGGACCCGTGGGTCGTTCGGGGGCTCCTGCTCTCGGTGGTCGCGTGGGGCATCCTGGCGGTCGCCTGGCTCGTCGCGTTCGTGACCGGCGCGGCTACACGGACGCCCGGCGACGAAGCTCCGCTTCGATGAAGCGGCTCAGGTCGCCGTCGAGGACCCGGGTGGGGTCGCCCACCTCGACCTCGGTCCGGTGGTCCTTCACCATCTGATAGGGAGCCAGCACGTAGGAGCGGATCTGCGAGCCGAAATCCACGGCCTTGCGCTCGCCCCGGATCTCGTCCATCTGCTGCTCGCGCTTCTGCCGGTCCAGCTCGGCGAGACGGGCCTTGAGGATCCCCATCGCGGTCGCCTTGTTCTGCAGCTGCGAGCGCTCGTTCTGACAGGCCACGACGATGCCGCTCGGCAGGTGGGTGATCCGCACGGCGGAGTCCGTCGTGTTCACCCCCTGGCCGCCGGGGCCGCTCGAGCGGTACACGTCGATCCGGAGATCCTGCTCGTCGACCTCGACCTCGTCCGCCTCGGCCTCGTCGAGGGCGGGGATCACGTCGAGTGCCGCGAACGAGGTCTGGCGCCGTTTGTTCGCGTCGAACGGGCTGATCCGCACCAGACGATGGACGCCGCGTTCCGCTGAGAGCAGGCCGTAGGCGTTCGTGCCGTGGACCGTGAACGTCGCCGACTTGATGCCCGCTTCCTCACCCCAATGGACCTCGTCGACCTCGACCTTCAAACCCTCCTGCTCGGCCCAGCGGGTGAACATCCGCAGGAGCATGTCGGCCCAGTCCATCGATTCGGTGCCGCCGGCGCCGGCTTGGAGCGTGGCGATCGCGTCGTGCGAGTCGTACGGACCCGACAGCAGGGCCGCCAGCTCCACCTTCTCCAGGTCCCGCTCGAGTGCACCGACCGACCCCACGAGTTCCTTCGCGAGCTCCGGGTCGTCGGCCTCCTCCAGGAGTTCGTCGATCGCCTGGGCGTCGTCGAGCTTGCGTTGGAGCGCCTCGAACCGGTCGAGCTCAGCGTTCAGCCGCGCGAGCTTCGAGGTGACCTGCTGGGCGCGCGCCTGGTCGTCCCAGAGGTTCGGATCGGCGGCGTGCTGCTGGAGCTCCTCGACCTGCGATCGCTTGCCCTCGACGTCAAAGGAACCCCCTGGCGGCATGGACCCGCTCGGCGAGGGTCTTCAGTCGATCGGTCTGGTCGCTCATCGGGACCGAGTGTACCGGTCGCTAGCATCTGCCCGTGATCGCCGTCCGCCGTCTCGAGGCAGCCGATGCCCCCGCGTGCGACGCGATCGTGGCCGGGCTCCCCGAGTGGTTCGGCGACCCCGACGGGATCCGCGAGTGCGCCGCCGCGATCCGCGCACAGGACGGTCTGGTCGCGCTCGACGGCGAGGGGGTCGTCGCCTTCCTCACGTGGACGCGTGACGGCGCCACGGCGGAGATCACGTGGATGGCGACCCGGGCCGAGGCGCGTCGCTCGGGCGCCGGACGGCACCTGATCGAGATCCTGATCGGTCACCTCGTGGCCGACGGCGTCCGAGATCTCTGCGTGAAGACCCTGTCCGAGCGCGATCCCTACGCGCCGTACGCGGAGACGCGAGCCTTCTACCGCGCGATGGGGTTCGCAGCCGATCCAGGAACTCGACATCTGGGGCCCCGAGAACCCGGCCGTCCTGATGGTGCGGGAACTCTGAGCGGAGCCGGTCAGGCCGCGGCGCCGTGGCACTTCTTGTACTTCTTGCCGCTGCCGCACGGGCACGGGGCGTTGCGGGGCACCTTGTCGCTGACGGCCTGCTGCGGGTTCCCGCCCGACCGCGTACCGAGCTGCGAGCTCGAGGCCGCCTCGGTCCCCGCACCCCCGGCGCCCGCGGCGACCGCCTCGCTGTTCTCCTGGACGCCACGCACCTGCGGGGGCGGCTGCTGCTCGTCGCGCTTCACGAGCTCGACGCGATAGATGTACTTCACGAAGTCGTCCTGGATCGACTGCGTGAGCGCTTCGAACATCTCGAAGGCCTCGCGCCGGTACTCCGTGATGGGGTCCTTCTGCGCGTAGGCGCGAAGATGGATCCCTTCCTGGAGGTAGTCCATCTCGTAGAGGTGCTCACGCCACTTGGTGTCGGTGATGTTGAGCAACACCACCCGCTCGAGCTCACGCATCACCTCGGTGCCGACGGACGCCTCCTTCTGCTCGTAGGCCTCCATCGCCTCGTCGACGAAGCGCTGGCGGAGCTCCTCGACGTCGGCCACGCCCTCGACGTCGGCCACGCCCTCGACGTCGCTCGCTCGGCTCGCCACCGGGAAGTACTCGGCGAGCGCCGTGATCAGGCCGTCGCGGTCCCACTCCTCCGGGTACACGTCGGCGGGGCACCACGTCTCGACGACGTCGCGACGACCTGGGCGACGAAGTCCTGCCCCTGGTCCTTCAGGTCTTGACCCTCGAGGATCTTCCGGCGCTCCTCGTAGATCACGGTGCGCTGGCCGTTCATCACCTCGTCGTACTTGAGGACGTTCTTCCGGCGTTCGTAGTTCAGCTCCTCGATCTGTCTCTGGGCGTTCTCCACGGCCCGAGAGACCATCTTGTGCTCGATCGGCTCGTCCTCGGGCCAGTTGAACCGCTCCATGATCGAGGCCACCCGGTCGCTCGCGAACATCCGCATGAGGTCGTCTTCGAGCGACAGGTAGAAGAGGGACTCCCCCGGATCGCCCTGGCGTCCGGAGCGACCGCGCAACTGGTTGTCGATCCGTCGCGACTCGTGGCGCTCGGTCCCGAGGACGTAGAGCCCGCCCGCGTCGATCACCTCGACGTGCTCGGCGTCGGTGCGCGCCTTGTGCTTCGCGTAGACCGGCCCGTAGGCCGCCTCGTAGGCGGCGCGCTCCTCGTCGTCCAACTCGAAGAGCAGGTACCGGTCGTTGTCGAAGCCGTCGGCCGCCATCTCCTGCCGCGCGGCGAACTCGGGGTTCCCCCCGAGCAGGATGTCGACGCCGCGACCGGCCATGTTCGTCGCGACCGTGACCGCGCCCTTGCGACCGGCCTGGGCGACGATCATGGCCTCCTTCTCGTGGTTCTTCGCGTTCAGGACCGAGTGCTGGATCCCCCGGCGGGTCAGGACCCCCGAGAGCCGCTCGCTCTTCTCGATCGAGACCGTGCCGACCAGGATCGGCTGACCGGCCGCCTGCCGCTCGACGATGTCGTCGGCCACGGCGTTCCACTTCGCGTCCTCGGTCTTGTAGATCAGGTCCTGGTTGTCCGCCCGCACCATGGGGCGGTTCGTGGGGATCTCGACGACGCTGATCTTGTACGTCTCTTCGAACTCGGTGAGCTGGGTCTTCGCCGTCCCCGTCATCCCGGAGAGCTTGTCGTACATCTTGAAGTAGTTCTGGATCGTGATCGTGGCGAGCGTCTGGTTCTCTTCCTTGATCCGGACGCCCTCCTTCGCCTCGATCGCCTGATGGAGGCCCTCGGAGTAGCGACGCCCCTCGAGCACGCGGCCCGTGAACTCGTCGACGATCTTCACCTCACCGTCGGCCACCACGTACTGGACGTCGCGCTTGTAGAGCTCCTTGGCACGCAGCGCGTTGTGGAGGTGGTGCACGAGCATCGTGTTCACGTTGTCGTAGAGGTTGTCGATGCCGAGCAGCCCCTCGACCTTCGTGACGCCGCCCTCGGTGACCGCGACCTGGTACTTCGACTCCTCGACCTCGTAGTCCTCGTCACGGACCAGGCGCGGCGCGACGCGGGCGAACGTCTGGTACCACTTCGCGCTGTCGGACACCATGCCGCTGATGATCAGCGGGGTCCGTGCCTCGTCGATCAGGATCGAGTCGACCTCGTCGACGATCGCGAAGTGGTGCCCGTGCTGGACGCACGCGTCGAGGCGCATCGCCATGTTGTCGCGCAGGTAGTCGAACCCGAACTCGTTGTTCGTGCCGTACGTCACGTCGGCCGCGTACGCCGGGCGGCGCTGGGCGGGGCTCATCGCGGACTGGATCAGGCCGACGTTGAGTCCGAGGAAGCGGTAGATGCCCCCCATCCACTCGGAATCGCGCTTGGCCAGGTAGTCGTTCACGGTGACGATGTGGACGCCCTCGCCGGACAGCGCGTTCAGGTAGCCGGGGAGCGTGGAGACGAGGGTCTTGCCCTCGCCGGTCTTCATCTCGGCGATATTGCCCTGGTGCAGCGCCGCTCCCCCCATCACCTGAACGTCGTAGTGACGCTGACCGATCGTGCGCCGTGCCCCTTCCCGGACGACCGCGAAGGCCTCCGGGAGCAGATCGTCCTCGGATTCGCCGTTCGCGACGCGCTGCTTCAGCTCGGCGGTCTTCGCGCGGAGCCCGTCGTCGGTGAGCTCCTCGGTCTCGGGCTCCCACGTGTTCACGAGGCGGGCAAGCTCCTGGAGGTTCTTGAGCTTCCGCCCCTCGCCGAGGTTGCTGATCTTGTCGAGTACCGGCACGCTGGATCCTTCGCTCGATCGGGATTCAGTCCCTTATGGTACGGCCCCTCGGACTCAGGAGGGCCCGCCGGCGCGCACGACCCGCCAGCCCGCGCGCACCACGGGGACGAGCGCGACCGTCACGGCCATGGCCATGGCGATACCGAGCGTCCGGTAGCCGGCGAGGTCGAGCACGATCCCGCCGGCCAGCCCGGCCACCGCCGACATCGCGCTCACGACCAGATCCATGACGCCCAGCGCCGCACCGCGTTCGGTCGGCTCGGTGGCATCGCTGATCACGGCGGTCGACCCGAGGTAGGTCGCCGACCATCCCAGCCCGATCAGCAGGAGACCGGCGCCGACGGCGGTCGCCGACGCCTCCGTGGCGGCCACGAGCGCACCGGCGACGCTCAGCAGGAAGCCCGCGATCAGGGCGACGTGGCGCCCGAAGCGGTCCATGACAGCCCCGATGAACGGCCCGAACGCGAACATCCCCGTGATGTGGGCACTGATGATCAGGGAGATCGCCCCCGAGCCATGGCCGTGGTCATGCAGCACCGTCGGCGTCACGGTCATCACACCCACCATCGCCACCTGGCCCACGGCGGCGGCGAAGATCGCGAGACGGACCGCAGGGTTCCGCCGCACCACCCGGCCTGAGCGTGCCGGGGCAGCGTCCCCGTCTTCCGTCTCGATCGCGAGTTCCCGAGGGTCCGGACGCACGACCAGATAGGCGACGAACGCGACGGCCGTGGCCATCGGCACGATCACCCAGGGCACGACCATCGGGTCCCACCGACCACCGTCCTCGACCACGCGCTGGATCCCCGCCACGAGCAACGGGCTGCCCACCGCACCGATCGTCCCGACGGCGAGGAGGAGCCCGACCGCTCGACCGCGGCGGTCGGGTTCATGCATATCGGCGACCGCGCCGCGCGTGAGGTTCGCCCCTCCGCTCGCCGCACCGAACGGGACCGCGGCCAGGAGGAGCAGCCAGAAGGAACCCAGCGCGATCGCGGCGGCAGATCCGATGCCGCCGACCGCCCCGAGGACCGCTGCCACCATCAGCCCCGGCCGTCGTCCCACCCGGTCCATCCACCGACCGAATGCGACGGCACCGACGCCGACGGCGACGAAGTACACGGCCGACAGCACGCCGACCGCCCCGGTCCGGCCGGTCATCTCCTTCGCCGCGGGTCCGGCGACCACCAGCAACACCGGGAAGGTCACCTGCATCGCCGCCAGCCCCAGCATCAGCAACCGGGTGTTGCGCCGGACGACCCCGGCACGGTCGAGCAGCACGTCGGTCACGGCAGGACCTCCGGCCGACGCATCACCATCCCGTTGACCCGGCCGAAGCCGAGACCCTTGTAGAACGGCACGACATCGTCGTCGCAGCACAGGTCGATCCCGTACCGATCGTCGAACCGCTCCACCAGACCCGTGACCAGCCGGGAGCCGATCCCCTCGCGCCGGCGGTCGGCGACCACCTCCACGAGAGGGATCGCCACGGACAACGCTCCGTCCGTGATCGCCGTCGCGAACCCGACGAGGCGGTCACCGTCCCACGCGAGGGTCACGGCATCGGCCCCGCGCAGGGCCGCGAGGACGCGGTCAGGGGAAGGTGTCGTCGGCCACCCTTCGAAGAACCCGTCCAGGTGTGCCACGGTCAGCTCCGCCGGGCTCGTCGTCACCCGCACGCTCACAGAGGCCCCTCCAGGGAACCGAGACGCTCCACGAGCCGGGCGTTCTCCGTGTAGTCGACCGGACACGCGATCACGCTTACCGCGTCGTCGGCGAGCGCCGTCCGCAGGGTCGGGAGGAGGTCGCCGGCGGCCTCGATCGCGTAGCCCTTCGCGCCGAACGATCGGGCGAGGGTGACGAGGTCGGGGTTGGTGAAGGACACGCCAGAGCGCCGGCCGAAGTGGAGGTCCTGCTTCCATCCGATCAGCCCGTAGGCACCATCGATCCATACGAGGACGACGATCGGGGTCCGTTCACGAACCGCCGTCTCGAGCTCGCTGAGGCTCATCCCGAACGCGCCGTCACCCATGACGGCGAGCACCTTCCGATCCGGGTGAACGAGCTTCGCCGCGATCGCGCCGGGCAGAGCGAAGGCCATCGTTGCGAGCCCGTTCGAGATCAGGCAGGTGAGCGGCTGGTACGTGGGGTACAGGCGAGCCATCCACATCTTCGCGGCGCCCGTGTCGCAGAGCACGACATCGGATCGCCCCATCGCCTCTCTGGTGTCGGCGACGATCCTGGCCGGGGCCAACGGGAACGCGTCATCCGCGGCCCCGTGTTCGAGCTCCCGACGCACGAGATCACGTACCGGGGGGACCTCGGTCCGGGGATGGTCGACCGAGGTCGCCGTCGCGATCGCGTCGAGGGAACCCCCGATCGAGCCCTGCAGCCCGACCTCGAGACCGTAGTGCGCATCGACTTCGGCCACCGTCCGGTGAACGTGGACGATCGACGTGTCCGCGTGAGGGTTCCACCGCTGAGGCGCATACTCGACGAGGTCGTACCCGACGGCCACCACGACGTCGGCGTCGTCCAACCCGAAGTTCGCGTAGTCCTTGACCATGAAGCCGATCGTCCCCAGGGCGTTCGGGTGATCGTCGGGGAAGGCGCCCTTGCCGAGGAACGTCGTCGCGACGGGGACGTTCAACCGCTCGCTGAAGCGCACGAGCGCGTCCATGGCATGGTCCCGGGCGACCCCGGCGCCCGCCAGCACCACCGGATGACGAGCCCGAGCGAGGACCTCCGCGGCTCGATGGACCTGCTGAGCGGCCGGCGACGGGTCACGCGGCACGTTCACGCGCAACGGGACCGCGTCGGTCACCTGCTGCGCCACGTCTTCGGGGAGCACGAGGAACGAGGCGCCGGGTCGCTCGGTCTGTGCCTGCTTGAACGCCTTACGAACCATCTCGGGCGCGGCGTCACGCAGCGTCACCATGTCACCCCACTTCGTCACCGGTCGGTAGAGCGACACGAGGTCCACGACTTGATGGCTCTCCTTGTACAACCGGTCGAGCCCCGCTTGGGCAACGATCGCGACGAGCGGATGCGAGTCGAGCTGCGCGTTCGCGATCCCCAGCATCAGGTTGATCGCGCCCGGTCCGAGCGTCGCCAGGCACACGCCTGCCCGCCCGGTGAGGGCCCCGTACGTATCGGCCATGAAGGCAGCCCCTCGTTCGTCGCGCGTGGTGACGAACCGGATCGAGGATGAGGCGATCGCGTCGACGACGTCGAGGATCTCTTCACCCGGCAGCCCGAAGACGACCTCGACGCCTTCGTTCTCCAGGCAGGCAACGATGACCTGGGAGACGGAACGCGTCGCGGCCGCGGTCACGACGGAGGGGTGATCGCGCCCCGGGCCTCGATCTGGAGCAGATCGCGCATCACGTGGGCATGGCCGACGTGCTCCTCGAGGTGCCCGACCGCATGCAGCAACGCCCAGGCCGCGGTCACCGGTTCATCCGCGTGCGTGGTGCGCCACGGGGCGGTTCCTTGCCTGGCGGGATCGATCGTCTCGACGTCCGAGAGCAGCGCACGACACATGGCCATCCGTGCGTCCACCCACCCTTGGAAACCGGCATCCGCGACGGCACGGAACTCCGCCGGGCGGTCTCGTGGTGGAAGCGTCGCAGCCGTCGCCAGGCTCAACCACGAGCGGGTGCTCTCGAGCGCGTGGGTCGCGATCACCGCCAACGGGTTCGAACCGTCTCCGGCCAAGCGACGGTTCAGCTGCTCCGGTGTGAGGCCGTCGACGGCCGTCCGGAGTTCGGTGAGGGCATCGTCGAGCGTGGCTCGGGCGGCGTTCAGCAGGACATCGGACATCAGGTGATCTCGATCATCTTCTCGCGCACGGCGTACACGACCGCCTCCATGCGCGAGTGCAGATGGAGCTTCTCCAAGATGTTGCGGATGTGGTTCTTGACCGTGTTCTCCGAGATGAAGAGCTGCTTCGCGATGTCGCGGTTGTTCAGCCCTTGCGCCACGAGGCGCAGCACCTCCATCTCGCGATCGGTCAGGCGTGGCGTCGGCACCTTCGGGCTCTCGTCGGCGGTCTTCGAGATCGCGGCGAACTCGTTCAGCAGCTTCGAGGCCATCGACGGCGAGATCCGGGACTGTCCCGCCCAGACGCTGCGGATCGCGTCGGCGACCTCCTCGATCGGGATCTCCTTCAGCAGGTAGCCGGATGCGCCCGCCTTGATCGCGTCGTAGAGGTCTGCCTCCTCGTCGCTGATCGTCAGCATCAGGATCTTGACGTGCGGCAGGAGGTCTCGGATCTGCGCCGTCGCTTCGATCCCCGAGCGTTTCGGCATCCGCACGTCCATCAGGACGATGTCCGGCATGACCTCCTGGGCGCGCTCGATCGCCTCTTGGCCGTCGGAAGCCTCGCCGACGATCTCGATATCGGGCTCGTCGGCGAGCACCATCTCGAGCCCACGCCTGAACAGCGCGTGGTCGTCGACGACCATCACGCGGAGCTTCTCGCCGGGTTCGACGTCCTTCGTCACGTCCCGCTCCTCCCGCGATCTGATCGCGTCAGTCTTCGTCCGGCGCCTCGACGGCGGGGGCGCTCCGCGCGGATTCTATGCCACGGGGCTTCTTGACATGCCGTCTCTTGCCGTGGTGGTCGCGGACCTGACGCTCGAGCTTGTCGCGCACCCGGTCGAGCGCGGTGGGCACGTCGGGCGCCTCGGCATGTGCCCGGAACGTCTTGCGGGGGATGCGCAGCGCGGCCTCCACGCGCTTCGTGCCGTCGAGCTTCGGGTGGTGCTCGCCGATCAGCTCGAGGTCGAGCGCCACGGCCCGGGGCTCGAGCCGCCCGAGGGACGCCAGCTTGCGCGTGGCGGTCTCACGCATCTCATCGGTGATCTCGAGGTCGCGACCCGTGAAGGTCATGTCCATGTCGGTCGGGGTTCCCTTCCTATCGCCGTCCGGCCTGCTGCCGTCATCCAGGGTGGGCCCCCGCCGGCTGACCTGGTCTTTGCCCCCACACCCGCCTGCCGGAGCCTTCGCCCGGTCGCCTGGACGTCCGTGGCGACCGAACTCCCGCCCTCTCGCGCACCGGCCTGAACCGCTGCGCGGCAGGACTTACATCTAAACCGCGCCATGCTCGGCGACCAACGGTCGCCTTACGTGGGTCGTTTCGCCCGCGGCTGGCATCGACTACCGGGGAACATCCCCGGGCAACCACAGACCCGGACGAGGGCCCACCCGAGGATAGGCGCCACGCCCCACGGAGGGCAACGCTCGAACCGCGCGTGCCGCCACCGCCACGTGGACCTCCCGTGCCCCCGCCTCACGCAAGGCCTCGGCGCACGCGGCGGCCGTGGCCCCCGTCGTGAGCACGTCGTCGACCAGCAGCACGCGCGGCGGCACGCCTCGCGAACCGACGAACGCCCCTCGCATGGCCCGGCGACGGTCTTCGCCTCGACGACGGGCTTGCGGTCCCGTCGACACCGTCCGACGCAGCAGGCGCACGACCGGCGTCCGGGTCTCGTGCGCGAGCGCCACGGCCAGCGCGCGTGCCTGGTCGAAGCCCCGCTCGGCCAGGCGCCGGCGGGACAAGGGCACCCACGTGATCACGTCGGCCGGCGCCTGGCCATCGCAGGCGGCGATCGCCGCCGCCAGCGCCGCCGCGACGTCGCGCCAGCCGGTGAACTTCAGCCGGTGGATCGCCTCGCGTGCCGGGCCCTCGTACCGGAACGGCGCGCGCACGCGCGTGATCGACGGCGGCGGACAGTCACGGCACCGTGGCACCGGCAGCAGGGAGGGTGCGCCGCACCGGTCGCACCACGGCGGCTCCAGCGGATCGAGTCCGGCGACGCAACGCACGCAGAAGGGCCAGGGTCCGTCCCCACACCCCGCGCAACGCCGCGGGAACACGACGTCGAGCGCGCGCGCCAGCATCCGGCGACCCTAGCGGTCGCCGCCGACACGGCTACGGGAGGGGGACCTCGATCGGGCCGACGTCGCGAAGGTCGATCACCAGCACGTGCTGTTGACGCAGCACCGGGTAGGCGACGATCCGGCCGGACGCGGCGAGTTCGTCGTGCTCGATCCCGAGCACGGGGTGACTCGCCCCGTCCACCGTGAGTTTCACGTGCGGCGGCTTCGCTGCCTCGTATGCGATCCGGATACGGTCGCCCGCGCACTCGACGGCATCGATGCCCGCGGTCCCGACCCTGACGGTGCCCCGCCGGACGGCCGAGCGCGGCCAACCGACCAGGAACCGCTCACCCGGCTGGACGACGCCGGGATCACCGTCGACGACGACCTCGCATCCGAGCTGATACCAGCCCGCGCCGAGCTCCATCGTCGACAGCTCGAACGGCACGAAGGTATCCATCGTCGGGGCGATCTCGACGATCGCGGGCTCGATCGGGATCTCGGCGATCGATCGACCACCCAGCTCCGAGGCGCGAGCGGCCTCGATCCGCACCTGGTGGGGCATCCCGTCGCCGCCCCGCAGCACGAAGGCACCCTTGATGCTGGTGGGGAACCGTTCGTAGGCGGCCCGGAAGGAGACGCGTTCGTCCATCGGGCGAAGACTACGCCAGCGGGCCGGATCCTGACGCGTCGAGCTGTGCGCGAAGACCCCCCTCGGTGGGAGGCGAGATCACCCCGCGCTCCGTCACGATCGCGGTGATCAACGACGGAGGGGTCACGTCGAACGCCGGGTTCGCCACGGGGGTGCTCGCCTCGGCGACGGGTGCTCCGAACGGGGTCGTGACCTCGGCAGGATCGCGTTCCTCGATCCGGATGTCGGCGCCGGTCGGTGTCGTGAGGTCGATCGTCGATGTGGGCGCCGCGATCACGAACGGCAGCCCGTGGTGGCGCGCGAGCACCGCGAGCCCGTAGGTACCGATCTTGTTCGCGGCCGAGCCGTCGGCCGCGATCCGGTCGGCCCCGGTGATCACCAGGTCGACCCGACCGGCGGCCATCAGCGACGCCGCCGCGCCGTCCGCGATCAGGGTCCGTGGCACGCCCATCCGTCCCAGTTCCCACGCCGTCAGTCGCGCGCCCTGCCACAGCGGCCGGGTCTCGTCCACCCACACGTGGACGTTCTTGCCCGCTCGGTGTGCCGTCCAGACCACGCCGAGCGCCGTGCCGATCCCTGCGGCGCACAGCATCCCGGTGTTGCAGTGCGTGAGCACGTTCGCTCCGTCGGGCACGAGCGCGACCCCGTGGGCACCCATCGCATCGCAGGCGTCCCGGTCCTCGCGTTCGATCGCGACGGCCTCGGCGACCATCGCCTCATGGACGCGAGTGCGGCTCGAGCCCACGCGGCAACACTCGGCGTCGGCCACCCGACGCATCCGCTCGACGGCCCAGGCCAGGTTCACCGCCGTCGGACGGGTCGCCACCAGTTGCGCCGCCGCCTCGTCGAGCTCGCGCAGGAGGTCACGGACGCCGCGGGCCGTCGACGTCGCGGCCACGAGCGCCATCGCGTAGGCAGCGGCGACCCCGATGATCGGGGCTCCCCGGACCGCGAGGGTCCGGATCGCACCGGCGACGTCGTCGACGGTTCGGCACTCGAGCACGATCTCTCGGTGCGGCAACGCACGCTGATCCAAGATCGCGACGGCGTCACCCTTCCATTCGACCGGCACGATCGGTCGCGTCACGCGCCTCCCCCATGGGTCCGCAGGAGCTCCTCGACCGCCGCCCCGAGCGACGCAGCGAACGCGTAGGCCCCGTGAGTCTCCCCCTCGACCCACCCCTCGGGCACCGTCCCCGGTGGGTGCGCGTGCGCGATCGCCCCCGCGCCTCGCTCACGGTAGGTCGCCAAGTGGATCGCGAGGTCCGACGACGAGGAGTCCGGCGGAACCTCGAGCGTCCCCTCGAGGACGTCGACCGGCGTGAGCTCGCCCAGCCGACATCCCGTGCGGGTGATCGTCAGCCGTGTCCCGTCGAACGTCGAGAGGTTCCCCTCGCTCGCCCGGACGAGCCCGCGCTCCGCGAGCGTCCTACCGGCCTCGTCGAAGGCCTCGAACGCTCCCACCGGATCACGTCCCCTGCTGCCAGGAGTGCAGGTACGCGTCCTGCTCGGCCGTCAACTCGTCGATCGCCACGCCCATCGCCCGGAGCTTGAGCCGCGCGACGTCGCGGTCGATGTCCTCAGGCACGGGGTAGACGCGCTTCTCGAGCGTGGCGTGGTTCTTCACCATCCACTCGACCGACAGGGCCTGGTTCGCGAACGACATGTCCATCACGGCGGCGGGATGACCCTCGGCGGCGGCGAGGTTCACGAGCCGTCCCTCCCCCAGGAGGTTGAGGCGGCGGCCGTCGGCGAGCGTGTACTCGTCCACGAACTCACGGATCCGCCGTACCCCTCCCGCTGCGAGATCTCGCAGCGCCCCCTTGTCGATCTCGACGTCGAAGTGTCCGGAGTTCGCCAGCAGCGCGCCGTCCTTCATCAGTTCCAGGTGCTCGCGGCCGATCACGGTCGTGTCTCCGGTCACCGTGATGAACAGGTCCCCGATCCGCGCGGCATCACGCAGCGGCATCACGGTGTAGCCCTCCATCACGGCCTCGATCGCGGCGGTCGGGTCGACCTCGGTGACGATCACGTGAGCCCCGAGCCCCCGCGCACGCGAGGCCACCCCACGCCCACACATCCCGTACCCGCACACGACGACGGAGCGTCCGGCGATCAGCCGGTTGGTGGCGCGCATCACGGCATCCATCGTGGACTGGCCGGTGCCGAACCGGTTGTCGAACAGGTGCTTCGTGTCGGCGTCGTTCACGCTCACGATCGGGTACGCGAGGGCGCCGTCGGCAGCCATCGCGCGGAGGCGGATCACGCCGGTCGTCGTCTCTTCGGTCCCCCCGAGCACGTCGGTGAGCTGGTCGGCCCGCTGCGTGTGCAGGACGTTGACCAGGTCGGCGCCGTCGTCCATCGTGACCTGCGGGCGCAGATCCAGCACGGCGTTGAGGTGCTTGTAGTACGTGTCGTTGTCCTCGCCCTTGATCGCGAACGTCTCCACACCGCTCTGCTCGGTGAGCGCGGCCGCGACGTCGTCCTGGGTCGACAGCGGGTTCGAGGCGGCGAGCAGCACCTCGGCGCCGCCGGCGGCGAGGGTCTCCATCAGGTTCGCGGTCTCGGTCGTGACGTGCAGGCAGGCGGCGATCCGGATGCCGTCCAGCGGCCGCTCGACCGCGAACCGGTCGCGGATCTGGGCGAGCACCTGCATCTCGCCGGCCGCCCACTCGATGCGCTCACGACCGGTAGGTGCGAGCGTCGGGTCCTTGATGTCGGGCATGTCGTTAGGCTCCTTCCGCGGGGAGGCGAGGGAACAGATCGACGAGGAGCCTCCCCACGGCCGTCGCGGTCTCGTTCGAGACGCGGACCACCTCCTCGTGCGTCGCATCGCCGGCCACGTTCGTGAGGCTGCACATCCCGAGGACGCGCATCCCGAGGGCGTGCGCAGGCAGCGCTTCGGGGATCATCGACATCCCGACCACCGTCGCGCCGAGCTGCTGCAACATCCGCACCTCGGTCGGCGTCTCGTAGGCGGGACCGCTCATCGCCGCGTACACGCCTTCGGTCGCCCGGATCCCGATCGCACCGGCGCTCTCCAGCGCCATCTCGCGGAGCGTCCGGTCGTAGACCTCCTGCGTGCTGACGAACGCGGGCATGCCGTCCGGGTACCGCCATCCACGCAGCGGCGCCTCTCCCATCATGTTGAGGTGGTCGCGCAGCACCACGACGGTGCCGGCCGGCACGTTCGGCACCAGTCCCCCGACCGCGGCGGTCACGACCATCGTCCGAGCGCCGAGCGCCTGCGCCAGGCGCGGCAGCAGCGCCGGGACGTCCATCCCGTGGCCCTCGTACAGATGCACCCGGCCGCTGAACGCGGCCACCTCGACGCCGGCCAAGCGCCCGAGGATCAGGCGACCCTCGTGGCCCGGGACGCCCGGAGGCGGGAACCCCGGCAGCTCGGTGAACGCGAAGGAGGCCTCTTCGACGAGCTCGGAGCCCAGCGCGGGTCCGAGCCCCGACCCCAGGACGATGCCGACCGCGGGAACGAGGTCCGTCGAGGCGCGGACGACCTCGACGCCTCGCGTCGCGAGATCGTCCCCGGGACCTGGAAGACCTTCGCTCACCCGGCCTCCCGCTCGGCGAGGGCGGCCTTGAGGCCCTCGATCACCGCGACCGGCGTCGGGTCCTCACCGCGTCGCAGGCCGACGTAGCAGCTCGTGAAGTCCCCGAGGGCGACGAGCGAGAACAGCGTCGCCAGCCGTGGCTGGCGACGGACCTCGACCACGTGCGTCTCCAGACCGGCCGCCTGCACGATGTCGACCGACAGCGGGAACCGGGCCGCGGTCTCGTCGTCCTCCTCGTCGGTGCGCAGGGTGATCAGGACGTGGCCCTCGCCGTGGGGCGCCACCCACCCCACGATCTCGTTGTGATCGAGCTCGGACATCGTCGCGTGCCAGGCCGGCACCTTGCCGTTCTCGTTCAGCTGCGTCTTCCACCGCATCGCGGCGACGGCGCCGATCCCCTCGGCGCCCCATACGACCGGAACGCGATCGCCGATCGCCTGCGCGATCGGCTTCGCCATGTTCGACGAGGACGGCACGTGGGGTCCGCACTCCGCCGCCACGCGGTCGACCGCGGCGACGGTGGAGGCGACCTCCTCCTCGAGCGGCGGGACCAGTCCCGCGGCCTCCAGCGCTCCCAGCATCGCGAAGGTGAGATGTCCGAGCGCGGCCCGGGGCTGTCCGCCCCCGGGCACGGGTACGACCGGGAGCCCACGCTCGGCGCACGAGCGATCGAGCTCCCCGCCGCTCGTGATCGCGAGGACCCGGCACCCGCGCTCGACCGCCGCCCCGTAGGACGACAGCGTCTCGGAGGTGTTCCCCGAGTAGGACGACACGATGACGAGCGTGTGGGGACCCGCGAACGCAGGCAGGGCACCTGCGCGGTTCACGTCGACCGGCACCCCGATACGGTCACGGAACGCCTGCTTCAAGACGTCGCCGGCGACCGCGGAGCCACCCATCCCACAGAACACCACGGAGGTGACGCCGTCGAGATCGGGAACCTTGGGCGCGCCGCGCCCGACGTCGTAGGAGGTGCGGACGTGAGCGCCCAGCGCCCCCACCGTCGCGAGCATGCCGGAGGCGTCGGCGGCGCGGAGGGCCTCCACGTCGTCGAGGTCGATCATCGACGCTTCCCGCTGGGTGGCTTCTCAGCCTCGTCGATCAGCATCACGGGGATGCCGTCGCGCACCGGATACCGGTACCCGCAGGTCCGGCACACGATCACCTGTTGGTCCTCGTGGTAGTCGATCTCGCCTCGGTCGTTCGGACACACCAGGATGCGGAGCAGCTCAGGGTCGAGCGTCACGACTGTCCTCCTCGGATCATCTCGAGCACCATCGCGGTCTTCTCATCCAACAACTCCTGCGTCCGCGCTTCGACGTTCAGGCGAAGGAGCGGTTCGGTGTTCGAGGGGCGGATGTTGCACCACCAGTCGTCGAACTCGACGGTCAGGCCGTCGAGACGATCCTCGCGGCCCTCGGCGAGTCCCTCGGCGAGCTCCTCAAGCTTCGCGGCCTGGTCGTCGACCTTGGAGTTGATCTCGCCGGAGGCGAGGTACCGGCGGAACGGGGCCAGCAGCTCCGACAGGGGCATCCCGCCGGACGAGAGCTCACCGAGCACGACGACCGCGGCGATCAGCCCCGAGTCCGCCCGGTAGTTGTCGCGGAAGTAGTAGTGGCCCGAGTGTTCGCCTCCGAAGATCGCGTCGGTGTCGGCCATGACCTGCTTGATGAACGAGTGACCGACCCGGGTACGGATCGGCTCGCCTCCATGCTCGCGGATCGTCTCGGGGACCACCCACGAGCAGATCAGGTTGTGGACGACCTTGGCACCTGGCTCTCGGCGGAGCATCGCGGCGGCGACGAGGGCCGTGAGCAGCGATCCGCTGACGTCCTCGCCCCGCTCGTCGACCAGGAACACGCGGTCCGCATCCCCGTCGAACGCGAGGCCGACGTCGGCCCCGTACTCACGCACGGCCGCCTTGAGGTCGACCAGGTTCGCGGGGTCGAGCGGGTCGGCCGGGTGGTTCGGGAACGTCCCGTCGAGCTCCGGGTACAGGTGGTGCACGGTGATCGGCAACCGCGACAGCACCGCCGGCGCGACGAGCCCGCCCATCCCGTTCGCGGTATCGATCACGACCGTGAGCGGCCGCATCGACGACGCGTCGACGAACGTGAGCACGTGCTCGACGTAGGCCTCCAAGAGGTCACGGCTCTCGGCGGTGCCGCGCTGGGCGACGCGAGCCGGGCCTCCAGCCTCGACCGAGTCGCGGACCGCCCGCAGGCCGGTGTCCTCCCCGACCGGTCGCGCGCCCGGCATACAGAACTTCAGACCGTTGTACTGCTTCGGGTTGTGGCTGGCGGTGAGCATCGCTCCCGGCATGTCGAGTGAGCCCGACGCGAAGTACAGGAGATCCGTCGATGCGAGACCCAGGTCGATGACGTCGACCCCTTGGGAGAGAGCACCGTCGACGAAGGCGTCGCCGAGCTCCGGGGACGACACCCGGGAGTCACGTCCGAGGAGGAGCCTCGGGAGGCCGGTCCACGACGCGAACGCGGCGCCGATCCGGCGAACAAGCTCCGCATCGAGGTCGTCGGGCACGACGCCACGCACGTCGTACGCCTTGAAGATGCGGTCGAGATCGTTCGTCGCCACGGTCCAGGCATCCTACCGGAGCCGCCGCGGGCGAACCCCGGCGGTCGGTCGGGGCCGGACTACTTCTTCACGACGAGGTCGATGACGGAGGTGAGCGGCACGAGCGCGCCGTCGCGCTCCCACCACTTCGCCTCGCACAGGTGGCACGTCGTGAACGTCAGGTCGCGATCGCTGACGGCCATCGAGATCGTGATGAGGTCGCCCTGTTTGCAGGTGGGGCACAGACCGCTGGACACAGGCATGGAGCTAGTTTCGGGCTCCGCGGCGCGCGCGACCATAGCACCTCGCCGTCATTCCTGGACCCCGCCGTCGCACGGAGAAGGCACCCCCCGGCCGCGGGACAGCGTCCCCCGATCGGGGCTCGGGCACGCGCCGTTCGGCCGAGGTCGGGCGGACGGAGGGAGGCGCTCACACCGCGATCGGCGCCGAACGGCGACGGTCGGTGACCGTCCACCCCACCGGTGGGGTCATCCGCTCGACGTGATCGCGACACAGGTCCAGCAGGTTGGGGTCACGCTCCGGCAGGAGATCGAGGATCACGACGTCGCGCTCCGTGTAGGACAACGACACGGTCGCGACGGGTTCTTGGCCACATCGGATCTTGGCGCACGTTCGCATGGCGCGCAGCCTAGATCACACGCGTGTGATTTCCAACCATCCCGGGGCGGGCTCAGACGTCCGAGGAAACCGGGGAGTCCCAGTAGCCAGAGTTCGCCGGTCGGTGCCCGACGATCAGAACGTGGTCGCCCACCTCGATGCGTTCGAACAGATCTTCGATCTGCTCGTTGTGCATCCGGATACACCCGTGAGAGGCGTAGCGTCCGATCGACGCAGGATCGGTCGTGCCGTGGATCCGGATCAGTCCGGGCGCATCGATGTAGATCGCACGTGTTCCCAGGGGGTTCCCCGGTCCCCCCGGCACCACCGCTGGGAGGCCGGCCCCCCAACGGTCCAACGCGGGGTTGTACCAGGTGGGGTTCTCTCGCTTGTCCCAGATGTTCCAGTCCCCCACAGGCGTCACGAAGCCGGGCTTCCCGGTGGCGACGCTCCACGTCTGTTCGACCTCGAACCCGTCGTAGAGCTCGAGCTGGTTGCGGTTCACCCACACGACGATGGTCTTGCCCATCGACGCCTCGGTCACCTTCGGCTGCAGGGTCGTCGTCCGTAGCGCTACGCGCGCCTCACCGGCATCCACGGCGCCGCCGATCTCGGCAGCGGCCTCGACCGCGTTCAGCTTCTCACCGGCCTTCGCTTTGTTGAGGACGAGTTCGTTGCCGTCCCCGGTGATCCCGATCGACGCGTTTCGTGGGGGGACGAAGACCTCCTTCGAGATCCGCGCGACGAGGTCGTCGATCTTGCGGCCCGCGCGCGCGTACTCGAGGTCGACGGCGACGTCGACGGGCTCGTCACGGAACCGGTGCCAGAAGCGATCGAGGGCGCCCATCGAGCCGGAAACGGCCGTCGCCTGGTCGAGCGCGCCGTCGACGTCGGCTCGCCTGCCGAGCTCCGAGGGGGTGACGACCCACCGCGTGTCCCCGACCCGCACGGTCATGGGCGCCTGCAGGGTCTGGCGGGTGACCTTCTTCACCGCGCGGAACGCCTCGGCGCGGGTCATCCCCCCGACGTCGACCCCCGCGATCGTGACCCCGGGGAGGATCCGGTCGGCACGAGCCTGCTCGTAGCGGTAGGCCCCGTACGCGGCGCCGCCCGCGGCGAGCATGCCGACGACCAAGACCCCCGCAACGACGATCGCGACGGTCCTGGAACGACGTCTGTGGATGTGCCGACCTCTCGCCATGGGAACCCTCGTATCCAGCCTAGACGAACGCGAGATGACCCAAGATGATACCGCGCTCGCGGCAGCAGGGACTCACGTCGGTGGGAGCGGCACCCCGAGCGCGATCGCGTACAGCGACAGCCCTTGCACCCCGGCCGACGTCGAGACCCCGGCGGCGACGACCGGACCGTCGGCCGTCACGAGCACAGCCGCCTGGGGAGACCTCTCGAGGAACCCTTCGGGAGCGGACGCGGTGGACGCGGGCTCGACCTGGAACGAGGTCTCGCCGGCTCGACCCTGGCCGTCGGGCGGAAGCAGCCGAAGCGTGACGGTGACGGTGTCGGGACCCGGGTTCGTGACGACGACCCCGGGGAACGACGGCTCGCCCGCCACGGTGGGAAGGACGACCCACGACGACGACGTCGTGGAGGTCCCGCCGGTCGCGGCGTCGTCGGCGCTCTGGCCGGCGGCGCGCTGCGCGGCGACGAAGGTTCCGTCCCCGAAGGCGGTCGCGACGATCGAGGCCGGGCCCTGGGTCACGACCGGGGAGACCCGCGTCGACGACCCCTGCTGCTGGGCATCGACCAGATCGCCCGCCGCCTGCGGTCCGTCGGTGACGAAGAGGCGGGCGCCGAACCTCATCCCCTCTTCCTCCGGGACGAACGTGATCAGGGACGACTGCCCCGCGCCCGCGCCCGTGAGCAGGTACCACGTGTCGGCCGGTGTCATCGTGCCGAGCACGCCGCGCACCCCGCCGCCGTCGGTGATCCCCAGCGTCGCGACCGCGACCCTGCCCACCTTCGCCTGCAGCATCGCCGCCACGGCCTCCTCCCCCACGACCTTCCGGGAGATCTCGAACGACGTGCTCCTGCCCGGCCGCAGCACGACGTCGCTCCAGTCGGGATCGCGCAGCGGGGGGTTGTCGGGGCTGAACAACGAGACGTCGAAGACGGCGGCCGACGCGAACGGGTTCGCCACGATCAGGACCGCCCGCTCGCCGTCGTCGGTCGTCGTCTCGGTCGTGAACCAGGTCGACCCCACCTCCGACGTGCACGGCTCCGCCGAGATGCCCCGGTCGGGGTCGGCCGCGTTCACCAGCCACCCGACGGCGACCCACCCTCCGAAGACCTCCACCTCGGTCGCGCTCTCGGGCTCGGTGACGTCCACCTGCTGCAGGACCTCGGACCCCGGCGCGACCGTTACCGTCCGAGAACTCGTCGACGGTGAGGACGCGAGGGAGGTGATGCGGGCGCTCACCGGGACGTCCCCGGGGTTCGCGAGCGCGATCCGTCCCTCCCATCCCGGCCCGCCGCCGTGCGGGCACACCCAGACGGACGACACCGCGGTCCCCGGCGGTCCGGAGGCCGGTGACGCGGGACCGAGACGCTCGGCCGCCACGGCACCGATCGCGAGCACCGCGGCCACCACGACGGCGATCAACCCCCAGCCCTTCATCGGCGCACCGGCTTCCTCGTGATCCACAGCGCGACGAGCCACAGCACCGCCAACACGATCATCGCCACGGTTCGAGGAAGCTGTGCCCCGTAGGTGATCGTGACCTGCTCGCTCGACACCGGGAACGACGTCGACCACCCGAAGGCGCGTTCGGGCGGCGTGTCGCTGCCCTCGAGCTGCCAGGCGTCGTCGAACTCCGTCGACGCGATCGCGAGATCCCCCCCGCGGGCCGGCCCGGTCCACCCTGCTGACGTCCCCAGCGGTCGCAGGAACGACGTGGAGGGATCACGCCACGACTGCAGGGCGGTCGAGTCATCCGACGACACGATCGCGTCGAGCTCCTCGTCGGCGACGATCGCGGCGGCCGGCGGGATGGCCCGAGCGTTGCGGTACACGACCAGGTCGCTGGCAGGGACGAGGTCGAGGTCGGCCTGTGAGTCGAGGATCTCCGTGACCGCCTCCGGCATCTCGTCGGGGCGAGCCACCACGTAGCGCACCCCGAACGGCACGAGCAGGGCACCTCCGTGCCGTGTCGACCCGCTGAGCAGCTCACCGAGGGTCCCGCGGAGCGCGTCCGTCCCGGGACCGGCCAGCGGGCGCCCGATGTCCGTCGCGAGCGAACCTCGTCGCCCGGTCAGCCCGAAGCGGACCGTAGCATCCCCCGCCTCGACGACGCCGGCCGGGTCGCCACCCGGCCACGGGAACGGCGCTCCGTCGTCGGCACCGATCCACAAGACCCGCATCGATCCCGTCGCCGCGGTGTCCACGATCGCCTCCCATGCGGCGACCTCCCGTTCCGAACCGCCCACGGACCAGTCCCCCAAGGCGCCGATCAAGCCCTGGAGGAGCAGGCCTCCGGCCAACACGGCACCCAGCGCCACGGTGCCGATCTGCCGGAAACCGAAGGCCGATCGGCCGATCCCCCCGACCGCAGACGCCAGCCCGAACGCCACGAGGAACGCCTCCGCGACCGCGACGAGCGCCACGAAGGCGGGCGCGTTCGAGAGCGCCGTAGGCAGGTAGCCCGCGCCGGACGCCCACGCCGCCGCGAGGCCGGCCACCGCCACGAGCGTCGCTCGCACGGCGGCTCCTCGTCGCTCGCCGGTCGTGAGCGAGAGCCCGAGCAGTGCCGCGATCGGGAGGAACCACGCGACCGCCCACGATCCGGGCGCGCTCCCGAGCGCCAGTCGCCCCAGCGCCAGGGGGTCGACGGTGCCGATCTCGGAGGACAGGCCGATGCCGCCTCCGGCGACGAGCGCCGGGACGAACGGGAAGAGCAGCACCGCCGCCGCCAGCACCGCGGGGACGACCGTGGTGACGCCACGGCGCCGTCGGGACCCTGCCAGGAGCTGCACGATGGAAGCGAGGGCGACCGCGAGGAGGGCGCCGGGGAAGAACGCCGTCGCCACGGCGATCGTGACCCCCAGACCGGCCACCACGCGCCACGGGCGGTCCGTCGGACCGGATCGGGAGAACGTCGTCTCGAGCCGCTCGAGGACCGGGGGCAGCGTGGCGAGCACCGCCAGGAGGCCGAGGCGCCCCTCGGAGAACGACCAGAGCATCACCGCCGACAACCCGTACGACGCGGCCGCGACGACGGAAGGCCCCGGTCGTCCCGTCAGCCTGACGCACGCCCGATAGCAGAGCACAGCGCCGATCGCCGGGAGCAGGATCAGCGATGCCTTCTGGGCGAGCACGGTGCTCCCCAGCAGCAGCGTCGAGAGGCCGCCCATCGCGGCGAGCGCAGGGCTGGCCGCGAGCGGCCCGCCCAGTCCGCTGGTCCTGACGGCCGAGACGAGCTCCGCGAAGAACCCGACGGGATCGCTCGGGAAGACCGGCATCACACCGCCGACGACCGGACCCGAGCGCAGCAGGTGCCGTACGGCGAACGCACCGACCGCGAACCCGACGAACGACGCCACGATCACCGGATGCGCCGACACGAGGGACGCGGTGCGATGCCGCAATCGCGTCGCCGTGGGTTGGCCCTCGTCCTCATCCCCCAGTTCCCGCTGTTCCTCCCAGATCCGTTCCGCGGTCTGGAACCAGCGCGGGATCCGCAGACCTGCAGACTCGGTGAACCGGCGGAGGTTGCGGTCGGGAACGACGCGCGCCTTCTGGACGCGCCGACGTCGTGCGAGCGTCCCGGGCAGGTGGACGAGGTTCCAGCCGACCGCCGCCCCGACGTCGAGAGCCTCTTCGAAGCGCCGCGACAGCATGAGGAAGAGGAGCCGCACGAACGTCAACGCGGCTCCGAACGGGACGACCCACAACAGGGTGAGCCAGCCGGCGTTCTTCAGGGTGGTGGCGAGCGCAGCGCGATCCTCGGCGTATCGGCGGGTCGACCCCCGGTCCGCACGATCCTCACCCTCGTTCTCCGCACGGTGACGAACGCGGGCGAGCGGTGTCATCAGGACACGCCAGCCGGCCACGCGCGCACGCCAACACAGATCCACGTCGCCGTCGTCGTCGCCGAGGCGTTCGTCGAGGAGTCCGATCCGCTGCCAGACCTCCCGGCGCACGAGCATCGCGCACGCATCCACCGCGAGCACCTCGAGGACCCGGTCGAACTGACCCTGATCGATCTCGTCGGACTGGAGCGGCGAGTACGGGTGACCGAAGCGGTCCGCGGAGCGCCCGATATCGCGCAGACGACGCGGTTCGTGCCAGTCGACGACCTTGGCCCCGACGATCCCGACCCCCTCGACACCCGGGATCGCGGTCGCCTCCACCATCCGCTGGACGACCTCGGGATCGAGGGCCACGTCGTCGTGGAGGACGAGGAGGAAGTCTGCCTCCGCAGCGACCGGGAGCCCGACCGCGGTCTGCAGGGAGAGGGCGAGGCCGCGAGGTCGGTCGTGCCGGACCACGCGGCCCTCCCCGAGAGCCTGCACGAGGATCTCGTGCGAGCCGTCCGTCGAGCCGTCGTCGATCGCCACGATCGCGAGCCGTTGGTACGTCTGCTCGGCGAGCGCACGCAGCGCCTCGCGGAGCCACTCGGCGGCGTCCCGCACGACGAGGACGGCCAGGACGGCAGATGGGTGCCCGGACTCGGCGACGGGTGCGGTGGCTGCGGTCATGGGTCGCGCCTCCAGCGCGGCGGCGAGCCTAGCACGCGGTCGGCGGCGGGCATGGAAAGGGGGGCCCGAACGGCCCCCCTCATCCGACGGAGCGAGCCGTCAGCGCTTGCGAGCGGCAGGCTTGCGCGCCGCGGTCTTCTTGGCGGCCGTCTTCTTCGCCGCCGGCTTGCGCGCCGCGGTCTTCTTGGCGGCCGGCTTGCGAGCGGCCGTCTTCTTCGCCGCAGGCTTGCGCGCCGCGGTCTTCTTGGCGGCAGGCTTGCGAGCCGCGGTCTTCTTGGCGGCAGGCTTGCGAGCGGCCGTCTTCTTGGCGGCCGGCTTGCGAGCGGCCGTCTTCTTCGCCGCAGGCTTGCGCGCCGCGGTCTTCTTGGCGGCCGTCTTCTTCGCCGCCGGCTTGCGCGCCGCGGTCTTCTTGGCGGTCGTCTTCTTCGCCACTGCCATGCGTCCTCCCTTTCCTTTCGATCACGTCCCCGCGCTCATGCGTTCGGAGACGGGTGATCCGGATCGACGCCCCCGTCGGTCCGGGGTCACCCGGAGGGCCTCCTAGGAAGCCATGCGCTTGAGGCGCCGGCGCTCTCGTTCGCTCATGCCTCCCCACACGCCGTACCGCTCATCGCGACGCAGCGCGTAGTTCAGGCACTCGATCCGAACGGAGCACTCGCTGCAGATCCTCTTGGCCTCCCTCGATGAGCCTCCCTTCTCGGGGAAGAAGATCTCCGGGTCGTAGTCCCGGCACCTCGCTCTTTCTTGCCAAGGGATGTAGTGGTGCACTCGTCACTCCCCCCGAAATCACATCCGTGTGATTCTGAGGGAAGAACGCCCTCGGTGACAAGGGGTCGCCCGAAGGAATCCTCTGCCTCATCCCTCAATCCGTCTCGTCGCATCCCATGGTGGACCGAACGGACGGACGATGACAAGCGTTCGGACGACGGATCGTGCGGTCAATCAGCTTGACCATTTCGGTCAATCAGGTTGACGGTTCAGACGCGAACGACGCGACCGTAGGTCGTCGTACGGACCGCCGGGATGCGTCCGATCTCGCGGATCGCGTCGTCGAACCCGTCGGGGGTCATCTCGACCCCGTGCTCCGAGCCGGCCATGCGCGAGATCGTCTCCTCCATCAGCGTGCCGCCGAAGTCGTTCGCCCCCGCTCGCAGGATCTCCTGGCAGGCATCGACGCCGAGCTTCACCCACGACACCTGGACGTTGTCGATCAACCCGTCGAGCAGGATCCGCCCGACCGCGTGCATCCGCAGGCTCTCCTCCCGCGTCGCCCCGGGCCGGGCCTTCCCTGCCAGGTAGATCGGGGCGTTGCGATGCACGAACGGCAGCGGGACGAACTCGGTGAACCCGCCCGTGTCAGCCTGGATCGCGGCGAGCCGACGCAGGTGCGCGACCCAGTGCGGCGGCGCGTCGACGTGGCCGAACATGATCGTGCTCGAGCTGCCGATCCCCAGGCCGTGCGCGGTCCGGACGATCGTCTCCCAGGTGTCGGCCGGGAGCTTGCCCTTCGTGAGCGCCCATCGCACGTCGTCGTCGAGGATCTCCGCCGCCGTCCCCGGGATCGTGTCGAGGCCCTGTCGCTTCGCCTCGTGGAGGAACTCCTCGAACGACACCCCGAGCCGGGTGGCGCCGTTGAGGATCTCCATCGGGCTGAAGGCGTGCACGTGCATCCCGGGAACCCGCTGCTTCACCGCGGCGACGATGTCGAAGTAGAACGTGCCGGGGAGGTCGGGATGGATCCCACCCTGGATGCAGACCTCGGTCGCCCCACGCGACCAGGCCTCCTCGGCGCGATCGGCGACCTCGACGAGGGTCAGCGTGTACGACTCGGCATCGACCTCGCGCTGGGCGAACGCGCAGAAACGGCACCCCACGTAGCACACGTTCGTGAAGTTGATGTTCCGGTTCACGACGTACGTGACCTCCGGGCCGACCGCCTCCGCCCGCAGGTCGTCTGCCACGCGGCACAGCGCCAGGAGCGCGTCGCCCTCGGCCTGGAACAGCGCGAGGGCCTGCGAATCGGTGATCGGGCGGTGACGCTCGGCCCGCGTGAGCGCGGCCTTGATGTCCGCGTCGAGACGTCCTGGCGCGACCTCGCGCGACGTCCATGCCCGGGTGACTTCGTTCTCGATCCCGTCGAACGTCCCGTAGACGGGCTCGGCGTCGGCGCGCAGGCCGACACCATCGGCCTTCGCGAACGTCAAGGCGATCGTCCGTGGCTTCCATGCCACCTCGGGGTCCTGCCACGCGACCGGCTCCGGGCTCTGTCCCTCCACAGCGAACCCGTCCGGACCGAGCAGGGCCGCCACCGGCTCGCGCATCCGTCCTGCCAGCCACGGGTCGGGCTGCGACGCGTAGCGCGGGTAGATCGCGAGGCGCTCGCGCAGACGGAGACCGACCACGGCGGTGGTCGTCGCGAGCGCCTCGATCTGGGGCCAGGGGCGCTCGGGGTTCACGTGGTCGGGGGTCAGCGGCGAGACGCCGCCCCAGTCGTTGATGCCGGCGGCGAGCAGCCGCTCGCGTTGCGCAGGATCCGAAAGGTTCGGCGGCGCCTGGACGCTCACGTGAGGGCCGACGACGAGTCGAGCCGTCGCCACCGCAGCCAGGAACTCCTCGTCGTCGGGCTCCGGTGCAGCGTGCATCGCCGTCCTGGGCTTCGCCCGGAAGTTCTGGACGATCACCTCCTGAACGTGGCGGTACCGTCGGTGGAGGTCGCGGATCGCGAACAGCGACTCGGCGCGCTCCCGCTGCGTCTCGCCGATCCCCACGAGGATGCCGGTCGTGAACGGCACCGCGAGCCGGCCCGCATCCTCGATCGTCCGCAGACGCGTCGCCGGGACCTTGTCGGGAGAACCATCGTGGGGCATCCCCGGCTCACCCAGGCGCGACGACGACGATTCCAACATCAACCCCATCGAAGCGCTCACGTGCTTGAGTCCCGCGAGCTCCTCGTAGGACATCACCCCGGGGTTCAGGTGCGGTAGCAGCCCGGTCTCCTCGATCACGCGGATCGCGGCCGCGCGCACGTACTCGAGGGTGGAGGCGTAGCCGCGCTCGCGCAGCCAGTCCCGGGCCTCCTCGTACCGGTCCTCTGGGCGGTCGCCCAGCGTGAACAGCGCCTCCTTGCACCCGGCCTGCCGGCCCGCGTCGGCGATCGCCACGACCTCGTCGAGGGTCAGATAGGGAGCGTCGATCCGGGCAGGTGGCTTCGCGAACGTGCAGTAGTGGCATCGGTCACGACACAGCATCGTGAGCGGGACGAACACCTTGCGGGAGTAGGTGACGGTTCTCCCCCACCCCAGGTCGCGCAGCCCGGACGCGACGTGAGCCAACCGCCGCAGATCGTCGCCACGGGCACCCAGCAGAGCGGTGGCCTCGTCGATCGACAGGGATCTGCCCGCCTCGGCACGGGCCAGGGCCCGGCGCAGGAGATGTGCGGAGGTCCCCACGGCCATCGGGGGCGAGCCTACTACCCTTACGCGCCATGAGGGTCGTCGCGCTCGCCGGCGGGATCGGCGCGGGGAAGTTCCTACGCGGGCTCGCGCGTGCGGTGCCGGCCGAGGACCTCACGGTCGTCGTGAACGTCGCCGACGACATCGTGATCCACGGGCTCCACGTCTCGCCCGATCCGGACTCCGTCACCTACTGGCTGGGAGGGGTCTTCGACCGTGAACGCGGGTGGGGTCGCCGTGACGAGACGTTCCGCGCGACCGAGGAGCTCCGTGCGTTCGAGGGTGCCGACGCCTGGTTCTCGCTGGGAGACCTCGACCTCGCCACCCACGTCTTCCGGACGGACCTGCTGCGACGCGGCGTGCCGTTGTCGGAGGTCACCGCGAGGATCGCCCGGCGGTTCGGCGTGGAGGCCCGGCTGCTGCCGGCAACGGACGATCCGCTCGAGACGCGGATCGACTGCCGCGACCGTTCGACGGGAGACCCGCTCGACCTGCACTTCCAGGAGTACTGGGTGCGGCGGCAGGCGGCCGACCCGGTCGAGGGCGTGCGGTACGAGGGCGCCGCCCGCTCGCGGCCGGCGCCAGGGGTCCTCGACGCGATCGCGGACGCCGACACCGTCGTGCTGTGCCCGTCGAACCCGGTCGTGTCGATCGGTCCGATCCTGGCGGTCCCCGGCGTGCGCGACGCGGTCGTCCGGCGGCGCGATCGTGTCGTCGGGGTGAGTGGCATCGTCGGCGGCGGTCCGGTCGCGGGGATGGCCGACAAGCTGATGCCCGCGGTCGGGATCGAGGTGAGCGCCGCCGGGGTCGCCGACCACTACCGGGACCTCCTCGGCGCCTGGCTGATCGACCGCGCCGACGAGGCCCTCTCGGGCCGGATCGGCGCTCTGGGGATCCGGGTCGGCGTCGAAGACACGATCATGGCCGACGACGACCGGGCCGAGGCGGTCGCCCGCGCCGCGATCGGGCTGCTGCCGTGAGCCTCGAGATCGTCCCCGTCGGGGGGATCGGCGAGGTCGCGCCGGGCGACGACCTCGCGGCGATCGTCGCCGACGCCTTGGTTCCCCTGTCGCCCACCGACGACGACGTCGTGATCGTCACCCAGAAGGTCGTCTCGAAGGCCGAGGGGCGCCTCGTACCGGCCGCCGGTCGGGACGCCGCGATCGCCGATGAGACGCGTCGACTCGTCGCGCGCCGTGGCGATCTCGTGATCGCCGAGACCCGCCACGGGCTCGTGTGCGCGAACGCCGGCGTCGACGCGTCGAACGTCGAGGACGGGTTCGTGTGCCTGCTGCCGGAAGATCCCGACGCGTCCGCCGCGACCCTTCGCGAGGGCCTCGCTCAGCGCCTCGGCGTCCGCCCCGCGGTGATCGTGACCGATACGTTCGGGCGGCCCTGGCGCACGGGAGTGGTGAACGTCGCGATCGGCGTGGCGGGCCTCCCGGCGCTCGTCGACCTGCGCGGCACCCCCGATCACCAGGGACGACCGCTCGCGGCGACCGTGGTGGCGCTGGC
This sequence comes from uncultured Actinomycetes bacterium, assembly GCA_963749895.1. GTDB lineage: Bacteria > Actinomycetota > UBA4738 > UBA4738 > HRBIN12 > AC-51. The sequence continues at coordinate 212,293 of CAVVOG010000003.1, read as the reverse complement.
CGACGAGCTCGCGGCGGCGTCCGGGCTCGTGATCGGGAAGCCGGACCGCGTGCCTGTCGCCCTCGTCCGCGGGCTCGCTCGCCCCGCCGACGCGTCCGAAGGGCGCGCCGCCGAGCTGGTCCGCCCCGCCGAGGAGGACCTGTTCCGCGAGTCACCCTTGCAGGCGCTACACGCCCGACGCACGGTCCGTTCGTTCGGACCGGGGGGCGTCCCACGCGGCGTGGTCGAGGAAGCCGTCCGCGCCGCGTGCACGGCGCCCGCCCCGCACCACACTCGGCCGTGGGCGTTCAGCGTCCTGGACTCGGATCCACCGAAGCGTGCGCTCCTCGGGGCCATGGCCGCGGCATGGCGTGACGACCTCCGCGGCGACGGCCTCGCCGAGGAGACGATCGCCCGGCGGATCGCCCGCAGCGACGCCGTGCTCGGGACCGCCCCCGTCCTGATCGTCCCGTGGAGCCGCGCCGAGGGCGCGCACACCTACCTCGACCCCGAACGCTCCGACGCCGAGCGGACGATGTTCCTGCTCTCGGCGGGGGCGGCGATCCAGAACCTGCTCCTGGCCCTGCACGCCCAGCACGTGGCGTCGTGCTGGATCAGCTCGACGCTCTTCTGCCAGGACGAGACCCGCGCCGTGCTCACCGCGCCGCCGGGCTGGACCCCGCTCGGGATCGTCGCGTGCGGCCCGATGCCGGAGGGCGGGGCATCGCGGCCCCGCCCTCCGCTCGAGCTCGACGGCGTGCTGCGCTGGGCCTAGGCGAGCAGCCCCCTCACGAAGTAGACGACGAACAGCACGTCGACCGCGTACAGGAGCCAGTGCACCTCACGCGGCCGCCCCTGCATCAGCCGGATCAGGGTGTAGGACAGGAACCCTGCGGCGATGCCGTGCGCGATGTTGTACGTGAACGGCATCAGGGTCATCGTCAGGAACGCCGGGATGCCGATCCCGGGATCGCGCCAGTCGATCTCTCCGACGCTCTTCATCATCATGAAGCCGACGATGACGAGCACCGGCGCCGTCGCCTCCGGCGGCACCACGCCGGCCAGTGGCGAGATGAACAGGCACAGCAGGAAGAGGACGCCGGTCACGACCGAGGCGAGCCCGGTCCGTCCGCCGTCGGCGATCCCCGCTCCGCTCTCGATGAAGGTGGTGTTCGACGACGCGGACGCGGCACCGCCGGCGGCGGCGGCGAGCCCGTCGACCAGCAGGACCCGCTTGATGCCCGGCAGCCGACCGTCCTCGTCGAGGAGACCCGCCTCCTCACCGAGGCCGACGGCCGTTCCCATCGTGTCGAAGAAGTCGGCCATCATCACCGACAGGATCGCCACGAGCGCCGTCGCGATCGACAGGACGGAGAACACCTCGAGGTTGAAGTTCCCGACGAGCGCGAAGTCGGGGCTCGACACGACGTCCGAGGGCCACCGACCCACACCGGGGCCGAGGGCTTCCCAGATCGTGCCGTCGGCCCAGATCTCGTTCAGCGCGATCGCGAAGCCCGTCGTGACGAGGATCGCGACCAGCAATCCGCCGCGGATCTTCCGGGCGACCAGGCCTGCGGCCAACACGAGCCCGAACACGAAGGTGGCCATGCGGAGCGTCGTGAGGTCGGGGACGATCGTGATCGGCGTGGCCTCACCCTGGATCACCACGCCCCCGGTCACGAACCCGATGATCGCCAAGAACAGGCCGATCCCGATCGCGATCGCGCGCTTCAGGTCCATCGGGATCGCGTCCATGATCAGCTGCCGGACGTTGGTGAGGACCAGCACGCTGATCACGAGACCCTCGATCACGATCACGCCCATCGCCTGGGGCCACGTCAGCCCGAGCGCCCCGACGAGCGTGAACGCGACGAAGCCGTTCAGGCCGAGCCCTGCAGCGATCGCGAAGGGGTACCGGCCCCACAGGCCCATCGCCAGGGTCATCACGCCGGCGGCGAGCGCCGTCACGGTGAGCACCTGAGGGAAGGCGAGGGTGGTGCCCTCGTTGTCCGTCACCAACCCGAGGATCTGCGGGTTGAGGAACAGGATGTAGGCCATCGTGAGCCACGTCGTGACGCCCGCCACGATCTCGGTGCGCACGCTGGAACCGCGCTCCGAGATCTTGAAGTAGCGATCGAGCGGCCCGCCTCCCCCGTTCGGAACGGTGACGATCCGATCGATCTCGGTCTTCGCCATCCACCACCCCTTCGTCCGGCCGGCGAGGCGCCGGCATCCGCTGCGGGGAAGGCGCGCCGAGCATAGGCAGCACCGGGGGTGCCCGCAAGACGCGCCTCGGCGGAACCCGAACGGTCGGCTACCCTGGGTGATCCGGCACCGGACCGACGCGGAGGAACGAACACGGTGGGGAACGAGCGAGGGGCAGGCTCCGAAGGCCGCCGGCCGACGAAGGCCGAGCGCAAGGAGCGGTCGCGGCTCGAGCGCGAGACGATCCAGGCGCAGGCGGCCGCGCGGCGGCGGACCCGCACGATCGGACTCGTCGTCGGTGCCATCGTCGTGGTCGGGCTCGTCGCGGTGGTCGCCCTCACAGCCGACGGCGACGGCGACGCATCGTCCACGGACGGCGCCACCGGCGAGCTCCCCGGCATGCTGCTGACCGAGGCGCCGTGGCCAGCGAACACCGACGAGCTGGCCGCCCGCCTGAACGAGCTGGATCTGCCGGCGGAGGGCGTGGCCCAGCACCTGCACGTCCCGCTGTACGTCTACGTGGACGGCGAGGCCGTCACCGTGCCGACGAACCTCGGGATCTCCGCCAGCGCCATCTCGCCGCTGCACACCCACGACGAGCTAGGGACCCTTCACGTCGAGTCCGCCGCCGTGCAGGACTTCACGCTGGGGCAGGCGTTCGACGTCTGGGGCGTGCGCCTGGACGCCGACTGCCTCGGAGGCCACTGCCGGAGCGCGGACGCGCAGGTGCGCGTGTTCTCCGGGGGGGAAGAGACGACGGGGGATCCACGCGCCGTCGTCCTCGAAGACACGTCGGCGGTCGTCGTGACGTTCGGCACCGAGGACGACCTGCCCGACCCCGTGCCGACCGGGTTCCCGAGTGCGGCTGCCGACGGCTGAGCCCCGTCAGCCGACGACCACCTGGCACGGCTCGCCACGCGGACAGCGGATCGCCCCCGCCTCGAACCGGGCCCGCGTGCCGCCGCCCGCGATCTTGCGCACGCGTGTCTCCGGGTAGCCGAGGGATCCGCTGACGCCACCGTTCGCGAGGAAGGTCTCGAGCACGCGACCCCACAGCGCGTTCGCGCCAAGCCCCGCCTTGAAGAAGATGCGCCCGCCCACGAAATCGACCCGGCGGCAGTTCGTGCAGGTCAACGTCGTCCCGGGAGCGATCGCGCCCAGCGTCCGGACGTCGCCCACCGGCACCCCCAGGGGTCCCTTGCCCGCATCGACGGCCCGGTACTCACGATCGAGCGCGCCACGCAGGTACACGGTGAGCCCCGCGCTCCCGTTGCGGTAGAGACCGCCCCTCGCGTACAGCTGCTGGACGCCGCCGGGCACGGACGTCACCGCTGACACGGGCAGGCCCGGCGCACACATCAGCGAGTCGTAGGTCTCGCGCAGCGGCCCCGTGATCGTCCGGTCCGTGTTGATCCAGACCCGGTCATCGGGGAGACCGAGTCCCGCCTGGAGCTGGTTCCCGGTGATCGTTCGGCTGCCCGACGAGCCCCTGACCACGATCGTGAGGATCCGCCCCGACGGCGCTCGCTGGATCTTCCCGAACGACGTCACGGTCCCGATCGAGCCCGTCGACGAGGCCAGGCGCGACGTGAGCGTGCCGGCGTCGAACGACCGGGTCCAGTCGTCCCACGGGTTCTCGCTCGTGGACTCACCCGGATCGCAGACACCGCGGAGCCATGGGATCGCGTAGGCGTCGTTCCCTCCGTGCCAGGCGTTCTCCACGTTCTCCGAGTGCCCGCCGTCTGATGCGGCGTAGAAGGCCTGGATCACGGCGCCTTGGTAGGTGGCGACCTGCGACCGCGTGGCGTTCACGGCACGGACCCACCGGTCACCCGAGCTTCCCAGCTCGCGGTTCGCGCCGATGTACACCTGGTCGCCGGCGCCGTCGCTCAGGTGGCAGTTGCAGTCCGATCGCAGGCCGCCCCGGCGCATCGTGGCGACGGCGAACGACCGAGCCGCCACGACCTGCGCCTCCAGCGTCTCGGTCGGCCACGACGCGGGCACCTCGCCCAGGCCGTAGAGGTACTCCTCGAGACCGAGGCGAGCGATCAACCGCTCGGAGCATCCGTTCGCATCGCCGCAGGAGGTCAGGTTGAACTCGAGCATCCCGCGGTTGTACGAGAACCCGTCGTACCAGATCGCGTCGGCCTCCGGGACGAATACCCGGGAGCCGGCGTCCGTGTAGGTCACGTACAGGTGGACCGACGGGGAGCCCCACCGGCGCCCGACCAAGGCCCCCGAGGCATCACGGATCGCGTAGCTGCCGTCCTTCGCAGAGACGGTCCAGGTCTGACCGTCGGGGATCCTCCCGGCGAGGACCCCGCGGGCCGGGCGGTCCTCCCATATGCGCACGGGGCCGCCGCGCGCGGTGAGGTGGATCACGTCGCGGCCGGTCGTGAGCCCGATGCGGATCGACGCGGGCAGGGTGTCGACGCGCTCGACCCGGGTCCCCCGGTAGAAGTGCTTCACGATCCGTTGGTGGCTCCAGCCCATCTTGGCGAGCCCGAACGCCCCCCACTGGGACATCCCGATCCCGTGCCCGTAGCCCGAGCCGAAGAAGGTGAACGTCGAGGCGGCACGCACGGGCGGCTGACCCGCCGGTGCCAGGGTGCCGAGCGCGGCCACGAGCGTGACCGCGAGCGTGAGCGTGATCGATCGGCGCATCGTTCGGTGATCCATCCCCCTGGGGCCCCTTCGGGCTCCCGACCTCCTCACCATCGGCCGGCCCACGGAGCTGGTTGAGTCCCGACCCTCAGCCCGCCAACGCCTCGGCATCGGTCGCGACCTTCACGTCGCTCAGCGTCAGCCCGTCGGCGACCCGGGCGCCCGCGCCCAGGACGCATCCCTCGAGCGTGGCGCCCGCGCCAACGTGGGCGCCGGGCCCGACCACGGTTCCCCGCACCCTCGCGCCGCCGCCGACGGATGCACCGGGGTGCACGACGGAATCGTCGATCTCGGCGTCGGGCCCGATCCTGGCCTCGGCGCCGACCGCAACCCACCGACCGAGCCGGGCAAGCAGGTCGACGTCGGCGTTCGCCGCGATCCACGGCGCCGGGTACGACACGCCGCGCACCTTGCCTTCGAGCAGGTCGAAGTGCGCCTGGAGGTACTTCTCGGGGGTCCCCAGGTCCATCCAGTAGGCGTCGGCGAGGAAGCCCACGACCGAGTGACCCGCCTCGATCACCGCGGGGAAGATCTCGCGTTCGATCGAGATCGAGCGGTCGGGCACCCATCCGCGGAGCACCGCGGGGTCCAGCAGGTACGTGCCGGCGTTCACGTCTCCGGGGATCGGATCGTCGGGCTTCTCGCGGAACTCCCGAACGCGGCCGGCGTCGTCGGTGATCACCAGACCGAACGCGCGCGCGTCGTCGACGTGGTGCAGCGCGATCGACACCGAGGCACCGGCCTCGCGGTGGCGGGCCAGCATCGCGGTCAGGTCGAGGTCGGTCAGGATGTCGCCGTTCAGGGCGTAGAACGGCTCGTCGTCCAGGGCGTCGAGCGCGTTGACGATCGCACCGCCCGTGCCCAGCGGCTCGGTCTCGGTGATCCAGGTGATCGTGGGGTCACCGTGACGCGACTCGATGAAGGGATGGAACGTCTGCTCGAGGTAGGGCGACGACAGGACGACCTCGTGGACACCGTGTCGGGCGAGATGGTCGAGGACGTGGTCCAGCCCCGGCCGGTCGACCAGCGGGATCAACGGCTTCGGCGTGGTCTCCGTCAGCGGACGCATCCGCGTCCCTTCGCCCCCCACCAGCACGACGGCCTTCATCGGTTCGTCACCCTCCCTCGGAGCCAGGCGATCTCGGCGCGCAGTCGCAGCGCCACCCAGGCGAGCGGCAGGGTGAGGCGACGCCACCCATCAGCCCGGTGCTTCGCGTAATAACGGTACAGGCTGCTCGAATGCATCACGACGAGCCGGTGCGGGCGACGGTCACCGCCGGTCGACACGCCGACCTCGTGCAGCACCTCGACGGTCGGGGTGAACCGGACGGTCCGGCCGGCGTCGCGCAACCGGGTCGCGACATCGAGCTCCTCCGCGTACAGGGGGAACGCCTCGTCGAAGCCCCCGACCGCCTCGAACGCCTCCCGCGGCATCAACATGCACGCCCCGCTGACCCAGTCCACGACGCGATCGGTCGTGCGGTCCCATCCCTCCATCTCGTAGCGCCGGGTCCACGGGTTGTCACGGGTGAACGGGGACACGAACGCATGCCCGACGGCGTCGGCGACGCTGGGGAACTTCCGTCCGCTCGCGAAGGGCCGACCATCCGGGTCGCGGATCATCGGCCCGACGATGCCCGTGTTCGGGTACATGCGAGCGACCTCCGCGAGATCGGCGGGAGAGCCCATCCACCACTCGGTGTCGGGGTTCAGGAAGAGCAGGAACGGTGCCGTCGTGTCCCGGGCGCCACGGTTCCACGCCGGCGAGAGGTACTCGTTCGTCGGGTTCTCGATCAGCCGAACCCACGGATGGGCGGTGACCGCCGCCCGCGCCGAGCCGTCGCCAGACGCGTTGTCGATCACGACCACCTCGATCGAACCGTCGGCCTGGAACGGCGACAGCGACGCGAGGCACCGCGTCAGATACTCGCCGGTGTTGAAGTTCACGATCACGACGGCGACGAGGGCCGTCGGCGGACTCATGCGTCGGGGGCGGTCCGGGCGACCAGCACGATCCCGGCCATGATCAGCGCGACGCCGGCCCAGCGCGCCGGCGGGATCTCCTCGTGGAACACGAACCGGTCGACCAGGACGATCAACAGGTACGTGAGCGACGCGAACGGGTACGCGAACGACAACGACGTCCGCGACAGGACGAACAACCACGCCAGCGCCGACAACCCGAAGAGGGCGAGCCCGGCCCACACGACCGGGTTGGCGGCGATCGCCTTCAGTGAGTCGCCCGTGAGGGTCGCGGTGCCGTTCGACTCGGTGACCCGGTTCATCCCCGCCTTCAGCGTGAGCTGGGCGACGGCGGCGAGCCCCACGGACAGGAGGATCAGGGCGATCAGCATCGGGCGCGTGGTCTCCTTCGTGGTCGCGGTGATCGGCTGTACGGGCTCCACGTCACGGTCCCTCCACCGTGGCGCGCACCGGCATGAAGAGCTGGTCGCGACGGTCCTCGGTCTGCGTCACGTCGAACGAGTACCGCTGGTCCTGCACGTGGTAGACGCGCTGGTTGTCCCGCGAGTGGACCCCGAGCGTGACCCAGTACTTGCCGCCGGTGAACGGCAGGGGTCCCACGTCGAACCTGATCCGGCGGCTCCCGTTCGGGGCGCCGAACCCGATGCGCTCGCGGGCGGTGTCCCCGCCGAAGACGAAGTTGTTGGTCCCGTCGTGCAGCGCGAACGACACGACGGGGTCGTCGACCACCTCGTGGGCCTGAAGCTCGATCTCGAGCGTCAGCACGTCGCCCGGATGCAGCGAACCCTCGATCGGCGAGTCGCCACGCTGCAGGCTGACCCCGACGATCTCGACCTCCTTCGAGCCCTCTTCGTGGGCGTAGGCGAGATCGCGGTGCAGGATCGTCATCCGCATCTCACGCACGACGTCGTCGGGCGCACCGATCGCGTGCACCGACCCGTGGTCGAGCATCACGGCCTGGTCGCAGATCTGCCGGACCAGGTCCAGCGCGTGCGTGACGAGGATGATCGTCCGGCCCTCCTTCTGGAACCAGCGGACACGGTCCAGGCACTTCGCCTGGAACGCCTCGTCCCCGACCGCGAGGACCTCGTCGATCAACAGGATCTCGGGATCGACGTGGATCGCGCACGCGAAGCCCAGCCGAACGAGCATCCCCGAGGAGTAGAACTTCACCTGGGTCTCCATGAAGTCCTCGAGCTCGGCGAAGGCGACGACATCGTCGTAGACCCGATCGGTCTCCTTCCTCGACAGCCCCAGGAACGCGGCGTTCAGGTAGACGTTCTCGCGGCCGGTCAGCTCCATGTGGAACCCGGCCCCCAGCTCGAGGAGCGCCGCGATCCTTCCCTTCTGGCGCACGAGACCCTCGGTGGGCCGGAGGATCCCGGCGATCACCTTCAGCAGGGTGCTCTTCCCCGATCCGTTGTGGCCGATCAGCGCGAAGGACTCACCGGTGGCCACGTCGAAGGTCACGTCCCGCAGCGCCCAGAAGTCCTCGGCTCGGATCCGGCCCGCCAACAGGCGGGCCTTGAGGGACATCGGCTTCTCCCGGTAGATGCGGAAGCGCTTGGAGACGCCGGCGACCTCGATCGCGGTGCCGCTCACAGCTCCTCCGCGAAGTCGCCCGACAGCTTGAAGAACACACGCCAGGACGCGTAGAGCAGCAGGACCGACAGCCCGATCACGACGGCGAGCCCCAGGGCCAGCTCGCCGTGGTCGAACGGCGCGAGAACCTCCGCCGCGTCGGCCGAGTCGTACAGCGCCCCCTGGAAGCCGAACGCGATCCACGCGACCGGGTTCAACAGGTAGAGCCGCCACAGGAGCTCGCCGCCGTCGAGGGACGCCGTGATGTTCGTGTAGACCATCATCGGCGCGTAGACGATCGGGGTCATCCAGAACCACACGAGCAGCCCGAGCCCGATGAGATGCTGGAGATCGCGGTACCGCACGTTGATCGCCGACACCAACAGGGCGACCGCCGTCGAGAAGACCATCAGCGCCACGAACGCGAGCGGGTACAACCACAGCGTGCCGAACGGGAACCCCGCGTCGGGGAGCACGATCGCCCGCAGGACGAGGAACACGAGGAACACCGCCGACTGCAGCACGAAGTCGACCAGGGCGATCCCGACCGTGGCGAGCGGGAGGATCTCCCGTGGGAAGTACACCTTCTTGACGATGTTCGCGTTCGACAGCACGGCTTGCGACCCGTTGCTCAGCGCCACCGAGAACAGGTTCCAGGCGAGGAGCCCGCAGAGCAGGAAGATCGGGAGGTCGTCGGGCCCGCCGCCGAACACCTTCGCGACGAACCAGAAGACGCCCATGAACACGAGCGGGTTCAGCACCGACCACACGGCGCCGAGGACCGAGGCCGTGTACTTCACCTTCAGTTCCTTGCGGACGAGGTTGGCGAGGATCTCGCGGTAGATCCACAGCTCCGCCAGCCGGGGGCGCACCTTGAGCCGGGGCGGCTCGGACGTGCGCTCGGTGAACCCGGTCACGGTGGCGATGGCTGACTCCTCGAGGGACGGTCGGCGGGCCGCGAACCCGCTGGTCAGCGGGAGTCTAGCAAGGGTCCCCAGACGCCTTCGCGAGGGTTCATGGCGTTCCCTTGAAGCTCTCGAGGGCCCTCGCGTACCGCACCCCGTAGCCGAGGTCGAGCTCGTGCTGGCCCACCCCGATGTCCGCGAGCGACCGCGCCCATCGCGCCATCGTCGGGCCGGTCGTGTCGCGGAGGATCGCCCGGGTGGCGCGGATCGCGTCCGCGTACCCGTGCGCGGTCGCGTCGCTCGCTCTCAGCTCCTCCATGTACGTACGGGCCCGCTCTCCGATCGAGGTCCGCAGTCCCGCATCCTGGCCGAGGAGGTGGATCTGTTCCGCGAGCTCCCCGGGGTCGCCGGGGCCAGCGGCGATCGTCACGACCGTGCCTTCCGGCTCGTCGAGGTAGGTCCCCGTGGCCGACACGATGGAGGGGCGACCGAGCTGCATCGCGCGGGCGAGCGACCCACTCACCTCGCCACGGTGCGGGTGTCGAAGGTCCACGACGACGTCGGCCGCGGCGATCCACCCGAGGAAGTCCTCGTCGGGGGCGTCGAGGACGACGTGGAGCCGGTTCCCCAGCTCGTGGCGCCCCCGCGCCTCGGCGATACTCCACGTCGACACGGGTCGTCCGACGACGGCGAGGTGGACGTCGGGCGGCAGCGAGCCGATCGCCGCGAAGACGGTCTCGAGACGCTTCGCGGCGTTCACCTCGCCAGGTGCCACGACCAGCAGACGGCATCCCTGCGCCTCGACCCGGGCCCGGAGCGCCGTGCCGCGCGCGGCCGCCCGGGCGATCGCCTCGGGGGTCTCGACCGGCGGGTGCGGCACGACGTACACCGGGGTCCGGCAGCCCATCTCCTGCAGGTACCGACGGCCGAAGTCGGCGTGCACGACGATCCCGCGGGCGCGTCGCGCGATCGCAGCCGCCCACGGGGTGCGCAACGGCTCGTTGCGACGAACATCGACCGACCGGAGGTTCCGCCTCGCCTCGCCGGCCTCCGGAACCGCCTGTGTCCCGAGCGGGTCGTTCGTCGCCTGGAGCCCGCGCACGAAGTCGTCGAGCGCGAGGTCGTGCAGGACGACGAGCCCGGGGACGTGCCATGCCGTCCGGTAGATGTCGAGGTGGTGCTCGACGTTGTTGCCGATCTGGTAGATCGCCAGCTCGTACGCGGGGAGCTCGGTCAGGTGCCGCTGAGACACCGGCCACACGACGTCGATCGGGAGCTCCCGCGTGAACCCGATCCGCTCGAGCCCGTCGAGGACCGCACGGTCGTAGGTGGCGACCCCCGTCTTCGTCGGAGGGACCGGTCCACAGAACGCGACCCGGGGGATCCGCGTCGCGACCGGACCCCGGCCGGCCCCGGTTCGCCGACCGGACAGCCATGCGGTGGGGCCGCTCATTCGAGCAGGCGCGCGACGACCTCCGGCCAGGTCGGCACGGTGTCGCGGATCAGCTCGTACCCAGCGGTGCCCATCCGCTGCCCCGCCTGCGGGTCGCGGCGGCAACGGTCGAAGGCCTCGGCGATCGCTTTGGGATCGGGATCGCGCACGTAGCCGGTCTCGTCGTCCGTCACGAACTCGAGCGGACCCCCGGCATCCGCGAGCGTGACGACCGGGCGGCGGGCTGCCATCCCCTCCAGGGTCACGTACCCGTAGTCCTCGTCGAACGGGCCGTTGAACACCCCGCAGGCGCCCAGGTACAGCTCGTGGAGACGTTCGTCGGACACGCCCACCTCGATCCGGACCCGATCGGCCAGACCGAGGTCCTGGATCTGGTCGCGGAGCTTCCGCTCGTCCGGGCCGCGGCCCACGAGCACGAGCTTCACGTCTGAGCTCACGTGACTCATCGCCTCGATCGCGAGCGCCTGCCGCTTCAGCACCTCGAACCGGCTCGGGTAGACCAGGTAGTCGCCGTAGGGGCCGGGGGTCTGCTCGAGCAGCACCTCGGTCACCGGCGAGGGGTGGTAGAGGACCTCGGCGGGGATCCGCAGCGAGTCCCACAGGCGGTCCTTCACGTTGCGGGAGTTCGTGAAGACCCGTGCCGCCTCGGTGAGGGCGACGCGGTCGGCCTGGTGGATCAGGTCACGGACCCCCGGGCCGGTCTCCTGGACCACGAGGTCCCCGTACTCGGGATGGTCGTACAGCTCGTACGCGGACCGGTGCTGGTGGATCAGCCATACGATCTTGCGGTCGTGCGGCGTGAGGTAGGCGGGGAACTTCAACGGGATCACGGCGTCGATCGTCATGCCGTTCGACTCGCTGCAGTCGAAGCTCCGCCACACCGCCATCTGGTGGGCGAGCTCGTCGGCCGGGTACCACTTGCCGGCGATCGTGACCATCTCCGCCTCGTGCCCGGCGGCCTTCAGCGCGCGCACGAGCGCCTCCGTGTGGATCTCGGCGCCGCCGCGCACGAACGACGTCTGGGGGTGCAGGACGGCGATCCTCATCGCGACCCGCCTTCGCCCTCGTACCTCGCGAGCTTCTCACGCAGATGCTCGGTCTCGACCTCGAGCTCGACGACCCGCTCGGCCAGGCCCGCCGTGAGGTCGGCGAGTTCACCGAACAGGCGGTCGTACCGGCGGAACGCGAAGCGCGTCGCGCGGAACACCAGCGACTTCCAGCGGCGGCGCCACGTCTGGTGCGAGGTCAGGTAGGCCTCGCCCGTCGGCACCGGGAGACCCTCGTCGACCCGCATCCGCCACGCGAAGGCCATCAGCTGCTCGCGAGCGTACCGGGCGCCGAACGCCTGGCCCGAGCCGGCTTCGAGGGCCCAGTACAGGTGCCGGCTGAGCGCCACGTACCCGGGGTCGTGCTCGGTCTGCGTGGCCATCGCGGCGAAGCCTACCAGTGGTCCGAACCCCGGTCTGCGACTACTCGGCTGGGGGCGGAGGGTCCCAGATCGGGCCGGTGCACTCGGTCGAGAGGGGCTGAGGCGCGGGCTTGCGGGGTCGCTGCGTGAAGTCGAGCGCCTTCGTGAGGTTGTCCGCGATCCGATCGCGGCGCGTGAGCTGCGTGAGTCCCCAGTTGTCCTCGATGAACCGCAGGACGCTCGAGAACTCGTACGTCGTCGAGTCGATGAACCCGCGTTTCGCGTACGGGCTGATCAGCAGGGTCGGGACCCGCACGCCCAGACCGAAGTCGTCCAGCACGATCGGCGGTTCGTGGTCGTAGTACCCGCCGAAGTCGTCCCACGTCAGCACGATCAGGGTGTCCTTCCAGATCGGGCTCTCCATGATCGAGTTGACGACCTCGACCGACCAGTTCATGCCCCAGCACCAGCTGTACTCGGGGTGCTGGGAGAGCTGGAACCGCGGCGTCACCCACGAGACCGGCGGCAGGCGGTTCGCTTCGATGTCGCGCACGACATCGTCGATCGGCCGCATGTGCCGTGCCCACAGCTCGGGGTCGTTGCGGTAGCGATCGAGGGCCGCGTAGGCGGACCAGATGTAGCCGAGCTGGGTGTTCGTGGCCGCGTAGTAGGCCCAGGGGATCCCGGCCTCGTTCAGCAGGTCGCCCTCGGTCTGGAAGTCGAAGCACGGATGCACCTTCACGAGGAAGCCCTCAGGGTCGATGATCTCGACGAACCCGCCCTGGGCGATGTCGCAGCCCCACGACTTCGCGTACCCCTGCTCCTGCTGTTCACGCAGCCTCGGGAACGGCTGCCAGGAGTTGTCGAGGGCGCCTCCGGAGGTCGCGGCGATCGAGTACAGGTGGTTCGGGAAGGACGGCCCCACCGCGGAGGCGAAGAACCGATCCGCCAGCACGTACTCCTCGGCCCAGTTCCAGTACGGCTGGATCTGCTCCTCTTCGAACTGGGTGTAGGCGTAGAGATCCGCGTACTCGGTCTGGTTGAAGCCGTCCATCTTGCCGCCGTTGATCGACGCGACGTTGCAGTTGTAGCAGTGGGGCAGGTCGTGGGCACGGTGCGTCTCGGCGCGGGTGAGCGGCCGCTCGACCCCCTTGTCCATCCCCACGGTCACCCCGTCGGCTCCGGGGAACGTCCCGAACACGTGGTCGAAGCTGCGGTTCTCCATGAGCACGAACACGACGTGTTTGATCGGCCATCGGGTGTCGAACACGGTCGCATCGACCATCTCGGGCAGCGGCGCGCTCACCGGGTCCGGCGGGGAGAACAGGTGCTGGCCGGTCTCGGGGTCGACCGTCCCGGGCTCGGGCGAGGCGCTCGCGACCGGCGAGGTCGGCCCACCCAGCGGCGCGCGGGCGGCGACCACCACGGCGAGAACGGCGAGGAACGCGGCGGCGGCGGCGAGGACGCGACGGGTCCGCATCGGGCCCCAGCCTAGCGGTTCACCACGCGAGCGAGGGCGTCGTCCAGGGGCGGGAAGGCCGGAACGGACAGGTTCTCCACGAACACGCTCGTCAGCGCCGACGCCACGGGCCGAGGGGCCGGCAGGCTCAGCTCGTCGGCACGCTGCCCCACGACCGGACCCGGGAATCCCCCGATCTCCTTGCAGCGCAGCAGGACCTGATACCACGATGCGGTCTCGGGACCGGCCAGGTGGTAGGTGCCCCACCGGTGCGTCAGCAGCAGCGGCAGCAATCGGTCGGCGAGATCGTCGACGCACGTGGGGGTTCCGATGCGGTCCTCGAGGCCTGCCGCCGACCCGCCACGGCGCAGCGCCTCGACCTGTCCGCTCAGGTAGTCGCGTCCGCTCCCGAACACGTACCCGACCCGCACGATCATGTGCTCACGGAGCGTCTGGCGGACGAACCGCTCCCCCGCGAGCTTCGCACACCCGTAGACGCTGAGCGGACGCGGTTCGTCCGTCTCGTCGTATGGGGCGCCCTTCGTGCCGTCGAAGACGTAGTCCGTCGACACGTGCAGGAGGGCGGCGTCGCACGCGTGCGCAGCGAGCGCCAGCGAGTGGGGACCCTGGGCGTTGTCCCGGAACGCTCTGCCGTGGTCAGTCTCGTTCGCGTCGACCTGCGTGAAGGCCGCCGCGTTGAGGACCGCCTCCGGTCGCAGCGGGACGATCGTGCGCATCACGGCGTCGTGGTCGCCGACGTCGAGATCGGCGCGAGCGAGCGCGATCACGTCGTGGTGCCCGGGGAGCCGTGCGACCAGGGCAGACCCCAAGCCGCCGCCCGCGCCCGTCACGACGATCCTCACGCGTCCCCTCCTGCGCGCGGCGCGGTCACGACCTCAACCTCGTGCGCCCGGATGAGCCACGCTCGGTGGTCCCGGTACCACGCCACGGTCTCCGCCAGTCCGTCCTCGAACGTGACCTCGGGTTCCCATCCCAGCGCGAGCAGCCGATCGGCCGACACGCCGTAGCGGAAGTCGTGCCCCGGCCGGTCGGGGACGAAGGCGATCAGGTCGCGTGAGGCGTCGGCGAGCGACACGATCCGCTCGGCGAGCTCGAGGTTCGACAGCTCCGTGCCGGCCCCGATGTTGTAGAGCACTCCCGGCTCGCCGCCCTCGAGCGCGACGATCGCGGCGCGGACCCAGTCGCGGACGTGGAGGAACTCCCGACGCTGCTCCCCCCGGCCGTAGACCGGCACCGGCGTGCCCTCGAGCGCGCAGATCGCGTAGGTGGGGACCACGCGCTCGATCTGGCGCGGGCCGTAGGCGTTCGTCCCCCGAACGACCGTGACGTCGACACCGTACGTGACCGCGTAGGCCTGGCAGGCGAGATCGGCGGCAGCCTTGCTCGCCGCGTACGGGGACCGTGGGCGCATAGGGTGATCCTCGCCGAACGACCCGCCGGCCGGGTCGCCCGAGCCGTAGACCTCGTCGGTCGAGATCATCAACATCCGGCGTCCCGTGGCCCGCACGGCCTCCAGGACGGTCTGGGTCCCCATCACGTTCGTGACGAAGAAACCGCGGGGGTCGTCGATCGAGCGGTCGACGTGGGACTCAGCGGCGGCGTGGACGACCGCGTCGGCCTCGGCCACGAGCCCACCGACGACGCTGGCATCGTTCACGTCGGCGACGATCAGCCGAAGTCGGTCGTCGCCGACGTGCTGCTCCAGATTCATCCGCGAGCCCCCGGCGGACAGCCGGTCGAGCACGGTGACGCGCCGCCCGGGATCCTCCAGGAGCAGGTCGACCAGATGTGATCCGATGAAGCCGGCGCCGCCAGTGACCAGGACGTGCGTGGACGCGCTCGTGGGAGACCTCCGTGTCGGGACGCGAGCGAGTCTAGCGAGCGGTCTCCGCCGCGCCCTGCAGGACGTCGAGCGTGGCTCGGGCGCACCGCTCCCACGTGAAGCTTGCAGCCCGTACGAGCCCTGCCGCCGACAGGACCCCTCGGAGGTCGGCATCGCCGAACAGCTCGGCCAGCCCCGAGGCGATCGCACCCTCGTCGTGCGGGTCGACGAGGACCGCAGCATCGCCCGCCACCTCCGGCAACGAGGAGCTCGACGACGTCAGGACCGGCACGCCGGCCGCGAAGGCCTCCAGGACCGGGAAGCCGAACCCCTCATAGAGCGAGGGGTACGCGAGCAGGGTCGCTCCCGCCAGCAGCGCGACCTTGTCGGGATCGCTCACCCATCCCGTGCGGACGATGCGCTCGCGGATCTCCGGGCCGAGCGTGCCCAGGAACGCATCGAGCCGCTCGTCGGCCTCGGGGTTCCACCGCACGGCGCCCCCCGCGATCACGAGCTGCGTGCCGCTCTCCAGCGTCACGAACGCCCGCACGAGCGCATCCAGGTTCTTCCGCGGATCCACCCCACCGACGAACAGCGCGTACGGCCGGTCGATCCCGAAACGATCGCGGACCTCGCCGACCGCCGTCGGCGGAGGCGGCGCGAACGCGTCGACGTCCACGCCGAGCGGGACGACGTGGACCTTCGCGGGGTCGATGGGATGCCCGGCGATCAGATCGTCGCGGGTGCTCGTCGAGGGAACGACGACGGCCGCCGCCCGTCCGAGCCGGCGGTCGAGGATCCGACGCCATCGATCGCTCAGATGGGCTGCCATGCCCTCGCCGAGCACCTCGAACGCAAGGTCGTGCACGGCCATGACGACGGCATCGCTGGCGGTGGCCGGTGGGAGGAAGTTCGTGGCGAGCAGGGCGTCGAACGTCCCGGCGGACCACTCGACGCGCGGGACGCCCAACCGGTTCGCCATCGGTTCGACGATCCGACTCGGCAACTTCAACGGCCGCTCTCGCAGGTTCGGCGCCCGGACGTCGTCGAAGAACCGCGTGTGTCGCCACAGACCCCGCCCGTGCACGTACCAGGCGGTGAAGCGGATCGCCGGGTCCGCGAGGGGGAGGCGTCGCACCATCTCGCGCGCGTAGACGCCGACCCCCGTGGGACGGGGATCGACCGCGGCCCGGGCGTCGATCACGATCCGCACGGCTCAGTCGACCTCGACCCGGCTCTGGTCCCCGACGATCAGGCGATGCACCCCCGCAGATCCCGAGTGGCAGACCTCGACGTTGCGACCCAGGATCGAACCGCTCAGGCCTGAGACATCCGTCACGCGGCACCCTGCCATGAGGATCGAGTCCCGTACCGTGCTCCCGTCGACCCGGCATCCGGCTTCGATCGACACGTCGGGCCCGATCACGGAATCCCGGATCGTGCAGTCGGGGCCGACGACGAGCGGCCCGATCAAGCGGCTGCGCTCGACCCGGGTCCCAGCCGCGACCCGGACGGTCCCCACGATCTCGCAATCGTCGTCGAGCTCACCCTCGACCGCGCCCGTGCCCACGGACAGCATCGCGCGGTTGGCGTCGAGGAGATCCTCCGGGCGGCCCGTGTCCTTCCACCACCCGTCGACCAGCTCGGCGCGAACCGTCCTGCCGTGATCGATCAGCCACTGGATCGCTTCGGTGATCTCGTACTCGCCGCGCCAGGAGGGCTCGAGGCTCGCGCACGCCTCCAGGATCGAGTCGTCGAACAGGTACACGCCGACCAGGGCGATGTCGCTCACGTACTCCTTCGGCTTCTCCACGAGCCGGACCACGCGCTCGCCGTCGAGGACGGCGACCCCGAAATGCTCGGGCTCGTCCACCCGCGTCAAGAGGATCTGTGCGTCGGGGCGCGTCCTGTCGAACTCGCGAACGAACCGAGAGACACCCTCCAGCAGCACGTTGTCGCCCAGGTACAAGAGGAAGGGCTCGCCGCGGACGAAGTCGGCCGCTGTGGTCACGGCGTGCGCGATCCCCAGCGGCGCCTCCTGCTGGATGTACGTGATGCGCATCCCCCAGGCCGCACCGTCACCCACCGCCGCTCGGACCTCGTCGCCCGTGTGCCCGACGACGATCCCGACCTCGGTGAGCCCCGCGGCGCGGATCGCCTCGAGCCCGTGGAACAGGATCGGGGCTCCGGCGATCGGTATCAGTTGCTTGGCGTTCGTGTGCGTGAGGGGTCGCAGCCGGGAGCCCTCCCCGCCCGAGAGCACGAGCGCGCGCATGGCGCGCAGTCTAGGGGCTGGGGCTACGGCGTGGGGTCCGGACACTCCGTCGCCACGCCGCCGTCGGCGGGAGGCTGCGGGGTCCATCCGGCCGGGATCACCACAGCCACGTCCGCGTCCTGCAGCTTCGGTGCCTCGAGGACCTTGAGCCCCGGGAAGTACCGGAGCACGACCTGCGCCTTCGCGTCCTCACCGGGCGCGTAGACGATCGCGGCTCCCTGGACGCGCTTCGGGAGCCGAGACGCCGGCCAGGTGCCCGGCGACACGTCGAAGCCGGCCCCCGAGAGCAGGGCTGCGGCGTCCGCGGCCGCACCACCCGAGGAGGCGTCCACCACCGCGGTAGTGATGTTCGCCTCCGACGGCGGCGTGCTCACCAGCTGGAGTCCCACGTCGGCGATCGGGGTCCCGGCCCGGATCGCGCGGAAGATCTTCTCGGCGCTCGGGTCCATCCGCACGACCGAGAGCTCGCCGGCCCACCCCGGCGTGCCGGGGACGGCACGGAACTCGGCGGCCCCGGTCGTGATGCCGCGCAGCTGTCCGACGAGGTAGACGAGCTCGGCCGGACGGAGCCCCTTGTCGCGGCGCATGTTCTCCAGGACCGGCTCGACGAGCGCGGGGGCCTTCGCGATCTGCTGCGGGGCCACCATCTGGTTGATCACGGCGCGCAGGAACTGCTGCTGGCGCCCGATCCGGGAGAAGTCGGGGATGAAGTCGCACCGCAGGTGGCGGGACCGGACGAATCCGAGTGCCGTGGCGCCGTCGAACCGCTGACAGCCGGGCTCGATGTCGAGGCTGGTCAACGGGTCGGTGATCCGGCCGGTGGCCGGGTCCGCCAGGTACGCGGGCGGGCACATCTCGACCCCGCCGAGGGTGTCGACGATGTCCTGGAAACCGGCCAGATCGACGTAGAGGAAGTGGTCGATCCGAAGTCCGGTCAGGTTCGCCACCGTCTGGGCCATCTGGCTCGGCCCGCCGCCCTTGACCCCGCCTTCGAACGCGCTGTTGATCTTGCCCCATCCGAGGCCGGGGATCTGGACCCACAGGTCCCGCGGGAACGACAGGATGATCGCCTTCTGCAGACCGGGGTCGGTGTGGACCAGCATCACCGTGTCGGCGCGGGCTTCGCCGCCGATGTCCTCCTGCGTCCCCCACGCCTGCTGCTCTTCCTCCGTCAGCGTGGCGCGAGAGTCACTGCCGAGCAGGAGGTAGTTGCAGGGACGGTCCGCGCACCCGCCGGGGCTCTCCGGCTCCTCGGGGGTCGCTTCGTCTTGGGGGTCGACGGGGGCGAACGTGTCGACGGTACCGACGTTCGCCAGCTGGACCCACCGGACGGCCGAGACGCCGACCGCCAGGCCGATCACGAGGGCCAGGGACGCGGAGGCGGCCACGAGTGCGCGCAGCAGGCGTCCATGCGAGCGGGTGGAGGTCGGATCCGTCACGGCACGAGCGTAGCCGCGCCCCGGCGGCGGCGACCCCCCACGGCCGTTGCGTTCCCGTGGAGCCTTCGTGACGGAAGGTCCCGTATGGGATGATGCGCGGCGCCGCCCCAGCAGCCACACGCGTGAGGAGACGACGGAGATGACCCAGTCCCTATCGGTCCTGCTGGTCGGTCTCCCCGAGACCACCGAACGGACGCTCGGCCAGGACGACGACATCGCGGTCCGACGGGTCGCGAGCGTCGACGACCTGGGTGGGCCGGTGACCGAGGACGCGATCGTGCTGTCCCTGTCGGGAGGAGCTCCGCTCGAAGCACTGCGGGCGGTGCGGGCGGTTGCACCCGACGCGGCCGTGATCGTGGTGACCGATCCCGCGGGCGCCGCCGATGCGGCGGTCGCCCTCCACGCGGGCGCCGACGACCACCTCGTCGACGATCCGACCTTGGATGTCGTGCTGCCACGGTCCATCCGCTACACGACATCCCTGCGCCAGCTCCGACGCGACCTCGCCACGGTCGACGAGGTGACCGGGCTGCCCAACCTCCGAGGCTTCGCACCGATCGCCGAGCATCACCTACGGATGGCCGACCGGCTCGGGGTCCCGGTCGTCCTCGTGTTCGTTCGGTTCGGCGAGGGTGGACGGCCACGAGTCCTCGACGAGGAGCAGGAGCTCGCTCGAGACGCCGCGCAGATCGTTCTCGACGCCGTCCGCGACGCCGACGTGCCGGCCCGGATCGCTCCGGACACCCTGTGCGTCCTGCTGACCGGAGATGCGACCGGAGCCGAGACGCTCGTCCTGTCCAGGCTCGTCGAGGCGATCGCCGTCCACGACGCGGCCCTCGAGCAGCCGCGATCCCTCGCGTTGTCGGTCGGGACGGCCCGCTACGAGCCCGGAAGTGGGGCGGGGCTCGCCGCGATCCTCGAGGAGGCGGCCCGGGGTCTCGCCGCCCGGACCACGACCTGAGGAACGATGATGCGAACGGTCATCCGGAGGTCGCTCCGCTGCGGATACCAGGCGGCGAAGCGGCGCTCTGGCGCCGTCCGCGACGACGGTCTCGTGGGTTCGGGAGCGGTCGATGTCGGCTCGTGAGCTCGACGCGGCCGACGACCGGGCCTTGCTCGGATCGATCGCCGAGGGCGACGAAGATGCCTTCCGCCGTCTGTTCGGGCGACACGGCCCGGCGGCGTCCGCGCTGGCTCGGCGGGTCGTGCGCCAGGCCCATCTGGCGGAGGAGATCGTGCAGGAAGCGTTCTTGGGCGTGTGGCGGGACCCGCAGGGGTACGACGCCGAGCGAGGTTCGGTGCGTGCCTGGCTGCTCGGCATGGTCCACCACCGCGCCGTCGACATGGTCCGTCGCGAGGAAGCACAGCGTCGTCGGGCCGACGAGATGGTGGCCGGGATCCGTGACGAGACGGCCGATCACGCCGACGACGTCGTCGAGGACCTGGCCCGGCCGCAGGAGCAGCGGCTCGTCCGGGCAGCGCTCGCCGGACTGCCGGCCGAACAGCGCGAGGTCCTGGAGCAGATGTACTTCGACGGGCTGTCTCAGTCGCAGATCGCGGATCGGACCGGCCAGCCGCTCGGGACCGTGAAGTCGCGCGCGCTGCTGGGGATGCGCCGGCTCCGCTCTGCCCTCGAGGAGCTCGAGCGATGAGCGGACGCCACGAGACGATCGAGGAGTCCCTCGCGGTCCGCGCGCTCGACGGGCTGGACCCAGATGAGGGGCACACCCTCGAGACCGCGCTCGGATCGCACGGAGACTGCGCGACCTGCCGCGAACTCGAGGCCGCGTACGCCGACACGGCGGCCTTCCTCGCGGTCTCCCTCGACCCCGTGCCCATCTCCGACGCAGCGACCGAGCGGCTCCTGATCGCGGCCCGGGCGGTTCGGGCACCCTCGGCACCGCGGATCAGCGTGGCGCCGCCGGTCGACGTGGCACTCCCGGTCGACGTGGCACCGCCGGTCGACGAACTCGCCGGGCGCCGACGCCGCCGGGCGCTGCCCGGATGGCTCGCCGCTGCGGCAGCGTTCGTGCTGCTCGCGGTGGTCGTGGTGCCTCGCCTCGGCGGTGCGACCGATGTCACGACCGAGTGGTCGCAGACCGTCGTGCGGTTCCAGGGTTCCGACGGCGAGTTCGCGATGGCCTACGTGCCCGGTGAGACGGGCGTCGCCTTCTGGGGCGACGATCTCCCCGACCCTGGCGCCGATCGGACCTACGAGATCTGGATGATCGACGACGGGACGCCGATCAAGGGCGGCTGTGTCGCGCCGGTCGACGGTCGGATCGCGGTGTACGTCGAGGCGAACGTCGGGACCACGGACACCATGGCCGTCACGGTCGAACCCACCTCGTGTCCCGAGGAGCCCACGAGCGATCCCGTCTTGACCGCCCAACTCTCCTGACGTCCGCCCTATCCTTGGCCCGCCCTTAACCGAGGCTTGCCCGGGCCCTGACGCCCGTCTCCCTAGCGTGGCACCCGTCGCGAACGGATCGATCCCGATCCCCGACGGAAGGAGATGCCGCGATGAACAAGCGCTCCGCGATGATGGTGGCGGCGGGCCTGGTGCTCGCGATGCTCGTGGCCGGGATGGCCGTCGCCGCCGGCTTCACCGGCCCCGAGGCCTCCGCCGGCGGCTCACGCGCTACGACCGACGAGATCCAGCGCCGCGAGCCCAAGGTCCGCACGATCACCGAGACCGTGACGGTCCACCGGAAGGCCAAGGCCTCCGGCGACGACACCCCCGCCCCGGTCGTGGTCACGCAGACCCCCTCCGCCCCCACGTCCACGTCGTCCCCGTCCGACGACTTCGATGATGACGGGTACGAGGACGAGGACCACGAGGACGAGGACCACGAGGACGAGGCACGTACGAGGACGAGGACGAGGATCACGAGGACGAGGATGACTGAGCGGGCTCGCCGCACCCGCTGGTCGCCTGCGCGGATCCGCGCCGCGGCCTGGCTGGCGGGCACGGCGACCGCGATCGGCAGCGGAGCCGCCCTGGCGGC
The DNA here is from genome assembly GCA_963749895.1 of uncultured Actinomycetes bacterium. Classification (GTDB taxonomy): domain Bacteria; phylum Actinomycetota; class UBA4738; order UBA4738; family HRBIN12; genus AC-51. The sequence goes on along the minus strand of CAVVOG010000003.1, from coordinate 190,091 downwards.
GGCCCCGCTTCCGGCATCCGACGTCTCGGCCCCTGCGGGGCGGCGCGCGAGCGCGCCGCCCCGCAGGGTGATCGAGCGTCACGTGATCCGCCGGATCGTGATCGTGGACGCTGCGCCGAGCACCCCCGTCTCGGCGCCGACCGTGGTGGTCCAGGCACCGAGCACCGCCGCGGCACCGGCTCCGGCTCCCGCTCCCGCCTCGACGAGCACGGGCGGCTCCTGACGATGAGCGTTCCTCACAGCTTCCGCGCGATGGGCACCACCGTCTCGGTCCTCGGACCCGTGCGCGATGCTCGCTTCCTGAAGGCCGTGCGCTCGATCGAGCGCCGTTTCGAGCGCGAGGAGGCGCGGTTCTCGCGCTTCCGGTCCGACAGCGAACTGGTGTCGGTCAACGGCCGATCGGGAGCCCCGACCCGCGTCTCGACGGCCTTCGCCTCGGTGGTCGGCCTGGCGCTCAGCGCGGCCCGCGCGACCGACGGCCGGTTCGACCCCACGGCGCACGACGCGCTCGTGGCGGCCGGGTACGACCGGGACTTCGACGACCTCCTAGCGGGCGCCCGGGGAGCGCTGCATCCGGCCACGCCCTGTGGGCGGTGGGCCGAGGTCGAGGTGGACGACCGCACCATGACCCTCCCCGCGGGGGTCCACCTCGACCTGGGCGGCATCGCCAAGGGATGGACCGCCGATCGTGCGGCGGACGACGCGCTCGCCACCGGGATCGCCTGGGTCGTCGTGAACGCCGGAGGTGACCTGCGGGTGGCAGGCACCGCGCCCTTGCTCGAGGTCGCCGTCGAGGATCCCGCCGATCCGGAAGGCGAGGTGGCCAGGGTGCGGCTCGCCGCAGGCGGCCTGGCGACGTCCTCGATCGCGAAGCGCACCTGGGCGCCCGGGCTTCACCACGTGATCGACCCTACGACCGGTCGCCCGGCCGCCACGACGCTCACGCAGGCGACCGTGTGGGCCGAGGATGCTGCGACGGCGGAGGTCCGTGCGACCGACGCCCTGCTCCTCGGGAGGGGCGCCGTCGAACGCTACCCGGCCATCCTCGTCGCGAGCGATGGCGACGTGGTGATCTCGATGACGACCGAGGAGGCGGCATGACGGAATGGGTATGGCTCCGCGCCGCGGGTGTGGGAGCCTACGTCGCGCTGTTCCTGTCGGTTGCCTGGGGCCTCGTGTCGACCACCGGCGTCGTCACGAAGCGGGTGTCGAAGGCATCGTCCAACCGCTTCCACGCGTCGATCGCCACGTCCGGCCTGGCCCTGCTCGGCGTCCACCTCGTCCTGCTGCTGATCCACGACTTCGTACCGTTCGATCTGCTCGACCTGCTCGTGCCCGTTCGGTCCAGCTACCGCCCGTTCGGCGTCGCCCTGGGCATCGTGTCGATGTACGCGCTCGTCCTCGTCGCGGTCACCAGTTGGGTCCGGGGGCAGATGTCGACCCGCGTGTGGAGGGCGATCCATCTCCTCGCGGTCCCCGCGTTCATCCTCGCGTTGTTGCACGGCGTGTTCGCCGGCACGGACACCGAGCGGCCGTGGATGTTCGCGGTCTACGCCGTCACGGGGGTGGCGACCCTGTTCCTCGTCCTCGTCCGTGGCCTCACCGCGGGCTACCGGCCACCGCGGCCGGCGACCGCGACCGCTCGTCGGAACCCAGACATGAAGCGGGAGCCGGCGTCCGCCGCCTGACACCGGCTCCCGCGATCCGGATCGGCTCAGAAGCCGACCCAGGGCACAGGCGACACGGGCTGGACCGTGTCGTCCACTTCCCAGTCGAACCGATCCGCCTCGACGGCGACCACGCCGTCGAACAGGCGGACCCGGTCCACGATCCGCTGCGCGAGCGTCCGGTGCTCGACCAGCCCCTCGAGCCGCACGATGCCGTCACGGACGCTCACCTCGACCGCGTGCGGTTCCGCCAGACGGGCCGCGACGAAGGCCGACACCTCGTCGGCGATCGCGTCGTCGCTGCGTAGGAACGCGGCCAGCAGGTCGACACGGGAGACGATCCCCAGGATGCGCCCGTGGTCGTCGACCACCGGGACCTGCTTCACCGATCGTTCGTGCATCAGATGCGCGGCCTCGCTCGTCGAGGCGTTCGGACCGATCGTGATCGGCGGCGCCGACATCAGGTCGCGGGCCACCCGGCCCAGGGCCTTGCGGCGCTCCACGCGGCGGTGAGGGCCCTCAAGCAGGTGCCATTCCAGGAGTTCGGGATCGCGCTTCAGCAGCAGATCCCCCTCCGTGACGATGCCGACGATCGTCTCGTCCTCGCCGATCACGGGGATCGATCCGACCCGGTACTCGTGCATCCGGCGCACGAGATCCTTGAAGGTCGTACCGAGCGGCGCGGCGACCACGGTTCTGGTCATCACGTCACGCACGGTCCCTGGCATCCAGGTCACCTCCTCACCAGGAGCCGCCATCGACTCCCGAGGTCACGGTAGGCGCAGGGGTGCCGGCGGGGCCGGGCCGGACGCCCCCCGCGCCGGGGGACGGTTGCCCTGGCGTACGCCCGGTCGTCGTTCCTCGAGGCACTGCCCCATGTACCCCGTCCGGCCGTTGCTACGCTTCGACCGTGACCACCTCTGAGCCCCTGCCGACCGCGCACGACCGGAACCGCATGCTGATCGAGGCGGGGTTGGCCCTGTCGGCCGAGCTCGATCTCGACTCGGTCCTGCAGAGGATCTGTGACCTGGCGGTCGACATCACGGGCGCGCGGTACGCGGCCATCGGGGTCCTCGGAGACGAGGGGACGATCACGCGGTTCGTCACCGCCGGCATCTCCCCCGAGGATCGCTCGGTGATGGGCGAGCCGCCCACCGGACACGGGGTCCTCGGCCTGCTGACCGCGGAGGCTCGCCCGATCCGGATCGCCGACCTCGCGACGGATCCCCGGGCGTCGGGCTTCCCGTCGGGCCACCCCGTGATGCGCTCGTTCCTGGGCGTGCCGGTGCGGGCGCTGGGCCGGGTGTTCGGCAACATCTACCTCACCGAGAAGCGCGGCGCGGCGGCCTTCGACGAGGATGACGAGAGCGCCCTCACGGTCCTGGCCACGCAGGCAGGCGTGGCGATCGAGAACGCCCGGCTCTACGCCGAGATGACCCGCGCACAGCAGGAGCTCCGTCGCCTCGAGGTTCTCGAAGAGCGTGAGCGGATCGCGAAGGAGCTCCACGACGGCGTCGTTCAGGCCCTGTTCGCCGTGGGGATGAGCCTGCAGGGCGTCGCCGCTCAGGCCGGCGATACCGATCTCACGACGCGGCTCGAGAACTCGGTCGAGGACATCGACCGGACGATCCGCGACCTGCGCAACTACATCTTCGGGCTGCGCCCGGGCATCCTCGCCGATCGACAGCTCGACCAGGCCCTCCAGGAGCTGGGGCGGGAGTTCGAAGAACGCTCGGGGGTCGTCACGGTCGTCCAGATCGACGAGTCGGTCGCCGCCGAACTCGCCTCGGTCGCCGCCGACGTGGTCCAGCTCACCCGCGAGGCTCTGTCCAACGTCGGCCGTCACGCCGAGGCGACGACGTGCCGGGTTTCCCTGCTCCGCAGCGGGGCCGACGCCGTCCTGGAGATCGACGACGACGGCTCCGGGTTCGACGTCTCACGCCCGACCGATGGGATGGGGCTCGGGAACCTCCGCGAGCGCGTGACCTCGATGGGCGGCGAGTTCGCGATCGACTCCGTCGACCGCGAGGGAACGACCATCACCGCCCGACTCCCCCTCTGACGCGCCGGACGCGGGAACGCGTCGGGGCCGGGCGAAGCCCGGCCCCGACGTCTCGACGATCGGTCGGATCAGACGACGACGACCGCCGTCACCATCCCGAACATGCCGTCGGGCCCCTCCGCGTGCGGAAGGATGTGGCAGTGGTACGCCCACGCCCCCGGATAGTCCGCCCGGAACATGATGTCGTACCGGGACCCCGGCGCCACGACGAGCGTGTCCGCCATGTACCGCTGGTTCTCGGCCAACGGGAACCCGTCGACCGCGACGACCTCGAAGTGGAAGCCGTGCAGGTGCATCGGGTGCAAGATCGCGCCGTCGTTCGCGATATGGATCAGGACCCAGTCACCCTGCTCCGCGACGATCGGCTCCGTGGCGGGGAACGACTTCCCGTTCAGCGTGTAGTTCAGGGGGCCGTCCCCGAGGAACATCGAGTACTCGACGTCCGGGTTCTCACCGTAGACCGTGTCCCAGCCAGCCTTCGGCAAGATGTTGATCGCGCCGTAGAGGCCCTTGCCGACCTGCTCCGCGGAGTTGAAGTGCGAGTGGTAGACGTACATCCCCGGCGGGTCGACGATCGGGAACTCATACGTCCAGTACTCGCCGGGCATGATCGGCGGCTGCGTGACGTAGGGCACGCCGTCCTGGTCGTTCGGCACCGTGAGGCCGTGGAAGTGCAGGGTGAACGGCTGGCTCATCTGGTTCTGGATCTCGAACCGCACCGTGTCGCCCTGGTAGACCTCGAGCAACGGACCCGGGATCTGGCCGTTGAACGCCATCCCCGGGTAGGTCTCGCCCGGTCGGACCTCCCACTCGAGCTCGGTGACCGTCAGGTCGAAGACCTTGACGTCGCCGTCGAGCTTGGGCTTCATCGGCTGATTGCCGAGCGGCTCCGACAGCGGGCCGTTCTCGATCTGCCCGACGAAGTCGACGACGCCCTGCTCGTGCCCGGCGGCCATCTCCTCGGCACTCATGTCACCGTGGCTCGACGTGCCGGCCCCGCCGTTCGCGGCGTCGGTGGACGTGTCGGTCGGCTCACTGCCGCCGCCCGCCGCACCAGCGGCGACCGTCAGCGTCCCGGTCATCCCGAGATCGGCGTGACCGGGCACGGTACACACGGTCTCGTACGTCCCGGCCTCGAGCGCCGGGACCTCGAGCGTGTCGCTCGCTCCCGCCTGGATCTCGGCCGTCTCGTAGGTCTGGTCGCCCACGGTGACCGCGAACGTGTGCGGCGCCTGCCCCTGGTTCGAGATGTTGAAGGTGATAGCCGAACCCGCGGGCGCCTCCATGGCGGCGGGGTCGATCTTGAAGTCCGTCAGCGTGACGTCGAGCGTGACGGGAGCGCCGGCAGCGGCATCCCCCTCACCCGACCCCGTGGTGCCCCCCTCATCCCCGTTGCCGCTGCACGCGGCACCGAGCATCGCGAAGGCGAGCGAGAGCGCGAGCGCGCTCCTTCGCTTCCGTTGCATCCATGCTCCTTTCAACTGACGACGTGCGGACATGAGGGGCGAGTGTCCGAGACCCCTCCGGCGGCCCGGTGAGTCTAGGGTCCCGCGGCGCCAGGGACCAATGACTCTGCGGGGTCCATTGTGGGCGCCCCAGACTGCCCGGATATGTTCGCCCGATACTTCGTCGAGCTGCCGGTCGGTGCCGATCGCGTCGAGGACGTCCTGACCGACGCGACCGCGGACGACTGGCTCCCCGGGATCGCCCGGGACGCGAATCACCGCGGCGACGTCCTGCTGGCCGATGTCGGCTTCGGTGACGACGTCCGGATCGCCCGGAAGGTCGGGATCGAACTCGGCGAGGTCGTGCGGATGCCGTCCAAGACGGTCCTGCCCCTGAAGTGGCACGCGACCGGCGCGGCCGGACTGTTCCCCGCGCTCGACGCCGACCTGGAGATCGCCCCCCTCGGACCCCACCGGACCCAGCTGGCGATGAGCGCGCGCTACGTGCCGCCGCTCGGCGCCCTCGGCCGCGCGATCGACAGGGCGATGCTGTTCCGGGTCGCCGAGGCGACGCTGAAGGACTTCTTGGACCGGGTCGGCGAGGCGGTGCTGCTCGAGGTCGGGGCGAAGGCCTCCACGAACGGCCCTGTCGTGTGACCGGGGCGAGAACGGTTCCCCCTCACGCATCCGCGGCACCGCTAGGATAGGCGGGTGCCTGGATCGAAGAAGCCGCCTCTTCGCGTCATGCTCGTCGACGACCACGAGATCGTCCGCGACGGGATCCGCGCGATGCTCGATCCTGAGGACGACGTCGTCGTGACGGCCGAGGCCTCGACGGTCCGAGAGGCGATCGACGAGGCCGACCGCACCCGCCCCGACGTGATCGTGATGGACGTTCGCCTGACCGACGGGAGCGGGATCGAGGCGACCCGTGAGATCCGCGCGAAGCTTCCCAACACCCGGGTCCTGATGCTCACGTCGTTCGCCGACGACGAGGCGCTGTTCGCCTCGATCATGGCCGGCGCTTCCGGGTACGTCCTCAAGCAGGTGAAGTCCGGCGACCTGCTCCGCGCGATCCGCGCAGTGGGCGCGGGCAACTCGCTCCTCGATCCGAGCGTCACGAGCGCGGTGCTCGACCGGCTCCGCAAGGGCAAGCACCTGCTGCGCGACGAGAAGCTCGCCCGGCTGTCGCCTCAGGAAGAGCGGATCTTGCAGCTCGTCGCCGACGGGAAGACGAACAAGGAGATCGGCGACGAGCTCCATCTGGCAGAGAAGACGGTCAAGAACTACGTGTCGAGCATCCTGTCGAAGCTCGAGGTCGCGCGGCGCGCCGAGGCCGCCGCCTACCTGGCGCGTCACACGACGACGCCCGGCTCCGTCGAATAACGGAGCTTCTCGGTCCGGTATCCGGGCCTCAGCCCCCGAGCATCCCCCGAAGCACGAGGTTCAGGACCCCCCCGGCCACCAGGTAGTCGACCTCCGCCGGGCCGTCGACCCGGAGCCTGGCCGTGAACGCCACCGTCGTGCCGTCGCCACGGGTGGCCTCGACCGCCACGTCCTGCCCCGGAGTGACCCCGCCCGCCAGGCCTCGCAACGCGTAGGTCTCCGTGCCGTCGAGACCGAGGGACGCCGCGCTCTCCCCCGCCGGGAACTCGAGCGGCAAGATCCCCATCCCCACGAGGTTCGAGCGGTGGATCCGCTCGTAGGTCTCGGCGATCACGAACCGCACCCCCAGCAGCGACGGGCCCTTGGCGGCCCAGTCACGGCTCGACCCGTTGCCGTACTCCCTGCCGGCGAGCACGCCCAGGGGCACACCGTCCGCGCGGTAGCGCTCGGCGGCATCGAACACGCTCTCGACCTCCCGGTCGGGCAGGTGGGTCGTCCACGGTCCCTCGGTCCCCGGCGCCAAGTCGTTGCGCAGCCGGATGTTCGCGAAGGTGCCCCGCATCATCACCTCGTGGTTCCCACGCCGGGACCCGTAGGAGTTGAAGTCCCGCACCTCGACCCCGCGCTCCTGGAGGGAACGCCCCGCCGGCGAGTCGGCCTTGATCGACCCCGCCGGCGAGATGTGGTCCGTCGTGATCGAGTCGCCCACCTTCACGAGGATCCGCGCTCCCTCGATGTCGCCGACCTCGCGAGGCGAGAGGTCCGCGAAGAACGGCGGCTCGGCCACGTAGGTCGATGACGGGTCCCACCCGTAGACAGGGCCCTGGGGGGTCGCGAGCGATCGCCACCGCTCGTCGCCCTCCCAGATCCGCGCGTACTGGGTCTCGAACTGGTCGGGCGTGACGGCATCACGGACGGCGGCCGCGATCTCCTCGGGGGAGGGCCAAACGTCGGCGAGCCGCACGGAGCCATCGGGGCCATCGGCGAGCGGCTCGGTGGCGAGGTCGACATCGATCCGCCCGGCCAGTGCGTAGGCGACCACGAGCGGCGGCGACGCGAGGTACGCGGCACGCACCTGCGGGTGGACCCGACCCTCGAAGTTCCGGTTCCCCGACAGCACCGCGGCGACGCTGAGACCACCGTCCTCCACCGCGGTGGCGACCTCGTCGGGAAGCGGCCCCGAGTTGCCGATGCACGTCGTGCATCCGTACCCCACCAGTCCGAAGCCCAACTTCTCCAGGTACGGGGTGAGCCCCGCGCGATCCAGGTAGTCGGTCACGACACGCGAGCCGGGCGCGAGCGACGTCTTCACCCACGGCTTCGCCGACAACCCGGCCTCGACCGCCTTCTTCGCCAGGAGCCCCGCGGCCAGCATGACGGACGGGTTGCTCGTGTTCGTACACGAGGTGATCGCCGCGATCACCACGCTGCCGTCGCGGACCTCGCCGTCCTGCTCGGCGCGCCGGTCTCCGTAGCGCTCGGTGAAGGACGGCCAGACCCCCGACAGTGAGACACGGTCCTGCGGGCGGGAAGGGCCGGCGAGCGACGGCTCGACCGCGGACAGGTCGAGCTCCAGCACCTCGCTGAACACCGGCGCCGGATCGTCGTCGGTGCGGAACAGCCCCTGCTCCTTCGCGTAGCGCTCCACGAGGTCGACGCGGTCGGCGCGACCCGTGAACCGCAGGTACGTGAGCGTCTGGTCGTCGATCGGGAAGTACGCCGAGGTCGCTCCGTACTCCGGGCACATGTTCGACAAGGTCGCCCGGTCCGCGATCGGCAACGTGGAGAGGCCCTCGCCGAAGAACTCCACGAACTTCCCGACGACGCCGTGGGCGCGCAGCATCTGGGTGAGGGTGAGGACCAGGTCGGTCGCCGTCGTGCCCGCGGGGAGCGCGCCGACGACCCGCACCCCGATCACGATCGGCTGCGGCAGGAACATCGGCTGACCGAGCATCGCCGCTTCGGCCTCGATCCCTCCCACGCCCCAGCCCAGCACACCCAGCCCGTTGATCATCGTGGTGTGCGAGTCCGTCCCGACCAGCGTGTCGGGGAACGCCACCCCGTCACGCAGCGACACGACCTCCCCCAGGTGTTCGAGGTTCACCTGGTGACAGATCCCGGCGCCCGGGGGGACCACGCGCAGGCCGTCGAAGGCCTGCTGGGCCCACCGCAGCAACTGGTACCGCTCCACGTTGCGCCGGTACTCGTGGTCGATGTTCGCCTCGTACGCGTCGGCGGTTCCGAACAGGTCGACCTGCACCGAGTGGTCGATCACCAGGTCGACCGGGACGAGGGGGTTCAGGGTGGCCGGGTCGCCACCCGCGCGGGCGACGGCGCTCCGCATCGCGGCCAGGTCCACGACAGCAGGGACGCCAGTGAAGTCCTGCATCAGCACGCGACCCGGCATGAACGCGACGTCGCCCGCGGGTCCCGGCCACGCGGCGAGCGCACGGACGTCGTCGTCTCGTACGTCGCGGCTGCCCGCACGACGCAGGAGATCCTCCAGGAGGATACGGACGGTGTGAGGCAAGGCGTCGACGTCGGCGAGGCCCTGCTCGGCCAGCCAGCGCAGGCGGTACATGTCGGCGGCACCGTCGGCGGTCTCCAGCCGCGTCCGGGCGCCGGCGAGTTCTGAGGTCGGTCCGGTGGCTCCAGTGGTCATCTCGGTCCCTTCAGGTGGTCGTGAACACGATCGACTCCATCCTCCCACGGCGACCCCTCCGGCCTCCGCTGACAGCATCGGTCGTTCCGTGTGCTAGGGTTGCCGAAACGTTTGGGCGCGTCTTCCGTCACCGGCCGGGAACCCCCTTCCGAACCCTCCCGGCGCCCTCCCAAGCGGCGGAAGACGCGCCCGACGTTCCTCCCCGGGTTCTCCCCTTCCGTCATCGGTCCCCCGGTAGCATCGACACGTGCGCCGACTCCGCCCGCTCGTCGTGATCGCCGTCTTCCTCACGTCGGCATGTACGGAGGCTCCGTCGAAGGAACCCGGCGCCTCCTCGGCGTCTCCTGACGTCGCCTCCTCCTCCGCTCCGGCGACGACCACGTCCCCATCGACGCCGGCGTCGCCGTCCGCCATCAACTCGGTCGGAATGGTCGAACTGCCCCCCGGGATCCCACCGTCCTTCGAGGGGGACGTGTCGGCCGCGAACGTGCCGGTCGCGGCGCTCGTCCCGTTGAAGGCCGAGGTGACCGGCACCTGGTACGGCATCGCGTCGGATGGAGAGGCGATCGTCGTCGCGTGGCAGATGCCCGGCCGCGACCCGCTCCGGTTGGCGCGAGGCTACGCGGTCTGGCGTCGCTTCCCGGGAGGCTGGGCGCCGGTCCATGCAGAGCTGGTGCCCAAGGGATCCGGGGTGCTCGGCATCTCCGGCTATCCCACGGAGGTCACCGGCGATGGATCCGACGACATCCTCCTGCGCCTCGACACCGGTGGCTCAGGGGCGTGCGCACGGACGATCGTGGTGGACCTGGCGAGCGGCGCTCCGATCTACGACGAGGTGGGGTGCGACCGGACGGTCGAGCCGCATGCGGGTCCGACGGGGCTGCTCGTGACCGCGTCGGTGTTCGAGCCCGGCGACCCGCATTGCTGCCCGAGCGCGATGCGCGAGACCGTCCTCACGTACGCCGGGAACGGAACCTGGGACGTCGCGAGCGAGCGGACCCGACCGACGTGAGGCGGGGGTCGTCGGCGGGCGCCGCTAGGATGCCCGCCATGGCCCGGATCGTCGTCGAGAGCTGGTCGCCCGAGTACGGGGCCCCCCTCGATCCCGACGAGGCGCTGGCGCCCGCCGAAGGCTCGGTCGACGACTCCGTCGAGACCGACGACTGGATCCCGCGCGACGGGGTCGACGACAGGGTCGAGCAGGTGGCGTTCGTCGACGGGGTGCGCCGCGTGGACGCCCGCCTCACGGTCGACGACCCGGAGGCCGGACCGGTCCCCGGCATCTGCGGCACGTTCGCGGTGGGCGCCGTGCGCTGGGATCGTCCGGCACGGCGCTCCGAGCTCGTCCACGAACGCGTCGAGCGGATGGCCGTCCTCGCCGGGGGGCGCCCCGAGCGGTTCCCGTCGGTCGCGCTGGTCCCGCCGTACGGCACGACGACGACACCGGACCACGACCCCGCGGGCCTGATCCGGGTGCTTCACTCCGCGATGCGCGCCGCCGAGGGACACGTCGCCAGCGATCTGGCGTCCGAGACCTTCGTGATCGCCGACGGTCCGCTGAACGAGCTGGCGCCTCAGCCGGCTGTCGGCTACGTGAAGAGCCATCGCGTGCTCTACCTCTCGCCCGAACGGAACCGGACCGTGGCGGCGCTCGCGCCGGGGCAGCGGACCCCGCTGTTCACGATCTCCGGGTACACCCGGTACTCGTGGTACGTGCGGCTCGCCCACGTTCGTGGCGGCCACGGCTTCTCGGGCATCGCGCGGTGCGAGGCATCGAACCGCCTGCCGCTCGACGAGGTGATCGTCCTGGCCGATCGGACCGCTGCCCTGCTCCCCGTCCTCGCGAGCGAGCCGCACGTCGACCCGCGCGCGCCCCAGAACCTCGTGCCGATCGGCGCCCTGGAACGGGCGCTGCGGCATCGGATGGGTGACCTTCACCTCGTCGAGCGCGCCCTGCGCGAGGCCGTGGCACGGGAGGAAGTGGCATGAGCGACGAACGCGTCGGACGGGTCCTGGGTTCCGAGCACACGACGACGGCGGAGTTCCGCGTCGTGATCGAAGACGAGGCCTACCTGCAGCTCGATGACCTGGTGGTGGTGCGCACGCAGGTCCCCCGGATCGGCGAGGTCCGCACGTACGGTGTCGTCACCGAGTCCGAGGCGGTCTACGAGGGCGCGCGGTTCGAGTCCGACACCCACCGGATCGCGGAGCTCGGCATCATGCCGGCCGCGAAGGTCCGCACCGCGCGCGTCGCGGTCACCCGGGTCGATCCCGAGGTCTGGGTCTCGGCCGATCCCGGCGAGGAGGTCGATCGTGCGGCCGGCCTCGAGCGGGCGAAGGCCCTGTACGCCGACGAGATGGAACGCCCGCTCCCGATCGGGCTCGGGCGCGACGGCGCCCCTGTCCACGTCGACCTCGACTTCTTCGACGGGCGCAAGGGCGGTCACATGTCGATCAGCGGCATCAGCGGCGTCGCCACGAAGACCTCGTTCGCGCTGTTCTTCCTGCGGATGCTCACGAGCTCGCCGCAGGTCGTCGGCGAGGGCGCCGCGAACCTCCGGGTGCTGGTCTTCAACGTGAAGGGCGAGGACCTCTTGTGGCTCGACATGCCGAACCGGCACTTCGATACGCACGAGGGTGCGCGCGAGGAGTGGGCGACGCTCGGGGTCGAGCCGGCGCCGTTCCCCAGCGTGCGGTTCTGGGCACCGCCGCGTAGGCGGAGCGGCGACGTGATCGTGCCCGATACCGGCGGACGCCTCAGCGGGGTCGAGGCCTTCACGTGGACGCCGCGCGAGTTCGTCGACGAGGACCTCCTCGAGTTCTGCTTCACCGACGCGGTCGACACCCGCAACCAGATCCGCTTCATCTCCGAGCGCGTGCAGGTCCAACTGAAGCGGTTCGCGGTGAACGTGGACGGGATGCCCGGGGCGATCGCGCTGCGCGATCCCCGCGACGCCCCTGAGGGCCGGTGGCACCCCGGGGAGTCGGTACCGGCCCATCAGGCCGGGCACGTGATCACCGACCTGCCGAGCCTCGTCGAGGCGCTCGAGGAGTACCTCGAACCACCCGACGGGCGAGAGCCCGACCCCGCCTGGACCGCGAAGGTGCAGCAGGGCACGGTCTCGGCGTTCATGCGACGGCTGCACGCAGCCGCCTCCCGGTTCGGTCACCTGATCCGTTCCGGTGAGAGCCGCCGGATCGACCGCGGGGCGGCGACCGTGACGGTCGTGGCGATCCAGTCGCTCCACGAGCAGGCGCAGCGGTTCGTCGTGGGCGCGCTGCTGAAGGAGACGTTCCGCGAGAAGGAGGAGACGGGCCAGCGCCTCCCGCTGTCGGTGATCGTCCTCGACGAGCTGAACAAGTACGCGCCGCGCGACGGCACGGGACCCCTCAAGGACATGCTGATCGACATCGCCCAGCGCGGACGCTCCCTGGGGGTGCTCCTGGTCGGCGCCCAGCAGACGGCGAGCCGCGTCGCGCCCGAGGTGCTGGAGAACGCTGCGCTCCGTGTGAGCGGACGCCTCGACGCCGCCGAAGCCGAGCGAGCCGAGTACGGCTGGATGCTGCCGTCCACCCGGGCGCGCGCGCGGCTCCTCAAGCCGGGCACGATGGTCGTCGCCCAGCCCGCGATCCCGGTGCCCCTGGTCGTGACCTTCCCCTTCCCGCCGTGGGCCACCAGGAAGGAGGAGGTGGCGGACGACGCCGGCGGCGACCCCTTCGCGGGGCTGTAGCCGCGCGACCTCCCTCCGAGCCGCATGAGGATCCTCCACACGTCGGACTGGCACGTCGGGCGGCGACTGGGCCGCCACGACCGGACCCAGGAGTTCCGCGACGTCCTCGACGAGGTCGTCCAGATCTCGCGCCGCGAGGCCGTAGACCTCGTGCTCGTGTCGGGCGACCTGTTCGACCGGCCGATCCCGCCGGTCGAGGCGCTCGGGCTCGCGTTGGACGCGCTCCACCGGCTCGCCGAGGTCGCACCCGTCGTCGTCGTGGCCGGCAACCACGACTCGCCCGAGCTCTTCGACGCGCTGGCTCCCTTCGTACGCGATCGCGGGCGGGGGATCCACCTCGTCGGATCGATCCGTCGCGCGGACGAGGGCGGCGTGCTGGGACCCGACGCCCTCGGGATCGCGGCCTCGGTCGCGTGCTTCCCCTTCCTGCGCGAGGGCCGAGTCGTCGACTTCATGCGCGACACCGGTGAGTGGTACGGCGCGTACGCGGAGCGCGTCGCGGCGATCGCCGCCCACTACAACGTCGCGCTCGTCGAAGCGAGCCGACGGGGCGAGGTTCCGATCCTGGTCGCCCACTTCATGGTCAGCGGCGTGCGGGTCAGCCACAGCGAGCGCGAACTGCACATCGGGGACGCCTACGCGGCCACGGCCCAGGCGATCCCCCCCGGGCCGCAGTACGTCGCGCTCGGCCACATCCACGCCCCCCAAGACGTCCCCGGGGCGCCGGTGCCGGCTCGATACGCGGGATCGCTGCTCCCGCTCGACTTCGGAGAGGCGGGTGAGGTCAAGCGCGTCGTGCTCGTCGACGTCGAGCCCGGTCGGCTCGCCTCGGTGACCTCGGTGCCGCTGGCCGCCGGGCGTCCGCTGGAGCGGGTCACCGGCACGTGGGACGAGATCCGGTCGCGCGCCGACGACCTTCGCGAGCGATACCTCGACCTGACCGTGGACGTCGGGGGCGTCGACCCGGAGCTCGGGAGGCGTGCGGCCGACACGTTCCCCTACGTCGTCAACGTGAGGGCGCGGCGACCGGCGACCGAGGCCGCGACGCGACGCCAGGGTGCCGAGCGACCGCGCGACGACGAGCTGTACGCGGAGTACGTGCACCGCACGACCGGCGCCCAGGCGCCTCAGGAGCTCCTGGAGCTCTTCCGTGAGGTGCTCGAGGAGGCCGCCGATGCGTCCGCGTGAGCTGACGGTCGAGGGATTCCGGTCGCACCGGCACCGGGCGACGTTCGACTTCCGCGATCGGCGGCTGATCGGGGTCGTCGGGCCGATCGGCGCGGGGAAGTCGTCGTTGCTCGACGCGATCGTGTTCGCGCTCTACGGCAAGACCCCCACGTTCGAGCGGGACACCAGGTCGCTGATCCATCAGCTCGCGGACGTCGCCAAGGTCCAGCTCGAGTTCGAGGTCGACCACCAGCGGTGGCGGGTGACCCGGGCGATCAAGCGCAAGGGACAGAGCCAGCACAAGCTGGAGCGGCTCGACGACGACGGGACCTCGCAGCCTGATCCGGTCACGGGCGAGAAGGCCACGCGCGAAAGGATCGAGACCCTGCTCGGACTCGATTTCGCCGGCTTCTGCCGCTCGGTGATGCTGGCACAGGGCCGGTTCGCGGAGTTCCTCTCGGCCACGCCCAAGGAGCGCACCGACGTCCTGAAAGGGGTGTTCGGCTACGAGCGGTTCGACGCGGCGCTCGTCGCCGCCCGCGAGCGGGCCGCGCAGGCGGAGGGTGAGCTCGGGGTGCTCACCGAGGAAGGCGACCGCCTCCTGGCCGCGAAGGCGGAGCTGGAGGAGGCGACCGCGACCCGCGATCAGGCGATGCACCGCCACCGGGAGCTGACGGATGCGGCCCAGCGGATCGCCGGGCTCGACGCCGAGGTCGCGGCCGCCCGCCTCCGCGAGCAGGGCGCGGTGGCGAGGAGCGACGCGATCGGGTCGCTCACCCGGTCCCTCCCCTCACGGGACGACGTCGCAGAGGTCGTCGCCCTCGCCGAGGACGCCGCCCGGATCGCACGCGAGGCCGACGAGGCCCTCGTCGTCGCAACACAGGCGCTGGCCGACTCCGAGATCTCCCGCGCCGCCGTCGCGGAGCGCGTGGGTGACCACGGGACCGTGGCCGACCTGGCCGATGTCGTCGCGCGGATGGAACGGGAGGCCGCCGACGCCGAGGCCGCCCAGATCGCCGCCGAGGAGGCCCGGGCAGAACGCGAGGACGCGGAGGCCACCCTCGGCGTGCGGCGCGCCGAGCACGCGGCGGCCGCCGACGAGGAGGCCGCGTGCACGGCAACCGCGGCGGCGGCCGCCACGACCCGCGCGGAAGCCGAGGCCGCCCTGCACGCCGCGCGCCACGCGGAGATGGCGGCCGACCTACGGCGCGGGCTCCACGCCGACGAGCCCTGCCCGGTCTGCGACCAGAAGGTCACGATGCTCCCCCCACCTGCCGAGGCGCCGGCGGTCGACGCGGCGACGGCGGCCCTCGAGGCTGCTCGGCACGCCGAGCAGGAGGCCGGTTCCGCGTTCGGGGCCGCCTCGTCCGCACTCGCCGCCGCGGTGACGCGCCTGGAGGCGGCCGAGCAAGAGCACCCCCGTCGCGCGACCGCCGCCGATCGAGCCGAGGCCGGTCGCCAGGCGGCCGAGGCCGCCCTCCAGGCGACCCAGAGCGAACTCGTCGACCGCCTGGGCGAGGGCGACCCACGCGCGCTGCTCGAGACGCGACGCCGAGAGCTCGAGGAGGCCGAGCGGGCGGTGGAGGAGGCACGCGCCGGCGAACGAGCCGCACGCACGCACGCCGAGCAGGTTCGAACCACGCAACGAGCCGTCGCTGAGCGCCTGGCCACGATCCGCGACGCCGTGCTCGCGGCGTGGGCTCGCGTGGAAGAGGGGACGACGGTCCCGACCGAGCCCGACGGGATCCGGGCGTCCTTCACGGCGGTCGTGGAACGCCTCACCGACGAGCTCGAGCGCTCACGGACCGACGCCGCCGAGGCCACCGCGGCGGTGGCGGCCCTCGCCGAGCAGGTGGCCGGCGTGCTCTCCGGCGCGGGGCTCGAACCCCGCGACGACGTGGCCCGGGCGTGCGGTGAGGCGGAGGGCGTCGCGACCGCCGCGCGCCAGCGCGTGAGCGGACTCGAGGAGGTGCTCGCGCGCGGCTCCGACCTGGAGGTTCGTCTCGGCGAGGCGATCGCTCGCCGCGATCTCGCGAAACGCCTCGCGGCCGACCTCCAGCCTTCGAGGTTCCTGGGGTTCGTGCTCGAGGAGGAACGCAGGGCCTTGGCCGAGCTCGGCTCGCACCACCTGGAGGAGCTCACCGAAGGCGCCTACCGGTTCACCGACGACGACGCGTTCGACGTCGTGGACGTGAACGCCGCCTCGACCCATCGCACGGCCGACTCGCTCTCGGGGGGCGAGACGTTCTTGGCGTCGCTCGCGCTCGCGCTCGCGCTCGCGGAGATGGTGGCCCGTGGGGGTGGCCGCCTCGACTCGTTCTTCCTGGACGAGGGGTTCGGGAGCCTGGATCCCGAACACCTCGATCGCGCGATGGACGGCATCGCGCGCCTCGTCGCGGGTGATGGGGACCGGCTCGTCGTGCTCGTGTCCCACGTGGAGCAGATGCGCCAGACGCTCGAGGACCTGATCGTCCTGGACAAGGACCCGCGGACCGGAGACACGATCGTGGTGTCGGGCACCTCCGCGGCGATCCACACCTGAGCCGCGTCCCCGCATCGGGCTAGGCCAGAGGTCGCAGGTTCATCAGCGGGCGTAGTGCTGACGTCCCATGAACCGGCGCGAGGGTGCTGCCGATAACCACCTCACGAGGCCAGTCCGGCCGGGCTGTGCGCGAGGTGAGAGGACCGCAGATGATCGCGTCGTTGAAGGGTTACGGCCGCATCGCCAGGGCGGTGTTGGGGATCATCGCCGGCCTGCTCGTGCTGGGGATCGTGGGGTCGCTCCTCATGGGCGCGCGCGCCACGGACTCCGCCCGCAACGACATCGTCGCGCAGGCGACGTCGATCGCCGACAGCTCGCTCACCCTGGCCTTCACCCCCGACGACCTCAGCGGGCCGGTCTCGCTCGACCGTGCGATCGACCTCACGGAGCAGATCCAGTCGATCGTCGTCGACCCGAGCGCCTTCGACGCGGTGACGCTGCTTTCGCCCGAGGGGACGATCTTGTACTCGACCGCGACGAGCCGGATCGGGACGGAGCTCCCAGGGGAGCAAGGCCGGATCCGCGAGGCGTTGAAGGGGGTCGCGCAGACGACCGACATCGACGGGACCGTCTCGGTGATGCTCCCTCTGAGGTTCCGCTCTGGCGTGGGCGGTCCCGCGGTCGTCCAGCTCGATCGGCCGAACGCGCCGATCGCGGCAGCGGCGGGCCCGTGGCGGACGAACGCCGCGTTCCTGTTCGCGATGCTGGTCCTGCTCGGCGTGGCCGTCTTCGGCGTCGCCAAGGTGCTCCAGGTGGTCGCCCAGGGTACCGGCGCCGAGGTGTCGCAGCCGCGGCCGGCGCCGCAGGCGAGCCACCGTTCGGCACCCGTCGCCGCACCCGGGATCCGCGAGGAAGGGGAGGCGCGCCGCCGCGCCGAAGAGCGAGCCACCGCGGCCGAGGAGCGGCTCGTCGTGCTCCAAGAGCAGTATCGCCGCTCCCTCGAGGAGCTCCAGCGGTTCCAGCAGCTCGCGCGCGAACCGCAACCGAGCACCGACCCCGAGCTCCAGGAGCGAGCCCGCCGCGCGGAGGACGATCTCCAGCGGGCGATGCAACAGCTGCGTGCCGTGACCGAGGAGCGTCAGCGCGACGCGATCGAGCGCGAGCGCGTGCAGGCCGAGCGAGAGGCGCTGACGGCGGAGCGTGAGGCGCTGCGGGCGGAACGTGAGGCGCTGCGGGCGACCGAAGGCGACCCCGATCAGGATCGGCGGGCGTCGGAGGCCGAGCGCGAGGCCGCCACGTTGCGTCGTGAGCTGGACGAGATGCGACGCGCGCTGGAGGTCAGCCGGACGCAGCTCGTCGAGGCGCGCTCGCTGGCCGAGGCCGGAGGCGGACCCGACGGATCGTCCGACGGTGCCCGCCGAGAGCTCCTGCGGGTCAAGGACGACCTCGCCGTATCGCAGGCGCAGGTCGCGACGACCGCCCGGGAGCTCGACGAGCTGCGGACGGAGCTGCGGGCACTGCGGGCCGAGGAACAGCGAGCGGCGATGCTCCAGGACGAGCTGGGGACCGCCAAGGCCGAGCTCGAGAGCTTCCACGCCTCCCACCGTGCCGACCTCGTCGAGCGCGAAGCCGAGTTCGAGGAGAAGGTTCGCGCCACGCGCGAGGAGTTCCAGCGTCAGCTCACGGACATCGAGGCCTCGTACCGGAGCCAGGTCGGACAGCACGAAGCGGGTCTGGCCGACAGGATCGCCCAGGCGGAGCGTGCCGCCCGCGAGGCCACGGGCGAGCTCGAGGCCGCGCGGTCCGAGGCCGAAGCTGCCCGGGCGGAAGCCGCCGGGCGCGAGACCCGACTGCTGGAGGCCGCCGGGGAGATGTCGGCCTTGCGTCAGCGGATCGCCGCGATGGAGACGGAGGTCAAGGAGCGCACCCTCGCCGTGACCCAGGCACGCAAGGAGTCCGAGGACCTCAAGCGCTCGCTCGTGTCGATGCAGGCCGATCTGGCTCAGACCGACGGCTCGGTCGAAGCGATCCGCACGGAGCTCGAGACCGAACGCACTCGTGCCACGGAGACCGCCGCCGTCGCGGAGGCGGCCGACAAGGAGCGACGCTCCCTCACCGAGCGCGTCGAGCGCCTCACGCAGATGCTCGAGGAGGCCGCCAGCGAGAACGCCGAGCTGAACCGGCGTCTGCAGGACTTCGAGGCCCGGCGTCAGCTCGAGCTCGCCGACGACCCTGGCCGTTCGGAGATCGACGAGCTATTGCGGGTCACCCAAGAGCGCCTCGCCGGTCAGACCGAGAAGTTGATCGCCGCAGAGGACCGGGCGAAGGAGCTGGAGATCGAGGTCACGGGCGCGCGCGAGCGGCTCGAGATCGTCGAGGGCGAGCTGCGCACCCACCAGATGTCGGAGGCCCTCCGCGAGATGCGCGAGCACCCGGTCGCCGAGGACGGCGCCGAGGCCCCTGCCCGCGAGGTGCCGGCGCCGATCGAGGACCGTCGCGCGACCTCGCCCTTCATGAAGGAGCTCTCGCTCGACGCGAAGAAGAGCCTGACCCGGATCATGGGGATCACGCAGATCATGAAGCACAAGCGCGACGGCAAGGAGCACCAGCAGCTCGTGAGGCAGCTGGCCGCCTACGCGCGACGCCTCGACGCGACCGTCGCGGACCTCTCCGATGCAGAGCGCCTCGTCGCCGGCACGATCGAGTTCCAGCCCCGTCGCACCGACCTGCAGGCCCTCGTGCAGCGGGTCGTCGAGGAGTCGGGGATGCCGAGCGAGCGCGAGGTCAACGTCGTGGTGCAGCCCGTGACGATCCGGATCGACCCCCTGCGGACGGAACAGATCTTGGCCGCGTTGCTGCGGATCTGCGGCGACCGGACCTCCGCCTCGAAGGCGATCACGGTCCGGCTCCAGCCCGCCCAGGGCGGCGCCCTCCTGGCCGTCGAGGATCCCGAGCCTTCGTCGGACGCCTCGATGTCGCCCGTCGTCCGCCGACTCGTCGAACTCCAGGGCGGGTGGGCCAAGGTCGAGAGCCGCGACGGAGGAGGCTCGGTGTTCCGCGTGCTCCTGGCCGACGCCGAGGCACCCCCGGTGACGCGCCCTGACGTCGACGCGACCGCGCCGGCGCTGCAGATCGTGATCGACGACGGAGCCGCAGCCGCAGCCGATGGGTGGGAGCCCGCGGCCGCGGAGAGGATCCTCTCGCAGGAACTCCGACGGCTGGCCGAGCTGCCGGCCGACGAGCGGTAGGGAGCGAGCGCTACCCGGCGGCGCGTAGCACGAGCGCGTCGCCCTGCCCGCCCCCGCCGCAGATCGCGGCGGCACCCGATCCGACCTCGCGCCGACGCATCTCGTGCGCGAGCGTGAGCACGATGCGTGTTCCGCTCGCGCCGATCGGGTGACCGAGCGCGACCGCGCCGCCGTTCACGTTCACGCGCTCCTCGTCCGCACCGAGCATCCGTGTGGCATGCAGCGCGACCGCCGCGAACGCCTCGTTGATCTCGATCAGGTCGAGGTCCTCGACGGACGCATCCATCTTCGCGAGGGCCCGGTCGAGCGCCAGCGCGGGCACGGTGTGGAGCGAGGGGAACCGGTCCGCGGCCATCCCGTACGCGACGATCTCGGCGATCGGTGAGAGCCCGAGTCGAGCGACGGCCTCTTCGCTCGCGACGACCACCGCCGCCGCGCCGTCGCTGATCTGCGACGCGTTGCCGGCCGTCACCGTCCCGCCCTCGGTGAACGCAGGCCGCAGGGCCGCCAGCGCCTCCGGCGTCGTGTCGGGACGGATCCCCTCGTCGCGGTCGAACACCACCGGGTCACCCTTGCGCTGCGGGACCTCGACGGCGACGACCTCCTCCACCAAGGCGCCGGACGCCCAGGCGGTGTCGGCGCGGAGGTGCGAACGGGCCGCCCACCCGTCCTGATCTTCCCGGGCGATCGCGAGCTCCACGTTCATCCCGTCGGTCCCGGCCCCCATCGCCTGGTCGTCGAAGGCGCACCACAGGCCGTCACGCAGCATCACGTCGACGAGCTCCGCGTTGCCGAGCCGCGAGCCCTCACGTGCCTGCGGCACGAGGAACGGTGCGTTCGTCATCGACTCCATCCCGCCGGCGACGGCGAGCTCGATCTCGCCGGCCCGGATCATCTGGTCGGCGGTCGCGATCGTCGTCAGTCCCGAAGGACAGACCTTGTTGATCGTCGCCGACGGGATCTCCTTGGGGATCCCCGCACCGATCGCCGCCTGTCGCGCAGGGTTCTGCCCCTGCCCGGCCTGCAGGACCTGACCCATCAACACGTAGTCGACCGCGTCGGGCGCCACGCCGGCGCGCTCGAGGGCCGCACGGACCGCGATCGAGCCCAGCTCCGCGGCCCGGAAACCGGCGAGCGAACCGCGGAACCGACCGATCGGCGTGCGGGCACCCGCGACGATGAACGAGCGCGTCATGCGCCCGAGTGTACGGGCGCGCCGACGATCGGCGTCAGTCCCGCGCCGAGATCGCGTGCTCGACGACGTCGACGATGTCCTCGCGCACGAGCTCGTCGCGATCGATCAGGGCATCGCGGAGCGCCGCGTGGACGTCACGGTTCTCGTCGAGCACGGCACGGACGCGCTCGCGCTGCGCCTCGAGGATGTCCTCGACGCGCTGCTTCGTCGCTTCGTTCGCGAGGACCTTGCCCACGAGGTTCGACCGCGTGATCGGCCCGTCGGCCACCGCCTCGTAGCTGATCAGCGATCCGGCCATCCCGAACGACCCCACCATCTGCGCGGCCAGCGAGGTCGCGTGAGCCAGGTCGGCACCGGGCCCGGTCCCCGACTCACCCAGGCACATCTCCTCGGCGACGAGCCCCCCGAGGGAGATCGCGATCGCGGATTCGATCTCCGAACGGCTCCGGGTGAAGCGCTCTTCCTCGTCGCTGTGCGCCAGCAGACCGAGCGAGCCCCGGCGCTTGATGATCGACAGGACCTCGAGGCGGCGCCCCTTCCCCAGGAAGTAGGCCACGGTCGCGTGGCCGGCCTCGTGCGTCGCCACCGCCTCTCGGTCCGTGTCGGTGTAGGCGACCGGCTGCTTCGTGCCGATCTCCTCGGTGAACTTCGCCTCCATCACGTCGGCGAAGGTCATCTGCTTGCGCCCGCCGCGCAGGGCGACGAGCAACGACTCGTCCAGCAGGTGCTCGATCATCACGGGCGTGTAGCCGAACGTCTCGTGGGCGATCCGCTCGCGCGTCGCCTCCTCGTCGAGCTGCTCGTGATGCTTCTTGCGAGCCAGGAAGAAGTCGATCAGGTCGCGGCGCTCCTGCTTCGACGGGACGTCGAAGTACAGACGTCGGTCGAACCGGCCGGGACGGAGCAACGCCGGGTCGAGCGAGTCGCCCCGGTTCGTCGCGGCGATCAGCAGGATGTTGTGGTACTCGGGCCGCATCGCGTGGAACTGCCGGTTCGGCGGCAGGTAGCCGTTCAGCCAGGTCACGAGCTTCGCGCGCATGCGGGTCCGCCACGGCGGCTGGTCGAACGACTGCATCTGGATCAGGAGCTCGTTCACCATGCCTCCGGACCCCGATCCCATGAACGGGGTCACGACGCGCCCCAGCCCGTCGTCGGCCCTCGCGAGGTCGGACCCGGCAGGGCTCATCGACTCCATCCCACCGCGCGTCATCCCGATCGCGTCGATCTCCTCGATGAAGCCGATCGCGCCACCTTCCTTGCGCGCCATCTTGCGAAGCTTCTTGAAGTACGAACGGATCCGGAAGGCCGTCATCCCGAACCACATCGATTGGAACGCCGGCGCCGAGATGAACAGGAACGGCACGCCCGCCTGCTTCGCCATCGCCTTGGCCAGGAACGTCTTGCCGGTGCCCGGCGGTCCCTCGAACAAGATCCCGCGGCGAGGGGTACCGCCCAGCTCATCACGGAAGGTCGCGTACCCGAGGAAGACGTCGAGCGTCCGCACGACCTCCTCGACCTGCCCGTCGAGACCCTTGATCTCGGTGAGCCCGACCTCGACCTGCTCCGGGTACACCGCGATGTGCGGCGAGCGCCCGTTCCACAGCGGCAGCGTGGCCATCAAGATCACGACGAAGAACATCCCGATCACCGGGGCGAAGTAGATCGTGTCCGGAGGCAGGCTCGGCAGGCCCAGCGAGTGACCGGTCGAGTACCAGTACCAGAGGAACAGGTCGAGCCCGAGGATCACGAGCATCGCCCGCAGGACCTTCTTGAACCGCGTCCGTTCGCGCGTGCGGAACACGTCGGCGCGGCCCTTGGTCGTCAGCTGGGACCCCTCGAGGATCCCCCCGGTCAGGGCATCGGTGGTGGTGCTTCGGTTCGGTTCGGTCACCGGCTGGCTCCTCGGCGTCGCGTCGCGCTGTCGGGTATCCGGGGGCCACGCTACATCGGAGGTCCTCACCCGCGCATCGGTCCTTCGTCCCACATGGGGGACCGTCCGGACACGGGCAGACGGACCCGGCGGCGCGGCTTCCGGGCGCGGCGCATGGGGCTTGCTAGGGTTGTCCGTGCGCGCGACCGGGTCGCGCACCGGTAGGAGGTCAGGGTGGCCCGCACGAAGAAACCGCCGATCAGCCCGGAGGACAAGGCCGTGATCGGCATGTTGCTGCGCGACGTCCGGCGGGCGGCCGGGTACCGGTCGGTCGAGGCCGTCGCGGGGCTCGAGGGATGCCCCGCGAGCCGTCAGACGATCTACTCGTACGAGCGAGGGGGCCTCACCCCATCGCTGCATCAGTTCCTCGAACTGATCGAGTTCTACGTGCTGGACGCACCGCACGGCGCCGGCGCGAAGGAGGAGATCGACCTTCGCGCGACCGGGGTCACCGCCGTGACCCACGCGCTCACCCTGCCCGCCTACAACATGGTCGAGGCGATGCGCTTGATCGCGCGGATGCGCCCCGAACCTCGCCGGAAGCCATGACGATCGCGCTGACCGACATCGACCACGTCGGCATCGCCGTCGAGGACCTCGAGGCGTCGGTCGCCGAGTATCGCCGGTTGTTGGGTGTCGAGCCCGTGCACCGCGAACGGGTCGAGGACCAAGGCGTCGAGGAGGTCCTGTTCGCGGTCGGCTCGTCGTACATCCAGCTGCTGGGCGCGCTCGGACCCGAGACCCCGGTGGGCAGGGCGCTCGCGACCCGCGGCCCCGGACTCCATCACATCGCCTACCGCGTCGACGACGTCGTGGCCGCCCTCGAGCATCTGCGCGCCGAGGGAGCGCGCCTCGTCGACGAGGCTCCGCGCGCCGGGTCGCGGGGCACCCTGATCGCCTTCGTCCATCCGAAGGCGATCGGCGGAGTCCTGGTCGAGCTGGTCCAGGACGCTGAGGCGGCGACTACGGCAGGCCGGTGAGACCTGCCCGCGGCGCGCTCACGAGGCAGGCCACGTTGCCCTCGGGGAGCTTCCCTTCGCCCATCAGCTGGTGCGCGACGGGGATCTCGTCGTACCCGTACGTGTGCCCGAGCGTCGTCACGATCTTGCCTTCGCGGACGAGGTCGTTGAACGCGTTCGCCTGCTCGGCGTTCATCAGGTGCGAGCCCTGGTACCGCTTCTGCATGAACCACAGGTAGCGGACGTCGATCAGGGTGTCGAAGCCCGAGGTGCCCGCGCAGATCACGATCATGCCGCCGCGGTCGCACACGAAGTTCGACGTGGGGATCGTGGCCTGGCCCGGGTGCTCGAACACGATCCGCGGGTTGGCCTTCTCCCCCAACGCCTCCCAGAACGCCTTCCCGAACGCCTTCGCGCCGTCGAACCACGTCTTCCACTCCGACGAATCCCACGCCGGCGGGATGCCCCAGTGGTCGAACGCCGTGCGGTCGATGTAGCCGACCGCGCCGAGCGACTTCGCGTACTCACCCTTCGTCTCGGACGACACGACCGCCACCGGGCGGCCACCGGCGTTCGCGACGAGCTGGACGGCGAGCGACCCGAGACCCCCGGAACCACCCCACACGAGCACCGGGTCGCCGGGTTGGACGGTGTGAGGCTCCCACCCGAAGAGCATGCGGTAGGCCGTACCTCCGGTCAGCGTCGGCGCGGCTGCTTCCTCCCACGTCAGATGCTCGGCCTTCGGCATCACCTGGTGCTGCTGGACCTTCGTGAACTGGGCCATCGAACCCCAGCACGAGTCGTACCCCCACACACGGAACGCGCCCGATAGGGCCGGGTCGTTGCCGGCGAGCACGAAGGGGTCGTCGACGTCCCACTGCGCCGGGTTGACCGTGACGTGATCGCCCACCTCGACGCCGGACACCTCGGAGCCGACCGCGTAGACGATGCCGGCGGCGTCGGACCCAACGATGTGGAAATCGGTGGGTTCACCCCACCGCGCCTGGCTCTTCGTGACGTCGACGGGGACACCGCGCGCCGCCCAGACGTTGTTGAAGTTCACCCCGGCGGCCATCGGGGCGACGAGGACCTCGCGGGGACCGATCTCGGGCACGTCGATCACCTCGTCGCGGATCGAGTCCTTCGGATCCCCGTATCGATCGGGGCGCACCAGCATCGCGTGCATCTGCCTCGGCACCTCGCCGATCGGCGGCAGCTCACCGATGTCGTACAGGTCCTTGCCCATAGGTCTCACCCTTCCGTGGATGCGTGTCCGATCCGAAGCCGGCGCGAGGCCGTTCGGCGAACCCTAGCGAGCGACCAGGACCCCGACAACGCCCGAGCGAGTCCGGGCCTAGGCGATGCCCGGCTCGGCGGCCGGACAGACGTCGAAGCGCGGGCACCAAGCGCACCATCGCCCCGCGGTGAGCGTGGGCTCGCGGCCTCCGCGCAGGGTGGCGGCCGCGCGCGCGGCCGCCACGACGCGGTCCGCGGCGTGGACGAGGATCCGCTCGTCGACGTCCTCGGACTGCCAGGTACCGCCTTCCAGGAAGAAGGACGCCACGCGGTACGGGGGGACGCCGAACCGCAGCGTGTGGACCAACGCGTAGAAGCGGTTGTCCTCCGCGTGCTCTGGGTACGCCGATCCTGTCTTCAGGTCGATCAGGAGCCGTGTGGCGCGCATCGGGTCCCGCTGGTCGGGGCGGCCCAGGACCAGGTCGACCTTGCCCGAGACGACGACGGTCCCACCGAGGAGCTCCGCCTTGATCGGGAGTTCGGCGATCGGCGCCAGGTCCGAGCGCAGCTCACGTAGCGGGGGGAAGGAACCCTCGAACAGGAGGGTGCGCCGGGCCACATCCATCAGCAGATCGTCCCGCTCGGGGTCGTCCAGCGACCCCCAGTACTCGGCGAACCGCTCCTCGCGCTCGGCGGTCCGGCGGGCGGCGACCTCGGCGGCCGCGTGGGGGTCCAAGGGCTCGCGGGCGCCGACGAGCGCCTCGATCGCCCGGTGCTGCACGACCCCCGTCGCCGTCGCCCGCGAGTGCGCGAACGCCGGCCCTTCGCCGCTGAGCTTCGACCAGAACGTCCCCTCGCACTTCCCCAGGTCGTTGAGGCGCTCCTTGCCCAGCCAGAGCGTCTCGGCGAGATCGAGTCCGCGAACGGCCTCCTCGATCCGGTCGCGCATCCGTTGCGCCAGGTCCGCCGGGAAGACCGGGCGCTCGCCCGTCCCGATCAGCTGCTCGAGCGTGCGGCGCTGCGGGTCGGTCAGCTGCATGGCAGCATGCTACGTGGGGGTTCCGACATGCCCGAGACACCCGACGACATCCTGCGCGCCCTCGCCGATCCCGAGCGGCTGGCGATCGCCGGGCTGCTCGCGCGCGGCGACGTGAGCGCCCGCGACCTCGCCGAGACCCTGGGACTGCCGCTGAAGCGCGTCCGAACCCACCTGAACCGATTGAGCGCGACAGGGATCGCACGCCTGCGCGAGGACCGCCAGGGATACCGGCTCGACGCCGAGACGCTGCGGTGGGCTGCCGAGCAGGTCGGCCCCGCCCGCGAACCGGGGATGGCGCTGGGCGCGGCGAACGAGGACGAGGAAGCCGTGCTGCGCGCGTTCTTCCGCGACGGCCGGCTCACCGAGATCCCGACGAAGCACACGAAGCGCATGATCGTCCTCGAGCGGATCGCCCTCGAATTCGAGCCCGGGCGCCGGTATCACGAGAAGGAGGTGAACGTGATCGTCGGGAGGTTCTTCGGCGACCACGCGTCGATCCGCCGCGCCTTGGTCGACGAGGGCTTCCTCGATCGAGACCACGGCGAGTACTGGCGCTCCGGCGGCCGGGTCGACGTCGACTGACGCGAGGTCCGCCTGCTAGGGTGCCGAGCCGTGCGGAAACGGTTCTTCGCCGTCACGCTTCTGGGCCCACTGCTCGTCACCGCCACGCTGGCGGCGGCGCCCGCTGCCTCAGCTCGTCACGACACCGGGCCCTGCGACTTCCACCGCACCGCCGACGAGACGGTCCAGCGCTTCTCGAAGCGCCAGATCCGGTGCGCGACCGAGCGCTTCGGCCCGATCCCCGGTGGGCGACGACGTGCGGTCTGCATCGCGTCCCGTGAGAGCGGACTGAACCCCGAGGCCACCTCGGCGACGGGCATGTACCTCGGGCTGTTCCAACACGCGGCGACGTACTGGGACCACCGGTACGAGACCTGGACGCGCACCGTCTGGAGCCTGCCGGACTCGGCCCTGGAGGGTCGGACGAACTCGATCGTGACGATCCGCATGGTGCGCGACCTCGGCGGCTGGCGCGCCGCGGGCTGGCGCGTGCACGGCTGCTGAAGGTCCCGGGAGACGCGGGGCCGCCCCCGCAGGTAGCGGCCTCGCTACACTTCGCCGCATGGCGAAGACCGAGAAGCCGCCCGCCGCACCGCCCGAACGGACCGTCGAGGATCGGATCGAGGAGCTGCGGAAGCGTCGCCGCGCGACGCTCCAGCCCGGAGGGCGCGACGCTGCCGCGAAACAGCACGACCGAGGCAAGCTCACCGCGCGTGAGCGGCTCGCGATCTTGATGGACGAGGGGTCCTTCGTGGAGACGGACCCCTTCGCCGTGCACCGCGCGCACGACTTCGGGATGGACAAGCGCCGGCCCCCGGGCGACGGCATCGTCACCGGCTACGGCACGGTCGACGGACGCAAGGTGTTCGTGGCGTCCCAGGACTTCACGGTGTTCGGCGGCTCGATGGGCGAGGTGATGGCCCAGAAGGTGTGCAAGGTGATGGACCTCGCCCTGCAGACCGGCGCGCCCTTCATCCAGATCAACGACTCGGGCGGGGCCCGGATCCAGGAGGGCGCGGCGTCGCTCGCCGGGTACGGCTACATCTTCGAGCGCAACGTACGCGCATCCGGGGTGATCCCGCAGATCAGCGTGATCATGGGGCCGTGCGCGGGCGGCGCCGTCTACTCCCCCGCGATCACCGACTTCACCTTCATGGTGAAGGAGACCTCCCACATGTTCATCACGGGTCCCGACGTGATCAAGACGGTGACCGGTGAGGACGTGACGATGGAGGCGCTCGGCGGTGCGATGACCCACGCGACCGAGTCCGGCGTCGCGTCGTTCGTCGGCGAAGACGACGAGGACGTGCTGATGCGCGTGCGCTACCTCCTGTCGTTCCTGCCGTCGAACAACCTGGAGGACCCGCCGGCCTACGCGACGACCGACGACCCCGAGCGAGAGACCGATGCCCTCACCCACCTCGTGCCCGACCGCGCCCAGGAGGCGTACGACATGCACGAGGTGATCCGCTACGTCGTCGACGACGGCGAGTTCCTCGAGGTGTTCCCCCTGTGGGCCGCGAACATCGTGACGGGGTTCGCACGCCTCGACGGGCGCTCGATCGGCGTGATCGCGAACCAGCCGAAGGTGCTCGCGGGAACCCTGGACATCGACGCGAGCGAGAAAGCGAGCCGGTTCGTCCGGTTCTGCGACGCGTTCAACATCCCGATCCTCACGTTCGTCGACGTGCCGGGGTTCTTGCCGGGAACGCAACAGGAGTTCAACGGGATCATCCGCCACGGCGCGAAGCTGCTGTACGCATACGCGGAGGCCACCGTGCCTCGGATGACCGTGATCACGCGCAAGGCGTACGGCGGCGCGTACCTCGTGATGAACTCGAAGCACCTGCGCGCCGACGTCGCGTTCGCGTGGCCGACCGCGGAGATCGCCGTGATGGGCGCCGACGGCGCGGTCAACGTGGTGTTCCGCAGGGAGATCGAGAAGGCGACCGACCCGGACACGCGGCGCGCGGAGCTGATCCAGGAGTACCGCGACAAGTTCTCGACGCCGTACGCGGCCGCCGAACGCGGGTTCATCGACGACGTGATCGAGCCCGCCGAGACGCGCCCGCGACTGATCAAGGCGCTGCGGATGCTCTCGACGAAGCGCGAGTCGATCCCCGCTCGCAAGCACGGGAACATCCCGCTCTAGAGGAGGCGCGCATGTTCGAGACCGAGGGCGGCCGTCGCTTCGAACTCCCCGAGGGGCTCGACCCCGAGCAGGAGCGGGCGATCCTGATGGCGCTCGAGCGCTACTTCGTCGCCGAGAACCCGAAGCCGGCACCGTGGGTGCTCCAGGGCCGGATCGAGGCCACGGGGTTCGGGGCGCTGCAGGTCCGTAGGTTCGCCCGCGAGCCGTGGCACGGGCAGTGGGTCGAGTTCGCGCGCAAGGGCGTGCCACCGCTGCACGGGCGCAGCGACGTCCGCTGATGGACCCGAAGGCCGCCCGCCGGCTGCTCCACGAGGCCGATCCCCTCGCCGACGGGGAGGTGCTCGCCACCCGGCTGCTACGGATCGACGAGGCCGAGCGGATCCGGGAGGTGCTTCGCGAGGCGGACATCGCCTGCCAGCTCCGTCTGCTGAAACCCGGGGGGGTGCAGAGGCCCCGTCGTGACCCGTTCCTCGACAACGCCTACTCCACGATCCGTCCGTCCTGGAACGTCGTGGTGCCCGCCGACGAGCTCGCCCGGGCTCGCGCGCTCGTCGAGGACACGCTGCACACCGACGTCGACGGCCGCGACGACACCGCCGAGATCGCCGCGGGCCAGGGCCCGCGCCCCGCGCCCGTCCCGCTCGTCGTGCTCCCCTGGGACGAGGCCTGGGATCTCGTCGAGGAGCTGGGACGCCGCGGGATCCGAGCGGCGGTCGGCACACCCCTCGGCGAGGGCTCGCTCGACGAGCGCGACGCTCCCGTCCTGGTCTTGCCCGACGACACCGAGCGGGCGGCGAGGCTCGTCCCGCCCGAGGGATCCTGAGCCGTGCCACGCGGCGACCGGCTGCCCGACGACTTCGGGTTCGACGATTTCCTCGCGGCGCTCGACGCCGTCGACAGCCCCGACGACGACGACCTGGCCACCGACGACGACGGGTGCGTCGAGGTCGTGACCCTCCCCGCGACCGAGGTGGCCGCCACGCTCGGGCGCCTCCGCGAGGCCGGGCTGACGCCGCACGTCGAGATGCCCGAGCCGGGCGAGCCGGGAACGATGGCGTCGGTGTTCGTCGTGCGCGAACGCCTGGCACTGGCACGCACCGTCCTGGGGATCGCCCGTTGACGGCCGCGCTCCTCCCCCTCGAGACCGCGCCGTGAAGGTCGCCGTCCACACCGACCAGCTGTGGTTCTCGGTCCCCGGCGGGATCGGGACCTACGTGACGCAGCTGCTGCGAGCGTTCGAGGGACTGGAGGGCGGGCCCTCGCTCGTGACGTTCCAGGCCCAGGAACGGCCTCCCGGCACTCCGGCACCCGACGTGGAGGTCCCGGGATCGATCCGGCGCCTCTACCCGTCATGGGACATCCTGGCGCGGCCGGCCCTGCCCGACGCGCTCGCGGACTGCGACGTCGTGCACGCGATGAACCACGCCGCGATCCCCCCGGCCGGCGCCGGCCAGGCGCTCGTCGCGACCGTGCACGACCTGGCCTTCGACGTCGCCCCCGACGCGTTCCCCGCGACGTGGCGCCGGCTCTACCGGCTCGGCGTCCGCGCGGCGATCCGGCGAGCCGATCTGCTGCTCACCCCATCGGCTGCGACGGCGGCGGTCCTGGCGGACAGGGGTGTCGACCGGGCGCGGATCCGCGTCACGCCGCTCGCGTCGTTCCTCCCCCCGGCCGGCGCCGACGCCGGTGAGGTCGTGGCGCGGCTCGGGATCGAGGCGCCGTTCATCCTGTGTCCGGCGACCCTCGAGCCCAGGAAGAACCAGGTGGCCCTGATCCGCGCCTACCGACGCATCGCGGCCGACCTCCCCCACACCCTCATCCTGGCCGGACCCGACGGATGGGGTGTCGAGGAGATCGACGCAGAACTCGCCCGCCCGGGGGCAGGCACGGTGCTGCGGACGGGCCGGGTGCCGGCGGCGGACCTCGACGCCCTCTACCGACGCGCCGACCTCGTCGCCTACGTCTCGCGGTACGAGGGGTTCGGGCTTCCCATCGTCGAAGCGATGGAGCGGGGGGTCCCCGTCGTGTCCTCCACGACCGAGGCGCTCACGGAGACCGCCGGGGACGCGGCTCTGCTCGTCGATCCCGACGACGTCGGCGCGATCGCCGAGGCCCTCGCGGCCGCGCTGACCGACGACGGGCTGCGCGCATCGCTCATGGCGCGCGGCCGCGAGCGCGCGGCCGCCTTCTCGTGGGAGGCCACGGCGAGCGCTACCCTCGAGGCCTACCGCGAGGCCGTGGACCTCGCCGCCGACCGCCGAGGCCGCTGATGAAGGTCACCCTGATCGCCACCGTGCTGGACGCCGCCGACCACGTCGGGGCGTTCCTCGCCGACATCGCCGCGCAGACCCGTGCGCCCGACGAGATCGTGATCGTCGACGGGGGCTCGATCGACGGCACCCAGGAGATCCTGCGCGCGGACCCGTCGATCACGATGATGGTCGAGCAGGGGGCGAACATCGCGCGGGGACGGAACCTGGCCTTCGGCGCCGCCACTCACGACGTGATCGCGGTGGCCGACGCCGACTGCACGTACGGGCCGACGTGGCTCGAGGAACTGCTTCGACCGATCGAGGCGGGAGCCGACGTCGCGATGGGCTGGTACCAGCCGGTGATCGGCTCGTTCCTGGACGCCTGCGCCACGGGACACGTCCCCCTCGATCCTTCGGAGGTCGACGAGGCCGCGTTCATGCCCAGCGCGCGGTCGGTCGCCTTCCGACGCGACGCGCTCGAGTCGATCGGCGGCTACCCGGAGTGGCTCCCGATCGGCGAGGACATGTGGGTGAACCACCGATGGCGCGAACGTCGCCTCGACATGCGGTTCGCGCCGGACGCCGTCGCCGGATGGCACCCGCGGCCGTCCCTGGGGGCCACGTGGCGTCAGTACCTGCGGTACGCGCGCGGTGACGCGCAGGCGGGGATGTACCCGGAGCGACACGCGATCCGGTTCGCCACGTACACGGGACTCGCCGTCGCGCTCGCCTCCCGACGGACCTGGCCGAAGCTCCTCGTGGGGGCGGGGGCGCTCGTGTACGCGGGGCCCCAGATCCGCCGGGCTCGTGCGCGTGCGCGTTCCCCGCGGGAACGTGCTGCGGTCGTCGCGGCCGTGCCCGCGGTCGTCGCGTTCATCGACGTCGCGAAGATGGCCGGGTACGTGGCCGGCCTGGCCGACCGCCTCAGGGCTCAGCGATCGTAGGAGTAGAACCCCACGCCGGACTTCCGTCCGAGGTGCCCGGCAGCGACCATCCGTTGCAGACGCGGCGGCGGCGCGTACGCGGGATCGCGGAACTCCTCGTAGAGGACCTCGGCGATCTGCAGGACGGTGTCGAGCCCGATCAGGTCCGCCAGCCGCAGCGGACCCATCGGGTGGTTGAGCCCGAGCGTGATCGAGGCGTCGATGTCCTCGCGCGTCGCGAACCCCTGGTCGAGCAACCGGATCGCGTCGCACAGGTACGGGGTGAGCAGCCGGTTCACGATGAACCCGGCGTGGTCCTTCGCGATGACCGTGGTCTTGCCGAGCCGCTCGCCGAACCCCCGGGCGAACGCGACCGTCTCCTCGGAGGTCAAGATCGAGGGCGTCACCTCGATCAGCCCCATCACGGGCGGCGGGTTGAAGAAGTGGAGCCCGATCACACGGTCGGGCCGGCCGGTCGCCGCGCCGAGGGTGGCGATCGGGATGGAGGACGTGTTCGAGCTCAGGACGACGTCTGAACGGGTCACCGCTTCGACCGCGCGGAGGATCTGGAGCTTGCCCGCCTCGTCCTCGGTGGCGGCCTCGATCACGAGATCCGCGTCGGCGAACGCCGTGACCTCGGTCGCGCCCGCGATCCGTCCGAGCAGGGCCTGACGATCCGCCTCCGACAGGCGACCGCGTTCGACCGCCCGCGCGGTCGACGCCTCGATCCTCCCCCGACCCGCGTCCACGAGGTCCTGGGTGGGCTCGAGCACGGTGACGGAGATCCCGACGCGCGCGACGACCTCGGCGATCCCGGCGCCCATCAGGCCGCAGCCGACGACGCCCACGTGCTGTACGTCCTGCGGTTCCATCCTCGGGACCTCCGTGACAGGGGGCGCCCGTACCATAGACGAACCACCCCGCGCCGCCGAGGAGAGCCCGCATGCAACGGATCGCCCGCACCGCCGCCCGTATCGTGGTCGTCGGCGCCGTCGTCGCGTCGGCCGCGACGACCGCGTTGGCGCACGGGGACGAGGAGCGCGGGGCGCTGACCCTTTCCATCGGCTTCGGCGCGGAACCCGCCTACGTCGGGCAGCCGAACAGCGTCCAGATCTTGATCTCACGCGACGGTGAGCCGGTCGCCGAGGTCGGCGGCGGGCTCGAGGTCGAGGTCTCGTTCGGCGACGCCTCCACGACGCTGCCCCTCGAACCGACGGGCACCCCGGGTGACTATCGCGCGTGGTTCGTTCCCTCCGAACCCGGTCGGTACACGTTCTCGTTCGCGGGGGTCCTGGACGGCGAGGAGGTCGAGGTCTCGATGACCTCGGGTCCGGACACCTTCAGCGAGGTGATCGACCCGGCCGAGGCCGCCTTCCCTCCCGCCGCGAGCGGGCCGACCGCCGCCGACCTCGCGGAACGGATCGAGCGCGAGTCGGCGACGGACGGAAGACGCCGTCGCGGCGGCGGAGGCGGCGCGTGGCCGCCCAGGACGCGGCCTCCACCGCACGTACGGTCGCGCATCGTCGGAGCGTTGCTCGGGCTCGTCGCGCTGATCGTCGGCGTGCTCGCCCTCATCACCTCCCGCCGGGCGACGTAGATGCTCGCCCACGCCGGCGCGGTCGACGAGTCCCTGGCGATCGGGATGGTCTTCGTGGCGCTGTGGGTCGGGTGGGTCGGGTGGAGCCGGATGCGGGGCACCGGGTTCGGGCGCCTCCCAGCCGCCGCGGGCCCCGGGTTGCTCGCGGTCGCGGTCGTCGTGCTCGTCGCTTCGGCGATCGTTCCCCGTGCGATCTTCGGGCCGACCCCGACGACCCCCGTGCCGTCGGGGTCCGCGACCGGAGGTCCCCGGATCGCCTCCACGGCCGCGCTGGTGTTCGAGCGACCCACCGAAGGCGAGGCGATCGACGGCGACGAGGTCCCGGTGGTCCTCACGCTCGAGGGCGCCACGGTGGTCGAGGAGACGACGACCGACGTGCGCGCCGACGAGGGCCATGTCCACCTGTCGCTCGACGGGGCGCTCGTCTCGATGACCTTCGGGACGGTGCAGGTCGTGGACCTGCGAGGCGTCGGTGCCGGGACGCACGTGCTCGACGCCGAGTTCGTCGCCGCCGACCACCTGCCGTTCGACCCACCGGTGATCGCCAGCGTGTCGTTCACGAAGGAGGACGGGTGAGGCGCATCCTCGTGGTGAGCTCGTTCGTGCTCCTGGTCCTCGTAGGGGCGGCCCCCGCGAACGCCCACGCCTCGCTCGAGTCATCGGACCCGGCCGCCGGTGCGACCCTCCCCACCTCACCGACCACGATCTCCCTCACCTTCACCGAGCCGCCGGACCCGGACCTCACGACGGTCGAACTGCTCGACGTCGCCGGCGCGGTCCTGCCCACCGGGGCGCCCGCGCTCGACGGTCCACGGACGGTCCGGGTCGACGTGAGCCAGCCGCTCCCCGTCGGCGCCTACACGGTCACGTGGCGCGTCGTGTCGACGGTCGATGGCCATCTGACGTCCGGCCGGGTCGTGTTCGGCGTGGGGGTCGCGCCCCAGGTCGACGAGGGGGTCCCGGTCGGCGAGGTCGCCGAGCCAGCGCTCACGTCGATCGCGGCGAAGTCCGCCCTCTACGCGGGGCTGTTCCTGCTGGTCGCGAGCGCCGGGATCGGCCTGGGCGCGTTCCGTGGGCGGCCGCGGAACCTGACGGTCGTCGCGATGATCGGCGCGGTGCTCGCCCTCGCGGGCGCGATCGGGCTCGTCGTGACCGAACAGCAGGCGGTCGAGGTACCGCTGTCCGATCTGCTGGCGTCGGCGACCGGCCGTCCGCTCCTGTGGCTCGTGGTCACCGTGCTCGTCGCCGATGCCCTCGCGGTCCTCGCCGCGGCGAAGGACACCTGGCGCCCGGTCCTGTGGGGGGCCGGCGCCGCGGCCGCGGCGGCGATGTGGGTCCGTGCGATCGGTGGTCACGCCGCGGCCGCGGACCCACCGCTCCCCCAGGAGCTCCTACAGACCGCCCACATGGTGGCGGCCGGGCTGTGGATCGGCGGCTTGGTCCTCCTGCTCGTCCTGTTGCGCGAGACCCGTCGAGGCGACACCGCGCCTCCGATGCCGGAGGTGAGGAGGTTCTCCAACGTCGCGCTCGGCGCCGTGGCGATCGTCGTCGTCAGCGGGGTCCTGCGCTCGTTCGAG
Organism: uncultured Actinomycetes bacterium; assembly: GCA_963749895.1. GTDB lineage: Bacteria > Actinomycetota > UBA4738 > UBA4738 > HRBIN12 > AC-51. The sequence goes on along the minus strand of CAVVOG010000003.1, from coordinate 154,820 downwards.
GAGCTCGGTGGCCCCCTGTCGCCGGGGGACCTCGACACCACCTACGGCCGCGCCGTCGCGGGCAAGATCGCCCTGGCGCTCGCCCTGATCGTGATGGGCGCGCTGAACCGCCGGCGTTCGATCCCGCGGCTGGCGACCGACCAACGCCCGCTCCGTCGCATCGTGGCCACCGAGGCCGCCGTGGCGCTCGGGATCGTGCTCCTGACGTCCGCGCTCACCGGGTCCGCTCCTCCGGCCGAGGCCGCCGCGGAGACGGCGCTCGAACCCGTCACCGCCGAGGGAACCGACTTCGCGACCACGACGGCGGTCGCCCTGAGGCTCGATCCGGGTACCCCCGGCCCCTCCACGGTCGAGGTGCGGATCACCGATCCCGACACGGAGGCGACGGTGCCCGCCGACCAGGTCGTCCTGCGGATCCGCTCGGTGACCCGGCCTCAGGTGCCTGCGGAGACCGTGTCGCTCGCAGCGCAGGGCGATGCCTGGGCCGCCACGACACCGGCGTTCTCGCTCGCAGGCACCTGGTCGGTGACGGTGGTGGTCACGGCCGGTGCCGACGCCGCGCAGGTGCCGTTGGCCGTCACGACGCGGCTCCCCGACACGACCACCTCGGTCGAGGTCGGACCCGGTCTGCCGACGGTGACGACCACGACGTTCCCGGACGGAACCTCGCTCCAGACCTACGTGGACCCGGCCGTCGCGGGCACGAACCAGGTCCACGTCACGGCGTTCACCCCCGAGGGATCTGAGGCACCGCTCGACGACGTCGCGATCGTCGCGATCCCCGAGGGAGGCGAACCCGAACGGCTCGGGGTCACGGCCCTGGGGGCAGGACACGTCGTCGCGAACGTCGACCTCGACGGCGGCCCGTGGCGGTTCGACGTCGTCGCCACCGGCTCGGACGGCGAGGTCCTGCAGACGACGGTCGACGAGGCGGTGGAGGCGGCGTGAGGGCGTGGGGTCTGCTCCTGCTGGCCACCGGGCTCGTGCTCGCCGGATGCGGCGGTGACCCCTCGCCGGCATCGTCCGATCCGGGGCCGGGGCCGAGACCGTCCAGCACGGCGAGCCTGGCGATCGTCGAACCGCCGGACGACGCCCTGGTCCGCGGCGACACGGTCGACGTCGTCTTCACGCTGGAGGGTGGCACGCTCGTCGACCTGACCGCGACCGAGGTCCGTCCCGACGAAGGGCACCTCCACGTGACCCTCGACGGAGCGCTCGTGTCGATGACCGGAGGGCTCGAGCAGGAGTTGACCGGCCTGGAGCCCGGGCCGCACCTCCTGAAGGCCGAGTTCGTGGCAGCCGACCACGCGCCGTTCGAACCGCGGGTCCTCGCCGCGGTCGCGTTCACCGTGGAGGAGCGATGAGCCTCCGCGCCGCTCCCCGCGGCGCGTCGCTGCTGACGGGAGCCATCCTGATCGTCGGGGTCTCGGCGCTGCTGTGGCGCCTGCGTCTGGGGACCTTCGCCGATCCGACCCGCTCGGTCGCGCTCGGCCTGGTCCTGGGCGGCGTGCTCGTCGCGGCGCTCCTCGTGCCGGTGGTTCGCGAGCGTTCCGGCCCACGCCGGATCGTGCCGGTCGTGCTCGGCGGTCTCGCGGTCGCGGTCGCCGCGGGATCTCTCACGGGGCCGAGGCCGCCGGTCCCGTGGGCCGCGACCGCCTTCCCGCTGACGGTACTCGCCGCGGTAGCCGAGGAAGCCTTGTTCCGCCGCGTGCTCTACGACCGCCTCCTGCGGTTCGGTCCGGTCCTCGCGGTCGTCACCACCGCGGCGGGCTTCGCTCTGCTGCACGTCCCCGCCTATGGGTGGGTCGCGTTCCCCGTCGACCTCGGGGTCGGGCTGCTGTTCGGATGGCAGCGGCACGCGGCCGGAACCTGGGCCGCTCCCGCATGGACCCACGCCGCGATCAACGTCGGGGTGATGCTGCGGTGACGCGGCGGACCGCCGTCGCCGGCCTGGTCGTAGCGGCCCTGACGATCGGGCTCACGTGGATCTCCGCGTGGATGTCACCGCTCGGCCGCGGGCCCGTGCTCGACGGGCTGGGACCGCTCGCGCCCTACCGCTGGGTGACCCCGCCCCCCGGCGTCACGAACGAAGGACCACCCGCGGGTGCCACCTTCACCTTGGCGGTCGACGACGAGGGGAGCGAGCCCGATGTCGTGTTCACCCCCGACGACCAGGTCACGCTCGTGATGGACCGTGGGGCGGTCGAGCCCGCCCCCGGTCTCGACGCCGTCACGATCGAGGTGACGCCGCTCGACGCGGCGGCGTTCCCACCGCTCCCGGGCGACCTCCGTCCGTTCGGCAACGCCGTGCGGATCGATGCGACGGACATCGCGAGGTTCGACGGGCAGGTCGACGTGATCCTGCTCTATCCGGAGACGACGATGCTGCACGCCACGAGCCACGAGCTGTTCTGGTCGGCCGACGGCACCGGCTGGGAACCGCTCCCCACGACCGACACCCGGGCGACCCAACAGGCGCAGGCGACGCTCGAGGCGCCCGGGCTCGTCGTCGTGGGTGCGGTGCCGGTGCCGCACCCCTCGGCCTCGGCATCGGCCACGGCCGCCGGCTCGTCGGACCCGATCACGCCGGTGGTGGTCGCTGTCGCGGGTGCAGGGGTGCTGGTCGCCTTGGGCGTGGCCGTGCGGATCCGCGGACGGCGCCGTCGCTAGCCGCAGGCCGCCACGAGCAACGGGTACGGGTTGATCGCGGACCCGATCACCGAGTAGTCGTAGTAGCTCTCGGGCCAGCTCCCTGGGATCACGTCGGGGTGGAACTCGAAGTGGTTGTGCGGCGTGGTGCCACCGGCGAGGCCGTCGGACCCGACGTAGCCGATGATGTCGCCCGCCGAGACCGGACCGAGCTTGCCGATCTGCGTCATGTGGGCGTTGTAGACGTAGCCGTACGCGCCTTCGACGATCACCGACTTCCCTCCGTAGATGTTCGTCGCGTCGCGCGCGTAGCCGGAGAACGCCGCGTAGATCGGGGTCCCTTCCGGGGCCACGATGTCGACGCCGGCGTGGGGGTGGTATCCGCCGACGTAGCGGGGGGCGCCGAACCCGTCGCCGAAGCCTCGGGGCTGTCCGACGGGGCAGGCCTGCAGGATGTCCTCGTACCCGGCAGGCATCGCCACCGCAGCGTGCCCGCCGGCGGCCGCGGCCGCGGCCCGTTGCTGACGCAGCTCCTCGAGCAACTCCTCGCGGTCGTCCTCGAGCTCGCGAGCGAGCGAGCGGGCCTCGGCGAACTTCGCGGAGATCGCCTCACGCAGCGCCTGCTGGGCCTGGAGATCGGCGGCGACGGCCGCCTCCTGGGCCTCGGCTTCTGCCAGGCTCGCCTGTTGCTTCACGCGAAGCGCCTGCAGCTCAGCCTCGTCGACGAGCAGTTGGTTCCCGAGGTTCTCGACCCGCTGGGCGAGCGCCGCGTCGGACTCCGCCACCGCGTCGACGAACTCGAGCCGGTCGGAGAGCTCGGCCAGCGACGCGGAACCCAGGAAGAACTCCAGATCGGAGCCGGGGCCGGCGATGAACGCGGCGGCGGCGCGCTCGTTCAGCCGCTCTCGCACCCGCTCGTACCGGCCACGGGCCGCCTCGAGCCGCGTCCGCACCTCGATCAGCTGCACCGTGGTCTGCTCGACGACACCCTCGAGGGCGTCGACCTCGAAGGCGGCTTCGTTCAGGCGCTGTTGGATCACCGACAGCTCAGCGGTGAGGTCTGCCAGATCCTGCTCGAGCGCGTCGCGACGGGCCTGCGCGTCCTCGACCTCTTGCTGGGTCGGCCCGGTCTGGGCGCCGGCGGCGGGGACGAGCCACGCCAGGCCGAACACGGCGCACGCGATCGCGAGCACACGGAACGCGACGGGGAAGGGTCGATCCGTTCTCGTCATGCGGATGCTCTACGGTACCGGTTCCGAGGGCGTCCGGCGACCACCTGATCAGCGGTCCCCGCACTCCCCCGGCACATCGGCAGGCCGGGACGGACACCTGAGTCGGCCGACGTCTCGGATCACGCGCGGGGTTCGATCAGCTTCGGCTCCTTCAGCGCTTGGCGCCATCCGTTGCGCTCCAGCGTTCCTCGTGCGGCCGCCAGGGCGGCCTCCCCTCCGGCGGCCTCGGCGCCGAACAGCGTCCCGGTCCACCAGGCGACCGCGGCGCTGGGGTTCGCGAGCTCCGTCGCCGCTTCGACCGCGATCGCAGCTCGGGACTTCACCAGAGCGGTCTCGCGGTCGCCCTCCGTGAGGGCGACCGCGGCTTCGGCCAACAGGAGGGCCGTGGCCGAGCCCGGCTCGCCTTCGGCGAGCCGGGCGAGCGGGTCGTCGAGCACCCCGCGTGCCGCCGCGGTGTCCCCACGCGCGGTCAGCGCCCGGGCGAGCTCCGCGGCCGTCCACGTGACGAGCGCCCGCTCGCTCAGGTCACGGCACAACAGGAACGCCTCCCGAAGATCGCGCTCGGCATCCTCCAGATCGCCACGCATCCGAAGGATCGACCCCCGATCTCCCAGAGCGCTCGCGAGCTCCCACCTCGCGCCGAGCTCCCGCAGCGTCCGAACGGCCGTGTCAGCGTGGGTGAGCGCCTCGTCCAGCCGCATCATCCGCCGCAGGGACGCCGCGATCGTCTGATGCGCCACGGCAGCCGTGAACGGTTGGCCGGACGCCTCGCCGATGTCGAGCGCCTCCGCCGCGATCGCCAGGGCCTCGTGTTCGCTCCCTCGAGGCGAGCGCACCGACGCGAGTCCCACGAGCGACCGGCACTCCGCCCACGGGTCGGGCCGCTCGCTCACGCGGGTGGTCTCGAGGGCCTCTCGGAACAGCCCCTCGGCCTCTTCGAGCCGGTTCCGCCAGTACGGCGCCCACGCCGCCATCAGCAGGGTCCGGGACAGGACGTACGGATCGTCCACCCGTCGCGCCGCCTCGAGGGATCGCTCGAACAGGGCCGTGGCGAGGTGGTCGTCGGCGCGGATCGTCAGGGCGATGTCCCCGAGGAAGCGCGAGGAGTGGGCGACGATCCGGTCCTCCTCCGGCGCGATCGCGACCGCGCGCCGAAGTGCATCCTCGGCGGCATCGAACTCCCCCAGCCAATAGCGCGCCTCGCCGAGCATCGACGTCACGAAGGCCTCGCGTGCACCCCAGCCGTCCTCCGGACCGGCGAGGGCGAGCGCGCGTTCGTAGAGATCGGCCGCGGCGCGCGACTCGATCCGGCGCCGGGCCGTGTCGCCCGCGGTCGCGAGCGCGTCGACCGCGCGCTCGGCCAGCGCGCGGTCGCGGGGGTTCAGGTCCAGCGCCGCCCGCGCTGCCTGCTCGAGGTGGAAGGCGATCGTGCGCGGGTAGCGCTCGGCGAGCTCCGGCGACGACAGCTTGTTCGCGACCCGCAGGTGGAGCCGCTGGCGCTCGCGCTTCGCGAGCGAGTCGTAGGCGACGTCGCGAAGGACGTCGGACCGGAACCTCCACACGCCCGGCCGGTCACCGTCGGAGACGAGCAGCTCCTCATCCTGCGCCTCGTCGAGCCACGTGGTGCGCGGCTCGACGATCAGCGATAGCTCGTCGACGTCGAAACGCCCCTGCGGGAAGACCGAAGCACGTCGGACCAGCTCGCGCGCACCGGACGACAGCTGGTCGATCCGAGACGCGATCACCGCCTGAACGGTGGCCGGGAGCAACCGCCCGCTCGGGGCAGGTCCCTCCGGCGGCAGATCTCGCTCCTCGCGCAACAGCATGCCGGTGATCTCGATGATGAAGAAGGGGTTGCCACCGGCATGCAGTGCGACCCGCTCGGCGTCATCCCCCTCGAGTCCCCCCGCCTCGGCGGCGAGCCGGGCGCCGTGCGTGGGCGACAGCGGCTCGACCCACAGCGAGACCGCGTCGGCGACGCCGCCCGCCCAGCTCGGCTGGTCCTCCAGGAACTCCCACCGGGCGACGCACAGGACCATGACGGGGAGACGCCGCGCCTCCTTCACGAGCTGCTGGATCAGGTCGAGCAGCACCGGGTCGGCACGGTGGAGGTCTTCGAACACGAGCACGACCGGTCCCCGAGCCGCGAGACCGCCGAGCATCGCGAGGAACCCCCGCCGCACCTCGGCCGCGTGGTAGCGGACCTCCTCGCCCGTCTCCTCCAGCCCGAGCGCGAGCCCGAGTCGGCGTGCCGCCACGTCGACCTCGTCCGCCTCCACCCATCCGCTCACGGTGTCGCGCAGACGTCCCAGGACCTCCTCCGCGGGCGTCGACGGATCCTGCTCGATCTGCCGGTAGACCATCTCTGCGAGCGGCCGGAAGGTGACCTCCTCCTCGAAAGGGCTCGACCTGCCTCCGAGGACCGTCGTGCCGTCGGGGACCTGCCTGAGGAACTCCTCCGCGACCCGACTCTTGCCGATCCCCGGCTCGCCGAGCAAGGTCACGAGGTGCGCGCGCTCGCGGGTCGCGACCCGCTCGAACGTGTCCATCAGCAGCGTCAGCTCCCGCCGGCGGTTCACGAGCGGGATCCTCGAGCGGTCGGTCCGGACCCCCGCGCGCAACCCGAGCACCGGGTACGCCTCGATCGAGTCGTCGAACCCTTTGGCCGCGATCTCACGTGGCTCGGCGAACTCCACGGCGGCACGGGCCAGCTGGTGCGTCACGCCGCCGACCAGGATCTCCCCCGGCGCGGCCGCCTCCTGGAGGCGGGCGCCGATGTTCACCTCCGCGCCGATCACGATGTTGCGGTCGGCCGCCGTGCCGACCGCGACCTGTCCCGTCCGGACGCCGATCCGCACCTGCATCGACAAGGGGATATCGAGCTGTCGGCCGAGGCGTCCGGCGCGGTCGCGGACCGCCAGCGCGGCCCGGATCGCCCGGACCGCGTCGTCGTCGCGTGCCGAAGGAAGTCCGAAGACCCCCAGGACGGCGTCGCCGATGAACCCTTCGACCACGCCGCCCAGCCATGCGATCTCGTCGCTCACCATGCCGTGGAAGCCCGCGATCACCTCGCGGAACCGCTCCGGGTCGAGGCGTCGGGCCAGCTCGGTCGAGCTCGCGAGGTCGACGAACACGACGGTGACGACGCGCCGCTCGGACGCCTCGGGCACGGCGACGGGCGCCCCGCAGTTCGGACAGAAGTTCGCCCTCTCGGGCAACGAACCCCCGCATCGGGGACATCTGGCGGCCTCCACGCCGCCCAGCATAGAGAGGCAGACCTGCTCGGCCCGACCGCTCAGCCCAGGTACGCGATGATCTGGACCGGGTTCCCGTCGAGATCGCGGAACGTGGCGAAGCGAGCGAACCCCTCCACCTCGCCGACGAAGGCGTCGAACACCGCCCCTCGATCCTCGAGGACGCGGCGAGCCTCGTCGAGATCGTCGACCCGCAGAACGACGGTGCCGCCCGAGGGAACCACGTCCTCGTCGGTCCCGTGGAGGGCGAAGCGGATCGGCCCCGCCTCGAACTCCGCCCACTCGTTGCCGGCGCGGCGCACGAGCGGCAGGCCGACGACGTCACGGTAGAAGGCCACGCCCGCATCCAGGTCGCGGGTCCAGTAGTAGACGTGATCCACCGGTCCGATCATCGCCACGATGGTAGCGACCCGAGGGCCGAGTGGTCGGGTAGGTTCCTCCCATGGCGGGGCAGAGCAGCGACGTGCTCTCTCGGCGCCTGGCGTGGGTCGGCGTGGCGCTGGTGATCGTCGTGACCTACGGCGTCGTCGGATACATGGTGCTCGAGGGCTGGAGCTTCTTCGACGCCCTCTACATGACCGTGACCACGATGACGACGGTCGGCTTCCGCGAGGTGAAGGAGCTGGACACGGGCGGCCGGGCCTTCACCCTGACCGTGGTCGTCCTCGGCGTCGCGGTCGCGCTCGTCGGGATCTCGCTCGCGTCCGCGCTGATCGCAGAGACCGAGCTCGCAGGTGTCGGCAGGAGGAGACGGATGGAGAAGCGGATCGAGACGCTCCAGGACCACTTCATCGTGTGCGCGTACGGACGCGTGGGGCGCGCGGCGGTGCGCGAGCTCAAGGCGGCCGGGGTCCCCTTCGTCGTGCTCGACACGCAGGAGGAGCTGCGCGAGCGGATGGAGGCCGACGGGGTCCCCTTCCTGGTGGAGGACCCTTCCCTCGAGCCGACGCTGCGCAAGGCCGGCGTCGACCGGGCGCGAGCGCTGATCTGCGCGGTCGACTCCGACGCGACGAACGTCTACATCACGCTCACCGCTCGCTCACTGAACCCCTCGCTGTTCATCGTGGCTCGCGCGTCGGAGCCCGGCTCCGCCCAGCGGCTGGAGCGAGCGGGGGCGGACCGGATCGTGTCACCGTTCGTCAGCAGTGGCCGGCACATGGTGCGGATGGCCCGCGATCCCGCGATCGTCGATCTGTTCGACGAGGGCTCGGGAGGGGAACACTCGATCGACGTCGAGGAGCGGCTGATCGAGGCGGACTCCCCGCTCGTCGGGATGCGCGTGGCCGAGGTCCCCGGGGCGGTCCTGGCGATCCGTCGGGTGGGAGGAGAGGTCGAGCCCTCACCCCCCGGCGATCTGCGCCTGGCGGACGGGGACGTCGTGCTCCTGCTCCCCGAGCTCCCCGCATCCGACTGACCTCGGAACGCGAGGAAGGGGAGGTCCCGGTCAGCCCTCGAGGATCTTGGCCTTCTGAGCCTGGAACTCCTCTTCGGTGAGCACGCCGTCGGCACGGAGCTTCGCGAGCCGCTCGAGCTCGACGGTCGTCGACGGTGCAACCGGAGCTGCGGGCACCGCCGGCTGATCGCCCTGATACATCCGCTTCTTGTTCAACTCACCCTGGTGATAGATCGTCCGCTGGACGTCCTCGGGATGACGGATGTCGCTGAACGAGCTGGTCCCGGACTCCGACGCGGAGGAGATCAGGAGCGTGCCGGCCCCCACGACCCGGTCGATCACGCCCTGCTCGAACCGGACGTCGTTGATCGCCTCGAGCGGGATCTCCATCGAGCGCTTCGCGATGAACCCCTCGCGATGGATCACGCGGTCGCTCGTCACCGCGAAGTTCGAGGTGAACCACGAGACGAACCGTCGGACCGGGTACGCGATGATCGCGACGACCGCGAGGATGCCGATCGCGACGTTCACCGCACCGTTGTCGTCGAACCAGGAGTCGTTCAGCTGGTACATGAGGAACTGGACGGCCACGATCACGATCGTGCCGATGACCGGCACCACGAGCGCGATCCAGTGCGGACGGAGGTCGAGCACGAGCTGCTCGCCCTCGATGAGGAGTCTCTTCGGGAACGCCATGGGCGAACGCTAGCCTCGGCGTGGACCCGCGGCAACCAGCCTCAGGCGCTCTGGGTGATGTGGTGCACCTCGCCGAACCTGACCCGGACCTCGCCGGAGTCGGTGGACAGCTTGAGCGCCCCGAAGTCGTCGAGGCCCGTCGCCCGACCTCTGACGACCCCACCCTCGGTGGTGGCCTCGACGAGTTGCCCGATCGTGGCCGAGACCGGCAGCCATGAGATCCTCACGCGCTCGGGGAACGACGGTTCCATGGCGTCGTACTCCGCCTCGAAGCGCTCGAGGAAGACCCGAAGCAGGTCGGCCAGCGATGCCTCCCCGATGCCGCCCGCGCCCTCCACGCCGTCGGGTGGTTCGAGGTTCACGCCGATCCCGACGATCACGTAGCGCAGGTCCCCCTGAGCGACCGACGACTCGAGCAGGATGCCACCGACCTTCGCGTCGTGCAGCATGATGTCGTTCGGCCACTTGCAGGTCACACGGCGCCCCGTGACGGCTCGGATCGCCTCGGCCATCGAGGCGCCTGCCAGCAGCGATAACATGGAAACACGGTTGGGCGCGATCCCCTCGGGCCGAAGGACGATCGAGCACAGCAGGGCTCGCCCGGCGACGTCGTCCCAGGTCCTGCCGAGCCGCCCGCGACCTTCGGTCTGATGCCCGGCCGACACGAGGGTCCACTCCGGGGCCCCCTCCTCGGCCAGACGGGCCGCCGTCGCGTTCGTGGAGGCGGTAACCTCCTCCGCACGCACCGGGGCCGTCACGCGGATGGCCCTCAGGGCCTGCAGGAGATCATCTCGGGTCAGCACGTTTCCCTCCGGGGGGGCGTCGTCGGAGGCACGATACGCGAGTGGCGAGGAAACCGAAGCTCCTGATCGCGAACCGCGGCGAGATCGCCGTGCGTATCGTCCGGACGGCACGAGAGATGGGTATCGCCACGGTCGCCGTCTACTCCGACGCCGACCGCGACGCCCTCCACGTCGAGATGGCCGACGAGTCGTACCGGATCGGCCCCGCCCTGGCGTCCGACTCCTACCTCTCGATCGGCGCGATCCTCGATGCGGCCCAGAGGTCCCGGGCGACGCTGATCCACCCCGGGTACGGGTTCCTCGCCGAGCGCGCGCACTTCGCCGCGGCGGTGACCGAAGCCGGGTTCACGTTCGTCGGTCCGTCCCCGGACGCGATCGAACGGATGGGCGACAAGGCGGCCGCCCGTCGGATCGCGGACGCGGCCGGGATGCCGATCGTCCCGGGCACCCCCGAGCCGGTCGACGTCGATCAGGCGAAGGCCCAGGCGCCCTCGATCGGGTTCCCGCTGCTCGTGAAGGCTGCCTTCGGCGGCGGTGGCAAGGGGATGCACGTCGTTCGCGACGCCGACCACCTCGAGGAGGCGCTGAAGCGCGCCGCCCGAGAGGCGCAGTCGTACTTCGGACGCCCCGAGGTCTTCCTGGAGCGCTACGTCGATCGGGCGCATCACGTCGAGGCCCAGATCGTCGGGGACTCCAAGGGCAACGTCGTGTTCCTGGGGGAACGGGACTGCTCGGTGCAGCGCCGGCATCAGAAGCTGATCGAGGAGACGCCCTCGCCGCTGTTCGACGACGCGCTCCGCGAGCGGTTCGCCGAGGCCGCCGTGTCCCTCGCGAGGGAAGCGGACTACGTCAACGCGGGCACGATCGAGTGCATCCTCGACGAGGACGGGGCCTTCTACTTCCTGGAGATGAACACCCGTCTGCAGGTCGAGCACACCGTGACCGAGATGGTGACGGGCCTCGACATCGTCGCCCTGCAGCTCGAGGTGGCGCTCGGTGGCTCGCTGAAGGGCGTCGAACCCGTCGCGCGCGGCCACGCGATCCAATGCCGGATCAACGCCGAAGACCCCGGACGCAACTTCCTGCCGGGGCCCGGCCGGGTCACCCGGTACCAGGAGCCGGGCGGGCCGTTCGTGCGGGTGGATTCGGCGATCACGCAGGGCCGTGAGATCCCCGGCGACTACGACTCGATGTTCGCCAAGCTGATCGTGCGCGGGGCCGACCGCGAGCAGGCCCGGCGACGGATGCTGCGCGCGCTCGACGAGTACACGGTCGAGGGCGTGCCCACCACGATCCCGGTCCACCGCTGGATCCTCGGCACGAAGGAGTTCCGCACCTCGACCCACACGACGACGTGGCTCGAACGCGCGCTCGCCGACGCGAAGCTGCCGGCGCAGGTCGACCTGACCCCACCCCCGGCGGCTCCGCGGACCGGGCGACCCCGCGACATCCTCGTCGAGGTCGACGGGCGCCGGGTCCCGGTCCGGGTGTTCGACGAGCGGCGCGAGGTGGCGCCGAAGGCACCGTCGACGCACGGAGCGCACCACGGCGAGCACGTCCACGGCGAGATCCACGCGCCGATGCAGGGCACGATCGTGAAGGTGCTCGTCGAGTCGGGGCAGGAGGTCCAGGCGGGCGACGTCGTGTGCATCCTCGAGGCGATGAAGATGGAGAACCACATCGCCACGACGCGTGAGGGCGAGGTCACCGACCTGCCGATCCGCGAAGGTCAGGTCGTGGAGACGGGCCAGCTGCTCGCGGTGATCGACTAGCCCAGCTCTGCGAGGAATCCGGCAACAGCCTCCACGTACGCGTCGGGTTCCTCGACGAACGCCATGTGCGCGCTGTCCTCGAACACGCGCAGCCGGCCGTTGGGGAGGAGCCGGACCATGTGCTCGGCGGCCGCGATCGAGCAGACGCGATCGTGGCGCCCGGCGAGCACCAGCACCGGCTGCGTGACCTCCCCCAGCCGATCCTCGACGTCGAGCCCCCCGGTATCGGCGGTCGCGAAGTGCCGCAGGACGTCGGGCGCGAACACGGCGTCGGCGGTGGCGGCCTCGTACGTCGCGATCCTCGGGTCGAACGGGTCCCTGAAGTGGAACGGCCACTGGTCGTGCATCAGGGACGCGACGTGCTCGGGCGTGCGGACGTCGGCCTCCCGCTCCCATGAGATGGCGACCTGATCGCGGAGGTCCTCGGGCTCGAACGAGGCGAGCGCGTCGCCGACCCCCTCGAGCCAGCGCGTGGACGGCACGCCGCCGCTCACGATCGTCGCCGCTGCCATCCCCGGGTAGTCGACGGCGTTCTGGAGGGCCACGAACGCACCGTAGGAGTGGCCGAGCACGCCGTAGCGACCGAGCTTCAGGGCGAGCGCGAGCATGATCACGTCCTGCGCCATCCGCTCGAGGGTCCAGGTCGACGACGGGCACCGCTCCGATCGTCCGTTCGCGCGAAGATCGGTGAGCAGGAGCCGGATGCCACGATCGGTCATCGGATCGAGGTACGGCCCGAACTCGTGGTGATCGAGACCGGGGCCTCCGTGCAGGACGATCAACGGGAACCCGTCGGCCGGGCCGCGCTCGACGACCCACAGCGAGGTGTCGTCGATCCGCACGAGCTCCCCGGGGCAGGTCATGACCGGTCCAGGGTAGACGAGCGTCCGGACCGGACGGGCTCTAGGCTCGGTGCGGATGGGGCGCACGCTCACCTACGCGATCGAGCTGCTCGTGGGCCTCGCGTGCCTCGGGCTCGCCGTCCCGATGTGGCGGCATCCCGGCGCGCTCCGCGCGGCGTCGATCGCCTTCGCGGTCGCGGGGCTCGCCGCGACCGTCCACGCCATGACGGCGTTGGCTCAGTAGCCCGGACGGTGCTCGCCGAAGACCTCGCGGAGCACGTCGGAGACCTCTCCCAGGGTCGCCCGGGCCCGCAGCGCCTCCTTCATCGGGGGGAGCAGGTTGACGGCGCCGCGTGCGGCCGCGTCCACCGCCGCGAGGGCCGCGTCCACCGCCGCCTGGTCGCGCGTGGCGCGGAGCTCCCGGACGCGCGCGACCTGCCTCGCGACCTCCTCCTCGGCGATCCGCTGCAGCTCCGGCTGATGATCGTCCTCGGCGACGAAGCGGTTCACGCCGACGACGACCCGCGAGCCGTCCTCGATCGCCTGCTGGATCCGGAACGCGCTCTCGTGGATCTCGTCCTGGACGTAGCCGCGCTCGATCGCGGCCACGGCTCCGCCCATCGCGTCGACCCGGTCGAGGTACCCGCGGGCGAGCGACTCGAGCTCGTCGGTCAGAGCTTCCACGTAGTACGAGCCGCCCAGGGGGTCGGCGACGTCGGCGACCCCCGACTCGTAGCCGATCACCTGCTGCGTCCGCAGCGCGATCGCGGCGCTCCGCTCGGTCGGCAACGCCAGCGCCTCGTCGTAGGAGTTCGTATGGAGCGACTGCGTCCCACCGAGCACCGCGGCCAGCGCCTCGAGTGCCGTGCGCACGATGTTGTTCTCGGGCTGCTGGGCCGTGAGCGTGGCCCCGCCGGTCTGCGTGTGGAACCGCAGCGTCGTCGAGCGCGGGTCGGTGGCCCCGAACCGCTCGGTCATGACCGAGGCCCACAATCGCCGGGCGGCGCGGAACTTCGCAGCCTCTTCGAAGAAGTTCATGTGACACGCGAAGAAGAACGACAGGCGCGGCGCGAAGTCCTCGACCGCCAGCCCGGCATCGATCGCGGCCTGGACGTAGGCGATCCCGTTCGCGAGCGTGAAGGCGATCTCCTGCGCCGCGGTCGCCCCCGCCTCGCGCATGTGGTAGCCGCTGATCGAGATCGTGTTCCACTTCGGGATCCGCTCGCCGCAGTACGCGAACAGATCGGTGATCAGCCGCATCGACGGGCCCGGCGGGTAGATGTACGTGCCGCGCGCCGCGTACTCCTTCAGCAGGTCGTTCTGGACGGTCCCTTGCAGCGCCGACGCCTGGACCCCCTGCTCCTCGGCGACCAGCTCGTACAACGCCAGCAGGATCGGGGCGGTCGCGTTGATCGTCATCGACGTCGAGACCTCGCCGAGCGGGATCTCGGCGAACAGCCGCCGCATGTCGTCGATCGAGTCGATCGCCACGCCGGTCTTGCCCACCTCGCCCTCGGCGCGCGGATGATCGGAGTCGAACCCCATCTGCGTGGGGAGGTCGAAGGCGACCGACAGCCCCGTCTGCCCGTGCTCCAGCAGGTAGCGGAACCGCCGGTTCGTGTCGTCGGCCGTGCCCATCCCCGCGTACTGACGCATCGTCCAGAGGCGGCCGCGGTACATCGTCGGATACGGCCCCCGCGTGAACGGGTACGCACCTGGCTCGCCCAACCGCTCGGCCGGGTCCCATCCCGCGAGGTCCACGGGTCCGTAGACAGGCCGGAGCTCGATCCCGGAGTCGGTCCGCCGTTCGTCGCTCATGGCGTCTGAGACTAGTGGTCCGGCAGCCCTCACGGCGGGGCACGCCCTTCCAGGACGGACCCGTCGGGGCGGTGGAACACGGGGTGGCCGCGCTCCATCGCCAGACCGAACCCACCGTCGTGGACCGCCCGGTGGTGCCGCCGACACAGGACCACGAGGTTGTGCAGCGCCGTCGCCCCGCCGTCGGCCCAGTGCCGGACGTGATGGGCGTCGCACCAGCTGTGGTGCCGGTCGCACCCGGGGAACCGGCACGTCCGGTCCCTCGCGATCAGCGCACGACGCAGCGGGCCCGGCACCACCGGGGAGCGCCTGCCCACGTCCAGCGGCTCGGACCGGGGTCCGAGGACGATCCGGGTGACCGAGCCGTCGCACGAAAGGCGCCGGACGGCTCGCCCAGAGACGGACCCGACGCGATCGAGGTCGCCGCCTTCACCCGAGATGAGCCGACCCAGCGGCACCGTCACCACGACGTGCGGTCGCTCTCCCCCCACGAGCGGCCGGTCCGCTCGAGCGAGGTACGCGCGGCAGATCTCCTCGAGGGCGTCGGCCCGCCGCTGCGCGGGGGTCCGGGTCTCGGGCTCCCCCGACCTCGACTCGGCATCCATCACCGTCGAGAGCGCCGTGAGCAGGACCTCGCCTCCCTCCGGATCGAGGTCGCCGTCGACGCGGACCATGCCCCCGAGCGTCATCGACGCGTGCAACCGTCGGCCGGCCCGCAGGTCGAGCCCGTCGGCGACCGCTCGCTCCCTCCAGTGGCTCGCCACCCGATGGAGCTCGGCGACCCGGTGTGAGCGTGCCACCTCGACCAGCTGCTCCTCCGCGTCCGCGAACGCCTCCGGCGCGGCCTCGCGGACATGCGCCAGGACACGAACGGCCGGGAGCGAGATCTCGCCGTCGCGCAGGGCCTCGCGAGCGACCGGCATCTCCTCCAGGCCCCGCGCGACGCGGACCTGGTCGCGCGCAGCCCCACCCGAGAGACGGAACCGCCCCGCGAGCCACGACGTGACGGACAGGTGCCCGTCGCGCGCGTGCAGCCCTCGCCGCGCCACCTGAGCGACCCGTCGGGCCTTCTCGAGCTCGAGCAGCTCGCTCACGCGCTGCAGCTCGACGAGGTCCTCCTCCACCTGCGCGTCGGGCTGCGCCACGAGGTCGGCGACCGCGTACTCCTCGAGCGCGGACCGGAGCCCGCTCATCGCCACCCTCTATCGAACATGTGTTCGATGATGCCAGCTGATCATCCATGGTTCCGTGACGCACGTCACGTTCCGCCCCAGGTTCCCGGGGAGTAGCCTTCGATCGATGCCGAGCATCCTCGATCCGAAGATCGACTCCTATCAGCGCTCGCTCCTCGACCGTTACGACGAGCCGCTCCTGCTCGCGATGGAGGCCGAAGGCGACGAGCGCGGCTTCCCGATCGTCGGACGGGCGATCGGGGTCACGCTCGAGCTGCTGTCACGCTCGATCGGCGCGCGTCGGGTGATGGAACTGGGCAGTGGCTTCGGCTACTCCGCGTACTGGTTCGCGCGCGCGGTCGGACCGGATGGCGAGGTCCACTGCACGGACGGCGACCCCGCGAACGCGGCGACGGCCGAGCGGTACCTGACCGCGGCCGGCTCGTGGGACCTCGTCAGGTACCACGTTGGCGACGCGGTCGAGCAGCTGGCGACGATCGATGGCGACTTCGACGTCGTGTTCTGCGACATCGACAAGCCGGGCTACCCGCCGCGTGGCGGGCGGCGGCCGAGCGGATCCGTGTCGGCGGGCTCTACCTGTGCGACAACACCCTCGGCACGAGCAGCGACACGGTCCTCGACGACAACGACCGGACGCGGGCGATCCGCGAGCACAACCGACTGATCGCCGACGACGCGCGGTACGTCAGCGCCCTGATCCCCACGCGCCAGGGGCTCCTCGCGGCGCTGAGGATCGCATGAGCCGCCCCGACTGAGACCCAGGCTGGAACGCGCAGCTCATCGGCATGTTCGTCTCGTTCCGGCGCGCCGACCTGGCGCGCTCGCCCGCCCTGGCGACGATCCGGTTCCTGTGGCTGTCGTTCGTCTTCGCCCTGCTGTCCTTCGCCGTCGTGCTCGCCGTGATCGCCCGTCCGGTGAGACCGATGCCGGCTGGTTCTGGGCGATCCTCGCGACGGCCGTCCGGTCCTCCTCGTCGGCGTACCTGTGGTCCATCGGCGGATGGTCGCCGGCGGTGCCCAGGACGGCCTCGTGGCGTCGTTCCGGGACGGGATGTTCCTCGGCATCGCCATGTCGGAGTCGATCGCCATGTTGGGCTTCGTGGGCGCGATCGTTGGAGCAGGCATCTGGGTCTACCTCCTGGCGATGCCCCTGACGTTGCTCGGGCTCGTGCGGGTCGGGCCGTTCCAGAGGGTCTTCGCGCGGTGCGACGAACTGCTCCAGGAACGGGGCTCTCCGCTGCGGATGACGGATGCGTGGCGCCACGCCGGCACGGCCGGACCGTGGACCCCCACGGGGTGGCACAGGCCCCTTCCCAGGGTTGTCGTCAAGGACTACCCTCGGCGACATGCGGCGGCTCCGTGGCTCGATGATCGTCGGGGCGACGGCGATGGCGCTGATGGGCACGTTCGCCACCCCGTGGAGTGGGATCCCTTCCGACCCGGCCGTGGCCTCGACCGTCGCGAGACCCATCGACCCAGCCGCCGGGTTCGACAACATCGACCACATCATCTTCGTGGTCCAGGAGAACCGATCCTTCGACCACTACTTCGGGACGTTCCCGGGGGCGAACGGCATCCCGCGGCGCCCGGACGGGACGTTCAAGCCGTGCCTGCCCGACCCCGAGTCCACCCGGTGCCACGCACCCTTCCACGACCGCGGGCCGTACGATGCGGGCGGCGCGCACTCGGTCGATGCCTCGCGGATGGCGGTGCACGGCGGGGAGATGGACGGCTTCGTCCGCGTCGTGCGCTCGTTCTACGCGACCTGCCAGAACAACCCGCAGCTGCCGAACTGCCGCCGGGCGGCGGCCGATACCCCGACCGGTGAGGCCGTCGACGTGATGGGCTACCACACCGGCAAGGAGCTCCCGAACTACTGGGCCTACGCGAAGCGCTACCTGCTGCAGGATCGGATGTTCGCTCCCACCGACTCCTGGACGTTGCCGGCCCACCTGTACATGATGTCCGGCTGGTCGGCCCTGTGCCCCGACCGCAACGAGGTACGCAGCTGTCGCACGGACCTCCGCCGCCCGAACGACGGATGGTTCCCCAACAGCACGAAGCCTCCGCCTTACCTGTGGGCCGACATCACGTGGCTGCTCGAGCAGCAGGACGTGAGCTGGGCGTACTACGTCTCGCGCGGCACGTGCATCGAGCATCCCTGCGAGAAGAGCGCGAACGGCGTGGCCTTCGGGAAGAACCCGCTCCCGGGGTTCACGACGGTGCACGCGACCGACTCGCTCGATCGGATCCTCCCCTACGGCAACTACTTCCGGCGGGCCGAGGAGGGAAGGCTGCCGTCGGTGTCGTGGATCGTGCCGTCGAAGGCCCCCAGCGAGCATCCGCCGCAGTCGATCACCACCGGGCAGGCGTGGGTCACGAAGCTCGTGAACGCAGCGATGCGAGGCCCCGATTGGCGGCGGACCGCGATCTTCGTGACCTGGGACGACTGGGGCGGGTTCTACGACCACGTCGTCCCGCCCCGGATCGACAACGGCGGCTACGGGATCCGGGTCCCTGCGATCGTGATCAGCCCCTGGGTCGACCGCGACCTGGACGTCGACCACGGCACGTACTCCTTCGACGCGTACCTGCGGCTGATCGAGGACCGGTTCCTGGGCGGTCAACGGCTCGATCCGGAGACCGACGGGTGGTGGGACCCGCGGCCGACGGTGCGCGAAGAGGTCGCGATCCTCGACGACCTCCGGGATGCGTTCGACTTCTCCCAGCGGCCGATCCCGCGCTTCATCCTGGACCCCCGACCGGGGTGACCCGGAGGGGCCGAACGTCCCATCGAGGGCTCGACGCTCCGGAGTAGACTCGCGGCGGTGCGCTGGACACTGCGGCGAACCTTGCGCCGCAGGGGCAGCGATAGCCTGGAAGTCGAGCCGAACGCAAGGAGCGACCCGTGGCGATCAGAGTGCGGAAGTCGAAGGACGACTACGGCACCATCTACAGGGGTCACGAGGGCCAGTGGTCGTGGATGCTCCACCGCATCACCGGCGTCGCCGTGACACTCTTCCTGTTCGTGCACGTGATGGACACCTCGCTGGTGGGCTGGGGCCCCGAGGCGTACAACCGCGTGACCGGCATCTACGAGAACGTCCTGATCCGTCTCCTGGAGCTGGGCCTCGTGGCCGCCGTCCTGTACCACGGCATCAACGGCCTGAAGATCGCGTTGATCGACTTCTTCCCCCGGACGGTGAAGAACATCCGGACGGTCAGCTTCGTGTTCACGGGCATCTTCATCCTGGCGATGATCCCGGTGACGATCGCGATGCTGCAGCAGACCTGGGACCTGTACCAGATGGACATGATCTGGGGAGGGCGCTGACATGACGACCACGACGTCTCGTCCCACCCCCCCGGTCAGCCCCACCGGCCAGCCGATGCGGGACCACCGGATCGGCCGCGAGCGCCCGATGGGCGGCTTCGAGCTGTGGATGTGGCTGTTCATGCGGATCAGCGGGATCCTGCTGGTCCTGCTGGCGATCGGCCACACGCTGATCATGCACGTGCCCGACGGCGGGGTCTCCCGGATCGACTACGGCTTCGTGGCGAGCCGATGGGAGTACCCCTTCTGGCGCGTCTGGGACTGGATGCTCCTGTCCCTCGCGCTGATCCACGGCGTGAACGGGTTGCGCAACGTGACCCTGGACTACGTCCGGCGACCCGGGGGGCGGTTCGCGATCAACATGTTCTTCTACGTGATCGGGTTCGCGATCTTCGTCCTCGGCACGGTGGTCGTGTTCACGTTCCAGGCCTCGTCGGGGGTGAGCTGACATGGTGACGACGCACACCTACGACGCCCTGGTCATCGGCGGCGGCGGCGCCGGCATGGCGGCCGCGATCGAGATGGCCGACAAGGTCCGCACGGCCGTGATCTCCAAGCTCTACCCCACCCGCTCGCACACCGGTGCGGCGCAGGGCGGGGTCTGCGCGGCGCTCGCGAACGTGGAGGAGGACTCTGCCGAGTGGCACGCCTTCGACACGGTGAAGGGCGGCGACTACCTGGTCGACCAGCCGGCCGCGATGGTCATGTGCGAGGAGGCGGTCCCGGCGATCTACCAGCTCGAGCGGTGGGGTCTGCCCTTCAACCGGACGCCCGACGGGAAGATCGACCAGCGACGGTTCGGCGGGCACACGGCCGAGCACGGCGCGCGTCCGGTCAAGCGGGCGTGCTACGCGGCCGACCGCACCGGGCACATGATCCTGCAGACCCTCTACCAGCAGTGCGTGAAGCGCGACGTCCGGTTCTTCAACGAGTTCTACTGCCTCGACCTGCTTCGGACCGAGGACGGACGCACCGCGGGCGTCGTCGCCTACGAGCTGGCCACGGGTGAGCTCCACGTCTTCCGCGCGAAGGCCGTGATCTTCACGACCGGCGGGTTCGGTCGCGCCTACAAGGTCACCTCGAACGCGCACACGCTGACCGGCGACGGGCCGGCGGTCGTGTGGCGGCAGGGGATCCCGCTCGAAGACATGGAGATGTTCCAGTTCCACCCGACCGGCCTCGCGCGCCTCGGCGTCCTGCTGTCGGAGGCCGCCCGCGGCGAGGGCGGCGTCGTGCTGAACAAGGACGGCGAACGGTTCATGGAGCGCTACGCACCCACGATCAAGGACCTGGCGCCGCGCGACCTGGTGAGCCGGGCGATCTACCAGGAGATCAAGGAGGGACGCGGCGGTGGGCCGAACAACGACTGGGCGTACCTCGACATCCACCACCTGGACCCGCACCTGATCGAGGAGAAGCTCCCCGACATCACCGAGTTCGCCCGGATCTACCTGAAGGTGGAGCCGACGAAGGAGCCGGTGCCGATCCAGCCCACCGCGCACTACGCGATGGGCGGGATCCCGACCGACGTGGACGCGCGCGTCGTCCTCGGCGAGGACGAGACGATCGTCCCCGGCCTGTACTCGGCCGGCGAGTGCGCGTGCGTCTCGGTCCACGGCGCGAACCGCCTGGGCACGAACTCCCTGCTCGACCTGCTGGTCTTCGGCAAGCGGGCCGGCGTGTCCGCGGTCGAGGACTGCGCGGAGCTCGACCTGCCCCCGGTGCCCGCCGGTGCGACCGAGCCGACGCTCGAGATGCTGAACCGGATCCTCGAGCGCGACAAGGGCGACAACATGGCGGACATCCGCAAGGAGCTGCAGACGCAGATGTTCGACCTCGCGTTCGTGGTCCGCTCCGAGGAAGGCCTGCGCAAGATGGCGGAGATCCTCGGCGGGTTGCGCGAGCGCTTCGATCGCGTCGCGATCGGCGACAAGGGCTCCGTGTTCAACATGGACCTGATGGAGGCGGTCGAGGTCGGCTTCCTGCTCGACTGCTCCGACGCGATCGTCGCCGGCTCGCTCGTGAGGGAGGAGAGCCGCGGCGCCCACTACCGCGAGGACTTCCCGACCCGCGACGACGTGAACTGGATGAAGCACACGCTGGCCTACCGCGAGTCCGATGGGTCGATCCGGATGGAGTACAAGCCGGTGAAGCTGGGCCCCTACGAGCCGATGGAGAGGAAGTACTGATGGCCACCGCCGCCGAGGTCCTCAACGGATCGGACGACCAGCGCGTCGGCACGAAGGCGCGCACGATCTCGCTGACCGTCCGCGTTCGCCGGTACAACCCCGAGAAGTCCGAGGAGTCCTGGTGGGACGAGTGGACGCTGGACGTCGACCCCCTCGACCGCCTCGTCGAGGTCCTGCACCAGATCAAGTGGTACCACGACGGCACCCTCGCGTTCCGCCGGTCGTGCGCCCACGGGATCTGCGGCTCGGACGCGATGCTGATCAACGGCCGCAACGCCCTCGCGTGCAAGCTGTTGGCCGAGGACGTCGCGCCGAAGGTGACGATCGAGCCGATCCGCGGCCTGGCGGTGCTGAAGGACCTGATCGTCGACATGGAGCCGTTCCTCGACGGCTACAAGGCCGTGCTCCCCTACCTGATCAACGACTCGGGTGAGCCGAGCGCGGAGCGCCTGCAGTCGATCGAGGACCGTGCGGTCTTCGACGACACCACGAAGTGCATCCTGTGCGCCTGCTGCACGACCTCGTGCCCGATCTTCTGGGGCGACGAGACGTACATCGGGCCCGCCGCGATCGTGAACGCGCACCGCTTCATCTTCGACTCGCGCGACGAGGCCGGACGTGACCGGATGAAGATCCTGTCGGAGAAGACGGGCGTGTTCCGCTGCCGGACCACCTTCAACTGCACCGACGCGTGCCCGCGTGGCATCGAGGTGACGAAGGCGGTCCAGGAGGTGAAGCGCGCGATCCTGTTCGACCGGTTCTAGCCGGGGATCTCGAAGAAGTAGAGCCGCGATCGGGGACCAGCCGCTGACCTTCTCCGGTCGGTCGACGCGCTTCTGCGAACGCGCGCGGACCTCGTACAGATGACCTTCCTCCACGGGGACCGGCTTGTCGTTCCTCCCGAACAGACCACGGAGCTTCGTCGTATCCGTCCGCCAGGCCACCCACGGCCCATCGTCGACCCGGTACTTCACGTCGAACGCCTTGCCCGTCCTGGACGTTTCGGTGGCCCAGGTCACCCGGAAGATCTGCCGGTCGGCCGTGCCCTGGATCCCCACCGGAACCCGGACCTTGCCGTCCATCCCGCCGCTCGGTGACCCGTGGACCTCGCAGTAGTAGTGGAACGTGCCCGCGGAGAAGACCTTCACGTAGTTCCCGGGATCGGAGGTCGGCTCTCCTGAGCGGAACAGCTTCACGTCCTGCCGCACGTTGTGCTCGTGGGCCAGGCCTGGACCCCACACCCATGGCACGGAGGGTCCGGGCCCCGGCAGGTGGTAGTTGCTCGGCGTGAACTCGTCGTCGGACACCGAGATGGCTGATCCGCCGGCACTCACGACGGGCGCGAGCGGGACCATCAGCAGGACGCAGACCAGCGGAGCGAAGACACGGAGCGCGCGGAGCACGGTCGGAACCCCCCTTCCCGACGCCGGACGTGACGGCGGACGGCTACCCTGACCGGCGATGGCGCACAGGGTAACCCTGATCCCCGGTGACGGGATAGGCCCCGAGGTGGCGGCGGCAGCCCGGCTGGTCCTCGATGCCGCCGACGTCGGGATCGAGTGGACCGAACGTCCGGCGGGCTCGAGCGCGCTCGAGGACGTCGGCGAACTGCTCCCCGAGGAGACGCTCGAGTCGATCCGGAGCGACCGGGTCGCGCTGAAGGGGCCGATCACCACGCCGGTCGGGACCGGGTTCCGCTCGGTCAACGTGGCCCTGCGTCAGGGGCTCGACCTGTTCGCCGCGGTCCGGCCCGCCCGGTCCCTGCCGGGCGTCGTGACACGCCATCCAGGTGTGGACCTCGTGATCGTCCGCGAGAACACGGAGGACCTCTATCAGGGGATCGAGTACGAACGGGGCTCGGTCGAGGTCACGGCGCTCCGCGAGAAGCTCGCCGCCCTGGCGGGGCTCGGTATCCGTGAGGACGCCGGCATCACGCTGAAGCCGATCAGCGTGGGCGGCACCGACCGGATCGTGCGGTTCGCGTTCGAGTACGTCCGGGCGAACCGTCGCCGGAAGATCACCCTGGGCCACAAGGCGAACGTGATGCGGTACTCCGACGGGCTGTTCCTGTCGACCGCGCGCCAGGACGCGCTCGACTACCCGGACGTGGCCTGGGAGGAGACCCAGATCGACCACCTGTCGAGCCGGCTCGCGAAGGTCCCGACCGACTTCGACGTGCTGCTCCTGCCGAACCTCTACGGCGACATCATCAGCGACCTGTGCGCGGGGCTCGTCGGGGGTCTCGGGCTGATCCCCGGGGCCAACATCGGATGGGAGTACGCGGTCTTCGAGCCCGTCCACGGCAGCGCCCCCGACATCGCCGGGCGGGGCCTCGCGAACCCGATCGCGATGATCCTGTCGGGCGCGATGATGCTTCGACACCTGGGGGAGCGCCTGGCCGCGGAGAACGTGGAGTGGGCCGTCGACGAGATCCTCCGGCGTGGCGAGGTCCGCACCCCCGACCTGGCCGGCTCGGCGACCACGATGCAGGTGGCCGAGGAGATCGCCGTGGCCGTCACGTCGTGGGAGGCCGGACCCAGCTAGCCCTCAGTGCGCGTGGCCGTGGTCGTGGCCGTCGTCGTGGTCGTGCGGGACGTCGTCGGGGCCCCGACCGGAGCCCCCGGCATCCACCCGTCAACAGCCGGGCTGGCCGTGGTTTCCGCAACAGCCCTTCGCGAGCGCTTTCGCGCGGTTCTTCACGAGCGTCTTCGTCCGCTGCCCGAACGGGAGGTCGGAATCGGACCAGTTCGTGAAGAAGTTCCTGCTGTGCTCGCGCAGCTCATCGGAGAACCTGCTCATCGTCCATCCATCGTAGGTGCGCCACGCGAGGACCGACCGTCCTTGGCCGAAGATGCATCGGATGCGAGACTCGCGCGCATGGACCGACACTCCCCCCTCGACACGTCACGTCCCTCTCCCCTGCGCCTCGCAGGGTTCCTGGTCACCGCGACGGGGGCGCTCCTGGCCGGCGTGGGCGCCACCCTGACGTGGGTGACCGTGGGCATCGAGGTGGCCGAGGGGATCAGCACGGTCACGAGGGGCACGGACGTGTGGGACGGGGTCGTCGTCCTGATCTGCGCGCTCGTGATGCTGGTCGCCGTGCTCGCGACGCGGATGGCCTCGTCGTCACGGCTCCGTCGAGCGGCCGCCACGCTCGTGATCGGGGCGGGGTTCATCGCGCTCTCGGTGGCGAGCGCCTTCGTCATGACCGCCTCTTCACGGTTCGAACCGGTCGAGGACGACACGCTGGTCGCCGCGATCGCGCGGGCCGCGGCGGTCCCCGAGGACCAGATCCGGGCCACGATCGACGACCTCCTCGACGAGGTGGGTGCGTTCACACGCGTCGGCCCAGGTCCGTACCTGGCGATCGCGGGAGGGCTCGCCGGCGTGATCGGCGGGGTCCTCGTGCTGTCCTGGGCGAGCCGGACCCCCGGCGTGGGCGAGCCCGCCGGGGCGGAAGCCCCGGAGGGCTCGGACGGACCGGGCGCCTAGGACGCCGGGAGCTGCGACAGATCCGCGCACTTCGCGCGGATCTGCTCGGCCGCCTCACGGAGCCTCCCGAGCTCGTCCTCGTTCAGATCGAGCTCGACGATCTCCTCCACACCACCCCGCCCGAGGCGCGCGGGTACCCCGAGGTAGACGTCCGAGACCCCGTACTGACCGGTGGTCCATGCGCAGACCGGCAGGACCTCCTTCGTGTCGTTCACGATCGCGTCGACCATCGCGACGACCGACGATCCGGGCGCGTAGTACGCGGAGCCCGTCTTGAGCAGACCCACGATCTCGGCGCCGCCGTCGCGCGTCCGCTGGAACAGCCGCTCGAGCGTCGCCTCGTCCACGAGCTCGGGCAACGGCTTCCCGTCGACCGTCGCCTGGCGGGGCAGGGCGAGCATCGCGTCCCCGTGGGACCCGAGCGTCATCGCGTCGACGACGCTCGGCGACACGCTCAGCTCCTCGGCGATGAAGAAGCGCAGGCGGGCGGAATCGAGCACACCGGCCATGCCCATCACGCGCTCCTTGGGGAACCCGCTCGCCTGCGAGGCCAGGAACGTCATCTCGTCGAGCGGGTTCGACACGACGATCACGATCGCGTCGGGCGACCCGGGGGCCACCTTCGCGATCACGTCGTTCATGATCCCGGCGTTCATCTCCAGCAGGTCCATCCGGCTCATCCCCGGCTTGCGCGGGAGACCCGCCGTGATCACGACGATGTCCGAGCCCGCGGTGTCCGCGTAGTCGTTCGTCCCCGTGATCGCGGGTTCGTAGCCTTCGACGGGCGCGGCCTCCTTCAGGTCGAGCGCGATGCCCTGGGGCTTGCCCTCGACGATGTCGATCAGCACGACCTCGGCGTAGTTCCGCTCGAGCATGCGCATCGCGGCCGTCTGGCCGACGAATCCACTCCCCACGACGGTGATCTTCATGACACGGCTCCTTCGGGGTCGGCGATGCGCCCCATGCTAGCCGCCGCCGAGAGGCGCGGTCCGGCCGGGCTACAGGCCCGCGATGACCACGTCGGCGACCGTGAAGGTCCCCGCGGCGGGGCGGTCGTCCTCCGGTGCCCGGAGGTCGTACGGCAGGGATCGACCGTCGGCGAGCACCGCGGCGACCGAGGCCTCGAGTCGATCCCCGGCCTCGGTCTCCCCGACGTGCCGGAGCATCATGGCGCTCGACAGGATCACGCCCAGGGGGTCGGCACGGTTCGTCCCGGCCAGGTACGGCGCGGTGCCGTGGGTCGCCTCGAACACCGCCAGATCGTCGCCGAAGTGCGCCCCCGGCGCGATGCCCGTCCCGCCGATCAGTCCGGCGCCGAGCTCCGCCACGAGATCGCCGTACATGTTCGGCATCACGAGGACGTCGAACCGCTCGGGTGCCTGGATCAGCTGCATGCACAGGGCGTCGATGATCCGGTCGTCGAACGAGACGGACGGGTGTTCTTCCGCCACCGCCCGTGCCACCTCGAGGAACAGCCCGTCGGAGAACTTCATGATGTTCGCCTTGTGGCTGGCCGTGACCTTCGCCCGATCGAACCGCTCCGCCCACCCGAACGCGAACCGGACGATCCGCTCCGACCCGAACTCGGAGATCTGCTTGACCGAGATGCCGCTGTCGGGCCGGACGGTGCGACCGGTGGTCTCGGAGATGAACGCGATCAGCTCGGCGACCGCGTCGGTCCCCATCGCCAGCTCCTGGCCCGTGTACATCCCCTCGGTGTTCTCGCGGACGACCACGAGATCGACCTGCTCGTAGACCGATGGCACCCCCGGATAGAGCCGGCATGGCCGGACGTTCGCGTAGAGGTCGAGGCCCTGGCGCAGCGCCATGTTCGAGCTCCGCAACCCGCTCGTGACCGGGGTCTCGATCGGGCCCTTCAGCGCGACGCGCGTGGCACGGATCGAATCGAGCGTCGCGACCGGGAGCGGATCGCCCGTCCGCGCGTACGCGCCCGCTCCCATGTCCTGGCGGTCCCACGCGACGGAGACGCCGGTGGCCTCGACGCAGCGCCGCGCGGCCTCGACCACCTCGGGGCCGATGCCGTCGCCGGGTATCAGGGTCACGCGGTGGGTCATGTCCGTCCGTCGTGTCGTGCGTCACTTTGGCCGGGTTCGGGGCCGCCGACTATCCTGACAGACACCGCCCGGGGCGCCCCGGGCACGATGCACGTGAGGAGCTGAAGGGCTTTGGGCGAGAAGGGCCTCCGGGAGGTCGTCGCCGCTGAGACGAACCTCTCCGACATCGACGGGGCGAACGGACGCCTCTGGTACGTCGGGTACGAGATCGGCGACCTGGCACGCAACGCATCCTTCGAGGAGGTCGTCTACCTCCTCCATCACCTCGACCTCCCCACCCGAGCGCAGCTCGACGAGCTCGTCGCGTTCCTGCGCGTCGAACGCACCCTGTCGCCCTTCCTCGCGCGCCTGATGCCGACCCTGGCCCAGAACACCTCACCGATGTCGATGCTGCGCACGAGCATCTCGGCGTCCTCGGCCTTCGACCCCGACGGCTGGGACGAGTCCGCCGAGGCGCAGCGGCGCAAAGCGCTTCGGCTGATCGCGCTGACCCCCACGATCATCGCCACCTATCACCGGGTTCGGACCGGTCAGGAAGTGATCGCGCCCCACCCGACGCTGTCCCACGCCGCCAACTTCCTGTGGATGCTGCACGGCGAGGAGCCCGACCCCGCCGACGCCGACGCCCTCGACACCACGTTCACGCTGTACGCCGACCACACGATGAACGCCTCGACCTTCACCGCGCGGGTGGTCGCCTCGACCCTGTCCGACATGTTCTCGGCCGTCACGGCAGGCATCGGCGCCCTGAAGGGCCCGCTACACGGCGGCGCGAACGAGGAGTCGATGAAGATGGCCCAGGAGGTCGGGAAGCCCGAGAACGCCGAGGCCTACGTGCAGGAACGCCTGGAGGCCCACGGGAAGATCATGGGGTTCGGGCACGCCGTCTACCGGACGATGGACCCGCGCGCCACGGTGCTCAAGGAGATGTCCCGGGATCTCGGCGAGCGACGCGGCGAGCCGATCTGGACGGACATCTTCGAGGCGCTCGAGGCCACGACCTTCGAGCAGAAGGGCCTCTATCCGAACGTGGACCTCTACGCGGCCGGCGTGTACCACGTCCTGGGCATCCCGACCGACCTGATGACGCCCTTGTTCGCGCTCGCCCGGATGGCCGGCTGGACCGCGCACATCCGCGAGCAGTACGCGAACAACCGGATCATCCGCCCGGGCTCGGACTACGTGGGACCGACCGACCGCGTCTACGTCCCGATCGACGATCGCGGCTGAGGGCTCAGGGGGCCGCAGGACGCGGGAACAGCCCGGCGCCTCCGATCACCGCGCGCACCAGGTCGTCGCGCCCCATCCCCATCACGTGCACGCCCGCGACCCCCGGGAGCTCCCGGACGGCCCGTACGACGTCGACCGTGAGCTCGGTCCCCACGGACTCGGCGTCCTCGCCCGCGGCCTGCAGCGTCGCCACGAACCGTTCGGGGACCCGCACGCCGGGGAGCTTCTCAGCCATGAACGACGCCTGGGAGGCGCTCCGGAGCGGGACCAGCCCGACGAGGACCTTCGCTCGCTCGAACACCCCGCGGGCACGGAGCGTGTCGGCCCACCCCGCGAGGGCCTCGACGTCGTAGGCGATCTGGGTCCAGATCAGCTCGGCACCCGCGTCGAGCTTGCCCTCCAGCCTCGCCGGGTCGTACGGATCGGCGAGGGGCACGTCGGCCACCCCGATCGTGTACGCGGGCGGATCGTCGACCTCGGCACCGGCCAACGTCGTGCCGTCGTCGCGAAGACGCCGGGCGAGGGAGACGAGCTCGTTCACGGACAGGTCGTCGACCTTCACGGCCTCGGGATGGTCACCGATCGCGACCGGGTCCCCGCTGAGGCACATCAGGTTGCGGGCCCCCAGCGCCCATCCGCCGAGCAGGTCAGCCGTGAGCCCCAGCCGGTTCCGGTCGCGCGCCGT
The DNA here is from genome assembly GCA_963749895.1 of uncultured Actinomycetes bacterium. Lineage (GTDB taxonomy): Bacteria > Actinomycetota > UBA4738 > UBA4738 > HRBIN12 > AC-51. The sequence continues at coordinate 126,164 of CAVVOG010000003.1, read as the reverse complement.
CAGCTGGAGCGTCGGCTCGATCCCGGCGGAGGCGACGAACCGGGCACCCGCGAGCGGCGACATGTGGGCGCTCGCGGTCGGGTTGTCGGTGACGTTCACGGCGTCGACGTATCCCACGAGCCCCTGCGCCCGCTCGGTCACGGCGCCACCGGACGCGGACCGCGGCGGGACGACCTCGCTCGTGACGACGAACCGCCCCGCCCCGAGCAGCGCGGCGAGCCGGCCGCGGCGGGCGCTCACCCGGCCTGCGCCTCCGCGGCGTTCACGGTGTTGACCAGGAGCATCGCGACGGTCATCAGCCCGACCCCCCCCGGTACCGGCGTGATCGCGCCGGCGACCTCCTTCACACCGTCGAAGTCCACGTCGCCGACGAGACCCGACTCGGTCCGATTGATCCCGACGTCGATCACGACCGCGCCGGGCTTCACCATGTCGGCGGTCACCGCGTTCGGGACGCCGGCCGCGACGACCAGGATGTCCGCCCGCCGCGTGTGGGCGGCCATGTCGGTCGTCCGCGTGTGCACGACGGTGACGGTGGCGTTCGCGCGGTCGTTCTTCTGGGCGAGCATGAGGGCGAGCGGGAGCCCGACGAGGCCGCTCCGCCCGACGATCACGACGTCCTTGCCCTCGATCTCGTGGCCGTCTCGGACGAGCAACTCGACCACGCCGAACGGCGTGGCCGGCAGCAAGAGACCCGCCCCGCGCGCCATGAGTCCGACGTTCGTCGGCCCGAGGCAATCGACGTCCTTCTCGGGGGCGACCGCCATCTGCAGGGCGAGCTCGGAGATGTGGCCGGGGACCGGGAGCTGGACGATCATCCCGCTGATCCGCGGGTCGGCGCTCAGCCGCTCGATCTCGGCGATCACGGCCTCCTGCGAGGTGTCGGCGGGCAGCTCGACCCGCTCCGAGTACATCCCCACCTCCGCGCAGGCCCGTTCCTTCGAACCCACGTAGACGTGGGAGGCGGGGTCGTCCCCCACCAGGACCGCCGCGAGCCCGGGGGTCACCCCGCGAGCCTGGAGCGCCGCCACCTTCACCGCGACGTCGGCCCGGACCTGGGCCGCGATCGCCTTGCCGTCGATGATCCTCGCAGTCATGCGCGGCATCCTAGCCGCCCGACCACGGATGGCCCCGGCCCGACGGTCAGTGTCGGAAGTGGCGCACCCCGGTGAGCACGACGGCCATCCCGCGGGCCTCGGCGGTCCTCAGGACCTCCTCGTCGCCCTTCGATCCACCGGGGTGGATCACGGCCGTCGCGCCGGCATCGGCGGCGACCTCCAGCGCGTCGGGGAACGGGAAGAACGCGTCGGACGCGACGACGGAGCCCGCGGCGCGCTCCCCCGCCTTCCGCGAGGCGATCCACGACGAATCCACGCGCGACATCTGCCCGGCACCCACGCCGACCGTCGCGCCGTCCTTCACCAGCACGATCGTGTTCGACTTCACGCGCCACGCGATCGTCCACGCGAGCTCGAGGTCGTACCACTCCTGCTCGGTGGGCTCGCGCGAGGACACGACCTGCCAGTCGGCACGGGTCTCGTGGACGGCGTCGAGATCCTGCACGAGCGCCCCGCCGGGCATCGTGCGGACGTCCCAGCCGGTCACCTGCGCGATCGGCGCCCGAACGACGCGGAGGTTCTGACGCTCCGCGAACGCCGCGAGCGCGTCCTCCGTGTACGCGGGCGCGATCACGACCTCCGTGAAGACCTCGCGCATCGCGTCGGCCGCGGCCTCGTCACAGGTCCCGTGGAACGCGACGATGCCGCCGAACGCGCTCACCGGGTCGCATGCGTGGGCCGCCCCGTAGGAGCCGGCCAGCGTGTCCCTCGCCGCGACGCCGCAGGGGTTGTTGTGCTTGACGATCACGCAGGCCTGCGCGGGGAGCGCCCCCACCAGGTCGTAGGCGGCCCAGGCGTCGAGCCAGTTGTTGAACGACATCTCCTTGCCCTGCAGGACCTCGGCGCCGCCGAGGACCCCCGGTCCCGCGGCCTCGCGGAACAACGCGCCGCGCTGATGGGGGTTCTCCCCGTACCGGAGGTCCTGGACCTTCTCGAGGGCGAGGCCGACGAACGCCGGAAGCCCCTCCGCGTCCTGCGACGCGAACCACCCCGCGACGGCCGCGTCGTACGCGGCGGTGTGGGCGAACGCCTCGGCGGCGAGCGTCTGGCGCGTCTCGCGGGTGATCGCGCCCTTCGTGCGGAGCTCGTCGAGGATCGCGTCGTACCGGCCGGGGTTCACGACGACCGCGACGGACTCGAAGTTCTTCGCCGAGGCGCGCACCATCGCCGGACCGCCGATGTCGATCTTCTCGATCACGTCGTCGAACCCGGCGCCGCTGGCGACGGTCTCGCGGAAGGGATAGAGGTTCACGACGACCAGGTCGAACGGTTCGATCCCCTGCGCAGCCAGCTGCTCCACGTGCTCAGGCTTGCGGCGATCGGCCAGGAGTCCGGCATGGATCTTCGGGTGGAGCGTCTTGACGCGGCCGTCGAGCATCTCGGGGAACCCGGTGACCTCGGCGACCTCGGTGACCTCGACACCGGCGCCTCGCAGCGTCGCGGCCGTGCCGCCGCTGGAGACCAGCTCGACCCCCAACTCACGGAGCCCTTGAGCCAGCTCGACCACGCCACCCTTGTCGTAGACCGCGAGCAACGCCCGACGGACCTCTCCCTGCACGCTCATCTGCGCCTCCTCAGGTTCCCGCGGGCTCCAGCCCGCGCTCGGGGTCGGATGGCTCCACGATCCGCACGAGCCGACCTTCCACGACCAAGCGCCCTTCCAGCAACGCCCGAACGGCCCGCGGGAGCAGCCGGTGTTCGACGGCGTGGATACGCGGCTCGAGCGAGTCCCAGTCGTCGTCGTCGCGGATCTCGACCGGCTCCTGGAGCACGATCGGTCCGGTGTCGGTCCCTTCGTCGACCAGGTGGACCGTGACCCCCGTGACCTTGACCCGGTACGCGAGCGCGTCGCGGACCCCGTGCATCCCCGGGAACGACGGCAGCAGCGCCGGGTGGACGTTCAGGACGCGATCCGGGAACGCCCCGAGCACGGTGCCTCCCAGCAGCCGCATCCACCCCGCTGACACGATCGCGTCCACGTCGTGCTCCCGCAGCGTGCCGAGCAGTGCGTGTTCCCAGGCTGCCCGGTCGGGATGGTCCGCGGGATCGACGACCGCGGAGGGGACACCGCGGTCGGCGGCCCGCTCGAGCGCGCGAACGCCGGGGCGATCGGACACCACCAGGGCGATCGAGGGGGCGACCAGAGGGTCGTCCAGCAGCGCCTGGAGGTTCGTCCCTCCCCCGGATACCAGCACCGCCACGCGACCGTCCATCGAGGCCGCCATGCTACCCAGCGCCGCGCGAGCTCGGCTCTCCCGACGACACCGCCGGGGTATCCTGACCGCGACCCCACAGGTGGAGGACGACCGTGAAGAAGTGCCCCTACTGCGCGGAAGAGATCCAGGACGAGGCGATCAAGTGCCGCTACTGCTTCAGCGACCTCACGGTCCCGAAGCAGGAGGCGCTCGGCCAGCGGCCCCAGTCGACCTCGGCGTCCGCACCGGCGCCGAGCCCGACACCCGCCGCCACCCCGTGGGGCGCGAACGAGGCGTCCAGCTCAACGCCTGAGACGACGTCGACCTCCGACGATGCCGCCGGGGCCCCGGCCGGGGCGACGTCGACCGACGCCACCGTGCGCTATTCGCATTCGGGCTACCGCTACGTCCTCGGCTACGACCCGGACCACTTCGGGATCTGGGATCGACAGTCCCCGAGCACGCCGGCCGAGACGTTCCCCCGCACGGACGAGGGGTGGCGCGACGCGTGGCTCCGGTTCGTCGCCCTCGAACCGAAGCACGTCGAGGTGCCCGCCGAGGGTGGCGCCACATCGGGCCCTACCTCGACGCCGGGCCCTACCTCGGCACCGGGCGCCGCCGACGCCGAGGCCGTGAAGTACACGCACAGCGGCACGCGGTACCTGCTGGGCTACGGCGCCGACTTCTTCGGGATCTGGGACCGCCAGGACCCCTCTGCTCCGGTGGAGCGCTTCCCGCGCACCGACGACGGGTGGGCGCAGGCCTGGCGGCGCTACACGCAGATCGAGGACAACTTCACCGAGGTCGTCTCGGACTGACGAGCGCCCCCGCCGAACATCCCGCGAGTCCCCACGCCAGGGCGAGCACGAACGTCCGGCCCAGGTCCGGTCCGAGCCGCGCCGGCCCCCCGAACAACGCCGTGAGGACCGGGACGACGAGCGTCGCCGCCCAGGCCGTCAGGGTCACCCCGAGCGCGTAGACCGCGCCGGCGAGGGCGCCGGACGCGGTCCGTGCCAGAGGTGATCGGGCGCCCTCGCCGGCGCGCCGCCCCCCGGCGATCGTCGCGACGAGCGGCACCGCCAGGAAGACCCAGAACCACGCCGGCAGCCCCAGGCGGCCCTCATCCAGCCCGATCAACCCGAACAGCAGCGATCCCTCGCCGGTGCGATCGATCCCCGCGATCCCGATCGTGGCGCCCCGCGTCCCGGCCGTGAACTCCACCGGCGAGCCCATCGACGCCGACAAGACCATCGCCGACTGGTTCGGCAGCAGCAGGGCGTGATGGACCACCGCGACGGCGCCCCCGGCGCCGGCACCACCCATCGCGCGGCCGTACGCGCGCGTGACCCCCGTCTGGACGGCCGCGACCAGCAGGAAGACGAGGAACGCCAGCGCGAGCCCGGTCCACAGCGCCGTGGTCCCGCCGCGGACCCCCGCGACGACCCGTTCGCCCCACGTCGAGACTTCGAGCCGCTCCCGCGAGGCCGCCAGACCCCCGGCGGCGCCGATCGCCGAGCCGACGACGAGCGGCACCGCGAACGCCGCCCACAGGACCGGCCGCACCGACGCCAGCCCGACGCCCGGGAACGCCAGCCGGACCGGGACCGCGATCAGCAGCGACGGGACGGCGAACCCCACCCCGACGACCGCGCCCGATGCAGCGGCGGCGAGCGGTCGGCGCTCGAGACCTCGCGCCTGATCGCGGCCGGCTCGGAACGCGAGCACGACGACGGCGACCGTCAAGGCGCCGAGCGCGACCTCCATCGTCTCGGTCCTCGCGGCCTCGGGTCCCCCGAGGTCCCGTTGGGTCACCTCGAAGGGCACCCGGACGCTCGTGAGCGCGTACGCGAACCCGATCTTCAGCCACGAGACGGGCCCGTACGCGCCGGAGATCAGGTACCCGGCCCAGGCCAGCGCCTGCCCCGCGAGCGCGACGGGCAGGAACACCAGCAGGGTCCCACGACGGAAGCCGTGGAGGGCCAGCGCGCTCGGCCTTGTGTCCGGAGGGATCTCGGCGCGCGTCGGTCCCCCCGCGCTCATCAGGTCAGGTGCTCGGCTACGATCCTCGCGACCTGCGACGGGGTCCGCCCGACCTGCACGCCCACCGCCTCGAGCGCCTCGGCCTTCGCGACGGCGGTGCCGCTGGAGCCGGTCACGATCGCGCCGGCGTGGCCCATGCGCTTGCCCGGCGGCGCCTCGAACCCGGCGATGTAGGCGACCACCGGCTTCGTGACGTGCTCGGCGACGTAGGAGGCAGCACGCTCCTCGTCGTCGCCCCCGATCTCGCCGGTCATGATGATCAGGTCGGTCTCGGGGTCAGCCTCGAACATCGTCAGGGACTCGATGAACCCGATCCCGTGGACCGGGTCCCCGCCCATCCCGATGCAGGTCGACTGCCCGATCCCGTTCGACGTGAGCTCGTGGACGATCTGGTAGACGAGCGTCCCGGAACGGCTGACGAACCCGACGCGCCCGGGCGAGCAGACCTCGCCGGGGATGATCCCGACGTTCGCCTTCCCGGGGCTGATCACGCCCGGGCAGTTCGGCCCCACGAGCGTGGTCGACGTCCCTTTCACGTAGGAGTGGACCTCGGCCATGTCGCGGACCGGGATGCCCTCGGTGATGCACACGACCAGGTCGAGCCCGGCGTCGGCCGCCTCGAGGATCGCCTCGCCCGCGAACCGCGGCGGGACGAAGATCATCGACGTGTTCGCGCCGGTCTCGCGGGCAGCGTCGGCGACGGTGTCGAACACCGGGATGCCGTCGACGTCCTGCCCGGCCTTCCCGGGCGTGACCCCGGCGACGACCTGCGTCCCGTAGTCGCGGTTGCGCAGGGTGTGGAAGGTCCCCTCGCTCCCCGTGATGCCTTGCACCACGAGCTTCGTGTCGGTGCCGATCAGCACGCTCATGCCGCCTCACCGCCCTTCGCGAGGCGCGCGGCTTCCGCGGCGGCCTCGTCCATCGTCGGGACGCTCACGATCGCCGGATGGTTCGCCTCGGCGATGATCCGCCGGCCCTCCTCGGCGTTCGTCCCGTCGAGCCGGAGCACCAGGGGGACGGTCGCCTCGACGCGGCCGAGCGCCTCGAGCACGCCGTTCGCGACGACGTCGCACCGCGTGATGCCCCCGAAGATGTTGATGAAGACCGCCTTGACCGCCGGGTCCGACAGGATCACCTCGAGCGAGGTCGCCATCGTGTCGGCGCTCGCCCCTCCCCCCACGTCCAGGAAGTTCGCGGCCTTCGCGCCCGCCTGCGCGACCACGTCGAGCGTCGACATCACCAGCCCGGCGCCGTTACCGATGATCCCGACCTCGCCCTCGAGCTTCACGTACTGCAGACCGGCGTCCTTCGCGCGCTTCTCGACCGGGTCGATCGGGAACTCCCTCTTCAGGTCGGCCAGGTCCGGCTGCCGCGCGAGCGCGTTGTCGTCGATCGTCACCTTCGCGTCGAGCGCCACGACCCGGCCGTCCTCGAGCAGCACGAGCGGGTTCACCTCGACGAGGGTCGCGTCGCGCTCCCAGAGCATCTCGAAGAGCTTGTGCAGCACTTGCGCGGCGCCCTCGCGCGCCTCCGGTGGCAGCACGCCCACCAGCTCGCGCACGTGATAGCTCCGTAGCCCGAGCATCGGGTCGACGTGGACCCGGCGGATCGCCTCGGGCCGCTCGTGCGCGAGCGTCTCGATGTCGACACCGCCCTCGCTCGTCATCATCGCGAGGTACTCGCCCTTCGAGCGGTCCAGCAGGAACGACGTGTAGAACTCGCGGCGGATCGGCAGCAGCTCCTCGACCAGCACCCGGTCGACCTCGTGGCCCTGGAAGCCGTCGCGCATCAGCCGCGCGGCCTCCTCGGACGCACGCTGCGCCGAGTCGACCAGGACGACGCCGCCGCCCTTCCCACGGCCCCCCACCTGCACCTGCACCTTCACCACGGACTTCCCGCCGAACGCCTGCGTGGCGTCGGCCGCGTCGCCGGGCGTCCGGCAGACCCGCCCGAGCGGCGTCGGGATGTCGTAGGCGCGGAACAGGTCCTTGCCCATGTGCTCGTACAGATCCATGCGAACTCCTGATCAGTCGGTGTCGCCGAGCCGTTCGCGGAGCCAGTCCACGATCTCGGCGGACGTGGCGCCCGGCGTGAAGATCGCCTCGACGCCTTCGGCCTGCAGAGCCGGGATGTCGTCTGCGGGGATGACCCCGCCGCCGAACACGACGATGTCGTCGGCCCCTGCCTCACGCAGCAGCCGCACGACCTTCGGGAACAACGTCATGTGCGCGCCCGAGTGCAGCGACAGCCCGACCGCGTCGGCGTCCTCCTGGATCGCCGTCTCGACGATCTGCTCCGGCGTCTGGTGCAGCCCGGTGTAGACGACCTCGAACCCCGCGTCCCGGAGCGCTCGCGCCACGATCTTCGCCCCACGGTCGTGACCGTCGAGGCCGGGCTTCGCGACGATGATGCGGTGCGTGGACGCCATGCGCGCCCGAGTCTAACGAAGGCGATACCCGAACCCACTTGCAGGTATCCGTCATCCGAGGGCACGATGCGCAGGTGGACACCCCGAAGACCCGGTACGCGCAGAGCGCCGACGGTACGTACATCGCGTTCCAGGTGTTCGGCACCGGGCCGGACTTGCTCGTCGCGTGGCCCGCGATCTCTCACCTCGAGCTGTTCTGGGAGGACCCCGACGTAGGCGGGTGGCTCCGTTCGCTGGCGCGGTTCTCCCGCGTGATCACGCTGGACCAGCGGGGCGGCGGGTTGTCCGACCGGATGACCCAGACGGTCAACCTCGAGACGAAGATGGACGACATCCGAGCGGTGCTCGACGCGGCGGGCAGCGACCGGCCGGTCCTGTACGGCCAAGGGGTCGACGGGGGCGCGATCTGCGCGATGTTCGCGGCGACGTACCCGGACCGGACCGCCGGCCTGCTCCTGTGGAGAGCGGAGACGTCGGGGCGCGGTGGAGACACGAACGAGGAGCTTGACGCCTACGACCGGATGCTCGAGGCATCGTGGGGCGAGGAGGATGCGGCCGGCCCGCTCCTCGCGCTCATGGGAGCCCCAACACCGGCCGGCGACCCCGTCGCGGTTCGGCGGTGGGCCCGAATCATGCGCAACGCCGCCAGCCGGGGTGATGCGCTCGCGAATAGCCGGGTGTTCGTCGAGACCGATTCGGCGGGATCCTCGGCTCGATCCACGTGCCCACCCAGATCCTGCAGCCCGACGACGAACAGCTGCCGGACGCGGAGCGGATGGCGGCCGCGATACCCGGAGCCGAGATCGTGGTCGTCCCGAGCCAGCCCGACCACCCCCCTTATCTCGCCGGCACCGATGACAACCTCAGGGCCGTCGAGCGGTTCCTGACCTCGATACGCGAGCAGGAGGCTGAACTGGACCGGGTCCTCGCGACGGTGCTGTTCACCGACATCGTCGACTCGACCGCCACCGCGGCGATCATGGGCGACACGAAGTGGCGAGCCCTGATCGAGAACGCACGACTCCGTCGCGAAGGCGACCGTGGCACGATTCCGTGGCACGTTCGTCCGCGGGACCGGCGACGGCATGCTCGCGACGTTCGACGGTCCCGCCCGGGCGGTCCGGTGCGCCCAAGCCTTCGGCGACGCGATGAGGACCCACGGCGTCGACGTACGGGCCGGGGTCCATACCGGCGAGATCACCTACGGCGGTAACGACCTCGCTGGGATCGGCGTGCACGTGGCCGCGCGGGTCGCATCGATGGCGGGGACCTCCGAGGTCTGGGCCTCCTCGACCGTGAAGGACCTCACCGCAGGCTCCGGACTCACCTTCGAGGACGCCGGCGAGCACGAGCTGAAGGGCGTCCCCGACCGCTGGCGCCTCTACCGGGTGACGTCGTGACCCGAGCCCCCGAGACGCGGTACGCGCGCGCGGCGGACGGGATCCACGTGGGCTACCAGGTGGTGGGCTCCGGTCCCGTGGACATCGTGTTCGTCCCGTACGACTACTCCAACATCGAAGCCGCCTGGGACTTCCCCCCGTTCGTCTCGTTCGTTCGGGGCTTGGCCTCGATCGGCCGGGTGTTGATCTTCGATCGGCGTGGCAGCGGCACGTCGGACCGTTCGTGGACCGGCGAGGCCGCCACGATCGAGGCGCAGATGGACGACATCCGCGCCGTGATGGACGCAGCGTCGTCGGAGCGTGCGTTCGTGTTCGGGATCGAGAGCGGCGCGGCGCTCTGCTTCATGTTCGCCGCGACGCACCCGGAACGCACGTCCGGCGTGATCGTGCAGGCGCCGATGCCGCGCGGGACACCGGCGCCCGACTACCCCGGGTCCTGGAGCCGGGAGATGTACGAGGAGTACATCGACAGGATCGAGCGTGCGTGGGGCACCGACGCCTTCGTCCGAGAATTGGTCGAGGACCTCTCGCCGTCGCTGCGGCACGACGAGACCGCCGTCCGAGCGTTCGGTCGGCTGCTCCGGCTTTCCGCCAGCCCGGGGGACGCGATCGCCCGTGATCGCGCGGTGATGGAGACCGACGTCCGCCACATCCTCCCGTCCGTCCAGGCGCCGACGCTCGTGCTGCACCGGACCGGCGACCGCTTCACGAAGGTGGCCGAGGGGCGGTGGACCGCGGAGCACACCCCCGGGGCGCGCATCGTGGAGCTCCCGGGAGAGGACCACGTCTACCCCCTCGACGATCTGGTCCCCCACATCGCGGCGTTCGTCGAGTCGCTCCGCGTCGAGCAGGCGGACTTCGACCGCGTCCTCGCGACGGTGCTGTTCACGGACGTGGTCGACTCCACCGTGCAGGCGGCCGCGCTCGGTGATGCCGGCTGGCGAGACGTTCGCGCTCGTCACGATCAGATCGTGCGCTCGCAGATCGCTCGCTACCGCGGACGCGAGGTCAAGACGATGGGCGACGGGTTCCTCGCGACGTTCGACGGGCCGGCACGAGGGGTGCGCTGCGCGACGGCGATCGCGGCGGCGGTCGGCCCGCTCGGGATCGAGGTACGGGCGGGGTTGCACACCGGCGAGGTCACGATCGAGGGCGACGACGTCGCCGGCCTCGGCGTGGTGATCGGCGCCCGCGTGGGCGCGCTGGCCGGTCCCTCGCAGGTGCTCGTCTCCCAGACGGTGAAGGACCTGACCGCCGGATCCGGCCTCACCTTCGAGGACGCCGGCGAGCACGCACTCAAGGGCGTTCCCGACCGCTGGCGCCTCTACCGGGTGGTGGGCTGACGTGGAGCGGATGCCGCAGACACGCTACGTGCGCACGTCGGACGGGGTCGACCTCGCGTACCAGCTCTTCGAGGGTGGACCGGCCGACCTCGTCCTCGTTCACGCGTACATCGGCGCGATGGAAGTGTTCGGGGAGTGGGAGGGCACGCGCCGCCTCTACCGTGGGCTGTCCTCGTTCTCGCGCCTCGTGGAGTTCGACGGTCGGGGGACGGGGCTCTCGGGCAGGGCGGGCGCGATGCTGACGCTCGAGCGGCGCGTGAAGGACCTCGGGACGATCCTCGATGCCGCGGGCTTGGAACGAGCGGCACCCTTCACGATGGCCGACGGGGCCGCCGCCGCGTCGATGTTCGCGGCGGCCTTCCCGCAACGCGTCACGGCTCTCGCACTGTTCAATCCGATCCTCCGCACGGCCTGGGCCGAGGATTACCCATGGGGGGCGACCGCGACAGAGAACGAGGAGTTCCAGGCCTCGATGTGGCAGCTCTGGAACACGCCCGATCCGACGCCCGAGCAGATCGCGTCGGTCTCAGGGGACATCGGTGCCATGGGCGACGACCCCGACTTCAGCCGATGGTGGGCGCGCAGCCTCCGGTACGCGATCACGCCCGCCGAGATGGGGGCATTCGATGCGGTCTGGATGGACACCGACGTTCGGCAGGTCCTGCCCGTGATCTACGCCCCGACGGTCGTGCTTCACCGGGCGGTTGACGAAGACGAGCTCGCTCCCTAGGCGACTCAGGGATGGCGCGCGTTCGGTGCCTCGGACTACGCTCCCCCGGTCATGACGAGCCAGCCGAAGGGCGTCCCCGACACCTGGCGCCTCCACCGGGTGGTGGGGTTGAGATGACCGAGATCCCCGACGTCCGCTACGCGAAGAGCGGTGACGTGAGCATCGCCTACCAGGTCGTCGGGGACGGCCGTCCCGACATCGTCTTCGTCCGCGGCTTCACGGGCGACCTGCTCTCTGCCTGGGATCAGCCGCTGCTGGTCCGCCACATCGAAGGACTCGCCTCGAACGGCCGGCTGCTCATGCTCGACAAGCGCGGTACGGGACTGTCGGATCGGGTCACGGGGATGCCGACGCTCGAGACCCGGATGGACGACGTCCGCGCGGTGATGGACGCGGAGGGCACCGAACAGGCCGTCCTGTGGAGCGGACAGGAGGGCACCCACGTGACCACGCTGTTCGCCGCGACCTACCCCGAGCGGACCCTCGGGCTCGTGCTGCTCGATCCATCGGCGAAGGCCTTGCCGAGCGACGACTACCCGTGGGCCCAGACGCACGACGTGTGGATGGCGCGCCTGAACGACGTGCGCGCGAACTGGGGTCGGCGCGAGTACTTCCTCCGGCTCCTCGAAGAACGGGTCCCCGAGGCACCGGCCGATCCGTCGTTCCAGGACTGGTTCGTGACCCACATGCGCAGGAGCTTGAGTCCCGGCGCTGCCGCCGCCTTCTTCCGGGCCGCGATGGAATCGGACGTCACCGAGGTCCTCGCCGCAGTGCGCGTCCCGACGCTGATCCTCTTCTCGCCCGCACAGCGAGGACCCGCCGAGTACTTCGCGGGGCGGATCCCGGACGTCCAGATCCGCGAGCTTCCCGACATGCGCGGGGACTACACGTGGCTCGATGACGGGACGCACGGGCGGACGATGGCGCTGGTTCGGGACTTCGTGACCTCGCTCGGCCGCGCCCACGAGCCGGATCGCATCCTGGCGACCGTGCTCTTCACCGACATCGTGGACTCGACCCCGATGCAGGCCGAGCTCGGAGACCGTGGCTGGGCCGACCTCGTCCGACGCCATCATGCGCTGATCCGGGACCTGATCGCTCGGTTCCGGGGGATCGAGCAGGACACGGCCGGCGACGGCTTCTACGTCCGGTTCGATGGGCCCGCCCGAGCGGTGGCGTGCGCACAGGAGATCGTCCGCGCCGTCGGCACGCTCGGGATCCAGCTTCGGGCAGGGCTCCACACCGGTGAGTGCGAGGTGGTCGACGACAAGTGCTCGGGACTGTCGGTGTCGATCGGGGCTCGCGTCGCCTCGACGGCGGGCGCGGGCGAGGTCCTCGTGTCGCAGACGGTGAAGGACCTCGTCGCCGGCTCGGATCTCACGTTCGAAGACGCGGGCGAGCACGAGCTGAAAGGTGTTCCGGACCGCTGGCGCCTCTACCGGGTCGTGACGCGGTGCCCGTGACGCGTCACGCGCGCGCCGCCGACGGGGTGCACATCGCGCGCCAGGTCGCGGCGACCGCGCCCAGGTGGATCTGGTCTGGGTCATGGGATGGGCCCGCAACATCGAGGTGATTGGAGGAGCCGAACCTCGCCCGGTTCCTCACGCGCCTCGCGACGTTCTCGCGCCTGATCCTGTTCGACAAGCGTGAGCGTCGGCCTGTCCGACGGGTCCCCGACGCGCAGATCCCCCTCACTGGAGACGCGGATCGACAACCTCCCGCGCGGTCGCATCGAGACCGCCGCGGTCCGGGCGCTCGTTCCGACAGCCGCTCCTGGATGCCGTCACCGACGAGGCCGACGTCCGCGCGGCCCTCGTGGAGCTGATGCGACTCGACCTCGTCCGGGAAGGTCGGCGCTGGCCGGAGACCGAGTACCGGTTCAAGCACGCCCTGATCCAGGAGACCGCCTACCGCACGCTGCTCCACGAGGACCATGCCCGGCTCCACCGCCGGGCCGCCGAGTGGCTGGAGCAGCGCGCCGCCGGGAGGGAGCACGAGGGAGCCGGCCTGCTCGCCCACCACTGGATCGGCGCCGGGGACGAAGACAAGGCGATCCACTACCTCACGCTCGCGGGCGACCAGGCGAGGCTCGCCTACGCGCTCGACGAGGCCGTGGCGCACTACCGGGAGCTCCTGACGCTCCTCGAGCGCCGCGAGCAGCGCCAGCAGATGGCGCTCGTCCTGTTCAAGCTGGCACTCGCCCTCCACATGTCGCTCCGGTTCGAGGAGGCGAACACCGCGTACCAGCGGGCGTTCCCGCTGTGGACCCCGGCTCCTCCTCCGGCCGTCCCCGCCGAGGCGACGCTCCGCGTGGCGACGAGCTTCCTGCCGGACGACCCGGATCCCAGGTCCGCGATCGCCTGGCCGAACATCCAGCTCTGCATGCAGCTCTTCGATCGGCTCGTGGAGCAGTGGCCCGAGCGGACGATCGTCCCCTCCCTCGCGGAGCGGTGGGAGATCGCCGACGACGGCCTCCGCTACGTGTTCCACCTCAGGCCCGATCTCACGTGGTCCGACGGCACGCCGCTCACCGCGCACGACGTCGAGTTCGGCATCAAGCGGGTCCTCGACCCGGCCACGCCCGGGTCCTCCGTCGCGGTCTACTTCGTACTCGAGAACGGCCTCGAGTACTACCTGGGCGAGCAGACCGACCCCTCGACGGTCGGCGTCCGGGCGCTGGACGATCGGACCGTCGAGTTCCGCCTGGTCGCGCCGGCGCCGTACTTCCTGAGTGTGATGAACCGGCCCGACGGCGGCCCGCAGCCGCGACACGCGATCTCCGAGCGGGGCGACGGCTGGGTGGACGGCCGACAGGTCGTTTCGGGCGCGTTCGAGATCGAGGAGCGTGCGCCGGCCCGGCTCGTGCTGACGCGGCGCGACCGGGTGAACACGGTCCGCCACGGGAACGCGGGCCGCGTGGAGTTCGTGGCGATGACGGTCGACGACGCCGTGGCAAGGTACGCGACTGACGAGCTCGACCTCGTCACGGTGCGCTACACGCCGCGCGTCGCCGACCTCGCCCCCCGGGACTTCCCCGATCCGCGCATCGGTCCACCCGCGTGGTCGGGCTACCTCGCGTTCCGTCACACCGACCCGGTCGTCGGGGACGTCCGCGTGCGCAAGGCCCTGGCCCACGCGGTCGACCGCGCGGCGCTCGCCGCGGCGCTCCCGTCGAACCTCGTCGCCGCGAACGGCGGGATCGTCCCTCCTGCCCTGCAGGGACACACGCCGGACATCTGCCTCGGCTACGACCCCGACGTCGCGCGGTCGATCCTGCCGGACCCCTCCGTGACGATCGCCGTGGCGTGCCTCGACGAGGACCGATCCCTGCTGGAACCGGTCCTGGCCTCGTGGCGCGAGGTGCTCGGCCTCACGGTCGAGCTCCGGACCTGGGGACGAGCGGAGGTCGCGACGATGCCGCCGCCCGTCGACCATGCCCCCGTGTACTTCACGGGGTGGCTCCCGGGGTACGCCGATCCCGAGTACATCCTGCGCCTGCTGTTCCACTCCAAGAGCCGGACGAACGAGGGCGGTTTCGTGTGTCCGGACTTCGACGACCTGATCGAGCGGGCACGCCAGGAGCGGAGCGACCACGGTCGCCTCGAGCTCTTCCACCAGGCCGATCGGATGGCGGTCGTCGACGAGGTGGCCGTGATCCCGCTGGTCTACGGGCGCAGCCTGGCGGCCGTGAAACCCTGGGTCTGCGGGTGGTGGGAGTTCGGCAAGACGTCGGCGAACCTGGCCGATCTCGTCGTCGACCACGACTCCCCGCGATCAACCACCTCGGACCGCTGATCCGTTCAGCGCGGATCCGTAGGCCCTTGCGAGGACCCCTCGTGCGGCGCAGGATTCGACCGTGGAGATCCCCACGACCCGCTACGCGTGGAACGGTGACGTCGCGCTCGCGTACCAGGTGCTGGGTGACGGTCCGACCGACCTCGTCTACCTCCAGGGGTGGGCTTCCCACGTCGACCTGGCGTGGGACAGCCCCTACCTCGCCTCGTTCCTGCGCGGGCTCGCGAGCGGAACGCGGCTGATCCCTGCCGACCGCCGGGGGTGGGGCTGCTCGGACCGCTTCTCCCCCACGGACGTGCCGCCGTTCGAGGACATGACCGACGACCTGCTCGTCCTGCTGGACGCGACCGGGGCGTCGCGGCCGGTGATCTTCGCCTCGGTGGACTGCGTCCCGCTCGCGATCTTGTTCGCCGCGACGTATCCGGATCGGGTGCGTGGTCTGATCCTGTGCGATCCGACGATCACGTTCGGTCGGACCGAGGACACCCCCTGGATGTGGTCCCGGGTGGAGTTCGACGCCTGGGCCCGGGGGTTCCGCGAGGAGTACCCGCTGTCTCAGTGGTGGAGAGGACCGCCCGAGCACCCCGAGCGCGACTGGTTCGAACGGTTCGTTCGGGCGTCGATCGCCCCGGGAGCGCTGGCGGCGGAACTCGGCCGGTTCATGGACGCCGACATCCGGCCGGTGCTGCCCACCGTGTCCACCCCCACGCTCATCCTGATCGACCCCGACGGCGGTGACGCCACGCCGAGCGGGCGCTTCGCAGCCGAACGGATCCCGGGCGCTCGGCTCGAGGAGATCCCCGACCCCGGCGGCCCGAACTGGCTCCACTGGTACGGCAGGTCAGACGGCATCCTGCGCAGCGTGGCCCGGTTCATCGCGGAGATCCAGGAAGAGGAGGCCGTCCTCGACCGCGTCCTCGCCACGGTGCTGTTCACCGACATCGTGGATTCGACCCGCACGGAGGCCGAACTCGGCGACCGCATCTGGGGTGGGCTGGTCGAGCGGCACCACGCGATCGTCCGCGCGATGCTGACCCGCTACCGGGGGGTAGAGGTCGACACCGCGGGCGACGGGTTCTTCGCGACGTTCGACGGCCCGGCCCGCGCGGTCCGCTGCGCGCAGGCGATCGTCGAGGCCGTCCGGCCGCTCGGGTTGGAGATCCGAGCCGGCGCCCACACGGGCGAGGTCGAAACGATCGCCGGGAAGGCAGGCGGTCTCGCCGTCACGATCGGCGCCCGCGTCGGGGCGATGGCGACCGCGTCCGAGGTCCTCGTGTCGCAGACCGTGAAGGACCTCACGGCGGGCGCCGGGCTCACGTTCGAGGACGCGGGCGAGCACGAGCTCAAGGGTGTGCCCGACCGCTGGCGCCTCTATCGGGTGAGCGGGTGAGGAGCGACTAGCAGCTCACCCGGGTGTCCCCCGCGTCGGTCCGACACAGGTCGACGCCCTTGCCGCCGTCGGCCGTGTCACCACCGGATCCGTCCTTCGTCACGAGCACGTCCGCCCCGGGCCCACCGAACAGGAAGTCGTCGCCCTTCCCGCCGTCGAGATAGTCGTTCCCCCCGTACCCGGCTCGCTGCGCCGGCTCGGCTCCGTAGACTGGCCCCGATGGCGCGAAAGAAGGTGACGATCCGCCCGCCTGGCCTGAAGCCGACGACGAAGGTCGGCACCCTCGGCCCCTACCGCGGCCGCCTGGGGCTCGCCTGGGTGATCGCCCCGATCGTCGCCGGCGTCGTGATCGTGGTCGCCGGGTACTTCGCGCTGTTCGGCTGAGGAGGAGACCCCCGTGCTCGAGGCGTACTGCTGGCCGCTGTCGGTCACGCCGGGCGATCAGGTCGAGGTCCACGCGTCCACCGATGCGCCGTCGTTCGACGTCGAGGTCGCCCGCGACGGCGTGAAGCGCGACGTCGTGTGGCGTGCCCAGGGGCTCACCGCCGGCCACCACGCCGTCCCCGACGACGCATCGTCCCAGGGCTGTGGCTGGCCGGTCTCGTTCGAGATCCCGGTCGGCCCCGACTGGCGCTCCGGCTACTACGCGGTGACCCTGACCGCCGGCGACGAGCGGGCCGACGCGTTCCTCGTCGTCCGCCGCTCCCCGGACGCCGAGCCCGCCCCCTACCTCCTGGTCCTCACGACCACCACCTACAACGCGTACAACGACTTCGGAGGTCCCTCGCTGTACACCGGTGGGACCCGCGTCTCGTTCGAGCGGCCGATGGCGAAAGGCTTCCTCGTCAAGCCGGAACCGATCGGGCGGATGATGCAGTCGACCCCCGACAAGGAGGCGATGGGCTACCGGGAGTGGGCTCGCCCGCTCGGCCTGTCCGACTGGAGCGGCTCGTCGGGCTGGTGGAACTGGGAGCGCCCGTTCGTCCGCTGGGCGGAGACGAACGGCTACCGCCTGGACTTCGCGGTCAGCCAGGACCTCGTGCAGCACCCCGAGGTGCTGGACGGCCACCGGAGCTTCGTGAGCGTCGGCCACGACGAGTATTGGTCGTGGCAGATGCGCGACGCGCTCGACCGGTTCACGCAGACCGGCGGGAACGCGGCGATCTTCAGCGGGAACACCTGCTTCTGGCAGGTCCGTTTCGAGGACGACCACCGAGCGATGACGTGCTTCAAGTACAAGGCGCACGAGGACCCGGTGCTCGGCACCGACGACGAGCGTTTCCTGACCGGGATCTGGGCCGACCGTCGCGTCGGCAGACCGGAGCACGAGACGATCGGCCTGTCGTTCAGCCGTGGCGGGTACTCGCGGTACGGGCTCGGCGCGCCTCGCGCCTCCGGCGGCTACACGGTGTGGAAGCCCGACCACTGGGCGTTCGGGGGGACGGAGCTGCACTACGGCGACCACTTCGGGCAGCGCGACGCGATCGTCGCCTACGAGGTGGACGGGTGCGAGCTGCGGATGCGCTGCGGGATCCCGATCCCGACCCACCGCGACGGGGCCCCGGAGACGCTCGAGATCCTCGCCTCGGCGCCCGCGCGCCTCTGGGCGCAGCACGAGCAGCCGACCCGCTACGCGCACGAGCCCGGCGAGCTGGAGAACGTCGCCGAGGCGCTGTTCGGCGAAGTGAACCCCGAACGGCTGGAGGAGGTCGCGAACAACCACGCGGTCTGCGCGGTGTTCCACCGGCCCGAAAGCGGCGCAACGATCTTCAATGGCGGATGCACCGACTGGGCGTTCGGGCTGAAGCACGACGACCCGGAGGTGGTGCGGATCACACGGAACGTCCTCGACCGCCTCGGCGCGCCCGCCTGACGCGGACCGGGCTGGGGACTCGGGCCTCCCTCGGCCCCCGGGCCTTCGACCCTCAGCCGATCTTCTTCAGAGGGGCGTAGGCCAGGAGCAGCGTCTTCTCGCCCACCTCGCTGAAGGCGACCCGCGCTTCGGCGTCGTCGCCCTGGCCGCTCACGGTCAGGACCACACCCTCGCCGAAGCGATCGTGCATCACCGTGTCGCCGGGTGCGATCGCGGGGGCCTCTCGCTTGGGCACCCCCGCCGGCTGCGGCGGGGTCCATCCCGGCGTGACGGCGACCTCCCGCTCGCGACCGGGGAGCCCCACCACCGAGTACCCGCCGCCGCTCGCCCGGCTCCCGCTCGACGACCCTCCCCCGTACCGCGAGGGCGTCCGTTGCCGGAGCTCCGACTCGCGGACGTCGATCAGGTGCTGCGGCAGCTCGCCGAGGAACCGCGAGGGCGGGTTGAAGTTCGTCTGGCCGAAGAGGGTCCGGCTCCAGGCGTGGGTCAGGTACAGGCGTTGCTGCGCTCGGGTGATCCCCACGTAGGCGAGGCGCCGCTCCTCCTCGAGCTCGTGCTGGTCGGTCATCGAACGGAAGTGCGGGAAGATCCCGTCCTCCATCCCCACGATGAACACGACCGGGAACTCGAGGCCCTTCGCGATGTGCAGGGTCATCAAGGTGACGGAGGAGTCATCCTCGTCGTACTCGTCCTGCTCCCCCACGAGCGAGACCTGTTCGAGGACACCCTCGAGGTCGACCTCCGGATCGCGCGCCGCGATCTCCATGGCCACACCGGCGAGCTCCTGCAGGTTCTCGATCCGGCCTTGCGACTCGATCGAGCGATCGTCCTCGAGCTCCGCCAGGTATCCCGACTCCTGCGCGGCGAACTCGATCATCCGCGCCGGCCCGGCGCCGTCGTCGAGATGCGCGCGGAGCGCCGTCATCACCTGCGTGAAGCCGGCGACCGCGCCCTTCGCTCGGTTCTGCAGCACGTCGATCTCGTCGACGCGACGGCAGGCCTCGACGACGTCGATCCCCTCCTGGCGGGCGAACGACTCGAGCGCCGCGACGGTCGCATCGCCGATCCCGCGCTTCGGCATGTTCACGACCCGGCGGAACGAGATCACGTCCTGCGGGTTGACCAGCAGACGCAGGTACCCGACGACGTCCTTGATCTCCTTGCGCTGGTAGAAACGGACCCCGCCGAAGACCCTGTACGGCATGCCGACCCGCATGAACACGTCCTCGACCACCCTGGCCTGCGCGTTCGTCCGGAAGAACACCGCCACGTCGCGGAAGCGGTAGCCCTCCTCGTCGCGGAGGCGCTCGATCTCCGACGCCACGAACAGCGCTTCTTCGTGCTCGTCGTTCGCACGGAAGCTGACGACGAGCTCGCCCGCGGCGGCGTCGGTCCACAGCGTCTTCGGCTTGCGCAGGGTGTTGCGTTCGATCAGCGCGTTCGCGACGTCGAGGATGTTCCCGGTGGAGCGGTAGTTCTGCTCCATCAGGAAGACCTGTGCGTCGGGGAAGTCGCGCTCGAAGTCCAGGATGTTCTGGATCGTGGCGCCTCGCCAGGAGTACACCCCCTGGTCGGCGTCGCCCACGACGCACAGGTTGCGGGAACGCGCCGCGAGGAGGTTCACCAGCTCGTACTGGGCACGCGAGGTGTCCTGGTACTCGTCGACCAGCAGGTACGTGAACCGTTCCTGGTAGTGACGAAGGACCTCGGGGTGGTCGCGGAACAGCCGGACCGTTTCGCTGATCAGGTCGTCGAAGTCGAGGGCGCCCGCCTCCCGTTTGCGCACCTCGTACGCGCGGTACACCTTCGCGACGATCTCCTCGTAGAAGTTCGAGGCCATCGCGGCCAGGTCGTCGGGGCCGAGCACCCGATCCTTCGCCTTGCCGATCGCGGCCGCGAGCTGCCGCGGCGGGAACCTCTTCGGGTCGATGTCCAGGTCCTTGCCGATCCCGGCGATCAGCCGCTCCGTGTCGCCGTCGTCGTAGATCGTGAAGCCGGAGGGAACGCCGAGGTGCTCGTGCTCCCGGCGGAGGATCCGGGCACAGGTCGAGTGGAACGTGAGGATCCACATCCCGCTCGCGATCCCCGACCCGACCAGCGACTCGACGCGCTCGGCCATCTCGCGCGACGCCTTGTTCGTGAAGGTGATCGCCAAGATCTCGTAGGGCGAGACGCCCTTCCCGCGGATCAGGTGCGCGATCCGGTGGGTGAGGGCCCGCGTCTTGCCGCTCCCGGCGCCCGCCACGATCAGGACCGGTCCCTCCGTGTGGAGGACCGCCTCGCGTTGGATGTCGTTGAGCCCCTCGAGCAGGGGCGAGACCGCGTTCACCCGGCCAGTCTAGGGGGGTCCGCCCACACGGTCCCCGCGACCCTCAAGGGTGCTTCCGGCCGAACCGATTCCTCGAGGGTGAACCCCACGCTGGTTCGCCCGTCCCCGCACGGCGAGGCGGCACCGTGAGCGACGGCGTCGTCACTCCCGAGCTGCGCTCCTTCCTGTCCCGCGCCGACGTGCCCGCCGCGGTGATCGACGCGGCGGGGGCGGTCGTCTGGGCGAACGAGGCGCATCGACGGCTCCTGGGGGGCGCGCCCGAACTCGGGAGACGGATCGACCCGTTCCCCGTGGGCGGGGGCCACGGCTCCACGTTCCGCACGGAGTCGGTCGACGTCGACGGTATGCAGGTCACCATGGGATGGACCGCGCTCCCGCTCGGCGGCCCCGACGTGGGATGCGTCGTGATCGGGCGGAGGGTCGACGAGGCCACGGAGGCCTCCGCAGACGCCGACGCACGGTTCCGTCGTCTCGTCGAACAGATCCCGGCCGCGACCTACATCGACGACCTCGCGGGCTCAACCCTCTACATGAGCCCGCAGGTGGAGCGACTGACCGGCTACACCAGCGAGGAGTGGACGAGCGACCCCACGCTGTGGGAACGGCGCATGCTCCACCCGGCCGACCGCGTACGGATGCTCGCGAAGGACGAGGCTGCCTCCGCGGACGGCGCCGCGTGGGCCGACGAGTACCGCATCGTCGCCAAGGACGGCTCGGTCCGGTGGATCGCCGAGAAGGCCCAGGTGCTCCCGGGCGAGGACGGGGCACCCGAGCTCCTGCAAGGGGTGATGTTCGACGTCACCGAGCAGCGGCAGGCCCTGGACCGACTCACCGAAGCCGAGAGGCGCTACCGGCAGCTCCTCGAAGCGATCCCCGCCGTGGTGTACCTCGACACCGATGAGGCCGAACCGTCCATCCCCTCGTACATCAGTCCGCGGATCGAACGCATGCTCGGGTATCCGATGCACGACTGGGCCACGATCGCGGATCTGTGGACGAGGCTGGTGCACCCCGAGGATCGGGAACGGGCGATCGAAGAATCGGACCGCGCCAAGCGCGACGGGGTGCAGCTGGTCTCCGAGTACCGGATGGTCGCCCTCGACGGGAGGACCGTCTGGATCCACGACGAGGCGATCCCGATGAAGACGGCCGACGGTCAGACCGTCTGGCAGGGATTCATGCTGGACGTGACCGCCCGCAAGGAGGCCGAGGCGGAGGTCGCCCGCCTCGCCTACCACGATCGCCTCACCGACCTGCCGACCCGGGAACGGTTCGAGGAGGAACTCGAACGCGCGATGCACCGGGCCGGCCGGAGCGGCCATGCCGTGGGCGTCCTGTCGATCGGGCTCGACCTGTTCCGCCTGGTCAACGAGAGCTTCGGGCACGAGACCGGCGACGAGGTCCTTCGTGCCGTCGTCGAACGCCTGGTGCCGTCGATCCGGACGACCGACCTCTTCGCGCGGAGCAGCGGCGACGAGTTCCTCGTCCTGTTGGAGGACCTCGACCCCGCGGCCCCTCAGGCCGCGGCGCTCCAGGCAGCCGGGCGCCTCCAGGAGCAGCTGCGCGAGCCGTTCCTGGTGAAGACCGTCGAGGTGTTCCTCTCCGCGACGATCGGCGTCGCCGTCTTGGGGGTCGACGGGGCCGGGGCCGACGAGCTGGTACGACGCGCCGACGAGGCCAGGACGAAGGGGAAGGCCCGCGGACCGGGCACCGTGACGCTCGCCGGGGATCACGATGCGGGCGGCGGTTCGACGCCCGAGGAGCGGCTGCGCCTCGCGTCGAAGCTCCGCCGCGCCGTCGAACGCGAGGAATGGGTCCTCCACTACCAACCCGTGGTCGACCTTCGGACCGGCGCGATCGTCGGCGCCGAGGCGCTGGTCCGATGGGACGACCCCGGATCCGGCATGGTCTTGCCGGACCGGTTCATCCCGCTCGCGGAGACGCTCGGGCTGATCGAGCCGCTGGGACGATGGGTCGTCCAGGAGGCCTGTCGACAGGTGGCAGCCTGGGAGGCGGACGGCACCCCCGTGCGGGTGAGCGTCAACCTCTCCCCGCGCGAGTTCTGGCAGCCCGACCTCGCCGGCAGGATCCTCCGCCAGGTCCGCGCCGCGGGGGTCACACCGTCGTCGATCGTCGTCGAGCTCGCCGAGTCGACGGTGATGGCCGACGTCGCGCACACGGCGAAGGCCGTGGACGAACTCCGAGCGGGCGGCGTGGGACTCGCGATCGATGACTTCGGGACCGGAGCGTCGTCGTTGTCTCGGCTCACCGACCTCCGCCCGGACCTCCTGAAGATCGACCGGAGCTTCGTGGGACGCCTCCCCGGCACACCGCAGGACGAGGCGGTCGTCCGCGCCATGGTGATGCTCGCCGAGATGCTCGGGCTCACCGTCGTCGTCGAGGGCATCGAGACGCTCGAGCAGGAGCGGTTCCTGCTCGAGCACGGATGCGTCTTGGGCCAGGGGTTCCGCTACAGCCGTCCGGTCTCCGCCGACCGGTTCGCGGCCATGCTCGGGACCGCGCTCGGCGCGTCGAGCGGCTAGTCCCGTTCGAAGGCGGCGTGTTCGGCCAGCCACGGTCCCAGGGGTGCGAACCGCTGATGCAGCAGGAACTGATGCCCGCCGTCCGGCAGCAGCTCACGACGTGTCATCGGGAGCACGTCGGCCCATCCGTCCATAGCGTCCGGACGGACGCTCCGATCGTCGGCGGCGTGTACCAGGAGGATCGGCATGGCCGGGTCTAGGCGAGCGGCCAGGTCCGGGAGCTCCGCGCGGAGCGCCGGATCGGCCCACAGGGACCACATGGTCCAGGCGCGGCTCTGCATCGTCTGCCGCCCGTAATCACGGACCACGGCCCCCGGGTACTTCGAGAAGGCCTGGGCCGGGAGGCTGAGCAGCGGCCAGCCGACCTTGGCCAGCCCGCCGACCACCGCCGGGGCCAGGCGCCGCGCTCCCACCCACCGCGCCGGGTCCCAGTCGGGACGGGGCTGGGGGAACGGCGAACCGCTGAGGTTGAGGGCCCGGGTCCGTTGCGGATGCCGCGCCGCCCACAGGAACCCCAGCACACCCCCGAGCGAGTGCCCCACGACGACGGTGGGACCCAGATCCCACGCGACGGCCTCGACCGCGTCCAGGAGGAACGGTCGGTCGTAGACAACCTTCGGCTTGTCGGAGGATCCGAACCCCGGCAGGTCGGGCGCGACGACCGTGAACCGGTCCCCCACGAGGTCCTCGAGCCCCTGCCAATAGCGGCCGGAGCCTCCGAGCCCATGGAGCGCGAGCAGCGCGGGGCCATGCCCACCTCTCCACACGCGCATCCGACCCCAGGGCAGGTCGATCCGGTCGGGCTCCATCCGCGCGAGTCTAGGGCCGACCCGCGTCTTCGGCCGTCGGACCGATGTCCGATGCCCTTCCCCCGGGTACGGTGAAGGGGATGAGCGAGTCCGCGCCGCCTCGCCGCCGGTTCGACTGGCGTACCGCCGTGCGCTGGTTCGGTATGGCGTGCCTGATGGGCTCGGCGTTCTTCGCCGGGTACGTGGCGTGGCTCCTGTGGGGCACCGGCCTGGAGACCTCACGCGCCCAGGACAGCCTGCGGCCGGCGCTGGAGCGCTCGTTCGCGAACCCGACGCCGATCGAGGAGGCTCCGCCTCCCGGCACCCGCGAGGTGCCCGGCAGCGCGTACGCGATGATCGAGATCGGGTCGATCGACATCGACTTCGCCGTCGTCGAGGGGACCGACTACGACTCGCTGAAGAAGGGGCCGGGTCACTACCCGGACACCGCCGATCCGTGGGACCTGAGGGGCCGGGTGGGGATCGCGGGGCACCGAACGACCTACATGGCGCCCTTCTACGACCTCGAGCAGGTACGCCCGGGCGATCCGATCAGCCTGTGGACCGAGTACGGCGAGTTCGTCTACGAGGTCTCGGACGTCTTCGTCGTCCCGGAGGCCACGTCCGGGATCGTCCTCGAGCAGACGAAGCACCCGACCCTCGTGCTGACGACCTGCCACCCGAAGTACGCCAGCAGCGAACGTCTGATCGTCGAGGCCGACCTGGTCTCGTCGCCGGAGGCCTAGCCCACCTCGAAGAGCTCGGCGGTCGCCTCGTCCACCTCGGCGTCGCTCGCCAGCACCGGCCCGCGGAGCAGCTCCACGATCTGGCGACGTCGGTCGGAGGGGAAGTTCTTGAGCGGGATCGTCACCCGCCCGCCGTTCGCGTCCTCGAGGACCGCGACGTCGTTCGAGCGTGCTCCTCCGGGCAGCGGATTGCCGCCGACGCGCATGGTCGCGAGCATCGAGAGGTCCACCGAGCGCCGGAGCAGGACGTTGCCGCTGAGACGCGTGCCCTCGAGCCGGACCCGCTGGGACCACGCCCCCAGGACGAAGGCCGCGCACCCGACCGCGACACCGAGCGTGAGGCCGAGCCACCCCGTCGAGCGATCCGCGTAGAGGAACACGGGCACCCACGCCAGGGCAGCGACGAGGCCGGCGCCGACCAGCCACCCCCTCGGGAGACGCACCTCGCGGACGGGGCTGTCGCTCACTCCCACTCGATCGTGCCGGGGGGTTTGCTCGTGACGTCGTACGCGACCCGGTTCACACCCGGGACCTCGCGCACGATCCGGCTCGAGATCCGGTCGAGCACCTCGTAGGGCAGCTTCGCCCAGTCCGCGGTCATCGCGTCCTCGGAGGTCACCACGCGGACGATCACGGGATTCTCATAGGTTCGGCCGTCGCCCATCACCCCGACCGACTGCACGTCTGCGAGCAGGACGCAGAACGCCTGCCAGGTCTCGCGCTCGAGGCCGGCCCGGCGGATCTCCTCACGGACGACGCGGTCGGCGCCACGGACCTTCGCGAGGTTGTCTGCGTTCACCTCACCGACGATCCGCACGGCGAGCCCCGGCCCGGGGAACGGCTGACGCTGCGTGATCTCCTCGGGAAGGCCGAGCTCGGCGCCGACCGTTCGGACCTCGTCCTTGAACAGGTCCCGCAAGGGCTCCACGAGCTCGAAGTCCATGTCCTCGGGCAGCCCGCCCACGTTGTGGTGGCTCTTGATGTTCGCGGCGGTCTTCGAGCCCGACTCGATCACGTCCGGGTAGAGGGTGCCCTGGACCAGGAACCCCGCGCCCGTGTGCTCGCGCGCGACCTCCTCGAACACCCGGATGAATTCCTCACCGATCGCCTTGCGCTTGCGCTCCGGATCGGTCACCCGGGCGAGCTTCGCGAGGAAGCGGTCCTGCGCCTTCACGTGGACGAGCGGCACCTTGAAATGCCGCGCGAACGTCTCCTCGACCTGCTCCGGCTCCCCCTCCCGGTTCAGCCCGTGATCGACGAACACGCACGTGAGCTGGTCGCCTACCGCCCGATGGACCAGGAGCGCGGCGACGCTCGAGTCGACCCCGCCGGACAGGGCGCACAGGACCTGTGCGTCTCCCACCTGCTCGCGGATCCGGCGGACCTGGTCGTCGATGATGTTCGTCGGCGTCCAGTCGGGCAGCAGTCCGCACCCGTCGTACAGGAACCGCTTCATCACGGCCTGGCCGCGCGGCGTATGCGAGACCTCCGGGTGGAACTGGACCGCGAAGAACCCGCGCTCGCGGTCCTCCATCGCCGCCACGGGGATCGCGTCGGTCATGGCGGTGACCCGGAAGCCGGCCGGCGCCCGCGTGACCGCGTCGCCGTGGCTCATCCACACGGTGTCGCTCGCGGGCAGGTCCTGGAGCAGGACGCCGGGCTCGGCGACGTGCAGGCTCGTGCCCCCGTACTCGCGGTCCCCGGTCGCGCCGACCTCGCCACCGAGAGCCTGCGCCATCAGCTGGTGGCCGTAGCAGATCCCGAGCACCGGGACCCCGAGCTCGAAGAGCCCCGGATCGACCTGCGGCCCGTCGGGTTCGTACACGCTCGCGGGACCGCCGCTCAGGATGATGCCGGCCGGCCGCTTCGCCGCGATCTCCGCCGCGGTCAGGTCGTGAGCGACGATCTCGGAGTAGACGTGGGCCTCGCGGACCCGTCGTGCGATCAGCTGCGCGTAC
Source organism: uncultured Actinomycetes bacterium (assembly GCA_963749895.1). GTDB lineage: Bacteria > Actinomycetota > UBA4738 > UBA4738 > HRBIN12 > AC-51. Next base: position 99,488 of record CAVVOG010000003.1, on the reverse strand, counting down.
TGCGCCCCGAGGTCGACGACGAGGACGGGACGGGGCTCGCTCACGACCTCACCGTAGCAGCCTCATCCGAGCCTCTTGACGGTGATGCCGGAGAACTGCCGGAAGTCCGTGTCGTTCGTCAAGATCGTGGTGGCGCCGTGCTCGAGACAGACCGCCGCGACCTGTGCGTCGAAGATCTCGTTGCCTCGTGGGCGGACGTCGGCGACGAGCCCCCGCAACAGCGGCAGGTACCGGCGACCGGGCAGGAGCAGTTTCGCGTTCGGGCTGGCCAGGAGGCCATCGATCGCCTCGATGGCCGCAGCGGGTGTGCTCGGGTGGGGCAAGGGGCCGCGACGGTTCGTGACGACGCGCAGGAACTCACCGAGGACGAACACGGGGAGGCCCCACGCTGCATCGGACTCGACCAGCGCGCGCAGCTCTCCGCGCGCACGATCGTGGTGCGGGTCCCCCGTGTTGTGCGCGTAGACGAGGATGTTCGTATCGACGGCGATCATGTGCGTCCGTCGAAGAGGTCGTACAGCGCATCTCGGTCCGCGACATCGAACATGGGCGTACCCCCATCGATCGTCGGGAAGTTGAAGACGTACGGTTCGGCCGGTGGCTCCTCGTCGTTCAGCACGGCGCGCAGACCCTGCTCCACGACGCGCGTCAGCGTGGTCCCCTCCTCGGCCGCCTTCTTCTTGGCCTCGCGCAGGAGTTCGTCGTCCAGGTTCAGCGTCGTCTTCATCGCCGTAGAACCATATCATGGAGCCATATATACGGCGAGAGACTTGGGAACCGCCATGCGCCGGTCGCATCGCTCCCGTGGCCCGTCGACAGCCGGCATCGATCACGAAGACACGCCGCATCGTCGTCGGAGCTGACATCCGCATGAACCGAGGTCTTGTTGGCGTCGGGGGTGGCGTCCGTAGACCCCTGCGTTCCCGGATGTGCCTGGCGGATATGGGCCAGTGGAGAGGATAGTTAGGCGAACCTCGATGCGCCCTAAGCGGATCCGGCGGCTGAGGCGTTAGATGTTGAGCGAGACCGAGAGGCGCCTTCTTGTCTAGTGATCGGGCTGTGTTCGAGCAGTTCTATGAGCGGAACTTCAAGGCGGTCGCTCGCACGGCCTATCTCCTCACCGGCAGTACCGAGGAGGCGGTCGACCTTGCGCAGGAGACGTTCATCCGCGCTTTCGAGCATTGGCGTTCAGTTGAGGGCCACCCGGAGCCTGTGGCTTGGTTGCAGCGTGTCGTGTCCAATCTGGCGCTGTCATGGCAGAGGCGACAGAGGATCATGAGGATGGTGGGTGTGCCACCTCCCCAGAAGGCGAGTGAACCCACTGATCCACAAGAGCCCCGCATCGTCGCGGCCCTCCTTGCACTCACTCCTCAGCAGCGCGCGGTGATCGTCTTGCGCTACATGTGTGATCAGTCAGTCGCCCAGGTGGCGGAGTCGCTTGGGAAGCGGGAGGGAACGGTCCGTGCCTTGACCTCACAGGGCCTGTCCCGCCTTCGCACCATGATCGAGCTGGAGATGGTGAGATCGTGATAGCTCACGGCGACCTGCGACGAGAACTGCATCGTGCAGCGACTTGTATCGATGAAGTGCATCCTCCGGGCGCGACTGGAGCTATCCGTCAGGGACGGAGGCGGATCGCGTATAGGCGCCTCGGCGGAGTGGGGGTGGGCCTGGTCCTCGTTGCCCTTCTCGCTGGGAGTCTGGGGATGCTTCAGCAGGCCTTCCGCGGAGAAGCTCCACCACCCACAACGGTCCCGGCCGGTGACCCCGCGTCCGGAACGGCATACGAGCTGTCGAGCTTCTCGATCGACTACCCCTGGCCCGAGGGGTCGACTCAGTCTCCGGGCGCACGTGCCGCAAGGGTCCGATTCGAGGCGACCTGGTTGAACTCGACGTTCCCCGGTCGAGCAGAGTGCCAGCTCACGCTCTTGGCGGCGGACGGTGCCTCGGTCGGTGCCGCGACGTTCTTCGCCTCATACCTGGCCAGGTCGTCCCAGGCCCCTCCCGTCGTCGTTGAGGTCAGCGCTCGGCCGGAGACTGCGCGGGGAACCTGCGGACCCGGCACGTACCCACCGGGCGAGGGATACGTCTTCCCGGAGATCACACTTGCTGAGTCCGACGACCCAGAGATGACGGCTGTCGAGTTCGAGGCAGCGTGGGCCGACGCGATCGATCCAACGTGGCGTGAATGCCGACTCGAAGCCCTCTTGGTGGATGGAACGAGCGTGAGCCAGATGTTCACGTTGTCCGTTCCGGACGGGACCCGTATGACCCGTGAGATCGACGCGCCGCCCTCCAAGGTTGCGAGTGTCTCCGTGAAGTGCACGGAGGTGTCATAGCAACCCGCAGCGACAGAAGGAGAGAGGTTACCGGCGGGGACGCTGGAACCACGCAAGGAGGGAGGGAGAGCAAGTGAAGCCGAAGGTCAGAACAGGGCGGCTGCGAGCCGCCATCGCCGGATGTGCGACGGGGCTCTTCTTTGGGATCGCTTTCCTGCTCACGGACGGGGCAGATGCGGTCTCCTGTGTCTCCTACAGCGTGACTGGTACGTCTGCCGACGAGAACTACACCGATGGAACCGACCTCTCCACCTCGCTGGACTTCCAGGGCGGCGAGGACAACGGAGAGATGAAGAACTGCAACGACACGGTCTTCGGTGGTGACGGCTTCGACGAGCTCCACGGTGCCGCTGGGAACGACGACATCTACGGCCAGGCGGATCACGACCGGCCCTCCAGCTGCGACGCCAACAACCGCTGCGGGAAGCTCTTCGGAGGCTCGGATGACGATGACGTGTTCGGAGGGCCCGGAAGGGATGACCTCGATGACTCGCAAGCCGCAGCTGATACCGACGTTCTCGAGGGGGAGGGGGACAACGATGTCCTCAACTCCGCGGATGGAGACGGTAGCGACACGCTTCGTGGCGGAGCCGGCACCGACAACTGCCTGAAGGACGCCGGTGACACTGCAGCTACGTGTGAGTGAGGAGCAACCGATGAACGGATCACGAACCAAGGATCGGCACACCACCGTCCGGAACGCGGCGACCTTCGTGGCGGCCGCATCGATCATGCTTGGACTGGTCGTCAGCGCGGAAGGGCTGCTCGCATCGGGACGACCCGCGGCAGCTGCCGCCGGTGTCGACACCTATGTGCTCACAGACTTCGACGTCGCCTACCCGTACGTCCCGGGACCGCGAGATGCGACAGCCACGGGCGACACGGAGGGCATAGGCGATCCGACAAGTGCGGGCGTCACGTTCACTGCTCGCTGGTCGGGTAGCAGCTTCCCCGGACAGAGCACGTGTCACGTGTCCGTCTACGACCCTGCCGGTCTCGAGGTTGGTCAAGCAGAGTTCCTGGCGTCGTACGCCACTCCGACCGCCCTACCACCTGTCGTTGAGGTGGAGGTGAGCGGCGAGCCATCCACTGCTGCAGGCACCTGCGGCGCGGGCTCCTATCCGCCTGGAGATGGCTACGTGTTCGACAACGCTCACGTCGATGATGGGCGAGAAGCTGGCCTTGCGGAGATCTCCTTCGATGCCCACTGGGTGGGCCAGACGGCGCCAGGCTGGCGTTCTTGCTCCATCGTCGTGCAGCTCTCGGACGGAGAGCGAGTGACGTTCGACTTCGGCTACCACGCTCCGGACGGGTCAAGGTTCACGCATGTGGTGGACGCCCAGCCGAGCGACATCGTTCAAGCAACCGTGGCCTGCAGCGAACTCAGGGCGGCTTGAGGGTCCCTCGCAGTGTGAAGGACAGGGTCACGGGTCCACCGGAGCGGTTGGTCACCGCTCGTGATCGGCCGCGCGTTCGGCCGTCGCGCGCGCGACTCCGAGAGAGCCGCCGCTACCGAGGCTCGTTGGGCCTCAGTGGCCCATCCCGACGCGCTGCTGGGTCTGGTAGGTCTTGCCTTCGGTCTTGATCGAGGGCGCGATCACGAGTTCAGCCTTCTGGAACTCCTTGATGCTCGCGTACCCCGTGGTGGCCATCGAGGTCGCGAGCGCGCCGAACAGGTTGAACGTGCCGTCGTTCTCGTGCGCGGGACCGGTGAGGATCTCCTCGATCGAGGCGACCTGCTGGGTCTTCACACGGGCACCGCGCGGCAGCGTCGGGTGGAAGGTCGCCATCCCCCAGTGGTAGCCGCGGCCGGGCGCCTCGAACGCGCGGGTCATCGGCGAGCCGATCATCACGGCGTCGGCGCCGCAGGCGATCGCCTTCGCGATGTCGCCGCCGGTGCGCATCCCGCCGTCGGCGATCACGTGGCAGTAGCGGCCGGTCTCGTGAAGGTGCTCGCGCCGCGCGGCCGCCGCATCGGCGATCGCGGTGGCCTGGGGGACGCCCACGCCGAGGACGCCGCGCGTGGTGCACGCGTTGCCCGGTCCGACGCCCACGAGCACGCCGACCGCCCCGGTCCGCATCAGGTGCAGCGCGGTCTGGTAGCTCGCGCACCCACCGACGATCACCGGGATGTCGAACGCGGGGATGAACTCCTTCAGGTTGAGCGGCTCGTGATGGGTCGAGACGTGCTCCCCCGAGACCACCGTGCCCTGGATCACGAGCACGTCGAGGCCCGCGTCCAGCACGAGCTTCGCGTAGCGCTCGACCCGCTGGGGCGTGAGCGAGGCGCAACTGGTCACGCCTCCGGCCTTGATCTCCTCGATCCGGCGTCCGATCAGCTCCTCCTTGATCGGCTCGGCGTACAGCTCCTGCATCCGGCGAGTGGCTTTCTCGTCGGGGAGCGACGCGATCTCGTCGTAGACCGCCTCCGGGTCCTCGTAGCGGGTCCACAACCCCTCGAGGTTCAGGCACGCGAGCCCGCCGACCTTGCCGATCGCGACGGCCGTCGAGGGGCTGACGGCGGCATCCATCGCGCTCGCCATCATCGGGAGCGGGAACCGGTACGCGTCGATCTCCCACGAGATGTCGACGTCCTCGGGGTCGCGCGTACGACGCGAGGGCACGATCGCGACCTCGTCGAACCCGTAGGCCCGCCGGGCCGTCTTGCCGATGCCGATCTCGAACTCCATACCGGGGGGTCCTCCCTCTGCTCGTCCCGCCTCCCCCAGGAACGCGAGACGCCCACCCCGTGACCGGAGCGGGCGTCAGCGAACCTGCATGGGCTCAGGGTAACAGCGCCGGACGACGCCTCGCGCGATCGGGCGGCGGAGGCCGACCGCCCATCCCTCAGGGCGTTCGACCCGACCCCTGCTCGACGGCACGGCGGAGCGCCTCGAGCTCGGCGCGCATCGCGGCCAGCTCCGCACCGACGTCGGCTTCGTTCGAGGGGGTCGCGTCGGGCTGCGGGACGAGGACCGAGGCGAGGATGCTCGCGAGCGATCCGATGATGCCGACGCCCGCGAGCATCACGAACGTCGCGGTGACCCGGCCCGCGAGCGTCACGGGGTACTGGTCGCCGTAGCCGACCGTCGTGATCGTCACGATCGCCCACCACAGCGCCCCGCCTCCGCTCGTGATGTTGGGGTCGCGGGCGTTCCCCTCGAACTGAAGCACGAGGACGCTCGCGACCACGAGCACCACGAACGCCGAGAGCAACGTGATGAACGAGGCGTACTGCCCGCGGTTCGCGACCACGTCGCGGGTGAGCGACCCCTTGTCCTGGGCCCGCAGGAGCCGGGTGATCCGCGCGAACCGGCTGAGGCGGGCGAGCCGCAGCACCCCCGAGGCGCGGAAGACCCCGAAGCTCGGGATCGACCCCAGGAGGTCGAGCCATCCGCGCTCCCCGATCACGTAGCCCCGCTTCGAAGGTGCACGGCGGAGCCGCATCGCGAAGTCGATCAGGAAGACGACGCAGATCAGGTTGTCGTAGACCGTCAGGAGGTCCTGGGTCGCCTGCGACAACGGCAGCAGCAGGCCCGCCATGATCACGAGCGACAGCACCGTGAGCACGAGGATGAACAGCTCGTACGCGTTGCTGCGCTTCGGGGCGACGGTCACGCCCCATCTTCACCCGCGCTCGCGCGGGATTCCACGACGCCCGGGGTCAGTGCTCCTTGACGACGTGCCCCGAGTCGGCGACCCGCAGGTCGGTCATGCCCGAGTGCACACGGTCCCCCTCGATCAGGACCTCGTCGGACTCCAGCCAGCCGAGCTCCTTCAGCCGCGTCATCACGTGCTGCAGGGACTCCTCGGGCGTCTGGGACAGCGTGTCGACCGTGATCTCAGGGTTCTCAGGCACTTCGTACGGGTCGTCGACACCGGTGAAGCCGGTGATCTCCCCGGCGAGCGCCTTCTTGTACAGGCCCTTCGGGTCGCGGTTCGCCGCGATCTCGTCGACCGTCGCGTGGACGTAGACCTCGACGAAGTTGCCGATCAGCTCGCGGTTCGCGTCACGGGTGGCCTTGTAGGGGCTGATCGGGCAGCAGATCGTCGCGACGCCGTTGCGCGTGAGCAGATCGGCGACGAACCCGATCCGCATGATGTTGATGTCGCGGTCCTCCTTCGAGAACCCGAGGCCCTTCGAGAGGTTCTGGCGCACCACGTCGCCGTCGAGGATCTCGGTCTTCAGCCCGCGCGCCTGGAACTCGTGGTAGAGCATCTCGGCGATCGTGGACTTACCCGAGCCCGACAGCCCGGTGAACCACACGGTGAAACCCTTCTGCTCGCTCATGCCTTCAGGAAGCTCCTCCCGACCGCGCCCGGAAGGACCTCGGTCGAATCGATGCCGAACAACGACAGGATCGACGGCCCGACGTCGACCAGGTTGAGGCCCTGGACCTCGCCGGTGGGCTGCCCCGGCAGGCCTTTCATCACGAAGATGCCCTCACGGTCGTGGTTCGCGCCGTCGGGGCCGGTGTCGTTCTCGTACGTGTAGAGGCTGGGATTGCCGACGGAGCCGACCGAGCGCCACTCGAGGTCGCCGAAGTAGACGATCAGGTCGGGCGCGACGCCGCGCACCTCCGGGTAGACGTCTTGGGGCTTCAGGACCCGGGTCCCCAGCGGCTGGCCGTCGGGGCCGAGCTGGGCCTCGAGCTTCGCGATCAGCTCGTCGCGCGTCGCCTCGTAGTCCGCAGGCTCGACCACGCCCTCGGGCTCTCGACCCCTCACGTTGAGGAACAGACGCCCGTAGTACCCGCCGTCGCCCCAGGCCACCGTGCGGCTCCAGTCGATCGACGCCTCCTTGATCGGGATCGGGCCACCGGTGACCGGCTCGGCGAGGGTCAGGTACCCCTCCTGGATCAGCCAGTCGTTGAAGCACAGACCGCCCATCATCGGACGGGCACCGTGGTCGCTCATGACGATGACCACGGCGTCGTCGGGGACCGTCTCGAGGAAGTTCGCGATCTCCTTGTCCAGGAACCGGTAGTAGTCGTGGAAGATCGTCTCGTACGGGTTCCCGGCCTCGTACAGCGGGTGGCGCTGGTCGTAGAACTGCCAGAAGACGTGCTGCAGCCGGTCCGGGGCGATGTCGCACAGGATGAAGAAGTCCCACGGCTTGTTCTGGATCAGCCGTCGGCCCACCTGGAACCGTCGCTCGGTCATCTTGAAGACCTGGTCCAGGGTGACGTCGAACCCGGCGCGACGGAAGTTCGGGATGTCGAAGATGTAGTTGCCGGTGCCCTCGAGCTCCTCGTCGATCTCGACCTCGAGCTCCTGCGGGAACGCCCAGCGCTCCGCGCTCGGTGGGGTCAAGAAGCACCCCACGCGCCATCCCGGGAAGTCCTTGGGCGGCGGGAACCCCGGCGGCACACCGATCAGGACGCTCCGCTTACCCGCGGCACCGAGCGCATCCCACACGGCCGGCTCCTTCACGGAGCCGGAGTGAGCGATCGACAGGCCGTCGTAGCTCGTGTCCTTGCGGTTCCTGAAGCCGTAGATGCCGAGCTGACCGGGGACGCGACCCGTCATGGAGCAGGCCCAAGCGGGGACCGTGATCGGCGGCGTGATCGACGCGAGCGGGCCATGCATGCCCTCGCCCATGAGCTTCGCGATCGTGGGGACCTCGGCGGCCAGGTCCTCGAACAGGAGCTTCGGCGGCACGCTGTCGAGGCCGATGACCACGACCCTGGGCCCTTGCTGCATGACTGACTCCTTACGCGGCGATGTCGGGTGGATCCGGAGGCGGGCGCCGAGCACCGGAGCACCGGGGGCGGTCCGCGATATGGCATCCTAGCAGCCGCTTCGGGCCGCCCCGCGGCCCTCGGGAGGGGTCCCGTATGACGTTCCTGCGACGTGTCCTGAAGGTGCAGGCGGCCCTGTGGGCGCTCACCGGCCTGCTGCTCGGTGCCGTCCCCGTGTTCACCCTGGACACGCTGCTCGGCCAGCCCGTCCCCGTCGAGGGCGCATGGCTGCGGATGCTCGGTGTCGCGTCGGTCGTCCTGGCGTTGTTCATGGTCCTCGTGGCCCAGCACGCGGCCGAGGCATGGTGGTGGGCCTGGGGGTTCGCGATCTGCGAAGCGGGCGTGGCGACCGTGGCGATCCTCAATGCCCTGCTCGGGGTTCCCGAAGGCGCGTCCGCAACGACCTGGTGGGCGATCGGGATCGGGGCGATCGCGTTCGGCGCACTGGACCTGATCGGGATCGCCCGGGCGGGTCAGGAACAGCCGATCGTGTGAGCGGCCCGGTCCTCACCGTCCGGCGCTGACCCGGTCGGCGGCGAGGCGGGCAGCCGCCTCGGCCGTCGTCGTGCCGTCGGCGTCGGCCAGACGCAGCACCTCCGTCACCGTGGCTCCGATCGCGGCGAGCCTCGCGGCGACCCGTGCATCGTCCCAGCCGAGCGTCTCGTACCCGGCCAGATGGATCACGCCCCCTGCGTTGGCGGCGAAGTCGGGAGCGTAGACGATCCCACGCGCGCGGAGGCGCTCGGCGTCCGCATCGGTCGCGAGCTGGTTGTTCGCAGCGCCCGCGACCGCCCGACAGGCCAGCGCCGCGATCGTGTCCGCGTTCAGCACGCCGCCCGTCGCGCACGGGGACAGGACGTCGCAGGGCTCCCGGAGGATCGCATCGGCCGTCACGGCGCGAGCGCCGGTCCGGTCGACGACCTCCGAGGCGCGGGTGGGATCCACGTCAGCGACGATCAGCGTCGCGCCCGCGCCTCGGAGCAGGTCCGCGAGCACGGCGCCGACCGCCCCCACCCCCTGGATCGCAACCGACCGTCCAGTGAGGTCGTCGTCGGCGAAGACGTGGCGACACACGGCTCGGATCGCGTGGAAGACGCCGACGGCCGTATCCGGAGCCGAGCTCCCCGACCCTCCGGCCGTCGTCGAGCGCCCGAGCACGTGCTCGGTGCGCGTCGCGACGACGTCCATGTCCGCCTCGGCCGTGTTCATGTCGCACGCGGTCACGTAGGCACCCCGGAGCCCCTCCACGAACGCCCCGTACCGCTCGAGCATCCCGCGCCGCGCCTCGCCATCCGCCAACCGAGGGACCGCGAGCACGGCCTTGCCGCCGCCGAAAGGAAGGCCGGCGAGCGCGTTCTTCAGCGTCATCGCCCCGGCGAGCCGCACGACGTCGGCGACGGCGTCGTCGAAGGACGCGTAGACCTTCATCCGTGTCCCACCCATCGCGGGCCCGAGTGCCGTCGAATGGACGCCGATCAGCATCCAGGAGCCTGAGGCGTCGTCGAAGCGCGTGGCGAGGTACTCGCCGTCCCAGTACCGCAACAGGTCGCCGCCACTCACGCGACGCAGTCTAGGCCGCCCCCGGCATGCGGAGAGGCGGGGCTCGACGCCCCGCCTCTCCCTTGCTTCGCCGTTTGAGGATGGCTCAGTGCATGTGGCCGTGGTTGCCGGCGGCCGCCGGCTCCTCCTCCTCGGGCTTCTCGACGACGGCCGACTCGGCGGTCAGCACGATCGCCGCGATCGACGCGGCGTTCTGCAGCGCCGAGCGCGTCACCTTCGCGGGATCGATGATCCCCGCCTTCGTCATCTCGACCCACTCGCCGGTGGCGGCGTTGAAGCCTCGGCCGTCACCCTCGGTGCGGGTCTGCGACACGACGACCGCTCCCTCGAACCCGGCGTTGGCCGCGATCCGGCGCGTCGGCTCGGACAGGGCGTTGCGGACGATCTTCGCGCCCGTCGCCTCGTCGTCGGAGAGATCCAAGGCGTCGATCGAGCCCTCGGCACGGATCAGCGTGACGCCACCGCCGGGCACGATGCCCTCCTCCACGGCCGCACGCGTCGCCGAGACGGCGTCCTCGATGCGGTGCTTCTTCTCCTTCAGCTCGACCTCGGTGGCCGCGCCGACCTTGATCACCGCGACGCCGCCGGAGAGCTTGGCGAGCCGCTCCTGGAGCTTCTCCTTGTCCCAGCTCGAGTCGGTGTTCTCGATCTCGGCCTTGATCTGGTTGATCCGGCCCGCGACGTCGTCGTCGTTGCCGGCGCCCTCGACGATCGTCGTGTTGTCCTTGACGATGACGATCTTGCGGGCACGACCCAGCAGGTCCAGGGTCGCGTTCTCGAGCTTGAGACCGACCTCCTCGGAGATCACCTGGCCACCGGTGAGGATCGCGATGTCCTGGAGCATGGCCTTGCGGCGGTCGCCGAACCCGGGGGCCTTGATCGCGACGGCGTTGAACGTGCCGCGGATCTTGTTGACCACCAGGGTGGCGAGGGCCTCACCCTCGACGTCCTCGGCGATCGCCACGAACGGCTTGCCCGACTGCAGGACCTTCTCGAGGACCGGCAGGAGCTCCTGCGCGCTCGAGATCTTCTTGTTCACGATCAGGATGTACGGGTCCTCGAGGACCGCCTCCTGACGCTCCGGGTCCGTCACGAAGTAGGGCGAGATGTAGCCCTTGTCGAACTGCATGCCCTCCGTGAACTCGAGCTCGATCCCGAAGGTGTTCGACTCCTCGACGGTGATGACCCCGTCCTTGCCGACCTTGTCCATCGCCTCGGCGATCACGGCCCCGATCTCCGGGTCCGCGGCGGAGATCGACGCGACCTGCGCGATCTCGTCCTTGGACTCCACGTCCTTGGCCTGGGACTTGATCGACTCGACGGCCGTCTCGACCGCCTTCTCGATGCCCCGCTTGAGGGCCATCGGGTTCGCGCCGGCGGCGACGTTCTTCATGCCACCCTTGACCATCGCGCGCGCGAGCACGGTGGCCGTGGTGGTGCCGTCACCCGCGACGTCGTTCGTCTTGGTGGCGACCTCCTTGCAGAGCTGGGCACCCATGTTCTCCCACGGGTCCTCCAGCTCGATCTCCTTCGCGATCGTCACGCCGTCGTTCGTGATCGTGGGTGCGCCCCACTTCTTGTCGAGCACGACGTTCTGGCCCTTGGGGCCGAGCGTGATCGCGACCGCATCGGCGAGCTTGTCGACGCCGGCTTCCAACCCGCGTCGCGCGTCCTCGCCGAACCTCAGCAGCTTCGACGCCACGTGCGCCTCCTTCGTCTACTTGGTCAGGGTGGCGAGCACGTCGCGGGCCGACAGGATCAGGTACTCCTCGCCGTCGACCTTGACTTCCGTGCCGCCGTACTTCGAGTAGATCACCGTGTCGCCGACCTTCACGTCGAGCGCGACACGGCCGGTGCCGTCCTCGTTCCACCGGCCGGGGCCGGCGGCCACGACGGTGCCTTCCTGGGGCTTCTCCTTCGCCGTGTCCGGGATCACGAGCCCCGACGCGGTGGTCTGGTCGCCCTCGTTCGCCTGGACGACGATGCGATCCTCGAGCGGCTGGAGCTTGAAATCAGCCATCCCTCGACTCCCTCCTTACGGTTCGACGGTTCCCTCTGGGTCGCCAGGGGATTAGCACTCCCCAGGCGTGAGTGCTAACAGGATAGCCATGAGAGTGCCAGACGGTCAACGCCCGGCACGATCGCGCGGGGGATCGGGATGAACCGGTGCGCCGACCGACGACTACGCGCCCGTCGAGGCGCGGCTGGTCGGCGCCGGAGGCTTGGGCGCCCCGCCCGTATCGGTCGGTCGGGTCGGCGGCTTCCGGGGAGCATCGCCTGCCGGTCGCGCCGGCACGGAACGCCCGGCCGCCTCCTCGGTCGGCGGCCCCAGCGTCTCGCGTCGGCCGTACTTGTAGCTGTAGCGCTCGAAGTGCCGCCCGTCCGGTCGCACGAGGACCACACCGATGATCGACGCACCGACCGAGCGGAGCTCGTCGGATGCCTCTCGCACGAGATCCTTCCGGGCCGTGCTCGCGTCGACCGCGAGCACGACGCCGTCGACCAACGACGCCATGTCGAGCGTGTCGGCCACCCCGAGCACGGGCGCGGAGTCGAGCAAGACGAGATCGGCGTCCTCCAGCAACTCCTGCAGGACGCGCAGCATCTCGGCGGACCCCAGGGCCGCCTCTGGGAGCTTGCTGAGGGTGCCGCTCGGCAGCAGGACGAGGTTCTCCTGATCCGTCTGCACCAGCACGTCCTGGAGGCGTGTCGACCCGGCGAGGACGTCGGCGAGGCCTCGCCGACCGCGTTCCGGCAGGTAGCGCCAGACCCCCGGGTGATGCATGTCCCCCGACACCAGCACCACCCGCGTGTCGGCCTGCGCCAGCGCCACGGCGAGGTTCACGGTCGTCGCGGTCTTGCCCTCGCCCTCCATCGCGCTCGTCACCATGATCGTCCGGTAACCGTCACGGTTCGCTCCGAACAGCACGCGCGCACGCAACGATCGGAAGGCCTCGGCGGCGAGCGAGTCGCCGCCCGGGAGGACCGCGATCAGACGATGCAGCGACGGCGTCTCGGGGATGAGCCCGAGAGCGGGAGCTTCGGTGACGGTTTCGACGTCTTCACGGCCCTGGATCCGCTGGTCGAGCCGGTCGCGGACCAGGGCGACCGCGATGCCCAGCAGGAAACCGAGCACGGCGCCCAGGATCAGGTTGCGGAGCGGGCGGGGGCTTGCGGGCCCGAGCGGGAGCTCGGCGTCCTGGAGGATCGACCCGACCTCGGTCTCCTGCGCCAGCTCCAGTTCGTTCTGCTCCTGCTGACGCAGCCGGATCTCGCTGTTGACGGTGTTGAGGTCGAACTGGAGGGCCGCGGCGACGGACGAGTTGTCCTCGTCGGCGAGCTGGTCGATCAGGGCCGTCTGTCGCTCGGTGAGGTCCGCCAGCAGGCTCTCGACCGAATCGAGACGGCTGTCGATGCTCGACGTGAGGCTCTCCTTCCGGAAGTCGAGGTACGCCGTGGCGTACGACTGCGCCGTCACCTGGGCTGCGCGTGCATCGCTCGCCGACGCCTGGAAGTCGAGGGTCTGCGTCTCGGTCGGACTCGACACCTCGATCGTGCCGATGCTGGCGCCGGCCCTATCCGCCTTGCGGGTTGCGTCCGCCGCGACCTTCGCGGACGTCGCGATCTCGAGCTCGTTGGGCATCGAGATGATCTGGTTCGGCGCGACCGCCTGGCCGGGAACCGTGACCGGAAGGACCAGCACCTTCGTCAGAGACCGGTAGGTCGACTGCTGCGTGAACGCGATCGCGAGGGAAAGCAGCATGACGGCCCCCGTCGTGGCTGCTACGAGCCGACGCCGACGCCAGATCACCTGGACGTAGTCACGGAGGTCCAGGACCTCTGTCGTTGCCATCGTCACCCTTCCGTTCGAGCCCAACCGTTACGAGGGTCGCGGGAAGATTACCTTCCCACATCCTCCGCGGGACGGAGGCTCTCCCGCGACCCTCGTGCCCGAACGGGTCCTACACGTCGGAGAAGCGCGAGATGAAGTACTGGCTCACGCACGAGCCGCCCGCGCCCCCGCTGCCGTCGCACACCTGGGTGTACTGGCCGCCAACCCACACGCGGTCACCGTTGTCGGTCACCAAGATGGCCCACGGCCCGTAGAACTTGCCCTCGAACGTCGGCCACCAGGTGAGATCACAGTTGCCGTCGAGGTCGGCGACGCCGAACCGCGCGGTCTTCGGCTTGGACAGCGAGCACGCGCCGTCCGGATAGGTGACCCCTCCGCCGAAGTGGCCGCCGAAGTAGACGCGGTCGTCGTCGGCGCCTGCGGTACCCATGTCGTTCACGGCAACGGTCTGGACGTTGCCCGCGGTCTGGCGGACCCAGGTGGTCTCCCCGTCGTCGTCGGAGGTGTCGAAGGCGTGGATGAAGTTCGTGCCGCCGATCCCCGCGAAGATCTGGTCGGATGCGCAGCTCACCGCCAGGTCGTAGGCAACAGCGCCGTTGCCGATCTCCGCATCCCGGGTCTGCCATGCCTCCAGCGATGCGTTCGCCGCGTCGAACCGGGCGATGCTGTCACGGGTGACGAGCGATCCGGTCGGGCCGGCCGCCTTCTCGAAGAGACCACCGGCGTACACCGAGTCACCGGCGCAATCGAAGGCCAGCGAACGCACCGATCCACCCGTGCGCGCCCTCCAGTTCAACAGGTTCCCCGCGGCGTCGAACGCGGCGAGGCGCTTCCGGGCGAGCCCGTCGACGAAGGTGAAATACCCGCCGACGTACACCGTCGAGTCCGAGGCGATCATGGCCCGGACCTTGTTGCTCATCACGGGGTCGAAGTCGGGATCCAGCGTCGAGTCGGCCACGGACACCGCGGCGATGTTCTTGCGGGGCTGGCCGTCCACCAGGTCGAACTGCCCTCCGAAGAAGACCTTCCCGCCGAGGACGGCGATCGCGAAGACGGTCGGACGCTTGCCGTCGCTCCGAGCGACGTCGACCTTCCACGACTTGTCCACGACGCCGGTCGAGGCATCGAGGCGGGCGATGCCCAACGCCGTGGTCCGGTCTCCGGCAGTGCCGGGGGGGTTCTCGAAGGCCCGCTTGAACTGGCCGCCGATGTAGACGAATTCGCCCGAACGCACGGCCGCGAACACGGTGCCGTTCGTCATCCAGGTGTCATCCGGCGTTTCCACGAACGCCAACGCCTGGGGTGCCACCCCCACGAGAACCGCCAGGGCGGCCAACTGAACGGCCATGACTCGAACGACCTTGCGGGACAACTTCATCCTCAGCACCACCTCAGACTCATGCCATCTCCGGGGGGATATGGCGCCGTCGGGACATCTGCTCGGGCTCCTCGATCTTGGCCGACCACCCTACCCGAGCAGCGGTTCCCGTCGCTCGGGGAACCCCCATCCGGGTGAGGTCGACCTCGCCGAGGACCCCGCCGGTTGCCCCAGGCTACCATCGGCCTCGCTTCGCGAGCCATCGGCCATCCGTCCACCGGATACCGCACCGGCCCTAGGTCGTCACGAGTAGACCGCGGAGACCAACCCTTGACACGTCCGCGGGGGGCGGGCGTAGGGTTGATGACATGCGGACGGGGAGGGGGCTCGCCCCACTGCGGGTGACGACGCTGGCGACGATCCTCATCGTCGCCCTGCCCACGATCGCCTCGGCATCGCCCAGCAGCACGGCTGACGCGGGTGTCTACATGGTCGACGGACCCGTCGTCCACGACGTCGTCGTGCATGCGGGGCGTTCCTGGATCGGGGGGAGGTTCTCCGAGGTCGAGAACCAGAACGGCAGCCCCGTGGCGGACGCCTCGGGCCTGACCGTCTTCGGCGCCGACGGCACGCTGGTCGGCTCGATCCACGGCAACCTGCCGCGGCTCGGGGGCACGCGACCCACGGTCTGGGACCTGTCACTGGGTCCGGACGGCATCCTCTACGTGGCCGGCAAGTTCACGTACACGCACGGGGGCAAGGCGTTCAAGAACCTGATCGGGATCGATCCCGACGACGGGACGATCGCTGCGACGTACAAGGTCGGAGGGCTCAAGTCGGTCCTGGCCACGTCGGATCACGTGTACGCGGGCGGGCGGAAGCTGTGGCGGTTCGGTCTGGGCGGCGGCGGGGGGGGTTCCTGGCACCAGATGGTCGCCTACATCGACGGTCGGCTCAGGGGGCATGCCACCTCGCCGGGGTTCCGCGAGATCGAGCAGATCTCGCCCACGACGCTGTTGGTCGTCGGTCAGTTCGACTGGATCGACGGCCAGGACGCCGCCCACCAGAAGAAGGTCGCGGTCATGGTGAACGCATCCACCGGACAACCCGACCTCGGGAGCGGCAGCTGGGAGCTGCGTTGCGAGTGCGCACGACAGGAGAGCGCCGCGTTCGGTCTCGCGGTCGAGGTGGACGGCGAGCACGTGTACGTCGCCGCCGGCGGGAACGACTGGGTCGGGGCCTTCCGGTTGTCCGACGGCTCCCGCATCTGGCAGACCGACGTGAACGGGTCCGCACAGGATCTGGCGATCTACGACGGCTCATCCCTGGTCGTCGGGGGCCACTGGACCGCGATCGAGGACGACGGACCGGGAGACCAGAGCGGGGCCGAGTGCCCGTCGCGGAAGGCCAACAGCATGGAGCCCTGCTGGGCGCAGCCCAGGCTCGCTCGTATCAGCCGAAGCGATGGCATGCCCGACAAGGGGTGGACGCCGCGGCCGTGCTGCCGGTACCGGGGGGTCTGGGCGACCGTGGTCGACGGAACGACGATCCACATCGGCGGCGAGTTCACGCGGCTCGACGGGGAATCCGGACCCGAGCACTTCTACGGCCGGTTCCACTGAGCACCGACCCTGACCTGGGTGGTTGCCACCCCTCGCCGTGTTCGCTAAGGTCGTCCGCGACCGTCGGTGATCCGGCGGTTCGTTCGTTTCATAGCGGAGGCTGACGGCCACGAGACCCCCCGGAAGCGGGGCCTGCCAGTCCACCCGGGCCGACAGGCGGCGACCACCTTTCCCCTTCACTCCGGCCAGCCCTCCGCCGATACCGATATCGCGACGACCGGAGCCGGAGTGCCGGCGGACGCGAGAGGGGGAGCCCCCGATGGAACGACGAGACTTCCTGCGAGGATCGGCCGCGCTCGGCGCGACCGTCGCGCTCGGCCCCACGAGCGGCCTCGCCAACGCCGCCGGCGACCGCCGGATCCGGTGGGGCGCGCTGTGCCTGCCGCGCGGCGGCCAGGCCGACCAGATCGAGGCGGTGAGAGCCCTCGAGAAGAAGGTGGGTCGGCGGTTCGCCACCACCCACTTCCGTATCACGTGGGATCGGGAACTCGTGAACAACTTCACGAAGTGGAGCGTGCAGACGGGCCACGTCCCGATCCTGTCGTGGTTCACACGGACGAGCCGCGGCGGCTTCATCGGCTGGCGCTCGGTGGCCGAAGGTCAGCACGACGGCTGGATCACGTCGCAGGCTCGAGAGCTGAAGAACACCGGGTGGAACGGGTACTTCTGCTTCCACAAGGAGCCTGAGAACGAGGGCAACGCCGCCGACTGGAAGGCAGCGCACGACCGCGTCTACCAGATCTTCCACAACGTCGGCGTCAAGTTCCGCTTCATCCCGACGCTCACGGCGTACACCTTCGCGGGTGGGAACGGAGGCGCGGGTGCCTGGCTCCCTCCGCGATACGACCTCCTCGGGGTCGATGGGTACAACCGAGCGCACTGCTCCAGCGTGTGGCGCGGCTTCGGCGACATCTTCCGCCCGGCACACAACGTCGCCAGGCGGCGAGGCGAGGGTCTCTACATCATCGAGTACGGCTGCACGGAAGGCGCTCCCGGGCAGAAGGCGGAGTGGCTACGCCAGGCTCGACGGAAGATGAAGCGCTGGTCGCACGTGGTGGGATGCTCCTACAACCACGAGAGCACCGACTGCGTGTACTGGGTCGATACCTCCGGTGCGGCCCTGCGCTCGTTCTCCAAGATGGGAGAAGATCCGTCGTTCTGAGCACCCGTCCAGGGGTTCACGGCTCGTAACCGAAGCGCTCGATCCCCGAGCCGGCGAGGTCTCGCACCAGCGCGGTCAGCTCGTCGTCGAGGACCTCGCGCCACTGGCCGATCGTGCCCTTGCGGAAGGTCGGGCTCTTCGAGGAGAACAGCTCCGAGCACATCGCCTGCACGAGTTCCTCGTCCGCCTCGGCCCCGATCGCACGGAACAGGTCGGTGACGGTCTCGATCTGACGCGCCCGGTCGCCACCGCCCTCAGGCCCGACGAGATCCTCGAAACGCACGACGAGGGCGGCGGCGTCGAGCCAACCCTCGTAGACGGCGAGGCGCTCCGCCAGGGAACGGAGTCCACGTTCACGGTCGCCGGTGATCGCGAGGCGGAGCTGCTCCCGGAACTCCCCCTGCTCCGCGAACAGGTCGTGGGCCCAATGGTCCTCGCGCCCCACCGCGTATCGAACCTGGGACACGACGACGTCACGGGGGTCACGGATCAGGAACACGGGCGCCACGCCGTGGCGCTCGAGAACGTCCGGGTACCCGGGATCGAAGCGCAGGTGGGTCATCAGGACCTGCCCGGGGCGGACCCTGCCGAGCAACCGGTCCATGCCACCGCGCTTGCGGAGGTCCGGCAGCGTGACGGTCGGCACGAGCTTCCGATAGAGCTGCGGATGCAGGCAGAGCGCGCGCTCGAGCAGGTGCGTGCCGGACTTCGGAACGCTCACGCACAGGACGCGCGGGCCGCCTGGGTTCACGACGCGACGCCGGAGCCCCGACGGCGTGAGCCCGAATCGCTCGAGGGTCCAGAGGTTCAGCGGAACGCGCACACTAGCGCGCCGCCCCGCGCGACGAGCGGTCCTCTTCGAGCAGTTGCCCCTCGCCCATCCGCTCGAACGCCTCTACGGCACGCAACACCATGTCGACCGACCCGACCGGATCGATCCCCACCGCGGTCTCCGCCGCGAGCACCAGGCCGTGGACACCGTCGAGGAGCGTGTTCGCGATGTCGTTCGTCTCGGCGATCGTGGGCTGCAGGCTCGTCACCATCGACTCCAGGAGGTTCGTGGCGACGTAGACGGGCCGGTTCCACCGGTTCGCCCGGCGCACGATGGCCTTCTGGTAGTAGGGCACGTACTCGAGGGGCACCTCCCGTGACAGATCGCCGCGGTCGATGATCACCGAGTCCGCCGCGTGGATGATCGCGTCCATGTCGCGAACACCCTCGCGGCTCTCGATCTTCGCCATCACGTGCGCGCTCGGAGGAGCGAGCTCACGCAGGCGCGCGACGTCGTCCGCCGAGCTCGCGAACGAGAGCGCGTAGTGCACGATCCCCAGGCCGGCCCCGATCTGGATCGCCTGCTCGTCCTTCTCGGACAGCGCGGGCAGTGCGGCGACGGGGGCGCCGGTGACGGCCTTGTTCGAGCGCACCCGCCCTCCCGTGATGACCGTGGCGCGGGCCTCGTCGCCCGAGACCTCGTCGATCCGCAGTTGCGCGCCGTCGAAATCGATCGTGACGAGATCGTCGACCCCGAGCTGCTCGATCACCTGTCCGGGCCACAGCGTGATCCGCTCCGCGTCCCCCTTGATGTCGTCGGCGGTCAGCAGGACCGTCGCTCCCGCTGCGAGCACGACGTCGCGCGCCATCCGCCCGCACCGGACCTGGGCGCCCTCCGTGTCGAGGCAGATCGGCGCCGACGAGGAGGCCCGGAGCAACCGGATCACCGGCTCCACCTCCTCGAGCGAGGTGTGCGAGAGGTTGATGCGCAACAGATCGACACCCCGCTCATCGAGGGCTCGGATCACCTCCGGTCGCAGCGACGCAGGGCCGATCGTGCACAGGACCTTGATCTTCATCGGATCGGCATCATAGCCATGGTCGTCGTCGGCGCTCCCCCGCCTTTCGGCTCGACCTCGACCCCTCCGTTCGGCACCGGCCCGGGGAAGGGCGAGCCCCGGTCAGCGCGGCTCGAAGCTGATACGGCCGGTACGCTTCGCCATGAACCAGTCGGGGTTACGCGCGTTGAGCCTCAGGCTCAGGAGGCGCCCGAGGAGGTACGCATCGGTCCCGGCGCCACCGTGACGCTCGCGCACCATGCGGCTCTCGCGCTCCATCTTCTCGAGGTTCAACGAGATCTGGCCCTCGTGCAGCCTGAACCTGCCGAGGACCTCCGGGAGGACGAGCGGCTTGGCCAGCTTCAAGGCTCGCGCGTACCAGTCGTAGTCGCCGCAGTTGCGGTACCCGATGTCGAACGGCCCGACACGGTCGTAGAAGGA
This sequence comes from uncultured Actinomycetes bacterium, assembly GCA_963749895.1. Classification (GTDB taxonomy): domain Bacteria; phylum Actinomycetota; class UBA4738; order UBA4738; family HRBIN12; genus AC-51. The sequence goes on along the minus strand of CAVVOG010000003.1, from coordinate 79,623 downwards.
GCGCCGCGCCCACACGGTCTGCTGCGGGATCGGCGACCACCCGATCCCCAGGAAGGCACGGAGCGAGGGCGCGATCGGTGCGAGGTGGCCGATCACCTTGCCCTCGCCGTCCGTGTACTCGACGGTGCCGAACAGCCACTGCGCATCGCCGTCCCGCTCGAAGGCCTCCGCCACCAGACGGAACGCCCCGGGCGCGATCTCGTCGTCGGCGTTGATGTAGCCGACGATGTCGCCCTCCACGAGCGACATCCCGCGGTTGATCGCGTCGTACATGCCCTGATCGTCGGGAGACACCACCACCCTGGACGGGAACGCCGCCGCGATCTCCAGGGTTCGGTCGGTCGACCCGCCGTCGACGATCACATGATCGATCTCGAACCCGTCCTGTGACCAGATCGAGCGCAGGGTGTCCTCGAGGTAGCTCTCCGCGTTCAGCGACGGCGTCACCACCCCGAACCTGGTCGTCCCAGCCATCGTGCTCCCTGACCCCCGTGTCGTGTCCTGTAACGTAGTCGGCCGTGTCCCTTCCGAGCCGAAAACCGATCTTGGTGACCGGTTCACACCGGTCCGGCACGGGATGGGTGGGCAGCATGATAGCGGCATCCCCTTCTCACCCCATCGCCTACCTGTGGGAACCGTTCAGCCCACTCGCTCGGCCCGGGATCCGTGACGTGCCCTTCGACAAGTGGTTCGAGTACGTGTGCGAACGGAACCATGACCGCTACGAGCCAGGGCTCCGCGACATGCTCGCGTATCGCTATCGGTACGCGGCGGAGATCCGGGCGATCCGGACCCCGAAGGATGCCGGACGGCTGATGCGCGACGCCCGAAGGTTCCGGCGGTTCAGGGCACGAGGTGCAAGGCCGTTGCTGAAGGACCCGATCGCCGTGTTCTCTTCGGAGTGGATCGCCGACCGGCTCGACGCCGACGTGATCGTCCTGATCCGCCATCCTGCCGCGTTCGTGGACAGCGTCGTCCGCCGCGAACTGCACCATCCCTTCCGTGACTTCGTGGACCAGCCGCTCCTGATGGAGGGGCCGCTCGCGCCGTTCGATGGCGAGGTCCAGCGGTTCGCCGAACAGGAACAGCCGCTGCTCGACCAGGGGATCCTCCTGTGGAACCTGATCCACCACGCGATCGCCGAGTTCCAGGCGAACAGGCCGGACTGGCTGTTCCTGCGGCTCGAGGATGTCGCGCACGACCCCCTCTCGCGGTTCGGCACGATGTTCGACCATCTCGGGATGCCGTTCGAAGACGAGGTTCGGGCGACGATCCTGGAGCACAGCGACGCGTCGAACCCGGACCAGGTCGCCGACATGGCTTCCACGAAGCGAGACAGCCGGGCCGCCGTGCAGGCGTGGCGGCGCTCGCTTTCCTCCGACGACCTCGCCCGGATCCGCGGCGGGGTCGAACCGATCGCCGGTGCGTTCTACGGCGACGAGGACTGGTGAGCCCGAGTGGGTGACGCGGCGACCGACCCGGTGGGCGAGGCGGTAGGTGAGGCTCTCGAAGGCAACGTGATCGTCACGCGCGGAGAGGCGTTCGCCAGTCTTCGGCGACGGATCCTCCGTGGCTCCGCCTGGGTGATGGGCGGGAAGATCGCCACGATCGCCCTCGGGGTCGCGATCAACTCGATGCTCGCTCGCCTCCTGAGTCCCGAGGAGCTCGGCGCGTACTTCACCACGTACGCGTTGGTGGTGATCGGGAGCACGGTCGCGCAGCTGGGGCTCGACCGGGCGGTCGTGCGCTTCGTGTCGGGGGCGATCGCCGCGGGCGACCCGGGCAGGGCCAAGGCCGCGATCCGCAGGTCGCTGACCTACGGTGGACTCGGATCGCTCGTCGCCGGGGCGCTCCTCTGGCTCGGGGTCGGTGATTGGCTCGCCACGTCCGTGTTCCGGTCCGGCGCGATCGAGGCGGTCATGCCGATCGCGGCGGGATGGCTGATCGTCACGGCGCTCCAATCGCTCCTGGTGGAGACCTTCCGCGGCCTCCAGCGCTTCGATCTCTCGACGGTTCTGGACGCCCTCCTCGTGGACACCCTCTCGGCGTCGATCTTCGGGGTCCTCGTCCTGGCAGGTGCCGGCGCCGACCTCCGCGCGATCGTGATCCTGTCGGCCGGAGCGACGCTCACCACGACCGTCCTCGCCGCGGGCCTCCTCCTGGGTCGTGTGCGCGGCCTCCACGGCGAGGGCGACGTCGGGCGTCGCGAGCTGCTCTCCTACGCGTGGCCCCTGCTGATCACGAACATCTCGATCCTGCTCCTGGGGCGCGGGGTCGACCTGTGGATCCTGGGTGCCTACCAGAGCCAGACCGACGTGGCGATCTACGGGGCCGCGTCACGACTCGTGGTCTTCGTCGCGACGCCCTTCCTGATCGTCCAGGGGGTGACGCCGCCGATCGTCGCCGAACTCCACGAGCAGGGACGGACCCACGACATGGAACGCGCGCTCCGCGGGGCCGCGACGATCGCCGGGTTGCCCTCGTTCCTCGTCCTGCTCGTGTTCATCGCGTTCGGACCCTGGGTGATGAGCGTCGTGTACGGGGACTTCTACGCGCAGGGTGCGACGGCGCTCGTGATCTTGTCGATCGGGCGTCTGGTCGCCGTGTGGACGGGTTCGTGCGCGGTCGTGTTGATGATGACCGGCTACCAACGGGTCGCGATGACCGTGACGGTCAGCGCCGGCATCCTGAGCGTCGTCTCGGGGATCTTCGCCGCACCCCGGTTCGGTCTCATCGGCGTCGCCGTGACGACCGCGTCCGCGCAGATCGTGCAGAACCTCGTGCAGCTCTACCTCGCCCATCGCCTCGTCGGCGTGTGGACCCACATCCAGCTGTCGCCCGGCCCCTTCATGGAGTTCCTCACGGGCAAGGGCCGAGCCGGCCGAGGAGGTCGTCGCTCATGAGCGTCACACCCGTGTTCCTCCTGTCGCTCCCGCGTTCGGGCTCCACGCTCGTGCAGCGCGTGCTCGCGGCGCACGACGGTGTGGCGACGGCAGCCGAACCCTGGATCGTGCTTCCCCAGGTCTACGCCCTGCGCGACGCCGGCGCCTACGCCGAGTACGGCCACGCGCTCGCGGGGCGGGCGATCGGCGACTTCGCCGATCGGCTCGACGGCGGTCGGGAGCGCTACTGGTCGGAGGTCCGTGGGTTCGTCGAGCGGCTCTACCTCGCCGCCTCGGAGCCGAACGACCGGCTGTTCGTGGACAAGACCCCGCGATACCACTTCGTGGCCGACGACCTGTACCGCATCTTCCCTGAGGCCCACTTCGTGACCTTGTGGCGCAACCCGCTGGCCGTGGTCGCGTCGACCGTGGAGACCTGGGGTCGAGGCCGGTGGATGGTCGAACGCTGGCGCGTGGATCTGTTCGAGGGCATCGACAACCTCGTGCGCGCGTACGAGGCGCACGCCGACCGGACCCACGCCGTCCGCTTCGAAGACCTCCTCACGCGTCCCGAGGAGACCTGGCCCGCCCTCTTCGACCACGTCGGCGTGGCGTTCGACCCCGCCTCTCTCGCCCGATTCGCCGGCGTCGACGTGGAGGCGCGGATGGGTGATCCGACCGGACGGCATCGCTACGACGTGCTCAGTACCGAACCGCTGGAACGATGGAAGCGGTCGATCTCCTCGTCGGTGCGTCGCCGATGGTGTCGCGACTACCTGCGGTGGATCGGTCAGGAGCGTCTGGCCGTGATGGGGTACTCGCTCGACGGGCTGCTCGGAGAGCTCGACGAGATCCCAGTCTCGCTCGGGTCCCTCGGCTCCGACGTCGCTCGCACCGCGTACGGTCGTGCCCTCACGAAGGGGCGGAGCGCCGCGGGCGGTCTGCTCTGGCGGACGTCGAAGGGCGGGGAAGCCCACTCGGTCTACGAGAAGGGCCAGACCTCGAGCCCGTGAACCGCGTTGCGGACGTCCTTGGTCAGGTTGACGTGGGCGAGGGCCTCGGTCGAGTCGAACGCATAGGCGGTCACGGTCGCTGGCGACGAGCCGGCCACGAATAGGTCGCCGTCCACGACGGCGAGCCCCCGCCCGAACGACTGGCGGGCGAGGTCCTCCGGCAGATCCGCGTGGTCGAGCTCATCACGCGCGAACCTCGGGATCGCCCACGATCGCAGGAGCGTGCCGCGGCGATCCATGAAGGCGACCCGATCCGTCTTCGTGTGGTTGAGCAGGGCACCGTCGCGGAAGAGCCGCGCGTTGTGGGACCCGTAGGCGATCCGGGCAGCACGTGACAGCGATGCTCCTTGGATGCGCCAGATGTCCTCCAGCCCCGTTCCCGAGACGAGGAGCCCGTCGTCGTCGGCCACGACGTTGTTGACGTGGCACGTGTCGGCGGGCCCGGGCCCGAGCGGACCGGTCGGATCGAAGACCGAGAAGCGAGGACGTGGACGGACGCGGAGCTTGCGCCGGGCCCGCCAGATCGGAGAGAACCGGACGCAGTAGCCGCGGATGAACCGCTCCGACGACAGGTCGAACTCGAGGATCGAGTCGAATCCGGTGGACGTCGCGTACAGGCGGTTGCCGCGGATGTCGATCTCGTGGCAGTGCTTGAGATACGGGTTGCGGAACGAACCGAGATGCACGAAGTCGGAGTCGAAGACGAAGATCTCGTCGCTCGCCGCGAGGTAGATGTGTGATCCGTGGAACGCGATGCCGCGCAGCCCACGGTCGCCACCGCGACCCTCCCAGCTGATCGACCCCTCGCTCCAGTCGAGCACCTGTTCGACCGAGCCGGAGTTCAGGTCGACCAGATAGACCCCACCATGGCTCTCGCCCTGGTAGCTGGAGCGCACGACCGAGCTCGCGACCACGGTGGGCAGGGATCCAGACCCAGGCATGGGGCGCAGTATAGGTACGAGCCGGTATCGTGTCCCGCGATGGTCTCCCCCACCTCGGCGCTCCATACCCGGAGCCTCGTGCGCCCCGCAAGGACGATCCCCAGCGACGGCTATCGGTACGCACGAGCGTTGCTCGTCGTGTTCTTCGCCACCGCCGTCGACGTCTTCAACGTCCTCGACAGGTCGGTCAGGGGCGGCGCCGTGCGGTACGTGATCCTGCTCGTGCCGATCGCTGCCCTGTTCGCGATCCGTTCGAACGGTTCGACGCTGATCCGCAAACCCCGGCACTACGAGATCGCCCTGATCCTGCTGTTCGCCTTCGGTTTCGTCGGCACGATGTATGGCGTCCTGTTCCTGGGGGTCACGAGCACCGCGCGCGCGCTCTTCCTGCCGATGTCCCTGGCGATCGCCTCGCTGTTCGTCGTGGAACCGCTGCGGGAAGACGAATCGCTCCGGGTGGTTCGGGCGCTCGCGTGGATCGCCACGATCTACATCGTGCTCGGAGCCGCGGTCTACTCCGGCCTCCTCCCCGGACTCGCGGAGTACCGGCAGTTCAAGAACGCCACCTTCCCCTACGTGACGATCGGGGCCGCCGCCACCTACATGCTGGGCCATCGTTGGTGGACCTTCGCGCTCGTGGGGGGCGCCGCCGTGATCTTCCTCGGTTACCCTTCGGCCACCTCGACCCTGGTGACCTTGGTCACGGTCCTGACATTGCTCGCGACCAGCGCAGGAGCGTCGCGCGCACGCCCCTACCTGATCGGCGGGGTCGCGCTGATCCTCGTCGTGGTCGCCGTCGCGAACTTCGGAGCGAGCACCGAGGTCGCGGGCAGGTACTTCGAGACCGTGGGGAAGCGCAACACGAGCCAGGGTCGCCTCGAGTTCTGGGCCAACGGGATCGCCACCTTCCAGGAGTCGCCGTTCATCGGGACGGGGTTCGCGAGCGACACGGTGACCGAATCGAGCAAGACGACGGCGTCCCCGTATCACAACGACTTCGTGATGTTCCTGGCCGAAGGAGGGCTCGTCGGCGCCGTGCTGCTCGGCGCCTGGATCGTGCTCCTGCTGACCAGCCTGATCCGTGCGCACTTCGCCTTCGCGGCCGCGGGCTCCCCGGAGCGAGCGAGGCTCGCACGCCTCCTCCTCGTGGGCCTGAACGGATTCTTCGTCGCGATGGCCTTCAATCCGGTGCTCGAAGGGCTCTCCCGGTCCGCGACCGTCTTCGCCCTTGCCGCGATCGCATCCACCCTCGGGAGGCCCGACGAGGGCGACGCCGAGGCGACCCGCGCGGTGGCTAGTGCGGGCCGGGCGTTGCCAGCCAAGCGGGGAGCTCCGCGTAGCCGCGCTCGCTGAGCATGGCCGCGAGCCGTGCGTTCTGGGGCGCGTAGAGCTCCTGCAGGTGTCGACGGACCGCCACTGGCATCGCGTCGCCGTCCTGGCGGCGGTTGACCGCGTAGTACAGCTTCCGTAGCGGGTCCTTCAGCCGGCGATGCCGCCCGAGGAGGTCCTCGCGGTTCAGGTACAGCGCGATCCGCTGGAGGCGCTCGCTCCGGAACATCGTCGTGCGGTTCTCGACCGAGTAGCGGAACGAACCGACCGGTTCGCGGTCGATACCCAGCCAGCCGGCGAGCCCGTCGACGACCCCTGCCGGATCGGAGGCGAGCTGTTCGAAGAAGACCACGCGGAACCGGTCGCCGAACGTCGCGAACCACGGCTCCAGGTGGTCGGCGTAGACACCGCCGGCGAGGTGCCAGTACGGCAGGACATCGGGCGTCAGCGTCGCTTCCTCTCGCCACACACGCTCGCTGCGCTCCACGTACTCCTCGAAGGTCTGCGACTCGGGGATCGGACCGAGCCGGGTCTTCACGAACCGGAACTGAGACCAGAGCCGCTCAACCGGATCGCGCAGCGAGACGACGACGTGCGGTTCCTGGAGCAGGCCCGCCATCGCCGCGGCGACCCGCTCTCCTCCGTGGAAGTACTGCGGGCTCGCCTCCAACGCGAAGCGCTCCCCTCGGCAGTGCCGGAAGTGCTGCGCGTACTCCTCGACGGGAGGCAGGTGGTCGCCACCCTCCGTGAGCGCGGCGAAGTACCGGATCTCCTTCTCATGGGACGCGCACACGTCGGGGTGCTGCGACAGGTACCAGAACAGGGACGTCGTGCCGCCCTTGCCCACGCCGACGATCACCAGGTTGGGCAGCCGCATCAGCCCTCCGGCCCGGTCCGAACCGGGTAGCCGTACCGGCGCAGCAGCGGAAGGCTGAGGGCGGTCACCAGGCGACGCTGGCCCGAGGGAAGCTCCCGTCGCCAGACCTCATCGAGCACCAGGGGAACCGGCCCGGCCTGCAGACGCATCCGACTGCCCGCGGCGAAGTGGTCGACGGACAGAACGACCTCGTTGCCGTGGATGAATCCGAGATCGCCCTCGCCGGGAGGGCGTCCGATGCCGGTCAGGACCTGCGACATCGCCTGCTCCGGAGAGCCGACGAGGGCCTCGTACGTCACCCGGGTGACCGGCTCGCCCGTCAACGGCAGGGCGTCGAACGACAGGTTCATCCACGTCCACTTCTCCGCCGTCTTCGGCGGCTTGCGCCGCACCCGGAACTCGTCGGACCTCGCGCCCTGCCGGTGGATCCACTTCGTCTTCGAGTAGGCGACGCCGCGCGGGTCCCGCACGATGTGGACGACGTCGACGTCGATACCCTGCATCCTGCTCATCATGTAGACGTGCGCCGGCTGCTTCATCGAGTCGACGATCGTGCTGCCTCCGGACACCTCGCTGATCCCCGCGTACAGGCGATGCATCAGCGAGGCGTAGCGGGCCATGTCCTTCGCGAACCCCTTGGAGAGTCGGGGCCACAGGACGAGCGGCAACGCGAAAGGATGGGGAGCCCGACCGCGCAGGGTCAGGTGGTCACGCAGTCGCGTCGCCTCACGTGCGTCGACCGACCCCCACCCGCCGAACGCCGCCTCTCCGACCTGCGACCAGAAGTCGCACGACCGGAAGGGCTGACCGCACCCGCACTCCATGTTCTCGCCGAGGCCCTTGTCCCAGACGCGGCCGGTCTCGCCCACGGCGACGAAGCCGGGGACCTGTCCGAGCATGCGCGTCAGGAGCGTCGATCCGCTCTGACCGATGGCGCCGATGCACACGACGGAGACGGGAGGAGCTGCATCACCCACGGGAGGGGCGGCAGTATATCCGCTGCTAGACTGCCGCCCCTTGCGATCAGCCGATCCGACCATCATCTTCCTCCATATCGGCAAGACGGCGGGGTCGTCGCTCAGGAGCATCCTGCGACGACAGGTCCGCCGGAACCAGATCCTCGAGTTCCGAGCGCCGTTGCCCGAGCCCGGCCGACTGCGACGGGAAGGGGGCCTGGCGGCGTTCGCCGCGATCCCCGAGACCGATCGCGCCCGCGCGCGGCTGGTGATGGGGCATGCCCCCTACGGGCTTCACGAGCTGATCCCCCGCCCGAGCACCTACGTCACGATGCTGCGCGACCCCGTGGAGCTCGTCGTCTCCCTCTACCGCTACATCGGGCGCACGCCCAAGCACATCCTGCACGAGGAGCTCCGCACGCGAGGACTCCCTTTGGAGGGATTCGTCACGAGCGGGCTCTCGCTCGAAACCGACAACAGCCAGACCCGCGCGCTCGCCGGCGACGTCTCGACCCCGTTCGGGGAGTGCGACGGGGAGATGCTCGCGACGGCGAAGGCGCACCTCGAGGATCGGTTCGCGGTCGTCGGGCTCACGGAGCGCTTCGACGAGAGCCTCCTGCTGATGGGGCGTGCCTTCGACTGGTCGCACCTCTACTACGTCGCAGCCAACGTCGCGCCTGCCGCCGAGAAGGTTCCGCCGTCGCCTGCGACCGTCGAGCAGATCCGGGCCGCCAACAGCCTGGACGTCGAGCTGTACGCGTGGGCGACCGAGCGCTTCGAACGGACGATCGCGAGCGACCCCGCGTTCGATGCCGCGCTGGAGCGGTTCCGTCGGCGCAACCGGCTGTACCGTCCGTGGGGCCGACTCACCGACGAGTTGCCCCGCAAGGCCGCCGCGCGTCTGCACCGCTGACCTCATCGAGCGGCCGCTTCCGCGTAGACGGCCTCGAGCGCACGGAGCCCCGCGTCCGGCCCGTAGCGTTCGCGCCACACGGCGAAGCCCCCGTCACCGAGGCGTTCGGCTTCGCCCGCACGGCGGAGCCGCCGGAGCGCCTCGACCCAGGCATCGACGTCGCCCGGCGGGACCAGGTACCCGGTCTCACCCTCACGAACCCCTTCGCGCATCCCCCCCACCGCGCTGGCGACCACACCGACACGCGACGCGTAGGCCTCGAGGACGGCCCGTGGCACCGCGGGCTCCGGCCACACGGACGGCACGAGGACGGCCCGCGCCGCGGCGACCATGTCGGGGACCTGGTCCGCGGGCACCGCTCCGATCACGCGGACCCCGACGGGCGCGGCGCCGCGGAGCCGTTCGAGCTCGGGTCCGTCGCCGGCCACGACCAGTTCCCCCAGATCCGGCGCCGCTCGCCACGCATCGAACAGCGTGTCGAGACCCTTCTCGGAGGTGAGGCGGCCCAGGAACAGGAACGGTCCCTCGGTCCCGCGACGGGCGAGCTGCGGCCAGACGAAGTTCTCCTTGACGCCGACCCTCGCCGGGTCGAGCCCCGCCTCGATGTGGCGGTCGCGGACGTATCCGCTCACCGCCAGGTAGCGGTCGACCGCGCCGAAGGACCCGATCGCCCGATGGAGCGCGAGCGACGTCGCCATGACCGCCGAACCGACCCTCGAGCCCCGGTAGCACCCGTACCGGACACCGGGCAACGGGAGCCGTCCGACGCAGAGCTCGCAGGCTCGGCCCTCACGCTGCAGCGTGGCCGGCAGGCACATCAGACGGAAGTTGTGCAGCGTCATCACGACGGCCGCCCCCCCACGACGGGCCGCCTTGAGCACGAGGGGGGACAGCTCGGGGAAGAGGTTGTGGACGTGCACCACGTCGATCCCCCGACGCCGCACCGTCGCGTTCACCTCAGCCGCGACCCGCGTCGCCCAGATGCTGTTCGCCGCCGTCGAGGCCTGCGCCCGCAGGCCCGACACGGAGGGGGCCGGCTCGTGCAGGAGCACGTCGTGGCCGGCCTCCGACAGCACCCGCGCCTCGTCCCGGACGACACGGTTCTCGCCCGACACGTCGCCGGACAGGTACCGCGAATGCAGGATCAGGATGCGCATGGGCGGCCGGTCACCATCGCGGCGTCGCCCACTCGAGCGTCCGGGCCAGCCCCTCGCGCAGCGGAACGGTCGGCTCCCACCCCAGGACCGACCTCGCGAGCGTGATGTCGGGACGTCGCCGGGCGGGGTCGTCCTCCGGCCGTTCGACGAACACCACCTCGGAGCGGCTGTCGCTCAGCTCGCGGACCAGCTCAGCGAGCTGGAGCACCGTGACCTCCTCGGGATTGCCCAGGTTCAGCGGACCCGTGTGCTCGCTCGCCGCGAGCCTCATCAGACCCTCGACGAGGTCGTCGACGAAGCACAGCGAACGGGTCTGCGATCCGTCCCCGTGCACGGTGATCGGCTCGTCGTGCAGTGCCTGGACGACGAAGTTCGGCACCGCTCGCCCGTCGTCGCGGCGCATCCGCGGCCCGTAGGTGTTGAAGATCCGCGCCAGCGCGACCGACAGTCCGTGGACCCGGTGATAGGCCATCGCCAGCGCCTCCGCGTAGCGCTTCGCCTCGTCGTACACGGAACGCGGACCCACCGGGTTCACGTTGCCCCAGTAGTCCTCCGTCTGCGGATGTACGAGCGGGTCGCCGTAGACCTCCGACGTCGAGGCCAGCACGATCCGGGCGCCCTTCTCCGTCGCCAGGTCGAGCGCAGACTGCGTGCCGAGGGAGCCCGCCCGGAGCGTCTGGAGGGGGCGCTGCAGGTAGTCCGGCGGGGAGGCCGGCGAGGCGAGATGCAGCACCAGGTCCACCTCTCCGTCGAGCGTGAACCCCTCGGACACGTCGGCGTGGCGGAGCGAGAAGGTGTCCCTCTCGGCGAGATGATCGAGGTTCTCGTCACGACCGGTGACGAGGTTGTCGAGCCCAACGACGGTCCACCCGTCGTCCACCAGCCTCGTGACGACGTGCGACCCGACGAAGCCCGCCGCGCCCGTGACGACCGCACGCACGACCGAGACCCTACACGGTGCCGCGCGACGGCCGACCCATCGCGTGGTAGGCGAACCCCGCCTCCGCGAACGCAGCACCGTCCAGGGCGTTGCGCCCGTCGACGATCACACGGTACGCGACCAGCTCGCCGAGCTTGGCGGGGTCGAGGTTCCGGTACTCGTCCCACGCCGTGCACAGCACGAGGCAATGCGCACCCCGCGCAGCCTCGTAGGCGTTCTCCGCGATCTCGAGACCGGGAACCTCCTGCAGGGCGGCGGTCGATGCCTGCGGGTCGGTGCCCACGACCTCGGCGCCCGACGCCAGCAGGCTGCGCGCCACCGCCAGGGCGGGCGAGAAGCGAACGTCGTCCGTCTCGGGCTTGAAGGACAGCCCGAGCAGCGCCACGCGCTTGCCCTCGAGGTTCCACAGGGCGTCACGCACCTTGTCGACGGCCGCCGCGACCGCCTCCTCGTTGATCGCGGCGACCTCCTTCAACAGGCCGAACTCGTACCCGACCGACGCTGCGAGGTGATCGAAGGCCACGAGGTCCTTCGGGAAGCAGTACCCCCCGAACCCGATGCCGGCAGAGAGGAAGTCGGCGCCGATCCGCGGATCCGCACCCATGATGCCGGTGACGGACTCCACATCGGATCCGGTGCGCTCGGCGATCCTCGCGAGTGCGTTCGCGAACGAGATCTTGAGGGCGAGGAAGGCGTTGCTGGCGTGCTTGGCCAGTTCGGCGCTCCGCACGTCCGTCTCGATCAGTCGGACACCTCGATCGAGGAGCGGGCGATAGACCTCGCGCAACGCGGCGAACGCCCGCTCGGTCGACGCCCCGACCAGGATCCGGTCCGGGAGGAGGGAGTCCTCCACCGCTCTGCCCTCCCGGAGGAACTCGGGGTTCGAGACCACGTCGATCGTCGGCCCCAGATCGGGGCGCTCGAGCGTGAGGGTCCGACGGAGTCGGTCCGCGCTGCCGGCCGGAACCGTCGATTTCTGGACGATCACGAGGGGGCCGGCAGCATCCTGAGCGACCTGACGTGCCACCTGCTCGACCGCGAGCAGGTTCGCCTCCCCGGATGCCCGGGGAGGCGTCCCGACGCAGATGAACACGACGTCGGCCGTCGCGACGGCACCACTCGGATCGTCGACGAACCGGAGATCCCCCGCGTCGAGGTGTCGGCGGAGGAGGTCGTCGAGCCCCGGCTCGTGGAAGGGCGAGCGGCCCTGCCGCAGCGCCTCCATCTTCTCGGCATCCTGGTCCGTCCCGGTCACGTCGTGGCCGATCTCGGCCAGCGTCACGCACGTGACGAGACCGACGTGGCCGGTGCCGATGACGCAGATGCGCATCAGCTGACTTCGGCGCGCGGGGCGATCCGACCCGCGCGGGCCAGCTCGGCCTCGATCCAGCGATAGGTCGTCCCCATGCCGTCCTCGAGGGTGGTTCCCGGCTCCCAGCCGAGCACCTCGCGGAGCCTCGTGTTGTCGCTGTTGCGGCCACGGACACCCTGCGGCTTCGACGTGTCGTGCACCTTGACCAGCGACTTGCCGGCGACGTCACTCACGAGGTCGACGAGGTCGTCGACGGAGATCAGCCGGTCCGTCCCGAGGTTCAGCGGAGCACGGTGGTCCGACCTCATCAGACGGACGATCCCCTCGACGCAGTCGTCCACGTACGTGAACGAGCGCGTCTGCTTGCCGTCGCCCCAGATCTCGATGGAGTCGCCGTCGGCGGCCAACGCCACCTTGCGGCTGATCGCCGCGGGTGCCTTCTCACGCCCGCCCTCGTACGTGCCGAGTGGACCGTAGATGTTGTGGAACCGCGCGACGCGGGTCTCCACCTTGCCCTCGTCGGTGTAGTACTGGCAGAGCTTCTCGGCGTAGAGCTTCTCCCATCCGTACCCCTCCTCGGGGTCCGCCGGGTAGGCGTCCTCCTCCCGGAGCGGGGTGACGTCGGGCTCGTGCTGCTTGTACATCGGGTAGATGCAGGCGGACGACGAGTAGAAGTGCCGTTCCACGCCGGAGCGGTACGCCGCCTCCAGCATGTGCGCGTTGATCAGCACGTTGTTGCGGGCGACCTCCGCGTGGTTCGCGGTGATGTACCCGATCCCGCCCATGTCGGCGGCGAGCTGGTACACCTCGTCGACCCCGTCGGTCGCCCACAGGCAGTTCTCGTACTCGCGCAGGTCCCGGATCTCGAACTCGTCGGCTTCGGTGGCCTCGTACTCCGGCTCCTTGAGATCGGCCCCGCGGACCCAGTACCCCTCGGCCTTCAGGTACTTCACCAGGTGGTGGCCGATGAACCCACCTGCGCCTCCCACGACCGCACGCTTCATCGTCATGACTCCTTCCTCGGTTCTGGTCTTGGTGTCGAATTCGGTGTTGGTCTCGCGTTCTGATCCGTGATCCGCGGCTCCGCCGCGCGTCGCGACGGCGTCTTCGTCCGTACCAGCTGCGCGGCGAACAGCGCCACGAATCGAGGGTTGTGTCGAAGGTATCGCTTCCACAGCCGCCGCGGTTCTGTGCCCAGGCGGAACAGCCACTCGAGCCCGCTCCGCTGCATCCAGCCGGGCGCCTGCCGCTTCAGGCCCGCGTAGAAGTCGAACGCGGCGCCTACGCCGAGCATCACGGCGGGGATCTCGGTTCGGTGCTCGACGATCCATCGCTCCTGCTTCGGGCACCCGATGCCCACGAACAGCAGACGGCACCCGGACGCGACGACCGCGTCGACGACCGTGGCGTCCTCTTCGGGGGTGAGGGCGCGGAAGGGTGGCGCGTGCACGTAGGCGACCTCGAGGGAGGGCAGTTCGCGCTCGAGCCTTGCGAGCAAGGCGGCGATCACCTCGTCGGTCCCGCCGTAGAAGCCGACGGGCACCCCGTCGCGGGCGGCGCGAGCGAGGAGCCGGGGCGTGAGCTCCGGCCCGTACACGCGCGTCGCGTCCCGGACCCCCAGTCGCCGCAGGGCCCACACCAGCGGCATCCCGTCGGGTGTGACGAGGTCGCACTCGGCCATCACCGCGGCGAACGATGGGTCGTCGTGCGCCTCCATCACGTTGTTCACGGTGGCGATCGCGACCGCCTTGGACTCAGCGCCCGCCGCCCACGTCATCACGCGGAGGATCGAGTCCTCGTAGGAGGTGGCATCGACCCGCATGCCGGCGATCTCCCGTGACGAGAGGTCGGGCAACGATGGCGAGCTCACGGAAGCCTCCTCGAGAGGCCAACTCGATGGATGTCGGATCAATAGGCACCCCGCCGGGACACGAGCACCCCGAACGTCTTGAGGAGGATGCGGATATCGAGCCCGACCGACCAGTTCTCGACGTAGAAGACGTCTTGGCGGACCGCCTCCTCGGCAGGGACATCGCTGCGCCCGTTGACCTGCCACCACCCGGTCACCCCGGCGCGGACGTCGTGACGACCCTCGAGCAGCGCGGGGTTGGCCACGACCTGGTCCTGTGGGAGCGGCCGCGGCCCGACGAGGCTCATCTGTCCCACCAGCACGTTCCAGAGCTGGGGAAGCTCGTCGAGACTGGTCGCCCTGAGCACGCGCCCGACGCGGGTGACGAGCATCTCGCCGTCCGGCTTGAAGAACGGCACGGTCGGATCGATGCCGTTCTCGGCGAAGATTCGGTCCACGTCGGTAACCATCGTCCGGAACTTGGCGATCCTGAAGACCCTTCCCCCGCGCGTCACGCGGTTCTGCCGGAAGAAGACCGGACCCGGCGAGGACCTCTTGATGAGGATCGCGATCACCGCGAACACCGGCGAGAGCAGGAGCAGGCCGATCGACGACGCGACGATGTCCATGCCCCGCTTCAAGACGGCCTGGACGCCGTTCAGCTTCGCCGGTCGGACCGTGACGAGGGCCCCCGGCCCGAGAGGCGAGATGTCGAGCTTGGACCCGACCGCCTCCGGCGCGCGGGTGAACACGCGGAGCTGGAGCTCGGACGTGCGGCAGAACCGCCGCAGCTCCGCGAGCTCCCCTCGGGTGAACGAGCTCGAGGCCACCAGCAGGCAATCGATCGTCCCATCGGACGCCAGCTCGGCGATCTCGGAGAGCCGGCGGAAGGTCGGCAGGGCATCCGGGGGCGGCTCCTCGGCGCGCATCACGAACCGTCCGACCGGCATCAGGTCCGAGGCTGTCGACCGCAAGATCTCGACGAAGTCGGCGGGCTCGCCTCCCGTGCCGACCAGGACGGTCCGCAGACGGAGCCGGCCCTGACGACGCTCGCTCCTCGCGTAGAAGGCCCACCCACCGCGCTGCAACAGATCGAGGATCAGCAGCGCCGAGACGAAGACGCCGAGCCGGGGTCCGAACCCCGGGGTCCCACCGGCGATGATCGCCACCCCGCACCCGACGATGCCGACGCTCCCGCCGATCCGGGCGAGCCCGAGCCTCCCGGCGATCACGGACGACGCCGTATTGCTGAAGGCGCCCACCAGTGCGAGCCACAGCGGGATCGGGAGCACCATGAGGAGCGCCACGGGCAAGGAGGTGTCACGCAACACGTCGGACACGACGATCGCGGCCACGAACGCGACGACGTCGCCCATGGCGATGCCGAACGCCACCCGACGGCGAGCCGCCGCCGCGGAGGGCTGTGCCACCCGCGCACGCGGTTCCTCGAGCGGGACCTCGGTCGTGACGGTGACGTCACCCGCGGTCACGCGCAGGACGTCGGCCGTCCGCGACCGGTCGACCTCGACGGTGTCGTCCGCCTCCGTCCCGACCTGTGTACTCATCTCCAAGCCCATCCAGATCCGCCCATCCTGAGGGTTTCGCCACACCGCCCTCGGAGCCTCACGCCCTCCGCCTCGGAGGCTCATCCCCTCCACTCCCCTATCAGGGGGATGGAGAGCCGGTCATCCGTATGCTGTAGCCTCATCGTGGGTTAGGTCAATCAGCGGAAAGTCCTAGAGTCCCTCGGCCCCTTGGCCTCCCAGCCACGGGCAAGACGATCCGAAACCTGGAACCCCTCCCCACCTCGGGGTATGCCCTGTCGACCTAGCCACAACGACCTAGGCACTTCGGCCCTCTCCTAGTTACGCGTAGCCTACCCAACCTTGCCGAGATTCACAGGGTAGGAAGAACGAGGGACAGTCGACAGCGCAGACTCACCTCCGCGATCGCGGGACGAGGGGGCGGTCGATGCGGGCTCAGGAGTCGAAACCGAACCCGAGGGCGTCCATCAAGCGAAGCCAGGGTCCGCGCCGACCGCGCGAGCGGTCGGCACGGGCGAGCGCTCGGACCGTGAGGCCGACCCCGGCCGACCGTAACGGCTCTGGCGGGAACGGCAGCGGCGCCGACCGGACCAGGTCCAGACGGGTGCGCTCGGTGTCGCGCCCATCGAGCAGCTCGATCCCGACGAGCGCTCCGAACCGCGAGGCCGCGACCCCCATCCCCGTGTAGCCGAGCGCCGAGACGACAGCGCCGCCGAAGGCACGACCGAAGAACACGCTGAACCGCGTGCACGTGTCGATCACGCCTGCCCAGCGGTGAGAGAAGCCGAGCCCCTCGAGCTGAGGGAAGGTCTCGAAGAAGTGCCGCTCCAGCGCGTCGAACGTGGAAGGACGCTCCTCGAAGCGGGTGTCGATGCCGCTGCGCCAGTGGTAGACGGCGTCGTAGCCGCCCCACAGGATCCGCCCGTCATCGGTGATCCGGTAGTAGTGGAACCGGTTCGCCATGTCGGCGAGCCCCTGACGGCTCCGCCAGCCCACCGCCGCCCGCTGTGCCGGCGACAGAGGCTCCGTCGTCAGCACGTGGTCGTACACGGGGATGATCCTGCGCCGCACGGACCTCACGAGAGATGGGGAGGCGTTCGTCGCGAGCAGGACACGCCCTGCCCTCACGGTCCCGGCCGGCGTCCGCAGGCGGATCCCTCGGCCGTCCTCCTCGACCCCGGTGACGGGCGTGCGCTCGTGGATCCGCACGCCGAGCTCGCGAGCGACCCGCGCGAGCCCCCAGGCGAGCCGGGCGGGATCGACCATCACGCAACCCGATCGGTTCCACCACGCGCCGAGGTAGGTCGGGGAGTCGACCTCGGCGCGGATCGCGTCGCGGTCCAACAGCATCACGTCGTACCCGTGACGTGCGTACAGGTCGGCCGCCTCTGCGGCCCAGGAGAGCTCGTGGGGAGCGCGAGCGACCTCGATCTCGCCCGACGGGGTCCAGTCGCAGTCGATGCCGTAGCGGGCGACCGTGTCGGCGATCGCGGCCAGGTTCGCCTTCGCCTCGACCTCGATCCGATCGAGCTCACGGGGGAAGCGCGCCTCGCCGTTCTCGAGCCCGTGGGTGAGGGTGGACATCGCGAACCCGCCGTTGCGGCCGCTGCCCCCGAAGGCGATCGTCTCGGCCTCCAGGAGCACGACGTCGCGGCCCGGATCGTCTTCCTTGGCCAGGACCGCTGCCCACAGGCCGGTGAACCCGCCGCCGACGATCGCCAGATCGGCCTCGGCGAGGCCACCGAGCGCCGAGGACGGCTCGGGGACGTCGGGTCGGTCGAGCCAGAAGACCTTCGGCTCGGCATCGCGCCAGCGAGCGTTCACGACACCGGATCGAAGCGCGCGAGGCGCGTCCCGGCCAGATCCACGCCCCGGACCCGGCCGTCCTCGCGTCGTTCGACCCGTACCTGCTCCCCCGACTCGCGGACCCCGTGCTCGACGACGAACACGTCGGGATCGTCGGTGGGCACCAGGACCGGGCGCCACGTCGACTCCTGCGGATCGACGAAGGTCAACGCACCGTCGCGCCACTCCAGCCGCACGAGGTACCCGTCGCCGACATCGGCCGGGTCGGCGTAGATACCCAGCAGTTCCCGGTAGATCTCGGGCATCGCCGCCGGAAGCTCGATCGCGGGCGGGGCCTCACGCACGGCGGTCCGTGCGATCGCCGCGAGCGACATCGCGAGGTCGGCGGCGCGCGCCACGCCGTTCAGCAGGGCGATCGCACCGACCCGCTCCTTCGGATCGAAGCACACGTTCGTGATGAACCCGTGGAGCCCGCCTGCGTGCTGGACCCAGATCACATCGTCGCGACGCTCGGCGTACCACGCGATCCCCCAGGCCTCGGTCCACGCCTCGTCCCCGAGGTACCGGGGGGTGTGCATCTCCTTGAGCGTCGTGCCGGCCAGGACCTGCGCGCCGGCCCGGGCGCCGCCCTCGCGCCGGAACTGGAACGACAGCCAGCGGGCCATGTCGTCGACCGTGGACCACAGCCCGCCCTCGGCGCCGATCGGCGGGAGGGACACCGCGGGGTCGAGTTCGTCGGAGAGCGAGCGTCCGCGATACCCGGTCGCGCACCGTTCCCGGAGGCCGTCCGAGAGGGGGTCGAAGCCGGTGGACGCGAGCCCGAGCGGATCGAGCACCTGCTCGCGCAGGTAGGTCGGGTACGGGGCCCCGGCGACCCGCGCGACCACCTCGCCGAGCAGCTGGTACCCGAGGTTCGAGTACTTCTGCTGGGTGTTCGGTGGTATCCGCGTGCCGATCGCCGCAGCCTTCTCGAGGTTCCTGGCCGCATCACCCTCGTACGTCGCGCTCACCCACTCCGTGCCCGGGGGGTCGCCCTGCAGCCCGGATTCGTGCGACAGGAGCCGCCGGATCGTCACCGTCTCGATCGCGCCGAACGGGCTCTCGGCCGCACGGAGCTCCGGGAGGTACGCGACCGCAGGGTCGTCCAGGTGCAGGAGCCCCTCGTCGCGCAGCTGCATCACGGCGGTCCCCGTGAAGGTCTTCGTGATCGACGCGATCCTGTGGAGCACGTCGGGTGCCTGCGGGCGCGCGGAGGCGCGGTCGGCGTAGCCGATCCCTGCGGACCACACGAGCTCGTCGCCGTGGACGACGCCGACCGCGGCGCCGGGGAGCCGCTGCTCCTTCACGAAGCCCGCCGCCGTCGCTTCGAGCTTCGCCGCGACCTCGACCACGGGGCTCGCCACGTCACACCCCCTTGAGGTACGCCACGGTCTCCGCCAGGCCGTCCTCGAGATGCGTCCAGGGCTTCCACGCGATCGCCTTGGCCGCGAGCGTGATGTCGAGGCTGATCCGGCGCAGCTCACCCGGCGGGAGCGGCCCGTGATCGGGCTCCTCGTCGAACCCGATGATGTCGGCGAGCATCCGGTACAGACCGTTCACGCTCGTCTCCAGGCCGGTGCCGACGTTCACGAGCTTGCCCGACCCGCGATCGACCGACTGGACGAACGCGTGGACGACGTCGTCGACGAACACGTAGTCGCGGGTCTGGTTCCCGTCGCCGTAGATCGTGGGGCGCTCCCCGGCGAGCATCTTCCCGGCGAACACCGAGATCACCCCGGCCTCGCCGTGCGGGTCCTGACGGGGCCCGTAGACGTTCCCGAGCGCGCACGCCGTGAAGTCCACGCCCCGGTACCGCTGGTAGTAGGCGAAGTAGTCGAGGACCGCCTTCTTCGAGATCCCGAACGGGCTCCCCGGGGCGGAGGCCTGGGCCGAGGACTCCTTCGCCGGCAGCCGCTTCGGCTCGCCGTAGACCGTCCCCCCGCTCGCCGCGTACACGATCTTGCGGGTCTCGACCTTCGCGGCGCACTCGAGCACGTTCAGCGTGCCCATGATGTTCACGCTCGCGTCGTACGTCGGGTCGGCCAGGGACGGACGAACGCCCGCCTGCGCCGCGAGGTGGAAGACGACCTCGGGACGGTGACGTTCGAACATCGACACGAGTCCGTCGGCACGCACGTCCATGTTGAAGAACGTGTAGGCCTTGCCGTAGCCGCGGGCCTCCGCCAGGTTCGCGATCCGTCCGGTGGACAGGTCGTCGACCGCGATCACGCGGTAGCCCTCAGCGAGGAGTCGGTCGGCCAGGTGGGAGCCGATGAATCCGGCCCCCCCGGTCACCAGGACGGTCGTCACGCCGGCAACTGTAGGTTCGGGTCGGCGCCGATGTCCAACGTCGTACGCTCGCCGCGGGTCAGCCGGGCCGCACCGAGGCAGGCGATCATCGCCGCGTTGTCGGTGCACAGGCCGAGCGAAGGGACCAGCACCTGGAGCCCTTCGGCCGCACCGGCTTCCAGGAGGCGCTCGCGCAGTCGGGTGTTGGCGACGACCCCACCCCCCAGCAGGACCGTCGGAACCCCGGTCGTTCGCGCCGCCTCGATCGTCTTCGTGACCTGGACGTCGACGATCGCCTCCTGGAAGCTCGCGGCGACGTCGGGCAGGTGCAGATCGCGCCCGGCTGCGGCCTCCGCCTTCACGTGGCGCAGGACCGCGGTCTTCAGCCCGCTCATCGAGAAGTCCAGATCGCCGGAGTCCTCCATCGCGCGAGGGAACCGGATCGCGTGGGGGTCGCCCTCGACCGCCATCCGGTCGATCGCGGGACCCCCGGGGAACCCGAGCCCGAGGAGCCGCGCGACCTTGTCGAATGCCTCTCCCGCGGCATCGTCGAGGGTCTGGCCCAGCACGACGTGGTGGTGGAGCTCGGGGACGTGGACGAGCATCGTGTGACCGCCGCTCACGATCAGCGCGACGAACGGCGGCTCGGGCGGCCCGTGCTCGAGGAAGTTCGCCCAGTAGTGACCCTCGAGGTGGTGCACGCCGATCAGCGGGACCCGCGCGGCGAGTGAGATCGCCTTCGCCGCCGCCATCCCGACCAGCAACGCGCCGACGAGCCCCGGGCCCACCGTCACCGCGACCCCGTCGACGTCCCCGATCTGGACGCCCGCGGTCTCGAGGGCCTCCTCGAGCAGGGGGTTGAGCGCCTCGACGTGGGCACGCGCCGCAACCTCGGGGACGACGCCGCCGAAGCGCTCGTGGAGATGGACCTGGGCGGCGATCAGGTTCGCGCGCAGCTCGAACGTCTCCTCCACGATCGCGACCGCGGTCTCGTCGCAGGAGGTCTCGATGCCCAGCGTGATCACCGCCGTGCCTCCTGGAGGCTCGAGGCGATCGCGCGGAGGCGCTCGGCGTAGGCCTCCGTGCGCACGTCGTCGGTCCACATGATCAGGGCGTCCTCGTGCAGCTCCGCGTAGTAGTTGCGCCGGATCCCCACCGGGTGGAACCCGAACCGCGCGTACAGGCGCTGCGCCCGCCAGTTCGTGACGCGGACCTCGAGCGACACGGCGCCGGCCCCCATGTGCGTCGCGGCACGGATCTGCTCCAGGAGCAGCTTCGACGCGACCCCGTGGCCCTGGAGCATCGGATCGACCGCGATGTTCGTGACGTGCGCCTCGTCGCCGTAGCAGATCAGCCCCGCGTACCCCACGACCTCGCGGTCGACCCGGGCCACCAGGTAGCTGCGGTTGTTCGGCTCGGTCATCTCGGCCACGAACAGGTTCGGGCTCCAGGGACGCGCGTAGGCCTGGCGCTCGATCGCCATCACGCCGCGCAGGTGCCTGCGGCGCATCCGGTCGATCTCGACCCTAGGCGCCGCGGGCTCGCTGATCCCACGCGATCTCAGCATCGGATCTCCTCAGGTACATCGGCACCACGTCGTACAGGCGGTCGTGCTCCTCGCGCAGGAACCGCGGGACGGCGAGCTCGACCAGCGCCGCCGCGTCCGGGTGGGCCACGATCGGCGAGGCGAACTCGATCCGCGCGCCGAGTCCGGCGAGCACGTCGCGGTACAGGATGGCACCGTCGCCGACCGCCAGCACCTCGCCGGAGAGCGCCTGGAGGTCGGCGACGAGCTGCTCGGGCCGCTGGACCACGTACGGTGAGTCCCGCAGGACCCCACCGGGCACCGGCCGATAGACGGCCCGGAAGACCTCGCCACGGCGGCCGTCGATCACGGCGACGATCGTGCGATGGGTGAACCGGACGCTGTACGCGAGCACGTCGAGGCTCGTGAGCCCCACGATCGGCGCCCTCGTCACCTGGGCGAGCGTCTTGGCCGTCTCGACGCCGACCCGCAGGCCCGTGAACAGCCCGGGACCCACGCCCACCGCGAATCCACCGACCTGCGTCAGCTCCACCCCGGTCCAGCGCAGGAGCTGGTCGAGCGCCGGCGTCACCGACTCCTGACGGGCCTTCCCGGTCACCTGGATCCGCCCGAGGAGCTCCCGTTCGGTGCCGATCGCGACCGAGGTCTGCGGCGTCGAGGTCTCGATCCCGACGACGATCATCGGCCCGACTCCCACGGCCCGAGCGCCTCCCGGAGCACGTCTGCACGGGCGTCCCATGCGGGCCCTTCGCCGATCACGACGAGCCGGCGCACCTCGCTCCCCTCATCGATCGTCAGCTCGACCCGGAGCCGGTCGGCGCCCAGGAGTTCCTCGACCGCGTCACCCCACTCGATCAGCAGGACCGCGCCGTCGCCGCCGAGCTCGTCGAGCGCCAGGTCGACGACGTCTTGGAGCCGCTCGAGGCGGTAGACGTCGACGTGGGCGATCGGCAACCGGCCGGTCACGTACTCGCGGACCAGGGTGAACGTGGGCGACGCGACGTGCTCGTCGGCGCCGAGCCCACGGGCGAGCCCCTGGACGAGCGTCGTCTTGCCCGCTCCGAGCTCGCCGGTCAGGACGACGACGTCGTGAGGGGCGAGGATCTCCGCCAACGCCGCGCCGATCGCGCGGGTGGCCTCGGGCGTCTCGGCACGCAGCTCCATCAGAAAAGCTCCATCTGCTGCTCGGGCTCCGCGGGGGGCTCGGCGGCCGGCTCGGCGGACGCCTCCGGCACGACCACCGGGCTGTCGAGCGTGGCGCGGATCAACGCGAAGTCCGCCTGGAGGTCCTGGAACTGCCGGCTCTTCTCCCCACCGCCGTGCAGGATCGCCGCGGGGTGGAACGTCGGGATCACGGTCCGGCCGTGCCAGTCGTAGGTCCGCCCGCGCATCGAGGTGATCCCGCGCTGGGTCTGCAGCACGAACTTCGTGGCGAAGTTCCCGAGCGTCACCAGCAGGCGCGGTTGGATCAGCGTGATCTGCTCGACGAGCCACGGCGTGCACGTCTCGATCTCGGCGGGGAGCGGATCGCGGTTCCCCGGTGGTCGGCACTTCAGGATGTTGCCGATGTACACGTCCTCGCGGCGCAGGCCGATCTCGCCGAGCATCCGCGTCAGCAGCTGTCCCGCGGCCCCGACGAACGGCTCCCCCTGGCGGTCCTCGTGGAAACCGGGCGCCTCCCCGATGAACATCAGGTCCGCGTGCGGGTTCCCGACCCCGAACACGACCTGGGTCCGGCCCTCGGCCAGTCCGCACCGGGTGCATCCCGCGGCCTCCACGGCCGCCTCGGCGAGCGTGCGGGTCACGCGGCGCCCTCCTGCGGTTCGGCCTTCCGACGTCGTCGCGACCGGATCTGCAAGACCTCGCGGACGAACGGCCGGATCACGCGGTCGAGGTCCAGCGCCCGCTCGAGCATCGGGATGTGACCGGCGCCGGCGATCAGCGCGAGCCGTCCCTCGGGCAGCGCCGCGGTCAGCGCCACCGCGGCGGCCGGGGGCGTCACGCGGTCGTGCTCCCCCACGACCACGAGCGTCGGCACGTGGATGCGCGGCACCGCGTGACGCAGGTCGATCTCCATCAGCTCCGGCAGCGCGTCGGTCCAGACCTCCCCGGCCGTGCGCTCGGCCAACGCCACGACGTGCTCGACCACCGCGCGCGGGGCGTCGGGACCGAACTGCGTCACCCTCGCCACCACGGCGCTGACGCCGATCGGGCTCCAGGTCGCCGCTCGCCGCAGCAGGTCCACCCGTTGTGCGGCGCCTCGAAGGTCGCCCATCCGAGGCCGCAGCAGCTCGGTCACGGACCCCATCGCGCCGCGGAGCAGGTCCGACGAGGCCGCCCCGATCAGCACGGCGCCCGCGACCTCGCGGCCGAACAGCTCCGGGCGCTGTTCGGCCATCGCGAGGATCGCCATCGCACCCATCGAGTGCCCGACGACCACGGCGGGTCGCCCGGGTGAGACCGCCTGGAGCACGGCCGCGACGTCACGGCCCATCGCGCGCAGGCTCAGGTCTCCGTGGGCGGCGGGCGCGCTCGCCCCGTGGGAGCGGTGGTCGAACGCGACCACCCGCACGTCGCGGGCCAGATCCGGCCACAGCTCGCACCACACCGACATGTCGAGGCTGAAGCCGTGCGTCAGCAGGACCACCGGCGCCGACGGGTCCCCGGCCGCGCGCACCGCGAGTTCGGTGCCGTCGAAGGAGGTGACCATCCCGAGGTCCTCGGGCGGGAGGTCCCCGATCGGGGCCTCGGGGGCGTGGCGGCGGCGCACGACCGTCCGTCCGACCACGCCGGCAGCCACGGCCCCGGCGGCGATCCCCGCCGACAGCAGCGCGACCCGCCGCTTCACCCGACGTGCTCCCGCGGGACCCGTTCGCCGATCCTCGCGACGATCTCGTAGGCGATCGTCCCTGCATGGCCGGCGAGTTCCCATGCGGTGACCACCTCGTCCCCCTGACGACCGAGCACGACGACCTCGTCGCCCGGCGCGACCTCGAGGTCGCCGCAATCCACCACGAGTTGATCCATCGTCACGTTCCCCGCCACCCGGCACCGTCGGCCGCGGATCAGCACGTCGGACCGGGAGGATGCCGCGCGAGGGTACCCGTCCGCATAGCCGACCGGCACCGTCGCGACCCACGAGTCGCGCGTCAGTTCGTAGGCCTGTCCGTAGGAGACCCGCTCCCCGGCCGCCAGGCGCCTGGCCATCGAGACCTCGGACCGCCAGGTGAGCACCGGCCGAAGGCCGGGGTCGTCGCCGTCGGGCCTCGGTGCGATCCCGTAGACCGCGATCCCCGGACGCACCAGATCGAACCGCGACTCCGGGTGTCGGATCGTCCCACCGCTGTTCGCGGCGTGGAGGTACCGAGGGTCGAGTCCGGCGTCGCGGGCGGCGCTCACCGCCCCAGCGAAGCGCTCGAGCTGCAGCCGCGTCAGGTCCGGGTCGTCCTCGCTCCGAGCCAGGTGCGTCCAGAGCCCTTCGAGGTCGAGGCCGAGCCTCACGACCTCCTTCATGACCCCGAGAGCCTCCTCGGGGGGCCAGACCCCCACGCGATGCATCCCCGTGTCCACCTTGACGTGGACCGCCAGGCCGGGACCGGGCGCGGCCGCTGCCAGGCGCTCGGCTGCCTCGACCGAATAGACCGTCGCCGTCAACCGGGCGGCTACGGCGAACGGTTCCGAACCCTCGGGGGCCTCGGAGAGGACGAGGATCGGGGCTTCGATCCCGGCGGCTCGCAGGGCCAGCCCTTCCTCGACGAGCGCGACGCCGAGCCAGGTGGCGCCCGCCTCGAGCGCCGCGCGGGCGACGAGCACGTCGCCGTGGCCGTAGGCGTTCGCCTTCACGACCGCCATCAGTTCGACGCCGTCGGGCTTGAGCAGCGCCACGTTGTGGCGGACCGCATCGAGGTCGACCACGACGTGGGTCGGACGGTGCCGGTACCGGGTCACGACTGCCCCTCCACGACCGCGAAGGCCTCGGGGAGGCGCTCGGCCACGTCGCCGGCCACCGCGCCGGTCCCCAGGTCGCGTCCGGCGAGGATCCCGGCCAGCCCGTGGACGTAGGCCCCGGCCCACGCGGCGTCGAAGGGGTCCATCCCCCGTGCGAGCAGCCCGCCGATCGTGCCGGTGAGGACGTCGCCGGTCCCCGCGGTGGCCAGCACCGGCGTCCCGGTGGGGTTGATCCGGGCACGGCCCGACACGTCGGCGATCGTCGTCCGCGTGCCCTTCACCAACGCGACGGCGCGGGCGCGGGCGGCGAGATCGCGCGCAGCCGTGAGGCGGTCGTCCGCGCCCGCGCCGGGGCCGCGCAGCCGCGCGAGCTCCCCCAGGTGCGGGGTCAGCACCGCGTCGGCCTCGCGCTCGGTCAGCGTCGGGAGTCGTCCCGCGAACGCGTTCAACCCGTCGGCGTCGAGCACGAGCGGGACCGACGCGTCCCGCACGAGTGCCCGCACGACCTCCTGCGTCTCGTCGTTCGTCGTGAGCCCCGGGCCGATCGCGAGCGCGTCCGCCTCGGCCGCGTGCGCACGGAGCACGTCGAGCGCTGCGGCGCCCACGGTCCCGTCCGGCGTCTCCGGCAGGGAGATCCACACGACCTCGGTGGCGCCCGCCTGCATCGCCGGGAGCGCCGAGGCCGGCGCTGCCACGAACACGTAGCCCGCCCCCGCCCGTCCCGCGGCGCGGGCGATCAGCCGCGCCGCGCCCGGCATCGACCGCGAGCCGGCCACGACGACCAGCGTCCCGCTCGCCTTCTTGTGGGCATCGACCTCGCGATCGGGGAGGGCCGCGACGACGTCCCCGGGCTCCGTGAGGCCCGTCGCCAGCCCCACGAGGTCGTCCGGGAACCCGATGTCGACGACCCGGACGTCGCCCGCCAGCTCGGCGCCGGGCAACAGCACGACCCCGACCTTCGCGGCCCCGAACGTCACCGTCAGATCGGCGTGGACCGCGGCGCCCGCTACCCCGCCCGTGCCGCCGTCGACCCCGCTGGGGATGTCGACCGCCACGACGGGCACCGGTGCCGCGTTCACCGACTCGATCGCCTCGGCCCAGAGCCCCTCCGGCGCCCCCCGGAACCCCGTGCCGAAGATCGCGTCGATCACGACGTCGGCACGGCCGACGGCGCGCGACAGACCCGAGCCGCGCACGACGGCGTCGGTCTCGGTCACGAGACGGCGGTGGTTCGTACGGCTCGGATCGCGCAGGCTCGCCGGGTCCTGGAGGCACACGACCTCCACCCGGGCTCCCCATCGCGACAGGTGTCGGGCCGCGACGAGCCCGTCGCCCCCGTTGTTCCCCTTGCCGCAGACGACGGCCGCGCGCCGTCCGTAGGTACCGCCCAGGACGTCGGCGGCGGCGCGTGCGGTGGCCCAGCCGGCGCGTTCCATCAGCGTGGCTCCCGCCACCCCCCGCGCCTGGGTCGCGCGGTCGAGCTCGGCCGCCTCGCTCGGCGTCAGGACCGGCTTCATGACTCGCGCACCGCCACCGCGAACGCGACCGCGTTCGTCTTCTCGTGGGTGAAGGTGATCAGGACCCTCGAGATCTGGAGCATCTCGGCGCGGCGTGCGGCGTAGCCCGTGAGCGCGATGATCGGCGCCCCGCTGGGGTGGCGGGTCACGCTGATGTCCTGCCAGCGCTTGCCCCGGTAGCCGCCGAGCGCCTTGATCACGGCCTCGCGGGCGGCGAACCGGCCCGCGAAGGACTCGGCCGGGCGCGCCTTCGAGTCGCAGTACGCGATCTCCTCGGGGGTGAAGACCCGCTCGCGCATGGTGGGATGGCGGGCGAGGGCCCGCTCCATCCGCGCGATCTCGCAGATGTCGACGCCGAGGCCCACGATCTCCACGGCGACAAGGCTAGCGGAGGTCGCCCTGCGGTTCCTCGACGTCGACCGGATCCCATCCGCTCGGGTACGCGGCCCGCCGGTCCCGGCGCCCCGCCCACGCGATCTGACCCCCGACCAGCACGACCGCCACGACCGCGCCGATCGCGACCACCACCCACGCCGGGAGCCCGGCGCCCTCGTCGTCGCCCGCCCCGAGACCGCTCGACGGGGAGCGCGACGTCCGGCGACGGCGGCGGGACCGGCTCACGGGGCTCCCCCCCGACCCGCCGCAGCTCCGCCACCGTGATCTGGCTGCAGCTCGACGTCGTCCAGCGGCCCTGCTCGTCCTTCCACAGGAGCAGCGCGACCGGCTCCCCCGCCGGGAACAGGACCGCGCACGAGCTGACCCACTCCGTCCCGATCTCGGTCCACACGTCGGTCCTCGAGGCGAGCTCCCCCTTGAACACCTGGTCGACCTCGAAGGTCTGGGTCGTGCCCTTCGCCACCATCTGATCGCGGACGACGGTGCCGATGAACGCCGCCTCCGCCCCGCGGAACGACCGCTGCGGGGTCGAGGGGGCGCAGCTGCAGGCCAGGCACGGCGTCGCGGCGACGAGCACGCCCATCGAGGCGAGCCCGAGGACGAGGATCGCGGAGACGATGCGCCGAGGGACCACGGCCCCCCTCATGCCTCGACGCTACTCGACCGTGACGGACTTCGCGAGGTTCCGGGGCTGGTCGACGTCGCAGCCCCGCAGGATCGCGACGTGGTAGGCCAGCAGCTGGAGCGGCACCGTGACGACCACGGGTGAGAGCAGCTCGGGGGTCTCGGGCACCTCGATCACGTGGTCGGCGATCCTCGCGGCGTCGTCGTCGCCTTCGGTGACGACCGCGATCACCGACGCGCCGCGGGCCTTCACCTCCTGCATGTTCGACAGCATCTTCGGGTAGACGTGGCACCGCGTGGCCACGGCCACGACCGGGACGCCGTCCTCGATCAGGGCGATCGGACCGTGCTTCAGCTCCCCGGCGGGATGGCCCTCGGCGTGGACGTAGGAGATCTCCTTCAGCTTCAGCGCACCCTCGAGGGCAGCCGGGTACCCGGTGTGTCGCCCGATGAACAGCACGTCCCGCGCGTCGCGGTAGCGCTCGGCGATCTCCGCCACCTGCGCGTCCAACCCGATCGCGCGCTCGACCTTCCCGGGGAGCTCGTCGAGGTCGGCGAGGACCTGGGCGACCTCCTCGGCGTACTTCGTTCCGCGCACCTGGGCCAGGTACAGCGCGACCAGCTCCTGCGCGACCATCTGGGTGGCGAACGTCTTCGTCGCCGCGACCCCGATCTCCGGGCCGGCGTGCGTGTAGAAGACCCCGTCGGCCTCCCGCGAGAGCGACGAGCCGACCGTGTTCGTCACCGCCAGCAGGTGGGAGCCCTGCCGCTTCGCGTGGCGGGCGGCCTCGAGCGTGTCGATCGTCTCGCCCGACTGCGACACGGCGATCGTCAGCGTGTCGGGCCCGAGCACCGGGTCGCGGTAGCGGAACTCGCTGGCGATCTCGATCTCGACCGGCAGCCGCGTCCAGTGCTCGATCGCGTACTTGGCCACGAGCCCCGAGTGGAACGCGGTACCGCAGGCCACCACGAACACCTTCGAGACCTCGCGGAGCGTGTCGTCGGAGATCCGCAGCTCGTCCAGCTCGAGCCGGCCGTCGTGGGTCCGCCCGACGAGCGTGTCGCGGATCGCGTCGGGCTGCTCGTCGATCTCCTTGCGCATGAAGAACGGGTAGCCGCCCTTCTGCGCCTGGGCGACGTCCCAGTCGACCCGAACGGGTTCGGGAGCCACCGGGGCGCCGGCCAGGTCGGTGAAGACCGCGCCGCCCCGCGTGAGCTCGACGACCTGCCCCTCCTCGAGCGGCACCACGGTCGAGGTCCGCTCGAGCACCGCGGGGATGTCCGAGGCGAGGATCGTCTCGCCGTCACCCAGACCCACGACGAGCGGCGACGAGACCTTCACGCCCACGAGCCGGTCGGGCCAGGCCGACGACGCGACGACGAGCGCGTAGGCGCCGTCGAGCTCGGCGGCCGCGGCGCGCACGGCGTCGGCCAGATCCCCCCGGCGCCGAGCTTGTCCTCGATCAGGTGGGCGACGCACTCGGTGTCGGTCTCGGACACGAACGTGTGTCCGGCCTTCTCGAGCCCGGCGCGCAGCTCGTGATGGTTCTCGACGATCCCGTTGTGGATCACCGCCAGCGTGCCGGTGCAGTCGGTGTGCGGGTGGGCGTTGCGGTCGGTCGGCGCACCGTGCGTCGCCCAGCGTGTGTGCCCCATCGCGGTCGTGCCGGCCGGGCCGTCGCCGTCCAGCACCGCCTCGAGCTCGCGGAGCTTGCCGGCGCGCTTGCGCACCGCCACGCCGTCGCCGGGTGCGCCCACGACGGCCACCCCCGCAGAGTCGTACCCGCGGTACTCCAGGCGCCGGAGACCCTCCAGGACGATCGGGAGCGCCTCGTCGGGCCCTACGTAGCCGACGATGCCGCACATGAGGCATCGAGCCTAGCAGCGGGCCTCAGGCGCGGAGCTCAACCTAGGTGAGCCCGGACCACGCTGGCGAGGGCTCCGGCGATCCGTTGCGCGTCCTCAGCGGTCTCGGCCTCGACCATCACCCGGACGAGCGGCTCGGTCCCCGAGGCGCGAACGAGGATCCTTCCGCGATCGCCCAGGGTGGCCTCGGCGTCGTGGACCGCCGCCCAGACCTCCTCGGACCCCTCCAAGGCCCCGGGGTCGACCACGGGGACGTTCTCGAGGACCTGCGGGTAGCGGCGCATCGCCGAGGCCAGCTCCGCGAGCCCCACGCCCTTCGCGGCGGCCGTCGACAGGAACCGGACGGCGGTCAGGAGCCCGTCGCCGGTCGTCGCGTGCTCCCGGTAGATCACGTGACCGCTCTGCTCACCCCCGAGCGTCGCCCCGCGCTTCTCCATCTCCTCCAGGACGTAGCGGTCGCCCACCTTCGCCTGCACCACCTCGATGCCGGCCTCGGTCATCGCGCGGACGAACCCGAGGTTCGACATCACCGTGGCGACGACGACGTCGCCCGCCAGCGTGCCCGCCTCCTGCATCGCGAGGGCGCTCGCCGCGAGCACCTGGTCGCCGTCGATCACGTCGCCCGCCGCATCGGCGAACAGCGCTCGATCCGCGTCGCCGTCGTGGGAGACGCCCGCATCGGCACGGCGACGGACGACCTCGGCCGCCACGACCTCGGGGTGAAGCGCCCCGCACCCGTCGTTGATGTTCATCCCGTCGGGCTCGGCATGGATCGCGTGGACCGTCGCGCCCAGGCGACGCAGCAGCTCGGGCGCCAGCTCGGACGCGGCCCCGTTCGCGCAATCGACCACGACGGTCATCCCGTCGAGCCGGGCCTCGGCCGCCCCCTCGAGGTGGCGGAGGTAGCGCTCGCGTCCCTCGGCGACCGGCGCGATCGTCCCGTGCTCGTGATCGGGCAGGGCCTCGCCGCCGTCGGCGAGCACCGCCTCGATCTCGTCCTCGAGCTCGTCGGGGAGCTTCATCCCGTTCGACGCGAAGAACTTGATCCCGTTGTAGGCGGGCGGGTTGTGCGACGCCGAGATCACGACGCCGCTCGACGCTCCGAGGTCGACCGTCATGAAGGCGATCGCGGGCGTCGGCTCGACGCCTGCGATGATCACGTCGCCGCCGGCCTGCCGGATCCCCTCGGTGATCGCGTCTTCCAGCCACTCCCCCGAGACGCGTGGGTCGCGGCCGACGACGAAGCTCGGACGCCCGGCGCCGTGGCGGCCCAGGACCACGACGGCCGCACGCCCCAGCCCGTACGCGAGGTCGCGCGTGAGCTCGGTGCCGGCCAGGCCGCGCACGCCGTCGGTGCCGAACAGACGCCCCATCGCGGGGGAGGCTACCGGACCGACGAGTCGCTCAGCCGACCAGCTCCTCGAGCAGGGCGAGGACCCGCCGCTCGATCTCGTCGCGGATCGGCCGGACCTGCTCGACCGACAACCCGGCGGGGTCGTCGAGCTCCCAGTCCAGGTAGGTCTTCCCCGGGAACACGGGGCAGGCATCGCCGCACCCCATCGTGATCACCACGTCGGAGGCCCGGACGAACTCGTCGGTGAGCGGCTTCGGGAACTCCTGCGAGAGGTCGACCCCGACCTCGCCCATCGCCTCGGCGACCGCAGGGTTGATCGACTCGGCCGGAGCGCTGCCCGCCGAACGGACCGCGACGCGGCCCGCCGCGTGCTTCGCGAGCAGTCCGGCCGCCATCTGGCTGCGCCCCGCGTTGTGGACGCACACGAACAGGACCTCGGGTGTCTCCTTCACGATCTTCCCTTCCGCGATGCCGTAGGCGCGCAGCCGTTCACGGGCGAAACGGTACGCGAGCAGCGGCAGGTGCGACGTGACCGTGGCATCGGGCCACCGCTCGAGCGACTCGTCGACGAACCGCTGGATCGTCTCCTTGCCGAAGATGCCCTCGAACTCCCCGGACAGCTTCGCGACCTGCGCGACGATCTGCGCGCGGACGTCGATCGGGAGCGTCGCTCCGGTGGTCATCCCTCACCCCTTCCGTCGCCGGGTCGCGCGGAGTCTGGCACCCGAAGGTGAACCTCAGATGAACGAGGTGCGCCCCCGTATCGGAGGCGGTGTGGCACGATGCCCGTATGGCTGATCTCGTGCGGGTGTGGTCCGGGGGCGACGCGATCGAGGGCGAACTGCTCCGCGCCCGGTTGGAGGCGGAGGACATCGCCGTGGTCTTGAAGGGCGAAGGCGAAGGCCCGTACCGGGCCGGCCCCGTGTACCTGTTCGTCGACGGCGATGACGACGCGCGGGCTCGAGCGGTCCTCGATGCGGTCGCGTCGGGCGCGTACGCCCTCGAGGAAGACGCGGACGTCGAGATCGACGTGGACGGAGCCGAGGTTCCCGCCGAGCGGGACTGAGGTCAGCGCTTGGAGTACTGGGGCGCCTTGCGGGCCTTCTTGAGGCCGTACTTGCGCCGCTCCTTCTCACGCGCGTCGCGCATGAGGTAGCCCTCGGCCTTCATCTGAGCGCGGAGCTCAGGGTCGAGGTCGATCAGCGCGCGGGCGACGCCGAGTCGCACGGCGCCGGCCTGGCCGGCCACGCCGCCACCGCGGATCGTGACCGCGATGTCGTAGTCCTTCTCGCGGTCGATCAGCGTGAGCGGTGCCTTCGCCACCATGCGGTGGACCCGGGTCGGGAAGTACTCATCGAGAGGACGACCGTTCACGACGAACCCACCGCTGCCGGGGATCAGGCGAACGCGAGCCACCGCCTCCTTGCGGCGTCCGGTGGTGAGCTTCGCTGGGGTCACGGCCACGGTGCGTGTCACTCCTCGGTGGTGTCGGTCTCGGCGTCGGTCGCGGGGGCCTCGGCGGTCTCAGCCGCCTGCTCGTCCGCGACGGGCGCTTCCTTGGCCGCCGCCTTCTTGGCGGGAGCCTTCTTCTTGGCGGGCTTCTCGGCGGGCGCCTCCTTCGGCGCCTCCTCCTCGACGACCGGAGCCGCCTTCGCGGCGGGCGCCGACTTCGGTGCGGGCGCCGACTTCGGTGCGGGCGTCGGAAGGCCATCCCACGCCGGGCGCTCCCCCACTGCGAGCTCCACCGGCTTCTGCGCCTGGTGGGGATGCTCGGGACCGGGCACGACGTGCAGCTTCTTGATCATCTGCCGGCCGAGACGGTTCTTCGGCAGCATGCCCCTGACGGCCTTCTGCACGGCCGCGACGGGGCGCTCGGCGAGGAGCTCGTCGTAGCGGACGCCCTTGATGCCGCCCGGATAGCCCGAGTGCCGGTACGCGACCTTCTGGGTGGCCTTGTTGCCGGTCAGCTCGACCTTGTCGGCGTTGATGATGATCACGTGGTCGCCCGTGTCCATGTGCGGCGCGTACATCGGCTTGTGCTTGCCGCGCAGCAGCGTGGCCACCTCGCTGGCGAGGCGGCCCAGCACCTGGCCGCTGGCGTCGACGACGTACCAGCGGTGCTCGATGTGCTCAGGCTTGGGCGAGTAGGTCTTCATACGTGGATGCGTCGGCCCGCTCGGGCCGACGCATCAGGATACGCGCGGGGTCGTCCGACCGTCAAAGCTCAGACCGGCTTCCGGGCGCGGATCACCGCCCCGAACATCCGGTCGGCGACCTCGTGGGTCGGCTCCACCTCGACCTCGACGAGCCCCGCGGCCTCGAGCCCGGCGCGGTACTCCGAGAACGACAGGGCGCCCGCGATGCACCCGACGTGCGAGCCGCGTTCGGCGCGCTCGTTCGGCGACAGGTCGTCGGAGGCCACCACGTCGGACACGCCCACCCGGCCGCCCGGGCGCAGCACGCGGGCCACCTCGGCGAAGACCCGAGGCTTGTCGGTCGACAGGTTGATCACGCAGTTCGAGATCACGACGTCGACGCTCGAGTCCGGCAGCGGAACGGCCTCGATCTCGCCCTTCAGGAACTCCACGTTCGTCGCGCCCGTCTTCGCCTGGTTCGCCCGGGCGAGCTCCAGCATCTCGTCGGTCATGTCGAGCCCGTAGGCGAACCCGCTGTTCCCGACCCGCTTCGCCGACAACAAGACGTCGATCCCACCACCGGAGCCGAGGTCCAGCACCGTCTCCCCCTCCCGGAGCTCCGCCACCGCGAACGGGTTGCCGCACCCCAGGCTCGCGAGCACCGCCTCCTGGGGCAGGCCGGCCAGGTCGTCGCCCGCGTAGAGGTTCGCGCCGAAGACGTCGGACCCGATGTCGAGCGCATCGGCCCGCGGGTCGCAGCACCCCGGGTCGCAACAGCTCGACGCCGCGCCCTCACGGACAGCGATCGCCGCCTGCGCGTACCGCTCCCGCACCTGCTCCTGCAGCTCGCTCATCGGATCTCCTTCCGTTCCAGCCTCATGACGTCCTCCACGCGACGCGCGGCCTCGCGGTTCAGCGACCAGTACACCCAGACCCCTCGCTTCTCGCGGTCGAGCAACCCGGCGTCGGCGAGCTTCTTGAGGTGGAAGCTCACCGTGGGCTGCGACAGACCGAGCGGCTCTTCCAGGTCGCATCCACACGCCGGCTCGCCGGTCGTGGCGAGCAGGTTCACGATCTTGACCCGCGCGGGGTCGGACAGCGCCTTGAACAACCGCGCCGTCGCCTCGGCCTCGGCGTCGGTGAGACCCGGGGCGGCGAGCGGCGCGCAGCAGGCCGCCGCCGAGTCGGGCTCCAGGACCATGAGCGTCCGGCGGGTCATCGGACCCTCGTGGTGAGGATCGTCGCCGTCGTTCGGTCGACCGTCGTGCGCTCGTCGAGGCGGCAGGACGCGTCGCACGCGGCGCCGAGCCGGATCTCCGCTCGCTTCCAGATCTTCCAGGTGTCCCGTGCCATCGGGGGCCTCCCCTTCCGTGTCGACTCGGTCCATCGATATCTATCGATGGAGGACAAGTTAGCAGACAGATCGATAGATGTCGATATCTCACCTCTTCGAGGTGTCCCGGTCGATGGCATGCCGGATCGCTGGATCGGCGCTCAGCCGGCGATCGCCGTGGCGAGCACGAACGGATGCACCGGCCCGCTGCCTGCCACACGGAGCGCGCGGGCGACCACCGTGAGCGTCCACTTCGAGTCGGCAAGGTCGTCGACGAGCAGGACCGGGCCGTCGGGGACGTCGCTCACCTCGAACGCATCCCAGACGTTGCGCACCTGTTGCGCGCTGTTGTGCATGGCGGCCTGCGGCTGGTTCTCGCCGACCTTGCGTACGGCCTCGTGCAGGGGCAACCCGAGCGTCTCCGCGAGCCGGCGTGCGAGGTCCGGCACCAGGTCCGGATGCGTCATCGAGGGCACGCACGTCACCCAGGTGGGCGCCGGGTCGGGCCGCCAGCGATCGCGGATCAGCGCCGCCGAGGCGGCCACCAGGTCGTCGGCGAAGCGCTCGTCCTCGCCGCGACCGGACGCCACGAGCCGCCCCCAACCCCCGTCGCCGACGACCGCGAGGGCACGACCGACCTCGGCGCGCTCCTCGGTCGCGATCCGCCCCTTCGGCATCGCCGGACCCATCCCCGAGGGCCACTGCTTGCGTGGCTCGACGAACAGGTCGAACCCGCGGAGGTGTTCGCGGGCGGCCACCCGCAGCGGCTCGTCGACCTCTACCTTCAGCGGCGTCCCCGAACAGTTCATGCACCGGCCGCACGGCTCGGCGCCGGGGTCGTCCAGCTCGCGGCGGAGGAACTCCATCAGGCAGCCCTCGTGCCGCGCGTAGGCGCGCATCGCGGCTTGCTCGTGGCGGCGGAGCGCGGTGATGTGCTCGACGCGCTCGGTCGGGTACTGCCACCCCTCGGCGGTGCCCACGTAGCCGCCGCGCTCGCGCGCGACACCGCCGTCGACCTCGAGCACCTTGAGCATCGACTCCAGCCGCGCGCGCCGGACGTTCACCGCCGCCATCAACTCGTTGAGCGACATCGGGGCGGGCGCCGACGCGAGGAGCGACACGATCTCCTCGGCCTGCGCCTTGGGCGGGAACGCCGTCTCGATGAAGTAGTCCTGGATCTCCCGGTCCTCGACGCCGCACAGCAGGACCACCGGCGCATGGTCGAGCGCCCGCCCCGCACGCCCGACCTGCTGGTAGTAGGCGATCGGCGACCCCGGTGACTGGAAGTGGATCACGAAGCCCAGATCCGGCTTGTCGAAGCCCATCCCGAGCGCCGAGGTCGCGACGAGCGCCTTCAGCTCGTTCGCGAGCAGGGCCTGCTCCAGGCGGACGCGGTCGTCATGGTCGGTCGCGCCGCTGTAGGCCTCGGCCTCGATCCCCCGCCGACGCAGGAACGCGGCGACCCGCTCGCCGTCGGCGATCGTGAGCACGTAGACGATCCCCGAACCCTCGAGGTCCGGGAGGGTCTGCGCGAGCCACGCCATCCGCTCGGCCTGGCTCGGCACCTCGGCGACGGCGAGCGCGAGGCTCTCGCGGTCGAGCGTGCCGCGGGAGGTCCGCAGCTCGTCGCCCAGCTGCTCGGTGATGTCGGCGATCACGCGGTCGTTCGCGGTGGCGGTGGTGCACAGCACCGGGACGTCGCTCGGCAGTGCCTCGAGCACGCGCACGATGCGACGGTAGTCGGGGCGGAAGTCGTGCCCCCAGTCGCTGATGCAGTGCGCCTCGTCGACGACCAGCAGCCCGACCGTGCGGGCGATCACCGAGAGCATCTGGTCGCGGAACCGGGCGTTCGCGAACCGCTCCGGTGACACGAGGAGCAGGTCGATCCGGTCGTCGACGAGGCGCTGCACGATCGGCTCGAACTCGTCGGGGTTCGTGCTGTTGATCGTCTCGGCGCGCACGCCGAGGCGCGTCGCCATCTCGATCTGGTTGCGCATCAGCGCCAGCAGGGGCGACACGAGCAGGGTCGGACCGGCACCCCGCTCGCGCAGCAGCTTCGTCGCGATGAAGTAGACGGCGGACTTCCCCCAGCCGGTGCGCTGCACGAGCAGGACGCGGCCCCGGTCGCCCGCGACGGCCTCGATCGCCTCGAGCTGTCCGGGCCGGAAGCCGGCGCCCGGTCCGAGCATCTGCCGGAGGTGGCCGAGCGCGTCGGCCGGCGTCGGATCGCTCACGGCGCTCACCCTACCGGCGTGGTGTGTCACGGTCCCGGCCGGGTACGCTTCGATCTGGTCCGCGTGCGTGATCGACACCTCGCGCGGGCTCGGGGAGGAGGGGATGTCCGTGGTGAAGGCTCCTCGGATGCGATCGTGATCCGCGTCGCGGTCGCGCTGTTCCTGGTCGCGCACGGGCTCGTGCACCTGATGTACTTCGCGCCGAAGCCGCAGGACGACGCCACGTACCCCTTCGTGCCGGAGACGCGGTGGATCGCGAGGGTCCTCGGCCTCACGCCCGGTGCCGCGAAGACCGTCGCCAGGGGGTTCGCCGTCGTCACGGCCGCGGCGTTCGTGGTCGCGGGGGTGGCGCTCCTGGTGGACGCCTCGATCTGGGAGCCCGCGGCGCTGATCGCGTCCGGTGTCTCGCTCGTGCTGATGCTGCTGTTCTTCCATCCGTGGCTCTCGATCGGGATCGCGATCGACCTGGCGATCGTCGCGAGCATCGGATGGCTCCACGTGCCCGCGTCGCTCTTCGAAGGCTGACCGCGTCCCGGAGCACGTGGGGTTGCGCCGGACCTCTCGGGGGGCGCACTATCCACGGACCGACTCGAGGGGGGTCCAGCATGAAGCGCACCTCCGTCCTACCCGTCGTCTTCGCGATCGCGGTCTTCCTGCCCGCGTGCGGCGGCGACGATGGCACCACGGTCGACGTCGGGCTCCAGGAGTTCGCGGTGAGCCCGTCGACGAGCAGCGTGAGCGCGGGGGAGATCACCTTCGACGCCACGAACGACGGTCCGAACGATCCGCACGAACTCGTCGTGATCAAGACCGATCTCGCGGTCACGGACCTGCCGACGGGCGACGACGGAGCGGTGCTCGAAGACGGTGACGGTATCGAGGTGATCGGCGAGATCGAGGAGTTCCCGGTCGGCGAGACGCGGTCCGCCGCCTACGATCTCGACGCCGGCGCGTACGTCCTGATCTGCAACATCGTCGAGATCGAGGACGGCGAGAACGAGTCGCACTACCAAGAAGGGATGCGCGCGGCCTTCACGGTCACCTGACCCGACGCCCGTAGGTCACCCGTTCCAGGATGAGTCCCTGGGGCGGGGCGATCGAAGGGGTCCCCGATCGATCCCGTGCGGCGAGGATGCGCGAGACCTCGAGCGCATCGAGCTTCCCCTCGCCCACCCGCACGAGCGTCGCGACGAGGGACCGCACCATCTGGTGGAGGAACGCGTTCGCCTCGGCGCCGATCACGATCAGACCCCCGTCGCGCCGGACGGTGAGCCGTCGCAGCTCGCGAACCGTCGACCGGCCCGACCCGGGGTGCCGGCAGAACGACGTGAAGTCGTGCTCCCCCACCAGGTGCCGAGCAGCGGCCCGCATCGCGGGGACCGAGAGCGCTCCCGGGCGGTGCCATACGTACCGTGCCGTGAAGGGATCGGGGATCGCACGCGTGTCCACGACGTAGCGGTAGGCGCGCGCCGAGGCGGAGAACCGCGCGTCGAACCCCTCCGGGGCGTCGGTCGCTCGCGTCACGACCAGCTCCGGAGCGAGACGTCCGTTCACGAAGGCCTGGATGCTGGCGGGCGCCACGCTCGCGTCGGTGGTGAGCGAGCACACCTGGCCCCGAGCGTGCACGCCGGCGTCGGTCCGACCGGCCACCGAGAGCCGTACCTCCTCGCGGAGCACCGACGACACCAGCGCGGTGAGCTCGCCCTCGATCGTGCGGGTCTCGCGGTCGCGCTGCCGCGCCCACCCGCGGAACCCCGTCCCGTCGTAGGCGAGGTCGAGCCGGATCGTCCGGGTCACGGGCCGCAGGATAGGCGAAAGCCCCGGGGTAACCCCCCGGGGCTTCCGACACGGTCGGTCGCGCGTCGCTAGACGCCGCGCTCGACGAGCTCGATCCGCGCCATCGGCGCGCCGTCCCCCTTACGAGGGCCGAGCTTCAGGATGCGCGTATAGCCGCCCTGGCGATCCTCGAAGCGCGGAGCGATCTCGTGGAACAGCCGCGCGACGACGTCGCGGTCCGGGATGTCCTTGAGGACCTCGCGGCGCGATGCCAGGTCACCCTTCTTCGCCTTCGTGATGATCTGCTCGGCGTAGGGGCGGAGCATCTTGGCCTTCGCCTCGGTCGTGTCGATCGCCTCGTGCACGAACAGCTGCTTCGCGAGCGTCGACAGCATCAGACGCTGGTGCGCGGGGCCGGACCCCAGACGTGGGCCTTTCTTGGGCTTGGGCACCCTCGCCTCACTCCTCCCGCAGGCCCAGCCCGAGCTCCTCGAGCTTGGCCTTGACCTCGTCGATCGACTTCTGACCGAAGTTGCGGATGTCCATCAGCTCGGACTCCGACTTCTGCACGAGGTCGCCGACGGCGTTGATCCCCTCGCGCTTCAGGCAGTTGTAGGAGCGCACCGACAGGTTCAGCTCCTCGATCGTGATCTGGTAGTCGGTCGGCAGCTCCTCGTCCTCGGCCGGCCCGACCGAGACGCTCGCCGCCTCGGCGAGTTCGGAGATCAGGTGGACGAGCTCGAGCAACGTGCCGCCGGCAGACGCGAGCGCCTCTCGCGGGCTGACCGAACCGTCGGTCTCGACGTCGAGGATCAGCCGGTCGCGGTCGGTCATCTGTCCGACTCGGGTGTTCTCGACCGCGTACGACACCTTGCGGACCGGCGAGAAGATCGAGTCGACCGGGATCACGCCGATCGGGTCGCGCGGCTTCTTGTTCTTGTCGGCCATCCGGTAGCCGATGCCGCGCTCGACGGTCATCTCCATCTCGAGCGCCCCGCCCTTGCCGATGCTGGCGATGTGCAGGTCCGGGTTGAGGATCTCGATACCGGCGGGCGGCGCGACGTCACCGGCGGTGACCTCGGCCGGGCCCTTGGCCTTCAGGTAGATCGTGGTCGGCTCGTCGAGCTCGGAGCGGACCACCAGTTCCTTGAGGTTCAAGATGATGTCGGTGACGTCCTCGACGACCTTCGGCACGGTCGCGAACTCGTGGAGCACGCCGTCGATGCGCACCGAGGAGATCGCGGCTCCCGGGATCGACGACAGCAGCGTGCGCCGCAGCGAGTTGCCGACCGTGTAGCCGAAGCCCGGCTCCAGCGGCTCGATGCTGAACTTCGACCGGGTCGGCGAGATGACGTCCTCGCTGATCTGCGGTCTCTCGACGATGAACAAGGCGGTTCCTCCTTCGGCGGGGGATCAGCCACTCCTACCCCGCGTCGGCTGCCCGGCGCACGCTCCGCGGCCGGGTCGTCCGCGCGCGTGCTAGACGCGGCGGCGCTTGC
This sequence comes from uncultured Actinomycetes bacterium, assembly GCA_963749895.1. Taxonomy (GTDB): domain Bacteria; phylum Actinomycetota; class UBA4738; order UBA4738; family HRBIN12; genus AC-51. The sequence goes on along the minus strand of CAVVOG010000003.1, from coordinate 39,548 downwards.
GCGGCCGGCACCCGTTGTGCGGGACCGGCGTGACGTCTTGGATGCCCGAGATCTCGAGACCGGCGGCGGCCAGCGAGCGGATCGCGGTCTCGCGGCCGGACCCGGGGCCCTTCACGTAGACATCGACCTTCTGCAGCCCGTGCTCCTGCGCGCCGCGCGCGGCCTTCTCGGCGGCGAGCTGCGCGGCGAAGGGCGTGGACTTGCGGGAGCCCTTGAAGCCCACGTTGCCGGCGCTGGCCCACGACAGGGTGTTGCCCTGCAGGTCGGTGATCGTCACGATCGTGTTGTTGAACGTCGACTTGATGTGCGCCTGCCCGTGCAGGACGTTCTTCTTCTCGCGACGCTTCGTCTTCTTGGCCTTGGGCTTCGCCATGTGGTGGGCTCCCTATCCCTACTTCTTCTTGACCTTCTTCTTGCCGGCGATCGTCTTCTTCGGTCCCTTGCGGGTGCGCGCGTTCGTGTGGGTGCGCTGACCGCGGACCGGGAGCGACCGCCGGTGGCGGATGCCCTGGTAGCAACCGATCTCGATCTTGCGCTTGATGTCCTGCGCGACCTCGCGGCGGAGGTCACCCTCGACCTTGTAGTTCTGGTCGATGTAGGCGCGGACCTTGGCGACCTCGTCCTCGGACATGTCGCGGACCTTCGTGCCACCCTCGATCCCGGCGCCCTCGACGATCTCGTAGGCGCGGGTGGGACCGACCCCGTAGATGTAGCGCAGGGCGATATCGATCCGCTTGTCGCGGGGGAGGTCGACTCCGGCGATACGTGCCATTCCAGTTCCCTCCTCAGCCCTGCCGCTGCTTGTGGCGGGGGTTCGAGCAGATCACGAGGATCCGGCCGCGCCGGCGGATCACGCGACACCGGTCGCACATCTTCTTCACGGACGGACGGACCTTCATGTCGACCTCAGACCTCACCTGTACCGGTACACCACACGACCCCGCGTGAGGTCGTACGGCGACAGCTCCACGCGCACCCGATCGCCGGGCAGGATCCGGATGTAGTGCATCCGCATCTTGCCGGAGATATGGGCGAGCACCTTGTGCCCGTTCTCGAGTTCGACCCTGAACATGGCGTTGGGAAGGGGCTCGATGACCGTCCCCTCCACCTCGATGACGTCGTCCTTGGCCACGCTCCGGGGGTCCTCTTCCGTACGGGGTACCCGACCCGGAACGCGTGCGGAACACACCTCCGGTCGGGCGGACGGCCAGTATAGGGGTACCCGCGCGGCACCGTCCACAGGCCCGTCCAAGAGCCCGCGATCCCACCCCTTGGCGGTGCCATCCGAAGGCCCGTCCGGGGCCGTTTCCCAGGGCCGTTCGGCCCCGTTCCACCCTAAGGCGATGCGCTTACGGTGATGACGTGCGAACCCCCGTCCGCCGCCGCCGCACGGGCCGGGCGCTCGGGGCCATGACGGTCCTGATCGCGCTGGTCACCGCGTTCCCCCTGTGGATGGGATCGGCGTGGGCCCAGACGGTCGAACTGCCACCGCTCGACGCACCGCCGCCCCCCGCAGAGGTCCCCGCGACGGTCGAGCCGATCCCCACCGTGGACCCGCCGCCGCCCCCCGCCCCGGACCCGACGAGAGCGGGCGACGCGGGCGGCGACGACGGCTCCTCCGAGGAGGCGCGGCAGGCGGACCGCGACGACCCGCTGCGGCGCTGGCGCGACTGGACGCCGACCCCCGGCACCTACGAAACCTCCCACCTCGACCGGTTCGCCGAGCGGATGCGCGAGCGCGGCTGGGGCGAGGGCCGGATCCGACGCCAGGTCTACGCCCCGTTCATCGTGATGGGCCCGGCGACGTGGTCGGACTCGTGGGGCGCGCTTCGGCTGGTCGCCGGCCCGCGGCCGCACAAGGGGCAGGACGTGCTGTGCACGTACGGCGCTCCCGTCCTGGCCACCGAGCCCGGCACCGTCACCTGGTCGACGAACACCCTCGGCGGCCTGGCCGCGTACCTGGACCTTCCCGGCGGCGGCTTCTACTACTACGCCCACCTGAGCGCCCGCCCCGAGGAGCTCCCCCAGGGCGCGCGCGTCGACGTCGGTGACGTGATCGGTTCCTGCGGGGCCACCGGCAACGCGAGCGTCCCGCACGTCCACTTCTCGTACGTGACCTCGTCCGGCGTCTCGGTCGACCCGATGGACCGACTGATCGGCTGGCTCGAGACGGCCGAGCGGCGCCTGCCGAACCCGCCGGCCCCCCGGCCGGAGCCCGAAGAGCCGGCGCCGGTCGCCTCCCCCGCATCCGGCGGCGGCCCGCCGCCGTGGTGGGACGAGGTCCCACCCCCGTCGTTGCCGGCGATCCCGGAGCCGCCCGACGAGCTGAGTCCCGCCGCGGCCGCGATGGAGGCGCTCGAGTCGCCGGTCACCGTGCCGGCCGCAGCCGTGCTGCTGGGGGTCCCGCTGCTGGGGCTGCTGCGGCGGCGGACCCGCGAGCCCTTCGGATAGGTCCGCGTCAACCCCGTGCGGTGAGCACCTCGTGGCCGTCGTCGGTCACGGCGATCGTGTGCTCGAAGTGCGCCGACAGCGACCCGTCCGCGGTCACGACGGTCCACCCGTCGGCCATCACGCGGGTCTCGTCGCCCCCGAGGTTCAGCATCGGCTCGACGGCGATCACCCAGCCGGGACGCATCTCGGGACCCCGCCCGGGCGGCCCCCAGTTCTGGATGAACGGGTCTTCGTGGAGCTTGCGCCCGATGCCGTGGCCGCCGTACTCGCGGACGACCCCGACCCCGGCGGCGTCCGCGTGGGTCTCGATCGCGTGACCGATGTCGGAGAGCCTCGCTCCCGGCCCGATCGTCGCGATCGCGATCGCGAGGGCCTCCTCGGTCGTGCGCACGAGCGCCTCGGCCGCGTCGCTCGGCGCGCGCCCGCCGACGAAGACCGTGACCGCCGAGTCGGCGTGGAAGCCCTCCCAGATCGCCCCGAAGTCGAGCGAGACCAGGTCCCCGTCGCGGAGGGTCCGCGTCCGCGCGGGGATCCCGTGCACGATCTCCTCGTTCACGGAGGCGCAGATCGTCGCGGGGAACCCGCGGTAGCCCTTGAACGACGGCGTCGCTCCCTGCTCACGGATGTACGCCTCGGCGACGGCGTCGAGGTCCAGCGTGGTCTTCCCCGACGCGACCGCGTCGAGGACCCGCTCGATCGTGCCGGCCACGATGCGGCCGGCGCGGCGCATCTTCTCGAGCTCTTCGGGTGATTTGCGGACGATCACGGCATCGGCTCCCCGCTCACGAGACGTCGGCGATCGCCTCGAGCATCCGCTCGCTCACGGCGGCGGGCGTCGCCTCGGCGTCGACCTCGCGCAGCAACCCGCGCTCCCAGTAGTAGGTCTCGAGGGGCTCGGTCTGCTGCCGATAGGTGGCGAGGCGCCGCTTGACGGTCAGCTCGTCCTCGTCGCTGCGCTTCTCCAGCCGCGCGCCGTCCGCGTCGCACACACCCTCGACCTTCGGTGGGTGCCACTCGGCGTGGTAGGTGCGCTTGCAGACCGGGCAGGTGAACCGTCCGGTGATCCTGCGGATCGCGATCGGGTCCGAGATCGTGAACTTCACGACCGCGTCGAGCGGCGTCTGGGCGTCGGCCAGGACGTCCTCGAGCGCTTGCGCCTGCGCGACCGTGCGCGGGAACCCGTCGAGGATGAACCCCTTCGACGCATCCGGCTCGTGGAGCCGCTCCTGGACCATCCGGATCACCGTGACGTCCGGCACGTACTCGCCGCGGTCCATGAAGGTCCGCGCCTCGATCCCGAGCGGCGTGCCGTCCTGCACGTGCTGGCGCAAGATGTCGCCGGTCGAGATCGCCGGGATGTCGAGGTGGTGAGACAAGACGCGGGCCTGCGTGCCCTTGCCTGCACCGGGGAGACCGAGGAAGACGAAGCGCACGCTCGCCCTCCTCCGCCTACCGCAGGAAACCCTCGTAGTGACGCATCATCAGCTGCGACTCGATCTGCTTCATCGTCTCGAGGGCCACGCCCACGGCGATGAGGATCGACGTGCCGCCGAACGGGAACTGCTGCAGGTTCCACACGGCGAGCACGACGGTCGGGATCAGCGCGATCGTCGCCAGGAACAGCGACCCGGGCAGCGTGATGCGCACGAGGATGTCGTTCAGGTAGTCGGCCGTGGGCGGACCGGGGCGGATCCCCGGGATGAAGCCGCCCTGCTTACGCAGGTTGTCGGCCGTGCGGGTCGGATCGAACTGGATCGCGGTGTAGAAGTACGCGAAGAACACGATCAGCGACGCCAGGATCGCCATGTAGACGATGCTGTCCGGGCGGTTGAGGTAGTTGTTCACGAGGTTCTGGAACCACTGCCCTTGGTAGACGCTCGCGATCAGCACCGGGAAGTACATCACCGACGTCGCGAAGATGATCGGGATCACACCGGCCTGGTTCACCTTCAGCGGCAGGTACGTGCTGGTCCCGCCCATCATCTTTCGGCCGACGACGCGTTTCGCGTACTGGACCGGGACGCGACGCTGCCCCTGGTCCATGAACACGACCGCCACGATGATGCCGATGCCGATCGCGATGATCGCCACGAACTTGAACGTGCCGCCGGCCTGCAGGATCGCGTTCCCCTCGAACGGCAGCGTCGAGATCACGCTGGTGAAGATCAGGATCGACATCCCGTTGCCCACGCCGCGCTGGGTGATCAGCTCGCCGAGCCACATGATCAGCGCGGTCCCGGCGGTCATCACCAGGACGATCAGCAGGACGTTCGGAACGGTGAAGGTCCCATCGGGGAAGATGCTGGTCTGCAGCCCCACCGCGGACGGGTTGTTGAACAGGAACACGAGGCCGGTGGACTGCAGCAGCGCGAGCACGACGGTCACGTAGCGCGTCCACTGGTTGATCTTCTTCGTGCCGCCCTCGCCCTGCTCCTGCCACTGCTGGAGCTTCGGGATCACGACCGTCAGCAGCTGCATGATGATCGAGCTGGTGATGTACGGCATGATCCCCAGCGAGAACACCGAGAACCGTGTCAGCGCCCCGCCCGAGAACAGGTTGATGAACGCGAGGAACCCGGCCTGCGACTGATCCTGCAGGACGCTGACGTCGACCACCGGCACCGGCACGTGCGAGCCGAACCGGTACACGGCGATGATGAACAGCGTGAAGAGGATCTTATTGCGGAGATCCGGAACCCGGAACGAGTTGAGGAACGCTCTCAGCACGGTCGCTCTAGGGTACTTCGACTCAGCCGATCAGCTCGGCACGGCCGCCGGCTGCTTCGATCTTCGCTTTCGCGGTCTCTGAGAACGCGTGCGCCTTCACGACCAGCGCCTTGTCGATCTCGCCGCGGCCGAGCACCTTGACCTTGGACCCCTTGTGGGCCAGGCCGTGCGCGTACAGGGCCTCGGGCGTGACCTCACCGTCGAAGTGCGCCTGGAGCAGCTCGACGTTCACGGGCGAGTACTCGACCCGGTTCGGGTTCGAGAAGCCCTTGAGCTTCGGCACCTGCCGCTGGATCGGCATCTGACCGCCGGCGAAGTAGGCCGGCACGTTCTTGCGCGCGCCGGTGCCCTTCGTACCGCGTCCCGCGGTCTTGCCGCGGACGCCGGCGCGACCACGACCGACGCGCTTCTTGGCGGTCTTCGCGCCCTCGGCCGGACGGAGGTGATGGAGCTTCATGCGCTCTCCCCTTCGGCTTCCTTCGTCTTCGTGGAGCGCCGCTTCGGCTTCTCCTCGGCGATCTCCTCGACGGTCACCAGGTGGCGGACCTTCGCGATCATCCCACGGATATCGGGGCGGTCGTCCTTCACCACCGACTGGTGCAGCCGGTGGATCCCGAGACGCCGGACCGTGTCCTTCTGGTCCTGCGGGCGCCCGATCGCGCTGCGGACCTGCGTGACCTTCAGCTGCGTCATCGGCGGCCACCCCTCGCGGGCGCGGGCTTGTCCTCGCTCATGCCGTACTGCTCGCGCAGCGCCTCGGCGCGCGCGGCGTTCATGCGCTCCTCGGCGGCCGCGACGGCCTCGAGCATCGGCTTGGGCGCGACCTCGTGGACCTCGCGGCCACGAGCCCTCGCCACGTCGGCGGGGGTGCGCAGGCCCTGGAGGCCGGCGACCGCCGCCTTCACGATGTTGATCTGGTTCGAGGAGCCCATCGACTTCGACAGGATGTCCTTGATGCCGGCGCACTCCACCAGGGCGCGCACCGGACCGCCCGCGATCACGCCGGTCCCCGGCGCGGCGGGCTTCAGCAGGACGACCCCCGCGCCGGCCTCGCCGACGATCTCGTGCGGGATCGTGGTGCCCATCATCGGCACCTCGAACATGGTGCGCCGGGCCTCCTCGACGCCCTTGGCGATCGCGGCCGGCACCTCCTTCGCCTTGCCGTAGCCGACGCCGACGCGGCCCGCACCGTCGCCCACGACGACCAGCGCAGCGAACGAGAACCGGCGGCCACCCTTCACGACCTTGGCCACCCGGTTGATCGAGATCACCCGCTCCTCGAACGGGCTCTTCTCTTCGCTCCTCGCGTCGTACCGTCGCATCAGATCTGGAGACCTCCCTCACGCGCACCTTCGGCCACCGCGGCAACCCGCCCGTGGTACTGGAACCCGCCACGGTCGAACACCGCCTGCTCGATCCCGGCGTCCTTCGCGCGGCTGGCGATCAGCTCGCCGACCGCCTTCGCGCGCGCGATCGGGTCGTCGCCCGAGACCTCCCCGTCGGAGGCCGCCGCGACCGTGACCGCCTGGCGGTCGTCGATCAGCTGCGCGTAGATGTGCCGGTTCGAGCGGTACACGGCCAGGCGCGGGCGCGCCGCCTCGCCTCGGATCGTCTTGCGCACGCGCGCGTGACGACGCAGGCGTGCGGCACGTTTCGTCTTCGCATCCATGTCTAGGCAGCACCCTTCGCGGCCTTGCCCGCCTTCTTGCGGACGACCTCGTCCTCGTAGCGGATCCCCTTGCCCTTGTACGGCTCGGGCTTGCGGATCTTGCGGATGTTCGCGGCGACCTCGCCGACCTGGGCCTTGTCGTTGCCGCGCACCACGATCGACGTGGGCGCCGGCACCTCGAACTCGATCCCCTCGGGCTGGGGCACGAGGACCGGGTGCGAGTACCCCACCTGGACCTCGATGTCCTTGCCCTTCATCGCGGCGCGGTACCCGACGCCGACGATCGAGAGGCGCTTCTCGAAGCCCTGCGTGACCCCCACGATCATGTTGGCGATCAGGGTCCGCGTGAGCCCGTGCAGGCCGCGGTTGAACCCCTGGTCGTCGGGACGCTCGACGCGGACCTCCCCGTCTCCGGTGACGATGCGCATGTTGGCGTGCATCGACTGGGTCAGGGTCCCGCGGGGACCCTTCACCGTGACGACGTTGTCGTCGCCGACCGAGACCTCGACGCCGCTCGGCAGGCTGATGGGCTGCTTCCCGATCCGACTCATATCCTCACCACACGTAGGCCAAGATCTCGCCGCCGATCCCCTTGCGGGAGGCGTCCTTGTCCGTCATCACGCCCTGCGAGGTGGACACGATCGCGATGCCGAGACCGCCCATCACGCGGGGCAGCTCGCCGCGGCCCTTGTAGACGCGGCGACCCGGCTTCGACACGCGGCGCAGCCCCGAGATCACGCGGGCGCGCTTGTGTCCGTACTTCAGGCGCACCCGGAACAGCTGGTGCACCCCCTCGCCCTCCTGGTCGTACCCCTCGAGGTAGCCCTCGGCGACCAGGATGTCGAGGACCGCCCTGGACATCTTCGACACCGGGGCGAGCGTCTCGTCCTTCTGCGCCAGGTTCGCGTTGCGGATCCGCGTCAGCAGGTCCGCGACGGGGTCCGAGACGTTCGAGGAGAACTTCTTCGTGCGTGCCGCGCTCGGCGCGGCCGACGTGCCGGATGTGCTCACCATGATGCCTTCGTCACCCCCGGAAGCTCACCGAGGTGCGCGAGTTCGCGGAAGCAGACCCGGCAGAGCATGAACTTCTTGAACACGGCACGCGGCCGGCCGCACCGCTGGCACCGCGTGTAGGAGCGGACCCGGTACTTCGGCTTCGCCTGCTGCTTGTTGATCAGGGCCTTCTTCGCCATGCGTGTCCTCTCAGCTCGCCGCCGCCTGCTCCACCGCGAGCGGGAAGCCCAGGGCCAGCAGCAGCGCACGTCCTTCGTCGTCGTCGTGCGCGGTCGTCACGATCGTGATGTCCATCCCGCGCACCTTCTGCACCTTGTCGTAGTCGATCTCGGGGAAGATCAGCTGCTCGGTCACGCCGAACGTGTAGTTGCCCTTCCCGTCGAACGAGTTCGCGTCCAGGCCCCGGAAGTCGCGGATCCTGGGCAGCGCGAGCGAGATCAGCCGGTCGAGGAACTCCCACATCCGGTCGCCCCGCAGGGTGACCTTGACGCCGATCGGCATCCCCTCGCGGAGCTTGAAGCCCGCGATCGACTTGCGGGCCTTCGTCACCACGGGCTTCTGGCCGGTGATGACCGCGAGGTCCTCGACGGCCGCGTCCAGCAGGCGACCGTCCTTCAGGGAGTCGCCCACGCCCATGTTCACGACGACCTTCTCGGGCCGAGGGACCTGCATCACGTTGTCCAGGCCCAGCGTGTCCTTCAGCGACGCCGTGAGCTCCTCGCGGAAGCGCACCTTCAGTCGCGGCGTGTAGGTGTCGTCAGCCATCTAGAGCTCCGCCTCACACTTGCGACAGGACCGGATCTTCGTCCCGTCCTCGAGGGTCGTGTGACCCACGCGGGTCGGCTGGTTGCAGCTCTTGCAGACGACCTGGACGTTCGAGATGTCGATGAACATCTCGACGTCGATGATCCCTCCCTGCTGGAGCTGGGTCCCGGCCGAGGTCCGGCGCCCCGCGGTGCGCTGGTGCTTCTTCGCGAGCGCGACGCCGTCGACCATGACGCGTCCCTCGCCGGGCAGCACGCGCACCACGCGGCCTTCCTTGCCGCGGTCCTTGCCCGCGATCACGCGGACCGTGTCGTCCTTCTTGATGTGCACACCGGGCATGCCTAGAGCACCTCCGGAGCGAGCGAGATGATCTTCATGAATCTCTTCTCGCGCAGTTCGCGCGCGACCGGCCCGAAGATGCGGGTGCCGCGCGGGTTCTTCGCATCGGTCGTCAGCAGCACGACCGCGTTGTCGTCGAAGCGGATGTAGGAGCCGTCCGGGCGGCGGCGCTCCTTCGAGGTGCGCACGACCACGGCCTTGACGACCTCGCCCTTCTTCACGGCACCGTTCGGGAGGGCGTCCTTGACCGTACCGACGATCACGTCGCCGACGCCGGCGTACCGGCGGCCCGATCCGCCGAGGACGCGGATGCACAGGACCTCTTTGGCCCCCGTGTTGTCCGCGACCTTGCAGCGGCTCTCCTGCTGGATCATCGCTACTTCGCCCTCTCCACGATCTCGACCAGGCGCCAGCGCTTCGACTTCGACAGCGGCCGGGTCTCCACCACGCGCACCGTGTCGCCCACGTGCGCGTCGTTCGTCTCGTCGTGCGCGGCGAGCTTCGTGGACCGGCGCACGGTCTTGCCGTACAGCGGGTGCCGCACCTGCCGGTCGATCCGGACGAGGATCGTCTTGTCCATCGCGTCGGACACGACCACACCGGTACGGACCTTGCGGCGTCCGCGCTCGGCGGCCGTCGTCTCGGTCGCTTGCTCGCTCACTGCTCCTCCTCACCCTGCTCTTCGGCGATCGCGTCGAGCTCGCGCTCGATGTCGCGCTCGCGAAGCACGGTGGCGATCCGCGCCACCTCGTGCCGCAGCTCCTTCAACCGCGCGGTGTTGTCGAGCTGGCCGGTGGCCAGCTGGAACCGCAGGTTGAAGAGCTCCTCCTTCGCCCCCTCGATCCGCTCGAGGAGGTCGTCGTCGGGGAGCTCCCGCAGCTCGGCAGCCTTGCTCGCCATGTCAGTCCCCCACCCGGCTGATGAACTTCGTCTTGATCGGCAGCTTGTGCTGGGCGCGCAGCATCGCTTCGCGCGCCAGCGGCTCGGACACCCCGGCCAGCTCGAACATCACGCGGCCCGGCCGCACGACGGCGACCCAGCCCTCCGGGTTGCCCTTCCCCGAGCCCATCCGGGTCTCGGCGGGCTTCTTCGTGACCGGCTTGTCCGGGAAGATCGTGATCCAGACCTTGCCGCCACGCTTGATGTGACGGGTCATCGCGACACGGCTGGCCTCGATCTGCCGGTTCGTGATCCACCCCGGCTCCATCGCGACGATCGCGAAGTCGCCGTACTGGATCTCGGTGTGGCCCTTGGCCTTGCCGCGCATGTTGCCGCGGTGCTGCTTGCGGTGCTTGACCCGCTTCGGCGCCAACATCAGGTCTCAGCCCCTTCCTGCGGGGCCGTGGGCTCGGCGGAGGCGGCCGTCTCGGGGGCCGGCGTGCCCGGAGCCGCGGCCTCGGGCGCAGGGGCCGCCGCGGACGGACGCGCGGGACGCGGGGACCGCTCGGGGCGGTCGGTGCGCTCCGGACGCGGGCCGCGGGCGCGGGCGGTCGCGCGGGCCTTCGCCCGCTGGACCTCCTGCTCGCGGTAGGGCACCTCGTCGCCGTGGTAGACCCAGACCTTCACGCCGATCCGGCCCTGCGGCGTCTTCGCCTCGGCGGTGCCGTAGTCGACCTTCGCGCGCAGCGTGTGGAGCGGGACACGGCCCTCGCGGTACCACTCGCGGCGGCCCATCTCCGAACCACCGAGACGCCCGGCCGTCGCGACCCGGACGCCGAGGGCACCCGAGCGCATCGCGGTCTGGACGGCACGGCGCATCGCGCGGCGGAACGCCACGCGGCCGGCGAGCTGCTCGGCCACGCCCTGCGCCAGCAACGTGGCGTCGGTCTCGGGCCGGACCTCGCTGGAGGCCTGGTTCATGTCCTCGACCTTCACGTCGACGCGCTTCTTCGTGTAGCGCTCGATGTCCTTGCGCATGCGGTCGACCTCGGCGCCCTTGCGACCGATCACGATGCCGGGGCGCGCCGTCCGGATGAACACCCAGATCTGGTCGCCCTTGCGTTCGATGTCGATCGAGGAGATGCCGGCGCGCGTCAGGCGTCCGCGGATGTGCTTGCGGATCCAGACGTCCTCGTGGAGATGGACGGCGTAGTCGCGGTCGGCGTACCAATTGCTCTTCCAGGGGTAGATGACCCCCAGCCGATACCCGTACGGGTGGACCTTCTGACCCACTAGCCCTCGTCTCCCATCGTCTCGACCACGAGCGTCACGTGCGACGTGCGCTTGCGGACCCGCGTGGCGCGCCCGTAGGCGCGGGGGCGGAAGCGCTTCAGCGTGGGGCCTTCGTCGACCCACGCGCGTGCGACCACGAGGTTCTCGCGGATCACGCCGGGGCGCTGCTCCGCGTTCGCGACCGCCGAGTTCAGGAGCTTCTCGACGTCACGCGAGGCACCGATCCCCGAGAACCGCAGGATCCTCGCCGCCTCGTCGACGTGCTGGCCGCGGATCAGATCCACGGCACGGCGCATCTTCATCGGCGACGTCCGCACGTACTTCATCGTGGCGCGCGCTTCGGTCATGCTCACCTCGCCCCCGACCGCCGCTCGTCCTTGGCGTGCGAGCGGAACGTCCGCGTGGGCGCGAACTCGCCCAGCTTGTGCCCGACCATCGACTCGGAGATGAACACCGGCACGTGCTTGCGGCCGTCGTGCACGGCGATCGTGTGCCCGAGCATGTCCGGCACGATCGTGCTGCGGCGCGACCAGGTCTTGATGACCCGCTTCTCGCCCTTCTTGTTCATGTCGTCGATCTTGCGAGCGAGGTGCTCGTCGACGAACGGTCCCTTCTTGACGGACCGAGGCATCAGCCACGCCCCTTCCCACGGCGACGAACGATCTGCGCGTTCGAGGCCTTGTTCTTCTTCCGGGTCCGGCCTTCCTTCTGGCCCCACGGCGAGGTCGGGTGGCGCCCACCCGAGGACTTGCCCTCGCCACCGCCGAGGGGGTGGTCGACCGGGTTCATCACGACGCCGCGGACGGACGGGCGCTTGCCCTTCCACCGGTTGCGGCCGGCCTTGCCGATGTTGATCAGCTCGTGCTCGGCGTTGCCGACCGAGCCGACCGTCGCCTTGCAGGCGGCGGGCACCATCCGCATCTCGCCCGAGGGCAAGCGCACGGTGGCGTTCGCGCCTTCCTTCGCCATCAGCTGGACGCTGGCGCCCGCCGAGCGGGCCATCTTCGCACCGGCGCCCGGCTTCATCTCGATCGCGTGCACCACGGTGCCGACCGGGATGTTGCGCAGCGGCAGCGCGTTGCCGGGACGGATCTCGGCGTCGGGTCCGGACATCAGCATGTCGCCCTGCTTCACGCCGTCGGGCGCGAGGATGTAGCGCTTCTCGCCGTCGACGTAGTGGAGCAGCGCGATCCGGGCGCTGCGGTTCGGGTCGTACTCGATGTGCGCGACCTTGGCCGGCACGTGGTCCTTGTTCCGGCGGAAGTCCACGATCCGGTAGCGACGCTTGTTGCCGCCGCCCTGGTGGCGCGTGGTGATGCGGCCGTGCACGTTGCGGCCGGCCTTCTTCCTGCCCTTCGCGACGAGCGACTTCTCGGGCTTCGAGCGCGTGAGCTCCTCGAACGTCGACACGCTCGCGCCACGGCGGCCCGGCGTCGTCGGCTTGTACTTGCGGACACCCATCGCTTCCCTACTTCCCCGTCTCGAAGATCTCGATCGAATCGCCGTCGGCCAGGGTCACGATCGCCCGCTTCTCGTCGGGGCGCTTCCCCTTCGTCCAGCCTCGACGCTTCACCTTGCCCTGGCGGTTCAGCGTGTTCACCGAGATGACGCGGACGCCCCAGATCGTCTGGACCGCTTCCTTGATCTCGGTCTTGTTCGCCCGCTTGTCGACCAGGAACGTGTAGCTGTTCTGCTCGATGCCGGCGTAGGACTTCTCCGACACGACCGGGCGGATGATCACGTCACGCGGCGACTTCATGCGTCCTCACCCGCCTCGGCCTTGCCCTCGAGGACGTCGAGGGCCGCGGCGGTGAACAGCACGCGGTCGGCGTTCAGGAGGTCGTAGACCCCCAGCCCGCCCGCGTAGGCGACCTTCACGTACGGCAGGTTGCGGAACGACAGCTCGACGGTCCCGTCGTCGGTCGGGGCGGGCAGGACCACGAGGACCTTGCCCTCGAGCTCGAGCGCCTTCAGGACCGCGACGGCGTCCTTGGTCTTCGGCGCCTCGAACGCGAGGTCGTCGACCACGGACATCTTGCCGCTGCGCACCGTGTCGGTGAGCGCCCCCAGGAGCGCCCCCTTCTTCATCTTCTTGTTCACCCGCATCGCGTGGTCGCGCGGCTGCGGGCCGTGGGCGACCCCACCGCCGACCCACTGCGGGGAACGGATCGAGCCCTGACGCGCACGGCCGGTGCCCTTCTGGCGCCACGGCTTGCGGCCACCGCCCGAGACCTCGCCGCGGGTCTTCGTGGAGTGCGTCCCGGCGCGCAGCCCGGCGAGCCCGGCGACGACCACCTGGTGCATCAGGGGCACGTTGACCGGCGCCTCGAACACGGCGGCGTCGAGGTCGCGCGTCGCGGACTTGGTTCCCGTCGCGTCGAACACGTCGATCGTCGTCATGCCGACGCTCCCTTCTTCGCGGGCGCCTTCACGGCCGAGCGGATCATCACGAGGCCGCCCTTGGGACCGGGCACGGCGCCCTTGACGAGCAGCAGCCCGCGCTCGGGGTCGACCTGGATCACGTCGAGGTTCAGCACGGTGACGCGCTGGTTCCCGTGCTGGCCGGCCATCCGCATGCCCTTGAACACGCGGCTGGGCGTGGCGCATGCGCCGATCGCGCCGGGCGAGCGGTGCTTGCGCTCGACGCCGTGGCCGGCGCCCAGCCCCCGGAACCCGTGGCGCTTCATGACGCCGCTGAACCCCTTGCCCTTCGACACGGCGACCACGTCGACCGTGTCGCCGACCGAGAACGTGTCGGCCGTCACGTGCTGGCCGATCTCGTAGGAGCCGGCGTCGTCGGTGCGCAGCTCGACGAGGTGCTTCGTGGGCTCGGTCCCCGCCTTGTCGAAGTGGCCCTTCGTGGGCTTGTTCACGTGACGCGGCGCCAGCTGCCCGTAGGCGAGCTGCACGGCGTCGTAGCCGTCGGTCTCCTGCGAGCGGATCTGCGCCACCACGCAGGGGCCGGCCTTCAACACCGTGACCGGCACGGCGTGCGTCTCGACGAACAGCTGGGTCATGCCCAGCTTCTCGCCGACGATCCCCTTGACGTCTGTCATCGGTCCTCTAGAGCTTGATCTCGATGTCGACGCCGGCCGACAGGTTCAGGCGCTGGAGCTCCTGGACCGTCTTCGACGTGGCGTCGACGATGTCGATGAGTCGCTTGTGGGTGAGCATCTGGAAGTGCTCACGTGAGTCCTTGTGCTTGTGCGGCGAACGGATCACCGTGTAGACGTTGCGCTCGGTCGGCAGCGGCACCGGACCGACGACCTTCGCACCGGTCCTCTGGACGTGCTCGACGATGTCGCGCGCGGCGACGTCCAGCATCCGGTGGTCGTAGGCCCGGAGCTTGATGCGGATCTTGGGACCTGCCATGTGAGCGCCTTCTCTCTGCCTACTTGACGATCTTGATCACGCGACCGGCGCCGACGGTGCGACCGCCCTCGCGGATCGCGAAGCGCAGGCCGTCTTCCATCGCGATCGGGGCGATCAGCTCGACGACCATCTCGACGTTGTCCCCGGGCATCACCATCTCGACGCCCTCGGGCAGGTTCGCCGTGCCGGTGACGTCGGTGGTGCGGAAGTAGAACTGGGGACGGTAGCCGTTGAAGAACGGCGTGTGGCGGCCGCCCTCGTCCTTGCTCAAGATGTAGACCTGGGCCTCGAAGTTCGTGTGGGGGGTCACCGAGCCGGGCTTGGCGAGCACCTGGCCGCGCTCGACCTCGTCCTTGTCGATCCCGCGCAGCAGCACCCCGACGTTGTCGCCGGCTTGGACCTCGTCCAGGAGCTTGCGGAACATCTCCAGGTCGGTCGCGGTGGTCTTGCGGGTGTCGTGGATCCCGACGATCTCGACCTCGGACATCTTGGCGAGCACGCCGCGCTCGACCCGGCCGGTCACCACGGTGCCGCGCCCGGTGATCGAGAACACGTCCTCGATCGCCATCAAGAAGGGCTTGTCGACGTCGCGCTCGGGCTGGGGGATGTAGCTGTCGCACGCGGCGAGCAGCTCGTCGATCTGGGAGTTCCACTCCTCGTCGCCCTCCAGGGCCTTGAGCGCGGAGACCTTGACCACGGGCACGTCGTCGCCGGGGAACTCGTAGGAGGAAAGCAGCTCGCGGACCTCGAGCTCGACGAGGTCGAGCAGCTCGGGGTCATCGACCATGTCGCACTTGTTGAGCGCCACCACGATGTAGGGCACGCCGACCTGGCGGGCCAACAGGACGTGCTCGCGCGTCTGGGGCATCGGGCCGTCGGCCGCCGACACCACCAAGATCGCGCCGTCCATCTGGGCGGCGCCGGTGATCATGTTCTTGACGTAGTCGGCGTGGCCGGGGCAGTCGACGTGGGCGTAGTGGCGGTTGTCGGTCTGGTACTCGACGTGGGCGATCGCGATCGTGATGCCGCGCTCGCGCTCCTCCGGCGCCTTGTCGATCTGATCGAACGGGGTGAAGTCCGCGAGGCCCTTGTCGGCCTGGCGCTTCGTGATCGCCGCGGTCAGCGTGGTCTTGCCGTGGTCGATGTGCCCGATCGTCCCGATGTTGACGTGGGGCTTCGTCCGCTCGAACTTCTGCTTGGCCATCTCGCCCTTCCCTTTCCTCTACTCGCCCGTGACCTTGGCCACGATCTCCTTGGAGATCTGCGGCGGAACCTCGTGGTACGCGTGCAGCTGCATCGGGCTGTGGGCCGCGCGGCCCTGGGTGCGCGAACGCAGGTCGGTCGCGTAGCCGAACAGCTCGGCCAGCGGGACGACCACGCGCACGACCTTCTGCCCGGTGCGCTCGTCGATGTTCTCGATGCGGCCACGGCGCGCGGTGACGTCGCCCATGACCTCGCCCATGAACTCCTCGGGGGTCGTGACCTCGAACTCCATCACCGGCTCGAGCAGCACGGGGCTCGCCTTGCGGGCGGCCTCCTTCAGCGCCATCGACCCGGCGATCTTGAAGGCCATCTCCGAGGAGTCGACCTCGTGGTAGGACCCGTCGATCAGCGTCGCGCGGACGTCGACCATCGGGTACCCGGCCAGGACGCCGCCCTCGAGCGCCTCCTGCATGCCGTGGTCGACCGCTGGGATGTACTCGCGCGGGATCTTGCCGCCGACGATCTTGTTGATGAACTCGTAGCCGCCGCCGGGGCCGGTGGGCTCCAGGTCGATCTGGACGTGGCCGTACTGGCCGCGGCCACCGGTCTGGCGGACGAACCGCATGTCGACCTTGTGGACCTGCTTCGTGATCGTCTCGCGGTAGGCGACCTGCGGCTTGCCGACGTTCGCGTCGACGCTGAACTCGCGCCGGAGGCGGTCCACGATGATGTCGAGGTGCAGCTCGCCCATCCCCGAGATGACGGTCTGCCCGGTCTCGTCGTCGTAGCGCACGACGAACGTGGGGTCCTCGTCGGAGAGCTTGGCGAGGCCGCTGCCCAGCTTGTCCTGGTCGGCCTTCGTCTTCGGCTCGACGGCGACCGAGATCACGGGGGTCGGGAAGCTGATCGACTCCAGCACGACCTGGTCGTCGGGGTCGCAGATCGTGTCGCCGGTCGTGGAGTGCTTCAGGCCCACGACCGCGACGATGTCGCCGGTGTACGCCGCCTCCATGTCCTCACGGTGGTTCGCGTGCATCTGGAGGATGCGGCCGATCCGCTCCTTGCGGTCCTTCGTGCTGTTCTGCACGTGGGAGCCGCTGCGCAGGATCCCGCTGTACACGCGCAGGTAGGTCAGCCGGCCCACGTAGGGGTCGGACATGATCTTGAACGCCAGCGCCGAGAACGGCTCGGTGTCCGAGGGGGACGCTCGACGTGGTCGTCCTCCTTCAGCGGCCGGTGGCCCTCGACCGGCGGCACGTCGACCGGGCTGGGCAGGAAGTCGACGATCGCGTCGAGCACCAGCTGGACGCCCTTGTTCTTGAACGCGGAGCCGCAGAGCACCGGGACGCCGTGGCCCTCGAGGGTGGCGCGGCGGATCGCGCGCTTCAGCTCCTCGACGGTCGGCTCCTCCTCGTGGACGAACTTGTCCATGAGCTCCTCGTCGTGGTCCGCGAGCTTCTCGAACAGGTCGTGACGCGCCTTCTCGGCGGCCTCGCGGTACTCCTGGGGGATGTCGGTGTCCTTCCAGTCCTCGCCCATGTCGCCGTCCCACCAGTGGGCGTTCATGTTCACGAGGTCGATGCAGCCGTGGAAGTCGGACTCGGAGCCCCACGGGAGCTGCAGCACGAGCGGGTTCGCCTGGAGGCGGTCGACCATCATCTCGACCGTCCGCTCGAAGTTGGCCCCGGTGCGGTCCATCTTGTTGACGAACGCGATCCGCGGGACGTCGTAGCGGTCGGCCTGGCGCCACACGGTCTCGGACTGCGGCTCGACGCCGGCGACCGAGTCGAACACCGCGACCGCGCCGTCGAGCACGCGCAGCGAGCGCTCGACCTCGACCGTGAAGTCGACGTGGCCGGGCGTGTCGATGATGTTGATCCAGAAGTCCTTCCACTGGCAGGTGGTCGCCGCCGAGGTGATCGTGATGCCCCGCTCGCGCTCCTGGGCCATCCAGTCCATCGTGGCGGTGCCTTCGTGGACCTCGCCGATCTTGTAGGCGCGACCGGTGTAGTAGAGGATCCGCTCCGTCGTGGTGGTCTTGCCCGCGTCGATGTGGGCCATGATCCCGATGTTGCGCGTGCGAGCCAGGGGGTACTCGCGCACGGCGAGTCCCTTCCCCTTCTTGACGTCCTGCTCGGTCGTTGCCATCAGCGGATCCCCTCACGACGAACCCGCCCCGGAGGGCGGGTCCTGGGGTGAGCTCCTCTCACCAGCGGTAGTGCGCGAAGGCCTTGTTGGCCTCCGCCATCTTGTGCATGTCCTCGCGACGCTTCACCGAGGCGCCGGCGCCGTTCGCGGCGTCCATGATCTCGGCCACCAGGCGCTCGGACATCGAGTTCTCGCGGCGGGCGCGGCTGAAGTTCACGAGCCAGCGCATCGCGAGGGTCGTGCCGCGCTGCGGCTTGACCTCGATCGGCACCTGGTAGGACGCGCCACCGACGCGGCGAGACTTCACCTCGAGGAGCGGGCGGACGTTGTCGACCGCCTTCTTCAGGGTGATGACCGGGTCGTTGGCGGTCTTCTGGCTGATCTGCTCGAGCGCGTCGTAGACGATGCGCTCGGCGGTGGTCTTCTTGCCGTTCAGCAGGATCCGGTTGATGAGCTGCGTCACCAGGGCGTTCTGGTAGACCGGGTCCGGCTGGACGGGTCGGCGTACTGCGGGTCCCTTGCGCGGCATCGCTACTCGCCACCCTTCTTCGCGCCGTAGCGGGAACGGGCCTGTTGACGGCCCTTCACGCCGGCGGTGTCGAGGGTGCCGCGGACGATCTTGTAGCGCACACCCGGCAGGTCCTTCACGCGGCCGCCACGCACGAGCACGATCGAGTGCTCCTGCAGGTTGTGGCCCACGCCGGGGATGTACGCGGTGACCTCGATCCCGCTGGACAGCCGCACGCGGGCGACCTTCCGCAGGGCCGAGTTCGGCTTCTTCGGGGTGGTGGTGTAGACACGGGTGCAGACGCCGCGTCGCTGCGGCGATCCCTTGAGCGCGGGGCTCTTCGTCTTGACCTTCGGGGTCTGGCGACCCTTCCGCACGAGTTGTTGGATCGTGGGCATAGCTCTCTCGTCTGCACTCTCTGCCGTTGTCAAACACCGGAGCCGATCGGCGCGTTCGGCCGACGGCCCGCGAGCCTGGTACCCGGCGCGCGCGAAGGATCTCGCGTTGCGGCGTCGGATGTGTCGTTGAAGCGCGCCCGGCAGGCTCGCCGGACCGGCGCGCGACCGCTAAGACTATCGGCCTACGCGGGGGGGCGTCAACGTGCTGCGGGTGACCGGGCGGTGTGCCTTCCCCCGGTCGAGGTGTGCCGCACGAGTGTACCGAACGCGGACGCCGCCCGACCCGCCCGCTGCTAGCGTTCCGGCCGTGGATCTCGCAGCGATGCGCGCGGTGGCGCGCGAGGCGGCGTTGGTCGGGGGACGGGTCGTGCGCGAGGCCGGCTCGGTCGACGTGGCCACGGCGAAGGGGCTCCCGGGCGACTGGGTGACCTCGGTGGACGTCGCGTCCGAGCGGGCGATCGGGGGGTTCCTGGCCTCGGCGACGCCGGACGTCCCGATGCACGGCGAGGAGTCGGGCGGCGCCGTCGAGGGCCTGCGGTGGGTGGTCGACCCGCTCGACGGCACGACGAACTTCGTGCACCGGTTCCGGGCGGTCGGGGTGTCGGTGGCGCTGGTGGACGGCCGGACGGTGGTGGCGGGCGCGGTCCACGCGCCGTTCCTGGACGAGACGTGGCACGCGGCACGCGGCCTGGGCGCCGCGTGGGAGCCCTCCGGTGAGGCGTGCCGCGTCTCCGAGCGACCGCCGTCGCAGGCGGTCGTCGGGACCGGGTTCCCGTTCCGGCGCAAGGATCGTCTCCCCCGCTACCTGGCCGCGATGGGGGCGGCGCTCGAGACGTTCGAGGACCTGCGGAGGCCGGGCGCCGCCTGTCTCGACCTCGCGTGGGTGGCGTGCGGGGTGTTCGACGGGTTCTTCGAGCTGGGGCTGTCGGCGTGGGACGTCGCGGCCGGTGGGCTGCTGATCTCCGAGGCCGGCGGGGTCGTCACCGACTGGGACGGCGGTGACGGCTGGCTCGAGGGGCACATCCTGGCGGGGCCTCCGGCGGTCCACGCCGAGCTGCTGCGGATCGCGGGCGGCTGATGGGCCGGCGGTTCCGTGCCCGGGTGCAGGCGCGGGCCGAGGCGGTGATCGAGGCGCACGGCCGCGACGTGGCGCGGGTGATGGGTCTGGGGTGGCCCCAGCCGGCGGTGACGGTCCGGGTGAGCGCGTCGTCCTCGGTGCCCGGCTCGACGAACGGCCTGACGATCACGCTCGGCGAGCGGTGGTTCTCCCAGCACCCCGACGACGACGGGTGCGTGCTGCACGAGCTCTCGCACGCGTACCTTCGGGCGCCCGAGTACTCGGCGCGGACCGCGTGGCTGATCGAGGGGCTGGCCGACCACGTCCGCGACGTGCTGGGCTTCACGATGCCGTGGACGTTCGCGCGGTTCGAGCCCGGGGGCGCCACGGCGGGCTACCAGACCACGGCGCACTTCCTGGGGTGGCTCGAGGGGCGGTGGCCGGGCACGGTGGCTGCCCTGTGCGCCCGGCTGGCCGACGGCTCCTACGACGAGGGGGCGTTCGCGGCGGCGTGCGGGCGGCCGCTGGCGGCGCTGGTGGAGGCCTACGAGGCCGATGTCGGTGGTGGCCGGTAAGAAGGGGCATGTTCGAGCCGGTCTTCTCACCGTTCGGGTTCGCGGTCCGGCTGGAGCGGGCCCGTCACGAGCTCGTGATGCTCCTCGACAGCGTCCTGTTGCACCTCGACACCACCTTCGCCGCCACGCGCGCGCTGAAGATCGTGGCCGAGGCACCCGACCTGGTGCACGCAGGCGAGATCGGGCGCTCGATGGGCGTCAGCCGACAGGCGGCCGCCGTGCTGGTGAAGCGGCACCTCGCGGCGCGGCGGCTCCGAGTGATCGACGAGGGCTGGGCCCGATCGGTCGCGATCACCCCGCAAGGGCGAGAGCACCTCTCCAGCTGCCTCGAGACGATCGACGGCGCGGTCGGGGGGCTGTCCTCGATCCCCGGACTCCGGTTCGACGAGCTGGACGAGCTGCTCGACCGGATGACCCGGGCGCTGCAGGGCCGCGCCGACCCCGCGTGGTTCCTCGACGACTGAGTCGGTCGGGCTCGAGGGGTCGCGTACTCGTCAACAGGTTGCGCGGTGTGGGACTCGAGGGGTCGCGTACTCGTCAACAGGTTGACCTCCGAGCGATGCCAGGCCGCTCCCTGCGCGCAACCTGTTGACGACCGACGACGGCAGGGACGGGGCCCGAAGGCCCCGCCCTTGCACCACCTCGCCGGAGCGAGCTGGTCGAACCGCCCTACACCTCCACCTCGACGATCCGCGTCGACCAGTTCGCCAGGAACGTCCGCGTGTAGCCGCACGTCGTGTCGGCCAGCCACTCCGAGAACGAGCAGCTCTGCTCGACCGACTGCGCCGCGATCCACACGTTGCCGTCCGGGCTCACCGTGGCGGTGCCGTAGTCGCCCCACCGGGGCCGGTAGTACCCGGCCAGCCCGGTGAAGCCGTCGCTCGGCCCGAGCCCAGGCGACGGCAGTTCGACCGACGTCGGCTCCTCTCCGAGCGTGAACGGGATGTACGCCGTGGCCGGGTAGTGGTCCGGCCCTACGAGCGTCGCGCCGATCGCCCCGTCACCGCTCGGTCCGATCGCGATCGACGGGTACGACAGGTTGTTGCCCGCGACCGCGGCGAATCCCTCTTCGACCAGCGCGGCGCGGAACCCACCGGCCCACGACGGCGCCAGCGCGAAGTACGCCACGCCGACCCGCTGCTTCACGAACGTCCAGGTGCCGTTCGTCACGTTGATCTTCGCGGCGCCGGTCCCCCTGAGCGCGGTCGACGTGGTCAGGTACACGACGCCGTCGTGCAGCCACGCCCCGTAGACCTTGCCGCTGCCCGCGTCCAGCGGGTGCGGTATCCGCACGTTGGGATAGTTCTCGCCGTAGCAGGTGACCCCGATGTTGATGCACTTCTGCAGCGGAGCCGGCCCGACCTTCTGCGCCGCCTTGAACGGCACCACGTACTTCTGGGTGCCGACCGCGGTCTCGACCAGCGACACCGACGGGGTGTCGGTCCCGAGCGAGCTCGTGTTCCGCAGCGCGTACAGCACCATGCGGTTCGCGGCGCCCGAGTTCGTGTACGGCGACACGCTCATCCCGAAGTACATCCGGCCGCCGCCGGAACGGTCCCACTCGGCGGGGGTCGCGTTGACCGGCTGGACCGTGTACGCCAGGTCTCCCAGCGTCTGCGTCATCACGTTCTCGAGGTAGACCGTCGTCGGCGAGGGGTCCCCGGCGATCAGGTCGGCCTTGGAGAACGCGTACAGCTGCGCCCCGTGGAACTCCCCGGCACCCAGGTTGTCGAACTCGTTCGTCGCGACGTAGAAGCCGGCCGCGTCGAGCCCGATCTGTGGGTAGTCACCGAAGCAGAACCCGCTCGAGCACCCGTGATCGGGCGTGCCGTTCTGCCCGTTGTTCGTGTTGTCGAGGACGTAGCGGTGCCATCCGCCCAGCGGATCCGAGGTCATGCTCACGGCGATGTTCGTGTACGCCGGCCCGTCGAACGCACCGGTCACCGGGTCCTGCGACAGGTTCGACGAGGTCACGAACCACCGCTCGGCCTCGGCGTCGTACAGGCACCACACGTCGAACATGAACGGCCCGAAGGGGCCGGCGGGCCGCTCGAACGCCGGCGGCAGCCCGTAGAACTCGTTCAGGGTCAGACCGACCGGCGGCCCGTCGTCGAAGTATGGGTTCCCCTCGATCTGCGGCGTGCCGTGGAGGTCGTACACCTGCACGACCGAGTTCACGATCTCGAACACGTACTCGTCACTCACGCACAGACCCTGGTCGGCAGGCTCTCCCGAGAAGGCGTTGCCCTCACCCGAGTACCGGCTGTCGAAGTGGTTCAGCCCCTCGAACGTGACGCCCGCCGACGCGCCGTCGCCCACCGGCAAGCTCGGGGCCACCGGCAGTCGCGACGCGTACAGCGAGTTGCCGCCCTCCTCACCGACGTCCTTCGAGGGCGTGTCGAAGCGCTCGCGGAACTTCGCGATGTCGGCTCTCGCCTCGTCGATCAACGCATCCAGCGAGATCCCGCTCGGTCTCGACCGCGCCGCAGCCACGTCCGCGATCGATGCCGTGCGGCCCGCGTACCGCACGGGCGCGGGCCGCGCCTTGCGCGGCGCTGCGGCACCGAGCGTCGGAGCCCACAGCATGCCGGCAACCAGCGCGAGCGCGGCAACCGTCGCGAGGCCCCGGCGACGCATACGTCGATCCATCCGCTCCCTCCCGTCTTCACTGCGGAGCCCGGGGGTGTGCCCCGCTCGCGGTCGATGCTAGAGCGCGGCCGTACGGCGTGAACGGCCGTTCGGCCGCGCACCTCAGGGACCCCGGGAACGCGAGAGGCGGGGCCCGGAAGGGCCCCGCCTGTCGTCGCCGTGCCGCGTGCTCCTACTCCTCGCCCTCGGCCGTGCCGACGCCGCCGAGCAGACGCTCCGCCTCCTCGCGGGAGATCCCCACCAGCGCCGGCTCGCCGGAGACCGCGCCGGTCTCGGCGGCCGCCTCCGCCAGCTCGCGCTGACGCTGGAGCCAGTACTCGGGGATCGCCTCGGGCTTGATCCGCACCCCGACGTTGCGGTAGCGGGGCATGCCCGTACCGGCCGGGATCAGCTTGCCGATGATCACGTTCTCCTTGAGACCCAGCAGGGGGTCCGACCGGCCGCCGATCGCGGCGTCGGTCAGCACCCTCGTGGTCTCCTGGAACGACGCCGCCGACAGCCACGAGTCGGTGGCCAGCGACGCCTTCGTGATCCCCAGCAGCACCGGACGCGCGCTCGCCGGCACGCCGCCGTTCTCGACGGTCTCCAGGTTGCGCTCCTCGAACAGGCGACGGTTCACCAGGTCGCCGGGCAGCAGATCGGTGTCGCCCGGCTCGATGATGTGCACCTTGCGCAGCATCTGCCGCGCGATCAGCTCGATGTGCTTGTCGTGGATCGTCACGCCCTGCGAGCGGTAGACCATCTGCACCTCGTCGACCATGTGCTTCTGCAGCTCGAGGACGCCCTTGACCCGCAAGATGTCGTGCGGGTTCACGGACCCCTCGGTCAGCTGCTGGCCGACCTCGACGCGGTCGCCGCTGGACACCGACAGGCGCGCCCGGAACGAGACCGGGTACTCGACCTCGTCGCCGTCGTCGCTGGTCACGCGGATCCGCCGGACGTGCTTCTCGTCGTCGTCCTCGACCTGCACCTCGCCGGACAGCTCGGTGATCTGCGCCTCGCCCTTGGGCTTGCGCGCCTCGAACAGCTCCACCACGCGGGGCAGACCGTGGGTGATGTCCTCACCCGCGACGCCACCGGTGTGGAACGTCCGCATCGTGAGCTGCGTACCCGGCTCGCCGATCGACTGGGCCGCGATGATGCCGACCGCCTCGCCGATGTCGACCATCCGGCCCGACGCCAGCGAGCGCCCGTAGCAGGCCGCGCAGACGCCGACCTCGGCCTCGCAGGTGATCACCGAGCGGATCCGGACCTCCTCGACGCCGCTGTCGATCACCTCGTTCGCAAGCTCGTCGGTGAGCTCGGTGCCGGCGGTCGCGATCTTCTTGCCGCCGACCTTCACGTCCTCGGCGAGCACGCGGCCGAACAGCGACGTGTCGACGTTCTGGTGCCGCACGACCGTCCCGTCGGGACGGGCCACGTTCACCCGCGCCGGGACCGAGCGGTCGGTGCCGCAGTCCTCCTCGCGGATGATGACCTCCTGGGCGACGTCGACCAGACGACGCGTCAGGTAGCCCGAGTCCGCGGTCCGCAGCGCCGTGTCGGCCAGACCCTTCCTCGCCCCGTGGGTCGAGATGAAGTACTCCAGCACCGACAGGCCTTCGCGGAAGTTCGACTTGATCGGACGCGGGATGATCTCGCCCTTCGGGTTCGCCACCAGGCCACGCATCCCCGCGAGCTGCCGGATCTGCATGATGTTCCCTCGGGCTCCCGAGTTCGCCATCATGAAGATCGGGTTCGTGGGCGTGAACTGCTCCTCCATGGCGTCCTTGACCTCGTCGGTCGCCTGGGTCCAGATCTCGATCAGCTCCTGACGACGCTCGTCGTCGGTGATGATCCCCTTGCGGTACTGGGACTCGACCTTCGACGCGCGCTTCTCGTGCTCGTCGAGGATCGCGGCCTTCGTGGTCGGCGTCGTGACGTCCTCGATGCCGATCGTCACGCCCGCGCGGGTCGCGTAGTGGAACCCGAGGCTCTTGAGGCCGTCGAGGACCGCCTCCACCTGGGCCCGGTCGTAGCGGTGCACGACCTCGTCGACCAGCCGCGCGACGTCGCCCTTGAGCACCGAGTCGTTGCGGTACTCGAAGTCCGCGGGGAACACCGAGTTGAACAAGATCCGACCGATCGTGGTCCGCACGACCGGGTGGCGCCCGGCATCGGGGTCCCAGCCCTCGGGCAGCATGTCGGCCGGCAGCGCCTTGTCGCGCAGCCGGATCCTGACCGGCTCGTGGAGCGGGTGGCCACGGTCGAGCGCCAGCAGCGCCTCGGCCTCGGTGCCGAACGTCGGGATCTTCTCGTCCTTCACCTTCTCGTTCTGGCCGAGCGTGAGGTAGTAGAGCCCGAGCACCATGTCCTGGGTCGGCGTGGCGATCGGACGACCGTGCGCCGGCGACAAGATGTTGTTCGTCGACAGCATCAAGATCCGGGCCTCGGCCTGGGCCTCGGCCGACAGCGGCACGTGGACCGCCATCTGGTCACCGTCGAAGTCCGCGTTGAACGCGGTGCACACGAGCGGGTGGATCTTGATCGCCTTGCCCTCGACCAGCACGGGCTCGAAGGCCTGGATCCCCAGACGGTGCAGGGTCGGCGCGCGGTTCAGCATGACCGGGTGCTCGCGGATCACGTCCTCGAGCACGTCCCAGACCTGCGGACGGGCGCGCTCCACCATGCGCTTGGCGCTCTTGATGTTCTGCGCCAAGGCCTGGTCGACCAGCCGCTTCATCACGAACGGCTTGAACAGCTCGAGCGCCATCTGCTTGGGCAGCCCGCACTGGTGCAGGTTCAGCTCGGGACCGACCACGATCACCGAACGGCCCGAGTAGTCGACGCGCTTGCCGAGCAGGTTCTGACGGAACCGGCCCTGCTTGCCCTTCAGCATGTCCGACAGCGACTTCAGCGGACGGTTGCCGGGGCCCGTCACCGGGCGGCCGCGGCGGCCGTTGTCGAACAGGGCGTCGACGGCCTCCTGGAGCATCCGCTTCTCGTTGTTGACGATGATCTCGGGCGCCTGCAGGTCCAGCAGCCGCTTCAGCCGGTTGTTCCGGTTGATCACGCGCCGGTACAGGTCGTTCAGGTCGCTCGTGGCGAACCGGCCACCGTCGAGCTGCACCATCGGGCGCAGGTCCGGCGGGATCACCGGCACGGCGTCCAGCACCATCCCGAGCGGCGTCGACTTGCCCTCGGCGAAGTTCGACACGACCTTCAGGCGCTTGATCGCCTTGAGCCGGCGGGTGCCCTTGCCGTTCTCGATCTGGTCGCGCAGCGACTCGGTCTCGGCCTCGACGTCCATGTCGCTCAGCAGGCGCTTGATCGACTCGGCGCCCATGCCGCCGTCGAAGTAGTCGCCGTAGCGCTCACGCAGCGACCGGTAGACGTTGTCGTCGGCCACGAGCTGCTTCACGTGCAGCCCCTTGAAGGCGGTGAGCACGTCGTCGAGGTGCTGCGTGTCGCGCGAGGCCATCTCGTGGATCCGCTCGACGTCGCGCTGCGCCTCGCGCTTGGCGGCCGACAGCTGGGCGCCCTTGGCTCCCTCGGCCTCGAGCTCCTTGAGCCGGTCCTCCAGCTCGTTCAGGCGCTTCTTGACGTCGTCGTCGCGGTCCTTGTCGATGTCGCGCTTCTCGGCGTCGATCTCGTTCTCGATCTCGGGCAGGTCGTTGTGACGGCGCTCGTCGTCGATGCGGGTCACGACGTACGCGGCGAAGTAGATGATCCGCTCGAGGTCCTTCGGCGCCAGGTCCAGCAGGTACCCCAGGCGCGACGGGACGCCCTTGAAGTACCAGATGTGCGTGACCGGGGCGGCCAGCTCGATGTGGCCCATCCGGTCGCGGCGGACCTTGCTGCGGGTGATCTCGACGCCGCAGCGCTCGCAGATGATGCCCTTGAAGCGCACGCGCTTGTACTTGCCGCAGTGGCACTCCCAGTCGCGCGTCGGCCCGAAGATCCGCTCGCAGAACAGACCGTCCTTCTCGGGCTTCAGCGTTCGGTAGTTGATGGTCTCCGGCTTCTTGACCTCGCCGTTGGACCACGCGCGGATCTGATCCGCGGTGGCCAGGCCGATCCGAAGCTCGTCGAAGAAGTTGACGTCAAGCACGCCTCGCTGTCCCCTTCCCTGCTATTCGAAGTCCGCGCCGGCCGGCTCGCGGCGGCTGAGGTCGATGCCCAGCTCCTCCGCGGCCCGGAAGACGTCCTCGTCGGTCTCGCGAAGCTCGATCTCCTCGCCGGTCGAGGAACGGACCTCGACGTTGAGGCAGAGCGACTGCATCTCCTTGATCAGGACCTTGAAGGACTCCGGGATCCCCGGCTCGGGGATGTTCTCGCCCTTGACGATCGCCTCGTAGACCTTCACGCGGCCCAAGACGTCGTCGGACTTGATCGTCAGCAACTCCTGCAGCGCGTAGGCGGCGCCGTACGCCTCGAGCGCCCACACCTCCATCTCGCCGAACCGCTGGCCGCCGAACTGGGCCTTCCCGCCCAGGGGCTGCTGCGTGATCATCGAGTAGGGGCCGGTCGAACGCGCGTGGATCTTGTCGTCGACCAGGTGGAGCAGCTTCAGGATGTACGCGACGCCGACCGTGACCGGCTCCTCGTAGGGCTGGCCGTTGCGGCCGTCGAACAGCCGCGCCTTGCCGACCTCGTCGATCTGCTTGAGACCGTCGCGGTTCGGGTGCGAGCTGGCGAGCGCGTCGAGGATCTCGCCCTCGCGCGCGCCGTCGAACACCGGCGTCGCCACGTGGACCGGCCCGATGTGGTCCTGGCCGTCCTTCGAGAACCCGACGAGCGCCGCGAAGCCGAGGTGGGCCTCGAGCACCTGCCCGAGGTTCATCCGGCTGGGCACGCCGAGCGGGTTCAAGATGATGTCGACCGGCGTCCCGTCCTCGAGGAACGGCATGTCCTCCTCGGGCAGGATCGTCGAGATGACGCCCTTGTTCCCGTGGCGGCCGGCGAGCTTGTCGCCGTCGGAGATCTTCCGCTTCTGGGCCACGTACACGCGGACCAGCTGGTTCACGCCGGGCGAGAGCTCGTCGCCCTCGTCGCGGTTGAACACGCGGACCCCGATCACCTTGCCCTGCTCGCCGTGCGGCACCTTCAAGGAGGTGTCGCGCACCTCGCGCGCCTTCTCACCGAAGATCGCGCGGAGCAGGCGCTCCTCGGGCGTGAGCTCGGTCTCGCCCTTGGGGGTGACCTTGCCCACCAGGTAGTCGCCGGGGCTCACCTCGGCCCCGATCCGCACGATGCCGCGCTCGTCGAGGTCCTTGAGGATCTCCTCGGAGACGTTCGGGATGTCGCGGGTGATCTCCTCGGCGCCCAGCTTCGTGTCGCGGGCGTCGACCTCGTGCTCCTCGATGTGGATCGAGGTGAGCACGTCGTCCTTGACCAACCGCTCGGACAGGATGATCGCGTCCTCGTAGTTGTGCCCCTCCCAGGGCATGTACGCGACCACCAGGTTCTTGCCCAGGGCCATCTCGCCGGCCTCCGTGCTGGGGCCGTCGGCGATGATCTGACCCTTCACGACCTTGTCGCCGGCGTTCACGATCGGCCGCTGGTTGATGTTCGTGCCCTGGTTCGAGCGGCGGAACTTGATCAGCTCGTACACGTGGAGCTGGCCACGCGAGTCCTTGATCACGATGTCCTCGGCCGAGACGTCCTCGACCACGCCGTTCTCCTCGGCGATCACGACGTCACCGGCGTCGACCGCGGCCCGGAACTCCGCCCCGGTGCCCACGAGCGGCGCCTCCGAACGCAGGAGCGGCACGGCCTGCTTCTGCATGTTGGCGCCCATCAGGGCCCGGTTCGCGTCGTCGTGCTCCAGGAACGGGATCAGCGCGGCGGCCACCGAGACCAGCTGCTTGGGCGAGACGTCCATGTAGTCGACCTCGGCGGGCGGCACCGACTCGACCTCGCCGCCCTTGCGGCGGACCAGGACCGAGTCGGCGAGCTTGCCGGTCTTCGCGTCGTAGGGGGTGTTCGCCTGCGCGATGACGTGGCGGTCCTCCTCGTCGGCCGACAGGTAGTCGATCTTCGTGGTGACCTTGCCGGCCTCGACGCGCCGGTACGGGGTCTCGATGAACCCGAACTCGTTCACCCGCGCGAAGCTGGACAGCGAGCCGATCAGGCCGATGTTCGGGCCCTCCGGGGTCTCGATCGGGCACATCCGGCCGTAGTGCGACGGGTGGACGTCGCGGACCTCGAAGCCCGCGCGCTCGCGGGACAGACCGCCGGGCCCGAGCGCCGAGAGGCGCCGCTTGTGGGTCAGGCCCGACAGGGTGTTCGTCTGGTCCATGAACTGCGACAGCTGGGAGGTCCCGAAGAACTCCTTGATGCTGGCGACGACGGGGCGGATGTTGATCAGGGTCTGGGGCGTGATCGCCTCGACGTCCTGGGTCGTCATGCGCTCCTTGACCACGCGCTCCATGCGCGACAGGCCGATCCGGATCTGGTTCTGGATCAGCTCGCCGACGCTGCGGAGGCGGCGGTTGCCGAAGTGGTCGATGTCGTCGGGGTCGTAGCCCTCCTCGCCGGCGTGCAGCTTCACGAGGTAGCCGATCGACTTCAGCATGTCCTCGTAGGTGAGGACGCCCTTGTACTTCGGCGCGCCGGGGGCCTGCTCGTCCTTGAGCTGGGCCGAGAACACGCGGGCCTTGAACTGCTCGAAGCCCTTGCGGTCGGGGTTGTCCAGCTCGCCGAGGGCCTTGTGGTGGGCCTTCAGCTGCTTGAGCAGCTCGCCCTGGGCCGGGCCGAGCTTCTTGTCGACCTTGTGACGGCCGACCTTGGCCAGGTCGTAGCGCTTCGGGTTGAAGAACAGGTTCTCGATGAGCGTCTTCGCCGACTCGGCCGTGGGCGGCTCGCCCGGGCGGAGCTTGCGGTAGATGTCCTCGAGGGCCTCCTCCTGGGTGTGGACGTGGTCCTTCTCCAGGGTCAGCTGGATGCTGGGGGCGTTCTCGAAGAGCTTGAGGATCTCGTCCTCGGTCCACCCGAGCGCCTTGAGCAGCACGGTGATGTTCTGGCGGCGCTTGCGGTCGATGCGGACGCCGACGGTCTCCTTCTTGTCGACGTCGAACTCCAGCCAGGCGCCACGGCCCGGGATGATCTTGGCGACGAAGACCTCCCTGTCGGTGGTCTTGTCCAGGTCACGGCTGAAGTACACGCCGGGCGAACGGACGAGCTGCGACACCACGACACGCTCGGTGCCGTTGATGATGAAGGTGCCGCGGTCGGTCATCATGGGGAAGTCCCCCATGAAGACCTCCTGCTCCTTGATCTCGCCGGTCACCTTGTTGACGAAGGTGGCCTCGACGAACAAGGGCTGGCTGAAGGTGATGTCCTTGTCCCGGCACTCCTCTTCGGAGAACTTCTGCTCACGGAACTCGTGGCGACCGAAGTAGAGCTGGAACTGCTCGGTGAAGTCCTCGATGGGACTGACCTCGTCGAGGACCTCCTTGATCCCTTCCGCGATCAGCCAATCGAAGGAGTCCTTCTGGATGGCCACGAGGTCCGGAAGGGGCAGGACCTCGTCGAGCTTGGAGAAACTGACACGGTTCCGTACAGGAACAAGCTGGTCAGGCAACCAGGATCCCTCCCAGGGCTATCGGGTGCGCACGACGATGAGCGCGGTGGACGGCACGGCAAACGAGCAGTGTACGGATGCCGACGGGCATCGTCAACCGCGCCGGGTAGGAGCCCCGGCTGGGCAAGTCGGCAGGGTACGACCCGGAGAGGGCCGGGTCAACCCACCGGACGGCCTATCTGCGGGTCGGCCGGACGGCGGGTGGGGGCGGGTCCCGTGGGGCGCTCGCGCCTCGTGCGTCGCTCTCGTCAAGGGGTTGCGCTGCCGTGGCCGCGCGCCGCGAGGTCCCCGTCAAGGGGTTGACGAGGTTGTCGTCAAGAGGTTGTCGACCGGTCTCGTCGCGGCGGCCCGTACCGAGCAACCCCTTGACGACTCGCACCGGGGGGCCCTCACCGCAAGCGTGTCTGGCTACGCCGGCGCGATGGCGTCGATCTCTTCGGCGAGCCAGGAACGCACGGGGCGGCCGATCTTGTCCATCGCGATCAGGACGAGCGCCTGTCGTTCCGCGGGGGACCGAGACACCAGGTCGCGGAACGCCGCGGTCGCCACCTCGCGGTCCTCGTAGAACCCAACGGTGTTCCCCGTGTCTCCGTCGACGATCTTGAAGGTGGAGTGATCCCTCACGTCGCATCTCCCGGCATATCGTCCATGGTAGGCCCCTGCGCAGGTATCGGGAAGAGGGCCTCCACCCTTGATGTCAGGGACTCGGCGTCGGCCCACACGGACCAGTGGCCATCCTCGAAGGTGTCGGCGTACACGTGGCCCTCATGGGGATCGATCGTGAACCGGGCGATCGAGTTCCAGCGTGGCGACGCTCCTCGTCGCCGCCGGTGATCGAACGCCAGCGCGTTCGACATCGCCTGCTCGAGCGTGTCGAAGCACGACAGTGCATGGTGGTCCGCCGCATCCTCACCTGAACCGTTCGCCGGCCAGCGACGCCTCTTCCCGCTCGCCGCGTTCGATGAGAGATCACGCTCGAGCGCCGGGTCCTGGGGATCGGTGACGGCAACGGCGCGGAAGAACGGGGTCACGAAGTCGCGGCCCCATAGGACCACCTCGTACCTCCACTCAACGTCATGCGGCATCGCGTGAACGTAGCGCCTCGGTCCGACATGCTCGGCTCACCGCGGACGGAGCGCGACCAGGCCCGGCGTCGAGGCGAGCGCGGCGTCGAACGTGAGGACGGCCGCCCCCGTCCGTCTGCGCGCGGGCCGCGAGGTAGGCGTCGACGAACGACAGCCCCCGCCAGCCCCACAGGGCGAGCAGGTCCTCCCAGATCTCCGGTTCGTCCAGGAGCAGACCCGCGTCATCGAGCATGTTCCGCAGACGAGGGAGCAAGCGGCCACGGGGAACGCGGTACTGACCGAGCATCGTGAAGACGACCTCCGCCATGGTGGGGAGGGGAACGAGGGCCGGCTCTCCGCGATCTCGGAGCGACGTCAGGGTCCGCCGAGCGGCGGCCGCCTGATCCGGCAGGTCGCCGGCGAGCACGCGGATCAAGACGTTGGCGTCGACGAGGACGGGGGGTCGGTCTCGCCGTCCTCCACGAGATGATGCTCGTGCTCTCGATAGGCCTCCACCCACGCGATCTCCCTGATCTCGTTCCATGTCTTCCCCTCGAACTCGGGGGAGGGTGTCAGCGGCTCCATCGCGGCCCAGTCCTCGATCGTGGCGGCACGGCGGAACTCGGCGGTGCCGTCGTCCCACAGCTGGAAGATCACCACCGACCCCTCCTCGATGCCGAGGTGCCGACGGAGCTTGGCCGGCAGCGTCACCTGCCCCTTGGAGGTGACCGTGACCTTCCAGACCCCCACCGTCATCGGCGGGATCTCCTCGTCCGAGTATTCCTTACGTTTCACGGAACG
Source organism: uncultured Actinomycetes bacterium (assembly GCA_963749895.1). Taxonomy (GTDB): domain Bacteria; phylum Actinomycetota; class UBA4738; order UBA4738; family HRBIN12; genus AC-51. The sequence goes on along the minus strand of CAVVOG010000003.1, from coordinate 7,072 downwards.
TAAGGATAGCCTGAGATCTCCCGCGTCATGGAAGACGACGCTAGCGGGAGGGGTGACACCGCTACGGCTTGTTCTGGACCCTGATCCTGATGATCCGCGGACTTCGACTTCTCGCAGACCAGGTCGCGGGGGTGCGGGAACGTCCGGCCGCGGAACCTCGTCTGCCACTTGTCGTTCGCGCGGATCGTGATCCTCCACTTCACGACGCCCTTGTTGTTCGTCTGCTTCGAGCGGAGCAGCTCGCCGTTGCGGTAGAGCTTCACGGGCCGGCTCGCGAAGCACGCCTTCGGTCGCGAGGACAACGTCGGGACGTGAAGGTGACCTCGGTCCTGAACTCGGGGGTCCGGTCGCTGACCCTCAGCTTCAGCGTCGTGGTGACGATCGTCACGGCCGAGGCGGGCGCCGCCATCATCCCCATCACGAGCGTCGCCGCGACGAGCAGGGCGATGGTACGCTTCATCCCGGGCCTCCGAGCTTCATCCGATCCGCGGCATGGATCGGGCCCTAGCGTACCGACGCAACCCCCCCTCCACAACGACGCTGACGTAGGCTCGCCCGACATGGGCGCCGGATACCGGTTCTGGGGCTGGCGGCAACGCCACCGACGCTGGCCGTGGGTGCTGGCGATCGTCGTGCTCGGCATCCTGGCGCTCGCGGGCGACGTCCTGTGGTCCGGCGCCACGGCGGCGGGCTCGCTGCAGGACACCCAGGATCGGCTGCGCGAGGGGGCCGACGCCCTCGAGGCGGGCGACACCCTCGCCGCCGCGAACGCGTTCGCCGCGGCCGAGTCCGACGCGACCCAGGCGGTCGACGCGCTGCACCATCCCGGTCCCACGATCGTCGGCGTCCTGCCGTGGATCGGCGACGACATGGAGGCGGTCACGCGCATCTCGACGGCCGCGCAGCTGTCGGCGCAGGCCGGTGGCGCCCTGGTGGGCGCGGCCGAGGCGGTCGGGTGGGACGGCGGCGACCTGCCGGGCTTCGCCCCCGGCGGCCGGATCGACGCCGGAACCCTCGCCGAGGCCGCCCCCGCCCTGACCCAGGCGGCCGGCTACCTGGACCTGGCCTCCCAGGAGGTCGCGCCGATCGAGCCGGACTCCCTGCTCGGACCACTGCGCGAACCCGCCGCCGACGCGAAGCGGGAGATCGCCGAGCGCGCCCGACAGGCGCGCAAGCTCGCGACCGCCACCGAGGTGCTGCCCGCGCATGCTCGGCGCCGACGGCGACCGGACCTACCTGCTGGTGATCGTTGAACACCTCCGACCCGCGCGGCGCCGGCGGCTACCCCGGCGCCTACGCGCTGATGCAGGCCGACGGCGAGCGGGTCGAGCTCGACCAGTTGCAGCCCGTCGCCACGATCCCCCGCGTCCCCGCGATCGACGCTCCCGAGGACGTCGCCCGCCGCTGGCGGTTCCCGGGGCGCCCTGAACACCTTCTGGAACACGACCTACACCCCCGACTTCCCCACCGCCGCCCGCCTGATGCTCGGCATCTGGGAGGCGGCCGGCCGCGAGCCCGTCGACGGCGTGATCGCGGTCGACCCGACGATGCTCGCCGGCCTGCTGCGCGTGCTGGGCCCCGTCGACACCCCCGCGTGGCCCGAGACGATCACCGCCGACAACGTGGAGCGGATCTTGGGCGCCGACACCTTCCTCACGGAGTCGTCGACGGAGTCCGACGCCTGGCAGTCGGCGATCGGCAGCGCGGTGTGGGCCGAGATCCTGCAGCGTCCGTGGCCCGTCGCGCGCCACCGGCGAGGCGTTCGCCGAGCGATCGCCGGCGAGCACCTCCAGGTCTACGCGGTCGACCCCCAGACCCAGGAGGCGCTGGTCGAGCTGGACGTCGACGGCGAGGTCGAGCTCCCCGCCGACGACGAGCCCCTGGTCGTGATCAACGGCCTCAGCGTCGAGCCGCACCGGCTACTACGCGTCGTTCGAGCACGAGCTGTCCGAGGAGGTGCGACCGAACGGCTCGACCGGTCGTGACCGTCACGACGACCCTGACGAACGACGCGCCGATCGACTGCCCGCCGAGCATCCTGTGCGGCTTCCGCCCGCGCGAGCTGGGCACCTTCGCCGCCGGCGTGCACGTGTACATGCCGGTCGGGCGCGCGCGTGCTGAGCACCTCGACCGACGGCGGCCCCGGCCTGGCGATCGAGAGCGTGGAGTTCGGCCGGCCGGTCGTCGAGAGCCTGGTGTACGCGCCGGCCGCAGGGGACGTCGGTGAGCGTCGTGAAGTACGAGGTCCCGGGGGGCTAGCAGGGCACGTCGGTGTCGACCGCGTCCGGTGCGGCCAGCAGGTACGGCGGCGCCGAGACAGCCCCTTGATCCACTCCAGCAGGACGACCTCCCGACCAGCGTCGGTCCGCCACCATGAGCCCGGCGTCGAACGGCTCCTCGCTCGCGACCACGCCACGGTCACGTCATCGCCCATCGCCCGCTCGAACAACCAGCCCGCGCGGCGCGTGTGGTACGGCGAGGTCGCCACGGCCACCTCGGTCCAGCCACATCGCTCGACGTACCCGGCCGCCAGCGCGGCCTCGTCGGCGGTGCTCCGCACCGGTCCCAGGAACCGCACGCTCGTCCGGCGGGATCCCCTCGTCCTGCAGGAACCCCTCGGCGACCTGTTCCCAGTCGTAGATCCCGCCCTCCCCCCGGACAGCACCACCAGGCGCTCGGCACCGGTCTCCCGCATCACGTCGGCCGCCGCACGGAGCCGGAAGCCGAGCGGGTCGCCCGACAGCGAGAAGACGACCTGCGGCGTGCCGCGGCTCGTCCTCGCGGACGAGCACCCGCGCCGCGAAACCACCCACAGGACCGCCGCGAGGACCACGAGTCCCCACCGCGATGAGCCCCACGCGATGACGTCGTATCCACACGGCGCGAGCCTCGGTCATCGGCGCTCGACCCGCGCGGTCCGACCGCCAGGACGTCGAGGTAGATCTCCCGCTGGGCCGCGGCGATCCCGTCCCACGACAGCGCCTGCCGAAGGCCGTCGGCCTCGCGCCGGGCGGCCGCGCGGACCTCGGGCGACAGCAGGCGCTCGATCGCGGCGCGCAGCGGCTCCACCTGCGCGTACGGCACGACCGCCGACGACGCGGGCGGGAGCCACTCCGCGACCCCGCACCGATCGGAGACGACGCACGGGCACGCCCGAGGGCGGCGGCCTCCGCCGCGGCGTTGCCGAAGTTCTCGGTGGCCGACGGCAGCGCGAACACGTCGGCGTCGGCGAACGCGGCGGCCTTGTCCGGCCCCCACGCCCCCGCCTCGACGATCCGGACCCGTTCCTCGGCGCCGAACGCCGGGCCGCGGCCCGCACGTCCTCGATCGTCCCGTCCCCCTCCTGCGGTCCGACGAGGGCGAGCCACGCGCCGTCGAGTCCGCCGACCGCCTCCGCGAGGAACGGCAGACCCTTCTTCATCGTGATGCGACCGAGCGCCAGGACCAGCGGCGCGTCGGCGGGCACCCCGTGCGCCTCCCTGAACGCCCCACGGGCCGGGAGCGGCAGGAGCGGCTCGACCTCGATGCCGTTCGGTCGCAGACGGATCGTGTCCGGGTCGACCCCCCTGGCCACGAGCTCGTCGGCCTCCAGCCGCGAGGTCGCCATCACCAGCGCCGCCCGGTCCACGACCCGGTGGCCCAGCACCGCGTCGAAGACGCGCTTCAGCCGGTGGCTCCGGACCCGGCGCTCGTGCATCCCGACGGGCTCGAGCACGTAGGGCACACCGCTCCGGACGGACCCGAACGCGGCGAGCGTCCCGACGGGGTCACGGAACCCCAGGACGTGGACGACGTCGGCGCCCGCGACCAGGCGCCCGATCGCGGACGTGCGCGACGGGATCGGCGTCGTGTGGAACCTGCGCCACGGACGGGAGTCCGACGCTCCGCCCGTCCGGGGCTCTCCCGCGTCCCGACGACGATCACGTCGTCGCCAGCCTCGCGCAGAGCGGCCGCCAACTGCTGCAGCCTTCGCCGCCGGGCCGCCGAACTCGCGAGCGAGCGACGGAACGGTGATCAGGACCCTCACGGGCGCCGCCCTGCGGGCAGGTCATCGGTGACCAGCCCGCGCGGACGGAGTTCCTCGCGGACCAACGTCTCGATCCGTCGCGGAACCGCTCAGGCGCGTACTCGGTCGTCGCCAGCCGCCGCCCTCGTCTCCCGAGCCGCTTCGCCATCCCCCGATCGGTCAGCAGCGTGACGATCCCGCGAGCGATGTCCGCGGGATCTCCCGCATCCACCAACAGCCCGTTGACGCCGTCGTGCACCACGTCGTCGACGCCGCCCGCCGGGACTCGCGACCACCGGCACCCGTGGCACCGGCTTCCGCGTAGACCAGGCCGAATCCCTCCCCCTCCGGCGTGGGCGAGAGCCGGAACCTCGCAGGAAGCGCGAACACCGTCGCCGATCCGTACGCCGCCGCCAGCTCCTCATCCGACACCCGCCCCGTGAACCGGACCGAGTCCTCGACCCCTTCCTCCCGCGCGACGCCACGAAGGTACGACAGGTCGGGTCCGTCACCGACCACCAGGAGTTCCGCGTCGACCTCGGCTCGGACCTTGGGCCACGCCCGCAGGAGCAGGTCGACACCCTTGTACCGGTGCTCGGGCATGAGGCGGGCAACCGTCAGAACCCGGGGCGCCGGGCGCAGACCGCACGCTCTCCGCGACCGATCGGCGGGAGCGGATGCGGGATCACCTGCACGGACCCCGGGTGGAGCCCGGCCACCTCCTCCACCGACCGCGCCGTGAACCGACTCGGCGCGAACACGACATCGGCCCGACGGATCGCGGACGCGACCACCGGTGACACGTGACCCCATACCTCGGTCCCGTGGCACCAGACCGCGTAGGGTGCGCCGCTCAACACACGGGCGAGCCACCCCACCGGGGCCTGATGCGGATGCGTGACGACCACGGCGAGCCGGCGGCGCCACCGCCTGGCCGTCCACGCCGAGTCGGTGGCGAACGCGAGCTTGTGCAGGAGCGGCACCTTCCCGGATCGCGCCACCGCACCCTGCCGGAGGACCCGACCGCTGATCGCCTCCGTACCCCGATAGAGGGAGACGACCCCGACGCGGTCTTCCCCGAAAGCCTCGGAAAGTGCCTCGGTAAGCGACCGGGTCACCCGCTGGATGCCGCCGATCCCGCGAGCCTCCGGGGCGAGCACGAGCACGCGCGGCGTGGTGGCCTCACGCTCGATCAGGTCGGCCATCTCGGACGCCACGTGATCCCATGAGCGCGTCGCCGCGAACTCGAGTCCGTGTCGCACGAGTGACCCTGACAACTCCGGGTCGTGAGTGATGCGCGTGATCGCGTCAACCAGGCCACCCACGTCCTCCGGGTCTTCCAGCAGGAGTGCTTCCCTGCCGTCGGTCAGGAACTCGGCCACACCCGCCTGGGTGCTCACGACCACGGGGAGCCCGCTCGCCATCGACTCGATCACCGGATTGTTGAACGTCTCCCATCGCGATGGGGCGATCGACAGATCGGCGGCCGCGTAGTACTGCATCGGATCAGCCACGTGCGGGAGCGGGAGCACCCGTCGTTGAACGCCGGCCTCGGCTGCCAAACGATGGATCTCGTCGGCCTCGAGACGACCAGCGATCGCGAGCACGAAGCGCTCGGGCAACCGCCCAAGTGCGGCGAGTGCTGTGTCCATCCCCTTGACCACAGGATCGTTCCCGACGAGCAGCAGCAGACACGCATCCTCTGACAGGCCGAGACGCTCACGTGCCTCCCGTCGTGCCGCCTGACGCCTGTCGACGCTGAACGTGGCGACGTCGACCCCGTTCGGGATCGCACCCACGCTTCCCCGCTGGTCGGTCGAAGCGTCCGCTCTATCTCACGGGCATCCCTCGGAGTAAGCGCGGCGAGCGCCGCCGGGCCGCGGTAGAGGCGGGACTCGAGGATCCGGATGAGGTTCGCGTACGCCGCGCGGTGCATCATCCGCGCCCATCCGCCCCCAAGATCGACTCCGGCCCCAAGTCGCCCCTTCGCGTCCCCCCAGTACCGACCGAACAGCGCGTGGACCCGGACCACGTCGGCGTCGAGGCAGTTGACACCCGGCGAAGCGACAACGTCCGGCGCCGGGCCGCGAACGCACGTCGGACCACCGGCGAGCCCGGTTCGCGAGGAACCACGGCGACGTACCGGCCCAGATGAGGCCCCGGTAAATCCACGACCTTGCGCACCCGGGCGTCCCCGGTCTCCACGCCGTCGACGCGCATCGAGTAGATCGTCAGGTCGAAGCGACTCCCCCAGCGCTCCACTGCCTCGGCGTACGAACGCTCGGTCCCTCCGAGACGATGGATCTCCGGCGACACGAGGGCGACGCGGATCCGCCTCATCGCACGACGGGCGCCCGATGCCCGAGCGACGACGCGCCGTGAGTGGACGGAAGCGCGAAGAGCATGCCGAAGAGGATCCACATGTAGGCGTTCGTGATGTAGTTCTGGAATCCTTGGAAACCGCCGACGAACCCGACGAACAGGTACACGGCGATCCACGTGAGCCAGGAGGAGTCCGGCGCCCGCCACGGGGTGTCCACGACTAGCCCGAAGCGCACGGCCGGCGCGTGCGACCCAGGCACAGGTCCAGCCCAGCCACAGCACGAGCCCGACGAGCCCCCACTGCTGCATCACGGCCGCGTAGCCGCCCTCGATCTGGGCGACCCCCGTGTCGAAGGTGTCTACTCCTCAGCCGCGAGGTACTGGAGCCCCAGCGAACCAGCGCCGGTTCCCGCGCCCAGTACACCCCCGATCCGGGCCCCGCGCTCGACATTGTCCAGCCACATCGCCGCACGCGTGTCCCACTCGTTCGTTGAGGCGCCGGGGTCGAGCGTGCTCGTGAAGTAGAGGACACGGTCCTCGCTGAGGCCCGGGAACAACACGAACACCGCGACCAGGGCAGCGGCCATCAGCGTCACCGTCGCGACCGCTTCTCACGGTCGCCGGGCGTCGCTCCGCGAAGCTTGGGGCGAGCGCCGCGACCATCACGTAGAACGGCAGGAGCACGATGTTCGTCTTGCTGGCATGGACCCAGACGGCGGAGGCCGAGGACACCACACCCACCAC
>CAVVOG010000002.1:0-170668 GCA_963749895.1 uncultured Actinomycetes bacterium | reverse complement strand
GCTGCCAGATCGCCGAGGAGCTCCACCAGGCCGGGCGCGAGGTCTTCCTGGCGTGCCGGGCGAGCGCCGTGGACGCCGCGCCGCATCGGTGACCACGACACCGTGTGGTGGGCCGTCGAGACCGGGTTCACCGATCAGCCGGTCGACGCGTCCTCCGGATCCCAAGGCTCGTCTGGACGCGAACCTGATCGCGAACTGGCCACGACGGTGGCCACGATCTGCACCTGCGGATGCTCCGCGAGATCGGGGTGACGCTGCTGGGGCACTTCTCGGGGGTGCGACGGACGGACCGCGATCTTCGCAGACGATCTCGCTGCGTCGGTCGCGTGGGGTGACGAGCGCTACCGCATGTACATGGGGCTGATCGTGAAGACGGCGACCGAGCGGGGTTGGCCGGTCCCCGAGGTGGAGGGCCCGCCGCCGTTCTGACCCGGGTCGCCGACCGAACTCGACCTCGCCGGCTCCGGGGCCGCGATCTTCACGGGCGGCTGCCGACCGACTACCGGTCATGGCTGCCGTGGGACGATGCGTTCGACGACATGGGTTCCCGCTCCAGCGGGACGGCACGAGCACGGTCGTCCCAGGTCTGCACTTCGTCGGGGTGCACTTCTTGAGGAAACGCAAGTCCTTCGCTGCTGTTCGGCGTCGGCGAGCGACGCCGCGGTCGTGGCCTCGACGATCGCCGGACGCTAGTCGAGCACGCTCAGCGAGATCGACGTCGCGGCGAGCGCCTTCGAGACCGGGCAGTTCTCCTTCGCGGTCTCGGCGGCGGCGCGGAAGCCTTCGGCATCGAGGCCGGGCACGTCGCCGCGGACCGCCAGGCGGATCTCGGTGACGCCCTGGCCGGGCTGGAAGTCCACCTCGGCCCGCACGTCGAGGCTGGTCGGTGGGGTTCCGGCCTTCGCGAGTCCGCTCGAAAGCGACATCGAGAAGCACGCGCTGTGGGCGGCCGCGATCAGCTCTTCGGGACTGGTCTTGCCGTTCGGCTCCTCCGAGCGTGCCGGCCAGCTGACGTCGTAGGTGCCGAGCCCGCTCGACTCGAAGGTGGTCTTGCCGCTGCCCTCGAGCAGCGAGCCCTCCCAGCGCGTGGACGCGATCCGTGTGGTCGCCATGTCGTGCCCCTTCCTCCTGGTCTGACGACGAGCGTACCCGCGCGGCGAGTGCACCCCCGCGCCCGAAACGATGCGATGGTCGAGGCTCGACGGGCGACCCGAAGTCACCTCCGAGCGGACCCCGCCCGGACCCCCTGGCTAGACTCCGACGGTCCCGTCGACCTCGCAGGAAGGGCGGTTCGTCTCGTGCGTGATCGGTACCAGGTCGTCGTGATCGGCGGCGGCATCGTGGGGTGCAGCGTCCTGTACCACCTGGCGGCCAAGGGTCTCACCGACGCCGTCTTGATCGAGCGAGCGGAGCTCACCGCGGGCTCGTCCTGGCACGCGGCCGGCGGGTTCCACGCGATCAACGCCGACACGCGTGTGGCGGCCCTGCAGCGCTACACGATCGAGATGTGGCCGACGATCGAAGCCGAGAGCGGTCAGAGCGTGGGGCTCCACATGTCCGGCGGCCTCGAGCTCGCCGGGACGCCGGAGCGCGCCGAGTGGCTGAAGTCCGAGCTCGCGTGGCTCCGCTCGCAGGGCACGACGGACGCGTACCTGTGCTCGCCGCAGGAGGCCGCCGAGCTGGTCCCGATCATCGAGCCGTCCGGTGTCCTGGCGGCGCTGTTCGATCCCGAGGAGGGCAACCTCGACCCCAACGGGGCGACGTACGCGTACGCGATCGCGGCGAAGAAGCGCGGCGCCGAGATCGTCGAGGGCAACCGGGTGCTCGAGCTGCAGCGCCAGCCGAGCGGCGAGTGGCTCGTCGAGACCGAGCAGGGCCCGGTGACCGCCGAGCACGTGGTGAACGCCGGGGGCCTGTGGGCGCGTCGTGTCGGGCGGATGGTGGGCGTGGACCACCCGCTCACGCCGATGGTCCATCACTTCCTGGTCACCGAGGACATCCCCGAGATCGCGGCGATCGAGGGCGACATGCCGGCGGTCACCGACCTCGAGGGGTTCACCTACCTCCAGAAGGAGCACGGGGGATCCTGCTCGGTGTGTACGAGCAGAACCCTCGACACTGGGCGGTCGAGGGAGCGCCGTGGGACTTCGGGCGGACCCTGTTCCCGGAGGAGCTCGAGCGGATCATGCCCGAGCTGTCGATCGGGTTCGCGCGGTTCCCGGTGCTGCAGGACGTGGGGATCAGGCGGTGGGTGAACGGCGCGTTCACGTTCACGCCCGACGGCAATCCGCTCGTCGGTCCCGTCCCCGGCCTGCCCGGGTACTGGGCGGCGTGCGGGGTGATGGCCGGGTTCTCCCAGGGCGCCGGGATCGGCCTGGCCCTGGCGAACTGGATCGTCGACGGCGACCCGGGCGACGACGTGTTCGGGATGGACGTCGCCCGGTTCGGCCCGTACGCGGCGAACGACCGCTACTTGCGCGACACGACCGGGCAGTTCTACGCGCGCCGCTTCCTGATGGCGTACCCGAACGAAGAGCTGCCGGCCGGCCGTCCGTTGAAGACCACGCCCGTGTACGACCTCTTCGAGGAGGCCGGCGCCCGGTTCACCGTGAACTGGGGGCTCGAGGTGCCGCTGTACTTCGCGCCGTCGACGGACTTCGTCGAGAACGACACGCTCGGGCGGTCGAACGCCGAGCCGATCGTGGGCGAGGAGGTGGCGGCGGTCCGCGACGCGGCCGGCGCCTACGAGATCGAGCAGTACGCCCGCTACGAGGTCTCCGGACCCGGCGCGGCGGCGTGGCTCGACCATCTGGTCGCATCCCGCCTGCCGGAGGTCGGGAGGATCCGTCTCGCCCCGATGCTGAACCCCGCGGGTCGGCTGATGGGTGACCTCACCGTCGCTCGCCTCGACGACGACGTGTTCTGGCTGACCGGCTCGTACTACCTGCAGGAGTGGCACCGACGGTGGTTCCTGCAGCACCTCCCGCCGAGCGGCGTGACGCTCCGGAACCTGACCGACGACCGGATGGGGTTCTCGATCTCCGGTCCCGCATCGCGCTCGATCCTCGAGCGGCTCACCACCGACGAGGTGTCGAACGACGCGTTCGGGTTCCTGACGATCCGGGCGATGGACGTCGGCTCGTCGCAGGCGGTGGTCGGGCGCATCTCGCTCACGGGAGAGCTCGGCTTCGAGATCGTCGTGCCGACCGTGCAGCACCGCACGCTCTGGCGCGAGCTGCGCGAGGCCGGCGAGGATCTGGGGATGCAGCCCGTCGGCGACCGCGCGATCGACAGCCTCCGGTTGGAGAAGGGCTACGGGATCTGGTCGGCGGAGTTCCGTCAGGACTGCACCCCGGGGATGACCGGTTTGGATCGGTTCGTGGCGTTCGACGAGAAGGACTTCGTGGGCGCTGAGGCGGCACGCCGTGAGCGCGAGACGGGCCCGACGTGGCGGCTCGTCCTGCTCGAGGTCGACGCTGACGACGCGGACGCTCGCCGCGACGACGGGATCTGGGTCGGGGACCGCAGGGTCGGCGAGGTCACGTCGGGCGCCTTCGGGCACACGGTGGGGACGAGCCTGGCGCTCGCGTACCTGGAGCGTGACGTCGCCGACGAGGCTCCCGAGCTCACGGTGTACGTGATCGGGGAGCCTCGTACGGCCCGGATCCTTCCCGAGATCCCGTACGACCCCGCCGGCGGGCGGCTGCGGAGCTGAGGACCGGATGGACGTCGGGACGTTCGCGGCCAGGACCGGGGCCGACCCGGCGAGGATCGAGGAGCTGATCGGGCTCGGCATCCTTCGCCCGGGACCCGACGGCGTGCTCGAGGACGCACAGATCAACACCGCTCGGCTCGCATTCGCTTTCGAGGCCTCGGGGATCGCCCTCGCCGACGTGGCGGCGGCGATCGAGGGCGGCGCGCTGCCGGACGTGGGGGCGCTCCTGCAGACCGAGCCGGTCAGCCTGTTGCCGCGGTCGCACCGGAACGTCGCGTCCGAGCTCGGGCTCGGCGACGACCAGGTCCGCGAGATGCTCGCCGGCCTCGGGCTGCCCGACGTCGACATGGACGCGCCGATCAGGGCCGACGACGCCGAGCTGCTCGGCCTCGCGGCGGGTGCGCTCGAGACCGGCCTGCCGCCGGAGACGCTGTTCCGTACGCTGCGGGTGTTCGCCGAACACCTGGACCGGATGGCCGAGCATCAGCGGGCCCTGTTCCGTCGTGACGTCCAGGATCGCCTGCTCGCATCCGGTATGCCGCGCGCCGAGATGCTCGAGGCGAGCGCGGCGATCCGCGGCCGGCTGGTCGGGCTCGGGTTCCGCGTATCCAACCTGATCCACCGGCGGCTGCTCGAGCGCCAGCAGTTCGAGAACACCGCCGAACAGATCGAACTGCTCCTGCAGGAGGCGGGGATCCGCCGGCGCCCCGATCCCGAACCGGCGGCGATCGTCTTCGTGGACCTCAGCGGGTTCACGCGACTGACCCAGGAGGAAGGAGACGAAGGGGCGGCCGAACGCGGGTCCCGCCTGGCCGGTCTCGTGCGATCGGCCGCGGCCCGACGAGGCGGTCACGTCGTGAAGCTGCTGGGCGACGGGGCGATGCTGCAGTTCGAGCGGGCCGACGACGCGGTCGCGGCCGCCGCCGACGTCACGGCAGGGACCGCGGACCTGGGCCTGCCCGCGGCGCGCGCGGGGATCGCGGTGGGACCGCTGATCCGCCGCGACGGGGACTTCTTCGGCCACACCGTGAACCTCGCCGCGAGGATCTGCGACTCGGCGGGCGGCGGTACCGTGACCGCCGCCCGCGAGGTCGCCGACCGGACCCCCGCTCGGATCTGGCTCCCGATCGGCGACGTCGCGCTCAAGGGCATACCTCACCCGGTGCCGCTGGTCCGGCTGGACGCCGGCTCAGCCGAAGTCCAGCAGGTCTGACCACGAGCGCTTCCGGCGCTGCTCGTCGTGTCCCCGCCGCTCGTCGTACCCCCGGGGGTACGCAGGGGGCGGAGGCGCCGGGGCCTGGGCCGCGGCGACCGACACGGGCGCGTGGGCCCGCTCCGCCTCGAGCAGCCGGTCGATCTCGCCTCGATCGAGCCACACCCCGCGACACTGAGGGCAGTAGTCGATCTCGACGCCGAGCCGCTCGGACATCGCGAGCGTGGTGTCGCAGTTCGGGCACTTCATGAGGGATCCCCTTCCGGTCAGACGCGGACGGCCCGCGTGATCGTGGCGCCCTGGACGGTTCCGTCGGGGCGTTCGAACTCGATGCGATCGCCGACCGTCGTCCCCAGCAGCGCACGGGCGAAGGGCGACGTGAACGAGACGCGGACGTCGTCGAGCGGCGCCTCGATGGGATGCACGATCAGGAGGCTGTCGGTCGTCCCGTCGCCGAACCGGACCGTGACCAGGTCGCCCAGCTCCACGACCTTCGGGTCGTCGGGCAGTTGGTCGGTGATCACCGCCCTGCGCAGCGCGGAGCCGAGTCGCTCGATCTCCTCGATCGCGCGCGCGAACTCCTCGCGGATCGTCGGGTCCTCGCGTCGGACCTGCAGGGCGTCACGGATCTCCGGCAGGACCTCGCTCTCGAGCCGCTCCAGACGGGCCTCGAGCCGGGCTCGGCCGATCGGGGTGAGTGGGATCCGGTCCTCCGTCAGGTCGAGACGTGGTCGGGTCGCGGTCGGCATCGGTTCCTCCTTCGGATCGGGTTGCCGGTCGTGTACGCCTCCAAGGCTCGCCTGCCGGCGACGCTCCCTCCACGGGTGAAGCCGGACGAGTCGCCAGGCCGGTCCTTTCCGGGACCCGGACATCGGGGACAGGGTCGTTCGCCCGCTGGTGCGGCACACTGGGCGCATGCCACGGTCGAAGGAGGCGAAGGAACGGCTCGATCCCACGATCGCCGGCAGGCTCTCCCGCCTGGCCGAGGTCGACGACGCCGAGGTGGATCGGATCGTCGGAGAGGCTGCCGCCGACGCCGGGATCGACGCCGGCCTCCTAGGGGAGTTCCCGCGGGCGGTCCTGCGTGCCGCTGGGGCCGGCCGCGAGCCGACGCGACGCGAGCTCGATCGGTTCCATGCCGCCGGTGAATGGGCGGCCAGCGAGCAGATCCCCCTGCCGGCGGCGATCGATCTCTACCTGAGCACGGCGTGGCGGCTGTGGCGGCTGGCGGCCGCGGGCCAGGATGCCTCCGTCCCCGCCCTCGCGCAGATGGGTGAGCTCGTGCTGCGCGCCGCCGACGACGCCGTCGCCGCGATGTCCCGCGGCTACGTGGAGCAGCAGCGGCAACGGATCCGCCGCGAGGAGGCGGCGCGCCGCGAATTCGTCGACGACCTGCTGTCCGGCACGGCCGACGTCGAGCGTCTCGCCGAGGCCGCCACGACCTTCGGGGTCGACCTCGCCGGCGGTCATCTGGTCGTCGTGGCCCGCGCCGGGCGGCCGCTCCACGATGCCGGACCGGTCCACGGCTGGGTGGAGTCGCAGGTCTTCTCGCGGTTCGGTCGTCAGGACGTGGTGGTGGCGACGAAGGACGGGCTGCTCGTGTGCATGTTCCCGGCCTCCGCCACGGACGCACCCGAGCGGCTCGGGTCGTTCCTCGAGGAGGTCGCCGAGCGCTCCTGGCGGGTGGCCGCGGGGACCGCCGAGTCCGGCCCCACCGGGCCGGCGCGCTCCTACCGTCGGGCGGTGGACACGTTGGTGCTCGGCGACCGACTCGGCGTCGAGTCGACGGTGCTCCGGTACGAGGATCTCCGCCCGTTCCACCTGCTCGCCCGCGACCCACACGCTCTGGGAGAGGTCGTCGACGACGTGTTGGGCGGTCTCGCAGGCGCACGCGGGGGCGACGGTCCACTCCTGGACACGATCGAGGCCTACGTCGCGGAGTCCGGGAACATCACGGCCACGGCTCGGCGCCTGTTCCTGACGCCGCGGGCGGTCACGTACCGGATCGCGACGATCCGCAAGCTCACGGGGCGAGACCTCACCGACCCCGAGGACCGGTTCGTGCTCGAGCTCGCCGTGCGAGGCCGACGACTCCTTTCCGGGTCCCGGAAACCCTGAGCCTCCGCTATCGTCCGTTCCTGCGCTGCGCCATGGGGCGTCGTGGCGCCCACGATGGGTCGGACACCGATGACGAGGAGCCCCGTGACCACGTTGACCACGATCGATGACGCGCCGACCGGAGTCGGCCCATCCGTCTGGCACGCCCAGCCTCCCCAGGAGGTGCTGGAGCGCCTGGCCAGCGGACCCGGGGGGTTGTCGGCCGCTGAGGCCGCCCGCCGTCTCGACGAGCACGGTCCCAACGCGCTCGAGCGCCGTCGCCGCGGCACGGCGATGCAGGTCATGTGGAAGCAGATCGACGAACCGCTGATCTGGGTGCTGATCGGCGCGGCCGCGCTCGCGATCGCGCTCGGCAAGGTCGACGACGGCCTCGTCGTGGCCGCGGTCGTCGTGCTGAACACGATCGTCGGGTTCGTGCAGGAGTTCCGGGCGGGCCGCGAGATCGAGGCGCTCGCCGAGATGGTGCCCGAGTCCGCGACCGTCCTGCGCGACGGTATCCCGGCGCGCGTCGACGTGGCGGAGCTGGTCCCGGGCGACGTCGTCCGACTGGCCGCCGGCGACATGGGCCCGGCGGACGTGAGGCTGCTGGCCGCCGCGGCGCTGCAGGTCGACGAGGCCGCCCTCACCGGCGAATCGGTCCCCGCGGTCAAGACCGTGGCCGAGGTGGCCGAGGACGCCGTGCTCGGCGACCGCACCTCGATGGTGTTCGGGGGAACGCTCGTCACCTCGGGCTCGGCCACCGGCGTCGTCGTAGCGACGGGCGCGACCTCGGAGCTCGGTCGGATGTCGGCGATGCTCGACGAGGTCGTCGAGCTCGACACCCCGCTCACCCGCGGTCTCGCGAAGATCGGCAAGGCCCTGACGATCGGCGTGCTCGTCCTGTCCGCGGTGATGCTGGCGGTCGGGACGCTGCGCGCGACCGGTCGCGGGACGCCGGTCGGCGAGGCCCTCACCGACTCCGCCGTGTTCGCGATATCGCTCGCGGTGGGCGCGATCCCCGAGGGCCTGCCGGCGATCGTCACGATCGGTCTGGCGATCGGTGTGCGCCGGATGGCCGCCCGCCGCGCGATCGTCCGGAGCCTGCCGGCGATCGAGACGCTCGGCAGCACGACGGTGATCTGCTCGGACAAGACCGGGACGCTGACGAAGAACGAGATGACCGTTCGCCGGCTCGTCACCCCGGATGGCGAGATCGTCGTCCACGGGGTCGGGTACGAGCCCGCAGGAGCGTTCACGACCCCCTCCGGCAACCCCGCCGGGGCGCTCGGGGAGCGCCCGACGATGCTGCTGCGCGACTCGATCTTGTGCAACGACGCGTCACTCGCCCACCGAGACGGGCGGTGGACGGTCGACGGCGATCCGACCGAGGGGGCCCTGCTCGTCGCCGCGGCCAAGGCGGGGTTCGCCGCTGCCGACGCGGCTGAGAGCGCTCCCCGCATCCACGAGATCCCGTTCGACCCCGACCTACAGGCGATGGCCGTCGTCGTGTCCGACGTGGACGGGCCTCGGCTGATCGTGAAGGGGGCGCCCGAGGTCGTCGTCGCGATGGCGCATGGATGGGTCGGCGGTGAGGCGCTGGACCGCGGCGCCTACGAGGCCGAGGTCGAACGCCTGGCGGCCGAGGGGCTCCGGGTCCTGGGCGTGGCCTCCCGGCCCTGGTCCCTCGACGACGCCGAGCTGACCGTCGACGATCTCCGCGGCCTGCAGCTCGAGGGACTCGTCGCGATGATCGACCCTCCCCGCCAGGAGGCCATCGATGCGGTGGCCGCCTGCCACGACGCGGGGATCCGCGTCGCCATGATCACGGGCGACCACCGGACCACGGCGGCCGCGATCGGCAGGCAGCTCGGGTTGCGCGGCGAGGCGGTGACCGGTGCGCAGATGGGCGCGATGGACGACGCCGAGCTCGACCGGGTCGTGGTGTCGACCGACGTGTTCGCCCGCGTCGCGCCCGAGCACAAGCTCCGGCTGGTCCAGGCGCTGCAGCGCCGCGGCGAGGTGGCCGCGATGACCGGGGACGGCACGAACGACGCCCCGGCCCTCAAGCAGGCCGACATCGGCGTCGCGATGGGGATCACGGGCACCTCCGTGACGAAGAGCGCCGCCGACGTGGTGCTGGTCGACGACAACTTCGCGACGATCCGAGCAGCGGTCGAGGAGGGGCGCCGCGTCTACGACAACCTCGTGAAGGCGCTCGCGTTCGTGCTGCCCACGAACCTCGGCTTGGCGCTGATCCTCACGTTCGCGGTGGCGTTCTTCCCCTTCGACTCGGTGACCGGTGAGCTGCTGCTCCCCGTGCTCCCCACCCAGCTGCTGTGGATCAACCTCGTCGCCTCGGTGGCCTTGGCGGTGCCGCTCGCCTTCGAGGTGGCCGAGCCCGACGTGATGGGCCGTCCGCCCCGCGAGCCCGGCGCCTCCCCGCTGTCGCCGTTCGTCGTCGGGCGCACGGCGCTGGTGGCGGTGCTGATGGCCGCCGGCGCGATCGCCCTGTCCTGGTGGGAGTACCGCACGCAGCTCACGGCCGGGGTCTCGCACGCCACCGCGATCGCCGACGCGCAGACGATGGCCGTGACGACCGTGATCGCGTTCCAGGTCTTCTACCTGCTCCAGAGTCGGTCGCTCCGTGGCTCGGCTCACGACGTGGGTCTGTTCTCGAACCGGGTGGTCTTCCTCGGGATCGGTGCGGTCGTCGTGCTCCAGCTCGGGTTCATCTACGCCCCGTTCATGCAGGCGGTCTTCGACACGGCCCCGATCACCGTGGGCCAGCTCGGACTCGCGATCGTGGTCGGCGCCAGCGTGATCCCCGTGGTGGCGCTCGAGAAGTGGATCCGCGCCCGCCGGGGGGCTCGAGACGGCGGGTCCCGTTCCTGGGGGATACCTCAAGGGGACGAACGACGATGAACAGGCGGATCGAGAGCCGGATATCTTGAGGACCCGTGGACCGGGTAACTGATCGCCAGTGAACGGCTCGTTGCTGTCCAACCTGCTCGAGCCCGCCGTGTTGTTCTTCGCACTGGGGCTCGTCGCGGGGGCGGTGAGGTCGAACCTCGAGATCCCGGCGCCGGTGACGCGGTTCTTGTCGCTGTACCTGCTGATGGCGATCGGCTTCAAAGGGGGTCTCGCGCTCGCCGATGGTGGACTCGACGCCGAGGGTTTCGCCCTCGTGGTCTCCGCCATCGGGCTCGCGATCGCGATCCCCTCGTGGTCCTTCCTCGTGCTCCGGCGCCGGGTCCCTCCGCTGGATGCTGCCGCGATCGCTGCGACCTACGGGTCCGTCAGCGCCGTCACCTTCATCGCTGCCACGCGGTTCCTCGCCGATCGCGGTGACGCGGTCAGCGGTGTGATGACTGGCGCCCGTCGTGAACGCCCTGCTCGCGATCTCGGTCGCCCGCGTGATCGGCACGACCCCGGGGAACGCGACGATGCTCGCGGTGCTCGCAGCGAGCGCTTCGTACATCGTCGTTCCGGCGGTGGTCCGCTCGGCGATCCCGGAGGCGCGACCGAGCCGCTACTTCACCCTGGCGCTCGGGGTGACGTTCCCCTTCAATCTGATCGCGGGGATCCCTCTCTACGCGGCGATCGTCGAGGCGTGGTGGGGCCCATGAGCGCCCCCCCGGTCCGCCTACGTGGACCTTCCTGACCAACCATGCGCACGTCCTGCTCGGGGATGCCTGACCTAGGTCCGCTCGAGTGCCCGCTCGAGGTCGGCGATCACGTCGGCCGGATCCTCGCCACCGACCGAGAGCCGGATCTGGTTGTCGGGGATCCGGGCGAGCGCTCTTCCCTGTTCACCCTGCTGCTGGTGCGTCGAGATCGCCGGGATCGTGGCGATGCTCTTGACCCGACCCAGGTCGGTCGCTCGGCGGATCAGCCGGAGACCATCGAAGGCCCGCCGAGCCGCCGAGGCCCCTCCGGCGACGTCGAACGCGAGCAACGAGCCGTACCGGTTCACGGGGATCCCGTCGTCGTCACCGTCGGCGAGCCAGAGATCGCGCTTGGCGAGGTCGTGGTCCGGGTGCGTCGCGAGGCCCGGGTAGTGGACCGCCTCGATCCGGGGATGCGCCTCGAGGTACGCGGCCACGCGCTCGGCGCCGTGGCTCCATCGATCGATGCGTCCGCGGAGCGTGCGGAGGTCGGTCGAGATCATCGCGGCGTTGAACGGTGACATCGCCGGCCCGTGATCGCGGAAAGGCAAGAGCTTCACGTAGGTCGCGAAGTCCTCGCGGAGCTCGTCGGGCCCGACCGGGCTCGGGAGGCTCCGGCGGGCGACCACCGCGCCGCCGATCGACAGGCCGCTCCCGCCGATCGCCTTGCTCAGCGACTGGACGACCACGTCGGCGCCCATCGTGAGCGGACGCAGCAGTGCGGGGGTGGCGACGGTCGGGTCCACGATCAGCGGTACGCCGTGCGCGTGGGCGAGCTCGGCGAGCGCCGGCACGTCCACCATGGCGAGCGAAGGGTTCGACGGGGTCTCTCCGTACACCAACCGGGTTCCGTCGTCGATCGCGTCCGCCCATGCGGCCAGGTCGCGCGGGTCGGCGATCCACCGGACGTCGATCCCGCGCTCGGCCGCGTATCGGGCCGAGAAGAGCATGAAGGTGCCCCCGTAGCAGCGCGCCGACGCGACGATGTTCGCCGGAGGGAGCGACGGGTCGTCCGCGAGGAACGGGTTGGTCGCCATGTGGATCGCGGCCATCCCCGACGCGGTGAGGACGGTGGTCGCGTCCACGTCGGAGCCGTAGGTCTCGAGCAGCGCCAGCGTGCCCTCGAGAGCCCCGAGCGTCGGGTTGGCGATCCGCGAGTACGTCCACGAGGGCATCAGGTACCCGAGGGCCGCCTCCATGTGGTCCGCATCCTCGAACGCCTGCGCCGGCGACAGCACGAGCGGCTCGTTGAGGCTGCCCTGGGCCGCCAGGCACTCCTCCAAGCCGAACAGGCCGTGGGTCGCGATCGTATCGAACCGCATCGCGCGCATCTCCGCCTTGCGGGCGGCGAGCGCGTCCTGCATCCGGGCCCCTTCCGCGATGCGTCGCCGCACGCCGTCGCTGAGCTGGGTCGAACGGGGGTCGTCGTGGATCGTGGCGCTCATCGTTGGCCCTCCTGAGGGGAACCATGGTCATCGTCGATCGGGAACGCGGTCGTCGATTTCGCCACGTGCAGGACGAGCGAGGTGTTGATGCGCTCGATCCCTGGCACGGCCGTGAGGCGCTCGACGATGAACCGCTCGAGCTCGGTCCGGTTGCGCAGAGCCACCTTCAGCAGGTAGTCGAACTGGCCGGTGACGTGGTGGCACTCGAGGACCTGAGGCAGGGCCGCGAGCGCCTCACGGGTCCGCTCGACGACGTCGTGAGAATGGACCGCGACGCGTACCCCGATGAAGCACAGCAGATCGAACCCGGCGGCCTGCGGGTCGACGACGGCGGCATAGCGGGCGATCACGCCGGAGGACTCGAGCTTCCGCACACGCGCGTACGCGGCGGGGCGCGACAGCCCGACCTGGTCGGCGAGCCGCTGGACCGAGATCCGTCCGTCCTCCTGGAGGACGTCGAGGATCGCGCGGTCGAGCGCGTCGAGCTTCACTCGGGCTCCCTCTCTCCTTCGCTCCCGATAGTGGACGCTCGAAAGGGGGGAGTCGTCAACGTTGCGTCGACAAGATGGTCTCATGACGAGACAGAACGTTCCTGACGCGCGGTCTGGTGACCGGAACGTCTCGTGATGGAGTCACCGCTTCGCGCCTAGACTTCGGAGCCGATGAAGCCCCGCGCCGTCACCTCGGTGTATCAGACCGCGGCGCGCATCTGGCTCACGCTCGCCGGGCTCGCGCTCCTGCTGCCGCCGGAGCGACGGTTGGGCTGGTGGCTCCCGATCCACCTGGCCCTCGTCGGTGCGGTCGCCACGGCGATCTCGGGCGCGATGCAGAACTTCATGCTCGCGCTCACCGCCACGCCTGCCCCTCCCACATGGACGACCTGGACGCAGTTCGCGCTGCTCACGACGGGCGCGGCGGCGGTCGCGGTCGGGATGTCCACGTCGACCCCGTGGCTCACCGGGGCCGGCGGTGGCTGCGTCGCCGTCGCGATGGGGTTCCTGGCGTGGATGCTCGCGCGGTCCTGGCGCCGCGCGGTCGTCCGGCGTCACGCCCTGCCGATCGCGTTCTACGCCGCCGCGCTCTTCTTCGTGCTGATCGGGGCGACGCTCGGAACCACGATCGGCGCCCGGCTCGTGACGGGGGAGACCTACCTGCACCTGCGACGCGGCCACATGACGATGAACGTGCTCGGGTTCGCCTCGCTCACCGTCGTGGGGACCCTGATCACCCTGTTGCCGACCGTCCTGCGCGTGCGGATGGCCCCGTGGCGAGGGCGGGTGGTCCTCGTGCTGTTCGTGGTCGGGCTCCTCGTGCAGCTGCTGGGGTGGGACCTGGGGTCGACCCCGCTGCTGACGGTCGGCGGCGTCCTCTACGCGACGGGTGCGCTCGGCGTCGTCGCGCTGCTCGTGTCGACCCTGCGGATCGAACGCTCGTTCCGCCCACCCGTCGCCGCCTGGCACATGATCGCGGGGATCGGCTGGTTCGTGTCCGGGTCGGTCCTGTACGCGCTCGCGCTCGGCCGTGGTCCATCGGGGTTCGATTCGTTCCGCACGACATTCCTGGTCGCCTTCGTGGGCGGGTGGCTCGTCCAGGTGCTCCTGGGCGCCTGGTCGTACCTGTTGCCGATGGCGACCCCGGGCCACCCCGACCGACGCCGACGGTCGCTCGCGGCGGTCGAGCTGGCGGCGCCGATCCAGGTGGCGGTGCTGAACCTCGGACTCGTCTTCCTCGCGCTCCGAGGGGCTGGGTTCGTGGGCGCCGGGGTCGGCGTCACCGGGGTGGTGCTGACGGCGATGGGCGGGGTCGCCGCGCTCACGAAGGCGTGGCTGTTCCCCCTGCTGGGCCGGGGCCCGGTGGACACGGCGAGGTCGCGGGCGGTCTGGGGCGACCCGACCGGGACCTGAGCCTGCCGCAGGTCCCGGCGGCTGCGGGATGGATGGCCGCCCGGCGCGTCTCGGCCCCTCCCTACGATGGCCGGGACCGGCCGACCGTGGAGGCGAACGTGGAACCGATCAACGCCGTGCGGGACCGAGCCCCGAGGTCCCTCCCCGATGCGCGGGTGCTGCCGCTGTGGCGCGCGAGCCGGGTGGCCGTGCTGGATGCAGGCGAGCTCGGGCGCATCCGCGGCGCGGTCGAGCGTCGCCTGGCCGACGACGGGGTGGTCGTCCCGTCCGCGTACGCGCGCGCGCGGCTGGGCACGACGGCCGCCGTCGTCGACGACGAACGCAAGCGGGTCCACCTGCCGGCCTCGCTCGTCGACTCGGTGCTCCGGGACGCGGCGGCGCCGTTCGTCCTGGCCGGGCGCGACCCTGCCTGTGACCTGACCCTGGACGGATCCGTGGCGTGGCTCGGTGGCGGCGGGGTCGCGGCGACCGTCGACGAGCTCGAGACGGGGAAGCGGCGGCCGTCGACCCGCGACGACGCCGTGCAGGCCGCCCGACTCGCCGACGCGGTGCCGCAGATCGGGGTGGTCGGGCCGGTCGCGGCGACGGATGTGGTCCGTGACCTGCCCCCGTTGGTCGCCGCGACCGGGAAGCACCTCCAGGTCGAGGTGCCCTCCGACCCCGACGCGGCACGGGCGATCGTGGCCGTCGCGTCGGCGCTCGCCGGCGGACCCGACGCGCTGGGCGATCGCCCACCGCTGTCCGTGGTCGTGACGCTCGATCGTCCGCTGGTGATCGAGCGGCTCGATGCCGCCGCGTCGATCGTCTCTGCGGGGATCCCCTGCACGGTGGTGGCCGGTGAGGCGCCTCTCGACCGTGCGTTCGCCGGTTCCCTCGCCGCCGCGGTCTGCCTCCGGCTCCTGGTGCCCGACGCCCGCGTGACGATCGGTGCCTCCGCGCCCGGACCGCCGCGGCTCCGGATGGCATGGGTCCAGCTGGCGGAGGACGTCCGGATCAGGTCGCAGCTGCCGGCGTTCCCGACGAGGGCCGCCGGTTCGGATTGGCGAGCCGGGGTGGAGGGAGGGCTGGCCGCCACCGCCGGGTGGATGTCGCCGCCCGACGTCCTGGCCGGCGCGGGTCAGCGGGCGGACGGCCGCGTCTCCTCGCTCACCGCGCTGCTGTTGGACGCCGAGCTGTTCGACCTCGTCCGGTTCATCCCGCCGGGCTTCGACGTGGACGACGAGACGCTCGCCGTCGAGGTGATCGCCGACGTCGGACCCGCGGAGCATTTCCTGGGCGAACAGCACACCCTGCACCACTTCCGCGAGGCGTGGGTGTCGAGGTGCATGGACACGAGCACCTGGGAGGCGTGGGAGGAGGCGGGGCGGCCGGAACCACCGGCGCACGCGGCCGATCGTGTCCGCGACCTCCTGGCGTCGCACGAACCGCCACCCCTCGACCCGGCCGTCACCCACGCGATCGAGGAGGCGACCCGATGAGTGCGCCGACCGACGTCGTGCCTCGGACGATCCGTGGGCTCCGTGGCCCGTGGACGATCGAGGTCCTCACCGAGGATCAGGTCGAGCGGGTCCATCAGGCGACCCTGCGGGTCCTCGACGAGGTGGGCCTCCAGGTCCGTTCCGCCGCGATCCGTGCAGAGCTCGCCGGTGCGGGCGCGCGGGTCGACGAGGCCGAGATGCGGGTGCGGTTCGCTCCGGCGATGGTCGAGGAGTGCATGGCGCTCGTGCCGCCGTCGTTCCTGATGGCCGCCCGCGACCCCGACCTGGACCTGCCGGTCGACGGGAGCGCGGGCTGGCTCTCCGGCGACGGGACCGCCGCGTTGATCGTCGACCCCGAGACGGGGCGACGTCGCGCCTCGACGCTCCAGGACCTGATCGACACGACACGGGTCGTCGACGCCGTGCCGGAGGTGGGCTACCTGTGGCCGACGGTCGCGCCCGCCGACGTCCCGCCGCACACGCAGGCGGTCCACATCACTCGCGCGATGTTGGGGCACTCGACGAAGCACGCCCAGCACAACGAGACCTACAGCCGTCGTGACGCGCAGGCCGTCCTGGAGATGGCCCGCGTCGTAGCGGGCGGCGACCTCGAGCTGCGACGGCGCCCGATCGTGTCCACCTACCAGTGCTGCATCAGCCCGCTGATGTACGACGAGGGGCCGATCGAGGCCGCGATCGAGTTCGCGCGTGGGGGGCTCCCGTCGGGGTTCATCTCGATGGGGATCCCGTGCGCGACGGCGCCGTCGACCCTGGCCGGGACCCTCGTGTCGATGAACGCGGAGATGGTCGGCGGGATGACGATCGTGGAAGCGCTCGTCCCGGGCGCGGTCACGTTCTGCGGGCCGTACCCGACGTTCATGGATCTGCGCGCCGGCAGCTACCGGCAGGACTGGGGGCCGGAGGACACGCTGTTGAAGCTCGCGTTCGCCCAGCTCGCCCACCGGTACCGGGTGCCGATCAACATCTTGTCGCTCGACACGGGCGCGAAGACGCAGGACTGGCAGGCCGGCGTCCAGCACGCGGTCTCCTTGATGGCGGTCGCGGCGGCCGGTCGGGCCGAGATGATCACGGGGACCGGCACGCTCCACGGCGCCTCGGTGTACGACGACGTGAACGTGGTCCTCGACGCCGAGCTGTTCGGGGCGATCTGCGACGCGTGCGAGGGCCTGCCCCCGATCGACGGTCCGGCAGGACCCGAGGCGCTCGACGACCTGACGGTGCCCTCCGTCGAGGATCTCGGATTCCCACCCGACCCGCGGGAGCTCGCACGGGAGCAGGTGCGGCGGATCCGGGCCGAGCACGAACCCGTTGCCCTGCCCGAGGACGTCGACCGCGAACTGGTCCGGATCATCGAGGCTCGCACCGCCGAGGAGTGAGCCGGGCGTTCCGGTGGCCGCCGCGCCGCTGCACGCCGACCGGTATCCTGCGACGCGATGGCGACCTACGAGTACCTGTGTCTGTCGTGCGAGGGTCCGTTCGAGGTGACGCGCTCGATCACGTCCTCCGTGGATGTCGCCGTCGCGTGCCCCGCATGCGGAAGTGACCGCGTGCGGCGACGCTTCTCGGTGTTCGCCACCGGGTCGCTCGGGTCGGCGCCATCCGCCGGTGGGTGCGCGTGCGGCGGCGCGTGCGCCTGCGGAGGTCACTGACAGCCACGGATCCGCAGGCGGCCGACGACCGTCCGCCGTCACGCCGTGTCGATCACGACCCGGGCCTCCGCCCGCATCCGTACCGCGGCGGTCAGCAGCCCGAGCAGGATCGCGGCGCCCATCACCGGGGTCCCGATCCGCTTGATCGCCGCCTCCTCGGCGACCAATCCCACGATGAACGTGGTGAGGCCGACGTTCATGCCCCAGAACACGAGGCCGTCGGCCCACGCCCAGACCTCCTTGCGGGCGGCCGTGACGACCAGCACGAGCCCGAGGATCGCGTTCGTGAGGATGCCGATGAACGTGGCGTGGTCCAGGGCCAGGAAGAGTCCACGGGGCGCTGCCTCGACGTCGTCGGCGTAGTTCGCGATCAGGTAGCCGAGCAGGCCGAGGGCCGGGAGCGTGAACAGCATCGAGGTCGCGCCGTGGAGGCGGGCGGAGGCCCGCGGCCACCCGGCGGCGACGATCGCGTGACGGTTCCGCACGAGCAGGATGCCGATGCCCACGATCTCTCCGAGCAGGTTCAGGCCCAGTAACGGCTGGATGTCGAACAGCACGGCGACGGCCAGCGCGATCCCCGCGACGAAGAAGAGCCATGCCTGGACCTGACCCGACCGGGGGAGATCCTGGGTTCCCGAACCGCCCATCAGCTGCTCGGCGATCGCCACGCCTGCGAGGATCAGGTACCCGACCACCATCATCGCGGGGTGGGCTCCCGCGATGCCCTCGGGCAGATCGATCGTTCCGGCGAGGTCCAGCCCCAGCAGCACGCCGAGGATCCCGCCGATCGTCAGGTTCACCGCCGCGAGCTCGATCGACAGCCTCGGCACCGTCCGGGTCCGTCCGGCCCGCTGCTGGAACACCCAGACCGTGAACCACACGATCGCTGCCAGCATCAGCGTTCCGGCGACCGGCCGCAGCGGCTCGGAATCGATCCAGAACATCGCGATGTAGAAGACGACGGCGACGATCGCCCCGTCGCGCAGGAGGCGTGGCAGCGGCGCGGCCACGATCCAGGACGCCCCGGCGAAGATCGCGAGCGTGATCCAGCCGAGCGTGCCCGAGTGCACGTGAGCCAGCAGCGGCCCGTGCGCGGGCTTCCACACGTCGGTCCCGTTCAAGATCCCGATCACGACCGTGAACACGAAGATCGCCATCGCGGCCGCGAGCAGCGGCGTGACGGCACGGTGCAAGGTGCGGTCCTCCACGTATCGATCCCCCTCGTGTCGGTCCGCGGGCAGGACCGGAGCCTACGGCACCGGTGCACCCGGGTCGAGGACCGGTGTCGCGTGCGTCAGACGCGGGAGGCGATCTCGGCGGTGGCCGCCACCCAGACGTCGTCGTGGTCGGTCACGAACCCGATGAAGTCCTCGAGGAAGGCGAGGCGGCTCGGCCGACCGATCACCTGCGGGTGCATCGTGAACACGCACGCACCCCCTATCCGGCGGATCCCCAGGAACTCCTCCTCCCACAGCGCACGGACGTGCGCGGTCGTCGCGATCGTCTTGCCCCAGTCGTCGACGCCGAACCAGAAGTGCGGCGCGTCGTCCAAGATCCACTGGACGGGGACCTCGACCACGGACGAGTTCTCGTGCCGGTAGGGGCGCACGTCGTCCATCAGGTTCGAGGAGTACGCGAACCCGTGAGCCTCCAGGAGTCGGAGCGTGTTCGGGCTGAACTCCCATGCGGGGGAGCGATAGCCGGTCACCTCGGCGCCGAACCCCCGCAGGACCTCGAGGCCCTTCGCGAGCTCGGCCTCCTCCTGGTCGCGGCTCAGCTCCGTCGGCGACGTGTGGGTGTACCCATGGTGCCCCAGCTCGTGACCGGCGGCGATGATCTCCGCGACGCGCTCCCCGTGTCGCTCGGCGACCCGTCCGGGCACGAAGAAGGTCGCTCGGACGCCGGCCCGTTCGAGGAGTGCCAAGATCTCGGGGATCGCGACCTTTGCGGCGTAGGCGCCCTGCGAGAGGACCCCGGGCCGGTCGGCGTTCGCGGGATCGTCGGCGATCCACCCCTCCTCTGCGTCGAAGTCGAACGTGAAGGCCACGGCACACCGGGCGCCGTGGGGCCAGTCCGTGTTCCCGGTCATCGCGGCAGCATAGGGCGCACCGCGATCGCGGTCCTGCCCAGATGCCGAGGGGCCGCCCCTTCCGGGGCGGCCCCTCGTCCGTGCCCACCCCCGCGACGGGGCAGGCTTCCCCTCCCGCGACCAGCCGTCAGGGCCTCTCGGCCTCCACCGTTCGCTGCAGCAGGACCTGCAGCGGCCCCGCCACGTATCCGGGGTGTGCAGTGAGGTCGACGCTCGCGACCTCCCACCCCTCGGCGCCCAGATCACTCAGCCGCTCCACGAGTTCCTTGATGCGGACGTCGCCCTCGGCGTGCGGCAGTTCCTCGATCCGGTACTCGATCGTCCTCATGACGTCCTCCTCTCGTCGCCCGTCGTGCGTCGGATCCGACATCACCAGGGTGACCTCATCGCGCGGTCGTGTCAGTGACCTCGCGCACCCGCTGGTGTGACCGAAGTCACACGAGATCCGGGGCGTCGGTAAGCTCGTTATCAGAGGGCGGAGGTGATGCTGTGCTCGACGGGCCCCTCCACGGCACGTTGCACGAGGGCTTCTTGCGCTCCCTCCCGCGTGAGGCGGTCGAGCGTCTCCTGGCCGACGCGATCCGCATCCAGGTGCCGGCCGGGTCGGTCGTGTATCGGGACGGGGGATCGCCGAGCGTCCTCGTCGTCGTGGACGGCTTGCTTCGAGTCTTCCTGACCTCTGGGGAGGGCCGGCAGGTCACGGTGCGGTACGCACGTCGCGGCGACATCGTCGGTCTGGTCCTGGTGCTGAGCGGGCCTGCACCCACCAACGTCCAGGCGATGACGACCTCCGCCGTGGTCGCCTTCGAGGTCGAGACGGTTCGCTCCTTGATCGCGTCCGACCCCGACGTCGCGAAGGCGTGCGCGGAGGAGCTCACACGTCAGCTGCATCAGGCGTTCGACGACATCTCACAGCACGCCTTCCTGACGGTCCGACAGCGGGTGGCGCGCCAGCTCCTCGACCTGGCATCGCCGGGCCGGTCGCGCCGGCTGGTCGCGCCGGTGAGCCAGCAGGAGCTGGCCGACGCCGTGGGGTCGGTGCGTGAGGTGGTCGGGCGGACCCTCCTCCAGCTCAAGGACGAGGGGCTCGTCGAGCGGTCCGAAGAGGGAGTCGTGCTGCTCGATCCAATTCGACTCAGCGAAGAGGCATCCGGTGGCGAGGCATCCGGTGGCGAGGCATCCTGACACCGGACACCCGACCGCTCAGGGCTGCGGGGCCGTCTCCATCAGTCGGAGCAGCGTCGTCGTCGTGTTCCAGTTGCGGATCGTGACGCGCGCGTAGATCGGTGACGACACGATCTTCGACAGGCGGCTCTGGGACGCCCTGGCGGCGACGCGTTCGAAGTACAGGACCCCCGGGCCAGCCCACGCGCGATCCACGCCCTCCCGCGTCGAGACCTCCGCCAGCGCCGTGGTCTCGGTGAGCGGTCGCTTCAGGAAGATCACGTCGGACCGGTACGTGGCCGGATCGTGGCCGAAGCCTGCCGGGGCGCCCTCGACGACCGCCTTCATCTGGGTACGGCTGCGGAGCACCACGCTCGCGTCGTAGTCGAACTCGGCCGCCAGCATCGTCTCGATCCGCTCGGTGAGCGCGGCGGCCGGCCCGCGAGCCGAGAACACGACGTTGCCGCTCTGGATGTACGTGGTCACGTCGGCGAACCCGTGCCGCGCGAAGCACGCCTTCAGCTCCACCATGCGGATCGGGTTCCTGCCGCCCACGTTGATCCCGCGCAGCAGCGCCACGTACCGGCCCATGGGCCGTCAGCCTACGGGGCGGCGTGGATCTCGGACTACGTGAGGGGGAGGCGAGCGACGTTCGCCTGGGCGACGCCGCCCACGTGCGTGAAGTTCCCCACGAACCACAGATGCTCGGCGGTCAGCGTGAAGTCCCAGACCCCCTCGTAGTTGCTCCCGTAGGGCTCGAGTTGCGGGATCCACGAGCACGACACCGTTCCGTTCACGGGACTCGCGATCAGCAGCCCACGGAACGGCGTGCTGCCGCATTCGGTGAACGTCTGGGTGAGGCGGCCCGTTCCGAAGTGTCCTCCCACGAACAACTGGGTGCCGTCCGGCGACATCATCACCTTCTGCACGTTGCCGACGGTGCTCCGACGGAAGACCTGGGACCCGTCGGAGACCCGGTAGGCACCGAACCAGTTCGGGCCTCGACCGAACCCCCCGTACACGGTGGTGGCGGTCGCGTCGACGGACCACCCGGTCATCGGGGGACCGGAGATCAAGGACCCGGGCACGAACCACGCGTGCAGCGCTCCGGTCGCCGTGTTGATCCGGGCGATCGATTCCCTGGCCTGACCGTCGACCGCGCTGAACGCCCCGACCATGAAGATCGTGTCGCCGTCGGATGAGAAGTCCATCGACCGGACGCTGTTGTTCGGGGTCGACGTCCAGTCGAGCAGCGACCCGTTGGCGGTGCTGACGGCGGCGATGTTCTTGTGCACCACGCCGGTCACCTTGCCGAACTTGCCCCCGATGTACAGGGTCGAGCCGTCCGGCGACAGGAGCAGCGAGAACACCTGGTTCTTGAGGCTCCCGACCCTGGGCTTGAAGCTCGCGATGACCGAGCCATCCGAGGTGTCGATCGCCGCCACGTTCCGCCGCTTCACGCCATCGACCGCGTCGAAGCGTCCTCCGATGTACAGCCGCGAGCCGTCGGGCGACAGCACCATGGCGCGGACGAAGGGGGCATAGGTCGCGTGCGTCACGGCGGGGGTGAACCCGGGGACCCCTTCCCCGGTCGAGAGGTCGATCGCTCCGAGGTTGCTGACGGAGATCGCCGAGCCGGGGGTCCCGAGGGGAGCAGACCTGAGTTGCGTGAACTCACCTCCGACGTAGATCCGGTCGCCGTCCGTGAGCGAGGCGTAGAGCCGCCCGTCCGTCATCCACGAAGGGACGGGTGTCGTTCCCACGGCGAACGCCGGTGAGGCGCCCATCAGCGACATGGAGAGTGAAGCCAGTGCGACGACGGCAGCGGTCGATAGACGTCGGGACATCCGAGCGGGTCCTCCCACGGAGGAAGGCGGGGGCGCCACGAGCCCCGCAGGGGGTCCTTCCTCAGGACATCAGGGTACCGGCTCGTTGGCCTATGGCGGAAGGGAGCAACGGCCTAGGCCGTTCGTCGGGACCGAGCCCTGAACCCGGGTTCAGAGCTTGGCGGTCACCTCGGCCACCGAGATGGACCCCTCGCGTGCGGCATCCAGGGCCAACGCGAGCAGCCGGGCCGCCTCCTGCGGCGAGTGGAAGCCCATCGAGTTCTCCGCGTTCACGAAGTCCGTGTACCACTGCGCCGTGCGCTGGAAGCCCCGTGCCTCAGCGAGCTGCGCGTCGGTCGCCCCCGCCTCCTTCGCCGCCGCGATCCGTTCGATCAGGTCGACGGTCGCGTTCTCGGCGAGCAGCAGCATCTCGCGCGTGCGGGCCTGGACCGTCTCGGCGCGCGCCACCAGCTCGCTCTCCGCATAGGGGTGGCACGTGCCGCACGACGCCGAGGCGTCGAGCAGCGGGCTGCGCACCTGGTGGTCGCTGATCTTCAACGCGCCCTCACGCCGGTACGGCATGTGGCAGTCGGCGCACGCCACGCCCGAACGGGCGTGGATCCCGGTGTTCCAGAGCTCGAACTCGGGGTGCTGCGCCTTCAGGACGCCGGCGCCGCTGATCGCGTGCTCCCAGTCCGAGAAGCCCTCCTCGTCGTAGTAGCCGAGGATGTCGTTCGCGTTGATGCCGTCGTTCCAGGGGTACGTCAGCTGCTTCGTCTCGCCCTTGAAGTAGTACTCCACGTGGCACTGCCCGCAGACCATCGTGCGCATCTCCTGCCGCGAGGCGAGGGCGTTCGGGTCGTACGGCTCGGCGCGGTCGCCCTCGCGCCACTCCTCGATGCTCGGCAGATGGGCCAGCGGCTCGTCGGAGTCCGCGAGCTCGCGGACCCCGAGCAGGAACCCGGGCTTCGTCACCCGCAGGTCCATCGTCTGGGGGTCGTGGCAGTCGATGCACGACACCGGGTGCTCGACCAGCGCGTTCGCCTCCTCGTAGGGGAGCGAGTTCACGATCTCGAAGCCCCTCAGCACGGCCTCGACCCGGCGCGGGTCGTCGAACCCCACGTCGGGGGTCACGGCTTCGGCGCCGGCCTCGACGCCGGCGTCGTAGTACGCGATCGTGTTCGAGGCGTGGCACTGCAGGCACGACCCGGGCTGGTCGAGTTCGGTCACCCGCGCCGACTCCTCCTGGTCGAACAGCGTGTAGATGTGGCCGCGCTCCTCGTTGAACTCCAGCGCGAACCCGTAGCCGGCGAAGATCGTCTTCAGGTTCGGGTCGGCCTCGAGCTTGTCGAAGGCCTCGCTGCCGCCGAAGGTCGTGCGCTCGGTGTCGACCGTGCGTTCGTACCCGTCGAACTGCCGTGGGAAGTTCTCGCCCCAGACCTCGGGATCGGCCACGGTCTCGTCGAGGTCGACGACGTTGAAGACCGCGCGTTCACCCTCGGCCCGGCGCTCCATCACGTTCTGGCCGAGGAGCATCACGCCGGCGGTCACGAGCGCGACGACCACGATCGTGCCGACGTACAAGGGCGTGCGCTTCATCGTTCGTTCCTCCTGATCGTCATCGGGATGTGGTGTGGCCGACGTCGCTGTGGCACCGGACGCACTCGGGTCCGTCGTCTTCGGACCCGTAGTGGCCGGTGATCTGGTTCACGAGGTCCTCGTGGCAGTCCCGGCAGTTCTCCTCCAGCACCACCGCGTTGAAGGGCTTGATCTGGATCGGCTCGTCGAAGTTCTGCAGGGTGAAGGCGACCGAGTGGTTCCAGCCGTTGCGGGCCTTCGACAGGTACTTGCGGACGAAGGTGTGGGGCGTGTGGCAGTCGTTGCACCCCGCGACGTTCACGTGCGGCGAGCGCTGCCACGTGTCGTAGAGCGGCTGCATCACGTGGCAGTTCGCGCAGGCCGCCGGGTCGTTGCTGAAGTACGAGAGGCCCTCCGCGTAGCTCAGGACGAACAGCGACGACCCCAGCAGCATCCCCAGGGTGACGGACAGGACCCACGGGAGCGCACGGCGGAAGCGCGTCGTCCCACGATCGTCCGTGGACCCCTCGTCCACGGCGCCGCCGTCCTCCCCCCCGTGCCCCGGTGTGTCGAGCATCGTCCACCTCTCACCGGAACCGGTGGCATCACCCTACGGGGGGTGCTCGACGGACCTGAGGCCGGAGGTCCCAACCATCGCGGGACCCTGACGGGGGTCACCCCCGGATCACCTCGGCCGCGTCGCCGATCGCCCGCAGCAGTCCGGCGACGGCCGCCCCGCTCACCCCCACGAGACCCAGGAGCCGCGCGGTCGAGCGGAGCCGCGCTGAAGAGGAGAAGGCCGTCGCGATCCAGCCGAGGGTTCCCACCGCGGCCATGAGCATGAAGACCGACGCGACGATCGGCGGATCGCAATCGCACGCGCTGCGGGTGAACATCGTCTGACCCAGCAGGGCGATCCCGAACGCGACCCCGAGGATCGCGGCCACCACGTACCCACCCGAGGCGATCGGGTGCCCCCGCCCACCGCCGGGCAGGCGTCGGTCGAGCCAGCCGAACGCGGGATCGACCAGGGCGCCGAACGCGACGAACAGCGCCACGATCAGCGCGATCACGAGCACCTCGCTCCCGAGGATCACGAAGTCGACGTTGTCCGGGTTCAGCATGTCGGACGTCGCGCTTCCCAGCGCGAACAGGACGATCCCGAACGCGACCCCGCGCCATCGTCCCGCCCACGAGAGCCATGGCCGGAAGATCACGTAGAACGCGGCTCCGGCGATGCCGGTGAACAGCCCGATGAAGATGACGAGCCCGAGCGACCCCCCGAACGTGATCTCGCCGACCGTGAACCCCGCCTCGGTGGTCGCCCCCCGCGCCCGCTCACCCCCGGCCGCTCCGGCGATGCGCATGAACAGGCGCCCGCCGACGCCGCCCACCAGGATGCCGGCGGCGACCCCGGCGAGCCCGCAGACGGTCAGGTAGCGAGCCAGCCCGAGGAGCGTGTGGAACGGCGGCGGTTCCTCGAGCGCGCTGGTCGGGTGCGTGGAACGTGTCGACGCGGCGGTGCGATCCATCGACCCCCCTGTTCGATGGTCCGGGCGCCGAGCCTGACAGCAGGCGACGTGGTGCGCAACCCGTGAGTCCCCGGGAGCCTGGGTGCGTGGCTACGTGCCGGGCGTGGGATCGAACCGCGTGAGGTGATGTCTGCGATCCGAGTCGTAGAGGTTCCTCGCGGCGATCCGATCGTGCGAGGATCCCTGCGGAGGAGGTTCGATGGACCAGCGTGACGAGGTGGTACGCCCGTCGGCCGACGCGGTGGTCTCCACGCGCCGTCGTCGTCGGCCGACGGGCGCCCCCCCACCGCTGCCCAAGCAGATCGGGTACACGGGCTGGATCTGGGTGATCCTCCTGCTGGCCGTGGTCGTCACCGGGTGCGTGTGGCTGCGGATCGACTCCTCGCCGCTGGACCGGTTCGACGCGCGGATCACCGAGGGCGTGATCCGGCTCCGAACGGGGTGGCTCGACGCGGTCGCCCGCAAGACCCACACGCTGGGATCGCGGGTCGGGTTCGCGGCGCTGGGGGTGCTGCTCGTCGTCGCGACCGCGTGGTTCCGCCGATGGCGGCATCTCGTGATCTGGATGGTCTCGCTCGGGTTCGCCGGCGCCCTCCTGCAGGGACTCGAGCTCGTCGCGCTGCGGCCGCGACCGTTCGGCGTCCACCAGCTGGCGGCATGGGAGGGCTACGCGACCCCGTCGATCCCGAGCGGTGCGACCGCGATCCTCGCGATCGGCGTCGCCTACATGCTCGTCGTTCCAGGCCGACCACGCTGGTGGGCGAAGCTCGCCGCGACCGGTGCGATCGTCGTCACCGGGGTCCTGCGGATCTACCTCGGGGTGGACCACTTCACCGATGTGGCGTTCGGTGCGATCGTCGGCGTCGCGATCCCGCTCGCCGCCTTCCGGGCGTTCGCCCCGAACGACGTCTTCCCGGTCCGCTACGGGGCGCGCGGTAAGGCCGCGCACCTCGACGTCGGCGGCCGACGGGGCGAGGCGATCCGTGCCGCGCTCCAGGACCAGCTCGGGTTCACGGTGCACGACCTGAAGCCGGTCGGGCTCGAGGGCTCCGGTGGCTCGACCCCTCTGAAGCTCACCGTGACGGACGAGGACGGACACCGGCGGGCGATCTTCGCGAAGCTCTACGCGAAGAGCCACGTCCGCGCCGACCGCTGGTACAAGCTTGGCCGCACGATGCTCTACGGGCGCCTCGAGGACGAGACGCCGTTCCAGACCGTCCGTCGGTTCGTCGAGTACGAGGACTACACCCTGCGGATGCTGGGTGAGTACGGGTTCCCGACCCCGGCGCCGCTCGGCATCGCCGAGATCACGCCGGAACGCGAGTACCTGATCGCGATGGAGTTCTTCGACGAGGCCGTCGAGATCGGGGACGCCCAGGTGGACGAGCACCTGATCGACCAGGGACTCGCGCTGATCCGGCAGATGTGGGACGTGGGGCTCGCCCACCGCGACATCAAGCCGGCGAACCTGATGGTGCGGGGCAGCGAGCTGAAGCTGATCGACGTGTTCTTCGTGCAGGTCCGGCCTTCTCCGTGGCGGCAGGCCGTGGACCTCGGGAACATGATGCTCGTCCTGGCGCTCCGGTCGGACGCGCCGACCGTGTACCAGGCTGCGCTCCGCTACTTCAGCCCCGACGAGCTGGCGGAGGCCTTCGCGGCGACGCGGGGGGTCGCGAGCCCGACGCAGCTGCGCCAGCACGTGAAGCAGGACGGCCGAGACCTCCTGGCCGAGTTCCGTTCGATGGCCCCGGGACGCCGGCCGATCTCGATCCAGCGCTGGAGCATCCGACGGGTCGTGATGATGATCGGATACCTGGTGCTCGCCCTGCTCACCGGGCTGATGGCCGTGGGGCTGTTCTTCCCCACACGAGGCACCGTGACCGCGCCGGGGTGCGGGACGGGGCAGGCGATGCAGCTGATGGCGCAGGCGGTACCGGAGGCCACGCGACTGCCGTGCGTCGGTGATCTGCCCTATGGGTGGGGCGTGGTGACGGCCGAGACCGTCCGCGGACGGGCCGTCTTCAGCCTCGGCATCCAGGGAACCGAGGCCGTGACCGTGACCCTCACCGACTCCTGTCCTGCTCCCACAGCTGGGACGCAGCAACTCCCGCTCGGCAGGGTCTGCGTGTCCTACCGTCGGTCGGTCACCGGCGCGAACGTCCCGTCGTTCTCACCGGGTGGGGGGCTCAAGTTCACACCGAGGGCAGACCTCATCGCCGCCGTGGCCGAAGACGAGGACCAGGTGCTGTGCGGCGTGCTGGCTCCACCGTGTCCGTAGCGATGCGATCGCGGACCGCGGTTTCAGTCGAGCAGCACGTCGAACGAGCCCATCGTCTCGCTGAGCCGCCCCGCGAGCGTCTGCGCGAACCAGCGATGCAGGGCGATCGCGACCACGGGGTCCTCGGCCTCGATCCGCGCGATCTGCTCGCCAGGACATCGCAGGAGCACGCAGGGCGTGTCGGCCACGACGTCGGCGATGCGAGGCGCACCGGTGTAGAGCGCGACCTCACCGACGACGACCCCCGGGCGCAAGATCTTGAGGCGCACGCGCTTGCCCTCCGGGGTGACGGTCTCGACCGCCAGCCGACCCTCCATCAAGACGTAGACGTCGCCGGGCGGTTCGTCCTGGCGCAGCACGGCCGCTCCCTCGTCCACCGCGACCCGCTCCATGTACGGGGCGAGGCCGGCGGGGGGCCCGACGGCGCCTCGTGACAGGTCTTCGTCGGGAGCAGGCTGCTCCTCGAGGAGCAGTTCCTCGCATCGCTCGAGGCCTCGATCGAGGTCGAGCTCGAACCGGACGATCCGATCCCGCTCGGTCACCCCGCCCTGCTCGAGCTGGGCGCGCACCGGCTCGGACGCGCCCGTGACGATCATCTCCGATCCACGCGCACGGATCAGGCGCATCGCCTTGGCGAACGCCGCGACGGCAGACGAGTCGATGCCGGTCACGCGCGTGAGGTCGATCACCAGGATCCGCGGTGGTGGGGACGACGCGGTCCCGGCCCGTATCCGCTCGAGGAGGCGTGCGGTCGAGCCGAAGAACACGAACCCGCTGATACGCAGGATCGAGACGCGGTCACGCACCGCGCGGAGCGCGGCGCGCTCGGTGCCCGGCCGGTCGACGCTGCTCCGGTACGTGTCACCGAACGGGACCTCGCGGACCAGGTCGACCCGCCCGTAGCTGAACGCGAACAGCACGGCGGCGAGCACCAAGCCGACCGCGATGCCGGGCAGGTACCCCTGGACGATGACGACCCCGAGGATCACGAGGACCACCAGGTACTCGAGCCGTGGGAGGGTCCTGCGCTTGTCCCACACCCACTCGACGATGAAGCCGAGCCCCAGGAACACGAGCACACCGCTCACGATCGCCCGCGGGATCAGCTCGACGACCGAGGCGCCTGCCACGACGGCCGCCAGGGGAACGAGCGCGGCGATCAAGCCCGCACGGCGCGCGTCGACGTTCATCCGGGCCGCGAGGGCGGTGAGGCTGAGCGCGTGATACCCGGGGATCCCGCCGAGCGCTCCCGACACGACGTTCAACACGCCCGCGTCGCGCAGTTCCGCGTTCGAGTCGAGGTCCCGGTCCAGGACGAGCTCGGTCCCTCCGACGTTGAACAGAAGGGCCAGACTGGCCACGAACACGGCGGTGGCGATCGTCGGCCACGATCCGATCACGGCCGACCAGTCCGCGCCCGTGGCCGCGCGCAGGGTCCAAGGCTGCCACAGCCTGGTGGTCTCGAACGGCCCGAGCAACCACCCCCCGTCACGGGCTTCGTCCAGGCCCGAACCGGTGGCGAGTGCCACGGCGACGAACCCCACCAGCCCGAGGCCGATCGTCAGCGGGATCACCAGCGGCTTCCGGACGATCCGGACCGCGAGCAGCAGGATCACGCCGAAGGCGAAGGCGGGGACCCAGCGCGCCGAGGTGTACGGGCGCGCCAGGTCGCCGAACCTGTCGAGGTCGACCTGGACGCCCGACGCGACGTAGATCCCCCCGTGAGGAGGAGCCAGCCCGTGCCGGCCAGGAACCCACCGACGACCGGATAGGGAACGAACCGGATCAGGTTCCCCCACCGGCGCCACCCGAGCACCAGGAAGACCACGCCGCACAGGACCGTGACGACCAGCGTGGCCGCGATCACCGTGAGGAAGACGTCTGGTCCCTCGTAATCCTCCAGTCCGGCGAGCGTCGCGACCTGCTGGAGCTGCGTGGCCTTCGCGGCGGCCGCCGCCGCCGCGACCGCGAGGACGGCCGCCGCCGCGTCCTGCACGCTCCCGACGACGCCGCGCCTGCCTGCCCGCCACGCGAGCGTCGCGAGGGTCAAGACGGCGGCGGC
The DNA here is from genome assembly GCA_963749895.1 of uncultured Actinomycetes bacterium. Classification (GTDB taxonomy): domain Bacteria; phylum Actinomycetota; class UBA4738; order UBA4738; family HRBIN12; genus AC-51. The sequence continues at coordinate 140,952 of CAVVOG010000002.1, read as the reverse complement.
AAGGTACAGGCCGATGCCGTCGGGCAGGCTCTGGGATAGCAGCCCCCCGAACACGAAGGCGGCGAACGCCACGGCGAGCACGGTCTCGACGGCGCCGACGATGATCCCTGCGGCGATCGTGACCGGCCATCCTTCGGTTCGTCGCGGCGTGGACACGTTCCCTCCTCAGTCCATCAGCGCGTCGAACGTGCGCATCGTGTCGCTCAGTCGGTCGGCCAACGTGCCGGCGAGCCAGCGGTGCAGACCGGCGGCCGCCTCGGGATCGTCGGCCTCCATCCGCGCGATCCGTTCACGGGAACACCGGAGCACCACGCACGGGGTCTCCGCGACGACGTCCGCGGTGCGTGGGACCCGCGAGTAGAGTGCGATCTCCCCGACGACCACCCCGGGGCGGAGCGTCCGCACGCGGACACGCCTGCCCTCCGGCGTGCTGGTCTCCACGACGAGGCGACCCTCTGCCAGCACGTAGATGTCGCCGGCCGACCCGCCCTGATGCAGCAGGAGGGTTCCCTCCGCCACGGGCACACGGTCGAGGTAGGGGACGAGGCGCGAAGGCAGACCGCCCAGACCCGCGACGTCCTCCGCCTCCGCCCCGATCCCCTCCAGCAGGGCCTCCTCGCACCGTTGCAGGGCGTCGTCCAGATCGGGCTCGAACGAGACGAGGCCTTGCGTGCCGAGCGCGCCGCCGCGCTCGAGGCGTCGGCGGACGCCGGCGGAGGCGCCGGTGAGCACGATCTCGGACCCCTGGACGGAGGCCAGCCGTTCGGCCTTCACGAGGGTGGCCGCCACCGAGGCGTCGACGCCGGTCACCCGCTGGAGGTCGATCACGACGAAGCGGGGAGGTTCGTCGCCGTCGACGCGCGCCCGGATCCGCTCGAGCAGACGGTTGGCGGAGCCGAAGAACATGTGTCCGCTCACCCGCAGGAGAAGCACCCGGTCGGTCTGGGCATCGAGGAGCTCGCGTTCGGCCGACGGACGGTCGACGCTGCTGCGGTAGACCCCGCCGAAGGTGACCTCGTGCACCAGGTCGATGCGGCCGTAGCTGACCGCGATCAGCATCACCGCGAGCACGAGCCCGACGACGATCCCCGGCATGTACCCCCTGGCCACGACGACCGCGAGGATCACCATGACGACGACGTACTCGATCCGGGGCAGCGACCGTCGTCGGTCCCAGGCCCACTCGACGATCAGCGACAGGCCCACGAACACGAGCATCCCGCCCACGATCATCTTGGGGATCGACTCGATGACCGTCGCACCGAACAGCAGCGCGGCCGCAGGGACGATCGCGGCGACCAGGCCCGCGCGCCGGGCGTCGACGCCCGAGCGGGCCGCCGCGGTCGTGAGGTGACGATCGTGGAAGCCGGGGATCCCACCGAGGGCGCCCGAGACGAGGTTCAGCAGCCCCGCGACACGGAACGCCTCGTTCGTGTCCAGGTTCCGGTCGAGGTGGGCCTCGATCCCATCGAGATCGCTCAGCAGGACCAGAGCGGCGACCCCCACCGCGACGACGATCGGCGCCCACGATCGTGCGACGGCGAGCCAGTCGGCGTCGGTCAGCGCGAGCGTGCTCCACGTCTTCCAGGTCATGTCCCCCTTGAACGGTCCGACCAGCCATCCACCCGCACGGACGTCGTCGATCGAGGCCCCGGTCGCGAGGGCGACGACCGCGAACCCCGCCACCCCGATGCCGATCGTCACCGGGACCGCGAGGGGCTTCTTCGTGATCCGCGCCGCGAGCAGCACGACCACCCCGAAGGCCACGGCGGGGAGCCACAGGCGGAGGGCGCGCCCGTCGGCGAGCTCCTCGAGGCCCGTGTAGAAGAGCGGTTCGTCGATCGCGAAGTGGATCCCGCCCTGAACGAGGAGCCACCCCGCGCCGGCGACGAACCCCCCCACGACCGGAACGGGGACGTAGCGGAGCACGTCGCCGCGTCGGCGCGTCCCGATGACGAGGAGCACGATCCCGACCGAGACCGTCACGACCAGCGTCGCCGCGACGACGGCGATGAACCCCTCCTGGGGGCTCCCTCTCGCCCTGAGGCCGGTCGTGGCGGCGACGATCGAGAGCAGCGCCACGGTCGTCGCCCGCAGGCCGCCGACCACGCCGCGCGCACCTGCGCGCCACGCGATGAAGGCGAGGGTCAAGAAGGCGGCGCCGAGGTACAGGCCCACGCCCTCAGCGGTGAAGTAGTCGATACGCCCGCCGAACACGATCGACGCGAACGCGACCGCGAGCAGCGACTCGACGACCCCGATCGCGGCGCCGACGACGAGCACGGTCGGCCAGCGCGCGATTCGACCTTGCCCGGACACGTCCCCCCCTTGCCCGCTGTCCGACGACGGTCGGCTGACCCTACGCGCATCGTGCTCCGGGCGCCAGCGGCTCTCCGGAGCCGCTCCGGAGTCTGGGGGTCATGCATCGACGAGCGCGGCGATGCCTACGGCGTCCCGACGAGGTCGAGCCCCATCGGGACGCCGAAGGACGGCTGCACGGTGTGGCTACGACCAGAACTCGTCCCAGGCGTAGAGGTCGCCGAAGAACTCGCGGCCGTCGACCAGCCGGCCGTCCTTGACCTCGAAGACGATGCAGCACTCGACGTCCAGCAGCTTGCCGTCACGCTCGGCGCTGTTGTGGTGCACGCCGATCACCCGGCCGTCGGCGCTCGCGAACACGTCCTGCAGCGCGGCCTTGAACGTGCCGCCGGTCTCGCCGGCGTACCGGCCGAACTGACCGAAGACGGCCTCGCGGCCGACGTAGTCGCCGCCGATCGCGCGTCCGGGCGTGTGCCAGGAGGCGTTCTCGTCGAAGACCGCCGACCATCACATCCAGCACGTGTACGCGAAGATCGGGGTCTCGACGCGCGCCGCGGCGGCCCTGTGGGCGATGCAGAACGACGTCGTGAGGTGACCCCTCGGCGTATCGCGGCGGCGGGTAGGGTGGCAGCGTGGTTGAGGATCGCTCCTTCATCGAGGCGAACACCCGTGAGCGGGAGCGTATGCGCGCGCTCGTCGAGGGTCTGGACGATGACACCCTCGAGGCACCCGTGAACGAGTACTGGACCGTCGCCGGCGTGCTCGGACACATCGCGTACTGGGACATCCGCGTCCTGGTGCTCGCCGAGAAGATCGATCGCGACGAACCGTGGGCGCCCGGCGACGCCGAGCCCGACGGCGACTGGCTCAACGACTCGACCCGTCCCTTGCTGCACGCGATCCGGCCGAGGGACGCCGCCCGGCTCGCGCTGGAGATCGCCGAGCAGACGGATGCGCGCGTGGCCGAGCTCCCGCTCGAGCGCCTGTGGCCGCACGATCCCGTGGCCCCGATCAACGCGATGCGGTTCGATCACCGCGGGGAACACCTCGACGAGATCGAGGCCGCGCTGCGAGCCCGCGGCTGACGCCGGGTTCATCCGCTCCGGGGCGCTCACCCGGATCCGCCAGGACACCGATGCATCCGCGACCCGGCCCCCAGGCCCTCCCGTGCCGCGCGAGCCGGCCGACCGCTAGCCCCGTTCGACGTTCAGCCGAACCGAGATCGGTTCTCCCTCCAGGAGCCAGGGCATCGCGATCCGCCTGTTCACGGGACGATCGAGCCCCTTCACGCGCAGACGCATCCGCAGCTCGTCCGACGAGAGTTGGTTCTGAAGCCTCCACAGGAGCGCCTTCACCGTATCCGCCTCCACCCAGAAGCCGGGGTTCCCGAGCTGGATCTCGAGCCTCCCGGAGCCGGTCGCGGTGTCGGGGATCGAGAAGCTCCGCGCGACCTGGACGACGCGACCGCCTGGCGAGACGACCGGAACCTTCACCCGCAGCGTGTCGCCGGGCCGAACGTCGATCGTGCGTCGAACCTTGAGGTCCGGCATGAGGTCGCTGGCGGTCCTGGGGTGATGGACCTTCGCGACCCCGACCTCACGTTCCCGAACCGTCGCGTCCACCGAGACCCGCGTCACCTTCAGGTGGCCTGGAGCGTTCCTCAACGACCACATCGTCGCGGAGGCATCGCCGGCGGGTCCCCACGTCACGTCGGAGCCCGAGTACGCGTTCCGCATCGTGATCGAGAACGGTGCGCCGTCGGCCATACCCTCGACGGTCCACCGCATGGCGACCGACCCACGATCCGCGTCCAGCCCCGCGTAGATCGACGCGTAGACGTGGTCCCAGGCGACGTCCCCGAGCCACTCGGCGTCCGTCACGCGGGTCACCGTGCGCAGCGTGGATCCCATGTCGCGGTTCTCGATACGGGCCCTCACCACGGCGGAGTGCGGGGCGATGCCTCGGATCGCGCGAACGCCGGCGAGGCGGTCCTGATCGACCACGCCGCGGAGCGTGCCCACGTTCGCCATCTTGAACGGGTAGTCGCCGGGTACCACGGTCACGACCTCGGCGCCCATCGCGGCGCTCGAGCGACCGCCACCCGCGTGCGTGAAGGGATGGCCGAAAGCCACGACGTGATCGCCGCACGCGATCGTGACCGACCCGATCGCTGCGTAGGTCACGGTGCCGTAGCTGAGGGCCGCCACGAACGAGTCCCCCGGGTGCAGGGGCTCGGCCTCGATCGCGCGGGTCGCCGTCGAGGCACTCGCCAGGTACGGAACGGCGGACAGACCCCGCTCGGCGAAGCGGTCCGCCACCTCGCTCGTTCGATCCGCCGATACGCCCGACAGCGCCAGGGCAACGGGGACCTGCGACATCGTCGCGGGCGCCTCAGCCAGAGCCACCCCGGCGTCGCGCGCGATGGCACGACGGAGCGAGCCGTCGAGCGCGACCGACCTCGGTGACGGAGCGCTGGTGTCTGGCTGGTCCAGGAGCCCGACCAGCAGCGAGCCCGGTGTCAGGCCCGCGTAGTGGGCGTCTCCGTCCGTCCTCCAGGAGATCGACCCGACGAGCCGGTCGCCGCGGTAGACGGGTGATCCGGAGAACCCGGCGGCGATGCCGCCGATCCGCTCGATGACCCGACCCGATGCCTTGACCACGATGACGTCGAACCCCGGAGCGATCGCGTCGGGCTGCACGCCGAGCACCTCGACCGCGAACGAGGACGGCTCGGTTCCCTGCACCACCGTCCATCCCGTCGCCTGCATGCCGGGCCGCAGCCGTTCGATCGGGAACACCGCCGGCGGATCGCAGGGTGTGGTCGCAGCTTGCGCTTCCGCGTCCGGCGAGCACGTCAGCGAGGTGAGAGCGAGCGCACCGATGGTGAAGACCGTGAGGCCGTGATGAACCGCACATCTCAGGGACCGCATGTCGAACCCTCCTCCCCCGAGGAGCGCCGCTCGGGGTGCCCAGCGCCTCAGCGCGACGCTCGCACGGTTCCTCCGCGGTGTAACGAGGTGAACGACCCACGACCGACGGGACCGACCGCGGCGGGGCGCCCCGGATCGCGGGTTCGAGCGGGCCCCCGCGTGGGTTCGTGCTCAGCGCTCCCGCGAGCCTCGGGAACGAACTCGTCACCCTGGGAGCCGTCGATCATCCTCCGGAGGTATCGTGCGGCTCTCGACGACCCGGCAGGATCGCTGCCGGGGGCTTCTGGCGGCGCACCCGCCATGCGGCTCGTGTGGGATCACACGCAGTGCACGAGGCCGTAAGTGTCCTCGACGGATTCCCCCTCGCCGTCGAGTTGTGTCATCTGCTCGAAGAGCGACGTGAGGTTGGGGCGACCCTCTTCGAACGCGACGATCTGCCTCTCGAACAGACGGATCCGTTTCTCGCGCCGGGCATCGTCCTGGGTCACGAACGCGACGAGCGATGTCGGGACCGAGAGCTGATCGAGCTGTCCTTGCGCCTGCTCGATACGAGCCATGATCTTCCGAATACCAACAACCACATCCGCGTCTGAGGCTCCTTCGGCATCGATCCACTCGGCGGCGATCTCGGTGACGTCGCCGCCCGCCTCCGCGCAGATCTGATCGCGGCTCGCGCTGAACGCCGCTATCTCGGCGGCCTCGAGGTCCGCGCCCGAGCTGCTTGTTGGGGACGAGCCTTCATCCAGCGGCTGCGGCGTCGAGTCACTGCCCGAACAGGCCGTGAGGACACAGATGATGAGGCACACGAGGATCGGACGCATCCGGACTCCCTTCATCGCAGACGGTAGCGTCATGCTCCTACGGATATCCATCGCATGGCCGACATTCGGACATCTCCTGCGGCAGATCCGTTGACCACGTGGACGTGCGCCACTAGGCAGTACCGCTCCTTCCGATCGAACATCTCAAGGGGCGGTCCAACAGCAGGCTTCCCATCGAGCCCCGATGGGTCGTGCTGCGAGATAGGGGGCGATCTGGACACGCAGAAGGCTCTCGTAGCTCGAATAGGTCTTCGGCTTCAGAGAAGGCCGCTTCGCAGCGAGCCAGTCGGAAGCCCACGTCCCGAAGGGGATCCTTGCGAGAGCGGGATCGGTCCACTGACCCCTCATGAGATCCGTCTCGACGGATGACGCGAACTTCACCGCATCTCGGCGCTGGGCGAAGCTCTTCGATCGCTCCCGCCCGTCAGTACCTCGGTACCGGACCCGATAGCAGACGTACTTCGATCCCTTCCTCGTGGTCCGGGTCCGCCGCTGAACGCTCGCCATCGATGCGTAGGAAAGCATCATACAGGCGACTCAAGTAGACCCTCTGGCCTTCATACTTGAGTCTCGTCAGCACCCTCCGTCCGGATCTCGACCGGACGTACTTCCGCTCCGAGAGGCACTCAGGTACTGCGGCCTGGGTGTGGCCCCAAGTGGCCCATCAAGCTCGGGCGATCCTCTCAGAGGCTTCAGGCGGGCGTTCTCACCTGCGAGAATGCATCCCCCGCCCCCGTAGCTCAGTGGATAGAGCATCGGTTTCCTAAACCGTGTGCGGAAGTTCGATTCTTCCCGGGGGCACCGTCGACGTCGTCGCGGGCACGTCGGTCTCGACCACGTCCATCCGTAGGAGCTCCGAATCGTCCTTGATCCCCGGCGGGGTCTTCGTGCCGGCCGGCAGCGCCGACCACACGTCCGCCTTGCGCACCATCCGCGGCGACGTCAGTGCCACTTCCTCATCCTCGAGCCGGAGCCGCGCGTCCCCGGCGGCGAGGATGTTGCGGACCCAGTCGGAGCCCGGTCCGTAGTTCGGGATGAAGACGTACCCACCCTCGACGGGGTGGGCGTCCAGAGGGGTGCGGTACGTCGTCCCCGACGAGCGACCCACGTGGACCAGGACCGGCCGGACCCCCCGGCGGATCTCGATCGGGTTGAAGACGCGTCGGTTGACCTTGGCGAGCCACCTCGGCATCGGCATGTCGGTTCCTCCTCTCGCATACCGTACTAAGTACGTCGTACTTAGTACGGTACTGGTGTACGATGCCGTTCGTCAACCGGCGAGGTGGAACGCGACGGAGGATCGACGCGGATGACGGCGAAGAACGGCGACGGTGCGGTGCAGCGGGTCCCGCTCACCCGTGAGCGTTTGCTGGCGGGTGCGGTCGCCGTCGCGGATGCCCGGGGTCTCGATGCGCTCACGATCCGTTCGCTCGCCGAGCAGCTCGGCGTCAAGCCGATGGCGATCTACCACCACGTCGCGAACAAGGACGAGATCCTGGGCGGGATGATCGACGCCGTCTTCGCCGAGATCGCGTTCCCGCCCGCGGAGGTCGACTGGCGATCGGCGATCCGTGTACGGGCGGTGTCTGCTCGCGACGTCCTTCGGCGTCACCCCTGGGCGATCGCGCTGATGGACTCGCGGCGGAGCCCCGGTCCAGCCACGCTCCGCCACCACGACGCGGTGATCGGGACGCTCCGACGAGGTGGCTTCTCGATCGAGATGGTCGGGCACGCGTACTCGCTCCTCGACAGCTACACGTACGGCTTCGCCGTGCAGGAAGCTGCGCTGCCGATGGACGCCGACGATGCTCCCGCGATGGCCGAGGGGTTCATCGAGCAGCTCGACCCTGACGGATACCCGAACCTCACCGACCTGGCGACGTGGTTCGCGGCCGGTGGCGCTGGCGCGGACGGCGACGAGTTCGAGTTCGGGCTGGATCTGGTCCTCGACGGCCTCGAACGGCTGCTCGGGAGCGCTGCGCGTCCACGACGGAGAGGGTGAGCGCTCCAAGCCGCGGCGGAGTACCGTCAGGCGAGCGCCCAGAAGTCGCCGGTCAGCCCGAGACCGTCGAGGATCGCCTGGTTGTGTTCCCGGGTGTGCGGGCGCCAGTCGCGATCGAAGCGGTCGCCCCACCAGCGCATCGCCAGCTCACACAGGGTCGTGACGTGGATCGTCGCGCCGGGCTCACGTCCGTCCAGCCACCGCGTCACGTGCCCTCCGACCGGAAGAGGTTCATCGCGCCTCAGGTGGCGCCGATGTCATCCCACCAATGCCGGGCGGGAACGAGGCAATGGAACACCAGGTCCTCGCGGTCGGGGCGGCCGTCGCGGACCTCGATCGTGATCGGCTCCTCGCAGTCCGGACAGATCGTCTCGATCCGGCCGTCGACGTGGAGCGCCGCGCAGATGCCGAACGAGTCCCACGCGCAGTTCGCGAACCACCACCGGTCGTCGGCCCGGACGCGGTAGGGGGTCGGCACGCCCGAGAACGGGTTCGCCATCCAGATCCTGTCGTCCGCCGACGGGTCGAGCACGAGCGCGTGCTGGTCGCGCAGGCGTCGCCATGACGCCCGGATCTCGTCGACCCCGAGGCGGGCCAGGCGACCGACCTCCTCGGGGGTGGGCGCCCGGCCGAGGTCGACGAACGCCCCGTACGTCCGGTTCCGAACGCGGAAATCGAGGTCATCCATGTCGCGGCGTCCTCCTTCGGCGAACGACACACGGCTCCCCCTGCGTCGGTGCGGACCCGCGAAGGGTTCCCGTCCCCCCCACGGGTGTCAAGTCCCGTCACTCCATCACGGCGTCGACCATCGCCAGGATGTTCTCGGCGGGGACGTCGTTCATCACCGAGTGCACCGAGCTGACCATGTAGCCGCCCCCGGGGGCGAGGACGTCGATCACCCGACGGACCTCGTCGCGGACCTCCTGCGGCGTGCCGCGCGGCAGTATCCGTTGGGTATCGATCGCGCCGCAGAACACGAGCCGGTCACCCCAGCGCGCCTTGAGCTCCGGCAGGTCCGCCATCTTCCCGGCGGAGGTCTGGATCGGGTTGAGGATGTCGACGCCCATCTCGATGAAGTCGTCGATCAGGGGGAACACGTCGCCATCGGTGTGGAAGAAGACCTTCGCATCGGTGCGTTCGCGGATGAACGCGATGTAGTCGGCGTGGACGGGCTTCAGCACCTGCCGGTACATATCCGGTGACATCAGCAGGCTGTCCTGCGTCCCCAGGTCGTCGCCGATCTTGATGATGTCGACGTTGGGCCCGAGCGCCTCCAGGCAGTGCCCCATCAGGGTCTTGCAGAGGCTCTCGATCTTCCACAGCAGGGCCTCGCAGAACTCGGGATGGAACACGAGGTTCGCGAGGAACACGTCCATGCCCTGCATCGCGAACGCCCTCTCGAGCGGGAACAGGAGCCACGGCGTCGCCATGATCGCGTAGCGGCCCTCGGCGGCGAGCGCCGCGGCCTCGTCCGCGACGTGGGCCACGCGGGTCGGGTCGTCCATGTCGGGCCAGGGGTAGTCCTCGATCTCGGCGATCGTCGTGGCGTCGGCCATCGGACAGACCGCGGGGAACCAGTCCTCGGGTCCGACCTCGACGGCGCCCGACCCCCACGAGTTGACGTAGTCGGAGTGCGGCGGCCTGGTCGCGTTGCGCTCGAGCACCCAGGCCGGCTCGACGTCGAGCACGCCTCGGACGTCGGTGCCCAGGCGCTCGAGGAGGATCTCGTCGAGTTCGGCGGTCCCCAGCTCCGGCCAGCGGTACAGCCAGCGTTCCGGCGTGTCGATCCCGAGCCGACGCTTGAGCTCCCGGACCGGGCCCATCTTGATGCCGGTCGCGTTGCTGACGCCCAGGACGATCGGTACCCGGTCCGGTTCCTCGTGCCGGAGCGTTGCCAGCACGCGCTCGCGCGGCGTCATCGTCACGGAGAGAGCCTCACCGTGGACGGGGACGTCGCGCCGCCTCAGGCGTCCGGTGAGCTCGGTGGCTCGGGCCGCTCCGGTGGCTCCGGGGAGCCCTTGCTCGAGCGCAGGCCGTCGCGGACCTCCTCGAACGTCGCGGTGATCGCGTCGCCCATCACCTTGAAGGCGCTGATCAGCTCTTCCTTCGCCTCCTGGTCGCGCACCGTGTCGGCGAACGCCGAGACCCCGCGCCCCAGCTCGTCGACCAGTTCCTTCGCGGCCCGCTCGAGCTCACGCTCACGCTCTTCCTCGGTCCGCTCTGGGGTCTCGGACTCCTTGTAGCGCTGCGCCACCCGGCGCCCCAGCGAGGCGAACTTCTCCCCGACGTCGGTCCATGCCTGCTTCGCGTCGTCCGTCATCGCGGTCCCTCCCGGGTCGGTGATGGCTCCATCGTAGGACGGCTCCTCACCGGCCGTCGGCCGCCGACTCCAGCGCGGCGACGTCGATCTTGCGCATCTTGAGCATCGCCTGCATCGCGCGCTGCGCCCGCTCGGGGTCCGGATCGCCCAGCAGCTCCATCAGTCGCGCCGGAACGACCTGCCAGGACAGGCCGAAGCGGTCCACGAGCCACCCGCAGGGCTGTTCCTGGCCGCCGTCGGTCAGCGCGTCCCACAGCCGGTCCACCTCGGCCTGGTCGTCGCACCGGACGAAGAACGACACCGCGGGCGTGAAGGAGTACTGGGGGCCGCCGTTCAGCGCCGTGAACCGCTGGTCCGCGAGCCGGAAGCCGACCGTCATCACCTCGCCGGGCGATCCCGGCGCGCCCTGCGGGTTCCGCTGCACGTCGGTGATCTCGGCGTCGTCGAACAGCGACACGTAGAACGTCGCCGCCTCCTCGGCCCGGCCGTCGAACCACAGGAACGGGTGGACCTGCTGCATCAGCGATCTCCCTCCATGCCGGGCCACATGGGTGGCTCGGCGCCGATCTGCGCGAACGTGCACGACGCCGGCGTCCGGTCGTCACGCCAGCGGACGAAGGTCGCGGCATGGCGGAAGCGACCCTGCTGCATCCGATCGAACGCCACCTCGCAGACCACGACGGGGTCGAGCGGCACCCAGTCGGTGTCGCGTCCGCCCGACCAGCGGCTCTGACCACCGGGCGACCGCGCCATCCCACCGAAGCCCGCACCGCCCTCGAGCGGGGCGAGCGCCTCGCGGATCGCTCGCCGCTCGGCGGCCTTGAACGACGACGTGTGCCCGACGTAGTGGAGGTGTCCCTCCGCGTCGTAGAGCCCGAGCAGCAGCGATCCCACGCCGTCGCCCCCCTTCGCCACGCGGTAGCCGCCGACCACGCAGTCGGCGGTGCGCCGGTGCTTCACCTTCGTCCAGCCCCGGATCCCCGGCTGGTACGGCTGGTCCAGGCGCTTCGCGACGATCCCGTCCAGGCCGAGCCCCTCCTCGTCGGCGAACCACCGGGCGGCGACCTCGGGATCCTCGGTCCACGGGGTGCGCAGGACCTCGGGTCCGGGCGCGCGTCCGGCGGCGTCCTCCGGCACGAGCCCGGCGCCGATCCGCTCCGCGACCGACACCAGCCGTTCCCGGCGCTCGGCCAGTGGCCGGCCGCGCAGGTCCTCGTCGCCGTCGGCCAGCAGGTCGAACAGGACCAGCGTGGCGGGGATCTCGGCCGCGAGCTTCCGGACGCGGGACTCCGCAGGGTGGAGTCGCAGCTGGAGCTCCTCGAAGGCGAAGCCTCCGTCGTCACGGACCAGGATCAGCTCGCCGTCGGCCACGAGGTCGCCCGTCGGGAGCTCCTTCAGCAGCTCGACCACCTCGGGGAAGAACCGGACCATCGGCCGGTCGTCGCGGCTGGCGAGCCCGATCTCGTCGTCCCGGACCGTGACGATCGTGCGGAACCCGTCCCACTTCGGCTCGTACGACCAGCCGTCACCGGCCGGCAGCTCGCGCTCGAGCTTCGCGAGCATCGGGCCCTCGCCCTTGCGCGTGCGCCGACCTCGGTACCCGCTCACCGCTGCCACTCCACGGCCGGGTCGTAGTCGACCTCGAGCGGCTCCTGGCCCGGACGGTCGGCCTCGGGGACGTTCGTGAGCCGGACGCGGATGCGGGTCCAGGTCGTGAACCGTCCGCGCATCGCGTCGACCAGCACGTCGTCGGGCGCAAGGTGGGTGACCACGTCGGGGTGACGCGCCTTCCAGCGCTCGAGGCCTTCGAGTGCCTCGTCCTTCGTCTTCGCTCGGGCGATCTCGACGACCGGGATCTCCCCGCGTCGGCGTTTCGAGGGCTGGACCCGCGGTGGCTCGTCGGCCGTCTTGGCGTAGTGCGGCGGCCACGGCGCGTCGCTCGCGCCGGCGGCCTCCTGCTCGGCTGCCAGCGCCAGCAGGCCGTCGAGCGAGCCCACCGCGTCGTCGATCCCCGACCACGGGTCACCGATCTCGGCGAACCGTCCGGGCACGGTCGTGAGCGTGAACTCCGCCGGGTCCGACCCCGGGACCTCGTCCCAGGTGATCGGCGCCGAGACACGGGCATCGGGGGTCGGGCGCACCGAGTAGGCAGAGGCGACGGTGCGGTCCTTCGCGTTCTGGTTGTAGTCGATGAAGACGCCGTGGCGCTCCTCCTTCCACCAGGCGCTGGTCGCCAGGTCGGGCGCCCGCCGCTCCACCTCGCGCGCGAGGGCGACCGCGGCGCGTCGGACCTCGCCGAACGGCCAGTGCTGCTCGATCCGCGCGTACACGTGGATCCCACGCGAGCCGGACGTCTTGGGCCAGCCCGTCAGGCCCTGCTCGGCGAGGACCTCGCGCACGACCAGCGCCACCTCCACGATCTGCGTCCACGCCACTCCGGGGACGGGATCGAGGTCGACGCGGAGCTCGTCCGGGTGCTCGAGGTCGCCGGCCCGGACCGGGTGTGGGTTCAGATCGATGCACCCGAGGTTCACGATCCAGGCCAGCTGGGCGGCGTCGCGCACGACGATCTCGTGGGCCGTCCGGCCCGAGGGGAACGCCAGCTCGACCACCTCGATCCAGCCGGGACGGGACGACGGCGCGCGTTTCTGGAAGAAGAAGTCACCGTCGGCCCCGTTCACGTAGCGCTTCAGGGCCATCGGGCGACCGCCCACCCCGCGGAGCGCCCCGTCGGCGACCGCCAGGTAGTAGCGGACGAGATCGAGCTTCGTCAGTCCGAGCGACGGGAAGAAGACCTTGTCCGGGTTCGAGACCGTGACTTCACGGCCCGCGACGTCGAGGATCTCCTTCTTCGGCGGCATCCGCCCACGATAGGGCAGCGACGGTGCTCAGGGCTCAGCCGTAGCCGGCCGAGCTCTTGCGGCGATGCGACGCGAACCGTACGAGCCTGCCGCGTAACCGGAACCCCCGCCGCAGGTGAACCCTCGTCGGCAGGTGTCCGGTCCGTGCGTGCACGGGCAGGGCCATCGTCTGTGACTCGAGGTGGGGCCCCGGGTCGAGGAACGCGTGACGTCCGTCGGTCGGCTTCACGACCACCATCCCTCCTGGGTGCGCCTGACCCCAGCGTACGCCCCATCGCCCGTCCGGTCGATTCGCCTTCCCCTACCGGTAGGGGTATGGTCCCGCGATACCCGACGCGATGGGGGTGCTCGTGGAGCTCGACGATCGCACGATGGACGCAGCGCTCGTGAACCTGCGGAAGGTCCAGGGCCAGGTGGCGGGGGTGATCCGCATGATCGAGCAGGGCCGGGACTGCCGGGAGGTCGTCCGCCAGGTGTCGGCCGCCAGCCATGCGCTCGAGAAGGTGGGGTTCCGTCTGGTGGCCAGCGGCCTGAAACGGTGCGTGACCGAGGGCGACGCGGCGGCGGGGATCGACGCGGACGAGCTCGAGCGGATGTTCCTCAGCATCGGGTGAGACGGGGGTGAACCGGATGGACGTCGAGGTCTTCGTGACGTTGGGACTGGGCGACAGCTCCTTCCTCGTGTCGTCGGGCGACGACGCGGTGGTGGTCGACCCTCAGCGAGACGCATGGCGGTTCGTCGAGGCGGCTGTGGCCAAGGGTGTGCGGATCCGTGCCGTCCTCGAGACGCACGTTCACAACGACTACATCTCCGGAGCCCGTGAGATCGCCGAGGCGACCGGTGCCGAGATCGTCGCCCCGGCGAAGGGGGAGTACGCGTTCGACCACCGTCCCGCCGACGAGGGCGAGGAGGTGCCGATCGGTGACCTCACGTTCCGGGCGTGGGCGACGCCGGGGCACACCTTCGAACACCTGTCGTGGGCGGTGCACGGGGCCGATCCCGACACGCCCGAGGCTGTGTTCTCCGGCGGGAGCCTGCTGGTCGGCAGCGCCGGCCGGACGGATCTGCTCGGGCCTGCGCATGTCGACGAGCTGACGCGCCTGCAGTTCGAGACCGTCCAGCGTTTCCGGTCGCTCCCGGGCCACGTGCAGCTGATGCCGACGCACGGCGCGGGGAGCTTCTGCGTCTCGACCCTGCCGAACGCCGACCGGATGTCGACGATCGAGCTCGAGCGCGGGCACAACGGGGCGCTCCTGGCACCCGACGAGGGCTCGTTCGCGCGCCAGCAGCTGACCGGACTGATGGAGTACCCGCGGTACTACCCGCACATGGCGCCCCTCAACCGCCGCGGACCGGAGGTCTTCGGCGCCCTCCCGTCGGTCGCCGCGCTCACCCCGGCGGAGGCGGCGGGGTTGCTCACGGCCGGGATGGTCGTGATCGACGCCCGCGATCGGATCGAGTTCGCAGAAGCCCACCTTCCCGGCTCTCTGAACGTGGAGCTGAACGACGGCTTCGGCACCTACGTCGGCTGGGTCACCGCGTTCGACGTGCCGCACGTCCTGGTCCTGCCCGAGCCGATCGACGAGTCGCTGCCTGAGGCCGTCGCACAGCTGATCCGCGTCGGCTACGACCGAACCGTCGGCTACCTCGCCGGCGGGGTCGAGGCCTGGCGTGCCGAGGGCAACGACATCCGCTACTACCCGATCGCCACGACGAAGGAGCTGCGCGAGCGGATCGTGGCGGGTGACCCGCCCACGGTGCTGGACGTGCGGCAGCCGGGAGAGTGGAACAGCGAGGGCGTCGTGCCGGGCAGCGTGCTGGCGTTCGTCGGGGATCTCCCCGATCGGCTCGCCTCGCTCCCGCGCGACCGCGAGCTGTGGGCCCTGTGCACGAACGGGCACCGTGCCTCGATCGCCGCGAGCATGCTGGACCGCGAGGGGATCCCCGTCCGGCTGGTGGCGCGAAGCGGGATCTTGGGATTGCTCGACTTCGTGTCGACCTACTCGGCTGCGGACGCACCGGCCTAGACGGAAGACCCTCCGCTTCCGTCGGTCGTTCGACCGAGGAACGACACCGGCGCGGTCCCGACCAACGTGCGCTCGATCACCTTGGCGGCCTGGAGCGGGACGTCGACGACCTCGACGTCGAGACCGGCTTCGACGGCGTCGGCGAGCAGATCGCGCAAGGCGAGCGCTCCCGTCACGTCCACGCGTCCGAGCCCGTCGAGGTGCACGACCAGCTCGGTCGCGTCCTGGTGCTCGTGGAGGAGACGTCCCACCGTGTCCTCCAGGCTGGGTGCCGAGGCGTAGTACAGGACACCCCGGGGATGCACGTGCAGGGTGTGCCCGTCGATCCGGGTCTGGACGTTCAGTCGGATCTCGCGCCAGAGGTGGGCGACGACGGCCAGGACGATCCCGACGATCACCCCGCGTTCGACGTGCGGTGCCGTCGCGAGCGTCGCCGCGAAGGTGCTCAGGCCGACGAGGAACTGCACCCTGCCCAGTCGGAAGAACTCCCGTAATGGTCGGGGGTCGAGAAGCGCGAGCACGGCCGCCACGACGGTCGCCGCGAGCACGGCCGTGGGCAGCGGCGCCAGCAGACCCATGAAGGGCAGGACCGCCAGGACTGCCAGCGTGACGACCACGCTGCTCCAGCGGGTCTCGGCGCCGGCCAGCTTGTTCAGCGCGCTCCGGGAGAACGAGCCGCCCACCGGGTACGCGCCGCCGATCCCGGTCGCGATGTTCGCGAGCCCTTGGCTGACGAACTCCCGGTTCGGGTCCCAGAGCCCGCGCTCGGTGGTCGCGTAGTGGCGGGCGATCGCCGCCGGCTCGGCGAACCCCACGAGCGCGATCACCGCTCCGGGGACCAGCAGGCTTCCGACCGAACCCCACGGCAGCGACACGGATAGCGGAGGGAACCCGGACGGGATGTCGCCGATGGTGGCACCGGTGTAGCCGAGGAACTCGCTCGCGACGATGGCGCCGATCGTCACGAGCAGGACGCCGGGGAACAGCGGATGGATCTGCCGGCCACCGATGATCACCACCAATGCGATCGCCGACATCGCGAGCGCGGCCATCTCCCACGCGGCCGGGTCGAGGATGGCCTCCACGGCGGATCGGATCGGCGAGCTCGGGTCCCCGCTCACCCCCAGCATCGGGGGGACCTGCGAGGCGACGATCAGTAGGCCCGCGGCGGCGGTGAATCCCGCGACCACGGGCTGCGACATCAGGTACGCGACGGTCCCGCCGCGGAGCGCGCCGACCAGGATCCTCACGACCCCCACGATCAAGGCGAGCAGCGCGGCGAGCTTCACGTAGTCCGGTGTGAACGGCGTCGCGATCGCGGTCAGCGCCCCGAGCGTCAGGAGCGACGTCATGGCCGTGGGGCCCGCCTGGAGGTACGGCGAGGACGATGTGAACGCCGTCACGAGTGGCGCGAGGGCGGCGGCGTAGACGCCTTGCTCGGGCGGCAGCCCCGCGATCGTCGCGAGACCGAGCGACTGGGGGACGAGGAGCAGCGCTACCGTGACCCCGGCGAGGAGATCACCCCTCGTCGGTCGGGACAGCCCCGGTCGCCGCATCCCGGTGGGTCAGTCCTCGCCCTTGCGGATGAAGAAGACGAGCGCGTCGCCTTCCTCGCCGGACGACACGAGCGTGTTGCCGGTGTCCTCCGCCCACGCGGGGAAGTCCGACAGCGCCCCCTTGTCGGTGGCGAGCACCTTCAAGACCTCGCCGTCGGCCATCTCCTTGATCGCGAGGTTCGTCTTCACGACCGGGATGGGGCACTGGAACCCCCGCATGTCGAGGACACGGTCCTCGGCCACCTCCGACATCGCTCCCCCTTCCGTCTCAGATGAACAGCGTGACGTTCGCCTTGCGGGCCTCCGAGATGAAGGCGGCCGCGCCCGCGTACTCGACGCCGTCACGGAACTCCGACTCCTCGTACCCGAACACGTCCATCGTCATCCGGCAGGCGATCAACCGCACGCCGAGCTCGACCGACAGGTCGAGGAGTTCGCCGATCGGGGCGACGCCCTTGCCGGCGAACTTCGACTTCATCATCTTCGTGGCCATCGGCACCATGCCGGGGATGATCGTCGCGAGCTGCGGCATCGGCATCGGCATCGGCATCGCCGGGTTGCCCGTCGGACCGACCTTCAGCTCCTTGTCGAAGTCCTTCAACAGGATGTTCAGCCCGTAGAACGTGAAGAACACCGACGTCTCCATCCCCGTCGCGGACGCGGCCGTCGCCAAGATCAGCGGGGGGTAGGCCCAGTCGAGCGTGCCCTTCGACGCGATGATCGCCGCCCGCTGCGAGCCCGGATCCTTGCCCATGGCCGCTTGGATCTCCTCGCGCACGATCCTGCGGAGGTCCTCCTCCGTCATGCCGGCCGTCGTCGCCGGCGTCTCACCGATCTGCTGCACCGACCATCACCTCCTCCGCCATCGTGGCCAGGTGGAGGAAGCGGGCGTTGGCGGCCCGGGCCCGTTCCTCCCAGAACGTCGCGATCGCCCCGAGGACGTCGCGGGTGTCCGCGTGCACCGCCGCCCATGCGGCGGCCTCCCCGGCGAACCACTCGAAGGTGCCCGCGGGGTCCTGTTCGAGCATCGCACGCAGGATGAAGCGGCGTTCACCGATCCGAACACCGACGCCCAGCAGCCGGCCGGCACGTGACAGGTCGTCACGGGTGACGACGATCCCGCTGCGCACCGGTGCGAGCACGGCGGGCAAGATCTCGTCGAGCCCGGCGTCGTCGTCGGGGAAGCCGGGCGCCGCGCGGAGCGCCGCCGGCAGCTCGTCGGTCGGACCCCCGGTCGCGTGGAGCTCGTCGAGCAGCGTCTCCTCGGCCAGCGCGGCCCATGCGGCGTGCAACGGTCCTCCGGCCCGGGCGCTCGCCCGGAGGAACGGCATCGCCCACGACCAGACGTGTTCCCGCAGCAGGGCGCCTCGCGCCTGGTGCCGCATCGCGCGACGCGCGGGGTCGCGCTCGAGGGTCTCGTCCTCCGCGAGCGCAGCGGCCAGACCGAGCAGCGCGGCCAGGTGGTCGGGCTCCGGCGGCGGGGTCAGTCCGAGCGCGCGCCAGAACCCGGCGACGCGGTCGCGCGCCTCACCCCCCAGCATCCCTTCCGCGCCGAGGAACACCGACGCGTACGGGTACACCTGGAACAGGAACGTGCCGTCGCCGCCGGGCGCGGGGAGCCCCAGCGCCTCCGCGACCGCGTCGTGTCCAGGGTCGGGGGCCTCGCAGAGCGCCCCGAGCGCCCGCAGCAGGTCCGCGCGGGCGACGCTCACGGTGCCGGTGCCCCCGTGTCGAGGCGGAACACGTCCTTGCCCGGCTTCAGGGGGCGCATCAGCCAGTAGGGCCGCCGGGTGCCGTCGGGAGAGACGCTCCGCGCGTCCCTGGCGAGGGTCAGCCACTCCTTATAGACCTCGTGCGCCCGATCGGTGTCGACCGAGATGTCGCCGTACGCGTCGCCGGGCTCGGCCTTCCGCACGCGGACCGCCTGGTGCCAGCAATGCTGGCCCGAGATCGGGTCGGGATGCACGCCGAACGTGAGGTTCTGGTGCACGCCCACGTCCGTCCACCAGATCCGCGACGTGTCGGGATCGTCGGAGGCGTAGGGCCGGGCGCCGGTCTTCCGCGACATCGCCCAGCTATCCCCCTCGTGCTCGAGCGCGACCGTCGCCATCATCTGCCGCTGCCCGGTGTCGTGCAGCTTCCATCTGCCCATGTGATGGCTGCACGCGACGACACCAGGACGGATGCCCTCGGTCACCCACGCCTTCACCACGAAGTGGCCGGTCTGGGTCTCGACCCGCACCAGGTCGCCGGTCCGGACCTCGAGCCGTGTCGCGTCGCTCGTGTGGAGCCACAGCGGGTTCGTGTGCGCGATCTCGTCGAGCCACTTCGCGTTCGCGCTGCGCGTGTGGATCTGCACCGGCAGACGGAACGTCGAGATCAACGGCATCTGCCCGTCCTCCATGTGCTGCGGGTGGACGTGGCTGCGGATGTAGCCCGGCAGCGCGTGCTCACGCCACCCCCACTCCGCGAGCGTCCGGGACCAGAACTCGAGCTTGCCGCTCGGGGTCGGGAACCCGCGGAGGACGGTGCCGTCGACCTCGACCCCGACCGGTCGGCGCCCTTCGCCGTCAGGTTCAGGTCCGCCCATCGGGACGATGTTCGGATCGTCGGGCTTCGGCGCGCGGGTGTAGACGCGGCCGAGGTCGGTCACGTGGACGTCCTCGAGCTCCTCGGTCGGGACCTCCCGCGTGTAGACGGGACCGACGTTCTCGCGGACCTCGAAGGCCCCGTAGCGGCGCATGTACTCGAGGGGTGTGCGGTCCTCGGCCGCGGCGGCCTCGGGGAGCCCGGGGACGGAGTGCTCGAAGATCCAGCCGTAGTACTCGTCGACAGAGAGCTTCGTGCCGGGCTCGGCCTTCGACTCGTGGTGTTGCCGGATCCCGAGCGAGCCGTCGGGGTCGATCCGCCACGACAGCTCGATCCAGAACTCGTTCTCCTCCCAGACCTCGCCGGGGTTCGCGTCACGGGTGTCCTCGACGGTCTCGCCGAGACGCTCGCGCGCGGCCCGCAGCACCGGCTGGCGGAACCCGATCCACTGCCCGTCGTACTGCTCGTACGAGTGCAGGTCGTGGCGCTCGGAGCCCACGCCGGTCGGCAACACGTAGTCCGCGAAGAACGCGGTCTCGTTCCAGGTGGGCGTGAGTGCGACGTGCAGGCCGACCTTCTCGGGGTCGGTGAGGACCTCGATCCACGAGAAGCCGTCGGGATTCGTCCACACCGGGTTGTAGACGCGGGAGAAGTAGACCTCGAGGCGTCCGCGTCCCTCCTTGAGGAAGTGGGGGAGCAGGAACGACAGCTCGTTCAGCGCCAGCGGATACTCCAGCGGCCAGGTGAGCTCGTTCCACACGTGCGGGTGCGGGGGCACGTGGATCGGCTTCGGCACGAACTTGTTCCAGGCGTTCGGGTAGGTCCCGCCAGGCACCGCGACGGCGCCGAGCAGGGCGTTCAAGAAGAAGAGCGTGCGCGAGACCTGCCAGCCACCGAGGTTGCCGGCCGCGGCGGAGCGCCACGAGTGCGTCGACAGTCGGGTGCCGGCCGTCGCCACGATCCGCGCCACCCGTTCGATCTGGGCGGCGTCGATGCCCGACTCCTTGGCCGCCGCCTCGAACGTGAAGTCCGTGTAGAGGTCACGCAGGATCTCCTCGAACCGCTCGAAGGTCTCGGGCTCGCCCGGACGCTCCGCTCGCAGGTACTCCTGCCAGTTCCACCAGCGGCGGATGAAGTCCCGGTCGTACGTGCCGGTCTGTAGGAGGTGGTTCGCCACCGCCAGCAGGATCGCCGGCTCGGTGCCCGGCCACGGCGCAACCCACTCGTCGGCGTGGGTGGCCGTGTTGGACAGACGCGTGTCGAACACGATCAGCTTCGCGCCGCGCTCCTTCGCGTCCATCACGCGCTGCGCGTGCGGGTTGAAGTAGTGGCCGGCCTCCAGGTGCGAGGAGATCAGCAGGATCACGTCGGCGTTCGCATGGTCGGGACTCGGGCGGTCGATCCCGGTCCAGAAGTGGTAGCCGGCCCGCGCGCCCGAGGAGCACACGTTCGTATGCGAGTTGTGGCCGTCGACGCCCCACGATGCCAGGACCCGTTCGGTGAAGCCGTCCTCGCCGGGCCGGCCGACGTGGTACATCACCTCGGTCTGACGGTCCTCGACGATCGCGGCTCGGATCCTGGCGGCGATGTCGTCGAGCGCGTCGTCCCACGACACGCGCTCCCAGTCGTTGCCGCCGCGCTCGCCCGTGCGCTTGAGCGGGTAGAGGATCCGGTCGGGGTCGGTGATCTGGTTCAGCGTGGCGGGCCCCTTCGCGCAGTTGCGGCCCCGCGAGCCCGGGTGCTCCGGGTTCCCCTCGAACTTGCGGACCTGGAGGGTCTCGGGGTCGACGTAGGCCAGCAGCCCGCATGCCGACTCGCAGTTGAAGCAGGTCGTCGGCACGAGCATCGAGCGCCGTTCGACCTTCCTGGGCCAGGCCTTCGGGTCGAGCTCGACCCAGTCGTCCCAGCGCTCCTTGGGCGGGAACGACGCGAGGTGGACGCGGCTGGGGCCCGGATAGAAGGTCTCGCCCCGGGCCAACGTCGCCTCCTTCGCGGCGCTGACCCGTTCGGCGAGGCGGTCGAGGTCGTGGGGTTCGGTCATCGGCGTCTTCCTATGCGAGCGGGACGGACTGGCCGGCCTGGACGTACGCGTGCTCGTGGGCCAGCAGACCCGCGAGGGCGAGCGGGGCGACCCACCACCCGGCGACCGGCGCCAGGAGCCCGGCCGCCACCGACACGATGCCGATGCGGAAGAACGCGCCGTACCGGCCGCTCGTCATCTCCCACGCGGCCAGGTGCGCGTGCGCGGTGGGGTGGGCGAGCGTGATCTCCCCGAGCACCGACAGGAGGTGGAGCCCCGCCGCGACGGCAACGAGCCACTCCAGGGCGTCGATCCCCGTGGCCGTCTGGTCGGCGGCCACGGCGAGCAGCAGCATCACGGCGCCTCCGAGGAGCCCGGCCTGCACGGCGATGTGCGGTGCCAGCAGCGGGCTCTGCCACAGGTCCCGTGCCTTCGACTGCGCGAACAGGTAGGCGGTGTAGACGGCGGCCAGGAGCGCCAGGGGGGCACCCGCCCACGCGAGCCAGCCGGGTACGTCGTCGAGCCCGGCGATCGTGGCAAGGAGGTGCAGGGACAGCACCGCGCCGTAGCCCAGGATGATGAACCCACCCCGCACCAGCCACGATCGCCACTGCGGCCGGGTGAAGATCATGTAGAAGCGGGTGGGGTGCTCCAGGTCCCACACGAGCAGGCCACCGGTGATCGCCAGGAAGAGCAGGCCGACGACCGGTGCCGCCCAGGTCCACAGCCACGACGACCACGACAGGGCGCCGATCACGATCAGCAGCAGCGGCACCAGGTACGCGCCGGCCGCGATCGATTTCGTCCACGTGTAGAGGCTGACCCGCCAGTCCCACGGCGCCGAGTGCGCCACGTCGTAGGCGAGCACGGCGGCCGCCGATGAGTTCGCGGGATCACCGGGGTGGCCCGAGGTCACCGTGTGGGGACCGCTCGGCTGTTCGGACCACATGAAGATGCCGCCCTCGGGTCGGCGCGCCGCGATCGGGTCGAGCGTCGCCTGGGTGGCACCCTTGTAGAAGAGCTTCGGCTTCGTCTCCTTCTCGGGGCGGCGGACCGTGACGGGCTCGCGCTCGACGATCGCCGCCACCTTCGACGACGGGTCGTGGACGTCGCCGACCAAGATCGCCTCGACCGGACAGACCACGGCGCACGCCGGCTCCAGGCCGACGTCCAGGCGATGCGCACAGAAGTTGCACTTCTCCGCTGAGTGGTCGTCGGGGTTGATGAAGATCGCGTCGTAGGGGCAGGCGGCCATGCACGCCTTGCACCCGATGCAGACGCTCTTGTCGAAGTCCACGATGCCGTCGTCACGCGTATGCATCGCCGCGGTCGGACAGGCCGCCACGCACGGGGCGTCGACGCACTGGTTGCACCGGGTCACCTGGAAGGCGCGGCGCGCCTGGGGGAACACCCCGACGTCGACGTACTTCACGTACGTGCGGGTGACGCCGAGGGGGACCTCGTTCTCGGATTTGCAGGCGGTGGTGCACGCGTGACACCCGATGCACCGCGACTGGTCGATCACCTTGACCATCCGCGGCGCGCGACCGCTCGTGGAGGCGTGTTCGAGCAGGTCGACGTCGCCGGGCGTGTCCACCACCGCGCCGAGCACGCCGCCGTAGCCTTCGCTCACCGGGTCACCTCGACAGGACCTCGGCCCGGTCCCGGACGCTGGCGCACACGATCGTGCACAGGTCCTCGATCGTCGGGTCGGCGATCCAGTACCGGACGGACCGTCCTTCGCGCTTGCGCTTCACGATACCGCCGCGGGCCAGCCGGGCGAGGTGCTGCGAGACGTTGGGCATCGTGCCTCCGGTCGCCTCGGTCAGCTCGCCGACCGTGCAGGGCCCCCGCTCGTGCAGGACGCTCACGAGCCGGAGCCGCGTCGGGTCGCCGAGCAGCGCGAACCGGTGCGCCGCTTCATCCAAGATCGCCTCGGGCACGACCGTCACGAGCCGGACCGTAGGGACGTTTCAGCGATGAGTCAAATCAGCAAGCGATGAATCGCCAGGGCGCGAAAGGACGTGCCTCCATCTCCCGGCAGGCGCATACTCCGGCGGTCGTGACCGGAAGGGGGGCTTCATGCTCGGTCTCGAGCCGTTCTGGTTCGTGTTCCGCCTGATCCACATCCTCGCGGGGGCCGCGTGGGTCGGTGGCGTGTTCCTGTTCGTCGTCTTCCTGCAGCCGAGCGCGGCGGCGATCGGCCCGGCCGCCGGGCCGATGATGGGGCAACTGCTCGGCGTCCGGAAGCTCGTCGATCGCTTCCTGCTGCTCGCGGGGATCACGATCGTCGCGGGGCTCGTGATGTACGTGAAGCTGGCGACCGACGCGTCGTCGTTCGGCGGGTTCGTGGGCACCGGCTACGGGCTGGCCCTGACGATCGGCATGGTCGCCGCGATCGCAGCGGCCTCGATCGGGATGTTCGTCACCCGACCGAACGTGCGGGCGATGATGGCGCTCCAGCGGCAGGTCGCCGAGAGCGGCGCCCCACCGACCCCCGAGCAGGGCGCCGAGATCGCCCGCCGCCAGGGGGCGCTCAAGGTCGCCGGCCGTGTCGCGCTCTCGCTCCTGGTGCTGTCGGTGGCCTCGATGGCGACGGCGAGCACCTGGTGAGACCTGATCGCATGGCCTCCTGATCAGGGCAGCGTGATATCGTCCGGCGCCGTGACGGACGGACCCGCGACGCCCGAGAAGACGAAGAGGAAGATCTCGCCCGGTCAGATCGTGGCGTTCGTCTTCGGCATCGCCGTCGTCATCCTGATCTTCACCGTCGCGATCCCGAAGTTCGCCGACTACGGCGAGGTCTGGGACGCGATGAGGACCCTCACGCCGCTCGAGTTCTGGACGCTGATGGCGGCGATGGTGTTCAACCTCTACACCTACTGGCTGGCGAACCAGGCCGCCTTGATGGGCATGTCGCTCGGGCAGTCCGCGGTCGTCACCCAGACCAGCACCACCGTCGCGAACACCCTGCCGGCCGGCGGCGCCCTCGCGATCGGCGTGAGCGCCGCCATGCTGAACTCGTGGGGTTTCACGGCTGGCGAGATCACGCTGTACGTCGGCGTGACGGGCATCTGGAACATCTTCGCGAAGTTGGGGATGCCGATGATCGCCCTCGTGCTGCTCGTAGTCACCGGCAACACGAACCCGGGGCTGGTCACGGCCGCGCTGATCGGCGCGGCGATCTTGATCGGGGCCGTGGTCCTTCTGGTGCTGGTCTTCAAGAGCGAGGACATGGCCCGAAAGGTCGGCGAGCTGCTGGGCCGCGTCTTCTCCGCCCTCCTGAAGGTGGTGCGCAAGCCGCCGGTCGAGGGGATGGGCGACAAGACGGTGAAGTTCCGCCGGGAGACGATCATCCTCGTCAACCGACGCTGGATCCGGTTGACCTTGACCACGATCCTCAGCCAGGTGGCGCTGTGCTTCGTCCTCGTGTTGTCGCTGCGGCACATGGGGGTGTCGGAGCAGGACGTCTCGACGGTCGAGATCTTCGCGATCTACACGTTCAGCCGGCTGCTCTCGGCGGTCCCGATCACGCCGGGCGGTGCCGGGGTGATCGACCTCGGCTACATCGGCGGCCTCACCGCGATCGACAACGGCGAGCATGCCGAGATCGTGGCCGGCGTCCTTGTCTTCCGCGTCCTCACCTACGGTCTGCAGATCCCGCTCGGCGCGGTCACGTACTTCATCTGGCGCGGGAAGAAGGGCTGGCTGCGCGACACGCCGCCGCCGGGGTCGATCGCCGCGGAGCTCGAGGCCGTACAGGCCGACGCTCAGCCTGCCACGGGCTGATCGACCGGCTCGGTCGTGTCCGGCCGGTGACGCCGGTGCTGGACCTCGTCGACCAGGGCGAACCCCCCGATCGCGCAGATCGAACCGAGCAGCACGCCCGTCACGACGTCAGACAGCCAGTGCGCTCCCAGGTACACACGTGAGAAGGCCATCGTGAAGGCGAAGACGACCGCGAACAGGACCCACACGCGCCGGCGGTGACCGGGCTTGAGGAAGGCGAACACGATCGCCACGGCGATCGCCGCGCCGGCGGTGGCGTGGCCCGACGGGAAGGAGAACCCGACCGTCTCGACCAGCGCTTGCGAGGGCCGGCCCCGCTGGAAGTACCCCTTCATCACTTCGATCGCGATCTCCGAGGTCGCCCAGGCGATCATGAACGCGACGGCGGCCGGCCACCGGCGACGGACCAGCAAGATCGCGACCAACGCGATGCGAAGCGGGATCGTCACGACGCCTTTGCCGGTCACGTCGAACGCCTTGAACACCGAGGTGAGGATGTCGTTCCGGCGCGGGACGATCGAGTCGTAGACGCTCTCGTCGATCTCGCCGATCGCCGGGATCGTGGTCTCGGGGGCGGCCACGGTCGGGTGCTTCCCGACACCGACCACCATGAACACGAGCGCGGCCAGCAGGAGCGTCGCGTACAGGGCGGCTCGGCGATGGTCGTCGAGGAGCGGGCGGTGCGCGGTGGGAGCGGGCGTGGTCGTCACGGCGCGCATCCTACGATGGGCGCCGTGGATCCGGTTCAGCGACTCCGCGCGGTGGCGATCGGGGCGGGTCTCGTCGTGTTCGGGCTGGCCGCGTCGGTGGCACGGCACGGGACCGTCCCGGAGTGGGAGCAGGCGATCTTCCGGGCGATCAACGGGTCGACGGACGCGCTGACCCCCGTGATGCACGGCGCCCAGCTCCTGGGGGTGCTGCTCGTCGGGCCGATCGTCGCGGTCGTGGCGCTGGTCTTCCGTCGGTGGTGGTTGGCGCTCGCTGCGGTCCTCATCACGGTGGGCAAGCTTGCCGCCGAGCGGTTCGTGTGGAACGTGCTGGACATCCAGCGGGAGCGCCCCGGGGTCACCGAGCCCGTGGTCGAGGTCCGCGCAGGTGCCCCCGACTCGGGGGTCTCGTTCGTATCCGGGCACGTCGTGCTCGTCACCGGACTCGCGTGGGTCGTGACGCCCTACCTGCGCGGCCGTTGGCGGATCGTTCCGTGGCTCGTGGTCGCGCTCGTCGCGTTCTCCCGGATCTATCTGGGCGCGCACAACCCGCTCGACGTGCTCGGCGGACTCGCCCTCGGCACGATGATGGGGGCGACCGTGGCGATCGCCCTGAGACTGCCCCGCGGATCCGCCGCGTGACGCGGTCCTGCACCGCTCAGCGGCCGGTTGCCTCCGCTGTGCCTCCTGGGTAGGCTCCGCCGGACGTCCGTGCCGAGGGCGTCGCGGGAGCCCTTCCGCCGAGTCGAGGAGAGGACGATCGAGACCACGTCCGAGGTGCCGCAGGGCCGGATGGGTCGTCGTCGCCCGTCGGGTGAGCCACCGCCGCTGCCGCGCGAGATCGGTCGCTCGGGACGCCTCCTGGTGGCGTTCGCGCTGCTGACCGTGGTCACCGGGCTGTTCGTCGTCTTCCGAGAGGTGGATGGGACGATCGAGCAGCTTGAGTCGCCGATCGTGCTGTGGTTCGCGAGCATCCGTGCGTCGTGGCTCACGTCCGCGATGAACGTCATCGACCGGCTGGGTCAACCCGAGGTGGTCTGGGCGCTCAGGATCGCGACCCTGATCGGGCTCCTGGTCTTCAAGCGCTGGCGGCACCTGTTCACGTTCGTCGGCCTCCTGGTGGTGGTCGACGGGCTGACCGTCATCCTGATCGATGCGATCGGCCGCCCGCGTCCGATGGGGGTGGAGATCGTCGGCGACTGGCGGGGCGCGTCCCTTCCGTCGATCGCCGTGACGACCTTCGCCGTCACCATGATCTCGATCGTCTACTGCTTCGCGCCCTCCGGGCCGGTCCGGCGGCGGGCCGCGTGGGCGGCGGGCGTGCTGATCGGCGCCCTCAGCCTGTCCCGCGTGTACCTCGGGGCGAGCCACCCGCTCGACGTGGCGTTCGGCGTGCTGCTGGCGGCGAGCTTCGCGATCCCGGCCTTCCGCTTCTTCGCGTCGGACGACGTGGAGCCGGTGGCCTACAAGGGCGGGAACGCGGCGCACGTGGATCTCGGGGGGGCCCGGGGTGAGGCGATCGTGGCGGCGGTCCACGATCAGCTCGGCTACACGGTGGATGACGTCAAGCCCTTCGGCGAGGAGGGCTCCGGTGCCTCCACGCCGATGCGGATCAAGGTCGCCGAGCTCGACGAGCACCTGTTCGCGAAGCTCTACACGATGCGCCACGTACGCTCGGATCGCTCCTACAAGGTCATCCGGACGGTCATGTACGGGCGTCTCGAGGACGAGGTCCCGTTCGGCTCCGTCAGGCGTCTGGTCCAGTACGAGGACTACGCGCTGCGCCTCCTCGACGACGTGGGGTTCCCGGTGGCGACGAACCACGGGGTCGTGGAGCTCACCCCCGATCGCGAGTACATGCTCGTCACGGGCTTCTTCGAGGACGCGAAGGAGCTGGGCGACGCCGAGGTGACCGACGAGATCATCGACGAGGGCCTCGCGATGGTCCGCAAGCTCTGGGACGAGGGGCTGGCGGCTCGCGACATCAAGCCATCGAACCTGCTGGTCCAGCGCGGGCATCTGAAGTACATCGACGTCTTCTTCCTGGAGGTCCGCCCCACGCCGTGGCGACAGGCGGTCGACCTCGCGAACATGATGCTGACCTTGGCTCTTCGGACCGATGCCGAACGGGTCTATCAGCGGGCGCTCGCGTACTTCACCCCGGACGACATCGCGGAGGCGTTCGCCGCGATCAAGGGCTTGGCCGTCCCGACTGAGCTGCAGCGCGCGGTGAAGGCCGACGGACGAGGCCTGACCGAACGCTTCCGCGAGCTCGCCCCGCCGCGAGAGCCGATCTCGATCCAGCGTTGGAGCCTCCGTCGCGTGGGGCTCACGGTCGCGGCGGGGATCGGCGTCCTGATCGCCGCGTCGTTCGTCTGGTCGAGCCTGGGGGCGGGCCTGTGAGCCGTCGTCTCGCCATCTCGTTGCTCGTCGCGACGTGGGTCCTCGCGGCGTGCGCGCCACCCCAGGACGGGAACAACCCCTTCGCGCACGGCACGGAGCCGCTGTGCTCCGAAGCGAACGAGACGATGATCCTGATCGCGCAGTCGGTCCAGAGCGCGACCCGCCTCCCCTGCATCACCGGGTATCCGGCGGGTTGGAGCTTCCTCGACAAGGACGTCCGGAGGGACTCCACGACGTACTGGCTGACGTCGTCGGTCGTCGGCGTCGCCTCACGGGTCATCGAGGTGCATCTCACCGCGTCGTGCGACCCGCAGGGCGAGCCCTTCTCGGACCCCCGCGCCGTGGGCGCCGATGCCTTCCAGGCGAGCTCGGCAACGGGGGAGACCCGGACCTACGTGTTCGAGGGCGGGTGCGTGGTCGAGCGGATCATGCTTCCGCCCGAGACCACCGATCCCGCCGTGCTCGACCAGGCCAAGGGCATGCTCGGGTTCATCGACCGCCGCGCGCTCGCCGCCCGGTTGGCGGAGCGCTACGACGTGACGCTCTGCGGGGCCGGCGCCGATCCCTGCAAGGGCTGAGCCTCCGCGGCTTGCCTATCCTCTCGCCGATGGCCGGGGATCCGACAGGGACACAGCCCGGCTGCTGACGATCCTCACCGAGTTCGGCCGGCCGTCGTCGTTTCGAACACCAAGCTCGGGAGTGAGGTGTTACGGCGCATCACGGCGGAGCTCGAGCTCCGCCGCCCCCAGGCGAGGATCTTCGTGCGGGAGTTGGTCAGGTGCTCGAATCATGAATGGGTTCTGGTCTTGTTTGCTCGGAGTGCGACCAATACCCTCACCGATCGTGCCCGAGGCGTGAGCGTGACGTTCTATGACCGATCGAAGCGCAGCGCTGGCGCACCTGTGGGATCGAGCGTCGGCGCCCGGCCGGCGCGTGTGAGGGGAGGAATTTCACGATGTCGATGAGACCGGCCCGACCGGGGGTGGTCACCTTCATCGGGGTGATCTTGTACATCCAGGCGTTCCTGGCGGCGGTCTCGGCCGTCGTGTTGCTCGCGTTCCGCGACAACATCCAGGACTTCCTCGCCGACAACGGCAGCGCTCTGTCGGACGGTTCCGTGACCGGCACGGTCATCGGTGAGGCGATCGCGGCGATCCTGCTGTTGATCGTCGCCGCCGGGATCATGTCCGGGAGCAAGGGCATGCGCTTGTTCGTCGCGATCGTCGAGGCGATCGTGATGGGGATCGCCCTGTACGCGATGGTGACCCACCACGCGGGCGCCTACCTGTACCGCGGGTTCTTCACGCTCCTGGTCGGGGTCTTCGTACTGTGGGCCCTGTACGGGAACGACCGGTCCGAGGCCTTCTTCGAGGGCACATCGAGCTGACGATCGAGCCATCGGAACGAGCCCGGGCACTTCGAGGCCCGGGCTCGTTCCGTGTGGGCCGCTCGACCCGGCCGAGCAGGGCCACTGGCCGGTTCCCGCTGCCTGACCCTCGTGGGATAGCGTCGGGGCTGTCCACGTCCGAGGGGAAGGGACCATGGGAGCGAACGTCTACGACGCCGTCGTGATCGGGGGCGGGCACAACGGCTGCATCGCCGCGGCGTACCTCGCGAAGTTCGGCGCGCGGGTGGTCGTGCTGGAAGCGCGCGACAAGCCGGGCGGCGCCGCCGACACGATGGCTCCGTGGCCCGAGGCGCCTGACATCAAGGTCACCACGCTCAGCTACGTGATGAGCCTGATGCCGCCGTCGATCCAACGCGACCTGCAGCTGGAGCGGTTCGGCTACAAGATCTTCCCGCAAGGCCTGGGATACCTGCCGCTGCCCGACGGGTCGATCGTCCGCCATGAGGACGAGGACAAGACCCGCGAGTCGATCGGGCGGTTCTCGAAGCGTGACGCCGATACGTACTTCGCGTACGAGGAGTGGATCGGACGCATCGGCGCGATCCTGTCGCCGATGCTGTGGCAGACGCCGCCGACGGTCGGCTCGCGCGACCCGAAGGACATCAAGGACGTCGCCCAGCTGGGCTGGATGCTCCGCAAGGAGATCGATGCGCAGACGGTGGCGGACATCACGCGGCTGTTCACGATGAGCGCGGCGGACCTGCTCGACCGGTGGTTCGAGTCGCCGGTGCTCAAGGGGTTCCTGGCGGTGAACGGCATCATCGGTACCTGGGCCGGGCCCGAGGAGCCCGGGACCGCCTACGTCTTGATGCACCACTCCGTCGGCGACGTCGGCGACGGCCAGATCTCGTCGTGGGGCTACCCCGAGGGCGGGATGGGCGCGGTCGGGAAGGCGTGCGCCGACTCCGCGGTCTTCCACGGCGCCGAGCTCCGGTTGAACGCGAAGGTCGACCGGGTGATCACGGCCGGCGATCGGGTGCGCGGGGTCGTGCTCACCGACGGCGAGGAGCTGCTGGCGCCGGTCGTCGTCACGACGGTCCACCCGAAGATCGGGTTCCTCCAGCACCTCTCGCCGAGCGAGCTCCCGGACACGTTCGTGCGCGACATCGAGCACTGGCGCACCCGCAGCGGCACGGTGAAGGTCGAACATGGCCCTGTCCGAGCTGCCGACCTTCGCGGCCGACCCCGACTACGACCCGCAGATCCACGGGGGTGCGATCCAGGTCCTCGACGACCTCGAGTACCTCGAGACCGCGTTCCAGGACGCTCGTTCGGGGAAGGCGGCGACGCTGCCGTTCAGCGACACGGCGCTCCCGACCGTGTTCGACCGGACGCTCGCGCCCGAGGGGATCCACGTGATGTCGTGCTTCTCCCAGTGGGTCCCCGCGGACTGGGCCGACGAGGACGGTCACCAGGACGACCTCGAGGCCTACGCCGACCGGCTCGTCGACCGGATCGACACGGTGGCGCCAGGGTTCAAGTCCTCGGTGCTCCACCGGCAGGTGATCGGGCCGAAGCAGATGCAGGACGACTGGAGCCTGATCGGGGGCAACATCTTCCACGGGGAGCTGGCGGTCGATCAGTTGTTCCACATGCGACCGGCACCCGAGTACGCGGACTACCGCACGCCGATCCGCGGCCTGTACCAGGCGTCGAGCGCGACCCACGCGGGCGGTGGGGTGACGGGTCTGCCCGGCCACCACTGCGTGCGGGAGATCCTGCGGGACAAGGGCAAGCGCAAGGCGCTCGCGTAGCTGCTCAGAGCGGGTGTTCGGTCACGGCGGCGGCGGCGGCCGCCGCCTCGGCCTGTTCGGGCGTCACCGCGCCTCGGTCTCGGCGCAGCCACATCCACGCGGCGCTCGCGACGGCGATGACGGCCAGGACGAGGAACGCGGCCTGATCTCCGAGGGCCTCGGAGAGCGCCCCGCCGGCCGCGGGACCGACGAGGCCGGCGCCGGCCCAGACCATGTTGAGGATCGCGCCGACCACGGCGACCGAGAAGTGCCCGCGCTCGGCGCCGGTCACGCCGAGCGGGTACGTGAGCGCGATCAGCACGCCGGACGTCGAGCCCGCGATCGCGAGGAACACGAGCGTGGCGGCGGTCGACGTGCCGGACGCCCCCACCGCGATCCCGGCCGCCATCGCCAGCGTCCACGCGGCTGAGAGGCGGATCGTCGCGTAGCGCTCGGCGTGGCGCGCCGTCAGGGCGCTCGCCCCGACGAACATCACGGACGCGAGCGACAGCGCGAGGCCGATCCCCGACGAGGAGAAGCCGTGCTCGTCCAGGCGCAGCGGTACCAGCAGGTCGCTCGTCATCCACATCATCGAGACGGCCAGCGTGAGCACGATGCTCGTCAGCATCAGGTGATCGACGCCGACGGCCTTGAGCATCTCTGCGAGCGGGGGGCTCGGCTCCGGGGTTCGCCCGACGCGCGACGGGGCCAGGAGGAGCGCGACGGTCATCGCCGCCGAGACCAGGCCGAGCCCGACGAACGGGGCTCCCAGGGAGAGTTGCTCCGCGACGACGCCGGTGATCGCCGGACCGATCAGCGCGCCGACCCCCACCACGGCCGTGGTCATCGCGAGCGCCCGCGGCGCCGCGTCACCCGCTGCGGCGTGGATCCAGGCGGTCCCGGTCACCCACATCATCCCGAGCCCGATCCCGAAGAAGACGCGTCCGGCGAGCACGACCGGGAACGTCTCGGCCACCGCCAGCAGCAGGTTCGCGACCGTGATCGAGGCCATCCCCCAGAGCGTCAGCGTCCGCACCGCGAACCGCCGGCTGAGCGCTCCGGCCGGGAGCGACGCGAGCAAGATGCCGAGGCTCGCGAGCGTGAACACGAGTCCCGCTTGGGTCTCGGTCAGGTCGTAGCGATCCTGGAAGTCCGGGATCAGGGGGGCCACGCCGGACCACCCGATCTCCGCCACGAAGATCGCCGCGAACAACAGGATGACGAGAGGTCGACGCATGCGGCGGACAGGGTCGCACGACGTACGTCCCCGGCGCCATCACGCTGGCTGACCGCGGGATCGGATCGGGTCACCTCCGCATCGGCGTCTGGACGTCCGCGTCGCTCCCGGCTGACCCATCCTCGACCGACGGCCTATTCCCCCTCGCGGCGACCCGTGCTAGACAGGGAGGGTTCTCGAAAAGGGGGGGATCCCATGGTTCGTTCTGCTCGTTCGCGTGCGCTCCGGGTGTTCGGGGTGCTTGCGGCGTTCCTGCTCTTGCCGTCGGTCGCACAGGCCGATGACGTTCCCGACTACGACTTCGCCTCGCCGCTGTTCGGGCTGGCCACGATGCCCGACGGCGCGCTCGCGGTGGCCGACACCGGCGCCGGCGTGGTGGAGCTCCGCAAGGGGACCGGGACGAAGGTGATCGATCTTCCCGGTGTGGTCGACGTCGCCCCGATCGGCCGCCGGTCGCTGCACGCGATCTCCGGCGGCGAGGAGGGGATGCTCTACCGCATCACCGGCACGACCGCGTGGCCGATGGCCGACATCGCCGGGTACGAGGCCGAGGTGAACCCGGCCGGCGGCCCGGTCGAGTCGAACGCGTTCGACGTCGCGAGAGCCCCGGGCGGGGCGGCGCTGGTCGCCGACGCGGCGGGCAACTCGTTGCTCCGGGTGAGCGAGACCGGCCGCGTGAACTGGGTGGCGGCGTTCCCGAACGAGCTCGTGTCCACCGCGAACGCGAAGGCGCTCGCGGGATGCCCGGACGCGCCCGACGAGTTCGCGTTCGTGTGCGAGCTGCCGGACATGATGCCTGCCGAGCCCGTGGCGACGAGCGTCACGATCGGTCCGGACGGCGCCTACTACGTCGGTGAGCTCAAGGGCTTCCCCGCGCCGACCGGGGCGTCCCGCATCTGGCGGATCGAGCGGGGGACGCGCCACGCGCAGTGCGGCACGGACCCGAGGTGCTCGGTCGTCGCGGACGGCTTCACGTCGATCATCGACCTCAACACCGGTCCGGACGGCACGGTCTACGTCACCGAGTTCGACGAGGCCAGCTGGCTCGCGGCGGAGCTCGGGCTCGGGACCGGCGGGACCGTGAGCGCCTGCCACATGCCCGCCGGCCACTGCCAGGAGGTCGCGACCGGTCTGCCGCTCCCCACGGCGACGACGGCCGCGCGCGGCCACCTCTTCACGACGATCTGGTCGCTCGTGCCGGGCCAGGCACGGGTCGCGAAGATCGCCTGATCACGTCCGCAACGGTGCGGGTAGGCTCGCCTCGGTGATGACCGAGGCGAGCCCCCGCATCGTCGAGCTCCTCCGCTCCGCGCCCCTGATCGACGGCCACAACGACCTGCCGTGGGCGCTGCGGGAGCGCTGGGTCGACGGCGACCCCGTCCCCGATCCCGCAGGCCCCTGCCCGGACCTGCAGACCGATCTGCCCCGTGCCGAGGCGGGCGGTCTCCGAGGGCAGTTCTGGTCGGTCTACGTGCCGTCGGATCTGGACGAGGGGGTGGCGGTGACGCAGACCCTCGAACAGATCGACTCGGTCCGGCGACTCGTCGCCGCGAACCCCGACCGGATGGCGCTCGCCCACACGGCCGACGAGGTCGAGGCGGTGGCGGCGTCGGGACGGGTCGCGTCGACGATCGGGGTGGAGGGCGGCCATTGCATCGGGTCGTCGCTCGGGACCCTGCGGACGCTCGCGGCGCTCGGCGCCGGCTACCTCACCCTGACGCACAACGACGACACGCCGTGGGCGGATTCGGCCACCGGCCGGCGTCCCAACGGCGGACTGACGCGGTTCGGGGAAGAGGTCGTCCGGGAGCTGAACCGGTGCGGGGTGCTGGTCGATTGCAGCCACGTCAGCGACGACGTGATGCGCCAGGCGATCGAGGTCTCCGAGGCGCCCGTCGTCTTCTCGCACTCCTCGGCGCGTGCGCGGTGCGACGTCACCCGCAACGTCCCCGACGACGTGCTCGAACTCGTCGGGCGGACCGGTGGCGTCGTGATGGTGGCGTTCGTTCCGACGTTCGTCGCCCGCGAGGGCGCCGTGGCGAACCGCGCGGCCTGGGCGGAGGCCGACCGGCTGCGTGCGGAGTACCCCGACGATCCAGCGAAGGTCCGCGAAGCGCTCGACGCCTGGTTCGGCGCGCAGGGCGACGTCGCCGCCACGATCGGCGACGTCGCCGACCACGTCGACCACGTCCGCGAGGTCGCCGGGATCGATGCCGTGGGGATCGGGAGCGACTTCGACGGGACGCCGTCGATGCCCGAGGGGCTCGAGGACGTCGCGCGCTATCCGGCGCTGTTCGACGAGCTCGCCGCGCGCGGGTACTCCGACGAGGAGCTGACGAAGATCGCAGGGCGCAACGTCCTGCGTCTGATGCGCGAGGCCGAGCGGGTCGGCGGTCGGCTCCAGGCCGAGCGCGCGCCGTCCACGGCCCGGATCGAGGTCCTCGACACGTGAGGTTGACCCTGCTGGGCGCGGGGATACGCACCCCGTTCGTGCTGAACGGGCTGAGCCGGCGTCGTGACCTGGGGCTGACCGAGGTCGTGCTGCACGACGTCGACCCCGACCGCCTCGAGGTGATGGGGGCGCTCGGCGCCCACCTGAGCGCCACGTGGGGAGCCCCCTTCACGGTGCGCGCCGACCCCGATGCTCGCTCCGCGATCGCGGGGGCGTCCTTCGTCTACTCGGCGATCCGGCCCGCCCAGGAGGCCGGACGCGTCGTCGACGAGGAGGTCCCGCTCGCCCTCGGTGTGCTCGGTCAGGAGACGACCGGCCCCGGCGGGTTCGCGATGGCGATGCGGACGATCCCGTCGATGCTCGCCCATGCCCGGCTGATCGAGGAGGTCGCTCCCGACGCGCTCTTGATCTGCTTCACGAACCCCGTCGGGATCGTGGCGCAGGCCGTCGTGCGACCAGACCTCGGTGCGGGTCGTGGGCGTGTGCGACACGCCTGCGGCGATGCACAGGAGCATCGCGGCGTTCCTGGGTCGACCGGCCGAAGAGGTCCAGGTCGACTACGCGGGGCTGAACCACTGCGGATGGATCCATCGCGTCGTGGTCGACGGCGCCGACCGGCTGCCCGAGCTGCTCGACCGGTTCGAGGACCTCCAGCAGGCCGACCCCCACTGGCGGCCGTTCGACCCGGAGCAGGTGCGGCGCGTCGGGATGCTCCCGAACGAGTACATGGTCTTCTACGACGATCCCGCGCGTGCGACGGCGAACATCCTCAGCTCCGGCGTCTCGCGGGCGCGGCAGCTGCTCGAGCTGCACGACACCTCGTGGTCGACGCTTGCGCGAGCGGGTCGAGGCGGGCGACCTGGCCGGGGCGGCCTCGGCCTGGGAAGCGGCCGTCGGCGAACGTGGCGCGACCTACTTCGCCCGCGAGACGGGTGAGGGTCGCGGCGGCCACGCGGACGTCCTCGACGACGAGGGCTATCAAGGCGTGGCCGCCGCCGTGATCACGGCCGCGGTCCATGGGCGGCCGGCCAGGCTGATCTTGGACACCGTGAATCGTGGTGCGATCTCGACCCTCCACGACGCGGACGTCGTCGAGGTGAGCTCGATCGCCTCCCGCGATGGCGCGGAGGCCCTGCCGCAGGGCGACCTCCCGGTGCACGCGGAGCGGCTGCTCGATCGGGTGAAGAGCTACGAGCGGCTCACGGTGGAGGCGGCGGTCACCGGATCGCTCGCCGCCGCACGTGAAGCGCTCGCGACCCACCCCCTCGTCGGCTCAGAGGAGCTGGCCCGCTCGCTGCTCGATCGATTCGTGGAGGCGCACGGGACGGATTGGCCCTCGCTCGCCTGAGTCGGTTTGACCGCTCGGGTGGGCGGGTGCATGGTTCGTGGATCACCAGTCGCTCCAGGAGCCGTCTGATGCGGATCGTGCGCCTCGTCCTCGCGGCCTTCATCGCGGTCACCGCCGCCCTGCCGCCCAGCGCCGTTCACGCCGCTCCTGGCGATCTCGATCCCTCGTTCAGTGGCGATGGCCGCACCACGGTTGGGTTCCCACAGGGTGCCGCCGGCACGTCGGTGGCGACCCAGGGTACGGAGCTGATCGTCGCCGGGTCATCGGGTCAGGAAGGCGATCGCGATCTGGCGCTCACCCGGATGACCGCGAAGGGCCGCATCGACCGGACGTTCGGTCGCCGGGGTCGGGTGCGGATCGACGTGTTCGGCCGTGATGACACGCTGGGCGAGATCGCCGTGCTGCGCAACGGGAAGATCGTGATCGTCGGAGGCGCCCAGAGGGGTGCGGATGTCCGGATCGTCGTCGTCCGCTTGAAGCCCGATGGGGCGTTCGACCGAACGTTCGGCGGTGACGGCATCGTGGTGGTCGACACCCCGGGGTTCGCGGTAGCGCGAGCCGTCGTGCCCTTGTCGGAGGGGAAGATCGCGGTGGGGGGGACCACCGGCGACTTCGAGCGGACGTCGATGCTCGTGCTGAGGCTGCGGGCCGACGGTCGGCTGGATCGGGGGTTCTCTCGCGACGGCATCGCGACGGCTGGGTTCGCGTCTCGCGATGTCGCGTTCACCGACCTGGCGCGCTGGGGAACCAGCGACGCCCTCCTTGCCGTCGGCGACGTGGGGGGGGTCGACGTCGCGATCGTGAGCTTCGCGCCGGACGGCACGCGGCCGAAGGACTTCGGTGGCGGGGACGGGAAGACGCTGCTCGACCTGGGTCCGTTCGACAACGTTGGGTCCGTGGTCATGCGATCCCTCGGGTTCTTCATGGTGACGGGGTACACCGATGGAGGACTCACCGGGGGGTGGGATCCGTTCGTGGCACGGTTCAACGCGAGCGGCCACCTGGATCTGGCGTGGGGAGGCGGCGACGGCGTCGTCTTCCATGACGCCGGTGTCGACCTCGAGTACTGGTTCGGGGCCGTGGCGTCCGGCAAGAAGATCGTGATGGCGGGGCAGGTCGACGGTGACGCCGCGCTGTTCCGGATCCGTGGGAACGGTGCCGCGGACGGGGGGTTCGGCACGGGCGGGTTCGTGGTCGTGCCGTTCCCCGGGGGGGACAGCATCTTCCGGTCGGTCGCCGTGGCATCGAAGGGACGGATCGCGGCCGTGGGAACCGCCCCTGCGACGCTCGTCTACGACGGCATCGCCGTCGCTCGCGTCCTCGGTTCCTGATCGTCGCGCCGGCGCTCGTACCGCACGCCCGTCCAGTGGCCGTCCTCGTCCTCACCTTCGAAGCGCTCGATCAGCTCGAGCCCGAGCTTCTCCATCACCCGGATCGAGGGCGCGTTCTGCGCTCCGGCATAGGCTCGGATCACGTCGGCGCCGAGCCCGTCGAACGCGAGGGCGACGAGCGCGCGCGTGGCCTCGGTCGCGTAGCCCTTCCCCTGGAACGAGGGCGCGATCGTGTAGCCGATCTTGATCACCCCGGGCTCGCCGTCGGCCGGCGCCATCCCCACGTCGCCGGCCAACGTCCCGGTGTCCCGTTCGAAGACGGTGAACTGGACCCAGCCTCCCGCCTCACCCGGGGACCGGGTCAGCATCTCTTCGATCTCGGCGCGGATCCCGGCGGGATCGGTGCGGTCCCAGCCCTGATGGATGTGGACGTCGGGGTGGCTCCGGTAAACCGAGATCGCCTCGGCGTCCTCTGGGCGGGAGCGACGCAGGCGAAGCCGCTCGGTCTCGATCTCGTCAGGTGCGTCCATGTCGAACGGGAAGGCTACCTGGGGCACGGGGCCGCGGCGAGGGCTAGGCTGCGAGGCGTGGACACCGACGAAGAACGGATCGCCCTGTTCCTGGACTACGAGAACCTGGCGATCGGCGCCAGGGACAACCTGCGTGGGATGCAGTTCGACCTTCGACCCGTGCTCGACGCGCTCGCCGAGCGGGGCCGGGTGATCGCGCGGAAGGCCTACGCGGACTGGTCGTCGTTCGACGAGGACCGGCGGATGCTCACCCGCCACCACGTGGAGCTGATCGAGATCCCCCAGCGGATGGGGGCCTCGCGCAAGAACGCGGCCGACATCAAGATGGCGGTCGATGCGCTCGAGCTCGCCTTCGAGCGTGAGTACGTCACGACCTTCGTGATCTGCACCGGCGACAGCGATCTGACACCGCTCGTCCACAAGCTCCGGGAGCTGAACAAGCGCGTGATCGGGGTGGGGATCAAGGGCTCGACCTCTGGGATGCTCCCGCCGGCGTGTGACGAGTTCCTGTTCTACGACACCCTCGAGGGAGTCGACGTGCCGACCGGGCGTCGTCGGGCGAAGCGGGCCACCTCGGCGAAGCCCGAGCGCGCCGCACGGGCCGTGAAGGCGGTGGAAGATCTCCCCGAGCCCGAGGAGGACGTCGAAGACGAGACCGGCACCCGCGACCTCGACTCGCTCGCGGTCGTGATCGCACAGACGGTCGCAGGCCTGCAGCGCATGTCGAACGGGGCGGTCCTCGCATCGTCGGTGAAGCGCGCGCTGCTCCGCAAGGATCCGACGTTCAGCGAGGCCGAGGTCGGGTTCCGTGGGTTCCGCGAGCTGCTGCTGCACCTGGCCGAGCGCAACGTGATCGAGCTGACCGAGGGCTCCGCGAAGGGTGACCCGGAGGTGTCGCTGCCGTCGCACGGCGGCGAGACCGAGGCGTTCGCGTTGCTCCAGGGGGTGGTCGCCGACATCGAGGCGAAGGGCGCTCCCCCCGTCCTGTCCGGCCTGAAGGACAAGGTCCGCAAGGTCGAGCCGGGGTTCAGCGAGAAGAAGTTCGGCTACGGCGGATTCCTGCAGTTCTGCAAGGCGGCTCAGACCCAGGGCGTGATCGCCCTGGAGTGGGACGCCGACGCCGAGGACTACGTCGTCACCGCGACGACGGGCTGAGAGCCCGGCGTTCGGGTTCCGATGCGTCTCCCGCCTCCCGCCTCCCGCCGGGCGTAGGCTCGTGCGTGCCGGGGGGCGACGTGCTGCGGCGTGAACCGTTCGCGCCTCCGCGCACGACAGGGGGGTCATGGAGGCGCGCGACGAGAGCGACGATGCCCTGGTGGCCGCGGTCGCCGGTGGCGATCGGGAGGCGCTCCGCGCGCTGTTCGAGCGCCATGCCCCGTGGCTGAGCCTCCGGCTCGCCCGGAGGATGTCCGATCGCGGCGTCGTCGAGGAGGTCGTCCAGGACACGTTCGTCGCGGTGTGGAAGGGCGCCCGCCGGTACCGGGGGACCGGTGAGGTCGCGGCCTGGATCTGGGGGATCGGCATCCGCCGGCTCGTCGATCGGCTGCGCGCACGCCCGCACCCGGTGCCCTCGCCGTTGGGCCGCGGGCAACTGGTGGCGTCCGCCGAGGACGAGGTGCTCCTCGGCGTCGAGCACGGCGACCTCGGCGTCGCGTTGAACCGACTGTCGCCGGAGCTCCGCGCCGTGATGCAGGCGACGGTGTTGGACGGCCTCTCGACGAAGGAAGCCGCCGCGCTGCTGGGGATCCCGCAGGGCACGGTGAAGACCCGGATGATGCGCGCTCGCGCGGAGCTGAGAGGAGCGCTCGCATGACGACGACCTGGCACGCGGACGAGGCGATGCTGGCCGCCTACGCGGACGGGACGATCGACGACGCGCGCGCGTCGTCGATCGAGGCGCACCTGCTCGCGTGCGACGCGTGCCGCGTCGCCGTGGCGGTCGACGCGGATCACGCATGGCTGGAACGGATGTGGGTGGAGGTCGCAGAGGTCGTCGACGCACCGCGGGCCGGTGCGATCGAACGAGGACTGCGGCGGCTCGGCGTCCGCGAGCACATCGGCAGGATCCTCGCGGCGACCCCCTCGCTCCGACTGTCGTGGCTGATCGCGGAGGCGGTCGCGCTCGGACAGGCCGTCGTGCTGGCGAACCTCGCCCACGGCGACGTCCGGGAGGACCTGGCGATGTGGGGGTTCCTCGTGCTCGCGGCGCTGCTCCCGGTGCTCGGCGTCGCGTTCGCCTACGGGCCGGGGGTCGACCCCACCTATGAGATCGGGGTGAGCGCGCCGATGCCCGCCGCCCGTCTGCTGATGGTCCGCGCCACCGCCGTGCTGGTGGCCTCGGTCGCGATCGCCGCGCTCGGTGCCGTCGCACTGCCGTGGCGGGGCTGGGAGGCGCTCGCGTGGCTCCTCCCTTCGCTGGGGCTGGCGCTCGCCGCGCTCGCGCTGTCGACGGCGATCCACCACCGGCTCGCGGTGGGGATCGTCGTAGGGTCGTGGATCGTCGTCGCCGTCTCCCTCCAATGGGCGTCCGGCGATCGCTTCGCGGCGTTCCGAGCCGGTCCCCAGCTGGCCTTCGCCGTCCTGATCGCCGCGTCGGCATGGGTCCTGGGCCGCCGCCGAGAGAGCTTCGAGGAAGGAGCGTTCCGATGAGCCTGCCGACCGTCCAGATCACCGGGGTCGAGAAGTCGTTCCTGCGGACCCGCGCGCTGAACGGGGTCACGTTCGACGCCGGCGCGGGGATCACCGGGTTGCTGGGCCCGAACGGCGCCGGGAAGACGACGCTGCTGCGGATGCTCGCCACCGTCCTTGCGCCCGATGCCGGCGACCTTCGGCTGCTGGGGTGGGACCCGGGCAAGGCCGACGAGCGCGTGTCGATCCGCCGGCGCCTCGGCTACATGCCGCAGGAACCGGGGTTCCACAGGTCCTTCACCGCGTTCGAGTTCGTCGACTACGTCGCGATCCTCAAGGAGATGACCGACACGCGGGCGCGGCACGACGAGGTGCGACGGGTGCTCACCCTCGTGGGGCTGGAGTCGCGTTCGGGCACGAAGATCAAGGCACTGTCGGGCGGGATGCGTCGTCGCGTCGCCCTGGCGCAGGCGCTGCTCGGGGACCCCGACCTGCTGGTGCTCGACGAGCCTACCGCCGGCCTCGACCCGGAGCAGCGGCTCCGGTTCCGCGAGATCGTGTCCGAGCGCGCCGAGGACCGCACCGTCGTGCTCTCCACCCACCAAACCGAGGACGTGGCGGCCCTGTGCCCACGGGTCGTGGTGATGCTCGACGGTCGAGCCCTGTTCGATGGGACGCCCGCCGAGCTGATCGACGTGGCGCGCGGGCGTGTCTGGCTCGCCGGGGAACGTTCCGCGGCGGCCCAGCTGTCATGGCGGACCGGCGACGGTCGGCACCGTCACATCGGCGAGGCGCCTGCGAACGCCGACCTCGTCGAGCCGTCGCTCGAGGACGGCTACCTGCTCCTGGTCGGGAACCGGGCGCTGGATCACGAGGAGGAGGCGGCCTGATGGCCACCGCCACCCAGACGACCAGGGCGGCCGCCCGAGAGATGCGGGGTCGGGCGATCCCGCACACGGAGGAAGCGGCGCCTCCCGCGGTCGTGTGGGCTCTCGCGCGGGTGGAGGCCCGGAAGATGCTCCGCCACCCGGCGTTCCTGATCGGTCTCGGGCTCTGGTTCGTCGTGACCGGTGGGTCGCCGGGGAGCGGGTACAGCCTGAGCATCCTGTTCCTCGGTCTCGGGCTCGCACTCATGGTCGGAACCCTGTTCGCCGCGAACCTCGGCGCCCTGCGGTCCAGGCGCGACGGGACCGACGAGCTGTTCGGGAGCGCCCCCGCGCCGCTCGGTGCCCGGACGGCTGCGCAGCTCCTGGGGGTCGTGATCGGACCCGTGAGCGTGTCGATCGTGTGGGCATCGGTCGTCGCGATCCTGCACGGGGCCGAGATCGGCGGGCTCCCCGAGGATCTGGAGTTCCTGATGCTCGTGCAGACGCCCTTCGTGATCGCCGCGATCGGGGCGCTCGGCGTGATGATCGCCCGATGGATCCCGAACGTGATCGGCGGCGTGGTCGTGCTCGCGCTCCACACGTTCACCCCGTTGATCTGGGTGATCCCTTGGGTCGTGTGGCACGACGACGTCGCGTTGCACCTGTGGCATCTGGCGTACCTCGTCAGCGTGACCGTCGCGTACTCGAGCGCCGCGTTCCTGCGCGACCGGGTCCGCCCGGTCCCGGTCGTCATCGGTGCCGCCGGACTCGCCGGCGCGATCGCGTTCGGCATCCTGCAGATCCCGGAAGGGTGGTTCTGACGTGCGTCCCCGGGGGCGCCAGGCGAGGCAGCTCGCCCGGCCGGTCGCCCGGGCGACCCGCTGGTCGCCGTTCCTGGTGGCGGTGCCGCTGTCGGGGCTCGCGATGGCGGTAGCTCGAACCGCCGAACGACCCCCACCCCTTGAGAACCTGCCGGCCGTCGCGATGCTGCTGGCCGTGTGTGTCGGCTTCACCGTCGACGACGGGACCGAGCGCACCACGGCGCCGACGCCGACGCCGTTGCTGTGGGTCCGGGGCCTGCGCGGCGCGGCCGTCCTGTCGGTGGCGCTCGTGTGTTGGGGCGCGGCGCTCGTCTCCGCCGATGTCGGGTGGACGGTCGTGAGCCTCACGGCGGGCTTCATCGCGATGTGCTGCGTCGCCCTCGGTCTCGCCTCGGTGGGCACCGTCGCGGTCGGGCGGACCCGCGCCGGGCTGTTCGCCGCGGTCGGCCTCGTCACGATCTTCGTGGTGGTGCCCACCGCGTACGACGTCTCGCTCGGCCTCGAGCCCACCTCCACCACCTGGGGGCACCTGTACGGCAGATGGCTGCTGGTCGGAGGCCTCGGCCTCGCGGTGCTGGCCTCGACCTCGACCGCGTGGGTGACCCGGGGCGGGCCTCGGCACCGCCTCGTCGGGGCGACGAGACCCGCTCGGGCCGGGATCGGAGCAGGGTGAGCGAGGCCGCGGTCTCCGGCGCCGCGCCGGGATCGGCGATCGAGAGGGCGCTCACCCGCGTCCGGGTTCCCGACCACGTCGCGCGCGTCCTCGCGGCCGCGCCGAGCTACCGGTGGTCGTGGATCGGGTCGGCCCTGGCCGCGGTCGCGTTCTCGGTCGGCGCCGCCGCGGTGGGTCCCCGGGCGACGCTCACCCTCCTGATCGTGGCCCCGCTGCTTCCGATCGGCGGGGTCGCCCTCGCCTACGGGCCGTGGGCCGATCCGATGGACGAGCTCACGCGCTCGACGCCGATGCCGAACGTCCGTCTCCTCCTGCTCCGGGCGAGCGCGGTCCTCGGGACCGCCGCCCTCGCGATGGGTGCCGTGGTCGTCCTCCTCCCGGCGGCCGACCTGCCCGTCGTCGCGTGGATCCTCCCGTCGCTCGGCCTCACCCTCGCCACCTTGGCGCTGTCGACCGTCGTCGCCACCCATCTGGCCGCCGCGGTCGTCGCGCTCGGGTGGCTCGCCGTCGTCGTGATCGCCGAGATCCGTTCGGACACGCCGTACGCTGCCTTCTCTGGTTCCGGGCAGATCGCCTTCTGCCTCGTGGCGGTCGGCTCGGCGGCGCTCCTCGCGCGGCGCCGGGAGCGACTCGACCGGGAGGGTCGCGAAGGGCGGCGGAGGTTGATCGACGCCGCCGAGCACGAGCGTCGCAGGATCGAGCGGAACCTTCACGACGGCGCGCAGCAGCAGCTCGTGGCCCTCTCGGTGAAGCTCGGACTCGCGAAGGGGCTCGTCGGGTCCGATCCCGCGCGCGCGGTGACACTGCTGGAGACGCTCCAGGCCGAGGCGCTGGAGACCCTCGAAGGGCTGCGCGAGCTCACGCGCGCGACCT
Organism: uncultured Actinomycetes bacterium; assembly: GCA_963749895.1. Lineage (GTDB taxonomy): Bacteria > Actinomycetota > UBA4738 > UBA4738 > HRBIN12 > AC-51. The sequence goes on along the minus strand of CAVVOG010000002.1, from coordinate 96,707 downwards.
GTCCGCCTGTCCTGGCCGACGAGGGTCTCGGGCCGGCGCTCGAGCAGCGGGCGGGGAAGGCCCCGGTGCCGGTCGAGGTGCGTGCCTCGGGGATCGGGAGGTTCCCGCTGCACGTCGAGACCGCCGTGTACTTCTGCTGTCTCGAGGCGGTGCAGAACGCCGTGAAGCATGCGCATGCTCGCTCGGTCGTGGTCTCGCTGCGACGGGCCGGCGGGGAGCTCGCCTTCAGCGTCACCGACGACGGCGAGGGCTTCGACCCGGACGCGGTCCGGCGGGGCGTCGGCCTGCGGAGCCTCCAGGAGCGCGTCGAAGCCCTGGGCGGCTCGCTCGTGATCCGGTCGTCGCCCGGCGAGGGCTGCACGGTTGCCGGCCGGGTCGTCGCCGCATCGACGCCCTGATCCGGCTACCAGCCGACGCGGACCTCCTCGATCCGGGTGACCTGGCCGCCGGACATCGTGAGCCGATACGGGGCGGCCGAGATCTTCGCGTTGCGGGGTCCTTCACCGTTGAAGGCTCGTGTGAACTCGGAGAGGTTCATCGTCGTGTCGGGCCCGAACGTGTACAGCGTCACGAGCGCGTACGGCGAGACCTCCATGATGCGCCAGCCGTTCGACGGGTTCCGCCAGTAGACGCAGTCGGACCCGCACGCCTGGGCGGTCGCCCGCGGGACGCCGTCGGCGATCATCGCGTCGATCGCGTCCTGCCCCCGGAACAGCTTGCGTTCGTCGAAGGCGAGCATCGGCGGGACCTGGGTGCCGCCGAACATGAACATCCGCCCGGTCCACTCGCCGTCGGCGAGTGGGGCGCCGGCGATCGCGTTCAACTCGGTGCGTGCCTGCCGCGCGGCTGCGCTCGCTTCGGCCTCTCGCGCCTGGGCGCGAGCGAGCTGGTTCTCGGCCTGGCGGAGATCGGCCTGTGCGGCGTCGAGCTCCGAGGTCATCTGCTCGTTGTCCTGGGTCGTCCCGGCGACCTTCGCCTCGAGTCGCTCGACCCGGCGCTCGAGCCCTTGGACCTCGGTCTGGGCCTGCGCGAGCTCGGCCTCGGCCAGCGCGAGGTCGGTCTGGAGCTGCTGCGCCTGGATCGTCGCCACGCCGCGGTCGGTGTCGGCGGCGCGGAGCGCTGCCTCGGCGTCGTCGACGCGGCTCTGCTGCCACACGATGACGCCGATCGCCACGAGCACCGCGATCGCGAGGCCGATCAGCGCTGCCCACAGCCGTCGGGTGGTGGCCGCGGGGGCCGGCGGGGTGCGTTCGGGCGGGATCGTGCGGATCACGGCCGAGTCGGGGAGCACCACGGTCGGGGCGCTCGGCCGGGTCGGGGTCGGCTCGACCTCGGGGACCTTCGTCGGGGTTGCCATCGTCGTTCCCCCTTCTCCGCCCGACGATAGGCACGGGGTGTGCGGATGCGCAAGGGGCCAGAGGTCGGTTCGCGCAGCGCATCCCACGGGCGTACGCTTGCGGAAGGAACCCCGCCGCAGGAGGGCCAGATGGCGAACAAGGACCGCGGCACCACGAAGGCCAAGAAGGTCGCGACCCGCAGCCTCAAGGAGAAGCGGGCGCTCAAGAAGGCGAAGCACGCGAAGCCGACGACGACCTCGGCGATCCCGCACTCCTGAGCGCTGCTACGGTCCCGGGCGATGGACCCCGTGGACCGCGCTCGATCGCTCGCCGACGACCTTCTGTTCCCTCGTGCCCTCGACACGGACGCGGCCGGCCTCGTGCCGGCCGACCTGCTCGACAGGCTGGCAGCGGAGGGGTTCTACGGGATGGCGGCCCCGGCCGGGGTCGGCGGGTGGGACCTGTCGGCCGCCGAGATCCAGCCGGTGGTCGAAGTGCTCGCCGAGCGGCTGCCTGACGACCACGTTCGTGTGGATCCAACACCACAACCCCGTCCGGGCGGTCGCCGCCTCGTCGACACCGGGGCTCCGCGATGCGTGGCTCGCGCCGCTGGCGCACGGTGAGCGAAGGTCCGGGATCGCTCTCGCGGGGGAACGTCCCGGTCCGGTGGTGCTGACGGCGACCGACTCCGCGGAGCGGCGGCGTGATCCTCGACGGCGAGGCGCCGTGGGTCACGGGCTGGGGGCGGATCGACGTCGTGATGGTCGCGGCTCGCCGGGGCGATGACGTCGTGCGGGTGCTCGTCGACGCTCAGGCCTCGCCGACGCTCGAGGTCGAGCCCGTGCACCTGGTCGCCGCCGATGCGAGCGGGACCGTCATCGTCCGGTTCCGCGGGCACGTCGTGCCGGCGGATCGTCTGGTCGGGGTCGAGGCGCACGCGGACGCGCTCGCCCGCGACCCCACCGGGCTCCGCACGAACGGCTCGCTCGCGATCGGGGTGGCGTCGCGGTGCCTGCGGCTCCTCGGCCCCGGTCCGCTCGACGACGAGCTGACGTCGGCCCGCGACGCGCTCGACACGGCCGGCCCCGAGGCGCTCCCGGACGCCCGAGCGCGCGCGGCCGAGCTCGCCTGGCGCGCCGCCGGAGCGTTGATCGTCGGGAGCCGGCGCTCGATCGATCCTGGTCGACCAACACGCTCAACGGCTCGCCCGCGAGGCGATGTTCCTGCTGGTGTTCGGCTCGCGTCCCGCGATCAAGCGGGCGCTGGCTGCACGGCTCGCGGGCTCGGGGCCCTCAGGCCCCGAGCAGTGACAGGAGCTGGCGCCCGACCACCTCGTTCTCGATCCCCGTGCCGGCGAACCCGCCGCTGCCGGGGCCCCAGGCCCACGCCGGGACGTAGGTGTCCGTGTGCTCGCCCTCGTCGGTGCAGCGCCACTCGCCCCACGACACGTGCCAGCGATCGGCCAGGACGTCGGAGATGCCGTGCTCGCCGCACCGCTGCACGGTGGCGATCTCCGCCGCCGTCGGCGTGATCCGCGCGTAGGTCGAGAGCGTGCGCGAGATCGAGGCTCCCGCCGAGATCCGTCCCCACATGTACTCGGTGGTCGCGCGTTGACGGCGCAGGGCCGCGATGTCGGTCGAGGCCGAGAGGCCGAGGTCGCCGGTCTCGTGATCGGCGGTGAAGACGATCAGCGTGTCGGATCGGCCCTGGGCCCACTCCCACGCGACCTGGACCGCATCGTCGGTCTCGATCATCTCCGACCCGAGCGATGCGGCGTCTCGAGCGTGTCCCGACCAGTCCACGAGGCCGCCCTCGACCATCAGGAAGAACCCGTCGGGGTCCTTCGACAGCGTCTCCAGCGCTGCCGCGGTCATCTCAGGGAGCGTCGGGTCCTTCCGGACGACGCCCTCCTCCTCGCGGTCCAGGTTGTAGACCATGTTCCACGAGTCGAAGAACCCGTAGACGGGGCCGTCGCCCCCGGAAGTGACGTAGTCGTTCAACGCGCGGGCGGACCAGACGTAGGTGACATCGGGATCGTTCAAGAGCGGTCCGACCGACCCCTGCCGCCGCCCCCCGCCGAGGATGAACTCGATCCCCTGGCTCGCCATCTGGGTGGCGATCTCCTCCGTCTGGCTCCGGCTCGTCACGTGGGCCGCGAACGCGCCAGGGGTCGCGTCGGTGATGTAGCTGTCGGAGATCAGCCCGGTCGCTTTGCCGATGTCCTCGGCCTGCTCGAGGGCGGTCTCAGCGACCGCGACACCACCGAGGGTCGGGTAGGTCCCGAGCCAGCCGTTGTGGGTCTCGACACCGCTCGCGAGCGCGGTCGCCCCGGCCGCCGAGTCGGTCGTGCCGTCCAGCGACGTGGTGTCCAAGGTGCCCTTCGTGTCCCAGGGGATCTGCTCGACCGTCAGCGGCTCACCCTTCATCCGGTGTCCCAGCACGATCTGCTCGGGACCCATCCCATCGACGACGAACACGATCACGTTCTTCGGCGTCGTGGGGACCGCGGAGGCCGGAACGAGGGACGTGGCGATCGCGACGGCGGCGATCGCCACCGCGATGGACGGAAGACGCAGACGACGGGGGCGCATGCCGGCTCCTTTCGGGTGGGCGCGGTGCGCCCTGAAGGGTTGGAGCCTAGACCGTCGTGACCCGTCGTGGGTAGGGGGTTCAGGCGCGACCGTAGGTGAAGTGCTCGCGCTCCAGACGGGCAAGCTGCTGGAACGCCGAGCGCATCTCGTCGTCGTCGGGATGCTCGGCGAGCCATGTCCGCACCCCCGCCATCACGGTCGAGATCTGATCGAGGGACGCGGCGGTGGACACGAGCTGGAGGAGACGGGTGCGATCCATACCTGCATCTGTACCGCTCATGAGGGTGGCGTCAGGGCATCGCGACCGCCTTGCCACGGCACCGCCACACGCCTGCAACACCGGATCGGTCGCTAGGCTGCGAGCCATGCGAACGGTCGACCTCGCGATCCGTGGCGCACGGATGCCGTCGCTCGCGCCGAGCGATCCGATCGACCTGGTGGCTGACGGCGGTCGGATCGTGGCGGTCGGACCGTCGGCGGCCGAGGGGGTCGAGGCACGCGCCGTCGTCGACGCGGACGGCGGCGTGGTCGCTCCCTCCTTCGTCGAAGCCCATTGGCACCCGGACAAGATCGGAACGCTCCACCTGCCCGATGACGTCGGTGCGAGCGGCAGCGAGCGTGCCAGGGCGTTGCGGGCGACGTACACCGTGGACGACGTGGCCCGGCGTGCGGAGGACGGGATGCGCCTCCTCCTCGTGCAGGGGGTGACGCGGGCTCGGGTCACGGTCGACGTCGATCCGGGAGTCGGGCTCGTCGGCCTGGAGGGGGTGCTGGCTGCGCGTGCGTCGATCGGCGATCTGCTCGAGGTCCAGATCGTCGCGCAGCCGAGCGCGTCGGGACCGACCGACCCAGCGACGGCCGCGCTCCTCGAGCGATCGCTCCGGCTCGGGGCCGACGTGCTCGGCTGCTACCCCAATGGCGCACCCACCTACGAGCAGGGTCTCGCCGACCTCGATGCCGCGTTCGAGATGGCGGAGCGCCACGACGTCGCGCTCGACGTCCACGTCGACGAGTGGCCACGCCCGGACGAGGTGATGCTGGAGCCACTCGCGGAGCGGGTGCTCGAGCGCGGGTGGGGCACCCGGGTGCTGGCCGACCACGCGGTCGGGCTGGAGGCGTATGCGGACGAGGACGCCGCGCGGGTGATCGATCTGGTCGCTCGCTCGGGGATGTCCGTGTGCGTGATGCCGAACAACCTCCTCGGCGATCCGCCGTTCCGCGGGCTGTCGCGCCTGTCCGACCTGCTCGCGGCGGGGGTCAACGTGTGCGCGGGGACGGACAACGTGAACGACGGATACTTCCCCTTCGGGAACCTCGATCCGGTCGAGCGCGCCTTCCTCACCTACGTCGGTGCGGGGATGGAGCGCGACGGCGACATCGAGACCGTGTGGGACATGGTCGGCACGCGCGCGGCCCGCGCGATCGGGGTCGAGGTCGGATCGCTGGTGGTCGGAGCGCCGGCCGACCTCGTCGTGCTCCACGGCGCGCCGGACGTCGTCCAGGCTCTGCGGCGGCTCCCGGGCGGGCGGACGACGATCCGCCGCGGCAGGGTCGTGGCCCGCATCGCGACGAGCGTGACGGTCGAAGGCTAGGTCCGAAGCGGCGGGAAGCGGCTCGGCAGACCCTTGGCGGCGACCTGGTAGAGGGTCTCGGGGGAGCCCAGCCCCGCCAGCTGGTGTCGGCCGAGGCTCTTGAAGCGCACGCCCGTCATGTCGCTCGCCGCCACCTTCGTCCGGGCCGATACGAGGATCTGGCCGCCGTGGCCGACGGAGCAGATCCGGGCCACCGTGTGGACGGAGAGTCCCACGTAGCCGGCGTCGGTGAGGGTGGGACGACCGGTGTGGACGCCGGCCCGGACGCGGACCTGGTGGCCCTGCGGCCAGGGGTGATCGGTCATCGCGCGCTGGAGTTCGATCGCCGCGCGGATCGCCGCCGGGGTCCGCCCGAACACCGCGAAGTACTCGTCGCCGTGCGCGTCGACCTTGTGGCCCCCTTCGCGTCCCACCGCGGAGCGGATCACCGTGCGAACGTCGCGGATCACGCCCGCGTAGTCGTCGCCGAGGTGCCGAAGGAGGGTCGTGGAACCCTCGACGTCGCACAACAGGAAGGTGACCGTCCCCGTGGGGAGCGTGGAGAAGTCCGGCGAGCGGGCGCTGCGCTCCGAGCGGAGCTGACCCGCCATGAAGCCGACCGGCACGATGCCGTAGCGCTTGGCGGCGCTCAGGAGCCGGGCCCGCGCACGGTCGCGCGCGGCGTCGTCCTCGAAACGGACCCGGTCGAAGCGGGCGAGGGCGTTGCGCACGTGGGCCTCGTCGTGGATCGGCAGGCGCCGGTTCCCGGCCGAGTCGATGGAGGCGAACGCCCGGTCGGGCAACGCCTTGCGGTCGCGCGCGGTGAGCCTGGCCATGCGGTGGACGATAGCGCTCCCTGGCGACGCCGAGCGATTCCGGAGCGACCGGGTCCGCATTCCGCCGCCCGCCGTAGCCTGTGGAGCGGGAGGTTTCGCGAGCGTGGTGCAACGCGGCGCCGGCTTCGCCTTCGTCGATCACACGGCCGACATCGGTCTACGGGCTTGGGGGCCGTCGCTGCGCGACGTCTTCGAACAGTCCGGACTCGCGCTCGCGACCCTGATGGGTGCGACCTCCTCGGCGTCTCGGAGCCGCCTCCATCCGATCCGCGCCCAGGGGCCGGATCTCGGGGGGCTCCTCGTCGCGTACCTCAACGAACTCGTCTTCGTGTGCGAGACGGCGGCCGACGCGGGCGTCGTGGCGTTGCGGATCACCCGACTCGAGCCGCGATGGCTCGAGGGCGTCGTCGAACTCGGCCCGGCCGAGCCCGCGGCGGAGGGGCTCGCGGTCAAGGCCGCGACGTACCACCACCTCGACGTCGTCGAGCACGAAGACGGCTCCGCCGAGGCTCGCGTGTTCCTGGACGTGTGACGCCGTGGACGTCGAACGGATCGACGGGTTCTCGTGGCGTGTGCCCGTCGGCACGGTGGAGGGGATGCGGGTTCCCGGCGTGGTGTTCGGGACCGAGGAGCTCGTCCGTCGCGCCGTCGACGATCGAGCCGTGCTGCAGGTCGCGAACGTGGCCACCCTGCCGGGGATCGTCGGGGCGTCGATGGCGATGCCCGACATCCACTGGGGCTACGGATTCCCGATCGGGGGCGTGGCCGCGTTCGATGCAGAGGGGGACGGGGTCGTGTCGCCGGGCGGGGTCGGGTTCGACATCGCGTGCGGGGTGCGGCTGATCCGGACGGACCTCGCGTGGGACGAGGTCGCCCCACGGATCGGCGAGCTGGTCGCGGCGCTCGGGCGCGAGACGCCGCGGGGCACGGGGACCGGCGGCCGGCTCGCGGTGTCGCGGGCGGAGCTCCTGCGGGTGCTTCGCGACGGGGTGGGCGCGATGCTCGCCCGCGGGATCGGCGACGAGGCCGACGAGGAGTTCTGCGAGGACGGGGGGGTGGTCCCCGGCGCCGCGCCGGACCAGGTCGGTGCGCGAGCCCTCACGCGCGGCGCCGGGCAGCTCGGGTCGCTCGGAGCGGGCAACCACTTCCTCGAGGTCCAGGTCGTGGAGGACGTGCTCGAGCCGGTCGCGGCGCGCGCGATGGACCTGTTCGAGGGCCAGGTCGTCGTGATGATCCACTGCGGATCGCGGGGGCTCGGTCACCAGGTCTGTACCGATCACGTCGCGGAGATGGATCAGGTGATGCGGCCGCTCGGGATCGAGGTGCCGGACCGTCAGCTGGCATGCGTCCCGCTCGGTCACGAGGCCGCCGAGCGATACCTCGGCGCGATGAACGCCGCCGCGAACTTCGCACGTGCGAACCGGCACCTGCTGGGTGACGGCGTGCGAGCCGCGCTCGAGGCGGTGTTCGCCCGTCCGGCCTCCGTGCTCGGGGTTCGGCTGATCTACGACGTGGCGCACAACCTCGCGAAGCTCGAGGAGCACGAGGTGGACGGGCGCGATCGGCGGCTGTGCGTGCACCGCAAGGGAGCGACCCGCGCGCTGGCCCCCGGCGATCCGTCGTTGCCCGCCGGGTACCGGGCGGTCGGGCAGCCGGTCCTGGTGCCGGGCAGCATGGGGACGTCCTCGTACGTGCTGGTGGGGGCGGCGGGGGCGGCGCGGACGTTCGCGTCGACCTGTCACGGAGCGGGGCGCTCGCTCTCACGGACCCAGGCGAAGAAGCGCATCGGCGGGCACGAGCTCGCCCGGGAACTGGAGGCGCAGGGGATCACCCTGGCGCCGGCGTCGTGGAAGCTGCTCGCCGAGGAGGCGCCGTTCGCCTACAAGGACGTGGGAGAGGTCGTGCGCGCGTGCGAGGGCGCGGGACTGACCCGCAGCGTCGCTCGCCTGCGCCCGGTCGGCGTCGTGAAGGGGTAGCCGAGGTCGCGCGTCGGCTCCGGGGCGCGCATCATGGAAGGCGGAGGCGACCCGGGATGCCGGTGCGCGAGTCGAGGCACGCGACCACCTGGTGGCACCGCCTGGCCGACGGGCGGATCCGCTGCGACCTCTGTCCGCGCGCGTGCGCGCTTCACGAGGGTCAGCGGGGGCTCTGCTTCGTGCGCCGGCGTCTCGACGACGCGATCGTCCTGACCACGTACGGGCGTTCCTCCGGGTTCTGCGTCGACCCGATCGAGAAGAAGCCGCTCGCGCACTTCCTGCCCGGCACCCCGGTCCTGTCGTTCGGGACGGCGGGGTGCAACCTGGCGTGTCGCTTCTGTCAGAACCACGACATCTCGAAGAGCCGCGAGGTCGACACCCTCGCCGATGCCGCGTCGCCCGAGCAGGTGGCCGCGACGGCGGAGCGACTGGGCTGCCGCTCGGTCGCGTTCACCTACAACGACCCCGTGGTCTTCCTCGAGTACGCGATCGACGTGGCGCGAGCCTGCCGCGCGCGCGGGATCCGGACCGTGGCGGTCACCGCGGGGTACGTCGAGCCGGGACCGGCAAGGGACCTGTTCGGCCATATGGACGCGGCGAACGTCGATCTGAAGTCGTTCCGTGAGGGCTTCTACCACGACGTCTGCGCCGGGCATCTTCGGCCGGTCCTCGACACGCTCGAGCTGATCGTGCACGACACCCCCGCCTGGCTCGAGCTCACGACCCTGGTGATCCCAGGGCTGAACGACGGTGTCGAGGAGATCGACGAGATGACCCGGTGGGTCGTGGCGCGCCTCGGCCCCGACGTCCCGATGCACTTCACGGCGTTCCATCCGGACTTCAAGATGCGCGACCGACAGGCGACCCCGGCGGCGACGCTGGCACGCGCCCGCCGGATCGCGCTGAGGAACGGCGTCCGCCACGCCTACACGGGGAACGTGCTCGATCCCGAGGGGCAGACGACCCGCTGCCACCACTGTGGGGGGGTGGTGATCGGCCGTGCCGGGTACGAGCTCACGGCGTGGAACCTCGACGCCGCGGCGCGATGCGTCGTGTGCGGAACCCGGTGCCCCGGCGTATTCGAGGCCGCTCCCGGGGGCTGGGGCGGGCGGCGGATGCCCGTGTGGATCGGTGCACGTGATGCGTGAGCCCGTCGTCGCCGGCTCGTTCTACCCCGGCGACCCCGGAGCGCTGGGCGATCTCGTCGACCGTCTGCTCGAGACCTCGACCGGGCGCCTGGAGGAGCGGCCGTGGGGGATCGTCGTGCCGCACGCGGGCTACCGCTACTCGGGCCCGATCGCCGCGACCGCGTACGGCGCGCTGCGTCCGTGGGCCTCCCGGATCCGGCGCGTCCTGCTCCTGGGGCCGGCGCACTTCGTGCCTCTCACCGGGTGCGCCACGACCGGGATGTCCGCGTGGCGGACGCCGCTCGGCGATGTCGAGGTCGATCCCGCGATGCGTGAGGCCGTCGGGTGCCGGGTCGACGACGTGCCGCACGGCCCCGAACACTCGCTCGAGGTCCAGCTGCCGTTCCTCCAGCGGCTCGTCGGTCCCGGCCTGCGGATCGTGCCGGTGGCGGTCGGCCGTGGGCCCGACGCGCAGATCGCAGCTCTCCTCGGAAGGGTCTCTCCCGATCTCGTGGTGGTGAGCACCGATCTCAGCCACTACCTCGATCGCCACGCGGCACGGAAGGTGGATCGGCGGACGGCCGATGCCGTCGTCCGGCGCGAGCCCGAGGCGATCGGACCGAACGATGCGTGCGGCATCTTCGCGTTGCGGGGCGCGCTCGCCTTCGCGCGCGCGACGTCCAGGCGGATCGACCTGCTCGACCTGCGGACGTCGGGGGACACCGCCGGCGATCCGGCGAGCGTGGTCGGCTACGGTGCGTTCGCGATCGGCGGGCCGTCGTCGCCCGCGTCGATAGGCTGAGCACATGACGCCCGCCCCCGATCGTGCCCTGGCCGATGCCAGGCCTGTGCCGTTCTGGCTCGACGATCCGTCGCGTCCCGAGCCGACCGAGCCCCTCCGGGGTGAGACCAGCGCCGACCTCGCGATCGTCGGCGGTGGGTTCGCCGGGCTGTGGGCGGCCCTCGAAGCCCTCGAGCGCGACCCCGGCCGCGAGGTCGTGCTGCTGGAGGGCGGGGTCGTCGGGATCGGGGCCTCCGGCCGCAACGGCGGGTTCTGCGCAGCGTCGCTCACGCACGGTCATCCGAACGGCGCCCGACGGTTCCCCGACGAGATCGACGAGATCGAGCGTCAGGGACTCGAGAGCTTCCGCCGGATCCATGCCGCGATCGAACGCCACGGCATCGATGCCGAGTGGGAGGAGACCGGGTACACGATGCTCGCTCGGCTGTCGCACCAAGCCGACGGTCTCCGTGACGCGGCGGAGGCGTTCCACGGGCCCGAGGGCACCGCGGCGGACTTCCTCGACAGCGCGGCGGCGCAGGACGTCGTGCGCTCGCCGGTCGTGATCGCCGGGTTGAAGATGACCGGTGGCACCGCCTTGATCCATCCCGCGAAGCTGGCCTGGGGGCTGCGGGACGCGGCGATCCGGCTCGGCGCCCGCGTCCACGAGCGCACACCGGTCCGAGACCTGACGGACGACGGCGGCGACCTCGTGCTCCGGACCGACCACGGCGCGGTGCGTGCCCGGCGGGTGGTCCTGGCGACGAACGCGTTCCCTCCGCTGATCGGTGGGATCCGACCGAGGATCGTCCCCGTCTACGACCACGTGCTGATGACGGAGCCCCTGAACGCCGAGCAGCGTGCCGCGATCGGCTGGGCGGGGCGCGAAGGTCTGGGCGATGCGGCGAATCGCTTCCACTACTTCCGCCTGAGCGCCGACGACCGGATCTTGTGGGGCGGCTACGACGCGACCTACCACTACGGGAGCCGGACCGACCCTTCGTTCGAGCAGGACGACCGTGTGCACCGGCGGCTCGCCTCGAACTTCGTCGAGTTCTTCCCGCAGCTCGAGGGCATCCGGTTCACCCACCGGTGGGGCGGGGCGATCGACTCGTGCAGCCGGTTCTCGGTGATGTTCCAGACGGCGTTCGACGGGCGCGTCGCGGCCTCGGTCGGCTACACGGGCCTCGGGGTCGGCGCGACCCGCTTCGGCGCGATCACGTGCCTGGACCTCGTGGACGGGCTCGAGAGCGAGCGGACGGCGCTGCAGCTCGTCCGCGAGCGACCCCTGCCCTTCCCGCCCGAGCCGGCGCGGTGGCTCGGGATCCAGGCGGCGATCCGCGCCTACGACCACGAGGATCGAACCGGCCGCACCCCGCTGTTCCTGCGGCTGCTCGATCGGATCGGGCTCGGGTTCCAGAGCTGACTCGAAGTGGCATGACTCCGGGCCGTGCCATATCTGGCTAGATATGGCATGAGCTGGGCAACCGTGGCATACTCCCTCCATGAGCGTGCCGTATGCCGTGCGACTCGGCCCGCAAGGCCGCATCGTCGTCCCCGCCGAGATCCGTCACCGACTGGGTCTCGTCGAAGGCGCCGAGCTCGCGGCCACGATCGACGGGGACCGTGTGATCCTCGAGTCACGAGAGGCGGTCCTACGGAGGGCACGCGGCCGGTTCCGTCACGTGCAGGTGAGCCTCGCCGACGAGCTCGCCGCCGATCGCCGAAGGCTCGCCCGGGACGAGGACGCCGAGTGAAGCGCCCTGCCGTGCTCGATGCCTCTGCGGTGCTCGCCCTGCTCCAGGAGGAGCCGGGTGCCGATGCGGTCGAGGCGCTCCTCGAAGGGGCGCTGATGTCGACCGTGAACCTGTCCGAGGTCCTCCAGAAGGCCGAGCAGCACGGCGTGGACGTCGAGGGTCTCGAGTTCGATCTGGAGGCGCTCGGGGTCGTTCATCGCGAGTTCGACGTCGCCTCCGGACGGGAGGCCGCGGCGTTGTGGCGAAGGGGAAGCGGTCTGTCCCTCGGAGACCGGGCCTGCCTCGCGCTCACGAAACTCGTGGACGGGACAGCGGTCACGGCGGACCGTGGTTGGGCCCGAGCAGCCCGCGGCGTCCAGGTGCACGAGGTGCGCTGACAGGCAGACTCACGCGATCGTCAGGAGGCGCGCGGGGTTCTCGATCAGGAGGGCCTCGATCTCGTCTTCGCTGAGACCCTTTCGACGCATCATCGGGACGACGTGCGACAGCAGGTGCCCGTACCCCTCGCCACCGTAGCGGCGCAGGTGCGCCTTGCGGCAGATGTCCTGCGACAGGAGAACCCGGTCCCCGTCACCACGTTCCAGCAGCGACGCGACGTGGTCGATCCTCGCGGCGTCGTTCGGCATGTCGATCCGTGTGTCGAGGTCGTAGTACGAGGACTCCTGGCCGAACAGGTCGAACTCCACGTAGACCCCGCGATCGGCGAGCGCGTGGATGTCCTCGCGGCGCGTGAGCGTCCGATCGATGTGCCCGACGACCGTGCGGGCCGGGTCACCGCCGGCGTCCTCGACGAGGTCGACAGCCGCGAGCGGTGCGCGCGGATCGCGCCCGGGGTGGATCGAGAGCGCCGCGCCCGTCTCGCGCTGGGCGCGCACCGCCGCACGCAGGACCTTCACCTCGTCGGGATGGTGGGGCCACGTCATCCCGATCTCGCCGATGATCCCCGCGCGCGGCTCGGCCTCGGTGAGGTCGCGGACGAAGACCCCCGCGAGCTCATCCTCGGACATCCGCGCGATCTCGGGCGGGTGGAAGTCGTGGACGTAGTACGCGGTCCCCATCACGATCCGCACGCCGGTCTCTCGCGAGATCCGCTCGAGCGCGGCCGGATCGCGCCCCAGGTCGATCGTCGTGAGGTCGACGACGGTGCCGCCGCCGGCCGCGGCGAACTCCCGGAGCTCCTCGGCCGCCAGATCGACGTCGTCCAGGCGCAGGTTCTCGGCGAACAGGCGGATGAACCGGCGGACCTCGTACGCGTTCTCGAGCGTGATCGGCTCGTCCCAGCGTGCGAGCTCCTCCGGGGTCTCGGCACGCGGTCCCATCCGACCGACCAGGTCGATCAGCAGGTGCTCGTGGGTCTGCGTCGCGCCGAGGTGGTCCGGGTTGACCGGACCGAGCACCGTCTGGACCGAACCTCTCGCCGTTGGGCTCATGACGGCACGGTACCGCGCGTGGATCTTCCCGTAGCGGGACCCGCGGTCCGTGGCATCCTTGCGGCGATGCCGCCCACCCTGCGTGCCACCTTCGAGGCCGAACTGGCTCGATACGAGCTGACCTGGTGCGTCGGCGGCTGCCGTTTCCGTGGCAGCCACCGACGTGGGTTCGCGACCCCGGGAACGGTTCATCTCGATGCCGCGATCGGTACGAGACGGACCCTCTACCGCGGCCTCCACGAGGTCGGCCACGCGGTCCTCGGCCACACGACGGTCCGACGGCACCCCCGCTGGCAGCTCGAGGCGCAGGCCGAGGCGTGGACCCAGCAGCGGTTCGGGGAGCTCGGGATCGAGGTACCGGCCGCGTCGGTCGAGGCCGGCCGCGCGTACGTAGCGCGCATGCGACGATGGGGCGCGGCGATCAGCCGCGCGAACACCGGTCGATCGCGAGGGGGTCCGTGATGGTGGAGTGGGTCTACATCGACGCCGACGGCGAGGAGACGGGCACGTCCGAGGCGTTCCAGACGCAGGCCGACGCCGAGACGTGGTTCGGGACGAACTGGGAGCCCCTGGCGGCTGACGGCACGACGCACGTGGCGCTCCGCGACACGGGCAACGGCGCCGAGATCTACCGTATGGGGCTCGCCCCCGAGTAGCTCGACCGTTCGACGACCGGCTGGTCCCGACGGGACCTTCGCCCCATGTCGGGACCCACCTCGCTCGACGAGCCTGGCCTCGACGGGAGGGGACATCGATGAGCGACAAGAACACGTGCGCGGCCGGCGGAGGGGCGATCTACGGACTGGGGATCTTCGGCGCGTGGGTCTACTTCTGGCAGCAGGCCGACTCGTTCTGGGAGCACGTCGGGGCGATCATCCAGGGGCTGTTCTGGCCGGCCTTCATGGTCTACGACGTCTTCAAGGCCCTCGACTGAGCCCGCGTCAGGACGGAGGCGACGGCAGGGACGACGGCGGCGTCGACGCGCCGCCGCGCGCCGCGGCGTCCCACGCCCGGTTCAGGTGGTCCTGCATGTAGACGCCGTTCGCGATCGTCAAGACGACCATGAGCACGAGCACGAGCGCCGGCTCGAGCGTCTGCGTCACGCCGACCCGGCGTTCGTACTCCTGGAGATGGTTCGCCGTGTTCCATGCGGCGATGAAGGGCGGCACGATCACGATCCAGCCGAACAGCATCGCCATCAACGAGCGCGTGGGGCTGATCGAGTCGTCGCGCAGCGCGAGGCGGAGCTCGTCGTTGACCTTCCACCACCAGTAGAAGCCGTAGATCCCGAACGTGATCAGTGTGAGTCCCGCCACCCCGAGCGGGTTCCGCTTCAGGTACGACTGCCCGTCGATCGTCACGGTCTCCGCCATGGCGACAGTCTATGCCGTCGCCTTCACGACCTGAGCGCGGGCACCCCGGCCGCAGCCGGCGCGACACGCGGCTTCATCCCGAACAGCACCCGCACGGGGTTCCACGGCCGCACGAGCAGCTCGTACGCCCCGACCGTCGCCGCGAGCGACACCACGGTGACGATCGCCCATCCGGCAACGGCCGGCGCGACCCATGCCTCCAACATCGCGTAGGCGACCACGATGATCACGCTCTGGTGCAGGAGGTAGATCGGGTAGGCGCCCTCGTTCGCCCATCGCAGGAACGGGGTCTCGAACGAGAGGAACCGCCGCCCGAGCGCCATGAGGGCGAGCACCGCCACCCACGTGACCGTGAGCCGATAGACATCGAGGACAACCGACATCGCGCCCTCGTCCCACTCGGCGTAGGTCCCGGAGGCACCGAGCCACAGGCGTGACGCCACCAGGATCACACCCAGCGGCACGAGCCCTCGCCAGGCGTCGTCGATCGCCCGTTCCAACCGGGGCTCGGACACCAGCAGGAAGCCGCTGACGAACAGCGCGAACGAGTAGAAGAGGTTCTGCGGCCCGTCCTCCGGCCAGGGCAGCGCCTCGCCGATCCACATCACGAACGGCATCAGCACCAGGTACCAGCCCACCCAGCGACGCCCGCCGGCCCGCGCGTGCCACCGCGCGAACAGCGGTGCCGCGGCCAGCGAGTACAGGAAGAGGTAGAAGACGAACCACAGGTGCCCGAACGTGAAGGCGCCGTCGTAACCGCCGATCTCGCCCTGCATGCCCCAGTAGTGCGTCGTGAACGCTGCGACCGACGCGCTCCCGCCGCGCCAGACGATCGCCAGGTACTGCTGGATCGGGACGATCACGACCAAGCCGAACAGGAACGGAACGAGCAGGCGCTTCACGCGCTCGGCCCGGTACTCGCTTGCGGTCCGCTTGCCGAACGCGAACCAGGAGGCGGCGCCGGCCAGCACGAACAGCAGCTCCATCTGCCACATCGAGATGAACGCGACGACCGACCAGAACAGCGGCTCGCTCGTCGTGGAAGAGTGGACGTAGAAGTCCTCGAACGGATCGAACACCCGCGCCGAGTGGAACGGGAGCAGGAGCAGGACCGCCCCGACGCGCAGCCAGTCCAGGTCGTGTCGGCGTTCCATCGAGGCCCTCCCAGGCGTGCTCGGACCTCGGAACACTGCCCCACAGGGGATGCGATGACCACCGCCGGATGTCCCGGCTCACCCGGGACGGTCGCCGCGCCTCGGATCGCTCACGGGGCACGTCGCATGACGACTCGTACCTGCGCGGGACGAACGGCCCTAGGTGGCTCCGGCGTCGTGTGCCAGGGTTGGACCGGAGCGAACGGAGCCCGTGACGATGATCGCTGCCCGCATCGTGTCCTTCGTGGCTGCTCTCGCCATGCTCATGTCTGCCGCACCCGCTGCTGCCGCGCTCCCCGAGACCGTGCCCGACGACACGTGGATGGTGAACGCTCGCGTACGCGCCCTGGAGCAGGCGGGTGGTCTCACCTGGCTCGGCGGCACGTTCAGCTCCCTGCTGAATACGAAAGGTGACCCCGTCACCGCCGTCACCGGTCTGGCAGCATTCACCCCGGCGGGGTTCCCTGCCTCCGTGGCGCCGCCCGTGTTCACCGACTTCCAGGTCTGGGACATGCACCTTGGACCCGACGGTGTGCTCTACGTGGCGGGCCGGTTCAAGTACGTGTGCGGCGGCAAGACCTACCGGAACCTCGTCGGGCTCGACCCGAGGACGGGGGCTGTCGTGCACACGTACCGAACCGCCTTGCTGAAGTCCGTGCACGCGGATGAGACGACGGTGTACGCGGGTGGGGTGAAGCTCACGGCGTACGACATCACGTCCGGCGCCCTGGTCCCGGGGTTCACGCCGATCGAGGTGCTGGTGGACGACTCACTTCGTGCGCACACCACGCTCGAGAGGATCCGCGACATCACGTCGTGGGGCCCGTGGCTCGTGGCGACCGGGCAGTTCGACTTCGTGAAGATCGGCGAGGCATGGGACCCGCACAAGGTGTTCTTCCGCTTCGATCCGTCCACGGGGGCGGTCGACCCTGCGTGGGCGCCCGCGAACATCCGTCAGGCCAGCGCAGCGTGGGGGCATGAGGTCCTGATCGACGCCGGGGTCCTCTATAGCGCGGCCGGCGGCTCCGACTACGTGGCCGCCTACGACCTGTCGACCGTCGATGCGCAAGGCCGAGCACCCAAGCTCTGGCACACCGACACCTCGGGTTCGGCCCAGGCACTCGCGCGATGGGACGCGGACACGCTTGTCGTGGGTGGACACTTCCAATGGGTGGAGGACGACGACACGCCGCAATGCGGGTCGAACGCGACGCCGAACACCGGCTGCTGGTACCAGCCCCGCCTCGTGGCGCTCCGCCGCGCGACCGGTCGTGCGATCACGTCGTGGACCCCATCGGTCTGCTGTCTCTACAACGGCGTGTGGGCCACCTTGACCGATGGTCCTCATCTGCACCTCGGGGGAGAGTTCACGAAGGTGGGAGGTCTCGAACAGCGGTTCTACGCCCGCCTCACCGAGCCCGTGATGTAGGGCCTCAGGTCCTGGTCCGGTCCTGCCTGGGCCCGGTACGCATGGGTATCGTCTGCCGGTGAGCTACGCGATCTACGTGGGAAGGGATCGCACCGTCGACGGGTGTGGGTACCTCGCCGGCTACGGTGACGAGCCATCGAGTCACTGGCTGGAGATCGTCGAGCGGGCCTCGCACCCGCCCGGGTCCACGATCGAGGTCGGGGTGACGCCGGAGGCGGCCACGCCCGGCCGGCGTTCGACGATGCCGCAGGTCGCCGAGACCGCACGCCACCTACGGGTGAGCTACTCGCACTACCTCGGGGCCCCGCCGCCGCTGACGAACGGCGGGCTGAACGAGCACGGTGTCGCGGTCCGCGACGTGTGGTCACCCAGCCACGATCGCCTCCGCGCCCTGACGCCACCCGATCAGACGGGCCCGAACTACAGCGACCTCGCCCGCATCGTGCTCGAGCGGGCCCGGACCGCGCGCGAGGGTGTCGAGCTGATCGGTGCCGTGATCGCGGAGCACGGCTACTCGGACTACGGGGGGAACTCCCACATGATCGCCGACGAGGATGAAGCCTGGGTCGTGATCGAGTTCGCCGGAGGCAAGGGCCTGTGGGTGGCGGAGCGGCTGGGTCCCGACGCGATCCGTGTGAGCCGACCCGGCTACATCACGACGGTGCCCACCGACGTCGGATCCGACCCAGACTTCCGCGGATCGCCGAACCTGGTCTCGTTCGCGGTCGAGCGGGGCTGGTACCGACCGGAGGTCGACAGGGCGTTCGACGTGAACGCGGTATACGGCGACGGCCGTGGCCGTTGGGACGGCGTCGCCTGGATCGAGCAGGAGCTCGCCGAGCGAGCCGCGCGACCGGACGGGCTCGGGCTCGAGGACGTGATGTGGGCCGTGCGGACCGAACGGCTGACCGGGGACTCCGCCGGCTACGGGCAGGTCGTGCCGCTCCGCCGGGTCGCGCACGACGCCCTGCGCGTCCTGTGGCACGCGCCCGTCGGCCCGATCGCGGCGCCGTTCACGCCGTTCTTCATGGGCGTGCGGTCGATCCCCCCTGAGCTCCGCCAGCACCGGTACCTGACGGCGGGGGAGTCGGCGCGCTTCGTCGACGACCGTGATGCCGACGATCCCGCGTCGGTGGTCCTCCAGGGCGTGGAGGCCACCCGCTCCGCGGTGGCCGTCTTCAAACGGCTGCTGTACCTGGTGGCCGACCATCACGAGACCTTCCTCCCGGAGATCACGCCGGTGTGGGAGGCACTCGAGCGGAGGCTGGCCGCCGACCTGCCAGACCTCGAGGACACCGCGACTATCCTGCTCGAGGCCGGAAGGCCCGATCTGGCCCGGACGCTCCTGACGCGCTGGTGTGACACCGAAGCCGTGGCCGCGCTCGACCTCGGCGAGGCGCTCGTCCGGAGCGTGGAGGCGCGGAGCCGGATCCTGTTCGGTGTACGTGAGGAGCCCGGCTGGCGCGGTCCCGAGCAGCTCTGGTGATCGGGCTCTCGTCTCCGTTCAGGCTTGGCTCGCGAGGCCCCCGGCGATCTCGCCGCCGTCCACGACGAACGTCGCGCCCGTGATGAAGCTCGCGTCGTCCGAGCCGAGGAACGCGAACATCGCGGCGATGTCCTCGGGCTCGCCCAGCCGGCCGATCGGCATCTTCGCCTCGTAGCGGGCGATCATCTCGTCGGTGTACTCCGCCCGCTGCATCGGGGTCATGATGAAGCCCGGGCAGACGGCGTTCACCCGGATCGTCGGCGCCAGCTCGAGCGCCATCGACCGGGTCAGCGACAGGACCCCGGCCTTGCCGGCGTTGTAGTCCGCGTAGTGGTGGTAGCCGGCGAGTGCGTTCGTCGAGCCCATGTTCACGATCACGCCCCCGCCTGCGATCATCCCGCGGGCCGCGCGCTGGGCGACGTAGAAGACCCCGTGGAGCACGACGTCGACGACGCGATGCCACTCCTCGAGCGTGATGTCGAGGAAGTCGTGACGGATCGAGATGCCCGCGTTGTTGATCACGACGTCCAGCCCACCCCATCGCCCCTCGATCTCGCCGAAGGCGCGGTCCACATCGGCCGCGTCGGTGACGTCGGCGGTGACGGTCTCGACGCCCGGCAGGCCGGCGGCCAGCCTCTCCAACGCGGCTGCGTCGCGGTCGAGCGCGACCACCCGTGATCCCTCCTGCAGGAACCTCGCGCACGTCGCCGAGCCGATCCCGCCGGCTCCGCCCGTCACCAGCACCCGCTTGCCGTCCAGTCCTCGCATCGTCGCTCCTCCTCGTTCGATGTCGTCAGGCGAGGCCGCCGCCGTCGACCACGAGCACCGAGCCCGTGACGAAGGCGGCGGCGTCGCCGGCCAGGTACACGATCGCCTGCGCGATGTCCTCTGGTCGTCCGATCCGCGCGAGCGGTCGCGACGCGGCGTCGGCCAGGAACGCCTGCTCGGTCTCGCCGAGCTGTTCGGCCTCCGAGCGGAGCATCGCCGTGTCGGTGTCGCCGGGGCACACGCAGTTCACCCGGACGCCATCGGGGCCGTGGTCGATCGCCATCGCCCGCGTGAGGTTCACGACCGCTCCCTTCGACGCGCAGTAGCTCGCGGCCCGCGGGCCCCCCTTCAACCCCCAGCCCGAGCCCGTGTTCACGATCGCGCCACCGCCTCCGGCCACCATCACGGGGATCGCGAACCGGCTCATCAGGTAGACGGAGCGCACGTTCACCGCCATCACCCGGTCCCATTCGTCCTCGGTGGTCTCCACGACGTCGGCGCGCCGGATCATGCCCGCGTTGTTCACCAGCACGTCGAGCCCGCCGAGAGCATCAGCGGTGCGCTCGACCGCCCACCGGCAGTCCTCGGACGAGGCCACGTCGACCCTCAGGGCGATCGCATCCGGTCCGCACGCGTCGGCGGTCGCCCGCGCTCCGATCTCGTCCAGGTCCGCGACGGCGACCCGTGCCCCTTCTGCGGCCAGCAGTCCGGCGGTGGCCCGTCCGATCCCCGAGGCTCCGCCCGTCACGATCGCCCGTCTCCCAGTCATCGATCCCATCGCGGTCTCCATTCACGCCTCGATCCGGACCACGGCGCGCTCGCCGTACCCGGTGATCACCTGCACGTGTCCCTCGATCGTCGCGTCGACGTCAGGGTCGCCGGTGTCGACCCGCAACGGCGCGCCGCCGAGCGACGCGAGCTTCCAGCCCGTCGCCAGTACGAGCAGGTGCTCCCGTCCGACCCGCGATACCACCGCCGGTCCGATCTGTTGGTTCCCTCGCCCGAACACGAACCCCTGTCCACCGATCGGGGTCACGACGATCGCGGCGGGACCATCCTCGACGACGCGCAGGAGGTCGCGCTCGGCCGCATCCGCCGAGACGAGCTGTCCGTCGCGGACCACGTCGACCCCGACGAGAGTCTTCGGCACGCCCAGACGGTCGGCGACCGCGCGCACCGTGGTGCCGGGTCCGAGCAGGTAGGCACGGCCCGGCTCCATGTGGTCGACGACGTCGGCAGCGATCGTCTCGACGGCCACGTGTTCGCCGGCCGGACTCGGGGCCTTCCGTGACTGGATCAGCCGAGGCTCGCGAGGCACCCGCAGGTAGCCCAGCAGTCTCGGCGCGATCTCGCCCCGTCGGTACGCATCCTCGTCGAGGTCGAGCACCTCGACCTCCGCGACCTCGAGCCGGCCGGCGCGCGCGACCCCGGCCGCGACCCGGCCGGCGGCCTCGGGCGAGACCGCGAACACCCCCGAATGGATCTTCACGCCCGCCGGGATCCCCAGCACCGGGATCGCACCGTCGGCGGCGTCGAGCACGTCGCCCGCCGTCCCGTCGCCACCGGCGAACAGCAGGAGGTCGACGGACCCCTCCTCGGCGACCACTCGGGCGAACCGCCGGGTGTCCTCGGCGGTCGTCGTCCCGCCGCCGATCTCCCCGATCACCCGCGCGGGCGGCAGTCCTGCCGAGCGGACGGGTTCCTCGCCCATCGCGCCGGGGGCGACGACGAGCTCGAACGAACCGGCGGGAGCCTCTGCGGCTAGTCGCGACACGGCGCGGACCGTCCGGGCGCCGGCCGAGGGGACCGCGCCCAGTGCGAGGGCACGCGCCACGACCTCGGCCCCGTCGGTGCCCTTCAGCCCGACCCTGCCACCCAGCCCGGCGATCGGGTTCACGACGACGCCGATCCGCACGACTCGGCCGATGGCGCTCGTCACGTCCGTCTACCGCGCGTCGAGTCCGTGCTTGCGCCGGTACGCACGCCAGGTGACGGCCCATCGATCGGGGTCGTCGAGCGGTCCGTGGTCGGCGCGGTGCACGGTGCTCCGGTGCGGCGCCGTCCGCACGACCTCGGGCTCCTCGTACGCCTCGCGCGCGACCTCGCGCAGGATCGCCGCGTACTCGTCGAGGTCGGCTCTCGAGTACGCCTCGGTCGGCTCGAGCGTCATCGGCTCGGGCACGACGAAGGGGTGGTGGCTGGTCCAGTAATGGGTCCCGAAGTCGGCCGCACGGAGCCCGAGGTCCTCGGAGAGGACGCCGGTGTCGCGGGTGAGCTCCTCCCACGAGTAGCGGACCTGCTCGATCCGGCGCCGACCGCTCGCGTACGGGGCCGAGACGCCTCGGATCTTCAAGACCTCGTGCATCAGGTAGTTGTTGTTCAGCACGGCCGTCTCGGCGACCTCGCGCAGCCCCTCGGCGCCCATGCTCATCACCCACGAGTACGCGCGCACGAGGTTCGGCACCACCCCGTACCAGGGCCGGATCGAGCCGACGCTCTGCGGCCGATCGTGATCGAGACGGAACGTGTCGCCGTCGTGCTCGATCACCGGCGAGGGGAGGAACGGCGCGAGCGCCTCGGTCACCCCACACGCCCCGGCCCCGGGTCCCCCGCACGCGTGCGGCGTCGAGAACGTCTTGTGCAGGTTGAAGTGGCACAGGTCGAACCCCGCTTCGCGCGCCCGCGTGATCCCCAAGATCCCGTTCGCGTTCGCCTGGTCGTAGGCGCACAGGCCGCCGGCCTCGTGCACGATCCGGACGAACTCGGCGATCCGGGGGTTGAAGATCCCGGTGTCCTCGGGGTTCGTGATCAGGAGGGCCGCCGTCCGCTCGGAGACCGCGGCCTTCAGGGCGTCCAGGTCGGGGTAGCCGTCGGCGTCGGGGTACAGCGTGATCACGTCGTAGCCGGCGGTCTTCGCGCAGGCCGCGTTCGAGGGGTGGGAGAAGATCGTGGTGATCACCTGGTCGCGCGCCGTGTCGCCACGCGCGGCGTGGTACGCGCGGATCATCGCGACGTTCGTGTAGATCGCGGCCGAGCCGGCGCCGGGCTGCAGCGTCACCCGGTCGAGGCCGCAGATCTCGGCCAGGAACCGCTCGAGGTGCCACAGCAGCTCGAGGATCCCCTGCACGGTCGAGGCGTCCTGCAGCGGATGGAGCTCGGTGACCTTGGGACTGCGGATCAGCTGGTCGTTCACCTTCGGCGAGTACTTCATCGTGCAGGTGCCCTGGCCGACGTCGATGTTCAGATCCACGCCGAGGTTCTCCTGCGACAGCCGCGCGTAGTGGCGCACGACGTGGAGCTGCGCGAGCTCCGGGAGCGCCGGCGGATGTGCGCGCCGCACCCCGGCCGGCAGCGCGGCCGCCGGATCGCCGACCGCCGCGCGGATCTCGGGCTCGACCGGCGGCGGGAGCACGCCGCGGGCTCCCGGCGTCGACAGCTCGAAGATCACCGGCTCGTCCCAGCTCGCCTGGTGGAAGCGCCGGGGCATCGGCTTCGGGTCGACCGGCAGCGTGCCGCGGTCCCCGTGGGTCGGGCCGCTCATGCCAGCACCTCCTCGAGCGCCGTCGCGAGCCGGTCGATGTCGCCGGCCGTGTGGACCTCGGTCACGCAGACGAGCAGGCTCTGTCCGAGGTCGGGGAACGCCCCCGACAGATCGGCGCCGGCGAAGATCCCTCGTTCGAGCAGCGCCGCGTTCATCTCGGCGACCGAGCGTCCGGTGTCGTCGAGGTTCACGACGAACTCCTTCACGTGGTGCGAGCCGGCGAACGGCAGCCGCACGCCCTCGATGGCGCCGACGCGCTGCATCGCGTAGCGGGTGCGCGCCATCATGCCTTCGCCGAGTTCCGTCATCCCCTGCGGGCCCATCAACGCGAGGTAGACCCCGGCGGTGATCCCCCACAGGGCGGCGGCCGTGCCGACCCACTCCTTGCCCTCCTCGCGGATCGCGAACGAGGTCCGTTCGTAGGCGACGTCCCCGAACCCGTACTCGCCTTCGACCGAGGTCGAGGTGATGCCGAACAGCCGCGACGGGTACTCCATCACGAAGCGCGGGTCGTCGTGGGTCGCGATGTAGCCCGCGTGCGCTCCCCCGTAGTACTGGTGCAGGCCAAGGGGTTGGATGTCGCCACACGCGATGTCGGCGCCCCACGTCGCCGGCGGCGCCAGCACGCCGAGGGTGCTCGGATCGGCGGAGACCACCAGCAGCGCGCCGGCCTCGTGGGCCAGCCGCGCGATCTCCTCGCCGGCGGTCTCCACGACGCCCAGGAACGAAGGCTGCGTCACGAGCACCGCCGCGACGTCGGGACCCAGCATCGACCCGAGGGCCTCGAGGTCCATCGTGCCGGTCGCGCCCGCGATCGGCACGAGGTCGACCGCGATCCCCGGTGCGAGGTAGTCACGGATCTTCGAGAGCTCGCCGCGACCGATCGCCGTCGTGACGAGCACGCGGTCGCGGCCCGTGATCCGGGCGGCCATCCGCAGCGAGGTCGCCGATGCCTGGTAGCCGTCGTAGGTCGGGACGTTCACGACGTCCATCTCGAGCAGCTCGCCCATCATGCTCGCGTACTCGAACAACGCCTGGAACCGGCCGTGGTCCTCGTAGGGTTCGCCGGCGTAGGCGGTGAGGAACTCCGCGCGCGAGTTCACCTCGTCGCACACCGCCGGGACGTGATGCGGATAGCAGCCGGCGCCGAGGAAGCTCAGGTGCTCCCGCGTGCTCGTGTTGCGCCCGAGCAGGCCCTCGACGTGACGGACGAGATCGGCCTCGGAGCGCAGGGCCGGGGGGAGGTCGAGCGGCCGATCCAGTCGGAGCTCGGGCGGGATGTCGACGTAGAGGTCCTCGACGCTCGCGGCGCCGATCGCCTCGAGCATCGCGTCGCGGACCGCCGGGATCGAGTTCGGGATGTACGGGTGCGCGGTGTGCTGGTCCACGGGCGGGCCTCCTCGATCGCGTCAGCCTCAGGCTATCGGGCTCAGATCGCGTGCAGCGCTCGGACGTTGCCGGCCAGGACCCCACGCCCGATCGAGTCGGCGTCTCGCTCGGACAGGTAGTCGCGCTCGACGAACCGCCCGAGCACGCGCTCGAGCGCCTCGCGGACGAGCCACGCCGACAGCGGGAACATCTCGGGCTCCGAGGATTCGTCCGAGCCGTGCAGGAGCTTCGCCCCGGGGACCGAGCCGAGCAGCATCTCGAGCGACCAATCGGTCTGGCCCCATCCCCACGGCACCAGCTCGGAGATGTCGAGCCAGATGTTCGGCAGCACGGTCCCGACGTAGCTGGCCTCGGCCACCCAGGGCCAGCCGGCGTGGATCATCACGATCCGCAGGTCCTGGTGCTCGACGAACAAGGAGAAGGCATCCGACGGCTTCGCGTGGGTGAGGTTCACGTCAGGGTCGCCCGCGCCCACGTGGACGTGGAAGACGCGGTCATGCTCCTTCGCCACGGCGAAGGCTCGCCGCAGGAGGAAGTCCCGGACGGGTTTCGCGTGCTCGCGCGATTCCCGCCACTCGTCGGCTCGCCACCGCTCGTACGCGGCGGCCGCGTCGGAGCTCGAGGGGTCGGTGACGTCCAAGCCGGTCCGGTAGGCGATGATCGTCTTGTACGCGATCAGCCGGGGGTCGGCCGCGGCCTCGTGCATCGTGGCCTCGAGCGCGCCCACGGTGCCCTCGAAGGTGCCCTGCTCGCGCGCCTCGACGATCCACGGCTCGATCCTTCCCACGCGGTGGACCGGCACGCCGCCGAGCGCCTCCTCGAACTCCTCACGGGCGATCGTCGGCTGTGGGTAGCCCTCGTCGGCGACGACCGCCACGACGTTCTCGGCCTCGAGCAGACCACGGACGTAGCCGGGGGGGTCGGCGCGCAGCGCCGAGTCGCGGGCGGTGACCACGGCGTCCTTCGTGGGCTCGACGCCGAGGTGTCCGGCCATCCAGCGACGGAGCGCCAGCCCGAACATCGTCGTCTCGGTCATCTCTTCGACGAACGCCGCCGCCTCGTGGTGGGCGTGGTTCGACGAGAGCAGCGCCGTGCCCAGGAACATGCACCGCGTCTCGAACGTCCGCGGCTCGCGCCCCAGCAGATCCTCGCTGCGGAAAGGGTGGCAATGCGCGTCGACGATCTCGGCGCCGGTCAGGTCGATCTTCGTCACCGTCGTGCTCCCCTCCGGGACCGCGTCCCGATCAGAACCGCCAGCGCAGGCGCCGGATCAGCTCGTCGCCGTCGGCGCCTGCGTACTGCTCGACCTCGCCGCGGCGGGTCGCCAGGTACGTCTCGAACAGGAAGTCGCCCATCGCCGCGCGCAGCACGTCGGAGGCGGCGAGCGCCTCGGTCGCCTCGGTGAGCGAGGCGGGCAGCTGCGTGATCCCTCGCTCGCGCTTCACGTCGGCGGGGAGCCCCTCGGGGTCCTCCTCGGTCGACGGCGGCAGACGGAGACCACCGTCGAGCCCGTGCAGCCCCCCGGCCAGCAGCACGCCGATCGCGAGGTACGGGTTCGCGGTCCCGTCGACCGGCTTGATCTCGACGTTCGCGGCGCCGGCGGTCGCCTCGGTCTGCCCGGCCACGAACCGCAGCGCGGCCTCGCGGTTGTCGAGCCCCCAGCACCGCATCGCGCCCGACCAGTGGTGCGGCTGGAGCCGCAGGTACCCGAGCTCGGTCGGAACCGTCACCCCGACGATCGCGGGCAGGGTCTCGAGCAACCCGGCGACGAACGCCTCTCCGCGCTCCCGCATCCCTTCTGGGCCGTCGCCGCCGGCGAGTAGGGGACGGTCGCCCTCCCACAGGCTCAGGTGGACGTGGAGCCCGTTGCCGGTGTCGGGCCCGACCTGCGGCGCGAACGACGCCATCAGCCCGTGACGGCGCGCGACCGCCCGCACCGTCTGGCGCACGACCATCGCGGCGTCGGCGGCCCCGACCGGGTCGCGCGGCGCGATCGACATCTCGAACTGGCCGTCGGCGTACTCCGGGTGCAGCTGCTGGAGTCCGAGTCCCTGGGCCTCGACCGTCGTGAGCAGGTCGAGCGCGAAGTCGTGGTTGCGGACGAGCGCGATGTCGCTGTAGCCGGGTCCCTCGTGCGCCGGGACGAAGCTCCCGTCCTCAGCCTTCGTCCCGACCGAGAACTCGAACTCGAACACCGCCTGCACGGAGAGGCCGCGCGTCGCGTAGGCCTCCACGATCCTCCCGGCGAACGCGCGGGGACACCCCGGATACGGCTCGCCGGCCTGGGTGTACTGGTCGACCGGCGCCCACGCCCAGCCCGGCATCGCCGCGAGCGGCACCGTCGCGGCCGGGTCGGGACGCAACCGCAGGTCCCCGCTCGGCCCGTCGATGTAGCCGGGCAGGAGCGCGAACGCGTCGTTCGACATCGCCACGTTGAACAGCGTCGAGAGCCCCACCCCCGACGACGCCACCGACGCGAAGCGCCCGACCGGGATCGTCTTCGTGCGCACGATCATCGAGGGGTCGACGAACCCGAGGGCCACCGCGGCCACGCCGGACTCCTCGAGCCACGCCTGGACATCGTCGGCTGCGCTCGGTCTCACGGGTCCGTCCCTTCCCCGACGGGGAAGGACCCCGCGGTCGCGATCTGGTCGTGGGCGGCCTCCACCTCGGCCACCCGTCTGCGTCCCGTGTCGCCGAGGGCGACGACCGCCTTCGCGGTGAGCAGCTCGGTGAGCGCGAACGCCCCGAGCAGCGAGTCGAACGGCGAGGCGGAATCAGCATGGGAGATCAGCACGTGGCGGGCGTGCTCGACCGCCGGCGACAGCCACGGGTCCGTGAACACCACCACGACGGCTCCGCGCTCGGCCGCCATCGCACCGACGGCGATCGTGTCGGGCTGGTACCGGCGGTAGTCGAACAGGCACACCACGTCCTTGCGCGACAGCTCGAGCCCGTCGAGCAGGCGGCGATCGGGGGTCTCGCTGACCATCGAGCACCCGGGCCGCAGCATCCGCAGCTGCAGGCACAGGTACGAGGCCGCGAGCTGGCTGAACCGGCCGCCCACGAACCACGCCCGGCGCTTGCGATCGGTCAGCAGCGCCACGACGGGGTCCAGCTCCTCGGCGAGTGCGGTCGAGGCGAGCGTGGCATCGAGCGCCCGGACGAACACCTCGCGCGAGTCGAGCAACAGGTCGTCGTCGGGCGAGGCGCTCTTCGTGACGTACAAGGAGGGAAGGCCCTCGCTTCGGGCCTGCACCTCCCGGCGCAGCGACCGCTGGAAGTCCGGGTACCCGTCGAACCCGATCTTCCGGACGAACCGCAGGACGGTCGGGCCGGTGACGCCCGCCGTCTCGGCGAGGGTCGGCAGGCTCTCGAGTCCGGCGGTCGGATACGTCGCGAGCAGCGTCCTGGCGACCTTGCGCTCAGCCGGCGTCATGTCGCCCAGGCGGTCGCGGACCTCCTCGCCGATCGTCTCGCTCGCGGTCGTGGCCCCTCCCCTCACGGAGGCAGGATTCTGCCCCATCTGCCCGAGTT
Source organism: uncultured Actinomycetes bacterium (assembly GCA_963749895.1). Taxonomy (GTDB): domain Bacteria; phylum Actinomycetota; class UBA4738; order UBA4738; family HRBIN12; genus AC-51. The sequence goes on along the minus strand of CAVVOG010000002.1, from coordinate 68,624 downwards.
GTGAAAGTCGGTAACGGATTTGACACCGAGGACCGGGCAGCGTACGGATACTCACCTACCGACGAGGGGGAGGTCCGGGATGCTTCGAAGGACGGTGGTGCTCGCGTTCGCGTTGGCGCTGGTGGGGGCCGCATGCAGCACGTCCGATGAGACGAGCGAGGGGACCGGCGGCGGCGGCGAGGCCTCCGGCGACCCGATCGTGATCGGGTTCCCGGCCGACCTGTCGACCGATTGGGCGTACTACGACGTGCCGATGCAGGAGGGCGCGCAGTTCGCCGTCGACCAGATCAACGACGCGGGCGGCGTCCTGGGCCGACCGCTCGAGCTGCAGACCGTCGACATGCGCAACGACCTCGCCGAGGCGGCGAAGGTGACGCAACAGCTGATCGACGACGGCGCCGTGTACCTGATCGGCACGGTCGGTGACGGGATCCTCGCCGAGGGGCAGGTCGCGTGCGGTGCCGGCGTTCCGATCTCGACCGGACTCGGGAGCGCCCCGACCCTCGTCGGCGACATGGGCGAGTGCGCCTTCCAGCTCATGATGAGCGACAACGTCCAGGCAGCCGTCCTGGCCGAGTACGGCCTCGGGCAGGGCTATTCCAGCGCATACGTCCTGGGCTCCAGCGAGATCCCCTACACGCGAGACCTCCCGATCTTCTTCGCAGACGCATTCGAGAACGGCGGGGGGACCGTCGTTGCGACCGACGAGTACAAGATCGGCGCGGGTGACTACTCGGCCGTGGTGACGAAGATCGCCAACGCGGACCCAACCCCGGACGTGATCTTCACCCCGATGTTCATCCCCGACAGCGCGGTCTTCTACCGCCAGCTCCGTCAGGCAGGGGTCACGACCCCCGTGCTCTCGACCGACGGGAACGGCGACGCCGCCCTGCTCGACGCGGGCGAGCGGGCGATCGACGGCCTCACGTTCTCGAACTCGATCTGCACCCGGGAGGGCGATCCCGACGTGCAGGCCTTCTACGATGACTACGAGGAGCGCTACGGGTCCGAGCCGAGCTCCTACGTCGCGGTGATCGGTTACGACGAGGTGAACGCGATCGCCGGGGCGATCGAAGCGGCCGGGAGCGCCGAGCCCGACGCCCTGCAGGAGCAGCTGCTGCAGCTCGACCACACGGGGATCTCCGGGCAGATCCCGATGGACCCCGAGACCCGCCGCGCGAACAAGCCGGTGGCGCTGATCCAGATGGACGGCACGAACTTCACCTGCTTGGAGCAGCCGGAGTTCCCGGCCTACGTGCCGGCGATCTGAACGTGATCGACGACCGCGCGGGGGAGCGGAAGGGCGCCGTCTCGGGCGCCCCCGCCCCCTTGCTGGTCGTCGACCAGCTGACGGTCGCCTACGGCGCGGTCGTCGCGCTCCACGACGTCTCGCTGGAGGTCGCCCCGGGCGAGATCGTGGCGGCGCTCGGACCGAACGGCGCGGGGAAGACGACGTTGCTGCGAACGCTCGCCGGCGCGCTGAAGCCGCAGCACGGCTCGGTGACGTTCGAAGGGGCGCGGCTGGGCGGCATGGCACCCGAGGCCGTGCTCCGTCGAGGCGTCGCGCTCGTGCCCGAGGGGCGTCACGTGTTCCCGAACCTCACGGTCGAGGAGAACCTCACGGTCGGGGGCGTGGCCCGCAGGGATCATGATGCCCTGCGCCTGGACACGCAGCGATGGCTCGAACGCTTCCCGATCCTGGGTGAGCGAGCGAGCCAGCTCGCCGGGACGCTCTCGGGTGGGGAACAGCAGCAGCTCGCGATCGCGAGAGCGTTGATGTCGAGGCCGCGGATGCTGCTGCTCGATGAGCCGTCGCTCGGACTCGCGCCGATCTACGTCGACCGGATCTTCGAGCTGATCGGAGAGCTCCACCGCGAAGGGGTCACGGTCCTGCTGGTGGAGCAGAACGTGCATCGCGCGCTCGAGATCGCCGACCGCGCCTACGTGCTGTCCGTGGGCCGGGTCGTCGCCTCGGGGCGGACCGACCAGCTCCTCGAGGGAGAGCTGGAGCGCTCGTACCTGGGGATCAGCCAGCCGGACGAGGAGACGGGATGACGCCTTCGGAGTTCGTTCAACAGCTCGTGAATGCGCTGTCGCTCGGCAGCATCTACGCGTTGCTCGCCCTCGGACTCTCGATGGTCTACGGGGTCCTCGGGATGCTGAACTTCGCCTATGGGGAGCTCGTCACGATCGCCGGCTACGCGATGCTCGCCGCGACCTACATGGGAGCGCCGTTCATCGTCGTGGGGCTCGTGGGTGTGCTGGCCGCCGGGATCGCATCGGTCCTGATGGAACTGGTCGCGTTCCGCCCGCTGCGGAACGCGAGCTTCGTCTCGCTGTTGTTCACGTCCTTCGCGGTCGCCCAGCTGATCCAAGGAGCTTTCCGCCAGGCTGTGTCGGTCCGTTCCCGCGGGATCCCCGTTCCGGCGATCTTCGACAACGCCGTCCAGCTGGGCGCGGTCCGGATCAGCGTCCTCAGCATCCTCACGGCGGCGATCGGAGGGGTCTCGCTGCTGGTCCTGACGGTGTTCATGAAGCGTTCGCGGTCGGGGCTGGCGATGCGCGCGGCGGCCAGCGACTTCACGACCGCCAGGCTGATGGGCGTCCGGGCGAACCGCGTGATCTCGCTCGCGTTCATGATCTCCGGCCTGCTGGCGGGGATCGCGGGCGTGCTGTGGATCGCTCGCACGACGTCGGTGAACCCGACGACCGGGTTCGTGCCCGTGATCCAGGCCTTCATCGCATCCGTGATCGGCGGACTCGGGAACCTCCGGGGTGCCGTGCTCGGCGGCTTCTTCCTCGGCACCCTCGAGGTGTTCCTGCAGGCCCTGCTGCCGGGCTCGATGCTGCCCTACGCGCAGGCGACCTCCTTGTTGATCGTCGTCGCGATCTTGTACGTGCGGCCGCAGGGGCTCTTCGGGCAGAAGGTCGAGGCCAGCTGGTGATCCCCGCACACCGGCTGCGGCCCGCGCTCATCGGCTCGGCGGTGATCGCCGTGCTCCTCGTGGCCGGGATGGTGCTGACCCAAGCGTTCGGCTCCACCGCGTCGACCCGCACCTACATCGTGTTCCTGCTGAACGTCACCCTCGTCGTGTCGATGCAGTCGTTCATCGGCAACAGCGGCATCGTCTCGTTCGGCCACGTGGCGTTCATGGGCATCGGTGCCTACACGACGGCGCTGGTCTCGATCACCCCGGCGGTGAAGGCGTCCCAGCTGCCGGGACTCCCGGGGTTCCTCGCCGAGGCGAACCTCGGCCTTCCCGTCGCGGTCCTGCTCTCGGGACTGGCGGCGCTGTTCGTCGCGGCCGTCTTCGGCGGAGCCATCATCCGGATGACCGAGTCGACGATGGCGATGGCCACGCTGGCTCTGTTGGTGATGGCACACACCTTCTTCCAGAACGCGACCACGTACACCCGCGGTTCGGTCGGGCTCGCGGGGATCCCTGCTCGGACGACGGTCGGCATCGCGACCCTGGCGGCTGTCTCCTACGTCGTGATCGGGCGCCTCTACAAGGAGTCGGGGCCGGGCTTGCGACTGCGTGCGACGCGAGAGGACCCGTTGTCGGCGGCTGCGGTCGGCACGAACGTCGTCCGGACCCGTTACGGGGGGTGGCTCTTGAGCGCCACCTTGATGGGGGCGGCCGGTTCCCTGTGGGCGCAGAACGTGATCGCGTTCAACGCGAACCAGTTCTACTTCGCGATCACCTTCTCGCTGTTGGCGATGATCGTGATCGGCGGTCGGACCTCGCTGACCGGCGCGCTGACCGGCGCGGCGATCATCACGTTCCTGACGGACACGCTCGCTCGCGTGGAGCAGGGGGTCCGGGTCGGCCCGTGGGAGCTCCCGAAGATCACCGGCACGGTGCAGTTCGTGATCGCGCTGATGATCATCGTCACGCTGATCCTGCGGCCCGAGGGCATCTTCGATCGATGGGAGATCGACGACCTGGCACGCCGGCTCCTGTCGCGGGTGAGACGCGGGCGCGGCGAGCCGGCCGGCGAGGCTCCTGGATCCGGCTCCGCCGAGGAGACCGCCGTGGTGATCCCACCCGAGGCCCACGCGGCGCCGCCCGTCCTACGGGGCAGCGGGGTCGAGAAGCGTTTCGATGGCGTCGCCGCGCTGCGGGGGGTCGACATCGAGGTCCGTCCGCGCGAGATCCTGGGGCTGATCGGACCGAACGGGTCGGGCAAGACCACGCTGCTGAACGTGGTCTCCGGCGTCTACGTGCCGACGGGCGGCGAGATCGACTTCGAGCAGACGCCGATCGGTGGGCGCCGCTCCCACGAGATCGCCGAGCGCGGCTTGTCGCGCACCTTCCAGAACATCCGTCTGTTCGACCAGCTCACGGTGCGCGAGAACGTCGAGGCGGCGACCCCACCCGGGACGCCCGAACGCGTGGTCGACGAGACGCTCACGTGGTTCGGGCTGGCGGAGGTCGAGCGCGAGAAGGCGGTGAACCTGCCCTACGGGATGCAGCGACGGCTCGAGATCGCGCGGGCGGTCGTCCGGGGTCCGTCGCTGATCCTTCTGGACGAGCCGGCGGCGGGCATGAACGAGGCCGAGTCCGACGAGCTCCTGGAGAACATCCAGCGGATCCGGTCCACCCTCGGGTGCGCGATCGTCGTGGTCGATCACGATCTCCGGCTGATCATGAAGCTCTGCGACCGGATCCAGGTCCTCGATCAGGGTCAGACGATCGCGCTGGGACCGCCCGGCGAGATCGCCGAGGACCCCGCAGTGATCGAGGCCTACCTGGGCGGACCGGCGACGAAGTCGGCCTGAGTCGCGCCCGGATCGTCGGTAGTCTGGGTGGACGACGACCGCGCGTCTGCGCTGAAGGAGCGAACGATGAGTGACGGCGATCCCACACCCGTGGCCACCGGTGTCACCGGGGAACGTCTGGCCAACCTCCGCCGATGGAACCTCGGCCTCACGATCCTCCATCTCGTGCAGGCCGTCGCGATCGTGGTCCTCGCGGGCGACTTCGCGATCGCGGTCACGTCGTCGTTCCCCGAAGGTCCCCCGGGCACCCCTGCGCCGGCCCCCGAGTCGCTGTTCGACGTGCCGATCGGCTGGGCCGTCGCGGTCTTCCTCGGCCTCGCGGCGCTCGACCACCTGCTCACGGCGACGGTGTCGCGCGCCACGTACGAGCGCGACCTGCGGCGCGGGATCAACCGCTTCCGATGGGTCGAGTACTCGTTCAGCGCGACGTTGATGATCGTGCTGATCGGTTTCTACTCGGGTATCACGTCGATCAACGCGGTGATCGCGGTGATCGGCGCGAACGTCGCGATGATCCTGTTCGGCTGGATCCAGGAGCGGATGAACCCGCCGGGACGCGCCACGACGACGATGCTCCCGTTCTGGTTCGGGACGCTCGTCGGGATCGCGCCGTGGGTCTCGATCGTGGTCAACATCGCGGGCGCCGAGACGGTGCCCGGGTTCGTCTACGGGATCGTCGTGGCGCAGTTCGTCTTCTTCTTCAGCTTCGGGCTGAACCAATGGCTGCAGTACCGCGAGGTCGGGAAGTGGACCGACTACGCCTTCGGCGAGAAGACCTACCTCGTCCTCAGCCTGGCGGCGAAGTCGGTGCTGGCCTGGCAGATCTTCGGCGGCTCGCTCGCCGAGTGATCGCTAGGCGGCGGGGCCGGGCTTGCGTGCCTCGATCACCTTCCACCGGGGCCTCGGGAGATCGACGGGGGGTGCCGGCTCGAGCCCGGCCGCCCGGATGTCCTCCGCGACCTGCTCGATCGAGGGGAACACGAAGCCGGGATCGATCAAGGTGTCCTGGAACACGCCGAGCGCCAGCTCCGCGCGGCGCGTCGGTCCGGCGTCGAACGACCGGTCCACGAGGAGGTACCTCCCTCCCGGGGTCAGGGCTCGCGCGATCTTCTCGAGCACGGGCGGCGTGAACCGCGCGTCGCACGTCATGATCACGTCGAACCCCTCGGGGAGCTCCTCCTGCCGGTAGTCGATCGTCCGGTAGGAGATCCTCGACGCGACGTCGGTGCGATCGGCGATCGCGCGCCCCGCCTCGCAGACGGCGGGGATGTCCACGACCACGGCCTCGAGCTCGGGGTTGCGTCTCAGAAACGCCAACGAGACCACGCCGGATCCACCGCCCACGTCCAGGAGTCGTCGGGCCTCACGCAGATCCACGGTGTCGGCGACCATCTCGGCGAGCCGGCCGTGCAGCTCGTAGAGGAGGTCCGTGAAGCGGCGGGCCCGGTCGGGGTCGGCCCTGAGCTTGTCGACGTAGTCGGTGATGGCGTCGGGGTCGTCGGTGACCGGGCCTCGCACGCGCAGCCGACGGGCGAGGTCGACCGCCAGGGCCGAGGCCTCCCGTGCCTCCATCGCGAGGTAGCGCCACGTCTCCTCGCTGCCCCCGTCGAGGATCGCGGAACGTCCCGTCGGTGACAGGTCGTAGCCGTCGTCGGTGTCCACGAGCAACCCGAGGGACGCCAGCGTCGCGAGCCAGAACCGGCACCGAACCTCCGGGATGTCGTACTGGGCGGCGACGGAGCCGACGGTGCGGGGACCCTGCTCGAACGTCCAGAAGAGCCCGAGCTCGACGGCTGCGGAGACGGCGGCGGACGAGAGCGCACCACCGTTCATCAGGTCGTGCACGTCGTCGGTGGTCGTGATCCTCATCGGCGTCTCCTGCTTGCTCGACGCGACGGCGTCGACGTGGAAGAGGATGCCACGGCCAGCGCCGGCGCGCTCCCCTGCGATGATGCCGTCGGGCGCGAAAGGAGGAACGTGGCGACGGTCGGGGACGGAGCGAGGGTGGCGATCGGAGTCGACGTGGGCACCACGGGAACCCGTGCGGTCGCGGTCGACGAGCGAGGCGCCGTGGTCGATGCGCGGACGGCCGGGTACCCGCTGCTCACGCCTCGTCCGCTGTGGACCGAGCAGGATCCGGAGGAGTGGTGGCGCGCCACGCGCGAGGTGCTGGGCATCGTCGTCGCCTCGTGTCGCGAGGCCTCGAGCGAGGTCGTCGGTGTGGGCCTCACCGGCCAGATGCACGGGTCGGTCTTCCTGGACCGCGACGGCCTGGTGATCCGCCCCGCGCTCCTGTGGAACGACCAGCGCACGGGTAGGCAGTGCGAGGCGATCACGGACCGGGTCGGCCCCGACCGGCTCGTCGAGATCACGGGGAACCCTGCGCTCACCGGCTTCCAGGCGCCGAAGGTGCTGTGGCTGCGCGACGAGGAGCCGGCGAACTACGAACGCGTCGCCCACGTGCTGCTGCCCAAGGACTTCGTGCGCTACCGGTTGGCGGGGGAGTTCGCGACCGACGCGTCGGATGCGGCGGGGACGCTGTTCCTGGATCTCCGCGAGCGCCGCTGGTCCTCCGAGGTGCTCGACGCGCTGGACGTCCCGGCGGAGTGGCTGCCCGATGTGTTCGAGAGCCCGGAGCCCACCGGGGTGATCGCGGGCGAGCGTCGCGACCGAACTGGGCCTGCCCGCTGGCGTCTCGGTCGCAGCCGGCGGGGGTGACAACGGGGCCGCCGCGATCGGCACCGCCGTCACGCGCGACGGCCGGATGTCGAGCTCGATCGGCACGAGCGGCGTGCTGTTCGCCCACGCGGACACGTGCGCGGTCGACCCGTCGGGGCGGATCCACGCGTTCGCGCACTCCGTCCCCGACCGGTACTGCCTGCTCGCCGTGACGCTGTCGGCCGGAGGATCGTTGCGGTGGTGGCGCGACCTCACCGGTGTCGGCTACGAGGAGCTGGTCGCCGAGGCCGCGGCCGTGCCACCGGGCGCCGAGGGGCTCGTGTTCCTCCCGTACCTGACGGGGGAGCGGACGCCGCACCTCGATCCCCGGGCGTCGGGCGGGTTCGTCGGGCTGACCGCACGACACACGCGGGGCCACATGACCCGCGCCCTGATGGAGGGCGTCGTGTTCGGTCTGCGCGACGGCATCGAGATCATGCGCGGGCTCGGCGTGCGCCCCTCGGCGATCCGGGCGACCGGGGGCGGCGCGACCTCCGACGTGTGGCTCGAACTCCAGGCCGACGTGTACGACGCGGTCGTGGAGCGGCTGGCGATCGAGGAAGGCGCCGCCTACGGTGCGGCGCTCCTCGGGCACGTGGCGGCGGGCACGTTCGCCGACGTCGACGAGGCCACGTCCGTGGTGCGAACGCTGGACGCGGTGACGGAGCCCGACCCGACGCGGGTCGGTGCCTACGACGCCACCTACGAGGTCTACCGGTCGCTGTACGGGACGCTCCGCGAGGACATGCACCGCCTGTCCGATCTCGCGTCCCCCTGAGGAGCGGACGTCGTCGTCTGCCTGATGATCGAAGGGCAGGGCGCGACCGGGTCCGGCTGAAGCGGGTGCCTCGAGGAGGCGTCAGCCGACGTCCTCCAGCGTCTCGAGGATCGCCGGCCAGAACGGATCGACGCGCGCGGTGTCCATCCCGAGGTGATCGGATGCCTCGATCGACACGAACCTCGCACCGGGGATCTCCTCGGCCGCGCGCTGGGCCGGCTCGAAGAAGTCCACGTCCTCGGCGGCCACGCAGATCAGGCAGCGCACGCGCCACTCGGAGAGCCGTTCGCTGACCGGGCCCTCCCGCACGGCGGCGTCGACCGCGGCGCGCATCGCGGCGGCGTCGGCCGCGAGGTAGGCGTCGCGGACGGGCGGCGGATACGGCCCGACGATCGCCTCGAAGGCCTCGACGAGCGCCTCGATCCCGCGGTCGCTCGACCTGTCGAGGGCCTCGATCACCGATCGCGTGAGCGGGCCATCCGGATCGAGCGCGTACGGATGCTGCCCGATCGTCACGAGCGACCGGACGCGGTCGGGTGCATGTTCGCCGAGCCCGAAGGCCAGCCGGCCACCCCAGGACAGCCCGACGACGTGTGCCCGACCGATGCCCAGGTGGTCGAGCACCCCCACGACGTCGGTGACCCGCAGCGGCATCGCGTACGCGTCCGGGTCGTGCGGCGCGTCGCTCGATCCGTGACCTCGGTGGTCGACGAAGATGGACCGGAAGCGATCGGTGTGCTCGCTCAGCGCGACCGCGACCGGCGCGTGCCGCACGAGCGCGACCGGATCGAGGAACCCGCCGAGGATCAGGACGGGCGCCCCGGGTCCGCCGTCGTCCTCGAAGTACACGCGAGCAGCGTCGACGGCGTTCCGCGCGTAGGGCATGGGCCACCCTATCCGGGGCTCCCGCCTCACGCCTCGAGGTCTCTGCGACGCCCATCGGGCGAGACGGTCGGGGGTCGCTCGGTCGGTGCCGTTCCGCGACCCGTGACGTCCGGGCCGACCGGCAGGTCCGCGGCACGAGTCGCCCCCGTACCGTCGGGCCAGGATCTTCGTCGGAGCCTCGAGCGAGGGGGTTCGCATGGACGTTCGTCGTGTCGTCGCTGGCTTCTGTCGTGATCGTGGCGATCGCAGCTCCGGCCGGAGCGCTCTCCGGAGATCTCGACCCAGCTTTCGGCGACGAGGGTCGCGTGGTGGTCGCCCTCGCGGGCGAGACCCTGGCGCGTGCCGTCGCGATGCAGGGAACCAAGATCGTGATCGGCGGGACGCAGCAGCGCACGACGAGCACGATGGTGATCGTCCGCCTCCGAGCGAGAGGTGCCGTCGACCCCACCTTCGGCAGGTCCGGACGGGTGAACGTCGCCGCGTCCGACGAGGGTGACTGGCTCGACGATCTCCTCGTGCAGCCCGACGGGAAGATCCTCGCCGTCGGCGCCGCGCGCGTCGGGGGCATCGACCGGTTCCTGCTCGTGCGGCTGCTTCCCGACGGGCGGCTCGATCCGACGTTCGGGGGCGACGGCATCGTGATGACCGGCTTCGCAGCCGGCCCGGCGTCGGTGGAGTCGGTGGCGCTGATGCCCGACGGGAGGATCGTCGCCGGCGGCGGTGCGGGCGAGTACCCGACCGGTTCGTTGGCCGTCGCGCGCTACCTGCCGAACGGTCGCCGGGACCGGACCTTCAGCGGTGACGGGAAGAAGACGATCGCGTTCCCGACGCGTCCGTACGCGTGGGTCGACGACCTCGTCCCGTGGCGGTCTCCCGCCGACCACCTCCTGATCGTCGGCACGGCTCGTCTGGGCAGCGAGGAAGACGTCGCGATCGTGAGCCTGGGACCCGACGGCTCGCTCGACCTGGAGTTCGGCGGTGGGGACGGCAAGGCGCTCTTCGATCACGCCCAGTCCGATCGAACCGGCTCGGTCGTGCTGCAGGCCCTCGGGAACTTCGTCGTCGTCGGAACCTCCAACCCCGGAGGCGAGTGGGGGGCGATGCTCGTCCGGTTCAACGCGAGTGGCCACGTCGACCACGAGTGGGGGACCAGCGGGGTCGTGATCCACGACGTGAGCCCGGGGGACGAGTCGTGGCGGGCCGCGACGCGCGCCGGACGGAAGATCGTGATCGTCGGGGGCTTCGCCGGCGCGGGCGGTGTGATCAGGGTCCGGGACAACGGCGTGCGCGATCCGAACTTCGGAGGTGGTTCGGTCGCGGTGGTCTATCCGGACGGCGCGAGCGCCTTCCGCGCCGTCACGGTCCAGCCGGATGGCCGCATCGTGCCGGCGGGGTATACCCCCGATGGCACCTCGATAGGGTTCGCCGTGGCCCGGCTGCTCCCGTAGGGTCGGCCGATCCGGGTGGGCGATCGCGCTGGAGGACGCCCGAGCCGATGGTGCCCTCAGTGCGCGTACCAGCCGACGTCGGGAGCCCGGTCGTACCGCGCACCGAACCACGTGACGACGCGCCACCGGACGTGCTTCGTGCGGTGCAGAGCCCCCATCTCGAACCACACGGGCAGCCGCAACCAGCGCTTGCCGCTCGTGAAGACCCGGACGTCCACCGCCTCGCGGTCGGACAGGCGCACCAGTTCGAGGTGGTAGATGCCGCCGCTGGCGATGTCCCACGACACGCGAAGCTTGTAGTCGGCCCGGTCGCCTCCTCGGCTGTCGAACAGGAACACCACGTGGTAGTCGGCCGTGGGATCGGCGAGGTCAGCGTCGGCACGCAGCATCTTGACGCCCGCCTCCCGGAACGTGGACAGCCGGACCCCCGTGAGGTCCCCTGCCAGGTCCGGGGTCGGCGTATCGCCCCTGGGGTCGGGATGCCAGAGGAAGTGCGCCTGTGTCGGTGCCGCCGGAAGGGTGAGCGCGACCGCCGCGGCGATCACGACGAGTGCTCGACGCATGTGAACCTCCCGTTCACCGGGTCACGCTCCCAGGGTACCCCTTCGGGTCAGGCGCCGAACCAGCGGGCGCGACGGGAGGCGCCGAAGGCGGCCTTCTCGTCGGCGATCTCCGCCGAGGGAGCGGCGAACGTGCCGGTCGGGTGCCCCGGGGTCGAGAAGAAGTCGACCTCGACGCGGGCCACCTCGTGCGCGCCGAACTCGATCCAGCACGCGCCGGTGCCGTCGTAGCCCGGAGGCTCGGGCGCGCCCCGGAGCCGGGCGATCAACCGGTCGGCCACGACCCGCGCGGCGCCCTCGGCGAACACTCCGGCCTTGGGCGTTCCCACGCTGGTCACGTCGCCCACCGCGTAGACGCCCGGGAACCGGGTGGCGAGCGTGTGCCTGTCCACCGGGATCCAGCCGCCCTCGGTCAGGCCTGAGTCCTCGATCACAGCCGGGGCCCTGTGCACGGGTATGCCGAGGAACAGGTCGTACCGCAGACGCGTGCCGTCGTCGAGCACGGCGTGACCGGCCTCGAGCGCCACGACGCGACGGTCCCCGACGAACTCGATCCCGCGTTCGGCGAACCGCGCGAGGATCGCCTGGGAGGTCTCGGGCGACGGCGGGACCGGCGTCCCGAACGGGATCACGACCTGGATCGCGACGTCGTCGCGCACCCCACGGTCACGCAGGTGCTGATCCAGGAGCAGCGCCGTCTCGCTCGGCGCGGGGGGGCACTTGAACGACGGGCCGCACACGCCGACGATCGCGGTCCCCGAGGTGAAGGTGGGGAGCACGTCGCGGAGGATCGTCGCGCCCGGGACCGAGTAGAACTCGTTGCCGTGCTCCGACAGCCCCGGCGTCGCCGCGAGGTCGAGGTCGGCGCCGAGCGCCACGACCAGGACGTCGGCCTCGTAGACGTCGAGATCCGTCTCGACGCGGCGCGCCGAAGGATCGATCGACGTGATCGTCTCCTGTCGGAACCGCACGTGCGGCGTGGTGATGTCGGCGTACGGAAGGCGCACCGCTTCAGGCGTCCGTGTCCCGAACATCACGTCCAGCTTCGAGAAGCCGAACACGAACGCGTCTCCCCGGTCGATCAGGGTGACCTCGACATCGTCGCCGAGACCCTCCGACAGACGGGCCGACAGTTCGAGCCCGCCGAAGCCGGCCCCGAGGACGAGCACGGAGGTGGTCATCGCCCCAGGATAGGCTCGATCGGCAGTCGAGGCTGCTGCTCGTCTGCCGCCGGCCTTGCGCCCACGAGAGGGCGGGGCGTACGCTCCGCCGATCCCGAACAGGAGGCCGACGATGCGCCGCTCCACGATCTGGGTCGTCACAGCGAGTTGGGTGGTGCTCGCCGCGGCGCCCGCGTCCGCCGCCTCGGGCCAGCTCGACACGTCCTTCGGCGGTGACGGCATCGTCGCGGTCGACTTCGGTGGGACCAGCGAGGAGTTCAAGAACGGTGTTCAGGTCGGTTCGAAGGTGGTCGCCGTCGGCGCGGTGGACGGCGACTTCGCCGTCGCGAGGCTGCGGGCGGGCGGAGCGCCCGACGCGAACTTCGCCGGGGGGGACGGTCGAAGGACGATCGACTTCGGCCACGAAGACGGCGCGTACGGCGTGGCGGCGTATCCGGATCGTCGCGTGGCCGTCGTCGGGTGGGCGAACGATGCGTCGGGCGACGCGCGTCTGGCCGTCGCCGTCCTGCAGCGCGGCGGCGGGCTCGACGCGTCCTTCAGCGGGGACGGGTTGGCGACCGTCCGCTCGCCGGACGGGCTCCCGGCGTTCGGGTACGACGCGGTCGTGCAGCCCGACGGGAAGCTCGTCGTCGTCGGCGAGTCCTACGACGGAGTCAACGACGGCCGGTTCGTCGTCTGCAGGTTCACCCGGAAGGGGCGTGTGGATCGGACGTTCAGCGGTGACGGGAGGGTCGCGCTCAACATCGGCTCCGAGACCGACGGCGCGTGGCGGGTCGAGCTCACCGGAACCGGGAAGATCGTCATGGCCGGGTGGAGCCAGAAGAGCACCTACCGGACCGCGGTCGCGCGACTCCTGCCCGGCGGTCGCCTCGACGCGTCGTTCAGCAAGGACGGGGTGCGGGTCCTCGACCTCGTGCCGGGCAACGACTACGCGCTCGGGCTCGCCCTGACGACGGACGACGGTGTCGTGCTCGGGGTGCATGCAGACAACGGCGGTGCCGATCCGCACGTCGTCAAGCTCACTCCTCGGGGGAGGAACGATCCCGGGTTCGGGGGTGGGGACGGGATCGTGTCGAACTTCGCCGACGGCTTCAGGCTCGTCGACATCGGGGTCCGGAGCGACGGTCGCATCCTCGGTGTGACGTCCTCGGGTATCTCGATCGCGTCGTTCCTCGTGTCGGCCAAGGGTGTCTACAGCACCCACTACGGGCTCGCCATCACGGACACGACCGCCGAGATCGAGGCGATGTACGTCGATGGCCTGGGACGCCCGGTGATCACCGGGCGGGAGGGCGGCGAGGCGTCGGTGATCCGGCTGCAGGCGTAGCTGCGTCGGTCGGACGCCCCGGTTCGTCTGCCGGCCCGAGCTCGGCGAGCGCGTCGTAGGCGGCGTACTTGAACGTCTCGCTGAGGGTCGGGTGGTTGAAGACCATGTCGATGAACGCGTCCACCGTGCCCTCGAGCACGATCACCACCTGCCCGAGGTGCACCAGCTCGGAGGCGTGCTCACCGATGCAGTGGCATCCGAGCAGCCGCCGCGACGCCCGGTCGAACACGAGCTTCACCATGCCCTCTCGATCGCCGACGATCTGCCCGCGCACGTTGTCGGCGAACGAGGCCCGGCCGACGACCACGTCGATCCCGCGCCGACGCGCCTCGTCCTCGCCCAGCCCGACGCAGCTCACCTCGGGGATCGTGTACACGCCGTACGGCTGCAGCTCGGCGACCCGCTCCTTGTAGGTGAACCCGAACGCGTGGCACACGGCCACCCGCGCCTGTTCCATCGAGACGCTCGCGAGAGCCGGGAACCCGATCACGTCGCCGGCCGCGTACACGCCGGGCACGGCCGTGCGGAACTCGGCGTCGACCACGACGTAGCCGCGCCGGTCGATCTCGACCCCGGCCTCCTCGAGCCCGAGGCCCGCGGTGTTGCCCGTCCTGCCGGTGGCCACGAGCACGGCCTCGGTCCCCAGCGTCGGACCGTCGGCGAACGAGACCTCCAGGCCGGCGCCCACCCGCTCGACCCGTTCGAAGCGGCGACCCAGGTGGAGCCGGACGCCGAGCCCCTCCATCGCGCGGACGAGGCGTTCGCCCATCTCGGCGTCCAGGAACGGCAGGAGCCCCTCGCGTGGATCGACCAGATGGACCTCGGTGCCGAGGGCCGCGAACATGCACGCGTACTCGCAGCCGATCACGCCGCCGCCGATCACCGCCAACGAGCGCGGCAGCCGCTCGATCCCCAAGATCCCGTCGGCGTCGTGCACGTCCTCGTCGTCGTAGGGGATCCCCGGTGGCCGGAACGGCGAGGAGCCGGTGGCGATCAGCACGACGTGGGCCGTCAGACGCCGTTCGCCCTCTGGAGTCGCGACGGCCACCGTGTGCGGATCCGCGAGCCGGCCCTCGCCGTGGACGAGCTCGATCCGGTGACGCTCCAGGTTCCGGTGGATCCGGGCGGTCTCAAGACGTTCGACCGCGTCCTTGCGTGCGAGCAGCCGCGGGACCGCGAGCTCTTCGTCGAGGCCGACCGTCACCCCGTACAGGTCGCGTTGACGGTACCCGGACAGGAACAGGCCGGCCTCGCGGAGCGTCTTGGAGGGGAGCGTGCCCGTGTGGACGGCGGCGCCGCCCGGTTCGTCGTTCCGCTCGACGATCGCCACGCGCTTGCCGAAGTACGCGGCCTGCGCGGCCCCGCGCTCGGCCGCCGGGCCGCCGCCGATCACGATGAGGTCGTAGTCCGGGTCCACGTTCGGAGCCTAGCCTCATGGTGTTTCCCCCGTGTGATCGATACGGGCCGAGCCACGCGCCGGGCCGGACGCCGGACACGACGAAGCCCCCGGACGCTCCGGCGTTCGCCGGGTGTCAGGGGGCCTGTCGTTCTCGGTGTGTTCGTCTACTTGGGCTTGAACCCTGCACCGACCGCCATCGCCATCACGGCGAGCGCTCCGAGCGAGTAGAAGATCCTACGAAGTCGCATGTCCTCTCCTTCCTTCGGCTCCGGTACCGCTAGCGCTTCGGCTTGTACCGGGCGCCGGCTGCTAGCAGCAGTGTGGCGAGCGTGGCGCTGGTGTAGAGCAGGTGGCGCCAGTTCACCGACTTCAAGCTGCGCATCCGATCACCTCCTTCTCTGTCTCGAGAAGCATCGGCGAAGGGCGGTGTCCTCTACATCGACCACACGATGTGTTGTGGTCGTGTCCCTCCCCCAGGGCGAAGGTGGGTCGAAGGACTCCCCCCGTACCCGGCGCGCGGTAGGACCAAAGGGTGTAAACCGGAAGCAGATTTCCTCATTCCCCGGATGGGTGATACGCATCGGCGGATGCGCGCGATGCCGATCGGCCCCCCTCGAGGTTCACGGGCGAGCAGCCTTCGAGCCCGGGTGCCAGACTCCGGCTACACGTCACGGAAGGAGCCAGGGATGACCGCAGTTCCGTCGGACGCGCGGGTGGTCGTGATCGGTGCGGGGATCGTCGGCAACAGCCTCGTATACCAGCTCGCCCTCCACGGGTGGAAGGACATCGTGCTGCTGGACAAGGGCCCGCTGCCGAACCCGGGCGGATCCACGGGCCACGCCTCCAACTTCATCTTCCTGGTCGACCACTCCAAGGAGATGACCGACCTCACCGCCGACAGCGTGCGTCAGTACGAGGAGCTGGGGGTCTTCACCCGAAGCGGCGGTATCGAGGTCGCGCGTACCCCCGAACGCGTCGAGGAGCTGAAGCGGCGGATGGCCTCCAGCACCTCGTGGGGCATCGAGTCCGAGCTGCTGACGCCGGCGCAGGTGGCCGAACTCGTCCCGTACGTCGATCCCGACGTGATCCTCGGGGGGTTCCACACGCCCGGCGTCGGCGTCGTCGATTCGCTGCGTGCCGGGACGCTGATGCGAGAGAAGGCGATGGAGCTCGATGCGCTGACCGTCGTGTCCGGCGCGGAGGTCACCGGCCTGGACGTCGAAGGGGGTCACGTCCGCGGCGTGCGGACGTCCGACGGTGACATCCGGGCGGAGACCGTCGTGGTCGCGTGCGGGATCTGGAGCCCGAGGATCGCGGCGATGGCCGGCGCGTCGATCCCGCTCGTCCCGGCGGTCCACCAGATGATCAGCGTGGGGCCGGTCCCGCTGTTCGCGGACACGGTGGGTGAGATCACCTACCCGATCGTGCGTGACGTGGACACGAACATGTACGAGCGGCAACACGGCGGCGACCTCGAGATCGGCTCCTACGCGCACCGACCGATCCTGATGCCGGCCGACGAGATCCCCTCGATCGAGGAGTCGGCGCTGTCGCCCACCGAGCTGCCGTTCACGCAGGACGACTTCGACCCGCAGATGGAGCAGGCGCTCGAGCTGATCCCGAGCGTCCTGGAAGACGAGCGCGTCCAGATCCGCTACGCGATCAACGGGCTGTTGTCGCTCACCCCCGACGGGATGCCGATCCTCGGCGAGACCCCGGAGGTGGGCGGGCTGTGGTCGGCGTCGGCGATCTGGATCAAGGAGGCGCCGGGGATCGCCCGTGCGGTTGCCGAGTGGATGACCGACGGAACCCCCGAGATCGACCCGCACGGGGCTGACATCGCGCGCTTCTACGAGCATCACAAGACACGGCACCACGTCTGGTCGCGCAGCGCCGAGGGCTTCAACAAGACCTACGGGATCGTGCACCCGCTCGAGCAGTGGAGCTCGAACCGCGACGTCCGTCTGAGCCCGGTCAACGAACGGCAGCGAGCGCTCGACGCGGTCTTCTACGAGGCCGTCGGCTGGGAGCGCCCGTACTGGTACGGAGCGAACGAGGGACTGCTCGGCGACTACGGCGATGCCGTCATGCCGCGCGAGGGGGAATGGGAGTCGCGGTGGTGGTCACCGATCGTGAACGCCGAGCACCTGGCCCTTCGGGACCGGGTCGGGGTCGTCGACCTCAGCGCGTTCGCGATCTTCGACATCACCGGTCCGGGCGCGCTCGACTTCGTGCAGCGGATGGTGGTCGCCCAGATGGACGTGCCGGTCGGTCGCGTCGTCTACACGCCGGTGCTGAACCCCGCCGGTGGGATCAAGGCCGACATCACGATCATGCGCCTCGGGTCGTCGTGGTTCCGGATCGTGACGGGCGGGCACTCGGGCATGGCGGACAGGAAGTGGTTCACGGACCACCTGCCGTCCGACGGCTCGGCGCAGCTGTTCGACGCGACCTCGGCCGTGTGCACGCTGGGCGTGTGGGGCCCGCGGGCCCGCGACGTCGTCGGCGCGACCACGGCCGACGACGTGTCGAACGACGCGTTCGGGTTCGCGACGTGCCGCACGATCGAGATGGGTCCCCTGCGCGTGCTCGCCTCGCGGATCTCCTACATGGGCGAGCTCGGGTGGGAGCTCTCCGTGCCGATGGAACAGGGCGCCCGCCTGTGGGACCTGATCTGGGACGCGGGGAAGCCGCACGGGCTCGTCCCGGTCGGGATCGGCGCGTACGCGGGCACCGCACGCCTCGAGAAGAGCTACCGGGCCCACGGGACGGAGCTCGATCTGGAGCACGACCTCGTCGAGGCCGGGATGGCACGCCCGACCGTCAAGGACGCCGAGTTCATCGGTCGTGACGCCTACCTGCGACAGCGCGAGGCCGAGCCCTCACGCGTGCTGTGCACGCTGACGTTGGACGACGCGACGTCTTCGACCGGGGTGAAGCGCTACATGATGGGTCGCGAGCCGGTCCTCGATCTCGACGGGGCGCCGCTCGTCGACGCGTCCGGCCGTCGCTCCTACGTCACGAGCGCCGGGTCGGGGCCCTCGGTCGGCACGCACCTGATGATGAGCTACCTGCCACCGGCGAGCGCCGTCGTCGGGACGAAGCTCCAGGTCGAGTACTTCGGCGAGCGCTACCCGGTGACGGTCGCGGTGGCCGGGAGCCGCCCCTTGTTCGATCCCGACGACGCCCGGATGAAGGGGTGAGCGGGTGAACGTCCTGGTGTGCGTCAAGCGCGTCCCGGCGACCGGGTCGCGCATCGCGCTGACCGACGACGAGCGGCACGTCGACACGAAGCACCTCGGCTTCACGGTGAGCCCGCACGAGGAATGCGCGGTCGAGGAGGCGGTCCGCCTGGTCGAGGCGCACGGCGGCACGTCGGTCGTGCTCTCGCTCGGGCCGCCGGAGGCCGAGGAGCAGCTGCGCGACGCCCTCGCGATCGGGGTCGACCGGGCGATCCTGCTCGAGACCACCGAGGACGGGTGGGACGCGGCGGGCACGGCCCGGGCGATCGCCGAGGCGGCTCGTGCCGAAGCCGATGCCGGCTCCCCCTTCGATCTGCTGCTGTTCGGCAACGAGGCCGCCGACTCCGGCGACCATCAGGTGGGGATCGACGTCGCGTACGCGCTCGGTCTGCCGTGCGTGAGCGGGGTCAAGTCGATCGAGGTCGTGGACGGCGGCATCGCGGCGCGGCGGGAGGGTCCGGTCGGCGCCGAGGTGTTCGAGGCGCCGCTCCCGGCCGTGGTCACGGTGAAGGAGGGCATCAACCTGCCCCGGTTCGCCTCGGTCCCCGGGAGGATCCGGGCGAAGAAGAAGGTGCTCGACCGGCGGCCGGTGCCCCGGCCCTCGCCGGCCGTCGAGACGGTGAGGCTGCGCGTCCCCCCGGAGCAGCGGAGCGAGGTGCAGGTCCTCGGACGGGGCCCGGACGCCGCTCCGGCCGTCGTCGACCTACTCGAGCGGTTGGGGGTGGCGCCCCGATGATCGTCGTCGTGGAGCACGACGCGGGGGCGCTCGCCGACGTGTCGCGGCAGGCGCTCACCGTCGCGCGGGGTATGGGTGAGCCCCTCCACGCGGTCGCCTTCGGCGAGGGGGCGCCGGAGGCCATCGCGGCGGCGGGTGCGTACGGAGCCCTCACCGGGACCGACGTCCGTACCGCCGGCGCGTACGCGCCGGCAGCGTGGGCCCAGGTGCTCGCCGAGATCGTGTCGGCGGTGGGGAGCGCGGTGGTCGTCGCCGCGGGTACGGACCGTGGCAACGAGCTCCTGGCGCATCTCGGCGCGAAGATCGACGCCCCGTTCGTCGCGAACTGCGTCTCGGCCGAAGCCGGCGGCGACGGCTGGCGGGTCTCGCGCCAGCGTTGGGGCGGGAGCCTCCTGGAGGATGCGCGCGTCACCGGCACGCCCGTCCTCCTGTCGGTGGCGCCGTACGCCGTCGCGGACGACCCGGGCGATGCGCCGTCGACGGTCGAGGTGACCTCGGTCGAGCCGCAGCCGAGCGACGACGATCTGCGCGCCCGGGTCACGCGCGTGGAGGAGGCCGAGGGGGCCTCCGTGTCCCTGGGCGACGCGAAGCTCGTCGTCGGTGGCGGCCGGGGCGTGGGCAGCGCCGAGGGGTTCGCGAGTCTCGATGCGCTGGCGGCGGCGCTCGGCGGAGTCGTCGGTGTCTCCCGCGCGGTCACGAGCGCCGGGTGGCGCCCCCACGCCGAGCAGATCGGTCAGACGGGGGAGCGGATCGCGCCCGACCTGTACATCGCGTGCGGGATCAGCGGCGCGAGCCAGCACATGGTGGGGTGCCGCGGCGCGGACCGGTTGCTCGCGATCAACGACGACGAGGACGCCCCGATCCTCGCACGGTCGGACTACGCGGTGATCGGCGACCTCCACCAGGTCGTGCCGGCGATCGTGGCGGAGCTCGAACGGCGTCGCGCGTGAGGACGACGGCGGAGGGTCTCCGAGCGAGGTGGACGTGACGACGGGGAAGACGCGCCGCGCGAATCGACGGGCGATGCTCTTCGAGCGGACGGGTGTCACTCCGTTCCTGAGTCGAGCGTTCGTGGTGCTGCTCTGTGTCCTGGTCGCCAGCCCGATAGTCCTGTGGCTGTTCGAGCGCCACGCGAACCCCGAGATCGACAGCGTGCCGAGCGCGTACTTCTGGATGACGCGGACCCTCATGGAGCAGGGCTCGCCGATCGAGTTCAGCACCGCGGGTGGGTGGATCGTCTCCTACCTCGTCCTCATCGTCGGTGTCGGCGTCGTCGCCACGGGGACCGCGGCGATCGTGTCGAGGTTGTTGGATCTTCTCTTGCGGAGGCAAGCCGGTATGCATGCGACTCGCGTGACCGAACACGTCCTGATCTGCGGATGGAACTCGCACGCCCGCACGATCGTCGAAGAGCTCCACGCGGCCGGCGATCATCGCCCCGTCGTGATCCTCGCCGACATCGCCGCCGCGCCGATCGACGTCCCGGACACGATCTTCGTGCGCGGTGACCCGGCGCGTCGCGAGGATCTCGCGCGGGCCGGCCTCGACCGCGCGACGACCGCGATCGTCCTGGCCGACGACACCCGCCCCTCCTCGTCGCCGCACGACATCGACGGGAAGACCCTGCTGACCGCGCTCGCGATCGAGAGCACGCAAGCGAGGTGCTACACGTGCGTCGAGGTCCTGCTCGCGGAGAACGTGGAGCACTTCCATCAGGTCCACGCCGACGAGCTGATCGTGAGCGGCGAGGTCTCGAGCTTCCTGCTCGCGAGCGCCGCGACCGATCACGGGGTCAGCCGACTCGTCGGCGACCTGCTGACGCACGACGCGGAGCGAGGACCCGACAACCTCACCTCCATCGACGTGCCCGAGTCGCTCGAAGGCGCCGGGTTCCTCGATGCCCTCGTCGAGTTGAAACGCTCGAGCGCCGCGATCGCCGTGGCCGTCGTCGGCACGGACGGCACGATCGACGTCAACCCTTCCGCCGAGCGACCGCTGTCCCGCGGTGAGCGCCTCCTGGCGATCGTGCGCGAGGGGTAAGGGCCGGGGCCTCCGAGACGCCGAGGGTTGCGGCGCTTCACCCCCCTCGCTAGGGTCGCGAACTCAAGACCGACCGCGACGCGAAGGGAAGCGTTCGATGCAGACGAACGGCGTTCACCGAACCAGGGGCATCCGTGCCCTCCTGCTCGTCATGGTGGGCCTCGTGGCCGTGATGCCGGCGGCCATGGCCCCGGCGGCAGGGGCCGTGACGAACACGTGCCGAGCGACGAACGTGACCCAGGGGGGACCGACCCGCGCGAGCCTCCAGCGCGTGCTCGACGCGGCCGACCGCGGCGACGAGATCACGGTCAAAGGGGTCTGCGTGGGGACGTTCCGGATCCGCACCAGCGTGTCGCTGATCGGTCGGAAGACCCATGAGACGCCGAAGCCCGTGCTCCACGCCGGCGGCGTCGACTCCTACGTCCTCGGGATCAGCCGAGGCGTGGTGCGTCTGACGAACCTCAAGGTCACGGGGGGAGGAGCCGGCGGGATCTACAACAGCGGGAAGCTCTTCCTGGGAGCGGGCGTCCTGGTCCGCGGGAACACGACCACGAGCGGCGGCGGCATCTTCACCGAGCGCGTCCTGGTCATGACGAAGGATGCCCGTGTCAGTGGCAACGAGGGGACCTACGGCGGCGGCATCTTCAACTTCGAAGGTCGGGTCGTGCTCAGGGGTTCGGCCTCCGTCAGCGGCAACGCCGCCGCCGAGTACGGGGGCGGGATCCTCAACTCCGGCGGCATCCTCAGGCTCGAGGGAGCGTCCACCGTGGCGCGGAACGCATCGGCCGGCGGCGGGGGAGGGGTGGGCGCCGAGGGTGGCACCATCGTGCTGAAGGACGCGGCCTCTGTCACGGGGAACACTGCGAGCACCAACGGAGGTGGGATTCGGAACTTCGGTGGTGTCCTCGAGGCGTGCGACGGCAGCGGGGTGCATGAGTGGACCGGCGCGATCAGCCCGAACACCCCGGATGACCCGCCGACCGTGACGGGCGTGACCTGCAGCTAGCCGCATCTGCGCCTCGCGCGCCGAAGCGGGGCTCAGCCGGGCCGGCAGCGCGTGAAGACCGCGGAGTTCGCCTCCGGCTCCTCCAGCGGGCCGGCCGTCCACACGCATCCCCCGCGGACCGAGACCGTGCTGAACGCGTGCCCGAGGTCGGGCACGGGCACGATCTGCCAGCCTCCTCGCCACCGCATCGCGAACGGCCGGCTCTCGGACGTCGGGCCGGTTCCGATCCGCATGCCCGTCACCCAGACCGATCGTCGACCGGCATCGACCGCCGTCAGACGCACGTTGCGCGCCCAGAAGCGTGGGACCGTCGTTCGTCGCCGTTCCACCGCAGCAGCAACCCCTCGGCCCCGACCGTGAACGCCCGATCGGGGCCGAGCGCGGCAACGTCGCTGAGGTAGGTCCCCCGGGTATCGGGGAGGGGGATACGTCTCCACCCTGCCCGCGTCCCACGCAGGACGAGCGGGCGCTCGCCGTCGCTACCGACCGCCCACGCGAGCCGATCGGATACGGCGTCGATGCCGAAGAGAGAGCCGTGCGCGAGATCGCCCCTCAGGGGCTCTGACGACCACCGCGTCCCGTCCCACCGCACGACGACGGGGCCGGGCCGGGCCGGCGGCCACGAGCGAGCGGGTTCCGGGCACGCGGTCGACCGCAGCTCGGTCGACCGACTCGAGGCTCCCCACCGCCCTCGGGACGGGCACGCGCCGCCAGGACGCGCCGCCCCCTCGTTCCCTCGCCGGCCAGGGTGATCTCCATGAGGTTCGTCGTCCTGCGAGCCGCCGAACCCGGCAGCACGATGCCGCCCAGAACCAGAAGGCCAAGGACGATCAGGGCGGCGAACCTGCCCGTCTGGCCCGTGCCGCCTCGCGGCGGTGGCCGACGGGACGGTGGCGGTTCCTGCCGATCGGCCACGTCGCGCGCCAACCCCCCAACCGAGTCTCCACGAGATCCCGGCTCACGCCGGAACAAGTTTCGGCTCCGCGCATCGTCGCAGAAGTCAACACCGAAGGACCTAGACCTTCCTGCCTATTTGGGACGTAGCCCAAAGAACCTATGGATCCAACCTCGGCTCACCACGCGAGTCCAACCTTCGGGACGGCCGGAGTGCCCTTGCGCTCAGCGGACGTCCGAGTCTCGCGTGGTCCCGTGCAGACCGGGACCGGAGCCTCGCGACCCGAGGGCAGCCTCGGTGGTATCGCTCGTGCGAGGGCGTCGGAAGGAAGGAACGTGCGGCGCATCCTGCCGGTCGCGATCGTGTTCGTGGTGCTCGCCGGTCTCGCGCCGTCGGCGTGGGCCGGCGTTCCGGCTCCGATCGCGTTCGCCCGCGACGGGGACCTGTTCACGTTTCGGCCTGGTGGCGGCGTCCGTCGCGTCACCGACACGCCCGCACGTGAGCGCCTCCCCACCTGGTCCCGCGATCACCGCCGGCTCGCGTTCGTGACGTGGGACCGGAGCCTCGTGACGCTCGATCTGCGCACCGGTGTGCGGCGGCAGATCGTTCGCGTCGGCGGCCGGTACGACGGGATCGAGGCGGTGGCCTGGGCGCCGGACGGGACCCGGATCGCGTTCGCCACGTCTCGGGAGTTCCGGCGGGCGGGCACCCGCATCCTGTGCGGGCAGATCTGGACGGTGGCATCCGACGGGGGAGCGCTCACGAAGGTCCTCGGCGGCCAGGAGCTCGTCACCGGCGTCGGATGGATCCCCACGGGTGACCGGATCGTCGCCAGCACGGAGTGGCCGAACGGCGTGGACGCCTGCCGCGACGGCGTGCGGACCGGCATCGTGACGATGTCACCCGACGGTTCGCATCGGTCGTGGACCTCGGAGCGCGCGACCGCGAGCCAGATCGACGTATCGGACGACGGACGGTGGTTCGTCTACCGAGGCTGGCAGCGCACCTGCCACGCGTGCGGTGAGATCTGGCTGCGGCGGGCCCGCGACGGTCGCGCACGCCTGATCGCGATGCCGCCCGAGGACGCCGCCGGGATGATGCAGCCGCGGTTCTCACCGGACGCCAGGCGGATCGCGGTGCTCGTGTGGGGGAGCGCCACGAGGATCTGGGTCATGCGGGCCGACGGCAGCCGTCTGCACCGGCTCGCAGGACGCGCCGACGACATCGACTGGTGAGCCCGATGGGTGGCGGCGTGGGTCGCCGCGCGTCATCATGCTCGAACCTCCCGAGCCGGGGCACACCATGAAGGACGACACGGCCACATCTCCGCCCGCCCGCGACCGATCCGTCGGTCGTCGCCTCGCGCAGCTGCGCCTTCGGTTCGCGGACCCGGCCCTCGAATCGGCGTTCCGGGAAGACCGCTTCCAGCTCAACCTCGGCAACGTCCGGTTCGCGTTCGTCGCGGGGATCGCCCTGTGGGTCGCGTGGGGGGTGCTCCTGCGGCCGCACATCCTGGCCTTGTCCGAGCTCCGGCTCGACCGCGTGATCCGGTACGGCGTGTTCATCCCGATGCTCGTGATCGGCCTCGCGCTGAGCTACACGTCGATCTTCCGACGCATCTGGGAATGGGTCTCCGTCGCGATCGCCATCGCGACGATCGTGGTGTGGGTGTTCTACGCGTCGAACATGCTGACGCTGCCGGCGGAGTTCGGCTACGTCGGCGTCATCCTCATCACCGCGTTCACCTACACGCTGCTGCGGCTGCGGTTCGTCCTCGTGGCGCTGGTCGCCGTGGTCGGCATCGCCGCGTACCTGCCCTACGCGTTCACCGCGCGGTACATCGTCGACGTGAGCAGGGTGGTCGCCGCCCTGTACCTCGTGTCGTTCGGCGTGCTGGGGGGTCTGGCGGCGTACTGGCTGGAGCGCTTCGCGCGGCAGCTGTTCGTCCGCGAGCGTCAGCTGAACGAGGAACGCCTGCGCTCCGACGGGCTCCTGCTCAACATCTTGCCGCAGGCGGTCATCGACCAGCTCAAGGCGTCCCCCGGTGAGCGGGTCGCGCAGGAGTTCGACGAGCTGAGCGTCGTCTTCGTCGATGCCGTCGGCTCGACCGAACAGGCCGCCCGCTCATCCGCGGAGGAGTTCGCCGCCACCCTCGACGCCCTGTTCCGTCGGTTCGACGAGATCGCCGACCGGCACGGCCTCGAGAAGATCAAGACGATCGGCGACGCGTACATGGCCGTCGCCGGCGCGCCGGTGCCGTTCGAAGGTCACGCCGAGGCCGCGGTCGCGATGGCCCTCGACATCTTGTCCGAGGCGCCGAGCGTCTCGTGGCCCTCCGGGGCATCGATCGTCGTGCGGGGTGGGGTCGCCACGGGCCCGGCTGTCGCGGGGGTGATCGGGGATCGGAAGTTCGCCTACGACGTGTGGGGCGACACCGTGAACCTCGCGAGCAGGCTGGAGGAGCACAGCGAGCCGGGACGCTTCCTGGTCTCCCAGCGCACGGTGGAGGAGGTCCGTGGGCTGTGCGAGTTCGGACCGGCCCGGGTGTTCGACATCAAGGGCAAGGGCGCGACGCCCGCGCACGTCATCCTCGGGCGGATCGCGGCACCACCCGACGGGGGAGCGCCGTGAGGCACGGCTCCCGGGTCGCCGCCCTGCTGGTGTTCGTCGTCGTGACCGTCGGCTGCACGGCGACGTCGTCGCCGACCCGGGACGCCGAGCCGGGAACGAAGGGGACGATCGTCGTCGGGGTCTCGGGCGCGTTCGCCGAGAACCAGCTCGTGGCGGAGATGTACGCCCAGGTACTCGAACATGCCGGGTACACGGTCGAACGCGACCTGGACCTGCGATCGCGTGAGCTCTCGCAGCACGCCTTGGAATCGGGCCAGATCGACATCAAGCCCGAGTACCTGTCGTCGTTGCTGTCGTTCGTCGATCCGAACGCCGAGGCATCGAGCCAGAGCGATGTCGTGGTCCAGCGGTTGCGTGCGCTGCTGGAGCCCCAGGGGATCGAGGTCCTGAGGCCCTCACGGGTCCAAGACACGAACCAGTTCGTCGCGAACGCCGAGACGGCGCGGCGGTTCGGCCTGACCACGATGACGTCGCTCGCGGACGTGGCGGACCAGCTGACGTTCGGCGGACCGCCCGAGTGCCCGCAGCGTCCCTTCTGTCTGGCCGGGCTGAGGGACACCTACGGCATCCTGTTCGACGTCTTCGAACCGCTCGACGTCGGGGGGCCGCAGACCGTCGAGGCGCTCAAGAGCGACGACGTGCAGATCGGCCTGCTGTTCTCCACCGACCCGAGCATCGAGGCGAACGGCTTCGTCCCTCTGGTGGACGACAAGTACCTGCAGAACGCCGAGCACATCACGCCGGTCGTCCGGGCGGACGCGCTGAGTGACGAGGTCCGTGCCGCGCTCGACGCGGTGAGCGCCGAGCTGACGCACGAGATCGTGACCACGCTGGTGGGCAAGGTCACGATCGACGGTCAGGACGTCTCGAGCGTGGCCAGGGAGTTCCTCGTCCTCGCAGGACTCGTGTAGGAGGCGCGCGATCGATCGCCGGGAGTTCCTGAAGGCGGTGGCCGCGACCGGCGTCGCGCTCCCCGGCGCGGCGGCGATCCTCGCGGCCTGTACCGAGGAGCCGGCCACGGAGGACGCGAAGCTCCTCGCGGCCACACCCCCGATGGGGTGGAACAGCTGGAACGTCTACGGCGACGAGATCGATGAAGAGAAGATCCTCCGCACCGCCGACGCGATCGTCGACAGCGGCATGAGGGACGCCGGCTGGGAGTACGTGATGCTCGACGACGGGTGGCAGAAGATCCGAGGCTCCCGGTTCCTCCACGACCTGACCTACGACCCGGACAAGTTCCCGAGGGGGATCGCGTACCTCGCGGACCACGTGCACGACCGAGGCATGAAGCTCGGCATCTACTCGGGTCCGGGCGTCGAGACGTGCGCGGGGTACACGGGGAGCAACGGCCACGAGCGCGAGGACGCGGAGCTCTTCGCCTCGTGGGGCGTCGATCACCTGAAGTACGACTCCTGCTGCTGGCCCGGGGAGGGCGGGGAAGGCGTCATCGGACTGCACCGGGCGATGTCGGAGGCCCTGAAGGCGACCGGTCGCGACATCGTCCTGCACGTCTGCCACTGCGGCTGGGACGACGTGTGGACGTGGGCCCGCGACGCCGGCGGGCATCACTGGCGGATCGGGCAGGACATCACCGACGACTTCGACCTCCCCGGCCACCGGGAGGGGTACTACTTCGACGTGCTCGACATGATCGATCGGGGCGTCGGGCTGGAGGACTTCTCGGGGCCCGGGGGATGGAACGACTACGACATGCTCGTCGTCAACCTGAACGGAGACGGGGCGCTCGTCGGGGACGGAGCCACCCCCGAGGAGTACCGCACCCACTTCTCGATGTGGGCGATCCTGTCGTCACCGCTGATCGTCGGGAGCGATCTCACGCGGATGGACGCGTACACGATCGAGACGCTGACGAACACCGAGGTGATCGCGCTGAACCAAGATCCGCTCGGGCGGCAGGCCTCCCGGGTGCGGAGGGACGGCGACCTCGAGGTGTTCGCGAAGCCCCTCGCCGACGGCGACCGGGGCGTCGCCTTGCTGAACCGCGGTCCCGAGCGCGCCGAGATCGTCGTCGCGTGGCAGGAAGACCTGGGCCTCGGTCCCTCCGTGGCCACGGTCCGTGACCTCTGGGCGCACCGGGACCTCGGCGCCGCGACCGACCGGTTCGCGACGACGGTCGGGTCCCACGAAGCGGTCGTCCTGCGCGTGACCCCCGGCGGGTCGTAGGCCGAGTCTCGCCGGCGGAGCAGCTGGTCGGTATCGAGCCGCTGACCGCCACCGCCGGCCCACACACCCTCAGGTCCGCCGCATGCGGGGATCTGGACCCACGGGACCCGTTCCCGTTCGGGCTAGCAGCAGTGGAGCCCGAGCGCGTTCTCGGTCGGGTCGAAGTAGTGCCCGACCGCCCAGACGTAGCCGTCGTTCGCGACGTCCACCGACAGCAGCTCGTCGTTGCCGCTCCCCAGGTTCGGCGTCTTCTCGCGGATCCACCTGGTGCCGTTCCAGTGCAGGATCATCGCCCGCGACTCGGTGCCGGTCGCGGCGCCGACCGCCCACAGGGCGTTCGGCGACGCCGCCGCCACGTCGTAGAGGTCGTTGTCCCCGCCCGCCGCGGGGTTCGGGGAGCGCTGCCGCTTCCACGCGGTCCCGTTCCAACGCATGATCAGCGTTCGTCGCCCGTCCGTCGTGTACTCGATCCCCACCGCGTAGGCGTTCGAGGCGGACAGCGCGGCCACGTCGCCAAGGAGCGAGTTGTTGAGGTTCAGGGTGGGAGTCTTCGCGAGCCGCCACTTGGTGCCGTTCCAGCGCAGGATCAGCGGACGGTTGCCGTTCGCCCCCCCGACCGCCCACGCGTTGCTCGACGACGAGGCGCCGACGCCCTCGAGCACGTTGTTCGGGCTCGGGAGGTTGGGGCTGTCCTGGCGCCTCCACGAAGATCCGTTCCACCGGAAGATCAGGGTCTTGGAGACGCCGCCTTCGAAGACGCGCCCGACCGCCCACGCGTTCGTGGCGGAGGTCGCGGCGATGTCGAACAGCGCGGCACCGGTGTCGCCCACGGCGGGCACCCGCTGCCGCGTCCACGCCGAGCCGTCCCAGTGGAGGATCAAGGGGCGCTCCTCGGTGGCCGTGTAGTAGGTGCCGACCGCCCACGCGTTGGTGGGTGACGTCGCCTTCACGTCGCGCAGGACGTTGTCGCGCGTCCCGACGTTCGGGCTGGGTACGACCCGCCACGACGTCCCGTTCCAGCGCTCGATCAGCGTCTGCGTCTTCGTGCCGTCGTGGGAGAAGCCGACCGCCCACCCCGCGCACGTGGAGATCAGGTCGACGCCTTCGAGCGTGCTCGCGGTCCCGATGCTCGGCGGCTGACCCGGGTTCCAGACGTGACAGACCTTCGCGGTCGCCGGCACCGGCGCGACGACGACCGTGCCGCACAGCACGATCGTCGCGACCACGGCGCGGATGGAACGGATGCCTCGCATGATCCCCCCTCGGTCGGCTGAGGCGACGCTATCCCATCTGAGGATCCTGAGCTGACGATGACCCATCCCATGGAGCTGCTCGACCACGCGACCGAGTTCTTCCCGGAGCCGACCGGAGCGCTCGAGCTGGATCCTCGCGATCGCTCATCGGGTCATCGGAGGGGCCAGCGAGCGATCACGGATCCGATCGCGAGCAGGACCATCGCGACCCAGAGGAGGCGGAGCGCACCCTCTGGCGCGGCGGTCAACGCCGCCGCGTCGATCGGCTCGATCGTGCCGTCGTCGTACGCGACGCTCCCCTCGACGCTGCTGGCCCGTCGACGCAGCCGCCGGACCGGTGTAGACAACCGACGTTGCGTCGCCGCCACGTACCCGCACCCGGCCGCCACCAGTAGGACGGGCGCGTCGATCCGTCCGGTCTGTGCGAAGCCGCCCGCGAGCGCCGGGAACCCACCCCACATCACGGCGAACGCCAGGTCGGTGTGGAACCGTCCTCCGAACCATTCCAGGTTGTAGGCAGGCACCAGGAACCCGCCGATCCCGATGAACAGCAGCCCCCACCAGGAGACGAGGGACGACCCGTAGACGCCGATCGCGAGCGCGCCCAGCAGTCCGACGGTTGCGAGCGTGATCAGCACCCCGCGCGGGATCTCGGTCCGCAGTGGCCGACCGTGGAGCTCGTCGAGCGCGTGCGCCGCGACCCCCACGGCGAGGAAGAATGCGACGAGGGCCATCGCCAGGTACTCGAGCTGCAGCGTGTCGACGACGCACGCGCCGAGCGCCACGAACGACAGGTGCCACAGGGTGTACGGCGGGTGCAGGAGCGTCCAGTAGTCGCGCGCGCCCCCCGGCGTCAGCGCGTAGAAGGCGGGCTTGCTCATGCGCCACGCACCCCCCAGATGACGATCCCGCCACCCAGGCTCAGGCGGCGCCAGCGCACCGGAGCGATGCCGGTCGACCGCCACATCGCGAGCTGCTCCTCCAGCGGATGGCGGGCCCAGAACGCCTCGATACTCGGGCCCAGGAACCGGCCAACGCGGTACCACTCCCAGGACACGAGCGACCCGGCCGCCGGCATCACGGATCGCGTGTACGCCCACCAGCACGCGCGCCAGAACGGGTTCGGTGGCACACCGAACTCTAGGCTCGCGATCACGCCCCCGGGGCTGACGACGCGGGCGAGCTCGCCGAGCGTCGCCGCCGGATCGTCCACGTAGCGCAGGAGGTAGGTGACGGTGAGCGCGTCGAACGTGGCGTCGGGGAACGGGAGCATCTCGGCGCGACCCAGGACGAACGCGATCGAGCCGCCGTCGGTCCGGCCGAGGCCCTGGCCGAGCATGCCCTCGCTCGGATCGAGCCCGACGACGGACACCGCGCGGCCGGAGCGTGCGAGCTCCCTCGCCACGAGCCCGGTCCCGGTCGCGACGTCGAGGACCCGCGACACCCGCGGGACTCGCGACACCAGGAACCGGCGCCACCGCGGATCCTGCCCGAACGACAGGAGCGCACCCATGCGCTCGTAGTTCCGACCCAGCGCGGCGAAGAGGTCCTTCGCCTGCCGGGTGCGCGGTGAGGAACCTGCGAGCATGTCGCCCGCTACTTGGTGCCCGCGCTCCAGTCCGACGAGTTCGAGCCGCCCTGGCCCTTCGCCTTCTTGGCCGCGCGCTTCTCCTTCAGGGTCTTGCTCGCGGCGGTCTTCGATCCCTTGCCGCCGCCCTTGTCCTTGCTGGCCATCGTTCCCCCTTTCATCGATGAGGCTCCCACTCTGGCACACCTCGCCGCGCCGGGGGGATCGCCGGTCGGGAGGCGCCATGCGTCGGCGTGGCCAACGGGTGGCCTACAGGTGCTCCAGGAGGTAGTCGACGTACTGCGGTCGAAGGGCATCCGGGAGATCGCGATCGGCCCGCGTGTAGCCGTTGATCGCGGAGACCGTGCTCGCGACGTCCATCCCCGAGTCCTCGAGGTCGCCGACCTCGCCCTCGGCCGCGGGGATCGAGCGCAGGAGGTGCCAGAGCCAGTCGAGGTCGCCCTCCGCCCTTGCCGAGCCGATCGCTCGATCGTGCAGGTCGCGGGAGGTCATGGTCTCGAGGTCGTCGCGCGTGATCACCGTCCCACCGTACCCCGTGGTGACGACCTCAACCCGTCGCGACCTGTGGTCGCCCACTCGGTCCTGTTGCTCGCGTATCGATGACCGCGAGCTTCGTATCGGGCTCGTCTCGAGCCGCTCGGACAGGATCGGCGTCAGGCGAGATGCCGGCGGAGCGCCTCGTCGACGAGGTCGTCCAGCTTCAGGTTCGCCGCCGACCCCTGCACCTCGGCGAGCACGTCCGGCGGCAGCGTCCGCTCCAGCTCCTCGAGCACCGGCCGCGACGCCAGGGAGTAGAGCCGTGGCAGGACGAGTGGGTCCAGGGCGAAGGTCAGGATCTCCGCCGCCTCGCGCCGCTTCCCCTCCCGCTCGAGCAGGACCCCCACACCGCTCAGCGCCAGCATCTCCAACGAGTGGGCGTGCGACGCGTGCGCTCGCTCGAGCGCGTCACGCAGCCGCATGCGCGCCCCCGGCAGGTCGCCCAGCGCGATCGATGCGAACGCGATCCTGCTGAGCGCCCCGATCATGCCCCACCGGTGGTTCACCTCGGCGAAGCCCTCGTACCCGGCGATCCCCAGCCGCATCGCCTCCTGCATGTCCCCGAGCATGTAGGCGCTCCCGCTCGCGCGGCTGAGCGCGTAGCCGGTCCCGCCGGCATCCCCGGCGCTCGCGAACAGGTCCGACGCCTGCAGGTGGATCCGGAGCGCGTCGTCGAACACCGACTCAGCATCGGCGAGCAGTCCGAGCTTGCTCATGAGGTACGCGCGGAGCACGACGTTGCCCATATCGGCGACCGCGTCGTGCCCGGCCTCGAACGCCGTTCGCGCTCCGGGGATGTCGTCGACCAGGAGCCGGGAGAAGCCCAGCCACGACTGCGCGGCGCCGAACTCGATCCCGTCGTTGGCCGCCGCCGTGACCTCGACCGCCTCTTCGAGGTAGGCGATCGAGTCGTCGTACACGTCCACGTAGCACGCGAGCGTGCCGAGCGCCGTCAGGCACTTGCCGAGCTCGCGGGTCATCTCCAGCTCACGGAGCCGCGGAAGACACTCGAGCGCCTCGGCCTCCAGTCGCTCCTCGTAGGCGAGCGCCGTCTCGGCTGCGTTGCGGTGGACGACGAGGCTCAGCCGCACGCGCCCGGCATCGGCCGGAGGGGTGCCGGGCTCGACCAGGTCCTCCAGGCGCCGCAACCCCTGGACCCCCTCGAACCAGCTCTGCATCCAGTAGAAGTCGTAGAGGGTGGCGATCACATCGAGGGCGTCGCCCTCTCCCCAGTGCTCGACGGCCCACGCCGCCGCCTCGAGGAGGTTGTCGCCTTCGAGCTGCAGCTCGTCGCGCGAGTCGACCATCCGCTCGTCGAGCAGCCCCTCGTGGCGATCCTTCAGCAGCCCGATGTAGAAGCGGGCGTGACGCTCGTGTGCCGCGTCGTGCTCCGAGGACGATGCGGCGAGGTGTCCGGCCGCGTACTGGCGGATCAGCTCGTGGAGCTCGAACCGACCGAGAGGCGAGCGACGCAGCAGCGAGCGGTTCGCCAGTTCGAGCAGGGTCCGCAGGTTCGCGCCGGCCACCGCCTCGGCCGCCTCGCGCGTGAACGCGCCCCGCAGGACCGAGAGCTCGGCCAACGCCCGACGCTGTTCGGCGGTGAGCAGGACCCAGGATCCGTCGAACGTCGCCCGGAGGCTTCGGTGACGATCCTCCAGGTCGCGGGCCGAGGACTCGAGGAACCCGATCCCGCGCTCGATCTCGTCCGCGATCTCACGGCACGAGAGCACCGAGGTCCACGCGGCGGCCAGCTCGATGCCCAGCGGCATCCCCCCCACGAGCCGGCAGACGCGCATGACCTCGTCCCGGTCCTCCTCCTGGGCCACCTCCGCCCCCATCCATCGTGCGCGCTCGACGAACAGGTGCAGCGCCGTCCGCCCGGTCTCGCCGTCGTCGGTGCCGAGCCCGCCGACGTCGAGCACCCACTCGGACTGGAGGTCGAGTCGCTCGCGCGAGGTCACGAGCACGTCGAGTGCAGGTACCCGCTCGAGCAGCTCCGTGACGACGCCGGCGCCGCCGACCAGGTGCTCGAAGTTGTCGAGCACCAGGAGCAGCTCCCGCTCGGCCAGGTAGTCGAGGAGCTGGTCGAGCGCGGAGAAGCCGCTGTGGCTGCCGTCGATCGCGAACTGCAGGGTGTCGGCGATGGCCGGCACCACCATGTCGGCGGTCGCGACGGACGCGAGGCTGACGAGGTGCACGCCGTGCGCGTAGCGGCCCGCCCGACGGTCGGCCGCCTCCAGCGCGAGTCGCGTCTTCCCGACGCCACCGGGACCGGTCAGGGTCACCAGGCGGCACGTCGGGTCATCCAGCCGCCGCTCGATCTCGGTGAGCTCCTCGTCCCGACCCAGGAACGAGGTCCCGTAGGTCGTGAGGTTCTTCATACCGGTCTCGAGCGTCTTCAGCGGCGGGAAGCTCGACCGCAGGCCGGGGATCCTCAGCTGGTAGATCGGCTCGGGAACGCTCAGATCCTTCAGGCGGAACCTGCCGAGGTCGATCGCGTCGGCGTCGCTCAGCGCGTACGTCGCGCTCGACAGCAGGACCTGACCGCCGTGGCCGGCCGCGGCGATCCGGGCCGCCTTGTGGACGTCCAGCCCGACGTAACCTTCCTCGGTGAGCCGGGGTTCGCCGGTGTGGATGCCCATCCGCACGCGGATCGGCCCGGTCTCCAGCGCCTGCTGTGCCTGCGTCGCGGCGGCGATCGCGTCGGAGGTCCGACCGAAGGCGATGAACAATGCGTCACCCTGGTTGTCCACCTCGACACCGTCGTGCGCCGCGGCCGCCTCCCGCAGGATCCGCCGGTGCTCGTGGAGCGCGTCGGCGTAGCCGTCGCCGAGCTCGATCAGGAGCTTCGTGGACCCCTCGACGTCGGTGAAGAGCATCGTGACGGTTCCGGAGGGGAGCTCGGGCGCCGGCATCCGTCGATGATGGCCCGCCGAGGTGGCGGGTGTCCAGGTGGTACCGCTGCGGGGACCCGGTCCCTCAGCGGGGGCGCTCAGGGTGTCGGAACAGCTGCCCGCAGTCGATGCACTTCATGTTGACGCGGGCCCCCGGCCCGGCGTGGGAGAACGGCTGGGTGTGCCCGGACCCGCATCGCGGGCACGGGGGACGGGCGGGCGGGTCGCTTCGGGGCGGGTCGGGCCGATCGGTCTCGCTGGTGC
This sequence comes from uncultured Actinomycetes bacterium, assembly GCA_963749895.1. Classification (GTDB taxonomy): domain Bacteria; phylum Actinomycetota; class UBA4738; order UBA4738; family HRBIN12; genus AC-51. The sequence goes on along the minus strand of CAVVOG010000002.1, from coordinate 34,272 downwards.
CCTCCGGGCCGTTCAGGTGATCGCTCCTTCGCTCGGGCACCCATCGTCGCACGCCCGAGCCGTCGGATGCTCCGCATCGGCGTGAGCCATGGCGCGGCTGCTCCGCCTGGAGCTGATGACATATGTCTGATAATCTGATTTCACGATGAAGGACATCACCGCGACCGAAGCGGGCCGCCACTTCTCCGAGCTGCTCGACGCTGTCGAGCATCGGCACGAGAGCTTCGTCGTGACCCGCAAGGGGCGGTCGGTCGCGCGGATCGTGCCCGAACCCGGACTCGGCGGCAGCGACGCGAAGGCGCTCCTCCGACGGCATCGGCCGGACGAGGCATGGAGCGTCGAGCTCCGTGAACTGCGCGCGCAACTCGAGAGCGAGCAGCGTTGGCACGATTGATCCTCGACACGACCGTCCTCGTGGCAGCGGAGCGGGGAAGCGCGGGACTGGACGATGTCATCGGCGATGCCGATGACGTCGCGATCGCCGCGATCACGGCGGCGGAGCTCCTGGTCGGCGTCGAGCTCGCGGACCGCCGCCGCCGGCCGCGGCGTGCCGCCTTCGTCGAGGAGCTGCTCGAGGTGCTCCCCGTCGAGGAGTACGACCTCTCGACGGCCCGCACGCATGCTCGGCTCCTCGCGGCGGCCCGGCGATCGGGCACGCCGAGGGGGGCGCACGACCTGATCATCGCGGCGACCGCTGTCGCGACCGGGCGAGAGGTCATCACCGCCGACGCTCGTGGGTTCGCCGGTCTCCCCGACGTCGTCGCTCGAGAGCTCCGCGCGCCCTAGCGATCGCCGGGGGTCGCGAGAACCCGGCGGGCGTGCGCCGGGAGCCGGACACGCAGGAGTCGGGCATCGTAGGTCGAGAGAGGATCGCGCGCTCGGTGACTGGATGGCTCCGGGGGAGGCCGGGGGATCCTCCCCCGGAGGTGCGCCTAGCCCTTGAACTGGAGATCGGCCGTCAGGGTCGCGCCGAACAGTTCCAGCGTCACCATGCGGCACTGACCGGCGTAGCTCCTCGGTGTCTTCCAGTTGAACCGGGCTGCAGCGGGCCACCTTCGCGTATCGAGCTGCCGCACCTGGCTTCATACTGGCCCGAGCCCGATCGAGAACGACCGGATCGCAGCGACGGCACCTGGGAGGGTGTCAGGACATGACCGACCACGGCGCCCAGCTCGAGCGAGCCCGAGAGGCGGTCGCCCGCGGCGAGTGGCCCGAGGCCTATGACGCGCTGCGCGCCGTCGACCCGTCCGACATGACCGCACGGGATCTCGTCGGCCTCGCCGACGCGGCGTGGTGGATCTCGGAGCACGACGAGTCGATCGCCGCTCGTCAGCGCGCGTTCGCCGCCTACATGGATGAGGACGACGTCACCGATGCCGCCTACGTCGCCGCGCGCCTGTGCATCGAGCACGCCCTGCGAGGGGAGTCTTCGGTCGGTGCGGGCTGGCTGATGCAGGCGATGCGCTGTCTCGGTGACCGTCTCGACTGCGTCGAGTACGGGTACGTCACCATGATCCGAGCCAACGTCTCCCGGTTCACCGGGGACCTGGCCGAGGCGATCGAGCTCTCCCGGGAGGCCACCCAGATCGGTCAGCGATTCAAGGATCGCGACCTGATCGCCATGGGGATCCACACCGAGGGGCTCGCCCTGGTGGCGGCGGGACGGATCGACGAGGGGCTGGCGCTGCTCGATGAGGCCATGGCCGCGGTCCTCACGGGCAGGCTCGATCCGTACTACACGGGCGCGATCTACTGCAACGTGATCGAGGCGTGCCTGGGTATCGCCGACGTCCGACGCGCCGGGGAATGGACCGAGGCGTCGCTGACGTGGTGCGCCTCCCTGCCGCCCGCCTCTCCGTACCCGGCCTTGTGTCGGGCCAACCGAGCCGAGCTCGCTCGACTCGTCGGCGAGTGGGATGAGGCCCTCGCCGCTGCGGAGGCGCTCGTCGGATCGAGCCGACCCGAACGAACGGACCCCGACGTCGCCGCGTCGGCTCATGAGCTCATCGGTGAGATCCGGCGGCGCACCGGCGACCTGGCCGGAGCCGAGGAGGCGTTCGGCCACGCGCAGGCGGGGGGGCGCGATGCGCAGCCCGGCCTCGCGCTGCTACGTCTCGCGCAGGGCAAGGTCGGGGCCGCGCAGGCCGCGATACGGCTCGCGTCGTCGGGAGATTCCGACCCGTCGCTGCGAAGGGCGCCGCTGCTGACCGCCCAGGTGGAGGTCGAGGTCGCCGCGGGTGACCTCGCGTCGGCGCGGGCGGCGCTCGACGATCTCGAGGCGATCGCTCAGGACTTCCCCACCGCGACCATGGACGTTGCCTGCGACGTCGCCCGCGGCAGGATCGCGCTCGCTGAGGGCGACGGATCCGCGGCGCTCCAGCATCTGCGACGCGCCGCCGTCGCCCTGCGCGATCTCAGGCTCCCGTACGACACGGCCCAGGTTCGATCGCTGCTCGGCTCGGCGCTCCGAGCCACGGGAGACGAGGAGGCCGCCCGTGTCGAATGGGAGGCGGCCCGCTCGCACTTCGAACACCTCGGGGCCATCCCCGATCTCGAGGTGATCGACGGGTTCCTGGGCACGGGCCCGGGCCTCCCGGCCGGATTGACGGCGCGCGAAGCACAGGTCCTCCGTCTGGTAGCCGCCGGCAACTCGAACCGTGAGATCGCCTCGATCCTCTTCATCAGCGAACACACGGTCGCCCGGCATCTGCAGAACATGTTCGCGAAGCTCGGTGTCTCGTCGCGATCGGGGGCGACGGCCTTCGCGTTCGAGCACGGCCTCGCCTGAGCCCCCGTACATCTCGTGGTTGATACTGACCACATCGTCGACCCACAGGTGTGGTTGAAACCGTCGATGCGGAGATCACCCACCTCGCCCTAGGTTCGACCGTGGTCGAGCGAAGGGGGAACCACGATGGACGAGCCGCACGACGACGGATACGAGACCGTGATCATCGGAGGGGGGCAGGCGGGGCTCGCGGTGGGCTACCACCTCGCCCAGCGGGGCGTGCCGTTCGTGATCCTCGATGCGAACCAGCGCGTGGGCGATGCGTGGCGAACCCGTTGGGACTCGCTGCACCTGTTCACCCCCGCCCTGGCGGACGGGCTCCCGGGGTGGCCGTTCCCGGCGCCGCCCTGGTCGTTCCCGTCGAAGGACGACATGGCCGACTATCTGGAGTCCTACGCGGCCAGGTTCGATCTGCCGGTACGCAGCGGGGTCGGGGTCGCGAGACTCGCGCGCCGTGGCGAGCGCTACGTCGTCACGTCGGGGGATCGAACGTTCGAGGCCGATCACGTGGTGGTCGCCACCGGGGCGAACCGTATCCCGAAGGTGCCCTCGTTCGCCTCCGAGCTCGGCTCGGGCATCATGCAGCTGCACTCCAGCGAGTACCTGCGCCCCTCCCAGCTGAAGGCCGGCCCCGTCCTCGTCGTCGGTGTCGGCAACTCCGGAGCCGAGATCGCGCTCGAGCTGTCGAAGACCCGCCCGACGTTCCTCGCGGGCAAGGAGGCGGGTCAGGCCCCCGTCCGGCACGGCGATCGTTGGCCGGGGCGGACGTTCTTCCGGTTCATCAGGTTCATGGGTACGCACGTGCTGACGAAGGGCAACCCGTTCGGTCGCCGGGTAGGTCCGAAGATCGCCGGTGAAGCCACGCCGCTGATCCGGGTCCGCACGAAGGATCTCGACGCCGCCGATATCGAGCGGGTCCCGCGGGTCGCGGGAGCTCGCGGCGGGCTCCCCCTGCTCGACGACGGCCGAGAGCTCGAGGTGACGAACGTGATCTGGTGCACCGGGTACCGGCAGGACTTCTCATGGATCGACCTGCCGATCTTCGACGAGGGCGGCGTCCCCCTGGACGATCGAGGCGTCGTCACGTCGGAGCCCGACGTGTGCTTCGTCGGCCAGATCTTCCAGTACGGAGTGACGTCCGACGTGCTGCCCGGCATCGGTCGCGACGCCGAGTACGTCGCCGAACACCTCGCCTCGCGTCGAGCCGCGATCCAGCCCGCCGCGTCGGGCGATGGGATCACCCGCGGGAAGTTCCTCAGAGCCGCTGGCCGACGAGGCGCCGGACCCGCCGGTGGATCTTCCGCATGAGCTTCGGATCGACCTCGGTCTCGCCGCGGATGGCCTCGTCGACGTAGCGCCAGTCCATCCGGTCGTGGTTCGACGCGCCGATCGCGAGCGCCGACAGGAACGTCGGGAGGGTCGTGTCCTCGGGATCGACCGTCGACCGCCGCACGCGGTCGAGGTAGAGGTCCTCGACCCCGATGATCGGCGCGATGCCCGTCTCGACGCGGTGGTGATGGACCCTGCGCTCTTCGCCCGCCAACCGCGACTCCGGGAACTCGACGGGGACACCGGTCACCTGGTGGACCCAGTGCCGCCCCTCGCGCGAGAACCCGAGCTCCCGGAGCGCCGCGCGTTCATCCGCGGTGAGCGGCCGCGTGACGAGGTCGAGATCGGTCTGGTGGTACTCGTCCGCCGTCCAGAAGTCCTCGGCGGTCCCACCGACGACCACGGGCTCGTGGCTGAGCACCTCCCTGAGCGCCGCCGCGATCAGGAGGCCGCGCTCGAGCCGCTGGTCGGGATCGGCCGCATCCCGCAGCGCAGCGGCGCGGAGCAGCTCAGCTGCTCGCGAAGCGCTCTCTGCCGAGACCATCGGCCTCGAGGCTCCTCGCTTCCGCCGGTGACGGGTCGCGCGCCCACGGATCGAACTCGTAGTCGCCGAGCACGGCGCGGACCCGCCGCCGACGCTCGTCTCGGGAAGGCAGGGACCTCGCGCGACCGAACGTGACCGTGATCGTGCCCTCGAGCGCGTCGGCGATGCGATCCATCACCTCGTAGCCGGGCACCTTGAGTCCGTTCTCCAGGCGCGAGATGACCGCCTGCGTCGTGCCGGCCCGGCGGGCGAGCTCGGTCTGCGAAAGCCCCGCACGCCGACGCAGGCCGGCCACGTCGACGCCTACCTGTGACACGTTCATGTAGAGGGGAGTATATATCTGTGGGGACATAACGACCACGATCGCAGCCCGGTGGCGGCCACTGCTCGTCTGCGGTTCGCCGGACGCTACGGCGCGATGTTCTGGTTCACGTGGAACACGTTGCCGGGGTCCCAGGTCCGCTTGACATCGACGAGGCGCTCGTAGTTGCCGCCGTAGTTGGCGGGGACGCGCACGTCGTCATCGGTCCCCATGAAGTTCACGTAGCCGCCCTGGTCGGAGTACGGAGCGACCGCATCCGAGTAGCCGCGGACCCACCCGATCCTGTCGTCGTCGTCGGCCGGGTCGTTCCAGCCGGCCAGGATCACCATCGAGAAGTTGGCATCGCGGTGCCCGAACGCCGTCGCATCGGACGCCACGCGCTGAACGGCCCCGTCGATCGGGTACAGGTGCATCGTCGAGCTCACGGTCGGAGCCTTCGGGCCGTGCTCCACGTGGGCGGCGATCGCGTCGTCGCTCAGCTCCTCGACGAAGTTCCCCTTCCAGTACTGACGCATCCCCTTGGGGAACAGGCCGTCGAAGGCGGCGTTCGCTGCAGGGAAGGGGGCCGGGCCGACGTGGTGCGCCTTCACCTCGGCGACCTGGCGGAACGGCTCGAACCGAGCCTCTCCTTCCGACACGTCCCCGGACCAGCACGCGACGAGCGCGATGAACATGTCGCCGTGGCGGTCTTCGGGGATGAAGGGCAGCGGCGGCGCGATCTGGAACGCGGGGAACACGCCCATCTGCTCGGGGGCGTCCTCGATGTACTCGCGGTAGAAGCGGAGGATGTTCGCCGCCTCCTCGACCTCGTAGAACAGAGGCCCGAAGAAGACGTCCTTCACGGGGTGGAGCCGGTACTCGAGCGAGGTGCACACGCCGAAGTTGCCGCTCCCACCGCGGAGCGCCCAGAACAGGTCGGCGTTCTCCTCTTCGCTCGCCACCACGAACCGGCCGTCGGCGGTGACGACATCGGCGGAGAGCAGGTTGTCGAGCGAGAGCCCGAACCCGCGTGAGAGGTAGCCGATCCCCCCACCGAGCGTGAGTCCGGCGATCCCGGTGGTGGAGATGATGCCGCCCGGCGTGGCCAGCCCGAAGGCGTGGGTGGCCGCGTTGAGGTCGCCCCACGTCGCGCCGCACTCGGCGCGCGCCGTCGACCTCGCCGGATCCACGCGAACCCCGCGCATCGCCGAGAAGTCGATCACCACACCACCGTCGACCGTGCCGAAACCCGGCGCGCTGTGTCCGCCGCCGCGGATCGCGAGGTCGAGGCCGGCCTCGCGGGCGTGGTTGACCGTGGCCATCACGTCGCCGGCGTTCGCGACGCGCACGACGGCGCTCGGGTGCCGGTCGATCATCCCGTTCATCACCGACCGAGCCTCGTCGTAGCCCTCGTCGCCCTCGGCGACGACCTGGCCGCGTACGGCCTCACGCAGTGCGTCGATCCCGGATGCGGTCACGCACATCACTCCTCACGCACGCAGGCGGCGTGCCTCGACGAACGATGCCTCATTCTGGACCGGTCTACTCCGATATCTCCCAGGGCGCAAACCGAGGAACGCGAGCACCGACGCGCGGCGCCCTTGACGTGGACGCCCGCGACCATCAGAGTCCGGGCACGTCGGAGGGGGGGAACATGCGCATCGCACGTCACGTCGTCGTGATCACGCTCGTCGTTGGGAGCCTGGGGGTTCAGGGGTCCTCCGCCAGGTCGTGCGCATCGTGGACCTCTCCGACCTTCCCGCCCACGATCGGTGCCGACAACGCCCTCGTGGACGTGGCCGCGACCTCCGCGTGCGACGCGTGGGCCGTCGGTTCGTACGACGACGGTGGCACCCGCCGGACCCTGATCCTCCACTGGGACGGGGGCGAGTGGTCGCTCGTCGACAGCCCGAACCGAGGGACGAGCCACAACTCCCTGTCGGGGGTGGCCGCCCTGTCTCCGTCGAACGCGTGGGCCGTCGGCTCCTGGCGCGGGTCCACTGACGACCGGACGCTGATCCTGCGCTGGGACGGCACCGAGTGGACGCCCGTGAAGTCCCCGAACGCGGTCTCGGACAGCTTCAACAACCTGTTCGACGTGGCCGCGACCTCCTCACGGAACGCGTGGGCCGTCGGTGAGTACGACGACGACGGGGACTACGGTGCGCTGATCCTGCGGTGGAACGGCACCAGGTGGAAGGTGCAGTCCGCTCCGAACGGGAGCGGCGACGAGGAGCTCTTCGGCGTGGCCGCCTCCTCGGCGTCCGATGCCTGGGCCGTCGGGTACCGGGACGGCGGGACCCTGGCGCTGCACTGGAACGGCACCGCATGGAAGCGATCGGACCCCCCGTCGCCGGGCACCGGCCCGTTCTTCGAGAGCGCCACGATGGTGTCGGGCGTGGCGTGGGCCGTCGGCCACTACTTCGACGGGACCTACGAGCAACCGCTGATCGCGCGGTGGAACGGCAGCGCCTGGAAGCGTCAGAAGGCGGTGGCGCCCGACAAGGGGGCGGTGCTCCTCGACGTGTCGGCGGCCTCGGCCACGCGGATCTGGGCCGCCGGGACCGACAGCACCTCGGACCCCTACATCCTGTTCTACGACGGCACGGCATGGCGGCGTCAGGCGGCGCCGACCCCGGGCGTCGGGACGTACGTCACGGGCGTCACGTTCGTCCCTCGCGACGGCGCGTGGGTCGTCGGGAACTACGGGGAAGGCGGCCAGCCGAGGAACCCGTTCATCCTGCACTGCTGCTAGGCATCTCTGTCGCCCGATGGTCGGAGCCCGTCTTCGACGTCGGTGGGAACCGCGGGGCCTGACGTCGTCGGGGAGCACGGCGGGTCAGCGGATGCCGGTGTCGACCTGCAGGTCCAGGGCGAGCGGGGGTCCCGCCTCGACGGTGACCTCCGTGGGGATCGCCGCGGGAGGTCCCCCCGTCTCGGTCACGGCCGCTACCACGTAGGTCCCCGGCGGCAAGGCGAGGCGGTAGTGACCGTCCGCGTCCGAGCGGGTCTCGTACGTGGAACCGTCCGTGGCGGTCGCGCGGACCGTGCCTTCCCACGGGGCGGGAGGGCACGGGGACCCCGCCGTCTCGACCGGGCACGTGGGGCCGGCGAGCACGCGCCCGACGATCCCTCCGGTCGCCGCGGGCTCCGGAGCGCCGCAGGCTCCCAGGAGGAGGATGACGAGGGACGAGACCGCCGCCGCGCGTCGCATCGTCCTCGGACGTCCTCAGGCACCGGGCAGGTTCCTCGTCATGTCGACATCGGGATCGCGCGGAACGACGGCGCTCAGGAGAGCGGGTGCCGCCAGCGGAGCCCCGGGAACCTGGCGAAGTCGCGGTCGGTCGTGATCAGTTCGCTCCCGCTCTCGATCGCGAGCGCCGCCAGGTAGGCGTCGCTCACGAGGTTGCCGCGCGCGCTCCCGTCTCGGCAGAGCTTCTCGAACAGGTCGAAGTGCCGGGCTCCCGGCGTGACCAGCACGGCCGTCGGGGCGCCGCGGAGGGCCCGAGCGAACCCGAAGGCCTCCTGGAGCGACGCGGGCGGATCGAAGATCCGAGGGTGCGTCGCGACGCGCACGAAGCCGGAGAGCACGACGTCGGCCACGGCGAAGGGCTCCTCGGCGTCGACCGTGGCCTCGAGCCATGCCCGGTACCGCTCGTGATCGGGGGCGGCGTCCCTGAACGCGTACAGCAGGACGTTGACGTCAAGGAGCCGCATCGGGCTCCATGATGTCGAGCAGCTCCGACATCGAGTCCAGGTTCACGCCCGGGCGGAGCCGTCCTCCCTCGACCACGGGGAGCTCGACGCGCCGTCCCTTCCCGGCCGGGCGTCCCGTGAGAGCCTGCCGAAGGGAGTCCTCGATCACCTGCGTGAGGGTCCGTCCGGTCCGGGCGGCGAGCGCCTTCGCCTCGGCGAGCAGGGCATCATCGAGCCGCACCGTCGTCCTCATGCATCGAAGCATATCGACCATGCATCGATATGTCTATGTCTCGCCATACCCGGGAACGACGGGCGAGCCGTGGGAGCCAGGCTGAGGTTCACGTGCGGCGAGCACTCGTCGTGATCGCCGCGGCGAGAGCAGCAGCCGCGGCGACGCACGCAGCGGTCATCCGCCGGACTCGAGTCGTCGACGAGCGTCAAGTTGGTCCCCCCTCAGGCCGCTGATGACCCTACGCCGCCGAGGTGGTCGCGCGGTGGCCAGCGGGCGGCTATCGTGCGCGCATGCTGAGGTTCCTGGTACGCACCGGTGTGATGTTGTTGGCGAACGCGATCGGGTTGTGGGTCGCTTCACTGGTCCTGGACGGGATGGATGTCGACCTCACGGGGTTCATCATCGCGGTCGTCATCTTCACCGTGGCGTTGGCCCTGATGACCCCGTTCCTGGCGAGCACGCTGCGCAGGCACGGGTCTGCCGCGCTCGGCGGCGTGGCCCTGATCGCGACGCTCGTGGCCCTCATCATCACCAGCCTGGTCTCCGACGGGCTCACGATCGACGGGATCGGGACCTGGGTGGCCGCATCGGTGATCGTGTGGGCGGCCTCGCTCCTCGCTGCGTTCGTCCTCCCGCTCATCGGCCTCAAGAAGTACATGGAGAACGAGTAGTCCTCGAAGCAGGGAGCCCCGGTCGGTTGGCCAACGCGCCGGAACCTCGTTCCGGCGCCTTCGCCGCCCCTCGAGCCCCTCGCGCGCGCAACGACGGTCACGTCACTCGGTAGATGGCTGAGATCCGCCGATGAACCGTGATCCGTTCGAAGGAGGCGGCCGGCCGCGACAAGGACCACCTCGTCGTGCCGGTGCTGCGCCGGATCCTGGAGGAGACGAGCCGGGGCTGACGGCCTCACCGGGCGAGCAGGCGCCCAGCCTGGATCGGGGGAGAGGGGCGCGTCTCGTGCCTCGACCCGAGTGGCTCCGCTACAGGCCTTGCTCTACCGGGAGGCGGCCGATGATCCGGACGCCTCCGCCGGGCGTGGTCTCGATCCGCAACCTCCCGCCGACGGCATCGAGGCGGTCCCGCATACCCTGGAGACCGGTGCCGCCGGCGGTGCGATCCGGATCGAAGCCCCTCCCGTCGTCGTCGATCGAGAACGTCAGGTGGCCGTCCGTCTGCGCGACCGAGACCCGGATCGACGAGGCGTCGGCGTACTTCGCGGCGTTGTTGAGCGCCTCGAGCGTGCAGAAGTAGACGGTCGACTCGACCTCGCGCGGGTATCGACCCACGCCGTCGGCCTCGACGGTCGTCGGCACGACCCCCTTGCGGGCCTGGGCGGTGAGGGCCGCCCCCAGCCCCTGGTCGGCGAGCAGCGGCGGGTAGATCCCGCGGGCCAGGTCGCGCAGGTTCTCGAGCGCCTGACCGGCGTCGTCCTGGATGCCGGTGAGCGCCTGGTGCGCCTTCGCCGGATCGCGGTCGACGAGCTGGTCGGCCAGGCGCAGCTTCACGGCGAGCGCGACGAGTTCCTGCTGGACGCCGTCATGGATGTCGCGTTCGAGCTTGCGTGCCCTGTCGTCCTGCGCGCTCACGATCCGGCGCCTGGACTCGCGCAGGTCCTCGAGCAGCCGGACGTTGTGCAGCACCGGTCCGGCCTGCGCCGCGAGGTCGGCGATCAGCGACCGCTTCGCGTCGTCCATCGGGTCGTTCGCGGGCATGACCACCGAGACCGATCCCAGCTCCTCCCCCTGGTAGGCGACGGCGGCGGCATCCGCACCCGGCTCGGTGGGGGCGTCCTCGTCAGGCCACCCGGCGGCGTGGCGTCGCGCCGCGTCGACACCGAGCCACACGTCGGCGCGCGCCGCACCGACCGCGTTGCCCAGGACCGCAGCCATCCTCGGGAGGACGTCGTCGGTCGCGTAGGACTCGCCCATGCGCTCGGAGAACTCGGTCAGGACCTCGTAGGGCGTCGCCCGACCGCCGAACACCAGTCGGTCGGCGATCCGTCGCGAGACGTGCCACAGCGGCACGATCAGGAGCCCGAGGACGACCCCCAGCAGGAGCTCGGGGTCGTCGATCGAGGGGGCCCCGCCGATCAGCGTGCTGGAGCCGACCACGAGCGCGGCGCCGGCGACCATCGCGATCAGCACGGCCACGACCGCGAACCGCACGGTCTTGCGGATCACGATCTCGAGGTCGTACATGCGGTACCGCAGGATCGTGAATCCGAGCGCCGCGGGGATGCCGATCCCCAGGATCAGGAAGAACAGGAGGAACAGCACGCTGCCGAGGTCCTCGAGCGCCCCGCCGCCCAACTCGGCCGCCGCCACGGTGAGCCCGAGCACGAGGCCGGCCGTCAGCACGGTCAGCGCGAGGATCCGGATCTGCTGCCGTTCGACGCCGACGGCCCGCCGCCAGCGAACCACGATGCCCACGACCGAGGCGAGCGCGACGGCGATCATCCCCCAGGCGACGATCGCTTCGAGCGCCGAGCTGATCGGCTCGAGGATCTCGAGGCCGAGCGGGTTGTCCGTCGCGACCGGGAGCGACGTGTCGACCGGCCCGGGCGCGAACATCGAGAGCACCGCGGTCGCGACGCCCGCGATCACGGCGAGGTGGACGACGACGCGCCAGCGGGGGCTCGCCGGTCGACCATCCGGGAACAGCAGGAGGATCAGGGGCAGCGCCGCGATCCCTGCGAAGGCCCACGTCTGGAACCAGACCGCCACCGCGAGCAGGACCGAGTCCGCGCCGCGCCGATCGAACGCGTACGTGAGCAGCTCGTCCGTCAGCGCCCCGACCTGGAACGTGAAGCCCACCGTCAGCAGGAGCCAGCCGATCGGGTTACGCGGCGCCCGCGAGGCGATCACGGCGCCGACGACCTCGTACCCGACGATCGCGACCGCCGCGAGGACGATGAAGACGCCGTCCCCACCGAGCGAGCGGTTCTGGGCGGAGATCCAGAAGGTGACCGCGAGCATCACCAGCAGGACGGCCACGAGCACCCACGGGAGCCGGGCGCGCTGCGCCGGCTCGGTGATCGCCACTGTCGGGGGATCGCTCACGGCGCCGATCGTCGCACCCTCGCGCCCCGCGAGCCAGGGGTGAGGGCGTCACCCGTGGCCGGGGTGCTGCCACCCTCCCGGGTGGGTCCCGGCGGGCTCGTCAGTGCGCGCGCGTGCGCCTCCTCAGGGTGCCAGGCTCCGGAGGACGCAGAACTCGTTGCCCTCGGGGTCGTGCAGCACGGCCATCGGGGAGGCGGGCGCGCGGTCTATCGACCGTCGCCGGGAGCCGGCTCCTCGAAGGTGAACCCGCTCCTGGGGCTCGTCACCGCGCCGCTCCGGAAGAAGGTGCGGTTCCCGATCCCCCCGACGCACGACCGGGAGGGCGTCGAGTGGATCGCGGATCGACTGGCCTCGGGTGCGTTCCGCCCCGTGATCGACCGGCGCTACCGCCTGGACCAGATCGTCGAGGCGTACCGCTACGTCGAGAGCGGTGAGAAGACCGGCAACGTCGTGATCGACGTCGGTCTCGAAGACCCGCGGCGTCCCTGACCTGCGGCTACTCGCCTCCACCCGTCGCCTTGAACCGGCGGATCCGCCACACGGCGAGCGCGACGAACACCAGGGTCAGCACGGCGAGGCGTCCGACGGCGGCGCCCCCCACGGGCATACCCGCGCGCTCGAGGCGGTCGGCCTGCGGACCGAGATCCGCGTACACCATCACGGCCAGCCACTGAGGCGAGAACTGCGCGACGCCGGTCAACACGGAGCCCAGCAGCCGCTCGCCGAGCAGCACGATCGCGAGCGACCACCACGCCGCCCGCCGGAAGGTGGCCCCGATGAACACGAACAGCGCTAGGTACGCGCCGGTGCCGGCGAGCGTCGCGAGCGCGAGCGCGGGGACGGCATCCGGCACGCCGGCGATCACGGCCGCGAGCGCGAACGCCGGGATCAGGGCGCAGGCGGCCACGACCCATCCCGCCAGCCACCGGGCCACCACGATCGTGGGGAACCGCACCGGCGACAGCCACGTGAACCCGAAGGACCCGGCGCGCACCTCCGCGCCGAGGACGGCGTCGCCGACCACCAGGCACGCGAGCGGCAGGATCAGCCCGAACAGCGCACCGCTGATCGTGGCGAATCGCCCGATCGGCGTCGCGTCCTCGGCGAGGCGCGCGAGGAGGCCGAACAGCAGCGCCCCCGCGCACGGCAAGGCCAGCAACGCCGCGCGCTTGGGGGGCACGCAGATCCGCAGCGCGTAGCCGAACGCCGCGACGAAGGGACCCGGCAGTGCCCGTCCAGGGGCCGGCGCGGTCACCGGACCAGCTCCCGGAACACCGATCCCAGCGAGTCGTCGAGCGGGCGGACCTCGAGGAGGCGGACGTCGGCACGGCGGGCGAGCCCCGGCAGCGCCCGCGCGAGGTCGAGCGCGCGCAGCGACGAGACCACGACGTCCGTGCCGTCGAAGCCGACGCCGCTCACCGCCTCGACCTCTACCAGGGCCGCGGCGAGGCGCCTGGGGTCCGTGCAGCGGAGCAGTACCTGGCGCGGACGATCGGCGATCGCGCTGCGGATCGCGTGATGATCACCGGCGGCCGCGAGCCGACCACGGACGAGCACGATGTGACGGCTGGCGAGTCGCTCCACCTCGTGCAGCACGTGGGAGCTCACGATCACGGTGCGTCCCTCCTCGCCGAGGCGACGGAAGAGGGCGATCAGCGCCGCGCGCTGCACGGGATCCGCGCCGTTGAGCGGCTCGTCGAGCACCAGGACGCTGGGATCGGAGACCAGAGCCGCAGCCACCTTCGCACGCTGCCCCATCCCCTTGCTGAAGTCGGCGAGCCTTCCGTCGGCCTCGTCGACGAGGGCCACGGCCGCAAGGGCACGCTCGGGTGCGGTTCGGTCGCGGACCCCGTGGAGCGCCGCGGCGTAGCGGACCATCTCGCGCGCGGTGAGGATGCCGGGGATCGTGTCTTCCTCGGGCACGAGGGCGAGCGCTCGCTGGGCGGCACGTTCCGTGCGGGGATCGAGCCCGCGCACCCGGACGGTGCCCACGTTGAGCGGCAGGGACCCGCAGATCGCTCGCATCAGCGTCGTCTTGCCGGCGCCGTTCGGACCGATCAGGCCCGTCACGCCGGGCCCGAAGGAGCACGACACGTCGGTGAGTGCCACCTTCGGGCCGAACCACACCGACGCTTCGCCCAGGACGACCGTGGCGCCGTCCGCGAACGCAGGGTCGGGCGGCGGCGGGAGGGTCACGCGATCGCTCATGACACGCCTCGGTAGCGCTGGACGAGGTAGGCGAGAGACCCGGCGACGACCGCCCCGTAGGCGAGGACGACGCCGATCCCCGCTCCGGGTGCCCCGCCGACGAGGGAGCGGGGGTCGACGTTGCCCAGGAACACGAGATCGCTCATGCGCAGCGGGAGGTCGATCACGCTCAGGAGCCCCCACAGGCTGCCGTCCTCGAAGATCGGACCGGCCCCGGCGCTCGCGGCGACGATCACCGACGCGACCGTCCCCGAGATCAGGACGACGGCCAGCAGCGCCACGCCCCCGACCACGCGGCGAGAGGTCGTGGCCGAGATCGCCACCGCCAACGACGCCCAGAACACCGAGAAGAAGATCAGGGCCAGCGGTACCTGCCACAGCACGGCGGCGTTCTCCCTCGCGAACCCGAGCGCGCCTTCCCTCACGACGAGCATCTGTCCGACGAACAGCACGACCTGCGGGATGAAGCTGAACCCGAAGACGATCGCGGCGAGGGCGCCGACCTTGGCGAGGACGTAGTCGGTCCCGGTGAGCGGCCGGGCGAAGATCAGCGGCAGGACGTGGTGGCGGCGATCCGGGCACACCATGTCGGGCGCGGTGATCGCGATGAAGAGCAGGAGCGTGGTGGATACGCCGACGTAGTCGCGGAACGTGATCAGCTGGATGTCGGACATCGGGAGGTTCCTGGTGATGTACGCCACGCCGACGTTCACCACCGCCGGGATCGTCGCGATCGCGAGCAGGGACCACGGCAGGACCTTCTGGCGCCAGGACCGGCGCAGCCCGAGGGCGCGGCGGACCGAGACCCGCACGAGGGCGGCGCGGGAGGCGCCTCGGCCGCCACGCTCGCCGTCGTACGGTCGGTAGCCGAGGTCGTAGACGGCGCCGGCCTGCGAGCGACGCTCGCTCACGACGATCCCTCCAGGAACAGCTCGTCGAGCGAGGTCCGCCGGCTCGTCATCGAGTGCAGCGCGAGACCCAGGTCATCCGCCCCATCACGGACCAGGTCGAGGACGCGGCCCTCGTCGCCGTCGATCCGTACGTCGAGCGTCGCGTCGTCGATCACGGTGGCCGTGACGCCCGCCGCGTCGAGGAGCGCGGCCAGGCGAGCACCGCCCGCGTCCACCTCGACGCGGAGCGAGCCGCTGCGGCTCAGGAGGGACCGCGTGGCGCCTGCGTGACGCAGCGTGCCACCGTCGATCATCACGACGTGGTCGCACACGCGCTCCACGTCGTCGAGCAGGTGGGTGGCGACCAGGGCCGAGATGCCGAAGCCCGCGAGCCGACCGACCAGGGCGAGCATCTCCTCGCGACCGATCGGGTCGAGCCCGGCGGTGGGCTCGTCGAGCAGCACCAGCTCCGGGTCCGCGACGATCGCCTGGGCCAGCTTCGTGCGTTGCCGCATCCCCGTGGAGAACCCGGCGATCGGTCGGAAGCGAGCCTCGTCGAGGCCGACGAGGTCGAGCACCTCCGAGGCACGCTGGCGCGCGGCACGTGAGGACAGACCGGCAAGCTCGCCGAGGGTCGCGACGACGTCGGCGGCCGTCTGATCGGGGGGGAGGCAGTCGTGCTCCGGCATGAAGCCGACCAGCGCCCGCACGCCGACGGGGTCCTCGGCCACGGCGCGACCCGCGACCTCGATCGTGCCCGCCGTGGGCCGTAGCTGTCCGAGAGCCAGGCGCAGCAGCGTCGTCTTCCCGGCGCCGTTCGCCCCCACGAGCCCGACCGAACCTCGGGGGATCTCGACGGTGAGCGTGTCGAGCGCGAGCCTGCCGCTCGGGTAGCGGAGTGAGAGTCCCTCGGCGCGCAGCAGCGGGTCGTCGCCCATGTCGGAAGGTGCCCATGATGACACAGCCGACTCAGGCGGCGTCGGGGCGGGCTCCAGCATCACCGGGCAGCGATCGCTCCTCGGGCCACCGGAGCGGTGTCACTGAACCGCTATGCACACCGAGGACCGCGACCAGTTCCGGCAGCGCCTCATCGACCGGCTCGCCGAACCGGGCCGGCCCCAGGCCGTCCGCCCGAAGCATCCTCATGACCGTCGGCTCTTCCGGCTCCGAAGCCGTCGGCGTCGGTGTGGCGGTGCTCGAGGGGGGCACGGCGGTGTGGGTCGCGGTGGTTGACGAGGGCGTCACAGATGTCGGGGCCGCCACGGGTGGAGCTTCGCCGTCGTCGCCACAGCTCGCGAGCAACGCCACCGACAGGAAGAGCGCCACGGTGACAGGAACCCGACGCATCGCCGATCCCTCCGTGCACAGCCTTGCACCGGTCGCGGGTGAGCCAAGGGTCTTTCGCACCGGTCACGGTGGGCGGTCAC
Source organism: uncultured Actinomycetes bacterium (assembly GCA_963749895.1). Lineage (GTDB taxonomy): Bacteria > Actinomycetota > UBA4738 > UBA4738 > HRBIN12 > AC-51. The sequence goes on along the minus strand of CAVVOG010000002.1, from coordinate 17,795 downwards.
TCGACACGTTGCCGCACCTGATGGATCGCGGTTCGAGGACCGCGTGTCGCCGGAAGGGGAGGAGGTGGCCCCCACATCGGCTCTGACCAACACGCGATCGCTTTCCTCAGCGTGTGTCGTCCGGATGTCGTTCGGGGCCCGAGGCGGCGGCGGTGAGGCTCATCGTCAGGGTGCCAGGCTCCGGAGGACGCAGAACTCGTTGCCCTCGGGGTCGCGCAGCACGGTCCACGACACGTCCCCCTGGCCGATGTCGGCCCTCGTCGCCCCGAGGGCGAGCAGCCGCTCGACCTCCTCGGGCTGGGACGTGTCGATCGGGCTCACGTCGATGTGCAGCCGGTTCTTCACGGTCTTGCCCTCGGGCACGACGATGAACACGATCGTCGGGGGCGTCGGCTCTCGGCGGAGCCGGGCCTCCCACTCGGCCCAGTCGTCCTCGGTCGAGACGTCCGGGGGCCCGATCTCGATCGCCCCTTCCTCCTCGTCGAGCACGCGGTAGCCGAGCACCGCGCACCAGAACTCGGCGAGCCGCCGCGGCTCGTGGCAATCGACGACGATCTCGGAGAAGCGGCTGACCATGCGCTGCCGATGTTGCCCCCGTGGAGTCCCCGTGTCCATAGGAAGTGGCGACCAGGGCGCAGCCCAGAACCGTCGAGACTCGACAGATCATGCAGATCTCCTCTTCGCTGGGCGATCGGTCGGACTCATGGCGCGAAGTGGGGGACCCCAGGGGATCTCGCCGGGCCGCCCGGGGTCGATGGACACGCGCATGCCGGCCAGGGCGACCACGAGCCGGACGAAGAGCAGGACGAGCACCTCCGGGTCCAGGCCCGTCCAACTGCCGGTCGCCCACGGGGAGGCGGGCGCGCGGTCTATCGACCGTCGCCGGGAGCCGGCTCCTCGGAGGTACGCAGCACCGAGCGAGCGAACCGCATTCAGGGCGCCGTGTAGGCCCAGGAGAAGTGGAGGTACGTGTAGCTGGTGTTCGAGGCGTCGTCGTTCCACCTGACGACGAACCCGCTCCGTGTGAGCACGTCCTGGGCATCCCCTGCCACGGACGAGACGTCCGTGGTGTAGCCGATCAGGTAGAGGCACACCTTCCCGGGTGGGGCGGTCGGCTCCTCGACGTTGCCATCGCACGCAGGGTCGCCGTCATCGACGGAGGCGTGAACAGCGAAGTTCACCCTCGAGTGGGTCAGGTCCCTGCCCGGATCTCCCGGCAGAGAAACGGTGATGCGGAACTCCGAGGCCGTGTCGGCGCTGAAGCTCCAGAGCTCCTCGCCCGTCACGGTCATCCCCGACGGGATCCGCGGGACGACCATCGACCGACGCACGTTGCGGGACACGTCGGCGAGACCCAGGCTCTTGTTCTTGATCTCCCGCCCCGCAAGCGTCCCGTCGCGGATGTCCCTCCCGGTGAGCGACCCGTCCTTCACGTCGCGTCCGGTGATCAACGTCGCCGCTGTCGCTCCCGAGACCGCCGACACGAGCAGCATCGTCGCCACGAGCGCTCCCCATCGCCACGCCTTCATCCTTCCCACCTCCCGGGCTCGACCGTAGTCGGGGGGGTCGGCGGCACGGCAGGTGCGAACGACCCGGATGCCGAAGGGCGCCTCGTGCCGCCACCGACCTCGTCCTGAGGCCTCCCACGACCAGGAGTGGCCGGCCGAGGACGTCCTGGTCGAGCTGCCGCACCGAGCGGCGCACGTCCTCAGAGCCCGATCCCTTCGTGTCGCTCCAAGAAGGCCCGCCGCTCCTCCTGTCTGGCTACCGCGTCGTGGACGTGCCCGACCATCGCGAAGGGCACCGCATGGCCGCCCGCGGCGCCGGGGCTCAGCCCGTGCGCCCGCAGGTGCAGCTCGAGCACGCGGAGCGAGCTCCACGACGCCGGATGCAGCCCGTGGTCGTGGACCAGATGGCGTCGCGCTTGGATGAGGGCTTTGGCGGGGAGCGGCATCCGCAGATCCTCGATCGGGCGGTCGCCGTAGAGGGGGTCGCTCATGTTCGAGCTCCCTTCTCTTCGAGCGCGTGGACGCCGCCGACGAGCGACCAGGGGAACGACCTTTCCAACCTCGGCTGACGGAGCGGCAGGCCGTGCGCCTCGAGGTGCCAGCGAAGCAGCACCGAGCAGCTGGTCTCGAGCAGCTGCTCCCTCGATCATGCCGTGCTCGTGGAACAGGTGACGGCGTGCGGCGACGAACGCCTTGCAGTGGACGCACCATGCGGAGATCCTGGAGTCGGGACGTCGCCGTACAGCGGGTCGGTCTCGGGTTCGAGCGGGATCAACGACATCGCGGACCTCCTGGTGCTCAGGCCCGGGAGCGCGAACGCGCGGACGTTTCGTTGCCCCCTTTCCGAGGGCCGCATCCCCGCCGAGGCAGGAAGGCACCTTGGGTCGTCCGTCCCAGGTTGCCGGACCCGGATCCGCCGGGTCACTCCCGATGCACCTACGAGGATAGCGACCGGGAACGACACGCTCGCGGCACAGTTGGCGCTTCCGACCGATGACGGGGTCCCCGCCATCGCAGCCGGGCCGTCGATCCGGGGTCCACCACCGGTCATGCGTGTCTTCGATGACCCCATCGATGCCAGCGTGGGTGCGCCACGAGACACGGTCCCCGGGCACCGCGAGTCGTCACCGAGAGGATCGGCATGACGATCAGTCGATCGAGCGGTCGCTCGGCCACAGCGCTACGAATCCGAGTTCGATCTCTGCCGGCGCGTCGATCTGCTCGTGGGTGGGATCGGGTCGGACGAACTCGACGCCCTCGATGGGCGCCCGAAGGACGTCCTGCGATGTGGACCGGGCCGTGACGCGTTGATCGCATGGGACGCGGGCGACGTCTTGATCGGCTGTGAGCCTGCCTCGTACTGACACTTCCCTGCGATCGGTCCTGGGCTGCCCGGGGCCCCTAGCCCTAGCCGCAGCGGAGGCCGGGACTACCGTGGGCCGAGAGGGCGGACATGCGGGAGATGCGCTGGACCCGGATCGTTTCCGTCGGCGTGGTGTTCATATCCGCAGCCGTGTGGGGAGCCACGCCGGTCGCCGCGGGCGACGGCGTCGTCTGGTGGCGCGAGACGCGGGCGTCGGTCGCCTCGATCGACGCGGCCGAGGACGGGAGCGTGTACATCGCCGGCACGAGGTTGACGGACGAAGGCGGGCGCATGGTCGCCGCGAGGTACGGCCCCGCCGGCAGGCTGATCTGGCGCACCTGGCGTCCGGGGTTGTCCTTCTCTGCGAGAGGGACTGCGGTGGTCGCGGCGCCGGGTGGCGGCGCGTACGTGGCAGGATCGAGCCACCGGATCAGGAAGCACGACCTGTCGCCACCCGTCTACGCGGTGATCCGCCGCCACTCGTCGTCGGGAGCGCTGCGGTGGAAGGTGCGGATCCCGCTGCCGCCGCAGGCGATCGGCGGTGAGATCTCCGGGCTCGCGGCCGACAGGCGCGGCGTGGTCGCGGCCATCAACTTCTACGCGTCGTCGAACTACGGCGGGATCTTCCACGACGGTCAGGTGTGGGCCTTCGACGCCGCCGGTGGGCTCGAGTGGCGACGGGACTTCGAGGCTCCCGGCATCTCCGGGACGTTCGACGGGGTCGGCGACGTCGCGATCGGTCCCAACGGGCTCGTGTACGCGGTCGGCCACGTCGACCGCACGCACCGTGACGATCTGACCGATCCACCGTCCGACGAGGATCTGCTGATCCAGCAGCTGTCGCGCGCGGGTGCCGTCCGGTGGAGCCGGACGTTCCGCGACCCAGGGCGCGCGGACCGCGACGACGCCGTTTCGGTCGCTGTGCGGCCGGGACTCGTGGTGGTCGGCGGCTACGTCGACGGGCAACCGCCGACCCTCGCGTACGTGCCCGCGTTCCGCTCGCGCGCCTGGGTCGGCGCGTTCGACACGCGGGGGAACCGACTCTGGTCCCACCGCTGGGGCGATCGGACGCCGACCCGCGAGGTGACGTCGGTCTCGATCGCGCCGTGGGGGGCCGTGTACGTCGCGGCCGTCCGCGACCGCCCCCATCACCCCTCGAGCGTGGTGCGACGGTACGCCCGGGACGGGACGCTCATCCGAGAGCGGCCGCGGACGGGCATGGTCGCGGCGGTCGCGACAACCCCCGGAGCGCTGTTCGTCGCTTCCGGGGATCGCCTCGAGCGCTGGCGGCGATGAGCGCCGGGCCCTCGCGTCCCGATCCCGTCGGGGCGCTCGAGGGGAGGGAAGACCTCCATGGGGTGAGGACCCATGACGGCCAGGACCCATCGCCCTCGGATGTCCTGTCCCGCCCCTCAGCACTGACGTGCTCATGTGGCGGCGCGGGATCGGTGAGCATCCGGGTCCTTCGCCTTTGCCTCGGGTGGCTCGCGTACGAGCTGGACGCCGAGCGCCGCCAACCCGAGCCCGAAGGTGATCGCGAGCACGCCTTGTGGCGTGTATGAGTCTTCACTCTTCGGACACTCGTCCAAGGGTTCACTCGGCCCCGTGCAGTCGAGCAAGTCGTGATGCTCGGTCTTCCCGATCATGCCGACCCCGCCGATCATGCTCACGACGGCACACGTGACCACGATGACCGCGAAGCCTGGTCGTCCACGCCCCGACCGGGAGCGCAACGAGAGGGCCACGAGCGCCAGCACGAGCCCGAACGCGAACGCGGCCATCCCCAGGAACGCCGCGATCACCCAGCCCTCGATCTGGAGGTATCCGTCGGGCTGGGCGATCATCGTGCATCACCTCTCGTGACACCTTCGCTGCGCCGTCGGGTTCACTCCTCACCCAGCTCGACCGTCGCCAGGCGGGCGCCGACGTCCCGAGGGTGCACTGGTGTGCGCGCCGATGCTCGGTGTCCGACGCGGGGTCCCAACATCACTCGTGTGTCGGTCGAGCGACCCGTTTGGCGAGCCCGCGGTTGGCGCCGACACCTCAGTCGCCCGCCACCGCAGAGGACGACCGCGCACCGTAGCTCGTCAGGATCACGACCGTGTCCCTCGGATTCGTCGGGCGCGATCCGTCGTGGCTGACGGGGCTGCAGCCGAAGGGCGAGCGGGCTCGATCTTCGGTGGACGTTGGACCCTATGACCACGTCGGGAGGGCACGGGACACTGCCAACGGACGCACGTGAGGCCGCTGATGATGCAACGACGGGGTAACGTCTCGGCCGTGGCCGTACTCGCGGTCGTGCTGGTCGCATCGGCCGCATGTGGCCTCGGCCGTGAGGAGCCGTCAGCAACGTCCGCGGACGCTTCGCCTACCCACGCGTGGGCCCCTGACGGGACCGAGCCTGGGCACGAGCCGACCATCGTGCCCACCCCCACACCCCCACCGCTTCCCGTCTTGGTCCCAGAATGGACGCAGCGGACTGGAGGCTGGGCCGACCCTGTCCGCCCGGTGGTGCTCGGATCACGCGTCGTCACGATCGTTGGGCAGGCTGGAGAAGAGGGCGTGAGGTCCTTCGCTCTCGTGGACGGCACCCCTGGTTGGAGCTGGCGCGGGGCTGACGGCGCCTCGGGGCTGGCCGGACGATGGACCTACGATCGGATCTTCGTGCTCGGGAACGAGCTTTCCCCTGACGGCTCGACGCGGGCCTTCCTCTGCGCCCTGGATGCCGGCAACGGCTCTGAGCTCTGGCGCACGTTGTTGCCCGGCGGAGGGACGACGATGGAATTCGCGCCGCTCGTGTCGCAGGGTGTCGTGCTGGGTACGAGTGGTGGAGGCCCTGGCGCCACGCTCGTGGGTCTGAGTGCGCAGGACGGCAGTGTGCTCTGGACGCACTACGAGGGCTCGCCGTTCAGGTCGGGGGCGACCCAGGGAGACGTGGCCGTGGTCCCAGTCTCCGGGGGTCTCCGCGCGCTCGAACTCCGCACCGGTGAGCTCCGTTGGGGCGTCAGGGTCGGCGGGCAGACCGTCGACGGCGCAGCAGCAGCGCAGGGCAGGGCGTTCGTAGCGACGTACCGGTCGGGAGGAGGGAATCTCCGGGCGTTCGCGATCGAGGATGGCGCGGCGCTGTGGAAGGTCCGCCTGCACGAGCCGGGGCCGCCAACCGCTAACGGAGCGATCGTCTACGTGGGCACAGGGGCGGGAGAGGTGCTGGCCATCCAGGCTCGAAACGGCACGATCGTATGGCGGACGGACCTCGACGTCGACTCGTGCGGTGCCGCACCCACGGTTGCCGGCGACGTGGTCCTCGTGCCGTGCCAGGGAAGGAAGGGTCATCTCGGTGGGCTCATCGCGATCGACCGGGCTAGCGGGGAGCCGATCGCCTGGTCGGGTGGCCGCGGGCGCTCCAACTTGGCAGGACCGGCCGCCGTCGCGCGCGAGAGGGTCTTCGTCGAGCTATGGCCGGGCGGTCTCACCGCGTTCAGGCTCGAAGGTCAAGACCTGCCGTCGTCGTAGGTGCCCTCACGTCGCGAGGTTCAGCCCCGGTAGGCGAACGCCAGCAAGGGACCGCTCGCGCGATCATCGCCCTCGTGGGCATCGGGTGCCTCATGCTGCTGTCGGCCACGGGCAAGGCTGGGGGTCGCGATCGGGGCCAGGGTCGGTGCGAAGGCCGGACCGTCGCAGGTGCTCGTGTCCCAGACGGTCAAGGACCTCGTCGCGGGCTCCGGCCTCACCTTCGACGACGCCGGTGAGCACGAGCTGAAGGGCGTCCCCGACCGTTGGCGCCTGTATCAGGTGGTGGGCTGAGGCCCATGCTCTGCCGTGAACGGCTGGTGGACCCCTATCCATCGACGAACACGCGGTCCTGCCCGGCCCCGTGCGTCATGGCTCAGACGGAGTTGAGCCGTCCGTCGGTCGAGCGATCTTCCGCCGGTCAGCCTTGGGGTTCGCGCCGACGCGTCAGCCGCCGGTCACCGCGGAGGACGACCGGGCATCGTGGATCGTCAGGATCACGATCCGGTCATCGGCCTCGTCGTACTCGTAGACGATGAGCATCCATCGCCACGGGCCGAGGATGGATCGGAGTCCCTGCCATCGCCCCGTCAGCTCGGGTCCCAGGCGCGGGATCCGCGCGAGGGGTTCGAGGCTCGCCCTGACCCTGGACCGGGCATCGGCCGGCAGCGTGAGGACGGCGATCAACCGATCGAGGTCCTCGAGGGCAACGCGCGTGACCTCGACCCGGGTCACGGCTCAGAGCTCGCGGAGTTCGACCGTCTCGCCCGAGGAAGCCTGTTCGCGTGCGAGCCGCGCCCGCTCCCACGCGCCATCGATGCCGTCGAGCACCCCGACGACCGTGTCGACGTCGGGATCGGCATCGTCGATCGCGGCCGACAGGAGCGATCGGGCGAGCGTTCCTTCGTTCACGTGCGCACGTGTGGCGAGCCGTGCGAGCTTCTCGGCACGCTCCTCGTCCAGGGAGATGTTCAGGCGTTGGGTGCCCATGACACCGAGGGTACACGTCTCCGCACGGAACGTGTAGTCCCCGGTGCGGTCGGCCAGCTCTGCTCGATGCGCGGTCCAGTCCTAGCCGTGTGTCGTGAGGACCTCGTCGATCCCGATGTCCGGATTTGGCCGGATTTGTCCCCCCTAATCGACTCCGTGGTAGCGCACGGGTGGTGGCTCGTAGGGTCTCCCGATCTTCCTGTAGTACTCGCGCCGCACCTCCTCATACTCCCGCTGCTGCCGCTCGATACGCGCGTCCCGCTCGAGATTGGCAAGGACCGCTTCCGCCATTGCGGGGTGGAGGTACTCCGGGCCCTGAGGGAGGTTCACGAGGACGTAGCCGTCGGCCCGCCGTACTGAGTCCGCAAGTCCCTCATCGGTGGCCTCCTCCTCGCCTGCCGTGTCCTCGGCAGGAACTCGTGAGTCGTCTTCCGCGCTGTCTGCGGCGCGCAGAGCCGTCCACTCATCGAATCGGCGCGTCTGCTCGGCGCGCCGGGCTGCCTCGGCCCTCCTCGATTCGTGCTCGCGTTCGAGCGCCGAATCGCAAACGTCCTGGACCGGTCCGACGAACCACTTCCCAGTCACCATCGGCACCGACTCGAGATCGATATCCCACGCGCCACGCGTGAACCATGCGTCGAAACGCGCCTTGAGCTTCGGCCCGATCCGCAGATCCGACGCCCTGCAGGCAGCTGCGGCCTCGTCACGCAGCACCTTGGCGAGGAAGGCCCAGGCACAGGGTGGGATCGACTGATCAAGGGCTTCCCCGAGCCTTGCGAACTCCTCGTCGCAGCTGGCGGGGGTGAGGCGCGATCCGGAGATCCGCATCTCGGACAGACTCGCGGACTCGAGGATCTTCACTGCGTCCCTTAGGTAGCCGGGTCGCCCCGTTTCCCGGAAATGCTGACAGGCGCGCAACGCCGAGCGTGACGCGACAAGCATCCGCGAACGGACGGCGTCCATCCGAGCGGCCGAGGCGCCCGGATCAAGAGGCGCCCACGGGTCGTCGGCGAATTCGCCCACGGTCGAGGTGTCCCGCAAGCGCTCGACCAGGATCCCCGCGGCCTCATGGCGAAGAGATGTGGCCATCACCGAGATCATGGCCGAGTGGACTTGCTCGATCATGGCGCTCAGCCCCCCGCGGGGGCCAGGTTCAGCGCGCGGCCGGCGCAATGTGTCGAGTCGGTCAGCGAGCATCGGGAGGCCCGCGGCAGCTCCTTCTCGCTGGGCCACGTCGATGACACGGTGGACGGCGCCCACCGCCGCGACGAAAACGGTCGAGCCATCGACCATTGAGCTCAAGTCCGCTCCCCTTTGATGTCGAGGCCGTCGAACCGGTCGGACGTCGATCGCTCGAGGTCTGCCAGGTAGTCGTCAAGGGGCTCGCGCGGGCGGCTGACCCTGGAGCCAGGACTGGTCGCGAGGTCGAGTTTGGTCTTCAGCGCACGCAGCGCGACGCCCTCGTCCGTACTCCTGGTCAGTTCGTCGAGACGCCGCAGGTCGTCGCTGAGGGTGTTGTCCAAGAGGTCCTCGATCAGGGTGCGCCGAGCAGCCTCACGTTCGAGCCGCTCCGCATCCCTCGCCCGTCGACGACCCTCCAGGTAGTCGGCGAACTGCGCGACGAGTCGGCGAACGTTGCGCTCGCTCATCCCCGTCGCGTCGGCAACTCTCCTCGCCACGGGCATTGCCAGGTATGCGTCGAGGACCTCTCGTTGGCGCAATGTTGGCCCTGCCCTCCCGCCCTCCCGGTCGGCGCCTTCGTCGGTGTGGCCGTGCTCCCGTGCTGACGACAAGACCTACCCCCTCGCGGTTTGTGTTCTCTAGGCTTTGAATCGGCCGCGAGCGGTTACTTCCGGCAGGAAGGTCGGGACGATTCTCGGGGGCCGTCGCCCAATCCACAGACACCCGCATGTCCTTGTCGGGTCCCGTCTCGACGGCTTGCGACGGCGACGCGGCATCTTGAGGAGACACGAGCGAGGTTGACCGCATGTCTGGCCGCATGTCCGCGGACGCGGGTCAGAGGGGACTACAGCTGGCCGGGGCCGACGAGGTCCGCGTGCACTAGGTCGAGCCTCGAGGCGAGGTCGTCGTATTGGTCGGGGAGCAGGTGGCCGTAGCGGTCCATCGTGATCTTGATGCTCGAGTGGCCGAGGTGGTGCTGGATCGCCTTCGGGTGGACGCCCTGGCGGATCAGCAGGCTCGCGCACGTGTGGCGCAGGTCGTGGATCCGGGTCGACCGGGGGAGGCCGGCCGCGTCGAGCGCCGGCCACCACACGCGCTGGCGGAAGTTCGCGATCCGGAGCGGCCCGCCCTTCGGCGCGGTGAACAGCAGGGCGTCGGGTGCGGCGTCCACCGTCTCGAGGTGCGTGCGGAGCTCCTCGACGAGGAAGTCGGGGAGCCGCGTCTTGCGCACGCGGTAGGTCTTCGTCATCCCGAACACGGCGCGCCCGTTCACGTCCGCGAGCGACTCGGCGACGATCAGCCGGCCGGCGTCGAGGTCGCACCGGTGCCGGCGGAGCGCGGTCGCCTCGCCCCAGCGGAGGCCGCCGTAGGCGAGCACGTGGATCAGCGGTCGGTAGCGGGCGGGCACGGCGTCGGCGAGACGCTCGACCTCCTCGGCGGTGAGGCACGACATCTCGTGCCGCACGTCGCGCGGCATCTTCACGCCGCGGCTCGGGTCGCGCTCGAGCAGGCCGCAGTCGACCGCCGACGCGAGGATCTGACGGAGGAGGCGGTAGCTCTGCCTGATGCGGGAGGCGCTCAGGCCCTCGGCGTGCATCTCGGCGACCCACCGCCGGATCGCCAGCCCGTCGATCGCGTCGAGCTCGCACGTTCCGAACGTCGGGAGGATGCGCGTCCGCAGGAGGCTCTCGTAGCCGATCTGCGTCTTGGGTTTCAGGTGGACGGAGAAGCCGAGCCACTCGGCCGACCATGCGGCGAGGGTCGGTGTCCGCGGGGTCGCGTCGGCGAGCCCGGGGGAGGCTACGCTCATCATGTCGGGACCTCCTATGTCAGGTTCCGGCCGGCCCCGGGGTGTTCCCGCACCGCCGGGGCGTCGGCAGAGGTGTCTACGAATCAAGACTACCTGGCGAAGACCCGAACGTCTACCCTCACGGTGTGAGCCCGCGCGTGAACACTGAGGACCTGATCGACGCTCATGGCGTCGCTGGGCTGCTCGGCCTTAGCCATCCCAACAGCGTGAGTACCTACCAGCGTCGTTACCCGGAGATGCCGCGACCTATCGTCCGGCTTGCGAACGGAAAGACGCTTCTCTGGCTCAGGCCGGAGATACAGCGGTGGGCGAGGGCCACAGGGCGCCTCTAGGACGGGCCGGACCGGACGGCAAACATGATCGCGACGAGCTCGGCGACCGTATGTGTCACACGCGGTCGAGTCCCAACTGAGCTTCGGATCGGCCCCCAGGGACTACACCTAGAGGCGACTCGCCGACGTGTCGGTGGCAGTCCGTATCCTCATCTTGAGCATCTGGAGTGGCTCGGCATCCCGTCGGGCCCGGCAACCTGGGTGGACACCCAAGGTGCCTCCCGCTCTCGAGCGGGGATGTGGCCACGAGCGTGGCAACCAAGTGTCCGGCCGATCGGGTGTCCGCCTCGAAAGGGGTGGCGACATGCCCGAGTACACGTTGGATCAGATCGACGAGAGGAACTTCGTGCTTCGTCGTGACGGCGAGACGATCATCTCGATCGGCGGCGGCAGGGACTTCGCCGAGAAGAACCTGCGCGAGTACCGCGACCAGGAGCTTGCGGCCCGTGCGGCGCTCGACTCCGGCGATCCCCGCGCCCTCTGCGACCTCGGGTGGCACGCGGGGGACCTGCCGGGCCCACTCGCGGAGCATCTCGGACCCGCGTCCTGGTACTTCACGTTCTGCGCGAAGATCGGCGAGGCGGGCGGGACGCTGGTCTTCCGCGTCGCCCCTGGGCCGTTCCTGTACGCCTCGCGGACCGTGAAGACGCTCGGCAGCGTGGAACCGTGGGAGTGCCGCGTGTGTGGTGAGGCGATCGGGCCGAAGTGATGGCCGTGCGGCGTTGAACGCATCGGCAACGGGTCGTAGCGTGCCGTGCGGACTGCCCGTCTGCGAGGGGAGCGTGGAGTGACCACCCGCTACGACGTGTCCTCGGTGCCGCCGCAGGGCGGGTACGTCGCCAAGCAGTGCCCGGTGCGCGCGCAGAACGACACGATCCGGCCCGCCGAGCCCATCCCGCCGTCGCCGGTGCTGCTGCGCCGGTTCCAGCGCGGGATCGACTTCGAGGCGGAGGTGTTCGCGGAGCTCGAGCGGCTGCACCCCCAGACCGTCCGGATCGAGCGTGGCCACGCCGCCGACCGGGAGACCGCGACCGCCGAGGCGATGCGGGCCGGCGTGCCGCTGATCCTGGCCGGCCGCTTGCCGACGGACCTTGCCAGCAGACGCGCGGGCGAGCCCGACGTGCTCGTCGCGGCCGAGGGCGGCGGCTACCGCGCCGTCGACGTGAAGCACCACGGCACGCTCCGACCGGCGAGCCCGAAGGACGCCCCGGCCCTGTGGGCCGAGCTCGCCGACGTCGCGAGGGAGCGAGCACGCGACGACGCCGACCACGTGAACCACAAGCGCCGGAGCGACCTGCTGCAGCTCGCCCACTACCAGCGGATGCTCGAGGCCGCGGGGCTCGCCGCCGCCGACGGGCGCTCCGGCGCGATCATCGGCACCGAGCGCACGGTCACCTGGTACGACCTGGACGCGCCCGTGTGGCGCACGCCCTCCTCGTCCGGCACGCAGAAGATGCGCTCGACGATGGAGGTCTACGACTTCGAGTTCGACTTCCGGCTCGACATCATCGCGGTCGCGCAGCAGCACCTCGCCGATCCGTCGATCGAGCCGCTGCTGGTGCCGGTCCGGATCTCGGAGTGCGGCGAGTGCCCCTGGTGGGACCACTGCCGCGCGCTCCTGGAGGCCGGCTCGGGCGACGTGAGCCTGGTGCCGCGCGTGGGGTGGCGCGAGTGGAAGATGCACCGCGACCTCGGCGTGACCGAGCGTGCGGACCTCGCGGCGCTCGACGTGCGCACGGCGCAGCTGCGGGCGAACAAGGTGGACGTCGCCGACCTGATCGCGAAGTGCGACGGCCTGCCCGCCGAGACGCCCGTGCGAGAGGTCGAGGGGATGGCGCGTCGCCGGGCGCAGCTGGACGCGCTCGACGCCGCCGGGGTGATCACCGTGGGGGACGTCGCGGCGCTCTCGCCGACGACCGCCGCGTACCCACCGTTGCCGAGCCTGCCCGAGCAGATCGACCAGGCGCGCGCGGCGCTCGGCCCCGCACCCGTGTACCGCCGACGCGGGGTGGAGACGCTCGTGGTCCCGCGCGGCGACGTCGAGATCGACGTGGACATGGAGAACGTCGAGGACGGCGTGTACCTGTGGGGGGCGCTGCTGAGCGACGGAGACGAGCGGCGGTACGAGGCGTTCGCGACGTGGGAGCCGCTCGACCCCGAGGAGCAGGCGCGCAACTTCATGCGGTTCTGGACGTGGTTCATGGACGTGCGTGCCACGGCGCTCGCCGATGGCCGGACGTTCCGCGCCTACTGCTACAGCGCGATGGCGGAGAACCGGTTCCTGCGCGAGTGCGGTGCGACCGCCGGCGTGCTCGACGAGGTGGACGCGTTCATCGCCTCGGAGGAGTGGGTCGACATGTGGCAGGTGGTCGACTCCCAGCTGATCACCGGCGGCCCGATCGGTCTGAAGCTGGTGGCGCCGCTCGCCGGGTTCACCTGGGACGTGGATGACCCAGGCGGCGCGGGGTCGATGCTCCGGTACGACGAGGCGGTCGGCGCCGAGTCCGCCGAGGAGCGCGAACGGGCTCGGGAGTGGCTGCTCGAGTACAACCGAGGCGACGTGGAGGCGACGCTCGCGATCCGCGATTGGATGGAGACGGCGACGATCCCGAGCGTGGAGTCGCTCGACTTCGGCTGACGTGCTTTCCGCCTGATGACGCACCACAGACTGATTGGCGACCTTCCCGCTTCCAGGTGATCCTGCCCCGGTACCCATCCGAGATTGCGGGACCGCCAATATCGAATGCGGATTTCCGGGAAGCCTGTCCACGCTCTCGATCCTACGGGGTCCTGTGCCTGGGTTGTGACGAGATCGTTCTCGGGGAGATCGCGCAGCTTGGCCGGCTCACCTGCAGTAGCCCGAGCCGGACGAGACCGGACGGTCCAGGATGAGATCGAGGGCGCGTCACTCTGCTGGGGGGTCGTACCGTTAGCTGAAGTGCGCGGCGCGACCACCCAAGCCGTGCGTCAGTCCCAGCCGCGTTGCCGGCCCCTGGGTCACCATCCGCCCATCGCCAACCAGCTCAATCATGAGTGAGAAATGCTCTAGCTATGGAGCGCCCAGATTGAGGGTCGGGGGCGGGCTGAATCGCATAACCTGTGCCCCGATGCCTACGAGAGAACAGATTGATCGAGCTCGTGACCTTGTGGTGGGGATTACCGCGGGCCGCGCACTGCTGCTGATCGGGCAGAGGCACACCCCGGGGTTGGCGGACCAGCTTGCGCGAGACGTAGCAGCGGCCCTGTCACTGCCGCTGGCCGGAAGCCTCCCCGACCAGATGGCAACCGTTGCGCGATCCCGAGCTGTTGCCGGGGATTCGGCCCGTCTACGAGCAATCGGCGCCGGATGAGGGTCTGAACGCCCTCACCGAGAACCCGTGGGCGATGGCGATTAGCAGCGCTATTGACCCTGCCCCTCTCCAGAGCTTTCTTCAGATGGGCGGGTCGTCGAGGCGAACGCAGGTTCTCTACACAGAGCAGTTCTCGAACCTTGTCGCGTTCGCTTCCGAGCGCGCCGACCTTCGTTCGTCTCTTCGGGTCTGTGGACGAGGTGGACGCTCGATTCCTGCCTCCGCTGGACCAGGCGACGCTGAGAAGGGCGCGCACCTTCTCGACTCCCGCTGTCCTTCGCGATCTGCCGCGCCTCGTCGGCCCAGGGGGAATCCTCTGCGTTGTTGGACTTGGCGAAGACGACTGGATCCCATTCGAGACGCTGGCGATGGCCGCCGACGCCCTCGGCCCGCGGTCGGTGCACTGGTTTCAACCTGACGAGGCGCGACTCCCCGAGGAGCGTATTGCAGAGGAGCTGGGGGGATCGATGTGTCCTCTGGCCCAACGACTTCAAGACGGCGCTGAACTACGCGTCTGCTCAGCCCGAGTGGCGCTTCTTGAAGGAAGCGCGCACCGCCGTCCTCTCGCCCTCCGATCGGGTCGTCACGATGACGTCCCGGGACGGTTCAGTCGAGCCTGTCCGCGTGACCGCCGCAGAGTGGCGAGGGATCTCGAGGGTGGGCGTTCTGCTCGACGACTCCGTCCTCGAGCCAGGGGACGAACGGAGTGAGGCCGAGGGTTGGTTGGACTTTCGGCAGTTCCTGCGTTCGGCACAGAAGGTGCCGGATTGGCGTGGCATCGCTCGCGGCTTCCTCTTCGAGCGTGCTCTCGCACCCGGGCTCTTGGCGCACGTGGAGAAAGGGTTATCGCTGCTGGCGCGAGGTCACACCGCGCGAGGCGCAACCTCCGTCGCCACGAGGTCCACGAATCTCCCCATCCTGTTAGAAGGGGCCCCAGGCTCCGGGAAGACGCGCCTGCTTCACTGGCTTGCGTATGAGCTGAAGCGACTGAACCACACGGTCCTGTACCTTCCGACGGTTTCAGGCAGGGTTCATTACGAATCCGTGGCGCGCGCCTGCCAACTGATGGAGGGTAAGGGCGCGCCGGCTGTTGCCGTCATCGCAGACGGATTGGAGCGGGCCGAGTACACACAGCTGAACGAGTTCCTTGTATCCGTCGGACGGCGAACCCTGTTGATCGGATCCGTTACGAGGGGTGACGGATCAGCCCATGAGCCTGCCCGATCACGCGGTGAGCCAAGTCCGGTCGATGACTACCAAGGTCAATGGCTCGCACCGAGTCTGACGGAGGGTGAGGCTGAGCGCTTCTCGGCGTACCTCAAGAGGCGCGGCTTGGATACGTCGGGCCTCCCACGTGAGCTTCTTAAGGAACGGTATTTCTTGTTGCTCCTTCACAGACTGTTGCCGGAGACGAGGGCCAACATCCAGGCGGCAATCGCGATGGAGTACGAAGCCCTGTTCCGTGAGCTCGGCGAGGCCTCGACGATCATCGCTTCTGAGAATCCCCCGGATAAGTGGAAACAGCAGCTTCAGGAGATAGGCGAGCAGCTCTTCGGCGAATTCGCCGCTCCCGAGAGCGAGACGAAGCCAAGCCGATTTCTTCGCAGTCCGGCGCTCCAGAGCGCCGTTCATCTGGCCCTCTTCTGTTCACAGCTAGATCGACCCATACCGCTGGACTTGCTTGTGAGAGCGGCGGGTGATGACCTCGTTCGTAGCTATGCGATCTTCAGTGAGGCGCTCTCAAGAACAGCCCTTCTCCAGGAGATTGTCGTGGACGCTGAGGGCACCACGACGCCTCCGCACGGCTCAACATCCCTTCTTGGCGCAGCTCGCTCTCCGCAACGTGCTACCCGACAGGGCCGAACAACTCCATCTCCTAGCGCCACTTGTCGCCCGGATCGGGTGGAATCCGGACGCGTACCCGGGCGAAGACCCCGACCAGGACTACGTTATCGGCTTGTTCAGACGGTCGGTCACGGGGGCCTGCCGAGAGAGAGTTCGAGGGCTCGGAGGCCCCGTCAGGTACTGGTTGAACTGCTCCAAAGCGTGCGCGAGACGCACGGTTCACCAATCACCAGTCTCATGCTGCTCGAGGCAAACACATTGCGTCTGCTCGCGGACCGGAGCGACGCGAGCATCGAAGAAAGGCTGCAACGGTGCGAGGAGGCGCTGCGGATTCTCAGCCAGGCCGAGGATGTGGTCAGCCGCCGCCGGCCGACACCGGCTCGAACGGCGAGCTGATGAACCTCTACACCACGCAGGCAGCGGTCTACGGCTACAAGCTGAACTCGCTGATTGATGCGGCCAGGGACTCGCTGACGCCCGAATCGCGGGATGCAATCTTCGAAGCGCTCACGCACGCGCGTGAGTACAGCAGCCGATCCCGGAGCATCGGCCGGGAGCTACTACCCGATCGACGTCGCCTTCTGGGCGCACCGAGACATCCTGAAACGCCTTACGGCGGCGCTAAGCGAGGAAGATCGCGTCTCCCTTCTCGCACAGATGGATGCGGTCCTCTCGGACATGGTGTCAGAGGAAGCGATTGAAGAGAGCCAGGTTGGGCGCTTCGAGACACGACAGGTGGAGCTCGCTGACCTTCGTAAGACCACGCAGTCAGTGAGGCGCTCGCCGAGCGGATGCGCGAGAAGGGAAACTACGCGGTTATCTGCCTCCTGCTCAGGGACACGGCCTTCGACCCGTCGGGCGCGCTCATTTCGAAGATGGCCGCCTCGGGAGGCGCTGGATCGGCTGGAGGCGTACGGGCCGCCTGCCTTCGCCAGCGATGAGGCGACGAGGCTGATGCACCGGCTCTGGACGGTTGCCAACCTCCCGCCGAACGACCCTGACGGAAGAGACTCCGATCCTTGCAGCCTGTTCGCAGTCGGAGTGGGTACGGTGGCGCCGGATCCTCGACGCCCGCCTCCGGTTCCCCGGCAACGAGTTCAACCCGTACCTTCGCTTCTGCCACGCGTGGACGCTTCTGGAACTCGGGGAGTACCGCTGAGCCATCGACGAGCTGCGCGAAATGGAGCCTGTAACGACGGGCAACGCCGCCGTGTCGGCGCCCTCGCGGTAGTTACGCAAGAAGACGACCGACCTAGATGTTTCGAGGATTGTGCGCCGGCGAGATGCGGACGCGACGATCGCATACTCAGCCACGCTTCAGACGGAGATACTCTTCCCTCGCTTCTATCGGTTCGAGGGCGGAGAGCCGAGGGTCGGCGAGGAGCTCGGCTTCTCTCTCGGGTCTGAATATCGAACCTCTCACGCCGTGGCGAGGCGGCAGCGAGGAATCACGGAGCAGCGGCCGGGACACTCGCCATGACCGGTGACATCATAAGTTTCGGCCCGCCCGAGCTCGCCGATATTCGTCGTCCTCTGTTCCGCAGAGGTACGTGCCGTGTGCGAAGCCATGGAGTCGATCGCGCAGGACAATCAGTCGCCGATCCGAATGCTGGTCCAGGGCGCGGAAGGCGTGGGCAAGACCAGGCTCTGCTCTGCGCTTGCCGCTGCAGCCAGCGTAACTGGACTCGAGTACGTCTTTGTGTCGCCGACCCCGACGCCTGAGGAGTTCACACGTCTCAGTAGCAAGACGTCGATCTCGCGATCTGTGATGGCATCGACACGGCTGCCGCCAGCGTCCGTGACGCACTTGCACGACGCGCCGGAACGGCGCTCTCTTGGCTGGTGACATCCAGCGAACCGTTCCTTCCGCCACTCCTCGATGCCGATGACGACGCCGCGACGGTC
>CAVVOG010000001.1:0-1135534 GCA_963749895.1 uncultured Actinomycetes bacterium | reverse complement strand
CTGACGGCGTACGTCACAAGCGACCGCCGGAACTGGGGGACCCGGTGCGTTCGGCCCAGAATGAAAGCGACAGCATCCAGCGCAAGTGTTGCCTTGGGGGAGTGCCCGAACTGATCGTAGATGCGGCGACGTTCGGCAATGAGTGCTCGGACCTGGCGAGCGGCCGCAAGCAAGATGCGTAGCCTTTCTTCGCCCCTGCCGCGCCGCAACCAGATCAGGTCGCGGAGAGCGGATGCACATTCTGCCAGCCAGGCGAGAACCACATGCTCGATGGGGAGATGCTTGGTCAACGACAAGTCGCCGCTCTATGTGCCACGAAGACGCATACTCGCGCCCTCCGGCGAGGCAGACTACCGACCCACGCGATGCCAGCAGAGAGCGTCCGGCACGTGCAGCGTGGTCCAGCCCATTAAGTATGCGCGCCAACAGATCTCCGTGTCCTCCCAGCCGGCGGGAAGCCGAGAGTCGAAACCTCCGAGCGCAAGAAACATCGATCGCCTGACTGCTATATTGCCCGCGCACGCTCGAAGACGCGGACAATCTCGCTCGCTGCAACCTGCTTTGAATGAAAGTAGCGGCAAGGATCGTGCAGTCAACGGCTCCCAAGGCCCTATCGGCGAATGTACGTGGCAACGTGGACATCGCGAGCGTCACCCCAGTCCCGCTGCCTCTGTGTCGTTTGGAAGACAGTTTGGGTCTTGACGAAGCGGCTCAATGAGTTTGCAGACGAAGTCAGGGGGAACTGCATATCGTCGTTGACGAACACGAGGAAATCCCCTTCGACCAGTCTCGGCCGCCAATGTTGTTGCCCGCCGCGAACCCATGATTCCTGAATAGTGGCACCCAACCCGCCCCCGCCGCTCCGAACGACGGCCTCGGACCCGTCGCGGCTCCCGTCGTCCGCAACTACGACTCCCAGGCCTCGGATTCCTGGTCTTGGAGAGACCGTAGGCAGGCTTCCAAACGTCGTTCGCCGTTCCAGTTCAGTACGACCACGGTAGCGAGGGCCATCGTCAGATCACGTCCGCGAAATTCGGTTCGAGCCGCTTGAACAGGTAGTAGCCGAGCACCCCGATCACGAGGGCGCTCGCCGTACTCACGCCCAGGAACACCGGGTCGGTGCGACGCCCCGGGCGAGCACGTTGCTGACGAGTTCGAGGATGCCGGCTCCTGCTCGGTTCGAGGCGCAGTACGCGATCTGCCATTGCTCGGGGATCGTCCCCTCGATCGGATAGGCCACCGGCGAGGCGAACAGCCAAAGCTGGATCGCGAACGGCAGCGCGAACCGGAAATCGCGGTAGTAGACGTTCATCGCGGCCAGAGGAGTCGCCACGGCCGCGGCCAGCAGCGCCAGCAGCGCGAACAGGAACGGCGCCAGGCGACCAGGCTGTGATGCGCGCCGATGAACGGTCCGATCAGGAAGAACAGCACCAGGCCGATCCGAAGTTGACCGACGTGGACCCGACGGCGCCCAGCACGGGCACCTCGCGGGGGAAGTACACCATGTTGACCATCGCGGCATCCGGATGATCCCGGAGTTCGCCCCGAACGACGTCGTGTTCGACAGGAAGGTCCACGGCACCAGGGCCGAGAGCGACGCCGCGCAGGAGACGCCGCCGCCGCCCTGCACGTCGGCCAACCGGCCGAGCGTCAGGGTGAGATTCCCATGAAGAACAGCTGCTGGATCATGGCCCACGCGATGCCCAGGACCGCCTGCTTGGACTTCACCCTGGGGATGTCGCGCTCGGCGAAGGCCCGGATCGTCTCGCGGAGCACCCAGATCTCGCGGAAGGACGCCGAGAGGTTCGCGCGCGGGTGTTCCACCACGAGTTCAGGCACCGCACGCAGTGACCTCAGCGATCCCTCCTCATCGAACGCGAATCGGTCGGCCAGTATCCCAGCTCAGCCAACATCTTGCCCACCGCATGATGGCTCCGGCGACCTGACGCACCGGCGGTGGATACCCTTCCGATACTTGACGACCCCGACGGGATGGCGGGACAGCCACGCGGCTGCGTGGAACTGCGGCTCCCGACGGCGCTCGGGCATCACCCAGGGCGATCGGATCTGCTCCAGCACCGTCGCGATCGCCTCCCTCCCCCGGGAGGCTCCGGATCGTCAGACCACCGTCGCTCGATTCCATGAAGCACGACCGTCGCCCGGACCGCGCGCGGCGACGTGTCGTGGTCCCGGATCGCGACGAC
Source organism: uncultured Actinomycetes bacterium (assembly GCA_963749895.1). Taxonomy (GTDB): domain Bacteria; phylum Actinomycetota; class UBA4738; order UBA4738; family HRBIN12; genus AC-51. The sequence goes on along the minus strand of CAVVOG010000001.1, from coordinate 1,133,330 downwards.
CGACTCGCCGTCGTACTTGGCGAACTCGGTGTCGCCCGCGTGGAGGCTGGCGCGCCGAGAACAGAGGGGTCCGGGCCAGAGCCGCCCGCTCGGTCATTGTGCATGCATCGTCGGCGAGGAAGCGCATCCCCGCGGCCCTGAGCGCCGCAGTGGTTGTTGACTTGCCCGCCTCCGGGAAGCCCGTCACCAGCAGGGCCGACCCGTCGGGCACCGACCGCAGATCCATGGAACGGCTCGAGTCCGAGAGTGGCAGCGAGAGCGGCAGCACGGCCAGCACGAACGACAATGCCGCGTGCCGGGTATTCGCCGGGCCCATGGACACGCACCGATGGCTCCGGAATGGTGCCGACCCGGTATTCGCCCTCGATCGAGGAAGCGGATCGTCAACCCGTCGCCGCGCTCGACCCACCATGGCTCGTCCGGGCCGTTTCGAGTTCCTCGTGGAGGACCGACCAACCGAGCCGGAAGGACGAGGGCCCGGCGGCGGAAGGCCACTCGCCCGGGAGCCCGAAGACCGACACGCCAAACCCCAGGATCTGACCCGGGCTCAAGAACGTGGGTATCGGAACGGTCCCGACCTACGTCTTGCCGTTCCCGTCGTTGGCGATGTCGCGACGGCCGGTGCCGCTCCCCGCCGTGATCTCCACGAGGGAACCGAGATCAACGACGGGACGGCGGCTCGTACTCGGACGTCTCAGCGTTCATCCTGCTCCTCCAGCCAGCGCAGCCACATCTCCAAGCCCGCGAGGTCCGCGGACTCCCAGCTCCAGCGAGTTTCTCCGGAGCCGCTGATCCGACGGGGCGCACGAGGCCCTGTTGGACTCCAAGACTACCTTCTCCGTACGCAGCGCGGAAGTGTGCCCGGTACACAGGGAGCAGCGTTCCGATGTAGTCGGCCAGAGATGCCTTCACGAGCCCGTGGCCACGCTCTCCAAGGAGCGCTTCGTCGAGCACCTGCTTCGGCGCCGGGTAGGGCAGCTGGAGCTCGACGGGGAAGCGCAGCGCAACGTCGACCACCCGTAGATCGACGGATGGGCCAAGCTGATCGTCGCCCCGGCAGTCGGACAGAGCTGCTGCGGCGCTTCGGTCGCATCGGTCTCGCTACGAGGTGGCGAGGCATCCGGATTCTGTTCGGGTCAGACCTGACCCTGACGCGACCGGGGGGGATGAGCCACGGTGCCCGCTGACGTCGCCGTTCCCGCATCGCCAGGACTCCGCGCGAGGGGCCAGCCCCCCGGAGCAGGACCTTCGCGACGAATGGGTAGCCGCAGGTCGACTCGCGACTTCGAAGGCGCGGGCCGCCTGCATCGCGGCCTGCATCTCGCCCCGCAGCATGAGGTCGAGGATGCCGAATGGGGAACGCAGAGAACAGGAGGTCCCCGCCCTCCCCCGACATCACGACATCGGGCTCGAGAGCCCGGACCGCGTCGTACATCGCCAGCTTGGTTGCACCGACACCGTTCACCGGCTTCCCGACCAGCCGAGCCAACTCCGATGCCCGCGCAGGAGGCACGCCGACCTGCACCGGCACCCGTCGCCAGTCACGCCCAGGATCGCGCCAGTTCGCGCGCCCCAGGAGCCTCGGAATACACGCTCGGCAGGTCGAACTCGTACGTGAGGCACGTCGCCTTGATGCCCGCCTCGGCGAGCGCGACCGCGACGGCGGAGGAGTCCCTGTCCTGCTCGAAAGGGAAGAGAGCCACGCGACCCCCACGGGCACGATCCGCGACGGCGGAGACGGCGGCGTTCTTCGTCCGCTCGCTGGCTCGGCCAGGGAACGATTCGCGCCATGGGCTCGTTCGTCCGCGGGTGGAACCAGCGCCCGCGGCGCACCTCCGCGCGCGGATATCTGGACCCAGCGACCCGACACCACACGCCGGACACCCGCGTACACGGTGCGCTCCCCGGCTCCCCTCGCTCGAACAGCAACCAGCTCAACCGCGTCACCCGCCACGAGCTGTCGGCAAGCCCGAACCCGATCAACGCCTCGACATCGGATGCGAACCCCCACCGACCATCGCGCACCGCCCATAGAGGGGCGAAGCCCGAACGCGTCGCGAGCAAGCGCGCAGGGTCTCGTTGAACGATCGATGCGTCCGATCGCGAAGCTCCCCGCCACGCCTGAGAGCCCTGCCGGACCGTGCGACGACAGGACCTCGCCGAGCGGATCCAGGTCGTCACGCGAGATCCGGTGGCCGAGCGCCGGATCGAGGATCGCGTCGACGCGCGCGTCGCTCACACAGACGCGGTCAGCCGTGGCGACGATGCCTCCCTCCCCGAGGGCACCCACGATCTCTAATGGTCGATCTCTCGAAAATGACGTCGAGCCGCCGGATGAGGGACCCTTCTGCACCGCACGCTCGACCGATGGCAGGTCGACGCCTCTGGGTCGGAGAGGCCGACGATGCCGCTCATCGCCTCACTCGAGTTCCTCGAGGAGCTCCCGCTCGCGCATCGCCGCGATGAACAGAGCCGCATCTGCCTCGACCCGCTGGGGCTCCTCGCCCAGTTGGTCGCCACCTGCGCGACCGACTCCTCGAGGGAGCGCCCCTCCTCCATGAATGCGAGCAGCGCCCGCCGGGTCCGGTTGACGAGGCGACAGACCCCCGTCCGCGGGTTCGAGCAGGACCTCCTCACCGTCCACCTCGGCCCGCAACACGTCACGCGGTGCCTGGTATCGGACGATCCATCCACCCCTCCCCCGTCGTCGCCACCGACCCCGACCGGCGAACCCTACAAGCCGCGCCTCAAACGCTCGGCGCGCCGGCGCCACCCACCCACGAACGCGCGCGCGGAGGCCCGCCGGGATGAAGCTGCCCGTCCCACCCCAGGCGGCGGCCGAAACGGCCCTTCCCCACGCACCATCCAGGATCGGCACAGCTCCGGCATGCCGGCCGTCGAGCGCCGCGCGCACAGCGCCCTCGACCCTCGCCTCCCGTGCGATGGCCACACGGCGGACCAGTCGGCGACCAGTGCGGCGGAGCCATAGAAAACCGTCCCCGCTCTAAGTCGGCACGTTCGAGCCGCGACCCACGACGTGAACCGCCAGGAACACGACGAGGGACTCGGCATCGGGCTCACGCATCCCGCTGGGGCCGATCCGGGCGCCCTCCCACAGACGACGCTCCAACGATCGAAGGCTCCACGCCGGGAGGTGAGCGGCATGGAGTCCCCAATGGAGGTCGAGCCGGAAGCCCTCGCGATCGAACGCCGCGGCCCGGGAGAAGCGCCACAGCACCCCGTTGTCCGGACTGAAGATCCAGCCGGCCTGGATGAGCGCCGCGCGGGCGCGAGGGGCCATCCGCGGGGGGATCAGCACGTCGACGTCTCCGCTCGCGTAGGCCGCGGGTGTGCCGTAGAGGCGCGCCTGGAGGTCGGGGCCCTTCAGGAGCAGGACGGGAATCCCCGCCGGCCGAAGTTCGGCGGCCGCCTTCCGGCCTTCAGCCTGCACCCAGAGCGCATGCGCGATCCCCCCCAGGGCAGGGGCGGTCGGAACGGTCGTCGTCGGGGTGTCCCGTGGGTCAGCGGACACGATGCGGCTAGGCTACCCAACCTCAGGATCCGCACCGAACGAACGACGCCCATGAACATCCTCGGGATCAACGCCTACCACGGAGACGCCTCCGCCGCGCTGCTCGTCGACGGCGTCCTCGTGGCGGCCGTCGAGGAGGAGCGCTTCACCCGGCTGAAGCACGACACCTCGTTCCCCCACCAGGCGATCCGCTACTGCCTGGACGCCGCGGGCCTGCGGCCCGAGGACATCGACCACTTCGCCCTGTCGCGCGACCCGAAGGCCAACCTGGGCAAGCGGGTCGCCCACGCGATCAAGGACCGCGCCGGCCGCCAGGTCGCCACGAAGCGTGTCGGCAACCTGCGCAAGATCCTCGCCGCCAAGGAGACCCTTGCCCAGGGACTCGGCGTCGACCCCGGCAGCCTGAAGGCGAAGGCGCACTTCGTGGAGCACCACCTGGCGCACATCGCCAGCAGCTACTACGTCTCGCCCTTCGACCGGGCCGCGGTGCTCAGCATCGACGGCTTCGGCGACATGATCAGCGCGATGTGGGGCGTCGGCGAAGGCGGCAAGGTCCGCATCCTGGGCGAGGTCTCGTTCCCCCACTCGCTGGGCGTCTACTACACGGCGGTCACCCAGTACCTGGGGTTCCACAAGTACGGCGACGAGTACAAGGTGATGGGCCTCGCCTCCTACGGCGACCCGACCTACATGGACGAGTTCCGGCAGATCGTCCACACGAGCGGCCTGGGCTACGACCTGAACCTGGACGCGTTCAAGCACCACATCGAGGGCGCGGCGATGACGTGGGACGGCGGCTCCCCCGAGCTGCCGCCGCTGTGGGGTCCCGGCATGGAGACCCTGCTGGGCCCGGCGCGCTCCGGTCCCGAGGTCCCGATCGAGGAGCGCCACCAGAACATCGCCGCCAGCCTCCAGAAGCGCCTGGAGGAGGTCGTCCTGGAGATGCTGAACGACCTCCACGCGAAGACCGGCCTCGACGCGCTGTGCATGGCCGGTGGCGTCGCCCTGAACTGCGTCGTGAACGGCAAGATCCTGGACGCGACCCCGTTCACCGACCTCTACATCCAGCCGGCCGCGTACGACGGCGGCACCAGCGTGGGCGCGGCCGCCTACGTCGCGCACCACCGCCTGGGCATGCCCCGGACCTTCGTGATGGACCACGCGTACTGGGGTCCCGAGTACGGCGAGGACCGGATGCGCAGCGCCCTGGAGTCCGCCGGCGTCGCGTACGAGGACCTGCCGACCGAGAAGGCGATCGCCCGGGCCGCCGACGTCCTCGCCGACGGCGGGGTGCTCGGCTGGTTCCAGGGCCGCGTCGAGTTCGGGCCGCGGGCGCTCGGCAACCGCTCGATCCTGGCCGACCCCCGCCGGCACGACATGAAGGACATCCTCAACGCGCGGATCAAGCACCGCGAGCCGTTCCGCCCGTTCGCGCCCGTGGTCCTGGAGGAGCGCACCGGCGAGTACTTCGACAAGGACTACCCGTCGCCGTTCATGCTGCTGACCTACGACGTGCTGCCCGACAAGCGCGACGTGATCCCCGCCCCCACCCACGTCGACGGCACCGGGCCGCCTGCAGACCGTGAACCGTGCCCAGAACGAGCGCTACTACGACCTGATCGACGCGTTCGGCGAACGCACCGGCGTCCACGTGCTGCTGAACACGAGCTTCAACGAGAACGAACCGATCTGCACCACCCCCGAGCAAGCGGTCGACACGTTCGTCCGCACGAAGATGGACCTGCTCGTGCTCGGGAACCTGGTGGCCGAGAAGCCGTCGACCGACTGAGGCGTCCGTGTCCGCCTGGAAGCAACGCCTCGCTCTCCCGCTCTACATCGCGCGCCATCCGGCGAATCGAGGGCACGTCGTCAGCCCTCGCGCGATCGGCCGCGTTCCAGGCCCTTCGTCCTGTTGGGTTCTGGTCCCGCGTCTCTGCGCTGTCTCAGCCACTGGTGTCGAGGCGTCCGGGAATCGCGTTCCAGCTCTTAGGGACGAAACAACTGACGGGCTGAGGGCAGGCGCACCGAGCGCGGATGCGAAATCGCATCGCATCTCCAATCGACGGGAACCACCTGACCGTCCACTGATCGAACAGCAGGATCGACCGGAGCTGAGCCCCTGAGGCAGCGTCCCTGCCGGTCGAATCCTCCCCGCTTCCCGAGAAGGAGGACCTGGTTGTCGTCGACGTTCGCCGCGCCCGGAACGTATCGCAGCGGACAGGCGTCCAGCGGCGGACACCCAATGACGGCTCACCGCGAAGCCGCCGGACGGGAAGGCGTAGCGCGCGACGAGCGTGAGATCGGCACGCGGGAGGTACTGACGAAGAGAGATCCGGAAGATCGGCGAGATGTCGTCGGATCGCCGGCCGCGTCCATCATCCGCAGGCGGTCGCTGGCGAGGAACTTGAGCCGGGCAAGTGCGCTGTCGACGTTCGGCGTCGTCAAGATGGCGACTCCATGATCATCGAGAAGCGCGCGCACCTTCCTGAGGAACGCGATCGGTGATTCCATGTGCTCGATGAACTCGGTAGCGACGTCGAGATCGAATCGACGCCCATCGAGTTCCGGAGGGAGATCGGTCGCATCGAGATCCCATCGGACGACGGGCACATCCGCGCGGAAGTCGTCGACATCTCTCTCGACCGCCACGACGTCCCACCCGAGCGACCGAAGCCGACTGGCGAGCGCACCGCTCCCGGCTCCAAGATCCACCGCGGCGGCTGGCACGGGCGCGTGCTCGACAAGCACGCGTTCGATCACGAACCTGTGGAGGCCGGCAACCGCACGCTCTTCCAGTGGTTGGCTCATCGCCGATTCCAGATCCTCGCTCGCACCTCCGCGCATGTTCCCTGAGGAGATCCCCGAAGCGAACGGTACTCGCCCGAAGGAAGCTCGACCTCCAACGTGCGCATCCTCGTCCTGAACCAGTACTTCCACCCCGATGCGTCGGCGACGAGTCAGTTGCTGACCGAGCTCTGCGAGGACCTCGCCGAGCACCACGACGTGTTCGTCGTCACGGGACGGCCCAGCTACAACGCGGTCGAGGACACGCGCTCCCGAGGCCTGGTCTCGAAGGAGCGTCACGGCGAAGGTGCGGGTCGCCCGGGTCTGGTCGACGACCTTCGATCGCGCCGACATGGCGCGGCGGCTCACGAACTACGCGACCTACCTGCTGTCGTCGGTCGTGGGCGCGTTCACGGTCCGGCGGCCTGACGTGGTGATCGCGCTCACCGACCCGCCGCCGGTGGGGCTGATCGGCGCGTTCGTCGCACGGGTGCGCGGCGTCCCGTTCGTCCTGGTGACGAAGGACATCTTCCCCGACGTCGCGATCCGCCTGGGGGTGCTGCGCAACCCGGCGGTGATCCGCGTGCTGCGAGGCGATGAAGTCCACCCTGTTCCGCGGCGCCGACCGGATCGTGTCGATCGGGCGGGACATGGACCGGCGGCTGGCCGAGCTGGGCGTGCCCGCGTCCAAGGTCGTGACGATCCACGACTGGACCGACGCCGACCTGGTGCGACCGCTCGACGGACCGTCGAGCCTGCGGACCGACCTGGGGTGGGGCGACGACTTCGTGGTGATGCACTCGGGCAACGTCGGGTTGTCGCAGGACCTCGACGCCGTGCTCGACGCGGCCGCCCTGCTCCGCGACGAGACGGACGTCCGGTTCGCGATCGTCGGCGAGGGCGCGTCGAAGGACGGGCTCCGACGGCGTGCCGAACGCGAGGGGCTCACGAACGTCGAGTTCCTGCCGTACCAGCCGAAGGCCTCGCTGGCGGAGTCGCTCGGTGCCGCCGACGTCCACCTCGTGACCCTGAAGCGCGGCCTGGCCGGCTACATCGTGCCCAGCAAGGTCTACGGAATCCTCGCCGCGGGCCGGCCGTTCGTGGCGGCCGTCGAGGACGGCAGCGAACCGGCCCTGATCGTGCAGGAGGAAGCGTGCGGCCTGCGGGTCGAGCCCGGCGACCCTGAGGCGCTCGCCGCGGCGATCCTCCGCCTGCGTGACGACCCGGTGGAACGCGAGGAGATGGGCCGACGCGCGCGGAAGGCGCTCGAGGACCGCTTCGACCGGTCGATCTCGACGGAGGCGTACCGATCGCTCCTGGAGGACCTGGCCGGGAACTGATCTCCCCCGGTGGTTCCATCGGGCGGGTATCACCGCGTAGCATGTCAGCCCGATGTCCGAGACCGCACTCTGCCCGCGAGAGCTACCCGCCTGCCTACGACCCGAACGGTGGAGCCGACCTGCGCGGCTACCTGTCGGTGGTCCGGCGTCGGAAGTGGTCGCTGATCCTGGTCGTGCTGATCACGGTCGGTGCCGCGGCGTTCTTCTCGTACCGGCAGACGCCGATGTACCGCTCGACCTCGACCGTCCTGGTCAAGCCGCTGAACCCGAACCAGATCCTGCAGGGGTACAACTACAACTTCGCGATCAGCATGTCGACGGAACAGGCGCTGGCGACGTCGCCCGACGTCGCGGCGTTGGCCGCCGAGAAGGCCGCCGCGGCCGGCGACACCTGGGGGGACACCGGCTCGGTCAGCACGAGCGTCCCCTCCGACACGACGTTCCTGGAGATCGCGTACGCGGCGCCGGTCGCGGAGCAGACCCAGATCTGGGCCCAGGCGTACGCCGAGGCGTACAAGGAGTACCGGCGCGACCAGGCCCTCGAGCTGTACAAGGCGGCGCAGGCAGGCTTCGAGGAGAAGATCGGCGAGATCGAGAACGAGCTCAGCGGCCTCGAGGAGGAACTGGCCGCAGCGGGCCCACTGCAGAGAGCGGGGATCGAGCGCGACATCGATTCCACCGAGGCCACCCTCTCCGACCTGAACCGCCAGTCCTCGCAGTTCCCCTTCCCGGTGGCCGACACGGCCGCGCAGCTGATCGCGCCGGCCGAGCTCCCGTCCGAGCCCTACGCGCCCGACTGGGCCCGCAACATCGCGATGGCGATCGCCGCGGGACTCGCGCTCGGTCTCGCCGTGGTGTTCATCCGTGAGCGCCTCGACGACCGCCTCGCCGGACGCGACGACCTCGAGGAGGCGTCCGGCGCCCCCGTCCTGGCGATCGTCCCGAAGGTCCCGAACTGGAAGAAGAAGAACTCGACGAAGCTCGTCGCGCGCGACGCGCCGAAGACCCCCGCGGCCGAGGCCTACCGGACGATCCGCACGAACGTCGGCTTCATGGCGCGCTCGAACGACCTGAAGCTGATCACCCTCGCCAGCCCCAGCATGAGCGAGGGCAAGACGACGACCACGGCGAACCTGGCGGTCGCGCTGGCCAGCGGTGGCAAGCGCGTGATCGCGGTCAGTTGCGACCTGCGCAAGCCACGCCTGCACCGCTTCTTCGACCTGTCGAACGAGCGCGGCGTGACCAACATCCTGATGGACGGCCTCACGGTGCCGCAGGTGGCGCAGCGCGTGGACGGCCTGGACACGCTCCGGGTGATCGCGAGCGGTCCGGTCCCCCACAACCCGGCCGAGCTGCTCGGGTCCGAGGAGATGGAGCAGCTGCTGAGGGACCTGCGCAACTACGCGGACTTCGTCCTGATCGACACCGCCCCGGTCCTGGTCGTGTCCGACGCCGGGACCCTGGCGGCCAAGACCGACGGCATCATCTTGGTGGTCGACGGGACGAAGACGATGCGCGGCGCCGTGCAGGCGACCCGCGAGCAGCTGGAGCTGGTCGGCGCGAACATCGTGGGCGCGGTGATCAACAACTTCGACCCGTCGAAGGCGAAGTCCTCCTACGGCTCGTACCGGTACCACTACTACGGCAACTACGCGTACCACGAGGGATCCCCCGACGCGCCGCGCAAGCGCCCGGCGCCCGCCCCGGTCGATCCCTCGGAGATGTGGAGCTGACCCGAGCCCCCCGACCAGCGTGGTTGCCCCCACCGGGAACCGTGACTAGTCTCCCCGGAGCATGCGCTACCTGATCACGGGCGGTGCCGGGTTCATCGGCTCGCACCTGGCGGACCTCCTGATCGGGCGGGGTGACGAGGTGACGGCGCTCGACGACGTGTCGACGGGTTCGCTGGACAACATCGCGCACCTGCTCGACACGGACGCGTTCACGATGGTCGAGGGTTCCGTGCTGGACACCGACCTGGTGCGCAAGCTGACCGAACAGGCCGACGTGGTGGTGCACCTCGCGGCAGCGGTGGGCGTCCGTCTCATCATCGAACAACCGTTGCGTTCGCTGACGACGAACATCCGCGGCACCGAGAACGTCCTGGAGGCCGCCGCGGACTTCGACCGGCGCGTGCTGATCGCCTCGACCTCGGAGATCTACGGCAAGAACGCGATGGGGCCGCTGCACGAGGACGCCGACCGGATCCTGGGCTCCCCGTACGTGGCGCGCTGGTCGTACTCCACGGCCAAGGCGGTCGACGAGATCCTGGCGCACGCCTACTGGGTCGAGCAGGGCACCGAGGCGATCGTGGTCCGCCTGTTCAACTGCGTCGGACCGCGGCAGACCGGCGACTTCGGGATGGTCGTGCCGACGTTCGTCCGCCAGGCCCTGGCCGGCGAACCGATCACGGTCCACGGCACCGGTGAGCAGCGCCGCTGCTTCTGCCACGTCCTGGACACGGTCGCGGGCATCGTCTCGCTGATCGACCACCCGGACAGCCCCGGACAGCCGTTCAACGTCGGGGCCCTCAACGAGGTCACGATGCGGGAGCTGGCCGAGCGCGTGATCGAGCGCACCGGCTCGTCCTCGACCCTCGAGGCGATCGCGTACGCCCAGGCCTACGAGAAGGGCTTCGAGGACATGGAGCGCCGGATCCCCGACATCGAGAAGATCCGGGGGCTCACGGGCTGGGAACCGACCCGGACGCTGGACGACATCCTGGACGACACGATCGCGTACGAGCGCATGCGGGTGGACGCGTGAACGAGACCCTCCGGTACCTGCTGTCGTTCGGGGCGTCCCTGGGCGTGGCGCTGGTGCTGACGCCGCTGGCGGCCCGGGCGGCCCACCGGGTGGGCGCGCTCGACGAACCGGCCGGCCACAAGACCCACGCCACGGTGACCCCGTACCTGGGCGGCATCGCGGTGATGGTGGCGCTGGTGGTCGTCGGCGTGGTCGCGAGCGCGGGACACCCGGGGAGCCAGCTCTTCACGATCGTCGCCGGCGCCGTGGTCATGACGGCCGTCGGGCTGCTCGACGACCTGGGCGGGGGGCTCTCCCCGGTGATCCGACTCGGGCTGGAGGCCTCGGCGGGCGTCGCGCTGTGGCTCGTCGGTATCCAGGCCGGCGTGTTCTCGGTCGACGGGCTCGACCTGGTCGTCACGGTCGTGTGGGTGGTCGCGGTCGTGAACGCCTTCAACATGACCGACAACATGGACGGCCTGGCGGGCGGGGTCGCGGCCGCGTCGGCGCTGGGCGTCGCGTTCGTCACCGCGATCCAGGGCGACTACCTGATGGCCTCGTTCGCCTTCGCGGTGGCCGGGGCCAGCGTGGGCTTCCTGCGCTGGAACTTCCCGCCGGCCCGGATCTTCCTGGGCGACGCCGGCTCGATGCTGCTGGGGTTCCTGGTGGCGGCGCTGACCCTGCACCTGGACCTGACGAGCAGCTACGACCTGACGCGGCTGACGGTGATCGCGCTGCTCGCGTTCGTGCCGATGACCGACCTGACCGTGGTGGTCGTGGCGCGGCTGTTGGGCCGCCGGCCCGTATGGCTGGGGGCGACCGATCACACGTCGCACCGCCTGGCCCATCGCGGGCTCTCCGGGCGGTCGGTCGCGCTGGTGATCCCCGGGCTGCAGCTGGCGTGCTCCGCGCTGGCCGTGGCCGTGGCCGCGGTGGACTCCCCCGGCCTTCACGAACACCGTGGCCATCGTGGGGGTGGCGGCCTGGGCCACGGCGCTGGTGTCCCTGGTGCGGCTGCCGCACCCGATCGTCCTGGAACGCGCGACGGGCCCGGCCGAAGCCGAGCCCGTCGTGGTCCTTCCGGCCTCCGAGGACCGGTCGCTGCGTCCTTAGACGCTCACGCCCTTCATCGAGTCGGCGAAGCGCTCGGCCAGGCGCACGGCCTCGGCCTTGTCCTCGACCGTGATGCCGCGCTCGGCGAGCACCGCGAAGAAGGCCTCCATCGCGGCGCGCTCGTCACCGAGCAGCGAGGCCTCCGACACGTTCAGCGCGCGCGCCAGGCGGTTCAGGGTCTGGATCGAGGGTTCCACGTGGCCGTTCTCGTAGCGCGACAAGCGGGCCTTCGGGATACCGGAGAGCTCCTCGAGCTCGGACTGGCTGAGCCCGGCCCCCAGGCGCGCCTCGCGCAGTCGTGTTCCGAAGTGTCGCACCTGGGTCATCACACGCCCCTTCCTCGTGGCGGTTCGGCTCTTCCGGACGCGGTTGCATCCGACGGTTCGCACCGTAGCACAGGGGTGCAGCGCGCATCTGACCGAACGTTCAGCCGAACAGGCGGTGAACGTCCGCGGAACGACCGAAGGGGCGGAGCCGTCCGGCTCCGCCCCTCCGGGTGACGCTGCGGTGGGAGCTACTTGACCTCGACGCTGGCGCCTGCGGCCTCGAGCTGCTCCTTCGCCTTGTCGGCGGCGTCCTTGGCGACCTTCTCCAGGACGGGCTTCGGGGCGCCGTCCACGAGGTCCTTGGCCTCCTTCAGACCGAGGCTCGTGAGCGCGCGCACCTCCTTGATCACCTGGATCTTCTGGTCGCCGGCCGCCGTGAGGATCACGTCGAACTCCGACTGCTCCTCGGCCTCCTCGCCGCCACCGGCGGCGCCGCCGGGCGCGGCCATCATGACGGGGGCTGCGGCCGCGGCCTTCACGTCGAACGTCTCCTCGAACTGCTTGATGAACTCCGACAGCTCGAGGAGGGTCATCTCCTTGAACTGCTCGAGCAGGTCATCCGTGCTCATCTTCGCCATCTGGGGTCACTCCTCCTCGGGGGTGTCGGCTGTCTCGGGCTCCTCTGCGGGAGCCTCGTCGTCGGTGGTCTCGGCTGCGGCCTCGGGCTCGGCCTCGGCGGCCGGCTCTTCGGCCGGCTCGGCCTCGGCTTCCGCTTCGGCGGCGGGTTCCTCGGCTGCGGCCTCGGGCTCGCCGGGCAGCGTGTCCTTGTAGGACTCCAGCACGCCCAGGAACCGGGACTGCAGCTGGACCAGCATCGCCGCGGCTCGGGACATCTCGCCCTTGAGCAGGCCGGCGATCTTGGACAGCATCACCTCGCGGGACTCGAGGTCGGCCAGGGCGTTGGCCTGGTCGGCTCCGAACACCGCGCCGTCCATGTAGCCGCCCTTCAGGATCAGGGCGGGGAACTGCTTGGCGGCGGCCTTGAGCTTCTTGGCCGCGGCCACGGGGTCGCCGTGCACGAAGGCCACGGCGCTGGGACCGCTGAGCATCTCGTCGAGATGCTCGATCCCGGCGTCGGCGGCCGCCCGGGCCATGAGGGTGTTCTTGATCACCGCGAAGCTGGTGTCGGTCTCACGGAGCGACCGACGCAGCTCGCTGATCTCGGACACCGTCAGTCCCCGGTACTCGGTGAGCAGCAGGGCCGCGGATCCCTCGATCCGGTCCTTCAGCTCAGCGACCCGTTCGACCTTCTCGGTTGTGGGCATCGCGCCTCCTGATACGAACGAACGCGCCCCCGCAGACAGCGGAGACGCGCACAGGCCGTGCCCGATCTCGGTTCGCTGCCTCGGCAGGTGCCCGGGTCCGGGATTACGCGCCTTTCGAGCGCCCCTGCTGTCTACGGCGACGGTTCAGGGTATCAGGACGACGGCGGCTGCAGCCGCGTGTAGCGGCCGAGGTCGTGGTCCCCGACCAGGACGCGGCCGTCCAGCTCGAGCCAGGCGTGAGCCTCGAAGGCGGCGCGGTCCGGTCTGGCGACGCCGATGTGGATCTGCGGATGGTGACCGTCGCGGCGGAGCATCACGTCGGCGGCCAGCGCCTGGGTGAGGCAGGAGGCCTTCGGGATCCGGCGGGCGGTGGCCTCGATCGCCCAGGCGGTCCGGTCGGGCGCGGCGCCGCCCCGTCGCGGGGTGGTCCGGGCGCAGCGATCGGCCAGGGCGCGCGTGCGCCGGTACGGGAGGGTCCACAGCGCCAGCCGCGCCAGGACGACCCAGGCGGCGGCTCTCGCGAGGAGCACCCGGTCGGGACCGGGGAGCGCGGCGAACCGGCGGAGCGGCGAAGGGGTGGTCGGCATCGCGAACGCGATGCTACGCGGCCGGGTGGTTGGCCGCGACATCGTCAACCCGTTGCGCTGATGTCGCGGCTCCGCGCAGCGAGGTCGTCAACCGGTTGACGAGAAGTCGTCAACCCCTTGACGGGGACCTCGCGCGGCCGGCCCGGAACGGCGCAAGCCGTTGACGAGCGTGGAACGAACATGGCCGGACGCGGACACGGGCCCGACCCCTCACCGGCGGCGCAGCGCCACGTTCACCCACACCGCCAGCCCCGCCCCCAGGCTCCCGGCCACCCAGTCGGCGAACTCCTGCTCGCGGCCGATCCACCCCTGGACGACCTCGATCGCCCCCGCGGCCACCACCGCCAGCGGCAGCACCCAGCCCCGCAACCCCCACAGCGCCCCGGGGCCTCGGCCCGGACGCCACACCGCCGCCAGCAGGAACAGCGACACCGTGGCCGCGTACGCGACGAGGTGCTCGACCTTGTCGATCCCCTCCACCGCGCTGGTCCCCGGTGGGGAGGTCACCAGCGAGAGCCACACGGTCAACCCGCCGAACACGGCCGTGCCCGTCCACAGGGCCGCGTCGATCGCCCGCACCCGCGTCGTCGCCGAGGTCATCGCCACCCGCTCACGATACGGCCTAGTCCGAAGGTCCCGTCGGGGCGGGGTCCGAGGCACGGGTCGGCGTAGGCCCCCCTCCCCTTCGCGCAGGCACCCCGAACGGATATCACTTCAGGGAAACGGTGGGGCCATGCACCACCCACGCGCACGACCCTGGGGAGGGGATGCGAGATGATCAGCCGTCGGAGCTTCTTGCAGGCATCCGCGATCGCCGGAGGAGCCACGTTCCTGCCGCCCGGGCTCCTGGTCCGCCCGGCCTCGGCCGAGGAGCACGAACCCCCGCCGCCGTTCGCCGAGGACCCGCTGCCCGGCGGTTCGCTCGACCCGACCGACGTCGACAAGTACGTCACCCCGCTCGTGATCCCGCCCGTGATGCCCCGCACGCGGCACGATGACGATCAAGGGTGGGAAGAACCTCGACCACTACGAGATCGCCGTCCGCCAGTTCCAGCAGTCGATCCTGCCCGACGACGACCCGAAGACCACCGTGTGGAGCTACGGCTCCGTGAACCACCCCGGCACCTTCAACTACCCCGCGTTCACGATCGAGGCGCGCTGGCGCCGGCCGGTCGCCGTGACGTGGCGCAACGAGCTGGTCGACGACCAGGGCCGGTACCTCGAGCACCTGCTTCCGGTCGACCCGACCCTGCACTGGGCGAACCCGCCCGGCGGCATCGCGCATCGCGACTCCCGTCCGATGTTCGACGAGACGCCGTTCCCCTACACGGGGCCGGTCCCGATCGTGACCCACGTGCACGGCTCCGCGAAGGTCGGCGACGAGTCCGACGGCTACGCCGAGATGTGGTTCCTGCCCGGACGCGGTCGACATCCCGGACGACTACGCGGAGCAGGGCACCTGGTACGACTACTTCCACGACAAGTGGATGAGCCCTGTTCGGCACGCTGGCCAACGGTGACGCCTGGGGTGACGGGCGGGCCACCTCGATCTACCCGAACGACCAGCGCGCCGGGACGCTCTGGTACCACGACCACACGCTCGGGATGACCCGCCTGAACGTCTACGCGGGCCCGGCCGGCTTCTTCGTGATCCGCGGCGGACCCGGCGACCGGGTGTTCGACCGACGCGACGGCACCCGGGCGAAGCTGCCCGGCCCGGCGCCTCGCCCGGGCGACCGCGCGAACAAGCGCTACCGCGAGATCCCGATCGTGATCCAGGATCGCTCGTTCGACGCCGACGGCTCGCTCTACTACCCGGACACGCGCGAGTTCTTCGACGGTATCCCGGGTCCGTACATCCCGGACAGCGACTTCTCGCCGATCTGGAACCCCGAGTTCTTCGGCAACACGATGGTCGTGAACGGGCGGACCTGGCCGAAGCTCGCGACCGAGCGGCGCCGGTACCGGTTCCGTCTGTTGAACGGCTGCGACTCGCGGTTCCTGATCCTGCGCTGGAGCGACCCCCGGGTGAAGGTCTGGGCGATCGGCAACGAGGGTGGGTTCCTGCCCGCGCCGGTCCTGCTGAACGCGTTCGACCCCGAGGGTGAGGACCGCGCGACGCTGCTGGTCGGCCTGGCCGAGCGCGCGGACGTGATCGCCGACTTCTCGGGCGTGCCCGCGGGGACGCGGGTGATCCTGGAGAACATCGGGCCCGACGAGCCGTTCGGTGGCGGGATCCCGGGTGTCGACTTCTCGCAGGCGCACCCCGGCACGACCGGGCAGGTCATGGCGTTCGACGTGGTGCGGGCCGTCTCCGTGGACAGGAGCACGCCGCCGGAGCACCTGGTGCTCCCGCCGGTCCCCGGCGTGGGGCCCGCCTCGGTGACCAGGCAGGTCTCGCTGATCGAGATGATGGGCACCGTGGGGGACCCCGGGTCGGAGCTCGAGGGACCGACCGCGGCGCTGCTCGGTGTCGTCGACGGCGAGGGCATGCTGATCCACAAGGAGTGGTCGGAGCCGATCACCGAGGATCCGGCGCTGAACGCGGTCGAGGTCTGGGAGATCTACAACGCGACCGCCGACGCCCACCCGATCCACATCCACGAGACCCTGTTCGAGGTCGTGAACCGGCAGGAGGCCACGTTCGTGGGCGAGCACGGCGACCTCCAGCTCGACGAGCTGGGCGCGGTGTTCCCGCCGGAGCCGTGGGAGGCCGGCTACAAGGACACGGTCACGGCCTACCCCGGGCAGGTCACGCGGGTGAAGGCGAAGTTCACGAAGGCCGGGTACTACGTCTGGCACTGCCACATCGTGTCCCACGAGGACAACGAGATGATGCGGCCGTACCGGATCGGCCTGTCCGACCCGGACGCGCCCGAGGGCAACGGCGGCCACTGACCGAAGCGCGCCCCGGTGAGAGCATGGGGCCATGGAGAAGAAGCGCAAGAACACGCTGCGTGACCTGATCCGCTTCGCGGCGTTCGTGATCGCGATCGTCGCGGTCGTGGGCGAGCTGCGGAAGCCCCGCGAGGAGCGGACCTGGAACGGCGCCGTCGGCGGGCTCGTCCCGTACGACTTCCGCAAGCCGACCATGGAGCGCGCACGGTCGCGGTGGTGGAACCCGAACGAGGACCGCGTCTTCGTGCCGCAGGTGTTCGGGGTCGGATGGACCCTGAACCTGCACCGCGTGGGGCGGCTCGTGGGCCTGCTGCCGGCGGCGTAGGGCAGCGGGCGCGTGGCGCCTGCGGGCGTCGCTCGAGCACCTCGTCAACCGCTTGCGCCGCTCCGTGGGCGTCGCTCGACCTTGTCGTCAACCGCTTGACGACATCTCGTCAACCGCCTGACGAGGTGGGTGGACGGAGCGCTCGAAGGAGCGCAAGGGGTTGACGACCCGCGGGTTCCGAACCGGGGCCGTCGACCCGGCGGGGTCGAACCGGCTACGCGGGCGCGGCCGCCCCGACCTCGTCCACCTGACGTGGCTTCGTCGGGTCGATCTTGAGGCCCGGCCCCATCGTCGAGGACAGCACGAGCGACATGATGTAGCGGCCCTTCGCGCTGGCCGGCTTCGCCTTCAGGAGCTCGTCGACCACCGCGAGGTAGTTCTCGAGCAGCTGCTGCTCGTCGAACGACTTCTTCCCGATGATCGTGTGCACGTTGCCCGTCCGGTCGGCGCGGTACTCGATCCGCCCGCCCTTGATGTCGGCGACGGCCTTCGAGATGTCCTGGGTCACCGTGCCGGTCTTCGGGTTCGGCATCAGGCCCCGCGGCCCCAGCACGCGACCGGCCTTGCCGACCGCGGCCATCATGTCCGGGGTCGCGATCGCGGCGTCGAAGTCGATCGTGCCCTTCATGACCTCTTCGACCAGCTCCTCGCCGCCCACGACGTCGGCGCCGGCCTCCTTCGCCTCGCGCGCCTTCTCGCCCAGGGCGAACACGCCCACGCGGATCGACTTGCCGGTGCCGTTCGGCAGCGACACGGTGCCCCGCAGCGCCTGGTCCTGCTTGCGCGAGTCGATCCCCAGGCGGAACGTGAGCTCGACCGTCTCGTCGAACTTCGCGTTCGGGAGCGACTTCAAGATCTTGATCGCCTGCAGCGGCAGGTACTCCTGCTCGCGGTCGAGGCCCTTCGTGGCCTCGCGGTAGCGCTTGCCCTGCGCGGTCGTCATGCCTCCACCTCCACGCCCATGCTGCGCGCGGTGCCGGCGACGATCTTCATGGCGCCGTCGACGTCGTTCGCGTTCAGGTCGGGCATCTTGCGCTCGGCGATCTCGCGGACCTGCTGTGCGTTGATCGTCGCGACCTTGTCGCGGTTCGGCTCCCCCGAGCCCTTCTCGATCCCGGCGGCCTGCTTGATCAGCTCGGCCATCGGCGGCTGCTTCAGGATGAACGAGAACGAGCGGTCCTCGAAGATCGTGAGGACGGCCGGGATCACCTGACCCGCGAACTGCTGGGTCTGGTCGTTGTACTGCTTGCAGAAGTCCATGATGTTCACGCCGTGCTGCCCGAGGGCGGTGCCCACCGGCGGCGCGGGCGTGGCGGCCCCTGCTCTGATCTGCAGGGTCACCGTGGCCATGACCTTCTTCTTGGGTTTCGCCATGCGCTTCCTTCACCTCCTGCGGTACCAGCGGCCGGGTCGCGGCCTCCCGCGTCGTAGGGGTTATGGGGATCGGTGGCTCAGACCTTCGCGACCTGGTCGAACCCGAGCTCGACGGGGGTCTCACGGTCGAAGATGTTCACCAGGACCTTGAGCTTGGCCTGGTCCGGGTTGATCTCGCTGATCGTGCCGTTGAAGTCGGCGAAGGGCCCGGCGATGATCCGGACCACGTCGCCCTCCTCGTAGCCGAGGCGGACGGCCGGCTTCTGCTCCTCCTTCTTGACGACGAGGATCTTCTCGATCTCGCGCTTCGACAGGGGGGTCGGCTTCGAGCCGGTGCCGGCCGACACGAACCCGGTGACGCCGGGCGTGTTGCGCACGACGTACCAGGAGTCGTTGTCGTACCACATCTTCACGAGCAGGTAGCCCGGGAAGACCTTCTTCTGCACGACCTGGCGCTTGCCGGACTTGATCTCCATCACGTCTTCCATCGGGATGTGGACGCGGAAGATCTTGTCCTCCATCTGCATCGTGTGGATCCGGCTCTCGAGGTTGGCCTTCACCTTGTTCTCGTAGCCGGCGTAGGTGTGCACGACGTACCACTCGCCGGGGCCCTTGAATGGGTCGTCGGCCGCGGGCGCCTCCTCGACGACCTCCTCGACGACTTGCGCGGCGACCTCAGCGGCCTCGACGATCTCCTCGGCCTCCGCGACCACCTCGACCTCGGCCTCGACGACCTCGGCCTCAGCCTCGACGACCTCGGGCTCGACGACCTCGGGCTCCTCGGGGGCGGGCTCGGAGCGCCAGCCCTCCTGGGGCATCTCGCCGTCGCCCTGCTCGGCCTCCATCTCGAGGTACTCCTCCTCGACGATCTCCTCCTCGGCCTCGGCGGCCTCGGACACGAGCTCCTGCCCGATCTCGTCGGCGGTCTCCTCCATCAGCGCCGCCTCGACGGCCGCCTCGGCGAGGACCTCCTCGGCCATCTCGGGCTGACCGGACTCGGCCAGGACCCCGGCCTCCTCAGCGGCGTCGGCCATCGTCACGTCGGCCGCCATCTCGGCGATCTCGTGCACGCTCGCGGCGGCCTCGAGGGCGTCGACCATCGGGGTCTCGTCCGGGGTCTCGTCGCCCTCGGTCACGTCATCGTTGCGGTGTTCGTCGGTCACGTCGGAAGGTTCCTTGCTCGTGGGTTCGTGGGCTCGTGGGCTAGTCGAGGAGGTTCAAGATCGCCCGGGTGAACACGTAGTCGAGGCCGGCCACGTAGGCCGTGATCACCGTGATCGTCGCGAGCACGACGACCGTGTAGGTGATCAGCTCCTTGCGGGTCGGCCAGTCGACCTTCCGGAGCTCCTGGCGGACCTCCCTGAGGAACTGGCGCGCACCCGTCCGTTCGCGCTTCTCCTTCGTGGCGGCCCGTCGGGTGCCGCTGGCGGGAGCGGGCGCACGACCGCCGCCGCCGCGCTTCTCAGCGCGTTCGGCGCGTTCCTGCGCTCGCTTGATCTCTCGATTCATGGTGCTCCCTTGCAGGCGCGGAGGGACTTGAACCCCCAACCCCCGGTTTTGGAGACCGGTGCTCTGCCAGTTGAGCTACGCGCCTTCGCGTTCCGGTCCCGAGACGGGGACGCTCGGGTCACCCAGTATAGCCACGTCCCGGCGCGGGACGTCCCGGCCTCCCCGCTCGCGTCCCGGCGTCCCCCGGACGGCCCATTCCCTCGCCAGGTGCGTGAATCGGCCCCTTCCCGGCCCTACGATGCGCGGAACGGCGACCACGCGCGGCCCCACCGAGCGAGAGGCGCTTGCACTATGACCTACTCGGGTCCGACCCGCGAGCCGGAGGACGGCGGCCCGTCCTCTCGGCGTGGGCTGTTCGCCCGTCGCGAACCTTCCCTGGCCGAACCCATGATGACGCCCGCCGAGCACCGGCTGGCCCAGACCCTCGCGCGCGCGGTCGAAGATCGCCTGGACGATGGGCTCCAGACGATCGAGGAGCAGGCGACCGCGATCGTGCGCGAGGTGGCCGCCGAGGTCTGGCGGGCTTCGGCGCAAGACGTGCGCCCCGAACAGGAGCGGATCGTGTCGCTCCTGTCGCGCGACCAGGCGATCCGGTCGTTGATCGCATCGAGCGACGAGCGGTTCCAGTCGCTCGCGGTGCGCACCGCCCGGCTCGAGGATCACCTCGACGAGATCGCGAACGCGGGTCGCGAGACCCGCACCGCGATGGAGGCCTCGGTCGACGCGATCCGTGAGATCGCCCAGTCCCCCACCCTCAACAGCGTGGAGGCGGTCCGGTCGCAGCTCGAGCTCGTCGAGCGTCACATCGCCGAGGCGTTCGCGCACATGGACGAGCGCGACCAGCTGCTCAGCGACACCGTGCTGCAGCAGGTCCGCGACCACGGCGAACTGATCGCGAACGAGACGAGCCGCGTCGTCGAGTCGATGCAGGGCTACGTCCAGCTGGGCACCGAGGCGATGGGGCACCTCGCCGAACGGATCGAACGGCACGCCGACGCGTTCGTGGCCCAGGACCTCCAGCTCGAGGGCACGATCCGCGGAGCCCTCGAGGACCAGACGAACGACCTGACCCAGCAGCTGGACCTGGTCCGCGAGAAGGTCGGGATGCACGGCCGCGACCAGGAGGCCCTCCGCACCCGGATCGAGGCGCTGCTCGAGTCGCGGGTCCGCGGACTCGCAGAGCTGGTCCGGTCGGACTCGCTCGCGCTGCGCGGGCTGGTCGAGGAGCGCTTGGCCGGCGCCGAACTGGCCGAGGTCGGGATCGACCAGCACGCGCTGATCCGTTCGTTCGACGAGCGGATGGTCGCGATGGAACACATCGTCGAGGAGCGCCTGGCCTCGTTCGAGCGCGCGCTCGGCGACCAGGTCCTGGGCCTGTCGACCGCGATGGCTGCATCGGTCGAACGGAACCTCGGGCAGATGAGCTCGGCCGCCGGGTCCGTCGACGGGCTCGACGAGATGATCGCCGAGACCCAGGCGGCGTTCGAGGAGCGGATCTCGCAGCGCCTCGACGACCGCATGGCCGCGATCGGACGCCTGATCCGTTCGGACAACCAGGTGCTGCTGGGCAAGCTCGCCGAGGCCGAGACCCCCGACGCCGACGTGATGCGGCAGCTGGTCCGTTCGGTCAAGGAACTCGGCGCCGGAACCTCGAGCGACGTGATGAGCGCGCTCGACCACCGGTTCCAGACCCTGACCGACCAGATGCATCGCGATTCGCAGCTGCAGGCCGAGGCGATCTTGAAGGTCGCCGAGGTGATGGGCCAGAAGATGGACGCCCTGCAGCGACGGGTCGACGAGGGCATGGGCAGCGACGTCCAGATCGTGGTGGACCGGATGTCCGACGCGATCCAGGCGATGTCGAGCGCGCGGCGCCGCGACATCGCGTGATCGTTCGCGGATAGCTGCGTCAGCCCAGCCGGACCGTCGCCTGGCCCTTCTTCACGGGCCACAGCGTCTCGCCGTCGCGTTCCACGGCCACCCACGTCTCGAGGGTGGCCGTGCGCGCGTCCGGGTCCAGCGCGGCGACGCGTCCGCCGGCCACGAGCTCCTCGCCCATGAACACCGGGGCGCGGAACCCGGCGGAGACCGCCGTGACCGCAGCCGGGTCGCCCGCCCACGCCACGATGCACGCGGCCATGTGGCCCATCGTGAACATCCCGTGCGCGATGATCCCCGGGAAGCCGACGGCGCGGGCGAACCCGTCGTCCTGGTGCAGCGGGTTCTGATCGCCGCCGGCGTCCGCGTAGGCCTTCACGTCCTCACGCACGACGACGCGGCGGAGCTCGGGGAGTTCGTCGCCGACCCGGACGTCGTCGAAGACGGGCGTCACGCGTCGGGCCCCCGTTCGATCATCGTGGAGCGCGCGGTCGCCACGAGCGTGCCGTCGGGCTCGCGGACCTCGGTGGCGAACGTCAGGAACCCGTTGGCGCCCTTCACCCGGACCGAATCGATCCGCGCCTGCGCGCTCAGCGTCTCGCCTTCGCGGAGCGGCCGTTCGTAGGTGTACTCCTGCGAGCCGTGGAGCACGCGGCCGAAGTCGAGCGCGAGCACCGGGTCGCCGAGCACCTGCGGGAAGACGAGGAACTCGACCGTCGTCAGGAACGTGGGCGGCACGCCGTCGGCCTGACCGAACACGTCGCGGAAGGCCGCGACCCGCTCGGGGTCGACCGTGAAGGTCATCGCCGGGTAGACCGTGCCCTGAGCCTCCGGGTTCATCGCCCCGGAGTCTGCCACAGGGCGTCGCGACCCTCCGAGGGCCACGCGAAATCGTTCGTGCGCGCTACACGGATCGGGCCTCGACTCGGCCTACCATCCGCCCGATGAAGAAGAACGCTCAGGCCGACGCGATCCGCGTCGTGATCGCCGACGACCACCGATCGTTCGGCGAGGCGCTGCAGATCGCCTTGGACAAGGAGTCGGACCTCACCGTGATCGAGGTCGTCGACAGCGGCCCCGAGGCCGTGCGCGCCGCGACGGACGACGCCCCCGACGTGGTCCTGATGGACCTGCGGATGCCGAACGTCGACGGGATCGAGGC
Organism: uncultured Actinomycetes bacterium; assembly: GCA_963749895.1. Lineage (GTDB taxonomy): Bacteria > Actinomycetota > UBA4738 > UBA4738 > HRBIN12 > AC-51. The sequence goes on along the minus strand of CAVVOG010000001.1, from coordinate 1,110,492 downwards.
GACCCGCCGGCTGAGGAACGAGGGCGCGTCGAGCGCGGTGATCATCTTGACCGGCGAGGGCGACGACGTGTCGCTCGGACGCGCGGTCGAGGCCGGCGCCCGCGGCCTGGTCCGCAAGACCGCTCCGGTGTCCGACGTCGCCGAGGCGATCCGTCACGCGGCGCGGGGCGAACCGCTCCACCGCCCCGAGGACGTGCACCGCGCGATCAAGACGATGCGCGACCGCGTCGGGCGCGACCGCGAGCTGATGCGCCGGGTGGACCGCCTGACGAAGCGCGAGCTCGAGATCTTGGGGCACATGTCGGCCGGCGAGTCGTCCGAGACGATCGCGACGACGCTGGGGATGAGCCCCCACACGCTGCGCACGCACGTCCAGAACATCTTGACGAAGCTCGCCGTGCACTCGAAGACCGAGGCCGTGGTAGCCGCGATCCGGATGGGCAAGATCACCCCTCCCGGTCTTGCCCTCGCGGACCGGGACGAGCTCGAGGCCGCCCCAGAGGGCGGCCTCGAGCCCGTCGACGGCTGAGCGTTCGCTAGACCGGCAGGTCGGCCCAGTCGGGCGTGTACTCGTCGATCCTCCTGGTCGAGGTGATCTCCGTCCGCCCGCGGCCGTTCGTCCGCATCCGCCACAGGTCCGCGAAGCCGAAGGACTCCCCCCTCGGCGACGGCGCCCACACGATGTGCGTGCCCGTCGGGGAGAACGCCGGGGACCAGTCGTAGATCTCCGGCGAGTTCGTGACGTTCGTGAGCGCGGATCCGTCGGCGTTCACGGTGAAGACGTCGGCGCGCTTCGGATAGCCGGGCACCTTCACGGGTGCCTCGAAGACGATCCTCGCGCCGTCGGCGGACCACCTCGGGCGGCCGGCGACCCGGCGCCCGTCGACCACGACCGTCCGATCCGACCCGTCCGGCTCCATCGTGACGAGGTCGCCGCGGCTGACCCCCAGCAGGCGATCGGCACTCGACCAATCCGGCCCCCCCGCGTTGCGGGCGACCAGCTCGAGGGCCGATCCGTCGCTCGGTGTGACGTAGATCCGCTCCCGACCGGCGACGTTCCGGAGCTCGAGCGCCAGGTGCGATCCATCGGGGGACCACGCGAACGCACCGAGCGCGAACCCGTCGGGCAGTTCGCCGGGGCCGATCAAGGTGGTCCGGTTCTCGCCGTTGTCGTCGACCATGTCGAGCCGGAAGCTGAAGATGCGCCGGCGAACGAGGAACGCGACCCCCGATCCGTCGGGAGCCCACCGCGGATACGACACCTTCTCCCCCGGGACCAGCAGGACCCGGTTCGTGCCGTCCGGCGCGATCGCGTAGATCCCCGATCCGCCGAACGTGTCCACGTACACGATCCTCCCGCCGGGGGCGGTGCCTGCCCCGGCGGGGATCGCGGGCACCAGCATCGCGACCGCCACGACGACCACGACCGACGAGCACCACCTGCGCCGCATCGAACCCCCCTCTTCCCGCTTCTCGCCGCGACGCTACGCCCGGTTGTCATGAAGGGTCAACCCCGGACACATGGCGAGGGGGCGCCCCTTCGGGCGCCCCCTCGGACGTGTCGCTGCGGGTGGACCGAGCTAGCGGGTCTCGCGGTGCAGCGTGTGCGTGCGGCACCAGCGGCAGTACTTCTTGAACTCGATCCGGTCGCGGTCGTTCACGCGGTTCTTGACCGTGTTGTAGTTGCGCCGCTTGCACTCGGTGCAGGCGAGCGTGATCTTCGGGCGGTTGCCTTCCTTCTTGGCCACGGGTCTCCCTCTACTTCACGATCTTGATCACGCGACCGGCGCCGACGGTGCGACCGCCCTCGCGGATCGCGAAGCGCAGGCCGTCTTCCATCGCGATCGGGGCGATCAGCTCGACGACCATCTCGACGTTGTCCCCGGGCATCACCATCTCGACGCCCTCGGGCAGGTTCGCCGTGCCGGTGACGTCGGTGGTGCGGAAGTAGAACTGGGGACGGTAGCCGTTGAAGAACGGCGTGTGGCGGCCGCCCTCGTCCTTGCTCAAGATGTAGACCTGGGCCTCGAAGTTCGTGTGGGGGGTCACCGAGCCGGGCTTGGCGAGCACCTGGCCGCGCTCGACCTCGTCCTTGTCGATCCCGCGCAGCAGCACCCCGACGTTGTCGCCGGCTTGGACCTCGTCCAGGAGCTTGCGGAACATCTCCAGGTCGGTCGCGGTGGTCTTGCGGGTGTCGTGGATCCCGACGATCTCGACCTCGGACATCTTCTGCAGCACGCCGCGCTCGACCCGGCCGGTCACCACGGTGCCGCGCCCGGTGATCGAGAACACGTCCTCGATCGCCATCAAGAAGGGCTTGTCGACGTCGCGCTCGGGCTGGGGGATGTAGCTGTCGCACGCGGCGAGCAGCTCGTCGATCTGGGAGTTCCACTCCTCGTCGCCCTCCAGGGCCTTGAGCGCGGAGACCTTGACCACGGGCACGTCGTCGCCGGGGAACTCGTAGGAGGAAAGCAGCTCGCGGACCTCGAGCTCGACGAGGTCGAGCAGCTCGGGGTCATCGACCATGTCGCACTTGTTGAGCGCCACCACGATGTAGGGCACGCCGACCTGGCGGGCCAACAGGACGTGCTCGCGCGTCTGGGGCATCGGGCCGTCGGCCGCCGACACCACCAAGATCGCGCCGTCCATCTGGGCGGCGCCGGTGATCATGTTCTTGACGTAGTCGGCGTGGCCGGGGCAGTCGACGTGGGCGTAGTGGCGGTTGTCGGTCTGGTACTCGACGTGGGCGATCGCGATCGTGATGCCGCGCTCGCGCTCCTCCGGCGCCTTGTCGATCTGATCGAACGGGGTGAAGTCCGCGAGGCCCTTGTCGGCCTGGCGCTTCGTGATCGCCGCGGTCAGCGTGGTCTTGCCGTGGTCGATGTGCCCGATCGTCCCGATGTTGACGTGGGGCTTCGTCCGCTCGAACTTCTGCTTGGCCATCCGTGTCTCCTTGATGCGTGGGCCCGACGGGTCGTGGTCTTCCGAGGAACTCAGTAGCGGGGGCGGGACTCGAACCCGCGACACAGCGATTATGAGCCGCTTGCTCTACCTCTGAGCTACCCCGCCGCCGCGACCCCGCAGTCTACCTGCGACGACGCGCGTGCGGCACCCGCTACAGCTCCTCGCCGGACCCGATCGCCTCGTCGGCCTCGACCTGCCGGACCTGACCGTCGGTGATCGCGAGCACGCGGTCGGCGAAGCGCACGAACGCCCGGTGGTGGGTGGCCACCAGACAGGCTCCACCCGCGCTCGTGAACGCCCGGAGCACCTCCAGGACGCCCCGGGTCCAGCCCGCGTCCTGGTGCCCGGTGGGTTCGTCGGCGATCAGGAGCCTCGGTTCGAGCACGAGGGCCCGCGCGATCGAGCTCCGCTGCTGCTCCCCCAGCGAGACCTCGTCCGGCAGACGGTCTGCGAGGGCGGTGAGCCCGAGCGCTTCCAGCAGCTCGCCCGCGCGCACGCGCCCGTCGGCAGACCCACCGAGGCGCAGCGGCAGCTCCACGTTCTCGCGGATCGACAGCTCCTCGAGCAGTCCCAGCGTCTGCGGCACGACGGCGACGTCACGCCACGTCAGCGCCTCGGGACGGGGCAGCGGCGCGCCGAGCCACGAGACGGCGCCGCCTTCGGGATGCTCCCAGCCGGCCAGCACCGACAGGAGCGTGGTCTTGCCCGAGCCCGAGGGTCCGATCAGGGTCACCAGCTCTCCGGCCGACACGCGGACGGACGCGCCCGCGAGGGCGTGAACGTCCTCGGCACCGCGCCGGTACGTCTTCGTCAGCCCGGAGGCGTCGATCAGCGGGGACGGCGTGCTCACGGCGGCTCGATCCTCACGTGGTCGTCCTCGACCTCGATCACCGCGCGCCGGTCGGCGAACAGCGCGAGCGCCTGCGGCGGCAGCTGGATCCGGCCGGCCTCGTCGATCACCGACAGCCGGCGCTCCTCGGTCTCGGCCTCGAGGGCGCCGTGGCGCAGATGGAGCGTGCGCTCCGCGGCCTCGACCACCCGCGGGTCGTGGGTCGACACCACGAAGCTCGTGCCGCGCGCGGCGAGCGCCGCGACCGCCTCCAGCAGCCGCTCCCCCGTCGCCGAGTCCAGCTCGGCGGTCGGCTCGTCGGCGACCACGATCGGCGGATCTCCGATCACGGCCTGGGCGAACGCGAGCCTCTGCTGCTCGCCCCCGGAGAGCTGCTCGGGCCGGTGGCCGCGCCGATGTCCCAGGCCGAGCAGCTCCAGCAGCTCGGCCGCGTCCTCGCCCCCGCGTCCTCGCATCCGCGCCGCGAGCTCCATGTGCTGGTCGACCGTGAGGTACGAGACCAGGTTGTGCGCGGGGCGCTGGAAGACGTAGCCGACCATCGCCCGGCGGACCCGGCGGAGCGATGCCCGCCCCAGGGCCGTGATCTCGGTGTCGCCGATCCGAACGGCCCCCGCGGTGGGTCGGTCCAGCGCGGCCAAGATCCGCAGCAACGACGACTTGCCACTACCGGACGGACCCACGACCGCGTTGACGGTGCCGGGCGCGAACCTGCCGTCGATGCCTTTCAGCGCGTGGACCTCGCCGGTCGCGGTCCGGTAGATCTTCACGACGCCGGTGCAGGTCACGGCGGGCTGATCAGGCACCGCGCATCACCTCCGCCACGTCGGCACCGTCGGCGCGCCGCTGCACCACCGTCGTGGCCAGCAGCGCGAAGGCGATCAGGGCGAGCGCGGTGGCGGCCAGGAGCCCGAGCGGGAGCCGGAACACCGGCGCCGAGATGTCGACGACCCGCGCCTGCGTGTCGGCGTACACGGCGAGGGACGCGGCGACCGCGACGAGCGACCCCAGGACGAACGCGACCCCGAGCAGGCCAAGGACCTCGAGCAGCAGCGAGCGCCGCGACGTCCCGCGCGCGAGCCCCATCCGCCGCGACAGCGCGTAGGCCACCTCCGCCTGCCGTTGCCGCGCGGCCAGGTACAGCGCCGAGACGACGAACACCACCGACGCCGCGACCGCACCGACGGCGATCAGGAGGCGCAACATCGACACGATCGCGAGGTACTCGGGTGTGTCCCGCAGCGCCGAGGCGCTCACCGACGACAGGACGGAGGCGCCCCCCGCCACCGTCGCCTCGACGACCTCCTGCTCGCCCCCCCGCCCCCAGACCTGGGTCTCGGCCAAGAATCGCTCGAGCGAGTAGTCGGCCGCCTCGACGACGAGCTCGATCGCGGCGCGGTCGGCGACCACGAGGGGGCGATCGCCCACCATGCCCGGGAAGGCGCTCGCCGTGCCCACGACGCGGGCCGGCAGGTCGAACCCGGGGAGCTCGAGCACGGGCTGGGCCCGGGCCTGCACGTCGCCCGCGACCACGATCGGGACCCGGGGGTCGGGGTCGTCGTCCAGGCGAGCCATCAGCTCCTCGAGCGAGTCGTCGGAGAACCCGTCGCGCCAGAACGCCACCTCGGCGAAGGTCGCCGGGTCGACCAGGAGCACGTCGAGCTGCACGTCCTCGCCCTGCAGCCCCGATCGTTCGATCCGCCCGACGTCCGTCAGCGCGATCGTGGCGCCGTCGCCGTCGAACGATCCCGCGTACGAGACCGCGACGTCGCTGCCCACCGCCAGGCCGGCGGCCTCGTCGGCGGCCGCCTGGAGCGACGCCGCGACGGTTCCCGCGTAGACCAGGACCCCGATCGCGACGGCGGAGACCGTGAGCAGGGCGAGCGCGCCGCGGGTCGCGGCGGTCAGACGACGCACGGCCAGGTACGGGGCCGTGGCCCACGAGGTCCCCATCGACCGCAGCGCGGGCAGCAGCCGACGGAGACCGCGGACCGCCAGTCCGACCACGCCGGCGAGCACGAGGACCGGGAACAGGAGGAACAGCGGATCGATCGGGCCCCCGGTGTCGCCGCTGCGGAGGCCCACGAACGCGAGCACCGCCAGCAGGAAGACGACGACCTCCCACGGCGCGCGGGCGGCGGCCCGGCGAACCCCGCCGCGCTCGGTCGCCGACAGATCGGCGACCGAGCGTGCCACCACCAGCGCCAGCAGCACGATCGCGAGCCCCGCGACGGCGAGGACCGAGCGCACCGCGGTCGACACGGCGCCCTCGCTCACGACGCCGTCGGCGGACACGGCGTCCACGATCAGCAGACCCCCGATCCACCCGAGGCCCACGCCCAGGGCGACCGGCAGCAGCACCTCGCCGACGGTGCGCGCCGCGATCCTCCACAGCGCCACCCCCCGGGCGTCCAGCAGCGCGTACTCGACCCGTCGCCGCCGGACCACGAACACCCCGGCGCCCCCCAGGACGGCCAGGGCCAGCACGACCACCGCCAGCATCAGCGCGCGGACCGGCGGACCGATCTGGTCGATCACGTCGTTCGTGCGATCGAGCCATCCGCTCAGCGGCTCGGTGAACCCGACGGCGGTGAACGCCGCCCCGACGTCGGAGGACTGGTCCGACAACGGGGAGGCGAACCCGAGCAGCACGCCCCGGAGCCGTTCCGCCTCCTCGATCGAGAGCGGAGGCGCGGGCAGCAGGAACTCCCACGTGAGCGCGTCCTGGTCGTCGAGCAGCGCCTGGTCGACGGCCAGGTAGTCGTCGAGCTCGAGCAGGACGGGCGCCGGAGGACGGGTGTCGGCGCCGGGTCGCGGATAGATGAAGTCGTCGAGCGACGCCCAGAAGGGGCTCCGCGGCTCCGCCAGCACGTCCCGGTAGATACCCGCGACCGGCACGGTGGTCTCGGTGCCGTTCGCGGCGAACGTCAGGTCGTCGCCCGCCTCGACCCCGAGCGCGACCGCGGTGACGTCGGCGAGCCACGCCCCGTCCGTGCCGGACCGCTCGAGCACCGTCACGTGCGACAGCGCGTCGGTCCTCGAGATCAGACGGACCTCGACGGCCTCGTCGCCATGGCTCGCCACCACCACGTCGCCTCGGGCCGTGACGAGGGCCGGGCCGAACGTCGGAGACAGCTCGCGCTCGAGCAGGTGCGTCCGGTAGGCGACGATGTCGTCGACGACCGGCGTGTCCGCGGTGATGGCGGCCGTCGCGAGCCGGAACGTCCCGTCGGCCTCGATCGTCCGTGTCAGCGTCGCGCTCGCGGCTACGTCCAGGAACACGGCGCCGGTGACCGTGACGACCGACACCACGGCGGTGGCGCCGACGATCGCGAGCAGGAGGCCGGGGAAGCGAAGGAGCCGGACGAACACGCGCAGGCGACTCACGAGGCCGCCCACCAATCCAGGGGCTCCTCACCACGACCGACGATCCGGGACCAGATCCAGTCCCCCTCGGGGGTGACCACGGCCCACGCGCCGTTCGACGCGGCGAGCACCACGCTCCCGTCCGGCGACCAGACCGTCCCCGTCGCCGGTTCGCCGAACAACGCGATCACGCGCGACCGGCCGTCGTCGAGCACGCGGACGGTGCCTCCCAGCGTCGTCGAGGACCCGACGGCCAGCAGCGACCCTCCCGGCTGCCAGTCCAGGTACACCTGCAGCGGCCCGGCACCGCGATCGCCGAGCGGGACCGCACGCGGCGGGTCGTCGATCGCGACCCCTTGCCAGCCGTCGAGCGTGGTGAGCGCGGTGGCCCTGCCCCGATCCGACCACGCGATCGGCGGGGCGAACCCCGGGTCGCGCTCGTAGCCCCGAGGGATCGAGAGGTCGGCGACGTCGCCGACCTCCACCGGCGGCGAGGAACCGTCGACCGGGGCCTGCACCAGCGTGGTCCCGTCCGGGGACCACACCATCGACGCCGCGTCCGGAGACAGCGCGGCTCCGCAGCCGGCGTCGACCTCGCGCCACGTCGCCGGCGCGTCCAGGTCGAGCACCTGCTCGAACGGCGGTGTGCCGCACGCCGCCACGAGGACCGACCGGCCGGCGTGAGACATCGTGTCGCCCCCCCGGAGCGGGGGGCCCAACGCCACGGGCGGATCGTCGGCGGAAAGGCGGTAGAGGCGGACGCCGTCCGGGAGCTGGAGCAAGGCGATCACGCTGCCGTCGTCGTCGAAGAACCCCGCGATCGTCCGGAAGAACTGGGGCATCTGCAGCGGCGTGACGTCGCCGTCCGGGAGCTCCACCAGCTGGAACGTGCCCCCGAACCCCGACCTGACCAGGAGCGTGCCCGACACGCGCGGATCGGTGGGAGCGCCGACGACCTCGGGCGGCGCCCCCTCCCCGGTACACGAGGCGAGCACCAGGGCGAACGCGAGGGCCAGGGCGGCTGGGCGACGGACCGAGCCGACGGCCACCGAGCCCATGGCGCCGGCGCCTCCCAGGACCTGGACGGTGGCCATGAGAGCCGGAGAGGGGAATCGAACCCCTGACCTCCTCCTTACCATGGAGGCGCTCTGCCGACTGAGCTACTCCGGCGGCAAGCGGGATGATAGCAACGTGCTTCGAGCGCTCCCGGTGACCCCTCCTATCCCCGCTGATCGACTGCGCATCGGCGACCTCGTCGCTGAAGAGGTCCTTCAGACCACCACCAGCAACGAAGGCCTCTCGGTGCCAGCTCAGGTACCTCCTAGCAACGGAACGCGAGCGGGGAGCCGCCGTCCTCGAGCGCGATCGCGCCGATCGCCCAGATGTCGGATGACGTGACCGGCGAGACGTCGGTCAGCAGCGCGTAGGGCACCTTCGGCGGCCGTTCCCACCTCCAGGTCCCGGCGCGACGATGGAAGATGGCCTGCGGGTGGTACCGATAGTCGGGGTCGGTCGACCCCGTCTCTCGCGAGCGGGACGCCGTGACCCACGCCTCCCCCGAGGGGAGCATGGCCACGTCGTGCAGGCTCGCTGACCGCTCGAGACCGGGAACCCGTGCGGAGGGAACGGGGCGCCAGCCCCTGCCGTTCCAGTGGAGCATGAGCGCGTGTGTCCTCGACATGCCCACCGCGAGGGCTTCGTCGGGGCCGGCCGCCGCCACCGCGGACAACCGGCGGCTCCCGGGAGCGGAGGGCACCGGCGACCGAACCCAGCCGGTGCGGGTCCGCCGGAGGATCAAGGGCTTCCTGTGCAGCCGGCCGCCGTAGTCGCCCACCGCCCAGGTCGCGCGCCATCCCGAGGTCACGTCCGAGAGGCGGACGTCGCCGACACCGAGCCGCCGGAGCGCGGTGCGCCACCGCGCGCCCGTCCACCTCAGGATCAGCGGATGGAACCCGCTTCGCTCGGTCCAGAACCCAACGGCGTGGACGGCACCGGTGCGAGGATCACGGGCGACGCCGCTGAGTGTGCTCCACCGGTTCCCCGGGTGTGGGCTGCTCACGCGACGCCACGACGAACCGTTCCATCGAAGGATCAACGTCGCGCTCCGCGACTCGCCCACCGCCCACGCGTCGGAGCCGGACACCATGACCACGCCGTACAGGTAGTCGGCACGGGAGAAGCGCGGAACGGCGACGGAGCTCCACGACCGCCCGTCCCACCGGAACGAGACCGCGTAGATGTCGCCCTGGGGCGTGAGGCGGTAGCCGACCGCGAGGCCTCTCGTCGCGGAGACGAAGTCGGCGTCTTCCACGAAGCCGTCCACGTCGGGCATCGCCACGCGACGCCAGCAACCGGCCGCCGACGCGGCCGTCGGGGCGGTGACCAGGAGCGCTGCGGCGATCGCGAACACGGCCATCCGACGCATGCCCACACCTCCCTCCGGCACGGGACTGCGACACGATGCCTAGCGTCGGGGGTGGCGCGCCACCGCCGTGCGACCCCACCCACGCGGGACCTTCGTATCGGAGATGATGACCGTGTGACTCGAGCCCTGCTGGTGATCGCGGTCTTGCTCACCGGCTGCTCCTCGGACGCGACCACCTCGGCGCCACCCGAGGCACGGGTCGAGTTCGGGGGCGGCGCGGCGACGCTCACGGTGGAGGTCGCCGACACGCCGACGGCGCGAGCCCGAGGGCTGATGGGCGTGGAGTCCCTCCCGCCCGACCAGGGCATGGTGTTCGTCTGGGGCACCCTCGAGGACGCGGCGTTCTGGATGAAGGACACGCTGATCCCGCTGTCGATCGCGTTCGTCGGCGACGACGACCGGATCCACACGATCCTCGAGATGGAGCCGTGCGAGACCGAGCCGTGCCGGACCTACGAGGCACGTCGGCCCTACGTGATGGCGGTCGAGGCGAACGCGGGGTGGTTCGACGAGCACGGGATCGAGGTCGGCGACACGGCCGATCTGGTGAGGGCGCCATGAGCGACGACTGCCTGCTGTGCCACGCCGAGCGGATCACCGACTGGCACCTCGAGGACGAGGACTGCTGGGTGGCGGACTGCATCGTGTGCATGACGCCGATGATCGTGTGGCGCACCCACGGCCTGCCCGACGCCGAGACCGAGGCCGCCCTGCTGATGCGGCTCGAACGGATCGCCGCCGCGCGCTACGGCGACGAGGGCTACTACGTCGACGGCGAGCGGCGGCGGATCCCCGACCACTGGCACGCGCACGCCCGCCCGAGCGGCGGGTTCTTCGACCCGCGGAGCCCCCTGTACGGGAAGTACTGACGCGGCAGGGCCGACGTGCCCTACCGGCCCTGCCCCGAGCGTCGCACGATGCCGCGCGGGAGGGGATCACATGCGACGGATCGCGACGGTCGTCGCGTGCGCGCTGATCGGTGCGCTCGCGGTGGGGGCCCCGGCGAGCGCCGGCGTGGCCGACTGGACGCACGTGGACGCCGACGGGGGCCGGAGCAACGTCAACCGGCTGGAGCGTCGGCTGTCGAGATCGAACGTGGAGCGGATGCGTCTCGACTGGCGGCAGACGATACGCCCCGATCGACCGTTCTTCTGGGAATACGGGGTCTCACCGGAGCTCGTCAGCGACTCGCGCGTGTTCGCGGTGTGGTCGGCCGGGGAGTCGCGCGACCTGCTGGTCGCGCTCGACGAGACGACGGGTGACCGGCTGTGGCGTCGCCGGTTCGACGGCCACCCCCAGCCGATCGCCACGGCCGGCGGCACCGTCCACGTGGCGCTCGACGCCAAGGTCGACCGGGCGATCGCCCTGGACGTCGGAACCGGGGCGACGTCGTGGACGACGAGGCACGTGCTCCCGTTCGCCGCCGATCCGGGCGGGACGCGCCTGTTCGCCGTCCAGGACCGCGCCTCCGGCCGCCGCATCGTCGCGCTCGACGCGGCCACGGGATCGATCGCGTGGACGAGCGACGTCGATCCTCGTTCCGACGCGAGCGAACTCCTCATGTCGCGAGGGCTGATCCTCGCTCCCACGCGGGCGGTTCCGCGCGGCATCGTGGCGTTGCGCGCCGAGGACGGGGTGTCCGTGTGGAGCGCTCCCACGCGCGGCTGGCTGTCGACCGCCGCGGCCGGTCGCGTCTTCACGATGCGGTGGCTCGACGTGCCACCGTCGGGTGGCGCGCTCGTGGAGGCGTTCGCTCTCCACGACGGGGCGAGGCTCTGGTCCCATCGGCTCCCCACGCAGGCCTGGATCGCAGCGGCGACGGCCCGCACGGTGTTCATCGATCGAGCCGTGTGCGTGAGGTACTGCGAAGGAGACGCCTTCGGGCAGCACCGCGGTGGGATCGTCGCGCTGGATGCACGGACGGGCTCCCGAACCTGGAGCGTCCTCGGCAACGCGTGGGGGGGCGACCCACTCTGGCAGACGGGCGCGGTCGCGAACGGCCTCGTCTTCGTCTACCGGTTCGAGCTCGGGAACGCCGCGTTCAGTGCCCTCGACTCAGGCACGGGTCGTCTGCGGTGGTCGAGGTCGATCGGAGGTCCCGGGGTCTTCGCGAACCTTCGCGTCGTGGCGAACGGGGCCATCCTCGGAGGCACCTACTGGAACGGCGAGATCAGCGGCATGATCGTGCGCTACGCCCTGCCGTCGGCGGGGTGAGACGCATCCGAGCGTCCCTTCGGAACGTCCTCAGACGAGGTGCGGCGGGGCTTCGGGCCGGCGCCGACGCACGATCGCGAACGTCGTCAACGCCACCGTGAGCCCCAACGCGAACACGGCCAGCGCGATCGCCGCGGCGGGCCATCCCCACCACGCGGTCGAGACCGCGCCGAGGACCGGCGTCCCGTAGCGCACGGCCGTCAGCCCGGCATCCACGTCGCCATGCACCGCCACGAGGTGACTCCCCACGACGACCGGCGCGTACCCGAGGCTCGCGTGCGAGGACGAGTCCTCCGCCAACAGCGGCGACCAGGTGAGCCCGTCGTCGGAGACGAACACGGTGTCGCCCTCCTCGAAGTTAGAGGCGCTCAGGTACGCGCGGGTGCCGATCACCGAGAGCGTCGCGCCGGTCGCGTGCGGGTCGCCGAGCCCTCGTTCCCCGACCTGCTCCCACGACGCGCCGTCCACAGAGCGCCACAGACCGAACCCGCGCTCCGGCGCGACCTCGACCGGCCGGACGCCCGGCTCGACACGCGGATCGAGCGACGACGTCGCCATCAGCAGCTCCTCGCCGAAGACCACGAGCGAGCCGGTGAGGTCCGCATCCTGGGGCGAGTGGAACCCGCGGCGGACCACCCGCTCGGCGGATCCGTCCTCGGCGAGCCGGTAGAGGTCCACGCCCGCGGGGGTCGGTGCCGCGACGTAGAGCCGCTCGCCGAAGACGACCTGTGGGCTGACGGCCGTCGCGCCGCGAGCACGGAAGCCCGGGACGGGCTCCAGCACCCCGTCGTCGGTCGAGCGCAGCAGCACCGGGGTGGCACCGGCCGTTCCCACGTACGTCGTGTCGTCGAAGGTCACCTGGCCGGGCACGAACGCCGAGACGCCGCGCCCGGGCGCCGTGGGAACGGTCCGGATCTCCGCGCTGCCCTCGGTGAGCACGAACAGCCGCGCGCCCGTCCGCCGGTTCGCGACGCCGAGCAGCAGCCGGTCGTCGATCACGTAGGGAACCGCCGAGGTGTTCGCCGGGTCGTCGAACCCGGCAGCGGCCCTGCGGACGAAGGACTCCCCGTCGCCGGATGCCCACACCTCGAGCCCATCGGGGTTCTCCGTCACCACGATCAGTTCGTCGCCCACCGCGACGGGCGTGAGCGCGACGTTGCCGGGATCGCCCAATCCAGGCTCGTCGACGCGGACGAACGACGCGCCGTCGTCGTCGCTGCGGAACAACCCGCCACCGTCACGCTCGTTGCGCGTCCCCACGACGACTGCACCCTCGAAGGTGACCGGCGCGGTCACGGACGTGTCGCCGCGCAGGAGCCCCTGCCACGCGACGTCGTTCCAGCCGTCGCGGAGCTCGGCATGGGGCTCGATCCCGCGATCCGGCGCCATCGCCGGGTCGGGATCGAGCGCGGCCGCCTCGGGCGCCGTCGGCGCGGCCGGCGCGAACGCGCGCAGGACCGCTTCCTCGTCCCACTCCCCGCATCCCATCCCCACGAATCGCCCGTTCACCACCACGAACGGACCACGGACGTCGGGAACCGCCCCGATCGTCGCTCCGGTCGACGGGTCACGAGCGGTGACGCCGCAGCTCTGGACGCTGTAGAAGAGGTCGGCCGCCCCCGCCGGCGAGGTATGGATGCCGAAACCGTCCCATCGCAGATCGCCCGTTCGGGTGTCCAGAGCGAGCAGCTCGCCGGAGGAGCTCTCCCACTGGCCGCCCGATGCGATCACGGTCGATCCGGTGATCGCGAAGCCGTGGGCCCACGAGTCCCACGGGACGCGCCAGACCACGCGCCCGTCGGCTGCCCGACGTGCGCTGAGCGCGGTTCCGTACTCCACCCTTCCATCGCTCCGATCGAGGACCGGTGCGAACACCAGGCCGTCGGCGATCGCGACCCGGTAGGTCCCTTCACCGGTCCACGCCGACCAGCGTTCCGCACCGGTGTTCGCGTCGAGCGCCCGCAGATGATCGCCCTGCGCCACGATCACGAGGCCGTCCGCCGCAGCCGCGGACCCACCCCATCCCTCGATCGGTGTCTGCCACCGCACCGATCCGTCAGAGGCGTCGAGCGCGGTGACCGTGGTCCGTTCGCGCTCGTCCGAACGTGAGGCGCTCGACACCGCGAAGAGCGTGTCGCGATCGACGACCAGGGCATCGAGGTGGGCCCAGGCGTCGTCGCGGAACCGGACCCCGGAGGGCAACGCGGCCGTCCACAGCGTGGATCCAGTGGCAGCGTCGAGCGCAGCGACGGACACACGAAGGACCTCCGCGCGCTCGAACCACTCCTGCGCCGCGGCGACGAACACGCGCGAGCCGTCGGTGGCGAGCGCGCCACCGAGTTCCCGCTCCCATTCCACGCGTCCATCGATCGCGTCGATCGCGACGAGGACATCCGGCCCATCCTCGCCGTCGGCCGAGTAGCGAGTGCCGGACGTGAACAGCCGCTCTCCGGACGCCACCAGGCCGGAGACGTATCCGTGCAGCGCCAGCTCCGTCGTCCAGGCCTGCTCGAGCGATCCGAAGGTCTGCGAGGTGATCGCGGTCTCGGCGTCGTTCCAGCCGGACCTGCCGGCGTCGAACCCGTCGTGGCTCCAGAGATCGGCGCCGGTCACGGTCACCCGTCGATGGGCTGCCACACCTGAGCGCCGTCCCACCGCCGTCACCCAGTGGATGCCGGGCGTCGCGTCGTCCCCGACGGTGACCCGCACGGGGGTGAAGGCTCCCCTCGCGTTCGTGACGCGCATCGCGACGGGTCGATCGTCGAGGAACACGTCGACGGCCTCCGAGGCGCCGAACCCGACGCCGTCGACCGAGGTGGACGACCCCGCGGTGGTCACGGCGGGGTGGAGCGCGATCCTCGTGGCCGGTGCGGCGCCCGCGGGCGCGACGAGCCACAGCGCGACGCCCAGCACCACCGTCGCGGCCACCCGACGAACGACCCGGGTCCCCATGCCGCCCTCCGTCGACCATCGTCGAGGCGGTCGCGTCGGTGCGTTAGGGCCCAACGGCCCCCGCGGCGGGGACCGCGCAGCGGGGTGAGACGAGCCCTCAGCCGCTGCCGCGGAACTCGAGCGCGTAGGTCCACATCACCGGGTCCTCCTGGTGCTCGAACCGCAGGAGACGCCCGATCTCCCCGCCCGGCAGGAGCATCGGCAGACCGACGTGCTCGGGTCCCGGCCAGACCTCCTCGGCGGGTCCCCTCCTCCATGCGGAGCAGCGTCACCGGATGGTCGCCGTCGCGCTCCAGCGGCACGCCCCACTCGGGGACGCCGTCGGGACGGAAACGCACCCATCGGGGCACCGCGTGCAGCAGCACGGGCTCACCGGGCTCCTTCCACGCCTTGCCGAAGAACCGCCACTTCTCGCCGTCCTTCGACGTCTCGACGATCCAGCACTCGTGGCCCCATTCGTTCATCCGACGGTCCCTCCCCGTCGACACCGTACGCCGACCCGACGCGAACGTTACGTCGGGCCCTCGGCCTCCAGCTCGGCCTTCGCTTCCAGCAGGGCCTCCATCGCCTCGGCGTCGATCGTGGGGAACCGGGGATCGATGTCGATCAGGGTCTTCGTGAGCACCGCTGCGGTCGCGAGCCGCGCGTACCACTTCCGGTCGGCCGGGATCACGTACCACGGCGCCCACTCGGTGCTGGTGTTCGAGAGCATCTCCGAGAAGGCGCGCTGGTAGTCGTCCCAGACACGGCGCTCGCGGACGTCGGCCGCCGAGAACTTCCAGTTCTTCTCGGGCTCCTCGATCCGGTCCAGGAACCGTTGCCGCTGCTCCTCCTTCGACAGGTTGAGGAACACCTTGACGACCCGGTACCCGTTGTCGCTCAGGTACCGCTCCCAGTCGTTGATCTCGCGGTAGCGGCGTTCCCAGATCCCGTCGCGCTTCGCGGACGGCGGGAGCTGCTGGCTCTCCAAGATCGCCTCGTGCACCCGGACGACGAGGACCTCCTCGTAGTGGCTGCGATTGAAGATGCCGATGTGACCGCGTGCCGGCAGGCGCCGCTGGTAGCGCCACAGGTAGTCGTGGTCGAGCTCTTCGGACGAGGGAACCTTGAAGCTGTGGACCTCGACGCCCTGCGGGTTGACCCCGCTCATCACGTGACGGATCGTGCCGTCCTTGCCACCGGCGTCGATCGCCTGCAGGCACAGGAGGACGGCGTAGGTGTCCTGAGCGGCCAGCCGAGCCTGGAACTCCGACAGCAGCTCGACACCTTCCTTCAACAGCTCCTTGCCTCGCTCCTTGTCCTCGACCCCGAACCGCGCGGCCGGGTCGTAGTCGTGCCCAAGGACGACCTGGCGTCCGGGCTCGACCCTGAAGCGCTCCACGAACTCATCGATCCGGGGGAACGGGTGCTCGGTCACGTCGGAACCTCCTGCTCGGCACAGCCGGCCGTCGGGGCCTCCTTGCTACCACACCCTGGACGGTCGGCGGGACGGGGGCTGGGTAGCATCGGGCCCGTGGAACCGACCCCGACCGGCTCGGCCGCCGACCGGGCGGCGGCGCGCCTGGAAGCCCGCCCGACCCCCCGCCGGTCGTCGCTCGCACGCGCCCTGCACGAGCTGGCGCAGGTCGATCTGGCCGTCTACCGCGCGGTCGCCGGCACCCCGACGCCGACGCTCGACGAGCCGCTCCGCCAGCTGAGCCGCGCCGCGAACCGCTCGACGCTGTGGATCGGGGTCGCCGCGGGCATCGCCGCGTTCGGCGGGCGGACCGGGCGACGCGCGGCGGCGACCGGCCTGGCCGCGGTCGCCGTCAACTCCGCCTTGGTGAACCTCCCGATGAAGTTCGCGGGGGACCGAGCGCGCCCGGACCGGGAGGCGGCGGGCGTCCCCGAGGGGCGCCACGTCCCGATGCCGACCTCGACGTCGTTCCCGTCGGGGCATTCCGCCTCCGCGTTCGCGTTCGCCGGCGCGGTCGCCGGGACGATCCCCGGGCTCGCGATCCCGCTCCGCGGCCTCGCCACGGCGGTCGCCTACTCGCGCGTGCACACCGGGGTGCACTACCCCGGCGACGTCGTCGTGGGGTCGCTGGTGGGAGCGACGATCGGCGAGGCCGCGAGCCTCGTCGCCCGGCGGGCGGCGCGGAGGCGATCGCCGGCTACGGCGTAGCGCTCTCCGCCCAGCGGTTGTACCGCTCGACCTCGTACTGCCGGTTCACCCGGAACTGGAACCAGGCCCCGAAGAACGCCACGATCGCGCCGAACAGGAACCAGAACGGGTGGTCGTTCAGGACGACCCGCGCGCCGGTCTCGGCCACCTCCTCGGGCGTGGTCGCCCCCAGCAGGAACAGGAAGGTCCCCACGACCGTCCAGCCGCCCAGCAACGCCGTCGCCACGATCACGACCGGCTTCTGGAGGTTCAGCACGATCGCCCCGATCGCGAACGCGATGCCGACCGCCATACCCACGATCCACACGATCACGTCGAGGTCGGCCTCGAGCAGGCTGAACACGGCGGCCACGATCGAGTAGCCGAGCGAGCCCGCCACGATCGCGACCGCCGCCACCCAGAACAGGTAGGACAGCAGCGCGAAGATGAGCCCGACGAAGAACCCGACCACCCAGCTCGTACCCGTGGACAGGAACCCGTCGCCGAACAGCGCCTGGACCGAGTGCGCCCCGATCGAGATGCCCACGAAGAAGCTGTAGATCGGCAACAGGATCAAGAACATGCGGTACCCGGCGAAGGCGAGGACCCATCCCAGGAACAGCATGAGCATCCCACCGACGATCGTTCCGAAGGCCGAGCCACCATCCATGGTGTTGCCCCCTCTCTCGCTGGTCGCATCGATGCGGAGGCATCGTGTCATCCGCTTCGGACCAGGGCCAGCACCACGGCGGCACTAGAGTGGCCCGAGCCATATCGACGGAGGAGGCGCCGTGGCGGCATCGAACGCTCCGATCTCGGTCGAGGGGCTGCGCAAGTCGTTCGGACGGACCGTGGCGCTCGACGGGCTCGATCTGGAGGTCGAGCAGGGTCGGGTGCACGGATTCCTGGGGCCGAACGGCGCGGGCAAGACCACGACGATCAGGATCCTGCTGGGTCTGATCGCCGCCGACGGCGGCACGGCGCGCCTGCTGGGCGGGGACCCGTGGGCCGACCGTGTGTCGCTGCACCGGCGACTCGCCTACGTCCCGGGCGAGGTCAACCTCTGGCCCACCCTCACCGGCGGCGAGGTGATCGACCTCCTGGGTCGTCTTCGCGGGGGGAACGACCATCGCCGGCGCGCCGACCTGCTCGAGCGGTTCGACCTTGACCCGACCCGGAAGATCCGCTCGTACTCGAAGGGGAACCGCCAGAAGGTGTCGCTGATCTCGGCGCTCGCATCCGACGTCGAGCTGCTCCTGCTCGACGAGCCGACCTCCGGGCTCGACCCTCTGATGGCCGAGGCCTTCCGCAGCTGCATCGAGGAGGAGCGCCAGGCCGGACGCACGGTCCTGCTGTCGAGCCACACGCTCGCCGAGGTCGAAGCGCTCTGCGACCGGGTCACGATCATCCGGAACGGTCGCGTCGTGGAGAGCGGGGCGCTCACGGAGCTGCGTCACCTGACCCGCACCTCCGTGCGCGCGGAGCTGACGGCGCCGCCGCGAGGGCTCGACGAGCTCCCCGGCGTCCACGACCTGGTCGTCGAGGGCACGTCCGTACGGTGCCACGTCGACGCGACGGCGCTCGGGCGCGTGCTGGAGCGCCTCGGCGACGCGGGGATCGTGAGCCTGATCAGCCAGCCGCCCACGCTGGAAGAGCTGTTCCTGGGTCTGTACGCCGACACCGACGCCGGAGCTCCGGGTCCGACGGAACCGCGATGAGCGCGCTCACCGGCACCGGGACGTTGCTCCGGCTGGCGCTGCGCCGCGACCGGGTGCTGATGCCGGCATGGATCGCGACGTTCGCGGGCATGGTCACGTTCTCCGCGGCGGCGACGATCGACCTGTACCCGACCGAGGCGTCACGGGTCCAGGCCGCCGAGGGACTGAACGCGGCGCCGGCGCTCGTGGCCTTCTACGGTCGCGTCTACAGCCCGAGCATCGGCTCGCTCTCCCTGATCAAGATGAGCGGGATCGGCGCGGTGATGCTCGCGATCCTCGCCTTCATGCTGGTGGTCCGGCACACGCGGGCCGAGGAGGAGGCCGGGCGGCTGGAGCTCGTCGGCGCCGCCGCGGTGGGGCGCTCGGCCGCGCTCACGGCGGGGCTCGCCGTCGGGGTGGGCACGAGCCTCGCGATCGGGATCTTGGCGGCCGTGGGGCTGATCGCCGTGGGGCTGCCCCCGGAGGGGTCGTTCGCCTTCGGGCTGGCGTGGGCCACCACCGGCTGCGCCTTCGCGGCCGTAGGGGCCTTCTCCGCCCAGCTGACCGCGAGCGGTCGCGCGGCGTCGGGGATCGCGGCGCTCGTCCTGGGAGGCGCGTACCTGCTCCGCGCCGCCGGTGACGCCGGCGGGGGCGACGAGGTCCTGTGGCTGTCGTGGCTGTCGCCGATCGGATGGAGCCAGCAGGTCCGGCCGTTCGCCCAGGAGCGCTGGCCGGTGCTGCTGCTGCTGACCGGCTTCGCGGTGGTCGCGACGGTCGTCGCCTACGCGTTGTCCGCCCGCCGCGATCTGGGCGCGGGTCTGCTCGCCGACCGTCCGGGCGCTGCCGTCGCCCCGCGGCCGCTGTCGGGCGTCTACGGGCTGGCCTGGCGGCTCCAACGCGGGACCGCGATCGCGTGGGCCTGCGCGGTCGCGCTGATGGGGGCGATCGTGGGCAGCATCACCTCGAGCATCGGCGACATCATCGACGACCCACGGGCGCAGGAGCTCATCACCGACCTCGGGGGCACCCGCGTACTGACGGATGCCTACCTGGCGCTCGAGCTCGGGATGATCGGATCGATCGTCTGCGTCTACGCGATGCAGGCCACGATGCGCCTGCGGACCGAGGAGACGTCGTGGCGGGCCGACGCCGTGCTCGGTACCGCGACGGCTCGGATCCGCTGGCTCGGCAGCCACGCGCTGCTCGGCATCGCCGGTGGCGGCGTGCTCGTGATGCTCGGAGGCCTCGCCTCCGGTGTCGGCTACGCGCTCGCGATCGGGGATGGGTCTGCGGTCCCCGACGTCCTGCTCGGCGCGGCGGTCCAGGTCCCCGCGATCTGCGTGATGGTCGGGCTGGTGGTCGCCGTGTTCGGGTGGGTGCCGCGGTGGACGACCGCGACGTGGGGCGCGCTCGTCGCGTTCCTCCTGATCGGCGAGTTCGGCCCCCTGTTCGACCTCCCGGGATGGGTCATGGACCTCTCCCCCTTCGCGCACGTGCCCCGGATCCCCGGGGGCGACCTCGACGTCGCCTCGCTCGCGGGGCTGGTGGTCGCGGCCGCCGCCCTGGGAGCCGCGGGGGCCGTGGGGACCCACCGCCGGGACGTCCGCATCGGATGATGCGGGCGATCACCGAACCTGATCGAACGCGAGATGAGCCTCGCCGACGTGAGCGGCCAGGTGTCGCGCGCGACGGGTCGACCTGTACGCCGCGATCGTGCGCTCCCCCGACCACCGAGATGCGAAACGAGGGACCCTGTTCGGGTGCGACTGACGAAGGGGTCCGACGATCAGCGCGGGAGGACCTGGAAGGCCCACAGCGCGACGGAGACCAGGACGATCGCGCCGATCGACGCGAGGACGAGACGGATCTCGGGAGCCATGGTGCCTCCTCGGTCGGGGAAGGACGCTGAGGCTACGCCCGCGCGCGCTCCGCGTCTGTGGGACGTTCGACCTACCCATCGGCGGTGGAGCCGGGCGGCCTCGGTGCCGATACTTCGTGACATGCGGAAGGCGGCGTCGCTCCTGGTGGTCACGCTCGTGGCGGGGATCGTGTCCGCCGTGCCCGCCTCGGCCTCGTTCGGAGCGGTCATCCACCTCCCCGAGGGCGTCGCGTATTCACCCTTCGGCGGCCCGGCGACCGTCACGTTCGTGTTCGACGGTGCCGACCCTGCCGCGGTCTTCACGCTCCGCCTGCGGCAGCCCGGGCAGGGCACCGTGCGGCAGAAGGACGTCCTGGTCGACCCGGCCGTGGACGACTCACCTCACGCGGTGCCGTTCTCGTGGCCGGACCTCTCGGTCGAGACCGCCACCGACTACGTGATCGACGTCCGGCCTCAGGCCGGCGGGTCCGCCATCACGAGCGAGGGCTTCGCCGTCTACCCGCGCATGATCGCCGACCCTCGGGCGAAGCCGTCGACCTTCTACCCGCTGATCGAGGACGGGTACAAGGACACGACGACGATCCGGTTCACGCTCGCCGTCGACACGATCGCGACGACGGTCACGGTGTTCCGTGCCGACGCCGAGGGTCGATGCTGCGGCACGGCGGTCCGGACCGCCGACCTGGGTCCGCGGGCCGCGGGCACCCGTCGCTGGGTCTGGGACGGGACGAGGGACGACGCATCTCCCGTCCCGAAGGGCCGCTACTTCGTGAGGGTCCGGGGGACCGACGCGGGCGACGTGTCCGCGTCGTCACGGGCGCTGAAGGTCGAGGTCGCCACCGGGACGATCCGCGAGACCGCGACGAAGCGCAAGGTCGGCAGCGCGTACGCGCGGGCGGCCGACGAGCGACAGACCGCGATCGGCGGCGACTGCAACGTCACCCGCGACACGGGATCGAAGACCGCCTTCGTGCTGTGCGCCAACGCCGAGATCTCGTTGTTCTGGAAGTGGCGCCTGGGCACCGGCGAGCGGATCGAGTCGGTCGCGTTCTCGCTGGACGCGGGCGCCTTCGGGTGCCGCACGAAGAAGGGACATACGAGGACGGAGTCGTACCTGCGCGTGATCCCGACCTCGACCTGCACCGTCACGGCCGCGAAGATCACGTACAGCTACCCGGTCGACGTCTGAGCGCCCCGGCGTGTCGGTGGCGCGTGCCACGATCGGCGCGTGTCGACCGAAGGCACGATCCTGCACGCGGACGCCGACTCCTTCTACGCGTCGGTCGAGCAGCGTGACGACCCGGCGCTCCGGGGCCGCCCGGTGATCGTCGGCGGCGGCGTCGTGCTCGCGGCCTCCTACGAGGCGAAAGCCTTCGGCATCCGCACGCCGATGGGCGAGACCCAAGCCCGTCGACTGTGTCCCGACGCCGTCGTCGTCCGTCCTCGGATGGAGGCCTACAGCGCGGCCAGCGACGCGATGTTCGACGTCTTCCGCGACACGACCCCGCTCGTCGAGGGCCTCTCGATCGACGAGGCCTTCCTCGACGTGGGCGGCCTGCGCCGGATCGCCGGGGCGCCCTCGCAGATCGCCGAGCGGCTGCGCCGTGACGTCCGGGAGCGGGTCGGGATCGCCGTCACCGTCGGTGTCGCGCGCACGAAGTTCCTGGCGAAGGTCGCGAGCGGCGTGGCGAAGCCCGACGGGCTCCTCGTCGTCCCCGTCGACGGCGAGCTCGCGTTCCTCCATCCGCTCCCCGTGGAGCGCCTGTGGGGGGTCGGACCCGTCACCGCCCGGAAGCTCCACGCGCGCGGGATCGTCACGGTGGCCCAGGTCGCCGCGTTCGACGAGACCTCGCTGGTCGAGATCCTCGGACGGGCCTCCGGGCGGCACCTGCACGCCCTGGCGCACAACCGAGACCCTCGGCCCGTCGAGACCGGGCGCCGGCGGCGTTCGATCGGGACGCAGCGCGCACGCGGTCGACGGCCGACGTCACCGGCTGCGCTCGACGCGGATCTGCTCGCGCTGGTCGACCGTCTCTGCCGTCGGCTCCGTGCCGCGCACCGCGTGTGCAGGACGGTCACCCTTCGCCTCCGGTTCGACGATCTG
Organism: uncultured Actinomycetes bacterium; assembly: GCA_963749895.1. Taxonomy (GTDB): domain Bacteria; phylum Actinomycetota; class UBA4738; order UBA4738; family HRBIN12; genus AC-51. The sequence continues at coordinate 1,087,901 of CAVVOG010000001.1, read as the reverse complement.
TCGCGGGCCACCCGGTCGCACACCGTGCCGGAGGCGACCGCCGACACCGTGGCTCTGCTGACGGTCGCACGGGCGCTCCTCGGCGATGCCCTGCCCACGATCGAGGCTCGCGGGTGCACGCTGCTCGGTCTGACCTTCACCAACCTGCACCGCGACGACGCCGTCCAGCTCGCCCTCCCGTTCGGGGGGGTACCCGCGCCCGCGATCGACACGACCCTGGACTCGGTCCGGGACCGCTTCGGGTCGAAGGCGGTCACGCGCGGCGTCCTGGTCGGACGGAGCGAAGGGATCCGGGTGCCGCTCCTGCCGGACTGAGCCGCCGCGCACCGACGGCCGCGTGACGATCGATCGGGAGCGGGGCCGGATGCGGCCGGGCCGGCCCCGCCCGACCGTCGCGTCAGGCGATGCCGGGCATCGTCTGCAGGAGCTCGGAGTACGGCTCGCGGGCGGCCCCGAGCGCCCAGATCTTGCCGCTCACGGCCATCATGTCCGGCTCCGCGAACATGGCCTCGCTCTCCCGCTGGAAGGTCGCGAGGTCGACGTAGTCGAACTCGACCACCATCTCGGATCCACCGACCGTCGGCATCCAGAACGTGCCCTGGGTCCAGCCCTTGTCGGCGGCGAGCTTGTTGAACTCGTCACCCAGGCGCATCAACTCCATCCAGTCTTCCTGCGTCTTCGGGAACAGGTGCATCCGCTGCCTGTACATGACTCCTCCCACGCGTCAGACGCTCCGATCGTCACGGACGACGCGCGCGGAGGGGCGCGAGACCTGGTTGCATCCGGTCTCGCCCGCCGGCGGCTCCGGATCGTGCCGCGCATCGTCCTCGCCTCCACGAGTGACCGTCGATGCGACGGGCCCAGTCTTGCCCGAGACGTGACGGCACGAACAGGGCCGACCGGCCCGGTCCCCACGGAGGACCGCCGAGTGAGCCTGCTCTCGACCGCTCAGGCGCCCCAGCGCACGGTGATCCGCCCTCGCGCCTCGCTCACCGGGACTTCCCCCGGACGGAGCCGGGCGACGCGTCGCCGGACCGAGCGCGTCCGGTCAGGACGGCTCCCCGGCCTCGCGCGGTTCCAGGACGACGACCGCCGTCTCCCGCGGGCGTCGCGCCGCGTAGCCGTCGAGGTTCGCGTCCAGGTCGCGCCAGCGCTGCCACAGCCGTTCGCGCTCCTCGCCGGTCGCCGCCCGGCCGAGGACCTCGCGACGGCTCCCTCCGGGCAGCTCGACGACCGCCTCCGGATGCGCCTGCAGGTTCAGCCACCAGGCGGGCTCGGCCGCACCCCAGCCGTTCATGGCCATCGAGACCAGCCTGGGTCCGTCCTCGTAGTAGCCGAGGATCACGCTGCGCGGCTCGCCGCTGCGCCGCCCGGTCGTCGTGAGCCGCAGGGTGCCCCACTTCCCCGGACGCGGGCGCCACAGCCCCTTGCGTCCCTTGGTGGCCCGGACGATCCGCCGGTGCGCGTGCCAGAAGGTGACGACGAACCACCGCGGTGGCACCCGTGCCTTGCTCCCGGCCATGCCGTCCACCCTTCCGTCGGAGGACGACCCCACGATATCGCCCCGCCTCGCGGCAGGGCACCGCGGGTCGGCCCGCGCCGGTTCAGCCCTCGGGTCGGTGGCGGCGCAGCTTGTAGTACGCGCGCTCCACGTAGAAGCGTGCGTCGTCGGCGGTGGGGTCGTCGGAGGCGGCCTGCAGCCATCCCTTGACCTCATCCAGCTCGAGCGGTTCGGCCGATCGCCCGCTCGGACGCGTGAAGCGGCGCCCGCGCACGAGCGGAGCCAGCCGGGCGGCGGCCTCGTCGAGCGAGCCGTCGTCGACCAACGCGAGGGCCTCTCGCACCCGATCCACGTCCAGCCGGCCGGCCGCGGTCATCGCCCGGCCCGCCCCTGACGAGCGCCGCGACCGCCGCTACGACGGCGGGGCGGACCGCTCCGCGTGCGCACGGGCTCCGGGGCGAACCCGGCCAGGACGAACTCGGCGTCGAGCTCGAGGTGCTTCGCGATCCGTTGCACCTCGAGTCGCTGCTCCGGCGTGACGAACGTGACGCCGTCGCCACCGCGTCCCGCGCGGGCGGTGCGTCCGATCCGGTGGACGTAGGCCTTCTCGTCGGCCGGTGCATCGAAGTTGATCACGTGGGTGATGTCGTCGAGGTCGAGGCCGCGCGCAGCGACGTCGGTCGCCACGAGGACGTCGTTCGCGCCTGCCGCGAAACGGCCGAGCGCGCGCTCGCGCTGCGGCTGCGACATCCCACCGTGGAGCTCGCCGGCATGGAAGCCCTCCTTCCGGAGGTTCCGCGCCAGACGGTCGGCGCCGTGCTTCGTGCGGACGAAGATCAGCGTGAGCCCGCGGTCGCCGGCCAGCTCACGGATCAGCATCTGGGTCTTGCGCGGATGCTCGACCGCGATGAAACGGTGCTGGACGTGGGTTATGTCGGGACCCTCGTCGCCGATCTGGTGCACGACCGGGTCGCGGGTGATGCGCTCGGCGAGCCGCCCGACCTCACCGTCGAGCGTGGCCGAGAACAGCATCGTCTGCCGGTCGACCCGCAGCAGGTCCAAGATCCGCCGGACGTCCGGCAGGAAGCCCATGTCGAGCATCCGGTCGGCCTCGTCCAGGACGCAGATCCGGACGCGATCCAACCGCAACATCTTGCGGGCGACGAGGTCGAGCAGGCGCCCGGGGGTCGCGACGACGACGTCGGCGCGGCGCGCCCGCTTCGCCTGGGGACCGAGGCCGACGCCTCCGTAGACCGCGGCCACCTGGAGACCGCGCACGTCGGCGATCGCCCGGAACTCCTCGGTGATCTGGCTCGCGAGCTCACGCGTCGGCGCGAGCACGAGCGCGGCAGGGGTCGAGCCGTTCGGCTGCAGCCGCTCGACGATCGGCACCGCGAAGGCGAGGGTCTTGCCCGACCCCGTCCGGGAGCGAGCGAGGACGTCGCGCCCCCGAAGAGCGTCCGGCAGGGCGAGCGTCTGGATCGCGAAGGGGCGCTCGAAGCCCCGCATCGCGAGGGCGTCGGCGACCGGCGCCGAGACGCCGAGGTCGCGGAAGCCGGGTTCGGACGGCGCCTCGAAAGCGGCAGCCGTGGATGGTGCTCGTTGCATGGGGATCCTTCCCTGGTCATGGCCCCGAACGGGGCCTTGTTCTGCGCGTCGAGGAAAGGCGCTTGCGCGGATGCCCACAGGGAAGGGCGAGAGCGGAAGATCGCGAGACTTCGTCGCACGTGATCCCGATCTGCGGGATCGAACGCTGGGTACAGGGTACCGCACGGTCGTCGCGGATCCGGTCAGGCGCTCGCGACGCACGGTGCGGATCGCGGGGCGCGTCGGTCAGGTCCCGAGCCCCCAGGGCAGGCCGAGCAGGTACCACGCGACGAAGAACAGGGTCCACGCCACCGCGAGCGCGACGAAGTAGGGCAGCATCAGCGCGATCACGGTGCCGATCCCCGAGCGTCGGTCGTAGCGGGCCGCGAACACCACGATCAGCGGGAAGTACGCCATGATCGGGGTGACGATGTTCATCGGCGAGTCGCCCACGCGGTAGGCGGCGAGGACCGCTTCGGGCTCGATGCCCAGACGCATGAACAGCGGGATGAAGATCGGCGCGAGCAGGGCCCACTTCGCGATCGCCTGCGGGATGATGATGCCCACGACGAGGGTGATACCGATCGCGATCACGAGCAGCCAGCCGGCCCCGATGTCGACGCTCTCGATCAGGTCGCCGAGCTTCACCGCCGCGACCTCGGGCATGTTCGAGTAGTTGAAGTACGCGATGAACTGCGCGATCAGCAGGAACAGCAGCAGCAGCCCGGCCAGCCCCGCCCACGACTTCGTGACGGCGTCGATCACCTCGTCGTTCGTCCTCAGCGTGCCGGCGCCGCGCCCGAAGCCGAGTCCGGCGGCCAGGAACAGGATCGAGATGATCGGGATCAGGCTGTCCATGAAGGGCGACGTGCCGATGATGCTGCCCGTGTCGGGGTCGCGCAGAGGCGCGTTCGGCAGCACGGTCAGCAGCGTGATCCCCACGAGCGCGACGAGCGTGAAGATGCCGGACAGGCGCAGGCCGCGGCGCTCGGCCTCCGGCGAGATCTCGGGGGCATCGTCGGCCGCCTGGATCTGGGTCGCGTCGGCCTCGGGGGCCACCGACGGGTCGTAGGTCCCCAGGCGACGCTCCACGACCCGCGCGGTCATGATCCCGAGCAGCACGGTCAGCAGGACCGTCGAGCCGATCCCGAACCACAGGTTCGCGGTCAGGTCGATCGTCAGGTTCGGGTCGATCAGGCCGATCGACTCGTTCGTGATCTCGGTCAGGACGGCGTCGGTCGGGGTGATCAGCAGGTTCACGCCGAACCCGCCGGCGACCCCCGCGAACGCGGCCGCCATGCCCGCGAGCGGGTGCCGCCCGATGCTCTTGAACGCCGCGGCGCCGAGGGGGATCAGCACGAGGTATCCCGCGTCGGAGGCGATGCTCGAGATCACCCCGAGGAACACGATGATGTACGTGAGCGCCGCCGGCGAGGACGCCGCCACGAGCTTGCGGATCAGGGCGGCGATCAGCCCGGAGCGTTCGGCCACGCCGACGCCGATCATCACGATCAAGATGATCCCCATCGCCGTGAACCCCATGAAGTTGCTCACGAACGAGGTGAACAGGAACCGGATCCCCTCCGCCGTGAGCATCCCTTCGATCTCGACGGTGCGTTGGACGAGCTCGTACTCGGAGGCGTCGGGCGGCTGGGCGGGAAGCACCTCGGCGGGCAGGACCGAGCCACCCACGTACTCGGCCTCGGCCGCCTGCGGTGGCGGCTCGACCACCTCGTAGGTCGCGCTGACCCCGACCCACGCGAGCACCTGCGACAGCACGATCACACCGACGACCAGCGCCAGGAACATGATCGCGGGGTGGGGGACCTTGTTCCCGACGCGCTCGATCACGTCGAGCGTGCGCGCGATCACCCCGGGCTTCGCGGCGGCGGCGGTGTCGCTCACGCGCCGGCTCCCTCGGCCAGGCGTGCGAACAGGTCGGCCTCGGCGAGCGTCGCCTTCTCGAACTCGTCCAGGAGCACCCGCTCGTTCGGACCGTGGATGTTCGCGTAGCCGTCAGCGGTCCCGACGAGCAGGATGTCGGCGTCGGGGGAGGCCTCGTGCAGCGAGCGGACGAGCGGGATCGAGCCGCCGGCGCCGGCGAACACGGTCTCGGCTCCCCAGGCGCTCGACCACGCGGCCTTCGCGACCTCGACCGAGGGGCTGTCGGTGCGCGTCGCGTACCCGTGACCCGTCTCGAGCCCGCGGACCTCGAGCGAGACGCCGAACGGCATCGCCGCCTGCAGGTGCCGCACGACCGCGGCCTGGGCCTCGGCCGGATCCTGCTCGGGGTGGACCCGCACGTTGAGCTTCGCCCGCGCGTACGGCGAGACCGCGTTCAGCGAGTGCTCGACCGACGGGACGTCGACCCCGATCACCGTGATCGCGGGGCCCGACCACACGCGCGAGCCCAGCGTCCCGGTCCCGATCAGCGGCATGCCGTCGGCGGCCTCGGCCAGCTCGCGGAACTCGTCCTCGCTCGGGCCGCCGCCGGTCCACTCCTCACGGCGAAGCCCCTCGACCGCGACGTCGCCGCGATCGTCGTGCAGCGAGGCGATCCCGCGCATCAGCGCGAGCAGGGCGTCGGGCGCGGCACCCCCGTACTGCCCGCTGTGCTTGGCCGAGCCGAGCGTTCGGACCTCGACCATCACGTTGGCCATGCCCCTCAGCGCCACGGTCAGGGTCGGGATCCCCGGACGGACGTTGCCCATGTCGCCGATCAGCATCACGTCGGCCGCGAACCGCTCTGGGTCGGTCTGCGGGTAGGTCGTGAACGCGCCCCCGCCGACCTCCTCGAGCCCTTCGACCACGACCTTGATCCCGACCGGCGGGCGGCCGTCCCAGGCGCGGAGCGCGCCGACGAGCGCCATGATGTTCGACTTCGTGTCGGCGGCGCCGCGACCGTGGATCGCGCCGTCGCGCTCGGTGGGCTCGAACGGCGGCGTCTCCCACAGCGACTCGTCACCCGCGGGCACGACGTCGTAGTGGCTGTAGAGGAGCACGGTCGGCGCGCCGTCGGGGGCCGGGATCTCGCCGAAGACCACCGGGGCGGTGTCGGGCAGCTCGATCGTCTCGAACCGCTCGACGCCCGCGTCGCGGAACAGGCGCTCGACGGCGTCATGGGCCTCGCGCAGCGCCGCATGGGTCGGCTCCGGGTAGCCGGGGGCCGACACGGACGCGATCGAGATCAGATCCTTGAGGTCGTCGGTGAGTCCCGGCATCAGGCCGCGGACACGGTCGCGGAGCGAGCCTCCCGTTCGGTCGTCCATGGGTATCCCTCCATCGCGATGTGGTGCGGGGCAGGGCGGATGGTATCCGCTCAGGCGGTGGCCGGCATCGTCGCACGCCGGCGCGCGAAGGGTGCCGTCCGCGGCGGCGATGCATCGGTTCCCGATCGCCGCTCGGTCATCGTCAGAGCCCCGCGATCGCGTCGACGACGAGCTTCACGCCGAGCACGAGGAAGAGCACGGACATCACGATCGCGTCGTTCGCGACGAGCCACCTCCGCACCCGATCAAGGGTGGCCGCGCCGCGCTCCCCCGCCAGCACGCGGTAGGCGACCAGGCACGCGACGGACGACGAGGCGACCAGCACGTAGAGCACGGCCGCGGTCCCCTCGGCGGTCCGGGAGAGCCCCTCGGAGACCAGCGCCGCGGCGGCCGCGACGTGCATCAGGAGGTTCTTCGGGTTCACCGCGCCCAGCGCGACGGCCAGGCCGAACGCCCGCGAGGGGACGATGCGTTCGACCCGTGACATCCATCGGGGCATCTCGACGGCGTCACCGGGGCGCGAGCGCGCCCTCCACGTCTTCGCGGCGTACGCCAGCAGCGACGCACCGAGGAGGAACCGGAGGACCGTCACCACGCTCGACGGGTCGTCGCCACCGTCGGTCGGGTCCGCGACGCCGGCGAGCGCCGTCAGGACCACGAGCGCGACACCCACGCCGAACGCCCATCCGGCGAGGAAGGCCACGCCGTTCGGGATCGCCCGCACGGAGAAGAGCATCGCGATCACCGCCACCAGCGTGATCGGGCTGAACGCGATCACGAGGGCGAAGGGAAGCATCTGGCTGAACGCGTCGCTCACGCGCAGGTTCCCCTACCGCACGGCCTTCTTCACGAGCCGAACGATCTTCGCCTCGTCCGCGGCGGTCAGCTCCTTCAGCGCGAACGAGGTCGGCCACATCGAACCGGCATCGAGGTTCGCCTGGTCGCTGAAGCCGAGCGTCGCGTACCTCGCGTTGAACTTCTCCGCGCTCTGGAAGAAGCAGACGACCTTGCCGTCCTTCGCGTACGCGGGCATCCCGTACCAGGTCTTCGGGGAGAGGGTCGGCGCGTTGGCGGTGACGATCGCGTGGAGCCGCTCGGCCATGGCCCGGTCCGATCCCCGCATCTCGGCGATCTTCGCCAGCACGTCGCGCTCCCCGTCGGCCCGGCTCCTGTTCGCGCGCGCCTCAGCCTTCAGCTCCTGGGCGCGAGCCTTCATCGCGGCCCGCTCGTCGACCGTGAACCCATCGGAGGCCCCGCGCGTGGTCGTGCGCTTCGCGGATCCCTGCGGGCGTTCCTTCGGAGCCATCGTTCCCCTCCCGTCGGCGGACCCGAAGATACCCTCCCCCACCCGGTGCGGGCTGCCCAGCCCGCCAGGGTTCGAGCCCGAGGTAGGCTGCCACATGGGCGCATCCTCGAAGACCGACGGAGCCGCGGTCGGGCCGTTCGACGACGGCTCACCGGAGGTGCCCGGTGGCGTGGCCGGTCCCGTGGGACGGGTGATCGTCGTCGGCGCCGGGATCGCGGGGCTCACGGTCGCGAACGCCCTGACCCACGCGGGCGCGGAGGTCGTGGTCCTCGAGGCGCGCGACCGGATCGGGGGGCGGCTCCACACCGTCGACCTGGGTGGGTCGCGCGTCGACCTCGGCGGCGCGTGGATCCACACCCCCGACGGGAACCCGATGAGCGCGCTGGCCGACCTGCTGGGGGTCGCGCGCACCCCGGTGGACTTCTTCGACAGCGCGACCCTGATGGACGCCGACGGGAACCTCGACGCCCTCGCTCCCCTCATCCCGGCGGTCGACTCCTTCTACGAGTGGCTCGATCGCGAGCGCGCGACGCTCGACGCGTCCCGGTCGCTCGCCGACGAGATCGATCGCTTCCTCTCCGGGTACGAAGGGGCCGAGGATCGCGGCGCGCTCCGTCGTTTCTTCCGAGCCCTGATGACCGCCGAGGACGCGTGGCCGCCCGACGACGCCCTCGCCCGCGAGTTCCCGCCGAACACCGTGGAGTTCGAGGGGAGCGCCCTGGGCGAGTTCCCCGACGGCGGCTACGGGAGGATCCTCGACGGGCTCGCCGCGGGCCTGGACGTGCGGACGTCGCAGCCGGTGCGCGAGATCGCCCGCGACGAGGACGGCGTCACGGTCCGGATCCACGGGCGCGACGAGCCCCTCACCGGCTCCCACGTCGTCGTCACGGTGCCGCTCGGCGTGCTCAAGGACGCGACCGCGATCGCGTTCGCACCGGCCCTGCCCGCAGAACGGCGCGACGCGATCGAACGGATGGGCTTCGGGCGGTTCGAGAAGGTCATCCTGCGGTTCGACGAGCCCTTCTGGCGCCGCGACGAGCCGTTCGCCGTGATCCCCGACGCCGACGCCGGGGACTGGCTCGCGTGCTTCGAGCTCCACGCCTTCACGGGCGCCCCGGTGCTCGCCGCCTTCGCGATGGGTCCCGCCGCGGATCGGGTGCTCGGCCGGCCCCTCGCGGATCGCGTCGCCGAGGTGCTCGCGCTCGTCCGTGCCTCCACGGGGATCGACCCTCCGACCCCGACCGACGTCGTCGGCTCGGGGTGGGGGCACGACCCGTACTCGCGCGGGGCGTACTCGTTCATCCGCATCGGATCCTCGCGCGAGGATCTCGACCGTCTGGGCGAGCCGATCGACGGGCGGCTGCTGTTCGCGGGCGAGGCCACCGGTTCGGCCAGGGCCGGGTTCGCCGACGGCGCGATGCGCACGGGGATCCGCGAGGCCAAGCGTCTGCTGGGGGCCCCGCAGGTCCGCCTCGGGAGGGTGCCCGGGCTTCCCCCCGGTCGCGGACCTGGACTATCGTGACGGCTCCCGGGGGCTCGCCCCCAGCACGAGCGCGCGTCGGAGGGGGGCCGAGATATGGGGCTTCGGGTCGGGATCGTCGGCGGATCGATCGCGGGGTGCGCCGCGGCGATCGAGCTCGGCCGTGGCGGCCACGACGTGACGGTGTTCGAACGGGAGTCCGGTGAGCTCGTCGGACGCGGCGCCGGGATCGGCTCACCGGAGCCGACGGTCCAGCTGCTGATCGACCGTGACCTCTTCGACGAGGCGACCCCGCGCATCCCGATGACGGCGCACCACTTCGTGGGCCGGCGCACCGCGGACGAGCGGCTCGGGCATGTCGCCCTCACCTTCCCGACCAACCTGGTGGGGTTCCACTGGAGCGGTGTGTGGAGAGCCCTGCGTGGTCGCGTCCCGGACGAGCGGATCCGGACGGGGCTGATGGTGGCCGACGCCGTCGGCGACGACGACGGCGTCCGGCTCACGTTCGCCGACGAGACCCAGGACCGGTTCGACCTCGTCGTGTTCGCCGACGGCTACCGGTCGCTCGGTCGGCGCGTGATGTTCCCGCAGACCGACCTCGAGTACCGCGGCTACGTGCTGTGGCGCGGGGTCCTGCCGGAGTCCTCGCTCGACGATCCCGAGCCCCTGCACGGGACGATCGTCCGGACCACGTACAAGGGGCTCCCCGGCACCGCGGTCTTCTACCTCGTGCCGGGCCGTGACGGCGAGACCGACGAAGGTCGTCGGCTCGTCAACTGGGCCTGCTACATCCCGGTGGACCCGGCGGGACTGCCCGCGCACCTCACCGGGCGCGACGGCGTAGAGCGATCGGGGTCGATCGCCCCCGGACAGATGCGCCCGGAGGAGGAGCGTCGGCTGAAGGATCTGATGAGGGAGCACCTGGCCCCGTACTACGGGGGCATCGTCGAGGGCAGCGACGACACGTTCTCGCAGGCGATCTACACGGTCGAACCGCCCGCCTACCGTCGAGGCCGGATGTGCCTGGTCGGTGACGCGGGCGCCGTCGTCCAGCCCTTCACCGGCAGCGGGGTGTTCAAGGCCGTGAACAACGCGATCGACCTCGCCCGTGCCCTCGACGAGCCCGGCAACGTCGACGACGCGCTCGAGCGGTGGAGCCGCGCCGAGCACGAAGGCGCCGCCCGGCTCGCGGCGCTGGCCGCGCAGATGGAGCGCGCCTTCATCTGGGACGCTCCCGACTTCTCCCAGATGGACGCGGACGAGACCGACGCGTGGTGGAAGGCGTCGGTGACGTTCCCGGAGGACTTCACGTACCTCGCCGAGGAGTAGCCCGGGTCCGCCTGGGCCGACCGAGGTCGAGCCGCCTCGTCAGGTGCCGGTTCCGTCATCCGTTCCGACGCCGACGCCGACGCCGACGCCGGGAGGGGCGGTGCCGGCTCGCGTCGTCCGCCGCCGAGAGCTGGACGGCGCCGCGCACCGAATCCCGCAGGGTCGCCGGCGCCAGCTCGCGTGCGTGCTCCGCGATCAGGCGGCCCCGGCGCGCGAGCCAGACCTCGCGCCAGCAGTCGTCGCACTCCAAGAGGTGCTGCTCGAACCACCGGAGCACCCTCCTCGGCAGCTCGCCCGACACGTACAAGGAGGCGTTCACCTCCGGATCGTGGGCCTCCCGGATGTCGATGGCGGGATCGGTCCGACGACGGCGCATCTCAGGTCACCTCCCGTTCGGGGATCGTGTCGTCCAGCAGGAGCGCGAGCGCGCGGCGGCCACGGTGGAGCCGCGACAGCACGGTGCCGCGCGGGGTCCCCATCACGCGTGCCGCCTCGGCGGTGCTGAGGCCTCCGAGGTCCACCAGTGTCAGCGCCGTGGACTGCTCCTCGGGGAGATGCCACATCGCCTCGTGCAGGGCCTCGCGGTCGAGCGCGGCGATCGCCTCGCGCTCGGGGTCGGCAGGGTCGGGAACCACCAGGATCGTGTCCTCGATCGGCACCTCGTGCGGCCGGCGAGCGCGCCGCCGGAGCATCGAACGCCCGAGGTTGAGGCAGATCGTCGCGATCCACGGCTCCACCGTGTCGGGGCGTCGATCGTCCTGCCATGCGCGGAACGCGGCGAGGTAGGTCTCCTGCACGAGGTCCTGCGCGTCCTCGGCGCTCACGGCCATCCGGCGGGCCAGGTTGTAGACGAGGTCCATGCAGCCCATCGTGGCCCGGAGGAACTCGTCGTGGGGGGCGTCGCGGCTCATCGTTGAACAGGACGCTCCAGCCTCGCGGATGATTCCCTTACCCGGCCGAACAGCCATCGACCCGTGCGAACCCGGGCCATCGCGCGGGTCTCCTCGGGAATCGCGGCAACGGTCCGTGCGTCCATCCAGAGGTGGAGGTCCCAGGGAGACGGCCAGGCGAGAGGACCCGGAGCGATGACGGCGACGACGAAGCGGCAGCGGCAGGCACAGGCACGCGAGGAGCGGGCCAGACGGCAGACGGGGGCACGGCGAGCGGCGCACGCCAGGACGGTCGGCATCCTCGCGAGGGTGTTCATGGTCGCGGTCCTCGTCGGCGCGTGGCTGGTCGGCGGTGCGTCGGCCGGCGTCGAGGTCGCCGGCGACGTCCGCCCGGGCGGCCGGCTCGAACGCCTCGAGCTGCCCACCCTCGAGGGTGACGGGACGGTGTCGTACACCTCGTTCTCTGACAGGCCGCTGGTGATCAACTTCTTCGCCTCCTGGTGCCCGAACTGCATCGCCGAGATGCCCGACTTCGAGCAGGTGCATCAGGAGTTGGCGGGGCGCGTCGGGTTCCTCGGCGTCTCCCAGGCCGATCCCGCCGAGGCCAGCATCGAGCTCGCCCTGCAGACGGGGATCACCTACCCAACCGCGATCGATCGCAACGGGGTCTTCTTCAACGCCGCCGGCGGGGTCGGGATGCCGACGACGATCCTCGTCCGGCCCGGCGGCGAGGTGGCCGAGGTGTGGGTCGGCGGACTCGACGCCGACACGCTCCGCGGGCTGATCGCCGACGAGCTGGGGGTGGTGTGACCCCGTGGGCGGGATCGACCAGGTGGACCCAGACGAACGTGGCCGAGGGCCCCGCCGGGGAGGAGCCACCAGCGGGGGTCGACCGAAGGCCACGCGCGTCCTCCAAGGGAGGGCCGGAGCCCGCGAGCGCTCGAGGCAGGAGGCCCCGGCAAGGACGACGAGGATCGCGGCCGCGGCGATCGGCTTGGCGCTCCTCGCCGCCGCGTGCACGTCGAGCGACATCGACGACCCCACGGTGGCGTCGTCCACCGGCGCCACCCCGTCGGCCACGGACGACCAGGAGCCGCAGGACGGGCCTGCGCCGCTGATCGACCCCGACGAGATCATCTCGGGCGGCCCCCCGCCCGACGGGATCCCGCCGATCGACGAGCCGACGTTCCTCGAGCCGGCGCAGGTCGACTTCCTCGAACCCCCCGAACCGGTGATCGCGGTCGAGGTCGACGGGGTCGCGAAGGCGTACCCGATCCGGATCTTGATGTGGCACGAGATCGTGAACGACGACTTCGACGGGACCCCCGTCGTCGTCACCTACTGCCCCCTGTGCAACACGGGCATCGCCTTCGAACGTCCGACGATCGACGGCGAGCTGCTCGACTTCGGCACCAGCGGCAAGCTCTACAACTCGAACCTCGTGATGTACGACCGGCAGACCGAGTCGTACTGGCCGCAGGCCACGGGCCAGGCGGTGATGGGCCCGCTCACGGGCACCGAGCTCGACTTCGTCCCGGCCCGGATCCTGTCGTGGGCCGACTGGTTCGAGGCGCACCCCGAGGGCCTCGTGCTGTCGCAGGACACGGGGCACCGGCGCGACTACGGCTCGAACCCCTACGTCGGCTACGAGGACACCGACGATCCGTTCCTGTTCCGGGGCGAGGTCGACCCGCGGCTCCCCGCGACCGAACACGTCCTCGGGATCGCGGGCGACGACGACGTGATCGCGTTCCCGTACTCCGAGCTGGCGCGGCAGGCCGACGCTGGGAGCGCGGTCGTCCAGGGGACGTTCGGCGGTCAGCGACTGGTCGTGTTCTGGCAGGAGGGCACCGCCTCGGCCCTCGACGCGGGCACGATCTCGGAGTCCGCCGACATCGGTGCGGCCGCCGCCTACGTGCCCGTCGCCGACGGGCAGCGGCTCAGCTTCGAGGTCCGGGGCGGCGACATCGTCGACGCCGAGACCGGCACGCGCTGGGCGATCACCGGGCACGGGGTCGAGGGGCCGATGGCGGGCACCCAGCTCGAGGTCGGGGTCGCGATCGACAGCTTCTGGTTCGACTGGGCGGCCTTCCACCCCGAGACGAGCGTGTACGGGCAGGGGTAGATCGATGCCGGTCATGGACGGCGCCGTCGCCGAGACGTTCGATCGTGACTCACGACCCGTCCCGGTCCGATCGTCGTCGACTTCTACGCCGAGTGGTGCGGCTCGAGCGTCCTGTCCGGCGCGGTTGAGGAGTCGTCGTTCGTTCCACATCCGACGACGATGAGGGCCACGACGGCGACAGCGATCATCCGGAGGGGTGAGCCCATGGAGTCGGGTCCGCCCACTTCATGGGAGGTACCCCTCTTCACCGGTGGGAGATCCTCGACTGCTCCGAGGGCAGCTCGACGGCGTCGCCACATGTTCTCCTCCGATCCGTGCCTGATTGCGCCTCACGATCGGTCACGGTCCTACGATGCGAAGCTCCCCGATGACCTGGCCGACGTCGGACCACTCGACGACCCCCCGACGGCTCTCGTCGACCTTGCCGTCGTACCGGTAGATGAACCTGCCCTCGCCCGCCCCCTCGAGCGCGACCACGGCGACGGACCCGCCATCGCTGGTCGCGACCATCACCGCCGGGTACCGCCGGCCGTCGTCGGTCAGGACGTCGACCGCGTCCACGCCTTGGTAGTTCGTGACGAACACGGCGGGCACGGGCGCTTCGAACGCCTGCACGAGCGAACCGTCGCCCCACCCGCGTTCACACGGCTCGAGCGTGCTCGTCGCCGCGGGTTCGATGCACGGCGCCGCCCAGTAGCCGTCCGCCGCCGTCGAGAGCTTCACGTCCCACGTCGTCCCGAACGCTTGGACCGTCCCGATCCGCTCCGTGTCGGTGAGCGGAGGGAGCGACGAGAACAGGACCTCGCCGTCGGTACCGTACGCGACCACCTCGTAAGGGCCCCCTTCCGGCTGCGGTACGAACACGAAAGCATCGAATCTCGGGACTCCCCTGAGAACGCGGTGTCGGCGTTCCTGGTGGACCTCCCACGGCAGGTCGGAGGCCCCTTCGGATCCGGACCGCGGACGATCCACGATGACCGGTAGGGTGGCGACGGACAGTCTTCGCCGAGCACGAGGGAGGACCGTTGATGGCTACGGATCGGTACGACGTGATCGTCGTCGGCGGAGGTCACAATGGGCTCGTCGCCGCTGCGTACCTCGCCAAGATAGGGGCGAGGGTCGTGGTGCTCGAATCCCGTGACAAGACGGGTGGCGCCGCCGACACCTCCTCCCCGTTCCCGGAGCACCCCGACGTCAAGGTCACGACGCTCTCCTACGTGATGAGCCTCATGCCGCCGTCGATCGTCCGCGACCTGCGTCTCGAGGCCTTCGGGTACCGGGTCGTGCCCATGGGAGGCTCCTACGCCCCCCAACCCGGGTCGGGCGGTATCCGCGATGACGAGGGGAAGGGCGGTCGGTTCCGCGAGACCCTGTCCCACTTCTCGGAAACGGATGCCGACGCCCACGAGGACTGGTCGGCCTGGCTCGCACGCAGTGCGGACTTCCTCGGCCCGCTCCTGATGGAGACTCCGCCCGAGCTCGGATCGGTCGCACCAGGGGATCTCGCGGACCAGGTCCGCTTCGCCCTGCGGCATCGGTCCGGCATGAGCTCCCGCCTCGCCGCCGACATCACCAAGCTCTTCACCATGAGCGCTGCGGACCTGCTCGACGAATGGTTCGAGTCCACGGAGCTCAAGGCGCTCATCGCGACCAACGGCATCATCGGCACGTGGGCCGGACCCGAGGAGCCGGGAACCGCCTACGTCTTGCTGCACCACGCCGTCGGCGACCTCGGCGACGGCAACCTCTCGGAGTGGGGATACCCGATCGGCGGCATGGGAGCCGTGGCCGGCGCGCTGCAGTCGAGCGCGGAGTCCTTCGGCGCCGAGATCCGGGTCGGGAGTCGGGTCGAGCGCATCCTGGTCGAGGCCGGCGCGGCGCGCGGCGTGGTGACCGCGGCGGGCGAGGAGTACCGAGCACGCTGGTCATCTCGGCCTGCCACCCGAAGATCACGTTCCTGGAGCAGATCGCCAGGCAGGACCTGCCCGGCGAGTTCGTCCGCGACATCGAGAACTGGAAGACGCGCAGCGGGACCGTCAAGGTCAACCTGGCGCTCTCGCGCATGCCTGCCTTCCGCGACGACCCGAGCGGTGAGGATCCGGAGATCGCCGGCTCCTCGATCATGGTCTCCCCCACCATCCGGTACCTCGAGAAGGCGTTCGAGGAGGCGAGGGACGGGAAGGCCTCCACCGCGCCCTTCTCGGAGACCTGCATCCCGAGCTACTACGACCCGACGCTCGCGCCGGAGGGCATGCACGTGATGTCGATGTTCACGCAGTGGGTGCCGCACGAGTGGGCGCAGGAGCGCAACCAGGACGAGCTCGAGGCGTACGCGGACCGACTCGTGGACATCCACGACGACTTCATGCCGGGCCTCAAGGACGCGATCGTGGGCCGCCAGGTCATCGGGCCGTGGCAGATGGAGAACGAGTGGGGCCTGATCGGCGGCAACATCTTCCACGGTGAGCTGTCCACGGACCAGCTGTTCCACATGCGGCCCGCGCCCGGTTACGCCGACTACCGCACGCCGATCCGCGGGCTCTATCAGGCGTCCTCCGCCACGCACGCCGGCGGTGGCGTGACCGGGCTCCCCGGCCATCACGTCGTCCGCGAGATCGTCAGGGATCGCAAGCGAGACCGCCCACGGAGGCGGGGACGAGGTCGATGAACGAGGATCGGATCGCTCGACTCGACTCGGTGACGATCGACTGCCACGACCCCGAGCGCCTGGCGGCCTTCTGGGCCTCGGTCTTCGGGACCGTCGAGGAGTGGCGCGGCGGCGATCCCGTGCAGTACATCGATCTCGCCGGGACCGACGGATCCCCCGTGCTGCGGTTCCAGAGGGTCCCCGAGCCGAAGACCGTCAAGGACAGGATCCACCTCGACCTGCGCGTCGGCGACATCGAGGAGGCGTGCCGGCGGGTCATCGGGTTGGGTGCTATCCGGGTGGAGCAGGGCGACGTCCGCGAGTACGACGTCGTGTTCCGGGTGATGCTCGACCCCGAAGGCAACGAGTTCTGCCTGGTTTCCGACGCGTAGGGATCGATCAGATCGGAGGATCACGTGGAACCGATCGCAACGGAGAGCATCTCTTCAGACATCGACGTCGGCCCGTGGCACGAGAGACAGCGTGCGGTGGGTGGCACCTTCTACGAGGACTACGGCTCGCTATGGACCGCCACCTTCGGGGACCCGGTGTCGGAGTACTGGTCGGTCCGCAAGGGCGCGGCCCTGTGGGACACGTACGCCTTGGTCAAGTTCCACCTCACGGGTCGGGACACGCTCTCGGCGCTCGATCGGCTGTTCACGCGGCGACTCGCCCGCGCTGAGCCCGGTGTCGTGCGCTACGGGATGCTCCTCGATGAGCAGGGCCTGATGCTCGACGAGGCGACCGTCATCGTCGTGTCTCCCGAGGAGGCATACCTGTTCGGGAACGATCAGCGGGCCGGCTTCACAGGCCACATGGCCGCCCACACCGTCGGGATGGACCTCACCATCGAGGATGTCAGCCGGGCGATCCCGAGCCTCGCCGTGCAAGGGCCCCGTTCGTTCGAAGTGCTCTCGCAACTGACGCACACGGACCTCGCCTCGCTCCGCTGGTTCCGCTGCCTCCCCGACCCGATCGAGATCGCGGGAGTGAGGGGGCTCGTGGTGCGCGCCGGCTTCACGGGGGAGCTCGGCTACGAGTTCTACCTGCTGGATGGGGATGACGGTGCCGAGGGCCTCTGGGATGCGGTCGCCAGCGCGGGTGCAGCGCCGATCGGCTTGGATGCCATCGAGAAGGTCCGGATCGAGGCCGGCCTGCTCATCGCGGAAGAGGACTACTGGCCCGGTGAGACCGACCCTCTTGACCTCGGGATGGAACGGTTCATCGACTTCGATGGCCACGATTTCGTCGGTCGCGATGCGGTGAAGGAGCGGGTGGAGGACCCGCAGCGACGGTTCGTGACGCTCGCGCTCGAGGGTGAGTCAGCACCCGAACACGGCGCGCCGGTCGAAGTCGGCGGAACGACCGTCGGGGACGTCCGAAGCGCTGACACCACGCCTCGCTTCGGGACCCTCGCGTTGGCGGTCCTGGACGCTGCCTATGCCGCCCCGGGAGGCCGCGTGGACGTCGGTGGCTCCCCGGGCCGCGTGCACCCGGTGCCGATCGACGACCCCGAGAAGCGTCGGCCACGTAGCGACCCTCGAGATCCGACGATGGCCGATCAACCGGATACGCCGCGAGAGCCCTCTCCATGACCTCGTGACCCGCGACGCGACAGGAGGCGACACATGACCGACATCCCGCAGCGCGCTCAGGTCGTGGTGATCGGCGGCGGCGTGATCGGCACCAGCATCGCGTACCACCTCACGAAGCTCGGCATCACCGACGTGGTGCTCCTCGAACGCAAGGAGCTCACCTCCGGAACCACCTGGCATGCCGCCGGCCTGATCACCAGCGCCGGCATGCCCACGGAGACGTTCCTGTGGATGTCGCGCTACACGACCGAACTGCTCCCCAAGCTCACCGAGGAGACGGGCCAGGACACCGGGTTCCGCACGATCGGACATCTCCATATCGCCTCCACCCCTCAGCGGGTCGAGACGGTCACGCGAGAGGCGATCTTCGCCAAGGCCCATGGCGTCCCGATCGAGATGGTCGGCCCCGAAGAGGTCCAGCGACACTGGCCCACCATCAGGACCGACGACATCCTCGCGGCTGCCTGGGTGCCCGACGAGGGTCGGGCCAACCCGGCCGACATCGCGATGGCGTTCGCCAAGGGGGCCCGCATGGGCGGCGCCACGATCATCGAGGGCGTCCCGGTGACCGGCTTCACGCAGGCCGACGGCCGCGTGACCGGCGTGGTGACGGATCAGGGGACGATCGAGACCGAGACGGTCGTCGTCGCGGCCGGCATGTGGGGCCGCCAGCTCGGCGAGCTCGCCGGCGTCTCGCTGCCGCTCCAGGCTGCCGAGCACTACTACCTGCTGACCGACGAGGTCGAGTGGGCCGATACGAACGCACCGGTGGTCGAGGATCCCGACCGCTACGGCTACTACCGCGAGGAAGGCGGCGGCATGCTGGTCGGTCTGTTCGAGCCGGAGGCCGGCCCCTGGTCGCTCGACAGCATCCCGGAAGACCTCGGATTCGCCGTGTTGCCGCCGGACTGGGAGCGCACCAGCGGGTTCCTCGCCACCGCGCTGGACCGCTTCCCGTCGTTGGCGTCCGTCGGGATCCGCCAGTTCTTCTGCGGCCCCGAGAGCTTCACGCCGGACAACGGGCCTTTGATCGGCGAGGTTCCCGAGCTCCGCGGCTTCTACGCGGCGTGCGGACTGAACTCCCTGGGCATCCTGTTCGCTGGCGGGGTCGGTTCGATGGTGGCCCAGTGGATCCAAGACGGCGAGCCCCCCGTGGACGTCACGGGGATCCATCCCGACCGCCTGCTGCCGTTCATGAAGAACCGCTCCTTCCGGAAGGAGCGGACGGTCGAGCTGCTCGGCGATTCGTTCGGCGACTCCTTCTTCCCATCGTGGAACCCCCGCTACGCGCGCGACGTGCGGCGCTCCGTGATCCACGACCGTCTCGCCGACGCGGGGGCGGACTTCACGCCCTTGACGGGCTACGAGGTCCCGGGGTGGTTCGCCGCACCCGGCGTGTCACACGAGCGTGCGCAGACCTGGGGTCGGGACCAGGCCTTCGACGCGACCGCGGCCGAGCACCGCGCGGTCCGTGAGGCGGTCGGGGTCATGGACATGACGTTCATGGCCAGCCTGCTCGTCCAGGGACCGGACGCGCTGGCCCTGCTCAACCGGGTGAGCGCGGGCCAGATCGACGTGCCCGTCGGGAAGATCGTGTACACGCACTGGTGCACGCCCAAGGGCGCCATCTGGACGGACCTGACGATCACGCGCCTCGGCGAGGACCGATTCATGGTGATCGGGGCCGACATCATCCAGCGTCGGATGATCGCGTGGCTCGAGCGCCACAGGGCCGACGGTGAGTTCGTGACGGTGACCGACATGACGAGCGCCCGCACGCTGCTCTCGGTCCAAGGCCCGAGGTCGCGCGAGCTCCTGTCGCGTCTGACGACCGCGGACCTGTCCAACGACGCCTTCCCCTACATGAGCGCGCAGGAGATCGACGCGTATCACGGGGTCGCGCTCGCGATCCGCGTCACCTATCTCGGCGAGCTCGGCTGGGAGCTGCACATCCCGAACGACTTCGCGCTGACCGTCTACGACGCGCTCCTCGAAGCCGGCCGGGATCTCGGCCTCGCGCACGCGGGGCTCGGCGCGTTGAACTCGTTGCGACTGGAGAAGGCCTACCGCGACTACGGGCTCGACATCGACAACTCCGACACGCTGCTCGGGGCCGGGCTGGGCTGGGCCGTCGCCTGGGACAAGCCGAACTTCATCGGCAAGGACGCCATGGTGGCCCAGCGCGACTCCGGAGTGCTCACCTCGCGCCTCGTGCAGGTGCTCGTCGACGATCCCGAGCCCCTCCTGTACGAGCGCGAGCAGCTCTACCGCGACGGCGAACGGGTGGGCGAGGTGGAGAACGGCGCCTACGGCCACACGCTCGGAGGAGGCGTCGGGCTGGCGAGCGTCGAACTCGAGGAGAACGTCACCGACGACTTCATCAACAGCGGCAGCTGGGAGCTCGACATCGTGGGCACGCGCTACCCGGTGACCGTGTCGCTCACGCCCCTCTACGACCCGAGGAGAGAGCGCATCATCGTGTGAAGCACGGTGCCCGTGCGACCGAGAACGCGCCCCACCTGCACCGCACGTCCTCGGCCCAGAACGTGAGAGGCTCCACGACCTGAGACGTCGAGCACGAGGAGGCGGTGGTGTCAACGTTCGTCATCGTTCCGGGGGCGTGGGACAGACCCATCGTGATGGATCCTTTGATCGCGCCGCTCGAGGCGTCGGGCCACTCGATGGTCGCCGTCGATCTGCCGTGCGACGATCCGAACGCCGGCCTGGAGGACTACGCGGCCGCGGCGCGCGCCGCCCTCCCCGCTGACCTGACCGACGTCGTGCTGGTCGGCTACTCGTTCGGCGGTTTCACGGCCTCCACGATCGCCGCGGAGCATCCCGATCTGCCGATCGTGTACCTCGCCGCATGGGTCCCACGGCCCGGCGTCTCCGTGCTGGACCTGTTCGCGGGCGGCGATCCGTTCGCCGGTGGGGACGAGGCGGCGGGCCTCGCCGCGTTCGGCGGCCTGATCGTCAGCGCCGGGCCGGGGCTCTGCGCCCTCGACATCGACCGATACGTCTCGGCGCTCGAGCCCTCCGAGCAGGCGACGGTCCGGTCCGTCCTCGAGCGGACGCAGCGCCCACAGGGGATCGCGGCGCTCCGCCAGCCGTGGCAGGGCGCGCTGCGGACCAGCCGCACCAGCTACATCCTCACGACCGCCGACTCGTTGGTCCCTCCCGACGCCCAACGGGCGATGGCCGCGTCGGTGAGCGCCGACGTCGTCGAGATCGACACCGACCACGGTCCCTACCGCGAGCAACCCGAGCGCCTCGCCGAACTGCTGGTCTCCGTATCCCGCTGACCCACCCGGTGCTCCTGCGACGAGGACTTCCGATCCCGGGAGTACCTCCCCCCGCGCGCGGATCCGGCTCGGACATCGGGCCTGACGCAGCGTTCGGGGGGTCGCTCGGCGTCTCTATCTCGTGGAGGAAGGAAGGGGGACGATGGTGAGCGAGATGGCGGGACAGGTCGTCGAACGCGGGTCGCTCTCGGAGCTCTATGTGGCCTACGCGCCTGACGGCATCCGTCTGGCCTTCCTCCTGACCGGCGACCGAGCCCTGGCCGAAGACCTGGTGCAGGACGCCTTCGTCCGGCTCGTGGGTCGACTCCGCCATCTACGCGAGCCGACCGCCTTCTGGGCCTACTTGCGCAGGACGATCGTCAACCTCGCCACGAGCCACTTCCGCCACGCTCGGGTCGAGCGCGCGTACCTCGAGCGGGTCACCGCCGCGCCTTCCGCCGTCACGAACGCGAACGACGACCTGGACGAAGCGATGCACCGCGTCCTCCTGGGACTCCCGGAACGCCAACGGGCCGCGATCGTCCTGCGGTTCTACGAGGACCTCTCGGACGTCCAGACGGCGGCCGTCCTGGGCTGTTCGGCGGGCACCGTCCGATCGCTCACGTCGCGCGGCATGCGAACGCTCCGCGAGGAACTGGAGGGGATGCCACGATGATCGACGAGCGCGAGATCCGCGAGATGCTCCAGCGCCGCGCGGACACGGTCCCCGCTGCGCCGGCCGACACGCCGACGGCGGTGCGGCGGGCCCGCCGCCGGCTCGCCCTGAACGGCGCCCTGGCGACGGCCGCTGTCGTGGCGATCGCCGTGGCCACGCTGGCCGGCGCCGATGTGATCCGGACCGCGCCGGTCCCCGCCGACACCCCCGCACCGGCCCCCGGCGTCATGCGCCGGAACGGAGAGGTGCTGGACTTCACCGGGGTGACCGAGCCCACCGTTCCCGACGGTGACCTCAAGACACCCGGCGACCTCGTCGCCGTGGACCCTCGCACCGGTGAGGAACGCGTCCTCCTCGAGGACCTCGTCGTCTACTCGGCGAGGTGGTCCGCGGACGGCCGGTGGATCGCCTACGAGACCGACGCGACGGACGGCGCGGGCAGAGAGCTGTGGGTCGCGGGGGGATCGCAGGCTCCGCGCGTCGTGGCGAAGGGTGCGAACCCCGTCGCCAACCCGGATCCCCAGGACGAACTGGCCTGGATGTGGTCGCCGACCGGCGCCGTGCTCGCGACGATCGAGTACTCGGAGACGTGGCGGACGATCGACGTCGCGACCGGCGAGACCACCGACCTCGGACCAATCGGTGACGCCAGGGCGTGGGCATGGTCGCCGGACGGATCGCGATCCGTCTTCGCCACGGTGGGCGCACCCGACGACGTGAACGATGCGCTCTACTCGGTCGACGTGCAGAGCGGCGAGCGTTCGCTCCTCACTCGCCTGCCGGAAGAAGCGGCCCCCACCCTCATCGACACGATCCTGTGGTCGCCGGACGGGACCTCCATCGCGGTTGGCACCAACGGTGGTGACCACGTCGGTTACCTGTACGTGATGGACGCGGACGGGTCAGACATCCGCGTGGTGGCCGACGACAGCAACTCGTTCGGTTTCGCATGGTCCCCGGACGGGACACGGCTGGCCTTCGGCTCGGAAACGGAGAGAGGGGTTCGGATCCGAGTCGCGACGATGGACGGGGCCCCTCCTGCCGAGATCGGGACCGACGGCCTCAGCGACTGCTACCGGACGTCGTGGGGAGGAGAGTTCAGGTGCTCCGTCACGTGGTCGCCGGACGGCAGCCAGGTGGCGTTCCGCATCGGGGAGACCGGCCAGGTGACCGTGTTCGACGCCGCCGGTTCGGGCGAGGGCGAACCGCTCGACGAGCTCACGTACTTCTCGTGGGATGGTGGCTGGTACACGGACTGGCGGGATCAGCCGCTGTGATGACGATCCGCCTCAGGCGGCTCCCGGTCATGGGCCTCGTCGTCGCGTTGGCGGGATGCTCGTCGGCCTCCGACGGCACGGAGGCGGCATCGCCCTCGGTCGAGCCGTCCGTGTCGAGTCCCGCACCTGACTCCCCGACCGAACAGGCCGCGGTCTTCCCGACCGAGGCCTTCGCGGCGATCAGCGACGATCCGGTCCCCGACGATGTGGCGGCGGAGTTCCAGGCGATCTTGGACGACCTGGTGGCCGACGGTGGCGGGATCGCCGCCACCGTGATGACCCCCGAGGGAACCTGGAGCGGGGCGGCCGGCACGGCGGACGGCGTCCACGACCTCAAGATCGACAGCCAGTTCGGCATCGCCAGCGGCACGAAGCCGATCGTGGCGGCGCAGGTGATGCAGCTCGTGGAGGAAGGAGAGATCTCGCTCGATGCACCAGCCACGGAGTACCTCCCCGCGGACCTCGCCTTCGACACCAACGGCGCATCGATCCGCCAGCTCCTCGGTCACACCTCCGGGATCCCGGATTGGTTCACGGACGCCGTGCAAGAGCGCCTAGAGGCGAACAGGGGTCGTGTCTGGACGCTCGAGGAGGTCCTCGCGGTCGTGGGTGAAGCTCGTGGCCCCCTCGGCACCCACGAGTACGCGGACACCAACTACAACCTGCTCGGGCTCGTCATCGAGCACGTCCGCGAGCGATCGCTCGTCGACGTCCTGCGCGATGGCGTCGTCCGCGTGGAAGGGACGGAACGCCTCATCTACCAGCCCGACGAGACCCCGACCGACCCGATGGCAATGCCGGGCGGCGAGTCGCGTGGGGCGCTCGAACAGGGCGGCGGCTACCTTCCGTCGATCTCCGATGCGAGCTCCGGTGGTGCTGCGGGCGGCATGGCGTCCGACTCGATCTCGCTCGCACGCTGGTGGCGGGCGCTCTGCGCCGGCGAGATCGTGTCCCAGACCTCGCTGACCGAGATGTCGACGTTCGACGATCGCTCGGAAGACGGGTACGGGCTCGGGCTGTTCAACCCCGCATGGGCGTTCGCGCCGGGCGTCGGGCACCTCGGCGCGAACTTCGGCTACATCTCGTCGGCCGGGTGCCTGACCGAGGACCCCGTGATCTTCGCCGTCCTGACCAATGAGAGGGCCGACCACGGCCCGGATCTGGCTACACCGCTGCTGATGGCGGCGCTCTCCGAGTAGGGGTCGGTCGGTGGTGGTGGGGTGTTCTCAGAACCTCCTGACCTGGGCGAACTGGCTCTTACGAGAGGAGAGCCCACAGGCTACGAGGGGGTAGTACCCACACTTGCGCTCCAAGGGTTCACGCGTGGGTCATGATCAGGCCACCTGTATGCCTCTCCGCGGTCAGTCGGGTCAAGGTTCTGTTGCCGCCTCGGGGACGAGCGGGCGGGACACGACCGTGGCCGAGATCGGACCCGACGGCGTCTGCAGCTCGAGCGGGGTACCGATCGCCGTCGGCTGGTCCATCAGCGCGTCCCCGGCGTGTCGTCCCAGCGCGTAGGAGTACTCCGCTCCCCACACGACGCCGATCCGCTCGCCGCCGCCGGGTGTCACGACCGGCCAGAACGTCTCGAGCTCGGGCACGTCGTCCCCATCGATCGTGAAGGCGACCGCGTGGCGCCGCGGTGTGGTGCCATCCGCGATCCTTCGGAGCGCGTCCTGCCCGATGAATCGCGTGGGCTTGTCGAGGTCGACCGTGTACTCGAGCCCCACCTCGAACGGGTTGATCCCTAGGTTGTCCCCGAGGCGGATGTCGGTCAGCCCGCGCTCCCACGCACGGTCGTCGTTGACGGGCGTGACCAGGACCCCGAACGGATCGGCGGCACGCCTGACCTCCTGCCACACGCGCCTGGCAGGCTCCACGTCCGGCGCGAACACCTCGTAGCCGAACTCGCCGCTGAACCCCGTTCGCGAGATCAGCACGTCCACGCCGGCGATCGACGTCCACGCCCAGGCGTACCGGGGCATCGAGGCGACCTCCGGTGCGAGCGCCTGCATCACGTCGAGCGCGCGGGGCCCCTGCAGCGCGAGCGGTGACACCGACGCCTCGTGGACCTCGACGTCGTGCTCGGTGTGTAGCGCGACGGCTCGCGCCCACAGCGGGAAGTCAGCCGGCCCGTGACAGATCCACACGCGCTCGTCGCTCAACCGCAGCACGAGGGCCTCGCAGATGATCACCCCATCCTCGTCGCAGGCCGTCGCGTGCCGGCACCGGCCCACGGCCTGTCCGGCGACGTCGCGGGTGAGCAGGTAGTCGGCGAACGCGACCGCGTCGGGACCGACCAGTTCGAGCGCGCGCTCACACCCGACGTCCCACAGCGTGACGCGCTCGAGCAGCGCCTCGTACTCGACGCGGGGGTCGCGGCCGTAGCTCCCGGGGAGCCACATCCGGTTGTAGGGCCACGCCATGACGGCTCCCTCGGCGATCGCGAACTCGAGGTAGGGCGACTCGCGAACGTGGGCCGGATACCGGTGAAGCCGGGGCTCCTCATCGGAGGGCATGTTCGAAGCCTACGCGAGACGGGCGGGACACGGTCGGTCGGAGGGCTGCTCGAAGTTCGTGGGTCGGTCGGTGACACCTTGCGGCACTTCTGGAGGACCTCCCACAGGTTAGGAGGGGTACCCCCCACAGCGCGTTCGACGGCGCCTCGCGGTCCCCAGGCGCAGGTCGCGACCAGTACGCTGCGAGTGTGAGAGACGACCCGACGTCTGAGAGAGGCGGCCGCTGGCTCCGCCCCGACCGGATGGAGGCGTTCAGCGACGGTGTCTTCGCGATCGCGATCACGCTGCTCGTGCTCGACCTCGTCGTCCCGGAAGTCCAGGAGGGTGATGTCGGCCGCGCGCTCGTCGATCAGTGGCCGATCTACCTCGCGTACTTCGTGAGCTTCGCCTCGATCGGCGCGGCGTGGATCCACCACTCGGCGATCACGGAGCATCTCGACCGCGTCGATCCGATCGTGCTGCGGCTCAACCTCCTGCTGCTGTTCGTCGTTTCGCTCCTCCCGTTCACGACGAAGATGCTCGGTGAGTACCTCCACGAGGCCGACGCCGAGCGGCTCGGGGTCACCATCTACGGACTCAACCTGCTCGCGATGTCGGCGATGGGGAGCATCCTGTGGCGTCACGCGGTGGCGCAGCTCCTGATCAAGGCCGACCGGTCCGAAGACGCCGTGCGCGCGATGACGAGGAAGCTCGACCCCAGCCTGGGCTTCTACGCGGTCACGATCGGGGTCGGGTTGCTCGCTCCGTCGGTCGCGGTGTTCATGTACATGGCGATCGCGCTCTACCTGCTGATCCCGTTCCGCGCGATCGCGCAACTCCTCCCGGGGCAGGCCCACAGGCAGTAACGGGACAGCACCACCACCTCCGGCGACAGTTAGCGAAGCCCGTTCAGCTCGTCGAGGGCGCGATGGCCGCGCTCGACCACTCCCGGAACGACATCGTCCCGCCTGAGACGGATGGGCCACTCGAGCGACAGGAGGATCTGCGCCGCTGCGAGCACCGCCGCCCCCTCCCAGCCGACCAGGTCGAGGATTCTCGTCCAGAGCCGCCTGCGAACACCGCCCAGCAGCGGATCCTCGAAGGTGTACCAAACGAGGGCGATGAGATCAGTCGCCCGCGTGCCGCTACCTGCGTTCTCGATGTCCACGACCGCGACCACCGCTCCGTCACGGACCAGGACATTGCTCGGAGTTGCGAGATCGGCATGGACCATGTCAGGTGCGACTCGTGGTGGTGGGATGTCGGCACACACGAGCCGCAGGCCCTCGACCAAGGCCGACACCTCGGAGGAATACCCCGAAAGCCTGGCTATGGACTGTCGGAGAAGCGACTGCTCGGGCGTCTCATTGGAATCCAGCCCGCCGACAGCCGATTCCTGACCGGTGGCGACCCGCCAGGCATACGACCAGTGGTCGTAGGGCTCGGAGGCTTGGCCAGCCTGGAGTTCGATGATCTTCATCAGCTGCTCGACGAGAGACGGAGTCAGCTCCGGCGCGGGAGCCGCGTCAACGAAGTCCATCAGATGCCAGACATGCGTGGCTGTGGCCCCCACTCCGAGCCAGGCCGGGGTGGGATAGCCGCGCCGACGCATGTGCTCGACCACTCTCTGGGCTCGCAACATCTCGTCCAGATGGTTGGTGTGTCCCCGGGGCACTGCTTTGAGCACTGCATCTGCTCCTCCGGCCAGCTGGACGCGCATGGCTCCCTCATTGATGCCTCCGGATAGGCGACTGAGAAGAGTGACCTGGGCTCCGACCACGCTGGCCACGTCGTCCAGGACCTCGGCCGGCAGCTCTTCGGGACGGGTGCCCTGGTTCATCGACGAAGCCGGCCACCCGGATCGCTTATCAG
Organism: uncultured Actinomycetes bacterium; assembly: GCA_963749895.1. GTDB lineage: Bacteria > Actinomycetota > UBA4738 > UBA4738 > HRBIN12 > AC-51. The sequence continues at coordinate 1,060,568 of CAVVOG010000001.1, read as the reverse complement.
ATCGAGGAGCTGAGGAAGTGCGGTGATCCGCATGCCGCCGAACCGCTGCTCGGACGCTGAGTCATCGTCACGGTGGATCAGCACCGCTCGCATCCCGATCCACTCGGCGCCCTCGAGCTCGTCGTTGGCGCCGTCGCCGACGAAGACCGCATCTCGCGGATCGACCTTCAACTGCTCGCAGGCGAGCAGGTAGCGGAGTTCTGAGATGTCGGGGGCCCTAGTAATGAGAACACCCCTGAGTGAGTGGGAGGAGGAGGATTCGAACCTCCGTAGGCATCGCCGGCGATTTTACAGACCGCTCCCTTTGGCCGCTCGGGCATCCTCCCGTGGTGCGCATCCGAGGATAGCGAACCCCGGGCCGGCGTCCCACCCGGTCGCCGCATAGCATGCCTGGCGATGTCGACCGTCCGCTCTGCGACCATCGAAGACCGTGAGGTCGTGCTGCGGACGATCGAGCGCGCCTTCGAGCAGGACCCGCTCCTGCGGTTCTTCTTCCCGTCCGACGAGCGATACGCGACCGCCGCGCCCGTGTTCTTCGGCTTCATCTTCGACCTCGACCTCGAGGACGGCGAGATCTTGGTCGCCAAGGGCGGAGCCGCCGTGTCCCTGTGGGAGCCGCCCCGGGAACGAGAGTCGCCCCAGGATGACGAACTCGAGCGCCGTTGGGACGCGCTGGTCGTGCCCTCCCTCCTGCCGGACGAGCAGGGAAGGATCGGCCGGTTCGAGGCCGCGGCCACGGCGATCGCCGTCGCGGGACCGCACCGGTACCTCGGCGTGCTCGCGACCGATCCCGATCACCGGGGGCGGGGCCTCGCCCGGTCGGTGCTCGACCCCGTCTTCGCTCGAGACGACGCCGACGGAACCCCCGCGCACCTGCAGACGTGCACGCCGGAGAACCTCCCGTTCTACGAACGGTTCGGGTTCACGGTGCACGCCGCGACCACGATCGAGGACGGGCCTCGGCTGTGGGAGCTGGTCCGCTCCCCCGCCGACACGGCCTGAAGGTCCAGCCGGTATCCTCGGGGCATGGCACAGCAGTCCAGCTTCGACATCGTGTCCGAGGTCGACATGCAGGAGGTCCGCAACGCGGTCGACCAGGCCTCGCGGGAGATCTCCCAGCGGTTCGACTTCAAGAACACCGACACGTCGCTGACCCTCGCCGACGAGGCGATCGAGATGCACTCGGCGACCGAGGACCGGCTCAAGGCCGCGTACCAGGTGCTCCAGGAGAAGGCGATCAAGCGCCAGATCCCGCTGAAGGCCCTGCACCCCGACGAGATCCAGCAGGCCGCGAAGGGCACGGTCCGTCAGACGGTCAAGCTCGTCACCGGGATCAGCGACGAGAAGGCCAAGGAGATCTCGAAGTTCGTCCGGCAGGCCGTCCCGAAGATCCAGACCCAGATCCAGGGCGCGCAGGTACGCGTGATGGGCAAGAACAAGGACGACCTCCAGGCCGTGATCAAGGCGGTCAAGGAGCACGACTTCGGGATCGCGCTGCAGTTCACGAATTACCGCTGAGCCGGCCATGAAGATCGGCGTGATCGTCCCGGCGGGCGAGGCCGACGGAGACGGGGCAACCCCCTCCTGGCCCAGCGTGCGTTCGTTCGCGCAGCGTGCGGAGGCGCGCGGGCTCGACGCCCTGTGGATGTACGACCACTTCTTCTACGCTCGGCCCGACGGCGTGGTGGAGGGCCAGCACGAGGCCTGGACGATCGTGAGCGCGCTCGCCGCGTCCACGGAACGGGTCGAGCTGGGCACGATCGTGCTCTGCGCGAGCTTCCGCAGCCCGACGCTGCTCGCCAAGATGGCGGCGACGCTCGACGAGGTGAGCGGCGGACGGCTGATCCTCGGGCTCGGCGCCGGGTGGCACGACCCGGAGTACGACGCGTTCGGGTTCCCGAAGGACCACCGGGTCGATCGGTTCGACGAGTACCTCCAGGTGGTTGCCCCGCTGGTCCGCGGCGAGCGGGTCACCTTCGAGGGCAGGTACGTGCAGGCGCGCGACGCCGCGCTGGTCCCACCGCCGTCCCGACCGATCCCCGTGCTGGTCGCGGCCTTCGGCGAGCGCATGCTCCGGCTCACCGCGCGTCACGCCGACCTGTGGAACACCGCGTGGTTCGGCGCTCCGGACGACCAGCTGGCGGATGCGTTCGCTGCCTTCGACCGCGCGATGCAGTCCGAGGGACGTGATCGATCGACCGTCGGCACCACCGTCGGCATCACGATCGTCGATCCCGACGTGCCTGGCGCGAGCGACGAGGACGAGGACCCGGTGTTCGAGGGCTCGGTCGAGGAGATGGCACGCATGTTCGACGCGTACGAGGCCCTCGGCGTCGCCCATCTGATCGTCGGTCTGCGGCCGATGACGGAGGCTTCGCTCGACCGGCTCGCCCTCGCGGTCGATCGGTACCGCCGGTCCCCCTGACCTGCGCAGACGCCCGCTTTTCCACATTGCCTGCGGACCGGGGGACCCGCTAGGCTTGCCGGACTCAGGAGGTGATAGACGTGGACCTTGAGCGTCTCAAGGCACGTGCGGCGGAGATCGCCGACGCAGAAACCGAGCAACTCCTCGCGTCGACCCAGGCATCCAAGGCGTTGTTCGAGCGGGCCACGAAGAGCCTGCCCAACGGCGTGGTGTCGAACTTCCAGGCCGGCGACCCCTACCCCGTCTACCTCGAGCGCGGCAAGGGCTCGAAGGTGTGGGACGTCGACGGCACGGAGTACACGGACTTCCACGGTGGCTTCGGGGTCAACGTGGTGGGCCACGCCCACCCGAAGATCGTCGAAGCGATCAAGAAAGCTGCTGAGAACGCGATCCACTTCGCCGTGACCACCCCCGACACGGTCGCCCTGTCCGAGGCGATCTGCGAGCGCTTCAACGCCGACCAGATCCGCTTCGTGAACTCGGGCACCGAGGCCACGATGGACGCGATCCGTGTGGCGCGCGCCGCCACCGGGCGCGACCTGATCGTGAAGATGGAGGGCTCGTACCACGGGCACCACGACTCGGTGCTGTTCTCCGTGGTCCCCGAGGCCGACGCGCTGGGCATGCGCTTCGACGTCGACCAGGAGGGGAAGGCCTGGTACACGACGAAGCCGACCTCCAAGGGTGTGCCCGAGGCCCTGTGGCCGACCACGCTGATCGTGCCGTTCAACGACGCGAGCGCGCTCGAGCAGGCCTTCGCGGACAACCCCGGCCAGATCGCGGCGGTGATCCTGGAGCCGGTGATGATGAACATCGGCATCGTCGTGCCGGCGCCCGGCTACCTCCAGGCGCTCCGCGACGTGTGCGACGCGAACGGCGCGGTCCTGATCTTCGACGAGGTCAAGTGCGGCGGCACGATCGCCTACGGCGGCGCGGCCGAGCGGTACGGCGTCCAGCCCCACCTGGCGGCATGGGCCAAGGCGATCGGCGGCGGCGCGACGACCGGTGCCTTCGGCGGCGACGCGGCCATCATGGAGTACGTCACGAAGGGCGCGGCGCAGCAGGGCACCTTCAACGGGAACCCGCTGTCGTCGGCGGTCGGGCTCGTGGCCCTCACGCAGGTGCTCACGCGCGACGCCTACGACCACCTCGGCAAGCTCGGCACGCTGCTGTCCGAGGGGTGCACCCGCGCGATGGCCGACGCCGGCATCCCCGGCCACACCGTGGACCTCGGCGCCAAGGGCTGCGTGTCCTACCGCGAGACGCCGCTCACGAACTACCGGGACTTCCTGGAGACCCACACCGAGCTGTACTGGGCCTCCTACCCGTGGATGGTCAACCGGGGCATCTTCATGACCCCCGGCGACGAGGAGCAGTGGACGATCTCGGTGCAGCACACCGAGGACGACATCGCGACCTACGTGGACGCCTTCGGCGAGTTCTGCCAGGAGCTCGCGAAGTAACCGACACATCCGGGTAGCGACCGAACGCGGTGAGGCCGGCCCGACGGGGCCGGCCTTTCGCGTATGAGGAAGGGGTTCGGTGAGATGCAGCTGATGCACGGGTTCAACGACGACACCGAGGAGCTCGCGCGCGCGATCGTCGCCTACGCACGCGGCCGCATCGCCAACCCCCAACCGCTCGACCTGACGCTCTCGGCCGAGGAGCTGACCGCCCGCGCCGGCGAGACGATCACACCCGAGGGCGTCGGCTGGGAGGAGGCGCTACGGGTCTGGGCCGAGGTCCTCGCCCCCTCCACGATCTCGACCGACCACCCCGCGGCCCTCGCGTTCGTGCCCGGTGCCCCGACGAAGGCGAGCGTCCTGTTCGACCTGGTGGTCGGGGCCTCCTCCACGATCGCGGCCGGCTGGATCGACGGCGCCGGCGCGATCTGGGCCGAGAACGAGACGCTCCGATGGATCGCCGACCTGGTCGGGATGCCCGCGGGGGCCGGGGGCGCGTTCGTCTCCGGCGGCTCGGCGGGGAACCTCTCGGCGCTCGTCACGGCGCGGCACGCGGCGGCGGCGCGGCGCGATGGACGCCCCCTGCGGTGGGCGATCGCCTGCGCCGAGACGGTCCACTCCTCGGTCGCGGCGGCGGCCCGGGTGATGGACGTCGACGTGATCGACGTGCCGCCCGACGACCGCGGGCGCCTCACCGGCGATGCGCTGGCCCGGACGCTCGACGGGCTCGACCCCACCACGGCGGACGGGCTGTTCGCCGTGGTCGCGAGCGCCGGCTCGACGAACGCCGGCACCGTCGACGACCTGGCGGGCGTGGCCGACGTCGCCGAGGCCCGCGGCCTGTGGATGCACGTCGACGGCGCCTACGGCGGCGCCGGGCTCCTCGCCCCGTCGGTGCGCGGGCTCTTCCGCGGGATCGAACGGGCGGACTCGTTCATCGTCGATCCCCACAAGTGGCTGTTCGCGCCCTACGACGCCTGCGCCCTGCTGTACCGAGACCCGGCGCTCGCCCGCGCCGCGCACCGACAGGAGGCGTCGTACCTGGATAGCGCCTACGAGCAGCAAGCGACCGACTGGAACCCCTCCGACTACGCCTACCACCTCTCGCGGCGGGCCCGCGGGCTTCCGCTGTGGTTCTCGCTCGCGACCTACGGCACCGATGCCTACCGGGACGCGGTCGAGGCGGCCCTCACCCTCGCTCGGCAGACGGCCGCCGAGGTCGAGCGCCACCGCGAACTGGAGCTCGTGATGGAACCGGAGCTGTCGGTCGTACTGTTCCGCCGGGTCGGGTGGAGCGCCGCTGACTACGAGGGCTGGTGGCGCCGGCTGCTCGACGCGCAGATCGCGTTCGTCCAGCCCACCTCGTGGAAAGGCGAGAAGATCGCGCGGCTGTGCTTCCTCAACCCGAGGACGACCCTGGACCACGTCCGGGCCGTCCTCGGGACGATGACGTGAGGACCACCGGCGCGGACCCGAAGGGCCCGCGCCGATCGCCCGCTCACCCGGCGATCAGCCGGGTGCGGTAGAGGTCGTTCGAAGGCAGCGATGTGACCGGGTCGAGCTCCCCGCCGGGTCGGTTCGATCCGAAGTACATCGTCTTGCCGTCGCTCGACAGGGAGGCGCGGCTCTCGCTCGCGGCCGTGTTGATCGGCGCCGGAAGGTGCATCGGCGTCGACCAGGCCGTGTGCAGGCCCGCCCGCGTCGCCGCGAAGATGTCGGGTCCGCCCAACGTGCCCGGCCGGGTGGAGTCGAACACCACGAAGCGACCGTCTCGGCGAACGTTGGGCCGAGCGTCCTCGGCAGCCGTGTTGAGGCCCTCCGCGAGGGCGGGGGCGGTCCATCCGCCCGACCGGAGCGTGCTGACGTAGATGTCGGAATCGGGCACGCCACCCACCGGATCGGTCGCGAAGCCTCCGGGTCGGTTGCTCGAGAAGAAGAGCATCGGCCTGCGACCGGCTTCCACCAGCGACGGGCTCGCCTCGCCGGCCGAGCTGTTCACCTCGCACCCGAGGTTACGCACCGGACCGGCGAACACGCCGTCACGACGCCTCGTCCGATAGATGTCGCCCCCGCCGCACCCACCGTCACGGGTGCTCACGAAGAACAAGCGCCCCTTGCGTACGGGCGACGGACAGAAGTCGTCGGCGCTGCTGTTCACCGGCGCCCCGAGGTTCACCGGCTCACCCCACGGATCTCCCTGCGTCGCGCGGCTCGCCATCCAGATGTCCAGGCCGCCCAACCCGCCGGGTCGGTTCGAGGCCATGTAGAGGCGGAGGCCGCTCGGCGACTGCATCGGACACCCCTCGACGTACGGGGTGTTCACGTCCGGATGGGTGCCCGGGATGTCGCTCAGGTTCACCGGCTCGCTCCAAGCGGCGTTGGCAGCGGCCGCCGACGCGAGCAGCAGCGCCATCCAGATCGGCACGGACAGCGCGATCCGGCGTCTCGTTCTCGACATGTTCCCCCCTGTCTCAGGCCTCTCGGCCTCGTTCGTGAAAGGCGATCCCGGACGCGGGCTGAGCGTACGGACGCTCGTCCCGGACTCCTCCTCCACATGTAGATGCGCGAGGCCGCCGGATCGCTTAGGTCGTGACGCGCTACGGGGTGAGGCTCAGCGTGTCGTCGTCGACCCACGCCGGCAGGTGTGAGGTCTCGACGACGAGGGTTTGCTCACCGGTCTGCACGTCCACGACGTAGACGCGGCCCGCCCCGTCGTTGTAGACGATCCGGGATCCGTCCGGGGACCACCGCGGCACGACGCTCGCCCCGGTCGCCAGCTTCCGCGCCTCGCCGCCGGCCGTCGGTGCCACGAAGAGGTCCCCGAACCCCCCGTCCTCGATGAAGGCGATCTGGGTCCCGTCGGGCGAGTAGTCGCCGAACGTCGCTCCCCGTCGCACGAGCGTCGGCTCACCGCCGGTCACCGGCACGGACCACAGGTCGTAGCGCTCCTGGTCCCCGACGGTGGTCGGCATCGTGAACATGACGGTGGCGCCCGTCGGGTCGAAGGTCGGCGACATGTAGTACAGACCCTCCGTCTCCACGCCTTCGGTGTCGGTGATCTGACGGACCTCGCCCGATCCCACGTCCACGACGTAGAGGTTGCCGATCGACGAGCCCACCGCACCGTCCTGCAAGACGATGCTCGATCCGTCCGGTGACCACTGGGGCCCGGTGGGACCCGCGCCGGCGCGGGCCTGCGTGACCGCCTGAGCGTTCGACCCGTCGAGATCGGCGACGTACACGGTCCGATCCTGATCGACGTACACGATCCGATCCCCGTCGGGTGACACGTCGATCGCGGATGTGTTCGGGATGATCTCCGTCATCGACGTCTCGCCGGTCGTGAGATCGAGGTAGCCGAGGAACCCCGCCGTGTACGTCGGGACGGTGTCGACGGCCCCGGTCGGTGAGGGCGTCGGCTGATCGGCGACCCCGCTCGTCGGATCGTCGTCCTGCAGGGCGAAGGCCACCCCGCCCGCGACGACCAGCGCCGCGACCACGGCGAACGCGCCGGCCTTCCGCCGCTGTGCCCGCTTCCGCTGGTGCCGTTCCTGGTCCTTCCACGAGCCCAGATCGGGCTCGGTCTGCTTCGTCACCATCTCGAACACCTCTCTCGTCTCACTCATCGCGGGTCTCCCGGGTGCGGAGGACGGCACGGCCCTGCGTGGCCAACGCGCGGACGGTCGACGGACGGATCCCCATGATCCGCGCCGCCTCTTCCGAGCCGTAGCCGTAGATGTCGAGCAGCACGAGGGCGGCCCGCTGACGCGGCGCCAACGACCGAAGCATCGCCTGGACGTCTTCGCGGAGCTCGATCTCACCGAACGGGTCGGGACCCCGAGCCGGTGCCACGAGCCGCTTCGCGGCCCGCTGCGCGGCGCGGCGTTGCATCCGCCACCCGTTCAGCGCGACCCGGAACAGGTACGCGGTGGGATCGTCGATCCGGTCGATCCGGTCCCACCGCTCCCAGAGCTTCGCGAAGGCGTCCTGCATCAGGTCGGCGGCGTCCGCCCGGTCCCCGCACACGAAGTACAGCGCCTTGAACAGCCGCCGGTGCTCCTCCGCGTAGAACACGCCGAAGTCCTCCGGTCGCCGCCCCCGTGTTCGGGATCTGCACGAGTTCGCCCTCTGCCTGCATCGCGTACCTGGATGCCGCCACGGGCGACGGCGCTTAGGAAGGCCCACAGATACCTCGCACGGATCGGGCGCGCAAGCGGCCCCCCGTTCGCGCGGTGAGCCTGTCTGAGCCGTCCCCGGCGCCCGGTGTAGGCCCGACGCCGACCGGATCGGCGGACGGCCTCCCCCCGACGATGGCTCGAACCGACCACCGTTCGTCGGCAGGCAACCCCGAGAGGAGGGACCCGTATGTCGGATGCACGGGTTCCCCCGGTCGCGCTACGCTCCGCGCGATGAGACGACTCGCCGCGATCCTGATCGCCGGAACCCTGTCCCTGTCGCTCGCCCTCCCGGCGAGCGCGGTCGCACCCGTCATCGTCCGTTACGGGTTCACCGTGACCGAGCGGATGAGCGGCTGCGACCTGCGGGTTCCCCGTCCTCCTGGTCGTCAGGGGCAAGGGCCAGTCGTTCCTGTTCATGGACCGGGACGGGAACATCACCCGAGGCAAGGCGACCGGCCCGATCACGGCGACCTTCACGAACCTGCGGACCGACCGGTCCGTCCGCTACGCGATCTCGGGTCCGAGCTTCTACGACGCGGACGGCGACCTGGTCCGCGGCACGGGCCGCTGGTACGTCTTCACCGCCGACGGCCGCCCGGCGATCGCGGTGGGGAACCTGACGTTCGACGACGCGGGCGCCCCGACGAACTCGCGGCACACGATCGACGTGTGCGACGCCCTGAGCTGAGCCCTCCTCAGATTTCCGCGAGCAGCTCGCGACGCGCGAAGCCCAGCAGCAGCTTCCGGAGGTGCGCGACGTCGACCTCGACGGACCCCATCAAGACCTGGATCACGAGGCCGTCCATCATCGTGAGGAGCCGAAGGACGAAGTCGTGGGCGTCGATCGGCCGGAACGTACCGCTGTCCTGCCCCTCCCGGACGATCGACTCGACGCGCTCGATCCACTCACCGTAGGACTCGTCGTTCAGGGCCCGCAGGCGAGGGCGGACGGACGCCTCGTTCCACAGCTGGAGCCAGATCAGCCACTCGGTCCGGCCGTCGGCGTTGGGCAGGTGCGCGTCGACCAGCGCCTCGAGCCGGTCCCACGGGTCGTCGATCCCGGTGATCGCCTCTTCGGATCGGCGACGCGACGCGGCGACCGCGAACCGGAAGGCCGCGTCGAGCACGTCTTCCTTCGTGTCGAAGTAGTAGTGGATCGTCCCGGTACTCATCCCGACCCGCTCGGCGATGTCGGCGACCCGCACACGTCCGTAGCCGACCTCGGTGATCAGCTCCAAGGTCGCCTGCAGGACCTCCTCGCGCCGCTGTTCCTCGACGCTCGGGCGTGGACTCATGCCCCGTCCCTCTCCTCGTCATCTCCGCCGCACGACCGACCACACGCGGCGCGCCGGCCACGGTCTGCCCCGTGACGGGAGCAGTCTCCCAGGTGATCCGGCCATGACGGTATCCGACGTGGCGGGCTGGAGCGCCGGCGCTGCTTGTTTGACTGGTCCGTCAGTTATCCCGTAGCGTCGTGCCATGACCACATCTGCGCGTGAGACCGCGACCCGGTTCGTCGACGACGTCGTCCGCCCCTCGGTCCAGGGGTGGGAGCAGCAGGCGGCCTATCCGCGAGGAGCGGTGGCGGCGTCCGGGCTGACGGGGCTGTTCGCCCCGGCCGACGACGGCGGCCTCGACCTGTCCTACCCGGAGGCCGTCGGGGTGTTCGAGGCGCTCGGGCGCGGCGACGCCTCCCTCGCCTTCTCGATCTCGATGCACAACGCCGTGGCGGCGGCGGTGACGCGCGCCGGGGGGGACGACCTCCGTGCCCGGTGGGCGCGACCGCTCGTGTCCGGCGAGGCGCTCGGGGGGTTCTGCCTGACCGAGCCACACACCGGCTCGGACGCGACGGCGATCACGACCATCGGCACCGAGGGGCCCGCGGGGTGGACGCTCACCGGCCGCAAGGCGTGGGTGACGCTCGGCGGCGAGGCCGACGTGTTCCTGGTGGTCGCGAAGACGGTCGACGAGCCGGGGCACCGCAGCATCGCGATGTTCGCGCTCGACGCCTCTTCCGAGGGCGTGTCGTTCGCCGATCCCTACCGCAAGGCGGCCTCGGATTTCCTGCCGATCACCGAGATGGCCCTCGCCGGCGCACCCGCGACGTTGCTGGTCCCTCCGGGCCAGGGACTCAAGGCCGCGCTCGCCGCGATCGACGTCGCCCGGTTCGACATCGCGGCGATCTCGAACGGCCTGCACGCCGAGGCGCTCGACGTCGCGACCCGCTACGCGATGGAACGCACGACGTTCGGCACGCCGATCCTGGAACACCAGGGGATCGGCTGGGTGCTGGCCGACGTCGCCACCGAGCTCGAGGCCGCGCGAGGGCTGACGATGCGGGCAGCCGATGCGCTCGGATCCCCCGGCGGACCGGTCGCGGTCGCCCACGCGAAGCGGTTCGGGCCCGACGCGGCCCTGCGCGCCGCGATCGCATGCAGCGAGACGCTCGGCGCCTACGGATGGCTCCATGACCACCCGCTCGCTCGGTTCATCGCCCTCGCGAAGATGCTGCAGGTCGTCGACGGCACCGCGGAGATCCAGCGGATGGTGATCGCGCGCGACCTCGCGCGTCGCGCCGCGGGGTGATCGGGCTCATGGACCTCGACCACCGAGTGGCGATCGTGACCGGCGCAGGGCGCGGGATCGGTCGTGCCACGGCCGCGCGCCTGGCGCGCGAGGGTGCCGCGGTCGTGGCGAACGACATCGATGAGGAGGCGGTGAGCGAGACCGCCGATCTGATCGTCCGTGAGGGTGGTCGAGCGATCCCCGTCGTCGCCGACACGGTCGACGCTGCGGCCGCCGCGACGCTGGTCGCCGCCGCGGTCGACACCTTCGGGCAGCTCGACATCCTCGTCAACGTCGCGGGGATCACCCGAGACGCCATGTTCCACAAGATGAGCGATGAGCTCCTCGATATCGCGATCGACGTGAACCTCCGGACGGGGTTCCATGCGTCGCTCGCGGCGATGCCCCATCTGCGTGAGGCCGCCAAGCGCGAGATCGCGGAGCTGGGGAAGCCCAGGCACCACCGCAAGATCGTCTTCATGTCGAGCGCGTCGGCGCTGATCGGCAACCCGGGTCAGTTCAACTACGTCGCCACCAAAGGCGCGCTGATCGCCGCGACCCGCACGATGGCGCGCGAACTCGCACCGTTCTCGATCAACGTGAACGCGGTCGCACCGGGCTTCATCGACACGCGGCTGACCCAGGTACGTCGACCCGGCGATGACCACGGGATCCCGGAGGACGCCCGTCGCAGGTTGATCGAGGACATCCCGATGGGGCGCCCCGGGACGGCCGAAGAGGTCGCGTCGGTGATCGCCTTCCTCGTCTCCCCCGATGCCGACTACGTGACCGGGATCACGCTCCCCGTTGCGGGCGGCATGGTGGGGACGATGTGAGGAGCGATGGGAGAGCTGAGATGGAACACGCGGTGATCATCGAAGCCGTGCGGACCCCGGTAGGGCGCCGCAAGGGTGCGTTGAGCGACGTGCACCCCGTCGATCTGCTGGCGGCGCCGCTCACCGCACTGATCGAACGCTCGGGTATCGAGCCTGACGACGTCGACGATCACATCTGCGGCTGCGTGAGCCAGGTCGGTGAGCAGTCCTTGAACGTGGGTCGCAACGGCTGGCTCGCCGCCGGGCTACCGGAATCGGTGCCCTCGGTGACCATCGACCGGCAGTGCGGTTCGTCGCAGCAGGCGGTCTCGTTCGCCGCGCAGGGCGTGCAGGCGGGCGCCTACGACCTGGTCATCGCCTCCGGGGTCGAACACATGACGATGGTCCCGATCTACTCCTCGACCATCGGTCGGGAGGCGTTCAGCGATCGGGAGAAGGCGCGCTACGAGGGGCGACTGGTCCACCAGGGTATCTCCGCCGACCTCATCGCCGAGCGATGGCACATCTCCCGCGAGGCCCAAGACGACCTCGCGTTCCGTTCGCACGAGCGCGCTGCGGCCGCCATCCGCTCCGGTGCCTTCGCCGCCGAAGTGGTCCCGGTGGCGACCGGCACAGGCCCGTTCGAGACCGACGAGTGCGTTCGGTTGGAGCCGGACAGGGAGAAGATGGCGAGCCTCGAGCCCGCGTTCTTCGACGAGAGCTACGAGGCCCTGTTCCCGGGGCAGCTGGGCTGGACGATCACGGCGGCGAACGCATCGCAGATCTCCGACGGGGCCGCGGCGCTAGCCATCGCATCGCCCGCTCGGGCGGAAGCCCTCGGCCTGCAGCCGCTCGCTCGGATCGTCGATTCGCTCGCGATCGGCGACGACCCGGTCATGATGCTGACCGGCCCCATCCCCGCCACGCGGGAGCTCCTCGCCCGCAATGGGCTCTCGCTGACCGACATCGACCTGATCGAGATCAACGAGGCCTTCGCGTCGGTGGTGCTCGCCTGGAAACGGGAGCTCGGCATCGACCACGACTGGTTCGAGACGCACGTGAACGTCACCGGCGGCGCGATCGCGCTCGGCCATCCGCTCGGCGCGACCGGCGCGAGGTTGATGACCACCTTGGTTCACGGTCTGCGACGGACCCACGGTCGCTACGGTCTGCAGGTGATGTGCGAAGCCGGCGGCCAAGCGAACGCGACCCTGTTGGAGGCGTGCTGATGTCCCCACGGAGCTACATCGCGACCCACCCGGTCCTCCGGCTGGACGTGCAGAAGTTCGAGCACTCGCCGTTCGTCGATCGCTACGTGACCGACGACACCGTGTTCGGTATCTACAGCGGGCGGCTCTTCCCTCTGTCGATCGGCGGCGACGTGCTCGCTGACTACGAGCAGCTCATCACGGACGCTGCCCTCTTCGACGTTCCCGAGCGTCCGATCGAGATCGAAGGCCCCGACGCCGAACGGTTCCTCGACCACCTGATGGTCTGTGACGTCGCGTCGCTCGCCGTCGGGAAGGCGCGCTACGCGATCGCGTGCAACGCGGACGGCGGTCTGCTGATGGACGGGATCTTGGTCCGGCTGGAACCGCATCGCTTCTGGTACGCGATGGCCGACGGGGACTTCCTCGGGTGGCTGCGCGCACATGCGGTCGGCCTCGACGTCACCATCAGCGACCCGAAGTCCTGGGTCGCCGCGGTCCAAGGGCCGAGGGCCCTGGACGTCCTCGCGGCCGCGTGCGACGACAGACCGCCGGAACCGTTCCCCTACTTCGGGGTCGCTCGCCGACGGATCGGCGGCCAGGACGTCCTGATCACGCGGACGGGGTGGTCCGGCGAACTCGGCTTCGAGGTCTACACGGAGCGCGGCGTCGACGGGGGTGCGCTGTGGGACCACCTCGTGGCCGCCGGTACGCCACTGGGCATGGGTGTTCAGGGGCTCGACTCGCTCGGTATCCGGCGGATCGAGGCGGGCATCCTCGACAACACCACCGACATGAACGAGCGGATGACGCCGTTCGCGGCCGGGCTCGGGCGGTTCGTGAACCTCGACAAGCCGTCGTTCATCGGGCGCGACGCGCTGGTGGATGCGGACCCTCGCACCCGCCTGTTCGGCGTGACCTGCGCCACCGTGACGCCGTCCTCGGGGATGGCCGTGAACATCGACGGAACCAGGACCGGCGTCGTGACGATCGGCGCCTGGTCCCCGCGCCTGCAGGTGGGCATCGGCTACGCGCGCATGCGCGAGCCCGGCGCGGCCGCGGGTACCGAGGTGACGCTCGGCGACGAGGCGGCTCCCGCGCGGCTCGTGGACCTGCCGTTCGTCGATCCCGAGCGTCGGATCCCGCGCGGGCTCCCGCTGGACGGAACGGGCACGTGACGATCGACCGACTCCTGAGCCCGAGGACGATCGCGGTCGTCGGCGGAGCGCAGGCGCAGCAGACGATCGTCGAGAGCGACCGCATGGGCTTCGACGGCGAGATCTGGCCGGTCCACCCGAACAAGGACGAGATCCTCGGTCGTCGGGTGTACCGGTCGGTGGCCGACCTGCCGGCCCCGCCAGACGCAGCGTACGTCGGCGTCAACCGGGAGCTGACCCTCGGCGTCGTCGGTGACCTCGCCGCGCGCGGCGCTGGGGGGGCCGTGTGCTTCGCGACCGGCTTCTCCGAGGCGGGGAGTGAAGGTGAGGACCTCTCGCGGCAACTGCTCGACGCGTCCGGTGACATGCCGCTGCTCGGGCCGAACACCTACGGGTTCCTCAACTACCGGACCGGCGCGATGTTGTGGCCGGATCAGCAGGGGGGCCGCGGGCGAGTGGACCGTGGGGTCGCCATCGTCACGATGTCCTCGAACGTCGCCTTCAACATGACGATGCAACGGCGTGGCCTTCCGATCGCCTTCGTGATCTCCCTCGGGAACCGGATGAAGTTCGACGCGCACGACGCGATCCGCGCGCTCGTGCGGGGAGGCGGCATCACCGCGATCGGCCTGCACCTCGAGACGCTTCCCGACCCGGTGGCCTTCGAGGCCGCGGCGCGCCTCGCACGCGAGGCCGGCATCCCCGTGGTGGCCCTGAAGACCGGACGTTCGGAGGTCGCCCGGGAGATGGTCGTGTCCCACACGGCCTCCCTCGCAGGATCGGACGAGCTGGTCGCGGCGCTGTTCCGGCGCGCGGGCGTGGCGAGGGTGAGCTCGCTCGAAGGGTTGATCGAGGCGCTGAAGGTCCTGCACGTGTTGGGTCCGCTTCCCGGCGGCCGGATCGCCGCGATGAGCACGTCCGGCGGGGATCTGGCCCTGTTCGCCGACGCGATGGGCCCGGGTCTCAGCCTGCCCGCCCTGTCCTCGACGACGGTCGAGCGGCTCCGCGGCGTCCTGCACGAGCGGGTCGTCGCCACCAATCCCCTCGACTACCAGATGTACACGTGGGACGACGAGGAGGCCAACGCCGCGATCTCTACGGCGTTCCTGTCCGAGGGCTTCGACCTCGCGCTCAGCGCGCTCGACTACCCGCGTGGGGATCGCGGCGACCAGTCGAGCTGGAGCGGCGCCGAGCGTGGGTTCGTCCGGGCGGCGAAGGCCTGCCACACGAAGAGCGCGGTGCTGGCGACCTTCGCCGACACCGTGGATGAGGACGTTGCGGTCCGTCTCATGCAGGACGGGGTGGCGATGCTCGCCGGCATCGACGCCGCGGCTGACGCCATCGCAGCGGCGGTGGACATCGGGGCCGCATGGTCACGGCCTCCGGCCGGCCCGCTGCTCGCTCCGAGCGATCCACGGACCGGCGAGCTCGAGACGCTCGACGAAGCTGCGTCCAAGCGGGTCCTCGCCGCCGAGGGGATCCCGGTCCCAGAGTCACGGGTCGCGGAAGACGTGGATGAGGCGGTCGCGTGCGCGCACGAGATCGGCTTCCCCTTGGTCGTCAAGGCACTCGGGATCGCGCACAAGAGCGAGGTCGGGGCGGTCCGCGTCGGGTTGGCGAGCGGAGACGAGGTCGCCGGCGCCGTCGCGTCGATGTCCTCGCTCTCGTCGTCCTTTCTGGTGGAGCGGATGGTCACCGGCGCGGTGGCCGAGCTCATCGTCGGGGTGGCACGTGACGAGCAGTTCGGGCCCTACCTGGTGGTGGGGGGCGGGGGCGTCTTCGTCGAACTCGTGAAGGACAGCGCGTCCCTCCTGCTCCCGACATCGCGAGAAGACGTGAGGCGGGCGATCGACGGGCTGCGCTGCGCCCATCTGCTCCGCGGCTTCAGAGGCGCCGCTCCAGGCGACATCGACGCCACCGTGGACGTCGTGCTGGCCGTTGCAGCGATGGTGGAACGTGATCCCGACTCGATCGTCGAGCTCGACATCAACCCGCTCCTGGTCCTCCCCCGGGGGCATGGAGTGGTTGCCGCCGACGCCCTGATCCGTCGCCTGCCACCGCTGGGTCACGGACAGGGCTGACGCGTCGTGAGGGGCTCGATGATGCGAGCGCAGCTCGGGGAAGGGGCCTGACGGTGGACCCGGGATCCCCGAGCGATGGGATCGACGCGATCCGCCGCTGGACGCACCGGTGGGTCGACGACGGCCGGCTGCCGGGCGCGAGCACGCTCGTGGCCCGTCACGGCGAGATCGCCCTGTTCGAGCACGCCGGGGTCCGCGACCTGGACACCGGGGCACCCATCGAGGCCGACACCCTGTTCCGCATCTACTCGATGACCAAGCCCGTCACCGCCATGGCGGCGCTCTGCCTCGTGCAGGACGGTCTCCTCGGTCTCGACGATCCGGTCGCCGATACGGTGCCGTCGTTCGCCCGGCTCACGCTGAACCGCCACGGCCTCGGGGAGCTCATCGAGGAGGTCGCCGCGTCGACGCCGATGACGGTCCGACACCTCCTGACCCACACCTCGGGACTGACGTACGGGGAGGGAAACCCCGGCGCCATCTCGCGCCGCTACGTCGAGGAGCGCACGGACTTCGGCCCGGACGATGGCCCCCTGTCGGAGGTCGTGGACCGCCTCGCCGGCATCCCGCTGCTGTTCGAGCCCGGGACCGCCTGGAACTACGGGGTGTCGCTGGACGTCCTCGGGTGGGTGATCGAGGTCGCGGCGGGAGCGCCGCTCGACGTGGTGGTCCGCCAGCGCATCACCGAGCCGCTCGGGATGCGCGACACGGGGTTCCGCGTGCCGTCGGCCGAGATCGGACGCCTCGCCACGCTCTACGAGGCCACGCCCGACGGCGGGCTCCGCCCGCTCGAGAAGGGCGCGGAGGACCCGACGACGCTCTCCGGTGGGGCGGGGCTCGTCTCCACCGCGACCGACTACTTCCGCTTCGCGGAGATGCTCCGCGGTGGCGGTGCCCTCGACGGCGTCCGCGTGCTCGACGACGCCCTCGTCCGGGAGATGACGAGGGACCAGCTCCCCGCCGACCTCGCGGCGATGGGCAGCCCGACCTTCAACGAGACGACCACCGCCGGCGTCGGCTTCGGCCTGGGTGTCTCGGTGGTGGTCGACCCGGCACGGACCGCCTGGCGCTGCGGGCGTGGCGAGTTCGCGTGGGGCGGCTACGCGAGCACGGCGTTCTGGGTCGATCCCGAGCACGACGTGACCGTCGTGTTCATGACGCAGGTGATCCCCTCGGACCGCTACCCGCTGCGCGAGGAGCTGCGGATGCTCGTCGCCGACGCGCTCCTGCCGGAGGTGGCGAGGTGATGATGCTGACTCCGTGACGGGGATCACCTTCCCAGTCGCCGGAGGCACGGTCGGCACGATGTCGCGCCGCCACACGGGCGCCCAGCCTAGTCCTCGGGTGACCCATCGAGCGCGACCCGTTCCAGCCAGTCGCGCACGAGCGCGCCGAACGCGTCGGGCCGCTCGACGCGCCCCAGCCAATGACCGGCGAGATCCAGGGTCGCGTACGTCGCACGTGGGAACTCATCCAGCAACCCCCACGCGGCGCGATACCCGACCGTCGCGTCCTGGCGGCCCGTCAGGATGAGGCTCGGGCGCTCGAACGGCCGCCCAGGCGCGGCCACCGTCGCCGGAAGCAGGTAGTCCGCCTCGAGCCGCGCGAGGAACCGCCGGTCGGCGGCCCTGATCGCGGGCATCTCGTGGTCACGTATCTCCTGCACCGCCCGGAGGCTCTGTTCCACGAGGACACCGGGGATCCAGGCCTCGTCCCCATCCAGCCCCGAGGCGACAGCCCGATCCTCGATGATGGTCACGCGTGGTGGCACGTCCCGGGAGCCGTCGGCTGCGGGCAGATCTGGCACCAACAGGGCCGCACCGCGCAGGCGCTCAGGCATCGAGCGCACGAGCGCGAGGCTCAGGTAGCCTCCGTAGGAGCTGCCCGCGACCGCGTACCGCTCGCGTGCGAATACCGCGTCAACGAACCCCTGGAGCACCGCGAGCATCTGCGCCTGCCCGGCGAGCCATCCGGGCGCCGGTGTCCGTCCGTGGCCGGGGAGATCCACGTAGACCCGCCGCCAACCTCCGACGGCCTCGAAGATCCGTTCGAGATCGGCGGCCATGTAGCGATGGTCGCCCTGCCACCCATGGACCAGCAGGACGGGGAGCCCTTCTCCGATCACTTCGTACGCGACGGGGATCCGATCGATCTCGACGACCGGCATGGCATCAACCTCCTGCTCCGGACGAACCCGCGGCGAGCCTACGCGCTCGCTGCCTTGACTGGTGCGTCAGTTATCTATAGCTTCCAGCCAACGCTGGGGTGGTGAAGACGCCCGGCACGAGAGGAGGCTCGAATCGTGAAGCGCACCCGGGGGGTCCCCACCCTGATCGCCGCCGGAGTGGCCGCGTCGATCGCCCTGTCGAGCGCCGCAGCTCTCGCCCAGGATGCGAGCCCGTCGATCGCCGGGAAGGTGTCGTTCGTGGCAGGCACCACGAACGACATGAGGACCGTGAACCCCCTCAGGGCGCTGGAGGGACCCGAGTACGAGGTCCTCAGCCTGAACTACAACCTGCTGGTCAACTTCGCGAAGGACGACCTCGGCCCCGCGCCCGGTCTCGCGACGGAGTGGTCGCAGTCCGAGGACGGCCTGACCTGGACCTTCACGATCCGTGACGGCATGACCTGGCAAGACGGCGAGCCGGTCACCGCCGAGGACGTCGCCTTCACGTTCTCGAAGGCGGTCGAGTACAACATCGGCACGGTGACGGGATATCTGCCCTACTCGACGCCCGAGTCCTTCGCCGCACCCGATCCGCTGACGTTCGTGTGGACGACCGAAGTGCCCACGATCGCCCCGACGGTCCCCCCGTGGGTCTACATCGTCCCCGAGCACCTGTGGGGTGACCTCGACAAGGACGGCTTCAAGGACTGGAACTTCGAGCCGGGCGTGAACGATTCGATCGGCAGCGGTCCGTTCCAGCTCACCGAATGGATCAAGGGCGACTCGTGGACGATGACCGCCAACCCGAACTACTGGGGCGGCGCGCCGAAGATCGACGAGTACGTCGTGAAGCGCTTCAACAACGAAGAGGCGATGGTCACGGCGCTCAAGAACGGTGAGATCGACTACCTGTCCGGCATCGGGCCGGAGCTGTTCGACTCGCTCGAGGGTCAGTCGGGCGTCACCACGTGGGTCGGCCCCGCGACCACCTTCGCGCAGATGACGATGAACTCGTGCGACCCGGAGAACACGGTTGCCGAGTACTGCGCCGACACCGGCTCGACCGGCCACCCCGCGCTGCTCGACCCCGTGGTTCGCACCGCGATCGCCCACGCGATCGACAAGGACACCCTCGTCGAGCGGATCCTCGGCGGGTACGGCGAGCCCGGTGAGACGATCGTGCCGCCGTTCGCCGCGCAGTGGCACTACTCCCCGACGGAGGATGAGGCGATCAACTTCGACATCGCCGCAGCGAACGAGATCCTCGATGGCGCCGGCTACCGAGACACCGACGGTGACGGCGTGCGCGAGATGCCCGGCGGCGGGGAGCCCTTGGACTTCCGCTTCATCCTGCGATCGGAAGAGGAACGGGCCCCCGACATGGGTCGGTTCATCTCCGGATGGCTGTCCCAGATCGGGATCGCCACGAGGTCGGAGGTCCTGACCGACGGGAAGCTGATCAACGCGTGGTACGACAACGACTACGACATGTGGATCTGGGGCTGGGGTCCCGACCCCGACCCCGACTTCATCCTGTCGACGTTCACGTCGGGTCAGTGCGGGAGCTGGAGCGACACCTGCTACTCCAACCCGGAGTACGACCAGCTCTACCAGGACCAGAAGACGGCCTCCGACACGGCTGAGCGCCAGGCGATCATCAACGAGATGCAGCAGATCATCTACCGGGACGTCCCTGAGGTCGTCCTGTTCTACGACAAGTTCCTCGAGGCTTACCGCAGCGACAAGTGGACCGGGCTCGAGGACAACATCTCGCCCACCCCAGAGGGATTCCTGTGGGGCCAATTCACCCCCTACACCGCCCTGACGCTCGCTCCCATCGCCAGCGGTGGGAGCGCAGGTGACGACAGCTCCGGTATCTCCCCCGTCGTGTGGCTGGGGATCCTCGGCGCGATCGTGATCGTGGTCGCCGCGGTGCTGCTGTCGCGACGCAGGAGGTCCGACGAGGACACCGCGTAGCCGGCGTCGCGGGTCTCCGGCGCTTCACTCGCCGAACGGCATTCCGCCGATCGGCGAGCCCCCGCGGAGCCGCTCGGCGATCGCGTCCAGCCGGGCCACCCGCTCGTCCGTCGGCGGGTGCGTCGAGAACCACCGCGACATCCCGCGACCGCGCAGCGACGCCATCGGGTTCACGATGAACAGGTGCGCCTCGGCGGGCGACACGCTCGCCGGCGCCGGCACCCGCTGCGAGGCGGCCTCGAGCTTCCGCAGGGCACTCGCGAGCGCCTCGGGGTCCCGCGACAGGAGCGCGCCGGACTCGTCGGCCTGGAACTCGCGGCTCCGCGAGACCGCCATCTGGATCACGGCGGCGGCCAGCGGCGCGACGAGCCAGGCGAGCAACATGAACAGCGGGTTGGCGCCCTCCTCGTCGTCGCCACCGAAGAACAGGGCGAACTGGGCCAGGTAGCTGATCGCGGTCCCGATCCCGGCCGCGATCGAGCCGATCAGGATGTCGCGGTTCGCCACATGGCTGAGCTCGTGGGCGAGCACCCCTCGGAGCTCGCGCTCGTCGAGGATCTGCAGGATCCCTCGGGTGACGGCCACCTTCGCGTTCTCGGGGTTGCGGCCGGTCGCGAAGGCGTTCGGCTGCATCATGTCCGAGACGTAGATCTCGGGCATCGGCATCCGGTTCTCGTTCGCCAGCTCACGGACGATCCGGTACAGGTCGGGGGCCTCGGCCTCGCTGACCGGCCGTGAACGGGTCGTCTTCACCGCGATCGACCCTGAGAACCAGTACATCGCGAGGTTGAACCCCAGACCCATGACCAGCGCGATCGTCATGCCTCGCTGGCCGCCGATCGCGTTCCCGATCAGCAGGAACAGGCCCATCAGGCCCGCGATCAGCACCCACGTCTTCGCCCGGTTGATGCCGGGTGTCATCGTCGCCTCACCCTTTCGACACGTGCGCCATCAGCAAGGAGCATCTCAATGGCGTTCGCCCCGGACAGGGTCGAGGTTCGGAAAGGAACTCAGCCGCTGAGGACCGAGAGGTCGCCCAGGTGCGCGAGCGCGTTCGGGATCACGAAGATCACCACGAGGGCGACCATCGCCGCGGCGACCACCGCGGTGACGAGCCACGACGGCCGCATCAGCTCCTCGGACTCGGCGTCTGCGAAGATCATCGCCCTCGGCACCGCGAAGTAGTACGCGATCGAGATCACCGAGTTCACCACCATGACCGCGGCGAGGTACGGACCCCAGTCGCCGCGCGCGATCGCAGCCTGGAAGATCAGGAACTTGCCCCAGAACCCACCGGTGGGCGGGATGCCCGCCAGCGAGATCATGAACACCGTCATCCCGACGGCCAGGATCGGGGCGACCTTGACCAGTCCGGAGAAGTCACCGATCAGCAGCCGCGGGTGACGCCGGCTGACGGCCGTGGTCACCGCGAACGCACCCAGGTTCATGATCCCGTAGATCAAGATGTAGGTGACCGCGGCCGAGAACGCGTCGCCGTTGACCACCGCGTCGTCGCTGACCAGCGCGAAGGGCAGCAGCATGTAGCCGGCCTGCGCGATCCCCGAGTACGCGAGCAGTCGCACGACCTGCCGCTGCTGCAGGGCCACGAGGTTCCCCACGGTCATCGTGAGGATCGACAGCGCCGCGAACATCGGCGTCCAGAACTCCCACGAGTCCGCGAACGCCACGAACATCAGCTGGAGCAGACCGGCGAACCCGGCCGCCTTCGACGCCACGGCCAGGAACGCCGCGACCGGGACCGGGGCGCCCTCGTAGGTGTCCGGTGCCCAGAACTGGAACGGGACGGCGCTCACCTTGAAGGCGAACCCCACGACCACGAACAGGATCGAGGCGTCGGCCAGCGTCCGCTTCGCACCCTCGAGCGCGCCGAGCCCCTCGGCCACCCCGCTCAGGCTGGTCGCCCCGGTGAGGCCGATGATCATGCTCATCCCGTAGAGCATCACGGCGGTCGACAGGACCCCGATGATGAAGAACTTGATCCCGCCCTCGTTGCCCTTCACGTCGGCCTTGCGGAACGCCGACATCAAGAACCCGGGCGCCGAGATCAGCTCCAGCGCGATGAACAGCATCAGCAGGTCACGCGAGGCGGGCATCAAGATGCACCCGAGGAACGCGGTCAGGAGCAGGTAGTAGTACTCGCCCTGGTAGAAGCCACCCTCGCGGAAGTAGCGCAGGGACATCGCCAGGACGACCACCGCCACCAGCAGGAAGAAGCCCTGGAACAGCACGGTGAAGTCGTCGACGACGTAGTGGCCCCCGAAGGTCGAGACCTCGTCGCCGATCAGGGTCATCGTGGCGACGAACGCACCGACGACCCCGACGAGCGACAGCGGCATCGCGAGCCACTTCGCCCGTGCCGGCAAGAAGGCGTCGACGACCAGCACGACGAGCAGCGCGGCCCCGAGGATCAGGACCGGCGAGATCGCGTGGTAGTCGACGCTCTGCACGGACTCAGCCTCCGAAGAACGACATCAGGGAGTTCACGGCCTCGTCGGTCATGCCGAGGACCAGCCTCGGGAAGAGCCCCAGGATCAAGGTCAGGGCCAGGAGCGGGATCCACGCGACCCACTCGATCACGAGGATGTCGCGGAACCCGGACTCCTTCCACTTCTCCGGCAACGTGCCCATGTTCACGCGCTGCAGGGTCCACAGGAAGTAGGCGGCGGTCAGCACGGTGCCGATCCCGCCCGCCACCATGAAGACGCGGTACAGGGTGACGTCGAGACCGAGGGCCTCGTTCGGGCTGAAGGCGCCGAGCAGGGCCATCACCTCGCCCCAGAAGCCGGCGAGCCCGGGCAGCCCCAGCGAGGCGATCGCCACGAAGGCGAACGTCCCGGCCATCTTCGGCATGACCTGGCTCATCCCGCCGCCGATCGTGGCGATCTCACGCGTGTGGTACCGGTCGTAGACCGAGCCGACGATGAAGAACAGCATCCCGGTGATGATCCCGTGGGCGACCATCCCGAAGATCGCCGCCTGGATCCCGATCTCGGTCATCGTCGCGATGCCGAGCATCACGAAGCCCATGTGACCCACGGAGGAGAACGCGATCAGGCGCTTCAGGTCCTTCTGCGCCAAGCAGGCGAGCGCCGCGTAGACGATCGCGATCGTGGCCAGCAGACCGATCCACGGCGCGTACTTCTGCGCGCCGTACGGCAGGAGCGGGAGCGCGATCCGCACGAACCCGTAGGTCCCCATCTTCAGCATGACCCCGGCCAGCAAGACCGAGCCGATCGTCGGCGCCTCGGTGTGGGCGTCGGGGAGCCACGTGTGGACCGGCCACATCGGGACCTTGACCGCCAGGCCCAGCGCCACCGCCCCGAAGACCACCAGCTGGAAGCCATTCGAGAACCCGCCACCCTGCGCCCACTCCTGGAGCTTCAGCATGTCGAACGTGTGCGGGTCGGGCCCGGAGAAGTACATCCCCAGGAAGCCCAGGAGCATGAAGATCGACCCGAACAGCGTGAACAGGAAGAACTTGATCGCCGCGTACTCGCGGTTCGCCGAGCCCCAGATCCCGATCAGGAAGTACATCGGGACCAGGACCAGCTCCCAGAACACGAAGAACAGGATCAGGTCGAAGGAGATGAACGTCCCGGCCATCCCGGTCTCGAGCAGCAGCATCAGCGCGACGAACGCCTTCGTGCGTCCGGGCGACGGCACGTAGCGCCAGGTGTAGATCGCACACAGGAAGCTCAGCAGGAACGTCAGGACGTACAGCGGCATCGAGATGCCGTCGATCCCCACGTGGTACCGGGCGCCGATCGCGTCGATCCATCGGACGTCCAGCACGTACTGCAGCTGGTCGGTGCCGTAGTCGAAGCCGAGCGCGAGCGCCGCCGCGAGCATGAGCGCCACGGCGGTCACCGCGATCCCGAGCCCTCGCACCAGACGGTCACGTTCCTTCGGCACGAGCAGGATCACGAGCGCGCCGAGGATGGGCAGGAACGTCGTGATCGTGATCGCGGAGTTCTCCCAGGTCATCGGTTCCCCTCGCTCCTACTCACGGTCGATTCGATATCTCAAGCAAGCCTCACGAAGAAGGCGGTCAGCACCAGCACGCCGGCGAACAACGCCACCGCGTACCACTGCACGTTGCCCGACTGCAGGTACTTGAGCAGGCCACCGGTCTCTCCGGTGATCTGCCCGAGGCCGTTCACGGCCCCGTCGATGATGTTGCGGTCGATCCACATGACCACGCGGGACAGCCCCCGGGCGAGCGCGGCAGCACCGTTCACGACGCCGTCGATCAGCACCTGGTTCGTCCAGTTGACGAACGCGCTCAGCCGGTCACGCACCGGGTACACGATCGCGGCCATGTAGAAGTCGTCGATGTAGTAGCGGTTCAGCAGCACGGTCCACACCTTGCCGAGCCGGCGCTGCATCGGGTCGACGGTCGTGCGGTCCTTGTAGATCAGCCAGCCGACCCCGAGGCCCCCGATCGTCGCGAGGGTCCCCGCGCCGGCGATCAGCGGCGCGAACTTCACGACCTCGGGATGCTCGAGGTAGACCCAGTCGAAGAACACGGCGCCGACCTGCGGCGCTCCGAGCAGCCCCACGAACGCCGTGGCCGCGGCCAGCGCCACGAGCGGGATCGTCATGCTGCGCGGCGACTCGTGCGGGTGCGCGTGGCCCGTGTACTCGCCGAAGAAGGTCCGCAGCACCATCCGGGCCGTGTAGTAGGCGGTGAGCGCGGCGGTCGCGAGCATGATCCAGAACAGGACCATCTGCTCCTTCGACGCCACCACGAGGAGCTCGTCCTTCGACCAGAAACCGGCGAACGGGAACACCCCGGCGAGGGCGAGCGACCCGATCATGAACGTCCAGAAGGTGACCGGCATCTTCTTCCGCAGGCCCCCCATGTCGCTCATGTTGTTCGAGTGGACCGCGTGGATCACCGAGCCGGCACCCAGGAACAGCAGCGCCTTGAAGAACGCGTGCGTGAACAGGTGGAAGAATGCCGCGTCGCGCCCCAGCTCGCCGATCCCCAGCAGGGTCACCATGTAGGCGAGCTGGCTGAGCGTCGAGTAGGCGAGGACCCGCTTGATGTCGTCCTGGGCGATCGCGAGGATCGCGGCGCCCGCCATCGTGATCGCGCCGATGATGCTGACGGTCTGCAGGACCCACGGGTCGGCGGCCAGGAAGACCTCGAACAGCCGCCCCACCAGGTAGACGCCGGCGGCGACCATCGTCGCGGCGTGGATCAGCGCGGACACGGGCGTCGGGCCGGCCATCGCGTCGGGGAGCCACACGTGCAGCGGGAACTGCGCCGACTTCCCGATCGTGCCGCCGAACAGCATGATGGCCGTCATCGAGACGAACAGCACGGAGATCTCGCCGCTGCCGATCGCCTCCTCGGCCGCATGGAACGACGCGCTCGTGAACCCGGTCATCGCGATCATCGCGAAGAACCCGAACATCATCGGGACGTCGCCGATCCGGGTCGTGATGAACGCCTTGATCCCGGCGTTCGAGTTCTCCTTCTCCTCGAACCAGTGCCCGATCAGCAGGTACGAGCAGACCCCCATGATCTCCCACGCCAACAGCAGCTGGATCACGTTGTCGGCGATCACGACGAGCAGCATCGCCCCGGTGAACACCGACAACACGAAGTAGAACCACGTGTACCGGGAGTCCCCGTGCATGTACCCGAGCGAGTAGACGTGGACACACAGCGACACGGCGGTGACCACGACGAACATCACCGCGGTGAGCCCATCGACGTACATCCCTGCCTCGACGTGCAGCGGGCCGATCGTGAACCACTCGACGGCCTTCTCGTACGAGCCGCCACCCTCCACGAAGCTCCAGAGCGCTCCGAGCGAGAGCAGGAACGACGCCCCCACCGCGGCGATCCCGAACCCGGTGCCCTTGAACGGGGAACGCTTGCCGAAGAACAGGATCAGCGCGCCCGAGACGAACGGGAGCAGCGGGATCAGCCACGCGTTCTGCACGAACCAGTTCGGCGCGGCGTGGACGATCTCGGCGGCGGCCTCGGCCGCCTCGCCGCCCTCTTCCGCGAGGATCCCCAGCAGCCCTACCACTTGAGGAGGTTCACCTCATCCACGTTGATCGACGCCCGGTTGCGGAACAGCAAGATGACGATCGCCAGACCGATCCCGACCTCGGCCGCGGCGACCGCGATCACGAACAGCGCGAACACCTGCGCGGCGACGTCCTGGAGCTCGGCCGAGAAGGCGATGAGGTTCACGTTCACGGCGTTCAGCATCAGCTCGATCGCCATCAGGACCATCACCGCGTTGCGGCGCGCCAGCACCCCGTAGACGCCCGCGCTGAACAGCAGGGCCGAGAAGACGAGGACGAGCGGCAGTCTGATCACGTCAGTTCCCCTCGTCCTTCCTCGAGAGCACGATCGCGCCGATCAGAGCGGCGAGCAGCACGAACGACACGGCCTCGAACGGCAGCACGTAGTCCCGGAACAGGGCCTCCCCGATCTGGGTCGAGCTGCCCGGGGCCGGGTCCGGCGCGACGGCATCGCCCAGCGGGAACGCCGCGGTGATCAGCAACGTGAGCCCCACGAAGACCAGCACCGCGACCACCGCGCCGAGCGCCTTGTTCTGGTTGTCGAGCGTGTCGCGCCCGATCGGCGCCTTCGTGAGCATCAGACCGAACAGGAACAGGATCACGATCGCGCCGACGTAGATCAGGATCTGGACCCACCCGATGAACTCCGCGCCGAGCAGCAGGAAGGTCACCCCGACCGACAGGAGGGCCACGACCAGGTACAGCGCGGCGTGGACGACGTTGCGGGCGGTCACGACCGCGATGCCCGAGAGCGACCCGATCGTGGCGACCACGAGGAACGCGTACTCCTGCGCCGTCACGAGGCGGCCTCCTCCGGCACCTCGGCGCCCTCCTCGAGCGCGGGCGGCGGCAGCACGGTGTAGGTCCACTCCTCGAGCCGCTCGCGCTCGTGGATCATCTCCGTGACGTCGTACTCGGCGTACTCGAACTCGGGGCTCCAGAACAGGGCGTCGAACGGACAGACCTCGACGCAGATCCCGCAGTACATGCACAGCGAGAAGTCGATCGCGAACCGGTCGAGGATCTTCGCCGAGCGCGCACGTCCACCGCCGGCCGGCGGGTGAGCCTCCTTGTGCGCATCGATGTAGATGCACCAGTCGGGACACTCGCGGGCGCACTTGTAGCAGACCGTGCAGTTCTCCTGCTTCAGCGCGATCACGCCACGCGTCCGGGCCGGCAGGGTGGGCTTCACGTGCGGGTACTGCACCGTGATCGACGGACGCAGGAGCGTCCTGAGCGTGACGGACAGGCCCTTCAACAGGCCCTGGCCAACCCCCCGCTGGATCTGCGTGTCCGCCATCTACGCCACCGCCACCTTCACGACCGCGACGATCAGGATCTGCACGAGCGCGAGCGGCGTCAGCACGACCCACGCGAACCGCTGGAGCTGATCCTCGCGCAGGCGCGGGAACGTCGCCCGCAGCCAGATGATCACGAACGACAGGGCGAAGATCTTGCCGAACATCCACAGCGGGCCGGGGATGAAGGCGAGCCCCTCGAACGGCTGGTAGCCACCCAGGTACAGGACCGAGGCGATCCCCGACATCACGACGATGCCGCCGTACTCGGCCAGCAGGAAGAACGCGAACTTCAGCCCCGTGTACTCCGTGTAGGCGCCGAAGATGATCTCGGAGTCCGCCACGGGCATGTCGAACGGGGGCCGCGTCAGCTCGGCGACGGCGGCCATCATGAAGATCACGAACCCGACCGGCTGGAACACCACGAACCAGTACTGCCACTGCGCCTCGGTGATCGCCACGAGCGACATGGAGCCCGACTGCATCACGATCGCCGCGGTCGCGAGCACGAGCGGGAGCTCGTACGCGATCAGCTGGGCGGCCGCGCGCAGCGCCCCCATCAGGGAGAACTTGTTCGCGCTGGCCCACCCGGCCATCAGCACGCCGATCACGCCCACGCTGGACATCGCCAGGACGAAGAACACCCCGACGTCGAGGTCCAGGACGTACGCGGAGGCGCTGAACGGCAGCACCACGAGGGTCACCATGTACGGGACCAGGGCCACCGCGGGCGCGAGCGAGAACACGCTGCGGTCCGCCGCCGCGGGGACGACGTCCTCCTTCTGGATGAACTTCACGCCGTCGGCGATCAGCTGCGCCCACCCGTGGAACGCACCGGCCTCCATCGGCCCGAGGCGCGCCTGCATGTGGGCCAGGACCTTGTGCTCCATGTACCCGACGACGAGCGGCACGACCAGGAAGAAGCCCAGGACCGCGACCGTCTTGAGCAGCAGCGCGATCCAGAAGTTCGACGTGAGGTCGTCGATGGCCGACTGGGCGAGCAGGGCGACGATGTTCACTCCTCCTCGTCCTCCTCGCCCTCGACGGCACCCGGCCAGGGCTTGACCTCGCGGCTCATCAGCGGGAAGTCCTTGCGGAGCGGGTGTCCCTCGAAAGGCTCGGCGAGCAGGAGCTTCACGGGCCGCGGGTGGTTGCGCACCGTGATGCCGAACATCTCCATCATCTCCCGCTCGTGCCAGTCGCACGTCGCGTAGAGGTCGTGGATCGAGTCGATCGCCGGGTCGTCGTGCGGGAGCCGAACCTTGACCCGGACGTTGTGGTGGTGGGTCGTCGAGAACAGGTGGGTCACGACCTCGAAGCCGCCCTCGGGCCCCCGGTCCACGGCGCTCGTGAAGTCGCAGAAGTCGCACGCGAAGTCCGGATCGTCACGGAGCAGCCGGACCACGTCGTGGTACCGCTCCGCGGGGACGGTCGCGACCGGATGGCCGAAGGCGTCGACGACCTCGACATCCTCGCCGAACCGTGCCCGCAGGCGGGCCCCGACGTCCTCAGCCGACAGCGGACGTACCACTCGCGAACTTCTCCTGGATGTCCTCGTCCTTGATCTTCTCCTGCAGGGCGATGATGCCGTGCAGGAGGGCCTCCGGGCGGGGTGGGCAGCCGGGCACGTAGACGTCGACAGGGATCACCTGGTCGACGCCCTTCGTGACGGAGTAGCTGTCCCAGTAGGGACCGCCGCAGTTCGCGCAGGAACCGAACGAGATCACGTACTTCGGGTCGGGCATCTGGTCGTACAGGCGCTTGATCACCGGCGCCATCTTGTCGGTGAGGGTGCCGGCGACGAGCAGCAGGTCCGCCTGACGTGGACCGTGAGCGAACGGGATCACGCCGAGGCGCATGAAGTCGTTCTTCGCCGTCGACGCGGAGATGAACTCGATCGAGCAGCACGCCAGCCCGAAGTTGAAGATCCACAGGGAGTAGCGCCTGCCCCAGTTCAGCAGGAACTTCACCGGCTTGATCCGGGGCAGCGGGGTCTTCTCGGTGATCACGCCCACCGCAGGACCCCCTTGCGCCACGCGTACAGCAGCCCGACGGCCAAGATCGCGATGAACAGCGTCATCGACCCCACCGCCTGGTAGCCGAGCGACTCGAAGACCTTCGCCCACGGGAACAGGAACACGCTCTCCACGTCGAAGATCACGAACAGGAACCCGTACACGTAGTAGCGGACCTGGCTCTGGGACCACCCCTCGCCGACCGGATCGATGCCGCACTCGTAGGTGGTCAGCTTGCCGTAGCCGGGACGGCGGGGCGCGATCAGCCGGCCGGCCGTGAAGGCCACGGCCACCAGGAGGCCCCCGGCGATCGCGACCGCCAGGACCACCCCGTACGACCCGTAGTAATCCATGTCCTAGAGCCCTTCGGCGACGTCCACGGACCGCTCCGGCGAGCGGCGGCCGTATCCTAACAGCGAGTCCTCCCGCGCCGTTCCACGGCCCTCGGGCATCCTCACGACCCGGCCTCCGCGCCGCACCGGATCGCGAGGAACCGCGACAGCTGGATCAGCGCATGCTGGGCCGGCCCCTGCGGGAGGCGCTCCGCGAGCGCCACCGCGCGTCCGACCTCGGCGGCGACCTTCGCGCGTGCGTGATCGACCGAGCCGCCGGTGCGCACGATCTCCAGCGCCCGGTCAAGCATCTCGCCGTCGGGGGCGCCGTGCGCCAGCAGTCGCTGCAGCTCCTCGCGGTGCGGTCCCTCGTTCAGCGCGTGGAGCACCGGCAGCGTGTACACGCCTTCCTTCATGTCGGTGCCGGGCTCCTTGCCGAGCTCGAGCTGACTGGCCGTGAGGTCCATGATGTCGTCCGAGAGCTGGAAGGCCATCCCGAGCGACTCCCCGAACGCCTCCAAGGTGCCGAGGTGCTCCTCGGCCGTGTCGGAGAGCATCCCGCCGAGCCGGCACGAGGCCGCGATCAGGACCGCGGTCTTCCGCCGGATGATCTCGAGGTAGGCGGCCTCCGTCTGCTCGGGCTTCCCGCTCGCGTCCACCTCGCGGATCTGCCCGTCGCACAGGACCGCGATCGTGCGGGCGAGCAGCCGTGAGACGTCCGTCCCGAGCTCGGCGGAGATCTCCGAGGCCCGCGCGAACAGGTAGTCGCCGGTGAGGATCGCGACCGTGTTGTCCCACCGGGCGTTCGCGCTGGGGACGCCTCGGCGGTCGTCGGCCTCGTCGATCACGTCGTCGTGGTACAGCGTCGCCAGGTGGGTCAGCTCGATCGCGACCGAGCCGGGGACGAGCCGCGGGTCGGTGGGGTCTCCGAAGTACCCGCTCAGCAGGACGAGCATCGGACGGAACCGCTTGCCACCGGCCTGCAGCAGGTGCGCGGCGGTCGCCGCGAGCAGGTCCGAGTCGGCGACGACGGCCTTCTCCAGCGCGTCCTCGACCCGATCGAGGCGCACGCGGATCTCGGACTCGAGCGTCTCGTCGGGGGCCTCGAGGCCCGGGATCACCCTGCGCATGTCACCACCTCAGCACCGCCGCCTGCTCGATCACGCCGGACAGCAGCCCGGGGAACACCCCCAGGACGAGGGTCCCGAGGGCCAGCACCAGCCCGGCGGCGCGCGGGAGCGTCGCGGCCGCGACCGGTGACGCCTCATCGACCTCCGCTTCGGGCGCGACCATGTACATGTAGACGATCACCCGCAGGTAGAAGAACGCGGCGGCCACGCTCGCCAGGACGGCCACCACGACGAGCGGCCAGTTCCCGGCGTCGATCGCCGCGCTGAACACGCCCACCTTCGCGATGAAGCCCGCGGTCGGCGGGATCCCCGCGAGCGAAAGGAGGAAGACCGTCATCAGGGCCGCCGACAGGGGGCTCCGCCGGGCCAGGCCGGCGAAGTCCGCGAGGGTCGTGTGCTCCTCGCCGCGGGTCGCGACCATCATCACGACCCCGAACGCACCCAGCGTCATGATCGCGTACGCGATCAGGTAGAAGATCGCCGCGCGGATCCCGATGGCGTTCGCCGATGTCAGGCCGGTCAGCAGGAACCCGGCGTGGGCGATGCTCGAGTAGGCGAGCATCCGCTTCACGTCCTTCTGGGCGATCGCCAGGATCGACCCGATGACGATCGAGAGCACCGCCAGCGCGTAGACGAGCGGCGTCCAGTCCCACGTGAGCGGCTGGAACGCGACGTCGAGCACCCGGATCAGCGCGAAGAAGGCCGCGACCTTCGTCGCCGCGGACATGTACGCGGTCACCGGCGTCGGCGCCCCCTGGTACACGTCGGGCGTCCACATGTGGAACGGCGCCGCCGACACCTTGAAGCCGAAGCCGATCACCAGGAACGCCATCGCCAACAGCGCGAGCGCCTGCTCACCGGTCCGGCCGGCCAGGGCCCCGGCGATCACGGGGATCTTCGTGCTCGCGGTCGCCCCGTAGGCCATCGCGACCCCGTACAAGAAGAACGCCGAGGAGAACGCGCCCAGCAGGAAGTACTTCATCGCGGCCTCGGTCGGGCGCCGCCGGCCGGTGATGCCGGTGAGCACGTAGAGCGAGAGCGACAAGATCTCGAGGGCCAGGAACGCGACGATCAGGTCGTTCGCCGCGGTGATCAGGGTCATCCCGGCCGTCGCGAACAGCACGAGCGGGTAGAACTCGCCCCGGTACGCGGCCGGATCTCTGCCCGCCTCGTCCGTGTAGTAGAGGCACCCCACGAACGCGGCGCTCAGCAGCACGACCCTGGCCACCACCGAGAAGCGGTCCGCCGCCACGGTGTCGCCCAGGACGGTCGCCGCCCCCGTCCAGTTCCACAGCACGACCGACGCGGCACCGGCGGCGAGGAGCCCCACCGTGGCGATCGCGAGGTGGATCGCACGGCTCGAGCGGCGGGCGAACGCCTCGTACATCATCCCGACGAGCCCGACCGCGACCAGGATCAGCTCGGGGGCGACCGGCCAGAAGACGAGCTCGGGGGTCTCCATCAGCCCTCGCCCTCCTCTCCCGCCTCGCCGCCGTGCTCACCCTCGGCCACCACGACCTCGGGGAGCTCGACGTCGCCGATGTCGGTCGTGTCCTGGGCCGGTGCAACGTGCGCGATCACGCGCTCGGTCGCCGGGTCGACGTCGCGGGTCACGAGCGACGGGGCGACGCCCAGCAGCAGCAGCAACGCGAGGACGGGCGCCAGGACGATCACCTCGCGCCCCGACACGTCCGGCAGGTCGCGGTGCTCCTCGTGGACCGGCCCGAAGGCCATCCGCTGGTACGACCACAGCAGGTAGACGGCGGCGAGCACCACGGCGCCGACCGCGATCGACCCCGCGAGATGGCTCACCGCGAAGGTCCCGGCGATGATCAGGAACTCGCCGACGAACCCGTTCAGCCCCGGCAGACCCACGCTCGCGAACACCGTGAACAGGAAGGCCCCGAGCAACCACGGCATCACGCTCGCGAGCCCGCCCATCCGGTCGAGCTGGCGCGTGTGCGTGCGCTCGTAGACCATCCCGACGAGCAGGAACAGCGCGCCGGTCGCCAGGCCGTGGTTCACCATCTGCAGGACGCTGCCGGTCACGCCCTGGGTCGTGAACGCGAACATCCCGAGCACGACGAAGCCCAGGTGCGAGACCGACGAGTACGCGACGAGGCGCTTGATGTCGGTCTGGACCAACGCGACCGCCGCGCCGTAGACGATCCCGATCACCGCCAGGATCATCACCGCGGTCCGGAAGTACGTGGCCGCCTCCGGGAACAGCGTGAGGTTGAAGCGGAGCAGGCCATAGGTGCCCACCTTCAGCAGGACCCCCGCCAGCAGGACCGATCCCGCGGTCGGCGCCTCGGTGTGGGCGTCGGGCAGCCACGTGTGCAGCGGGAACAGCGGCACCTTCACGGCGAACGCGACGAAGAAGGCCAGGAAGAGCCAGCGGCCGGTGGTCGCCGGCAGCGTCGCGGCGACCTCGGTGAGCGCCCGTAGGTCGAACGTGCCCTCGCCCAGCGCATCGCTCGCCTGGCCGTAGAGGAACAGCGAGCCCACGAGCAGGAACGCCGAGCCAGCCATCGTGAACAGGAAGAACTTCACCGCCGCGTAGACGCGGTTCTCTCCGCCCCACCCGCCGATCAGCAGGTACATCGGGACGAGGATCGCCTCGAAGAACAGGAAGAACAGCAGCAGGTCGAGGGCCAGGAACGACCCGAGGACGGCGGTCTCCAGCACGAGCATCGCGCCCATGTACATCCGGACGTTCTCTCGGATCGGCCACGACGTGAGGATCGCGACCGGGAACAGGAACGTGGTGAGCAGCACGAGCCACAGGCTGATCCCGTCGACGCCCACCAGGTACTTCAGCCCGGCGGACCGGACCCACCACAGCTCTTCGACCAGCTGATACCCCTCGGCCGTCCGATCGAAGTCACGCAGGATCACGAGCGACGCGGCGAAGGTCACGAGCGTGACGAGCAGGGTGAAGACCCTCGCGTTCGTGTCCGACAGCGAGCGCCCGGCGAGCACCAGCACCACCAGCCCCGCGAGGGGCAGGAAGATCACGACGCTCAGGAGATGCTCGCTCACAGGCGCCACCCCACGTAGACGAGGACCCCGACCGCCCCCACGAACACCGCGAGCGCGTAGCTCCGCACGAACCCGGTCTGGATCAGCCGGCCGCCCTGCGCCAGGCGCTTGACCCCGCCGCCGATCGCGTTCACGAGACCGTCGATCCACGTCGTGTCGACGACGAACGCCATGATGCGCGCGAGTCCCTTCGCCGGCTGGATCACGACGAGGTCGTAGGCGCGGTCCACGTACCAGCCGTTCAGGGCGGCCTCTGGCACCGGCTCGAGGCGCTCGCGCCGCGCGAGCCAGTCCACACGCCCGGACCCGTACAGCCACCACGTCAGCACGACGCCCACCAGCGTGATCGCGACCGCGATCGCGTAGAAGAAGCTCTTGTCGATGCCCGCGTCGCCCTCCGGGACGAGCCCGACGATCGGCTCCATGAACAGCGCGATCCGCCCTTCGGGTCCGGCGCTCAGCCACCCTCCGAACGTGGCCCCGAACGTGAGGATCGCGAGCGGGATCCACATCACCGGGGACGACTCGTGGGCGTGCTCGGCCTGCTCGCTCCGCGGCTTCCCGAAGAACGTCAGGAAGATGATCCGGCCGATGTAGAAGGCCGACAGCAGGGCGCCGATCGACCCGAGGACGTAGTACCCCCACCGCTCGTTCGTGTTCGCGATCTCCAGGACGATGTCCTTCGCGAAGAACCCGGCCATGAAGGGGAACCCGGCGAGCGCGAGCCCGCCGAGGATCATCGTGACCGCGGTGATCGGCATCCGGCGGAACAGGCCGCCCATCTTCCGCATGTCCTGCTCCTCGTGCATCCCGTGGATCACCGACCCCGAGCCGAGGAACAGCAGCGCCTTGTAGAAGGCGTGGGCGACCAGGAAGAACATCGCGGCGGCGTAGGCGCCGAGCCCGACCGCCAGGAACATGTAGCCGAGCTGGCTCACGGTGGAGTACGCGAGCGCGCGCTTGATGTCCCACTGGGCCATCGCGCAGATCCCCGCGAACAGCATCGTGACCAGACCGACGATCGCCACCACGTCGAGCGCGATCGACGAGACCTCGAACAGCGGCGCCGACCGCACGACCAGGTACACACCCGCGGTGACCATCGTGGCGGCGTGGATCAAGGCCGACACGGGGGTCGGGCCCGCCATCGCGTCGGGGAGCCACACGTGCAGCGGGACCTGGGCCGACTTCCCGATCGCACCGGCGAACAGCAGCAGGGCGATCGCGGTGGCCACCCCGTCGGTGAGCACCTCGCCCGCCGTGCCGAAGATCGGCTCGAAGTCGAGCGTCCCGAACCGGAACACGATCAGCGCGAGCCCGATCATCATCAGGCTGTCGCCGATCCGCGTGGTGATGAAGGCCTTCTTCGCGGCCTCGGCGTTCTCCTTCTTCTCGAACCAGAACCCGATCAACAGGTACGAGCAGAGACCGACGCCCTCCCACCCCAGGTAGAGCAGCAGATAGTTCCCGCCGAGGACGAGCATCAGCATGAAGAACACGAACAGGTTGAGGTAGGCGAAGAACCGGCCGAAGCGCGGGTCGCCGTCCATGTAGCCGATCGCGTAGATGTGGATCAGCGCACCGACACCGGTGACGACGAGGATCATCGCGGCGCTCACCGCGTCCAGGCGCAGGTCCGCTCCGACCGTGAACGACCCGACCGAGATCCAGTCGAAGAGGTGCTGCACGACGAGGCGCTCCTCGGCCGGCATCACCAGGAGTTCACGGACGGCGTTGGCCGAGATCCCCAGCGACACGAGTACCGCGAGCGAGGCGAGCACACCGGCGAGCTTCCCGAGCCGCTTGCCCACGAACAGGTTGACGCCGGCCATCGCCAGCGGGATCAGCGGCACCAGCCAGAGCAACTCGAGCGCGCCGGTCGCCTCGACGGCGTGGACGGTCTCGGTGGCTACCACCGCAGCTCCCTCGCATCGTCGACGTCGACCGTCTGCCGGCGGCGGAACAGGGCCACGATGATCGCGAGACCGACGACCACCTCGGCCGCCGCCACGACCATCGAGAAGAAGGCGAGCACCTGACCGGTGAGGTCGTTGTGCATCCGCGCGAACGCGACGAGCGACAGGTTCACCGCGTTCAGCTGGAGCTCGATCGACATGAAGATCAGCAGGGCGTTCTTCCGCGTGAGCACCCCGACCGTGCCGAGCGCGAACAAGATCCCGCTGAGCAGCAGGAAGGAGGCGATCGGGGTCCTCACGCCGTCACCTCATCCTCGGGGCCCGAGGTGCGCGCATCGAGCTCGGCCTGCGTGACGACCCTGGCCTTGCGCTGCGCCAGCACCATCGCCGCGATCGCGGCGATGATCAGCAGGATCGAGGTCACCTCGAACGGGAAGAAGTAGTCACGGAACAGCACCTCGGCCACGGCCTGGGTGTTGCCGGGCTCGTTCACGGCGTCGAACCCCTCGGGCGCCTTCGTCGCGAACCCGATCCCGGCGCGCAGCGCGAAGAACAGCTCGGCGACGAACCCCACCGCCAGCAGGACCGCGAGGCCGCGCTGGCCCAGGAGCCGATCCCGCACGTCGACCCCACGGTCGACCCCGAG
This sequence comes from uncultured Actinomycetes bacterium, assembly GCA_963749895.1. GTDB lineage: Bacteria > Actinomycetota > UBA4738 > UBA4738 > HRBIN12 > AC-51. The sequence continues at coordinate 1,024,087 of CAVVOG010000001.1, read as the reverse complement.
CAGCATGATCACGAACAGGAACAGGACCATGATCGCCCCCGCGTACACGACGATCTGGACCGCGAACAGGAACTCCGCGTCGAGCAGCAGGTACATCACCGCGATCGTGAAGAAGTTCACGACCAGGAACAGCGCCGCGTGGATCGCGTTGCGCACCACGAGCATCGCGATCGCGCTCGCCACCGAGATCGGTGCGAAGACCCAGAACACGACGTTGTCGAGCGGCACCGCTCATCCCTCCCGGTCGATCGGGTCGGTGCCGAGCGGCGGAGGCGGCTCGAGCAGCTGCTCCTTCGTCCAGATCGCGTCCTCACGCGAGGTGAACGCCAGCTCGTAGTAATTCGTGAGCGTGAGCGCCCGCGTCGGGCAGGCCTCGACGCACAGACCGCACATGATGCAGCGCAGGTAGTTGATCTGGTAGTCCTTCGCGTGACGCTCCCCCGGGCTGACCGGCGCCTCGGGATCGTTGTCCTCCCCGACCACCCAGATCGCGTCGGCCGGGCACGCGTAGGCGCACAGCTCGCACCCGATGCACTTCTCCAGGCCGTTCTCGTGTCGGTTCAGCAGGTGCCGGCCGATGTGGGAACGCTCGGGGACCTCGACGATCTCGCGCGGGTACTGCTCGGTGTTGTCCGCTCGGAAGGTCTGCTTGAAGACCGTGCCCATGCCCTTCGCGATCGCCCACCACCCCGGCGAGCGGCGTTCGACGGGGGCGGACTCAGGGGTCTGCGGCTCGCGCTCGGCGTCGGTCACGCCGCACCCCTCCCGCTCGTCGCGGGCCGATCCAGCATCGGCTTCACCAGCGAGAAGACCAGCCCCACTGCGACGATCAGCCCGACGGCCATGATCGAGCCCCGCGTGCGACCGTACTCGTCGGGCAGGACCACGATCGCCCCGGTGGCGAGCACCCAGAACAGCCCGAACGGGATCAGGACCTTCCACCCGAGGTTCATCAGGCGGTCGTACCGCATGCGCGGGAGCGTGCCTCGGACCAGGATGAACAGGTAGATCACGGCGGTGACCTTCGCGATGAACCACAGGAACGGCCACAACCACGAGAGCACGTCGGGGGTGGGCACGAGCGGAAGGGGCCGTGGACCGCCCAGGAACAGCGTCACGGCGATCGCGGCGACCGTGACGGTGTTCACGTACTCGCCCAGGTAGAACATCGCGAACCGGAACCCCGAGTACTCGGTGTGGAACCCGGCCACGATCTCGGACTCGGCCTCGGCCAGGTCGAACGGCGGACGGTTCACCTCGGCGAGGGCGCAGATCAGGAACACGACGAAGGCCGGGAACTGCGGGATCACGTACCAGACGTCCTCCTGGGCCGCGACGAGCGAGGACATCGAGAGGTTCCCGCTGTACATCAGGACCGCGATCAGCGCGAGGCCCATCGCGACCTCGTAGCTGATCATCTGGGCGCTCGAGCGGACCCCGCCGAGCAGCGGGTAGTTCGAACCGCTCGCCCATCCCGCGAGCACGATCGCGTAGACCCCGAGCGAGGTCATCGCGAGCACCCACAAGATCCCGATGCTGAGATCGGTCAGCTGGAACGTGATCTCGCGGTCGAACAGCGTGACCGACGTGCCGAACGGGATCACCGAGAAGGCGAGGAACGCCGGGATCATCGCGAGCAGCGGCGCCAACAGATAGACGGCGCGGTCCGCATGCGTCGGGACGATGCTCTCCTTGAAGATCAGCTTGATCCCGTCGGCGAGCGTGATCAAGATGCCGCGCGGCCCGGCGCGCATCGGACCCGTGCGCGTCTGCATGTCGGCGACCACCTTGCGCTCCATCCAGATGTAGAGGACCACCGAGATCAGCAGCCCGAAGAACACGACCACGACCTTCACGACCAAGATCGCCCAGTCGACCCAGTCCATCAGGCCGGCACCTCCTGGGGTTCGTCGGCTCCGGCGCCCGTGGGCTCGGCGGCCTCGGCCGGCTCCACCGCCTCCAGGCTCGCGGCGGCCGTGAACCACCCGGACAGCAGCGTGTTCGCGGCCAGACCGGGCTGGTTGAACGGGATGAACGCGGTGCTGTCGACGACATCCGGCGTGACCCGCACCGGGAGCTCGGCGCTTCCGGCCTCGGTCGTCACGCGGACCACGCTTCCCTCGACGAGCCCGTGCCGCTCGGCGGTCGCGGGGGCGATCTCGACGAACGGTGGCTCCTCGAGGGCGGCCTTGAGCTCGTCGGCGCGATCCGAGAGCCGCCCCTCGTCCACCAGCAGCGGATAGGTGAACAGCACCACCCCGTCGCCGCCGACGACCGGCCGGGGCGTCACCTCGGCGAACGTCCCGGACGGCGCCCCCGATGGGGCGAGCAGCCGGCCCATCTCCTCGTGGAGCTGCGCGATCGTGTCGAAGCCCAGGTCGGCGCCGATCGCCGCGGCGAGCCCGGCGAAGATCTCCCAGTCGGGACGGCTGATCCCGGCCGATCCGCGCATCGGCGCGATCCGCTGGCCTCGGCCCTCCCAGTCGGTGAGGTGCCCCTCCTTCTCGAGGTACGACGCGGCGGGCAGGAACGCGTCCGCGAACGGCTCGAGCGATCCGAGCTCGAGCGACTGCACGACCGTGACCGGCACGTTGTCGAGGGCACGCCGGGCCAAGGTGGCATCGGGGAGGTCCCGCAGGGGGTCGATCCCGATCAGGAACAGCACGTCGATCTCGCGAGCCGCGCAGGCCCGCAGGATGTCCATCGTCGAACGTCCAGCCGCGCTCGCCATGATCGGTCCCCAGACGGCCTCGACCTCGGCGCGCTCCTCGCCCACCTCGAAGCGCCGTCCGCCCGGCAGCAGCTCGGGATGGACCCCGGCCCGCAGCGCGCCGCGATCGTTCGCCCGACGCGGCGCCAGCGCGAACCGGGCGCCGGTCGTCGACGCCAGGTGCAGCGCGGCGTCGGCCGCGCCTTCGGCAAGACGCGGGCCGGCCAGGACCACCCCGGCGTCTCCCGCCTCGCGGAGCGCCTCGGCGACGGAGCCCAGCGGTCCTCGCCCCTCGCATGCCTCGGTCAGCACGGTCGCCTGCTGTCCCGGTCGGCAGAGCACGTGGTCCGCGACGTCGTGCAGCCGCGTGCGCCGCGGGTGCAGCACGACGATCCGCGCCCCGCGGGCCGCCGCCTTGCGCAGCCGCAGGTGCACGATCGGCAGCTCCTGCTCGGCGTCGAGCCCGGCCACCACGATCACCTTCGCGCGCTCGAGGTCCTGCGCGGTCACCGCCATCGAGCGGCGGGCGGCAGACGCCTCCGCGAGCGGTCCGGGCTCGTCACGGCGGTGGTCGAGGTCGTTCGTCCGCAGCACGGTCCTCGCGAGCTTCGACAGCGCGTAGTAGTCCTCGTCCATCAGGCGCCCGCCGGTCAGGAACGCGACCCGCGCGCCCTCGCAGCGTCCCGCGATCCACGACAGGACCTCGCCGAAGGACGCCGGCTCGAGCCCCCGGTCGCGGATCAACGGCGTCGTGACGCGGTCCGGGGCGTCCGGTCCCCGGAACGCGAACCGGCCCTTGTCGCAGATCCAGGCGTCGTTCGTCTCGGGGTTCTCCCGGGCCAGGACGCGCACGACCTCGCCGCGGCGGATGTCGACGCGGACGTTGCAGCCGCTCGCGCAGTGCTGGCAGATCGAGTCACCGGACGACAGGTCGAACGGGCGGGCGGCGAACCGGTACGGGGTCGCGGTGAGCGCGCCCACCGGACAGATCTGGATCGTGTTCCCGCTGAACGGCGAGGCGAAGTCCTCGCCGGCCGCGATCGAGACCCGCTCCCCCGCGCCGCGGGCGAACAGCTCGATGAACCGGTCGCCCGAGATCTGGTCGCAGAACCGGGTGCAGCGCGCACACAACACGCACCGCTCACGATCGAGGTTCACCAACGGCGACAGCGGCACGGGCTTCGGATACACGCGCTTCGCCTCGCGGAAGCGGCTCTCGCCGGGACCGTACGCGAGCGCCTGATCCTGCAGCGGGCACTCACCGCCGCGGTCGCAGATCGGACAGTCGAGCGGGTGGTTCAGCAGCAGGAACTCCAGGTTCGCGACCTGTGCCTGACGCACGGTGTCGTCGGTGTTCTGGGTCTTCACGACCATCCCGGGCGCGACGGTCATCGTGCACGAGGTGCCGAGCTTCGGCTGCCCCTCGACCGAGACGTAGCACTGGCGGCAGGCGCCGGCCGGCTCCAGGTACGGGTGGTCGCAGAACCGAGGGATCTCGATCCCCAGCAGCTCGGCGGCGCGGATGATCAGCGTGCCCTTCGGCACGGTGACCTCCTTGCCGTCGATCGTCAGCGTGACCATGCCCGCGCTCACGAGGCCACCTCCGCGGGGACGTGCTCCACCTTCAGGGGACAGCCGCCGAGGCGCACGTGGGCCTCGTACTCGTCCATGAAGTGCTTCAGGCTGGAGTTGATGACCGACGCGGTCCCGTCGGCCAGGGCACAGAACGCCCGGAACAGGATGTTCGTGCCCATCTCGGTCATCAGCGGCAGGTCCTCGGGGCGGCCGTGGCCCTCCTCGAGCCGACCCAGCACCCGGGTCGCCCACCAGCTGCCCTCGCGGCACGGTGTGCACTTGCCGCACGACTCGTGCGCGTAGAACTTCACCATCCGCGTCGCGCAGTCCACGACGCAGTCGGTCTCGTCCATCACCATGATCGCGCCGGTCCCGAGCATCGAGCCCGCCGCCGCGACCGACTCGTAGTCGAGCGCGACGTCGAGGTGCTCGGCGGTGAGCATCGGGGTCGAGGAGCCACCCGGCGTCCACGCCTTGATCGAACGACCGCCGAGGACCCCGCCGGCGAGGTCCTCGAGCACGGCCCGGAACGGGGTGCCGAGCGCGATCTCGTAGTTCCCGGGCCGCTCGACCTTCCCGCTGACGGTGACCATCTTCGAGCCCGGCGACTTCTCCGTGCCCAGCTCGCGGAACCAGTCGGCGCCTCGAGTGACGATGTCGGGGACGTTCATCAGCGTCTCGACGTTGTTGATCACGGTCGGGCTCGCGTAGAGGCCCTCCACCGCCGGGAACGGCGGCCGCAAGCGCGGCTGGCCACGCAGCCCCTCCAGCGAGTTCAGCAGCGCCGTCTCCTCACCGCAGATGTAGGCACCGGCCCCCCGATGCAGGACCACGTCCACCCGCTTGCCGGAGCCCATCACGTCGGCGCCGAGGTAGCCCTTCGCGTAGGCCTCGTCGATCGCGCGCTGCAGGACCGTGCCCTGCCACAGGTACTCGCCGCGGATGTAGACGAAGACCGTCTCGCACCCGATCGCGAGCGCGGCGATCGCGGAGCCCTCGAGGAGCCGGTGCGGCTCGCGCTCGACCAGCTCGCGGTTGTTGCACGTGCCCGGCTCGGACTCGTCGTAGTTCACGACGACGTAGGTGGGCTTGCCGGTGTCGCGCGGCACGAAACCCCACTTCATCCCGGTCGGGAACCCGGCGCCGCCTCGCCCCCGCAGGCCGCTGGACTTCACGAGCTCGATGATGTCGGCGTCGGCCATCTCGAGCGCACGGCGGAGCCCCGCGTAGCCCTCGGCGGCCTCGTAGCCGTCGATCGCGATCACGCTCGGGTCACCCCAGTGGCGCGTCAGCCGTGGTTCGAAGCTCACGACGACGTCACCTCCTCGCGGTCGGTCGCGGGTGCGGGCTCCGGCTCGAGACCGGCGAGCACCCGCGAGGCGTCCGCGAACGACCCCATGGCAGGCCCGCGTGCCGGTGCCGGGATCTGACCCGCGCGCAGCTGCGCGATCAGCTCGCGCATCCGCTCGGGGGTGACCGCGTCGTGGTTCGCGAAGTCGATCTGGACGGCCGGGGCGAAGTCGCAGACCCCGAGGCACTCCTCCTCGTGGACCGTGAACAGACCGTCGTCGGATATCTCCTGGCCGGGGGCGATGCCGGCTTCCTCGTGGGCGGCCTCGTAGACGGCCTCGGCGCCGCGCAGCTTGCACGCGAGGTTCGTACAGACGTTGACCAGGTGGGTCCCGGTGGGGCGCAGGCGGTACATCGTGTAGAAGGTCGCGACGGCCTCGACCTCCGCGGTCGTGATGCCGAGCGTCTCGGCGACCTCGCGGAGGGCATCGCGCGAGACCATGCCTTCGATCGACTGGGCGAGGTAGAGCAGCGGCATCACGGCGGACCGACGGTGCGCCGCCGGGTAGCGCTCCACGACCCGCCGGGCCTCGGCGGCGCGCTCGCCCTCGAACAGCGCCATCAGCGGTCCACCCCACCCATGACCGGGTCCAGACCGGCGTTCGTCGCGATCACGTCCGCGATGAGCCCGCCTTCGACCATCTTCGGGAGCGCCTGCAGGTTCACGAACGAGGGGTCGCGGATCTTCACGCGGTACGGGCGGTGCCCGCCGTCGGACACGACGTAGAACCCGAGTTCACCGCGGGGCGACTCGACCCCCTGGTAGACCTCGCCCGCCGGCACCTGGACGCCTTGGGTCACCATCTTGAAGTGATGGATCAGGGCCTCCATCGACTCCTCCATGATGTGGCTGAGGTACTCGGGATCGTTCCCGATCCCGTCGGGGCCGACCGACAGCCGAGAGGGCCAGCGGACCTTCGGATCCTCGATCATGTGGTCGCCGGGCGTGTCGGCGAGGCGATCGAGCGCCTGCCGGACGATCTTCATCGACTCGCGCATCTCCTCCACCCGGATGATGTAGCGGGCGTAGGAATCGCCCTCGGTCCGCGTCGGGACCTCGAAGTCGAAGGTCTCGTAGCCCCCGTAGGGCATGTCCTTGCGGAGATCGGCGGCGATCCCCGCAGAGCGCAGGACCGGCCCCGTCACGCCGTAGGCGAGGCAGTCCTCCGCCGACAGGTACCCGACGCCCTCGTTGCGCTCGCGCCAGATCGGGTTGTCGTTCAGCAGCGTCTCGTACTCGTCGATCCGCCCCGGGAGGATGTCGAGCAGATCCCTGATCTTCCGCTCGCCCGACTCGGGCAGGTCCATCACGACCCCGCCGATCCTGATGTACGCATGGTTCATCCGCAGGCCGGTGATCGACTCGAAGATGTCGAGCACGATCTCCCGTTCGCGGAAGCCGTAGAGCATCAGCGACACGGCGCCGAGCTCCATCCCGGCCGTGGCGACGTAGACGAGGTGCGACGCGATCCGGTTGAGCTCCGACACGAGGACCCGGAGCAGCTGCGCGCGCGGCGGCGCCTCGATCCCCAGGAGCCGCTCGACGGCCAGGCAGTACCCGAGCTCGTTGAAGAACGGCGAGAGGTAGTCGGCGCGCGTGACGTAGGTCACGCCCTGCATCCAGGTCCGGTACTCGGTGTTCTTCTCGATCCCCGTGTGGAGATACCCGATGATCGGCTTGCACGTGATGATCGTCTCGCCGTCGAGCTCGAGGAGGAGCCGGAGCACCCCGTGCGTGGCCGGGTGCTGCGGCCCCATGTTGATGATCATCGTCTCCTCGCGGAACTCGCCGGTGACGGGGTCTCGCAGGGCGTCGGCCTCCGGCGTGAACGCTGCGTCCATCGCGGCCGCCCGCGGATCGGGGCTCACCATCAGGCCATCCCCCGCTGATCGATCGGCGGCACGGTCGCGCCCTTGTACCAGGTGGGAACCCCGCCGAGCGGCTCGTCCTTGCGCAGCGGGTGTCCCTCCCAGTCCTGGGGCATCAGCATCCGCGTGAGGCTCGGATGCCCCTCGAACACGATGCCGTAGAAGTCGTAGGTCTCGCGCTCGTGCCAGTTCGCGGTCGGGAACAGCGACGTCACGCTCGGCACGCGCGGGTCCTCACCGGAGGCGCCCACCTTCACCCGCACGCGGTGATGGCGCGTCATCGACCGCAGCTCGTACGCGACCCAGAAACGCGGCTCGGCGCCGGGCCAGTCGGTGGCCGTCATGCTCGACAGGAACCCGAGCTCCACCCCGGGCTCGTCGCGGAGCCACGCGAGCGATGCCAGGAGCTCCGCCGGCTCGACGATCACCGTCACCTCGTCGCGCGCGACGAGCACGTCCGTGAACCGGCCCCGGACGGCCTCGGCCAGACGCTCGGCGGTGGTGGTGGCGTCGCTCATCGGAACGTCTCCGATGTCCGGACCTTGTGCTGGAGGGTCAAGATGCCGTGCATCAGCATCTCGGGCTTGGGGGGGCACCCGGGCACGTAGACGTCGACCGGGACGATCGTGTCGACGCCCTGGACGATCGCGTAGTTCGTGAACATCCCGCCCGCCGAAGCGCACACGCCCATCGAGATGACCCACTTCGGCTCGGGCATCTGGTCGTAGATCCGCCGAAGGACCGGCGCCATCTTCTGCGAGACGCGACCCGCCACGATCATCAGGTCGGACTGCCGCGGGGAGGCCCGGAACAGCTCCATGCCCCAGCGCGACAGGTCGTACTGCCCGGCGCCGGTCGACATCATCTCGATCGCGCAGCACGCCAGCCCGAACGTCGCCGGCCACATCGACTGCTTGCGAGCCCATCCGACGGCGCGATCCAGGGACGTGGTCAGGACGCCGCGACGGACCTCGTCCTCGACCTCCTCGGGGGTCTTGCCCATCGACCCGAGCTGGTGACCCTCGATCCGCTCAACCGGCACGACGTGCCTCCTCGAGCACGCGCTCGCGCCGGACGAGTTCCTCGCCCTCGAGCGGGGTGACCTCGCCGGCGGCCCACTCGAAGCCGCCCTTGCGCCAGATGTAGACGTAGGCGAAGAACACGAGCGCGATGAAGATCGCCATCTCGATCAGCCCGAAGAGCCCGAGGGAGCGGAAGCTGACCGCCCACGGGAACAGGAAGATCGTCTCGATGTCGAAGATGATGAACAGCATCGCGACGATGTAGAACTTCACGCTGAACCGCTCGCCGCGCGGCAGCCGCACCGGGTCGTTCCCGCACTCGTACGCCATCAGCTTCGTCGGCGTCGGCCTGTTCGGGCGCACGAGCGCCGACAGCGCGAGCGAGCCGATCGCGAAGATCGTCGCGAAGACCGCGAGCACGACGACCGGGAGGTAGTCGGTCAGCATCGGTTCCTCATCCTACGGGTCTCAGGGGGAGGGTCACGAGGCGCGCGCCACCTTCTGCATCACGGCGAAGAGCTTGTCCTGGATGTCGCCGTCCGGGCCGTCGGTGAGGTTGCCCATCACGCGCAGCGCGAACCGCATCACGGGTTCGTTCGGGAGCAGGTACCGGGTGGCGCGCCCCATGATCGCGGGGTTCCCGATCACCTTCGCGAACTGGCGCCCGATGAAGAAGTACCGCCCGTACGTGTCGCGGAGCACCTGCGGGTACATCATCGCGATGCCCGGGCGATCCTTCACGATCGCCTCGTGGACCAGATCGGCCGCGATCTGCCCGGTCTCCATCGCGTAGGCGATCCCCTCGCCGTTGAACGGGTTCACGGCACCGGTGGCGTCGCCGATCAACAGCATCCCCGGCACGGCCTGCGGGACCCGGTTCAGGCTCATCGGCAGAGGACCCGACAGGACGCGCCCCTCGGCCGTGTCCTCGGAGATCCCCCACTCCGGCGGGAGCATCCGCGCGAACGCCGAGAACAGCTGCTGCGCGGACACCTCCTTGAAGTTCTTGAACGTGTTCAGGAGCCCCGCGCCGAGGTTGATCCGGCCCTCGGTCATCGGGAAGAGCCATCCGTAGCCGGGCAGCAGCAGCTCGCCGTCCCACAGGTCGAGCCACGACTCGAACCACGGTCCCGGGTGGTACGGCACCCGGTAGTAGCGGCGCGCGGCGATCCCCAGCGGGCGCGAGTCGTCGCGGACCACGCCGAGCGGCTTCGCGAAGCGGCTGGCGGCGCCGTCGGCGGTGAGCGTGAACCGCGCCCGGATCGTCGTGGGGGGGGCGTCGCGCTCCCCCGCCGGACGGATCGTGGCCCCGGTGACCCACCCGCCGTCCACGACCGGCCCGAGCGCCTCGGTCGCCTCCATCAGGCGGGCGCCGGCCTTCTGCGCGCGCTGCGCGAGCAGGTGGTCGAACCCCTCGCGCGGCATCACGAGACCGTAGTCCGGGAAGGTCTCGAGCTCCGGCCAGGGCAGCTCGATCGTGGCGTGACGCGAGTAGACGCGGAGCCCGATCACCTTCTCGAAGCGCGGGTCGGCGGTGTCGATCCCCATCGCCTGCATCGCCTTGACGGCGCGAGGGGTGAGACCGTCACCGCAGACCTTCTCCCGAGGGAAGGTGGCCTTCTCGACGAGGGTCACGTCGATCCCGTGGCGCGCCAGGTGGTAGGCGGCAGCCGAGCCGCCCGGACCGGCTCCCACGACCAGGACGTCGGTGTCGATCGTCCGTTCGCCGCTCACGAGATCCCCCCTCGTCGCCACGTTCCACGCTTGTGAACGGATTCACAAGGTACGTACCTATCGTATCGTCTCGCGTCCGTTCGTGAGCCGGGAGGCTCCGGGTCAGGTCGCCGCGCGATGGTCCCAGGCCTCGATCCGCGACGGCGCGACCCGCAGGAACCCCAGCGCCGGCACGGCGCGGGCGAACCGCTCGAACCCGTCGCCCGTGAACGCGGAGCGGTACTTCTCGTGCCAGGCCGACATCGGCCCGCGCAGATCGGGGTGCTCGGCGGGCATCGGCTCGCTGACGCCCTCGATACGGACCCCCGCCAACTCGTTCCAGTCCCGGCCGTGGTCGATCACGATCGAGACCCGAGGATCGCGCATCGCCTGCTCCCACGTGTCGTCGCCGATCCGCGTCGAGACCCACACCGCGTCGTCGAGCCAGACGAACCACCGCACCGCCACGTGTGGCCCGCCGTCGGCCCGGACGGTTCCGACCCGACACGAGGGGACATCTCGGAACGCTCGCCGAAGCACCGCCGTATCGTCGCTCATGCGGCCCCCACCAGCTCGGCGAGCGTCGCCAAGGCTGCCGCGGCGTCCGGCGTGAGGGAGTCCGAGGCCAGAGCGCCTCGGGCCTGCGCGACGAGTTCGCCCACCTCCGCGTGTCCGAGCCCGTGCGCGGCGTCCGCGTCGCGGAAGTCGTCGTGGAGCTGGAAGGCCTCACCCAGCGGTCGACCGTACGCGCGCAGCGCTGCCTCGATCTCCTCGCCCGCACCGGCCAGCGCAGCCCCGATCAGCAAGGGGCCTTCGACCGTGTACACACCACCCTTCGATGCCGCGACGCGACGGAGATCCGACCCGGCACCGATCAGGTCGAGGTACTGGCCCGCCGCGGTCTCCTCGCGCATCTCGTGGTACCGCTCGAGCGCGACGGCGAGCCGCTCCGGCGGGAAGCCCGCCTCCAGCATCAGGTGGTCGGCCAGCACCGCGGCGAGATCGCCGACCAAGATCGCGACCGCCTCCCCGTGGCGCTCCGGCGCGGCGTGGCCACGGCTCGCCGCGGCGTGACCCCCACGGACGTGCAAGGTGGGGCGCCCCCGACGCTCCTGCTCGAGGTCCATCACGTCGTCGTGGATCAGCGCCATCGTGTGGAACAGCTCGAGCGCCGCCGCCGCGCGGACGATGCGCTCCTCGTCGGACCCACCGGCGGCGCGGTAGCCCCAGTAGCAGAACGCGGGGCGGATCCGCTTCCCGCCCGCCCGCAGGAGCCGCTCGATCTCGTCGACCGGCTCGACGGCGCGTGGGTCCACGGACGCCGCCTCCTCCCGCCGCACCGCGAGGAACGCGAACAAGACGCCGTCGATCCGCGCCCGGAACCCGGCGGGATCGAGCGCGGTCCCCTGCGTCGCCATGCAGGCAGTATCGCAAGCCCCGGGCCCACCGCAGGACGGCCGGTCGCTCGAAAACGCGGTCGTGCGAGCGGCGACCACTATCATGAGCGGACCGTTCCCATGAAGCGCTCCTTCCGCACCCTCGCCATCGCCACGACGGTCTCGACCCTCGTCCTGATCGCATGGGGCGGCATCACGCGGGCCACCGGCTCGGGCGACGGGTGTCCGGACTGGCCGACCTGCCACGGCAGCTGGATCCCGAAGCTCGAGTACCACACCCTGATCGAGTACACGCACCGGGCTCTCGGGATGATCTCGGGCCTCCTGTCGCTGGCGCTCGCGCTCGTGGGGATCGCGATGCTCCTGCGCGAGCGCCGCGGTGACACCCTCGAGGCCCCGAGAGCCGCGGTCTGGGCCGCGGTGTCGATGGCGCCGCTGTTCGTCGTGCAGGGGGCTCTCGGAGGATGGGTGGTCCTGAGCGGTCTGGACCCGGCCGTGATCACGATCCACTTCGCCGTCGCGTTCGCGGTGCTCGCGCTCTCCGTGACGATCACCTCGCTCGTCCTGATCGACCGGCCGCCGGCACCCGACCCCGACCGGGGGTTCGTGCGACTGGCCACGTGGACGGCGATCGCGACCTACGCGCTGCTCCTGATCGGCACGTACGTGCGCGCCGAGGGCGCCGGGCTCGCCTTCCGGGACTGGCCGCTGATGGGTGGGCGGCTCGTGCCGTCGCTGACCGTCTACGGCGCGGTCGAGATGTTCCTGCACCGTGGTCTGGCGGTCGTCGTCACCGCGCTCGTGATCTGGCTCGCGGTCCGCGCCCGGATGCGGGAGCCGCGCTCGCGCGCGCTCGTACGTCTGTCCGGCTCGGCCGTGGTCCTCCTGCTGATCCAGGTGACGCTCGGTGGCATCAACGTCGTGACCAAGCTCGCCACGGCCCCGCGCGCCGCGCACGTCGGGGTCTCGGCGCTGATCTGGGCCACGGTCGTCGCGATCGTCGTGGTGGCCCGCCGTGAACCGGCCGGATCGACGGTCGGCGGCCTCCCGCAGGGGGAGGTCGCGACCGGGGCATCGGATCCCGCGCCGGCCGGATCGCTGCGCGACGGGATCGGCGCGTACGTGGCACTGACGAAGCCCCGCATCATCGTGCTGCTGCTGATCACCACGGTGCCGGCGATGATGCTCGCCGCCTCCGGCATGCCGTCGGTGTGGCTGATCCTCGCCACCCTGCTGGGCGGGTCGCTCGCGGCCGGGTCGGCCAACGCGATCAACATGTACCTGGACCGTGACATCGACCAGGTGATGCGCCGCACGCGCCGCCGACCCCTCCCCGGTCAGCGGGTCGAGCCCGAGGCCGCGCTGCGGTTCGGCTTCGTCCTCGGTGCCGTCTCGTTCGCGTTCCTCGCGCTCGTCGTGAACGTGCTGGCCGCGCTGCTGGCACTGGCCGCGATCGCCTTCTACGTCTTCGTCTACACGATGTGGCTGAAGCGAACGACCGACCAGAACATCGTGATCGGGGGTGCGGCCGGCGCCGCGCCCGTGCTGGTCGGATGGGCGGCCGTGACGGGCACCCTGGCCTGGCCCGCGTGGATCTTGTTCGCGGTCGTGTTCGTGTGGACCCCACCGCACTTCTGGGCGCTCGCGATGAAGGTCCGCGACGACTACGCGGCGGCCGGCGTGCCGATGATGCCGGTCGTCCGCGGAGGCGACGAGACGCGACGCCAGATCCTCCTGTACTCGCTGGTGCTGTTCGGGGTCACGCTCGTGCTGGTCCCGGTCGCCTCGATGGGCCCGATCTACGTCGCCACAGCCGTCGTGCTGGGTGGGATCTTCGTCTACCGGGCCCTCGAGCTCTGGCGCACGCGCTCCGACGCGAAGGCGTGGCGGCTGTTCAAGTACTCGATCGTGTACCTCGCCGCGCTGTTCGGCTCGGTGGCGCTCGACGCGCTCGTGTGAGCCGGCTCAGGCGTCGGCGGCGAGCACCTCGTCCAGCAACGCGGTGAGCTGCGCCTCCCCCGTCGGACCGCTGATCGCCACCCGCATCGTCCCGTCGGCGTCGACGATGTACGTGTCGGGCAGACCCACGTACTCGAGCTGGGCGGCGGTCCTGCCCGCCTCGTCCACGAGGCTCGGGTACGGCACCTCGAATCGCCGGACGAACTCGCGCGCGGCCGCCACCTGGTCCGCGTAGTTGATCCCCATGAACGACACGCCGCGATCGTCGTAGGCCTCGGCGACCCGCACGAGCTCGGGCTGCTCCTGCTCGCACGGGCCGCACCACGAACCCCAGACGTTCACGACCAGCACGTCGCCCCGGAAGTCCTCGGAGGAGATCGGACGCCCGTCGAGGTCCTCCCCCGCGAGCACCGGCAGCGGCTGGTCGACCCGGCGGACGATCGTCGTGGCCGAGGGGTCCACGTCGGTGCAGGACGTCACGAGCACCACGAAGAGCACCCCGAGCACGGTGGCGACGGTCCGGACGCGCATCGCGCCCATCGTCCCAGAACGCGTCGGCAGGACGGTGTCAGGCCGCGGTGACGGTCCCGACCATCGTGGTCGGATGGACGTCGCAACGGAAGAAGTACTCGCCGGCGTCCAGCGCCGGCACCTCGTAGTCGATCGTCGCCGGGCCGTTCACGAGATCGCCGATGAACAGCGACTCGGCGGCCGTGTCATCGGTGTAGATCGCGATGTTGTGCGGCACGCCGCCGTCCTGGTTGTCCATCGTGACGACCGAGGGCTGGCCGGCAGGCACGGTGAACGACGTTGGGTCGAACAACAGGTTGAGGGCCACGATCGTCGCCACGGCCTCGCCGCCGCCGGCGTCGGGCGGTTCGCTCGGTGACGACGTCTCGGTAGGCGACGCGGTCTCGGGCGGTGGTTCGCCGCCACCGCCACCACCACCGCCCTCCCCGCCGACGATCACCGTCCCGTTCATGTTCGGATGGACGTCGCACTGGAAGAAGTACTCGCCCGCCGGCAGCGCGGGGATCTCGTAGGTGACCTCGGCGGGTCCGGTGATCAGCTCGCCCTGGAACAGCACCTCGGACAGCGAATCGTCCGCGTAGATCGCGATGTTGTGGGGCACGCCCGCGTCCTGGTTGTCCATCACGATCTGCGACGGCGCGTCGGCCGGGAGCTCGATCGTGTCGGTGTCGAACAGGATGTCCTTCGCGACGACCGTCAGGGGCCCCTCGCCTCCCCCTCCGCCGGGCTCCGCACCCTCGGTGACCGTCAGCGTCCCGGTCATCGTCGTCGGGTGGACCGTGCAGAAGAAGAAGTACTCACCGGGTTCGAGCGGCTCGATCGCGTAGTCGGCGGCGGCCGGACCGGTGATCAGCTCGCCCTCGAAGAACGGGGTCTCCCCCTCAGCGGTCGCCAGCGCGACGTTGTGCAGCACGCCGGGGTCCTGGTTGTCGAACGCGATCGTGAAGGGGACGCCGGCCGGTGCGGTCAGCGTGGTCGTGTCGTACCCGTCGACCGCCGCGCCCTCGGGCGCCCCGATCGCCAGGACGACCGGCCCCTCGCCGCCGGGCTCCTCCTCGCCTTCCTGCCCCACCATCAGCGCGGCCCCGCCGACGAACATCGTGACGCCGAGGACCCCGCCGAACAGCGAGAACATGGCCGCCCCGGTGACCTGCTTGCGGCTGACCACGAGGGTGGACACGAGCAGGATGCCCGCCGCCACCAGCAGCGCCGTGATCCACGCGGCCGTGTGGGTCAGCTGCAGGAGCACGCGCGAGAACAACCACAGCGTGGCCCCGATCACCGCCAAGACGGTGACGGGGATCGCGATCGGCCACAGGAGGCTCTCGCGCGGTGCGCGTCGCTCGGGACGGTCGGGACGATCGGTCATCAGGTCAGCTCCGTACGGATCTCGGTATCGACGCGGTCCCAGCGCAACGCATCGAAGCCGTCACGCTGCTCCCGGTCCGCCCATCGGAAGAACACGGCCGCGATCACGCCCCACAGGATCAGACCACCGGCGATCTTCATGATCAGCCCGGCGGCCATCTGGTCGCTCAAGGCCGAGATCCCCCAGATCCGGGGGAACGTCTCGTAGATCTGGTAGAGCGGCCGGTGTCCGAACGTCAGGAACGACGCCGGGATCGTGGGGGCGAGCGACTGGAAGAACAGGTACAGCATCTGGGCGGGCGGTGAGATCGGCGGCAGCTCCGGCAGCGGCGAGACCACCGGCCACCACATCACGATCCCCGAGCCGACAGCCAGCACGTGCAGGAAGAAGTGGGCCGGCTCCGAGCCGACCGCGGCCTCCACGACCGACGGCCAGTGCGTGAACAGCAGCACGCCGTTGAAGATGACCAGCGCCATCACCGGCTTCACGCAGAAGGCGAACACCCGGCGGACCGGAGCCGGCGCGAGCAGGCTCCGCCACATCCATGCCGGCATCCCCGTGATCAGCAACGGCGCCGCGACCAGCGTGAACACCATGTGCTGCACCATGTGCGCCGAGTACAGGTAGTCCTCGGACAGGTCGTGCATCGGCCAGTCCGAGGCCAGCCACAGCAGCCCCAGCCCTCCGAAGAACAGGAGCCTGCGGCCTCGCGGGGTCGACTGCCCGGTGCGGGCCTCGTGTCGGCGGCACGCGATCACGTACATCGCGGCCGCCGTGACGAAGAACAACCACACGTCGAGGTGCAGGTGCCAGGGAGGCAGGTTCATCGGCGGACCACCGTCGGATCGAGCGCCATCACGAGTCCAGGAAGACCCCGAAGGTCATCAGCACGATCAGGTACAGGGTGCCCGCTCCGGCGATCCCGATCACGAAGAAGCGGGAGTACCGCGGATCGTCGAACTTCAGGTGCATGAACCACAGCACGACCAGCACGAACTTCAACAGCGCGGTGCCAAGCAGCAGCGCGATCAGCGCCGCGCCCTCGATCCCCGAGTAGCTGAGCCAGACCTCGATGCCGGTGAGGACGGCCAGCACGATCCCGATCCGCACGTACTCCTTGGCGCTCGGATGCTCCTTGTGCGGGGCGTGCGCCTCCCGCGGGTCGGGGATCCCGATCTCGCCGGCTTCCTGGTGGAACTGATCGAGCTGCTCGTCCATCGCGCCGGGACTCCTCAGGCCGGGTTCGGGGTCGGGATCAGGTAGACGACCGCGAAGATCACGATCCACACGATGTCCACGAAGTGCCAGTAAAGACCGACCATCTCGACGGGGAACGCCGAGTCGTCGGGCATCCGCCCGGACCAGGACATCCCCACGAGTGACAGCAGCATCAGGATGCCGACCGTCACGTGCACCCCGTGGAAGCCGGTGAGCACGTAGAACGTGGTGCCGAACAGGTTCGTCGAGATCGCGAGGCCCTCGCGGTAGAACACCGTGAACTCGTACACCTGCCCACCCACGAACGACATCCCGAGGAACGCGGTGGTCAGCAGCCAGATCCGCATCCTCGCGTAGTCGCGCTTCTCGGCCGCCACGAGCGAGAGCACCATCGTGAGCGAACTGGCCAGCAGCACGAACGACGACACGGACGTGAACGGGATGTCGAACACGTCGGCGGGATACGGGCCGACCTGGCTCGCGCCCCGGTACAGGACGTAGGTCGTGATCAGCGCGCCGAACAGCAGGCATTCGGAGGCCAGGAACAGCCACATCGCGAGCTTGGTGTTCGGGAGGCCGGTCGTCGTGTGCTCGTCGGGGCTGAGCGCCGCGTAGTCGGTCGCCATCGTCCTACTCCGCCACCGAGGGCTCCATGGCCCATCCGAAGAAGCCGACCAGGACGACGAGCGCCCCCGCACCCACCAGCCACCACGAGTAGAGCACCCCGTACCCGATGATCGGCAGGCCGAACGCGGCCACCAACGGCCAGAACGACGGGCTCGGCAGATGGATCGCGTGACCCCCGCCGTGTCCCTCGCCGTGGTCCTGGGCGGCGCCCGCCGGCACGCGGATCCACCGGCCCTCCTTGTCCACGGCGTACTTGCGATGCCAGAACTCGTCGACCGAGGTCACGACCGGGATCTCGTCGAAGTTGTGCTCGGGCGGAGGGCAGGAGGTGGTCCACTCGAGGGTCCGCGCGTCCCACGGGTCCTCGTTCTCGAGCCCCTTGGGCCGGCGGAACGAGGCCACCGCGTTGAAGAAGAAGACCAGCACCGCGACCCCGATCAGCGCGGACCCGATCGTGGAGACCTGGTTCCAGGTGGTGAGCCCGAGGCCCTCCGGGTACGTGGCCGATCGGCGGATCATCCCGCCCAGGCCCAGGACGTGCATCGGTCCGAAGGTCAGGTTGAACCCGACGATCATGACCCAGAACTGGATCTTGCCCCAGCGCTCGTTGAGCAGCCGGCCGAACACCTTCGGCCACCAGAAGAACATCCCGGCGAACAACCCGAAGATCGCGCCGCCGAACAGCACGTAGTGGAAGTGGGCGACGATGTAGTAGGTGTCCGTCTGCTGGTAGTCCGACGGCACGATCGAGTGGGTGACGCCCGACAGTCCGCCGATCACGAACATCGTGACCGTGCCGACCGAGTAGAGCATCGGTGTCTCGAAGCTCAGGTCGCCTTTGTACATCGTGGCCATCCAGTTGAAGATCTTGACCCCCGTGGGGATCGCGATGATCGCGGTGGACAGGCCGAACGCGGTGTTCGCCACCGGCCCGAGGCCCGCGGCGTACATGTGGTGGGCCCACACGCCGAAGCCGATGAACCCGATCGCGATCCCGCTGAAGATCACGAACTGGTAGCCGAACAGCGGCTTGCGGCTGAACACCGGGATGATCTCGCTGATGATCCCGAACGCCGGCAGGATCAAGATGTAGACCTCAGGGTGTCCGAACAGCCAGAACAGGTGCTGCCACAGGATCGGATCGCCGCCCCGCGTCGGATCGTAGAAGGCGGTGTCCCACCGCCGGTCGAACAGCATCTGGAACAGGGCGACCGTGATGATCGGCAGCGAGAACGCCAGCAGGAACTGCACGACCAGCCCCATCCACACGAACACGGGCGTGCGGAACAAGGACATCCCCGGGGCCCGCATGTTGATCACGGTGACCGCGAGGTTGATCGCACCGACCGTCGACGCGACGCCGGCGATCAGCAACCCCAGCGCGTAGAACGTCATCCCCGGGGTGGGGTCGGTCGTCGAGTTCGGCGGGTATCCGAACCACCCACCGTTGGGCGCCCCGCCGAGGAAGGCGCTCGAGTACAG
This sequence comes from uncultured Actinomycetes bacterium, assembly GCA_963749895.1. Taxonomy (GTDB): domain Bacteria; phylum Actinomycetota; class UBA4738; order UBA4738; family HRBIN12; genus AC-51. The sequence continues at coordinate 1,005,265 of CAVVOG010000001.1, read as the reverse complement.
GAACAAGGCTCCGAGGATGAACACCCAGAACGAGTAGGCGTTCAGCCGCGGGAACGCCACGTCGCGCGCCCCGATCATCAGCGGGATCAGGTAGTTGAAGAAGGCCGCGGACATCGGCATGACGAACAGGAAGACCATCGTCAGGCCGTGCACGGTGAAGATCTGGTTGTACTGGTCCTCGTTCAGCAGCGTGCCGTTCGGCTGGAACAGCTGCGCTCGGATCAGCAACGCCTCGAGCCCACCGATCACGAAGAACACGAACGCCGAGACGCCGTACATGATCCCGATCTTCTTGTGGTCCACCGTGGTGAACCAGCTCCAGAAGCCGGTGGTGGCCGTGGGCCGGCGGAGCACCCCCCGCTCGGCCGGCACGCTCACGCTCGCCATGCCTTCTCCTCGCCTCCGTCCCTACGTCAGGCTCAACAGGTACGCCGTGAGGGCGTCGATCTCGTCTTCGGTCAGGTCGTAGCTGGGCATCTTCGAGCCGAGCTTCACCGCCGGCGGGTCCCGCAACCAGGCCTTCAGCGACTCGACGTCGGTCGTCTCCCAGTTGCAGCCGGCGAAGCACTCGTGCGTCGGCTCGGCGAAGTGGGTCAGGTTCGGACCCGCCGGACTCGTCGCCTCCGTGCCGCCGATCGCGTGGCACGCCGTGCACTGCCCGCCGCCCGAGACCCCGTTCAGGAACAGGTCCATGCCCTGCTTCGCGAGCGGGTCGGTCGGCTCGACGGCCGGCTGCTTCTGGTTCTCGACCCATGCCTGCCACTGCGCGTCGTCCAACGCGACGATCCGGAACCGCATCCGCGCGTGCTGGAGACCGCAGAACTCCGCGCACTGCCCCCAGTAGGTCCCCGGCTCGTCGGCCGCGAACACGATGTGGTTCGTGCGGCCCGGCATCGCGTCCTGCTTGCCGAACAGGCGGGGGGCCCAGAACGAGTGGGCGACCTGGTGATCGGGGTCGTCGCCGCCGATCAGTCCCCCGGCGGACTCGATCGACAGATCGATCGTCGTGTCGGTGGGGATCACCATCACGTCCGCGGCGACGATGGGACCGCCCTGGCCGTAGTCGACCTGCATGTCCTCGTCCATGTACTCGAAGCCCCACCACCACTGGTAGCCCTTGACCGTGATCTGCATCGCGTCGGGCGGGCGTTCGGCGAGCTCCCAGATCAGCCCGACGGTCGGGACCATCACGAACGCCAGGACCACCGCCGGCGCGATCGTCCAGCCGATCTCGAGGCGGGTGTTCCCGTGGATCTGCGGAGGCATGCGCTCCTGACCCTTGCGACGCCGATAACGGATCGCGATCAGCACGATCCCGCCCTCGACCAGGACGAACACGACGCCCGCCACCCACAGGACCGGCACCAGGAGGTCCTTCTGCTTCTGGGCGGTCGGTCCCGCTGGATCGAAGGTGTTCTGCGGGAGATCGGTCTGGCCGCCGTCATCCAGCGCGCACGACCCGAGGACGAGCACCATCGCCATCAGGGCGACGGCCCACAGCAGACGCTTCCGCACGAGCTTCCTTGCCTCCCGATCAGCCGGTTCCGCGCGTGGCGGCCTCACGCGGGTCCGAGGAAGATACCACCCGTCTCCCCGATCCACGCTCGCAGCGGCTCACGCGTAGCTGTGGAGACCCGAGATCCACAGGTTCACGGCGTAGTACGTGACCAGCAGGCTGGCGAACCCGACCATCGCGATCACGGCCGCACGGCGACCCTTCCACCCGGTGGTCGCCCGCGCGTGGAGGTAGCCGGCGAAGACCACCCACGTGATGAAGGACCAGGTCTCCTTCGGATCCCAGCCCCAGTACCGGCCCCACGCCTCCTGGGCCCAGATCGCACCGCAGATCACGCCGAAGGTCCAGATCGGGAACCCGAACGCGATGAACCGGTACGCGAGGCGATCGAGCGAGGCGGCCGTGGGCAGGACGCCCCGCCGGACGTCCGGCTCCGCGCGATCGGCCTCGTCGGGCTCGCCCGCGTCGGGCACGTAGTCGGGCGGCGCGTCGGCGTCGACCGAGCCCCCCATGATCGGGGGCGGGTCCTGGGCACGCATGGCGGCGAGGCGGCGCCGCTCGAAGCCGTCCTTCACCAGGTAGAGGATCGTGATCACGCTCCCGATCCCCAGGAGCGAGGAGGCCGCGATCATCGACGTCACGTGGATCTGGCGCCAGTACGAGTTCAGCGCCGGGAGCAGGTCCTGGGGGCCGACGTAGAAGAAGGAGACGGCCATCGCCATCGTGAACACGACGAAGCCGTAGACGAAGCCGCCCAGGGTCCGGATCCGAGCCCGCCACTCGACCATCACGAGGTACGCGAGGACCGCGAGCGCGGCCATGATCGAGGAGTACTCGTACATGTTGCCCCACGGCGTGCGCCCGGCGGCCAGGCCGCGGGTCACGATCGAGGCGACGTTCGCCACGAGTCCGACGACACCGAGCACGGTCGAGAGCCAGGCGAGCGGCGCACGCCGGAACGCGACGTAGGCGAACGACGCGACCATCGCCGCGACGTACGCGAACAGCGCCACGTCGAACAGGTCCTTCGACCAGCGTGCCAGTTCGGTCTCGCTCACGCGCTCACCGTCTCCCGTCGGGGGACCTCGCCCCCCGCTCCTCGCACGAGCGCCTCGGCGACGCCCGCGAACTCCTCCTCGAACTGCGGCTTGCGCTGGAGCGCGTACCCGCCGAGCTCGAGTTCGGCGCCATCCCCGTCGGGACGCACCCGGACCCACAGACGCCGGCGCGACGTGTACATCGCCGGGAGCAAGCCCAGGAGGATGAGGATAGCCGCCCCGAGCACGACGGGAACCCCCACGTCGCGACCCACCTGCAGGACCGAGTACCTCGGCAGGTCCGTGAAGGACATCTCGACCCCCGGGGCGATCTCCTCGGTCTTGCCCGCGCCGATCACCCCGCTGCCGACGCGGTCCATCAGCCGGGTGTCCAGCGACGCACGCGACGGGTCGCGCAGCACGCCCTCGTAGACCCAGTAGCGCATGAACGGTGCGTTCCTGCCGACCATCGGCTGCGGGTCACCCGTCTCCAGGCTCCGCAGGTACGCGGCGCTGTCGGGCCACAGCTCGAACCGGACCGCCATCTGCGGACGCAGGCTCGGCAGCTTCACGAACCCGATCCAGGGCATCGCGAGCTGCGACACGCCCTCGGGGGCGGGGTCTTGGCCGAACACGATCGGACCGTCGACGATCGGTTCGCCCTCGTGCTCGATCCGCACCGACGGCGCCCACCCGAACCCGTACTGGAAGATCCGCAGCCCCTCGAAGATCACCGGCCGGTTCACGCCGACCTCGTGGATACCCGCCGACGACCCGTCCGGATGGAACAGCTCCACGGTCGAGACGAAGTCCATCGCGACCCCGCTCTCGCGGAACCGGTTCTCGAAGCGGATCATCTCGAGCTGGACCCCGGTGTGATCGCCCTGGCTGAACCGCCCCGCTCGAAGGGTCCCCGGGTCGTAGTTCAGCGCCGCGTCGGTCCAGACCTCGCCCTCGGGGATCGTCGCCCGTCCGCTCCAGCCCGTCCCCTTGCCCAGCACGACGCCGATCAGCAGCAGCACGAAGGCCCAGTGGAACACGAGGCTCCCCGCTTCCCGGAGCAGGCCCTTCTCCGCGGCCAGGGCGAACCCGTCCTCGCCGCGGACCACCCGCCAGCGCCGTCTCCGGAGCACGCGCCCCGCGGCATCGGCCGCGTCCGAGGCCGATGCCGTGACCCGAACGACCCGGTGGTGTCGGAACCCGTCGAGCTCACGCGCCTGCACCGGGCGCGCCCGCATCGCTCGTACGTGCGCCCTCGTCCGCGGGAGGAGGCACGCCACCAGCGACGTGAACAGCAGCGCGACCAGGAGCGTGAACCACCACGAGCCGAACACGTCGAACAGCCCCGCGCGCCAGAACACCTCTCCCCAGAAGCGATGGTCGACGAGGTAGCGGGTGACGCGCTCGGGGCTCACGGGGACCTGCGGCAGGAGCGACCCGGCGACCGAGGCGAACGCGATCAGCAGCAGGAGGATCAACGCCGTGCGCATCGACCGGAGCGTTCGCCACGCGAGCGCGACCGATCGGGCGAGCGTCACGCGGGGAGGCGAGGACCGTCCGGGGTCTCCCACGGCGCGGCTCACAGCTGCGGGGCGAACCGCTGCAGCGGAGTGACGAGGTAGCGGGTGAACAATCCGGTCATCAGCAGGACCCCGACCACGACGAGCAGCCCGCCGGACACGACCGAGATCGCCGTGTAGTGGCGCCGGACCCACGTCAGGGCGCCCGTGAGCCACTGCAGCCCGACCCCGAGGAGCAGGAACGGCACGCCGAGGCCCAGCGAGTAGAAGATCAGGAGCATCGCTCCCCGGGCGGCGCTCTGGGTCGACGCGATCAGCAGGATGCCGCCGAGGACCGGGCCGATGCACGGCGTCCAGCCGGCAGCGAACGCCATGCCCAGAGGGAAGGCACCGGCGGGGCCCGGACGCACCTTCTCCAGGAACGGTCGCCGCTCCATGTACAGGGACAGGGAGCCCCTGCGCATCCCGTACCCGATCATCAGCAGACCGAGGGCGACCACGATCCCCCCGGCGATCACCTGCCCCACGGTCCCCTTGAAGATCTGCACGAAGGTCGTCGAGAAGGCCCCGTAGAGCGTGAACACGATCGTGAAGCCCGCGATGAACAGCAGGATCGGACCGAGGTGGACCCGCCGCTCACCTTCAGCGGCCTCGGCGACGGTCTCGCCGGTGACGAAGGAGATGTACCCGGGCACGAGCGGGAAGACGCAGGGGCTCGCGAACGACACGATGCCCGCGAGGAAGGCCAGCGCGGGGGCCCACCAGGCGGCGAGGGACTGATTGACGTCGGCGATCATGGCGGTGGCGGCGGCCCGACCCTCATGGGCGAGCAGGCCTCCAGTCTAGGGGACGGCGAGACAACCGCCGGTCGCGTGCGTGGGTTGTCTCGGGACCCGAGGGACGCCATAGTGTGCGCCAACCTCGTGAACCGGTTCACGAGTGCCATCGGAAGGACCGCAGGAGACGCTTGGTATGATGCGCGCCGCCACCGAACGGACGAACGGATGAGCCAGGTCGACGTCGCCACGAAGTCTCCGACCCAGCAGCGCACCGCCGGTATGCGGACGCGCGCCGAGGGGTTCGTCCGCGCCTTCGAGTGGAACTGGACGAACGCGATCCTCTTCTCGATGGCGATGACCTTCTTCATCTTGATCTCGACGTCGATCATGCCGTCGTTCTGGATCTACTTCGCGGAGCAGACGCTCGACTGGAAGGGACCCACCGACATCGAGGCGGCCCTCAACGAGATCCCCACCCTGTTCCCCGGGGGAGACCCCGCGGAGTACCAGGAGCTGCTGCTGCAGCTCCGCGACGCGATCGCGATGGGCCTCAGCACGGTGCCGCTCGTGGTGCTGTTCGTCGTGAGCTCGGCGATGCAGAACTGGCGCAAGAAGCTGCGGGGCGGCGCCGGCGAGGGCCGCCCCGGAGGCGGCTACCGGTAGGAGGCGACGCGGATGCCCTTCACGAAGACCGAGGTCGACATCCACGACGACTACGTCGTCGAGGCCGTCGACGTCGCCTGGCTGGCCCAGGGCGTGAAGTCGCCGAAGCACCTGATGCTCGACCCGGACAACTGCATCCTGTGCCGGGCGTGCGAGGACGTCTGCCCTTGGAACTGCATCTGGATGATGTCGCCGGAGATCGTCGATGGGGCTGCCGAGGCCTCCGTCGGCGCCGAGGTCTCGGGCGCGACGGCGATCTTCGTGGTCGACGACAACGCATGCACGCGGTGCTCCGTGTGCGTCGATCGGTGCCCCACCGACACCCTGTACTATGCGCGCCTGCCGGAGCCTGCCGGCGGCAAGCGCACGATGGCCGAAGTCCCGTCGTCGCAGGCGGCGGCGGAGTGATCCGAGGGATGAGACCCGTCGTGAGGAGCCCGCAGGAGCGGGCGGGAGAGGGATAACGTGGCGATCAAGCCCCCATCGTTGCGGGAGAGCGAGGTCTGGAAGTCGATCTTCCGACCCGGCTCGATCTATCGGAAGGGCTACAAGGACACGTCGCGCGACCGCGCCCTCGCGGTCATGAACAACGTCCTGTACCACCTGCACCCCGTGAAGGTGAAGCGCCACGGGCTGAAGCTGACCTACACGTTCTGCCTGGGCGGCCTCTCGTTCTTCCTGTTCATCCTGCTGACGCTCACCGGGATCTTCCTGATGTTCTTCTACCGACCGATGGCGGACATCGGCGGCGCGATCGCCTACCAGGACATGCAGGCGATCCGAACCTCGGTCTTCTTCGGGGACCTGATGAGGAACCTCCATCGATGGGGCGCGCACCTCATGGTGCTGTCCGTGACCCTTCACATGGCGCGCGTCTTCTACACCGGCGCCTACAAGCCACCGCGCGAGTTCAACTGGGTCGTCGGCGTCGTGCTGCTGTTCCTCACGCTCGGTCTGTCGTTCACGGGCTACCTGTTGCCGTGGGACCAGCTCGCGATCTGGGCGATCACCGTCGGCACCTCGTTGGCCGGGTACTCGCCGTTCATCGCGAAGCAGGCCAACTTCCTGCTGCTGGGCGGCGCGATCGTGAGCCCCGACACGCTGTTGCGCTGGTACGTGCTGCACGTGCTCGCGTTGCCGTTCGTGCTGGTCATCTTCCTCGCGGTCCACTTCTGGCGGATCCGCAAGGACGGCGGGATCTCGGGACCCCTCTAAGGAGCGCGTGACTGATGGCTCGCGAAGACACCCCGCTCGACCAGCCCACGTTCGACGCCACGCTCGAGGCCGAGCTGGCGAAAGGAACCGACCGCCGCGTGGCGGAGGGTCGCGCCCGCTCGGCCGCCGTCCGGGCGTACAAGAAGGCACACCCGGAGGAGGACGCTGCTGCTGCGCCGGCTGCGGCTCCAGCTGCGGCACCTGCGCCGGCTGCGGCCGCCGTGGCCGCACCCGCGGCTGCACCTGCGCCGGCTGCGGCCGCCGTGGCCGTGGCCGCCGCTCCGGTGACCCAGCCTCGTCGAGAAGCGCCGCTGCCGACCGGCAACCTGCCCACGCCGAAGAAGGGCGCACCGGACAAGCACCGCCTGCTGGCCCTGGTGCCGCCGGAGGGGATCCAGCGGGTCGAACGCGAGCAGGGTGACCGCGTCAACGTCTGGCCGCACCTGCTGATCGAGGAGTTCGTGGCGATGGCCGTCCTGTTCGCAGGGATGGTCGTGTTCTCGTCGCTGATCAACGCACCGCTGCGCGAGGTCGCGAACGCGAACCTGACGCCCAACCCGTCGAAGGCTCCCTGGTACTTCCTGGGGCTCCAGGAGCTCCTGCGCTACTTCCACCCGCTGGTCGCGGGCATCACGATCCCGACCTTCATCCTGGTCGGACTCGCCGCGGTCCCCTACGTCGACCGGAACCCCAGCGTGAAGCCGGGCGACCGTAAGATCGCCCTCACGATGTTCACGATCCTGTTCATGTTCGGGGCCGTCCTCACGATCATCGGCTCGTTCTTCCGCGGCCCCGGGTACAACTGGACGTGGCCGTGGGCGCAGGGGGTGTTCTTCGAACTGTGAGCACGGCAGCCGCAACCCTCGCCCTGTCCGCCGGCACGATCGTCGTCCTGCTGGTCCTGTTGGTCCTGAACCTGTTCGCGATCTTCTTCGGCCTGTCGTTCCTGCGGGCGAACCGTCGCGCCAGGGAGGAAGCGGCCGCCGCTGAGCCCGGCGCCCTCCCGCCCAAGCCCGTCGCCGCGGTGTCCCGTCGCGACTTCTTCCGTCGGTCGCTTCTCGCCTCGGTCCTCGTGTTCGGCGCTGAGTTCGGCGCCGGGACGATCACCTTCCTGTGGCCCAACCTGAAGGGCGGTTTCGGCTCGAAGATCGCCGCGGGGTCCGTGACGGACATCAAGGCGCAGATCGAGTCCGAAGGCCAGCCCGTGTACAACGGCGCCGGACGCTTCTACCTGGTCCCGTGGGAGGGAACGGTGACCGCCGACGCCGACTACGTCAGGGACTCGACGGCTGCCGAAGGCCTGATGCCTCTGTACCAGCGGTGCGTCCACCTCGGATGCCGGGTCCCGTTCTGCGGGTCCTCGAAGTGGTTCGAGTGCCCGTGCCACGGCTCGAAGTACAACGAGGCCGGTGAGTACAAGCTCGGTCCCGCCCCACGCGGGATGGACCGCTTCAAGATCGAGATCGAGGGCGACCAGGTGATCGTGGACACGTCCGAGGTCGTCCTGGGACCCCCTCGCGGGGCCGACACCATCGACCAGCCGCCGCAGGGCTCGTACTGCGTGGCCACGGGGTGAGCGGGATGGGTCCGATGCTCGCCGAGACGAACTGGACCGGGGTCGCGCTCCTGGGCCTCGGTGCCCTCCTGATCGTCGTCTCGGTCGTCGTCGTCGGTCTCCGCAACCGCGCCCGCGGTCGTGCTCCCGAGGTTCCGCACACGCTGCGCCCGGGTCCGTCGGACACCGCGCTCGAGACCCCGCTGCTCAACCGCTACCAGGGTTGGGGCGTCCTGGTCGTGGCGTTCCTCGTCGTGTGGTTCCCGATCGTGTGGCTTCTCGAGCCCGACCGGAACTTCCGACAGGAGGAGGACCTCCTGTCGATCGCGGCCGATCGCGGCGCCCGCGCGGTGATGCCCTTCTCCGAGGAGAACCAGTTCGGCGTCGGGTGCACGCAGTGCCACGGGCCGGAACTCAAGGGCGGTGTGATCCAGGCCGGCGGCACCTACGCGTACCCGCCGAACCTCACGGACATCTGCGAAGGCAACCTGAACGGCAAGCACCCGCAGATCGCCACGGTCGACGACATCTACCAGGTGCTGTACGAGGGACGCAACGCGATGCCCTCGTGGAGCATCCGGTACCGGGGGGCCCTCACGGACCAGCAGATCAACGACATCGTGGTGTACCTGATCGAGTTGAGCTCCGAGAACGTCGCGTTCGACGACAACATCTGCACGAACCCCGAGGCCGAGGCCCGCGCGCTCGAGAAGGCCGCGACCGACGGCACCGTCCTGGAGCGTCCGTAGATGGAAGAAGCCAAGAGCTGCCTCGGGTTCGCGATCGAATGCGACATCCTGTGGAAGGGTGCCGGCGTCACGATCGCCGGGTTCATCCTGTTCGTCGGCAGCGTGTACGTGCTGCTGGCGGCGATCTTCGGCCGGTACCTCGGCTACCTCGTCCTGTCGGTCGCGTTCTGGGGCTGGATGATCATCCAGTCGGCGCTGTGGCTGTTCGGGTTCTGGGCGCAGGGTCCCGAGACCCCCACGAACCTCGGCCCCCGTGGATCGGACCCCGCCTGGCAGGTCCTGGCTGCGGGCACCCACGCCGAGAGCGAGGACTTCGAGGAGTTCGCCACGTACCCCGATGCCCCGTGGGCGGTCGCGGATCCGAACGACCCTGAGATCTCTGCGGATCTACAGTCCGTCCAGAGCACCGCCACGGCGTTCATGGCCGAGATGGCGAACGAGGAGCTCGGTCACGAGGAAGGCGACCTGACGGCCCTCACGCCCGCGCAGTTCGTCGTGGACGCGACGTCCTTCGCCGAGGCCGAGGACGGCACGAAGATCTCGGTGGTACAGGCGCACTTCTCCGGCGGCGGCCCCGAGACCGAGGTGGCCATGTACTACGACTCGGGCAGCGTCGAACGGTACTCGTGGATGTTCCTGGTGGCCTCGACGATCCTGTTCTTCGTGCACCTGCCGCTGCTCGACCGCGCCGAGCGCAAGCGCAAGGAGTTCCTGACGGGTGGTTCAGCGCCGGCCTGGCACGGCCCGGCCTAGGGACGGGAAGGAGGGACGACGATGATCGGATACGAACTGCCCCTCCTGGACGAGGGCAGCGTCCAGTTCATGCTCCTCACCGTGATGCTGCTGGTCGTGGCCGCGATCTTGTGGTTCACGATCGCGAAGTAGCCTCGGACCCCGTCGACGGTCCTCCGACCTCCCGCAGGGCCGCCGAGCGCTGCTCGTAGTACGCGAGCACCTGCAGTTCCGTGGCCAGATCGACCTTGCGGATCGTCACGTCGGCGGCGGCCGTGACGACGGCCGGTGCGAAGTTGAGGATCGACCGGATCCCCGCCGCGACCATCTCGTCCGCGACCGCCTGGGCGGCGCCGGCCGGGGTGGCGATCACCCCGATCGCAACTCGCTCCTCCCGCACGATCGCCGGCAGATCCTCCAGCGGACGGACCGGGACGCCGTCGATGCTCGTCCCGACCTTCTTCGGGTCGACGTCGACGAGCGCCGCCACCCGGAAGCCTCGCTCCGCGAACCCCCGGTAGTTCGCGAGCGCGTTCCCCAGGTTCCCGAGCCCGGCGATCACGATCCCCCAGTGCTGGGTGAGCCCCAGCTCGCGACGGATCTGATGGATCAGGTACGCCACGTCGTACCCCACGCCGCGCGTACCGTACGACCCGAGGTACGAGAGGTCCTTGCGCACCTTCGCCGAGGTGAGTCCCACCGCCTCGGCGAGCTCCTCGGATGAGACCGTCCCCTCGCCGGAGGTCGCGAGATCGACGAGGGCTCGCAGGTACAGCGGGAGCCGGATCACCGTGGCCTCGGGGAGCCGGCGCTCGCGCGTCACCACCGTCGCTCCCTTCGCGCCATGGCCCGTAGCGTACCGGCAGCCCCGGGGCTGTTCACATACGCACGAGCGCCGCGAACCGCCCCGCCGGCACCTCGATCTCGAAGGTCTCGTCGCCGTCGACCACGACCACGGGGATCCGAACACCGAACTCCCGGATGAGGTCGTCGTCGGTCTCGATGTCGATCTCCTCGAGGGTGAACGGATGCCGGGCTCGCACCGCCTCGATCGTGGATCGGGCCACGTCGCACAGATGGCATCCCACCCGCGTGTACAGCACGACGTGGTGAGGGGTCGGCGACGGCATCGCTCTGCGAGGATACGGCCCGTGGACGGCGGCGCCCGAGAGGACCTCGAGCTGCATCGGCGTCTCTCGGGCGGGGACCGAGGGGCGTTCGACGAGCTGTACCGGCGCTACGCGGGGGCCGCGTACGGGCTCGCGCTGCGTCTGGTCCGCCAGGAGCTCCTGGCGCAAGACGTCGTCCACGACGCGTTCATGGCCCTGTGGCGGGCCCCCGAGGCCTACGACCCCGACCGCGGTCCGTTCCGCACGTTCTTCCTGTCGCTCGTCCACCACCGAGCGGTCGACACGATCCGTCGAGAGGAGCGACTGCGGGCCCGGACCGAACGAGCAGCGAACCTCGAGCCGGTCACCGGCGAAGACGTAGCGGAGGCCGTGACCGAGGACGCGTACCTCGACGTCCGCCGACGCGAGGTCCGGGAGTCTCTGTCGGGTCTCTCCGCTGAGCAGCGACAGGTGCTCGAGATGGCCTACTTCGGCGGGATGACGCAGGTGCAGATCGCCGAGGAGCTCGGTATCCCGCTCGGGACCGTGAAGACGAGGACGTTGGCCGCGATGCGCAAGCTCAGGAAGGCGCTGGAGGAGACCGAGTGACCGATCACGACTCGATCGAGGAACTGCTCGCCGGTTACGCGCTCGGCGCGCTGTCCGGATCCGACGCCGAGGAAGCCGACCGCCTGCTCGAGGGACACGTCCCCGGGTGCGCCCGATGCCAGGCCTCGCTCGCGGCCTTCGACGGGGTCGCGGCCGACCTCGCGCTCGATGCGCAGCCCGTCGCTCCCCCCGAGACGCTCCTGCCTCGGATGCACCGGGAGCTGCGGACCCACGACCAGGGCTCCGGGACCCGATGGGGCGCGGGCCGCCTGGCCGCGGTCGCCGCCGGCCTGGTCCTCGTCATCGGTCTCGGGGGCGTCGCCCTCACCCGCGACGGCGGCACCGACGTCACCACCCTCGCGGCCTCCAACGACATCCAGCAGGCACTCGACGCGGCCGGCAGGCCGGACGCCCAGACGACCCAGATGGGGCCGATGACGGAGGTGGACGCCTCGGGCCTGGAGCAGGTCTACGTCTACGGACGGGACGTGCCGCTGCCGCCACCGGGCATGACCTACCGGCTGTGGGCGCTCTCCGTCGACGATGCCGCCTATCTGGGCGACTTCCTCCCACCGCCCGGGGAGATGATGCTCGAGGTCACCGTCGACCGGACGCGCTACGACCGGTTGCTGGTGACGGTCGAGCCGGTGGGGTCCACGCCGTCGGCTCCCGGCGAGCCCGCGTGGGACGCGGCCTGACGCCCGGCCCTTCGGAACCCCCAGAACATCGCCACGATCCCGGCGAGCAGGGTCACCGAGAACAGCGCCAGCTTGCCGAGCGCCGCGAACGCCGAGCCCCCCACCGCGGTGATCGTGGCGCCGAGGGCGATCAGCAGGGTACCCACGAACCGGTCCCGGAGGTCCCGGCGTCCCCGCATCGTCCAGGCGGACCAGAGCGCCCCCGCGAGCAGCAGCAGGTACGAGGGGATCGAGATCAGTTGCGGGAGCTGGTGAGCCGGGGTCCCGGCGCCGAACACGTGCTTGCCCGACGGGAGGGTCTCGGCGAGCGCCTCGGGATCGAAGGCCGCCTGGGACAGTGTCGAGAACGTCAGCGCGGTCACGAAGATCAGCGTCAGGACGGTCGCCCAGCACACCCACCGCTGTCGGAAGAGCAGGAGGACCTCTCCCGCGGCGAGGAACGGCACGTTCAGCACCGCCCCAAGCGCCCAGTAGATCTCGAACTCCAGCTCGCTCCAGCCGTCCGCCGCTCCCGCGGCGACGGCGAGCGACGCGACCGCGTACATCGCGAGCGAGATCGCCCACACACCCAGGTAGGGTCGCCGATGCGTCACGTACTGGCGGACGAGGAGCCCGGAGAAGGCGCCCGCCACGACCGCCGCGACCGAAGGCAGCACCCACATGGGCCTAGAGGATACGGGGTCGGCCGGCCGTGATATAGCCGGCCGGCCCCGATAGCCTGTGGACGTGGCCGGGCCTCAGCTCTTGTTCTCGTCGGCGGCGTTCTTCGCCCGGCCGTTGGCCGACACCTTCCGACTGATCGCGGAGTGCGGCTACACGGGCGTCGAGGTCATGGTCACGCGGGACCCGCAGAGCCAGGACCCCGATCGGATGCGGATGCTCGCGGCCGAGTACGGGCTCACGATCGGGGCGCTGCATGCCCCGGCCCTGTTGATCACGCGCCGGGTATGGGGCACCGACCCGGTCGGCAAGATCGACACGGCGATCCGCGTCGCGGAACGAGCCGAGATCCCGCTCGTCGTGATGCACCCCCCCTATCGATGGCAACGCGGCTACCGCCGGTGGCTCGAGGAGGAGCTCCCGGTGCTCGAGGAGCGGACCGGGGTGACGGTGGCGATCGAGAACATGTTCCCGGTCCACGTGGGCTCGCGACCGGTCACCTTCCACTCGAACCACGATCTCGAGGATCTCGAGGGGCTCCCCCACCTCGTGCTCGACACGAGCCACGCCGCCGTGGCCAAGCACGACCTGATCGGCGTTCGCCAGCGTTTCGGGGAGCGCCTGAGCCACGTCCACCTCTCGGACAACGCCGGCAGGGGGTGGGACTCGCACCTGCCCCCCGGTGAAGGGGTGCTGCCGATCGACGACTTCCTGAGCGAGCTGGTCGCGAGCGGCTACGCGAACGCCGTCTCGCTCGAGGTCGACCTGCGTCGATACCTGACGGAGCCCGACCGGCTGCGCGAGGTCCTGGTCGAGATGCGCGGGTACGCGGAGGACCGGCTGCTAGCCTCGGGGCCGTGCGACGCGGCACCGCCATCACGCTGATCCTCCTGTTCGCCCTGCTCGTGGTGGTGGCCGTCGTGCAGCTGAGCCAGGACCCCCCGCCGACGCCGTACCCCGGACCCGCCAGCGGCACGGAGCTCCCCTCGGCGTCGGCGAGCCCGTGACCCGTCCCTAGACGGGATACAGGTGCCCGCGCTGCGGCGTGGGATCGTCGCCCGATTCGATCACGACCGCGGCACCCTCCGTCAGCCGCAGGGCCTCGGCGGCGTTCCCCCGGTTCACCACGAGGGCCAGGAAGCCCTGCGAGTCCACGATCGCCCCCAAGCCGTGGTCCGGGAGGTCGGCGAAGATCCCGACCAGCGGGAGGCGCGCGGTGCCGATCGCGAGCCGGCTGCCGACGCCCGCGGCCGCGAGGTGCTCGAGGGTGACGTTCAGCTGGACGTTGCCGAAGCCGTCGATCCCCGTGACCCTGGCACCGACCGCCCCGGGCGCCACCATCGGGCCGGGGAGCTCGATCGATCGGAGCCCGGTCGGGTCGATCGGCGGGCCCACCCGCTCCACGGGCAGCCCGGCGGCCAGGTGCGCAGCGGCGGGAGCGAACACGTCACGCCCATGGAAGGTCCGCGACATCGGTCGTCGGATCACCTCATCCGAGGTCACCTCGTGCACGGCCTCGACGCCTCCGAGCACGGCCCACGCGGGCGACAGCAGTCCGTTGTCGGGTCCGACCAGCAGTGGACCAGCCGCCGTCCGCACCGCCAGGGCTCGTCGCTCGGACCCCACCCCCGGGTCGACCACCCCGCAGTAGACGGCGTCGGGTGGGCAGTACGGCACCGCCCGGGAAAGGACCACGGCACCGCGGAAGACGTCTTGCCGCGGGACGGCATGGGTGAGGTCGATCACCCGCGCGCTCGGGGCGATCGAGGCGATCACGCCGTGGCAGATACCGACGAACTCGTCGTGGAGGCCGTAGTCGGTGCAGAACACGATCGGGCGCGTCACGCGGACCCCTCAGGAAGGGGCAAGTGAGCCTGGAGCCACCCCTCGATCAACCCCTCGACACGGCTCCCCTGGTTCCCGCTCAACAGGTCGGTCCCATGGTCGTCGGTGGTCAGCAGCTCGTAGCGCTTCGGCTGCTGGGAGCCGTCGTAGAACGCCTCGGCCGCGTCGGCCGCCGTGGTGTCGCCGGTCCCGGCCAGGAACAGCTTCGCGGCCGTCAGCGCGGCGAGGGGCTCGGGCTGCACGACGAGGTCGCCGATCAGTTGCGGTGCCGACAACGTGACGACGGCCTCGACGCTCGACCCCTCGTCGGATGCCACGATCAGCGACGCGGTCCCCCCCATGCTGGCGCCGACGAGCCCCACGCGGTCGACCCCGAGGCTCCGCAGGTAGGCAAGCGCACCACGGACATCGTCGTCGGCCGCTGCGACGTCCTTGTCGCCACCTGAGCACCCACCGTCGCCGCCCGGGCAGTACCCGCGGAAGTTGAAGGTCAAGGCCCGGTACCCCTGCTCCCCGAGGGCGGCGGCGGTGTCGAACCAGGCGGTCTGATCGGCCGGGAGCATATGGGCGAGGATCACCCCCACGGAGCCTTCGTCCGGACCGAACAGGCGTCCCTCGAGCTCGAGATCGCCCACGGCGAACGACACCGGTCGAGACGCTGCGAGGGCCTCGGTCCGACGCTCCTCCTGCTGCGAGCACCCGGTGATGCCCACGACGAGGAGGGCGACCGCCGCCGACGCGGTGACGGCTCGGAGACGCGCGGGACGCACGAGGATCGCTCGGCTACTTGCCGAGCTTCATCCGCTGGTGCCGGGTGCGCTTGAGGAGCTTCTTGTGCTTCTTCTTGCGCATCTTCTTCCGGCGCTTCTTGACTAGGGACGGCACGAGGTGCTGGCCTTTCTCACTCGGTTCCGAAGAGGATCCGGAGGTCAACGCGCTTCGCGCGATAGCTGTCCTCCAGACGGACGGAGCCCAGTCTAAGGGCTTTCGGAGGCTCTGCCACGGGGGTGACGAGTCGCAGGCCTCCGTCCTCCGCGACGTGCTCCAGCAACCCGAGCCCCGTGAAACCGCCGGAGCCATCCGACAGCCCCACGAGGAGCCGGTCGAGCGACTGGACCTCGAAGAACGGCGGGAGGGTGGGCATGAAGACCGTGGGCCGGACGCGGAACCGCTGGAGCGGAGCCCCTTCGAAGTACCGACGCATCGCGTGCTCACGCTGCTCCATCCGCTGCTCGACGCTGGTCAACACGACGTCGGGGTGCACCGGTGCGGCCATCGTCTCGATCCCGAAGAACCGGTCGACGACCCCGAGGATCGGATCGAGCTCCTCACCCCGCTGGAGTCCCACGACCAGGTCGGGTTCGAGCATGTCGACCTTGTAGTACTTCACGAGCTGGCCTCGGATGCCGCTGACCTCACCGCCGGTGTCGACGATCACCAGGTCGGCACCCTCGCCGCGAGCCCGCTCCCGCAGACGCTGGAGCGCGCCGACGAGCGGGACCAGGTGGTCCTGGGGCCACGTCGATCCGACGAACCCGAGAGCGTCGGCGTCCGCCATCCGTTCCAGGGTCAGGTCGTCGGGCTCACGGATGTGCTTCATGCCCACCGTGGCGGGCGGACCGACGGTCTTCTGCGCCACGTCGGCGTCGAGGTAGGCGACCGTGCGCCCGACCCGAAGGGCGTAGGCGGCGGTCGCACGTGCGAGTGTGCTCTTGCCCGCGTCGAGACCGCCGATGAACATCACGGTCCTCGCGTGGCGAGCGGCTCGATCGACGAGCTGCTCGTGCTCGTTCATGGATGGGTTCCTCCGTGCCTCCACGGGGAGACCCGGCTGTCGGCGAGCGCACGTGCGCCCCGTTATCCGGCCTGTGTATATCGCCGGCTCAGGTAGTCGTCGACGTCGTCCTCTCGGAGTCGGTAGCTCCGGCCGACCCGGAGGGCAGGCATGTCGCCCTCCTTGATCGCCCGGTAGACGGTCATCCTGGATACGCGCAGGAGGTCGGCGACCTCGCTGACGGTCAACAGCCGAGCTTCGGTGAAGGGTCGTTTCGTCACTGTCCGCCGATGGTAGGTGCCCGAGACGGGCCCCGTCTAGGGGCGGGCGGACCCCAGGTGATCGTCCACGACCGGACCGACGAGCGCCTGGAACACCGGCCAGTACGCGTCCGGCTCGACGTGGTCGTCGAAGACCAGCACGTGGTCGGTCCGGCCCTGCGCCTTCGCGACCAGCAGCGCCGGGTCGTTCACGTCGGCGATCGAGATCGTCTCCACGCCGGCCTCGATCGCGGCCCCCGCGAACCCGTGGTCCGCGATCACCAGGTCGACGGGGCCGGCGTCCAAGATCCGGCGCATCGCGTCCGGCCAGTGCGTGTGGCGCGGTTCGGCGCCGTCGGTCAGCATCAGCACCCCGTCCCAATGGTCGACGATCCAGGGGTGCGGGAGCCGTTCGTCGTGCCACCGAGCGCCGGCGCCCTGGGAGGAGATCAGCGCGCCGCGCGTGCGGAGGAACCCGGCGAGCTGGTGGTACAGGTGCGCGAGGCCCACCGGGTGTCCGGTCGCCAGGACGATCCGCTCCCGGTGATCGCAGGCCCGTGCGAGCCGCTCGCCGGCGCCCCGGCAGGCCTCGACGATCGGGGTCGGTCGGATGTCGACCGGCCCGTACCGCGCCTCGAGGTCGATCGGGGCGCCGGCCGCACGTGCGACGAGTCCGAGGATCGTCTCGAGGCTCATCCCGTCCTGCAGCCCCGTCATCCCGAACTCCTTGTCCGGGTCGCGGTCCAGGAGCATCTGGGCGTTCCCACGCACGTTGTCGAGGGGGTGGGAGGCCCACCCGGCGACCATCCCCGTGAGCAGCCCCCGTTCCAGCTCTTCCGTCGGGAACGGCCGCGGGTCCCAACGCTCGTCGAGCGCGGGCAGACGCCGGGCGTGGGCTTCGATAACGTCGGAGCGCATCGCCACCAGCCTACCCAGGAGGTCCCGAGCCGATGGAACTGCACGATCGCGTGGTGGTCGTGACCGGTGCGTCGGCCGGGATCGGCGAGGCGACGGCGATCGCCTTCGCCCAGCGGGGCGCGCGGGTGGCGCTCGCGGCCCGCCGTCTGGATCGGATCGAGGAGCTCGCCGATCGGATCGGTCGCGCGGGCGGGCAGGCCGTCGCGTTCCGGTGCGACGTCACGGAACACGAGCAACTCGAACGCCTCGACCGGATCGTCGCGGAGGTCCTCGGGCCTCCCGACGTGCTCGTGAACAACGCCGGCGTCCCGGGTGGCGGTGGGTTCGCGGAGCTCTCCTACGACCAGATCGAGCGCGTCGTGCGGACGAACCTCCTCGGCGTGCTCTTCGGGACGCGGGCGTTCCTGCCGGGGATGCAGCGGCGCGGCGGCGGGCACATCGTGAACGTCGCCTCGCTCGCGGGTCGGTACGCCGCCCCCGACGCCGCCCTGTACACGGCGACGAAGCACGCCGTGGTCGCCTTCTCCGAGTCCGTGCACTACGAGGCCGCCCGGCGAGGGGTGCTGGTGACGGCGGTGAACCCGTCGTTCGTGGCGACCGAGGGGTTCCCGCAGTCGAACCTCCCCGGGGCCATCGTGATGCCCCCCGAACGGGTCGCCCGCGCGATCGTGCGTGTCGTCCGGGACCGGATCGCGCCCGAGTACAGCATCCCGCGATGGGTGGCGCCCTTCCAGGCCTTCCGCGTCCTGACTCCCGGCCTGTACCGATGGGGGGTCCGGACGACGCGCCGGCTCGGGTCTGCGACCCTGACGAAGCCGTGAGCCTCGTGATCCGCACGTCCGTCACGCCCGTGGAGGTGGAGCGCCCGATCGCCGGCACCGACGTCGAGCGCGACGTCCCGTGGATCGTGCTCGTGTGGAACGACCCGATCAACCTCATGTCGTACGTGACCTGGGTGTTCCAGAAGCTCTTCGGGTTCGACCGTGCGAAGGCCGAGCGGCTGATGTGGCAGGTCCACACCGAGGGCAAGGCGGTCGTGGCGAACGGGGGCCGCGAGGAATGCGAAGGCCACGTGGCACGGCTGCACGCGCACGGGCTGTGGGCCACGCTGCAGAAGGACGCGTGAGATGCCACGCCCTGCGATCTCCCGTGCTCGCGGAGGAGGGGTCGACCTGCGTCTGCCGACGCCCGTCCGCGACCTGATCCGTGGGACCGCCGAGCAGCTGCGGTCGCTCTACGCGTCGGAGGCGGCGGCCGACGACCCGGCCGTCGCGAGACTGTTCCCGACCCCCTACCTCGACGACCCGCTCGCGAGCCTCACCTTCGACGAGCGCGTCGCCGACGGGCTCAGGCAGGGACGGCTCGAGGCGATCGCGGTCGTGGAGCGGACGGCGGACGCACGACGGCTGACGCCGGACGAGGCGGACGCCTGGATCAGAACCCTCAACGACGCCCGGCTCGTGCTCGGGACCCGGTTGGAGGTCACCGAGGAGAGCACCGAGGTCGACTTCGGAGACGAGCCGGCCCGCGCCGCAGCGTTCCAGCACTACCAGGTGCTCAGCGCCGTGGTCGACGGGCTGGTGGAGACGCTGGGCGGCTGACGGTCAGACGAGCTCGAAGAGCAGCCATCCCCGAACGCGCGGATCGACGCAGCGTCGCCTTCGGCTCAGCGGACCGGCGATCCGACCTGGTGGATCTTCAGCGTGTTCGTCGTGGTCTTCCCGACCGGCGACGACGCGGCCATCACCACGGTGTCGCCCGCGTCGGCGAGCCCGCGGGCCCGCAGGCCCTGATCCATCATCGCCACCATCGCGTCGGTGTCGGCGGGCACGTCCGCGTCGAGCGCCTCGACCCCCCACAGCAGGCACGTCGTGCGTCGGACCTCTTCGGGCGGGACGAACGCGTAGACCGGAACCGACGGCCGCTCAGCGGACAGCAGCCGGGCGGTCCGTCCCGTCTCCGTGTAGCACGTGATCGCGGTGACCCCGAGATCCGCGAAGGGGATGTGCGCGACGGCGTGCGCGACGGCCGCTCCCTCGCTGGTGTGGTGGCACGGGGGCGGCGGTGCCCGGAAGCCCGCGCCGTGCTCCTCCGCGTGGGCCGCGATCGTCGTGGCGGCCGAGGCCGCCTCGAACGGGTAGGAGCCCACGGCCGTCTCACCCGACAGCATCACGGCATCGGCCCCGTCGAGGACCGCGTTGGCGACGTCGGTCGCCTCCGCGCGCGTCGGCCGGGGCGCGTGGATCATCGATTCCAGCATCTGCGTCGCGACGATCACCGGTCGACCCGCCAGCCGGGCGCGACGCAGGAGGTCCTTCTGGATCAGCGGGATCTCCTCCATCGGGAGCTCGACCCCGAGATCGCCTCGGGCGACCATCAGCGCGTCGGCCTCCTCCAGGATGAGGTCGACGACCTGCACCGCCGGCCGGGTCTCGATCTTCGCCACGATCGGGATCGTGGCGGCACCCATCGCCGCCCGGAGTTCGACGACGTCGTCCGGGCTCCGCACGAACGACTGCGCGACGAAGTCGACCCGCAGTCCCTGGGCGCGCTCGAGCCCCTCGAGATCACGCTCGGTCACCGCGGGCAGGCCGAGACGCTCGGCGGGCACGTTCACGCCCTGTCGACCGTGGATCGTCCCTCCCCGGACGCACTCGGTCCGTACCGTCGCGCCCGAGAACCCGGTGACGGTCAGCTCCACCGCGCCGTCGGCCAGCAGCACCCGGTCGCCCTCGAGCAGATCGTCCGCCAACCCGGGATAGGTCGTCCCAGTCCCGTGCGCGTCGCCGTCTCCGTCGGGGCGAAGATCGAACCGCTGACCAGGGCGAAGCGTGAACGGATCGGGGTCCACCCCGCGCAACCGGACCTTCGGACCGGGGAGATCGGCCAGCACGGCCAGCGGTCGTCCGACCTCCGACTCGGCGCCTCGCACCAGCGTCACCATCCGCGCGTGGTCCTCGGGCGTCCCGTGGGAGAAGTTGAGCCGGAACACCGTCGCGCCTGCGCGAACGAGACCCACCACCAGCTTTGGGGTGGCGCTCGCCGGCCCGAGGGTGCAGACGAGCTTCGTGCGTGCCATCAGCTCGCCACCCGCTCGCCGACGATCGCCGCGATCGCGCGGGCGTCGTCGTCTCCGCCGCCCGGACCGACCTCCGGCTCGGAGAACGTCACCGGCACCTCGGCTCGTAGTTGGAACTCGACCTGCTCGATCCACCCCTCGGGGAGCGCGTCGTCCAGCTCGGCCCCGGCCATCTCGGCGAAGTACAGGGTCCAGGCGCGGGGCACGACGCGCGCCCACTGGTAGCCGCCACCACCGGTCGCGATCCAACGTCCGTTCGCTGCTCCGTGCGCCAGCGCATGCAGCTCCTTGGCCGTCTCGCGGTACGCGCGGGTCGTCAGCAGCAGGTGCGCGAGCGGATCGGAGTGGTGGGTGTCACAGCCGAGCTGCGTCACGAGCGCGTCGGGACGGAACCGACGAACCGCGGGTGGCACGACGGCGCGGAACGCCTCCAGCCAGGCGTCCTCGCCCGTGAACGCGGGCAGCGGGACGTTGATCGCGCTGTCGGGCGCGTCCGGTCCTCCGCGCTCGGAGAGGTCACCGGTGCCCGGGAAGAGGAAGCCGTGCTCGTGGATCGAGATCGTGAGGACCCGAGGATCGTTCCAGAACGACAGCTGGACGCCGTCGCCGTGGTGGACGTCGACGTCGACGTACGCGACCCGTTCGGCACCGTGGGCGAGCAGCCAGGCGATCGCCACGGCCGGATCGTCGTAGACGCAGAAACCCGAGGCCCGCGACGGCATCGCGTGGTGCAGCCCTCCGGCGGCGTTGAAGGCATGGTCGACCTCTCCTTCCCAGACCGCCCGCGCGGCCTCGACGGACGCGCCGACGACGAGTGCGCCGGCCTCGTGCATCCGATCGAAGATCGGGTTGTCTCCCGGTCCGTAGCCGAAGCGGGCCCAGTCCCCCTCCTCCCCGGCGCCCGCACGTCGGGTGGCGTCGATGAAGTCGTGGGTGTGGACCATGCCGATCGTCGCGTCGTCGGCCTCGTCCGCACCCAGCACGGCGACGTTCGGGCGGGCGTCGAGCCCGGTCGCCGAGATCAGGTCCCAGGTGAACAGGACGCGCTCGGGGCGCAGCGGGTGCTGGGGCCCGTGGTCGTAGATCCGGGCCTGCGGGGCCAGCACCAACCCGACGCGGTCGCTCACGTCACCGACCGTACCGCCTCCACGGTCGCCTCGACGAGGTGGTCCACGTCGTCGTCGGTGAGGGTGAACGGCGGCCCCAGCATCACGAGGTCGCCGTTCGTCCCGTCCGCGTGTCCCGTCGACGAGTACAGGAGCAACCCGCCCTCGCGCGCCGCGGCGACGACCTGTTCGGTCACGCCCTTCGCCCGCGGGAACGGCTCCTTCGTCTCGGGGTCGCGGACGAGCTCGATCCCGATCATCATCCCGAGGCCGCGCACGTCCCCCACGGTGGGGGCATCCGCGAGTCCCTCGGTCAGTCGCCGCCGGATCGCGGCGCCCAGGTCGCGGGATCGGTCCACGAGCCCCTCGTCGCGGAGCTTCGTGAACGTCGCGAGGGCGACGGCGGCGCCGAGCCCGTTGTGCGACCAGGTGAAGCCGTGGACGAATCCCTTCTGCGCGATCGCATCGAAGACCTCCGCGGAGGCCGCCGCGTATCCGAACGGCACGTAGCCGCTCGTCGTCCCCTTGCCGGCGGTGATGATGTCCGGACGTACGTCCCAATGGTCGACGCCGAACCAACGGCCGGTGCGCCCGAGCCCGGTCATCACCTCGTCGGCGATCACGAGCACCCCGTAGCGACGGCAGACCTCGACGACCGCCGGCCAGTAGTCGTCGCTGGGGACGGCGGCGCCGAGCGTGGCGCCGCCGACCGGCTCGGCGACGAACGCCGCGATCGTGTCGGGGCCGTAGGACTCGATCATCCGCTGCAGCTCCGCCGCGTGCCAGGCACCGCAGCCTTCGGGGTGCGACGGGTTCTCGCACCGGTACTCGTAGGCGGCCGGCGCGTGGACGAAGCGGCCCAGCCACGGTGTGTAGGGCTTGCGCAGGGGCTCCTTGCCGCTCAGGTCGAGCGCGCCCAGCGTGTTCCCGTGGTAGCTGGACCGCCGCCCGATCACGGTCACCCGGCCGGCTTGCCCCCTGGCCAGGTGATAGGTCCGAGCCATCTTGATCGCCGTCTCGACCGCCTCAGAGCCCCCGCTGACCGGATAGATCCGTCCGTCGTCCAGGGGCAGGACGTCCGCGATCGCGTCCGCGTAGTCCTCGAGGGCCTGCGTCGTGAACATCGTGCCGTGCACGTACTGCGTCCGGTGCAGCTGCGCCTCGGCGGCCGCGATCAGGTCGGGGTCGCCGTGCCCGAGGGACACGACGATCGCGCCACCCGACCCGTCGAGGTAGCGCGTGCCGTCGGCGTCGGTGATCCACGCGCCTTCCGCGTGCACAGCCGTGGGGAGCGCCCTGTTCAGCACCCGTGGGAAGACGTGACTCACCGTTCCTCCTGTTCGTCGTCGAAGCCGGAGAAGACCTTGCGAAGGCGGTCGCCCCGCGCACGCCGGAGCCGACGGATCTCCTCGGCCCAGTCCGGCTCGGGCTCGTCCCGGGATCGAGCCGGCGGGGTCGGTCGGTCGTCGCGATCGTCGTCGCGGTCGCTCACGGGGTCACCCTACCGCCCCGATACGGGCCAGCCATGCCCGCAGTTCACGGTCGCCGTCGGGCATCAGCCGAGCGGCGCGGGCGGACGCTTCTCCCGTGTCGCCGAACAGCCGAAGGGAGACGACCGAAAGGCGGAACACCGGATCGCGGGGGTCGGTCGCCCGCTGGGCGAGCGCGTTCGACTGCAGCCGGAAGGAGCCCCACCCCGACCCAGCCAGACCACGCGCGACCACGAGTCCGGCGATGAACGCGGCGACCACCGTGGGCGACGGATGGGACGCGACCGCGTGGGACATGACGTGAAGCTCGGCGTCGGCCGCCGGACCGACGCCACGATCGCCGGCTTCCGGGGCCCCGCCCAGGGCCCGGAGGCGTGCGAGCGCCCCGAGCGCTCGGACGGCATCCACCGCCCGAGCGTCGGCAGGTACGTGGAACGCGGTCGACCACACCGCCCGGACGCCGAGCGGTGCGAGCATCCCCGTCAGACCCGAAGGGAGCCCCGCGAGCGCGGCGCCGAGCGCGTCGTCGTCGTCGGCCGACGCTCGCTGCTCGCCGAGCCGCTCGCCCTGCGCATCCCGCACCGTGACGTGCAGCGAGCGGCCCGGCCCCGTCGTCACGGGTCCTACCTCCACGAGCGCGGCCGCGTCCGAGGCGACCCGTTCGCCCCCCGTCTGGACCGCCACGCGGGCGTCGGTCGAGAACCGGATCGCCTCGCCGACGAACAGCGCCGGTCCGAGCTCGTCGTCGGGCGGCACTTCCGGATCGGGACGGACGACGACGCGCGGAGCCCCCTCCCTCGCGGGTGCGAGGAACCAGGCGGGACCCTTGAGCGGCTCGTACCAGGCGGGGTCGTCGAATGTCGTGGGGGGGCCGGCGGTTGCCATACCCCGGACGCTACTTCGTGTACGCGCCGCCGGGGTCGAGGTCCTCGCGGATCAGGCGGAGCTCGTCCGCCGTCGGGGGGACCGTCTCGCCGAGGTCGTCGGCCACCCTCGGGTCCCAGCCCATGTTCGCGCGGACGTCGTCGAGCGTGACCCCCGGGTGCAGCGTCATCAGGGTCATCTCGCCGGTCGCCTCGTCGAACGAGTAGGTCCCGAGGTCGGTGACGACGCTCGTCGGGCCGCTCCCGTTCCAGCCACGCGCGGCGTCGTGCGCCGGGTCCCCGCTGTGCCCGGGCGAGGTCCGGAAATGCAGCCGATCGACGAACGAACGCTGCGCCTGCCGCATGATCACCAGGATCTGCCGGGCATGGATCGCGATCTCGCACGCGCCGCCGGACCCCGGCAGTCGCACCTTCGGCTGCTCGTAGGATCCGATCACCGTCGTGTTGAGGTTCCCGAACCGGTCGATCTGCGCCCCGCCCAGGAACGCGACGTCGATCAGTCCCGCCTGGAGGTAGTAGGCGAACAGCTCGTACATCGACGTCACCGCGGTGGCGCCGGTGACGAGCGTCGGGTCCCCGATCGACAGCGGGAGCCGCTCGGGCCGGGCGCCGAACACGCCCGACTCGTACACGAGCTGCAGCTCGGGCGCCACGGTTCGCTGCGCGAGGTTGCACACGATGTTCGGGAGCCCCACGCCGACGAAGCAGTTGCGCACGCCGGCGAGCTGACGAGCGCTCGCGGCGATCATGATCTCCGACTTCGAATAGCCGAGGTCCTGCGTCACGTCGCTCACGCGTACCTCCCGTAGTTGACCTCGCCGGACCATGCCTCGTCGGGTCGCAACGCGTCCCAATGGGCGTCGCCCCACTTCTCCACGTACTCGCGGTGGTTCTCCAAGCCGTAGACCCACTCGTCGAGCCATGCCGCCAGGGTCTCGGGATCCCGGGCGATCCGGTCCCACTCCAGGTAGAACGCGTTGTCACGGTCGTAGTACCCCTGGGTGAAGCTCGGGTGACAGGCGAACGGCTCCTCCACGACCGCGTCCACGACCGCGCTCGGGATCACCGTGCGGTTCGGGTCGCGCCGGATCGTGGCCTCCGGTACGACCTCCTCGACGACCACGATCACGCGCTTCGCCGCGAACGCCGCCTCCTTCTGGCAGCCGAGCAGCCCCCAGATCTGCGCGTCGCCGTGTTCGTCGGCGCGCTGCGCGTGCACGATCGCGACGTCGGGTTGCAGCGGCGGCACCACGTAGACCTCGGTGCCGTCCTCGTACGGAGACGTCATCGGCACGATGTTCGGGTTCACCCCGGGGATGTCGGACTCGTAGTAGCTGCGGATCGGGAAGAACGGGAGGTTCGAGGCGCCGGCCACGTAACGCGACACCATCCCGAAGTGGGAGTACTCCTCGATCTCGAGCGGTCCCGGGTCGTGGTCCTCGATCCGACGGCGGATCGCGTGGAGCGACCCCACCCCGGGGTTCCCGAGCCAGCTGAAGATCAGCTTGTCCGCGACCCCGCCCGCCACCATCTGGTCGTAGATCACGTCCGGGGTCATCCGCGCGAGCGTGAGGCCGCGCTTGCGCTGCCGGACGATCTCGTGGCCGGCGGCGAAGCAGATCAGGTGCGTGAACCCCTCGATCGCCACCGTGTCGCCGTCGCGGACCAGCTCCCGGACGGCGTCCTTCATCGTCGTGACCTTGCTCACGCCCATCGGACCGTCCTTCCGCCTGTGGTGCCTACGTGCCGGCCTCGACCTCGATCACGGCCTCCTCGAAGATCTCGAGCGCCGCCTCCACCTGGTCCTCGCGGAGCACGAGCGGGGGTGACATGCGGATCGCGTCGTCGCCGCAGGTGAGCATCAGGAGGCCCCGCCGGAACGCCGCCTTCTCGACGGCTTCCGCGGTCGCCCCGTCCTCGAAGCCCAGACCGATCCACAACGCCTTGCCGCGCACGTCCTTGATCAGCGGATGGCTCGTCTGGATCGTCCGCAGACCGCTCAGGAGCTGCTCGCCGACCCGGTTCGCGTTGCCCAGCAGGTCCTCGTCGCTCATCACCTCGAACGTCGCGAGCGCGGCGGCGCACGAGAGCGGGCTCCCGCCGTAGGTGGAGCCGTGCGCTCCCATCTCCCACGACATCAGGTCGTTTCGAGCGATCATCGCGCCCAGCGGCAGGCCGCTCGCGATGCCCTTGCCCGAGATCACGATGTCCGGGTGGATCCCCTCGTGCTCGAACGCCCACACCTTCCCGCTGCGGCCCATGCCGCTCTGCACCTCGTCGCAGATCAGCAAGATCCCGTGCTGGTCGCAGAGCTCCCGGAGGTAGGTGAACCAACCCTCGGGCGGAAGCATGTAGCCGCCCTCGCCGAGCCACGACTCCACGATGATCGCCGCGACCTCGTCGGGCGCCACGAGCCGCTTGAACAGGACCTTCTCGATGTGATCGAAATCCCCGAAGAACGAGTGGTACACGGACGGCAGCATCGGCCCGAAATGGGCCCGGTACTTCGCCTTGCTGGCGGTGATCGTGACGCTGCCCATCGAGCGCCCGTGGAACGACTCGTACATCCCGATCAGGTACTGGCGACCGGTCTTGTACCGAGCGAGCTTGATCGCCGCCTCGACGGCTTCGGTCCCGGAGTTCGTCAGGAACGAGCGCGCCGGACCGCGCACCGGCGTCATCTCGTCGAGCTGCTCACAGACCTCCGCGTACATCGGGAGGTAGAAGTCGCTCGCCGAGTAGTGCAGCAGGTCCTCGGCCTGACGCTGGATCGCCTCGACCACGCGGGGGTGGCTGTGGCCCGTAGAGGTCACGGCGATCCCGGCGTTCATGTCGAGGAACACGTTCCCGTCGACGTCCTCGATCATGGACCCGGCGCCGCGCCTGGCCACGAACGGGTACGCGCGGGGCAGCGAGGGGCTCGTGACGCGCGAGTCGAGCTCGATCGCGGCTCGCGCCGCCGGTCCGGGGACCTCCGTGACGAGCTCCGGTCGCGACTTCGCCGCGAGCTGGTCGTAGCTGAGTTTCTCCTCCGAGATCGTCACTCCTCGATCACCGTCCTCGACTGCTCGCGCATGTACTGGGTCACGTAGTACGGGCCGCCACCGGCCTTGCCGGTCGTCCCCGAGCCCTTCCAGCCGCCGAACGGCTGGACGCCCGGCCACGCGCCCGTGGTCGCGCCCGCGCGGCGGTTCACGTAGATCACGCCCGCCTGGATCCGGTCGAGCCACTCGTCGATCTCGCCCTGGTCCTCGCTGTAGAAGCCGGCCGTCAGGCCGTACTCCGATGCGTTCGACAGCTCGATCGCCTCGTCGAGCGAGTCGACCGGTGCCACGGCCGTGAAGGGGACGAACAGCTCCTCGGAGAACAGCCAGTTGTCCTTCGGGACCTCGACGACGGTCGGCGCCACGTAGTTGCCGCGCGCCATGTCGCCCTCGGTGAGCCGCTCACCACCGGTGACGACGGTGCCCGACTTCCGCGCCTCTTCCACCGCGCGCTCGTACGTGGCGACCGCGTTCTCGTTGATCACGGGCCCGAGGTACACGTCCTTGTCGAGCGGGTTGCCGACCGCGATCTTCTCGGTCTTGTCCTTCAGCATCGCGACGAAGTCGTCGTGGACCTCGCGCTCGACGTACACGCGCGAGTTCGCCGAGCACTTCTGGCCGCCGAAGCCGAAGGCCGAGCGCATCACGCCGTCGGTCGCCTTGTCCAGGTCGGCGTTCTTCGTGACGATCGTCGGGTTCTTGCCGCCCATCTCGCAGATCACGGGCTTCGGGTAGTCGCTCGCGAACGAGCGGTAGATCGACATCCCGACCTCGTAGGAGCCCGTGAACGTGATCCCGCCGACGTCGGGGTGATGGACGATCGCGTCGCCGACCTGCGAGCCGGGACCCGGCACGAAGTGGAACGCGCCGGCGGGGACGCCGGCGTCACGGTAGATCTCGTAGAGCTTGTAGCCGAGCAGCGCGCCCTGGTGGGCAGGCTTCAGGACCACGCAGTTGCCGGCGACGAGCGCGCCCGAGGACGGCCCGCCCGACAGCGCCATCGGGAAGTTGAACGGGCTGATCACGGCCCACACGCCGTACGGGCGCATCACGTCGTAGTAGTCGCCGGCGGCGCCCATCGCCTGCATGGGGACGCGGAACCCGTCGTGGTCCGCGACCGCCTTCGCGTTCCAGCGCATCAGGTCGGCGGTCTCCTCGACGTCGCCGAGAGCCTCGAGGCGGTTCTTGCCCACCTCCATCGCCATCAGGGCGGACAACACGAACCGTCGCTCGCTGATGAGGTCGGCGGCCCT
This sequence comes from uncultured Actinomycetes bacterium, assembly GCA_963749895.1. Lineage (GTDB taxonomy): Bacteria > Actinomycetota > UBA4738 > UBA4738 > HRBIN12 > AC-51. The sequence goes on along the minus strand of CAVVOG010000001.1, from coordinate 976,770 downwards.
GTTGATGATCTCGACGCGCTTCTGCCACCCGATCCGGTCCCACTCGAGGGCGGCCGCCTTGGCCGCGGCGATCGCGTCCTCGGCATCCGCGCGGGTGCCCATCGAGATGTTCGCGAGCAGGATGTCCTGATCGATCGGTGAGCGGAGCTCGTAGGTGCCCTCACCCGCCCGTTCCTCACCGTTGACGACGATCGGGATCGTCTTCCCCAGCTCGGCCTTCGCCTGCTCGATCCCCTCGTCGTAGGCGGTGTGGAGCTCTGCGTTGTCCGCGGACATCGTGGCGTAGGTGATGCGGAAGCCTTCTGCCATGAGACGTCGCCTCCCTGCTCGTGACCCGCGCGATCTCCCCGCGCAAGCCGCCATGCTATCCGTTCGCTCCCGGGCTCGCCCATGCTCGGATGACCCCCGGTGACGTGGGCGGAAGTGCAGGTCAGAGGCGGTTTGTGGGCCGCTGGGTGACTCCGGGATGAACGGAGCGATGTGGGCCGGAAAACCGACGTTCGGCTGCGTGATTCCGGCGTCGACCGGGGGTACCGTTCGGGTCCCACTATGAGGCTCGTCACCTACGACCGCGGGGGGCAGCGGCGCCTGGGTGCGATCGTCGAGGGTGAGGTGGTCGATCTGCCCGACGCCGTCGGGCACCCGGCCTTCCCTACCACGCTCGAGGGTCTCGTCTCGAGCAGCCGAGGCACCGTCATGGACGCCGCCCGCGCCGCGGCCGCGGATCCCGACGTGCACGCGTGGCGGGTGCGCGAACCGAGGATCCTCACCCCGCTGTTCCCGACCTCGCTCCTGTCGCCGGGGTCTTCCGACGTCGAGCGCCGTCTCGTCGGACCGGAACAGGACGTTCCGTGGCCCGACGGCGCGGCGTGGCTCGAGTACGAGCCGAAGATCGCGGCGGTGCTCGGCCTCGAGGCTCGGCGGGTGGAGCCCGAGGACATCGGGCGTCACATCTTCGGCTACACGCTGGTCAGCGACTGGACGGCCCGCGACGCGAGCGGCGCCCCGGTGTCGACGGCCGAGGGTGTCCCGATCGCGATCGGCCCGTGCGTCGTCACGGTCGACGAGCTCGATCCGCAGACGATGTACGTGCAGGTGAAGGTCGACGGCGACGCGGTGTCGAAGGGGAACCTCAACGGGGCCGCCGCGAGCCTGCTCGTGATGATCTCCGAGACGTCGCACGTCGCGACCCTCGAGCGAGGCGACGCGCTCGCGCTGGCGCCGTTCACGACGAGCGACGCCTGTGGCCCGGCGTCCTCGTCGAACTCGCGGCCGAGGGGATCGGGACGCTTCGGAACCGGATCGCGAAGGCGGCCTGAGGCCGCGCGCCTACTTCTTCTTGGCGGCCTTTCGGGTCGCTCCCGCCTCGGCGGCCCGGCGCTTCGCGCGGTCCTTCACCTTGCGCTGACGGTCCTTCGAACTCCGCACCTTCTTGAGGTCTCCACGGCCCATGTCGCTCGTCGTCCTTTCCAGGGATCAGTCGTCGTCCTCGTCGCCGCCTTGCGCGAGCTCCTCGCTGCGCTTCCTGGCGGCGTCGATCGCGTTCAGGAAGGCCGCGCGGACGCCGGCCTCCTCCAGGTGGCGGATCGCCGAGATCGTGGTCCCTCCGGGCGAGGTCACCATCTCGCGCAGCTCCACCGGATGCTTGCCGGTGTCGCGCAGCATCTTGGCCGATCCGAGCATCGTCTGGATGATCAGGTCCGTCGCCACGTCGCGCGACAGGCCCAGCAGGATGCAGGCCTCGATCATCGCCTCGGCGAGCAGGAAGAAATAGGCGGGGCCGCTCCCGCTCGTGGCGGTGACGGCGTCGAGATGCGTCTCCTTCAGCCTGAGGACCTTGCCCACGTAGCCCAGCAGTTCCTCGGCGATCGCCAGATGCTCCTCGGCCGCATGTCTGCCCGCCGCGACGACCGACATCGCCTCGTCGACCATCACGGGGACGTTCGACATCACGCGCACCACCGGGATCCCGTTCGGCAGGTGCTTCTCCACGAACGACGTCCGGATCCCCGCGGCGAAGCTGATCACGAGGTCGTCGGTCGTCACGTGCTCCGTGATCTGCCCGAGCAGCGTCTCCATGTCCTGCGGCTTCGCCATCAGGACCAGCACGTTCGCCCATCGCGCAGCCTCGGCGTTGTCGAGCGTCGACGCGATCCCGTACTTGCCGGACAGCTCCCGGGCCCGCTCGTCGCGGCGCGCGGTCACCATCAGTTCGTCGGGCGTGCGGCCGCCGGAGCGGATCAGCCCCGAGATCAGGGCCTCGCCCATCTTGCCGCCGCCCAGGAGGGCCACGTTCCTGCTCATCGCATCCTCACCAGGTTCGAGACGAAGAACCACAGGTTCGCCGGGCGCTCGGCCATCCGCCGCGTGAGGTACGGATACCACTCGGTGCCGTACGGGATGTAGACGCGGACGGGATAGCCGCGGCCCGCGAGCGAGACCTGCAGGTCGCGGCGGACACCGTACAGCATCTGGAACTCGACCCGCGACCAGCCGTCCTCGAGCGCGTCGACCCGCGAGCGCACCCCCTCGATCAGGTGCGGGTCGTGGGTCGCGACGTCGACCGCATGGCCGCGCGCGAGCAGCGTCATGAAGAGCCGCGCGTACGCCGCGTCGACGTCGTCCTTGTCGACGTACACGATCTCCGGTGGCTCCAGGTAGGCACCCTTCACCAGCCGCACGCGGCAGCCGGGTGGCAGGTCGAAGACGTCACGCTCGCTGCGGCGCAGGTACGACTGGACCGCGACCCCCACCCGTGGCGACCGTTCGATCGCCCGGTGCAGCACCTCGAGCGTCGCGTCGACGTACACATGGCTCTCCATGTCGATCATCACGACCGTCCCCTGGGCGTCGGCGACGTCGAGGATCCGACCGAGGTTGTCGAGGCATGCGTCGATCGAACGGTCGAGCCCGAGCTGGGTGAGCTTCACCGAGACCGCGGCATCGAGCTCCGGCGCCCGTTCGAGGGCCGAGAGCGCGGCGAGGTAGTCGTCGCGCGCCGCCTCGGCGTGCGCGGGCGTCTCGACGTTCTCCCCGAGGTGGTCGAGCATCGCCGTAATCCGCTGACGGTCGAGGGCCCGGGCGACCTCCATCGCCTGCCTGAGGGTCTCGCCGGCGACGAATCGTCCGGCGACCGCCTGCCCGATCCGCGTCCCCGTCACGAACCGACGTGCCCACGGGTGCCCCGACGCCTCGACCAGCAGCCGCCGGAACGCCGTGTCGAGGGTGTCGGACATGCCCGGCAGTGTAGGCGCGGCTCACTCCACCGGGTGGGCGGCGATCCCCTCGCGGAGGATCTCGACGAACTCCTTGATCCGCATGCCACGACGTTCGGGCTGGCGATGGATCAGCCCCGGGTCGAGCTCCTCGGACACGAGCGCGTCCTGGAACCGCTCGGCGAGCCAGTCGAGCATCGACGCGAGCATCTCCGCGTCGACGTCGTCACGGACCTCACCGCGCCGGACCCCGTACTCCACGAACTCCAGGGTCCCGTACGGGTCCTCGCTCCGCATGAAGCGATCGATCGGCCGACGCAGCCCCAGGCCCGCGTCGTAGCGGCCGATCACCGCGATCCGGTTCGGGACCGGGTCGGAGTTGACGAACTCCTCGGTGCGCTGGAGCCACCAGTCGAGCGTCGCCCAGAACCCCTGCTCGACGACGTCCTCGGGCGCCGAGAGCCATGCCGGCAGCATCTGCACCGCCCGCTGGTAGGCCGCGAGGAACAGCCCCTCCTTCGACCCGAAATCGAGGAAGACCGTCCCTTTCGCGACACCGACGTCGTGCGCGATGTCCTCGACGCGGGTCCCTCGGAACCCGTGCTGCGCGAAGTGCTGCATCGCGGCGAGCACGATCCGGTCCCGTCGCTCCTCGGCTTCCGCCGCCCGCCGGCTCCGCGCCGTTCCCACGGTCGCACGGTATCGCACCGGGAGCCGGGATCGGCGGTGGCGGGGGTGAGGTCACGGACGCGGGGGTCCGCACGCGGGGGTCCGGACATAGTTGAGCCCGAGGGACCTCCGGCTCGCCTTCCACCGAAGCAGAAGGCCTCCTTCAGCCCCTCGGGCTCAAGTGCTCCGAGCGACCCTCACGTCCTCGTCGGCGAGGGTCCGGACCGCCGACGGTCCCGCTCGCCTCGCGGCGCTCGGATCCGCCTTCGCCGCCTCGGGTTCCCCCGACGACGTTGCCGCCGCCCGAGGTCCCCGTCGGGGTTCGCGCTCCCGGCCTCGCGGCCCGGTTCGCGTTCCCCGGCGACGGACCCCACCTTCGGCGCCTCGCGGCGCTTCCGGCGGGCCCGCCGGTTCCGGCCTTGCGACCTTCCCCGACGGTGGGGCTCCTTCGGCCGGGTGACCTTGCGGCCTCCCGGCGTTCCGTCGCCCCGCGCCCCGGTCCCGATCATCCGACGTTGCCGCCGGCCGGTCGGTCCCGCTGCCTTCCCGGCTGGCCTTGCGGCCCTCCGATCCGGCGTGGCGCTTCGTCCGGTCTCCCCGTCTCGGTCACTCGGACCGCTCGGAGCGAGGCGGAATGTATCGGCGGTCGTAGGGGGTGGTCAAGCCCTCATCTCCGCAGGTCAGAGGGCATATGCGCAGGTCACAGGCTCGGGAGAAAGAGTGACAAAACGGTGACCTGCGGGTGGACGCGCAGCGTCTTCGCAGGTCAGCGGTGCTGCAGGAGTTCCCCGTAGACGTGACGGACCTCACGGGCCGTGACGTCCCACGTGAGATGCAGGGCGTGGCGGGCCGCCGCAGCGCCGAGCGCCGATTGCCGGGCAGGATCGCGGAGCACGTCCAGGAGGGCCGCCGCATGGTCGGTCGGGTCGTGGCCCTCGACGAGCGTGCCCGTGACGCCGTCGTCCACCACGTAGCGCAGCCCCCCCACGGCCGCGGCGACCACCGGGGTCCCGCACGCGCCGGCCTCGAGGGCGACCAGACCGAACGACTCGGACCTCGACGGGACCAGCACGACGTCGGCCGCGGCGTAGAAGTCGGCCAGGCGCTCCTGGGGCTGGGGCGGGAAGAGCATCACCCGGTCGGCGACGCCGAGCGTCATCGCGAGCTCCATCAGCCGAGCGACCTCCCCCCCGTCGCCGCCGCTCGGTCCTCCGACGATCGCGAGCTGCAGGTGCTGCGTGGCGTCCGGATCTCGGGCCACCGCCTCGGCGACCGTGCGGATCGCGACATCGGGCCCCTTGTGCGGCTGCAGCCGCCCCACGTACAGAGCGAGCCGAAGCCCCGCGAGGTGGAGACGCTCCTGCGCGGCCACGCGTGGCCGCGGGGTGAACACGGACGCGTCGACCCCCGGCGGCACGAGCCGCACGCGGCTCGGGTCGGCTCGATACAGCCCGACGAGCTGGCCCGCTTCGGCCGGCGTGGGAGCGAGGATGCGATCCGCCTCCGCGATGATGCGCCGCTCGCCGTCGAGCCTGACCTGCGGCTCGGGTTCCTCACCCCGCGCGAGCGAATAGTTCTTGACCTTGCCGAGGGTATGGAACGACGCCACCAACGGGGCCCCCCACAGCTCGCGCGCCGCACGCCCGACCCAGCCCGACAACCAGTAGTGGCTGTGGACGATGTCGTAGCCGCGCCCCTCGGCCTTCGCCTCCCGGATCATCCCGCCCAGGAACTCCGGCAGGAACCGCGGGAGATCGCCCTTCGGGATCGGAGCGCACGGGCCCGCCTTCACGCTGATCACGCGGACGTGAGACGACAGCTCCTTCGTCTCGTGGTCCGCGCCGCCGCGGCACCGCGTGAACAGATCGACCTCGATCCCGTCGCGGGCGAGGCGCTCCGCCACCGCGCGGATGTACACGTTCATCCCGCCCGAGTCGCCCACGCCGGGCTGGTCGATCGGCGACGTGTGGACGGACAGCACGGCCACACGTGGGGTGTCGTTCGTCACGGGTCGTTCCTCATGTCACGGGCCTCATGTCACGGGCGTCGGCCCGCATGGGCCGTCGTGACGATGGTACGGCGGGTTCCGCGTTCCGATGCCACCGGTTCACGGGGCGCGACGACCCCGCCCCCGCAGCGTGACGGCGGGCTCGACGTGGCCCACGGGTCGTCCGCCGCCCGTCACGACCGGACGGGCGTGGCGATCGAGGGCCCGACGCGCGTCCGCCGGGACCAGACCCAGCTGGTCGAGCACGGCGATCATCGCGGGCCCGCAGGCGCGGGAGCCGCCGTCGGCGACCTTCACCGCCACCCCGATCCCGGAGGGCAGGTGCACGGCGCAGTCGAGCGCCTCCGCCCCTTCCTTCATCACGATCCCGGGGACGTGGATCATCACGTTCGTGTCGTCGCGGTCGCGACCCCCGACCAGCTCGGGAGCGGCCCGCATCGCGGAGAGCGCCCTGGTGATGCCCGGGGCGAGCGCTCCGTACGGGTCGGATCGCGACAGGCGCGCGAACATCGTGGCGATCGACCGCAGGGGCAGCCCGTGCACCGGCACCCCGCACCCGTCGACCCCGACCCGCGGGTCGACGTCGGTGAGACCGCGGACGGCCTCGAGCACACGGCGCTGCAACGGATGCGACCGCGACCGGTAGGTGGGCGTGGCCCACCCACGTCGCACGCATCCGAACAGCATCGCGGCGTGCTTGCCGGAACAGTTGTGGAAGATGGGGGCGGGCGTCCGAACCCGGGCCGCTGCCTCGGGATCGAGCGGGCGATCGGCCGGCGTGCGGAGATCGGCCTCGCTCAGCCCCGCCCGCGCCAGGAGCCCCCGGACCGCGCGGACGTGCACCGGCGTCCCGTCGTGGGACGCGCACGCGACCGCCACGAGCTCATCGGGGAGGTCCTCGTCGAGCCCGATCGCGGTGAGGGACACGGCCGCCTGGACCGGCTTCATGCACGAACGAGCGAACGTGAGGTGGTCGGCCTCTCCGGCGGCCGCGAGGAGCTTCCCCGTGGGGTCGCACACCGCCACGTGGCCCAGATGGATCGATTCCTCGAGGCCGGACCGGACGACGCGGGCGAGGGGCGCGGCCGGCACGGGCGCTACCGGAGCGCGAGCGTCGGGTCCTCGCGGTAGCGGCGCTTCAGCTCGTCCTGCAGGGTGTCGAGCACGTCGATCACCGCGCGGCGCGAAGCGGAGACCTCCTGCTCCTCGGCGGCGAGCGTCTCGACCACCTCGGCGAGCCGCTCGTCGTCGAGGACCGACGGGTCGGACAGACCGACGTCGGCGACCATGCGTTCGACCCGGCGGCGGGCCAGGAGCATCTCCTCCTCCGGCACGCTGACCCGGACGAACTCCCCCCGCGACGTGGTCGCGTGGTCGTCGCCGGCCAGGACCGCCGTGAGCCGCTCGACGAGCGGCGCGCGGTCGGCGTCGTCGCCCCGTGACTCGAGCTCGGCCGCGAGGATCTCGGCGCGACCCTGGAGCAGCCGCCGGAGCATCGACAGGTACTCGCGCTCCGCCAGCGCATCGTCGCGCCGAGCCCGCAGGTCCTCCAGCGACAGGCCGTCCAGGCCCTCGACGAACGACGCGTCGAGGACCCGGTCGACCCGGCGGTTCTTCGGATGGTCCGCTACGTCGCTCACGGGCGGGATGCTACCCCCCGACGTCCCCTCAGTCGCGGTGCATCGCCGCGATCAGGATGTCGGCGACCTCCGGGCGCGAGAACTCCTGGGGCGGGCGCTCGCCGTTCGCCAGCATCTCGCGGACCTTCGTGCCGGACAGCGACACGCGGTCGTCGGCCTCGTGCGGGCAGGTCTTCGGCGACCCCATCCCCTCGCACCGGTTGCACCAGAACGAGTGCTCGAACATCAGCGGCGTGATGCCGAGCTCACCGGGCTCGAACTCCTCGAAGATCTTCTGCGCGTCGTACGTGCCGTAGTAGCTGCCCACGCCCGCGTGGTCGCGCCCGACGATGAAGTGCGTGCACCCGTAGTTCTTGCGGGCGATCGCGTGCCAGATCGCCTCGCGCGGCCCCGCGTAGCGCATCGCGGCCGGGAACACGCTGATCATCGACCGGTCGCGCGGGTAGTACCCGCCGAACAGGGCCTCGTAGCACTGCATCCGCACGTCCGGCGGCACGTCGTCGGCCTTCGTGGCGCCCATCAGCGGGTGCACGAGCAACCCGTCGACGATCTCGAGGGCGCACTTCTGGATGTACTCATGGGCGCGGTGGATCGGGTTGCGCGTCTGGAACCCCACCACGGTCCTCCACCCGCGCTCCTTGAACACCGCGCGCGTCTCGGCCGGGCTCAGCCGGTAGTTCGTGAAGTCGTCGTGCGGCGGCAGCGCGATCACCTCGAGCTCGCCGGCCAGGCACGTGTCGCCCGCCTCGTGGACGGCCTTCACGCCGGGGTGATCGAGATCGTCGGTGCGGTACACCGACAGCGACTCCTTCTGCTTGTCACGCGGGAAGCTCCCGCTCACGCGAAGGATCGCCAGGGGCGCCTCGTCCTCGGCGGCGCACAGCGCGACCGACGACGCGGTCCCCACGCGATGGAGGGTCTCGTCGTCGACCGAGAGCACCACGGGGATCGCCCACGCGAGCCCGTCGGCCAGATGCATCGTCTCCAGGACGCTGTGGTAGTCACGCTCCCCCTGGAACCCGGTGAGCGGGCTGAGCGCGCCGGTCGCGATCATCTCCAGGTCGGAGAGCTCGCGCTCGTTCACGACGACCTTGGGCAGGTTGGCGGCCTCGTCGGCGAGGGCCTGCGCCGCGTCGGGCGCGGCGAGCAGGTTGACGAGCGTCCCGCCGTGGGGCGCGATCGGATACGTGCTGGCGTCGGACATGCTGGATCGACCTTCTTTCCGTCGGGTATCGCCGCTCAGGATACGGGAGCGGGTCAGGCCACGACCCAGAGGGCCTCGCGCGCCAGCTCGACGTCGAGGCGCAGATGGTCGCCCATCGGGTCTCCGTCCACCTGGACGGGGAACGGGGTCGCGGAGGTCACGAGGATGTGGGAGGCGTCGTGGACGTAGTCGATGTCGCGCCCCTGCACGTGTCGTGCGGAGCCGAACACCTGCCAGGCGATCCGCGGCACGTTGCGTCGGCTGAGCTTGCGGACCGACAGCAGGTCCAGCCCGGTCTCGAGCGATGCGTCCGGGGTCATCCGGATCCCGTGCTCCTTGTAGAACGTGTAGGGGTCGGTCCGACCCACCATCACCGACAGCGACTGGAGAGGCTCGCCGTCGTCGACCCGTACCTCGAGGTCGGGCGACTTCCCCGCGTAGCCGACCAGGAGCTCCCGGGCGACGGCCCGGAAGGCCGCCCGGTCGAAGCGGCCCTTCGTCGCGGGGTACTTCTTCTCCAGGCGGCGCATCGCCGACGCATCGATCCCGGCGCCGCAGTTGACCGCGAAGTACCGCCCGTCGGCCCGGCCCAGGTGGAGCTTCGTGGCCTCGTCGTCCAGCGCCTTGGCGATCAGGACGCCCGTGCACTCCACGGGGTCGGTGGGCAGCGCGAGCGCCCGGACCAGGACGTTCGTGGCGCCGCCGGGGAGCACCCCGAGGGCCACGTCGGTCCCGGCGAGCGAGTTCACGGCCTCGTTGATCGTCCCGTCGCCGCTGAACACGACGACCAGGTCGATCCCGTCGTCGACCGCCTGCGCGGCCAGTTCGCTCGCGTGACCGCGCTCCTTCGTCTCGGCGACCTCCAACCGGAAGTCAGCCGACAGGGCCTTCTCGATCACGGCCAGGGTGGGTTTCGACACCGTCCTGGCGACCGGGTTGACGACGAGGAGGACGCGGTGGAAGCGCATGTCGTGCGGACCAGCATGGCACACCGTGCCGGAGGCGGCGAACCCGTCGACCGGGGCCGCGGGCTCAGCCCCCGCTGACCGGCGGCAAGATCGCGACCTCGTCGCCGTCGGCGACCGGCGTGTCCCGGCCGGCGCGCTCGCCGTTCACCACCAGCGACGACACGGCCGTGATCCGCGCGAACCGCTCGCCGTGGACGCGCCCGAGCGCGTCGGCGACCTCCCCCGCCGTGCGCCCCTCCGCCTCCGTGGACGAGGTCGCCGCGAGCTCGCGCAAGGCGGCGAACAACCTCACCCGGACCACGCGAGCCCCAGTTCCTGGTGGATCACGCGGGCGAGCCGCTGCGCGAACCGCGGTGTGAGCCCGGTCTCGGCGTGACCGAAGCGGGACCCGATCAGGAGGTGGCGTGGTTCGTTCGCCGCCTCGTACAGCGCCCGCGCGTGGGCCGCGGTGAACAGCTGATCGTCCTCACCGTGGACGACGACGACGGGCGCGGGCGCGATCTCCGCGATCACCTCGACCGGCGCCTCCGGCTCCTCCCATGCGGCCGGCAGCCTGATCCCGACCGCGCGGAGCGCCCGGCGCCCGGCGGGGGTCAAGATCTGCGCGTCGAGCCGCTGCCGCACGCTGGGATCGGCCTGCGCCCGCCAGTCCCACCACGCGAGGCTGCTGATCGCGACCACCCCCTGAACCCCACCGATCAGCCCGCCGTGGCGGATCGCGGCGATCGCCCCCAGCGAGGTCCCGAGCGTCACGACGGTCCGGTGCCCATCCGCGCGGGCACGCCGCACGACGGCCTCGACGTCGTGGATCTCGGCCCCGCCGTAGTCGGAGGTGCCGCCGCTGTCGCCGTGGCCACGCAGATCGAAGGGGTACACCGCGAACCAGTGGCTCAGGAGCTCGGCGAACACCGCGAACCGAGGCTTGCGGTGCCAGCTCATCAGCCCGTGCGCCATCACCACGGCGGGACGCTCGCGGTCCTCGGACCCCAGGCGCGACCCGGCGATCCGCACCTCGTCGTCCGTGCGGAGCAGGTAGGCCTCGAACGGCACCCGCCAGCGGTGGGAGACGAGCTGCTGGACCGACGTCATCGCAGGTCAAGGGTACCGACGCGGATGCCGACCGGCTAAGGTGGAGACCCGTCGATGGCCGTCGTGGCGTTCCTGTCCGATCGTTCCCCCGAGCGCGCGTTGCCCGCGCTCGCCGAGCTGCGCCCGGATCTGAAGCACGAGCCGCTGTCGGTCGTCGCCCTCGACCACGTGCTCGCGTTCGAGCCCTTCGCGGTGATCGCCGACGCCGCCGAGAACCCCGGTCAGGCCTGGTCGGTCCTGACCGCGCTCGCGTCCCGAGACGTCCGCGTGCCGGCCGTCGTGATCGTCGACCGCGATCACCTCGAGCGGTACCCGTGGCACGAGGTCGCCGACGAGTTCGTGTTCCCCGGCGCGCCCGAGGCCGAGCTCCGCGTGCGGCTCGCGATGCTCCGCCGTCGCGCCGGCGCGGGAGAGGGGGCGGTCGTGCGGCTCGGACCGCTGTCGATCGACACCGAGACGTACCGGGTGAGCGCCGCCGGCCGGTCTCTCGACCTCACCTTCAAGGAGTTCGAGCTGCTCCGGTTCCTGGCCCTGCACCCCGGGCGCGTGTACACGCGCCCCGCGCTGCTGCGCGAGGTCTGGGGCTACGACTTCTACGGGGGGACCCGGACGGTCGACGTGCACGTGCGACGGCTGCGGGCCAAGCTCGGGGTCGAGTACGAGCACCTGATCGAGACGGTGCGCGGGGTCGGGTACCGAGCGACCGAGGACGCCTGAGCCGTTCGGCCGGGGTCGCACGACCTAGCACGCGCTGGCCATGCCCGAAATGACCCGTCCGGGCTCTGCGCCGACACGGCACCCGGGGCCGACACCACAGACATGAACGGGATCACCAAGGGCGTGACGCTCGTCCCCCTCACGGGACTCATCCCCCTCGGTTTCGCGCTCCTTGCCTCGTTCATGCGGTTCGCGCCGGTCGCCGCCCGCGTCGGAGAGGGCGCGCGACGAGCGGCCGGCGCGAACCGGTCCCCCTGGTAACACCCAACTCCATCCCCCACCCCCCGGCACCCGGCCCCGTCACCTCCCGCGACGGGGCCGGACCACGTTCGGGTTCGCGCCCCCGTAGCCCCATGTGTTCAGGCTCGGTGGGCTCCACGGGTCCCCGAACAGCACGTCACGGGTGGAGAAGGCACCCCGGGACGGGGCGTACCAGCGGGTGCCCATGTCGACGGCCTTCGTGAGCGGATCGGTGAGATCGGATTGGAACCCGAACGTCGCCTGGGTGCCGGAGACCCCGAGCACCCCTCCGTAAGGATCGAAGGCGGTGGTGCCCTGGTTCACCGCGGCGGTGGACACGATCCCCACGGTATCGCCGTGGGGATCTCGCAGGTAGTAGGAGGCGGCGGCGGTGCCGACCTTCTGTCCGAGCGGGGCTCCGGTGGCCCCGGTGGCGTAGGTCGTGGTGCCCGCCTTCACGAGCTGCTCGGTGATCCCCCGGTAGATCTGATCGGTCGCGGTCTTGTTCAAGGTCCGGCGGAACGTCCGGTCGAAGGCGTCGGGGCTGATGGATCGAGGCTAGCCCAGTCCATCCGACGAGCCATCACCGCGAGATCCGCGCATGACGATGAGTGCGATGAACGGAAACGTCATGAGCGCGACCGCGGCCCCCAGTAGGACGAGGGCACTGGCTACGGTCGCCATGCGAGAGCCGAATGCCCAGACGAGCGAGATCCCGATCCACCCCCCTAGGATCGGTCGCCAACCCAGTTCCGCTGGCACAGAGTGCTTCGCTGGTCTCGCGCGACGGAATGCACGGACGATCGCGCTGGCGACCAGCGCCGCGAGCAACCCGAGACCGACCGCGACCGCGGCTCCTCCCGCGGAGGTGCTATCTGCCACTCCGATGGCGCTCAGCACAACGAGGGCGGTCAATGGGACGATCGCCGACCGAAGGATGCGACGATCAGCCTCGGGAAGCGGCATCTGACTACGCCTCCAGGCCGAGAGATCGAAAGACCACAGGCTCAGCCTCGTGCTCCCATAGATAGCCACCCCCGATCGACACGGTGGCTGAGCACGCGATGGGCGACACTCCGAATCGAGCGCAGGCCACGAAAGCAGCGATGCTCGCCTGACCGACGACCGCGTACCCAGCAGCCGCGACACCGGCGCGCGCGACCCGTTTCGTCCATGGCATGTCCGTGTGCCGGTCCTGCCACACTTGGTGGACCGCTCCGCCGGCCCCGAACGGGACGAGAGGGTGGGCAGCTCGTCGGTACGTGGCGAGCCCACCCCCGACGGCGATCGACTCCGTCGGCCATAGGCCCACGAGCTGGAGCGACTTCACCGAGTTCTTGAGACTGAATGCGAAGACGCTGTCCCAATAGGCGTCGGAGCCGATCAGGGGCTCGTAGGAATCATTCAGGGCCTGGAGATCCTGGTAGCCATCGCAGTCCTCTCGCGTCGCGTACCCCCGCTCGTCCATGCACGCGCGCACGGCGTCCCGTCGGGTCTCGAACCCTTCAGTGATGAACCCCCCGTCATGGTCAGGTCGCATCGACGGATCGGTGAACTTCATCTTCTCCACGAGGTAGGTGGGCGCAGGTGGCAACACGACACGGAACGCGACCTCGTAAGAGTCCTCCCAGGTGGAGCCAGCGGAGTGCTGGGAGTACGCGGTGGCGTTGCGCTGCTCGGTGGTCGAGTCACAGCTGCCGGTGCACTGCTCGGTGCGCATCCCGGTGGGGTCGTGCATCGTGAGCGGGTTCGCCCCGGCGTAGAGCCACTGGTTCATGCCGATCGGGCTCGTGAGCGAGCCGAACACCACGTCACGGGTGGAGAAGGCACCCCGGGACGGGGCGTACCAGCGGGTGCCCATGTCGACGGCCTTCGTGAGCGGATCGGTGGCATCGGACTGGAACCCGAATATCGCCTGGGTGCCCGAGACCCCGAGCACCCGGCCCCAGGGGTCGAAGGCGGTGGTGCCCTGGTTGGCCGCGGTGGTGGACACGATCACCACCGTATCGCCGTGGGGATCTCGCAGGTAGTAGGAGGCGGCGGCGGTGCCGACCTTCTGCCCGAGCAGGGCTCCGGTGGCCCCGGTGGCGTAGGTCGTGGTGCCCGCCTTCACGAGCTGCTCGGTGATCCCCCGGTAGATCTGATCGGTCGCGGTCTTGTTCAAGGTGCGGCGGAACGTCCGGTCGAAGGCGTCGGGGGCGTAGGTGACCCGGGTGGCGGCCGCCGTGGTGCCGCAGGTCGTGGCGCCGGTCTTCGCGCAGGTGAGCCGTGAGAACGCGTCGTAGGTGTAGGCGCGGTCGTTCGCGCTCACGGTGGTCGAGTCCTCCGAGACCAGGGTGATACCGGCGGGGTCGTACGAGTAGTTGATGCGCTCGCCGCCGACGGCGTTGTCGGTCCGGGTCGCCAGGCCCGCCGCGTCGAAGGTCGTGGTCCAGTCCGCCACCACCGAGCCGCTCGAGGTGACCGACTCCTTGGCGCCGGTGCGGTTCCGCCCCGGTGCGGTTCGACCCGGCGTCGTAGGTGTAGTCCCCAAAGGACCCCAGAACCCCGAGGGTGTTGGGACGGTGACGATCCGCGGACGAGCCGTCCTGGTGAACGGAAGTGGTTCGTCGTTACCCAGAGTTAACGCCGCGGTAACGGAACCCGCCGGTCCGACTCCTACCCTTTGCGGGTCTGCCGAGCGACGAAGGGGAGGAGATACGTGGCGACGCCGAAGGACGTCATCGCGATGGCGAAGGAGGCCGGGGTCCAGATCGTGGACTTCCGCTTCACCGACCTGCCGGGTCAGGTCCAGCACCTGTCCGTGCCGATCCACCAGCTCACCGAGGAGAAGTTCGCCGAGGGCCAGCCTTTCGACGGCAGCTCCGTCCGTGGCTTCCAGGAGATCCAGGAGTCCGACATGCTCCTGGAGCTCGACCCGAACACCGCCTACATCGACCCGTTCACGAAGCACCCGACGCTGAACATCACGTGCTTCGTGAAGGACCCGATCACCGGCGAGGACTACAGCCGCGACCCGCGCAACATCGCTCGGAAGGCCGAGCTGTACCTGAAGCAGACGGGGATCGCCGACGAGTCGTTCTGGGGGCCGGAGGCGGAGTTCTACATCTTCGACTCGATCCGCTACGACCAGTCGCAGTGGGAGGGGTACTACCACATCGACTCGGTGGCCGGGGCATGGAAGACCGGCTCCGAGGAGGTGGGCGGGAACCTCGGCTACAAGCCCCGGTACAAGGGCGGCTACTTCGCGCTGCCGCCGATGGACAAGTACCAGGACCTGCGCACCGACATGGTGCTGAACCTCGAGAAGGTGGGGCTCACGATCGAGGTGCACCATCACGAGGTCGGCACCGCGGGCCAGGCCGAGATCGACATGCGCTACGACACGCTGCTCACGACCGCCGACAACGTCATGAAGTACAAGTACGTCGTCAAGAACACGGCGTACCAGGCCGGCAAGTCCGTGACGTTCATGCCGAAGCCGCTGTTCATGGACAACGGCTCGGGGATGCACACCCACCAGAGCCTGTGGACCGGCGGCGAGCCCCTGTTCTGGGACGAGGTGAACTACGGCGGGATCAGCGACCTCGCGCGCTGGTACATCGGCGGGCTGATCGCGCACGCGCCGGCGCTGCTCGCGTTCACGAACCCGACGACGAACTCGTACCGCCGGCTCGTGCCCGGGTACGAGGCGCCGATCAACCTGGTGTACAGCCAGCGGAACCGCAGCGCCTGCATCCGCATCCCGGTCGGCGGGCAGAGCCCGAAGGCGAAGCGGATCGAGTTCCGCACCCCCGACCCCAGCTGCAACCCCTACATCGCGTTCAGCGCGATGCTGATGGCCGGGATCGACGGCATCAAGAACAAGATCGAGCCGCCGGAGCCGATCGACAAGGACCTGTACGACCTCCCGCCCGAGGAGAAGGCGAACGTCAAGCAGGTGCCCGGCGACCTGGACGAGGTGCTCGACGCGCTCGAGGCCGACCACCAGTGGCTGCTGGAGGGCGGGGTGTTCACGCAGGACGTGATCGACACCTGGATCGACTACAAGCGGCTCGAGGAGCGCGACGCGGTGCGCCTGCGGCCGCACCCCTACGAGTTCAGCCTGTACTACGACGTGTGACGCGTCGAGGCTGACGCACGGCGTCGAGGGGCGGGCCCGTTCCGGGCCCGCCCTTCGTCATCCTTCGACCTTGGACTGTGCGCGCATCACCATCCGGGCCGCGGTGCTGCGCGGGACGAACCGCGTGCCGAACGCGAAAGAGCGCCACTTCGCGCCGTGGACCGCGAGCGGACGCCCCGCTCTCGCCTGCTTCCACCCCCAGCGCACGACGTCGTCGGCCGTCGGCAGCCTCCGTCCGCGGACCAGCCCCGAGTCCTCCATCGCGCCGCGCTGCTGGAACCGCGTGCGGGTCGGCCCCGGGCACAGGGCGGTCACGGTGACGCCCGTGCCCCGCACCTCCTCGGTGAGCGCGAGCGACAGGCTCAGGACGAAGGCCTTCGACGCGTAGTAGCTGGCCATCAGCGGACCGGGCTGGAACGCGGCGTTCGACGAGAGGTTCACGATGATCCCGCTCCGGCGCTCGACCATGCCCGGCAGCACGAGGCGCGTCAGATGGGCCACGGCGACCACGTTCACCCCGAGGAGCTCGACCATCCCGGCCTCATCGAGGTCGACGAACGGACCGAACTGCGTGAACCCGGCGCTGTTGACGAGCACGTCGATCCGGTCGTGGTGACGCTGGCGGAGGTTCTGCATCACCGCGCGCGCCGCGCCCGGCGCCCCGAGATCCTTGACGATCACGGTCGCCTCGACCCCGTGGCGCTCCTCCACGTACTGGGCGAGGCCCTCCATCGCCTGCCCCGACCGAGCCACGAGCACCACGTCGTACCCCTCGGATGCCAGCAGCCGCACGAACTCCGCACCGAACCCGGACGATGCCCCGGTGACGAGAGCGGTCGGGCGCTCGCTCATGTCCCGAACGATATCGACCTCGCCGGCGGCCCGCGCACGGGCTCAGGCGAGCGCTTCGGCGAACACGCGCTCCATCGCCCGGCGACAGCGACGCGTGATGCGCAGGTAGTCGTCGAGGAACGTCTGCCGCGGGTACTCCTCGTACCCGAGGCGCCGCGCGAGGGCCGTCTGCTCCTCGGGGCTCGCCGGTACGGCCTCGGCGTGCACGCGCCGGTCGACCTCGAGGGCGTCCTTGACATCGGTGAGCGTCGAGAACGCCTCGCCGAGCTCACGGGCGACCGATCCCTCGATCAGCCGTCCCTCGGCCAGGCGCTCGATCGCCTCGAGGGTCCTCGGCGTCCGGATCTCCGGGTGGTCCCCGCCGTGCAGCAGGAGCAGCGTCTCGACGGTGAACTGCACGTCGGCGAGCGACCCGTGACCGAGCTTGAAGTGGAACTTCGTCGCCTCGGGCGGCTTCACACGCTCCCGCTCGATCCGCTCGCGCATCCTGCGGATCTGGACGACCTCGTCGATCGTGATCCCCCCGGGGCGGAACGCGAGATCGTGGGCGGCGGCGACGAACCGCCGGCCGAGGGCTTCGTCGCCGGCCGAGGGCCGTACCCGCAGCAAGGCCTGGACCTCCCACAGCTCCGCGTAGCGCTCCCAGTACTCGAGGAACCCGGCCAGCGAGCGGGCGAGGGGGCCGTTGCGGCCCTCGGGGCGGAGGTCGGCGTCGATCTCCCACCCCGCGTCGCGGACATGGCGCATCACCGCTTCGGCCAGCTCGACGGCACGGCGTTGATCGTCGGGACCCTCCCCCTCGTACACGAACACCACGTCGAGGTCGCTCGCGAAGCTCAGCTCCCGCGCACCCAGCTTGCCCATCCCGATCACCGAGAGCGGCAGGTCGGGCGCGACGGCCTCGACCGCGTCGCGGACGACGCGGTCCGCCACGTCGGCGAGTGCGTCGCCCGTGTCGCGCGCCGAGAGCTCGCGCGCCGCGTAGCGGCCGACGACCCGCACGAGCTGTCCGCCCACGTCGTCGACGGAGATCGCGCGATCGGCGAGCACCCGGATCCGCTCGGGGTCGGCCACGACCAGGTCGGTGGCGAAGCGGCTCGCGCCGACCAGGTGCGCGAGCCGGCGCGCGGCCGCCGGGTCGGCGGCCAGCGCATCCGCCGGACCGGGGCGGTCGCCCAGGGCGTCGGCGACCCGCTCGAGACGGACGAGCGCGGCGTCGGGGTCGGCGGCCAGCGCGAGGGCCGGCGCCATCACGGGGAACAGGTGGCCGAGCACCTTCGCCAGGCGCGTCGGCGCCCCGACGAGACGTTCCAGCACCTCGTAGGACCGCCCGGGCTGCGCGAATCCCAACCCCTCGAGCAGCTCCTCCGTGGCGGCCCGGTCGCGGCCCGGTCGTGGCGCGGTCGGGCCCGCGAAGGCCTCCAGGAGCGGCCGGTAGAACAGGCGCTCGTGGATCTCGCGGACCAGACCGGTCCAGCGGTCGTACTCGACCTGCAGCGCGGCGGCGTCGGGCAGGCCCAGCGAGCGAGCGAGCGTCCGACGCGCGCCGACGTCCGACGGGAGGTCGTGCGTCTGCAGGTCGCGCACGATCTGCAACCGGTGCTCCAGGCGCCGGAGGAACCGGTAGGCCTCGGCCATCGCCTCGGCGTCGGGCTGGGCCACGTACCCGTCGCTCGCGAGGGCTCCGAGCGCGAGCAGGGTGTTCGCGGACCGAAGTCCCGGGTCGCGGCGCCCGTGCACGATCTGGAGCAGCTGCACCGCGAACTCCACGTCGCGGATCCCGCCCCGCCCCCGCTTGACCTCCACGAACTCCTTGCCGCGCTGACGGATGTACTCCTCCAATCGGACCTTCGTCCGACGGACCTCGTCGATCGCGGCCGGCGCCAGGTGCTCGGGGTACACGAACGGCGCCACGCCGTCGACGAACGCGGCCCCGAGATCCGGATCGCCCGCGACGGGCCGCGCCTTCAGCATCGCCTGGCGTTCCCACGTCGCCGAGCCCCGCTCGTAGTAGGCGAGCGTCGCCTCGAGCGACCGGCTGAGCGCGCCCGCGCGCCCGCCCGGCCGCAGCGCCGGGTCCACCCGCAGGGCCAGGCCGTCCGCGGTCGGCTCGGCGAGCAGGCGCATCAGCCGCCCGACGGCCTCCTCGGCGACGCCCTGGGTCTCAGGGCCGGGGTCGCCGTGGACGAACAGCAGATCGACGTCGCTCGCGAAGTTCAGCTCGCGCCCGCCGAGCTTGCCCAGACCGATCACCGCGAACCCCGGCGGCGGCGCGCTCAGGTCGACCGCGGCCGCCAGGCACGCGTCGGCCACGTCGCTGATCTCACGGACGACCTCCTCGAGCGGGGCGCCGCCGAGGTCACGCGCCGCGACCCGCATCAGGGCACGGCGCCGGAACCGTCGGAGACCGGCCTGGGGGCCGTGGCGGTCCACGTCGGCCGCGACCTCGGCGTCCAGGGCGAACCGGTCGCGGGGGTGCACGTCGACGAGCGCCGCGGACTCCTCCGGGTACCGCACGAGGAGGTCCGCCGCGGCGCTCGAGAAGCCCAGCAATCGGACGGCGGTGGTGCGCGCCGGCTCGGTCAGCAGGACGGCGGCGCGGGGGTGCGCGGTCACCCGTTCGAACGCCGCGACGGCCAGGGTGGGGTCGGGCGCGAGCGCGAGGAGTTCGTCGGGGAGGCTCGACACGGGGCATCTTCCCACGCGCCGGCCGCCGGGGCTCCCGTCAGGCGTCGGGAGACGGCTCTTCGGGCTCCGGGTCCTCCGGCGGCGCAGGGAGGGGAGGAAGGATGCGCAGGGCACGCAGCACGCGCCCCCCCAGCCGGCGGGCCCACAGGTAGACGCGCAGGGACCACGCCAGCTCGTGCCAGTCGCCGCCCAGGCGCGCGACCTGTGCCTCCAGGACCTTGACGCGCGCCTCGGCCTTCTCCGCGCGGGTGAACTGATAGGCGTAGTGCTTGTCGCACTCGCGGATCTTGCGCCACAACGTCGTGAACCTGACGTCGCTCTCGGTGAGTCGCCGCGACAGCTGCTCGATCATCGTCTGGAGCTCGCGCTCCCGCTCGGCGGCCGCCGACTCCTGTGCGGCCAGGCGCGCCGCGAGCGAACGGACCGACCGGTCGTCCGGGGCGGCCGGGGCCTGCGTCGCGAGGGCCGCGACCCCGTCCAGGTGGGCATCGAGGCGCGCCCGTCGCTCGGCGACCTCGGCGGGGGCGATCGACCCCCCGCGCGCCAGCGTCTCGACGATCGCGCCCGCCGTGACGGCGGAGGCGGGCATCGCGTGCGACGCGCCGACGAGGACCAGGGGCCGACCGAACGCCGCCGCGACGAGCCCGAGCGCCTCGGAGCCGGCGACCGTGCCGGTCGACCAGGCCACGACGGCGCACAGGTCCTCGAGCCCGACCGACCCGGGGAGCCTCCGCGCCTCCGGGAGCCGCTCGGACAGCGCGTCGAGGAACCCCTCGTCATGTGGCGCACAGGGCGCGAGGACCGGCACCAGCCCGCGCTCGTCGCACGCCGCGAGGACCTGCGCCGCGATCGTGTCGACCTCCGGGAGGAGGGTCTCCCCCCCGTGCACGACCAGGACGTCTTCCTGCGGCAGCACGCCCGCGGCGCGCATCCGGGTCACGCGGTCCTCCGGCTCGTCGGAGCGGAACAGCCGGTCCGCCAACAGGGTGAGACCGGACACGACGGCGACCTCGCGGTCCGCCAGGTCTCCCAGGATCGTGGCGGTCCGCTCGTCGCCCGCGGCGATCGACGCCCGGCGCACGGCGGCCGCGCGCAGACGCTCGGCGAACGCGGCATCCGGCTCGTCCCGCAGGCGGACGGCCAGCCATGCGGTCGGCACGTCCTGCTCGTGGACGGCTCCGACGCCCTCCACCGTGAACGGGCGGTCGTCGGAGAGCTCTCCGGCGATCAGGAGGATGTCCGAGGCCACCGCGAGCTCGTCGGCCCGCGACGTTCCCCAGGCACCGAGCGGCATCGGGGGATCGTGCCGCGGATCGTCGAGGCGCGTCCGGCCCGCTCGATCGCCGGTCGTCCACACGCGGACCTCCGCCGACGCCAGCCGGGACCCGAGTTCGTGCCGCACGATCCTCGGCAGCAGCATGGCGCCGACGTCGTCGACGTCGAAGGCGCCCCACAGACCGACCCGGACCATCGCGCGAGAGCCTAGCGAGATGTAACGCCGCCGTAACGGGCGCCCCGAGGGGCGTCGCTACGCTGAGGCCATGCTGAGCGCCGAAGCCGACTACGTCCTGCGCACGATCGAGGAACGCGGTATCCGGTTCGTGCGGCTGTGGTTCACCGACGTCCTGGGGTTCCTGAAGTCGTTCACGATCACCTCGCAGGAGCTCGAGGGCGCCTTCGCCGAAGGGATGGGGTTCGACGGGTCCTCGATCGAGGGGTACAGCCGGATCCAGGAGTCCGACATGGTCGCGGTCCCCGATGCCGCGACCTTCCAGGTGATCCCGTGGAAGACCGAGCACGCGGTCGCCCGGATGTTCTGCGACATCTACCAGCCCGACGGCACGCCGTTCGACGGGGACCCGCGGGGCGTGCTCAAGCGCCAGCTGAAGCGCGCCGCGGACCTCGGCTACTCGTTCTACGTGGGACCCGAGCTGGAGTACTTCTACTTCCGCTCGGTCGACGACCCCTCGTTCCTGGACCAGGGCGGGTACTTCGACGAGACGCCGCTGGACGTGGCGACCGACTACCGCAAGCGCACGGTCCAGTACCTGGAGTCGATGGGGATCCCCGTGGAGTACGTCCACCACGAGGTCGCCCCGAGCCAGCACGAGATCGACCTGCGCTACGCCGACGCCCTCACGATGGCCGACAACGTGATGGCCTACCGGCTCACGGTGAAGGAGGTCGCCCAGGAGTTCGGGATCTACGCGACCTTCATGCCGAAGCCGGTCGCCGGCGTGAACGGCAGCGGCATGCACACCCACCAGTCGCTGTTCTCAGGCGATCGCAACGCCTTCTTCGACGCCGGGGACGAGTACCACCTGTCGGCGACGGCGAAGGCCTACATCGCCGGCATCCTCCGGCACGCGCCCGAGATCACGCTGGTCACGAACCAGTGGGTGAACTCGTACAAGCGGCTGATCCCCGGCTACGAGGCGCCCGTCTACGTCTGCTGGGCCCGCCGCAACCGCAGCGCCCTCGTCCGCGTGCCGATGTACAAGCCCGGCAAGGAGGAGGCGACCCGGATCGAGTACCGCTCCCCCGATCCGGCCTGCAACCCCTACCTGGCGTTCGCGGCGATGCTCGGTGCCGGGCTCGCGGGCATCGAAGGCAGCTACGAGCTCCCGCCGGAGGCGTCGAACAACATCTACGAGATGGCCGAGCACGAACGGGAGACCGCCGGGATCGCCTCGCTCCCCCAGGACCTCCACGACGCGATCGGGCTGGCGGAGGACTCGGAAGTGCTCCGCGACGTCCTCGGGGACCACGTCCACGAGTTCCTGATCCGCAACAAGCTCGAGGAATGGGACGCGTTCAAGGCGATCGTGACCCCCTACGAGCTGGAGCGCTACCTGCCGGTGCTCTGAGCCTCCGCGGGCGTGGGTGGTGCCCCCACACCGCCGACGGTGGTGGTTCCTCCATGGCGAGCCCCGCACGGAAGGGTCATCGTCGAGGGGCACAGGTCCATCCGGGACCTCGAGCGAGGGGGGACAACCATGAAGAGGAAGCTGCTGCCGATCGTCGCCGCCCTGGCGATCGTCCCGCTCGGTGCGAGCATCGCCTCGGCCGGTGAGATCACCGGGAACGGCCGGCTCAAGGCGGTCAACGGCCGCTCGATCTGCGCGTACTCGGGTCTGAACGACGCGATCACCGAGGACGAGCCGCACCGGACCCAGTCCTTCGGCACGCTCGTGAAGGACGTCGCGAGGGCCGGGATGGTCTCCTCGTTCGCCCACGAGGGCATCGGCGGACGCGACGGGACCCACGGCGTGGGCATCCCCGGGAACTCCTGCAACCCCAACGGCGGTGGAGAGGGATAGCCTCCGACCGCCCTTCGGGCATGGGCGAGTCAGGTGTGAATGAAACGTGAAGCCGACCTTCGGTCGCTTGACGTACGACGGGTGCGCGACCTAGGTTCAACGGACCGTATTCGAAAGAGCGGGCGCCCCATCGTGGGGTGACCCGGATGGGGGAGGGAGTTCCATGAGTCACCCACGCCGCACGAAGAGCGTATGGATCGGTAGCTCCATACTCACCGCGCTGCTGCTGCTGGGCGTGGTGATCGCCGTGCCCAGCTTCGCTGCACCGGAGAAGATCTTCAGTCTGAATGCGCCCCCAACCCTCGACGCTGGGACGCACCAGGATGTCACGCTGCGTATCAAGAATGAGACCCCGTCGGGCAACTCGTCGATCAACTCCCTCGAGATCACATGCGACCGGGAACGTCACGATCGACGATGTCTCGGTTCCGAGCGGGTCGCCGACCTGGGACGACACGTCGATCCGGATCAGCAACATCTCCCCGATCAAGAACCGCAACGTCTACCTGATCACCGTGGACCTGACGGTCGGTGCCGCGGACGGCTGCTTCGGGAGCATCACCTGGGACGCCACGGCATGGACGGGCTCGTCGTTCAGCGGTGACAACTTCCGCCTGCTGAGGACCGAGACGAACACGCCGGGGTTCCCTACTCGAACCTCGTCACGAACGTCAGTGCCGGCTGCTACCTGGCATGGAGCCCGGCGCCGGTCGATGGGACCATCGGCAGCACGATCCCCGTCGGCGTCAAGGTCTACGACGCGAGCGACGTCGAGGTGACGGCGAACCGGTCGGTCTCGCTCAACGTGCCCGGCGCCTCGGTGACCGGCTCGCCCGACACCACGCACCCGTTCACGTTCTCGGTGACGGTACGTCGGCCGGGCAGTACACCGCCACCGCCTCGGCGACAGGCATGAACAACATCACGCCAACTTCACCCTGGTCGACACGAACAGCTCGATCTCGGGGCAGAAGTGGCGTGACCACGACAACGACGGCGTGAAGGACGACGACGAAGCCGGGCTCGGAGGCTGGCTGATCAAGGCCTACGACGGCTCGGGCGCGGTGGCTGGGACGGCGACCACGGCGGCGAACGGGAACTACACGATCAGCGGCCTCACCGCGGGTACGTCGTACACGGTGTGCGAGTTCTCGCCGGCAGAGGAGTCCGGGTTCGAGTACCGGGGCTGGATCCAGTCCGTCCCGAGCGCGAACACGCTCTGCGACGGGAAGACCTCGGGGGACGCCAACTTCGAGGATGCCGAGCCGAACGGCTACTCCGTGAGCATCGCTGGTCCTTCCGGTGAGGCGATCACGGGGAAGGACTTCTTCAACGTCCGCACGATCACGATCCCCGGCACGGGCACGATCGAAGTGACCTGTGACATCGACGGGCCGACGACCTACACGGTGGGTGACGGCATCAACGAGCCGTACGCCGAAGTCACGGTCAAGCCCGGAGAGTGCAAGCCCGGCGAGTACGTCTTCGAGAGCTGGATCTCCGGCGGCGAGCAGACCGTGGCCTTCTACCCGACCTTCCCGAAGACGAACGTGCTCGTCCCGATCGAGCAGAACTTCCGGTGGGTGATCGACGGCGACAAGTCCCAGAGCAACCTCTTCTACGACGATGACGTCCCCGGTGTCGGCGAGCGGAAGATGCTGTTCTGCCAGGTGGACAACCAGGGCAACTACTCGGGGATGCCTGACCCCGTCGCCCCGGACACCGATCCGCACACCACCTGCCTGCTGAACACCACGGAGGAAGCGACCTCGACCGGCGTGTACCGGGAGGACACGACGATCACGCTCGTGGACGGCACGGTGCGCCGGAAGTAGAGGAAGACGAACGCCAGAGATCGGAGCGGCCCCTTCGGGGGCCGCTCCTTTCATCCCTTGGGTGCGACGAGGGGGACGGCGGGGACGGCCCGGATCTGGAGATCCTCGAGCGTCTCGTCGACCTCGCGCATCGCTGCCGCATCGGGAGCTTGCCCCTCTCGTAGCGCGACCCGGATCGGCCCGAGCGACGTGAGCATCACCTCGAAGCGGTTCTTCCGCTCGCGCGCCGCTGCGAGGCTCGCCGCCCACGCCTCCTCGGCTCCGGCGCGGTCCCCCAGCTGGAAGAGCACGTAGCCACGCACCCGCTCCAACGCCGGCATGACCATCCCGCCCTCGTCGTCGGACTGGGCCGCGCGTTCCAGCGCAGCCGTCACGAGCTTCAGCGCATCGGCGGTGTCGCCCATCAGTGCACGGGCCTCGGCGAGGCGTGTTTCCACGTCCAGCAGCTCCTGCTCGGCTCCGACGTGCTCGAAGTGGCTCCGCGCCTCCTCGAGGCGTTCGAGCCCTTCTTCGAAGCGGCCTGACCGGGACAGCAGACGCCCGAGCATCCCGAGGCAGTTCGCGAGGAAGTACCGGTACTCGGAGGCGCGCCAGAGCGGCAACGACTCGAGCAGGATGCGCTCGGCGCGATCGAACTCCCCGCGATCGGTCAGCAGCTCCGCGATGTTGTCGTTGGAGGCCGCCGCACCGACGATGTCGCCGATCGTGAGCGACTGGTCGCGTCCCTTCGCCCAGTTCTCCATCGCGTCGTCCCACCGGCCCTCCCACTGCGCCAACGTGCCCAGGTTGGAGAGCAGGTCGGCTTGCTTCACCAGGTCGCCCAGGTCCCTGTACACGTCGAGGGATCGCTCCCAGTACTCGCGGGCCTCCGATCGACCGAGGACGCCGTAGGACCAACCCAGGGAAAGGTAGGCGCGTCCCAAGGCTTCGAGGTCGCCAGCCTCCTCCGACTGCCGAACCGCGTCCTCGCCGACGCGGATCGCCGCCTTCGTGCGGCCCTCTGCCTGCAGGACGGTGGCGTACCAGCCGGTGAGCAACGCGTTCTGGCGCGCGGCATCCGGAGATGACAACCCCTCGAGCGACTTCCGCGCGCGGGTCGCCCACCTCAGGGCGTTCGGGTACTGGCCGAGCTGTTCCTCGAGTCGCGAGCGCTTGTAGAGGAGCCGCGCCTCCCACAGCCGGTCGTCCGGCACGAGGCGGCGGGACGCGCCGTACGCCTCGCCCGCCTTTCCGAACTCCCCGGCAGCCTCGAACGCGTCGCCCATCCGCTCGAACGCAGCTGCGATCTCATCGTTGCCCACGTCGGGCAGACGCCGCCCGGAGTCGATCGCGCGCTGGTACAGCTGCGCCGCTTCCTGATGGGCGAACTGCTCCGCGGCGCGCGCGGCCGCGGATCGAGCGTAGGGCCAGGCCTTCTCGTGGATCCCTGCGAGGTGGAAGTGCAGTGACAGGATGCCGCCGGCCTCGTTCGGATCCTCGGCCTCAAGCTCGAGCCGCTCCCCCACCCGATCGTGGATCGCTCGACGGGTCCGGAACGGCAGGCCGGCGTAGGCCGCGTCCCGGATCACGGCACGCCGGAACCGCACGTAGCCGTCCCCGTCGTCTTCGAAGAACTCCGACAGCCGTCGCCAGGTTCCTTCGTCCGGCAGCGGCGTCCGCTCGTCGACCACGTCGTTCAGGTAGCGAGGATGGAACGCGAGACCCAGGACGGACGCGCGCCTCACGAGCGTGCGGTCGTCTCGGCTCAGCTGATCGATCCGGGCCGTCGCCGCTGCCTCGACCGAGTCGGGGAGCATGGATCCGGTGGCGGCGGCGCGGACGAGATCCAGCACGAACTGCGGGTTCCCGGCGGAGCGCTCGACCACCAGGTTGAGGTCATGAGGCAGGAGCGGCGTCTCGTGGCTGGCTGCTCGAGCGAGCGCCGACACGGCCTCCTCCGAGAGCGGGGCCAGCTTCAGAGGGACGACCGCGTCCGCGTCCGGAGCCTGGAACCCTGTGTCGGCATCGCGACGCGCCACCGCGACCGCCCAGTGATGGGAGCCTGCGCCGCCCGCGAGGGCTGCGAGCAGATCGGCCGACGCCGGGTCCATCAGATGAGCGTCTTCGATCTCGATCAGGGCGCCCGTATCGAGTTCAAGCTCGAGGAAGCGCTCCACCACCTCGTGGAGCTTGGCCCGACGGAACTCGGGGGCCAGGTTCTCGATCTCGAGCGTGGGGGGGATATCCACATCCAGGGGGATCGCGACGAGGGGGAGCCACGGCAGGAGATCCTCGTCCCTCGAAAGGGACCCCCACAGTCGCTCGAGCACGACGTCGTCGTGCTCTTCCCAACCGAGACCGAGGAGTTCCCGCAGGAGCTCTCGCCACACGCTGTAGGGCGTCGTCGAGGTGTAGGCCTCACAGGTGGCGTGGAGGCGGACCAGGTCGGAGGCGTCCTCCCACATCTCGGACAGGAGTCGGCTCTTGCCGATGCCCGGCTCCCCCTCGATCACCACCAGCGAGCCTCTTCCTGCTCGCGCGCGGTCGAGGGCAGCCCGGAGGATCTCGACCTCATCCTCACGTCCGACGAGGGCGTGCACACCCCCTGCCGCCTCGCGCGATCGACTCCCGATGGGCTCCCCGAGCGCCCACGCGTTGATCGGCTTCGCCTTGCCCTTCACCATGAACGGCTCGAGCTCCTCGAGCTCGAACCGCGTCGCCGACCGGTCCAGCACCGAACCACTCGCGTAGATCTGCCCGTGCGGCGCCTTCGCCATCAGCCGCGCCGCGAGGTTCACGGTGTCGCCCATGACCGTGTAGGTACGCCGGTACGACGGGCCGACGTCGCCCGAGAACACGGGCCCTTGGTTCACACCGAGCTTGATGGGGAGCTTCCGCGTGCGTGCGTCGGCGATCCTCCGGAGGGCGAGGAGCATCCGCTCTTCGTCCTCACCCATCGCACGCGGCACACCGGCCGTGAGGATCAGCTTGCCGCCGTCAGCGTCGACGTCGGAGGCGAGGAAGCACACGCCGAACTCATCCACCGCCTCCTGGGCGTCCCGGACGAGGAGATCGAGCTCCTCGGCCACGGCCTCCGGCCCTTCGCTCTCGAGGAGATGGTCGGTGCCGTCGAAATGGATGAACGCGACCGCCGCCTGTCGATGCTCGGGCTCGGATGCCCCGGCAAGGAGATGCTCACGGGTCGCGACCGAGACGGACCCGCGGAGCAGGTCGTCGGGGACTTCGGGGAGGACCCAGACCTGGGAAATCTCATCGGCTCGGGGGGCAGACCGGAGGAAGAACCCTGGCCCTTTCGGCTCGCCGACGCATCTCGGAGGGAGGCATGCGGCGATCGACGGACTGATGACGATCTCGCCCGCGTCCGCCGTTCCCTCCATCGTGACGACCTCGGTGGCACCAGGCCCGGCGACGAGCAGCTCGCGATGCGAGTCCCCCACCAGGAAGAAGTCGAACCGACCTTGGTGCACTCCCACCGACATCCGCAGGTTGACCCGCCCGCCCGTCGTCTGGAGCTTCCCGACCGTCCGCAATCGCTGACGCATCCCGGCGGCTGCACGCGCGGCCCTCACCGCGTGATCCGCGGTGTCACCGCCGGTGAACAGGAGCAGGAGCGCGTCACCTCCGAACTTCAGGAGGCTCCCGTCGCCTTCGTACGCGACGGCCAAGAGTTCGGCGAAGCAGCGATTGATCGCGTCCGCCATCTCCTCGCCACCGATCCGACCGAACTTGGCGAGCTTCTCGGAGAGCTTCGTGAAGCCCGAGATGTCGACGAACACGACCGATCCATCCACGGCGCGATGACGGGCAGCCGGATCCGAAGCGAGCCACTCCAGGGTCAGCCGCGGCAGGTACGGCTGCAACAAGGTCCGGACGGGCGCGTTCGCATCCATCAGGGCGCCATCATGACGTACACGATCGGGTCGACGCGCGTTCCCTCGACGCTCAGCCGACGACGACCTTGCCGCACTGTCCCACGCACCGCCCCGCCACGATCGACGAGTGGTACGTGCAGCGGTACCGGAACGTACCGGGCTTCGTGAAGGTGTAGCCGGTCGGCTGCCCCGGGTACAGGGCCGACGCCTTCGACCAGTTCTTCGACGTCGAGCGCACGTCGTGATAGCCGACGACCGCCTTCCACGTCACCCTCGTGCCCGTAGCGACCTCGAGCCGTTTCGGGCGGAACGCGAACCCCGTGGGGCTCGCGTCGCTCTCGACCGCCCGGACCACGACGGCGGCCTGGGAGGTCGCGGCCAGGGTCACGACCAGGCACAGGGCCGCGACCGCGAGGAGGGGGCGCCGAGACATGGCCCGCAGGATACCCGCCGGGTTGCGGGCCGGGAACGCGACCCGCTACGGTGGCAGGCCCATGGAACCCCGCGACGAACAGCTCACCCCGGCGCTCGAGCAGGCCTGGCAGCGCCGCAAGACGCTCCACGGAGCCCTCGTGCATCTGGAAGAGGCGATCTCGTCGCCCGCGGTCGGACGGATCCCCGACTGGACCGCGCGGGTGCTGAAGGACCTGATCGAGGTCCGCGACGCCTTCGACAAGCACATCGACGTCACCGAGCACACCGACGGCCTCTACGATGAGATCCACGAACGCGCCCCCCGTCTCGCGTTGAGCGTCCAGAAGCTCCGCGACGAGCACCCGGCGATCGCGGCGTCCGCGCACCAGATGGTCGAACGGCTCGAGCAGGTCGAGATCGGCGGCATCGCATGGCCGCTCGATGACGCTCGCGACGACCTCCAGCAGCTGATCGGGACCGTGATCAAGCACCGCCAGCGCGGTGCGGACCTGGTGTGGGAGGCGTACAACGTCGACATCGGCGGGCACGAGTAGCCGCCGCTCTGGCACGCCTGCACGGCTAGGCTTCCGGACGTGGTCCGTCTCGCGCTCGGGCAGCTGAACCCCACCGTCGGCGATCTCGACGGCAACGTCGCGCGCATGGCCGAGTGGGCTGCCCGCGCGACCGCCGAGGGCGCCGACCTGATCGCGTTCCCCGAGCTCGCGATCACCGGCTACCCACCCGAGGACCTCGTGCTGCGCGCCGCGTTCGTCCGCGACACCCTCGAGGCCGTCGACGACCTCGCCCGGCGGACGGCGGACGGGTGCGACGTCGTCGTCGGCTTCGTGGACCGCAGCGGAGCCGGCCTCCACAACGCGGCCGCGCTGCTGCACGGTGGCAAGGTGGCGGCCCGCTACCGGAAGTGTCGCCTGCCGAACTACGGCGTCTTCGACGAGGAGCGGTACTTCGAGCCGGGCACCGGCGGGGTCGCGGTCGACGTCGGGGGGACGCGACTGGGGCTGTCGGTCTGCGAGGACGCCTGGGCGCCCGGGGCCCCCTGGACCGACTACGTGGGCCTCCCCCTGGTCGTGAACATCAACGGGTCGCCCTTCCACCGAGGGAAGGTCCACGAGCGCGAGGACGTCCTGCGCGACCGGGCGGCCGAGACCGGTTCGTGGATCGCGTACGTGAACATGGTGGGAGGCCAAGACGAGCTGGTCTTCGACGGCGGGTCGCTCCTGATGGCGCCCGACGGCACCGTCGTGGCCCGCGCGTCGCGGTTCGACGAGGACCTCTTCGTCGTGGACCTCGACGACGGGACGGCCGACGCGCCCCGGCGCGAGCCGTGGCCCGGTGAGGTCGAGGAGGTCTACCGGGCGCTCATGCTGGGGGTCCGCGACTATGTGGGGAAGAACGGCTTCTGGGACGTCGTCCTCGGTCTTTCGGGGGGCGTCGACTCGACCCTCGTGGCGGTCCTGGCCGCCGACGCCCTCGGACCCGACGCCGTGCGCGCGCTGGCGATGCCCTCCCCTTATTCGAGCCCCGGAAGCATCGAGGATGCCCTCGAGACCGGGCGACGGACCGGGGTCCGCGTCGACGTCGTCCCGATCACCGAGCCGTTCGCGGCCTTCGACGAGGCGCTCGCACCGCTGTTCGCCGGACGCGAGCCCGACGTGACCGAGGAGAACATCCAGGCGCGCGTCCGCGGGACGCTCCTGATGGCCGTCTCGAACAAGTTCGGCTCGCTGGTGCTCGCGACCGGGAACAAGTCCGAGTACGCGGTCGGGTACGCGACGCTCTACGGGGACATGGCCGGCGGCTACGCGCCGATCAAGGACGTCCCCAAGACCCTGGTGTACGAGCTGTGCCGGTGGCGGAACGCGCAGGCCACGGCGCGGGGAGAAGAGTCCCCCGTCCCGGACGACGTCCTGACGAAGCCCCCCAGCGCCGAGCTGCGGCCCGACCAGAAGGACAGCGACTCCCTGCCCGAGTACGACGTCCTCGACCCGATCGTCGAGGCCTACGTCGAGGACGACCTCGACGTCGACGAGATCGTGGCCCGCGGGATAGGCGACCGCGCCACCGTCGCTCGGGTGGCGCAGATGATCGACCTCGCCGAGTACAAGCGCCGCCAGGCGGCTCCGGGCGTGAAGATCACGCCGAAGGCGTTCGGACGGGACCGACGGCTGCCGATCACGAACCGGTACGGGCGGGGCTGACGCCCCGCCCGACGGTGGTCGTGCTCACGTGAGCTGCCAGGTCACCTCGACCGAGACGGCCGTCTCGATCGTGGGCGTCTCGACCGGGACGGCCGCGTCGGCCGCCGCGTACGCGACACGCTCCGCGTAGTACGGGCCCGGCTGACCCTGCGAGACCTCGACGATCGTCACGACGTCGCCGATCCCGGCGTCGGCCGCGGACGCCATCGTCTCGGCCTTCCCGCGCGCGTCGCGCACGGCGTCGGCGAGCGCGTCGTCGAGTCCCTCGTTCGCGTCGGACACGCGGAAGGTGATCCCGCCCGCGACGTTGGCGCCGGCGTCGACCGCGGTGTCGATCACCTGACCGACCGACCCGAGATCGTCGATCGTCACCTCGACCTCGTTCGCCGCGTCGTAGCCGACCACGGTCTCACCGCGATCGTCGTAGCGCGGGTACAGCTCGATCAGGCTCGTCGCGAGGTCGTCGTCCCCCAGACCGAGCCGTCGCAGCGCGTCGAGGACCTTCTGCATCTTCTGAGAGTTCAGGTCCATCGCCTCCTGGGCCCGGTCCGCTTGGGTCCTGACGCCGAGACGGATCACGGCCTCGTCGGGGTCGACGGTGATCGTCGAGGTGCCGTTGACGGTGATCGTGCGGCGGAACGGTTCGTCGTCCGCCGGCTGAGCGGTCACGGGCACCTGCAGGGCGAGCACCGCGCCCACCAGGAACCCCGCGACCACGAGCGATGCTCGCTTCATCTCGTCCTCCTTCGGGGGGAAGGTCCGAGCGTGGGACGCGCGGGGGACCCCGGTCGGTTCCCGTAGCATCGTCGCGGGGCCGGTAGCTCAGCCTGGTTAGAGCAGGGGGCTTTTAACCCTCGTGTCGCGGGTTCGAATCCTGCCCGGCCCACCGCGCGTACGTCCGTTGGACGAACCCGCTCGGCCAGCTCCGCACGTCGACGAGCGCGAGCCCGGTCGTCCGAGCATGCGGATGGAACAGCGGTCTCCCGTCGCCCAGGACCACGGGGGCGGTCGTGATCACCAGATCGTCGATCAGCCCGACGGCGAGGAAGTCGCTGATCACGCGGCCACCGTCCACGTACACACGTCCGTAGCCGAGATCACGCCACCGCTCGAGCGCCGCCCGCGGCGCGAGGTCCCAGAACGTCACGCCGTCCCGTGGAGCGGGCGGGTGGTGCGTGAACACGAACACCGGACGGGCACCGTACGGGAGCGGATCGATCGAGGCGATGTGGTCGTACGTCCCCCGCCCCATCGCGACCGCGTCGACCGAGCCGATGAACGCGTCGAAGCCGTAGTCCTCGTCGTCGCGCGCTCGGCCTTCGAGCCAGGCCAGCGACCCGTCGGCCGCGGCGATGGAACCGTCGACGCTCGTCGCGATGAACACGGAAAGGCGGGTCACGTGGCGTCCCCGGGACCCGGGCCGTCGGTCATGCCCGTTCCTACCCCGAACCGCGTCCCGGCGCCACCCGTGTCGGCACCCGGGGCTACCGTGCGGACGTGGATCGGATCGCGGTCGGTCGTCTCACGGTCGAGGTGCCGCGGACGCGTCGGGAGCGCAGACGCGGGCTCCTCGGCCGCCCCCATCTCCAGCCGGGCCACGCCCTGCTGCTGGAGCGCTGCCGCTCCGTGCACACCGTGGGGATGCGGTTCCCGATCGACGCCGTGCTCCTCGATCGGGGGCACCGGGTCATCGGGGTGATCCGGCTCCGGCCGTGGCGGGTCCTGCTGCCTCGGCCCGCGGTCCGTCACGTGCTCGAGGTCGCCCCGGGCGCCGGTCCCCCGGTGGGGGTCCGGCTGGCGATCGAGGGCTGAGGTCTCGAACAGGCTGGTCGTGACAGGGGCAGACCGGGAACGTATCCTTCCTCGGCTGCCCTCGGCAGGAGGCTGAACCCGCCCCCATCGTCTAGCGGCCCAGGACGCCGCCCTTTCAAGGCGGAAGCACGGGTTCGAATCCCGTTGGGGGCACGCGACCGGCGCCTCGGCGCCACGCACAACCGAACACGCGCCTGTGGAGGAGTCCGGAGTCCTCATCGCCCTGTCAAGGCGAAGATCGCGGGATCGAAGCCCGTCAGGCGCGCTGGACCTTCCGGCCACGTGGCCCGTGGCCGCCAACCCGGCCTGCTCGGGTAGCCTCACTGCCGATGCTCACGCCCTCCTGCAGTCACATCGTGATGACCTGCATGGACTTCCGGTTCGTGGAGCCGTTGCGCAGGTTCCTCGATGCGGAGGGACTGCGTGGCGACGCCGACCTGTTGGCCTGGCCCGGTGGCGCCGCGTGCCTGGCGATCGACGAGGAGGCCGGAAGAGCCGCCGAAGCCCTGGCGCTGGCGACCCGACTGCACGCGTGCGACGCCGTGATCTTGGTCACCCACGAGGACTGCATGCGACTGGGCGGCTCTGCCGCCCATGCGAGCCCGGGCGACGAGACCGAGGCCCTGGTCGGCTACCTCAGGCGGGCCGCCGACCGCGTGCGCGCCTCCGTGCCCTCGCTCGACGTCAGGATGATCCGGCTCACCCTCGCGGGCGAGGCGATCGACGTCGAACCCTGAACGCCCCTGTTCGGTGGACCTCACCCCAGTGCCGAGTCCCTCAGGTCGCGCGTCAGCTGAACCACCTGGCTGTTGTACGCATCGTACGGGTGGTCCGTGGCTGCCGTGTTCGCCTGGACCGCGATGACCACACCTTCCTCCGGCAACGCCACGAGGCGGATCACGGAGCAGCAGGTCGTGACGGAGCTCTCTCCCTCGTGGCCGATGGCGAGGGTGCCGTAGTCGCTCGACAGTTCCGTGACACCCAGCCCGTACCACTCGCCCTGGAAGTCGGTCATCTCGCGGAGCGACGCATCGGAGAGCACGAAGCCTCCGTACAGCTCGTATCCCCACCGTGCCAGGGATCCCGGCGTCGCCTCCACCCCCCACCCATCGGAAGCCATCGCGTCCTCGACCGTATAGATGAGCCCGTCGAGGCTCGGGTCGTCTAGGACGTCCGAGCGCAGGACCTCCGCCAGGGGCCGGCCGGTGACGTGCTCGATGATCGTTCCGAGCAGGACGTAGTTGGTGCTTGCGTATCCGGCGGGGGTCGGCGGCCGAGCCGTCGCCTCGGGCAGCCTCCGGAACACCTTGACGGGAGTGGACGCCTGCTCGGCCGGGTAGTAGCCGTCCGCCTCGTGCAGATCCGGGATGCCGCTTCGCATCCCCAGCACCTGCCGGATCGTGGCCCCGTTCGCGTCGAAGAACCGCAGTTCCGGCGGGAGGTACTCCGAGGCGAGATCGTCGAGGTCCAGCAGACCTTCTTCGGCCAGCCGGAGGACCTC
The DNA here is from genome assembly GCA_963749895.1 of uncultured Actinomycetes bacterium. Lineage (GTDB taxonomy): Bacteria > Actinomycetota > UBA4738 > UBA4738 > HRBIN12 > AC-51. The sequence continues at coordinate 942,384 of CAVVOG010000001.1, read as the reverse complement.
GGCGGCGACGACGGTCTTGCCGGAGCTATGGGTGAGGCTCAGCGAGTCAGGGGTCAGGTCGTTCCCGTCCGCGGACCCCGCGGCCCCGGACCAGCTGCCGTGGTCGGCGAAGATGATCGCGGCGGTGACCCCGCTGAACTCGCCCTCCTCGACGGTCGCGTCGAGCGCAGCTTGCAGGCTCACGGCGATCGACCCTGGAAGGGGCTCGTCGGGGAACGGCGGGAATCCCCCGAGCGAATAGGTCCGCGCGGGGCTCGCGTCCGCCGGGGCGTCGCTGGGTTCCGTCGCTGGCGAGGAGGGGCTACAAGCCGCGCCGACGAGCGCCGAGACCGAGAGGACGCGGGCAACGCGGTGGGTTCCGAACGAAGTTCGGGCTCGCCGGTCCGGCCTCTGGGCCGGGTGCAACTCCTCGCTTCGAGCCGACCGGGTACGCATCCACGTCATCTCGACGCTCCCTCCTCAGGTCTCGACGAGCAGCGTGTGAGGACGAACGCGTGCTCGGACCCGCATCCGGGCGGGTCACGGCGCATGCGGCAGGAGTGGCTCGAACGAGATCAAGGTCTGCACGGGTCTGCGATCGCTCGTCCTGTACACGACCCCGAAGACATCCCCCCCGTTGCTGACGACGTCGGCCGCGTCGAGGAGCACGGCGAGCCCGCGAGCCTGCTCCGTCGTCACCGTGGAACACCAGTATTCGCCCGCGGGACCGACGGCGTACGCGCCATCGGTCCGGTCCAAGGGACGGAGCACGGCCTCAACAGGCGGTGGGAGCGAGCTCAGCACGCGATCGACCCCGATACCCTGCTTCGTCGCCTCGTAGCAGACCGAGTACCTGGACGCCACGTAGGGCCGCAGCTCCTGGTCCTCCCAGCCGCTCGCCGGCAGCCACGAAGCGAGATCCTCCAGGCGCGCCACGAGCGCCCTCAGTGCGTTGGCCTGCTCGGGCGTCGCCGACGTCCCCGATCCGAGCCGACCGTCGGTATCGCCCCAGCTGACCCCAACGAGCCGATCTCCGTCGCGGACATCGATCGTGCCGGTGTACGGCAGGAACCCACCGACCAGGTGACGATCGTCGTCGAACAGGTCGAGTGAGAGCACCTCGGACCTGATGCGCTCTACCCCCTCGGACGTCAGGCGCTGCTCGATCAATCCGGTCGCTCCGCCGTCTCCACCCTCCGTGGGATCGCCTATCTGCTGCCAGATCACCCGACCGTCCTCGTACACGTTCAGGTCGAACCTCGCCGGGTCACCCCCGCTGTGCCCGAACATGGCCCCGATGACGAGCGATCCCTCGCTCGGTGAGCTCGGGATCGCGTCCTCCGGGGGCAGTCCGACGATGCCGATGGGGCCGGGGTACTCGGGAGCCACGACCGGTCCGGTCTCACCCGGGGTGGTGCTGCGCTCGGCCGGCTCGCCGGACATCACGACCCAGATCGGGGCCACGAGGACCGCGACCCCGACCACACCCGCCGCGATGCGCTGGTTCCGATGCTTGCGGTCACGTCGGCGCGCGAGGCGCTCGAACGCCTGGTCGGGGAAGGCGAAGCGCTCGCCGACCTGCTCGAGGAGGTCCCGATGCTCGTTCATGTCTGCTCACCCACCTGCCGTCGAAGTGTTGCCCGCGCGCGAGAGGCCAGCCCCCGCACGGTGCCCGCGCTCACGCCGAGCGCCCGCCCGGCCTCCTCGCTCGAGTAGTCCATGACGTCGGTCAGTACCAGTGCCGCTCGCTGCCGGGGCGTGAGCTCGGCGAGCGCGGCAACGACGTCCTGCTGCATGTCGATCTCGGCGAACGGGATCGGCTCTGCCGCGGGGGAGAGCGTGCGGCGGAGCGCGAGCGTGGCCCGGCGGGTCCGCTTGCGGAAGACGTTCATCGCGGTCCGGTACAGGTAGGCCGTCGGATCGCGGACCCCGTCGATGCGGTCCCAGCGCTCCCACATGGCCAGGAACGCGTCCTGCATGATCTCCTCGGCCTCTGCCGAGTTCCCGGTCACGGCGCACAGACGCCGGAACAGTGTCCGTGCCTCAGCCTCGAAGAACGCCTCGAAACTGAGTGGTTCGGCCACGACGTGTCCCTCCCCGAGGGATTCAGCCACGAGCGCCAGGGATTCGTCCATCGAGAGATGGATCCTCCGGGGGCCCGGATCGTTGCCGCGCTGCCAGGTCCGGACCTCGCTCCACTCGCTACACTTCCACGCGCTGGTGGTGACCTCGGCGACGATGCAGTGAGGTCCAGATCGGCCCCGGCCAGGTTCGGGCCGGTAGAAATCCCCGACCGCCCAGGTCAGGGTGTTGCCCGTACGACCGTGGTAACGGAATCGGCCAGTCTGGTAACGGCGTAGCTACGCAGCGGCCTCACAGAGGTCGCGGCGCTACAGATCGCAACAGATCGCCACAGATCTACGCGTCGGCCCTTCCCTCGCCGCCGCCAGAGGCCCCCGCCCAGGCTGCGTCGACGACTATCGTCGCACCCTCGTCGAGCGCCTCGACCAGGTCTAAGAACGCGGTCGTCAAGGTGGTCACGGCGTCCGCGAGCGACTGGACCGTGGGCAGCTCGTCGCCGTTCACGACGACGCCGGCGGCGTCGCGCGCGGCGAGGAGCCGCGCGGACAGGCGCGCCCCGTCCGCGCCTGCGCCGGCCGTAATCGCCTCCGACGCTCCCTCGAGCGATGCGAGGATCGCGACGAGGGCCCTGCCCATCAGCTTGATGACCCGATCGGCGGCTTCCTCGCCCGGCCACTTCAGATCGTCGGCGTCGTCATCGTCCCCGCCAACGATCGCCCACGCCTCCTCGATCGCGCTGCCCGCGTCGCCGACTAGGACCCCTTGCTGGCGTCCGTCCATCGACGAGTAGCCTGCGAGACCTTCGCCGTGCGCCTCCTCAAGGACCCTCACTACCGTTCTGGCCACGTCGTCGAGCAGGAGCAGACGTTCGAGGATGCCCTCCACATCCGACACCGGCGTCGGGGCTCGAAGCAGTTCAGCAACGCGCTGCACGTGGATCTGCCACGGGCGCGTGACCTCGAGCTCGCGGAGCAGTTGCTCGATGTCCTGTTGTCCAACGAGCCCCTGCATGATCCCGAAGGAGCCGGCGTTCGAGGCCGCGCTGTCCTCGTCGGCCGGCTTGCCGATCCCCTGCTTCGGGCCGAGACGAAGGATCGCCAGCGCCGCCTTGACGTCTCCCGCATCCAAGGCTGCGTCGATCACGCCAAGCGCCTTCGTCCGCAGGTTCCCGTGCTGCTGAAGCTCGGCCTGATACTGGTCCGCGACGCGTCGAGCGAGCTCCTCGATCACGAGCGGGTCGTTCGAGAACCACCTCGACAAGGTCGTCCGATCGCGGCCGACCTCGGCCGCGATCTTGGTGACGTCCATGCCCTGGACGCGTAGGGCGATCGCCTTGAGCTGTACCGGACTGAGCGTCCGTGAGGACGTGCTGTCGTTGTTCATCATCTGCCTCCAGTTCTGGATCGTGTTGCCCTCAACCCATGTAGCGAGTCGAGATCGTCGCTACACCACTGGGTCGTCGTCGGATTCGACGCCGGATGCTCCGGCGTCGGTCGGGGTGGAGCTCAGGCGAGGCGGCCGGGCGGTACCCGTGAGATCGAGCAGACCGCCCCCGGTGTTCAAGAGCCAGAACGCCGCGATCGATAGGGCCTCCGCCAGCGTCGGCGGATTCCCACGGACGCCACCGGGGTCGGGAGCGTGGGTGGCCGCGGTCTGCACCGCGAAGCTGAGGATCCAGTCCTCCGATCCGGGGACCACGGCCTCGGATGATCTCGGGGCGACGTCCTGGATCTCGCCGGCCGCCGCGATCACCGCGCCGAGCTGCTCGGCCGTGAACTGCAGTGTGTGCACGGGCTCGCCGAACACCGGCAACACGCAGAGCACTTCGCCGGCATCCGTCTTCACCTGACCGAACTCCAAGTAGTCGGCGCCGCCCAGGACGTCGCACAAGGCCTCCCCCCAGAACAAGCCGGCGTCCGCTGGGTCGAACTCCTGCGCATGTGCATCGACGTAGTCGTGCGCGAGGCCCAGGAGCTTGTTGCGCGTGCTTCGGTCGTTCATCTCTTCCTCCTTGATTGTGGTGGTCATCCCGGCATGCAGGTCCCCACTCGCTGAGTGGGGGCTGGCATCCGGTGGGCCTACAGCCGACGGTCGCGCTCGGCCCGGGCGAGAGCGGCGGCTCGAGCGCCGTTCTCGGCTTGGAACACGCAGCCGACGCATCGGTCGCTGAACATCGTTCCCTCGAGCAAGAGGAGCTCGAGGAAGCCCACGTAGTCGGCGACGTCGTCGTCGCTCATGTACGGCAGCTGTTGCTTGATGAACTCGAACTCGTCGTCGGTCATGGGACCGTCGAAGTGCATCTCCAGCGTCATCAGGTCTTCACCTCCTATCCGGTACGGTCCCCATAATAGGACCTAGTAGATGACGCTAGGGCGTAAACACTGTATGCTTATCCCGTATGCGAGAAGGAGCGACAGATGACTGAGGGACGCGACAAGAAGCGACCTTTCCGGCGCCTGGCCGACGCCGCACCACCGTGGGACAAGGGACGGGAGATCATGGCCGGGGCGATGACCGTTGGCGCCGGCCACCAGTGGGACCTGTATCTGCACTTCATCCCTCAAGCTGACGGGAGGCTGTATTTGTTCGGGCTCGACATCCGCCCGAACGGCGTGGTGTTCATGAAGTCGATGAACGAGTTGCCGCCCGGAGGGATCACTGCCCGCGTTCTTCACTCCCTCAAGCTCGGTGAAGTCCTTGAAGACCTCCGGGCGGGCGAGCGAACAGCAGATCCTGACCCCGGTCAAACGCCGGCCGACATGCCAGAGCCTGGGGCCCGGCCGGGACGCCGCGGGCTCTCCGACGCGTTCCTGTCATGGGTGGCCGTCAACTATCTGAAGGCAGCCAACGCGAGTCCGAGAGCACCCGTTCAACGGATGCAGGAGACCCTTGGGAGCGGCTACCCACGTGACACCGTGAAGGGTTGGGTGGGCGAGGCTCGGAAGAGAGGATTCCTGGGGCCGACCACCCAGGGCAAGAGCAACGCCAAGCCGGGTCCCAGGCTGGAGCACGAACTGCCGGGGTGGGAGATCGTCGACGATCAGGAGGCTCGTGACCGGCTCGCCGCCATCGACAGGGAAGCATGACCACAACGGGAGACCACACGATCATGTGCGGTCCATTCAAAGAGACGCCCTTCGCTTACCCGGCGATGGGGATGCGGGCGCCTCGAGGGCTGGGTAGGGTGATGGGCGTGAGCTACTTCCTGCACTCATCCGGCGGTCTTCCCCTCCGATCCGAGCGAACGCTCGGCGAGGAGGCAATCCGCCGTGGCCAGGAAGCGCTACAAGAAGAAGGTCCGTGCCTGCGGTCTGTGCAAGCCGCATAAGTCGGGCCGCTCCAACCGCTGGTCCTCCAGAGAACTGCAACGCCTTCGCCAGTTCTAGCAGACCCTTCACCGTGCCGGCGAGTGGGGCAACCAATGAACCGCGCGATGGCCCTGATCGTTACCGCTCGTCGTTGAACCTCCTCAGCTGAACGTCTTCCAAGCTCGCGAAGTGGATCGTAGAGGTGGAAGCCCCGTAAGAGAGGGGACCTCGGGACGAAGGGCCGTCTACGACAGCCGGACCCGTTCCGAACGCCGACTACTCCCCCCGGATGATCTCGATCCCGACGGTCGCGAGGAACTCGGGGATACGCCGCACGGTGTTCCGATCGAGGTCCCGCACCTCCTCCGACAGATCCGACCACGGGACGAGGTAGGGGCTGATCTTCCTGGCCACATCCTTGCGCTGCCCCCATCGCCAGCCGGCGGCCAACCGCTCGGCGTTCCAGCGCCCGTGCTCCATCTCCGCCATCACCTCGACCTCGTCGTCCGTGAAGCGCGCCCGGCGGATCCCACGGTCGGGGACCGTCTGCACGGAGCACCCGATCTCCCGGAGCTTCTCGAAGATGTGCTCCGCCTGCAGCCGGTTCGAGCGCCTGATCCCGTCCTCGAGTTCGTCCCAGCGTGCAGCCTGCTCCTCCCGATACGCGTCGTGGATCGCCCTGGCGATGACCTCCCGGTCCTCCACGGACAGCTGCGAGACCCCCGATCCCACGAAGGCACGGACCGTGTACGCATCGGCCGGCATCGGGACCAGCGTGTCCGAGACCGCCCACTGCTCATCGGACAGCAGTTTGGCGGCTTCACGACCGGACTCCTCGATCACCCCCACGGACGCCCCGAGGGCGAGCGCGATCCGGTACTCGATCGCCGCGATGTCGCCGCCGTTGAAGCCGAGCAGCTTCACGTCCCTGGGGTCGATGCCTGAGGCGACGATATCGATCCAGTTCTGCAGCGGCTCGAGCGCGCTGAACGTCGAACCCTCCGTCCTCCTGATCTCGGTGTATCGCCGGTCGAGCGTGGCGTCGGGCGGGAGCCGTCGCGGCAGGTACGCGAGGGCGTGCACCCGACCCCTGTACTCCCGAGACACCTCCCCCACGAGGCCGCTCACCCCCTGGCGGGTGCCGCCGGAGATGACCGTCCCCCGGAAGTCGACGAGGGCCCCGAGCATGAGATCCTGGTAGCCCTTCATCTTGCTCTCGATCGCGGGATGGGTTCCCCCAACGACGATCAGGATCGGGGCCTGGATGCTCGCGGCGCCGGTCGTCGACAGACGCGCCACCTTCCGATGCCGCTCCTTGGAGGGGAACCTCGAGGCGAGCCCGAGCATGAGCATCCTGCGCGCCCACTCGTAACCGGGGAGCTTCCTGCCGACGACGGAGAGCCGTTCGAGCGACTCGAGCGAGCCCTCGATCATCCAGTCGGCGGTGCTGGCCTGGATCGCCTTCGCGTACGCGCGCAGGCTCTCGTACGGCTCACCGAGGAACAGCTGCAGCATCCCGATGCCGAAGTAGGTCCAAGGGAGGTTGGTGCCCACATCCGCCTGCGCCCTGCACCGCGCGGCGGCGGCCTCGATATCGGGGCGGAGGATCTCGAGGATCGCGGTGTCCTTCGTGCGCCGAACCTCGAGTTCGAGGTAGTTCGACAAAGGGTAGAAGTCCGTGGGGTCGGCCTCGAACGCGGCCCGGTAGTACTCACGCGCCCTGCGTTCGTCCACGTCCTTCCACGTCCCGGCGAGCGAGGAGAGCGCGTCGGGATCCCCCGTGTCGGCCGCCAGTTCGAGGTAGCGGCGACCCTGTTCGAAGCCGGGGCTGCTGCGGCTCTCCCGGTGGCGCTTGCACAGCGACACGCCGAGATCCCTGAGGATCGGCTCGGGTGCCTGCGCTGGGCGCTCGGGGTCGACGAACCTGGACAGGACCCGGATCGCGTCGTCCCACTCCCCGAGCGTCATCCAGAGCCGACCGGCCTGGGATGCGATCTCGGCGTTCCTGCGGTCGTAGCGCAGGATCGTCTCGAGCGTCTCGATCTCCTCGCGCAGCTGCCCCTCGTCTCGGTACGCACCGTAGCTGGAGGCGTAGGCCCGCATCCCACGCTCGATCTCGGCGAACGCATGATCCACGTCCTCGAGCTGGGCCGCGATGATGGACAGCTGTCGCTGCCACTTCAGGGGAAGACGGAACGCTCCCTTGTAGGAGAGATCGTGCCCGAAGTCGGCCCAGGCGTGTTCGGCCGTCGTCCGCACCTGAACCTCGGCCTTCAGTCCACGGATGGCCTTCGGCACCCTGACGCCCAGATCCGAGTCTGGCCCGACCGATACGACGTAGTGGACGGAACGGTAGCCGAACTCCGCCGCCCCGAGCTGGCCCGGGTCCTCGGCTGTCCCCCAGCCCATCTCGAAGTGACCCCGCGCGACCGTGTTGTCCCAATCGATCTCGAACCGGTCCTCGATGAAGTCGCAGAACGCGCGGACCTCGGTCTCGGTCCGAGCGATCACGCGGGCGCCGCAGAGATCCGTGAGCTGGTTGACGGGGTCGCGGTACTTCGAGCGCTTGCGGATCACCTTCCCGGCGAAGCTCGCCACGCTCTTGGGCCGCGTCTGGATGATCGCGAGCGGCGCGATCTCCCGCGCCTTCGCGGCGAGCACGTCGTGCAGGACGTCCGCGTACCGCTGGTAGCGCGGGAACGCCTCCTTGTACGCGGCAACCTGCTCGTGAAGCCATGCCCGCTGCGCGCTCTTGCCAGGATCAGCCATGCGATGCCTCCCGTCCCAGTCGGACCACCGCGAAGCCGACGGCGGCCAGGAACGCCGGCATCGCGCGAACCGTGTCGCGGTCGTAGTCCTTGATCTCCTCGGGCAGATCGCCGTACGGCACCAGATACGGGCTCGTCTTCCGTTCGACGTCCTTCGCCCCGAGGGTCCATCCGCCCACCGCGCGCTCCTCCCACCAACGGTCGTGTTCCATGACAGCGAGCAGTTCCACCTCATCCGGTGCGAACGCGAGCGGCGGAGCGTCCCAATCGATCAGCGGCTCGACGTCGCATCCGACCGCCGTGAGCTTCCTGCCGATGTCTGCGGCCTGACGCCGGTTCGACTCCCTGAGGGGATCGGGGAGCCGCTCCCACTCGACCATCGACGGGTTGGTCTCGGGCGTCTCGCCCCCCTCGCGCTGGCGGCGCACGTAGTCCTCGTGGATCGCACGTGCCAGGACCTCGTTCTGCCCTTCGAGCAGGACGTCCGGCCTGCAGACGAGGTCCACCAGCCCGAACACGGACAGGTCGCCGTAGGCCACCTCATCGTCCCCACCACGCACGAGCGTGCCCAGGCCACCGCTCTGGGTGGTCCTGACGACGATCGGCACGTCGCGGGTGCCGAGCCTGCGGCGCAGGTGAAGCGCGGCGCTCAGCCCCGCGGCGTCGTGGCCGACACAGACGTAGACGCTCGTGACGTCGCAGTCGCCGTTCGGATCTTGGAGGAAGTCGGCGCGCGCGAACCCTACCGAGTCGAGGGCCATGCGGTGCGCCCTCATCTCGCAGACGTCCTCCAACCGCGGGTACCGCTCGCAGAGGGCGGCGACGTGTCGATCCGCATCGTCGTCGACCACGGTGACCTTGAAGCGACTCCCGTCGTCACCGCGGATCGATCTCCAGCGGCGTGCGGCGTGCACGACGAGGTTGCTCCCCATCTCGCCCAGCCCCACGATCACGATGTGGGGCTGTCCGAGCGGCGTCCGGCCCCGATCGTCGAACGGCTCGTGGTCTCGCAGCAGCGCCGGCGCTCCGCGCTCGGCGGCGTTGAAGTACTCGAGGCGGAACGAGCCGTCCCCCCCTTGGGCGAGACCCCACTGCTTGAGCATGCGGTTGAGCTCGCCGTCGATGATGTGAACGAAGCAGGTGAGAGGAGGTCCTTCGCGGCCCTCGACGAGTCCGTGTGCTTCGATGGCGACCTCGGAGTTCGCGCCGTCGTCTCCCGTGACGGCGAACAGGTAGCGGGCACGCTTCACCCCGGCCTTGCGCAGCAATGTGTGGTCCCGACCGTCGCCGATCAGGACGATGATGCCGTCCTCGCGGCACTCGCCGATCGCGCCGTTCTGAGGATCTGCCTCCACGGCGACGACGTGATACCCGGCGGCCGCGAGGGCTCGCGCGAGGGAGGCACCGAGCCGTCCGAGGCCGCAGACGACGGCGTGATCCGAGGACATGCGAGCGCGCATCTCTCCGATCTGTTCACCGAGGACGGCAGCGGCGGCGCTGACGGTCGCGTACGCCGCGACCGCAGGTACCAGGAATCGGGCCACCTCGAGCTGCCAGGGGATCGGCGGTGGAACCGCACCCGATTGGAGCACGATGAGTTGGAGGGAGAGGTACAGATCGTCGGAGAGCGAGCTGGGCTGACCGGCAGCGACCATGTAGCGATCGAACCCCACCCACCCGAGGACGATCGCGCCGGTGAACAGTGCCGCGATCGCCGGCCAGCGAACCGACTCCCAGGCCGGGCGGCCGCGCTGGCGCCAGAACGTCCGAACGCGGCGACGGGGCGCGGCCCTCGGAGTCTCTCGCTCCCTCATCCGATCCCGCCCCTCACTCGCGCCTCACCACCAGCCGATCAGTCCGAGCTCGCGGTCGGCGCAGAGACGGAAGAACGCCGCGAGACCCCGCACCTCCGCCTCCGTGACCGGGTAGTGGTCACCGCTCGACGCGCGGACCACCTCGGCCGGGTCGCAGCGCTCGAACGCGACCGCGACCTCTCGCATCGTCTCCGGCGGGATCCACTCCTGGCCGAGGCTCACGTCGGCGACCCGGTCGACGACGTCCAGGTAGACCTTGCCGCGGAACGAGCCGCCTTCGCCCGACATCATGCCGCCGCACAGTTCGACTCCCGCCGCATCGAACGCCGCCTGATCTTCCGTGGTGAACACGACGTCGCCAGGGCTCCGCGACGCGTAGTTGTCGAGACCCATCGGAGTGCTCCTTCCTCACGCCTGCCCATCGACTGGCCGTCGGATGGAAGTCCCGCGCCGGGAGCGCGATCGGCCGCCCTCACGCCGCATGCGGCTCCACTGCCTCCACCATCCGATCGAGGCCAGACCCCACAGCACCATGATTGCCCGCTCCCACCCGGCCATCTCGACGATGCGGGGATCTTCGTAGGCACCGAACAGATGCGCTGCGAAGGCGAGGAGCCAGAAGAGTCCGAACGCCGCGGCGACGTGCGCGACGAAGCCAGCGAGGATCAGCAGCACGTCATCCTCCTTCCCCGGTCGGGTCTGCCAGGCGGAACACGGGCCCGCCGTCGGAGACCGACCAGCACGCCGGCGAGCCCGCACACCCTTCCTCGCGCTCGAGAACCACGGTGCCTTCGGAGATGTCGACCTCGGCGCGACTCGGGGGAGCGGGGGGTTCGACGTCGGCTTCGGGCAACCGGACGTCGACGATCGCGATACCCCGAACCGACGTCGAGGCTTCCGGCGTGCGCTCCGCAGCGAAGGCGGCGACCATCTCGACACACGACGGGTCCTCGACACCCAGGATGAGCGCTGCGCGCTCAGCGAACGCGGTCGCGGTCTCGTCGACCATCATCGCGCAGGCTCCCTCACCGTCCCCGTCCGCGACGGCCTCGACGAAGGAACGGAACCGGGCGCGCACGTCGTCGGTCTCGACGTCTCCAGTGCCCGTGTTGTTGGCGAGCACCCAGAACCCAGCGACCCCGAGGGCGATGACGACGATCCCGGCCACGACCACGCCGGTAGGGATGTCCTCCCCGCCGATCGTGACGGCAGGTTGGGGCTGATCCGATCCGTCCCCCATCGCTCTTCCTCCCGGGTGCCTCTGCGTCCCACGGTCCTCGGCGGGGTCTTCACATGTTCCGCCGCAGGAAGTCCAATATCGATCCGACCTGAGCGGCCAGGTCCGTCAACCCCTGCTCGCGTGCCAGCACGAGCGCCTCCTCAGCGATCGGCAGGGCCTCCCCCGGCCGGCCGATCCCTCCGATCACCGCTGCCCGCTGAGCGAGCATGTCGGCCAACCCCGCCTGGTCGCCGGATCCTCGACAGCGCCGCTCGCCCTCCTCGAGGAGTGCCACCGTCCCTTCGGCGTCGCGGCGCTCGAGGAGGATGACCAGCCGGCTCTTGAGCGAGTCCATGAACCTGGCGTGGTCACCGAGCTCATCGCAGATACGTCCCTGCTCCTCGAGGACGGCCATCACTCCGTCCTGGTCCCCGCGGTCGCGGAGGATCCCCGCCTCGCCCCAGAGAGCATTCGCCAGCCCCGCCAGGTATCCCAGCTCGCGGCAGATCCGCTCCTTCTCCTCGAACAGCGCCATCGCTCCATCCAGGTCGCCGCGGTCGTGGAGGATCACCGCCTGGTTGCCGAGGGAAGCCTGGAGTCCGTCCTGGTCTTCGAGTCCGCGACAGATCCGTTCCTGCTCCACGAGGAGCAACATCGCTCCGTCGAGGTCCCCGCGGTCGCGGAGGAGCACAGCCTGGTTCCCGAGCGAGGTCATCTCCCCCACCTGGTTCCCGAGATCTCGGCAGATCCGTTCCTGCTCTTCGTACCGAGCTCCCTAGATCGGGACCTTCGCCTCTCCAGATCGGGGAGCGCGGCGTAGCGTTGGGTTGCGGTCGGCCCAGACGGGAGGGGCGATGGCTGTTCAACCCGCGAGAACGATGGACGGGACGGTCCGGGCGGGCGAGGGCGACCACCAACGCTCAGCTCCCGAAGTGGCGTGGGATCGCCTCCGGTCCCACCCCGAACGATTTGCAGAACGCGCCCAAAGCGGCATCCTCCTCCGTGCTGATCGAGGCGGGGCCCTCTCCCCCCGACGCCTTCGTGATCTCGATCGCGCTGAACAGCACGCTTGCGATGAAGTACTCGTACTCGTGGTCGCTGAGCTTCTGCTTCAGAAGGGTTTTGGCCGGGTCGAAGCCCGGGGGGGCGGACACCATGCCTCCCGTGGGCATCATGATCCATATGTTGGCGATTTCCCCGCCCTGGGATCCGTACCGCGTCCGGTCGGCAGCCTCCTGGAACGATTCGAGCCACCGGTCGCCATGGTCCTCGGGCATGACCACCGCTCCGCCGCCGGCACCGCCCGCCCACACGAAGGCCACCTTGGATCCGGGAGCGACTCCCTCCGCTCGACCCGCAGCGATGGCCCGCTCCACCCCGCCGAGATCCTCCATGACCTTCCGATGCAGGGGATTCTTCAGCCGCGATCCGCCCTGGAGCTGCGTCCGGAAGGCTTCCAGCTCAGCCTCGTCGATCTCCTCGTCGATCCCTGCGACGAAGGCGAACGTGTCGAGCGGGAGGAACACCAGCTGTATCCACTCTTCTGTCGAGTACGCGTTGTTCATGGTCTCACTCCTCCTGTTCTTGCCGGCCATTCCGGAAGCCGACGAGGTCGATCAACAGGAGCGACCCTCCTCGCTCCCCACAGGCGACGATCGGGCGTTGGGGGTGAAGCGCCAGACATTCACCGTCCCCCGGGAGGGGTAGGACCCCGACCTCCCTCTTGTCCCCCAGGTCCCATATCCTGAGCTGGTGGTCCGTGCCAGCCGACAGCGCGAACCGTTCATCCTGAGTCAGGACGCACGCGTACGCGGTACCGTCGTGACTTCCGAGAGCGACCCCCGCAGCGGGGTCGCTCGCGTCCCAGATCCTGATCGCGCCGTCCACGCTCGCCGACACGATGCAGCTCGCATCATGGTTGACGTCGCAGTCCATAACCCAGTGGGAATGCCCCCGTAGGACCGCTTCGCACTGGCCGTTTCCTCGATTCCACACCCGGAGTGTTTCGTCTTGCCCCGCCGAGACGATGAACGAATCGTCGCCGCTGAACGCGCAGCCGAACACGGCTCCCTCGTGACCGATGAGGACAGCCACCTCTCGCAGATCCTCCGGGTCCCACAGCTTGAGGGTGCCATCATGGCTCGCGCTGGCGATGAGGGAGCGATCGTGGCTCACCGCGCAGTCGTAGATCGGTGCCTCATGAGCCTGCAGCGTCCCCGTGGAAGTCTCGCCCTCGCCCGACCACAGCTGCAACGTCCCGTCGTCGCCAGCTGAGACCAGGACTCCATCGGGGGTGAAGGCGCACGCATGCACGGGACCCGCGTGCCCGTGCAGCGTCCGCACGCACTGGCTCGTCGCGACCGTCCATACCTTGAGGGTCCCGTCCCGACTGGCCGACGCGACGACCCGGCCGCCCGGGTCGAACGCACACCCAGCGACGCCCTCACGGTGGAAGGAGGCCTCGTCTGCCCCGTAGCCGGGCGCGCAAGGCGCCCACACCCGGATCGTCCCGTCGACGCTCGACGAGAGCACGGCCGATCCATCCGGGACGAAGCGGCATGCGGTGATCTCGCTGGTATGGCCGGGCAACGCGGCGCGCGCCTCGCCGGTCTTCACGTCCCACAAGCGCAGGGTCTTGTCCCGGCCTCCTGATGCCAGGATCTCGCCGTCGGGGCTGAAGGCGCAGGCGACGGCCCAGTCAGTGTGGCCCGCCAAGGTTGCGATCTCCCGGCCACTGCGCGCATCCCAAAGCCGCACCGTCCTGTCCCAGCTCGCCGAGGCGATAAGTGAGCCGTCAGGGCTCGTGGCACATCCCTGGACGCAGTCGCTGTGACCGCGGAGGACCATGAGCTCGCGGCTCCCGACCGGGTCCCAGACTCGCACCGTCTTGTCGAGCCCCGAGGACACGACGGTGGCCCCGTCGGGAGCGAACGAGCAATCGGTCACGGCGCGGGGATGCTCGAGCACGGCGATCTGCTCGCCGTCCGGCACGTCCCACACCCTGAGCGTCTTGTCCTCCCCCGCGGACGCGAGCCACGACCCGTCGGGGTTGAAGACGCAGGCGTTGACCACGGCCTCGTGCCGCCCGAGCAGGACCTCCTGGTCGGGGGCTCCAGCATCCCACAGCCAGACGCCGCCCTCGCCGTCGCCGTAGCCCACCTGGCCATCCGAGGAGACCGCGCAGGCACGCGGACCCGCACGCCAGCTCCCGGTGGTCAGTGCGGCCAGGATACCCATCGGCACGTGCGACCCAGACGGCACGTGACTCGTCACCTCGGCGCCGGTCCTCAAGTCCCACAGACGGATCGTTCCGTCCGCGCTCGCGGAGACCGCGAAGGAGCCGTCGGGGGCGACCGCGCAGGCGTTGACGTACCCGGTGTGGCCCGCGAGGACCCGGATCAGCGCCTCCGACTCCCGCAAAGGGGTCCTGGTCCGCAGCCACGGAGCGGCACCTCGCGCGCTCCTTCGGCGGAGCTGCGGCTCCAGGACCTGGGGGACAGGCTCGTCCTCCCACTGCAGCCGGTTGTAGAGCTGCTGCCAGAGGAGGTCCGGGTGTGGCTGCAGGCTGTGGGCCTCGCGTCCGAGATCCTGGTCGAACGCTTCGAGGACTGCGCGTTGCTGGGTCGTTGCTGTCGTGGCGCCCATCACGTGTTCCTTGGCGGGACCGTGAACGGGTTCACCTTGAGCGGCTTGCCGCAGCCTTCCTGCGGGCAACGCTGCACGGTCCCGAGCCAGGCCTCCTCAAGGTCCGAGTACCGGTTGCAGAACGGGCAGCGGACCTGGTACCCGGCGCCCTTGCCGAGGTCGGTCGCCGTCACGATGATCGCCCGTCCGCCGCCGTCACCATCGCCGCCCGGCATCGCCGCAAGCGCCAGCTCGAAGTCGTCGCGGATCGCGAAGATGCCCGTGTAGGTCTTCGCCGCGCCCTCGCCCGCCGACTCCACCGCGCCGGTCGCGGCCTTCTGCTCCAGGAACCTGAAGTTCGTGAGCGTCTCGAAGAGCGGGTCCCACAGCTCGGCACGCGTCTCCTGGTAGGGGAGCTCCGACATCTGGCGGAGCGTGAAGACCGCATCCTCGGCTTCGGGCAGGGCGAAGTGAGCCGCGAGGTGCCTGTGCCGGGCGAGGCCTTCGTCGGCGGCGAGGAAGTCCTCCTCCACGACCTCGGCCAACTGCCGGTGGTAGAAGCCCATGAGCGATGTCTCGTCTGCGCTTCGCTCGGTGAGGTAGGGCTCGAGGTCGAAGTAGAGCCTCGACCAGACCGCCACGGGCAGGGATGCGACCTGCGGCGACTTCGGCGAGCGGCGCCGGAAGTCGTCCAAGACCTCCGCGTCTGCCGAGAGCACCTCGAGCATCTCGTCCTCGGAGAGGCCGTTCTTCGCCGCGCCCAGGTAGCCGAGGGCGTGGCGGACGAACACGCGTCCGTGGTTCGCCTCCGCGGAGAGCCGGGCGAACAGGTCGTCTCGGATCACGCCTCGGATGGTGGGGTGCAGCTCGGGCACGCCGTCATGCGACCTCCAGCGGCGGGCCTCCTCGAAGGCGAGCTTGAGGTAGAGGGGAAGCCCGCCCTGCTCTTCCTCCTCGCCCTCGCCGACGCTCGCCGAGGCGAAGCGGTCCAACACGCGGTCCCGCTGATCGGGTCGCAGCCTCCTTCCGACTTGGCCGAGCCAGACCCCGAGCAGCTCCTCGGCCTCCTCGCGGCTCATCGGTGCGAGCTCCTCGAAGCTGTCCGCGGGCAGCTTCGCCCTGAGCGCCTCGAGGCAGTCGGCCGGCGAGGTGGAGGTCGAGACGTTGATGCGCACGTGCTCGGGAAGCTCCCGGGGGAGCCAGGAGAGGCCCCGGGCGCCTTCGGCCGCGGAGAGCTGGTCGAGCGCGTCCAGGAAGATGACGAGCGGGCGGCCTTCCGTCGCCCGCGCGAGCTGCTTGGGGAACTCGGCCGAGAGCTCCCGGTAGTCGGCGGGCATGTCGCCCTCGCCCCTCGGCCCCTCCTGCTCCCCCTCCTCGCCGCCCGCGACGGCGAGCCCGTCGTCCGCGTAGCGCTGCGCGATCTGCCGGCAGAGGCTGAAGAGGAGCGAGCGCCCGATCGAGGACTCGGGCGTCGCGCCGATGAAGCGGACGATGACGGCGTCGCCCGCACTCTCCCTGGCCTGCCGGGCGGCCGCCGCCATCAGGGCCGACTTGCCCGAGCCCGACGCGCCGAACACGGCCAGCGGGTGGTCCCCTCCCGAGGCGAGGTAGGTCGCGATCCGCTCGAGGGGCTGGAGCCGACCGACGAACGTGGTGCCTGCCCTCTCCTCGCCGAAGCGCTCGTGGTCCTCGATCTCCCGCTCGAGCTCGCCCATCGCCTCGATCTGGTCGATCTCGGCGGTGATGACGCCCGCGAGCGCCTCGTAGACCTCCTCGCAGAGCTGGTCCAGGTGCTCGCGGGCGATGCGGTCGCCCTCCCACCTCGCCCCGTACTGCCGGATGTTCCCGGGGAGGTGATCGTCGAGCCGGGTCTTCAGGTCATCCAGCCTCGCGCGAGCCTCTTCGTCGGGCGCGCGATCACGGGTGAGGTCGATGAACTTCTCGGGCGGAGGGAGGATCGGATCAGCCTTCCCGGTGGGTGGCTCGGCCGGGATCGCGGCGACCAGATCGTCGAGGTCCTCGATCGTGCGGAAGAACCCGAAGACGTGCTCGTGCGCGTCGGAGGCGCCGAGCGCGCCGCGGAGGACCTCCTGCTCGGTGGCGGAGGTCTCGTACTTGATGCGCCGCTCGTCGTTCTGTGGCCAGCCGAGCGCGTCGATGGCCTTGCGCAGGACATCGCGCATGCGCGCCTCGTCCGCACCCCACCTCGCCTCTTCCTGGTCCTTCGCGGCCTGCTCCTGCTCGTCGCTCGCCCCCTCCGGGACGGTGACCGTGCGCTCCCTGAGGCGGTAGGCGACGGGCACGGCGTTGTCGTCCCTCCGGTACCAGCCGTTGCCTGCCTCGGGCTCGGCCTCGTCGAAGACGAGCAAGGCCTTGTCCGCGTCGGGGACCTTGGTGAGGATCTGTTCGAACTCAGGCTCCTCGATCGAGGCGGGAAGCGGGCACCAGCCGTAGCGGTCGCCGAGGAGCACGATGAAGTTCGGCTTGGGCGAGGCCTCCTGGCAGCGCTTCACCTCGTCCAGGCAGATGGCCATCGTCTGCTGGTCGCGACCCGCCTCCTCGCTCACCCCCCAGCGGAGGTCGATCGCCTGGAAGCGCGTGCCGCGCTCGGTGCACAGGGTCTTCAGCCGGGGGAAGACTCTCCCCTGAATCGCGTTCCGCTCGACCTTCAGATCATCGAAGGTCGAGGAGACGAACACCCGGAACGTCCTGCTCGCTTGGACCATCTCGACCCCTCGTCACCCCGTGGTTCCGCGCACCCTCTCGACACGCAGGAAGACCGCCTACTGAGCGAAGACGCCCTCCTGCTCCGGCCCCGACGCTGGTTCGGCCGACCGCCAGAACACCTCGAACCCCTCTGTCATCACCCGGTAGCGAAGACCCTTGACGGCGTCACGTCGCTCCTCTCAGCCGCTCGCGCCGAGGCCGTCCTCGTCCCACGGGTCACGCGCTCCCCGTCTTGAATCGGTCCTGGGTATCCAGCCGTTCCTCTTCCTCGATCTCCGGGAAGAGGACGACGCCGAGCAGTTGCCACATGGTGACTCCGATCACGATCCCCAGAACGGCCGAGAGCCACATCGTCTCCCACCACAGGTACGTCACGTAGAAGATGGCGACGGCGAGCACCGGCTGCAGCGTGAAGTAGACGAATCGCTTCCCCTTCTGCGGATCCGTCGCGACGTCGCCGAGGCCTCGTCCGATGTAGGACTGGACCACCCAGAACACGAAGATCGGCAGCGCGATCGACGACGTCTCGTTGTACGCGTACACGCCGCCGACGACGCCTGCCACGGACCCGACGAGACTGAAGCCGAGGTGTATCCGCTTCACTCGTTGAGGCCGAAGGGGCGATCGCCGCAGCGTTGGGCGTCCCAGCGTCGTCCCGGCAGAGAGCTTGTAGTTCGCGTTGGCGTACGGGTCAGCGTTCATGACGCCTTCCTCTCGGGCTCCGATCCCCAGAACCCTCCCCCGACACCGACTCCAGCACGGACGGCGACGGGCAGCTTCTCCGCGCCCCTACGGCCGCTCAGAGCGTCGGCACCTTCGTCGGCGGTGGAGCTGAGGGCACGGCGTCGGGCAGGACGTCTCCGGGATCTCGGCCCGTCTGGATCGTCTCCCCGACCCGCTTGTACGCGATGTCGAGACCCGCGATGAAGATGCCGAGCATCGCCCGCAACTGCGACGAGGTCACCTGGCCGTCCTCCATCCACAGATCCGCGTAGCCCATGATCTCCCCATCGTTGGGGTCCCACCCGAGCTTCAGCACGCGTCTGCCGAAGTTGATCTCCGCGATCGTCCGCAGCACCTGCGGCAGCGAGCCATGACCGGAGGGGCACGTCAGATACCCGAGGGTCCGACACTGCAGGAACCGACCGTCGACCTCGACCCGCATCACGATCTGGTAGGAGCCGAAGACACCACCGAACGGGGCCAAGATGGCCGGCGGATCGGGCGCGAGGAAGTACTTGAACCCAGCCTGGTCGAGCAGCTGCTGGAGATCCCCCAGTGTCATCGTCATCGTGTGTTCCTCCTCGCTAGGCCAGCTCGATGATCAGCGTGTCTTCATCGCGACGGCGGCTGGCGCCCGCGATCGCGGCCTCCTCCTCATGGTCCGCGACGCGTCGCTCGAGCCGGATCCGCTTGACGCCGTCGAGCTCGCCCTGCGCGTCGGCGACGCTCAGTTGTTCGGTGATCCGGTTCTTGACGATGGTGGTGAGATGCCGGACGCCGAACCGCGGCTCCCACTCGTCGGCCAGGTAGCCGACGATCGTCGGATCCCACTCCAGCGCGTAGCCGCTCAGCTCCGCCAGCTCCACCAGGCTCTCCAGCTGACGATCGATCACCACGGGGATCTCGTCGCGTTCGAGCTCGGAGAACATGAACCACTTGAAGTTCCTCGCGAGGAACTCCTGCGGGAGACCGCGACTGCGGAGATCCTCGAGCACCGTGTCCTTCGTGACCTCCGACACGGCGTCGCTCGTCGATCGGTCCTGCCCCAGGTCGAACCCGACCGGTCGCCGACCGCCCTCGTAGCTGACCCCGGCGTTGGAGGTGAAGATGAGGAACGAGCGCCGGAAGTCCAGCAGGTTGTCGTCGGCGTCCTGGGCGGTGCCTTCGTCGAGGATCTGCAGGAGGGTCTTCCCCACACCCGGATCGGCCTTCTCGATCTCGTCGAACAGCACGATCGCCTCGGGGTAGTCCCGGATCTTCGACAGGATCCCTCCCTCCCCACGCACGTAGCCGATGTAGCCGGGCGGCGGGCCGAGCAGTCGGTTGATGGCGGGCTGGCTGTCGTATCCGGACCCCTGCAGGGTGTTGCAGTCCACCCGCAGCAGCGCGTCCTTCCCCCCACCGATGATCTCGGCCAAGATCAGCGCCGTCTGAGTCTTCCCGACCCCGGTGGGGCCGGCGAAGAAGAAGTTGCCCCGTGGCCCCTTCGTCGCCTTGAACTGCCCCATCCCCGCCACGAATGCGTGGGCGAGGTCCGCCAGCACATCGTCCTGCCCGACGATCTTCTCCCGCAGACGCCCCAGCACATCGTCGATCGTGAGGTGCTCGGCCCGAACCACTCCGTGCCCGACCGTGTCCTCCAGCGCAATGACCAGCGCGTCCTCGGTCAGCTCTTCGAGCGGAGGCTCCTGGACGATGCACCAGGCGCACGCCTCGTCCAGCAGCTGGATGGACTTGTTGGGCTGGTAGCGGCCGAGCAGGTAGTCCTCCGCGAGCTCGACGGTCTTGTCCACCAGCTCCTCGGGGATGTGCACGCCGTAGTAGTCCTCCACGCGCTGTCGGCGAGCGTTCAGGATCGCCACGGTCTGCTTCGCCGAAGGAGGCTCGATGCGCACCAGCCCCAGCCGCTGGACGAGCGCGACGTCGGGTTCGATGTAGTGCCGGTACTCCGCGAGCGTCGTGCAGCCGATCAGGGTGAGCTCGCCGCTCCCGATCGCCTTCTTGAACTCCTCGTTCGCCTGCGCCCAGGGGCTCTGCACATGCATCCCGCTCTGCAGCAGCGAGTGCACCTCATCGACGAACAGGATCACCTTCGGGTGGTCCCTCAGGATCTCCAAGAGCGCCTTCAACCGCTCCTCGTACTGGCCCACGACCGACGCCCCGGCCTTCAGGAACGCAGGGGACAGCTCGAACACATCGCGGTCACGCAGCATCGCCGGGATGGATGGGTCATCGCTAGCGAGACGCCGAGCGAACTCTTCAACGATCGCCGTCTTCCCCGTCCCGGAGGGACCGACCACCAGCGCGCTGTGCCGCTTGCGCTTCACCAGCGTCTTGACGAGCGAGGTCAGGGACTTCTCGACCCCGATGATGTCCTTGTGCGGGAGATCGATCGTGGTGAGCATCCGCCCGTAGCCGCTTAGAGCCTTGATGACCTCTTCACGCTCGCGAGAGCTACGCCAGTCCTCGCCTCCGGGCCCTTGGGCCGACGCGGCTTCCTTCCTGAGCGCGGCGTTGACCTCCCTCATGAGCTCGGCGCTCAGGCCGACCCGCAAGAGATAGTCCCGTCCTGGGTCGCTCTGCATCAGAGCCTCGAACAGCTCCTCGGCACCGACCGGCACGTCTTGGGGAAGCTGTCCGAGCACCGCCTGCAGTGGCTCGGCGACCGGCTTCTCTCCCGCCTCCTCCCTCAGCGGCTTCGGTGCCTCGAGGAACGGTGCCAGATCGGGGAGCCGTTGACCGAGATCTGTCCCGTGGTAGAGCGCGGCCAGGAGGATCTCCGCGTCGAGCTCTCCGCCGTCCGGAAGGGAGCGTTTGGCGAGTTCGACCGCCGCCCGAGCTTCGGGGTCGAACGTCAGACTCATGGCTCTACCCCCCGGAGCGACAGGACGCTGGACTCGGCGATCGTCTCGGTGATCATCGCGTTGAGGGGGATATCGACCGCGGGCTCGAGCCGCACCGCCCCCGTGTTCTGCGACAGCCCCCACCCCTCGATCCCGCCCAGAGCGGCGACCGGGTTCGAGAACCCAGCGGGCTCATTCAGCCCGACCACGGTGAACGATTCGGTGAACTCGAAGAGATAAGACTGCAGGTACTCCATCACCACACCCCCGCCACGTCTGTCTCGGAGGGTCGCTCCCTCCACCGCAGACCCTGCTGGCCCGCCGACCCAGCGTGCATCTGGGCGCGGAGCGCGATGAGGGCCGATGGTCCCCGTTTCTCAGGTACGGCACATCGGTTCCCACGTACCGGATGCGGGACCCGGGCCTCGAGGGTGATCAGCGGCGCCCGGCGAGGATCTCGAGCGCTCGACCGTACTTCTCGCGCAGCCTCGTTGCCTGCTCGTCCCCGAGTCGAGCGAGACGCGCCTCGTCGAGGTTGTCGGCGATGTCCGCCCGCTTCACCGCGATCGCGACGGGATCGCCCGAGTCCCGGACCGCGCGGATGAACTCGTCGTAGTTGGGGCCGGGCTTCGTCAAGACGAGCACGGAGGTCACGATGTCCTCGGGCACGCCCCGCTCTCGCAGCTCCGAGTCCGTCATCGCCGTGTCTTCGAGGACGTCGTGGAGGAGCCCGACGCATCTCTCGCGTGTGGTGGTGAGGCGCGCGGAGACCCGCACCGGGTGACCTACATAGGGAGAGCCCGCCTTGTCCGTCTGACCCTGGTGCGCGTCCTCCGCGATCGCGAGGCAGAGCGTCAGGAGTGCTTCGTCGTCCATCGCGACCCTCCCGTCGGAACGCCCTCGCGGGGATGATGGCGTAGCGGGTCCCGCCGCATCTCCACCCGGGTCGTCTCGTACGGGACTACTTCTCCTCGAAGATCCGCTGGACCTCTTCGAGGTCGAGGTCCCACGCCATCGCGAAGGCAACGAGCATGCTCGCCTCAGCTTCACTGACCGCCGCGCCGGGGGTTCCGGAGGCGTTAGCGACGGCCACGGAGTCGATGAAGATGCTCCCCAGGAAGCTCTGGTACTGCTCCGCCGACAGCTTCGACTTCAAGATCGCCTTGGTCTCACCGACGCCCGTCTCGCTCGCCTTCTGGATCAGCTTCGACATGTCGTCTGCGACGAGGCTCTGTGCGAGCTCACGGTGCAGCGGATCCTTGTACCCGAGGGCACCTCGGACCATCCGCCCGGAGAACTCCTCAGACTCTTTCTCGTCGACCCCGGAGTCCACGCCCGCCACAACCCCGAACGCCTGGATGGGAACGCACTTCACGAGCTCCCACTCCTCGGTCGTGAACATCTCCTTCACGGCTCCTACCTCCTTCGCGGGTCTAGCCCGCCTCTGACTCCTTGAACACCTCGCGTGCCCGCTGCACCGTGTCGGCAAGCTCCTCGCGCTCGATCCTGGGGAAGAGCGCAGCACCGATCGCGAGCTGGAGCCCCAGGCCGCCCACCAGACCGGCGACGAGCGCGATCCACCACTCCCCCGATGCCACGTACGTCAGCTCCAAGATCACGGTGCCCAGCACCGGCAGGATCGCGAAGTACACGCCTCGTCGGACCTTGTCGGGATCGGTGACGACATCGCCCACGCCCCGGCCCACCGTGAGGATCACGACGATCAAGACGGAGATGGAGAGGGCGTACGAGCCCTCGAGCTGATACGCCCAGAGCGCCCCGACACCGCCCAGGAGCACACCGAGCGCCGCGAACACCGTCTGGACGGCACCCCTGTCCGCACCCTCGTCATGCCCTACCACCCGTCACTCCCCTCGCGGGAACGGGTTCCGTCATCGACGCTAGACCTCAGCCCCCGGGAGGGCAAGGCGGAAGGCCCGGCCGAGCTGTGCCCGCCTCCGCTCGGCGGGTACCGACCTCGCGATGGTCACCGCAGTCGAGTCCAGTTCGATGGCGTGGTCCGCGGAGAGCCTTTCGAGCACGTTCTCCCGCCACAGCTCGAAGGCGCCCAGCACGCCGGATCGCAGGTCACCGGCGGCGGCACCGTCGGCCAGCGGGTCGGTAGGCCTTCCACCAGGAGTCGCTCGGCCAGGGAGTCGGCGACCCGAGCCACTGCATGCCCTTCGGCCCTCACGTGGTGCCCCGCCCGAGCACACGCTGAGGCGTTGCCGCGCGGTGCACCTCGAAGCGAGGAGGGGGATCATGAAGGGGAAGTTCACCCAGAGCGAGTGGCGCCAGCTCATGACGGTGCCGGTTCAGGCGTTCATCATGGTCGCCGGCGCCGACCAGAAGATCGACCCCGAGGAGGTCGAGGAGTTCGGGAAGCGGATCACGGTCGGCCAGCATGGTTACCGCGATCAGCTCCACCGCGAGATCGCCGCGGACCTCGCCACCGACTTCGGGACCGCGTGGGACGCGGCCGACGAGACCAGCCCGGAAACAGTCAAGCCCTTCCTGCGGGAGAAGCTCACGCCGACCGAGTACCAGAGCTTCCTCGGAAGCGTCTTCATCGACAGCCTGGCCATCGCGAACGCCACCGGCAAGAAGAAGATCTTCCGCAAGGGCGGGAAGATCAGCGACGAGGAGAAGGCGCTCCTTGCCATGTTCGCCACCGTGTGGGAGATCGACCCCGCGGCGGTGAACAAGATCTTCAGCTGAGGCCTCGCCTCAAGGCCGAGACGCGCAGGGCAGGGGGCCATGTGAACGCCGAAGCTGCCGGATGCCGTGAGGTCCCGGCGGCTGCGCTTGGCGTGCTCGAGGAGTGACGTGACATGGAGATGCCGACGACGTTCCGTGTGTGCATCCGTGCTCGCTTACGCAGACCACGCATAGGCGCCCGCCTAGGCCGGGTCGACGAGCCGAGCGCCGTCAGGATCTACTCGGGATGCGGCCTGCACGAGGACGTCGATGAGGGGGCTATCGGCATCGATGGTCACCGCGCCCCGGTCCAGCTCGATGCCGAAGTTGTCGGAGAGCGCCGAGAGCACGTTCTCCCGCCACAGCTCGAGGGCGCCCAGAACCCCGGCTCGAAGATCACCGGCGGCGGCACCCTCGGCCAGCGGATCGCTAAGACCATCCGACCAGAAGTCGTCCGTGCCGGCCGCCGTCACCGCGATGACCTCACGCACGCCGTCGTCCTCATCGATCCCGAGCAGGAGCTGCGGTCCGTGCTCGCACAGCGCTCGGTAGAAGCCCGACCAGTCGTAGGTTCCGGTCATATCGCTTCCCTTCGGATCGGCCCTCCGTCATCGTCGACCTGCGGCAGCGTCCGCGCGACCCGGATGATGTCGGCCGCGAGGACCTCGACGAGCTCGCGGGTCAACGTCGGGTGTAGGTCTGTCAGGATGGACTCGATGAACCGGCTTCAAGTACTTCGCTGCGACATCACCAAGATCGACGTCGACGTCATCGTCAACGCAGCGAACGAGTGGATGGTCTACCCCCAGTTCTCTGGAGTCGCCATGTTTGAATCCTCGTGCCCATGACCCCCGAAGGGGTCGCCGTGTCGAGGAGATACCCGCCGGAGTTCAGGCGGAAGGTGCTGGATCTCGTAGCAGCCGGTGCCTCGGCGCTAGCCGCCGACGACGTCGATGAGGTGGATACCGCCGCCGGTATCCCCGGAGACGAGCCGACGACCGGTCCGGTCGCCGGCCACGGAGTGCTGCATCCCCGGCAGGAAGATGGTCGCAACGACATCGCCGGTCTCGACGTCCCAGACCCGCGCGCTCTTGTCCCAGCTCGCCGAGATCATGGAGCGGGCGTCGACGGATATCGCGCAACCCCAGACCTCGTCGGTGTGTCCTCGCAGGGTTCGGCGCTGTGCGCCGGTCGGCAGGTCCCAGAGCCGCACGGTCCGGTCTCCGCCCGAGGAGGCTGCGAAGGTGCCGTCGAGTGCGATGTCGCAGGCCCAAACACAGTCGGTGTGACCTTCGAAGACGCGGAGCGCCTCGCCCGTATGCAGGTCCCACAGGCGGAGCGTCCGATCCGCGCTCGACGAAAGCACGGTCAAGCCGTCGGGAGCGACCGCGCACGCGGTGACGTCGGACGCGTGACCCCTCAGGATCCGGATCGTCTCTCCGGTGACGAGGTCCCAGATCCGCAGGGTCCCGTCGGCGCCCCCCGACACGACGAGCGCGTCGTCGGGGGTGACGGCGCAGGCGAGCACCTCACCGATGTGCCCCACGAGCGTGCGAACCAGGCTCCGGGACGCGGGGTCCCAGACCCCTAGGGTTCCGTCCCCGCTCGCCGAGATCACGCGGACGCCGTCCGATGTCGTCGCGCAATCCCAGACCCTCGCGGTGTGCCCCACCAGGATCGTCCGCTCCCGCCCGGTGGCCGCATCCCAGATGCCGACCGTCCGATCGTCGCCGGCGGTGACCAAGGAGGTCCCGTCCGCGGAGAACGCGCATCCGTTCACCCGACCCGCGTGAGCGCGCGACGCCTGCGCCCCGCCTGCCTGCCTCCCGCTCCAGAGTCGGAGCGTGTGGTCGGTGCTGGCGGAGACGATCCACCCGCCATCGGGCGAGACACAGCAGTCCGCCACGTCGCGCGAGTGGCCCGTGAGGACGGCCAGCTCCGCTCCGTCGAACGGATCCCAGAGCCTCAGGGTGCCATCGGTGCTGGCGGAGACGATGGCCGAGCCGTCCGGCGACACCGCGCATCCATTGACCTCGGCGGTGTGACCCCCGAGGCGGTTGCGCTCCTCGCCCGTCACCGCGTCCCAGATCCGCAGCGTCCTGTCGGCGCTCGCTGAGACAAGCCACGTTCCGTCGGGTGACAGCGCACATCCCCGGACCCGGTCGGTGTGCCCCCGCAGCAGGCGGATCTCCGTCCCGGCTACGGGATCGAAGAGCCGCAACGTACCGTCCCAGCTCCCCGACACGACGACCGAGCCGTCCGGGGACACCGCGCAGCAGGAAACGTACCCATCGTGGCGCCCGAGCATCCGGATCTCGGCGCCGCTCCCCAGGTCCCAGAGTCTGACCGAGCAGTCCCAGCCGCCTGAGACCACCCTCGTACCGTCCGGGAAGAAGGCACACGAACTCACGTTGCCCTCATGACCAACGAGCGGTCGGAGCTCCACGCCGGCCTCGGCGTCCCAGACCCGGAGGGCGCCGTCGTCGCTCGCCGAGACCACGAGTGCGCCATCGGGCGAGATTGCGCAGCCGCTCACCTGAGCGGCGCCCTCGAAGACCCGGATCGCCGCTCCGGTTCGCGGATTCCACATCCGCAGCGTCCCGTCGACGCTTCCCGACACGACGAACGAGCCATCGGGCGAGAAGCAGCACGCCATCACCATGTCGAGATGCCCTCCGAACACCCGGACAGCGGACGCCGACTCCGGGAACGGGGTGCGGGTTCGGAGCCAGCATGGTGAACCGGGCGCACTACGCGACGCGCGCTGTGGCGCGAGCACCTCCGCGACCAGATCGCCGTGCCACTGCAAGCGGTTGTGGAGCTGTTGCCATGTGAGGTCGGGCCGAGCGGCCAGGACGTGGGCCTCGCTGTTCAGACTCCGGGAGAACGACTCGAGCCGACCACGGACGAGGTCTTCCCGCTCGTGGTCACGCGCCCCCGCGGCCGAGCCCCGCATCTGGCGGGTCCCCCGCTAGGACCGCCGACGTCGGAGTGACCACTTCCGAGGCGCCGTCGTGTCGGGCGCCTCAGCGTCGTGCGGCGGTGCGCTGGTCGCCGGTCGTGCCGCCAGGACCGCGAAGTACGTGTGCCCGAGGGCCGGGTTCTCTCCCGAGATGCCGATGGCCGAGCACTCGCGCAGATCGACGTCCGGGGCGAGGTCGAAGAGGATCTCGGCGAGGATCGCGTTGACCTCGGACGTCCGAAGGTGCGACACGTCCGGCCGTTGCACCATCCGCACCGGGGTGTCGGGCTCAACGGTCAACGAGACAGGGATCCACCCGCGCGCCTTGTCCTGCTCAACGAACAGGCTGGCGATGTGGTTCGCGGGGTGCCCCGTGAGATGCGGCAGGGCGTGGACGATCGCGACGGCGACGACCCGCGTGCAGCCGGTCAGCGTCGCCGCGTCCGCCCCGTCGAGCATCCCCGCGATGACGATCCGCGCGGCCGTGTCCGCCGCCGCCGGTCGCCCCTGCGGGCCCTCGGGGCCGCCGGGCGATCCGGGTTCCTCGACGAGCTGGGGTTGCACGATCACCATGGGCCTGCCGGCGGCGACGACGTCGCTGAACGTCAGGGTGTCCGCGTACTTCATCCCATCCTGCCACCCTTGCTTCGTGCACGCGCCTATGTAGTAGGTCCTCAGGACCGACCGGTCCGACGCCTCCTCCGGGGGCAGCTGGAGAGTGACGAACTGGAAGCCGCTCTGCGGGATCAGTCCTCGGTTGATCAGCTCCTCGAACTCCGCGGGGGTCGGATCGGATCCGATCCCGATGACGAGACCAACGGCCACGAGGCGTCACCCCTTCCGGCTAATGCGGGCCGCCCGAACGCGCTGGTCTCGCGGTGGCAGCCACCGACGTCTTCACGCAAGCCGAGGCAACCACATGAGGTCACGGAGGCGCAAGGGCCGAAGGTTCGTCCTCTCAGCATTTGACGAGCTCGAGCAGTCCCCGCCCTGAGCACTCGCTGCCCGCAACGCGCTCTGAGGAGATTGCCCGGCGGACTCCTACTTCTCGGTCGGTCGTCCGGGTCTTCGATCAGGATGCTTCGACACCCACGCCTCTATTCGCGACCGCTTCCACACGCGCCCCGCGGATAGTTCGGCTTCGGGAGCCGGGAAGTCGGAGATCGTCTGCACCATCCGGTTGACCCGCTGTCGGGAGACGCCAAGCATCTCCGCGATCTCAGCCACACCAACGAGGTGATGGGTCACGGATGAACCCTAGCCCGACAGTTGTCGGTAGACAACAATAGTCGTAGAATCATTGCCGACCGACAATAGATGGCCCCGGCGGTGCGGAAACACCCCGGGGCCTGGCCGAACCTTCCAGAGGAGGTCCGACGCGGTGAGCGTACAGCCGGTCCCCGACACGGCGAACGGCGACAGCCTGTCTCCGCGGGTGCTTGGGGATCGCATCGTCACCCACCTGACTGAACTTGGCGTCATGGCGCCCGTCAGCCTGATCAGGGTCGCTGACCTCATCCGTGGCTTTGCCAACTACCTCGCGGCCTCAGGAGTGGATCGCTCCGGCGACATCACCGAGGTGCATGTGTCGGCCTTTGTTCGGTCACTCACCCGCAGCAAGACCGAGCCCAGCATTGCGACGATGCATCTTCGTCGCACAGCCCTACGGATCTTCTTCCGGGAGGCGAGAACCCTCGGCGTTCTCTCGGTCGACCTCACAACGAACATCACGCTGCCCTCGCGTTCCTACCACGCTCTGCGGCCGCTCACGGACGAGGAGGTCCGTAGGTGCCGCTCATTCGCCGAGCGCATGAAAGGTGAGGCCTGTTACGCGATGGCGTGGGCACTCGCCGAAGCGACCGCTCGCGTGGCCGAACTTGCCGCGATCCGGGCAGGGGATCTCGACCTCGAGGGAGGGCGTGTCTGGATCGGCGGGTCCTCGAGCACAGACGCGAGATGGAGCACGCTGACCGACTGGGGGCTCAAGCAGCTTCGACGCGTCGTGATGTCGAAGTCGGCATCCCCGGGGAACGTCGATCTGCTCGTTCCGGATACGACCTCTCGGGCGTCGGTTCATGAGGTCGTGGCCTCGACGCTCAGACAGGCTGACCTCGCGAATACTCCTGGTGTACGGCCGAACTCGATCGCAGCATGGCGCGGCGCCGCAGCCCTTGCCAACGGTGCATCGATCGACGAGGTCGCCGCGTTGCTCGGGATGCGCAGCCTCGATCGTGCCGCCGCCTTCATCGGCTTCGACTGGCGGGCAGCGTGCTGAGCGACAAGCCGACGGTCTCCTCCCTGGAGAAGGTGGAGGCCATCCTGCAGAACCCGGCGATCTACGAACTCGCCCGTGCGATCCCCGGACCTGCCACGTCTGGCCGCCGTCGCGACTACCCCACCTTCATGCTCCTGGTGTTCAACTCGCTCCTGTCGGTGTGGCGCAGCGGCCGGCAAGTCGAAGCCGAACTATCGCACCCGCTGGTGTGGAGGCACATGCGGCGCATCGTTCGGCGTCGCTTCCCTGACGACCCTTCGATGCACCTGCCCCCGAAGCCGATGCGGCGCCACCACTACGTCTACGGACGCGACCGCTACCTCACCGACCCAGCGATCCTGGAACGCCTCGGAGAGATCCACTGCGAACTCGCGGCGGGTCAGGCCATGGAGGCCGGCCTCCTCGACCCAGACGGTCCCGGCTCCTACACGCACCCGGACCTCTCTCGAGTCCTCCATGCCGACGGCAAGGTCGTCACTCCGTTGTTCAAGGCGAAGCCGGGGCAGTTCCGCGTCGATTCCGAGACCGGCGAGGTGATCCCCATCCGCTTCGAAGCCGACGCGGCGCTCCACTTCGAGGGCGACGGAGAAGCCACGTGGGGTACCAAGTTCGTCATGGTGGCCACGCGCTCACCGATCGGTCGGTTCATCCTGGACGTGGAGCGCGTGCCAGAACCCGGGTCAGAAGCCTCGGTGGCCGTCTCATGCTTCGAGCGCCTGGCGCCGCTCGTCCCGGGAACCCAGGCGATCGTCTACGACACTGCCCTCCGCGGGGTCCACCACCAGAAGATCCTCAGGGAACTCGGGATCGTGCCGGTCAACATGGTCGCCGCTGCTGAGACGATCGCGAGCAAGACCCTCAAACGCAAGATCAAACGGCGCGAGAAGACCGTGCATGTCGAGGACAAGGACGTCCGGCTCCTTGATGGCTCCACCGTCACGCTGCGGCTCTTCTCCGAAGCCGGCGCGATCGGCGTCATGCGTCCGACGGAGGCTGGTGAGCTGGAGTTCGTCCGTCTCGCCCGCAAGAGGACGCACAGGATGAGGGCCGCCGACTCAGGGCTGTACCGCTGGTACAACGACTACCGGCTGCCCCAGCACATGGGCGGAGGCCAGATCACGGTGCGCCTCCACCAGAACGACGCCGATCGCAAACGCAGGTTCAACCGGACCGAGAACGTTCGGCCCATCCCGCCTTCAGACCCGGACTTCCCGCGCCTCTACGGCCGTCGGAACGACTCCGAGTCGTTGAACCGGTCCTTGGAGGACACCCTGTTCCTCGGCAGGGCTCACAGCCTGGGATGGCGCCGTCAGCGGGTCGAGATGCTCGGGTGGGCCGTGATGGTCAACGCCCTCACGATGGCCCGCCACAGAGCGGCCGAGGGCCCCGAAGCGGCCGCCTGACTCTTCCCCTTCCGGCACCACCCGGCAAGGATCAAGGCTGTCTCAGGGGCCTCCCTCCGGCCGAGATAGCGTTACCGAGCCCGGACCCACCTCCACTCGCTACACTTCAACGCGCTGGTGGTGACCTCGGTGGCGATTTCTGCCAGGTTCTCGTCCGGCCCGGGCCAGGTAGCTCAGTTGGCAGAGCACGCGGCTGAAAACCGCGGTGTCGGCAGTTCGATTCTGCCCCTGGCCACTCCGCTCAGTTCATGAGCTCGCGGCTGCGGATCTCCGCCCACCGGACGAGCACGCCCTGGTAGGCGTCGGCGGCATCCGGATACTCACGCCGCTCGAGGGCCGCGAGGGCACCCGCCAGATCCGCCGCGCTGTGGTCGTCGTCGAGCTCGTCCCAGGTGAGGAAGTCGCACAGCTCGCCGTAGTCGAGCTCGAGCAGGCTCCGGTGGTCGAACGTCGCGACCCATTGGTGCAGATCGACGAGCAGCTCCCCGATCGGCCCGAGGTCGGTGCGGCGCAGGACCGGGATCGCGTTCTCGGCCCGGCGCATCGCCCGCCGTGTGGTGGTGGTGTAGCGGAGACGGCGACGCCCCTGCTCGTCGTCACCGAGGCTCCGTTCGTCGTCGTTGAACAACGCGAACCAGCGGATCGGGACGTGCCACGGGCTCTGCTGCACGAACGCAGCGACGTGCGGGTCGCGCCGCCGATGACGTGCGAGCTCCCGGCGGGCACGCCGAGCGTCCTTCTTCGGGACGACGCGGTCCCACAGCTCGAACGGCTCCGCGTCACGGAAGGCCAGCATCGACTCGAGCACGCGGAGCCGGTACCGACGAGGCGCGAGGTAGGTCCGACCGTCGATCACCCGGACGTCGGCGTGCTCCTCCTCGGCGGGGGCGAGCACGCCCAGACCGTCGGCCGTCTGGTGGTCCGCGTAGCGCGGCCTCGCGTGGCTCCGCTGCGACGCCGTGACGAGGTACCGCTCCCAGTGCAGCTGTTCGCCGCGCTCGAACCCGTCGAGCGGCTGGAACACCCGGAGGTAGGCGGACGGCACCATGGGGCACGGAGTCTAGCGGGACGACCTATCCCCTATCCTCTCGGCATCATCGGACGGGAGCTGAGGGGGCGTGGACGTACCGGAGCACTGGGAGGGCACCATGCCCGAGCGCGTCCTGGCGGCCGACGGCACGCCCGTCGGTGACCCCGACGTCGGCCTGGGTCCCGACGAGCTCCGCGCGATGCTCCGCTGGATGGTGGTGGCTCGGCGGCTCGATCGCGAGTGCATCGCCCTCCAGCGCCAGGGCGAGCTGACCGTCTACCCCGGGTTCGAGGGCCAGGAGGCCGCCCAGATCGGCTCGGCGTTCGCGCTCGGCCGCGACGACATGGTCTTCCCGACGTTCCGCGAGCTCGCGGTCGCGCTGGTCCGGGGCGTCGATGCCGTTCGGTACCTCTGGTACCACCGGGGGACCTGGCACGGCGGGCCCTACGACCCCCGAGCGTCGCGGTTCGGGCCGATCTGCATCCCGATCGCGACCCAGATCCCGCACGCGGCGGGCTACGCGCTCGGGCGGAGGCTCGACGGCGCCGACGACGTGACGATCGCCTACTTCGGCGACGGTTCCACGAGCGAGGGCGACTTCCACGAGGGGGCGAACCTCGCCGGCGTCTGGCGCCTGCCGCTCGTGCTGTTCTGCCAGAACAACGGCTGGGCGATCAGCGTGCCGACCGCCGACCAGACCGCCGGCGAGATCTGGCGGCGCGCCGAGGGCTACGGGTTCCCCGGCGTCCGGGTCGACGGGAACGACGTGCTGGCCGTGTACCGGGCCACGCGGGACGCGGTCGCGCGCGCCCGCGCGGGCGAGGGGCCCACGCTGATCGAGGCGCTCACGTACCGGATCGGCGCCCACTCGACCGCCGACGACCCGACCCGGTACCGCGCCGACGAGGAGGTCGATCGCGCCCGGGCCTTCGATCCGATCGTCCGGTTCCGCGCGTGGCTCACGTCGGAGGGCGTCGTCGACGACGACGCGGTGGCCGGGTTCGAGGCGGAGGCCGAGACCTTCGCGCTCGAGGTCCGCGAGGGGCTCACGGCCCAGGGTGCGCCGCCCGTCGAGTGGATGCTCGACTGGGTGTACGCCGAACCGTCCGAGGCGTTCCTGCGGCAGCGAGGGGAGGCCCTGGGTGGCTGAGTGGACGATGAGCGGCGCCCTGAACCGGG
Organism: uncultured Actinomycetes bacterium; assembly: GCA_963749895.1. Lineage (GTDB taxonomy): Bacteria > Actinomycetota > UBA4738 > UBA4738 > HRBIN12 > AC-51. Next base: position 909,751 of record CAVVOG010000001.1, on the reverse strand, counting down.
CCTTGTACGACGCGCTCGCCGACGATCCTCGGGTCCTCGTGTTCGGTGAGGACGTGGGCCGCTCGGGCGGCGTGTTCCGGGTCACCGACGGGCTGCAGGACGAGTACGGGGTCCCCCGCGTGTTCGACACCCCGATCAGCGAGGCCGCGATCGCCGGAGCTGCGGTCGGGCTCTGCATGGCGGGATGGCGACCGGTGGTCGAGATGCAGTTCGACGCGTTCAGCTATCCGGCGCTCGAGCAGGTGATCGACCACGTCGCGAAGCTGCGGATGCGCACGCGGGGACGCGTGGACGTGCCGATGACGATCAGGATCCCGTCGTTCGGGGGCATCAAGGGCAAGGAGCACCACGGGGAGAGCCCCGAGACCTACTACGTCCACACCGCCGGGCTGAAGGTCGTCGTCCCGTCGAGCCCGCTCGACGCCTACCGGCTGCTGCGGCTGGCGGTCGCCGACCCCGATCCCGTCGTGGTGCTCGAGCCGAAGGCCCGCTACTGGATGAAGGAGGACGGCGACCTGACCGCGGAGGGGCCTGGGATCGGCGAGGGCCGGATCGTCCGCGAGGGGAACGACGTCACGATCGTCACGTACGGGACGATGCTCGCGCGGAGCCTCGAAGCGGCCGCCGCGCTCGAGCCCGACGGCGTGTCGGTGCGGGTCGTCGACCTGCGGTCGCTCTCCCCGCTCGACGAGACGCTGCTGCGGCGCTCGGCCGAGGAGACCGGCCGCGTCGTCGTCGTGCACGAGGCCGCCCGGACGCTCGGCATGGGCGCGGAGGTCGCGGCGCGGGTGATGGAGCTCGCGTTCGACCACCTCGCGGCGCCGGTGGCGCGGGTGACGGGCTGGGACGCCCCCTACCCGCCGGCGTCGCTGGAGCAGCACTACCTGCCGAGCGCCGAACGCATCGCCGAGGCGGTCCGGAAGGTGGTGGCGTACTGATGGCCGAGCGCGTGTTCACGATGCCGGACCTCGGCGAGGGGCTCGAGGAAGGGAAGATCGTCGCGTGGCTCGTCGCCGCCGGCGACGAGGTCGCGCTGAACCAGCCGCTGGTCGAGGTCGAGACCGCGAAGGCGGCGGTCGAGATCCCCTCGCCGTTCGCCGGCCGGGTCGTGACGCTCCACGGGACCGAGGACGACGACGTCCCGGTCGGGGCCCCGCTGGTGACGTTCGACGTGGAGGGGACGGCGCCACCGGCGGACCTCCCCGAGCCTCCTGAGGCCGCGCGGGTCGCGACCTACCCCCCCACCGTGGAGCGACCGATGTCGAGCGGCCCGGCGCGCGCCACCCCCCCGGTGCGGAAGCTGGCGAAGGACCTCGGCGTCGATCTCGGCACGATCGACGGGACGGGGCCGGACGGCCGGGTCACCGAAGGCGACGTGCGGCGCGCCGCCGACCGAACGGCCGGGGCGCAGGGGGCGGTCGCCGCCACCGTGTCCGAGGATCTCCGGATCGAGACGGTGCCGGTCGTGCCGATCCGGCGAACGATCGCCCAACGTCTGAGCGAACAGGCCGCGATCCCGCAGGTGACGACGTTCCGCAGCGTGGATTGCGTCGCGCTTACCGGTCTCCGCCGCGAGCTGGGCGTGTCCCCCCTGGCGGTCGTGCTCGCGTCGTTGTGTCGGACGATCGAGTCCCACCCGCTCCTCAACGCCCGCTGGGCGGACGACCGGATCGAGTTGCGCGGCAAGGTGAACGTGGGGATCGCGGCCGACACCGAGCGCGGCCTGGTGGTCCCCGTGCTCCACGACGCCGGGCGCCGCGGGATCGCCGACCTCGCCGCCGAGGTCCGTCGACTGGCCGACGCCGCACGGGCCGGGACGCTCGCGATCGAAGACCTCGCGGCGACGGCCACGATCGCCGTCAGCAACACCGGCTCGTACGGCAGCGAGGCGGGAACGCCGATCCTGTCGCCGGGCACGAGCGTCACGCTGGCGTTCGGCGTGATCGCCGACCGGGCGGTCGCCCGCGACGGCGCGGTCGAGGTGCGTCCGACCGCGACGATCTCGCTGACGTTCGATCACCGGGTCCTCGACGGGGCGGTCGCGGGCCGGGCGCTGACCGACCTGGTGGCGCTGCTAGAGTCCGCGGAACGCCTGGGAGAGCTGCCTCGATGAAGATCGCGTCGCTGCTGCCGTCCGCCACGGAGATCGTCTACGCGCTGGGGCTCGGCGACGACCTCGTCGGGGTCACCGACGAGTGCGACCACCCCGCCGATGCGGTCACGAAGCCGGTGATCTCCCGTTCGACCCTCCCCCAGGGACGGATCCAGACGCCCCGCGAGATCGACGACGCGGTGCGCGCGCGGGTGGCTACCTCGCAGCCGCCGTACCAGCTCGATACCGAGCTGCTGCGCCGCGAACGCCCCGACGTGATCATCACGCAGGACCTGTGCCGCGTCTGCGCCGTGCCGAGCGGACAGGTGAAGGCGGCGCTCGACCGGATCGGCCTGCCCGACGCCACGGTGCTCACGCTCGACCCGCAGACCCTCGACGACGTGATCGCGTCGATCGGGATCGTGGGACGAGCCCTCGAGCGCACCGAGCCGGCCGAGGAGCTGATGGCCTCTCTCCGGCAGCGGGTCGCGGCGGTGAAGGAGACCGCCAAGCGCCTGCCGACCGTGAGCGTGTTCGCGTTGGAGTGGTCGGACCCGCCGTTCTCGGCCGGGCACTGGGTCCCCGACATGATCGAGGCCGTCGGCGGGATGCCCGTGCTCGCCCAGAAGGGTGAGCCGAGCCGCGAGACGGCGTGGCACGAGATCCGGGCCGCGGGGCCTGAGGTGATCGTCTTCATGCCCTGCGGTTACTACCTCGAGGAGGCCGAGGACGAGGCCGACACGTTCCTCGAGCAACCGGAGTTCGCCGACACGCCGGCGGTGCGCAACGGCAACGTGTACGCGGTGGACGCCACCTCGTACTTCTCGCGGCCCGGTCCGCGGATCGTCGACGGTCTCGAGGTCATGGCCTGGGCGGTCCATCCGGACTTCTACCCGACGCCGCCCGAAGGCACGATCGCGAAGCTCCGCTGAGCCGTGCTCGACCCCGACGCGCCCATCCTGGAGTTCGATCCGTCGCCGATCGCGGTGATCGAACCGAACGAGGTGATCGACCCGATCGACATCCCGCCTCGGGTCGTCCTGTGCTTCTTCCAGGACGTGATCGAGAAGGTGGTGGCCGAGCACGGCGGACGCCAGATCGACGTCCTCGTCTCCGAGATCGGCCAGAACCCCGTCTACGAGCTGTCGTACGGCGGCGAGCGGCTGACCCTGGCGCATCCCGGCGTGGGTGCCCCGCTCGCCGCCGGGTTCCTCGAGGAGCTGATCGCGCGCGGCTGCCGCTCGTTCGTGGCGTGCGGCGGCGCCGGTGTCTTGGTGCCGGACGTGGCCCTCGGCCACGTGATCGTGCCCATCGACGCGGTGCGAGACGAGGGGACCAGCTACCACTACCTGCCGGCGGCCAGGAGCGTCCCCGCCTCGCCAGAGGCCGTCGCCGCGATCGTCGCCGTGTGCGCCCGGCACCACGTGCCTCACGTGGAGGGCACCACCTGGACGACCGACGCGATCTACCGGGAGACCCGTTCGAAGGTCGATCGGCGCATCGCGGAGGGCTGCCTCACCGTCGAGATGGAGGCGGCGGCCTTCTTCGCGGTCGCAGGGTTCCGGGGCGTCACCTTCGGGCAGCTCCTGTACGCGGGCGACGACCTGTCGGGCGACGCGTGGGACCGGCGCGGCTGGGACGATCACGCCGAAGGCCGCGAGCTGCTGTTCCGCCTGGCGGCCGAGGCCGTGCTCTCGCTGTAGCGGCTAGGATGCCGCCGCCATGAAGGGACGCAACCTCGTCACGACCGACGATCTCGGCAAGCGCGTCACCTTCCAGTTCGAGCTGCCGAACGGCTTCATCTCCGAGGCCGTCGGCGTGTTCGAGCGGTGGGACCAGGCCGCCGAGACGTACTTCGTCCGCAAGAAGGACGGCACCGAGGTTCGGGTCCCGGCGCGCGGCGTGCGCCACGGCAAGGTCATCCCCGAGTAGCCCCGGAGGTATCCCGTGAGCGAGTTGCCCACCGCCCTGATCCGTCTCCGCCTCGGCCAGGAGGACGCCCACTACGGCGGGAACCTGGTGGCGGGGGCCACCCAGCTGAAGATCGTCGGCGACCTGATCACCGAACTGGCGATGAAGTACGACGGCGACGAAGGGCTGTTCCGCGCCTACGAGTCGGTCGAGTTCCTGGCGCCGCTGTACGCCGGCGACTGGATCGAGGCTCGCGGGAAGATCGTCAGTGCGGGCAACACGTCGCGGAAGTGCGAGTTCGAGATCCACAAGATCGGCGCCGCCCGCACCGACATCTCCGACAGCGCCGCCGAGTTCCTCGAGGAGCCGATCCTCACGCTCAAGGCCGTCGGCACCACGGTCGTGCCGAAGGAGCACCAGCGCTTCGAGCACTGAGCCTCATGCGCGCGGGGCGCGGGAAGCGAAGCCGATCACGTTCAGCAGCAGCCGAGTCATCGTCAGCAACGTGAGCTGACGCACGTCGAACGCCGGCGCGTGCTCGACGAGGTCGATGCCGATCATCCGCCCCTCCCCCGCGAGCGATCGCAGGATCGTCGCGATCTGGAAGAACGTGAGGCCGCCGGCCGCCGGCCACCCGACGCCGGGCGCGATCGACGGGTCGAGCCCGTCGAGGTCGACCGTCACCCACCAGGGCGCGTCGTCCGGGAGCTGGTCGAGCACGAGGTCCGGACCGTGCTCGTGTATCTCGTCGGCGCGGATCAGCACGTTGCCGGCGGCGAGCGCGTCGGCCACCTCCTGTGCGCGGGCGCTGCCGGGGCCGCGCAGCCCGACCTGCACGATCCGCCCCGTATGCGACATCTCGCGGATCCGCCGGATCACGCTGGAGTATCCGTGCGTGACGCCTCCACGCTCGTCGCGGAAGTCGATGTGCGCGTCGACGTGCAGCACGTTGACCGGTCCGCGCCCCTCGAACGCGGCGAACACCGGGATCGGGATCGAGTCGTCGCCACCGCACCACCAGCGGGAACGCGCCCGCGTCGAGCGTCGCCCGCATCACGGCCGTCGTCCGCCGCGGCGACGCCTCGAGGTCGTACGGATCGGCGGCGACGTTCCCGAGGTCCACGATCCGGGGAACGTCGTCGGGCCACAGCGGCGCCCCGAGGTCGAAGTCGTAGTGGTCGGGCTCGTACGCGTACATCTGGTCGTGGGTGAACACGCGGAGCGCGTCGGGCGCACCGGCGCACGGTGCCCCCACGTCCTCCATCTCGTACGGGATGCCGTACGGGACGCCGAGGAACGCGAACCCTCCGTCGACCTCGGACGGCGAGACGACGGGCGCGTTCAGGAACGAACGAACCGGGGGAACGAGGTCCATCTGGCTCCACCTCCCAAGATGCGAGCGTTCACGCGCGCCCTGTCAGCAGCTCCTCGATCTGCGGCACCGCCGCGACGTGGCCAGCCATCGCCACCTTCCCGTCGATCATCAGCGCCGGAGTGGTCAGGATGCCCTGCATCACGAGCGCGGTGAGGTCGTGGACCTCCTCCACCGTGGCGTCGACCCCGGACGAGCGGACGGCTTCCCGGGTGTTCTCGGCGAGCTTCTGGCACTTCATGCATCCGGGGCCGTAGACACGGATCTGCATCGTCACGACGGACCTCCTCAGGAGACGGTGTTGAACAGGTAGCCGACGGCCAGTATGCCCGCGGCCACGATGCCGACGAAGGCGCCGATCAGCTGGGGCTTCAGGACCCGCCGCAGCAGGATCACCTCGGGCAGGGACAGGGCGACGACGGCCATCATGAACGCGAGCAGCGTGCCCATCCCCAGCCCCTTGGCATGCAGGACCTCGACGAGCGGCAGGATGCCCGCCGCGTTCGAGTACAAGGGGATGCCGAGCAGGACCGCGACCGGGACGGCGAGCGGGTTCCCGGGTCCTGCGTACCTGACGAACAGGTCGGTCGGCACCCAGCCGTGGATCAGCGCGCCGATCGCGATCCCGATCAGGAGGAAGGGCAGCACCTTCCGCACGATCGTCACGACCTCGGCTCGGGCGAGCCCCACGCGCTCGTGGGCGGTCGGTCGCTCGCCGGTCGCCGATGCCGCACCGACCGGCGTCTCGAACACGAAGGGCTCGACCCAGCGCTCGACACCATGGACCCGGCCGAGCACGAACCCGGCCACGATCGCGATCGTGAGGCCGGCCGCCATGTAGAGCAGGGCGATCCGCCACCCGAACAGCCCGAAGAGCATCGCGAGGGCGACCTCGTTCACGAGCGGGCTGGCGATCAGGAACGACAGCGTGACGCCGATCGGGACGCCGGCCGCGACGAACCCGATGAAGGCAGGAACCGCGCTGCACGAGCAGAACGGGGTGACCACCCCGAGCCCGGCCGCCGCGACGTTCGCCACCCCCTCGCGGCGACCGCCGAGCAGGGCCCGGGTCCGTTCGAGGCTCATGAACGAACGGACGATCGTCACGACGAAGATGATCCCCGACAGCAGCAGGAGGATCTTCGTCGTGTCGTAGACGAAGAAGTGGACCGACGAGCCGAGGCGCTCGTCGGGGTCGAGCCCCAGGAGGTCGTAGACCACCCGATCCCAGAAGGGGCCGTTGATCCGGTACAGGATCCACCACCCCAGCGCGGCGCTCACGAGACCCGCCCACAGACGGACGTCTCGGTGCGTGGCGTGGGCTGCGGTGTGCGTCCTCATCACGACCCCGGGGTCATGCGGTCGAGGTCGCAGCGGAGCGTCGCGAGGCCCTCGGGTTCCAGCCGGTAGTCGATCCGGCGTCCGCGCCGCTCCCCGCTCACGAAGCCCGCTTCCCGCAGGATCCGCATGTGGTACGAGAGCAGGTTCGGAGCCATCGCCAGATCCTCCCGGAGCTCACACAGGCACCGGGTTCCCTCCCCGAGCCGCTCGAGGATCGCCAGCCGCGCCGGGTCCCCGAGGGCGGAGAAGCGTCGCGCCCGCTCTCCGGCCGATCGTTCAATGATCGTTGAACGGTTCACGCCCCGAGCATGCGCTTCAGACGTGCGGCCCTCGGGGGTCAACCGTCCCGGGGATCGGGGGACGGCCGGGTCAGCTCGCGAGCGCCAGACCCTGCAGGACGCCGACGAGCTCGTCGATATCGAAGGGCTTGGGCACGTAGGCGGACGCACCGAGCGCGACGGCCCTGTCACGGTCGGCGGCGCTGGCGAGCGCGGTGACCATCACGACGACGGGGCGCTCCGCGAGCGGGAGTTCCGCGATCGCCTCCAGGACGCTCCACCCGTCCATCCTCGGCATCATCACGTCGAGGACGACGTAGGCGGGATGGTGCCGGCGTATCTGGTCGAGCGCCTCGAACCCGTCGTGGGCGGCCACCGTCTCGTAGCCGTCCGCCTGCAACCCGAGCTGGAGGACCCACACGACCTGGGGTTCATCGTCGACGACGAGTACGCACGGGCGATCCATGGGTTCAGTAACGACACGGATCGGCCCCCGGAACACCAGCCGGGCGGCGGGTTCTCGCGGCTGGGTCATCGAGCCCACCCCCCGGCCGGAAGTCTCGAAGGGGGGATGAGGCGCGGATAGCCCGAACGGGTCAGACGATCTCGCAGGGGGCGCCGGGGACCACGGTCCCCACCCGCACGGCGCCGTCGGCGCCCCCGGCGGCCTCGAGCACCGCCTCCGCGTGCTCCGGCGCGACCACGAGGACCATCCCGAGCCCCATGTTGAAGGTCCGGAACAGATCGTCGTCGCAGAGCGAGGCTTCGCGGGCGAGCCACCCGAAGACCGGGTGCTCCCGCCAGGTCCCGCGCTCGATCCGCGCACCGAGCCCTTCGGGGAGCGCCCGCGGGACGTTCTCGTGGAACCCGCCGCCCGTGACGTGGGCGGCGGCGTGCAGCAGGCCCGCACGGTGCAGCCGCAGCACGGTGGGCGCATGGATCGCGCACGGCTCGAGGAGCTCCTCGCCGAGGCCGCGCCCGAGCTCGGGCACGACCTCGTCGAGCGGACGGTCGCCCACCACGCGCCGCACCAGCGAGTATCCGTTCGCGTGCAGACCGCTCGACGGGAGCCCGATCAGGACGTCGCCCTCGCTGACCCGCGACGGGCCCAGCAGGTCGTCGGCCCCGACCACGCCGACGCAGAAGCCGGCGAGGTCGAACTGGTCCTCGGGCATCACGCCCGGATGCTCGGCCGTCTCGCCTCCCAGGAGGGCGCACCCCGCGCGACGGCACCCCTCGGCCACCCCCGCGACGACCGAGGCGACGCGCTCGGGCTCGACCCGCCCCACCGCGAGGTAGTCCAAGAAGAAGAGCGGCTCGGCACCGGTGCAGACGACGTCGTCGGCGCACATCGCGACGAGGTCGATCCCGACCGTGTCGAGCCGGCCGAGTCGCCGGGCGATCTCGAGCTTCGTGCCGACCCCGTCGGTCGCCGCGGCCAGCAGCGTGGTGTCGGAGATCCGGAACAACCCCGCGAACCCGCCCAGGTCGTCGGCGACCTCCGGGCGCGTGGTGCCGGCGGCCAGGTCGGCGATCAGTCCGACCGCGCGCGCGGCGGCCTCGGTGTCGACCCCGGCCGCACGGTACGCGTCGCTCATCCCGTCGGGAGCTGGAGCTGATCCTCCAGCAGGAACTTGCCCGCGCCCTCGGGCACCGGGATCGGGTACTCGCCGTCGAAGCAGGCCCGACAGAAGGACTCCTTGCCTCCGCCGGAGGCCTCGACCATCCCGTCGAGAGACAGGTAGCCGAGGGAATCGGCCCCCACGTAGTCGCGGATCTGCTCGACGGAGAGGTCCGCCGCGATCAGCTCCTGGCGGGTCGGGAAGTCGATCCCGTAGAAGCACGGCCACAGCACGGGCGGACACGTGATCCGGACGTGGACCTCGGTGGCCCCGGCCTCGCGCAACGCGGCGACGACCTGCTTCTGCGTGGTGCCGCGCACGATCGAGTCGTCGATCACGACCAGCCGCTTGCCACGGATCGACTCCGGGAGCGGGTTCAGCTTCAGCTTCACACCCCGGTCGCGGAGCGACTGGCTCGGCTGGATGAACGTCCGTCCGACGTACTGGTTCTTGTAGAGGCCGTCGCCGTACGGGATGCCGCTGACCTCGCTGAAGCCCTGCGCCGCCGAGTGACCCGTGGTGGGGACCGCGATCACCAGATCGGTGTCGGCCGGGTGCTCGCGGGCGAGGATCCGCCCCATCTCGCGACGCGCCTCGTGCACCGACCGCTCGCGGAGCCGAGAGTCCGGGCGGGCGAGGTAGACGTACTCGAACACGCACAGCGAACGCTTCGGAGATTCGGCGAACCGCAGGCTGTGCAGGCCCCGATCGTCGATCCGGATCAGCTCGCCCGGCTCGACGTCGCGTACGAGCGTGGCACCGACGATGTCGAGCGCGCACGTCTCCGACGCCACCACGAACCCGTTCGGCAACCGCCCGATCGACAGCGGCCGCACCCCGTGGGGATCACGCGCCGCGTAGACGCTCCGCTCGTCCATCAGCACGAAGCAGAAGGCCCCCCGGAGCGTCGGGAGCACCCGCATCGCGGCCTCCTCGAGCCCGCCCGCGACCACCATCTCGTTGGCCAGGAGCGTGGTCACCAGGTCGGAATCGGTGGTCGCCGCGCCCGGGCCTCCGAGGGCGGCCGCGATCTCGGCGGTGTTCACGAGGTTCCCGTTGTGGCCCAGCGCCAGGGAGTGCGCCCCGTCGGTCTTGAACACGGGCTGCGCGTTCTCCCACGTGGTGGACCCGGTCGTGGAGTAGCGGGTGTGGCCGATCGCCAGGTCACCGTGCAGCGTGGTGAGCGTGGCCTCGTTGAAGACCTGGCTGACGAGCCCGAGGTCCTTGTAGACGAGGATGTTGTGGAGGTCGCTGACCGCGATGCCCGCCGATTCCTGACCGCGGTGCTGCTGCGCGAAGAGCCCGAAGTAGGTGAGTCGCGCGACGTCGTCCCCCGGCGCCCACACGCCGAAGAGCCCGCACTCCTCCTTCGGTGATTCGGCCCCCATCGAGGCCGTCAGTGTACCGACGCCGGACGCACGGTCGCCTACGTCACCGGCGTGTGGAGCAGGAGGAGCTGCCCCCCTTCCCCACGGGCGGAATCGATCCGCAGGTCGATCCCTTGCTGCGCGACCTTCGTGTAGTGCGCCTGGACGTCCAGGAGCCATGTCCCCTCGCCGAAGAAGTCGCTCACGTCGACGATGCCGCTCGACTCCCACACCCCGAGACCACCGGCACGCGAGACCGCGCCCCGGGTCGGGTCGAGTTTCGCGATCGCCGTCAACGTCCCAGAGGCGAGATCGTAGGCCCACACGCGGGCGGCTCGCGTGGCGTATCGATTGTGGTCCTCCTGGATCATCAGCGTCGTATCGCTGGTCCCCAGGTTGTCGGGGTTCATGATCCGATCTCCCGCGTCTCCGTCCAGCACCACCTCGAGCGTGGCCCGCCGAGGATGAGCGGGGTCGAAGGTGAAGCGGTAGATTCGGCCGCGGTTCGTATCGGCGATGTCTCGGTAGCTCCCACTGTCGGCTAGGTATAGGACACCGGGGTTCGTGGGATCGGGCGCCGCATCCTCGACCCGGATGAAGTTGAACGGCGTCAGCGCCTCGGTCACCGCGTTCAGCTCTCGACCGTTGTAGCGCTCGACCCTCGGTATCGCGACGAACCGGCCCGACATCGTCTCTCCGAGCGCGAGGTCGTTCGCCGACGGATCACCGTCTCCAGGGTCGTCGGGCACGAAGACCGTGAAGATGCCCTTCCCGCGCAGCGCGGCCCTCATGGTGTCAGCGAAGTATGCGTACCCCTGGGCGCGGTTCTGGAACGAGTCCTCGGAGAGGTAGACGACCTGTCGAGCCAGCCCGTCGACGGGCACGACGTTCTCGTGGTTGATCGCGCCGAACTGGGGCGTCTCGAGGACCCGGCCCGTGAGCGCGTTCACCGCGATCGACATCCCGCCTTTGGGCGAGCCGATCCATTCCTCGCCGGTCAGGTACCAGGGGACCCCGTCGACCATCGTCATCGTGCTGGAGCAGAACCACTGGTACCCCTCGGTGCCGTCGAGCACGTACCGGGCGCTCAAGACCTTCCCTTCCCGGTTCAAGGTCAGGTGGTCGACCCTGGAGTCAGATACGTCGCCCCACTCGTAGGCCAGCTCGTGATTCACGAAGACCTCGAGACGCCCGTAGGCGCTCCGGTACACGCCGATCCCGTCGGGTACGCCCGTGAACTGGAACCCGCCCAGCCGACCACCGACCACGTCCCCGGCCGTCAGCAGCGGGGTGACCGTGACGCCCGGCGCGATCGCGACCAGCTGCGGTCGTCCATCCGTGATGAACGGTGCGGCGGCGGCGGGCGACGGCGCGATCAGCGCCGTCGCGAGGAGCGCGGTCAGCAACGGGACGATGCGGCGCACGGTGCCCTCCCTCGGACGGGTCGAGCACACATCCTTACCCATCCACGGTCCCGGATGCGAATCGAGATGACGAAGGGGCGACCGCCGGAGGCGGCCGCCCCTTCAGGCGTCGGACCGTTCCGACGTCAACGGGTGGCGCGGACGTCCAGGAGCGGGTTGAAGTTCCCGTTCTGGTCGAGCGTGGCGTACACGAACGTGTTCGTCCCCGCTGCGAAGGACAGCGGCGCGTCCAGGACGGTCGGGCCGCCGTTCGCCAGCGCCACGCGGATCCGGTAGGTGTCCGCGGGGACCGCCAGCTTCGCCTGGTAGGGGTTCGCCAGGCCCGACACGACCTTCCCGCCGTTCGCGAACACGTCCACGGGGCCCACGGCCGCGTTGTGACGGATCGTGATGCGGGCGTTCCCGTCACCGGGGTTGCTCATGTCGTTGCGGTACACGGACAGCCTCGGCGTTCCGTCGGCGGACAGGTGCGCGACGACGGCCTTGTCGGCCCCCGGCCCCAGCCAGATCCACTTGGAGAGCACCGGCTTGCTGTAGCGAGGGGCACCGTCGGGACGGATCCCGATCCAGTACAGACCGGCGTCGAGGCGGATCGGGTCGCTGACCGTGCCGTAGGTCACGTCTTGGACCACGGTCGAACCCGCCGCGAGGCGGTAGACGGAGATGTCGACCGCGAAACGGCCGTCGTTGCCGGCGATGCCGTGCACGAGCGTGAGCTTCGCCTTCGTGCTGGTGTGGGTGGCCTGGGCCGAGGTGGCGGTGGCCGCGAACAGGCCACCGACGAGCATCGTGGCGACGAGGACCCTCATCGCCCGAGCGCGGATGCGCATCGTGTTCCCTCCCTTACAGATCGTGGGCCGGCGGGTCGCCGACCCCGGATACGGTCCGAACACCCGGCATCCGTGCGCGAGGCCGGCGCGGATCGCTCAGGCAGGAGCGTGCATAGGTTCGGCCCGACCCACGCGGATCTTGCAGACCTTCGGCCTAGGTCGTTCGCAGGAGGCTGCCTTCGAGCGTGAGCAGGCGCTCCTTGCGATCGAGCCCGCCCGCGTAGCCGGTGAGCCGACCGCCGACGCCCACGATCCGATGGCAGGGCACCACGATCGGGACCGGGTTCGAGCCGAGCGCCGCGCCGACGGCCCGTGCCGCCTTCGGCCGGCCGATCCGAGCCGCGATCTCGCCGTAGGTGGCCAGACGCCCGTACCCGACCCTGCTCGTGGCGGTCAGGACCTCCTTCGCGAACGGATGCATCAGCCGACGGTCGACGCGAAGATCGAACCGCCGGCGCTGCCCAGCGAAGTACTCGTCGAGCTCACGACGGACCTCGTCGGTCGCCGCAGGTGTGGTCGCGATCCGCGGTGACACCTCACGGGCGAGCCGCTCGAGCACCGCGTCGCGTTCCTCGTCGTCGAAGGCGACCGTCACCAAGCCCCTGCGGGTGACTGCCAGGAGCAGCCGCCCGATCGGGCTGTCGGTCTCGCCGAGGACCACGTCGAGGAGGTGCTCCTCCGAGGCCCGCGCGAGCATCCGCTCGCTCGCGCCCGAGGTCCGTGCCGCCGCCTCACGGCTCGCCGCCCGCAGGATCGCCGTCCGGTCGTTCATCCCATCGCCTCCCGCAGCCTCTTCATCCCCTGGTACACGTTCGCGCGCGCTCCTTCCGGCGTCCCGCCGAGCGCCTCGGCGATCTGCGCGTACGTGCGGTCGAGCGCGTACCGATGGAGCACGGCCTCGCGCTGCGCCTCGGGCAGCGTCGCGACCGCGTCCCATACCGCGTGGTCGGGGACGTCGTCGGTCACCGCCCGGTCGGGGACCTCCTCGACCGGGGTGGGGCGCGTCCGCCGGCGTCGGTGATGGTCGAGCGCCTTGCGCGAGGCGATCCGCAGGATCCACCGCTCCAGGCGCCCGTCGTCCACCACCCGGGGCCAGGCGCGCAGCGCCGCCAGGAACGTCTCCTGGAACACGTCCTCGGCGTCGGCCGGCCCGACCGCCACGGCCAGGTACCGCATCACCAGCTCGGCGTGCCCGTCGAGGAATCGCTCGAAGGGCGTGGCGTTCACGTCGGCTCCCACACCCGAACAACGCGCGGGGCGTCCGGAACGTGAAACGAGCTCACGCGATCCGTCGGAGCAGGGCCGGCAGGTCGCGGTGATCGGCCACGACCGCGTGCGCCTCGGGTCCGTGCTCGGGCGGGTCGTCGACCCAGCCCGTGTACCGGACGCTCGTCATCCCGAACGCCGTCGCGCCGGCTACGTCCGTGCGCCGCTGGTCGCCCACGTGGACGACCGCGGCGGGGTCGTCCACCCCGAGCCCCTCCAGGGCGTGCGCGAAGATCGCGGGGAACGGCTTGAAGCAGTCGACCTCGTCGCTGAAGGACCAGTGGTCGAACCAGGACAGCAACCCGAACCCCTCGAGCCGGGAACGCAGCACCTGCGACGGGGTCAGCCCCACGTCGCACACGATGCCGACGCGGATGCCAGCGGCGCGCAGCTCCCCCAGGGTCTCGGCGATCCCCGGGGCGACGTCGAGCGCCGCGCGATGCCCCGCATCGGCGAACGCCTCGACGAGCCGCGCCCGCACCTCGGGTGGCACGTCGAGACCGAGATGCTCCAAGATCACCGGTGTCGACGCCGCGGGCCCGTGCTGGACGTTCCCGCGCCAGCGGGTCTCGAACACCTGCCAGTTGGCCTCGAAGGCGGCCTCGAGATCGGCGCGCGAGACGCGGAACCCGGCGTCGGCCAGGACCTCGTCCCACGCGGCGATCTGGAACGACCGGATCCCGCCCCGGTCGCGAACCAGGGTGGCCCAGTGATCGAACGTGACGGCACGGATCGGCACGGAACCCGTCACGAGGCCTCGCCCAGCAGGCGCGGGATCGCCATCTCCCATGCCTCCGTCAGCTCCCCGACGGTGACGTCGAGGACATCGGCGATCACCACGCGTGGTCCGCCGGTCTCCCCGATCCGCGCCCACGGCACCCCGTGGTCGGTCGCGAGCCGCTCGAACGCACCCTCGTCGGCAGGCGCCACCGTCACGACCGCTCGCGACGCCGACTCGGAGAACAAGGCGACGTGGATCGGAAGATCGCCACCGATCGTGACCGCGAAGCCGTGGCCGGCGCCGATCGCGCACTCGGCCAGCGCGACGGCGAGGCCACCGTCCCCGCAGTCGTGGGCGCTGCGCAGGAGCGACGCACGGGCCGCGGCGCCCAGCAGGTCGTACAGGGCGCGCTCGGCCCCCAGGTCGAGCGCCGGCGGGGTGCCGGCGACCACGCCCAGCACGACCTCGGCGAACTCGGACCCCCCCAGCTCGGGGAAGGTCTCGCCCAGCAGGTAGACGGCGAGCCCGCCCCCGGGGAAGGCGCTCGGCAGACGCAGGCGATGGTCCTCGAGGAGGCCGACCATCCCGATCACGGGGGTCGGGTCGATCGCGCTGTCGCCCGACTCGTTGTAGAAGCTGACGTTGCCGCCGGTCACCGGCGTGTCGAACGCGAGGCACGCGTCGCGCATCCCTCGGATCGACTCCGCGAACTGCCACATCACGAGCGGACGCTCCGGGTTCCCGAAGTTCAGGCAGTTCGTGATCGCGAGCGGGGTCGCACCGCTCACCGCGACGTTCCGCGCCGCTTCCGCGACCGCGTGCATCGCACCCAGGTAGGGGTCGAGCCGCCCGTAGCGGCCCTTCCCGTCGGTGGAGATCGCGAGGCCCTTCAGGGTGCCGGGGACCCGCACGACGGCGGCATCGCTCCCCGGCCCGACGACCGTGTTGCCCTGCACCCGCTGGTCGTACTGCTCGAACGCCCATCGCTTGCCCGCCACGTTCGGCGAGGTGAGGACGGCGGAGAACGCATCGCGGAGGTCACCCTCGAACGGTTGGAAGGTCGGGTCCTCGGCGGGTTCGGCGACCTCGGGCGGCGTCAGCGGCCGCTCGTACTCGGGGCCGTCGTCGGCGAGCGAGCGCGCCGGAACGCGCGCGACGACGGCGCCGCCCATCCGGACCTCGAGGCCGCCGCCCTCGACCAGCTCGGCGACGACCGCGGTGGCCAGGCCCCAGCGTGCGCAGACCTCCTTCACCTCGTCGAGCCGCGACGGATGGACGATCGCGAGCATCCGCTCCTGCGACTCGCTGATCAGGACCTCGAACGCCTCCATCCCCTGCTCGCGCAGCGGCACCGCGTCGAGGTCGACGAGGGCTCCCATCCCGGCGCGCGCGGCGCTCTCCGAGAGCGCGCACGTCAGCCCGGCGCCGCCGAGGTCCTGGAGCCCCTCCAGGAGCCCCGATCCGATCAGCTCGAGGGACGATTCGATCAACAGCTTCTCGGCGAAGGGGTCGCCGATCTGGACGCTCGGGCGTGACCCCTCGCTCCCCTCCTCGATCGTGGCGCTCGCCAGGACCGACACGCCTCCGATCCCGTCACGTCCCGTCGCCGCCCCGTACAGGACCATGTACGACCCCACGTGGGGCGTGAGGGAGGTCGACGTGACCAGCCCGTCGGCTTCCGCGATCCCGACGCACATCACGTTCACGCACGGGTTCGAGGAATGCGGCTCGGCGAACCGGATCTCCCCACCGACGGTCGGGACGCCGATGCAGTTGCCGTACCCCCCGATCCCGGCGATCACGCCCTCGAACAACCACCGGTTCCGCTCCTGCGTGAGCGGGCCGAACATCAGCGGATCCATCAGCGCGACCGGACGAGCGCCCATCGACACGATGTCGCGGACGATCCCTCCGACCCCGGTCGCGGCGCCTTGGTACGGCTCGATCGCGCTCGGGTGCGAGTGCGATTCCATCTTGAACACGACCGCGATGCCGTCGCCGACGTCGACGGCCCCGGCGTCCTGGCCGGGACCCACGAGCACGGCCGACCCTTCGGTCGGGAGCGATCGCAGGTGGACCTTTGACGACTTGTAGGAGCAGTGCTCGCTCCACATCACCGAGTACATCGCGAGCTCCGTGGGGTTCGGTTCGCGTCCGAGCGTCTCGGTGATCCGCTCGTACTCCTCGTCCTTCAGCCCGAGCCGGCGGTGCAGGGGGGTCTCGTCGGTCACGTCACCACCCCCTGCCGCAGCGCCGCGTGCAGCAACGAGGCGAACAGCGGTTGTCCGCCGGTCGGCCCGACGTCGGGATCGACCGCGTGTTCGGGGTGCGGCATCAGCCCGACGACGTTGCCGGCCTCGTTGCGAACACCGGCGATGTTGTTCGTCGTGCCGTTCGGGTTGTGATCGTCGTCGACCGCACCGTCGGGCGACGCGTATCGGAAGACGACGAGCCCCTCGTCCTCGACCCGCGCGAGCTGCTCGGCGGTCGCGACCCACTGCCCCTCGCCGTGCTTGATCGGGATCTCGACGGTCTCCCCCGTGGCCAGGCCGGTCGTCACGGCCGTCTCGGTCGTCTCGACCCGCAGGTGCACGTCGCGGCAGACGAACCGCAGCGAACGGTTGCGGATCAGCGCCCCCGGCAGGAGCCCCGATTCGCACAGGATCTGGAACCCGTTGCAGATCCCCAGCACAGGCCCGCCGCCGGCCGCGAACGCCGCGATCTCCTCCATCAGCGGCGCGCGCGCGGCGATCGCGCCGCAGCGCAGGTAGTCGCCGTAGGAGAACCCGCCGGGCAAGATCACGGCGTCGACCCCCATCAGGTCGTGCTCCGCGTGCCACAGGGCCACGCCCGTCCCACCCATCAGCTCGACCGCATGCAGGGCGTCGCGATCGTCGAGCGAGCCGGGGAAGGTCACGACCCCGACCCGAGGGGTCGCGGTCACGTCGAGGACACCTCCAGCACCCGGAAGTCCTCGATCACCGGGTTCGACAGCAGCCGGCGCGCCATGTCCTCGACCTGGGCGGTCGCCGTGGCTTCGTCGTCGGCCTCCACGTCGAGCTTGATGTGCTTGCCCACGCGCACGCGGGAGACGTTCGACCAGCCGAGCGGTCCGAGCGACGACTCGACGGCCTTGCCCGGCCGGATCGGACAGACCAGGTTTCAGCGATACCAGCACCTCGAACGTGAACGTCGTCATCCGTGCTCCTCCCGCAGGCGATCGAGGTTGATCGCGCACGTCTGCCAGTCGGCCTCCTCCAGCACGCCCATGCGCTGGTCGTAGTGATCCCATCGTTCGCCGGTGATCCGCTCGTACGCCTCCCGGTACTTCAGCGCGGTCTTCGCGACGACCTCGGCGGGCAGGTCCGGCGGCGGCGGCTCGCGGTCCCAGCCGCTCGCGTCGAGCCAGTCGCGCACGAACTGCTTGTCGAACGACGGCTGCGCCCGTCCCGGCGCGTACGCGTCGGCGGGCCAGAACCGGGACGAGTCGGGGGTCCCGACCTCGTCGACCAACGTCAGCGCTCCGGTCGCCACGTCGAACCCGAACTCGAACTTCGTGTCCGCGACGATGACACCCCGCTCGAGGGCGGTCGCGGCGATCCGCTCGTACACGCCGATCGTGAGCTCCTTGAGGCGCTCGTAGAGCCCCTCGCCCACGTGCGTGCGCGCCTCGTCGGGCGTGAGGGGCAGGTCGTGGCCGGCCGCCGCCTTCGTGGTCGGGGTGAAGATCGGTTCGGGCAGCCGGTCGGACTCGACCAGGCCGGCCGGCAGGGCGATCCCGCACACCTCGCCGCCCTCGCGGTACTGCGCCCATCCGCTCCCCGACAGGTAGCCACGGGCCACGCACTCCATCGGGATCACGCGGGCCTTCCGCACGAGCATCGCCCGGCCCGACAGGAAGGTCTCGTGCGCGAACGGCACCGGGAACTCCCAGCGTCGTGCGGTCACGAGGTGGTTCGGAACGAGGTCCTTCACGCGCTCGTACCAGAACAACGAGAACGCGGTCAGGACACGGCCCTTCCCGGGGACGGGGTTCGGCAAGATCGCGTCGAAGGCGCTGATCCGGTCGGTCGCGACGATCAGCAGACGGTCCTCGCCCACGTCGTAGATGTCTCGGACCTTCCCCTGCGCGGCCAGGCTCACGTCAGGTCGCCTCCACGGGGAGCGCCTCGAGGCGCTCGAACATCGGCCCGAGGTTGCGCAGGAAGCGGGTCGGGTCGAAGAGCGCGGCGAGGCCGTCGGCGCCGAGCGTCGCGGCCACCTCGGGGTCCGCTTCGATCGCTTGACGGAAGCTGGCGCCGTCGTCCCATGCCTGCGCGGCCGAGCGCTGGACGATCCGGTAGGCGTCGTCGCGCGCGAGCCCGGCGTCGACCAGGGCCAGCAGGACGCTCTGGCTGAAGGCGATCTGGCCCAGCGAGTCGACGTGCTCTCGCATCCGCTCCGGGAACACGAGCAACCCGTCCACGACCCGCGTCAGGTCGCGGAGCATGAACGCGAGCAACCCCGTCGCATCGGGGAAGACGATCCGCTCGGCCGACGAGTGGGAGATGTCGCGCTCGTGCCACAGGGCCACGTTCTCGAAGCCCACCACCGCGTGGCCGCGGATCACCCGCGCCAGACCGGAGACCCGTTCGCACACGACGGGGTTCCGCTTGTGCGGCATCGCGCTGGAACCCTTCTGCCCCGCGGCGAAGGGCTCCTGCACCTCCCGCACCTCGGTCCGGGCCAGGTGGCGGATCTCCGTGGCGAGCGCATCGAGGGTCGAGGCGCACACCGCGAGCGCCGCCAGGTACTCGGCGTGGCGGTCGCGCTGGATCACCTGGGTCGACGCCTCGGCGGGGCGCAGGCCGAGCCCCTCGCACACCCGCTGCTCGATCCGCGGGTCGACGCTCGCGTACGAACCGACCACGCCGCTGACCGCTCCCACGCTCACCGCATCACGGGCGCGCCGGAGGCGCTCACGGTCACGCCCCAACTGGAACGCGAACACGGCGAGCTTGTGCCCGAACGACGTCGGCTCGGCATGCACGCCGTGCGACCGGCCGATGCAGACCGTGTCGCGGTGTTCGAGCGCGCGACGCTTCACCGCGGTGAGCAACCGCTCGAGATCGGCCAGCACCACGTCGGCGCTCGCCCGCAGCTGCAGCGCGAACCCCGTGTCGAGCACGTCGGAGCTCGTCATCCCGAAGTGGATCCATCGCCCCTCGGGGCCGATCGAGCCGGCCACCACGTCCACGAACGCCGCCACGTCGTGGCGCGTGACGCGCTCGCGCTCGAGGACCGCATCCACCCCGAACGACGCTCGCTCGCGGCACGCCTTCGCGTCCTCGACCGGGATCTGGCCCAGCTCGGCCCACGCTTCGACGGCGAGCAGCTCGATCTCGAGCCAGTTCGCCATCCGTGCCTCGTCGGACCACACGGCCGACAGTTCGGGCACGTCGTAGCGCTCGATCACAGCTTGAGGCCCTCCGCCAGGTCGTCCTTGAACCGCCAGAGCTTCGCCTGGAGCTCCTCGTCGGCGACCCCGAGGATCTGGGTCGCGAGGATCGCGGCGTTCACCGCGGCGTCGACACCGACCGCCGCGATCGGGACACCGGTCGGCATCTGCGCGGTGATCGCGAGCGCCTCGTTCCCGACGAGCTGCGGCGACGACGCGATCGGGACACCGATCACCGGGATGATCGTGCGAGCGGCGACCGCCGCGGCGAGGTGGCCCGAGAGGCCGGTCGAGCACACCACGACCTTGACGCCTCGTTCGAACGCGGTGCGGGCCCACTCGTCGACCAGATCGGGGTTCCGCGACGAGGAGATGATCCGGACCTCGTGCGGCACGCCGAACTTCTCCAGGATCAGGCCCGTCTGCCGCATGATCGGCAGCTCGGCCGGTGAGGCGGCCAGTACCCCGACGAGCGGTGTCTCCTCGCTCATGTGTCCCTCCTCCGCCGCGAGCGCGGCGATGTCGCGGCGCCAGTGCGCGCCCTCGAAGTCGATCAACCCGACGCCCGCGTACGCGCGCTCACGCGCCTCACGGATCGTCGCCCCCGTCCCGGTCACCGACAGGACACGCCCGCCGGCGGTGACGAGCCGGCCCTCGGTGTCACGTGCCGTTCCCGCGTGGAAGACCGTCACGCCCTCGAGCGCGTCGGCCTCCTCCACCCCGGTGATCGACCTTGCCCGTCTCGTAGGGGCCGGGGTAGCCGCCGCTCGCCATCACCACGGTCACCGCCGCGCCGTCGTCGACGCCGGCATGGCCGGCCTCGTACGCCAGCCGACCGGTCGCGCACGCGTGCAGGAGCGTGCCGACCTGGTTCGGCATCCTCGGCATCAGCACCTCGGTCTCGGGATCGCCGAACCGGCAGTTGAACTCGAGCACCTTCGGTCCCTCGGCGGTGAGCATCATCCCGGCGAACAGGACCCCCCGGTACGGGCGAAGCTCGTCGACGACGGGCGCGATCACGGTGTCGAGGATGTGCGTCTCGACCTCGGGGTCCAAGATCGGGACCGGCGAGTACGCTCCCATCCCGCCGGTGTTCGGTCCGGTGTCGCCGTCGCCGACCCGCTTGTGGTCCTGCGCGGAGGCGAGCAACGCGCAGCTGCCCTTCCCGTCGGTCACCGCGAAGACGCTGACCTCCGGGCCCTCCAGGAGCTCCTCGACGAGGACCGTGCGCCCGGCATCGCCGAACGCGCCGTCGACCAGGCTCTCCTCGATCGCGGCCACGGCGGTGCGCCCGATCGGTGGCGACCGTGACGCCCTTGCCGGCGGCCAGGCCGTCGGCCTTCACCACGGCCACCCCCCCGAGCTCGTCGACGAACGCCACCGCCTTCTCCACGTCGTCGAACGCGCCGGCGCGAGCCGTCGGCACACCTCGGCGCGCCATCACGTCCTTCGCGAAGGCCTTCGAACCCTCGATCCTCGCCGCGGCGGCGCTCGGACCGAAGACGGCGCGACCCTCCTTGCGCACGGCGTCGGCGAGGCCGGCGACGAGCGGCGCCTCGGGGCCGATCACGGTGAGGTCGGCGTCGAGACGCTCGACCAGATCGGTCACCGCGTCCACGTCGTCCACACGGACGTCGATGCACTCGGCGACCTGGGCGATCCCGGCGTTCCCCGGGGTCGCGAACACGCGCGTCACGGTCGGATCGCGCGCGAGACGCCAGGCGAGCGCGTGTTCGCGCCCCCCACCCCCCACGACCAGGACCTTCACGAGCTCACCTCGAGCGTCTGCTCACGGGCCGGCCCAACCCCGACGATCGAAACCGGAACGCCGCCGAGGTCCTCGATGAAGCGGACGTAGTCCCGCGCTTCCTTCGGCAGATCCTCGAACGCCCTGGCCTCGCCGAGCTCGGCCTCCCATCCGGGCAGCACCTCCCACACCGGCTCGGCGTCGTGGAAGAGGGTCTGGTTGGGGGGCACGTCGTCGAACGTCTCGCCGCCCGCCCGGTAGCCGACGCAGACCTTCAGCGTCTCGAAGCCGCTCAAGACGTCGAGCTTCGTGAGGCACAGGTCGGTGAGGCCGTTCAGCCGGGCCGCGTACCGCAGGACCATCCCGTCGAACCACCCGCACCGGCGCTTGCGCCCGGTGGTGGTCCCGAACTCGTGACCGCGCTCACCCATCCGCTCGCCGTCCTCGTCGAGCGCTTCGGTGGGGAACGGACCGGAGCCGACGCGGGTCACGTAGGCCTTCGTGATGCCGATCACCCGTTCGACGTGCTTGGGACCGAACCCGGCGCTCGCCATCGCGTAGCCGGTCACCGGGGTGGACGACGTGACGAACGGATAGGTCCCGTGGTTCAGGTCGAGCATCGTGCCCTGGGCGCCCTCGAGCATCACGTTGCGGCCGGAGACGAGCCCGTCGTGGAGCAGCTTCGCGGTGTCGGCGACGTGCGGACGGAGGCGCTCCGCGTATCCGAGCGAGTCCTCGAGGATCTTGTCGGGGCTCACCGCGAGTCGGTTGTAGACCTTGGACAGTAGCTGGTTCTTCTCCCAGAGCACGACGTCGAGCTTCTGGCGCAGGATCTTCTCGTCGTACAGGTCCTGGACGCGGATCCCCACGCGCGCGGCGCGATCCGCGTAGGCGGGGCCGATGCCCCGTTTCGTGGTCCCGAGCGCGTTCTTGCCAAGGAACCGCTGGGTCACCTTCTCGAGCTCCAAGTGGTACGGCATGATCAGGTGCGCGTTCTGCGACAGACGCAACCCGGAGACGTCGATCCCCGAGGCGGCCAGTTCGTCGAGCTCCCGAAGCAGAACGGCTGGGTCGACGACCACGCCGTCGGCGATCACGTTGGTGATGTGCGGGTACAGCACACCGGAGGGGACGAGGTTGAGCTTCAGCAGCCGCCCCTCGGCGATGATCGTGTGGCCCGCGTTGTTCCCGCCCTGGTAGCGGACCACGAAGTCCATCCGGTCGGCGAGGTAGTCGACCGCCTTGCCCTTGCCCTCGTCTCCCCACTGGGTCCCGAGCACGACGGTGGCCGGCATGGCGGCCTCAGTCTACGAGAACCCGACTTCCGGCCGGTTGACCCGTGCGGACGCACTGCTACCTTCGGCTTCGTCGTTCCGTCATCCCGGAGGCAGCCCATGGACATCGACTTCGGCATCGTGCTCGCAGGCGCGATCGTCGGGTTCACCGTGGGCCTCACCGGCATGGGGGGCGGTGCCCTGATGACGCCGATCCTGCTGATCTTCTTCGGCATCTCCCCCACCGCCGCCGTCTCCTCCGATCTGATCGCCGCCATGGTCATGAAGCCGGTCGGGGGCGGGGTCCACATCCGTCGGAAGACCGTCCGGTGGCCGCTGGTGACGTGGCTGTGCGTGGGATCGATCCCGATGGCGTTCGCAGGGGTCTTCATCCTGAACGCGATGGGCGACACCGAAGCGGTCGAAGAGATCACGCAGACCTTCCTGGGCTGGACCCTGCTGCTCGCCGCGACCGCGATGATCGTCAAAGCCTGGCTCCAGGGGCGGAGGGCGGCGCAGGCACGGTCGGAAGGACGCCACCCGCACTCGGTTCACGGACCGCTTCGCGTCCGGGTCCTGCCGACGTTGGCGGTCGGGCTGGTCGGAGGACTGCTCGTCGGACTCACGTCGGTCGGATCCGGATCGATCGTGATCATCTGCCTGATGCTGCTGTACCCGATGATGCGGGGTGCAGAGCTCGTCGGGACCGACCTCGTCCAGGCGGTGCCCCTGGTCAGCGCTGCGGCGATCGCGCACATCCTTGTGGGTGACTTCGAGCTTGCGCTGACGGCGTCGATCCTGATCGGCTCCGTTCCCGCCGTCTGGGTGGGAGCACGGATGTCCTCCAGGGCGCCCGACGGGGTGATCCGCCCCCTGCTGGTGTTCGTCCTGGCAGCCTCCGCCCTCAAGCTCCTCGAGGTTCCCACCACCACGCTCGGGTTCGTCCTGCTGGTCAGCGGGCTCGTGGCCATGGCGATCTGGGGGGCCGTCGACGCGTCGCACCACCCGGAGGCCAGATGGGATGAGACCGGGTTCTCGCGGAAGGACTGGATCCGCCGGCAGGCCTGGCTGGCCCCGGTCGGCGTCGGAGCGGCGTTCGCGGTCGCCTACTTCGCGAGGGTCCGGCCCCAGTTGGTCGCTGCCGAGCGCGTGATCGAGGTGTCTGCCTGATGTTCGGCCGTATCCTCGTGCCGATCGACGGGTCCCCGCAGGGCGGGAAGACGCTCCCGACGGCGATCGACCTCGCCCAGCGATTCGGCGCCCACGTGACGGTCCTGCACGTCCGCGAGCACACGAAGTACGAGGGCTCCGACGTGGACCTCGGGCCCGAGGCAACCGCCGAAGAGCTGATCGAGGCCGCCGTCGAGGCGTTCCGTGCCGCCGGCGTCGACGCGTCGGGGATCGTGCGCCGGATCGACCCCGGAGGCACACCTGAGCAGATCGTGCACGTGGCCCAGGAAGAGGACGCCGATCTGATCGTGATGGGGACCCGTGGCATGTCGGAGTGGAAGAGCCTGCTCCTGGGCGGGGTCGCCAACAAGGTCGTACAGAACGCCCACTGCCCCGTGCTGTTGGTGCGCTGACGGGTCTCGACGCCTCCCATGCCTTCGAGTACCCTGACCCCAGCACAGCTGACCGGACAGACCGGAGGCCGTGGCGCGGTTCGAGCGCGCTGCGGCCTTTCTCGTGTCTCGGGGGTGAGATGAGGACCACGAAGGAACAGCGGGCGTTGGCGGCCTACGAGCGCAAGCTCGTGGAGGTCGACGGCGAGTTCTGCATCCCCCAGGAGGAGGACGAGGCCCGCCACGTGATCGACCTCGGTCCGCTGTTCGGCGAGGTCCGCCAGCCAGGCACCTACTTCCTGAAGAAGGCCCTGCTGTTCGTGCCCGCGATGTTCCTGTTCATCCTGGCGATCCAGCTGATGAAGGAGGGGGCCGCGGCGGTCGGGCCCTCGATCAAGGGCCAGTTCCCGTTCGCGAACAGCATCTCCACCCTGGGCGCCGGGTGGCTCGGCGCCTACGTGGTCCTGTCCGGATCGCCGGTCGCCGCCACCGCGATCAGCCTGTTCGGCGCCGAGACGATCGGGAAGCTCCAGGCGCTGACGATGCTGACCGGGTCCCGCCTGGGGGCGTCGTTCATCGTGCTGGTCACCGGCTTCGTCTACACGCTGCGGAACAAGGGGCAGCGGGCCGAAGGGCTCGGGATCGGCATCCAGGCGATGACGATGACCGCGCTCCAATACGTCCCTGGGGTCGTGATCGCCTACGCGATCTACCGCTCCGGGAGGCTCGACGGGCTGAACCTGCACGCGTCGGCCGGCCTCGAGTCGCTGTTCGGTCGGCTCTGGGGCCCCATCGTCGATGCGGCCGAGCGGGCGCTCCCCGGATGGGGGCTGTTCCTGCTGGGGATCGGCACGATCCTGGTCTCGTTCAACCTGATCGACCGAGTGCTCCCCCAGGTCGACTCGGACTCGACCGCGTCGAAGCGCGGTTCGTGGCTCAAGCACCCCTGGACGATGTTCGCGCTCGGATGTCTGGTCGCGACCCTGACGCTGTCGGTCTCGGTCGCCCTCACCGTGCTGGTCCCGCTCGCGGTCAAGGGGTACGTGAAGCGAGACGAGGCGCTCCCCTACATCATGGGCGCGAACATCATGACGCTGGCGGACACGCTGGTCGTCGCGATGCTGCAGCCCACGCAGGTCGCCGCACAGATCGTGCTCGCCCAGGCGCTCGGCGTCGCGATCGTGTCGATCGTGATCCTCGCCTTCTTCTACCGGCCGGTGCGCCGAGCCGTGCTGAGCATCGAGGACTACTTCGTGTCGAGCAACCGACGGCTCGCCGTCTTCGTCGCGATCTTGTTCGTGCTGCCGGTCGCCTTCTTGCTGTCGGGTCTCGTCTACGTCCCCCCCGTCCCGTAGCGAGCCGCCCCGGGGGCGTAGCATCCAGCCATGGCCGACCCCCCCGAGCCCACGACGGACGAGCTGCTCGGATCGCTCAACGACGAGGACCGAGAGGTCCTCGCGAAGGTGGCCGAGGTGCTCCACCGGATCCGGTTCGGGACGGTCGTGCTGGTCGTCCAAGACGGCAAGGTGGTCCAGATCGAGATGGCGGAGAAGTTCCGTCTGCGGTAGGTGCCCATGGCCGACGTGATGCACGTGATCGACGAACCCGCCGCGGGTGCCGGCGCGCCCAGGCTCGCGGTGCGCGACCTGGTCGTGTCGCGACGCTACGCGTCCGGCGAGGTGGGGCTGGTCACCGACCGGATCTCGTTCGAGGTGGCCCGCGGCGAGTTCGTGTGCCTCTTGGGGCCGAGCGGCTGCGGGAAGACCTCGATCCTCCACGTGCTGGCTGGGCTCGATCGCCCCACCGAGGGACAGGCCTTCGTCGACGGGCGTCCGGTCGAGGGTCCGGGGCCGGACCGCGCCGTCCTGTTCCAGGAGCCGGCGCTGTTCCCGTGGTTGTCGGTCCGGGGCAACGTCGAGCTGGCGCTCGAGCTGCTGGGGGTGCCCGGACCCGAACGACGCGAGCGAGCCGCTCGATGGCTCTCGACCGTCAACCTCGAGCGGTTCGCCGACGCCCAACCGCACGAGCTGTCGGCCGGGATGCGGCAGCGGGCCGCGCTCGCTCGGGCGATGGCCGCCGACCCCGAGGTCCTGCTCGGCGACGAGCCCTTCGGCGCGCTCGACGCCCAGGCCCGTGAGCTGTTGCAGGACGAGGTCCAGGAAGCGTGGGTCGCATCGGAAGGACGAACCACCTTCCTGTTCGTCACGCACAACGTGCGCGAGGCCGTCCTGCTGGCCGACCGGGTGCTCGTGATGTCGGCCGCACCCGGGCGGCTGCTGGAGGAGTTCCGGATCCACGCCCCGCGGCCGCGGGGCCTCGACGACGTGCTCGTGGGGCGGGTCGTCTCCGAGATCCACGCGTTGCTGCGCGAGGAGGTGGACAAGGGTGTCGCGCGTGAGATGGGCCGTTAGGGAGCTCGGCCCGCCGCTCACCGGGATCGCCGGCGCGATCGCCCTGTGGGCGGTCGTGGCCGCCGCGGTCAACTCCGCGTCGCTGCCGAGCCCGCTCGTCGTGTGGTCGGCGTTCGTGGACGGGGTCGCGGACGGGACGATCCCCGAAGCTGCCCTCAAGACGCTGATCCGCCTCGCGTTCTCGTTCGCGGTGGCGGTCGGCATCGGGGTCACGCTCGGACTCCTGTTGGCGCTGAACGAGTTCGCGCGACGCGCGATCCGTCCCTTGGTCGTGGCGCTGCAGATCACCCCGTTCGTCGCATGGGTCCCCCTCGCCGTGATCTGGTTCGGCGTCACGGAGCGAGCGGTAGTGTTCGTCGCGATCGTCGGGGCGTTCCCGTCGATGACCCTCGCGACGCTCCAGGCGATCCGGCAGGTCCCACCCCTGCTCGAGCGGGCCGGGCGCACGCTCGGGGCCGACGGGTGGACGCTCTACCGGCGCGTGATCTTCCCGGCGGCGATGCCGGGTGTGATGGCCGGGCTCCAGCAGGCGTGGGGGTTCGCGTGGAAGGCGTTGATGGCCGGCGAGCTGATCGTCGCGGCGGCCGGGGCGACGGGCCTCGGTCACCTCATGGCCGACCCCGAGGCCGACGTGCCGACGTTGCTGGCGGCGCTCGCCGCGATCCTCGTGATCGGGGTGGCAGCCGAATACCTGCTGTTCGGTCAGCTCGACCGGCGGATCCGTCGACGCCGCGGCCTCCTCAACGAAGGCTGAGGCTCACTCGCACTCGAACGCGTTCGTCGGGAGCATGATCTCGACCGACACCGGCGAGGCTGCTGCTCGGAACACCTCCGCGTCCGACGGCGATCCCACCACGAAGCCGTAGTGCATCGGTACGGCGAGCCCCGGATCCATCGCTCGGACCAGGCCGCCGGCCTCCTGTGCATCCATCGTGTAGTACCCGCCGATCGGGACGAGCGCGACGTCGGTGCGGATCTCGTCCAGCTCGGGCGCGTGGTCGGTGTCGCCCGCGTGGTAGTAGGTGTGACCGCCGATCTCCAGGACGTAGCCGACCCAACGGTTCGCCTTCGGGTGGAAGTCGAGCGCCTCCTCGCGCGTGTTGTACGCAGGCGCCGTCGCGAACCGGAGGCCCCCCACCTCGTGCGACTCGCCGGGCGCGACCGGGGTGACGTCGCCGGACAGCTCGCGAGCCACGTCGTGGGGGGCGACCAGCTTCGTCGTCGGTGTCGACAACCGGGCGATCTCGTCACGGTCGTAGTGGTCGGCGTGCGCGTGCGTGATGAGGATCACGTCGGCCGGTGCCGCATCGGCAGGCGTGCCCCACGGGTCGACGTAGATCGTGCGTTCGTCGTCGGCCCACACGAACGCCGCCTGTCGGAACCAGGTCATCCGATCGAGCATGGTCTCGAACCTCCTCGTGGCCGGACCTTCACGGACCCACCGGTAGTCTGACAGCCTCGTGGCGACCCAGGGGACGGAGCGGACGGCGGGACCGAAGGCGGCCTGGTCGCTCGCCCGGCGCAACGCCGACTTCCGCCGGCTGTTCCTGGCCTCGGTGATCTCCCTCGGCGGAGACTGGTTCCTGTTCGTCGCGCTCGGCGGACTCGTGTTCGACGCGACCGGCAAGGCCACCGCGGTCGGCATCTTGATCGTGTCGCAGGAGCTGCCGATCTTCCTCGCCACGCCGTGGGCCGGATGGCTCGCCGACCATCTCGACCGGCGACGCTTGATGATCGCCTGCGATCTCGCGCGCACCGCGATCTGCTTGGCGTTCCTGGTGGTCGGCCCGGACAACCTGTGGCTCGGCTACGTCCTGGTCGCCGCGCTCTCCGTGTTCGCCGCGGTGTTCGACCCGGCATCGTCGGCGGCCACACCGAACCTCGTCGAGCCCGAGGACCTCGCGACCGCGAACGCGATGAACGGCTCGCTGTGGGGAACGATGCTCGCGGTCGGCGCCGCCCTCGGCGGCGTGATCTCCACCCTGTTCGGGCGGGACGTCGCCTTCGTCGTGGACGCGGCGTCGTTCGCCGTGTCGGCCCTGTTGCTGGTGCGGATCCGCAGGCCCTTGTCGGAGGAGCGACTCGAGGAGCACGTCGGCATCGTCGAGGCCACCGTCGAGACCGCCCGGTACGCGCGACGCGATCATCGCGTGCTGGCCCTGATCACGGTGAAGTTCGGGTTCGGGATGGCGGCCGGCGTCCTCGCCCTGATCGCCGTGTTCGCGAAGGACGTCTTCTCAGCCGGAGACGTGGGGTTCGGGCTGCTGATGGCCGCCCGTGGCGTCGGGGCGCTGATCGGCCCGTTCCTCGGCCACCGGCTCTCGGGTACGAACCATGAGCACCTCTTGACCGCGATCGCCGGGTCGCTGGCGGTCTTCGGACTCGGCTACATGGCCGTGGGCCTGATGCCGAGCCTGTGGCTCGCCGCCGCGATGATCCTGATCGCCCACCTGGGCGGTGGCTCCCAGTGGATCCTTTCCACCTACGGGCTCCAGCGGATCGTCCCGGACCGGATCCGCGGCCGGATCTTCGCGTTCGACTTCGCGTTGATCACGCTGTCGCTCGGCGTATCGAGCCTGGTGGCCTCGACCGTCGCCGACGCGATCGGGCCACGCCCCGCGATCATGATCGTCGGCGGGGTGGCGCTGGCCTGGGCCGCCTTGTGGTGGGTGCTCACGAGGAGCCTCCGCGGACGCTCGCTGTTCGCGGACGAGCCGGAGCCGGCGGGACCGCCCGAGCCGCACCCGATCGCCGCCGACTGACGGAGGCCGTCAGGACGTCGTTGGCGGTGGGGGTGGCGGCGGAGGCGGTCCGTCGGCGGGCGGTTCCGCAGGGTCGTCCGATGCCTCGGCCGGCGGCTCGGGCGTCGCCGCGGGAGCCGGGCTCGGGGCCGCTGGGGTCGGGGCCGCTGGGTCGGGGCCGCGGCGCCGAAGTCGACCTGGGGCACGCCGGCGTCGCCTCGGAGGGACTCGTCGACCTCGAAGAACTCCTCCTCCTTGAAGCCGGTCATCCGCGCCACGATCATCGACGGGAAGGACTGGACCCGCTGGTTGTAGTCGCGGACGTTCGCGTTGTAGAAGCGACGGGCGGTCTGGAGTCGATCCTCGGTGTTCGACAACTCGGACTGCAGCGAGAGGAAGTTCTGGTTCGCCTTCAGGTCCGGGTAGTTCTCGGCCACGGCGAGCAACTGGCGCAAGGCAGCCACGAACGGACCCTCGGCGGCGGCCTGCTCGGCCGGCGAGCCGGTCGCCGCGGTGGCCATGGCCCGCGCCTTCGTTACGTTCTCGAACGTCGCCCGCTCATGGGACGCGTAGCCCTTGACCGTCTCGACCAGGTTCGGGATCAGGTCGTATCGGCGCCGCAGCTCGGTGTCGATGTTCGCCCAGGCGTCGCGGATCAGGTTCTTCTGCCGGACGAAGCGGTTGTAGCTGGCGATGCCGCCGAGCACGACGAGGGCGAGCAGCACCAAGATCCCGATCAGCACGATCTCCACGGTTGCCTCCTTCGCGTCGCCGGCAAGCCTAGCCTCACTTCGGGTACAGGGAGTAGACCACCCGGGGGATCCGGGCGACCCAGTCGCGGTTCGCCTGCAGGACCAGGCGCAGACCCTGGGGGTCGCTGCGGTCACCGGCCAGCAGGAGCCGGTCGTCGTGGACCTCGAAGATCCGGTCAGCTCCGTTGCCCATGAGCCACGTCATCATCCGCGCGTCGCAGAAGGCGGTCCCGAGCTGAGGATCGCCCTTCACGTTGAACGCGCGGTTGAAGGCTTCCGACTCGAACTGCTGGTCGTCCAGGGCGATCGCATCGGCGAGCCGGGTCAGGAAGGTCTCGGGGGCGATCGTCAGATGCGGGCACCGCGTCTCGATCGGGGTCACGACGCAGCTGAACCGGTAGGTCGTCCGCGTGGTGTTCTTCCCGTCCGACCGCTCCTCGTAGTACCAGTAGTCGAACACGTGGACCGGCAGCTGCTCCCAGGTCCCGTACAGGACGTTCTCGACCCCCCGGCCGTCTCCGCGGCTGAACAGCTCGAAGGGCAGGTCGACGAGACCGAACGGGTCTTCGGCCGTGAACGCCAGACCCAGGCGAGCCGCGGCGAGCTGCAGGCCCTCCTGGCGGCGCCGGTGCGAGAACCAGCTCAGGACGACGATCGCCACAGCCACCCCGGCCGCCACGAACAGGAACAGCGGGAAGAGCACCTCGCCCATGGAGCCGGAGTCTAGGCGGGGGGGTCGGTGCCGGTCGGATCGGGCGACCAGTGTCCCTGGAGCCACCGCGCCTCGTGAGGCGCCGTGGCCGGTCGCGGCGGATAGAGGCTCGCGACCACGCGAGGCACCCGCCGGCGGAGCGTCCTGGCCACCTCCAGCAGCTGGATCGTCTCGGCCGCCGACAGGCGCGGCGCCCACAGGAGCATCCGGTCCTCGTTCACGGCACACGAGATCCCCGCCGGGAGCTGGAGCAACGCCTCCATCATGCGCGCGTCGAGGAAGGTCACCGCGAATCGCCGGTCATCGGCGACGACCCGGAAGCGGCGGTTGAACGCCTCGAGCTCAAGCTGGACGTCCTGTCCGACGAGCGGATCGAGCGTCCCCGCCGGCGCGACGTCCAGCCGAGGGCAGGTGAACGGAAGGGCCACGACCGCGCACGTCTGCCGGCGCCGACCATCGGACCCGATCCCTGTGGCCTCCTCGCCCTCTTCGACGTACCAGTGATCGAACGCGCGCGCGTCCGCGGGGTCATCCCGCGGATCCCAGATCACGTTCTCGGTCCCTCGGCGCGTCCCCATCCCGAAGACGCGGAACGGCAGCCAGAGGGTGTCGGGGAAGGGATCGATCGGCACGTACTGCAGCCCGGCCTCACGGCACAGGTGGAGCAATGCGCGCTGCCGCGCGTGGCGCCGGCGCACGCCCGCGACCCCCGCGATCGCGAGGATCAGCGCAGCCGCGTACGGGACCCACCACACCCTTGAGGGGTCGGCGCGTTCGGTGCCCGCCTTGACGCGTCAGTCCCGAGGCACGATGCAGAACGTGAGCCCTGCGGGGTCGCGCATCACCCACCAGCTCGAGATCTTCTCGACCCGCGTGGCACCGAGCGCCTCGAGACGGTCGGCGTCGGCATCGACGTCGTCGGATTCCACGTCGACGTGCAACCGGGCGTCGCCGGTGCCGAGCCGCTGCACCTCCACCGGGAACGGAGCGCCGTGGCCGCCGACGAGGGCCGTGTACTCGTCACCGTCTCCGTCGTTGCGCGCCTCGGCCCCGAAGACCTCCGTCCAGAAGGACACCTCGCCCCCCTCGTCGGATGCCGGCACGTCGAAGAACAGCCCCGCCAGTCGCATCAGGCTTCCCCCTTCCCGATCGTGAGTTCACCGTCTCGGACGTCGACGACCACGCGGTCACCGTCGTGGACCGCACCGCCGAGCAGCTGGAGCGCGAGCGGATCTTGGATCTCGCGCTGGATCAACCGCTTCAGCGGCCGCGCGCCGAATGACGCGTCGTACCCCTCGTTCGCGATCAGATCGCGCGCCTCGTCGGTCAGCTCGAGCGTGAGCTTCCGGTCGGCCAGCCGGTCGCGGAGCAGAGCGATCTGCAGGTCCACGATCTGACGGATGTCCGCCCGGCTCAGCGGCTCGAACACGACGATCTCGTCGATCCGGTTCACGAACTCGGGCCGGAAGTACCCGCGGACGTCGGCGAGGACCTCGTCGCGTCGTTGCCCGGGCGACAGGGACCCATCCTGGAACACCGACGAACCCAGGTTCGAGGTCATGATCACGATCGCGTTGCGGAAGTCGACCGTCCGGCCCTGCCCGTCGGTGAGACGGCCGTCGTCCAGGAGCTGCAGCAAGATGTTGAACACGTCGCCGTGCGCCTTCTCCATCTCGTCGAGCAGCACCACGCTGTACGGACGCCGACGGACCGCCTCGGTCAGCTGTCCGCCTTCCTCGTACCCCACGTAGCCGGGCGGTGCGCCGACGAGGCGGGAGACCGCGTG
The DNA here is from genome assembly GCA_963749895.1 of uncultured Actinomycetes bacterium. Taxonomy (GTDB): domain Bacteria; phylum Actinomycetota; class UBA4738; order UBA4738; family HRBIN12; genus AC-51. The sequence goes on along the minus strand of CAVVOG010000001.1, from coordinate 877,105 downwards.
CCGCTCCTGGTACTCGCTCATGTCGACCCGCACGACGGCCCGCTCGTCATCGAAGAGGTACTCGGCGAGGGCCCGCGCGAGCTCGGTCTTCCCGACGCCCGTCGGACCGAGGAACAGGAACGAACCGATCGGCCGGTTCGGGTCGGACAACCCGGCGCGCGAGCGGCGGATCGCGTTCGCGACGGCGTTGACGGCCTCGTCCTGACCCACGACGCGGCGATGCAGGTGCTCCTCGAGGTGGACGAGCTTCTGCATCTCGCCCTCCATCAGCCGGGCGACGGGCACGCCCGTCCACGTCGAGACGACCTCGGCGACGTCCTCCTCGGTGACCTCCTCGTTCAGCATCTTGCGCTCGCGCTGGAGCTCTTCGAGCGCTGCGTTGTCCTGCTCGAGCGCGCGCTCGAGCTCCACGAGCGTCCCGTAGCGGAGCTGGGCCGCCCGCTCGAGGTCACCCTCCCGTTCCGCGCGCTCGAAGGCCGCGCGCGCCTCCTCGATCTCCTGCTTGCGCGCCCGGAGCGCGTCGATCAGCTCCTTCTCGCGCTGCCAGTGCGCCATCATCCCCGCGCTCTGCTCCCGCAGGTCGGCCAGCTCCTGCTCGAGGCGCTCGAGGCGTTCGCGCGACGCCGCGTCGGTCTCCTTCGACAGCGCAGCCTTCTCGATCTCGAGCTGGCGGACCCGGCGCTCGACCTCGTCGATCTCGACCGGCATCGAGTCGATCTCGATCCGCAACCGGCTCGCGGCCTCGTCGATCAGGTCGATCGCCTTGTCGGGCAGGAACCGTGCGGTGACGTACCGGTCGGACAGCACCGCGGCGGCGACGAGCGCAGGGTCTTGGATCCGGACGCCGTGGTGCACCTCGTACCGCTCCTTCAGCCCACGGAGGATGCCGATCGTGTCCTCGACGCTCGGCTCCTCGACCAGCACGGGCTGGAACCGTCGTTCGAGCGCCGGGTCCTTCTCGATGTGCTCGCGGTACTCGTCGAGGGTGGTGGCACCGATCGCCCTGAGCTCGCCGCGGGCCAGCATCGGCTTCAGCATGTTGCCCGCGTCCATCGCGCCTTCGGCGGCACCGGCGCCAACGATCGTGTGGAGCTCGTCGATGAACGTGACGACCTCGCCGTCGCTCTCGGCGATCTCCTTCAAGACGGCCTTCAACCGCTCCTCGAACTCCCCCCGGTACTTGGCACCCGCGACCATGGCGCCGAAGTCGAGCGCCACGACCCGCTTGTGCTTGAGGGACTCGGGGACGTCGCCGGCGACCACCCGCTGCGCCAGGCCTTCGACGATCGCGGTCTTCCCGACGCCGGGCTCCCCGATCAGGACGGGGTTGTTCTTCGTCCGTCGCGACAGCACCTGGATCACGCGCCGGACCTCCTCGTCGCGCCCGATCACCGGGTCGAGCGTGCCCGAGCGCGCCTGCTCGGTGAGGTCCCGCCCGTACTTCTCGAGGGACTGGAACGTGTCCTCGGGGTTCTCGCTCGTGACGCGACGACGCCCTCGGACCTCGGCCAGCGCCGCGAGCGCGGCCTCACGGGTCACACCGGCGTCGGCCAGCAGGCGCTGCGCGCCCCCACCATGCTCGCCGAGCATCGCCAGCAGCAGATGCTCGGTCGAGACGTACTCGTCGGTCAGGGTCTCCGCGTCGGCGGCGGCGGCCGCCAGCATCCGTGAGGTCGTCGGCGAGAAGCGCACCTCGGCGGCGTCGGAGTAGACCTTGGGGAGTCGCTCGAGCGCGTCCTCCACCCGATCGCGCAGCTGTCTCGGTTGAACGCCGAGATGGTGGAGCACGGGGTACACGACCCCTTCCGTGTCGGAGAGCAGCCCGAACAACACGTGCTCGGGCACGATCTCTTGATGGTTCCTCGCGAGCGCCTGGGCATGTGCTCCCTCGAGCGCCGCGCGGGCTTTCATCGTCAGTCGGTTCGGATCCATGTCGTTCAACGTCCTTCGTGATCGGCTCTGGTGCGCCCGTACAGGGCGTAGTCGCGAGGATCCCCGTCGGCGACGGGCCAGTAGCCCCGCATCACACCTTCGAAGGCGAACCCCGCGTTCTCGGCTGCGCGGCGCATCGCCGCGTTGTCCACGTCCGTGCCGAGCTGGACACGCGATGCCTGCTCCTCGTCGAACAGGTACCGCGTGAGCAGCCCGACCGCTTCCGTCCCGTGCCCTCGCGAACGGGCAGCCGCGAACAGCTCGATCCCCACCTCGAACAGCCCGGGTGGGAAGACGTCCGCCGAGGTCCGCGCCTGGACGTCCCCGATCAGCCGGCCATCGGCCTCGATCGCCAGGACCAGGCTCGAGCGAGCCTGCCACCGCCCCGAGGCAGCGATCCGCATCCGAAGGTGTTCGCGAGCTTCCGAGGGCCACGGCGATCCGTGCGCACCCCCGTCGCGCGACATCTCCTCCCAAACGACGTCGAACTCGCCCTCGCGGAACGGTCGGAGGGTGACGTGAGGACCCGACAGACGGACGCTCACGCCCGCCTGCCTCCCTGCCACGGCGGCAGGAAGATGCTGCCCAGCGGGACGATCTCGCTCGGCTCACGCTCGGCGGCCTGGAGCTGCGCCTCCAGTTCGGCGGTCTTGCGTCGCAACGCCTCGAGCTCAGCCTGCATCTCGATGATGACCTTGACCCCGGCCAGGTTGATGCCGCGGTCCTGCGTGAGGTCCTGGATCTGCCGGAGCATCTCGATGTCCCGGTCGGAGTACCGCCGCGTGTTGCCGGAGGTGCGCTTCGGGTTCACGAGCCCCTTGCGCTCGTAGATGCGGAGCGTCTGCGGATGCACGCCCGCGAGTTCGGCCGCCACGCTGATGATGTAGACGGCACGGTCCTCGCGCCGTTCGACGTCCCGGCGCCGCGCACGGTCTCCTCGTTCAGCCATCGACCCGTCCTCACCTCACGCCCAGCGGCTGCCGGGGCGACTCGGTGGTCGCCTCGGCGAGCTGCTCGAGCAGCCGCTTCTGGTCCTTCGAGAGCTTCCCGGGGACGTCCACGCGCACCGTGACCAGCAGGTCGCCGTGACCGCTCCGTCGTGGGGCACCCTTGCCCTTGACCCGGAAGGTCTTGCCGCTCGGCGTCCCCGACGGGATCTTCAGCGTCACGGCACCGTCCAGCGTCGGCACCTGCACCTGCGCCCCCAGGGCCGCCTCCGGATACGTGATCGGCAGGTCGACGGTCAGGTCGTCGCCCTTGCGTCCGAACGTCGGATGCGACACCACGTGGACCTGGACGAACAGGTCGCCGGCCGGCATCCCCGGCCCGCCCGGCTCGCCCTTGCCCGACAGCCGGATCCGGGCCCCGTCGCGGACGCCGGCCGGGATCCGCACCTGGAGCGAGCGCTTCCGACGCTCCGCTCCCGTCCCGCCGCACGTGGCGCAGGGGGACTCGACCACCCGACCGGTCCCGTGGCACCGAGGGCACGTCTGGGACATCTGGAAGAATCCCTGGTTCACGGCGACCTCACCGCGTCCACCGCAGTTCCCACAGGTCGCCGGCTGGGTACCCGGCGCGGCCCCCGATCCGTGGCACGCCGAACACGGCGCCGGACCGCTCAGCGTGACCGGCACCGTGACGCCCGCCATCGCGTCGTCGAACGAGAGCCGGACGTCGGTCTCGAGATCGGCGCCGCGCCGCGGACGCGCCTGGCGTCCCCGACCACCGCCGAAGAGTCCACCGAACAGATCGCCCAGATCGCCGACGTCGACGTCCTCGACCCGGAACCCCCCGGGGAACCCGCCGCCGGGGCCGCCGGCCGACCCCGCTCCCGGGAACCCGCCGAACCCGGCGGCCCCCATGTCGCGGACCCGGTCGTATGCCTTGCGCTTCTCCTCGTCGCCGAGCACGTCGTAGGCGGCGGACACCTCTTTGAACCGCTCCTCTGCCTGCGCGTTCCCCGCGTTCGCGTCGGGATGGTGCTTCTGCGCGAGCTTGCGGTACGCCTTCTTGATCTCCGCGTGCGTGGCGTTCTTGGGCACGCCGAGGACCGAGTAGTAGTCCTTCTCGAACCACTCTCGGCGGAACTCCTCGGCGGCCACGGGACTCACGCCCTCTCGACACGCACGCCGGCGGGACGCAGCACACGTCCTCGCAACGTGTATCCGGCCCGGAACACCTCGGCGACGTGGGGCTCCCCGTCGCCGTCGCCGGTCTGCATCAGCGCCTCGTGGTGCTCGGGGTCGAACGGCGCACCCTCGGCCTCGATCCGTTCGAGACCCTCGGCCTTGAGCGCGTCGATGAGCTTCGCGTAGACGAGCTCGACGCCCTTGAGGAACCGCTCGATGTCGGGTTCGGCCTCGGCCGCCATCAGGGCGAGCTCGAAGTCGTCGAGCACCTCGAGCACGCGCCGGATCACCGGCTCGGCGGCGAGCTCGACGGCAGCCGTCTGCTCGCGCAGCACCCGCTTGCGGTAGTTGTCGAACTCGGCCTGCAGGCGCTGCAGATGCGTCAGGTACTCCTGGGCCTCCGCGCGGGCCTGCGTCAGTTCGTCGGCCACCTCCTCGCCCTCGACCGTCGCCGAGCCCTCGGAAGGGCCGGCCGTCTCGGCCGGCCCTTCGTCGGACGCGAGCGACGCGAAGCGGCGCTTGTCGGTGACCTTGATCACCGGCGTCTCGAGCTCACGGTCGTCGCGGTCGTCGGTCACGTCGCCCTGACCTCGATCGTGCGCGGCTTCGCCGCCTCGGCCTTCGGCACCGTCACCGTGAGGACCCCCTTGTCGAAGGATGCCTCGATCTTCTCGGTGTCGGCCGTGCGCGGCAGCCTGATCTGACGAGCGAACGTGCCGTAGCTCCGCTCGATCCGGTGGTAGGTCTCCTGCGACTCCTCGCGCGTGAACTCGCGCTTCCCGGTGATCGTCAAGACCCCGGCCTCGAACGTGAGGCTCACATCCTCCGGGGCCATCCCCGGAAGGTCGACCGTGACCTCGAACATGTCCTCGTTCTCCCGGACGTCGAGCGCCGGCACCCAGGCGCTCCTCGAGAACGCCCGGCCCACGAGCCGGTCGAACTCGTCCTCGATCGAGGACAGGTCGCGGAACGGATCCCACTTGGCGAGCATCAGGACGCACCTCCTTCTTCGACGATCTCGCCTTCGACGACCTCGTCGTCCGTCGACGAGGTCCCTTCGTCACCGGCGCCGCCTGCGGCCGCGGGGCCGCCCTCGGGCGCCTGGACGTTCTGGTACATCGCCTGACCGACGCGGCTGAAGATGCTCATCACCTCGTCCGAGGCTGTCTTCAGCGTGTCCGCGTCGGCGTCCTGGTCCTTGAGGGCCTCCTTGAGCCGGTCGTTCGCAGCGACGAGCTCGGTCTTCTCGGCCTCGGGCACCTTGTCGCCCCACTCGCCGAGCGACTTGTCGACGGTGTAGGTGAGCTGGTCGGCCTGGTTGCGGGCCTCGGCGGCCTCGCGCCGCGCGTGGTCCTCGGCCGCGAAGCTCTCGGCCTCCTTCACCATGCGGTCGATCTCGTCCTTGCCGAGCGCTGTCCCGCCGGTGATCGTCATGGCCTGCTCCTTGCCGGTGGCCATGTCCTTCGCGTTCACGTTCACGATGCCGTTCGCGTCGATGTCGAAGCTGACCTCGATCTGCGGCATCCCTCGCGGCGCGGGGGGGATCCCCACCAGGTTGAAACGGCCGAGCGACTTCACACCGGGCGACATCACCGTCTCGCCCTCGCCCTGCAGCACGTTGATCTCCACCTGCGTCTGGTTGTCCGACGCCGTCGTGAAGATCTCCGACTTCTTCGTGGGGATCGTCGAGTTGCGCTCGATCATCCGCTGGACGATCCCACCGAGGGTCTCGACGCCGAGCGACAGGGGCGTCACGTCGAGCAGGAGGATGTCCTTGACGTCCCCCTTCAGGACCCCCGCCTGGATCGCCGCGCCGATCGCGACGACCTCGTCGGGGTTCACGCCCTTGTGCGGCTCCTTGCCGCCGGTCAACTGCTTGACCAGTCCCTGGATCATGGGCATCCGCGTCGAGCCGCCGACCATGATGATGTGGTCGATCGCCGACGCGTCCTTGCCCCAGTCCTTCACCGCCAGGTCGAACGGCACGCGGCAGCGCACGACGAGGTCCTCGGTCATCCGCTCGAACTCGGCCCGCGTGAGCTTCAGCTCGAGGTGGAGCGGACCCTCGGCCGTGGCCGTGATGAACGGCAGGTTGATCGTGGTCTCGGCGACCTGGCTGAGCTCGATCTTCGCCTTCTCGGCGGCCTCCTTCAGGCGCTGCAGGGCCATCTTGTCCTGCCCCAGGTCGACCCCGTGACCGTCCTTGAAGGTCTTCACCAGGTGATCGATGATCCGCTGATCCCAGTCATCGCCGCCCAGTTGCGTGTCGCCGTGGGTGGCCTTCACCTCGAACACACCCTCGCCGATCTCGAGCAGCGACACGTCGAACGTGCCCCCGCCGAGGTCGAACACGAGGACCGTGTGCTCGTGGTCGCCCTTGTCGAGCCCGTACGCGAGCGCCGCGGCGGTGGGCTCGTTGATGATGCGCAGCACCTCGAGGCCGGCGATCTGTCCTGCCTCCTTGGTGGCCTGACGCTGTGCGTCGTCGAAGTACGCGGGGACGGTGACGACGGCCTGGGTCACCGTGTCGCCCAGGAACGCCTCCGCGTCGCGCTTCAGCTTCAGCAGGATCTGTGCGCTGACCTCCTGTGGGGTCCACTGCTTCCCGTCGATGTCGACGAACCAATCCTTCGCGCCCATGTGGCGCTTCACGGACCGGACCGTGCGGTCGGGGTTCGTGATCGCCTGGCGCTTCGCGACCTCACCGACGAGGATCTCGCCGTTCTTCGAGTAGCCGACCACCGACGGGGTCGTTCGAGACCCCTCGGCGTTCGGGATCACCACCGGCTCACCGGCCTCCAAGACGGAGACCACCGAGTTGGTGGTGCCGAGGTCGATACCGACCGCTCGGGCCATGTCGTGTTCCTCCTTGAGGGTTCCGATCTCATCGCGGGTACTCCCGCGCCGGATCGAGGGTACAACCTTGAGTGTCAGATTGACAAGTTTCCTGTGATGTAGGCACTCCTAAGACCTAGGTGCGGCTGAATGGCACTGCCCTGCAGCGCATCGCGGCACGCGTTCGCTGCCCACGTGATCCACGGGCCTCCCGGGCGGAACCCGGACGCTCCGGTCGATCGCCGACGCCAAACCCGGTCGGATGGGTCAAGCCGGGGGGTCTTTCGTCCGATGAGCAACTAGTACCGACGACCACGACCGGAAGGACGGAGACGACCACGGTGGGCATCACGAGCGCACACGCGCGCGACCACGCGCCTGCGACGACGCACCCCACGGTTCGTCACGCGGTCGACTCGTTGCTCCTGGAGGAGCGCACACGGTGGGCGATGCAGATCCATGACGGGCTGACCCAGTCCGTGACGTCGGCGGTACTGGAGCTGCAGACGCTCCGCCATCGCATCGAAGCCGACCCCGACGCGGCGATCACCTCGCTGAAGGAGGTCGAGGACGAGATCCGCGAGGACCTGCGGCGGATCCGTGAGCTGCTGTTCGAGATGACGTCGACCGACGCACGCGGGGCCGAGCCCACGCTCGCTGCCCTGGTGCGTGACTGCGTCGAGCGCTGGAACTTCCCGGCGACCGTCGAGACCGAAGGGGACCTCGAGGGGCTCCCTGACGGCGTACTCGAGGCCGTCTACGCGATCGTCACCGAGGGTCTCGCGAACGCCGCGAAGCACTCGGGGGCCCCCGACGCGCACGTGAGCGTGCGTCTGACGGGACGAACGCTCCGGGTGGAGGTCGAGGACCGGGGACGCGGCGTCGCCGCCGTGCCGGATCACGACCCCCACTTCGGGGTGCGGAACATGCGGACCCGGGCCGAGTCGGTCGGCGGGTCCTTGGACGTTGAGTCGACCCCTGGACACGGCACCATCGTGGTGGCCGTGCTCCCCGTCGGAGGGCGAGGTGACGGTAGATGAAGATCCTGATCGTGGACGACCACGCGCTGGTGCGCCGTGGCATGAACTACGTCGTGAAGGAAGGCTTCCCGGACGCGGAGGTCGTCGAGGCGGAGTCGTCCGCCGTCGCGTTGCAGGCGCTCCGGGAGACGACAGGCTTCGACCTCGCCCTCGTCGACGTGAGGATGCCGGACCTCGACGGACTGGAACTGCTCCGGGCGGTCAAGGCTGAGTGGAGCGAGCTGCCGGTCATCATGCTCTCGACGTACGACAACGCGCCGTACGTCCGCCGGGCGCTCGCCGACGGTGCAGCCGGCTACCTGCTGAAGGATGCCACCCCCGAGGACCTCGCCCAGGCGATCAAGGTCGCCATGTCGGGCAGCGGCAACGTCCTCAGCCCACGCGTGATCCAGAACCTGTTCGAGGATCAGGAGCACGGAGCAGGCTCGAACGGGAGCGGGCGACGCAACGAGTACAGCCTGACCCAGCGTGAGAACGACATCCTCGCCCTGCTGTCCGAGGGTCGCTCGAACCGCGAGATCGCCCAGCACCTCTACCTGTCGGAGAAGACGGTCAAGGCGCACCTCGCCGCGATCTTCCGCAAGCTCGGCGTGACGAACCGGACGCAGGCGGCGATGGTGGCGGTGCAGATGGGCGTCGGCCCGATGCCGGGCGCCCTCGTGAACGAGTAGGCGCGATCCGCGCCGAACGCTACGTGCCGAAGTCCTGGAAGAACCGGCTCGGCGTGGGTCCGCGCTGGCCCTGGTACTTGTTGCCCGCCTTCCCGTAGGGGGCCTGAGCCGGCGTGGACAGGCGGAAGAACGAGATCTGCCCGATCTTCATCCCCGGGTACAGCGTGATCGGCAGGTTCGCGACGTTCGACAGCTCGAGGGTCAGGTAGCCGTCCCATCCGGGGTCGACGTAGCCGGCGGTCGAGTGGATCAGCAACCCGAGGCGACCGAGCGAGGACTTCCCCTCGAGACGCGCCACGAGGTCGTCGGGCAGCGCGACCCGCTCGGCGGTCGAACCCAGCACGAACTCACCCGGGTGCAGGATGAACGGCTCGTCGTCGGGCACCTCGACCAGCTCGGTGAGATCGGGCATCTCCGCACGGACGTCGATGTACGGGTATCGCGAGTTGGCGAAGACCCGGAACTGCGAGTCGACGTGCAGGTCCACCGAGGACGGCTGCACGCACGCGTCGTCGTAGGGGTCGATCACGACGCGCCCGGCGTCGATCTCGGCTCGGATATCGCGGTCGGACAGGATCATCGCGGGCGAGATGCTACCTCTGAGAGACCTCGACCCACCGCGCGAGCGTTCCCGCCGCCTGGCCGTCGTCGATCGACCGGGCCGCGGTCGTCATGCCCTCCTCGAGCGAGCCGGCGAACCCCGCCACCTCGAGCGCGGCACCCGCGTTCAGCAGGACCACGTCGCGCCTCGGCCCGGGCTCGCCGTCGAGGATCCGGCGCGTGATCTCGGCCGACGTCGCGGCGTCCCCTCCGGCCAGGTCCTCGGGCGTGGCGCGGGCGAGGCCGAGCTTCGTCGGATCCAGCGCGGTCTCGCGGAGCGACCCCTCCCGGACGTCGTACACGGTCGACATCCCGGTCGTCGTGAGTTCATCGAGGCCATCCTCGCCACGGAACAGCTTCGCGCTCGTGCCGCGGCGCGCGAGCACCTCCGCCATCAGCGGAAGCATCCGCTCGTCGGACACCCCGACGACCTGCGCACGCGGGCGCGCCGGGTTCGTGAGCGGTCCGAGGAAGTTGAAGACGGTCGGCACGCGCAGTTCCCGCCGGACCGGCCCGGCGTGCCCCATCGCCGGATGGAAGTTCGGGGCGAACATGAAGCCGATCCCCACCTCCGCGAGGCAGCGCTCCACGCCGGCCGCATCGAGGTCGATCTTCACGCCGAGCGCTTCGAGGAGATCGGCCGAGCCGCAGTGTGAGCTGGCAGCGCGGTTCCCGTGCTTCGCGACGGAGACGCCGGCCCCCGCGACCACGATGGCTGAGACCGTCGAGATGTTGAAGGTGCCGCTGCGATCACCGCCGGTCCCGCAGGTGTCGACGACGGGAACCTCGGACAGGACCGGGTTCGCGAACTCGAGCATCGTGCGCGAGAGGCCCTCGATCTCGTCGACCGTCTCGCCCTTCGTGCGCAGGGCCATCAGGAACCCGCCGATCTGCCCGGGCGTGGCCTCGCCGGCCATCACCTGTCGCATCGCCTCGGCGGATTCGTCGGCGCTGAGCGACTCCCCTCGGGTGAGTCGGGTGAGGACGTGGGGCCACAGATCGGGGTCCGTCATCAGGTTCGGCAGGCTAGCAGGGTGGTCGCGTGGAGCCGGTGGCACGCTCATGGTCGGGCTCGCTACACTGGGCGCGGTCGCGCGAGCGGCCGGGCCACGCGGGTGTGGTTCAATGGTAGAACGCAAGCTTCCCAAGCTTGAAACGGGGGTTCGATTCCCCTCACCCGCTCTTCGTTGAGGCGCCCGTCGGGCGCCTCTTCCACGTTCCGGCGCGGTTCGTCCGACCCGTGGGACACAGGTCGAGCAGGGGGCACGATCGGCACAGCGGGGTCGGCGCCTTGCAGATCTCCCGGCCCAGCCGGATCAACGCGACATGCAGCGGCGTTCGCAGCCCGTCGGGCACCAGGTCGTGCAGCAGGCGGTCGGCTCGCTCGGCGGAGACCTTCGCCGGGACCATCCCGAGCCGTCGGGTCGCGCGGTGGACGTGGGTGTCGACCGGGATGGCGTCGCGGCCGAGCGCGAAGCTGAGCACGACCGCGGCGGTCTTCGGGCCGATGCCCGGGAGGGAGGTGAGGTACGCGCGCACGTCGGCGTCGTCCATGTCGCTGAGACGCGAGAGGTCGAAGGCGCCCTCGCGTTCGTGGACCTCGCGCAGGATCGCCTGGATCCTCGGCGCCTTCGTGTTGGCGAGGCCGCCGGAGCGGATCGCGTCGGCGACGTGATCCGTGGGCGTGGCGACCACGTCGTGCCAGCTGGGGAACCCCGCCCGTAGGTCGGCGAAGGCCCGCTCGGCGTTCAGGTCGCTCGTGTGCTGGGACAGCACGGTGAGGACGAGTTCGTCGAGAGGATCGACGGCGCGTGGCGGTTCGAGGGGGCCGAAGCGCTTCAGGAGCCTGTCGTGGATCGCACGAGCGCGCCGCGCGGTGGCATTCGGGAGCGCGGGGTCGTTCACTCCGTCGGTTGGGCCCGCGCCGCGGTCCGGAACTGGGTGAGCGACGGCTCGAAGACCAGGCGGACCGAGCCCGTAGGGCCGTTCCTGTGCTTCGCGAGGATCAGCTCGGCCTCGCGCTTGTGCTCCTGGTCGGCGTCATCGCGGTGGATGAACATGACCACGTCCGAGTCCTGCTCGATCGCACCGGACTCACGCAGGTCCGAGAGCTGGGGTCGCTTGTCCGCGCGGGACTCCGGGTTGCGGTTCAGCTGCGAGAGGGCGACCACGGGGATGTGGAGCTCCTTCGCGAGCAGCTTGAGGGAACGCGAGATCTCCGCGACCTCCTGCTGGCGGTTGTCCGAGCGGCGCGACAGGGCGCTCGTCATGAGCTGGAGGTAGTCGACGATGATCAGCTCGAGCCCCTGACGACCCGTCTTCATGCGGCGCGCCTTCGCGCGGATGTCGACGATGTTCACGTTGCCGGCGTCGACGATGTGCAACGGCGCCTCGTGGAGCTTCTCCCCCGCCGCGACGATCCGCGTCCAGTCATCGGGCCCGACCCGCTTGTTGCGGATCCGGTCCCATGGGACGTGCGCCTCCGAACAGAGCAGCCGCATCCCGATCTCGTAGCGCGACATCTCGAGCGAGAACACCGCGACGGGGGCGTCCTCCTTCGCCACGTTGGAAGCGATGTTCATCGCGAGCGAGGACTTGCCGACGCCGGGGCGGGCCGCGATCACGATCAGGTTCCCGGGCTGGAAGCCTGAGGTGAGGTCGTCGAGGTCGCGGAAGCCGGTCGGCAGTCCCGTGTAGGCGGACTCTCGGTTCTGGATCGTCTCCAGATCCGACATCGCCTGGTTCACCAGGTCGCCGATCAGAGCGGTCTCTTCCTTGTCCTCACGACGGGCGACGTCGTAGATCCGCTGCTCGGCGCCGTCGGCGATCTGATCCGCGTCGTCGGTCCCGGCATAGGACAGGTCGATGATGTCCGCCGCCGCCGAGATCAGCCGACGCCGCAGGGCCGCGTCCACGACGATCTTCGCGTAGTGGGCGGCACCGGCCGCGGTGGGGACCTGGTCGACGAGATCCCGCAGGTACAGCGGACCCCCGACCTCATCGAGCAGGCTCTGGCGGCGCAGCGCCTCGATGACGGTGATCAGGTCGACCGGCTCGCCGTGGCCGAACAGACCACGGATCGCCGAGTAGATCTTCGCGTTCGCCGAGCGGTAGAAGTCGTCGGCTTCGAGGATCTCGACGACGTCGGCCACCGCCTCGGTGGAGAGCATCATGGCCCCCAGGACCGACTGTTCCGCCTCGAGGTTCTGCGGGGGCACCCGGGACGTCCCGGCAGGGAGCCGGACGACCTCGTCAGTTGTGCTCGCCACCGTTCACCTCCTCCCCACGCACGACACCGGCAGGGACGCTACGCCTCAGACCGGTGGGGTGACAGTGGACAACCACTGTGGATTCTCGCGGTGCTGGTCGCGCGCCGAGATTCCTTGTCACACCGGCTCTGACCTGCGTTTCCACCATGGGGAGAACCATGTGGACAAGTGTGAAGAGTCCCTCTGACACGGTGAGATCGACCGGCGTCAGGAACGCACGAAGGGCGCCCCGCGGGGCGCCCTTCATCGACCTGCGTCGCGGTCGGCGTCAGTCCTGTGCGACGACCTCGACCGTCAAGACCGGCTCCACCTCGTGGAAGAGCTTCACCCGGACCTCATGGGTTCCCACGGAGCGGATCGGCTCGTCGAGGTGGACGTCCTTCTTGTCCAGGGCGACACCCGTCTGCGTCACGACGGCCTCGGCGATGTCGGCCCCCGTGACCGACCCGAAGAGCTTGCCCTCCTCGCCGGCACGGACCTCGATGCGGAGGGCACCCGCGGCGATCAGCTTCGACGCGATCGCCTCGTACTCACCCTTCTGCTTCGACAGGCGGCTGACGTGGGCACGCTTGAGCGACTCGGCGTGCTTCAGGGCCCCCTTCTCGGCCCTGATCGCCAGGCCACGGGGGATCAGGTAGTTGCGCGCGTAGCCGTCGGCGACCTCGGCGACGTCCCCGGGGTTCCCGAGCTTGTCGACGGGCTTCTGAAGGATGATCTTCATCGCGCGCTGTAGGGGAGCAGGGCCATCTCGCGGGCGTTCTTGACCGCCGAGGCCACGTCACGTTGATGCTGCACGCAGTTGCCGGTCACGCGCCGCGCACGGATCTTCCCGCGCTCGGACGTGAACTTGCGCAGCGTCATCAGGTCCTTGTAGTCGACGTAGTCGATCTTGTCCTTGCAGAAGATGCAGACCTTGCGCTTGCCCTTCTTCTGCCAGGCCTTCTCGTCCTTGTCGCGCTTGGGGCGCCGGGCCCCACCAGCCTTACCTCCACCTTTACTGGGCATCGTCGAGCGGTGTCTCCTCGTCCACGGCCGGACCTGACGGCACGGTGACCGCCGCGCCCCAATCCCCGCCCGAAGAGGCAGAGGAGGAGCGGCTGGTCTTCTGCACGCTGGCCGTTGCCCACTTCAGGCTCGGCCCCAGGTCGTCGGCCTCGATCTCTACGACCGTGCGCTTCTCGCCCTCCTGGTTCTCCCAGGAGCGCTGCTTGAGGCGCCCGGTGACCACGACGCGGGTCCCACGGGTGAGCGACTCGGCGGCGTTCTCCGCGAGCTGACGCCAGCAGTTGATGGTGAAGAACGAGGTCTCCCCGTCCGTCCAGTTGCCGGCGGCATCGCGGATGCGCGTCGAGTACGCGACCCGGAAGTTGGCCACCGCGGCGCCGTTGGCCGTGTAGCGGAGCTCCGGGTCATCCGTCAGGTTGCCCACGATCGTGATCTGGTTGTCGCTCGCCATGAGCGGTATCCCCCTTCGATGGATTACGCCTCGCTACCGGAGGCGGGGGAAGCAGCTGCCTTCGCCTTCTCGGGCTTCTTCTCGGGCAGGACCAGGACCTTGTGCCGGATCACCTCGTCGGCGAGCTTCAGCGTCCGGTCGATCTCTGCCTGGGTCGACGGCTCTGCCGTGAAGCGCACCACCACGTAGTACCCCTCGTTCTGGTGGGCGATCTCGTAGGCGAAGCGCTTCCGACCCCAACGGTCGATGTTCCCGATGGCGCCGCCCCCGGGCGTGACGATCTTCTCGATACGCCCCACGGCGGTGCCGACCATGGCCTCATCGGCCTCGGCGGGCAGGATGAACATGCACTCGTACTCCCTCAACGTTCACCTCCTTCGGTCTGGACGGCCCCCCTCGAGGGGGAGCAGAAGGGATGAGGGCTGCCCAGCAGTGTACGGGACCCGGCGGGAGCGTCCCACCCCGGACCTGCCCGCCGCGGGCCCGGGGTGGCGACTCAGGCCGCCGAACGCGCCGGCGCGGCCGGCGCGTAGCGGTACAGCCCCTCGCGGAGCACGTACCGCACGGTGCGCGGTTGACCGTCCCCGACCGGGCCCGGGACCTCGAGCACCGTCGGCGTACCGGCGGGCAGGGGGTAGCAGCGTCCGTCGAACGGACCGCCGGCCAAGATCCCGAACCGGACGTCACCCAGCGTGAGCACCTCGGCCCACGGCTCCCGTTCGCGTGTCATCGTCGATGCCTCCTCGGTCGTCACGGTGAGCACCCTAGCCAGGGGGTCTGACATCGCCCAAGACCGAGCCGACGCCCTCGTCGCGATCACCGCAGCGACCGAGCGGATGCGACGCGACGGGTGACTAGGATGCCCGTGTGGGCGAACGGCGGACGATCAGGGAGACGCTCGGGTCGCCTCGGGTCCGCCAGATGCGCCAACGGTGGGCGGAGACGCTCCTGCTCGCAGGTCTGACCGGGGTCGTGACGGGCCTGGCCGTCGCCGGGTTCGAAACGGTGACCGTCGATCTGCTCGAGCGCGTGTGGAGCTTCCCCTCGTGGGTGACCGCCCTGGCTCCTGCGGCCGGCCTGCTCGTGGCCTGGATGAGCCTTCGCTGGATCGGCGCCGGCGCCTCCTCCGCGACCGCCGACGAGTACATCCGCAACTTCCACGACCCCGGTTCGCACTTGTCCGCTCGGCCCGCGCCGGCGAAGCTCGTCGCGAGCACGGCGACGATCGGCACCGGAGGAGCCCTCGGGTTCGAGGGAGCGTCGCTCTACGCGGGGGCGGTGATCGGCACCTGGCTCCAACGCCGGTTCCGCAGGATCTTCTCGGTCGAGGACCTGAAGCTCCTCATGGTCGTGGGGGCGGCTGCGGGCGTCGCGGCGATCTTCAAGACGCCGGCCACCGGCGCCCTCTTCGCGCTCGAGGTGCCGTATCGACGCGACCAGGCGCGGCGCGCCACGCTCCCGGCGCTGATCGGTGCCGTCACCTCCTACGTCGCCTTCGTGCTCGTGAAGGACGCGGACCCGTTGATCCCCGTGCGCGGGCAACCGACGTTCGGACCGAACGACCTGGTCGCGGCGGTCGTGCTGGGGATCGCGTGCGGCGTCGGCGCACGAGCGTTCGCGTGGATCGTCGAGGCCGCGAAGGACCTGCATGCCCGTCTCCCCCGTTGGGCCACCTGGTCCGTCGGCGGCGCCTCGCTGGCGTTCGTCGCCTGGACGTCCCTCGAGCTGTTCGGCGCCCCGGTCGCGCTGGGACCCGGGTACCGGGCGATCCTCACGGTCGAGAACCCGGACATCGGCATCTGGCTGGTGGTCGCGCTGTTCGCCCTGCGGCTCGCGGCGACGACCGCCACGATCGCGGGCGGAGGTGTCGGGGGCGTGTTCATCCCGCTCGTCGCACAGGGCGCGATCCTCGGACGGCTCGTCGCCCTGGTCGCGGGCATCCGTCAGCTGACGCTCCTGCCGTTGATCGGAGCCGCCGCCTTCCTTGGCGCCGGGTACCGGGTGCCGATCGCAGCCGTCGTCTTCGTGGCCGAGGCGACCGGGCGACCCGGATTCATCGTGCCCGGCATGATCGCGACGGTGATCGCGCAGCTCTTCATGGGCTCCACGTCGGTCACCCCGTATCAGGTCACGCAGCGGGGAGGCCACGTCGAGGAGCGGCTCCAGCTCAAGGTGACCGACGCGTTGCGGGATCGATGGACCTCGGTCGACCCCGACGCCGAGGCCGACCAGTCGCTCCTGGCCGTCTTCGTGGACGCGCGGACCACCAGCGTGCCGGTGGTCGACGACACGGGTTCCTACGTCGGGATGCTGCGCCTGGCCGACGTCGCTGCCCTGCGAGCCGGACCGCATGCGCCCGCCAGGGTGGCCGACCTCGCGGTGGCGAGCGTGCCCGCATCTCCCGGGTGGACGTTGGCCGACGCGGTCACCGCGATGGACGCCGACGACCTCGACACCCTCGCGGTCGTTCACGGGGACGCGATCGTGGGTCTCATCACGCTCGACGAGATCCTCCGCCTCGACCAGATCCTCGAGCGGCGCGAGACGTGAGCGGACGCCCGCGCGGCTCGCGCCCGCACCCCGAACCGTGGCACCATCCGGACATGCGACGCCGACGCGGTCTCCCCGTCCTGCTGGCCCTCGCGCTCCTGGGGTTCTCCCCCTCGCCGGCACCCGCGTCGCACGGATCCGCCGATCTCGCCGCTCGGACGACGCTGTCGGTCGCGACCTTCAACATCGAGTACGGCGGGACCGTCGTCGACTTCCAGGCGATCGTCGACGCCACGCGGCTGATGGACGCCGACGTGGTGGGGATCGAGGAGGCATGGGGGCACGTCCCACGCCTCGCACGCGCGGCCGGGTACCCCTACGTCAGCGTCCGGACCGGGATCATCTCCCGCTACCCGATCTGGGATCCGCCAGGGTCCCGTGGCCGGTACGTGTTCGTGGAGCCGGTCCCAGGGCACGTGGTCGCCGTGCAGAACGTGCACCTGCCGTCCGCGCCCTACGGTCCGAACCGCGCGCTGCGGGGAGCCACCCGCGAGGAACTGCTCCGGCTCGAGCGCGACGTCCGGCTGCCCGCGATCCGACCGTTCCTCCGCAGCGCGAAGGGTCTGATCGCCGAGGGCATCCCCGTGTTCCTGGTCGGAGACTTCAACGCGCCCACCCATCACGACTGGACGCGGGCCACGGTCGGCGATCGACCCCAGATCGTGTTCCCGGTGCCGTGGCCGGTCAGCCGAGCCGTCGAGCGCGCAGGATTCCGCGACTCGTACCGCATGGTCCACCCCGACGCGCACCGGCATCCCGGGCTCACGTGGTGGGCGGGACGTCCGAGGATCGACGGCGCGTGGAACCCCGGCCCGAACGCGCCCCAGGACCGGATCGACCTCGTCTACGCCTCGGAGGGCGCGGTCCTCGAGACGGCGGTCGTAGGCGAGCGAGATCACCCGAGCGTGGACGTGGCCGTCGAGCCGTGGGCGTCCGACCACCGGGCCGTGATATCGACCTTCTCGGTCCGGCCGGCACGGATCCCGAAGACGATCAGCGTCGACGAACGCCTGACCGAGGCGGAAGACAGCCTCGTCGTGCGCGCCCGTGGCGGCGACCGCGTCGCGGTGGCGCCGGCGGGCGCCGACCCCGTCGCCGACGCGGTCGCCGAGCAGACGATGACCGGCCCGGACGCGGTCCTCACGTTCGACACGTCGGGCTGGCCCCCGGGGGCCTACCGGGCGACGCTGCTCGACGCCGCCGATGCGGCGCTCGCGAGCACCCGCCTGTGGATCCGCGCACCCGGCGCCGGTCCGGAGGTCACGACCTCGGAACCCACGTACGCGGTCGGCGAGGGGATCGAGGTCTCGTGGACGAACGTGCGCGGAGACCGGTGGGACTGGATCGGGGTCTATCGGCGCAGCGCCGATCCCAAGGTCGCCTGGTACCTGTTGTGGACCTACACGGACGCTCGGGTCGCCGGCACCGTCACGCTCGATCGCTCCTCGGTGGGACCGTGGCCGCTCGACGAGGGTCGCTACCGGGTGTGGGTCCTGCGCGACGACGGGTACCGCGCGCTCGCCGGCGCGGACTTCGACGTCGGATAGCCGATCCCGCGTACACTTGCCTTCCTGGCCAGCCGTGCACTCCTGAGGAGGTGCGAGCAGATGACCGTGACGATCCACGATCTCCGCGCGTGGAAGGCGGAGGGACGCCGGTGGGTGATGCTCACCGCGTACGACGCCCCGACCGCGCAGATCCTCGACCGAGCCGGCGTCCCCGTGTTGCTGGTCGGCGACTCCGTGGCGAACAACGTCCTCGGCTACGACGACACGCTCCCCGTGACGATGGAAGAGATGCTCCATCACACCCGGGCGGTGGCCCGTGGCACCGAGCGCGCGATGATCGTCGCCGACATGCCGTTCCTGAGCTACCAGGTGAGCGTCGAGGAAGGCATCCGCAACGCCGGGCGGTTCCTGAAGGAGGCCGGTGCGCACGCCGTGAAGATCGAGGGTCCACAGGTCGAGCTGATCCACCACCTCGTGGATCTCGGCGTCCCGGTGATGGCCCATATCGGACTCACGCCGCAATCCGTTCACGGGATGGGCGGCTACAAGGTCCAGGGCCGCGGCGCCGAGGCCGCGGGGAAGCTGCTCGACCAGGCGCAGGCGATCGAGAAGGCGGGCGCGTTCGCGATCGTCGTCGAGGGCGTCCCTGCGCAGGTCGGACAGGAGATCACCGGCGCCGTGCAGGTCCCGACGATCGGGATCGGGGCGGGCCGCGGGACCGACGCGCAGGTCCTGGTGATCCACGATCTGCTCGGGATCAACGAGACCGTCCCGAAGCTCGCGAGGAAGTACGCGGACCTGCGCGCCGAGATGACCGGCGCGGTCCGGGCGTTCCTCGACGACGTCGAGACGGGCGCGTTCCCCGACGACGAGCACTCCTACTCGTAGCTGCGCGGCCGAGCGGCCGCGTGGGCACCACGAGCGCAGCTACCCCACCGGGGGGACCACTCGTACGCGTTGCCTGCGCAGGAGTGACGAAGGCCGGACCTAGACTCGGGGCCGTGCGCAGCAGAGGGACCCTCGGCGTCGTCGTGGTCGTGGTCGTCGTGGTCATGCAGGCGATCCTCGGGGAGGACGGCGGATGGCTCGCGGGCGCGATCGGCGCCCTGGGGCTCGGGCTGTTCGCCGCGACCGCCACCTTCTCGTCCTTCGCGTACCGGGAACGCAAGGACCCGGCCCTGCTCCTGGTCGGCGTGGGAGCCGCGGCGTACACGCTGCACGTCCTGGCGCTCCGGGTCGCGATCGACGTGGCCCGGTCGAGCACGTGGCTGGGCGATCTGTACGGATATGGGGGACACACGGGCCTCCTCGTGCTGGTGGCGAACCTGCTCGTGGTCGTCCCGTGGGTCGATCGACGCGGCCGTACGCCGCTGGATCCCCGTCGCGTCGTCGCCGCGAGCGTGGCCGGGTTGATCGGGCTGGATCTGCTCGTCGCGCTGTCGTCGGGCGGACGCCCCGTGCTCGACCTGCCGGCCCCCGGCGACCTCCCCGCGCTGGCCTGGCTCATCTCCGGCGCGCTCGTGGTCACGGGTGTGATCGTGACGGTCCGCTGTCTGCGGTGGGGCGGGCGTTTCGGGTGGGTCGCGGCGGCCGGGCTCGCGGCGGCGTTCTTCGGCGCGGCGACGATGCTGAGCCCGGTCGCGGACTCGGACCACGCGGTCGCGGCGCTGATCACGATCGCGACCTCGACCCCCGCGCTCGCCGCCGCGTCCCTCGTCGTGTTCGTCGTGCTCAGCCTGCAGCTCGAGTCCACCCGGATGCGGCGCGCGACGGACCGTGCCGAGGAGGTCCTCACGGGCCGCGCCGAGATCGCGGCGATGGTCGCGCACGACGTCCGCGGGCCGCTCGGCACGATGAAGGGGCTCGCGACGACCGTGCGCAAGAGCTACGACCGGCTCGGCGACGAGGAACGGCTCGAGTTCATCGGGATGATCGAGCGCGAGTCGACGCGCCTCCTCGCGCTCGTCGAGCACATCTCGCTGGCGCTGCGGGTCGATGCGGGAACGCTCGACATGACGATCCGCCCCCAGCCGCTCGCCCGGCTCGTCCACCGAGCCGTCGAGGTCGCCGACCTCGAGCCACACCCCATCGAGGTCGGGGTGCCCGACGACCTCACCGCTCCGGTGGACGCCAAGTGGCTCCCGGTCGCGATCGGCGAGGCGCTCGACAACGCGGCCCGGTTCTCCCCGCCCGACGCCCCGATCAGGGTCCGCGTAGGGGCCGAAGCCACACGCACCGTGATCGAGGTCGAGGACCACGGGCCCGGCGTGCCGGCCGAGCGGCGCGATGAGGTCTTCACGCGGTTCGCGAGGTGGCGACCGCCCGGCTACGAGGACCGGCCCGGCTCCGGACTCGGGCTCTTCATCTGCCGCGGGATCGCCCTCGCACACGGGGGCGACGCCTCCATCGCCGACGCGCCCGGAGGGGGTACCATCCTGCGGATCGAACTCCCCATGGAGGGAACCGGGAGTGGGTGACGCCCGCATCGTGTCGTTGCTGATCTGCGACGACCACAAGATCTTGACCGACGCGCTCTCGATGGTGGTCGAACTCGACCCCGAACTCGAGATGGTCGCCCCGCCCGTGCACACCGCCGAGGAGGCGATCGGCCTCGCCGAGCAGCACCTGCCCGACGTCGTCTTGATGGACATCGTGTTCAAGGGCGGCGGGATCAGCGGGATCGACGCCACGAAGAAGATCAAAGAGGCATCGCCGTCGACGAAGGTCGTGATCATGACCGCGCACGACGACGAGCGCCTCCTGGTCGACGCCGTCGAGGCCGGAGCTTCAGGCTTCCTCTCGAAGGACGAGGCCGCCGACGAGGTCCTGTCGGCGGCCAAGGCGGCGGCCGACGGCGAGGTCCTGATCGACCCGGGGACCCTCACCCGGCTGCTCGCGCAGGTCGCCCGCGAGCGCGAGGAGCAGCGCGATGCGTTGAGGCTCCTGAACGACCTGACCGAACGCGAGCGCGAGATCCTACAACTGCTCGCGCAGGGCAAGCGCAACGACGACATCGCGACGCAGCTGTTCATCTCGCCGCAGACCGTGCAGACGCACGTCCGGAACATCCTGGGCAAGCTCCGTGTCCACTCGAAGCTCGAGGCGGTCGCGTTCGCCGTGAAGCACGGCGCGATCCAGGTCACCTGAGCGCCCGGAACACCTGCGAGGCAGCGAGTTCAGAGATACCTGAACGCGGGTATGCAGCGGATCGGCCCCCGGGACGAAGCATCAGGTGCGACGCCATGGAACCCAACAAGGGCCACCTCCCCCTCGGCGGCCCAGGGTGACATCTGAAGGCCCGAGCGAACCCCTCCCTCGCTCGGGCCTTCACCAATCTCCGGGGTCGTCAGCCCAGCGCCGAGCGGCGGAGCTTCCCCCCACGGTCCGTGGCAATCGATCGACCAGATGCAAGGCCCGCGGCGATTTGTAGCCGGCCAGACGTTCACGGCAGTGGGTGCGGAGCGCCTCGAGCGTGGGCGGCGCGGCGGGGTCGGCCGCCACGACCCAGGCCTCGACGCGTTGGCCCCACTCGGGATCGGGTCGGCCGCCCACCGCGACGTCCGCGACGCCGGGATGGGTCCGAAGCACGGACTCGACCTCGTCGGGCCACACGGTCTCGGCGCCGGTGCGGATCGCGTCGTCCGCGCGACCCAGGACGCTCAGCAGACCGTCGTCGAACGAGCCGACGTCCCCGGTCCGCAGCCACCCATCGGTCGAGAACGCGGCAGCGGTCGCTCCTGGATCGTCGCGGTAGCCGTCCATCAGCGTCGGCCCGCGGAGCTCGATCGTGCCGGCGGGCCCGATCCGCACCTGCGTGTCGGCGAACGGCCGTCCGTCGTAGACGACGCCGCCGCAGCTCTCGGTGAGGCCGTAGGTCCCCACCACGCGTCCGCCCAGATCCTCGGCTCGGCGACGCAGGGCCGGGTCGAGCGCGGCGCCGCCGACCAACAGGACGCCGAGACGCGACAGGTCGGCGGCCGGCCGCGACGAACCGGTGGAGCATCGTCGGGACGATCGCCAGGTGGCGACCCTGGCCGTCGGCCAGCACGCGATCCGGGTCGAACCGCTCGTGGACGACGACGTCGGCACCGCCCAGGACCCCGCGCAGCAGCACCAGCAGTCCGCCGACGTGGGCGGGGGTCAGGACGCACGACCACGGGTCGGACGGCGCGATCCCGAGGGCGTCGATCGAGCCCACCACCGCGGAGCCGAGCGCCCCCCGGGACAGATCCGCGAGCCGAGGGGCGGCGGCGGTGCCCGAGGTCGCGACCACGGCCCACGCGCGGACGGGATCGAGCTCGACCCCCCGGGGGAAGACGACCTCCTCATCGGGGGTCACGATGATCGTCGGGCGGGCGCGCTGGACGATCGACCGCTTCTCTCGGTCGCTCAACCGTACGTCCACCGGCAGGAACGAGGCGCCGGTCGACGCGTGGGCTTCGAGGATCTCGTACCAGTGCGGCCCGGGGGGGAGGTCGTAGGCGACGAGCTCACCCGCGTGCGCCCGGCGATGGGCCGTGACGTTCACGTCGGATAGGCTAACCGTTCGAGTTCACGCTCTAGGAGTGAGAGGTCACATGGTGGAGATCCGCGTCGCGCTCGACTGGGAGCCCCGGGGCGAGTGGTCCGACATCCGGTACGAGGTCGCCGAGGGCATCGCCAAGATCACGATCGACCGGCCCGAGGTTCGCAACGCGTTCCGGCCGGCCACCACCCGCGAGATGATCCGCGCGTTCGACCTGGCGCGAGACGACCCCGAGGTCGGTGTCGTGATCTTGACCGGGCAGGGTCCCGAGGCCTTCTGCAGCGGCGGCGACCAGAAGATCCGCGGTGACGACGGGTACGTCGACGACCAGGGGATCGGACGGCTGAACGTGCTCGACCTGCAGATCGACATCCGCCGCCACCCGAAGCCGGTCATCGCGATGGTCGCGGGCTACGCGATCGGGGGCGGTCACGTCCTGCACCTGTGCTGCGACCTCACGATCGCCGCGGAGAACGCGCGGTTCGGCCAGACCGGCCCTCGCGTCGGGTCGTTCGACGGCGGATACGGGATCGGGCTGCTCGCCCGACAGATCGGCGAGAAACGCGCGAAGGAGGTCTGGCTCCTGTGCCGCCAGTACGACGCCGCCACCGCCCTGGACTGGGGCCTCGTCAACGCCGTCGTCCCGATCGAGGAACTGGAGGAGGAGACGGTCCGCTGGTGTCGGGAGATGCTCGCCTACTCACCGCTCGCCCTGCGGCTCCTCAAGGCCGGCTACAACGCCGGCGTCGACGGTCTCGCAGGCGTGCAGCACCTGGCCGGGGACGCGACGCTGCTCTACTACATGACCGAGGAGGCGCAGGAGGGTCGCGACGCCTTCAAGGAGAAGCGCGACCCCGACTTCTCGCGGTTCCCGAAGCGGCCGTGACCGATCTCCACGGCTGGCGCGCGTGGTGGCACGGGGCCCGGCCCCGCACCCTCGGCGCCGGACTCGTCCCTGTGATCGTCGGGACGGCTGCGGCCGGGGAGATCCTGTGGTGGCGTTTCGCGGCCGCCCTCGTCGTGGCCACGGGCCTGCAGGTCGGGGTGAACCTCGCGAACGACTACTTCGACGGGGTCAAGGGCGTCGACACCCACGAGCGGATCGGACCGCCCAGGCTCACCGCGACCGGCGCGGCCTCGCCCCGAGCCGTCCTGGCCGGGGCGCTCCTGTCGGTGGGGATCGCAGCCGTCGCCGGGCTGGCCCTCGCCTTGGTGACGGAGCCGTTGCTGATCCTGTTGGTCGGAGCGCTCGCGATCGCGGCCACGTTCCTCTACAGCGGGGGGCCCCGCCCGTACGCGGGGCTCGGCCTCGGCGAGGTGATGGTCTTCCTGTTCTTCGGGCTCGCGGCGACCTGCGGCACGACGTTCGTGATGGTCGAGACCGTGACGGCCGACGCGTGGTGGGCAGGCGCGGTGATGGGGCTGTTGGCGGTCGCGATCTTGGAAGCGAACAACCTCCGCGACATCCCGACCGACGGGGCGAGCGGGAAGCGCACGCTGGCCGTGCGGATCGGCGACCCGGCGACCCGTGCCCTGTACGGCACGCTCGTGATCGGGGCGTTCGCGGCGATCGTCGCAGGGGTCATCGCCGGGCTCGTGAACGAGGCGGTCGGCCTGACGATATGGGGGCTGTTCGGGTTGATCGCGTGGCCGCTCACGATCCGGCCCATCGAGGCCGTACGGACCGCGTCGGGTCGGGAACTGATCTCCGTGCTCGTCGGCACGGCGACGGTCCATGCCGCGTGCGGACTGTCGCTGGCCCTCGGCTTGTTCCTGTCCTGGGGGGCCTGACGTGGGTCTCGGCGACGTCTCCCTCACCTGCGCGGGGGCACTCGTCGACGCCCTCGTCGCCGGTGGGGTCCGACACGCGTGCGTGTCGCCGGGATCACGATCGACCCCGCTCGCGCTCTCGCTCGCGCGCGACGGCAGGATCCGACTCCACGTCCATCTCGACGAGCGCTCGAGCGCCTTCTTCGCGCTGGGCATCGCGAAGGTGACCGGGGAACCGGTCGCGATCGCATGCACGAGCGGCACCGCCGCCGCCGAGTTCCTGCCGGCGGTGGTGGAGGCATCGCAGACGCGGACCCCGCTCATCGTGCTGACCGCCGATCGCCCCCCGCGCCTGCGCGGTACGGGAGCGAACCAGACGATCGACCAGGTGGAGCTGTACGGGCGGTACGCGCGCACCTACCTCGAGCCGGTGGTACCGGCGACGCCGGCCGACGCGCCCGCGTGGGCGGACGCGGGCACGCGGGCGGTTCGGACGGCCACCGGTGAGCTACCCGGACCGGTCCACGTGAACTGCCCGTTCGACGAGCCTCTCGTGCCAGAGGAGACCGGCCCGGTGCGGGCGCTCGAGCCCGCGGCGACACGCGAGCCCGCGGCGACACCTGAGCACCCTGCGCCCGACGACGCGGCGACGGCGATGGCGGTCCGAGAACTGTTCACGGCCTACGCCGGCGCGCGCGGGCTGATCGCGGTCGGCGGCCTCCGGCACCCGCGAACGCTCTCGGTCCTGTCCCTCGGCACCGTCCTGGGATGGCCCGTGATGGCGGAGCCGCTGAGCGGGCTTCGCCTGGACGCCTCCGACGCCGGGCGAGCGCTCGCGGCCGGTCAGTTCCTGGCGGGTGACGCCGTGTGGCGTGAACGTCACCGCCCCGAGGTCGTCCTGCAGGTCGGCGCGACGCCGACGACGCGCGCCACCCAGGCGGTCATCGCGGCGGCCGACGAGGTCGTCGTGCTCGATCACGGACACCTCGACCCGGACCCGCAGCGTCGAGCTGACCGACGGATCGAGGCCGACCCCGAGCTGTTCGCCGCGATCGCGTGGGACGCGCCGCGACCGCCCATGACCGACCCCGGGTGGCTCGAGACCTGGCGGACCGCCGACCTCGTCGCCCGGGCTGCCGTCGACCGCCTCCTCGACCGTTGGGACGAGCCCTTCGAGGGAAGGGTGGCCCGCGACGTCGGGGCGTTCGTCCCGAACGGAGGGGTCCTGTGCGTGGGGTCGAGCACCCCGGTCCGCGACCTCGACGCCTACCTGGCGCCCCGCCGACCCCCGCGGATCTGGAGCGAGGGCGACCTCGTCCGATTACGTCGCGAACCGCGGGGCGAGCGGGATCGACGGGTTCGTGTCGACGGTCCTCGGCACAGCGGCAGCGGACGTCGGCCCGGTCTACGCGCTGATGGGCGACCTCACGTTCCTGCACGACGCAGGCGGGCTGCTGTGGGGGGCACGGCGTGGGCACGACGCCGTGCTGGTCGTGCTCGCGAACGGCGGCGGAGAGATCTTCTCGCTGCTCCCCCAGCACGATCTCCCCGAGCACCGTGACCTCTTCGTGACGCCGCACGGACTCGACCTCGGGGAGGTCGCGGCGGCGGCCGGCGCCGGACACGAGCGGGTCACGCGGGCACGACACCTCGCACCCGCGCTGGAGCGTGCCGCGAAGGCCGGCGGGGTCCACGTGGTGGAGGTGGCGATCGACCCGCGGCGCGATCGCGAGCGACGGCGCCAGATCGCTGAGGCCGTCGCCGCCGCGCTCGCCGATCGGTGAGCGGCGCGCCCCCCGGGTCGTTCAGCGGAGGTCGCCGAAGAAGCGCTGTCCGACCCGGTAGCTGAACGAGTAGACGAGCAGGCTCACGACGATCAGGGCCAGCCCCACGATCCTGAGCGTCGTCGTGGAGTCCCTGCCGAGCAGCAGGAAGAACCCGCCGACCAGCGACGCGAGCCCCACGATCATCACGAGCGCGGGATAGACCGCGGCCAGGAACCGCCTCACACCGAGCAACCTAGCCTGGGCCGCCGACGAGCGACCACGCTCATCCCCACCGCAGGGCGTCGAGGAACGCCCTGAACTTGCGGTCGGTCTCCTCGACCTCGGCCCACGGATCGCTGTCCGCCACGATCCCCGCCCCGGCGGACAGGGTCGCTCGCTCGCCCGTCAGGAGCGCGCAGCGCAGCGCGATCGCCCACTCCCCGTCCCCTTCCGCGTCGACCCATCCGACAGGACCTGCGTATGCTCCCCGGTCGAACGGTTCGAGATCGGCCATCGCCGCGAGGGCCGCGTCCCGGGGCGTCCCCCCGACGGCCGGGGTCGGATGCAGCGCCAGGACGAGGTCGACCGCCGAGGGTGCCGGGTCTCGGAGCGCTCCGCGGAAGCGCGTGGACAGGTGCCACACGTTCGGCGTCTCCATCAGCACCGGCTCACGGTCCCACGTCAGCTCCTCGCAGAACGGCCGCAGGGCCTCGGCGACCGCCTCGACGACGATCGCGTGCTCCTCGAGGTCCTTCGCCGAGGCGCTGAGGGCCTCGGCGTTGGCGCGGTCCTCGTCGGGATCGCCTGCCCGCGGAGCGGACCCCGCGAGCGGGTTCGCGGTGACCTCACGTCCGCGCCGTGCGACCAGCAACTCCGGTGAGGCGCCGACCAGCACGCCGTCTCCGGCGGGCACCGCGAAGGTATACGCGTCGGGACTCACCGCTCGCAGGCGCTGCGCGAGACGCGGCGGGTCGAGCACCCGGCCGGCCTCGACCTCGATCGTCCGGGCGAGGACGACCTTCCGGAGCTCTCCCGCACGGATCGTCGCGGTCGCGGACACCACCGCCTCCGCGTACTCCGCGGCGGTCGGGACCTCGCGCAGCTGCAGGGCGCCGAACGCCGCGCTGGGCGCGCCTCCGAGGACCCGCCGGAAGGGAGCCGGGTGCCCGCCACCCACATCGGACACCGACGGGCTCGCACCCGCCCGACGCCGCCGCACGGTCCGTCGGGCGACCGTGAGCATGCCGCAGGCCGCGTCCGCGAACCCCAACGCGCCGACCGCGACGCCCGCGCGATCCCCGCTCGGGCCGAACAGCTCGCGGAGCCGTTCGACGGCCTCGCCGGGAGACACACGCTCGTGGACGCCGGCGGTCGCGACCCCGACGCCACGCCGCTCGAAGAAGGCGCCGTCCGGCGGCACGTAGGCCGCGAGCAGGTCGAACGCGGCTCCGGGCGACGGGGCGCTCACGCGTGGACCCCTACCAGCAGCTGCGTGATCCCGCCGGACAGCTGGAGCCGACGCGCGCTCGGGAACCCGGCGGCGCGAAGCAGCGCCAGCATCTCGTCCGGCGGCGGCAGGTACGCCATCGAACGGGGCAGGTACGCGTAGGCGTCGCGGTCGGACAGCAGCCCTCCGACGATCGGGACGACGCGCTCGAAGTAGAGCGCGTGACCGGCACGGAGGACCCGCGAGTCCGGCCGCGAGGTCTCGAGCAAGGCGATCGCTCCACCTGGGCGGACGACCCTCCCGAGCTCCTCGAAGAACCGCTCCAGGGACACCACGTTGCGCAGCGCGAACCCGCACGTCACGCCGTCGGCGCTCGCGTCGGGGACCGGCAGCCGGAGCGCGTCGGCCTGGACGAGCGGTGCGTCGGTGCGGGCGTTCGCCAGCATCCCGAACGCGAAGTCGAAGCCGAACGCCCGGTAGCCGGAGCGGGTCAGCTCCCGGCAGAAGTCGCCGGTTCCGCACGCCAGGTCGTACACGCGAGAGCCCGGCGTGAGGTGGAGCTCGCGGATCGCCCGGCGCCGCCATCCGACGTCCATCCGCAACGTCATGACCCGGTTCACCAGGTCGTAGCGTGGGGAGATCGTGTCGAACAGGCCGCGGACGGCACGCGCCTTGTCCTCACCGTGCGGCAGCGGTGCGCTCACGCCTCGATCCGCTCCTCGGCGGTCTCGAGCAGCACCCGCCGGAAGTGATGCTCGACGAGGCTCGTCACCGCCGGGAGCAGCTCACGGAACGCGACCACCGTTTGCTCCTCCGCGGCGGCTGCGTCGCCGACCGTGTCGTGGATCGGGCGACGCACGTGGTCGTCGAACAGCTCCACGGCACGCTCGGCGAGCCCGCGCATCGCGGCGTCGGCGTCGCGCGCCAGCGCGAGGAGATCGCTGAGCGGCAGGCCGAACTCGAGCAGCCGGAGCGCGGTGCGCACGAGCTCGATGTCGGCGGAGGTGTAGCGGGTCTCACCATCGACCTCTCGTCCGATCTGGATCCCTTCGCGCTCGACCGCCTGGATCAGCGATGCGGGCACGCCCGCCGCGGTCGAGAACGCGTCGAGCGTGAGCGGCTCGGTGTCGCCGCCGTCCCCCAGCTCCTCGGCTACGGCGACCGCGAGGTCCGCATCGGCACGGCCCTCCTCGACGACGCGGGCGATCGCCGCGAGGGTCAGGCCCTTGCGCTGAAGGTCGCGGATCCTGCGGATCCGCTCCACGTGGTCGTCCCCGTACCAGCCCACGCGCCCCTCACGCGCGGGCTGCGGGAGCAGCCCGCGCGACTGGTAGTAGCGGACCGTGTCCACCGACACGTCGCAGGCCGCTGCCAGCTGCTCCACGCGATACCTCATGACCGTTCACTCTACGAGTGCGCGCTCGCACGGTCACGCGCAGGGGCGGGACTACGATGCGCGCGTGAAGCACGCCGCCCGTGCCGTGAGCCTGGCCGTCGTGCTCGCCTGCGTGGTCGGCACGATGGCGGTCGGCGCCCTCTCGAAGGCCCCGTGCGCGAGCGGGCAGTACGACGGTCGCCAGTACCGGTGGCTCTGCTACACGGACATCGTGCCGCTCGTCGGCACCGAGCAGCTGGCCGGAGGGCGCCTTCCGTTCCTCGAGGAGTGCGCCGAGAGCGAGCACAACTGCGACGAGTACCCGGTCCTCACGATGTACCTGATGCGTGTCACCGCGTGGATCGGAGGGACCGGGTACACGGCCTTCTACTGGGCGAACGTCGTCGTGCTGACGGGCTTCGCGGCGGCGGCCGCGACGTTCCTCTGGATGCTCGCAGGTCGCCGAGCGCTCTGGTTCGCCCTGGCCCCCACGCTCGCGATCTACGGCGTCGTGAACTGGGACCTCGCCGCGGTGGCGCTCGCCACCGGCGCCTACGCCGCGTTCGCCGCCCGCCGCGACGGCCTCGCCGGCGTCCTGCTCGGGCTCGGGGGCGCGACGAAGCTGTACCCGTTGTTCCTGCTGCTCCCGCTGTTCCTCCAGGGCGTCCAGGACCGGGAGCCCGACCGCTCGGTGCGCGTGCTGTGGTGGACGGTCGGCAGCTGGGTCGCCGTGAACCTGCCGTTCGCCGTCCTGGCGCCGCGAGGATGGATCGAGTTCTTCCGCTTCAACTCCGAACGGATCCCCGACTTCGACAGCCTCTGGTACCTCGCCTGCCGCTACCTCCCGGGGGCATGCGTGAGCACGAACGAGGTCAACCTGGGATCGGCGGTCGCGTTCGGACTGATCGTCGCGGTCGTCTGGCGGTTCAAGGCGCACCGGAACCCGGGGTTCCCCCGCTGGACCCTCGGGTTCCCGATCCTGATCGCGTTCCTGCTGACGAACAAGGTGTACTCACCCCAGTACGGGCTGTGGCTCCTCCCCTGGTTCGCGCTCGTGGGACCCGACCTGCGACGGTTCGTCGCGTTCGAGCTCGCCGACATCGCGGTGTTCGTCACCCGCTTCTCGTTCTTCGGGACTCTCACGGGCGTGATGGAGACCCCGCAGCAGTGGTGGTTCGAGGTCGCCGTGATCGTCCGGACGATCGTGCTGATCTGGTGCCTCGTGGGATGGGTCCGCACCGATCCGCTGCCGCTCGCGCTCGGCTCGCGCGGATGGCGGAGCCCATCCCGGGAAGAGGTCACCGTCACGTGAACGCGGGCGACGGCGTCGCGACGGTGCGGATCCGCGACGGACTCGTCCCGACGTTGTGGGCCTTCGTCGGCGCCCGGCTCCTCCTGTTCGTCGTCTCGGCGGTCGGCGTGGGACTCGTCGCCATGCCGCAGGGGCAACCGGTCGGTGTTCCGGGCTGGCCGGCGCGGCCCCCCGACCGGGGATGGGACGCGCTGGTGACCGCCACCGAGCGACAGGACGCGCTCTGGTACCTGCGCATCGCGACCGATGGCTACGACCCCGACGACGCGAGCGCCGCCTTCTTCCCCGTGTACCCGCTCGCGATCCGAGCGGTCGCCTGGTTGCCGGGCGTCGGTGCGCTCGGAGCCGCGCTCCTCGTGTCGAACGCCGCCTCGTTCGGGGCGCTGCTGATGCTCCACGCGCTCACGCGGCGCGAGTTCGGCGACCCCGACCTCGCGCGACGGACGGTGCTGTTCGTCGCGCTCTTCCCGACCGGCTTCTTCCTGCTCGCCCCGTACACGGAGGCGACGTTCCTGCTGTTGACGGTGAGCGCGTTCTGGTTCGCGCGGGGCGAGCGCTGGGGATGGGCGGCCGCGGCGGGGGCGGGAGCCGCCCTCACACGCCCGATCGGGGTCGTCGTGGCGATCGGGCTCGCGGTCGAGGCGATCCGTCAGTGGCGCGTCCATGGCCGCCCGCTGGCCCCGCGCGCCCTGGCGGTCGGCGCAGCCGGGCTGGCGCCGCTCCTGTACGCGGGGGTCTGGTGGGTCCGGGAGGGGTCCCCGTGGGCGCCCCTCGACGCGCAGGCGAACTGGCAACGCGACGAATGGGCTCCGTGGGACACCGTGTGGCAGGCCCTCGACCACGCGTGGCGCTACCGATCCTGGTGGCTGGTGGACGTCGTGGTCGTCGCGCTGGTCGTGGCAGGCCTCGTGCTCGTCACCCGACGGGTGATCGCTGCCTACGGCGTCTACGCCTGGATCAGCCTGCTGATCCCACTCACGCTCCCCTATCCGAGCCGGCCCCTCCTGTCGGCGCCGAGGTTCGTCCTGGTCCTGTTCCCGGCGTTCTGGGGGCTGGCCCACGTCGCCGGTCGCCGGCGCGGTGTCGAGACGGCGCTCGTGGCGGGGTCCGCCGCCGCGTACGGGGTGCTCGCGACGCTCTTCGTGAACTGGCACCCGCTGTTCTGAGTTCGTGCGGGCGGTCGTGTCCGCGAGCCGTTTACGGGTAGTATCGGGCCACCCGAGGGCGGAACGAAAGGACGGGGCGTGACGATCAAGGTCGCGATCGCGGACGACCATTCGCTGGTACGACAGGGCCTTCGCCGCTACCTCGACATGGCCGACGGGATCGAGGTCGTCGGCGAGGCTTCGAACGGCAAGGAGCTGCTGGATCTCGTCGCCGCCGAGAACCCCGACATCGCGCTGATCGACATCCGGATGCCCGAGATGGACGGCCTCGAAGCCGCGCGGGAGATCCGCGACAACCACCCCGACGTCGGCGTGATCATGCTGACCGCCTACGACGACCGACAGTTCGTGGTCGAGGCCGTCCGCAGCGGCGCCCGCGGCTACGTGCTGAAGGCCCGCGACGCCGAGCATCTGATCCAGACGGTGCGCCTCGTCGCCGGCGGCAACATGGTGATCGACCCGCAGCTGGTGGTCGCGCTCGCCGAGGAGCTCTCGACGGCGAAGGAACGCGACCGCAAGGCGGAGACCCTGACCGCGCGCGAGATCGAGGTCCTGCAGCTGCTCGCGTTCGGTCACACGAACCGCGACATCGCCGAGCGTCTCTACATCTCGCCCGACACGGTCAAGACGCACCTCGAGCACATCTTCGAGAAGCTCGGGGCCTCCGACCGCACCGCCGCGGTCGCCGAGGCGCTCCGCCGTCGCTTGATCGAGTAGCCACCCGCCGGCGTTCGTGTCCCCCTGTTGGGGTACGACTTCCGGTCCGACGGGGGAGCCCGGACGGGTGATGGAGCCCGGGGACACGACCCGCCATCATGGGAACCCCGATGGACGACACGCTTCCCCCCTCGCACGCGCGGGCCCGCGGGCTCGTGATCCTCGCGCTCGCGATCGCGTCCGTGCTCGTCTACGCCGGCCTATCGGGCGATGCTCGCTCGGCGGCGATCGGCTCGGAGATCCTCGTCGTGGTCGCATCGACGGTGTCCGCGATCGTGATCGCCCTGTGGGCCGGGGGGTGGCCCGGTGGACGTGCGATCGCCGCCATGTGGGGCCTCATCGCGCTCGCTGAGCTCGTGTTCCTCGTGACGGACCTCGTGGCGCCCGGCTCGTACGGACCGAGGGCGAGCGACGTCTTGCTGTTGACCTTCCTCGTCCCGCTCGCGTTCGCGATGCGGGCCCAGTACGGGGCCCACTTCGAGCCGGCGGACCGCCGTGCCCTCGCGCTCGACGTCGTCGTGATCTCGATGTCGCTCGCCGCGATCGTCTACGTCCTGATGAGGCCCGGTGACCCCGACGGCCCCACGATCGTGTCGGTCGCCGTCGTCGCGATCGTCGCCTCGGGCATCTTCACCGCCTTCGCCGCCCTCGCCCTGTGGGTGCCGTCGCGACCCCACCTGATGCTCTGTGCGGCCGCCACGCTCGGCAGTACGGCGATCGTGCTGTTCGGGATCGAGTGGACCCACGGGACGTTCGACGGATCCTCCGCGCCGGTGGACCTGGCCTTCCTGCTGGCCCCGTACGCGTTCGCCGCGACGATGACCACGGTCTCGCACGGATCCGCCGCCGGACCCTCGGAGGTCTCGCGGCTCGCCCGACCGGTGCTGACGAGCGCGGCGGTGCTCGCCGCCTGTGGGGCACTGCTCGTCGTCACGATCCTCGACGACGCCGGGGATCTCAGCCACACCGAGTCGATCGTGCTCGTCGTCGTGCTGGGAGGTGCGATCGCGGCGCGGATGATCGCGAACCAGACCTCGATGGCCCAGGCGCAGCTCCAGATCCAGGATGCCCTCACCCGCCGCGAGGCCGCACTCGACGCTGCGGACCGGGCGCTCGCACGGGTCCGTGATGCGAACGAGACGCATCGCCGATCCGAGGAGCACCTCCGCTCGGTCTTCGACGGCGCGGTCGACGGTCTCCTCGAGCTGGACGCGGCGGGCGTCGTCGTCCAATCCAACGATGCGTTCGCGTCCATGGTCGGCGTCGACCGGGCCTCGATCGAGGGTCGGGGCTGGGATGAGGTCGCCGCCCGGGTCACCGGCGCGGACGCGTCCTTCGCGCAACTCCCCGAGACCGGCGAGGGTCGGATCGACCTGCCCGAGGGGCAGACCCGCTACCTCGAGTCGCGGACCTCGGTCCTGCCGACCTCGCCACCGCGCCGCCTGCTCGTGGTCCGCGACGTGACCGCCGCGAAGGTCGCCGACCGGACGATCCGGTCGCTGTTCCAGTTCCTCCAGGACCGTGACGAGGACCGAACCCGATTGCTTCGCCGAACGAACGCCGCGATCGAGCAGGAGCGGAACCGGATCGCCCGCGATCTCCACGACGGGCCCGTCCAAGGCGTCTCGGCCGCCTCCCTCTCGCTCGAGGCCGCCCTGCTGATGCTGAAGTCGGGTGACGTCGAGGGGACGATCGACGTGCTGACGGAGCTCCGCCGGGAGATCGCGGGCGAGGCGAACGCCCTGCGCCGGCTCATGGCAGGGCTCCGTCCGCCGGTCCTCGAGGAGCGGGGGCTGATGCCGGCCCTGCGCGACTCGTTGATGCGGTTCGGGACCGAACAAGACCTGCAGGCGGAGTTCGGCGGCCAGCTGAAGGCGGAGCTCCCTGCGGACCTCGAGACGCTCGCGTACCGGGTGGTGCAGGAGGCGCTCGCGAACGTCGGCAAGCACGCCGACGCCTCCCACGTGAGCGTCTACGTGGGCTCGGACCAGACGCAGCTGCGGATCGAGATCGAGGACGACGGCAAGGGATTCGACACCGCGAACGCGCGGGAGTTCCTCGCGGCGGGACGGGTCGGGCTGGCGTCGATGCGCGAGCGGGTCGAACTCGCGAGCGGGACGTTCGCGGTCAGGTCCACCCCCGGCCGCGGCACGGCCGTGATGGCCACGATCCCGCTCGACGCGGCGTTCGTGGCGATCGGCGTCAGCTGAGCCGGGCGCTCCACGTGGGAGGTGGTCGCTCCGCGGGCGACGGCGTTGGTTTGGGGCTCTTCGTCGGGCTCGGAGGCTCGGTGGGCTCGGGGCTCTCGGTGGGCGAGGGCTCCTCGGTGGGCTCGGGGCTCTGGGTGGGCGAGGGCTCCTCGGTGGGCTCGGGTTCCGGCGACGGCGACTCGCTCGGGCACAGGCCGGGGCTGACGCCGCTCGGAACGGCGCACGGGTCGACCGGGGTCGGCGAGGGCACCGGGACGGCGGGTCCCAGCGTGTAGCCCTCGAACGACGGGGTCGAGAACGACTCGGCATCCCGACCGTCCATCGCGATCGTCATGAAGTCCTGCCAGATCGCTGCCGGGATCGTGCCTCCGAAGACGAGCGGGACGCCCTGGACGTTCTCGAGAGGGATCTCACCCTCGGCGTACCCGATCCACACGCACGTCGCGACCTGGACCGTGAAGCCGCAGAACCACGCGTCGACGTTGTTCTTCGCCGAGCCCGTCTTGCCCGCCGCCGGATAGCCAGGGATCGCGGCGGACGATCCGGTCCCGCCAGAGATCACGCCCTGCAGCGCGTAGGTCACGAGATCGGCGTCGTTCGGGTCGATCACCTGCTCGCCCTCGTTCGCAGGTATCCGCTCGGTCCGCCCGCTCGCGGTCTTCACGTTGAGGATCGGAGACGCCCAGTGCCGAACGCCATGGTTCGCGAGCGTCGCGTAGGCGTTCGCCATCTCGAGCGGGTTCACGGCGACCGAGCCGAGCGTGATCGCGCACACCGGAGGGAGCTCCGAGCGGATCCCCAGCGTGTGTGCCATGTCCACCACGTTCTCGGGGCCGAGCTGCGAGATCAGCTGAGCGTAGATCGTGTTCACCGAGTTCGCGGTGGCGCCGGCGAGCGAGTAGCTGCCGGAACCCTCCGCGTTCACCGGGTGCCACAACCCGTCGGGCTGCTCGGGGTCGGGACATCCAGGGATCGCCATCGTCGAGGGGCCCTGCCACCACGCGTTGAGGTCGTACCCCTGCTGCATCGCCTCGGCGAGCGTGAACGCCTTGAAGGCGGAGCCCGCTTGGCGCCCGCCACCTCCGGCGGCGGTCGCCAGGTTCACCTTCGACTCCTGCCAATCGCGCCCGCCGGCCATCGCGAGGATGCCGCCGTCGGAGATGTCGATCGCGACGAGCGCCGCCTCCGGGTCGGTCCCTTCGTCGGGCAGGTGGGTCGCGATCGCGGCCTCGGCCGCCTCCTGCAGCCGCAGGTCCAGGGTCGTCGTCACCTGGAGCCCGCCGCCGTAGACACGCGCGCTGCCGAACCCCCTCATGTCGAACAGCGTCCGGCGGACGTGGTCGACGAAGTACTCGGCGTCACCGGGGGCGGCCAGACGCTCGCTCTCGTCCTCCTCGACCGTCCCGCAGCACTTCTTCTCCTTGAGCCGCTCGGCCTCGGCCGGGTCGAGGTAGCCGTAGCGCGCCATCTGATCGAGCACGTAGTCGCGACGGAACTCGTTGTCGTAGGGACGGTCGATCGGGTCGTACAGCTCGGGGGCATGCAGGACGCCGGCGAGCGTCGCCGCCTGCACCACGTTCAGCCGCTTCGCGGGCTTCCCGAAGTAGGTCTGGGCTGCCGCCTCGATCCCGTAGGCGCCGTGGCCGAAGTAGACGGTGTTCAGGTACTGGGCCAAGATCCGATCCTTGCCCAGCTCCTGTTCGAGCTTCACGGCGAGCAGGATCTCGCGCACCTTCTGCTGAACCGTCCGATCCGGCTGGACGTACTCGGTGAGGCCGGTCTCCTCGTCCTCGACGTATTCGCCCGCGTAGACGTTCTTGACCAGCTGCTGGGTGATCGTCGACGCGCCCTGGACCTCGTTGTCCGTACCGCGGAAGTTCGTCCACGCGGCCCGGGCGATCCCGACGGGGTCGACCCCCGAGTGCGTGTAGAAGTCCTTGTCCTCGGTCGCGATCACCGCGTCGATCAGGGAGGGCGACATCTCGTTCAGCTTGATCACGGTGCGATCGACCGAACCGTGCAGCGTGGTGATCAGCTCTCCGTTGCGGTCGTAGACGTAGGTCGTGCGGATCGGCGGGAGGGTCTCCGGAAGTTGGATGCGCGCGTAGGCCACGAAGACGGCCACCGACGCGAGCACGCCGAGCAGCACCGGCGTGAGCAGGACGAACAGCCACCAGCGGCGACGCAGGAACGAACGGCGCCCACCAGCCTTCTTGGACGCCTTGGCGGCGACCTTCTCAGGCGCATGGCGCGGGACGTAGGCGTCGCGCTTCGCAGGGGGTTTCGACCGGGTGGCCACGGTCTTTCAGCGTAGCAACGGTCGGCGTCACACGGGCGGGCCGGGAACGTTGCGGTTCCGTGGCGATGATCAGCCGGTGGCCGCTCGCCGCGCGGTGAACGCCTCGCGCAGATGGTTCCACTGGCACTGCCGGCAGACCTCGACGACGTAGCAGCACGCGCCCGGGTAGGCGGCGGCCAACCGCAGACCGGTGGCGATCGACCACAGGCGACCGTTCTCCTGTTTCAGGGAGTCGCCGTAGACGTACGCGAGCAGGACGAGCTTGTCCTTGCCGCAGACCGGGCAGTCGTTGCGGGTGGCCTCGCCGACGTTCTTCGCCGCCCGAATCAGCTCGGGATGGGCGTCACACAGGTCGTTGTACGACTGCAGGCCCACCTGCGCGTCGCGCAGGATCGCGCGTTTGGCCAGGGTGTAGTCGATCACGCCCAGCTGCGACCGCGCGGTGCGGCCCAGCGGGGTACGCGTGCTCCTCTTCTTCCCGGCCATGGTCGGGCGATGGTACACCCGAGCCCGGACATGGGGGATGCGCCGAAGGTCGTAGCCTTCGTCCCACGGACCGAACAGGAGGTGGCGATGGAACCGCAGATCCGCGTGCTGTCGACGGGGGGCCGCGAGACCTGGAGGGCGCTGGTCGACCCCCCGGGCGCGATGGGGACCGGCGGCGCCGAGGCCGACGTGTTCGCGACCGGTCCGTTCACGACCGGCCTGTGGGAACGCGAGCCCGACACGTGGTCGTTCGAGCGGCCGTACCACGAGATCGCGATGATCCTGCAGGGCGAGGCCGACATCGAAACGCCCGACGGCGTCATCCACACGGTGAGGGCAGGGGACGTCCTGATCACGCCGAAAGGCACGAAGGGCACCTGGAAGATCAAGGAGACGATCGTGAAGTTCTACGCGATCTACGACCCGCAGACGGAGGACTGAGCCACGAGCAACCCGTACGTCAACCTCGACCCGTCGGCCCGGGGCGAGGGTCCGGGACACGGGACGCCGCTCGTCGAGGAGGCGGGCGGGTTCACGGTGCTCGTCCGGGGTGCGCGCAAGCGGTGCCCCCGATGCGGCGACAGGCGGATCTGGAACGGCTGGTTCGGGTTGAAGCCGGTCTGCCCGGCTTGCTCGCTGCGGTTCGAGAGGGAAGAGGGCGGGTTCCTCGGCGCGATGGTCCTGAACTACGTCGTCGCGTTCGGCGTGTGGCTCGCGGTGATCGGAGTGACGTTGGCCTTCACCGTGCCCGACGTGCCGGTGCCGCAGCTGCTCGCCATGAGCATCGTCGCCCTCGTGGGGGTGCCGATGTGGTTCTACCCGCGCTCGAAGACGATCTGGGCGGCGGTGGAGTTCCTGGTCCATCGGAGCGAACCCGGATACGCGACGCCGGTCCACCGTGACCCCCGGTCCGGCCAGCTCGAGTAGCGGGCGTCAGGGTGGCGCCGGGAGATCCACCACCGCTCGTGCGCGGGCGGTGACGATCGGAGAACCGGGGACGAGGCGGAGGTCTCCGACGGGTATCTCGACCTCGACGACCGCCTCCCACGTCCCCGGGTCGCACGTGCAGGAGACCAGGACCGCGCCGTTGGCCCGCGCGTACTCGACCGCGAGCCCCTCGGGATCGCCACCCGACGGGATCGCGAGTTCCTGCGCGGCGGCCAGCGCCGCCGCATCGGCGGCGGTGCGGGCGCGGGACCGTGCCGTGAGGACACGGGCGAGGTCCCCCAAGCCGAGGGTCAGCACCAGCACGACGAGGACCCCCGCCGCGAGGACGACCGAGACCGAGCCCCGTTCGCTCCTCATCCGAATTCCTGACGGACGACCGCGGTCGACGACATCGTGACCTGAGACCCGACGAGCCAGGCGACGAGCGGCACGCGGAGCGGCGCCGCGTAGGTGACCCGCACCTCGACCGGATCGCCGCGCGTCCCGCTCCGTGTGATCGTGACGTTCGTATGGGCGGGCTCGATCCCGGGGGCGGCCGCCAGGGCCATGGCCCTGGCGCCCGCGTCGTCATCGGCCAACGCGGCAGCGCGCGCCCCGGCGCGCGCTGCCGCATCCACCAGCAACCGGTCCCTCGCGACCAGCCCCACCTGCACGAGCCCGAGCACCACGATGAGGACGAGCGGCAGGACCAGGGCGAACTCGACCGCCGCGCTCCCCCGTTCAACCCTCCGGCACTCAGGCCGCGGTCGCATCACCGATCACCTGGTCGATCACCTGGTCGAAGAACGCCGGCAACTTCCCGGAGGAACGAGCCCACGCGATCAGGACCACGGCGACGGCGGCTGCCGCAAGGATCACGAGGGCGTACTCGGCGGTGGTCTGCCCCTCCTCGCGACGCAGGATCGAGGACGCGCGGACCCAGAGTTCCAGCACGAACGACATCGGAACACCTCCTCTCAGCGGATGGAACGCACGGTGGTCAACAGCACCGGCACCACCGTGAGGAGGAGGAAGGCGGGAAGGATCATGAACACCAGCGGGAACAGCATCTTCACCGGGGCGGTCCGCGCTCGTTCGAGCGTGGCCGCCCGCCGCGCCTGACGTACGGCCGCCGCGAGGTCGCGGGTCGCCGCGACGAGGGAGCTGCCCAGCGTCTCCGTTCGCTCGAGCACCGCCACGGCGCGGCGCAGGTCGGTCGATCCGGAGGAGGCGGCGAGCGCCGCGAGGTTCGCCCGCCACCTCCCACCGAGATCGGCGTCCGTGAACAGGGCGCGGAGCTCCTCGCCGAGTTCATCGGGCAGGGCCTCGGCAGCGCGACGCAGCGCGAGTTCCGCGGACAGGCCGGCGCTGGAACCCGCCGCGAGCAGGTCGAGCAGCTGCGGGACCTGGCGGTCGATGACCTCACGGCGCCGACGGGCGGCCCGGCGTCCGTCCGCGCGACCCGGACCGGGTGCCGGAGATCCGTGACGTGCCGTGGACGCCGAGGCCACCAGGGGTGACGGTTGGCCCCATGCCCGCAGCCCTGTGCAGAGCGCCACCGCGCCCACCGCCGCGAACGACCCCGGGAGCCATGGCCCGCTCACGCGACCTCCAGGAGCCGACGGATCCATACGAACGCACCGACCTCCAACACGAGGCCGACGGTGATCGAGGCGATCCCTGCAGGCGTCGCGAGGGCGCCTTCGATCTCGCGACGTGACGTCAGCCACAGGAACGCGAAGAACCCGATCGGGAGCAGCCCCAGGATCAGCCCGGAAAGACGAGCCTGCGCGGTGAGCGCCCGGACCTCGCGCGCGGACGCGACCCGCTCGCGGATCGAGCCGGCGACCTGGTCGAGGACCGCGGGGAGGTCTCCCCCGCTGCGGCGGTGAAGCTCCAACACCGAACCGAGGAGCCTTGCCTCGTCGGTCCCGACCCGAGCGCTCCATGCGGCGACGGCATCGGACGCCGGGACCCCGGCATCCAGCGACCCCACCAGGTCGTGCAGGTCGTCGGCGAGCGGCGGCTCGACCTCCCCTGCCGTGTACGCGAGGGCCTGGGGCACCGAGAGCCCGGCCCGGACCGCCGAGGTCAGGGCTCCGACGGCATCGGCGAGTTGCTCGTCTCGAAGCGCCGCGCGGGAGCGCCGTGAGCGCCGTGCTCCCAGCCGATGGACCACGATCCACGCCCCCGCGGCGATCGCCGCCCCGACGAGCCGGCCGACGGCCAGCCCGGCCAGGACCACCGCCGCGGGGACCATGAGGCGTCGTGGGTCGACCCCCTGCGAAGGGCGCGTCCGAGCGGGCGTGACCCTGGAGCGAACCGCATCCCCTCGTGCGATCCGGGCGCCGCGGGCCACCCCGGCGACCGCGGCTACCACGAGGATCGGGATCAGCACGCTCACGGCGCGTCCACGCCCGGCTCGAAGAGGTCGTCGTCGAGCCACTGTCCGCGGTCACGGAGGGCCGCCAGCGCCGACGGCAGCGTGCCCATGGCCTCGAACCGTCCGGACGCGCCGTCGCGGGGTCGGAACCGGAAGAGCGGTTCCACCACCGGTTCGCCCCTGCGTGTTCCCTCGACGGCCGCGACCTCCCAGACGACGCGGCGACCGTCCCGCAGCCGAGCGAGCTGGACGATCACATCGATCGCCGCCGCGACCTGTGACCGGACGTGCGCCGCGGGCAACGCGACGTCGGACATCATCGCCATCGTCTCCAGGCGCCACAGCAGGTGACGCGACGAGTTCGCGTGCGCCGTCGACAACGAACCCTCGTGGCCCGTGTTCATCGCCTGGAGCATGTCGAGCGCCTCCCCGCCGCGGACCTCGCCGACGATGATCCGATCGGGCCGCATCCGCAGGGCGTTGCGGACGAGGTCGCGCACCGTGACCTCACCCTTGCCCTCGACGTTCGCCGGACGCGCCTCGAGCGAGACCACGTGAGGCTTCGCCAGGCGCAACTCGGCCGCGTCCTCGATCGTGACGAGCCGTTCGTCGTCGGGGATCGCCTCGGCGAGCACACCCAGGAGCGTCGTCTTGCCGCTCCCGGCGCCACCGCTGATCACGAGGTTGAGGCGCCCCCGCACGCACGCGGTGAGGAACCGGAGCGCTCGCGGTCCGAGGCTCCCTGCCCGCACGAGCTCATCGACCCGCAGTGGCGTCGGTGAGAACTTGCGGATCGTGATCGAAGGACCGCGGAGCGAGAGAGGCGGCACGATCGCGTGGACCCGCGAACCGTCGGGCAGCCTGGCGTCCACCCAAGGTGACGAGCCATCGACCCGTAGGCCCAAGGGTCCCACGATGCGTTCGATCAGGTGCATGACCGGCTCCTCCCCCTCGAATAACCGGTCGTGCACCCTCTCGAGCCGCCCCTCCCGCTCCACGAACACGTCGTCGGGTCCGTTCACCATGACCTCGGTGACCGAGGGATCCTTCAACAGGAACTCGATCGATCCGAACCCGACGACCTCGTCGGAGACCTCGTTGACGATGCGGGCGAGGTCGCGCTGGGGCAAGATCGCCCCGCGCCGGCGCAGCAGCTCCAGCGCCTGCTCGCGCACGACGAGCCGGCGCTCGGTGGGCGGCACGCTCGCCAGCCCACGTGCGTCGATCTGCGTGCGCAGCTGGTCGCGCAGCTCGCGGCGGACCGCGCCCAGCCCCTCGCGGGCGGCGACCGTCGCTCCGGCACCTCGCTCCATCGTTCGTTCCTCCGACGAGACAGCACACACGGGGAAGACCAACGAGGGAGAGGGGTTCGCCGGTCGCCTCGGGGGCGGCGGTCCGGCACCGGGAACGCTACCGGGCTCGGTCGCGCCCGGTCGATCCCCAGGGCGGGGGGTTCTCGGCGCGCGCACCGGCCGAGCGGTGTGACAAACGGCGGGGGATGCACATCCTCACCCTCACACCTCGTCACCGGGCAACGCGACCGTGGCTCGCCAACGGGCGAACGTCGGCCGATCCGACCCTTCGACGGCAGCAGCGCGCCGCGGTCCTGGCACGACCGACCGCTGGATCGGCCGCGAACACCGCACCGGGTCACGGTCGAACACGCGTCGGACGTCGGCCGTGGTGAGCTCGGCGCGCCTGGCTCGGTTCACGACGAACCCGAGCCGATCCTCCAGAGCCGAGCGACCCGAGCGTCGACAGCGCCCGCGACGTCGCCCGGAACGACAGCACGTCGAGCGACAGGACCTCGAACACCCGGTCGGCCTGACCGAGGCACCACATCGTCCGATCGATCGAGCTCCCTGCGGCAGATGGAGCGACGACGACGTCGGCGACCGAGGCCGCGACGTCGAGCGCCGCGGGGACCGGGTCGCGCTCGAGCACCGCGTCCGGTGGCGGCGCCAGCAACGCCTGCACACCCGAGGAGTGGGCGAACGCGGCCTCCTCGACGTGCTCCCAGGTCAGCTCGTCGGCGACCGGGGCCAGGTCGGCGAGCGTCCGCACGTCGTCGGATGTCGCGCCGAGCGCCGTCGCGACGTCGCCGAACCACGGGTCGGCGTCGATCAGGACGCAGGTCGCTCCCCGGGCGGCGAACGCCTGCGCGAGGTGGGTGGCCACGAACGTGCACCCCGCCCCGCCGCGAGAGGCGTGGACAGCCACGACCGCCGCGCGGCGCGTGAGGGCGCGACGGGTCGCCACCGCGCCCGCGACCCCGTCGAGCAACCCGTCGCGTTCCGCCGGCCACACGAAGAACCCACGGGCGCCCGCTCGGACCGCCCCGCGGAGCGCCGCCACCGACTCACGCGTCGCGATCGCGAGCAACGCCGCCCCGTCGACCCCGTCGAGCGCGAGCGACGGCTCGGCCACGACCACGTCGGGCTCGGTCTGACGGACCGCCTCGGTCAGCTGTCGATCGTCGGTCGCCGTCGCGACGACCCGCGCCTTGCCCGACCGGTCGAGGAAGTGCAGGACCTCCTCGGTCACCTCCGGCGCCTCGAGCGCCAGCACCACCCGCGCCACCCCGTCCATGACGGCCCTCCCCCGGCGTCCACGCCGGCCCGAGACACGGGGAGGGAGGGAGGCGCCGACGACGCTAGCCCGACCCACCGACATCACAGGTAGCCTCGATGCCTGATGACGACGTCGGCTCGGACCCGCGTCCGTCGGCGGCGCCAGGGCGCCGCGATGCTCGTCGCGCTGCTGGCCGGGCTCGGGCTCGCCTGGTCGCTCCCCTGGGGACCGGACGAGCCGTCGGGACGGCGCGCTCGCGCGAGCCCGCCTCCGGCGCCACGGTCGCGCCCGGCCCCGCGCAGCCGGACGACGCGCCGG
Organism: uncultured Actinomycetes bacterium; assembly: GCA_963749895.1. Lineage (GTDB taxonomy): Bacteria > Actinomycetota > UBA4738 > UBA4738 > HRBIN12 > AC-51. The sequence goes on along the minus strand of CAVVOG010000001.1, from coordinate 833,843 downwards.
TCGCAGCGTGGCTCGCGTGGATGCCCGGTGGGTTCCCCGAGGGGTTCCGGACGCAGATCGCCGCCGATCCCGCGTTCGACGCCACCGTCGTCGTCGCGGGCGACACGCGCTGGATGACGGCGTCTCGCGACGCGGACGGCGAGGTCGTCGACCGTCCCGAGCCGCCGTTCCGCGATCCCGATCGACGCGTTCGCGGTCGACCCCGAGCGCGTACGCGCCCTTCCTGCCCGACGCGGTCCGAGACGACGTCGTGGGAGCGCTCGAGCGAGGCGAGGCCGTCCTGGGCGCCACCTCCGCCGAGCTCCGGCGACTCGGAGCCTGGCGGCACGCTCACGTTCGACGGCGAGACGGTCACGGTGGGCGTCGTCGCACCGGACGAGCTGGTCGGCTGGTCCGAGGTGCTCGTCAACCGCGAGGTGGGCGCACGCCTCGGGATCGAGCACGACCGCTACCTGCTCGCGCGCGGCGACGACCTCGACGACGGGCTCGTTCGAACGTGCGGTCCGCGCCCCCCTGCCCGCCGACACGCCCTTGCGTATCGAGGCCCCGGGCGACACGCCGTACGTCCGGGTCGCCTCGGGCGTGAATCCGCCGGTCGTGATGAAGACCGTGTTCGGGGAGTTCGCCGCGACCCCTCGCGCCGATGACCCGGCGTTCCTGACGATGGATCCGGCCTGGTACGAGGCGCACATCGTCAGTCAGACCGTGCCGATCCTCGGCGAGGTCACCTGCAACCGAGCGCTCATGCCGCCGCTGCGCGCCGCGCTCCGGGAACTCGTGGAACGAGGACTCGACCAGCTGATCTCGCTCTACTCGGGCTGCTACGCGGCCAGGACCGTCGCCAGGAGCGACACCGCGCCCCCCAGCCAGCACGCCTACGGGGCCGCGATCGACATCGACGCGCCCGACGAACGGCTACGGCGACACGACCCCGGCGATGGATCCGCGGGTCGTCGCGGTCTTCGAGTCCCACGGCTTCCTGTGGGGCGGAGACTTCCTGATCCCCGACGGCATGCACTTCGAGTACGGGTCCCCTTCCGCTCGGGACCAGTGACCCGACCCGCCCCCTACCTGAAGGGACCTGCGGCCCACGACGGGGCATCGGGGCGGGGGGACCCTGGCGGGTGACGAAGGAGGTGCCCATGGTGGCGTCGGCGACCAAGGTCGACTACGCACGCGAACTCGGCCACCTGTACCGGGCGCACGAGGAGCCGGAGCTCGTCGAGGTCCCCCCGCTGCACTTCTTGATGGTGGACGGCCACGGCGACCCGAACGGCTCGAAACCCTTCCGGCTCGCGGTCGACGCCCTCTACGCCGCCTCCTACGGGCTGAAAGCCCGGATCCGCAAGCTCGACGGGATCGATTACGCCGTGATGCCCCTCGAAGGCCTGTGGTGGATCCCGCATGCGCGCGTCTGGGACTTCGGGAACAAGTCCGACTGGGACTGGACCCTGATGATCATGCAGCCGGACCTCGTGACCCAGGAGTTGGTCGACGAGGAGACCGCGAAGGCCGGGAGGCGCCGCAAGGGCCTCGTGCCGGTGTTCGAGCGGATGCGGTTCGAGCGGTTCCACGAGGGGCTGTCCGCACAGGTGCTGCACCGGGGTTCGTACGGCAAGGAGCGCCCGACGCTCGAGCGGCTGTACACGTTCGTGCGGGACCAGGGGTTCCTGCCGACCGGCAAGCACCACGAGATCTACCTCTCCGATCCGTCGACGACACCTCCGGGCCGCCTTCGGACGGTCGTCCGGCAGCCGGTCACGCCGCGTGGGACGGGCTGAGCACGACCGCGTCGGCGAGCCGAGGTAGGCTCGCGCGGTGCCGGTGGTCGTCTTGCGTGCGCCGCTGCGCGACCTCGCGGGGGGCAACGGTGAGGTCGACGCTGACGGAGGGTCGGTCGGCGAGGTGCTGCGCGCGATCGAGGCCGCGTGGCCCCGCACGACGGGCTGGATCCTCGACGAACACGGGCGGATCCGCCGGCACGTGAACGTGTTCCGCAACGGCGAGCGGGTACGGGAGGACGCCCCGGTCGACCCCGACGACCGGCTCCACGTCCTCCCCTCGATCTCAGGGGGGTCGTCATGACGGAGGTCCTGGTCGGCACGAAGAAGGGGTTGTTCGTCCTGCGCGGCGACGGCCCCGGGGCGTTCGAGGTCGTGACGCGGCAGTTCCCGGGCAACGTCGTCGAGTTCGCGACGCGCGATCCCCGGTCGGGCACGTACTTCGCGTCGGTGACGCACGGGCACTTCGGACCGCGGCTGATGGTGGCCGACGATCCCACGGGCGAGTGGGAGGTCGCCGAAGGGATCGCCTTCCCCGACGGCGTCGACGCCACGCTCGAACGGATCTGGGTGGTCGCAGCCGGGCGAGGCCGACGGTCTCCTCTACGCCGGGGTCGACCCCGCGGCCCTGTTCGTCAGCACCGACGGTGGGCGCACCTGGGCGCTGAACGAACCGCTGTGGGCCGAGCGAGTCGCGCGGGTGACTGGCAGCCCGGCCTCGGCGGGCTCGCGCTGCACTCGATCTGCCCGTGGCCCGGCGACCCGCAGCGGCTGGCGATCGGTGTCTCGGCGGCGGGCGTGTGGCTCACCGACGACGGCGGATCGTCCTGGCGGACGGGCTACACGGGGCTCGTCCCCGGCTACATGCCCGAGGAGATGCGTGAGGGCACGAACGTCCTGTGCGTGCACAACATGCGCCGGGCGCCGGCCCGGCCGGAGCGGCTGTTCCTCCAGTTCCACGGCAGCGTCTACCGCAGCGACGACGCCGGCGAGACCTGGCACGACGTGGCGGCGGGGCTCCCCAGCGGGTTCGGGTTCCCGATCGAGATCGACCCCGCCGACCCCGACAGCGCGTTCGTGATCCCGCTCGTGGCCGACCTCGACCGGGTCACGCCCGACGGGATGCTGCGGGTCTTCGAGACCCGCGACGCGGGCACCTCCTGGACCGCCCGGGGCGACGGTCTGCCGGCCGCCGACACGTACCTGACGATCCTGCGGCAGGCGTTCGGGAGGGCGGGCGCGGGCGCGGGGACGACGCTGTTCTTCGGCGCCACCTCGGGCGAGGTGTTCGGGAGCCTCGACGCGGGCGCCACGTGGTTCCGGGCCGCCGAACACCTCGCGCCGGTCACGAGCGTGCGCATCACCTAGATCGCCAACCTCCCGAGCGTGTCAGACCCCCGGGGTACGGTTCGCTCGTGGGCACGGTGATCTCGCTCGAGGAGTACCGGCAGCGACTCGATCCGCAGGGCGTGGCGCTCCGCCGCCTCGACCACGTGGTCGAGCGACTCGACGGGCTGGTTCGACGTCGTGAAGGTCGGTTGACCCCCACGATCGAGCGGGAGCTCAGGGCGATCGCCGTCGCCGTGTCCGGCGGACTCCCACGCGAGGCGGCCGACCGGGCCGAGCGGCTCGCCAACATCCTGGAGCACCCCGCCGCGTCGGGCTGACACACGGCGGGTTGAGCCGTCGGACGACGGGCGCGTTCTAGACTCGCCCCCAGCCGATGGACGAGCTCACGATCCGCGCCCTGATCCGCGCCCTCGCGGCGTTCCTCGCGACGCTCGTCGTCGGGAGCCTCGTCGTGTTCTCGGTGTCGCGGCTCGCTTCCGACGAGGGGCCGAGCATCGACGCTACCGCGACGCCGACCCTGCCCACGGCGACCACGTCTCCGCAAGAGGAGGTCCTGCCGACCTGGTTGATGTGGATCCCGGGCGGGATCCCCGACGGGGTCGGCCCCTCGGTGACCACGGTGCCGGTGATCCGCTCGGCGACCACGGCGACCGCCGACATCGCGTGGCTCGTCCGCGCGATCGACAGCGCGGGCGCGATCGTCGACGAGCCCGGCGAGCCGTTCCGCATCCCGATCGACGTCACGGCGATCGAGCCGTCCTTCGGGGCGTTCGTTCCCGACGACGTGCGTGGCCCGATCGAGGATCTCCAGCCCGGTGAAGGTCTGCTCTCCGAGACCGCGGCCGCGCTCCGCGGGATCGGGACGGGCGGGACGCTGGAGTTCGACACCGGGGTGGTCGTGACCGTCGTGGGCGTGCTGCCCGACGACGCGCTGGGTGGGTACGAGCTGATGGTGACCCGCGGGACCGGCGAGGAGATCGGCGTGACCCACGAGCGCTACGTCCTGTTCCAGGTGCGACCGGGGGCGAGCCCGCCGCCCGGCTCGGTCGCCGCGCAACTCCTCCCCTACCTCCCCGACGACGCCCCGTACTACGCGGTGGAGGTCCGCAACCCGGAGCAGGTGACGTACCGGCGCGCGAACGACCGGGAGCTGCCACTCATGCTGTTGAAACGCCGCTTCGGCGAGTTCACGGCAGAGTTGGACCCGGCCACCGGCGCCCTGACGATCGCCCCCGCGTGGGTACAGGGCCGGATCGTGTCGCAGGCCGTCCCCGTGCTGGGGACGATCTCATGTCACCGCAAGGCCCTGCTCGAGATCGAGGACGCGATGGCCCGCGTCCAGGCCGACGGGACGGCGACGCTCGTCACCGACGTCGGCGACTGCTTCGACCCGACCGCGGTCGTCGACGACCCGAACGGCACGCTTTCGGCCGCCGACTTCGGTGCGGCGATCGAGCTGAACATCGGCGGCAACGAGCCCGGTCGGGAGCCCACACAGCCCGACTCCGTGGTGCAGTCGATGACCTCGAACGGCTTCGGGTGGGGTGGCCGCGACGCCTGGCCGCAGGGCGCTCTGTTCCGGTTCCGGCGTCCACCGCCGCCGATCGCCACCTGAGCGGGGCACCGAGCGGACCCTCCGGACGAGAGCGAGGGGAGCAGGTATCAGGCGCTGTCCGCACGTGCCCCTGGAGCCGGGACCCTCGTCCCGGGTCCTGGGGCATGCCTCCCGCGGCATGACTCGCGCGTGGGTTCTGCTCCCCTCGCGGGTGCCTCTCGGCATCCACCGGCACCGTACACCCGCCGGGTCGCCCCGGCAACGGGGGGTGGTGAGGGGGTCAGATCGAGCTGGAACGTCGGGCCGCGCGGGTGCGGCCGGCGACCCAGACCAGGACCGCGGCGACCGCGACCGTCCCGACCGCCGCCGCGACGAGGCTGGGTCGTGGCGCCGGCACCGCCGAGGCGATCCGCGTCCGGAGCCGAACGGGGCTGCGGAAGTCCCGCACCTCCCACTCGCGCTCCTCGGCGATCTTCCTCAGTTCCTTGTCGGGATTCACGGCGACCGGGTTCCCGACCGCCTCGAGCATCGGCAGGTCGGTGATCGAGTCCGAGTACGCGAACGAATGACCCAGGTCGAGCCCGACGCGGCGGGCGAGCGAGCGGATCGCGTCGGCCTTCTGTTCGCCGTAGGCGTAGAACTCGAGCTCGCCCGTGTATCGGTTGTCCCCCCCGACCGCTGCACGGGTCGCGATCACCCCGCTGACCCCGAAGTGTCGGGCGAGGGGGCGGACGACCTCCTCAGGCGAGCTCGACACGATGTAGATCCGCCGTCCCTCGCTGCGGTGCAGCGCGATCAGGTCCAGGGCCTCCTGGTAGACGTACGGGTCGATCGCGTCGAGCAGCACGTCCTCGACCAGCCGCTCGATCTGTCCGCGGTCCCACCCGCGCGTGAGCTGGAGCATCCCTTCCTTGAGTCGGTCCATCTTCTGCTCGTCGGCGCCCACCATCAGGTAGACGAGCTGCGCGTAGGCCCCCCGCAGCAGCTGCCCCCGAGAGACCATCCCGGCCCGGTAGAGGGGCCGCGACAGCGCGAGCGAAGACGACCTCGACACGATCGTCTTGTCCAGGTCGAAGAAGGCGGCCTCCATGGAGCCCATGCTAGTGCGGCCCACGGACGCGACCACCCACGCGAGCGCGAGGTTCGGGGAAGGCGCCATCGGTGTTCCCTGAACGCATCGGCCGGGAAGGACGCGGTCTCAAGTACCGTGAGGGGCGGAGGCGTCTGGGTTCCTGGTGGGCTCCGCGGTCTTCAAAACCGACGAGGGGGCGACGAGTCCCCTGGCGGGTTCGATTCCCGTCCGCCTCCGCTGAACGGTGTTCAACATGTGGTGCCCTGCAGCGTTACCCCCTGGGCGCCGATGGGGTCTAGGCTCGTCGGACAACCTCATCGACGCCAGGGGGGACACGGCATGGCAGCTCGAGAGATCCGCTCGTACCCGCGCTCGTCGACCTTCAAGGTCTTGACGCCGGACCAGGAGCGGGCGGTGCACCAGCGCTGCCTTCAGGTCCTGGAGCGAACCGGCGTCTCCACCACGAACGAACGCCTCCTGCGGGTGATGGCCGACCACGGGCAGAACGTCGACTTCGACGCGAAGCGGATCCGGTTCGACCCGGCATTCGTCGAGGAGAAGCGCGCCCTGGCGCCGCGTCGCTACACGCTGTACGCGCGCAACCCGGAGTTCGACCTGCCGCTCGGCGGCGACCGGGGGTGGCTCTCGACCGACGGCTGCCCCGCCCACGTGATGGACCTCGAGACCGGCGAGCGCCGCTACTCGAACAAGCAGGACATCACCGACTTCACGAAGATCGCCGACGCGCTCCCCCAGGTCGCGATCCAGTGGCAGTGCACCTCGGCGAACGACAAGCCGGTGCCGGTCCGCCCGATGCACGAGACGCACGCGCAGTTCCCCGTGACGTCGAAGCACATCATGCAGATGACGGCGATCGACCCGTTCAACGCGCGTGGGCTCGTCGAGATGGCGCGCGTGCTCGCGGGCGGCGCCGACGAGCTCCGCGAGCGGCCGCTGATGTCGAACTTCCAATGCTCGATCTCGCCGCTGCACTGGGACGACCCGACGATCGACGCGATGGAGGTCTTCGCCGAGGCCGGGATCCCCGTCGGGATGTGCGCGATGCCGCTCGCGGGCGCCAGCGCGCCGCTGTCGGTCGCCGGGCTGATGACGATCGCGAACGCCGAGATCCTGTCGGGGATCGTGATCCTCGAGACGCTCGTGCCCGGGGCGAAGACGTTCCACGTCTCCTACAACACGACGATCGACATGAACACCGGGGAGCTCAACCCCGCGTGGGGCGCGAACGACATCTTCGCCGAGATGGGCTCGGCACAGATGGGCGAGTACTTCGGGGTCCCCACCTGTCACGGCGCCTACGGGACCGGCTCGAAGTTCTCCGACTGGCAGTCCGGTGCGCAGGCGGGACTGGCCGCGATGGGCGCGATGCTCGTGCCGGCCGACATGCTCACGGGGATCGGGTCGCTCTACGGCGACAGCGTCTCGTCGATCACCGAGCTGATGCTCGGCGCCGAGATCTACGAGATCGCCGCGCGCTGGGCCGAGGGGTTCGCGTTCGACGACGAGGCCTTCGCGATCGACTCGATCGACGCGGTCGGACCGGCCGGGCACTTCCTGGACCAGGAGCACACCCTGATCCACATGCGGGAGTTCTGGCGCGACACCCACATGGACCGTCGCTCGTGGGAGGACTGGGAGGCACAGGGCCGTCCGAACCCGACCGTGGCCGCGAACGAGAAGGCGAGGCAGATCCTCGCCACCCACGAGCCCGACCCGCTGCCCGAGGGCGTCGAGGGCGAGCTGGACCGGATCATGGAGGCGTACGAGCGCGACGCGCTCGCCGAGGCGGTATAGCCCGTGGCGGCCCACCCGATCGTCGGGCTCCCGCACCGCTACCGGGTCGACGTCCTGACCGGCGACGACATCGACGTGCTCCACCGGCGTTCCCTCGACATCCTCGAGCGGGTCGGCGTCAGCACCTCGAACCGGGGGCTCCTGGAGCTGCTCCGCGATCACGGACAGACGGTGGATCTCGACGCGGGTCGCGTCCGGTTCGATCCCGCGTTCGTCGAGGAGCGCGTGGCGGCGTGTGGACGCGACATCACCCTGTTCGCTCGCGACCCCGAACTCGACCTCCCCTTGGACGGCTCCACCGGCTACCTGTCGATCGACGGCTGCCCCGGCGACATGATCGACCTCGAGACCGGTCGGCGGCGTCCCGGCACGAAGGCGGACCTCGAGGAGCTGACCCGCATGGCCGACGCGCTCCCCCAGATCGGATTCATGTGGCAGCCGGTCTCGGCGAACGACACCCCGGTCCCGGTGCGCCCGATCCACGAGACCCACGCGCAGCTCGTGTCGACCACGAAGCACATCCAGCAGATGACCGCGGTCGACGGGTTCAACGCCACCGGCATCGTCGAGATGGCGCACGTCGTGGCGGGCGGGGCCGACGCGTTCCGGGCGCGGCCCTTCCTCTCGAACTTCCAGTGCGCGATCAGCCCGCTGCACTGGGACGACGGCCCGATCGACGCGATGCGGGTGTTCGCGCAGGCGGGCGTGCCGGTCGGGATCTGCTCGATGCCGCTCGCCGCCGCCTCCGCGCCCGTGACGCCCTCGGGGACGCTCGCGATCGTGAACGCGGAGATCCTCTCGGGTCTCACGATCCTGCAGACGATGGTCCCCGGGGCGACCGCCTTCTACGTGGGCTACCCCACGACGCTGGACATCCAGAGCGGCGCGATGAACCCCGCATGGTCGTACGAGGAGTCGCTGATGGCGATGGCGGCGAACCAGCTCGGGCGACGGTACGGCCTCGCGACCGCGTCCACCTGCATGTCGACCGGCGGCAAGCGACCCGACTGGCAGGGCGGTGCCCAGACGATGCTGATCTCGCTGTCCGACGCCCTGTCGCCCGCCGACATGCTGAGCGGCGCCGGAAGCGTCCACGGCAACAACGTGTTCTCACACGCCGCGTTGCTCCTGGATTGCGAGGTCTTCGAGATGGCCGCCCGATGGGCGGGCGGTCTGACGATCGCCGACGAGGACGTCGCGCTCGACGTGATCGAGGCGGTCGGGCCCGGTGGGCACTTCCTGGACCAGGACCACACGCTCGAGCGGATGCGCACGATCTGGCGCGACTCGCTGATGGACCGGCGCTCATGGGATGCCTGGGAGGAGGCCGAGCGCCCCGACACCCCGAACGAGGCGGCCACCGCGCGGGCACGCGAGCTCGTGGCGAGCCATCGGCCCGAGCCGCTCACGCCCGACGTCGCCGCCGAGCTCGAGGGGGTCCTCCGGTCCTACGAGAGGCAGGCCCTCGACCGCGCGGGGTGATCGCAGGCCCGCCGTAGGATGACGGGTGCCATGGCCGATCGAGTGAACGCCGCACCCGACCTCTCCCACCTCGAGACCGACGTGGTCCTGCGCGACGGATCCACGGTCCGGATCCGGCTCGCGACGTCGGCCGATGTGCGACTGCTCGAGGACTACTTCATCGGCCTGTCGGACGAATCGCGGCGCCTGCGGTTCTGGACGCCGTCGGTCGACATCACCGAGCAATCGAAGCGTGCCGTCGACGTCGACAACGTCAACCACATGACCCTGCTCGCGGTCGGGGGGGTGGGCACCGAGCGGATGCTCGGCGGCGCACAGTTCTACCGCGAGGGTTCGACCCACCGCGCTGAGGTCTCGATGTCGGTGACCGACGAGTTCCAGGGCCACGGCCTCGGCTCGATCCTGCTCGGGGTCCTCGCCCAGGCCGCCCGCGAGGTCGGGATCACGACGTTCTTCGCCGAGGTCCTTCCGGAGAACCACCGGATGATCGGGGTGTTCCGCGACTCCGGGTTCATGTCCACGATCCACGCGAAGCCCGGCATGGTCGAGGTCGAGTTCCCCACGGTGATCACCGACGAGACCTTCGGACAGTTCGAGGAGCGCGAGCGGACCTCAGCCGCGAACGCCGTGCGAACGCTCCTCGAGCCCAGCTCCGTCGCGGTGATCGGGGCGTCACGCAACCCCGAGTCGATCGGCGGACGCTTGTTCCGCAACATGATCACGGCGCCGTTCGGCGGCGTCGTGTATCCGGTCAACCCGACCACCCCCGTCGTGCAGGGTGTCACCGCCTATCCCAGCGTCCTGGACATCCCCGGCGACGTCGAACTCGCCGTGGTGGCGGTGCCCGCCGCCCGCGTGGCCAGCGTCGTCGACGAGTGCGGGCGCAAGGGCGTTCGGGCACTCGTCGTGATCTCGTCGGGGTTCGGCGAGGTCGGGCCCGAGGGGCTCGAGCGCCAGCGCGAACTGATGGACGTAGTCCGCGCCTACGGGATGCGGCTGATCGGCCCGAACTGCATGGGCATCACGAACAGCGATCCCGAGATCCGGTTGAACGCGACGTTCACCACGGCGGCGGCCCCCGAAGGGCGGGTCGCGTTCATGTCGCAGTCCGGCGCGCTCGGCCTCGCCGTGATGAACCAGGCTGCGACGCTCGGGATGGGACTGTCGTCGTTCGTGAGCGTCGGGAACAAGGCCGACGTCTCGGCGAACGACCTGCTCGCCTACTGGGACGAGGACGCGAGCACGGACGTGATCTTGCTGTACCTGGAGTCCTTCGGGAACCCCCGTCGGTTCGGTCGGTACGCGCGGCGGATCTCCCGGCACAAGCCGATCGTCGCCGTGAAGAGCGGACGGAGCGCCGCGGGAGCTCGCGCCACGTCCTCGCACACCGGCGCGCTGCTCGCCGCGAACGACACGACCGCGGATGCGATCTTCCACCAGCACGGCGTGATCCGTACCGACACGCTCGAGGAGATGTTCGACGTCGCGACCCTGCTCGTGAACCAGCCGGTGCCGAAGGGGAACCGAGTCGCGATCGTGACGAACGCCGGCGGCCTGGGGATCCAATGTGCCGATACGTGCGAGAGCCGGGGTCTGCACGTCCCGGAGCTGTCGGAGACCACGGCACAGGCCCTCCGCGCGTTCCTGCCGGCGGAAGCCTCGGTGGGCAACCCGGTCGACATGATCGCGAGCGCCGGCCCCGATCACTACGCGAAGGCGATCGCGACCGTGGCGGCCGACCCCGACATCGACGCGCTGATCGTGATCTATATCCCGCCCCTGGAGGCCGACGCCCCACCGATCGCGAAGGCGATGGTCGAGGCGATCGACGGTCTCGAGCGGACCCTCCCGGTCCTCACGTGCTTCATGTCGGCCCGAGGGGTCCCCGACGAGCTGCGGGGCTCGCACGCACGGATCCCGTCGTACGCCTACCCCGAGCAAGCCGCGATCGCGCTCGCCCACGCGACCGAGTACGGGCAGTGGCGCGCCCGGCCGGAGGGCGAGGAGCCGCATCTGCTCGGGATCCGCGAGGACGAGGCGCACGCGATCATCGCCGCCGCCCTGGAGCGTGGCGAGGACTGGCTCACCCCCGATGAGGTCAGCAGCCTGTTCGACTGCTACGGGCTGACCCGTGTCCGCGAGGGCACCGCGGCCACGCCTGAGGACGCCGCCGATCTCGCGGCCCGCTTCGGTACGCGGGTGGCCCTGAAGGCCGCAGGGCCTGTCCACAAGACCGAGTCCGATGCCGTACGACTCGACCTGCCGCCCGGCCGGGTCCGCGACGAGGCCGTCGCGATGGCCGAGCGCCTGGCGGAGGCCGGCGAGCCGCTCGAGGGCTTCGTCGTCCAGGAGATGGTCGCGGGCGGGACCGAGATGCTCGTCGGAGCCGCGGCCGACCCCGTCTTCGGCTCGGTGATCGCCGTCGGCGCCGGCGGCGTCACGGTCGAGCTGACCCGTGACGTGTCCGTCCGGGTGGCCCCGCTCACCGACCTGGACGCCGAGGAGATGGTCCGGAGCCTGCACACCTTCCCGCTGCTCGACGGGTTCCGCGGCGCACCGAAGAAGGACGTGAACGCCCTGATCGACGTCGTCCTTCGGGTCAGCGAGCTGGCCGACCGGCACCCCGAGGTCGTCGAGATGGACTGCAACCCGGTGATGGCGCTCCCCCACGGAGCAGCGATCGTCGACGCGCGGGTGAAGGTCCGGCCACCCACCCCCGAGGCGCCGCTCGCGGCCCAGAGCGGCTAGCCAGGCTCGGTCTCCAGCGTCCCTCCTGGTGAGAGCATGAGGGTCGTGGCAGCCGAACCTCCCGAGATCCGAGGAGACGGGCGTCCCTTCGCCGTCATCGACATCGGCTCCAACTCCGGGCGCATGATCGTCTTCCGGCTCCGCGAGGACCAGCACCTCGAGGTGCTCGAGGACGCGCGGGCACCGCTGCGGCTCGCCCGGGAGCTGCGGACCGGCGGCGAGCTGGGCGAGGCCGCGATCGCGCGGACGGTCGAGGCGCTGCACGACTTCCGAGCCGTCGCCGACGGGGCCGGGGCCCGAAGGATCGTCGCGGTGGCCACCTCGGCCGTCCGCGACGCCCGTGACGGCCAGACGCTCGTCGAGCGCGCCCGGGCCGTCGGCATCCCGCTGCACGTGATCGACGGCGACCTCGAGGCTCGCCTGGGGTTCCTGGGGGCGGTGCACGACCTCCCGGTGACCGCCGGGTTCACGATGGACGTCGGAGGGGGCAGCGTCGAGCTCTCGCGGTTCGCGGGCCGCCGGCTCGAACGCTCGTGGAGCCTGCCGCTCGGATCGCTGCGAACCTCCGATCGATTCCTGGAGCACGACCCGCCCACCGAGAAGGAGCTCGCGAAGCTCAGGAAGCACGTGACGGCCGAGCTCGACACGGCCGGGGTTCCCGAGCTCGGCGAGGACGAGGCCCTCGTGGGGATCGGCGGCACGATCCGGAACCTCGCGAAGATCGACCTGCGTCGCGGGGAGGAGCTGCTCGCGCTGATCCACGGATACGAGCTCACCGGTCGCCGGCTCGCCGCCATCGTCTCGGACCTCGCCGAGCGCTCGATGAAGCGCAGGGCGCAGGTCTCGGGGCTCAATCCCGACCGAGCGGACACGGTCGTCGGCGGGGCGCTCGTGGTGCAGGGGATCATGCGTCACCTCGGGGCGCGGCAGGTCGTCGTGTCGAGCCGCGGACTCCGCGAGGGGCTCGCGCTCGACGCGTTCGATCGCGACGTGCCGCCTGCGTCGTGGGTGCGAACGATCTCGGTCGCCACGCTTGCGGAGCGGTTCGCCACCTGGGACCCGGGGATGGCCGAGCGTCGGGTCCAGATCGCGAACCGTCTCTTCGAGGTGCTCGACGAGTCTGCCCCGCTCACCGTGCGCGAGATGCTCGAGCACGCGGCGACGCTCGTCGACATCGGCCGGGCGATCGACTACTACGACCGCTTCGAGCATGCCGCTTCGATCGTGGTCGCCGCGGATCTGGCGGGGTTCGGCCACCACGACCTCGCGATGCTCGCCACGATCGTTCGCCGGGCCGCGGACGACGGCCGCGACGGCCCTTACGCTCGACTCGTGGACGCGAGCGATCGAGCCGCGGTCGAGCGTGCGGCGGCGACGCTCGCCCTCGCCGAAGAACTGAACCGGCGGGTCCCTCGCGATGCCCCGGCTCCCGTCTCGTGCGCATGGCGACGCGACGGGTTCGAGGTCGTCGCGCCGGTCGCGGACGGATGGCGGCCCAGGGGCGTGGCCGCACGGTTCGCCGAAGCGTTCGGGCAACCGCTCATCGTGGTGCCGTCCCAGGCGCCGACGGGCACGGCGTCACCAGGCTGAGGCTCAGGCGACCGGCGACACCGTCTCGATCCGGGCAGGTCCGAGCGCTACGGACGTCCCACCGATCACGACGGCGGCGGTCCGATCGATCCGAGGGTTCCACACCCGGACCTCGATCGTGTCAGCCCGGCGGCGAACCCCGGACAGCTGCACGTCGGTCTCATCGGGACCGAGATCGAGCAGGGCGGCCGACCGCGGAAGGGCCCCGCCGCCCGCGGCGGGCGCCTCGGCGATCGGCAACCCGAACCGCTCCCACCCCCGCAGGAGCGCGCCGGGATCCTCGGCCGGGGCCCCCGGCCAGATCCCCAGCGCGAACGCGGTCTCGCCGTGCATCTGGGCCTCGGGCGTCGGCGTCTGGGGACCGGCGTCGAACGGCCGGGTCGCGAGCACCGCACGGGAGATGGAGCCGACGCACCGCAGGAGCGTCACGGCGAGCTCGCCCCGCGAGACCTCGTACTCGAACACCCCCTCGTGGAGCACGCCCGTGCCGCCCGCCACCACGACGTGACGGGCCGGCCAGGTCGGCGAAGCGGTCTCGAGCGCGCTGCCCTCACCGAGACGCGGGCGGGCGACCAGTTCGAAGGGCGAACCCGCGAGCGAGCCATCGGCCTCGCCGTCGAGCCCGACGTGGATCCTGAGCCGGTGGTCGTCGCGCTCGTTGCGGATCACCCCTTCGAGCCGGAGGAAGGGCTCGTCGGCCCGGCGGGTGATCCTCGCGATCACGAGCAGACGGTCCCATGCGGCGACGACCTCGTGCCCCTTGATCGCGATCGAACCCGGCCCGGCCGGAACCTGGCCCTCCTCGGCCCAACAGAAGTTGTAGAGGTCGCCGACGTCGGGCTCGTCGAGGAAACGGATCGCGACGCCGTCGGCGCGCACCCCGCTCCCGTCGGGGAGCGTCTCGAGGGCCACCTCGACCGTGGCGGGCTCGCGCCCCGCCGGCTCGACCACGTACCCGAGCCCCGGCACGCCCTCGCGCTCGAAGGGGGACGGGTTGAACCTGACCACCCCGGACGCACCCTCGATCCGGGCTCCCAGCGACGTGAGCGCGCGTTCGACGACGTCCTCGCAGATCGTGCGGACCTCGGCGAACCTCCCGTCCACGTCGCGGGCGACCTGGTCGTGCGAGCACCCGCACGAAGAGTCGTGGGCACCGTTCCAGCACAGGAGCGTCCACGCGCGACGGAACTCGTCGTCGGGCCACCCGAACCCCGGCGCGAGCGTGGCGAGCGGCTCCGCGTAGCGCTCGACGAGCGCCTCGACGCGTCCACGCTCGCGTTTCTGGTGGACGCGCGCGGAGTAGACGTTCGGGAGGAGATGGGCTCGGGCCGACGAGCGGAGCTCCCCCGTCCACACCGGCAGGTCCGTGGGCAGCCGCTGCCCGTCCAGGTGATCGGCGATCGACCCGACCTCGACCGCCAGGTCGGGCAGGCTCGACGAGGCGGCCACGAGCCGCTCCGGGAGCGTCGCGTCGGGGCCCGCGTGGTCGTAGCCGACCATCACGACGACCCGGTCGCCCGCCATGAAGGGCCGCATCCGCTGAACGCTCCGCCGCAAGGCCGCCGTGAGCGCCTCGGGGTCGAGCGCTCCCTCGAACCGCTCGCCGTTGAAGTACCCGAAGACCATGTACTCGGTGAGGACCTCGCTCCCGTCGGGCGCACGCCACCGGAACGCGGTCGAGGCGATCTCCTCAGGGACGCCGCGCCAGACCATCGCCCGGTCGAGACCCCCCAGGCGCAGGATCTGCGGCATCTGACCGATGTGGCCGAACTGGTCGGGCATGTACCCGACCTCGAGGGGGCGGCCGAGCGCCCACGCGCGTTCGAGCCCCATCTCCAGGTTGCGGATGTGGGACTCCCCGCTCGTGAGGAACTCGTCCATCTGCGCGACCCACGGCCCGGCGGACAGGCGACCCTCCTGGACCCGTCGCTCGAGCTCGTCGGCCCGGTCGGGGCGACGCGCCAGGTAGTCGTCGATCATGGCCGTCTGTCCGTCGAGATGGAAGTGGGGGAAGCCGTCGGCCGTCAGATCGAGCAAGAGATCCATCATCTCGACGAGCCTCGCCGAGAAGACCGAGAACGGCTCGTACCACTCCCGGTCCCAGTGGGTGTGCGGCACGAGCGTGACCTTCACGGCCACGTCTCGTTCTGCGGCTTCGGGCACGGCTCCTCCCTGATCACGGCTCACGGAGGTCATGGGTGACCTTCACGACGTCGGGCACGGTTCCTCTCCTGCGGGGCTCGTCACGACACGGTGCCGTCATCGTTCCACCGGCCGAGCAGTCCGTCGAGGACGCCAGCAGGCGCGAGCCTGTCTCCGGGCCGACGCTCATGCTCTCCTCGTAGTGCGGATCGGGATCGTCCCAGTCCTCGGGAGCGACGAAATCACCGTCCGGCAGGATGTAGCCGAGCTCATCGTTCGCCAACCCGATCAGGATGCGGGACGGGCGACCGCAGCCGCGCCTTGCTCTCGAGCCCGAGCCGCGGGAGGACCTCGCCCGGCCAGCACGCCACCCGTGCGACGCCCAGGTCCACCACGGCGACGTCGGTCACGAGGGATCCGTCGGCCCCGAGCTGCCCCCGCAGCAGGCCTGCCTCCAGCCCCGCCCGGAACCGAGGGTTCCACAGCGGCAGCGCCACCTCCGCCGCGGCGACACGGACACGTCCCGATCCAGCCCCGACCCCCTCGAGCGCCACCAGCGCAGCGTCGGCCAGACGCGCTCCCACGCGGGCGACCTCCTCGGGGGTCCGTGGCCCGTCCAGGGGGGACTGCATCCCCCCGAGATCACCGCTCGCCCAGACCGTGACCCCACCGCGACGCGCGTCGATCTCGTCCCGACACGCGCCGGCGAGGTCCGGCGAGACCAGCGTCGAGTCTCCGTCGAGGATCTCCGGATGGACCCCGACGTTCACGAGCGTCGCGATCGCGCTGCCGTCGGGCCGGTCGCACGCCACGACGCCGACCTGGCGATCCACGATCGCAGGGTCACGGAGGTTCCGGATCACCCCCTCGACCTCGGTGACCCCCGCCCGCAGCACCGCAGGCTCGAGCGCGGCGATGGCGGTACGGATCGACCGCTCCACGGAGGTGCGCACCGCGACGAGGAGACCCTCGTCCACGCCGCTCGTGATGTCGTCGGGTCCCCACAACCCGATCGTGTCGGGCCCACTGTGCGTGTGCGTGGCGGCCACCACCACGTCGGCGTCCAGGTCCGCCACGGCCGACCGGATCGTTCGTGTGTCCTCCCGCACCAGCCCGATCAGGTCGACCACCGCGAGCACGAACGGCCGTCCGCCCTCCTCCGCGACCGCGAGGGTCCGAACCTCGAGCGGCCGGTGGACCCCGGTCGCCCGACGGTCGCCCTGGAACCCCGCCAGGAACGCGGGGCCCGCGCCGGCGCGTGACGTGGCCAGGAACGGACGTGCGTCGGCGCCGGCGCGGATCACTGGTTCCCCACGAGATCCTCGACCCGCACCCACCCGCCGATGGCTACGCTCCGGTTCGCGGCGATCCCCACCAGGATCGATCGTGCGCCCGCCTCGGCGTCCGCGGCGTGACCCAGCGGATCGTCGCCTGCGCCACGGAGCAGATCGTCCAGCAGTCGCTCGTCCCCGCCTCCGTGACTCTCCCCTCGTGGGACACGGACGATCCGTTCGGGATCTTCGGCGCCGAACCGATACACGCGGACCTCGTCGGCCGGCACGTCACGGCTCTCGATCACCTCGACCTCGGCTCGACCGGTCGTGCCGTTCAGGGCCGCACGCATCCCTTCGTACGCCGCATAGGCGAGGCACGAGTAGCTCATCACCGCACCACCGGCGTACCGCACGATCGCCGCCATCGTGTCGTAGATGTCGACCTCGAGATCGAACACGCACCCGTCGCGGTGGTACCCGTCGACCTCCTCGGCCTCGACGTACAGCCGCCGGTAGGTCTCGTCCTCGGTCACGTTCCAGGCGAACGAACAGGCCTCGAGGTGCGGGCATCCGCGACACATCGAGGAGCGGAAGGGTCCGTTCGCCCCGTAGACCTGCAGCGCGCCGGTCGCGAGCACCGAGACGGGCCGATCGTCGAGCCACCAGTTCACGAGGTCGAAGTGGTGCGTCGCCTTGTGGACGAACAGGCCGCCGCTGTCGGCAATCCGCCGGTGCCACCGTCGGAAGTAGTCGGCCCCGTGGTCCATATCCAGGTACCAGTGGAAGTCGACGCTTCGGACCTCGCCGATCGCTCCCGAGGCGAGCACCTGTTTCATCGCGGTGAACACGGGGGCGTACCGGTAGTTGAAGGCCACCCGGACGGCGCGCCCGGTCTCGGCGATCGCCGATCGGATCGACGCGAGCCGCACCTCGTCGATCGTCAGCGGCTTCTCCGTGATGACATCGCAGCCGGCCCGCAATGCCGCCACGATGAACCGGTCGTGCGTCGAGTCCTTGGACGTGACGATCACGACGTCGGGTCGCGTCGCCTCGAGCATCTCCTCGAACCCCTCGAACACCGGTGCCTGGCTCCCGACGATGGCGACCGCGGCCCTCGCCCGCCGCGGGTTCACGTCGTGAACCCCGACGACCTCCCCCACGTCCTCGTACGGACCGGCCAGCGGACGAAGGAACATCTCGACCGCGCGGTGCCCCGCGCCGACCAATGCGTAGCGACTACGCGTCACCGCTCGCCTCGACGACGAACGCCCAGGCACCCTCGGCGAGCTCGGAGGTCCACTCGACCGTCTCGACCACGCTCGGCCACAGCGCCTCTCGCTCGCAGTACGCGGGCAGTTCCTCGAACATCCGGCGGAACAGCGCGCGGTCGATGCCCAGGTGCGACGGCCGCGCGTCCACGGCCGTCGTGCGCACCAGCCGAGCCGCTCGCTCGGGGTCGTTGCCCTGGACGAACGACATCGCCAGCACGCAGTAGCTGATCAGCTCGCCGTGGACGCGGTGCTCGTTCGTGAGCCACTCGAACACGTAGGCCAGGAAGTGCTCGCTCCCTTCCTCGAACCGCGGTTCGTAGGCGACGCAGCCGGCCCCGACGTCGCGGTGGATCGTCGCGAGCCATCGGACCCCCTCGGCCGACACGGCGGCGATCTCGGGCGCCACGTCCTCCATCTCGTCGAGCACCCGACGTCCGAGCGCGGCCGCCTCGTCGTTCCACGCGATGTCGCCGCGACCGGCGTCGGTCGCCAGCCTCCAGTCGAACATCCCCGTGTGGCAGCTCAGCAGGTCGCCGACGCCCGCGCGGTTCAGGGCCTCGGGCGCCCGGCGGATCAGCGAGGGGTCCGCGATCACCTCGACCGGACGGAGGTTCCCCGCGTACCGCACGCGCGATCCGTCGCGGTACCCGTACGGTGCGGTGAACGCGGCGTCGACGCTGATGATCGTCGGGATCTGGATCAGCGGCAGATCGAGCGCCTCCGCCAGGTACTTCGCGGTGTCGATGGCGGAGCCGCCGCCGACCCCGACGACCCAGGACGCTCCGCCGGGGACCCCGGCGGCGGTCTCCCGCAGGTGCGCCAGTTCGACCGACGTCGACTCCACGTAGGTCCGGGGAGCGGGAACCTCGTCGGCCAGGAGCGCCCACGGCTCGGCCATCGAGCAGACGACCGCCTCGCCGGCGATCGCGCGGAGCCTCGCGACGGCCGCGCCGTCGTCGAGCCGCAGGGGGAACTTCGCCTCCTCGAAGGCCGTCATACCGGCCACCCCGCCGACGCGTACGCATCCTCGACGACCCGCATCACGACCCGGCCGTCCTCGCCGCTCGGACGAGGGGGCCGGCCCTCCGCGATCGCGCCGAGGAACTCGCGCATCTGCGCCGTGTACATCGGCTGCGTGCAGTGCTCGTAGTCCTCGCTCGGCTCCTCGCGCGGGAAGATCCGTGCGTACCCGCCGGTGCCGTAGACCTCGGTCTCGGCCTCCAGCCCTTCCTTGTGCGCGTGCCACCATCCCGATTCCACGATCGAGTTCGTGCCGTTCGACCACGAGATCAGCATGATGCCGTCGTCGTCGACGTCGTAGTCGCCGTAGCGGGTCCCGATCGTCGCGCACACGCGTCCCGGTTCGGGGTCACCCAGGAGGAACCGCGCGGTGTCGATCGCGTGGACGCCCATGTCGGGCAGGGCGCCGCCACCGGCGAGCGCCCGGTCTGCGAACCATCCGGACGGCCCCCACCCAGCGTGCACCCCGTAGCCGCGGGTCTTGACGATCTCGCCCAGTTCCCCGGCGGCGATCCGGTCGCGCATCGCCCGGACGTCGTCGTGGAACCGCCAGCAGTGGGCGACCATCAGCGAGGCCCCCGAGACCTCCGATGCCGCGATCATCGCGTCGCACTCGGCGACGCTCATCGCCATCGGCTTCTCGACCATCACGTGCTTCCCGGCCTCGAGCAGCGCGATCGACTGCGGCGCATGCAGCGCGTTCGGGGTCGCGACCACCCCGGCGTCGATGTCGGGCTCGTTCGCGAGCGCCTCCCAATCGGTGGTCACCCGCCCGATCCCGTGACGCTCAGCGAACGCCTCCGCGCTCTCCTCCCGATGGTTCGCCACCGCGACGACCTCGCTACCGCACGCCTGCACCGCCCGCGCGTGGAAGTCCTGGATCCATCCGCAGCCGAACAGCGCCACGCGTACCATCTACAGCTCGCCTCCGTTCGTCGCGATCGTGTCCCGGTAGAACCAGCCGGAGTCCTTCACGGTCCGCTCGAGGGTGTCGAAGTCGACCCGGACGAGGCCGAAGCGCTTCGCGTACCCCTCGGCCCACTCGAAGTTGTCGAGCAGCGACCACGCGAAGTAGCCGCGCAGCGGCACCCCGTCGGCGATCGCCCTGGCGCACGCCGCGTAGGTGCTCGCGGAGGTACGCCACCCGGCGGTCGTCGTGCACGGAACCGTCCGGCGCCACGACGTCGTCGAACGCGGCACCGTTCTCGGTCACGAAGATCGCCGGGGGCCGGTGGTCGTGGTGGACCCTGGTCAGCAGGTCGACCAGCCCGTCGGGGATGACGAGCCAGTCCATCGCCGTGTACTCGCCGTCCTCATGGACCGATGCTGCCCACCACGGTTCCTCCTCGGGGTCGTGGCGAACGAGGGCCCGCGAGTAGTAGTTCAGCCCCAGGAAGTCGGTCGGGATCGCGATCGTCTCGAGATCGCCCTGGAGGACCTCAGGAGCCCATCCTCGCCGCTCGTACTCGGCGAGGGTCGATGCGGGATACCCCCTGCCGTACAGGGGATCGAGGCACCACCCCGCCTCGGCTTCGTAGACGCGTTCGGCGGCCGCGACGTCGAGCGGATCGTCGGTCGCCGGGGTCTGCGGCCACACGTTGATCGTGATGCCCACGTCGGCGCCGGGCGCGTTCGCACGGATCGCCGGGACCGCGAGCCCGTGCGAGACGAGCAGGTGGTGCGCGACGCGGACCCCGAGCGCGGGATCGCGCAGCCCGGGCGCGTGCTCGCCGGCGACATGTCCGTCCACGGCGACGACGCTCGGTTCGTTGTGCGTGATCCACATCGGGACCCGATCCCCGAGCCGGGCCGACACGACGCCCGCGTACCTGACGAAGGCGTCGATCGTCGCTCGCGACCCCCACCCTCCGCGGTCCTGGAGCGCCTGCGGGAGATCCCAGTGGAACAGGGTGAGGCACGGCACGATGCCGACGCCCAGGACTCCGTCGACCAGCCGATCGTAGAAGTCGAGCCCCGGCTCGTTCACCGCGCCGACGCCGTCGGGGAGCACGCGGGGCCACGACACGCTGAACCGGTACGACGTCAGTCCGAGTTCGCGCATCACGGCGACGTCCTCGCGCCACCGGTGGTAGTGGTCGCACGCGACGTCGCCGGTGTCACCGTCGACCACGCGGCCGGGCGTGTGACTGAACGTGTCCCAGATCGACGGCCCTTTCCCGTCCTCGTCCCACGCTCCCTCGATCTGGTAGGCGGCCGTGGCCGCGCCCCACAGGAACCCGTCGGGGAACGTGGCCACAGGGATTCAGTCCTCCAGCTCGCCGGACGTCAGCGCGGCCAGGCGGAGTAGCCGCAACTCGCGTTCGCAGGTGGCGGCTCGGTCGAGGTCGCCGTGCGAGCGCGCCTGCGCGAACTCCCGCTGTACCGTCCCCCAGTCCCGCGGCGTGGGCCCGACGCGTCCGGCCATCAGCCGCTCGTAGGTCCGGAACAGCTCCAGGTGGTCGGCGACCGGCTCTCCCACGAACAGGCAGTCCGTGTCGCCCCAGCCGTCGACGGTCCGATAGGCCACACGGGACATCTCTCCCACGAGCGCGTTCGCCTCGTAGCCGACCGAGTCGCCCGTGACGTGGTCCCACGGCTGCAGGAGCCCGTTCGCGGTGAGTCGCATGACCGAGCGCCCCGCCACCGGGACCGTGAACACGCCCTGGACCGGGGCGGTGAGCAGGAGCGTGTCGCCGAACGAGCACGCAGCGCCGAGCCGTCCCGAGAACGCCCAGTCCCCGAGTCGTGCGTCGCCCGCGAAGATCGCGCTCACGACCCGACCGTCGCGCACGTGGGCGGCGCACAGCGCCGGTCCGTCCATCGCGAACGGGAGCGACCCATCTCCGCGCCACGATGCCGTCCCTTCCCGCCGTTCCTGGGACCGGTTCAGCAGCGTCACGAACACCTCGCCGTCGCCGAACCGCACGATCGCATCGACGTCCTCGGCGTCGGTCCACGCGTACCGAAGGTCGAGGTCGTCGGGGACCTCGTCACCGGGCACCAGGACGTGCAGGTACCGGTCGCGCCAGTCGGGCGACGGCGGGAACCGCAGGTCCACCACGTCGAACTCGATCTGGCGACGCACGAGCTCCTGGGCCTGCTCCTGGGAGCGACGGCCCATGTTCATCTCGCGGACCTGCTCGCCGAACGGGTCGCCGTCGGGCCAGCCCGCACCGTCGATCTCCGCCCACGACGCGGCCCGCTCGGGCTCTCGGTCGTAGATCAAGCACACGTCCGCGGGCAGCGCGGACCGGTCGAGCGCATCCCCGCACGCCGCCAGCCACGTGAACAGCGTCTTGCCGTTCCAGAACTTGTGCGTGAGCGTGCCGTCGGCGCGCATCGGCGCCTCCATCGCCCATGCCGGGTACGAGCCGATGTCCGGCGGGTCGTTCGGGACCTGGTGGAGCATGTAGACGCAGAAGGCCTCGGTCCCGCCCATCAACGGCGCGTGCAGGTACAGGTCGCCGGTCGCCGAGATCTCGGGGGTGAACACGGGCCGGTCCGGCGTCAGCGAACGCATCAGTCGCGGCCGCCAGTGACAGAAGTGCACGTACTCCTCGAAGGAGTACCGGTACCACCCCTCCACGTAGAAGGGATCGCGCACGTCCTCGGCGTACACGTTCGAGCCGAGCCAACCGGTCGCCTGCGCCAGCAGGCCCATGTCTGCGACCATCGGCCCGATCTCCCAGCGACCGCAGCACATGTCGTGGAACAACGGCGCCGTGATCCCCCGCTCGCGGAGCATCCCCGCGAACGTCGCGACCGCACCCGTCATCTGCTCGTCGGCCAACCGCTCGAGCTCGACGAACGGCGCGAGCTCCTCGAGCGACACCGGTGGCGGTTCGGGCCAGTCGCGCACGAGGCCGTCCGGCAGCAGCGGGTCGTTGTAATCGAGGCGGTTCGGTGACGGCGGCTCCATCTCGTAGGACCAGAACCCGTCGCCCGGGCACTCGTTGTCGACCTGGACCGCCACGAGCCCGCCGTCGTCCTGCAACGGCGTCAGCAGCGGGACGACCGCGTCGAACCAGCGCCCCGCGGCCGCGACGTAGTCGGGGTGCCGCACCGAGCACCGCGGGTCGTGCGAGTCCGAGTGCAGGAACGGATCGCCGTCGAAGCGCCGGGCGATCAGCTCCGGGTGCCGTCGCGCCAGCCACGGCGGCACGCCGCCACCCAGCAGCTCCGCATCCACGAACGGACCGGGCTTCGCGAGGAACCCGAAGCCGAACTCCCGCACGAGCCGGATGAAGCCTTCGAGGTCGCGACGCTCGTCGGTCTCCCCCGTCAGGTCGAACGCGCCCTCGACCGGCTCGTGCACCATCCACGGGATGTACGTCGAGATCACGTCCACCCCGAACTGGCCCGCCCGCAGCACGTACAGCTCCCACAGGTCGCGAGGGACCCGGAAGTAGTGGAGCTCCACGGCGCGGAAGGACACGGGCTATCCCTTCACACCGGTGAGGGTCACGCCCTCGATGAAGACCTTCTGGGCCATGAAGAACAGGACGATCACCGGCACCATGAACAGCACGCACGCCGCCATCAGCAGGTTCCATTCGACGTGGTGGAGCGTCTCGAACTCCGACAACCCGATCGGCACCGTCCACAGCGAACGATCGTCGATCAGGTACAGCAGCGGTCCGAACAGGTCGTTCCACGACCACAGGAAGTGGAACAGAGCGACCGCGGCGATCGCCGGTTTCGCGAGCGGGACGATCACGCGTGTCATGATCTGCCACTCGCTCGCCCCGTCGACCCGCGCGGCGTCGGTGAGTTCTTCCGGGATCGACATGAAGAACTGCCGCAGCAGGAAGATCGAGAAGGCATCGCCGAAGAAGGCAGGGATGATCAGCGGCTTCAGCGAGGGGATCCACCCGTACCTGACGAACACGACGTACAGCGGCACGACCGTTACCTGGAACGGCAGCATCAGGGTCGCGAGGATCAAGACGAACGCAGTTTGGCGGCCGCGCCAGCGCATCCGGGACAAGGCGTAGGCGACCGGGATCGTCGCGAGGACCGTCCCGATCATCGACAGGATCGCGATCCGCAGCGAGTTGAAGACGTACACCTCGAGATCGCTGACCCTGAAGACCTCCAGGTAGTTGCTCCACATGAACGGGCTCGGCCAAAGCTGGTTCGTGTTCGCCTGCTCGTTCGTCATGAGCGACGTCAGCAGGATGAAGACGAACGGGAACAGGAAGACCGCGGAGAGCGCCACCAGCATCGCGTGGTTCCCGACCGCGTACAGGAACCGGCGGTGTCGGACCCCCTTCGGCACCGGACGCTTCGCCATCGCATCGAGGTCCAGCGCCGCCGCCCCACGGGTCAGTCGCACCTGACTCACCGGAACATCGACCCCCCTTGGTAGTGAACCCACCGCCGAGACGTCCTGATGATCACCAACGTGCACGTCAAGATGATCAGCAGGAGCACCCAGGCCATCGCGGAGGCGTAGCCCATCTTGAAGTTCTGGAACCCCACCCGGTACAGGTTCACCGAGTAGAAGAGCAGGGAGTTCTCGGGCCAGCCGACCGAGTCGGCCTGGCTCTGGTTGCTCGCGACGTACGCCTGCGTGAAGTACTGGAACCCGTCGATCACCCCCATCACGAGCGAGAAGAAGATCACCGGGGTGATCAGCGGGAACGTGACGTGTCTGAACTTCTGCCAGGCACGCGCGCCCTCGATCTCGGCCGCCTCGTACAGCTGGCGGGGCACGTCCAGCATCCCGGCGAGGAAGATGATCATCGCGTCACCCACTCCCCACAGGGCGAGCAGCAGCAGTGCCGGTTTCGACCACTCCGGCGAACGGAACCACAGCGGAGGGTTCTCGATGCCGAGACCACCGAGCATCACGTTGATCGGTCCGACCGCCGGGTTGAACAGATAGACGAACGCGAGCGCGGCGGCGACCGCGGGCACCATCGTCGGGACGAAGAAGAGCGTGCGGTACGTGCGCCACCCACGCGTCGCGCGGGTCAGCAAGAACGCCGTCAACATCGCGAAGGCGATCCGGATCGGCAACGCGAAGACGATGATCCACAGCGTGTTGCGCACGGAAAGCCAGAAGAGCGGGTCCTTCGTGAACATGAACCGGTAGTTCGCCAGACCGACCCACTCGGGCGTGCCGAGAAGGTCGTAGTTCGTGAACGAGAAGTACAGGCTGGAGATCACCGGGTAGAGGGTGAAGACGCAGAACCCGACGATCCACGGCGACATGAAGAGCAGGACCTGCCGGTACCTCCGTCGGGTCTGTCGCCGGCGCTCAGGCGTCGAACGCCTCACCTGAGCGCCGGCGACGATCTTCGATCGTCCCGTCGAGAACGGGGTCGTCGCGATCCCTATCCCCTAGATCTGCGCCTGCTCCAGCGCGGTGTCGGTCTGTTCCGCCGCCGCCTGGAGGCCGCCCGAGAGGTCGGTCTGGCTCCCCGACTGCCACTTCGTGGCGAAGTCCGTGATGTAGTCCTGGAGCTCCCCTCCGATGATCGTGGTCGGGACGTAGGCCGACGCGTCGTTCTGGAAGATGTCCATGAAGACCTGGAACTGCTCCGACACCTCGAGGTCCGGGGAGTTGATCGCCTCGTTCGTCGTGGGCACGTTGCCCACGAGCTCGGTCATGAAGATCATCGTCTCGAGGTCGGTCGCCATCCACCGCACCAGCAGCCACGCCTCGGCCGGGTGCTCCGAGCCGTCGGGGATCCCGATCACCGTACCGCCGGCGATCCCGGAGCCGTAGGCCGCTTCGTTCCCCGGTGACACCGGGAACGGGGCGGTCATGTAGTTCAGCTCGGGTGCGGCATCGGCGATGAAGGCGTTGCGCCACTCACCGTCGACGAACGACGCGATCTTGCCGCTGTAGAAGTCGTGCTTGGCGCCCCATTCGTCACCGAGCGACGCCACGAAGCGGTCGATGTTCTCCCATCCGTAGAAGTCGACGAGCTCCTTCTGCCAGTCGAACATCTCGGCCCACGCCGGGTCGGATGCGAACGCCGCCGTGCCCTCGGCGTTGAGCCAGTCGGCCCCGAACGCGTGGCCGAACACCAGCGGCGGCAGGCACCACCCGCAGTACGAGTTGTTCGTCGGGAGGAACCCCAGCGTCTCGATCGACCCGTCCGGGTTGAACTCGGTCATCGCCTTGGCCCACTCGACGAGCTCGTCGGTGGTCTGGGGAGGGGCGCTTGGATCGAGCCCGGCTGCTTCCACCAGGTCGGTGTTGTAGTAGAGCCCGTAGGTGTCGGTCATGAACGGCAGCGAGCACTGGATGCCCTGGTAGCTCGTGTAGGTCAGCGCTCCAGCGGGGAAGACCGTCTCCATGTCGATCCCGACGTTCGGGTCCTCGTTCTGGATGTACCCGTTCAGGTCCTGCCAGGCGCCCGACTCGCACCACTTCCCGACGTTGTCCACCCCGAAGGACAGCACGGCGTCGGGCGGGTTGCCGGCGTTGATCGATGCGGTGATCTTGTTGTCACCGATGCCACCCTTCGGCTCGACCGTGATCCACGGGTACTGCTCCGTGAACCGGTCGAAGATCGTGATCCACTGGTCGTACTCACGGCCCGTCCACGCGCCCCAGATCGTGATCGTCACGGGCTCCTGGGACTCGCTCGGGTCGATCGTCGCGGGGGCGCTGCTCGTGTCCTCGCCCGCGGTACACGCGGTGCCCACGAGCGCGAGCGCGGCGAGCGCCGCCACGATCACGGTCCACTTCCTCATCGGGTCCTCCTCGCTTCCGCGTTCCTTCCCTGCTCCTACCTGTCGATACGTGTCGGGCCTCACACGGCGATCCCTCCCCGCACGTCACCGCGTGCGAACAACCGCTCGCGTGCAGCATCGAGGGCGAACGCCACCGCCCCGATCAGCTCCGCTTCCTCGCCGAGGGCCGACACCTCGATCCGGGGACGGAACGGCGAGACCGCCTCCAGTTCGCGGGCGATCGGGGGCAACAGCAGATCGGCGCTGCGGCCGATCCCTCCGCCGAGGATGACGAGCTCCGGGTCGAGCACCGGCACGATCGCGGCGATCGCGAGACCGATCCTCGCCCCGATCGCATCCACGACACCTTGGGCCGCTCGGTCGCCATCGCGGGCGGCATCGAACACGGCGACGGCCGACGTGGCGCCTCGAACCCTCGCCGACCGCGCCGCGTCGACGACCGCCTTCGCGCCGATCGCGGCTTCGAGCGCGCCCCGGCGCCGGTTCGCCGGGTCCTTCGGGTCTGGGGAAGCCAGCGGCAGGAACCCCACCTCGCCGGCGGCCCCACTCGCACCCCGGTAGAGCTGCCCACGCAGCACGATCCCCATCCCCACGCCCGTCCCGACGTGCAGGTAGACGAAATCGTCCACCCCGCGACCGAGGCCTCGCCAGCGCTCCCCGAGCGCGGCCAGGTTCACGTCGTTCTCGAACGCGACCTCCGTGCCGAGTTCGCTCCGGACGGCCTCGAGGAGCCCTTGGCGCTCCCACCCCGGGAGGTTGTGGGCCAGCAGCGGATGGTCGTCCTCGCCGCCGAAGACACCGGGACTGCCGATCCCGACGATCGTCACCTGCCGCCAGCGCAGGCCGGCGGATCCGGCGACGTCTCGCGCGATCGAGCCGATCTGCGCGATCAGGGTCGCGTTGCTCTTGGCCCGCGTCCGCTCGTCGCGTCGCGCGACCACCTCGCCGGTCAGGTCGGCCACGGCGGCCCGCACGTGCTCGCGGCCGACGTCGACCCCGATCACCCAGCCGGCCGAAGGGTTCAACTCGTACAGGACCGCGGTCGGGCCCTTGCCACCAGAGGTCCGCCCCGCCTCCCGGACGAGGCGAGCCCGCGAAAGGGCGGTGAGGGCTTGCGACACGGTCGGCTTCGACAACCCGGAGTCGCGCGCGATCTGCGCCCGAGACACGGGGCCCGTCCTGCGGATCGACTCCAGCACGGTCCGCTCGTTGATCTGCCGCAGGAGGCTCGGCGTCCCCGCCGTGAACGTGGGCGATCCGGTCGTCGGCTCCCTCCCCGGCTCCGGCCCGTGGACGGGCGTCCAGTCAGTCAGGAAACTTTCCTAACGATCGCTCCCGATGCTACCCTCAGTCTTCGGGAGGGGTCAAGGCAGCGCGAGCTGCCCCCGGCCCGGTCCCGAGCAGCCGTCCGTACGCACGAGGAGCCGACGACGATGGCAGGACTCGCGATCAACGGTGGAACCCCGGTCCGCCAGACCCCCTACCCTTCCTGGCCTCAGACCGACGACGACGGGTACGTCGCCGCCGTCGAGCAGGTGGTCCGCGGCGGAGAGTGGGGCGGGTTCCCCGAACCCGGCGCGAACGCCGCCGCGTTCGAGGAGGCGTTCGCCGCCTATCAAGGGGCGAGACACGGCGTGCTGATGATGAACGGCACCGTGACGATGGAGGTGGCCTGCAAGGCGCTCGACATCGGGTGGGGCGACGAGGTGATCATCCCGGCGCTCACGTTCGCCGCGACCGCGTACGCACCGATGGCCGCCGGCGCGCTGCCCGTGATCGTCGACGTGGACGAGCGGACCTGGTGCATCGACCCCGGTCTCGTCGAGGCCGCGATCACCGATCGGACGAAGGCGATCATCCCCGTGCACCTGGGCCACCAGATGGCCGACATGGACGAGCTGATGCGCATCGCCGATCATCACGGCCTCGCGGTGATCGAGGACTGCGCCCACGCCCACGGCCAGCAGTGGCGGGGCACGGGCGCCGGATGCATCGGCGACTTCGGCTCGTTCAGCCACCAGTCGTCGAAGATCCTGACCTCCGGTGAAGGTGGGTCGCTCCTGACGAACGACGAGGCCCTCGCTCGGCGCGCCCACTCGATCATCGACTGCGGTCGCGCGAAGGACCCCGAAGAGCAGGAGTACACGTTCGGGGCCAACTACCGACTGGGAGAGCTGCACGCCGCGCTGCTGGTCGAGGCGATGCGGCGGTTCCCCGACCAGCAGGCACAGCGGGAGAAGACGGGGAAGGCGTTCGAAGCGCTGGCGGCCGAGATCACAGGGGTCACGGTGATGCCGGCCGACGAGCGGATCACCCGGTGGAGCTTCTACAACTACATCCTGCGGATCGATCCCGAGGCGTTCGCCGGCCGCACGAACCACGTCGTGTGCGCCGCGATGGAGGCCGAGGGGGTCCCCGCCGAGGTCCAGTACCCGCCGATGAGCCGCTACGAGCTGTTCCAGCCCTCGCTCAGCAGGCTCCCGGTGGCGGTGGAGCACGCCGACCGGCTCGACCCCGCGCGGATGTCGTTCCCGGTCGCCGAGGCGGCCGGCGAGCGCGAGTCCGTCTACTTCATGGAGAACGTCTTCCGCGACGGCGAGGCCGGGATCCGCGATGCCGCCGAGGCCCTCGCGAAGATACAGGCGCACGCCGACGAGCTGCCGCAGGCCTGATCCGGGTCAGCCCTCGGGGAAGAACCGCGGTAGGTACCGCCGGTTCTCCTCGAGCAGCGCTTCCAGGAGCGGGACGGCCGTGTCGTAGTCCGGCACGAGCGGATTCGTCATCAGCGCCCGGAGGGCGATCGCACGCGAACCGCTTACGGCCGCCTCGATCGTGAGCCGTTCGTAGGCCTTCGCGTGCTGCACGAGCCCGAGCATCTCGGGAGGCAACGGGTCGACGGGCAGCGGGCGGGCACCGTCGGCGTCCACGGTGCAGGCCACCTCGACCACGTCGTCCTCGACGAGGTTCGCGATCGCGCCGGCGTTGCGCACGTTCACCACCTGGACGTCGCCCGTCCCCGCGTGGAGCGACGCCACGAGCGCCGCGGCGGCGTCCGAGTAGAACGCCCCGCCGCGTTCCTCGAGCAGCGCCGGCTTCGTGTCGAGCGCCGGGTCGCGGTAGAGCTCCATGAGTCCCGCCTCGATCTCGATGACCTCCTCGGCGCGCGTGCGATGGGACCGCTGGTGCTCCAAGACCTGGCCGGTCCGGTAGTAGAAGTGCAGGTAGTACGAGGGGATCGCGCCCAGCTCACGGATGAACCCGATCGGCATCCCCTCGAACTCTTCACCGTCGAGCGGCGGATCGGCGAGCAGCTCACCCAGCCGATCGACCCCGTCGACCAGCACCTTGCGCTCCCACGTCAGGTGGTTCAGCCCGACGTGCTCGAGCTGGACCCGCTCGGGCTCGACCCCGAAGTGGGCCGCGAACTCCCGCTGGAACCCGATCGCGACGTTGCACAGGCCGAGCGCGCGGTGCCCCTCGTCGAGCAGCGCCTGCGTGACGAGGCCCGTCGGGTTCGTGAAGTCGACGAACCACGCCCCCGGAGCCCCGATCTCTCGCGTCAGCTCGGCCAGTTCGAGCACGACCGGCACGGTCCGTAGCGCCTTCGCGAACCCGCCGGGTCCGGTCGTCTCCTGCCCGATGCACCCGAACCCGAGAGGGATCGTCTCGTCCGTGAAGCGCGCCTGGTTGCCGCCGACCCGCAGCTGCACGATCACGAAGTCGGCCCCCGCGATCGCCTCACTTCGATCGTCCGTCAGCCGCAAGACCCCGCCCCATCCGACCCGGCGGAGCTGACGCTCGGCGAGCCCTCCCACGACGGCCAGCCGTTCAGCGTCGATATCCAGCAGCACCAGCTCGTCCACCGGGAGCCGGTCGCCACGCGTCACGAACCCCTCCACGAGCTCAGGGGTGTAGGTGCTCCCGCCGCCGACGACCGCGACCTTCACACCCATGGCTCCGGCATCGTACACTCGCCCCGATGAGTTCGTTAGGAAACTTTCCTGACTCATCCGAGCGGCTCCGCGTCGCGCTCACGTTCGATGCCGAGCACCCGGACCGCCCGTGGTGTCCTCCGGGCAACGCGGAGCGGATCCTCCGACAGCTCCGCGAGGCGGGGGTCCGCGCGACCTTCTTCGTCCAGGGGCGCTGGGCGCAGGCGTACCCCGAGACCGCCGCGACGATCGCCGACGACGGGCACCTCGTCGGGATGCACTCGCACTACCACGCGCGGATGCCACTGCTCCTCGGGGGAGGTTTCGGCGACGACATCGACGACGGCACGGCTGCCGTGCAGGTCGCGACCGGCCTCGACCCTCGGCCGTGGTTCCGGTGCCCCTTCGGCGCGGGCCACGACGACCCCCGCGTCCTCAGCGAGCTTGAGGCGCGCGGTTACCGCAACGTCCACTGGCACGTCGAGCTGGAGGACTGGGAAGCGTGGCGCACCGGGGAGGCCATCTCCGCCGACGCCGTCGACGGTGTCCGTGCGCAGGGCGACGGTGCGGTCGTGCTGCTGCACACGTGGCCCGGGGGCACGGGCGACGCGGTGGGACCCATGATCGAGGGACTCGTGGCGCTCGGCGCCTCGTTCGTGACCGTGGACGAGCTGGAGACCCTCCCGTGAGACGCCCGGCGCTCCTCGCGATCGATGGCGGCGGGTCGAAGACCGACGCCGTCCTGATCGGGCGTGACGGCCGCGTCCTCGCGGCTCGACGCGTCGCCTCCGGCGGCTACCACGAGACGGGGGACGAGGCCTTCTTGGATCAGATCGCGGCGGCCGTCGACGCCGTCCGCGACGAGATCGCGATGGACCCCTCCCGCACGCCCGTTGCCGACCTGGGAGTGTTCTGCCTGGCCGGCGCCGACCTCCCCGTCGACGATCGCCGGATCCTCAAGGGCCTCCGCCGACGGGGCTGGGTCGCGGAGCCGGTGCTCCGCAACGACACGTTCGCCGTCTTGCGAGCCGGGACCGACCGGAGCTGGGGTGTCGGCGTCGTGTGCGGCACCGGGACCAACTGCACGGGCGTGGCACCCGATGGTCGCATCTTCCGGTTCCCCGCGGTCGGGGGCATCTCCGGGGACTGGGGCGGCGGCTGGGACCTCGGCGAGGCCGCCCTGTGGCACGCGATCCGTGCCCAGGACGGACGCGGGCCTCAGACCTCCCTCCGCCAGGCGGTCCCCGCGCACTTCGGGATGCGGCGCCCGAACCAGGTCATGGAGGCGCTCTACCTCCGGCACCTCCCCGAGGATCGGCTCCCCGGCCTGGCGCCGGTCGTGTTCCACGAGGCAGCCGGCGGCGACCCCGTGGCACGAGGGCTCGTCGACCGGCAGGCCGACGAGGTCGCGCTGATGGCCAACGTGGCGATCCGACGCCTCCGTATGACGCGTCTCGATCCCGACGTCGTCCTCGGCGGCGGCATCTTCCGCAACGGATGGGAGCCGTTCTTCACCCGGATCCAGGACGGGATCCATGCGCTGGCTCCCCAGGCCCGGGTCGTGCGACTGTCGGCGCCGCCTGTGCTGGGTGCGGCCATGCTCGGGCTCGATGTCCTGGGTGCGGGACGACCGGCGCACGCGCGTGCCCGCGCTGTCTTGACCCACGAACGCCTCACCGCAGACACTGCGCCGCGAGGGTCGGCGCCCCTCGGCCGCCGACGGAAGGAGTCCTGATGGCCCGGGTCGTCCTCGATCACGTCACGAAGGTCTTCGGCAGCGACGTCGTCGCCGTCGACGACGTCTCCCTCGAGATCCGGGACGGCGAGTTCATGGTCCTCGTAGGTCCGTCGGGCTGTGGGAAGTCCACGATCCTGCGGATCGTCGCCGGACTCGAAGAGGTGACGGCGGGCGAGGTCTCGATCGGGGACCGTCAGGTGACGGATCTCCCCTCGAAGGACCGCGACATCGCGATGGTGTTCCAGAACTACGCGCTCTACCCCCACATGACGGTCGAGCAGAACCTGTCGTTCGGGCTGCGCTTGCGCAGGACGCCGAAAGCCGAACGCAACGAGCGGGTCCGCGATGCCGCCCGGATCTTGGGGCTCGAGCCTCTGATGGAGCGGAAGCCCGGCGAGTTGTCGGGTGGTCAACGCCAGCGTGTGGCGATGGGACGGGCGATGGTGCGCGAGCCAGCCGCGTTCCTGATGGACGAGCCGCTGTCGAACCTCGACGCGAAGCTGCGCGTGCAGATGCGCGCCGAGCTGACGCGCCTGCACGAGCGGCTCGGCACGACGACCCTGTACGTCACGCACGACCAGGTCGAGGCGATGACGCTCGGCCACCGCGTGGCCGTGCTCCGGGACGGGATCTTGCAGCAGGTCGACACCCCGCAACGTCTCTACGGTGAGCCGGACAACCTCTTCGTCGCTGCGTTCATCGGATCGCCTCCCATGAACCTCGTCGAGGCCACGGTGGCAGGAGGTCGCGTCCGCTTCGGTGGGTTCGACCTGCCGACGGGTGGCGTCGACCTGGGAGGACACGAGGGCAAGGTGATCTTGGGGATCCGCCCGTCCGATCTCGAGGACCACGGCGTCTGGCGGTCCGACGGGCTCCCGACGATCGACGTGACCGCCGACGTCACCGAGGAGCTGGGGTCGGAGGTGAACGTCCTGTTCCGGGTGGACGCCCCCCCGGTCGAGACCGAGGAGACGATGGCCGCCGCCGAGGACGAGACCGGGGACGTGCTGTTGATGGCCGAGGCGCCCGGCTGCGTGTTCTGCGCCCGGGTGGATGCCCGGACGAAGGCCCGCCCGGGGTCGACGATCACGCTGTCGCTCGACCCGGAGCGCTTCTACTACTTCGACCCCGCAACGGGGCGGGCGATCGGTCGTCGCCGGGCCTGATCCTCATGCATCGGCCAGCCCCCGGTCCCCACGGACGTCGAACGGGAGCCAGCACTCCACGACGGTCCCCTCGCCGGGCGCGCTCTGGACGCGGACCCACCCGCCCGCGAGCTCGGCTCGCTCGTCCATCGTCGACAGGCCGAGGTGACCCGGTTCAGGTGTCGCACCAGGATCGGGTGTGAAGCCGATCCCGTCGTCGCGGACGCGGACCGTGACCCCCTGAGCGGCCGACGCGACCTCGACCTCGACGCTCGACGCTTGGGCGTGCTTCCGCGCGTTCACGACCGCCTCTTGCACGATCCGGTACAGGACGGCCCGGAGGTCGGGATCGAGGTCGTCAGGAAGCGCATCGTGGACCTCGGTTCGCCATCCGGTCGTCCGGGCCGTGTGCTCGAGGTACAGGCGTAGCGCCGGGACGAGGCCCTCTCGGTCGAGCGCGGACGGGCGCAGCTCGAACAGCATCGAGCGGAGCCGCTCGATCGCGGCGCGGACGTCGTGCTCGATCTCGGTGAGCTCCTCGGTCGTGATCGACTGCGGGTAGCTCGTCAGCATCTGCAGCCGCATGTCCACCGCGCTCATCACCTGGATCGGGTCGTCGTGGAGGTCGGCCGCGATCCGGCGTCGCTCCGCCTCCTGCGCATGCTGGAGCCGCTGCGCGAGCTCCCGGCGCTGCTGGAGCGTCTGACGGAGCACCTCGAGGCTCCACCGCTGCCGCTGCTCCGCTTCCTTCCGCTCGGTGATGTCGAAGATGAACCCCTGCCAGAACCCCTCGCCGTCTTCACTCGGGACGAACACTGCCTCGTCGTGGACCCACATCCACGAGCCGTCGCGCGTCCGGAAGCGGTACTCGGAGACATAGCGGTCACGTGTGAGGTCCGACCCCTCGTCCTCCTCCTCGACGAGGTACCGGTCGTCGGGGTGGAGCCGCTCGAGCCAGAAGTCCGGTGTCCACGTCCACTCGTCGACCGTGTAGCCGAACATCCGCTCCGCCGCGTCGCTCAGGTAGAACCTCTCGGGATCGGCGTCGGGCGACTCCACGTAGACGACCGCGGGGATGTGGTCGATCAAGGCCTGCAACCGGCCCCGTGCCCGGCTGAGCTCCTCCTCGACCAGCTTGCGATCGGTGATGTCGAGGATCACGCCCCGCCAGAAGAGCAGCGTGCCGTCCTCGTCGCGCACCGGCACGGCGTCGTCGCGGAGCCACACGGTCCGTCCGTCCTTCGCGATGACCCGGTACTCCTCGAGGAACCGCTCCCCCGTCCGGTTCGAGACGAGGTGCGCGTCGATCACGCGGTCACGGTCGGCTGGATGGAGCTGGCGGACCCACAGATCCTGATCGGAGGTCCACTCCTCGACCGTGAACCCGAGCAGCGCCTCGACCTGCGGACTCGTGTAGAGGTTCGCCGAGGGCTCGTCCGGGCGGTCGATGTACAGGATCGCTGGAACGCCCTCGACCAACATCCGGTAGGCCTCCGGATGGAGCTCGTCGAACGCCCAGCCCTCGATCTCGCCGTTCACAGGTTCGCGATCAGCCCGGCGAGCAGCGAGGTGCGCGGGACGACGCTGGTCAGGTCGAGCCACTCGGCGGGAGCGTGGTCGTCGCCGCCGATCGGACCGAGGCCGTCGATCGTGGGCGTGCCGGCGGCGGAGATCGTGTTCGCGTCCGACGCCCCGCCGGTCGCCGCGTCCTTCACGTCGAAGCCGAGCTCGGCTCCCAGCGAGATCGCCAGGTCGACGAGACGTTGCGCCTCGGGTCCCTTCTCCATCGGCCGGTGCCACCCGTGGGCCACCACGTCGATCGTCACCTCGGCGACGTTCACCGTGTGGGCGATCGACGCGATCGCCGCCTCGGCTTCTTCGAGGCTGACGGACGAAGGCGAACGCAGGTCCACCCCGACCGAGCACGACGCCGGCACCACGTTCACCCGCGTCCCTCCGTGGATCACGCCGGCGTTGACCGTGACGCCGGGCCAGCGCCCGTTCAGCGCCTGGAGCGCGATCACCGCTTGCGCGGCCGCGAGCACGGCGTGGCGGCCCTTCTCGGGCTCCACCCCGGCGTGCGCCGCGCGGCCCGTGAACGTGATCGTGAAGTCCGTGACGCCCTTGCGTGCGCTGACGATGTCACCGTTGGCCCTCGCGCCTTCCAGGACGAACGCCACGTCGTGCTGCGGCGCCAGCTCACGGATCGTCGACGTGCTGAACGGCGAGCCGATCTCCTCGTCCGGGTTGCAGACGTAGGTGATCCGCTCGAAGCGGTCGAAGCCGGCATCCTGGAGCGCATGCGTCGCGAAGAAGCCGGTCAACAGCCCGCCCTTCATGTCGGACACCCCCGGCCCGCGAGCGACGTCGCCTTCGATCCGGAACGGACGCTCCGCCACGGTGCCCTCGTCGAACACCGTGTCCGTGTGACCGACCAGGAGGACCCGGGGGCCACCGGTGCCCCACAGGGTGCCGACCAGCAGGTCACCGAGCTGTGGCTCGCCGTCACCGGGCAGGTGCGAGCGGCGCTCCACCTCCCACCCATGGTCGCGGAAGCGCGCCTCGCACAGATCGGCGACCAGGTTCACGCCGTCGGGCGTGTAGGAGCCGCAGTCGATGTCGACCATCGCCTGCAGCGCCGCGAGATACTCGGGGTACCGAGCGGCGACACGGTCTCGGAGGGTCAGGACGTCCATCCGGCGGCACGCTAGCACTTGCCGCTCGGCGGACCAACGGGAGAGGCGGCATCGGTGCAGCGCGTGGTGGAACCCGAGGGCGAAGGACTGCGCTGGCGCTGGCCCGTCCTGCGGTCGCTCGACGGCTACCGTCGCTCGTGGCTCCGCCGTGACCTCACCGCGGGCGTCCTCATCGTCGCGATCGCGATCCCGCTGTCGATGGGGATGGCCGAGGTCGCCGGGATGCCGCCGGTCGCGGGGCTGTACTCATGTGTCGTCCCCCTCCTCGCGTACGCCGTGTTCGGGTCGTCGCGTCAGCTCGTGATCGCGCTCGATGCCTCCACCGCGGCGCTGCTGGGGGTCTCGGTCGCCGCACTGGCCGACGGGGACCCGGTCCGGTACGCGACGCTCGCCGCCGCGCTCAGCATCATGGCCGGACTCATCCTGCTGACAGCGGGCATCTTGCGGTTCGGGTTCGCCGCCGATCTCCTGTCCGAGCCGGTCCTGCTCGGATACCAGGCCGGTCTCGCCGTCGTCGTGATCGCCAGCCAACTCCCGAAGATGACCGGGATCACGGTCGAGGCGGACTCGACGCTGGGCGTGTACGCGGAGGTCCTGCGCTCGCTCGGCGAGGCGAACGTCGCCACGGTGCTGGTCGCGGCAGCCACCCTGGCGGTCGTCCTCGCGATCCGGCGGTGGCGGCCCACGTACCCCGGAGCCCTGTTCGCGCTCGTCGGCGCGACCCTCCTCGTCGTCGTCTTCGACCTCACCGGACGTGGGGTGGCCGTGCTCGGCGACATCCCAAGAGGCTTCCCGCCGCTGACCGTGCCCGACGTCTCGTGGTCCGACGTCCGCTCGCTCCTCGGACCCGCCGGGGCGATCGCCCTCCTGGCAGCTGCCGACACCCTCGTGAGTTCGAGGGCGTTCGCGGCTCGCGGCGGGTACGCGGTGAGCGGCAACGCTGACCTGATCGGGCTCGGCGTCGCCAACGCGGGGGCCGGTCTCACCGGCGGGATCACCGTGAGCGCGAGCGCGGCCCGCACCGCCGTCGCGGAGTCGACCGGCTCGCGCTCGCAGGTCGCGGGCCTGTCCGCGGCGGCGCTGATGCTGCTCGTGCTCGTGGCCCTCACACCGCTGCTCAGCGACGTCCCGACCGCCACGCTCGGCGCGGTCGTGACGCTCGCGGTCGCTCGGCTGATCGAGGTGGGCAACCTCCAGCACCTCTGGAGGGTGCGACGCACCGAGTTCGTGATCGCCGCAGCCGCACTCACGGGGGTCGCACTGATCGGCGTGCTCGAGGGTGTGCTGGTCGCGATGGCCCTGTCGCTGATCGACTTCGTCCGGCGCGAGAGCGACCCGCACGACGCCGTGCTGGGCCGCGTGCCGGGGCGGGAGGGGTACCACGACGTCGCCCGGCACTCGACGGCGGTGACCGACGAGGGCGTGCTCGTCTACCGGTTCGATGCCCCGCTCTTCTACGCGAACGCGGAGCGGTTCCGCTCACGTCTGCGACGCCACGTCCGGCGTCGCGGAGCCACCTGGGTCGTGATCGACGGCGCAGGGCTCACCGACGTGGACGCCTCCGCCGCCAGGATGCTCGTCGAACTCGAGGCCGAGCTGCGCGACCAGGGCGTGACGCTCGTGTTCGCCGAACTCCTCGGGAGCGTCCGGGACACGTTCGCCCGGGCCGGGCTGACCGCGCAGATGGGAGAGGGACGTATCTTCGACACGATCCAGCGGGCCGTCGATGGGCGGCCCGAGCCACGGGCCGACTGGGGTGATGAATGACACGGCAGGGATGGGGGGCGATCGTCGAGGACCTCGGTGCGCCGGTCCGGGTCGAGCCGATCGAGATCGACGACCCCGGCCCGGGCGAGGTGCTCGTCCGGGTCGTCGCGAACGGCGTGTGCCACTCGGATCACTGGGCGATCCACCATGGGAACTGGGGCGAGCCGTTCCCGATGCTCCTGGGCCACGAAGGCGCCGGCTACGTCGAGGCCGTGGGCGCCGGCGTCGATCGCGTGGCCCTCGGCGATCCCGTCGTGCTGGCCTGGGCCGTGCCCTGCGGCAGGTGCCGCGCCTGCGGCCGAGGTCAGCCTCGACGCTGCGGCCACGCATGGTCCCAGCCGCCACGGATGCGCGTGGCACGGACCGGGGCGCCGCTCGTCGGCACCCTGGGTCTCGGAACGCTCGCGACCCACGTCGTCGTCCACGCCGAACAGGCGATCCCCGTCGATCCGCGGGCCGACCTGTCCCGGGTGTGCCTGCTGGGATGTGGCGCCTCCACCGGGGTCGGGGCCGCCATCAACACGGCCACCGTCCCGGCGGACGCGACCATCGCCGTGATCGGCCTCGGCGGGATCGGGCTCGCCGCCCTCCAGGGCGCCCGCATCGCCGGCGCCTCCCGGCTGATCGCGGTCGATCTCGTAGCGGCCAAGCTCGAGACGGCGCGACACCTCGGCGCCACCGACGTGGTCGACGCCTCGGGCGGCGACGCCGTGGCGCAGGTCCGCGGACTCACCGGTGGCGAAGGCGTCGACGTGGCGTTCGAGGCGACGGGGAACGCGTCGGTCGTGGCGCAGGCCGTCGCGATGTTGGGCCGCTCGGGCGAGGCCGTTGCGATCGGTGTCCCGGCGCCGGGGAGCGAGATCGCCCTCGCGTGGGGCGACGGACCCGACGGCGCGGCGTACCCGAACAAGGCGACGCTCCTCGTCACCGACGGCGGGGACCCGATCCCCGACGAGGACTTCCCGACGTGGGTCGGCTGGTACCTGGACGGTGCGCTCGACCTCGACGCGATGGTGAGCAGCGAGGCGCCGCTCACCGAGGATGCACTCGACGAGGCCTTCCGCGCGATGCTCGCCGGCGAGGTGGTCCGCACGGTGATCCGTCCGGCCCACCCGTGAACATCCCGCTGA
Source organism: uncultured Actinomycetes bacterium (assembly GCA_963749895.1). Lineage (GTDB taxonomy): Bacteria > Actinomycetota > UBA4738 > UBA4738 > HRBIN12 > AC-51. The sequence continues at coordinate 794,625 of CAVVOG010000001.1, read as the reverse complement.
GGCCTTCGGCCGCGTAGCATCCGGGCCGTGCGTGGCGACGAGTTCAGCCTGTGGTGGCGCGTCACGATCCCGTTGCTGATGCCGATCGTCCGGATCTTGTTCCGGGTCCGGGCGGAAGGGTGGGAGCACGTGCCGCGCTCGGGACCGGTGATCATCGCGTTCAACCACGTCAGCGTGCTGGACGGCCCCGCGCTCGGGCTCGAGACGGTCTGGCGGGTGCGGCGACGGATGCGGTTCCTCGTCGCGGCGGAGCTGTTCGATCGGCCGGTGATCGGCTTCATCCTGCGGAAGTACGACCAGATCCCGATCGCCCGAGGACGAGGTGACACGAGCGCGCTCGACACCGCGGTGGCCACGATCCGCGAAGGGGCGGTCACCGCGCTCGCGCCTGAGGGGCGGGTCGACGACCAGGGGGGAACGCGGGGGCTGCAGAGGATGCGCCGCGGGATCGCGCGGATCGCCGTGCCGACCGCGGCGCCGATCGTCCCGGTGGGGATCTGGGGGACCCAGGCGCGCTGGCCGCGCGGGGGCAGGTCCTACCGCCGTCCGTGGCGCCCCGGGCTCGGACTCGCGTACGGCGCCCCGATCGCACCACCGGGCGAAGACGAGCGCACCGAAGCGTTCCTCGAACGGCTCCGTGTGGCCCTGGACGAGCAGGTGACCCGGGCGCGGCGGCTGGCGGGGGCGACCACGTGACCACACCACCCGCCGCGCCAAGGGAGGCCGAGGAGCCCGTCACGGATACGCGCTACCTGCGCAAGCTCCTGTTCCTGCTCTCCAGCGCGACCTTCTTCGAGGGCTACGACAACTTCGTGCTCGCATTCGTCCTGGCGCTCGTCTTGGGCGACCTGGGCGGGAGCGAGACCGACGCGGGCTGGATCCGCGCGATCACATCCCTCGGGGCCGTCGTGGCCTTCTGGCTCGCCGCGCAGGCCGACCGGATCGGTCGCAGGCGCTTGCTCCTGATCACGATCGCCGGCTACACGATCGCGGGGGCGCTGACCGCCCTATCCCCGGGGCTGCTGTGGCTCACGGCCGCGCAGTTCGGCGCCCAGGTCTTCATCGGTGCGGAGTGGGCCGTCGCGATCACGATCGTCGTCGAGGAGTTCCCGCGGCGCCGACGCGGGCGAGCCTTGGGCATCGTCACGTCGATGAACACCCTCGGTGGGATCTTCGTCGGCGTGCTCGCGTTCCTGGGCCTGACCGACACCGTCTTGGGGTGGCGGGCCTTCTACGTCGTCGGGCTCATCCCGCTCGTGCTGATCTTCATCGGCCGGCGCGGGATGCGCGAGACCGAGCGCTACGCCTCGGTCCGCGCCGATGAGCGTGGCGAGCACCTGGACCACGCCTCGCTCCGCGAGGCCTGGCGTCCCGCGTACCGCGGTACCGTGCTGGCCGTCGGGCTCGTCACGTTCTTCCGCTACTTCGTGGTCTCCGCGGCCGCCTTCTGGTGGGCCTACTACGCGCAGCAGGAGGTCGGTCTGAGCGTGTCGACGTCGGGTCTGTACCTCGCGGCCGCCGGGCTCGTCGGCGTGCTCGGGTTCATCGTGGCCGGGCGGTTGATGGACCGGATCGGCCGCAAGCTCGCGTTCCTCGCGTACATGACGGGGGCCCTCGTGTTCGGCAGCGCGATGTTCCAGATCGCCGACCCGGTGTGGATGCTCCCGGTGCTGTGCCTGGGCATCTTCTTCGCGCTGGGGTCGGTAGCGATGACCTCGGCGTTCTCGACCGAGCCGTTCCCGACGTACGTCCGGTCCCGCGCGTCGGCGTGGTGCCGCAACGCGTTCGAGATCCCCGGGGGGGTCCTCGGCGCCCTCGTCGTCGGCCTCCTCGGCGATCACGTGAGCGGTCCCGTCGGCTCGATCGGCGACGCCGTCTCCCTCGTCACCGTCGCGATGCTGCCCCCCGCGATGGTCGTCGCCTGGCTGTTCGTCCCGGAGACGAACGCGGAGGACCTGGTCGCCATGGACGAGGCGGTGCTGACGTGACGGCACGTCGCCTGCAGCTGGGCCTCGCGCTCCTCGCGCTCCTCGTCGCGTGTTCCGCCGAGGCAGAGCGGCCCGAGGGGATCGTCGAGCGCTGGCTCATGTCGCTCAACCAGGGTGCCGCGGGCCGTCCCGACCTCTACGCGCCCGACGAGGTCTCGGAGCAGGTGATCGCGGAGTGGCGGGACCTCGAGCCCGGCCAGGTCGATCAGATCGAGATCGGGACCGATCTCGGGTCGCAGATGTGTGAGGAGCGTTGTGCCGACGTCCCGTTCCGGATCGTCGACCTCGACGGCGACGTCACCGAAGGGATCGCGATCGCCGAGGCTCGCTCGCCGGGCGACTGGCGGATCGTCCGGGTGGAACTCGGGGAAGCCGGCCTCTCCGGCGACGCCTCGGCGTGGTCGCTCGCCGGCGCGTCCCCGACGGCCTGGCTCCTGGCCCTTGCCGCGGCCGTCGCACTCACCACCCTGGCCGTCATCGTCGTCCGCGCGGTCCGCGTCCCCGAGCGAGAGCCCGCATGACGCGCGTCGGACCCTGGGACCGCCGCTCCCGCCGCACGGTCTACGGGAACGATTGGCTCGAGGTGTGGCACGACGAGGTCGTCCGTCCCGACGGTGCCCCCGGGATCTACGGCGTCGTGCATCCGAAGTCCCACGCCGTCGGCGTCGTGGCGATCGACGACGAGGGCCGCGTCGCGCTCGTGTCGCAACATCGCTACCCCCTCGACGAACGGACCTGGGAGCTGCCCGAGGGCGGCGTCCCCTTCGACGAGGACCCGCTCGCCGGGGCCCAACGCGAACTCGGCGAGGAGACCGGCGCGACCGCGACGACCTGGCGCGTGCTGTGCCGTTTCGCGCTGCAGGACTCCTTCAGCGACGAACGCGGCACGTTGTTCCTCGCCACCGGTGTCACCAACGGCGAGGCCGCTCCCGACGGGACCGAGGACATCGAGGTCCGGTGGACGCCGTTCGACGAGGCGCTCGCGATGGTCCTCGACGGCACGATCGAGGACGCGATGAGCCAGATCGGCCTGCTCCGCGCCGCCCTCGACCTCGGTCGCTAGGCGGCCGGACCCAGGTGCGCGAGGAACCAGCCCGCAGCGAGGTCCGCCACGCGCTCCAGCGCACCAGGCTCCTCGAACAGGTGCGTCGCGCCGGGCACGACGTCGAGATCGTTCGTGCACCGGAGCTTCGCCTGCGCCTCGCGGTTCAGCTGGAGCACCACGTCGTCGCGGCCGCCGACGATCAGCAGGGTCGGCGCCCGGACGTGCGCGAGGTGCGAGGCTGCGAGGTCGGGACGTCCACCGCGGGACACGACGGCTCCGATCCGAGGACCGAGTTCGGCGGCGGCCCACAGGGCCGCGGCACCCCCGGTGCTCGCACCGAAGTAGCCCACCGGGAGCCACCCGTCGAACAGCGCCGGCACGTTGAGCGACGCATCCTCGAGACGCGTCGCCAGGAACGGGATGTCGAACACCGCAGAGCGGTCCGCGGCTTCGCGTTCGTCGAGCAGGTCGAACAGCAGCGTCGCGAACCCCGTCCGGACCAATCGCTCGGCGACCATCCGGTTCCGATCGCTGAGACGGCTCGAGCCGCTCCCGTGAGCGAACAGCACCACGCCGAGCGGCTCATCGGGAACGGACAGGATGCCCGGAAGCGTCGCGTCGCGCGCGGCGATCTGGACGTCGCTCGGCACCACCCCCATGGTCGAGGCCAAGCGCATCACCTCCTGTCTCTAGGTTCCCCCTTCGGGGCAGCGTCGACACGGCCGATGGGCCCGCAGGCCGGGTGACCGGCCGTGAACGCGCGAGAGCCGGCCCGAAGGCCGGCTCTTCGACGCTCGGGCGTCGCGGGAGGCTACCCGCCCAGCGTCACCGCGTTGATCAGGTTCGAGTCGCGCAGCTTGCGCAGCGCCTCGCGCTCGATCAGGCGGACGCGCTCACCAGACAGACCGAGCACCTTGCCGGTCTCGCGCAGGCTGAGCGGCTGGCCGTTCTCGAGCCCGTAACGCAGGGCCACGACATGGCGCTCGCGCTCGTCGAGCACCTTGTCGACCGCGTCGCCGATCTCCTCGCGCAGTAGCTGGTCCTCGACCTCGTTGAACCCGGCCTCGGAGTCGATCTCCTCGATCAGGTCACCGAGCTCGGTGTCCTCGCCGACGGGCGACTGCAGCGACAGGGGCTCGCGGCGACCCATCTCGGTCAGGTCGTCGATCTCCTCGACCGTGGTGTCGAGGGCCTTCGCCAGCTCCTCGCGGGAGGGCTCGCGACCCATCGACTGCGCGAACTGGAACCGGGTGCGGTTCAGCTTGCGCAGGCGGTCGTGGATGTGGACGGGCAGACGGATCGAGCGCGAACGATCGGCGATCGCGCGCGTGATGCCCTGGCGGATCCACCACGTGGCGTACGTGGAGAACTTGAACCCGCGGCGCCAGTCGAACAGCTCGACGGCGCGCATCAGACCGATGTTGCCTTCCTGGATCAGGTCGAGCAGGGGAAGGCCCTGGCCCTGGTACTTGCGGGCCACGGACACGACCAGACGCAGGTTCGCCATGATGAATCGCTGGCGTGCGGCCTCCGCCTTGCGGACGTCGGCCCTCGCCTTCGCGATCGACTTCTCGGACCGCAGACGGCCGGCGCGCAAGCGCTCCTCGGCCTCCTTGCCGCCCTCGATCGTCATGGCGAGCTCCACCTCTTCCTCCTTGGTGAGCAGCGGCTCGCGGGCCGCCGCCTCCAGGTAGAGGCGAAGATCGTCAGCATCGTCGGTCCCCAGGGGACGCGCCGGCTCCGGCACGGATATCACTCTCCTCCTCGAGGCCGCCGCGACACGCGGGCGTGTCGAACCGGTCCTCGGGAACTCGGGGTCGTTCCTCGTTCGTCGCGAGCGTCCGACGGGTTCAGGGCACACGGAAGCCGAAACGCTTCAGCCGCTCGACGCAATCGTAGGGGGTTACCCTCGGATCTGTAAAGCCGGGACCGTGTGAAGATCTTGTGAAGCCGTTCACGAGCCCCGGCGTGCAGATCCGCCATGCGGCGTCCCCCTTCGCTCAGTTCAACGCCGCAGGTCCGGGCAACATTCCCGGCGTACGCTGGCCCGACGGATACGCTGGCCTCATGGGCCTCGACCTCCCCGAGCTCAGGCGGATCGATCTCGACGGGCCGGTCGCGTACCGACGATGGGACGGACCGTCGGAGACCTCGTTCGTGCTCGTGCACGGGCTCGGGGGCCTGCACCAGAACTGGATCCGGGTCGCCCCGGGGCTCGCCGGCCTCGGGCAGGTGTTCGCGCTGGATCTCCCCGGGTTCGGGGCCTCCCCGCTCGGCCGACGAGGCGCCCGGGTGATGGATCTGCGCCGCACCCTCGACGGCTTCGTCCGGACCCTCGCCACGGGCACCACGGTCGTGGTGGGCAACTCGATGGGCGGCGCGATCGGCATCCTGCAGGCGGCCGTCGCTCCCGAGACCTTGGCGGGGCTCGTCCTCACCAGTCCGGCGCTGCCGAAGGTGGGCCGCGTCTGGCAGCATCCGTCGTTCGCGGCCGCCCTGGCCCTGTACGACGTCCCGGTGCTGGGGACCGCGCTCGCCACGACGCGCGTCCGATCGCTGGATGCGGAACGCCTCGTCCGGCTGGGTTTCCGGATCACGACCGCCGACCCCGACTCGATCCCGGATGACGTCTCGCAGCTGCACGTCGAGGCCGTCCGGGAGCACCAGGACGATCCAGGTGCCGTCACCGCCTTCGAGCAGGCGACCCGCTCGGTCCTGGCGCTCGGCCGGCGTCCGGACCTGACTGCCCGTGCCCTCGACAACGTGCGGTGCCCCGTGCTGTTGCTGCACGGGCGGCGCGATCGATTGGTACCGGCGAGCTACGCGGAAGCGGTGCTCGACCGCTACCCGTCGTGGCGCGGGCGGATCTTCCCCGACCTCGGCCACGTCGCGCAGCTCGAGGCACCGGGCCGATGGCTCTCGGAGGTGGCCGACTGGTTCGCGGAGGAGATCAGGTAGCGGCCGACCGCGAACGCTTCGCCTTCGCAGCGGTCTCGAGCGCGTCGACGCCGTGCTCGATCCCACGCGCCAGCACGTCGATGTCGGGGACGCTGTCCCAGTCCGCGGTCAGCCCGAAGGCCATCGTCCCGCCGAGCGAGGTACACGCCACCGAGAGCCCCGACGTCTCCCCGAGCGGCATCGCGGGGTAGTTCGCCTCGAGCTTCGCGCCGGCGATGTAGAGGGGTACCTGCGGCGCCGGCACGTTCGACACGACCAGGTTGAACCACCGTCCGCGCGAGATCAGCCGCGCGGCCATGGCGTGAAGCGCCGGCGGCGCGTACGCGCCGAGCCCGATGATCGAGTCAGCCGACACGGCCATCTGCGAGGACTTCAGTGTCTCCGTCGCCTTCCTGACCTTGGCCAAGCGGCTCGTCGGCTGCATCCGCCCGACGGGGACGTCGACGATCGCGGGAGCCACCCGGTTCCCGACATCGCCGCGTTCGGCCTTCGAGCGGACCGAGACGGGGATCATCACGCGGAGATGACGGCCCTTCGTCGGCTCGCCACGCACGGCGAGGAGTTCGTGCAATCCCTCCGCCACGGCGGTCAGCACGACGTCGTTGACGGTGCCACCCAGCGTCGACTTGATCGCCCTGAACCGCTCGAACGACGCCTCCGCGGTCCCGAAACGCCGCGCCGGCCCGATCTGCCCGTCGAACGGTCCCGGCGGCGTCACGCCCATCCCCGCGACCGACCCCACGCCGGACAGGGTCCGCTGGATCGCGGCAGCAGCTCGCGCGGGCGTCTGTACCGCGTACCCGATCGCCTCGGCGGGGTGCAGGACCATCTCGCGCGCGGCATCGCGGACCAGGTCGTCACGCGACGGGAGCGGATGGGGTCGCCACGTCTCCTTCGGGGGAGGTCCGAGCGGCGCGTCGGGCTCCAGGTCGAACAGCGTCGAGCCGATCAGCATGCCGCCGATCCCGTCCGCGAGGGCGTGATGCATCTTCAGCAGCACCGCGGTCCGCCCGCCCTCGAGCCCCTCGAACACGTAGAGCTCCCACAACGGCTTCGAGCGGTCGAGCGGGCGAGAGAGCACCCGGCCGACGGCGCGCTCCAGCTGCAGGCGCCCACCGGGCGACGGGATCGCCGCGCGTCGGAGGTGGAAATCGAGGTCGAACCGCTCGTCGTCGGCCCACAGCGGTCGTGCCAGGTTCCCGGGCACAGGCAACACGCGCTGACGCAGGCGCGGCGCCAGGTGCATCCGTGCCTCGACCACCCGCTGGACGTCTTCGTAGGTGAGGGGCCCGTCCGCCCTGGGCCCGACCACGGACACGCCCGCGACATGCATGTGCATCACGGGCGTCTCGAGGTAGAGGAAGCTCGCGTCGAGACTCGTCAGCCGTTCGGGGGTCACGCCGGCCACTATCCCACCAACGAGGGCAGCGACCGGGCGCTCACTCGGCGCGTGCTAGCGTCCGCGCCGATGATGCGACGGGTTCCCGCGATCGTGCTCCTGCTCGGAGCCCTCGTCTTGACCGCCCCGCCGCGCGCCTCCGCGCAGCACGTTGGTCCCGGCCGGGAGCCCGTGCCCGGCGGGTTCGGCGACGTGGTGCGGGTCCCGTCCGATGCGCCGACGATCCAGGAAGCGGTCGACCGATCCGAGCCCGGCGGGATGGTCCTGGTCGATCCCGGTGTCTACCGCGAGTCGCTCACCGTGAAGGTCCCATACCTGACGATCCGGGGGCTCGACAGGAACGAGACGATCCTCGACGGCGGGTTCGAGCTGGCGAACGGGATCGCGGTGATCGAGGCCGACGGGGTGGTGGTCGAGAACCTGACGACGCGCAACTACCTGTTGAACGGCGTGTCCTGGACGGGGGTGTTCGGCTATCGCGCGTCCTACGTGACGGCCCACAACAACGGCGACCGCGGGATCTACGCGTTCGCGTCGCGGTACGGGCGGTTCGAGCACTCCTACGCGAGCGGATCGCCGCACTCGGGCTTCTCCATCGGGGGCTGCTACCCGTGCGACGCCGTGATCGACGACGTGCTGGCCGAGCACAACCTGCTCGGCTACTCCGGGACGAACGCGGGGGGGAACCTCTCGATCGTGAACAGCGAGTGGCGTGACAACGCGGCCGGGATCGTGCCGAACACGCTCGACTCGGAGCCGGCAGCGCCCCAGCGCGACACGCTGATCGCCGGCAACCACGTCCACGACAACGCGTACGAGGACGCCCCGATGAAGTCGAGGGAGTGGGCGCCTGCGTTCGGCAACGGGATCATCGTGTCCGGCGGTCTCGAGAACCTGATCACCGGGAACCTCGTCGAGGACCACCCCAACTACGGGATCGTGCTGATCCCGACGCCCGACGAGCGCTTCTGGCCGACCGGCGACAACGCGGTCCGCGACAACGTCGTGCGACGGAGCGGCGTCGCGGACCTGGCCCTGGCCGGCCCGACCGCCGGGGGGGACTGCTTCGCGGGCAACGAGGCCACCACGAGCAGCCCACCAGCGATCCAGGCGCTGTTCGCGTGCGACGGGTTCCGCGCGAACGCGGCCGGCGGCGGCGCGATCGCGCCGTGGACCGTGCTGGGACCGAGGCTGCTGGCCGACGGGCCGCTGCCCGACTACCGGGATCAGCCGATCCCCGGACCGCAACCCACGATGCCCGACCCGGAGGGAGCGCCGCCGCGGCCCTCGATCCCCGATGAGACCGTTCCCGGCACGTACGACATCCGCCCCGTCGACGCGATCACGCCGGCATCCGGGCCCGAGGTGGCGAAGGAGCCGACGCTGATGGGCATGCCGATCTCGACCTCGTGGGGGTCGATGCTGCTGGGGCTGTACGGGTACCTGCTGCCGTTCGTGATCTACGTGTCGTGGGTGGCGGTGGCGATGTGGGACCTGATGCGCCAGGAGAGCGTCGCGATCCCGTATCGGGCGCGGTGGATGCTGATCGTGCTCGTGGTGCCGTTCGTGGGTCCGCTGCTCTACTTCGCGTTCGGGCGGTCGCCGATCCCACGGCAGCTCCGGCTGGTGTTCACGGCCGGCGCGGCGATCGTGTACCTGGCGTTCGTGGCGCTCGGGGCTCTGCTCACCTGAGCGGGATCTGCTGCGTGATGCAGTGGGGACCACCGCCGCCCTCGTGGAGGGCGCGGGCCTGCAACTGCGCGATCTCGCGATCGGGGAACGCGGCCGCGACCTGCTCCTTCGCGACCTCGTCGGAAGCCGTGCCGCCGGGCACGATCGCGAGGCCGTTGGCCAGGTAGACGTTCGCGTAGGGGATGTCGACGAGTCGTCCGGGATCGAGGGGGACGGGTTCGATCGTGCGGCCCTTCGCGTCAGGGGTGGTAGCCAGGACCTCGCGGTTCGCCAGAGAGAGCCGATGGTCCGGATCGGCCGGATCCGACGGGCTCAGCAGCAGCAGCTCACCCGGGCGCGTGAACAGGGCGATGCCGTCGATGTGGCCGTCGGTGTCGCGGGACGCCGACCAGCCCTGCGCGAACCACAGGACCGTGTCCACGCCGAGGTAGTCGCGGAGCACCCGGTCGATCTCCTCTGGCGAACGGCCCGGGTTGCGGTTCGGGTTCCGCAGGCACGACGCCGTCGTGAGGAGCGTCCCTTCGCCGTCGACCGTGATGGCGCCGCCCTCGAGGACGAGGGGCGCCACGTACCGGGGCATCCCGAAGTGCGAGGCGAGCGCGGCCGGGAGAGCGTCGTCCCGGTCGCACGGGAGGTAGCGGCCGCCCCAGCCGTTGAAGGAGAAGTCCACCATCGCACGACGCCCGTTCCCGTCGGTGACGACGATCGGGCCGCTGTCGCGGACCCACGAGTCGTCGATCGGGAGCGGGAGCAGCTCGACGTTCGACGAGAGGAACGGCCGAGCCTCGTCGACCTGGGTCGGGTCGACGATCATCACCACGGGCTCGGCGTCGGCGATCGCGTTCGCCACCGTCGAGTATTCGCGCGCGGCATCGTCGAAGAGATCCCCCCACAGGTCGTCGCGGGAGTGCGTCGGCCACGCGATCAAGGTCGCCTCGTGCGGCGCCCACTCCGCCGGCATCGACAGGCCGTCGTCGCGCGGTGTGCGATCGGTGATGGGCTCGCTCATCGCTTCTCGGTGACCCTCCGGATCACGACGCCGACCAGGACCACGACCACGACGATCAGCAGGGCCTCGACGAGGCTGAGGGTGATCACGGGTCGACCAGCTCGATCCGCATCCGCTTGTTCGCCTTGCCCTTCGACTCGGTCTTCACGACGCGGACCCGGCCGACCTCAGCGGTCGAACGGACGTGGGTGCCGCCGTCGGCCTGCTTGTCGAGCCCTTCGATGTCGATCACCCGGATCGGGTCGACGGACTCGGGGATCAGGTTCGCCTTCGTACGGATCAGATCCGGGTCGGACAGCGCCTCGGCGCGCGGCACGAAGCTCACGTGGACCGGGTGATCCTCGGCGAGACGAGCGTTGAGCTTCTCCTCGACCTCCCGGCCGAACTCCTTGCTGATCGCGTCGAGCTCGAAGTCCATCCGGGCGACGCCGCCGGGCTCCATGTTGCCGCCGGTGACCTTCGCGCCGTAGTCCGCGTAGACGATGCCCGACAGCGAGTGCAGCGCGGTGTGGGTGCGCATGATCGTGTGGCGTCGCTCCCAGTCGATCTCGGCGGTAACCGCAACGCCGACCGCCGGCGCGCTCGCAGGGTCCTCCAGCGCGTGCGTGTGATGCCCCGTCTCGCGAGACCGGAAGGTGTCGGCGACACGGGCCTCGCCGCCATCCCACCGGAGGACGCCCGTGTCACCGGGCTGCCCGCCGCCGCGTGCGTACAGCACGGTGCGGTCCAGCACGACGCCCTCATCCGTGACCGCCGTCACGGTCGCGTCACACGTGGAGAGATAGGCGTCGTGGGAGTAGAGGTCCGCGGTCATGGGGTGAACGCTACCGCAGCACGTCAGACATCGGGCTCGACGACGCGCGTGGCACCGCGGGCGAGCGTGGCGATCACACCGGCGGTCAGGATGAAGACGCCGCCGATCGCGATCCAGACCGTGAGCGACTCATCGAGGACGAGCGCACCGAGGAGCGCCACGGCGAGCGGCTCCGACACCGCGATGATCGACGTCCGCACCGCGCCGATCCGCTTGATCGCGCCGAGCACGCACACGAACGCCGTCGCGGTCGCGATCGCCATGATCGCGATAGGGCGCCACTCGTCCCACCCGGCGGGGAACTCGAAGGACCCGCTCACGAGCGCGAGCATGAGGTTCATCGCCGCGGCTCCCGAGGCCAGGAAGATCGCGCCCGTGATCGGATGCGAGCGCTGCAGCACGCGGTCGGTCACGGTCATGTAGAGCGTGTAGCCGAGCGCACACGTGAGCGCGAGGACCACGCCGATCCGATCGAGCGCCAGCGTCCCACCGCCCGCGACGAGGATCGACACCCCGAACATCGCCGCGGCGAGCGCGAGCCAGAGCGACCGGTTCGACGGCATCCGCTTGGTCGCGAGGGCCACCAGCATCGTGTACACGGGGTACGTGTAGAAGAGCAGGGCGACGGCGGCGGCCGTCCCGTGGTTCAGGGCGCTGAAGAACAGCGCCGACTCCACGCCGTAGCCGAAGAAACCGGCCGCGAGCATCCCCCGGCCCTCACCGGACGCCGGGCGCAGCCCCTGGCCGGTCGCGAGCGCGACCACGGTCAGGATCAGCGCGGTCCCCGCGAACCGGTACGCGAGCAGCGTGAACGGGAACCCCCCGCCCAGGGCGGGCTTCCCGGTGATCACGACGATCGCCAGGAGGATGCCAGCCGAGGCGGCCAGCGCCGGTCCGATCAGGTCGTGTCGTCGGGTCGTCACGCCAGGAACCGCGCCACGCGCTCGACGAGCACCGGGATCGACGCGAACAGGTCCTCCTCGGAGGCGAGCATCACCAGCTCGGCGTTCGGCATCAGATCGACGATCTCGTAGGCGACCCTAGCGGGGTGGAGCGAGTCACCCTCGCGCGCGATCACCAGCGCGGGAGCGTCGACCGCCCGCAGCCGCTCGCGGTCCGAGACCGCGACCTCGCCCACGATCCCCCGGATCGCACGCGCCACCCCGACCGGATCGAGGTCCTGCCACAGCAGCAGGTCGTACTCGCGGAGCCCGGGTGCCCGCTCGTAGGCAGCCTCGCGGCCCGAATCCTCGAGGGCCCGACGGATCGCCTCGTCCTTCGGCAGCGTCTCCAGCAGGTCGGCGGTGTGCTGCGAGAGCGGGTGCCCCTCGAGCGGCTCGTCGAGCGCGGCCGGGAGCAGGAACACGAGCCGGTCGAACCGGTCGGGCTCCTCCGCGATCACCCGTGTGAGCGAACCGGCGCCGAGCGACGTCCCGACCGCGCGCGTCGCCCCGAACGTGTCGGTGACCGCTCGCACGTCCGCGGCGTAGTCCGCGAACCCGTAGCGCCCGACCTCGGGCGCCTCGGAGTGCCCGTGGCCCCGGAAGCAGAACCGGACCTTCGTGCCGGGCGCGAACGGCGTGAACGGCGCCAGCTCCATGCACGAGTTCGTCAGCCCGTGGGCGAAGATCGTCACCGGCTCCCCGGAGCCGTCGACCTCGGCGTGCAGTCGGGTCCCGTCGGCGCTCACCACGTCCACCATCGCGCTGACGATACCGAGCGTCGACGTCGGCGGTAGGCTTCGCTCATGGACCCGACCGACCGCCGCGAGCCGCGGGCGCCCAAGGGGCTCGCGATCGGGCTGGCCCTCGTGCTCGTCGCGGTGACCGTCGTGCTGCTGATGAGCGGGGGTGGCGACGACACCGCGACGCCTGGGGCCACGGACACCTCGAGCGGCCCGCCCGCGGAGGTCACCGCGGCCGACGTCTGCGACAACATCCCGGTCGACCTGGCGGTCCGCACGGACGCGTTCCAGCGGACGTCGGACCAGGTGCGGGCCGACGCCGATGCACTCGAGGCCGCCGGCGACACCGAGACCGCCGCGAAGGCCTATGACCTCGCGGACACGCTCGCGGCGCTCGCCGAGGCCAACGAGGCCCAGGAGGACACCGCCGAGCTGCTCGGCGACCTGACCGACCAGCTCGACGCGCTCGGCTGCTGACCGGTCAGTCCGTCATGTCGGCCAGCTCGGCCGCTTCCTCGCCCACCAGATCGTCCTGCGGGGCGAACTGATCGCGGATCCGTCGCGCCCATCCCCCGATCAGGAAGGTCAGGATCAGGAACACGGCGCCCGAGACCAGCAGGATCAGCCGCGTCGTCGAGGAGCTGTCCTCGACCCAGATCAGGTACAGGATGAACGCCGGCACGATGTAGCCGAGGTTGTATGCGATGTCGAACAAGGCGAACGCTCGCCCGCGGAAGTCGTCGGGCATCGACTGCTGCATGATCGTGTCGGCCGAGATCTTCCCGACGAAGAACGAGAAGAACCCGATGAACAGCATGATCGCGAACCCGATCACGGACAGCAGGAGGCCACCGATCAGCGTCCCGACGCCGAGCAGCACCATCGACGTGAGCAACAGGCGCACCGGAGGAACCTTGTCCTTGAAGATCTGCGCGACGAACATGCCGAGCACGCCGCCCATCAGCCCACCGATACCCGACAAGACGAGCGACAGCGTGTCGGAGTCGCCACCTTGCACGAGGTTCTTCGCGTAGAGGCCGAAGGTGAACAGGCCGAAACCCCAGAACTGGTAGCGGAGCATCTGGAACGACGACAGGCCCAGCGCTGCCGGGGCGCGGCTCGCGACCTCCTTGACGCCCGCCCACACGTTCTTGAGGACCTGCGACGCCTCCTCGGCGAAGGTGGTCGTGTGCGCGTGGGCCTCGGCGTGCTTCAGCTGCGTCGCCACGAAGCTGCCGATCACGAAGACGCCGGCGCCGACCACGACCGGGATCCACGGCGGCAGGATGCCGGCGGCCACGGTCCCGAAGGCGATGCCGACGACCTGCAGGAACGCGCCGCCCGCCTGCGACAGCCCGTTGCCCTGGAGGAGGTCCTTCCCCGCCAAGACGTCGGGCAGCGCCGCGGACTTCACCGCCAGAGCGATCCGCACGCACGCCTGTACCGCGAGGAGCCCGAAGATCAGGGCGCCGGTCGCGAAGGCCTTGCCCTCCGTCTGATCGGTGCCGAGCGGCAGCAGGACGAACGCCCCGACCGCCACGACGACGACCGCGGTGACGATGTCGGCCCACCAGATCACCCGGCGGCGCGGGAACCGGTCGATGAACACCCCGACGAACGGGGAGATGATCGTGTAGGGCAGGTACAGCGCGAGCACCACGGTCAACAGGTAGGTCGCCGAGGGCAGGTTCTGGACGTCGAACCCTTGCTGCCCCCCGAACGCGAGCGACTTCGCGATCGCTCCCTGGACCACGCCTTGGCCCGCCTGCGCCAGGAACTGGACCCCCATCAGGACGGAGAAGTCCCGATTCGAGAAGGCGGAGAACATCGAGTTGAAGAACCCGGCGACCTTCTCGAGCGGCCGCCGGAGCCATGCGTCGGCCACACGGAGCGCGGCGCCGATCGCGACGGCACCGGCGACGATCACCCAGCCCTTCGACGTCGTGAGCGACCCGCGCCACACGGCGAGGACCGCGATGCCCGAGAGCAGGAGGAAGATGACGGACATCCCGGGGATCAGGGCCAGCCGATCCGGGACGCTGCGGATCTCGAGCCAGTTCGACGCGAGCCAGCCGGGCACGACCAGCAGGAGCGCGAGGATCGCGACCACCAGCAGGTTCTGCCCGAGGTTGTCGAAGGGCCCCGGGTGGTTCTGGAACTTCTCGAGTTCCAGTGCGGCTGCAGCCTGCGCCCGCTCGACGACGTCGGCCGGCGGCGACCACAGACCGTCGCCTTGGATCACGACGACGTCGGGGCCGACCTCGACGCCCTGCGCCAACGCCGCGTCGAGCTTCTGCTGCTGGAGCTCGTCCGAGCAATCGGTCTCGCCGTTGCACAGGCCGCCGTAGTACTGCCCGATCATGAACACGACCGGGTCGTCGGGGAACTCCTCGAACCTCGGGACGAAGTCCTCGGGCTTCTTCTCGTCCGGGTCGCAGATCTCGTCGGGGCCACCGAACGCCTCGCACCAGTGGTTCCGCGACGTGTCGTCGTACCCCTCGCTGCCCGAGCTCGACAGCGTGCGCTCCCCGACGAGGAAGTTCTCGAGCGTGCCGAAGTAGGTGACCGACCGATCGATCGCCTCGCCGGGGAGCCCGGTGCGGAACACGTTCGAGTAGGTCTTCGACCAGCCGTAGCCAGTGTTCGTCTGGGTCTCGGGGTCGTCGGAGTCGTTGTAGTTCACGACGAGGACGTTCGGACGCTCTCCGGCGGCGTCGACGACCTCGTTGACCGCGGCGAGCGACGTCCGCACGTCCTGGTTCGCCCACTGGTTCGTCTCCGACACCCATCGGTTCTCGAGCCCGTCCCACAGTACGAAGGCGAGCGAGGCCACCGTCACGAACGCCACGCCGACGCCGACGATCTTCATCGCGCCCGTCCGGCGGAGGCCCCAACGGATCGCGACGTAGGCGCCCAGGCCGACCAGCGCCATCGGCGCGGCGGACGCGTTCATGAACCGGTAGTAGGGGATCTCGGCGCCGGTGACCACGGTCGCGATGCCACCGAACGCGATCAGCCACCAGATCGAGACCTGATCCTCTGTGCGCGCGGGCTCACGGGTTCGACGTGACAGCAGGATCGTCGAGACGATCGCGATCACGATGAACGGCACGATCACGACGGGCTGGAGCGACACGATCCATTCGACGAGTCGGTCGGTGAAGAACTTCGCGGTGTAGGGCGGCGGCAGCGCGGCCTCGGCGAGGCTCGCGGGCTTGCCCCAGATCCCCACGACCCACGACGCGAGGCCGGCGACCATGCCGAACCCGACCGACATCAGCATCGGCGCGTCGGCCTTCAGCGCCGCCCCCAGGGAGAACCGGCTCGTGAGGAAGTGGAACCCGAACACGGCCATCAGCACGACGCCGAACACGACACACGTCGTGGGGTGGGTGAACGCCGCCGCGATCCCGATCAGGAACAACGCCGTTCGGGCGCCCCACGAGGTCCGGGCCTCGTGCATGAAGGGGATCATCAGCGAGAGCAGGAACAGGACCGTGATGTTGTCGAGGTACCCGACGTAAGGGGTCGTGAGGAACAGCGCGACGGTCGCGAGGATCGTCGTGAGGACCACGACGGGGTCCTTGCGGCTGCGGAACAGCGCGGCGCCGAGCGCGAGCCCGGTGAGCAGCGGCAGGCCGATCATCAGGAAGGCGCTGAACGTGTAGCGGTCGATCCCGACGACCTGCTGCAGCAGGGCGCCGGCCAGCGGCACCGTGATCCGGTACCCACCGGCGAACAGCCCGTTCGGCCCCCACTCCTGGACGACCCGAACCGGGTCGGACTCCAAGATCACCTGGGCCCGCCACGTGTACCAAGCGGGGTCACGGGTGGGAGCCGACAGGCTGGGGTCGGCGATGAACTTCCAGCCGAGCGCGAGCAGCATCAGCAAGGCGAACCCGCCGATCACCCACCAGGAGCCGAGGATGCCGGTCCGCTCACCTCCGTCGCCTGCCGGCGTCCGGGCGTCGGTCGTGACGGTTTCGGTCGTTGCCATCGTTCGCGTGATCTCCCCTCGAGGCACGCCGGACCAGGCTTCGGAGGGTCCGGGATGGGCCGGAGCTTACCCGACGGCGCGCGCCGTTCGGCGGCGCCTCAGACGGCGCTCGACGCGAAGTCGGCGCCCTCGGGCAGGCACGGCAGGTCGAACAGCATCTCGCTCGGGAAGACCGCCTGGAACGCGGGTTGCTGTTCGGTTCCGGGCAGCGGGCTCACCCCGCCGCCCGCCGTGTCCGCCTTCGTGAGTCCGGCGACGAACCGGGCGACGTCGGCCACCGTGAACCCGTTGTCCGCGAGCTCGGCTTCGTTCAGGAAGACCTGGGCGGGCTGCACCAGCGACACGACCTTGATGTCGTCGTCGTCGGTATCGAACTCGGCCTGGATCGCGACCTCGATCGGGCCGGTGGAGATCTGGTATCCCTTCGAGACCGCCGGGTCGGGCATCGACGCGTGGTCGGCGGTGACGACCATCGCCCACTCCCCCTCACCGACCTCGCGGTTCAGGTAGTCGACGAACGCCTCCATGGCTTCGTCCTGGACCTTCACCGAGTCGGCCATCTCGGGCGAGTTCATCGACCACACGTGGCTCACGTAGTCGATCTGCTTGAAGTTCACGTAGGCGAGGTCGGGCACGTCGTCCTGGCCGAACTCGAAGTCGGTGAGGACCCGTTCGACGACCCGCTGCTGGTACGGGGTGCGCGCCGGTGTATCGAAGCCTCGGAGGAGCTCCTCGATGTCGTTCTCGCGCCACTTCCCGTCCTGCTTGCCGTCGGCGCGATCGAGCTCCTCCTTGTCCTGCTCGAACCCCGTCACCTGGTTCGCCGAGCCGGCGAGCGTGTAGTAGGGAGCGAGGTCCTTCGGGAGGTTCCACTCGTTCCCCTCGTCGGTCAAGGTGCGCTTGCTGGCCGCGGAGCGCGTGATCGCGACGTCGCGGTCCCCTCCGTTCCAGAACGCGCCGTGGCTCATCATCCCGAGGTGGATGTCGGCCGTCGCGATCGTGCCGACCACGGGCTCGTTGTCCATCGCCCGGTCGTAGATGTCGGCGAACGTCGGCTCCACGAGGTAGTTCGGTCCCAGCTCCCACGGCGTCGCGTCCACGCCCCCGATCTTGAAGTGGTGTCCGACGACCCCGTGATGGATCGGGAACGCGCCGGTGCCGATCGTCGCGTGCATCTGCGCGGTCGAGGTCGGCGAGGAACCCACGTAGGCGTCCGAGTACCAGGTGCCGTCCTCGATCAGCGAGGCCGTGTACGGCCACATCTCACGGTGCTCCTCCAAGACGTTGATGCCGCCCGCGTCCCACACCATCACGACGATCAGCTTCGGTGGGTCCTGCCCGGCGCCGGGCGCGAGCGCCTCGGTCATCACCTTCCCGTCAGGCGCGGTGAACCCGTCGAACCCGAGCAAGGTGGCCTGGGTGGGCGCGATGTCGGCGATCGTGACCGTCCGATCGACCTCGCCGTTCGCCGCGATGTGCCCCGGGCCGTACCAGAACATCGGCACGTGCTGGATGTAGTCCCAGGGCCCGACGTGCGGCAGCCCAGAACCCACGAAATCGGGCTCCTTCGGGATCCACGACAGCTCCGCCCCCCGGTCGGGACTCCATCCGAGCATCGTGCGGCGGAGCAGCGGCTTCGGGACGGCGCAGGCCGACCGGACGAGGTCGTCGTCGTTCGTCTGGGCCGGCGCCGGCGCCGGCACGAGCAGTGGCACGACGAGCGCGGCGAGGGCGAGCGCGGGCAGGAGGAACCGACGGGAGGTGTGCATGACGACGTCAATGACACCCGACGGGCCGACCGAACGACAACCGATCGTGGTCCGCGGCGGTAGCGTGGAGCGGTGATCGTCGAGCGTCGATTGGCGACGTTGCTGCTGGTCCTGGGGCTGATCGCGGTGCCCGCGGCGGCGCTTCGCGCCTTCTGCGTGGGCAACAGCTGCGACGCCGAGGAGGAACGGACCGATCCGGTTCCGTTCTGTTCGCTCGACCCCGGAACCCGCGACCTGCTCACGGCCGGCTTCTACGAAGGGCGCTCCCCCGACGTCCTCGGCGTGACCGGCGAACAGACGGTGACGTCGCACGTCGTGCGATACCTCGGCGTCGCCTGGCCCTCGACCGAGCGGCGCGACATGACCGTCCCCGTCGTGTTCCTCGGGCCCGCCTTCACGGGTGGAGCGCTCCCCGACGATCTCACCCTGAACCAGATCGCGCCCACGCTCGAGCCGCTGATGGGGTTCGAGCGTCCATTCCCCGAGGTCCGGAGCGGGCGTGCGATCCGGGATGCGGTGCGACCCGGTGCGACCTCGCCGCTCACGGTCATCGTGGTGTGGCGCGGGGTCGGGATGCCCGAGATCGAGGATGCGGTCGAGCCCGTCCGGCTCCTCGAGCAGGTGACCACCGCCACCTCCGGCGGGACCGGCCGTGACGTGGCTGCCGGACCCGCGCAGCCCGGGTCGGTCCCGCTCGACCCCGCCGCGGTCGCCGCCACGATCGGCACCGGAGGCCTCCCGTCGGAGCACGGCATCACGGGAGCGATCCTCGGGACCGAGGACGGCCCCGCACGGGCGTTCTCGACGAGGGCGCCCGGGACGGTGATCGCCGCGCTGGGCGACGACCTCGACGAAGCGACCGGCGGTGAGGCGCTCGTCGGGATGGTCGCCGCCGACCCGACCGATCGCGGCCTGATCGGGTGGAACTGGTACGGGAGCGAGGACGACGACACGGTCGTCGTCGACCGGCGAGACCCGGTGGAACAGGTCGAACGACTCCTCGAGCAAGGATGGGGCAGCGGGGACGCTCCCGACCTGCTCGGTGTCACCCTCGTGGGCGAAGTAGGGGCGATGGACGCGGCGACGAGCCGGATCGTCCGGGTGATCCAGGCGCGGGTGCCTGACGCGGCGATCGTGGTCACGGCCACCGGGTCGCTCGCGGCCGCCGACGCGATCGACGATCGTGAGCTCACCGAGCGCATCGAGCGCACGCTCCGCACCTCGGAACCCGTGATCGCAGGCGCGGCGGCGGGGGGCTTGTTCCTCGACGCCGAGAGCGCTGCGGCCCAGGCGATCACGTCACAGCAGGTGGCCGACGCGATGGCAGCCCAGGTGGCCGGCGACCTCAGCACCCCGCTGTTCGACGATACGTTCCCCTCGTTCACGGTGAGGTTCGGGAGGTATTGCTGATGGCCCAGACGATCCGGGCGACACGGGATCGGACATGGCTCCTGGTCGCGGGAGCCCTGGTCCTGGTCGCCGTCGCCGCTCGAACCGTCGACGGGAGCGCGACCCCGTGGCTGCGCAACCTCGTGATCATCTTCGGGTCGCTCCTGGTCGAGGCGATGCCGTTCATCGCGCTCGGCGCCCTCGTATCCGCCGGGATCGAGGTGTTCGTTCCCTCGTCCGCGTTCGCGAAGATCGCCCGGCTCCCGCGATCGCTCCAGCTGCCGGCGGCGGCGATCTCGGGCATGGCGTTCCCCGTGTGTGAGTGCGGATCGGTCCCGGTGGCGCGGCGCCTAGCTCGCAAGGGCCTGGCGCCCAGCGCCGCGGTGACGTTCATGCTGGCCGCGCCGATCGTGAACCCGGTCGTGATCGCCTCAACGGCCGTCGCGTATCGGGGCCGCGACACGCTGTGGCTGATGGTGCTCGGCCGCCTCGGGTTGGGCCTCCTGGTCGCGATGGTGGTCGGATGGGTGATCGGGGCACGGCGACCGCAGGACCTGCTGCGCCCGCGTGGCGACCTGGAGGCCCACGAGGTCGAGGACACCGAGTCGCGCTGGCGCCGCTTCTTCGGCCACCTGACCGGCGACCTCGTGTTCATGGCCCGGTTCCTGATCCTGGGCGCGCTGCTCGCGGCCGCGATCCAGACCTTCGTGCCCCAGTCGATCGTCGACCGGGTGGCGGACCTCCCGATCCTCAGCCTCGTCGCGATGATGGCGCTCGCGTACCTGATGTCGCTGTGCTCGGAGTCCGACGCGTTCGTCGCCGCGTCGTTCGTCGCGTTCGGGCCGTCGGCGCAGCTGGCGTTCCTGGTGTTCGGCCCGATGGTGGACATGAAGCTCTCGGCCCTGTACGTCGGGACGTACTCGCAGGGCTTCCTGCGGACGACGGTGATCGCCGTGGGTGCGTCGACCCTCGTGGCCACGATGTGGATGCAGGTGATCTGGGGATGAAGACGACGCTCGCACCCTCGCCGCCCGAGGTAGCGGCCGCCGCACGTTGGAGCCCGGTGCGCGTCGGGGCGGCGGCGGCGCTGGCCCTGTGGGCGGCCCTGTTCTGGTTCCTGCTGCTGACCGGACGATCGGGCCTGTACCTGTCGACGCGGACCGACTGGCTCGTGCCGGTCGGCGCGGTGATCCTCACCGTGGCCGCGATCGGCCGGCTCGCCTCGGCGCGGACGATCCACCCCGACGTGCTCACGCGTCGGGAGGCGTGGACGCTCGGCGCGATCGCCGCGCCGGCCGTGCTGCTGCTCGCGCTTCCGCCGATCACGCTCGGGACGTACTCGGTCGACCGCCGGTCGTCGTTCGCCGGCAGCGGGATCGGCGCGACCGCGCGGGCCGTGACCGGCGAGCTCGACTTCGTCGACGTCGGGGCGGCGCAGAGCTTCGACGCCGCGCTGCAACAGCTGACCGAGCGGGGAGGCGAGGCGATCACGCTCGAAGGGATCGTCACCGAGGGCGAAGGGCTGCCGGCAGACGAGCTCCTCCTCGCGCGCTACATCGTGACGTGCTGCGTCGCCGATGCGACGGTCGCGCGCGTCCGGGTCGTCGGTGTCCCCCCGGGCGCGTACGACGCCGACGACTGGATCCGGGTCGAGGGGCGTGTGTATCCGGTCGGTCGAGAGGTGCTGGTCGCCGCCGAGTCGATCGAGGAGATCGCGGTCCCCGACCGCCCGTACCTCACCCCGTAGCCGCCCCACTGGCGCAGTCCCGGCAGGTGCCGATCAGGTCGAGCCGGTGCCGGACGCGGGCGAACCCGGCGCGCGCGGCCAGCCGGTCGAGCGACCGATCGATCGACGACTCCAGCCACGTCCCGATCGTGACGTCCTCGACGCGCCCACAGCTCGAACAGATCAGGTGGTGGTGATGGCCGATCAGGTCCTCCGCCAGCTCGTAGCGCCCGTGCTCCTCGTCGGTCGCCACCCGGTGCACGACCCCGGCCTGTTCCAGGTCGGCGAGGTTCCGGTAGACGGAGCTCTGCTTCAGGTCGCGGCGCGCGGCGAGGATCTGCGGGATCGACAGCGGGCCCTCCTCGGCGAGGAGTCCCACGAGCTGCCGTCGCTGGTCCGTGTAGCGGTGGCCGGCCGCTCGCAGACGCTCGGTCGCCGTCGCGTGCGGGTCGACGCTCACCCGTGCTCCTCCTGCCGGAGCGCCCGGGGGGCGCGTCGCGTGAGGACCGCCAACACCGCGAACAGCGTGGCCGCGACCAGCACGATCGTGCCCCCGGCGGCGACGTCCCAGACGTACGAAAGGGTGAGTCCGACGACGACCGATCCCACGCCGATCCCGACCGACCAGCGCATCGTCCCGGCGAACGAGCGCGCCACGAGCTGGGCGCTCGCCACGGGCAGGACCATGAGCGCCGCGATCAGGAGGATCCCGACGATCCGCATCGCCGCGACCACCGCGCACGCGGTCAGGACCGCGAGCGCCGCGTTCAGGACCCCGACCGGCAGCCCTGCGGTGCGCGACCAGTCCTCGTCGGTCACCACCGAGAACAGCGCGCGACGGGCGGTGAGCACGACCAGGCCGATCAGGGCGCCCAGCCCCGCGATCGTCCAGATCTCGCGATCCGTCACCGTGAGGGGCTGGCCGAACAAGATGCCGAGGAGGCTCGCGTCGTACCCGTCGGCGGCCGACAGCAGGACCACGCCGAGGGCGATCCCCGAGTAGAAGAGGAGCGCGAGGGCGACGTCCCCGGAGGCGCGGCGCCGCGACCGGAGCCACTCCAGGGCCAAGGCACCCGCGATCGCGAAGACGAGCGCGGCCCACGTCTCGGAGACGAACCCCGCGACCGCGCCCGCCCCGACACCCGCGAACGCGACGTGCCCGATCCCGTCGCCGAACAGCGCCATCCGCTTCTGGACGAGGAAGATCCCGATCAGCGGCGCGAACACCCCCACCGCGAGGCTCGCCATCAGGGCGCGCTGCATGAAGGGCAGGTCGAACGGCGGCGGCAGCGTCACGGCGAGGTTCATGCCAGCCCCTCGAGCCACAGCGGCAGATCCTCGCGGTGCACGCCGAGCGACACGCCGGCCGCCGAGAGCTCCGACGGCGGGCCGTCGAACACCACGGTGCGCTTCAGGACGATCACGCGGTCGACCACGTCGGCGACGGCCGCGAGCTCGTGCGAGACCAGCAGGACCCCGCCCCCGTGCTCCCGGATCAGGTGGACGATCGACTCGCGGAACCGGACCTGCGACTCGGCGTCGACCCCCGCTGTCGGCTCGTCCAGGACCAGCAGCTCCGGCTCGCTCGCGAACGCGCGAGCGATGAACGCACGCTGCTGCTGCCCCCCGGACAGCTCGGTCACCGGACGGTCCGCCATGTCCTCGAGCCCGACCGACGTGAGCGCGTGCGTGATCGCCCGCCGGTCGTCGCGGGTGAGCGGACGCCACCAGCCTCGTCGCGCCAGCCGGCCCGCCGCGACGATCTCATGCACCGTCGCAGGCGTCTCCGATGCCATCACCGGCCGCTGTGGCACGTACCCGAGCCGGCCCCGATCGGCCAGATCGCTCGGCGCCTCGCCGAACAGCCGTACGGTCCCGGTGTCGGGACGCAGCGTCCCGAGCAACAGGCGCAGGAGCGTCGACTTGCCCGAGCCGTTCGGCCCGACGAGCGCGACGAACTCGCCGGGGTGCACGGCGATACCCACGTCGGTCAGCACCGGCTCTTCTGCGTAGCCGAACCCGAGCCCCAGGCCTTCGACGAGCGGCGCCTTCCGGTCGAGCGCCGCCTCAGCCACAGCCGAGCCCCTCCGTGAGCACCGCGAGGTTCTCGCGCATCAGCCCCTCGTAGTCGAGACCGGCCTCGCGCTGCTCCTCGGTCCGCGTCTCGATCGTATGGAGCACGGCCACCTCCGCCCCCGTCTCGGCCGCGATCGTCTCGGCGGCGTCGGCCGGAAGGATCTCCTCGGCGAAGACGGTGGTCACACCCTCATCCTCGACGAGCTGTCGGATCTCCGCCAGCCGTCCGGGACCGGGTTCGGCCTCCGGTGACACCCCGGAGATGCCGACCTGCCGGAGTCCGTGGTCGGCCGCGAGGTACCCGAACGCCTCGTGTCCGGTGACCAGCAGGTCCCGCACGCACGAGTCGAGCACCTCGAAGTCACCGGCGAGCGCCTCCAGGGCGGAAGACCACGCGACCGCCGCCGCACGGTACGCGTCGGCGTTCACGGGATCGGCCTGTGACAGCGCGTCGGTGACCACCGCGACGACATCGAGGTACCGGGCGGGCGAGAGCCACAGGTGGGGATCGTTCGTCAGTTCACCGTCCGGGTCCGTCAACAGGGTCGTCCGATCGCCTGCCGCCGCCAAGACGTCGACCGTGACCCCGGTGGCCGCCGAGGCGATCGCGTCCTCCACCGCCGGCTGGAACCCTCCCCCGAGGTAGAGGACCAGATCGGCCTCGGCGATCGTCTGGAGATCGCCGGGCGTGAGCTCGAGGTCGTGCGGCTCGACACCGGGCGGCGTGAGAGCCGTGACCGATACCCGATCCTCGCCGACGCGGGTCGCCGCCTCCTCGAGGGGGTAGACAGCCGCCACCACCCGCAGGCCGTCGTCGCCGGACCCCGACCCGCCGCCGCACGCAACCGAGAACGCCGACATGACCGCCACGATCGTGGTCATTCCGAGAATGGTTCTCATTCGCATGCTCGGGACCCTACGGCGGCTCCCTTCCGGGCGTCAACCCGTCGTATCGTCCGCGTCATGAGCGTTCGCGTGGGGATCGGGCTGTTCACGGGACAGGTGTCCGCAGGGTCGTCGCGGACCTTCGCTCGCGAGTACCGCGAGATGGTCGACCTCGTCCGGCTGGCGGAGGACGTGGGCTTCACCTCGGCGTGGGTGAGCGAGCACCACGGCGCGTCGGACGGCTACCTCCCGTCGCTGCTGGTGATGCTGGGAGCGTTCGCCGCGGCGACCTCCACGATCGAGCTGGGCACCGGTGTGATCCTCACTCCCCTGCACGATCCCGTCCGGCTGGCGGAGGACGCCGCGGTCGTCGACCAACTCTCCGACGGACGGCTCCTGCTGGGGCTGGGGCTCGGCTGGCGTGAGGAGGAGTTCCGGATGCTCCGGATCCCGTACGCCGAGCGCCTGGCCCGTCACGTCGAGACGGTCGAGATCCTTCGGCGTGCATGGCGAGGGGAACGCTTCTCGTTCGAGGGAGAGGCGTTCCGGTACGACCGGATCCGCGTCTCGCCTCCCCCCGCGCGGCCGGGAGGCCCGCCGATCCTGCTCGGCGGCTACGTGGACGCGGCCCTGCGACGCGCCGGTGAGATCGGCGACGGGCACCTGACCGACGGCGACGACCTGGAGTTCCTGGACCACGCGTTGCCCCTCCTCGACGCGGGGGCCCGTGCCGCGGGCAAGGACCCTGCCGGGCAGCGGTTCGTGCTGTTCAAGAACGCGTTCGTGGCCGACGACGGCGACGCATGGTCGAGGGTCCGCGACGGCGTCGTCCAAGCCTGGGGGTGCTACGAGGCGTGGGGGCAGGGCCACGACACGCCCGAGCACGACGGCTACGAACCGTCGCTCCCCGACGAGGACGCGGCGCGGAGCGCCCTGGTGGGCGGGACGGACACGGAGGTCGCCGCGGCGCTCGAGCCGCTCGCCGAACGCTTCGCCGATCGGGACACCGACATCGTCCTTCGGCTGCACTACCCGGGGATGTCCTACGAGGACGTCGCCGGCGCGCTCGAGCGGGTCGGACGCGAGGTGATCCCCAGGCTCGTGCGGTGAGCTAGGAGGGCAGGCGGTAGGTCCCGCGGGGGCCGGGCTCGACGACCCCGTCGCGCGCCAGCCCGTCGAGCGCCTCGCGCACGCGGGCGACCGGGTGACCCGTGTCACGGGCGAGCCGCGTGGCGGTCGCGCGATCTTCCCGGCGGAGGATCGCGAGGACGGCGCCGCGGACCTGCCGGAGCGAGCCGTCGAAGGGCGGCTGGCGTCGCGTCGACGGCCGACCCTCGCGGCCTGCCGCGTGGAACGCGCATGCACGGGCCAGGGGACACAGCCCGCAACGGGGGTGGGTTCGGCACACCTCGCGTCCGAGGTCCATCATCGCCTGGTTCCAGGCACCAGGGTCATCCGGGTCGCAGGCCTCCTGGGCAAGTGCGGTGAGCACGGTCGGCGCCACCTCGTCGGGCTCGGCACCCAGCCGCGACCGCGCGACGATCCTGCGGACGTTCGTGTCGACCGCCGCGAGCGGGGCGCCGAAGGCGATCGAGGCGACCGCCGACGCCGTGTACGGCCCGATCCCGGGTAGCGAACGCAGGGCCGCCGGATCGGCGGGGACCTGCCCTCCATGGTGGGACACGATCGCCTGCGCCGCTGCGTGGAGCGCCACCGCTCGCCTGTGATAGCCCAAGCCCTCCCACGCGCGGACCACGTCGGCGCGGGAAGCTCCGGCGAGCACCTCCACGGTCGGGAACCGCTCGACGAACGACCCGTAGATCGGCTCGACGCGGGCGGCCTGCGTCTGCTGGAGCATCACCTCCGACACGAGGATCCGGTACGGGTCACGGGAGCGGCGCCACGCGTAGGCGTGGCGCCGCGGGTGGTACCAGCGCACGAGGGCACGACGGGCAGCGGCGGCGTCGCGGCCGCCCGTCCCGCTCACGGCCTCAGAAGCCCGCCTTCTGATCCCCCGACTCCATCGCGTCGGCCACCTCCCGCAGGGCGCGGTGCACCTCGCGGAAGACGTCACCGACGTAGGCGGGCGTGACGCTCTGGTTCTGAGCTGCGCCCTTCACGGCCATGGCCGTCACGTCGCAGGCCTTGTCGAACACGTGCCAGTCGGATTCGCGGGACATCGGGCGGACCTCCTCAGGAACGGTGAGTCTCGGCGGTGGTTCGGAACCCGAGAGTAGCCAACTTTCCCCAGGACGGATGTCGACGACCGACGTCGGCGTTCGTCGCTAGGGTGACGGGCGGCGAAGGACCGCCCGCGGAAGGGGGACGATCGTGCAGTACCTGCTGTTGATCTACGGCGATGAGCGCGCGCTGGACGAGGCCATGGGGAGCGCATCGGAGGCCGAGCAGGCCGAGGCGATGAAGGCCTGGTTCGACTACACGGACTGGCTCGTCGAGAAGGGTTGGATGCGGGCAGGTGAAGCGCTCGAGCCGACCGCGGCGGCGACGTCGGTCCGGGCGGCCACCGGGGAGACGGTCGTCACCGACGGCCCGTTCGCCGAGACGAAGGAGCAGCTCGGTGGCTTCTACCTGATCGAGACCTCGAACCTCGACGAGGCGATCGAGGCCGCGAGCCGGTGCCCCGGCGCTCGCTACGGCACGATCGAGGTCCGCCCGATCGCGGTCCTCCCGGAGCGGCCCGACGCCGGCTGAGCCGACCGCCGTGGCCCGCGGGGCCGTCGACCGCACGTTCCGACATGAGGCGGGCCGTGCTGTCGCGGCCCTGATCCGGGCCACGGGGAGCTTCGATCGGGCCGAGGAGGCCGTCCAGGACGCATTCGAGATCGCCCTGCGCACGTGGCCGGAACGCGGTGTACCCGACAACCCGGGCGCGTGGATCGTGACGACCGCCCGCAACCGTGCGATCGACCGGCTCCGACGCGACGCCGCGGGCATCGACAAGACCGCGCAGGCCGAGGAGCTCAGGGCCCTGCAGAGCCTCGGCGACGACGTGCACGAGATCCCCGACGAGCGGCTCCGTCTGATCTTCACGTGCTGCCATCCCGCCCTGCCGGTGGAGTCGCGGGTCGCGCTCACGCTCCGCACGGTCGGCGGGTTGTCGACCGCCGAGATCGCGCGGGCCTTCCTCACCTCCGAACCGACCGTCGCCCAGCGGCTCGTGCGCGCGAAGCGCAAGATCCGCGACGCCGGCATCCCCTACCGGGTCCCGCCCCGAGAGCTGCTCGACGAGCGCCTGGGTGGGGTGCTCGCCGTCGTCTACCTGATCTTCAACGAGGGCTACGCCGCGACCCGAGGTGATCTGTTGCGAGCCGAACTCTGCGACGAGGCGATCTGGCTCGCCCGGGTGCTCGACCAGCTGCAGCCCGGAGAGCCGGAGATCCGCGGTGTGCTCGCCCTGATGCTGCTCCACCACTCACGCCGCGACGCCCGGACCGACGGCGCCGGTGACCTCGTGCTGCTTGAGGACCAAGACCGAGCCCGATGGGACCACGACATGATCGACGAGGGTCTTCGGGTCCTCGACGAGGCGCTGGCTGCTCGACGCCCCGGCCCGTACCAGCTCCAGGCGGCGATCGCTGCGTGCCACGCCCGCGCGCCGCGGCCCGAGGACACCGACTGGCCGCAGATCGCCGGCCTGTACGGGGCGCTCGCAGCGATGGCACCCGGCCACGTCGTGGAGCTGAACCGGGCGGTCGCGGTGGCGATGGCCGACGGTCCCGTCGCCGGCCTGACGATGCTCGAGCCGCTCGCCGGTCCCCTCGACGGCTACCACCTGTTCCACGCGTCCCGAGCCGACCTGCTCCGACGCCTCGGACGCACGTCGGAGGCGGACGTCGCCTACGCACGTGCGCTGGAGCTGGTCACGAACGACGCGGAGCGACGGTTCCTGGCGGCGCGGCGTGCATCGCTTCGATGAGGAACCCCGTCGTCGACGTCGGCTAGCATCCGGTCCGCATGCTCTTCCCCACGACCGACTTCGCGATCTTCTTCAGCCTGGTCTTCCTGGGCCATTGGCTGCTGAACGCGGACCGCCGCGCGTGGACCGCGTTCATGCTGGTCGCGAGCTACGTCTTCTACGGCTGGTGGGACTGGCACTACGTCGTGCTGCTCGCCGGCGTCAGCGCGATCAGCCAGCTCGCCGCGCTCGCGGTCGCACGGCAGACCGACGAGCGCCGCCGGACCCTGGCGGTCGGCCTGGGCGTCACCGCCACGCTCGCCCCCCTCCTGTACTTCAAGTACTACGGCTTCTTCACCGTCAACATCGCGAACACCGGCAGCGCGCTCGGCGTCGACTGGGTCCCGCCGCTGATCCAGGTGGTCCTGCCGGTCGGCATCTCCTTCTACACCTTCATGGCGGTCAGCTACGTGGTCGACGTGTACCGACGGGACTTCGAGGTCTCGAGCTGGGGCGACCTGTACCTCTACCTCGCCTTCTTCCCCCACCTGGTCGCGGGCCCGATCGTCCGACCGAACGAGCTGATCCCCCAACTCGACGTCCGCCGGAACCCGCGCAACGTCGACGTGGCGGGTGCGGCCTGGCTGATCTTCGGCGGCCTGTTCAAGAAGGTGGTGATCGCCGACGTGCTGGCCACGTCGATCGTCGACCCGCTGTTCGGGGACCCGTCGCGGCACAGCGCGGCGGACGCGATCGTCGGGCTCACCGCGTACGCCGTCCAGATCTACTGCGACTTCAGCGGGTACACGGACATCGCGATCGGGCTCGCGAAGCTGCTGGGGTTCCGCTTCCCGCAGAACTTCGACCGGCCGTACAGCGCTCGCTCGATCCAGGACTTCTGGCGTCGCTGGCACATCACGCTGTCGCGCTGGCTCCGCGACTACCTCTACATCCCCCTCGGCGGGAGCCGGCGGGGGAAGGTCCGCACGTACGTGAACCTGATGATCACGATGCTGCTCGGCGGCCTGTGGCACGGAGCGGCGTGGCACTTCGTCGTGTGGGGAGGGCTGCACGGGCTCTTCCTGGCCGTCGGCCAGTGGAAGCGCGACCGGCGCGCCGCCGGGGTGCTCGCGGAGCCGCCCGAGACTCCCCTGGTCGTGTGGACGCAGCGGTTGACCGCCTTCGTGCTGGTCTGCATCGGGTGGGCGTTCTTCCGTGCCGACTCCGTGGGCACGGCGCTCGACCTGCTGGGTCGCGTCGTGAACGGATGGGCGACGCCGACCACCCTGGTCACGCCTGCCGTGCTCCTGTGGACCGTGCTCGGCCTCGCGACCCAGTTCGCGCCGCGCCGTCCGGGTGTGCTGATCCAGGCGCGGCTCGCCCGGATGCAGCCGTGGGCCCTCGGACTCGTGGGAGCTGCGATGCTGTTCGTGATCACGACGCTCGGCCCCCGGGGGGTCGCGCCCTTCATCTACTTCCAGTTCTGACGACGCGATGGCCACGACGACCGAACCGAGACCCGCACCCGAGGACCGCGCGCCCAGGCCCGGTCACGAGCCGGTGCCGATCGACGCCCCCCCGAAGGGCCGACGTGGGATGGCGGCCGGCAGGGTCTTCGTCGCGATGCTCGTGTGCCTGCTGGGGTGGGGCGTGCTGTACGCACCCGAGCTCAAGCGCTCCTCCGAGGCGCAGCCGGAGGGCATCCGCCGGACCGTCTCGCTGGCCGTGCTGAGTCCGGTCGTGTGGCTCTCGGATCGGATCTTCCTGAGCGACGCCACCGATCAGGCCGCGCGGATGCTCGGTCGCGATCCGGACGCCGCCGTGGGCGGCGACGTCGGCGGCGTACCGATCGAGGTCGATGAGCTCCCGACCGTCTCCCCGTCGGTCGATCCCTCGGCCTCGCCGTCTCCCGGAACGAAGAAGAACGACCGCCCCCGGCAGGACACGGGCATCCGCGTCCCGACGGGCAAGGACAGACTGCGGATCGCGGTCGTCGGCGACTCCCTCGCCGGCGGGATCGGCTACTACGCCGAGCGCGTCTTCCGACCGTTCTTCACCGACGTCGTGAAACGGGGCCAGATCTCGACCGGGCTCGCGCGCGCCGACTACTTCAACTGGCCCGGCGAGATGAAGTACATCGTGCAGAACTTCCGGCCCGACCTGTCGATCGTGATGCTCGGAGAGAACGACAACCAGTCGCTGATCGCGCCCGACGGCACCGTCGAAGCGACGATCGGCACGGCGGCCTGGCCCCCGGCGTACGAGGCGCGGGCGGAGCGGTTCGCGAAGATCGCGACCTCGAAGGGCGGCCACGTGATCTGGGTCGGACTGCCGGTGTCACGCGACGAGAAGCGCTGGCCGTTCATCCAGCGGCTGAACGACACGTACGCGGACGTGGCCGAGGACCTGCCGAACGTGGAGTTCTACGACACCTGGGACGAGTTCGCGAAGCCCGACGGCAGCTACACCGCCTACTACCGCGACGGCGACGACGTGAAGCTGATCCGCGCCGACGACGGCCTGCACTTCAACGGCGACGGCTACACGATCGTGATGGAACGGGTCGCGGAATTCGCCACCGAGGCGTTCGACCTCGACCCGAAGACCTACGAGACGTAGCCGCGCCTCGCGGCCCGATCGGACTCAGGCGATCGCCGGGGCGTCCGGGAGGGACGCCAGGGCGGCCTCCTCGTCGGCCGCGTCGAACTCGAGGTCCGACAGGCGCCCGTTCAGGTAGTCGTCGTAGGCCTGCATGTCGAAGTGCCCGTGGCCGCAGAGGTTGAACAGGATCACGCGCTCCTCGCCTGCCTCCTTCGCGGCCAGCGCCTCGTCGATCGTCGCGGCGATCGCGTGGCTCGGCTCGGGCGCCGGCACGATCCCCTGCGTCTTCGCGAACCGCACGGCCGCGTCGAACACCTGGTTCTGCGTGAAGGCGCGGGCCTCCATGTGGCCCTCCTTGACCAGCAGCGACAGGGACGGGGCATCTCCGTGGTACCGGAGTCCGCCCGCGTGCACGGGCGCCGGCACGAAGTCGTGGCCCAGCGTGTACATCGGCATCATCGGGACCAACCCGACGGTGTCGCCGAAGTCATAGGCGAACCTCCCCTTCGTCAGGGTCGGACAGGCGGCCGGCTCGCACGCCACGAACCGCATGTCCGGGGTCGCGCCCGACAGCTTGTCGGCCATGAACGGGTAGGCGATGCCCGCGTAGTTCGATCCGCCGCCCACGCACCCGATCACCACGTCGGGCTGCTCTCCCGCGAGCTCCATCTGCTTCTTGGCCTCCAGGCCGATCACGGTCTGGTGCAGCAGGACGTGGTTCAGCACCGAGCCCAGCGCGTAGTTCGTGTCGCCGTTCGTGGCGGCGACCTCGACCGCCTCGCTGATCGCGATGCCGAGCGACCCGGTGGAGTCGGGGTGCGCCTCGAGGATGCCGCGTCCCGAGTTCGTCGTGTCCGACGGCGATGCGTGCACGGTCGCCCCGAACATCTCCATGAAGATCCGACGGTAGGGCTTCTGCTCGTACGACGCCTTCACCATGTAGACGAGGCACTCCATCCCGAACAGCTGGCACGCGAGCGCGAGCGAGGAGCCCCACTGCCCCGCGCCGGTCTCCGTGGCGATCCGCCGCACGCCGGCCTGCTTGTTGTAGAAGGCCTGCGGCACCGCGGTGTTCGGCTTGTGGGACCCGGCCGGGGACCCACCCTCGTACTTGAAGTAGATCCGCGCGGGGGTGTCGAGCGCTTCCTCCAGCCGCGTCGCGCGGAACAACGGCGTCGTCCGCCACAACCGGTAGACGTCGATCACCTCGCCCGGGATGTCGATCCACGGGTCGGTGGCGACCTCCTGCATGATCAGCGCCTCGGGGAACAGCGGCGCGAGCAGATCCGGTGTGAGGGGCTCCCCCGTCCCGGGATGCAACGGCGGGAGGGGCTGCATCCCCGCTTGCACGATCGACGGCATGATGTTGAACCACGCCGTCGGGATGTCCTCGGGCGCGAGGTCGAAGCGGGTCCGCACGGCATCGCTCATCGGGTCCTCCTGGTCGTCCGTCCGGCGGGACTCTAGCCGCGCCGCTCTCGCGGGGTCCACCCTCGCGGCCCCCCTGCCGATACCCGAAGGGTGCGTGCGACGTTCGTCTCCTTGGTGACCTGGCTGTTGCTCACGTCGTTCCCCGCATCCCTCCTCGCGGCCCCGGGGGCGCTGGATCGCGGTTTCGGAACGGGAGGCCGGGTGACGACGACGTTCGGAACGGCCTCGGTCGGTGCCGGCATGGACGTTCGCAAGGGTCGGATCGCCGTGGCCGGAACCGCGCAGGGGCTCGAGGACGACCTGGGGGTCGTCGTGCTGACCACGACCGGGGCGCTCGACACCACGTTCTCCAGAGACGGTCGCGCACGGGCGGGCTTCGATGCGGAGGGCTCCTCCGACGACCTGGGACGCGACGTCGCGAT
The DNA here is from genome assembly GCA_963749895.1 of uncultured Actinomycetes bacterium. Taxonomy (GTDB): domain Bacteria; phylum Actinomycetota; class UBA4738; order UBA4738; family HRBIN12; genus AC-51. Next base: position 761,824 of record CAVVOG010000001.1, on the reverse strand, counting down.
CGACCGCTCGGGACGGGTCGTCGTCGTCGGCGACGCCGGCGGCTCCGACGGAGCGGTGGTCCGCTTCCGGGCCGACGGTCGGATCGACCAGACCTTCGGGACCTCGGGCAGGGTCCGGCTCGATGCCGGGGGCGACGAAGGCCTGGCTGCGGTTGCGATCGACCCGGCCGGACGGATCGTCGTGGCCGGGACCGGCGGCGCCGCCGGGAACCTCGTGTTCGTCGCTCGGCTCACGCCCGACGGCGCGCTCGACCCTGCGTTCAGCGGCGACGGCTGGGTCGTCACGAATCCGGGCAACGCCGTGACCACCCGGGGCCTCGCCTTGCAGGGATCGGCACCGGTGGTGGTGGGCAAGATCGCCGCCGCGGTCGGCTCCGACGCGTTCATCCTTCGGTACACGGAGTCGGGAGCGCTGGACCCTGGGTTCGACGGCGACGGCAGGGTGCTCGAGGGGTTCGGGAGCGGTTTCGACGAGTTCGTCGACGTCGTCGTGGTCGGCGACACGCCGATCGCCGTCGGGCGAGTGGGCGACGATCTCGGGGTCGTGCGTTACACCTCGTCGGGCGCCCGCGACGGGTCGTTCTCGGGCGACGGGCTCGCGACGCTCACGATCGGCGCCAGCTCGACGCGGGGCACGGGGGTCGCCGTCCAGACCGACGGCCGCATCGTGGTGGCCGCGACGGCGACCGATGCCTTCTCGAGCCAGGACCACGCCGCGGTTCGGTTCACCACCGCGGGGGCGCCGGACCCCGGGTTCTCCGGCGACGGCATCAAGCGGATCTCCTACAGCGCGGGAACCCCCGACCAGGCGACCGACGCCGCGATCACACCCAAGGGGCGGATCCTGCTGTCCGGCACCGCAGGAACGAGCGTGACCGTCACCGGTCTGCGGTCGTAGCCGTCAGCCGATCGGTTCCGGCCAGACCTCGACCCAGCCGTCGACGACCCGCGCGGCATGGATCCGCAGAGGATCCTGCGCCGGCCCGTGCACCGGTTCGCCGGTCTCCGCGTCGAACACGCTCTCGTCGTTCGGGCATGCGACCTGCGCCGTGCGGTCGTCGAAGCTCCCCTCGGACAGCGCGCAGCCCGCGTACGTGCACGCGTCGTCGAACGCGAACAGCCGGTACTCGACGTGGGCGACGGCGACCCGTCCGCCGGGAAGGTCGTAGGCACGCATCTCGCCCTCGGGGATCTCGGCGAGCGAGCCGACGCGGATCGGGTCCCCCATCGTCAGGCCCCCCGCAGGGCGGCCGCGCCCCGCTGCACGAACGTGACGGTGCCGAGCGCCGCCAGCAAGACGAGCACCGGCAGCATCATGCCCGGGATCAACAGCCCCACCATCATCGCCAGCATCCGCTCGAGCCGCTGGAAGAGGCCCTCCGAGAGACGCACGCCCGCGGCCTCGGCCTCAGCGCGGACGTAGCTCACCGACAGGCTCACGACGAGCGTCACGAGGGCGAGCGCGGCCGCGAGCGTCTCACCGGAACTCGCGAGGTTCCAGAACAGGCACGAGAACAAGATCATGTCCGCGACCCGATCGAGGACCGAATCCATGAAGGCCCCCGAACGCCGCACCTCGCCTCGGTGGCGAGCCACGGACCCATCGAACACGTCGCACAGGGACGCCACGATCAGGACCAGGCCGGCGGCGAGCCACTCGTCCAGGACGATCAGCACCCCGACGACGACGGTCAGTCCCACCGACAGCAGCGTCAGCTGGTAGGGGCGGATCCGTGTCCAGATCAGGAACGAGAGGATCGCCCGGTACGGCAGGTCGAAGACCCGCTGCATCACGCCGCCGGCGGCGCTCTCGTTGCGGCGCGGCGGAGGCAGGTCGCGGACGTTCGGCGCTTCCCGTGGGGTCGCCGGATGGTCGCGCGCGGTCACCGGTCTCAGCCCGTGAAGGGCTCGAACGAGACCACGGCGTACCGGAAGGTGCCCCCCGGCGCCTCGTGCACGACCTCGTCTCCCTCGGCCGCGCCGAGCAGCGCGGTGCCGAACGGAGACGTCGTGGTGACGGTCCGGACCCCGGGTGCGCGCTCTTCGGCGTGCTCGGCCAGCAGGTAGGACTCGTCCTCTGGGTCGTCCTCGTCGAGCGGACGCACCGTCACGATCATCCCCGGGCCGACGGCGTCGGCGTGGACCGGCGCTTCCACGATGTCGGGGTCGCGCAGCATCGCCTGGATCTTGCGGATCCGGGCCTCCATCAGCCCTTGCTCGTTCTTCGCGGCGTCGTACTCGGCGTTCTCACGGATGTCGCCGTGCTCGCGAGCGACCTTGATCCGCTCCGCGATGTGCTCGCGGCCGGTCGTGGTGAGCTCGTCGAGCTCCGCCTTCAGCCGGTTGTAGGCGTCCAGGGTGAGCGTCGCCGAGGGTTCCTGCCCCGCCTTGCGCGGATGACGGTTGCGGAGCTCTTCAGGGAGTTCGGCCATGCGCAGGAGTCTACCGAGCGTCAGCCCACGGACGCCTTGAGCACCCGGCAGGCACGCAGCGTCACCCACTTGCTGGGCGCACGAACCACGTCCACCTCGGCCCAGAGCTTCCCTCGATAGGGGTACTCGTTGCGCCACCGACCGTGCTCGTCCTGCTTCGCGAGCACCAGGTCGAGGGCGTTCGTCAGCCGCGGGTCACGCGCGTGCCCGAGCTCGGCGAGCGCCTCGAGGGTCTGCAGGACGTCAGCGACGTACCCGGACGGGAACCCGAGCTTGAACCAGGACGAGCTCACGTTCGAGTCCGTCGGGTAGGCGGCGCTCGCGGGGTCGACCGAGAGCAGGAACGCTCCTCCGGCCTCGATCGCCGCCCTCACGGCGCGGGTCCGGCGCCGGGATGGGATCCGGGCGAGCGCAAGCATCGCCTTCACGGCACCCCAGGCGCACGGGAGCTGCCAGTTGGCGGCGCAGCGGAACCCCGGACCGCTCGTCCCCGACCGGTAGTAGCGGAACCCCGCATCATCGAACCCCCCGCCCGTGATCGACCGGGCCTCCCACTCGATCGCCCGCCGCACGCGCGGATCGTCCAGGTGACCGAACCCGATCAGCGCGCGCACGAGGTTCCCGTTCAGGCAGTGGATCACCTCCGACGGTGGTGGCGGTCGATCCACGTGCGACCCGCTCGCGGCGAACCCACCGGTCGCGGCGGCGCTGTGAGCCAGCAGGTAGTCGCAGGCGCGACGGACCCGCCGATCGGCCGGGTCCGCGCCCATCTGGTCGAGGAACATCAGCGACCACACGGTCCCCGTGTACTTCCTCGCGTAGCCGGCGCCGGGCTTGTCCCAGAAGCCGTCGGGGTGCTGCGCCGCCAGGATCGACGCGATCGGGTCGGTTCGCATCGCCGCCCGGCGCGCCTTCACCACGGCGGGTGCGTCCGCGGGCTCGTCGAACAGATCGCGGAGCGCCAGGTGCCGGACCGCCAGGTCCGACTCCTCCAGCAGCCATCCGGTCGGGTCGGCGCGCAGGGCGCCGCGCCAGTCGGCCATGCGGGCATCGTACGCCCGTGTGCGAGCATCCGGGCATGTGGATCGACCTCGAGGACCTGGAAGACTTCGCGCACGGCTGCGCGGTGCTCGGGACCGGTGGCGGCGGTGACGTCGAGCCGGCGCTCGCACAGGCGGCGGCCGCGGTCGAGGCGCACGGCCCGGTCCAGGTCGTCGATCTCGACGACCTGCCCGACGACCTGCTGGTGATGCCGCTCGCGGGGTGGGGCGCCCCGACCGTGGCGATCGAGAAGCTCGGGTCGGGGCGGGAGGCCGAGACGCTGCGGCGCGCGGCCGAGCGCTGGCACGGACGCCCGGTGGGCGCGCTGATGGCGGGCGAGATCGGCGGGGGCAACGGGGTCACGCCGCTCGCGTGGGCGGCGTCGATGGGGCTCCCTGTGGCCGATGCCGACGGCATGGGGCGGGCCTTCCCCGAGGGTCCACAGGTGGCGATGCACGTGGCCGGGCTCTCCGCCGCCCCGGCCTTCCTGGCCGACGAGCACGGCAACGTCGTCACGCTCGAACCCGTCGACGGCGACTGGTACGAGCGCCTCGCCCGGACCGTCACCGTGGCGTTCGGCGGGTCGGCCTGGGGTGCGGACTTCGTGATGACGGTCGCCGTCGCGCGCGCGGCGACGATCCGGGGCTCGGTGTCACGGGCCCTCGCGATCGGCCGCGCACGTCGGGATGCGGGCGTCGACGGCATCCTCGCTGTGACCGCCGGGATCCGGCTGATCGGTGGCAAGGTCATCGAGGTCGAACGACGAACGACCGAAGGGTTCGCGCGGGGGCACGTCGTGGTGGTCGGGACCGGCGAAGACGTTGGCCGCGAGGTCCGCCTCCACGTCCAGAACGAGAACCTGCGCGCCACCGAAGGGGACCGGACCCTTGCGGTCGTCCCCGATCTGGTGAGCGTGCTCGACGAGGCGACGGGGATCGCGATCCCCACCGAGCGCGTGCGGTACGGGCACCGTGTCGCGGTCGTGGCGATGCCGTGCGACCCGCTGTGGCGCACCCCGGGCGGGCTCGCGGTCGCCGGCCCCGGTGCCTTCGGGTTCCCGGATGAGTACCGGTCCCTCGAGGAGCTCGCCCGTGGGTGAGGCCCGGATCGGCGTGGACGTCGGGGGGACGAACACCGACGCCGTGCTGGTCGACGCGACAGGGCACGTCCTGGCCCGTGCCAAGGTCCCCACGACCGACGACCCGTCCGAAGGGATCACCGCGGCGCTCGCGGCCGTGGCACCCGCCGAAGGCGGCGTGCAACTGCTCGCGCTCGGGACCACACACGGGCTGAACGCGATCCTCCAGCGGCGGGGTCTCCGGCGCGTCCTCGTCCTGCGCCTCGGTGCGCCCGGGACCCTCGCGGTCCCGCCCCTCGCGGGCTGGCCCCAGGATCTGGTGCGGGCCGTGGCAGCCGGAGTCGTCGTCGCGCGTGGCGGCGTCGAGGTCGACGGTCGCTCCACGCCGTTGGACGCCGACGAGCTCCGGCGCGCCGTCGAGGCGGTGCCCGGGTCCGAGGCGGTCGCGATCACCGGCACCTTCTCCCCCCTCGATCCCTCCCAGGAGCTCGAGGCGGCCGGCGTCGTGGCGTCGGTCACCGACGCGCCGTGTTCGCTCGGTCACGAGGTCGGAGGCCTCGGCCTGCGTGAACGCGAGCACGCCGCGGTCCTGAACGCCGCGATCGGAGGCGTCCTCGGCGGCGTGATCGCCGGGCTCGAGGCCGAGGCCGCACGGCTTGGGGCACGCGGGTTCCTGACCCAGAACGACGGGAGCCTCATGGCGCCGGCGCTCGCCCGGCGGATCCCGGTCCTCACGCTCGGCTCAGGCCCGTCCAACAGCCTGCGCGGCGCCGCGGCGCTGACCGGGTTGTCCGACGTCTTGGTCGCCGACGTGGGCGGGACCAGCACGGACGTCGGTGCCCTCGCGAACGGGTTCGCCCGCGAGTCTGCCGTGGGCGTGTCGATCGGCGGCGTCGTCACGAACGTCCGGATGCCCGACGTCGTCTCGGTCGCTGCAGGTGGCGGCACCCTCGTGGGTGCGGACGGCTCGCTCGGAATCGAGAGCGTCGGACGGCGGCTGACCTCGGAGGCCCTCGTGTTCGGCGGGACGACCCCCACCCTCACCGACGCGGGGGTCGCGGCCGGCCGCGCACGGATCGGCGATGTCTCCCGCGTGGCCGGCCGCGAGGACCTGATCGCGACGCTCGCCGCGGCCGAAGCCCGCGTCGCCGGCGCCGTCGACCGGATGTGCCTCGACCCGGGCGGCACGGATCTGGTCATCGTGGGCGGTGGGGCGCCGTTGATCGGCGACGACCTCCCCGGTGTGGCGACGACGTACCGTCCCACCGACGCCGACGTCGCGAACGCGATCGGTGCGGCGCTCGCGCCCGTCGCCGGTGAGGCAGATCTCGTCGCCGAGGTCGGCGGCGACGGGCGCGCCGAGGCGCTGGAGGCGTGCCTCACCGTCGCTCGACGGCGCGCCGTCGAGGCCGGCGCCGACCCCGCGGGACTCGAGACCGTGTGGATCGACGAGATCCCGCTCGCGTACCTCGACCGACCCATGTCGCGACTGCGAGCGAAGGTCGCCGGTCCGCCCGTGACCCGCGAGGCGTAGGCTCCGAGCCATGCCCACCCCACAGGGCGCTCCCGGCGGTATGTCGAACCTCGTGTTCGACTCGGCGCTGGGCTACTTCCGGCTCCTGTCGATGTATCTGGGCCTGCGCCTCGGGCTCTACGACGAACTCCACGACGCCGGCGCACTCACGGCTGAAGATCTCGCGTCACGGGCGGGGATCGCCGAGCGTTACGCGCGCGAGTGGCTCGAGCAGCAGGCCACGAACGGCATCCTCGAGGTGGACACCGAGGCGGAACCGCACGCCTTCCGGCTCCCGCCCGACCACGCCGAGGTCCTGCTGGACCAGGATTCCGTCCGCTACGAAGGCTCGGCGATCCGTCAGCTCGCGGCGCTCCGCGGGATCGTCGATCACGTGGCCGACGCGTTCCGCCACGGCGGCGGCGTCCCGGCGGAGGCCTACGGCGACGAGTCGGTCGACGGGCAGGGCGGCACGAACCGACCGATGTTCCTGTCGACCCTTCCGAACGAGTGGCTCCCTGCGATCGCGCCGTTCCACGAACGCCTCACGCGGGGCCCGGCACGCGTGCTCGACGTCGGGTCCGGTCACGGCTGGTCGTCGATCGCGCTCGCGCGCGCGTATCCGCACGCGCACGTGGACGGGTTCGACGTCGATCTGCTCGCGGTCGAACGGGCGAGGGCTCACGCCGCCCATCACGGGGTCGACGACCGCGTGCGCTTCCACGCCGTCGACGCGGCCTCGATCGAGGGGCCCGCCGACCTCGCGATGGCGTTCGAGTGCGTCCACGACATGAGCGACCCCGTGGGGGTGCTCACGGCGGTCCGCCGCGCGCTGCCCGACGACGGCCACATGCTCGTCGTCGACGAACGGACGCGGGACCGGTTCGAAGGCACGGCCGACGCCCTCGAGTCGTACCTCTACGGGTGGAGCATCTTCGACTGCCTGCCGGCGGGACTGGCCTCGACGCCGTCGGCCGGGACGGGCACGGTGATGCGGCCGAGCACGCTCAGGGCCTACGCGGAAGCGGCCGGGTTCACCGGGTTCGACGTGCTCCCGATCGAGCACGACGCCTTCCGGCTCTACCTGCTCCGCGCCTGAGAGCGCCTCGGTCGGGGGTCCCTGACGACACGGGACTTCCGGCCCGGCAGTCGGCGGTGAGGCGCTCCGACGCCTCGGAGGAAGCCCACGCGGCGGTGGGCAGGACAAGGAGGTTTCCCGATGCGTACCCGTGTGCTGCGGACGGCGGCCACGCTGGCTCTGTGCCTGATGGTTGCAGGCCTCGCCCCCCCGGCGGGGGCCCAGACCGACGAGATCTCGAACGGGACCCCGGAGGAGCGTGCCGCGGCGATCGCTCGCCCCGCGGTCGTGTACCTGGAACAGGAGTGGACCGCGTGGGTCCGCGTCCCGCGGAGCTCGGCCCTGTACTTCGAGGGCTGGGTGAACGACGGCAACGCGTTCCGGTGGACGACCCGGTGCAGCGGGTTCGTCGTGAACCCCGACGGCTACATCGTGACGGCCGGGCACTGCGTGGATCCAGGTGAAGAAGGGGCACGCGGCACGGCGCTCGAGTACGCGACGGCATGGCTGATCCAACAGGGCTGGGCTCGACGTTCGGACGCCGCCTACATCCTGCAGGAGGGCCACGGCTATTGGACCGTCGAGGGCAGCGAGAAGGGGGCCGACGCCGACCTCGCGATCCGCGTGCAGTGGGGGGTGGCGGCCGGAGGGTTGAAGGCTGGGAAGGCGGAGCCCGCCCGTGTCGTGGAGGCGCAGTCGTGGAGCGACGGGGATGTCGCGGTGCTGAAGGTCGAGGAATCCGACCTCGCATCGATGCTGCTGTCGCCGAGCGACGACATCGACGTCGGCACGCCCGTGCTGTCGGTCGGATACCCGGGATCGACCGACCAGGTCACCGATCAGACGCTCGAGCCCACGTACAAGGACGGCCAGATCAACAGCGAGAAGACCCGCTCCGGCGGCCTGCTCCCGGTCTACGAGATGAGCGCGGCGCTGTCGGGTGGCATGAGCGGCGGGCCCACCGTCGACCTCGAAGGCCGTGTGATCGGCGTCAACAGCTTCAACATCCGTGGAGAGACGGAGGCCTTCAACTTCATCACGCCGGTGTCGCTCGTGAACGAGATGCTCGCCCGCAACGGCGTGACGAACGAGCTCGGGCCGATCGACGAGGCGTTCCGAGCCGGCGTCACGGCCTTCTACGGTGGCGATCTGCAGGCTGCGATCGACTCGTTCGATCAGGTGCTCGCGCTGGCGCCGACGCACCAACAGGCACAGGAGATGAAGGTCGAGGCCACGAAGCTGCTGGCCGATCAGCCGCCGGTCGCCGAGCCCGTCCCCGATGAGAGCGGCGGCGCGCCCGTGTGGCTGATCGTCGTCGGGGTCCTCGTCCTGGCAGGGATCGGCGTCGCGGTGGTCATGCTCCGTCGACGCCCGTCGACGCCCGCCGCGCCGGTTCCAGCCGATGAGGCGACGGTCGTACCGATGGCGGCACCGACGATGGCCTCGGCACGGCAGCCGGCCGGGTTCCAGGTTCCCGCGGGGCCCCAGGCGTCCTCTGCGACCACCGTGCCACCGGCCCCCGCCGCGACCCGTGGGACGAGCGAGGGGCCACGCTTCTGCGCCAACTGCGGCCACGGACTGGAGCCGAACGCGCACTTCTGCCCGGAGTGCGGGCAGAACATCGGGTGACCGAACGCATCGGGAACCCTGAGGGGGCGGCCGCTCCGCGGCCGCCCCCACCGGTCCGGGCCGCTAGGTCGTGACCTTCTTCGCGGGGGACCAGTCGGTGGAGCCACCCGCGCGCGTGGTGCGACCGCGGAAGAAGTAGGTCTTCCCGGCGCGCCCGTCGAACGTCGCGCTCTCGACGGAGACCCCGCGCTTCCATCCACGCCAGTCGCCGGTGCCTATCCGGTACTGGACGTCGTAGGTCCACGCGTTCGCGGCATCCGGACCGCCCCAGGTCACCTTGAAGTCGGGCGACGAGGGGCTCGCCGGCGCCTTGGGCTTGACCTTCGCGATGGTCGTCCCGTCGTCGCCGTCGCACCGAACCACGTACGCGCCGACCGCGTGCACCTGCGCCGAGCGCTGTCCGCCGCCGGGGACAGGGAAGGACCAGAATCCCTCTCGCTGATCGACGACGTGCGCCGCCGAGTCCTTGTTCGAGAAGCTCATCGAACCACCGAAGCCCAGGGTGAGCGTGTCACCGTAGAAGTAGCACCCCCCGTTCACGTCGTCGCCGAAGATGAGGATCGGCGTGGTTGGCGGCGGGACCTGCGCGCCGGCGGGGAGCGCGGCCCCGAGCACGACGGTGAGAGCGAGCAGCCAGCGGACCGGCGTCTTCACGTGGACTCCCTTCCTAGAGAGATGACGCGTGATTCATGATAGGCACACCCGGGTTGCTACCGAGTCGGGTGCGGGAACATCGAACGGGCGACGATCAGACGCTGGATGTCGCTCGTGCCCTCGTAGATCTCCTCGAGCTTCGCGTCGCGCAACCACTTCTCGACCGGATACTCCCGCGAGTACCCGTACGAGCCGAGCGTCATCACCGCCGCGTTCGTCGCGAACCACGCGGCCTCGCTCGCCGCGAGCTTCGCCATCGAGGCCTCGGTCCCGAACGGCTCGCCGCGATCGGCCAGGTCAGCGGCGTGCAGGGTCATCAGCCGCGCCTGGTCGAGCTTCATCTTCGCGTCGACCAGCCGGAACGAGACCGCCTGGAACTCGTGGATCTTCTTCCCGAACGCCTCGCGTTCCTGCGCGTACGCCACGGCCACCTCGAGCGCCGCGCGGCCGATCCCGATCGAGTTCGACGCCAGCGTCACGCGGGTCTGCTCGAACCAGCGCATCACCCCGTAGAAGCCCTGTCCCTCGTCGCCGATCCGGCGATCGACAGGGAGACGGCAGTCCTCGAAGAACAGCTCCGCCGTCGGGTAGGCGCGCGAGCCGAGCTTCGGGAGCTTCCGGCCGACCGTGAAGCCCGGGTCACCCTTCTCCACCAGGAACGACGTGATGCCCTTCGAGCGCGTCCCCGGGGCGACGGTCGCGTAGACGAGATAGAGATCGGCGTTCGGGGCGCCGCTCACCCACGTCTTCGATCCGTTCAGGACGTAGTCCTCGCCGTCGCGGACCGCCGTCGTGGTGATCGCGGCCGCGTCGGACCCCGCCCCCGGCTCGGTGATCGCGAGGGCGCTCATCATCGGGTCCTCGGAGCACAGCGGTGGGATCCACCGCTGCCGCTGCTCCTCGGTCCCCATCTCGAGGATCGGGCCGGCGAAGAACGAGGCGCTCGCGACCAGGGACCCGATCGGTGCGTCGCCCCACGCGAGCTCCTCCCCGATCAGGCACTGCGTCCGGATCGACTCCACGCCGCCGCCCCCGTACGCCTCGGGCAGGTCGTAGGCTGTGAGGCCGACCTTGGCCGCCGCGCGGATCACGTCGATCGGGTACTCCTCGGTCTCGTCGTGGTGCGGCGCCACGGGACGGATCTCGTTCGCGGCGAACTCGTGGGCGAGCGCGACGAGCTCGCGCTCCACCTGCGGATCGGTCGTGGTCATGCGGCTCCTTCCGCGGCCTGGGCGAGCGAGCGGATCGTCGCCGCGTCCTTCGTCATCGCGAGCAGGGTGGTCGCCCCCGCCTCGGCGTAGGCGGCCAGGCGGTCCCGGACGCGCTCGACGGGGCCGACCAGCGCGACGGCGTCGATCAGCGCGTCCGGGACCGCCGCCACTGCATCGGTCATGCGCCCGTCCAGCGCCGCGTCCTGGATCTCCTGCGCCTCGGCCTCGAACCCGAACCGCGCCACGAGGTCCTTGTAGAAGTTGCGGTCGCGCGACCCGAACGCACCCACGTACAGGGCGATCTGCGGTCGGACCTCGTCGCGCATCGCGGCCACGTCGTCGCCGATCGCGGTCTGCACCATCGGCGCGACGTCGAAGCCCGCCGGCAGCGCGGGCAGCGCGAGCGCACCGATGTGCTCGGGCGAGAAGAACAGCGGGATCCAGCCGTCGGCGATCTCGACCGCCAGGGCGACGTTCCTCGGTCCCATCGCGGCCAGGTAGATCGGGACGTCGGGGCGCAGCGGTCGGACGTTCGTCTTCAGGGGCTTCCCGAGGCTTCCGGGGAGGGGCAACGGGTACACCTCGCCCTCGTGCGTGAGCGGACCCTCCCGCCGGAGCGCGGTCCGGACGATCTCGACGTAGGCCCGGGTCCGTTCGAGCGGTCGTCCGTACGGGACGCCGTGCCACCCCTCGACGACCTGCGGACCGCTCACCCCCAGCCCGAGACGGAGGCGACCGCCGCTGAGGTGGTCGAGGGTGAGCGCGGCCATCGCCGTCGTCGCGGGCGTGCGCGCCGGCATCTGGAGCACGGCGGTCCCGACGCCGATCCGCTCGGTCTCGGCCGCGATCGCGGCGGCCAGGGCCACCGCGTCGGAGCCCCACGTCTCCGAGACCCACACGGAATCGAGGCCACACGACTCGGCCTCCCGCGCGAGCGCGACGACGTCGTGGGGACGGCCCTCCCAGTGCCCGACGTGGACCCCGACCCGCATCGTCACGCGTAGGCGCGGTGGCCGGTGAGGGCCTCGCCGATCACCAAGGTGTGGACCTCCTCGGTCCCCTCGTAGGTGATCACCGACTCGAGGTTCGTCATGTGGCGCATGATCGGATACTCCAGCGTGATCCCGTTCGCGCCGTGGATCCCGCGGGCCGTCCGCGCGATCTTCAGGGCCTCGCGCGTGTTGTTCAGCTTGCCCACGCTCACCTGCTGGAACCGCAGGGTGCCCGCTTCCTTCATCCGGCCCAGGTGATAGGCGAGCAGCGTGCCCTTGTTCAGCTCGAGCGCCATGTCGGCGAGCTTCTTCTGGGTCAGCTGGAACGCGGCGATCGGCTTGCCGAACTGCACCCGCTCCTTCGCGTAGTCGACCGCCGACTCGAAGCACGCGCGGGCGGCGCCCATCACGCCCCAGACGATCCCGTAGCGAGCCTCGTTGAGACACGACAACGGCCCCTTGAGCCCGACGACCCCGGGCAGGACCGCTCCGGCCGGGAGCCGGACGTCGTCCATGACCAGCTCGGACGTGACGCTCGCGCGCAGGGACAGCTTCTTGTGGATGTCCGGCGCGCTGAACCCGGGGGCGTCGCAGGGGACCACGAACCCGCGGATCCCCTCGTCGGTCTGGGCCCACACGACGGCGACGTCGCTCACGCTGCCGTTCGTGATCCAGAACTTCGTGCCGTTCAAGATCCAGTCCTCGCCGTCGCGACGGGCGGAGGTGCGCATCGACCCCGGGTCGCTCCCGCTGTCGGGCTCGGTCAGGCCGAAACACCCGATCGCCTCGCCCGAGGACAGGCGAGGCAACCACTCCGCGCGCTGCTCGTCCGTCCCGTAGGTGTGGATCGCGAACATCGTGAGCGCGCTCTGCACCGACACGAACGAACGCAACCCGCTGTCGCCGGCCTCGAGCTCGAGCTCGACGAGGCCGTAGGCGACGCCCCCGAGGTAGCCCTCGCCGGGCAGCTGCATCCCGAAGAACCCGAGCTCACCGAGTTCCTTGGCCAGCTCACGGGCGGGGATCTCGCCTCGCTCGAACCAGTCGTCGACCTCGGGGAGCACGCGTTCGCGGACCCACTGGCGGGCCAGGTCGCGGATCTGGCGCTCCTCGCTCGTGAGCAGCGCGTCGACGTCGATCAGGTCGAGCGGATCCAGACGGGGTCGGTCGGTCACGGTGCCTCCTCCAGGGTCGAGCGGAGCCCCTCGATCGCGTGGTCCCGATGGTCGTCGAGCGCGGCGATCAGGGCCGTCTCGTCGCGGGCCACGCAGGCCTCCACGATGCGCCGGTGGTCCGCGTGGACCTCCCGGCGGTGGGCGTCGTCCAGGTAGTACACGGAGCGGTAGTGGTCGGATGCGTTCCACAGCAGCCGCACGTGATGCAGCAGGTGCGGCATGCCGGACGCCTCGAGCAGGGTCATGTGGAAGCGGCGGTTCGCGACGGCCATCGCCGCGACGTCGTCACCCAGACCCTCCATGACCGTGTTCACGTCGCGCATCGCGGCGAGGTCCTCGTCCGTGAGCCGCGGGAGCGCTGCTCGCGCGGCCTCGTCCTCCAGGAGACGGCGGATCCGGTAGATCTCGCGCAGGTCGCCGAGGTCGAGTTCGGCCAGCGTGTGACCGTGGTGAGGCCGGTAGGCGACCTGGCCCTCGCCTTCCAGGATCTTCAGCGCTTCGCGGACGGGCACCCGCGAGACGTCCAACTCGGCGGCGATCTGCTCGGCGCGGATCGCCTCGCCCGGCCGGACCTCACCGGTCAAGATCCGACGACGCAGCTCGGCCAGGACGTGCTCCTGGGTCGTGAGCGGGCGCCCGGGTGCGGCCGTCGTCGTCATCGGTCGACCTCCGCGCGGACGTCGTCGGTGTGCTCCCCCAGATGCGGGGGAGCGTGCCGGTAGGTGACCGGGGTCGCCGACAACCCGATCGGGTTCGCGACCGTGGCCACCGCCGTCCCGTCGTCGCGGACGACCTCGGCGACCGGGTCCAGCCCGACCCCACGCGCGTAGGCGAACGCCTGGGCGACGTCGGCGACCAGGCCGCAGGGGATCCCGACCTCGGTGAGGGCCTCGACCCACGATGCGGCGGACCGGTTCGCGAGGCGTGACTCGAGGGCGGCGGCGAGCGCGTCGCGGTTCGCGACCCGCGCAGCGTTCGTGGAGAAGCGTTCGTCGTCGGCGAGCGCCGGCACCTCCAACCGTTCGCAGAGGATCCGGAACTGCCCGTCGTTGCCGACCGCGACGACGAGCGGACCGTCGGCCGCCTGCAGGGTCTCGTACGGCGCGATGCTCGGGTGGCGGTTCCCCAGACGTCTCGGGACGACCCCGGCGGTCAGGTAGCCGCTGGCCTGGTTCGCCAGCGCGAACAGCGTGGTGGACAGCAGATCGACCTCGACGAGCTGTCCGTCGCCGGTCCGGTCCCGGTGCCGGAGCGCCGCGAGGATCCCGATCGTCGCGTGCAGACCGGCCATCACGTCGACCAGCGCGACGCCCACCTTCAACGGCCCGCCGGCGTCGTCACCGGTGATCGACATCAGCCCGCCGACCGCCTGCGCCAGGAAGTCGTAGCCGGCGACGTCACCCTTGCCGAGCCCCGCGATCCGGCAGTAGACGAGCCCAGGATGCTCCGTGCGGAGCGTAGCCTCGTCGAGCCCGTAGCGGGCCATCACCCCGGGACGGAAGTTCTCGATCACGACGTCGGCTCCAAGGGCGAGCGATCGCGCCACCGCGAGGTCGTCAGGGTCGCGCAGATCGAGGGCGACGCTCCGCTTGTTCCGGTTCACCCCGAGGTAGTAGCTCGCCTCGCCGTCGGGAGCCCACGGCGGACCCCATGCCCGGGTGTCGTCGCCGGCGCCCGGGCGTTCGATCTTCACGACCTCCGCGCCGAGGTCGGCCAGGATCATCGTGGCGAGGGGCCCGGCGAGCACACGGGAGAAGTCGGCGATCCGGACCCCGTCGAGCGCTCCCGGGCGGATGGGCATCACAGGTGGAGACTGTATACGATATCCCCCATCCCCGCACCTCCGGTCATCGGGGACCACGGAAGGAGGCTGACAGGATGACCGCTCCCCTCGATAAGGTGCGCCCATGAACATCACGGTCTTCGCGAAATGCGTTCCGAACCCGCAGGGCACGCCCGAGCTCGGCCCGGACAACCTGATCGTCCGGACCGGCGGCGACGGCGCCCTCGACCCCGGCGACGAGTACGGTCTCGAGCTCGCCCTCCAGCTGGTGGAGGCCGGCGGTGGCGACGTCACCGTCGTCACGATGGGGCCCGACGACGCCGCGACGGCGGTCCAGCGCGCGCTCGCGATGGGCGCCCACAAGGCCGTCCATGTGAGCGACCCGTCGTTGCGCGGCGCCGACGCCCTCGCCACCGCCAGGGTGCTCGCTGCGGCCACGGCGCGTGCGCCGTGGGACCTCGTGATCGCCGGCGGGGAATCGACCGACGGCTACACGGGGACGGTCCCGATCACGGTCGCAGAACTGCTCGACGCACCCAGCGTCTCGGCGGTCCGCAAGCTCGAGCCGTCCGACGGCCACATCCGCGTGGAGCGCCAGACCGAGACCGGCTATGACGTCGTGGAGTGCCCGCTGCCCGCGGTGGTGACCGTCACGGCGGGGGCCACCGAGCCTCGCTACCCCAGCCTGAAGGGGATCATGCAAGCGAAGCAGAAGCCGGTCGAGCGGCTCACGGTCGCCGACCTGGGGCTGGACGCCGCCGCGGTGGTGGCGTCCCAGTCGGTCGCGACCGTCACCGACGCCCCGGCGAAGGCAGGCGGCGAGGTCGTCCCGGCCGACGACGCGGCGATCGCGCGGATCGCCGATCTCCTGAGCGAGGCGGGGGTGATCTGACGTGACGACGATCTGGGTCTACGCACCGGTCTCCGACGAGGGACCCCATCCTTCCGCCCTCGAGCTCCTGACGAAGGCGCGGAGCCTCGGCGACGACGTCGCCGCGGTCGCGCTCGGACCCGGGGCCACGGCCGCCGCGAGCGACCTGGGGGCTCACGGCGCCGCGCGCGTGTACGCGAGCGACGAGCAGATCTTCGCGGACCACCCGGGTCGGCCTGCGGCCCACGTGCTGTCGGCGCTGATCGAGGAGCATCACCCCTCGCTCGTGCTGTTCCCCGGCACGTACGACGCCCGCGACGTCGCCGGCCGCGTCCAGGCGCGTACCGGCTCCACGCTGATGTCGAACGCGACCGACGTGGTCGCGATCGACACGGCCCGCACCGAGATCTTCGGCGGCACGAAGATCGTCGACGTCTCGCTGCAGGGACCCGAGCCCCGCCTCGTGCTCGTGCGCCCGCGCACCCTCGTCGCGGAGCCGAGTGGCGGCACCGCCGAGATCGTCCCCGTCGCGGCCGACGTCCCCGACGCAGCGAAGGGCGCGAAGGTCGTCGAACGCCACGAGGAGGCGGCCTCCGGCCCCAAGCTCGAGGAGGCGAAGGTCGTGCTGGCCGGCGGTCGAGGCCTCGGCGGCTCCGAGGGGTTCGGGCTTCTCGACGAACTGTCGGCCGCGATCGGAGGGGCGGCGGTCGGCGCCAGCCGAGCCGCGGTCGATGCCGGCTGGGTTCCGTACGCGTACCAGATCGGGCAGACCGGCAAGACCGTGAAACCCGACGTCTACATCGGGGTCGGGATCAGCGGGGCGCTCCAGCACGTGGTCGGGATGAAGGGCGCGAAGGTGATCGTCGCGATCAACAAGGACGAGGACGCCCCGATCTTGAAGATGGCCGACCTCGGCGTCGTCGGCGACCTGTTCGACATCGTCCCGAAGCTGACCGCGGAGATCGCGCGCCGCGCCGGCGGCTGAACCCGGGGGTCGCCGGCCCTACACTCGGTCGTCATGCGACCGTTGCTGTTCGTGCGCGCGGAGACCGTCGAGACGTTCGGCGTCGGTCCGTCCGCCGTCCGAGCCGCGGGCGGCGAGATCGAGGTCTGGGACGCGGTCGGCGGCGCACCTCGACCTGCGCCGCTCGCGCACGCCGGCGTCGTGCTCTTCGGCAGCTCGTTCAACGTCGAGCATGCCGACGAGCAGCCGTTCATCCGTGAGATCGGCGAGCTGATCCGGGCGACGATCGATGCGCGGATCCCGTTCCTCGGGATCTGCTTCGGGGCCCAGGCGCTCACGTGGGCGCTCGGGGGCAAGGTCACGAAGGCGCCGGTCCGCGAGATCGGGTTCGAGCCGATCACGCCGACCTCCGCCGCCGGCGACGACCCCTTGGTATCCCACTACGAGCCGGGCGACCGGGTCTTCCAGTGGCACATGGACACCTTCGAGGTACCGGCCGGTGCCGTGCTTCTCGCCACCGGTGAACAGGTCCCCCACCAGGCGATCCGTCTGAACGAGACGACCTGGGCCACGCAGTTCCACCTGGAGATCGACCGGACCGAGCTGGAGTCGTGGCTCGTGACGGAGCCCGACGTCGAGGCGGAGTGGGGGAAGTCCCGGGAGGCGATCCTCGCCGAGTCCGACCAGGTCCGATCGGTCCACGAGGCGAAGGGCCGGGAGGTCTTCGCCCGGTTCACACGGCTCGCGCGGGACCGTGGCTGAGTACCGCCCGCTGATCGGCGTGGTCACGTACCACCTGGCCGCGGGACGCGTGCGCCGTTGGAACGACGACGGATACGCGGTCCCCGCCGGGTACGTCGAGGCGCTCCGACGCTCGGGGGCCCGCACGGCGCTCGTCCCTCCGGGCGAGGCCGGAGACGCACGCGAGCTGATCGAGCCCTTCGACGGGCTCCTGCTGATCGGCGGAGGCGACGTCGATCCCGCCCGCTACGGCGGCGATCCCCGTCACGAGCACACCTACGGCGTCGAGCCCGACCGCGACGAGCTCGAGGTCGCGCTACTGCGCGCCGCGGACGACCTGGGCGTGCCCTCGCTGTGCATCTGCCGCGGCGCGCAGCTGATGAACGTCGCCTACGGAGGGACCCTGCATCCGCACCTGCCGGCGATCGCCGGGATGCTCGAGCACGGCGCTCCCGTCGACGGGACCCAGACGGTGCACGACGTCGCAGTCGAACCCCGGACGCGGCTGTCCGCGACGACGAAAGCCGCCGCGCTCGCGTGCAGCTCGCATCACCATCAGGGGATCGACCGCCTCGGCGAGGGCCTGCGCGTGAGCGGCCGGAGCCCCGACGGACTCGTCGAGGCCCTCGAGCGCGTCGTCGACGACCCGGACGACGAGAACCAGACGTGGATGCTCGGCGTCCAGTGGCACCCGGAGGACACGGCCGCCACCGACCCCTCCCAGCAGGCGCTCTTCGAGGCCCTCGTGCTGATCGCGCGGCTGCAGGGATCGCGCGCCCGCCCGGGCCAGACCGAGGGGCGCTCACGCGCCTACGGGCTCACGGAGCACGATCCCGCCTGGGCCACCCGCTTCGAAGAGGAGGCGGCGCGCATCCTGGCCGCGCTCCCTCCCGACCTCGTCGTCCGGATCGACCACGTGGGCTCGACTGCGGTTCCCGGCCTGGCCGCGAAGCCGATCGTCGACATCCAGCTCTCCCTCACGTCCTTGGCACCCCGCGACCCCTACGTGGGCCCCCTCACGGACCTCGGGTATCGGCACGTGCTCGACCCCTGGCGCGACGATCACGAGTACTTCAGCCGCGAAGTGGACGGACGGCGCGCGTTCCAGATCCACGCGTGCCTCGCCGGTGGTCCGTGGGAACGCCGGCACATCGCCTTCCGAGACTGGCTGCGCGCCCACCCGGACGACGCCGCCGCGTACGCGGAACTCAAGCGCCGCAGCGCCGAGCGCCACCCGTGCGACATCATGGGCTACGTCGACGCGAAGACACCGTTCGTCCGCGCGATCGAGGCGAGAGCCCTCACCGAGGACCGGGACACCTGACCCTGGACGAGACCAGGGCGATCGGGGGAAGATCCGCAGGGATGGACGCCCGCATCCAGGCAACCCGGTTCGGTCGCGCCCTGCCGCCGGGCGGCACGATCGGCGTCTGCGCGCCGTCGGGTCCCTACTACAACGCCTCGGACATCCTGCGACCCAAGGAATGGTGGGAATCCAAGGGGTATCGGGTGAAGCTCACCGAGGGCGTCTGGGCACAGGACGACTACGAGGCCGGGTCCGCGCAGCGACGCGCGGACGACCTCCACGCGCTGTTCACCGACCCCGAGGTCGACGTGATCCAGGTGCTGTGGGGCGGCACCGGCGCGATCAGGGTGCTCGAGCACCTCGACTACGACCTGATCGCGGCGAACCCGAAGGCACTGATGGGGTACTCGGACATCACGAACCTCCATGTGGCGCTCCTCAAGGAGGCCCGACTCGCCACGCTCCACGGGCCGGGGCTGGGTTCGATGGGGATCCCCGAGCGCACGGCGTTCACCTGGGACTCCGCGCTGAAGGGGTTCACCGAGGGAGCGGTCGGTCCCGTGCCCGACGACCCCGACGACCCGTGGCGCCGGACGATCGCGCCGGGGATGGTCACCGCGCCGATCGTGGGCGGCAACCTGTTCACGTTCGTCCACCTGCTGGGAACCCGGTGGGACCCCGTGTTCGAGGGCGCGATCCTCTTCTTCGAGGAGGTCCACGAGCCCGCTTACGTGATCGAGGTCCATCTCACGCAGCTCCGGCTGGCGGGCAAGCTCGACGGCGTGGCGGGGGTCGTCGTCGGTGAACTGAAGGACTGCGACTGGAGCGAGAGCCGTCCGGAGGCCCCGAGGAACCGCTCGATCGAAGATGTCCTGGAGAGAACCCTGGCGCCTCTGGGTGTCCCGGTGCTATACAGAGCCCCTCTCGGGCATGGCAAGCACCTCGCGACGATCCCCCTGGGGGTCAGCGCGACGCTCGACGCCGACGCGAGGTCGCTCACGATCGAGCAACCTGGCGTCGTCCGAGATGCGTAACACGGTGAGGAGGCCTTGCATGATGGCCCGAACGATGCTCGACGGATCGAAAGGAGCAGCGACATGAGGAGAGCCCGTCGCACGACCGCCCTCGCGGTCGCGTTCGGCGTGGTCGCCGGGGTGGCCTTCGCCAGTACCGCAGCCCTCGCGCAGACCGCGACGCCGGCAACGACCGACGAGAAGATCACGTTCGTCTCGGGGACCACGAACGACATGCGGACGATCAACCCGTTCAAGGCGATCGAGTCCCCGGAGTACGAGGTGCTCAGCCTGAACTACGACATGCTGATCAACTTCGCGAAGGAGGACCTGGGTCCCGCACCCGGTCTCGCGACGGAGTGGTCGCAGTCCGAGGACGGGCTGACCTGGACCTTCGCGATCCGTGACGGCATGACCTGGCAGGACGGAGAGCCCGTCACCGCCGAGGACATCGCCTTCACGTTCTCGCGGATCGTCGAGTACAAGCTGGGCGCGTCGCTCGACTACCTGCCCTACTCGACGCCGGACTCGTTCCAGGCGCCGGACCCGCTGACGTTCACCTGGACGACCGAGGTACCCACGATCGCTCCGACGATCCCACCGTGGATCTACATCGTCCCCGAGCACCTGTGGGGTGACCTGGACAAGGACGGGATGAAGAAGTGGGCCTGGGAGCCGGGCGTCAACGACTCGATCGGCAGCGGCCCCTTCCAGTTCACGGAGTGGATCAAGGGTGACTCCTGGACGATGACGGCCAACCCGGACTACTGGGACGGCGCGCCGAAGATCGACGAGTACGTCGTGAAGCGCTTCAACAACGAAGAGGCGATGGTCACGGCGCTGAAGAACGGTGAGATCGACTACCTGTCCGGCATCGGTCCGGAGCTGTTCAACTCCCTCGAGGGTCAGTCCGGCGTCACCACGTGGGTCGGTCCCGCCACAGGGTTCGACCAGATGACCATGAACTCGTGCGACCCGGAGAACACGGCCTCGGACTTCTGCGCCGACGTCGGCAGCACGGGTCACCCGGCGCTGCTCGACCTCGACGTGCGCACCGCGATCGCCCACGCGATCGACAGGAACACGCTCGTCGACCGGATCCTGGGCGGCTACGGAGAACAGGGTTCGACGATCGTCCCGCCGTTCGCGGCGCAGTGGCACTACGCGCCGACGGAGGAAGAGGCGGTCAACTTCGACATCGCGGCGGCGAACGAGATCCTCGACGGCGCCGGCTACGTCGACACCGACGGCGACGGCGTGCGGGAGATGCCGGGCGGCGGCGAGCCGCTCGAGTTCCGCTTCATCCTGCGATCCGAGGACGAGAACGCCCCCGACCTGGGCCGGTTCATCTCCGGATGGCTGTCCCAGATCGGGATCGCGACGCAGAACGAGGTCTTGACCGACGGGAAGCTGATCAACGCCTGGTACGACAACGACTACGACCTCTACATCTGGGGCTGGGGCCCGGACCCCGACCCCGACTTCATCCTGTCGACCTTCACGTCGGGTCAATGCGGGAGCTGGAGCGACAGCTGCTACTCGAACCCTGAGTACGACCAGCTCTACGACGACCAGAAGACGGCCTCCGACACGGCCGAGCGCCAGGCGATCATCAACGAGATGCAGCAGATCATCTACCGGGACCTGCCTGAGGTGGTCCTGTACTACGACCAGGCGCTCGAGGCCTACCGCAGCGACAAGTGGACCGGGCTCGAGGACAACATCTCGCCGCAGCCCGAGGGCTTCCTGTGGGGCCAGTACACGGCCTACACCGCCCTCACGGTCCAGCCGATCGGTGCCGGTGGTGCCGGTGGCGGCGGTGGCGACGACAGCTCCGGTATCTCGCCGGTCGTGTGGCTGGGTATCCTCGGCGCGATCGTGATCGTCGTGGCCGTGGTGCTGCTGTCGCGGCGCGGCAAGTCCGACGAGGACCTCGCGTAGGCGAAGAGAGCGAAAGAGGATCGGTAGAGCAGGGTGGGGACCCAGCGCTATCTGCTAAGCAAGATCGCGCAGGTGCTCTTCACCCTGCTCTTCATCCTTACCTTCAACTTCTTCCTGTTCCGCATCATGCCGGGCGACCCGGTCACCCTGCTGGTGCGCTCGGCCGGTGCCGAGCTGACGCCCGAGCAGCAGGACGAGCTCCGCGCCGACCTGGGGCTCGACAAGCCGATCTTCCCGGACCAGTACCTCGACTACATGCGGGACACCCTGACCGGGAACTTCGGGGTGTCCACGATCATCGAGCCGGGGCGCCCGGTGTCCGAGATCTTCTGGGAGCGCATGGGCCGCTCGTTCATCCTGCTGATGACGAGCACGGTGGCGTCGATCATGATCGGCACCTTGATGGGGATCTACGGGGGGTGGCGTCGCGGCGGCAAGGTCGACAACGGGTCGATGATCGTGTCGATGATCCTCTACTCGGTACCCGAATACGTGCTCGGCATCCTCCTGCTGATGCTGTTCGCGAACACGTTCCAGATCTTCCCCACCTCCGGGTACATCGACACGGTGGCGGACTACACGGGCATCGCCTACGTCGTCGACTACCTGAACCACATGGCGCTGCCGTTCCTCACGCTGACGCTCGCGTACCTCGGTGAGTACTACCTGCTGATGCGGTCGTCGTTGCTCGACGTGATGGGCGAGGAGTTCATCACGCTGGCGCGGGCCAAGGGCGTCCGCGAGAAGTACGTGCTCCGCCGCCATGCGGTGCGCAACGCCTTGCTGCCGACCGTGACGCTGATCGCCCTGTCGTTCGCCTTCGTGCTCGGCGGCGCGATCACGGTCGAGCTCGTGTTCACGTACCCGGGCGTCGGGCTCTTGTCGTACGACGCCTTGGTGAACCGGGACTTCCCCGTGTTGCAGGGAACGTTCCTGTTCTTCAGTATCGCGGTCCTGCTCGCCAACCTGATCGCCGACCTGACCTACGGCTACCTCGACCCACGGGTGCGTACCGCATGACGACGACCGAGCCGCAACTGACCGAGCCCGACGCACCGGTGATACCCCCGGAGCGCCTGACGCCCCGACGCGTTCGGTGGATCCGGCGTCGTCGCGCGCTGGGGCGGTTCTGGGCTCAGTACCGATCCAGCCCGATGGGGATGGCCGGCCTGGTCATCCTGACGATCTTCGTCCTGATGGCGCTGTACTCCGTGTTCGGCTTCGCAGGGACGACGAACCCGATCGACACGCTCGCCAACCCGACCCTGGAGCCACCCAGCCTGGAGTTCCCGATGGGGACGGACAACAACGGCGTGTCCGTCCTGAACCTCGTGATCCAGGGCTCCAAGACCTCGCTGCTCGTCGGACTCGTGGCCTCGGTGATCTCGATGGTCGTCGGCACGATCATCGGCCTGGCCGCCGGCTACCGCGGGAGATGGATCGACGCCGGACTGATGCGGTTCACCGACGCCTTCATCGTGATCCCGTGGCTCGCCCTCGCGATCGTCCTCGCGGCGCTCCTCGGTCAGAACCTGTGGATCATCATCATGATCATCGGGCTCACCTCGTGGCCGGGCACGGCACGTCTGGTTCGGGCGCAGGTGCTCTCGGTCAAGGAACGCCAGTACGTCGAGCGCTCTCGCGCGCTGGGGGGCGAGGGAGGTCACGTCGTCAGCAAGCACGTCCTGCCCAACGTCATGCCCGTCATCTTCGCGAACACGATCCTCACGATCGCGATCGCGATCCTGTCGGAGTCCGCACTGTCCTTCCTGGGCCTGGGCGACCCGCTCAACATCACGTGGGGTACGACCATCGAGCAGGCCTTCTCGAAGGGCGCGATCACGATCGGCGCGTGGTGGTGGCTGCTGTTCCCGAGCGCGTGCATCGTGCTCGTGGTGCTGGCTGCCACGATGATCGGGTTCGCCTTCGACGAGATCGTGAACCCGAGGATCAGAGAGCGATGAGCGTACTTTCCGTCCGAGACCTCCGCGTCACGTACCGCACGAAGGGGGGCGACGTTCCCGCCGTGCGCGGCGTCGACCTCGACATCGAGAAGGGTCGGGTCCTGGGCCTCGCCGGGGAGTCGGGGTGCGGCAAGTCGACGATCGCCGGCGCGATCTTGCGGCTGCACTCGTCCCAGACGAAGATCGAGGGGAGCGTCCTGCTCGACGGTCAAGACGTCTTGGCGCTCAGCCCCGGGAAGCTCCGGGCCGCCCGGTGGACCGGCGCCTCGATCGTCTTCCAGGGAGCGCTGCACGCGCTGAACCCCGTCCAGAAGATCGGTCAGCAGATCGCCGAGGCGATCCAGGTCCACGGGATGGCCGGCGAGCGCGAAGCCTACGTGCGCGCGGGGAACCTCTTGGAGCAGGTCGGCCTGCCCGGACGACGCATCGACGACTACCCCCACGAGCTCTCCGGCGGCCAGAAGCAGCGCGTGATGATCGCGATGGCCCTGGCATGCAACCCGTCGATGGTGATCGCCGACGAGCCGACCACCGCGCTCGACGTCATGGTGCAGGCGCAGGTCCTCAAGCTGCTGCGGTCCCTGCAGAACGACCTGGGGCTCGCGATGCTGTTCATCACCCACGACCTCTCCGTGTTGGTCGAGGTCTCCGACGACCTCGCGATCATGTACGCGGGCAAGATCGTCGAGCAGGGGCCTGCGGAGCGCGTGTTCCACTCCCCCGTGCACCCCTACACGAAAGCCCTGGCGGCGGCGTTCCCGGAGATCGGGGACACCCGGTTCCGGGGGCAGCCGAGCGGCCTGGGTGGCGACCCGCCCGACCCGCAGCACGTCCCCTCGGGCTGCGCGTTCCATCCCCGCTGTGCCGAGGTCACCGACGTGTGTCCGACGCTCGACCCTGAGCTGTGGCACGCGGGCGAGGCGCGGATGGCTGCCTGCGTCCACGCGGAGGGCGCGCCGAAGATCGAGGGGGTGGGCGCATGAGCGACGTCACCACCGACGCGCCGCTGGTCAACTACGACGTCCCCGTGATCGAGGTCGACGACATCGAGGTGAACTTCGCGGGACGCCTCGGTCTGATCGCCGGGATGCGTGGGAAAAAGGCCGCCGACGCGAAGGCCGTCGACGGCGTCACCCTCACCCTGCACGAGGGCGAGGTCCTGGCGCTCGCGGGCGAGTCCGGATGCGGCAAGACCACGGCGGCGCGCGTGATGATGGGTCTGATCCAGCCCGACCGCGGAGAGGTCAGGTTCCGCGGCACCCCGCTGGCGACATCGGCGAAGGGACTGCAGCCGTACCGGCGGCAGGTCCAGATGGTGTTCCAGGACCCGACCGCGTCGCTGAACCCGCGTCAGACGATCTACGAGATCGTCGCCGAGGGTCTCCGGATCCACAAGATCCACGAGGGTCCGAACGGCGAGTCCGAAGAGGAACTGGTCTCCCGTGCGCTCTCTCGGGCCGGGCTACGACCCCCGGAGCGCTTCTATCTGCTCTACCCGCACGAGCTGTCGGGAGGCCAGCGTCAGCGTGTCGTGATCGCGGGAGCGCTCGTGCTCGATCCGACCGTGATCGTGGCGGACGAGCCCGTGTCGAACCTGGACGCCTCCGTCCGCGGAGAGATCCTCTCGCTGCTGATGAAGCTCCGCCGCGAGCTCAAGATCTCGATCTTGATCGTCACGCACGACCTGGGCCTGGCCTGGACGGTGGCCGATCGGGTCGCCGTGATGTACCTGGGCCGGATCGTCGAGATCGGGCCGGCCGAGGAGGTCCTGCAACGCCCACGCCATCCCTACACGAAGGCCCTCCTGAACGTCGTGCCGGAGGCCGGGGGCGTGGAGCGACCGATCCTGACCGGCGAGCCGCCCGACCCGACGAGGATCCCGCCGGGGTGTCGGTTCCACCCGCGGTGCCCCGTGGTCGAGTCCGGCCGCGCGGGCGAGGTCGGGATCGAGGGCAAGTGCCGGGCAGAAGACCTGCCGCTGACGACGGGTGCCGAGGGTCACGAGGCCGCGTGCTGGCTCGTGCCGCAGGGCCAGATGCCCTGACCGACGGCAGCTCAGTCGCCGGGCACGGCACCTGACGACGGGTCGTCCTCGTCGCCCTTGAGCACACCGAGGATCGCCGCCATCTCCGCGTCGCCGACCGGGGTGTCAGGCTTCACGTCGCGTCCACGGGCGGACGCGAGCAGCGCACGGAGGTTCCCCTCCGCCATCTCGGCGCGCGCCTCGAGCTCCTTCGTGCGCTCCGCCAGCGACCGAGCACGACGGTCCGCCTCGTCGCGACCGGAACGGGCTTCGCGGAGCTCTTCGCGCGCCTGACGCAGCTCGGCGCGCATCTCGGCGTTGTCGCGGCCGAGATCGATCAGCTTCTCGGTGACCGCCCTCCCGAGATCCGAGTACGAGGAAGCGGCGGGGTCCGAGGCCGCGGGCCGGCCTGGCCGACCACGGGGGCGATCGATGTCGCGAGGGCGCCGCGCGACCGCCTCACGCTCCTCAGGATCGACCGGGCGAGCGTCGAGCAGCCGGTAGGACCCGTTGGCCGGCTCGAGTCGCCGCCGCGCGATCAGCGCCCGGACGGCACGCGCCGTCGACAGAGGGTCGGGGTGCCCGAGCTCGCGCCCGATCTCCGCCGGCGTCTCGTGCAGGATCTCTCCCACGTCGACCCGGGCGGCGACCGCGGCCAGGAACCCGTTCGCGCGCTGCAGGCTCTCCTCGTTCATCCGGGAGATGATGCCCGACCGGAGGGCCTGCGTGCCAGTCTCACCTGGCGCAACGGCTACGCGTCGCACCCACGGCGGCACGCCGCCGATACCTGGTAAGTCGCCGCGTACGTGCCCTGATTGCCGTCGCCGAGCTCGACCCGGACCGACGCTTCGAGCGTGTCGCGGGGGGGTCCGGCCTCGGCACGGAGCTCCGGCTGCACCCGTTCGATCGTCGCGAGGAGGCCGCCGACGTCGATCGACCCCTCCGGATCGAGGCCTCGCTCCTCGAAACGGATCACGATGTCGACGTCGGACCCACGCCGCCGCCACGTGCCCACGATGTCGAGCGCCACGGACTCGGTCTGGCTCTGCGCTTGATCGAAGTCACACCCGGCCGTGCGGGGGACCAGGAGTCAGGAGACCCTCGGCCCTGCCTACGGTGCCGTCGGGGAGCAGCCGCATGCGGTAGGAACCGAGCCAGTCGCTCCGACACGTCCCGCCGACGTGGAGACGATGCTCGGTCGTCGCGGCGATCTGCCCGCTCCACACGGGGGAACGCTCGACGCTCGGGGTCGACGTGGGCTCCGGTTGCGGACGCGCTCCCGGATCTTCGACCCCGGGAGGGAACGGGTCGGTCCGCGAGGCGAGCCATGCGCCCGCGGCCGCACACGCCGTGAACACGACCGCCCAGACCACCACCTTCGCCCACCTCGGCATGGCGGCGAGCCTACCCGGAGCACCGGCCTCGCGGCGGACACGCTCAGCCTTCGACGAGACGGCGGCGGCGCGAGGCGACGAGGGAGGCGCCACCGAGCGTCATCAGGAGCAGCATCGCCAGGACCGACGGCACCAGGTCGCCGCCCGTGTGCGCGGTCGGCGGCGCCGCGGAGATCACGTCACGGGTCGCTCGGTCGTTGTCCCCGTTCGTGTCCGTCTGGTTCATCGTCTCGACCCAGGCGACGTTGCGCACGGTGCGCTCCCCCGCCACGACCCGAGCCCACATCCGCATCTCGGCCTCGTCGCCGACCGCCAGGTCACCGATCGCCCACAGCCCCGACGAGGAGTCGTAGGTGCCCCGATCGGTCCGGACGTCCACGAGCTCCAGACCGGCGGGGAGCCGGTCGCCGATCACCAGACCGGTCGCGTCGGACGGACCGAGGTTCCGCACCCGCACCGTGTAGCGGACGACCTGGTCCCGCATCGGGGTCGGATCGTCGACATCCTTCGAGATCGCGATATCGGCTACCTGCGGCCTGACGATGGTCGGCTCCGCGTCCAGGTCGTTGGCTGGGTCGACGTCGGCGGGATCACCCGTCACCTCCGCCTCGGCGACGAGCTGGTCGTCCGCGGAGAGGTCGACGTCGACCGTCACGCGGACCGCGACGACCTGACCGGGTGCGAGCGTGCCGATCGGCCACATCACCACGCCTCCCGCTGCCGAACCCCCGTCGGTCGCCGACGCGAACGTGACGCCGTCGGGAAGGGTGAGCGTCGCCACGAGCCCGGTCGCATCCGACGGTCCCGCGTTCCCGATCCGCACGACGTAGGTGATCTGACCGCCGGCGTCCACGGGATCGTCGAGATCGCGGACCGTGATCCAGGCATCGACCTCACGCACGACGTCGTCGACGTCCAACGCCGTGTCGTCGGACGGATCGAGCTCGGTGGCGCCGACGGCAACGACCGAGGCGACGTTCGTGAGGGTCGGGTCGACGTAGCCGGGGTCGACCTGCAGCTCCACGACCCACGAGACCGACGCCCCCGGAGTCAGCGGTGCCACCGTCACGCAGGTGACCTCGCCGGCCGCGATCTGACACGAAGCTTCGTCCTCGCTCGCTTCCGTGCCACCGGGAACGAGGTCGGTGACGACCGCTCCCGCGGGCAGGGTGGACGGCCCGTCGTTCGTCAGGGTGAGGGTGTACGACGTCGAGGTCCCGGCGATCACCGTCGTGGTCCCGTCGTCCTTGGTCAGGACGAGGTCGACTGCGACCGAGACGGCGGTCGAGGCATCCGCGTCGTCGTTCGACGGGTCGGCATCGAACCGCGATCCCGACACGGACGTGGACGCGTGCAGGTCCGCGGTGCGGTCCGGGTCGACCTCCACGATGACCTCGAACGTGTGCACGTCACCCACCGGAAGATCCCCAATCGTCCACGTCACGGTTCCGCCCGACAGGACCCCCCCGCCCGAGGCCGACACGAAGCTCACGCCGGCCGGCACGTCGAACGTGGCGACGACGTCGGTGCCGGCCGAGGGGCCACCGTTCGTGACGTCCACCGTGTAGACCAGCTCGGTACCGGCGGCGACCGGGTCGGGGTCATCGGTCACGGCGATCCCCAGGTCGACGACCGGCGTGATCTCGGTCTCCTCCTGGTCTTGATCGTTCGCGGCGTTCGGGTCGGCCGTCGCTGCGCTGACGGTCGCCTGATCGGTGATGACCCCGTCGGCCGTGGCGGTAACCTCGATCGCGATCTCGACGGTCCCGCCTGCCGGGACGTCGCCCAGCCCACACGTCACGATCCCGAGCAGGTGCACGCAGACGCCCTGCGTGCCGCTCACCGACGCGAACGTGGAGTCTGCGGGCAGGATGTTCGTCACCACGACCCCCGTCGCGTCCGACGGCCCGTCGTTCGTGACGGTGAGGGTGTACGTCACGGTCTCACCGACCGCAGCGGGATCGGGAGCGTCGTCGATGCTGACGCCCAGGTCGGTCTGCGGGTCGAGGTCGGTGGCCTCGTCCTCGGAGTCGTTGGCCGGGTTCGGGTCGGCCTGGTCACCGGAGACGGTGGCGGTGGCGTTGAGCGTCCCGGTGGCGCCCGGGTCGACCTCGACGGTGACCTCCACGGTCGTGGAGGCGCCCACGGCGAGGTCCCCGATCGTCCAGGTCACGGTCCCGGCGGTCTCGGTGCCCCCGGCGGTGGCCGCCGAGAACGTGGTCCCGGCCGGCAGCGGCAGGTCCACGGTGACCCCGGTGGCGTCCGACGGTCCGTCGTTGGTGACCTCGATCGAGTAGGTGAAGCTCGTCCCGGGGATCGCCGGGTCGACCGAGTCGGTGAGCACGACGCCCAGGTCGGTCTGCGGGTCGAGGTCGGTGGCCTCGTCCTCGGAGTCGTTGGCCGGGTTCGGGTCGGCCTGGTCACCGGAGACGGTGGCGGTGGCGTTGAGCGTCCCGGTGGCGCCCGGGTCGACCTCGACGGTGACCTCCACGGTCGTGGAGGCGCCCACGGCGAGGTCCCCGATCGTCCAGGTCACGGTCCCGGCGGTCTCGGTGCCCCCGGCGGTGGCCGCCGAGAACGTGGTCCCGGCCGGCAGCGGCAGGTCCACGGTGACCCCGGTGGCGTCCGACGGTCCGTCGTTGGTGACCTCGATCGAGTAGGTGAAGCTCGTCCCGGGGATCGCCGGGTCGACCGAGTCGGTGAGCACGACGCCCAGGTCGGTCTGCGGGTCGAGGTCGGTGGCCTCGTCCTCGGAGTCGTTGGCCGGGTTCGGGTCGGCCTGGTCACCGGAGACGGTGGCGGTGGCGTTGAGCGTCCCGGTGGCGCCCGGGTCGACCTCGACGGTGACCTCCACGGTCGTGGAGGCGCCCACGGCGAGGTCCCCGATCGTCCAGGTCACGGTCCCGGCGGTCTCGGTGCCCCCGGCGGTGGCCGCCGAGAACGTGGTCCCGGCCGGCAGCGGCAGGTCCACGGTGACCCCGGTGGCGTCCGACGGTCCGTCGTTGGTGACCTCGATCGAGTAGGTGAAGCTCGTCCCGGGGATCGCCGGGTCGACCGAGTCGGTGAGCACGACCCCCAGGTCGGCGAGGGTCCCCACCGCGTTGGTGTCGGTGTCGAGGTCGTTGGCCGGGTTCGGGTCGGTGACGGGGAAGGTCGTGATCTCGGCGGTGAACTCCACCGCGGGACCGGCGTAGCCGCCGGGCACGTCCACGGTGACCTGCCACGAGACCGAGTCCCCGATCCCCAGGGCCACCGTCGTGGTGCAGCTGAGCACCGAGACCACGATCTGGCAGTTCGCCTCGGTCTCCGATGCCGGGAACGCACCGGGGATCGGCGCGGTCACGACCGCGCCGGCCGGTGCGACCGAGGGGCCGTCGTTCGTGAGGGTGATCGTGTAGGTGGAGGAGGTCCCGGCGGTCACCGCGGCCACGCCGTCGTCGATGCTGACCCCGAGATCGGCCTGCGGGTCGAGGTCGGTGGCCTCGTCCTCGGAGTCGTTGGCCGGGTTCGGGTCGGCCTGGTCACCGGAGACGGTGGCGGTGGCGTTGAGCGTCCCGGTGGCGCCCGGGTCGACCTCGACGGTGACCTCCACGGTCGTGGAGGCGCCCACGGCGAGGTCCCCGATCGTCCAGGTCACGGTCCCGGCGGTCTCGGTGCCCCCGGCGGTGGCCGCCGAGAACGTGGTCCCGGCCGGCAGCGGCAGGTCCACGGTGACCCCGGTGGCGTCCGAGGGTCCGTCGTTGGTGACCTCGATCGAGTAGGTGAAGCTCGTCCCGGGGATCGCCGGGTCGACCGAGTCGGTGAGCACGACCCCCAGGTCGGTCTGCGGGTCGAGGTCGGTGGCCTCGTCCTCGGAGTCGTTGGCCGGGTTCGGGTCGGCCTGGTCACCGGAGACGGTGGCGGTGGCGTTGAGCGTCCCGGTGGCGCCCGGGTCGACCTCGACGGTGACCTCCACGGTCGTGGAGGCGCCCACGGCGAGGTCCCCGATCGTCCAGGTCACGGTCCCGGCGGTCTCGGTGCCCCCGGCGGTGGCCGCCGAGAACGTGGTCCCGGCCGGCAGCGGCAGGTCCACGGTGACCCCGGTGGCGTCCGAGGGTCCGTCGTTGGTGACCTCGATCGAGTAGGTGAAGCTCGTCCCGGGGATCGCCGGGTCGACCGAGTCGGTGAGCACGACCCCCAGGTCGGTCTGCGGGTCGAGGTCGGTGGCCTCGTCCTCGGAGTCGTTGGCCGGGTTCGGGTCGGCCTGGTCACCGGAGACGGTGGCGGTGGCGTTGAGCGTCCCGGTGGCGCCCGGGTCGACCTCGACGGTGACCTCCACGGTCGTGGAGGCGCCCACGGCGAGGTCCCCGATCGTCCAGGTCACGGTCCCGGCGGTCTCGGTGCCCCCGGCGGTGGCCGCCGAGAACGTGGTCCCGGCCGGCAGCGGCAGGTCCACGGTGACCCCGGTGGCGTCCGACGGTCCGTCGTTGGTGACCTCGATCGAGTAGGTGAAGCTCGTCCCGGGGATCGCCGGGTCGACCGAGTCGGTGAGCACGACGCCCAGGTCGGTCTGCGGGTCGAGGTCGGTGGCCTCGTCCTCGGAGTCGTTGGCCGGGTTCGGGTCGGCCTGGTCACCGGAGACGGTGGCGGTGGCGTTGAGCGTCCCGGTGGCGCCCGGGTCGACCTCGACGGTGACCTCCACGGTCGTGGAGGCGCCCACGGCGAGGTCCCCGATCGTCCAGGTCACGGTCCCGGCGGTCTCGGTGCCCCCGGCGGTGGCCGCCGAGAACGTGGTCCCGGCCGGCAGCGGCAGGTCCACGGTGACCCCGGTGGCGTCCGACGGTCCGTCGTTGGTGACCTCGATCGAGTAGGTGAAGCTCGTCCCGGGGATCGCCGGGTCGACCGAGTCGGTGAGCACGACCCCCAGGTCGGCGAGGGTCCCCACCGCGTTGGTGTCGGTGTCGAGGTCGTTGGCCGGGTTCGGGTCGGTGACGGGGAAGGTCGTGATCTCGGCGGTGAACTCCACCGCGGGACCGGCGTAGCCGCCGGGCACGTCCACGGTGACCTGCCACGAGACCGAGTCCCCGATCCCCAGGGCCACCGTCGTGGTGCAGCTGAGCACCGAGACCACGATCTGGCAGTTCGCCTCGGTCTCCGATGCCGGGAACGCACCGGGGATCGGCGCGGTCACGACCGCGCCGGCCGGTGCGACCGAGGGGCCGTCGTTCGTGAGGGTGATCGTGTAGGTGGAGGAGGTCCCGGCGGTCACCGCGGCCACGCCGTCGTCGATGCTGACCCCGAGATCGGCCTGCGGGTCGAGGTCGGTGGCCTCGTCCTCGGAGTCGTTGGCCGGGTTCGGGTCGGCCTGGTCACCGGAGACGGTGGCGGTGGCGTTGAGCGTCCCGGTGGCGCCCGGGTCGACCTCGACGGTGACCTCCACGGTCGTGGAGGCGCCCACGGCGAGGTCCCCGATCGTCCAGGTCACGGTCCCGGCGGTCTCGGTGCCCCCGGCGGTGGCCGCCGAGAACGTGGTCCCGGCCGGCAGCGGCAGGTCCACGGTGACCCCGGTGGCGTCCGAGGGTCCGTCGTTGGTGACCTCGATCGAGTAGGTGAAGCTCGTCCCGGGGATCGCCGGGTCGACCGAGTCGGTGAGCACGACCCCCAGGTCGGTCTGCGGGTCGAGGTCGGTGGCCTCGTCCTCGGAGTCGTTGGCCGGGTTCGGGTCGGCCTGGTCACCGGAGACGGTGGCGGTGGCGTTGAGCGTCCCGGTGGCGCCCGGGTCGACCTCGACGGTGACCTCCACGGTCGTGGAGGCGCCCACGGCGAGGTCCCCGATCGTCCAGGTCACGGTCCCGGCGGTCTCGGTGCCCCCGGCGGTGGCCGCCGAGAACGTGGTCCCGGCCGGCAGCGGCAGGTCCACGGTGACCCCGGTGGCGTCCGACGGTCCGTCGTTGGTGACCTCGATCGAGTAGGTGAAGCTCGTCCCGGGGATCGCCGGGTCGACCGAGTCGGTGAGCACGACGCCCAGGTCGGTCTGCGGGTCGAGGTCGGTGGCCTCGTCCTCGGAGTCGTTGGCCGGGTTCGGGTCGGCCTGGTCACCGGAGACGGTGGCGGTGGCGTTGAGCGTCCCGGTGGCGCCCGGGTCGACCTCGACGGTGACCTCCACGGTCGTGGAGGCGCCCACGGCGAGGTCCCCGATCGTCCAGGTCACGGTCCCGGCGGTCTCGGTGCCCCCGGCGGTGGCCGCCGAGAACGTGGTCCCGGCCGGCAGCGGCAGGTCCACGGTGACCCCGGTGGCGTCCGACGGTCCGTCGTTGGTGACCTCGATCGAGTAGGTGAAGCTCGTCCCGGGGATCGCCGGGTCGACCGAGTCGGTGAGCACGACCCCCAGGTCGGTCTGCGGGTCGAGGTCGGTGGCCTCGTCCTCGGAGTCGTTGGCCGGGTTCGGGTCGGCCTGGTCACCGGAGACGGTGGCGGTGGCGTTGAGCGTCCCGGTGGCGCCCGGGTCGACCTCGACGGTGACCTCCACGGTCGTGGAGGCGCCCACGGCGAGGTCCCCGATCGTCCAGGTCACGGTCCCGGCGGTCTCGGTGCCCCCGGCGGTGGCCGCCGAGAACGTGGTCCCGGCCGGCAGCGGCAGGTCCACGGTGACCCCGGTGGCGTCCGACGGTCCGTCGTTGGTGACCTCGATCGAGTAGGTGAAGCTCGTCCCGGGGATCGCCGGGTCGACCGAGTCGGTGAGCACGACGCCCAGGTCGGTCTGCGGGTCGAGGTCGGTGGCCTCGTCCTCGGAGTCGTTGGCCGGGTTCGGGTCGGCCTGGTCACCGGAGACGGTGGCGGTGGCGTTGAGCGTCCCGGTGGCGCCCGGGTCGACCTCGACGGTGACCTCCACGGTCGTGGAGGCGCCCACGGCGAGGTCCCCGATCGTCCAGGTCACGGTCCCGGCGGTCTCGGTGCCCCCGGCGGTGGCCGCCGAGAACGTGGTCCCGGCCGGCAGCGGCAGGTCCACGGTGACCCCGGTGGCGTCCGACGGTCCGTCGTTGGTGACCTCGATCGAGTAGGTGAAGCTCGTCCCGGGGATCGCCGGGTCGACCGAGTCGGTGAGCACGACGCCCAGGTCGGCGAGGGTCCCCACCGCGTTGGTGTCGGTGTCGAGGTCGTTGGCCGGGTTCGGGTCGGTGACGGGGAAGGTCGTGATCTCGGCGGTGAACTCCACCGCGGGACCGGCGTAGCCGCCGGGCACGTCCACGGTGACCTGCCACGAGACCGAGTCCCCGATCCCCAGGGCCACCGTCGTGGTGCAGCTGAGCACCGAGACCACGATCTGGCAGTTCGCCTCGGTCTCCGATGCCGGGAACGCACCGGGGATCGGCGCGGTCACGACCGCGCCGGCCGGTGCGACCGAGGGGCCGTCGTTCGTGAGGGTGATCGTGTAGGTGGAGGAGGTCCCGGCGGTCACCGCGGCCACGCCGTCGTCGATGCTGACCCCGAGATCGGCCTGCGGGTCGAGGTCGGTGGCCTCGTCCTCGGAGTCGTTGGCCGGGTTCGGGTCGGCCTGGTCACCGGAGACGGTGGCGGTGGCGTTGAGCGTCCCGGTGGCGCCCGGGTCGACCTCGACGGTGACCTCCACGGTCGTGGAGGCGCCCACGGCGAGGTCCCCGATCGTCCAGGTCACGGTCCCGGCGGTCTCGGTGCCCCCGGCGGTGGCCGCCGAGAACGTGGTCCCGGCCGGCAGCGGCAGGTCCACGGTGACCCCGGTGGCGTCCGAGGGTCCGTCGTTGGTGACCTCGATCGAGTAGGTGAAGCTCGTCCCGGGGATCGCCGGGTCGACCGAGTCGGTGAGCACGACGCCCAGGTCGGCCTCCTCGTCGACCGTCGTGTCCTCCGTGTCGGTGTCGTTCGATGCGTCGTCGTCGAAGGTGGACGTCGCCACCGTCGCCGTCGCCGAGAGGTCGGCCGTGCGGGCCGGATCGACCAGGACCGTGACCGTGACCGACGTGCTCGCACCTGCCAGCATCGTGCCCAGGTCCCACGTGACCGTCCCCGCAGCGAGCACACCGCCTCCGGTCGTCGATACGAAGCTCACGCCGGCCGGCAGGGGGAGGGTCACGGAGACGTCGCCCGCCGAGGAAGGACCGTCGTTGGCCACGTCCAGCGTGTAGGTGAGGCTCTCCCCGGCGAGGACCGGGTCGGGCGCGTCGTCGATCGCCACCGAGACGTCCACGACCGGAGTCACGGTCGTGGACTCGTCGTCCGAGTCGTTCCCGGGCGCAGGATCCGTGGTGCTCGAAGAGACCGTGGCCGTGTTGGACAACGTCCCGTCGACCGAGGTCGTCACGACCAGGGTGATCGTCTCGGTATCGCTCGGCCCGAGGTTCCCGAGGTCGCACGTCACGGTGCCGCCGGCGAACCCGCAGGAGCCCGTCGTCGGGGTCGCCGATACGAACGAGACGCCCGCCGGCAAGGCGTCGCTCACCTCGACGTCCTGGGCCACCGACGGTCCGTCGTTCGTGACCGTGAGCGTGTACGTGACATCGTCGCCCGCGGCCACCGGGTCGACCGCGTCGGACTTCACGATCGACAGATCGGCGGAGGAGCCCACACCCGTCCCCTCGGTCGCCGAGTTGTCTCCCGGATCGGGATCGTTCACGTCCGAGACCACGGTCGCGGTGTTCGACAGGGCAGCCGCGCGATCGGCGTCCACCTGGACGGTCACCTGCAGGGTGGCCGAGTCCCCCGACGCCATCGTCCCGAGGCTCCACGTGACCGTTCCACCCGCGTGGGATCCACCCGCGGTCGCCGACACGAAGGTCGTTCCGGCCGGCAGCGGGTCGGTCACGACGACGTTCGTCGCTTCGGACGGCCCGTCGTTGCGGACATCGATCGTGTAGGTCAGTGGCGAGCCGGCGTCGATCGGGTCGCTCGAGTCGATCTTGGCGATCGACAGGTCCGCCTGGGCGACGACGGTGGTCGATTCCGTGGCCTCATCGTTGCTCGGGTCGGGGTCCGGGGTCGTCGTGGACGCGGTCGCGGTGTTGTCGGGTGTCCCGGCGGACGCGGGGTCCGCGATCACGTCGATCGTGATCGTCTCGGTGGCCCCGGGTGCGAGCGTCCCGAGCGAGCAGGTCACGGTGCCTCCGCTCTCCGCGCACGATCCGGTGGTCGGCGTCGCCGACACGAACGTCATCCCCGCCGGGAGCGGGTCGGTCACGACGGTGTCCGTCGCGGTGGACGGACCCGCGTTCGACACCTCCAGCGTGTACGTGAGTGGATCCGTCACGTCGATCGGATCGGCCGAGTCGGACTTCGTGATCGAGACGTCGGCGGACCGCTCGACCGTCGTGGTCTCGGTATCGCTGTTGTCGCTCGGGTCGGGATCGGAGGTCGCCGACGTGACCGAGGCGGTGTTCGACAGGTCGGCGTCCCGACCCGGCGCCACGTCGACCGTCATCGACACGCTGGTCGACGCGCCCGACGCGAGGTTGCCGAGGTCCCACGTCACCGTGCCGCCGGACTCGGTCCCGCCGCCGCTGGCCGACACGAACGTCGTGCCCGCGGGTACCGCGTCGGTCACCGTCACGTCGGTCGCCGTCGACGCACCCGCGTTCGAGACCGACAACGTGTAGGTGAGCTGGTTCCCCGCAACCACAGGATCGGCCGACTCCGACTTCGTGATGGAGAGATCGGCCTGCTCCACGGCGGTGACGGTGATCCCGGGCGGGACGTCGCCGTAGTCCTCGTTGTAGTGGAAGCTGCTGCCTGAGAAGTCGTAGATCAGCTCGCTGACGTTGACGGTCCCCGCGCCGATCACCTTCACGACGTACGTCGTGTTGATCGTGCCCCCGGCCTTGCCGCCCGGGTAGTTGTCCGTGTTCGCACAGGGGTCGTTGGGACCAGGACTCCGCCAGTAGTCGACGTCATCGGGATCGTCCACCCACCCGCAGGCGTCCGCGTACACGCTGTCGTTCGTCGCTCCGGGCGGTGCCGTGTACGTCACCGACACGGACTGAACCTCGTAGATCGTCCCCGGCCAGTCCAGGAAGGATGCGAGCTGCTCGTACCCTCCCGGCGCTGTCCGAGACTGCGTCGTGAACGTGTAGGTGTTGCCGACCACGACGGTGGTCGGGCCCGCGATCGAGATCACCGAGTTCCGGTTCTGCCGGATCAGGTCCTCGACGAAGAGCTCGCGGCCGAGCGGGGTCGTCACGGTCCCCAGCCCATCGGCGGTGACCGCGATGTGGTAGTCCCTCGACGTGAGCCGGGCGGCATCGTCCCTCGTCACGACCACGTTGAAGTAGACGTCGAAACAGCTCCCGGCCGCGAGCGAGGCCCGCGTGCGGGTATCGCTCCCCGAGAGGTTGATGTACGCGTTGGCGGAGTCGAAGACGTACGTGGCGACCACGTTCGTCGCGGCCACGTCACCCGTGTTGCAGACCCTCGCCCCCGACAGGAACTCGTCCGGGCCACGGGTCTCGTCGACCTGGTCGAGGCCGAGGACGTTCCAGGTGTTCGACTCGATCGTCAGGTTCGCGTCGGCCAGCGCCGGCTGGACCCCGATCGGCAGTGACGTGAGCAGCACCGACAGGACGACGACGAAGCGACCGAGACGCGCACCACGACGGCTGGCGCGCACCGGCGACGCGATCTCCCCACGGTTGCCTGGGGGTCGCTGCGAGACGGGCAATGCGTTTTTCACCTCGCAGTGAAGCCTCGACGCGCTCGGCCAGGGACCTACTACCCAGTCTCGGGTATATCCTCGGGCAGCCCCCGTTCACCCGATGCCGAGGCCGGTCATGAGCGCCCGGGTCGACAACCCGAAGGCGATGAACCCCGCCGCGGCGAAGATCGCCCACGGCGCGATCGGCGGCTTCCCATCCGCCCGCTGGAGCTCGCGCGCCATCACGTGCCCGATCGCGAAGATCACGAGCGGCCCGAAGCCGTACACGAGGTGGAGCCAGTCGCTGGGCCGCAACCCCATCACCAGCAGGACGATCCCGATCACCGCCTGGATCCCCGCCACGACCTGGGCGACCGCGAGCCATATCCAGTACCGCTCCCCGGGACCGCGGCGGACGATCGCGGCCGCCAGTCCCCAGAGCCACCCCACCGTGAACACCGCGACCACGGCGAACCCGACGTACCGGTGGACCCACTCCATGACGTGGCGAAGTCTACGAGCCGCCGGCCGCGGCGTCGGTCGACACGGGTAGGCTCGCGCGGTGGACCCCGACCGCATCCTGGAGCCCCTGAACGCCGCCCAACGCGAGGCCGCGGCCGCCGTCCGCGGTCCGGTCGCGATCTTGGCCGGCGCCGGCACGGGCAAGACGACCACGATCACTCACCGGATCGCGTATCAGGTGGCGACCGGAGCCTTCGAGGCACGGTCAATCCTGGCGGTGACGTTCACCGAGAAGGCCGCGAACGAGCTGAAGACCCGCCTGGCGGCGCTGGGCGTCGACGGCGTCGAGGCCCGGACCTTCCACGCGGCCGCGCTGTCCCAGCTGTCACGGCTGTGGCAGACGCACATGGGATCCCCGCTCCCTGAACTGCTCGACACGAAGGCGCCGTTGATCGCCTCGCTCGCGAACGCGCTCCCTCCGCCGCACCGCTTCCTTCCTCGCAGCGAGCTGGCCGGCGAGATCGAATGGGCCAAGAACCGGATGGTGACCCCGTCGGCGTACCTCGAGGTCCTCGACGCCGAGGGGCACGAACCTCCGATCCCGGCCGAGCTGATGCACGGGGTCTTCGACGGCTACGAACGGCGGAAGGCCCGCACGGGTCGGATCGACTTCGAGGACCTGCTGGGCTCGGCCGTGCGTCTGTTCACCGAGCGAGCCGATGCTGCGGCGGCGATCCGTGAACGCTTCCACGCGTTCACCGTCGACGAGTACCAGGACGTGAACCCTCTGCAACAGGCGCTGCTCGACCGCTGGCTCGGCGACCGGGACGAGGTCTGCGTGGTGGGCGACGACTACCAGACGATCTACGGCTTCACCGGGGCGTCGCCCGAGCACCTGCTGGGGTTCCCGTCGCGATACCCGCGCGCCACGGTCGTGCGGCTCGAGGAGAACTACCGCTCGTCCCCCCAGGTGCTGGCGGTCGCGAACGCGCTCGCCCCGAAGCTCGGGGGGTTCGAGAAGTCGCTGCGGGCCACGCGTGACCCGGGGCCGAACCCGACCGCACGCGCCATGCCCGACGCGCCCGCCGAGGTCGCCGCGGTCGTGGATGCGTGCCGATCGCTGCACGCCGACGGCGTGCCGTGGGACGAGATCGCGGTGCTGGTCCGGATCAACGCCCGGACCGAGCCCTACGAGGAGGCCTTCGCCGCGGTGTCGGTGCCGTACCAGGTCCGCGACGGGGCGTTCCTGCGCCGCCCAGGACCACGGGCGGTGCTGTCGAGGGTGCGCCGGGCCCCCGGCGACGTGCCGGTGGCCGAGACCATCAGGTCCGTGACCGACACGCTCGGGTACGACCCCGAAGGAGCGCCCGACGTCGACGAGGAGATCACCCGCCAGGCCGACCTCGGTCGGCTCCGGCAGTTGGCGGGGGAATACGCGACCGCGCATGGGACTCAGGGATCGATCGCGGGCTTCGTCGAGGAGCTCTCCCACCGGTTCACGACCCAGCGACAGGGACGTGGCGTCCAGTTGATGACGTACCACCGCTCGAAGGGCCTCGAGTTCGATGCGGTCTTCCTCCCTCGCCTGCTCGATGGCGAGCTGCCCTACCGTTCGCGCCGCGCCGAGGCCGACCCCGACGAGGAGCGCCGCCTCCTGTACGTCGGCATCACCCGTGCCCGCACGCACCTGTGGCTGTCCTGGCCACGCGAGCCCAGGACGGGACCCAGCCCGTTCCTCGAGGAGCTCGGGGTCCGCCGCGAGCCGGCCGCTCCCGCCCGCGAGCGGCCGGTGGTCACGGCCCCGACGGGCGGTGTGCTCTACGAGCGGCTGAAGGCGTGGCGGAAGGCTCGCGCAGGAGCCGACGGTGTTCCCGCCTACGTCGTGTTCCACGACGCGACGCTCGCCGCGATCGCCGAACTCGAGCCGACCGATCTGCCGGGGCTCGCGACCGTGTCGGGCGTGGGACCCGCGAAGCTCGAACGCTACGGCGAAGAGGTCCTGGCGATCGTTCGCGAGGGCTGAGTCCGACTCAGTCGGCGGCGATCCAACCCGGGACGTCACGCAGCCCGCCGAGCACGGCGTCGGGGGTCCCCCGCCGCTCGTCGCCCTCCTGGTACTTCCCGGTTCGGACGAGGATCCCGGTGCACCCCACGGCCTTCGCACCCATCACGTCGCTCGCGACGTCGTCGCCGACCATCGCAGCTCGCCCCGCCGGGACCCCCAGGAGGTGGAGCGCGGCCTCGAAGAACGCCGGTGCCGGCTTGCCGCAGATCGCGGCACGCACGCCCGCCGCCTCCTCCAGTCCGGCGAGGTACGCACCCCCGTCGAGCTCCCACCCGCGTTCGGTCCTCCACGAGAGGTTCCGGTGCATCCCCACGAGCGCCGCCCCGTCCTTCACGCGCCGGAAGATGCGATTCACGACGTCGTAGTCGAACGCCTCCGACGCACCGCCGATCACCATCACGTCGGCATCCTCGGGTCGAGCGGCGAGGTGTACCCCCTCGAGGTCCTCGTCGGGATCGCCGTCGGTCAGCACGAACACCCTGGCGCCGGGATGTCGCTCACGCAGGTAGCCGGCGGTCGCCGTCACCGCGGTCACGATCTCGTCGTCCCGGACGTCGAACCCCGCCGCACCGAGGCGCTCCGCCAGTCCGCGACGTGAGTGGGTCGTGGTGTTCGTGATCAGCCGGAACGGAGATCCGGTCGTCGGCGGAGGCGTTCGATCGCCTCGATGGCGCCGTCGATCGGCTCCCACGACACGATGAGCACGCCGTCGAGATCGAGCAGGAGTCCGTCCACGCGGCCCACGGCCGGAGACTAGCGGGTCGGCGCGCCGAGGCGGATCCCCAGCGACCGACGCACCCGGTCCACGTCCGAGTCCGGCGTGAGACCACGGCTCCGCAGCAGCCAATCCTGGTACGGAGCGATGTAGCGGTACTTCGGCGGGAGCGCGGGGCGAGCGACGCGGATGCCCGCGAACGTCGCGGCCATCGCAGCCCGCTTGACGGGTGACATCGGGACCCCGTACATCTCCCGCAGCAGCGGCGAGAGCGTCCCGAACGCGAGGCGGGAGACACCGCGCAGGATCGGACGCCATTCGGCTTCCTCCGGCGGGTCGAGGAACAGTTCGTACACGCGGCGGGCGCCCTCGGTCACCATCAGATCGCCCCGGTCCTCGAAGTCCGCGAGCCAGGCGCGGAGCGCCGGCACCGTCGGCGGGATCAGATCCCGCGGGACCAGCATCATCTCGGCGGCGAGCATCTGTTCGCGGTGGAACCGCTCCCGCCCCTCGTCATCGAGCTCCCCCACCGTCAGCTCCTCGAACAGCAACGCGGAGTCGACGAGGCACGCGTGCACGTACAGGAGCAGGATCGGATCGAGCGCGTCGTAGCGCTTGCCGGTGACCGGGTCGATGCCGTTGATCCGCGTATGCACGAGGTTGATCTTCTCGGCGGCCGCGTCGGCTTCCTCTTTCGAGCCGAACGTGACTGTGTAGGTCAGGATCAACGTGCGCTGCAGACGCTTCCAGGGATCGCGCTCGTACATCCCCGTCTGGTTCGCGCCGGCCACGACCAGGGGATGAGCCGCCTGCATCAGCAACGCGCGAGCCCCACCGAACAGGACCGTCACCTCGCGATGGACGCGCCAGGACACGCTGTCCGGGCCGAAGTAGCCGAGGTCGGGGCTCATGGTTCGAGGCTACCGAGCCCGAACCTATGCGAGAGCCTCCGAACCTATGCGGGCTCCGCCGCCGCCACGTGAGGAGCACGGCGTCTGATCTCCGCGGCGAGCGGTGGGGTCGCCAGGACGATCAGGTGGTTCCGTGCCCGGGAGCACCCCACCCGCAGGTACCGTTCGATGTCTTCCCGATGGCGTTCCCCCAGCTCGGCCAGGATCACGACGGGGCGCTCGAGCCCCTTGAACCCGTGGACCGTCGACCACAGGACCGTGTCGTCCTGCACGACGTCGGCCAGCGTGAACGCGCCGATCTGCCGACGACGCCACAGCAGGCTCTTCTCCTTGCCCGACGGGGTGAGCACCGCGATGTCCTGAAGGTCGAGGCCCTCCGACGCCGTCAGGTTCGCCAAGACGACCTCGAGCGTTCGGGCCAGACCGTCCTCGTCGCGGTAGTCGAGGACCTCGACGTCACGGCCGATCGGACCCTTCGCGGCCCCGGCTCGGGTACCTGCCTCGAAGAACACCGACACGAACTCGGCGATCGCGCGCGTGTTCCGGAGGTTGTGGGGCAATGGCGGAAGGACGTCCTCGGGCTCCAGCGGGAGCTCGCCACCTTCGTAGAGGACCTGTGAGTCGTCCGAGAACAGGTACAGCGTGCCGCGGTCCGGTTCGTGGTGAAGTGCGAGCAGGGCCGGCCACCACCATGCGCGGAAGTCCTGGGCCTCGTCGACGACGATCGCGCCGTAGCGGGGACCCAGCGCCCGCGCGCCGCGCTCCAGCAGTTCCGGGAGACGCTCCTCGTAGTAGGTGCGATCGTCGATGCCGGCACGCGCCGGGATCTCCAGACCTGCTTCCTCGGCGATCTCCGCGCAGAGGCGGTGGAAGTGGGCGACGTGGAGGTTCGGCGTCCCCTCGACGCTCGACCGGAGG
This sequence comes from uncultured Actinomycetes bacterium, assembly GCA_963749895.1. Classification (GTDB taxonomy): domain Bacteria; phylum Actinomycetota; class UBA4738; order UBA4738; family HRBIN12; genus AC-51. The sequence goes on along the minus strand of CAVVOG010000001.1, from coordinate 719,314 downwards.
TGCTCCGCGAGCCGGACGTTGAAGCACGTCAGGAGGGTCCTCGTCCCGGCCTCGGCGAGCCGCCTCGCGATCGAGGTCGCCAACAGCGTCTTGCCGGATCCGGGCGGTCCCGTCACCACCGCACGCTTGCGATTCAGGACGAAGGCCTGCGTCCACGCCTGCTCCTGGGTGAGCTCGACGATCGTGCGGTCCTCCTCACGGAACAGGAGCCTGAGCGGGGTCCGCACCTCGACGGCCGACCCGAGCGCCTGCTCGACGGCGAGCATCCCGGACTCCCCGAAGCGACGGCCGGGCCGCTGCCACACCCGCATCACCGCGGGGATCCGTCGGGCGAGATCGTCCAGATCGTCGCGGTCGATCACGATCTCCGCCGGAGCGCCCGGGTGCGCGTCACGGTCGTAGATCGAATGCGGTACCGCGACCGCGTAGCCGAACGAGGGCCGCCACTCGCTCCATCGGGGCCGCGCCTCGAGGATCCGCACGAGCGAATGCATCTCGTCGCGAGCCTGGTGGAAGGGGTCCTCGTTGAGCTCGTGACGTCCGGAGCGGCCGCCTTGGGTCCACCGGCGTGTGCGCGGATCGTAGGTCAGCTCGCCGCCCTTGGCCTCGATCACGAGCAGCCCGTGCTCCGGGTGGATCACGACGAAGTCGGCTTCGCCCTGCTCGAGGCGACCGTCCGAGCCCGCGAGCGCCCAGTCGACGGAGTGGAAGACGACGTACTGCTCGTCGAGCTGCTCGAGGAGGGCTTCGTAGAGGAGTCGTTCGGCGGAACTCTCCGTGGGGAGCATGGGGAACGGGACCATCCGCGCCACGCGAGGATGCTAATCGAGCCCCTGCGACCTTGGACTATGTTGGAAAAGGGGAGAGGATAGAGCGCCATGGCTCAGACTTCCCCAATCCTCGCGGTACTCCTCGTCGCGGTCGTCGTCGGCCTCCTTGCGGGAGGGAGGATTCGGAGACTGGCAGACGTCCGTGTGAACTGGTGGGGCCTGGCATTCGCTGGCGTCGCGCTTCAAGCACTCCCAGTGCCTTCCTCGACGGGCATGGACCTCAACCTGCTCGGAACTGCCATGCTCCTCGTCTCATACCTCCTGCTGCTTGTGTTCCTTGCCGTCAACCGCTGGATCCCTGCAGCAGGCCTCATGGCACTCGGGCTCACGCTCAACCTGGCCGTGGTGGCAGCGAACGGTGGTATGCCGGTAAGCGGCCGGGCAATTGAGGAAGCCACCGGCTCACGTGGCGTGAGCCAGACTTTCGAGGGGAGCCCCAAACACCACCTGATGACCGATGGTGACGTCCTTGCTCCGCTGGGAGACATCATCCCCGTGCCGCCGCCAGCGAGCGTCGTCCTTTCGTTCGGAGACATCCTGCTCTACCTTGGCGTCGCCTGGTTCACGATTCAGGTCATGCGGGGACGGAGTCGTGCGAACCCTCGTCCTCTCGCTCTGTGGTTCCTGACCTATCGCGGGAAGCATGCTCCTGACCACTGGCGGATGCCTGCCCGCTATCGGTCGACTGCTCCCGCTGGAGCAGGGCAATCGGGAACTTGACGGTAATCGTCGTTCCCTCACCGAGAGTCGACTCAACACTCAGCGACCCACCGCCCACCTTCGCCCGTTCGCGCATCATTGCCATCCCGTAGTGACCCTCTGGCCCGGGCGCCGATACATCGAAACCCACACCGTTGTCCTTGAGACGGAGAACGATCTCGTCATCCTCCTCCGCGACCTGAATCCACATGTCGCTTGCACGTGCGTGCTTGAGCGCGTTCATCACCCCCTCGCGGGCAACGTGATAGACAAGGAGGGCGATCGGCGCAGGAAGGGGAACCTCCTGCACGTCCCGGTGAAACAGCACGCCAGCATCACGCCCAACCTCGTCCGTGAACGACTCAAGGGCCTCAGCCAATCCTTTTGCCCCCAGCGGAGAACGATGCAGGTCCCGGATGAGGGCCCGGATGCGGTCTGAAGTGTCCTGCTTGGAATCACGGATCTTCTCCAGCTGAGCGGCGAGGTCGGGAACGTCGCCCTTCTCCAGCATCTTCTTGGCGATATCCACTTGAAGGCTCAGCCGGAACAGCACCTGCGCAAGGTCGTCGTGGAGATATCCAGCGATCTTCAATCGCTCATCAGCTCGTTCTTCCGCCATCGTGTTGGAGAGTTCCCGGAGGATTTCCTCCCGCTCTTGAAGTTCCCTGTGCGCCTCTTCTAGCGCGTGAGTCCTCCTGAACATCTGACGAGCAAAGAGAAGGGGCGCAAGCACGACGAACACGGAGAGAAAGCCCAACGGCCTTTCCCCCACATAGAGCATCGCCATGGCTGCACCAAGCAGGCCCAGCCCCATGTAGCTGACCAGGAACTCCGACCCCTTGGAGAGCTGCCGGACAACGGAGAAGGGAGAGAGTCGGTAGATCAGGCTCACCAGAATCGAAACGAGCGTTATGTTGATCGCATAGTCAACCGCCGAGGCCAGGAGCGAAGCAGCTGCGAGCCCTACGGTTCCCATCGCAACTGGATCTGCCGGCGCGGCGATCCCATGAAGGACCGCCGAAGCTGCCCACACGGCCAGTGCGACCTGGCATCGATTGAACACCGCAGTAAGGGGAGCGATCTCCTTTCGGTACTCACGAGGGTCTGAGGATCCGAGCAGGGCAGCAAGCGCCGCCGCAGGAGGGGCATAGAGAACCGCTACCGCGATGAGGAGCGGAAACCCAAGACTGACCTGAACCCCTCTCCACGCCGGCGCGGGAAGAAGCTCGACCATCGCAACTAGAAGGACCCACAGCACCAGGCTCTTCTCAAGTGCCCCCACATCCGTGAAGAGCGCGTATGCGACCCCACCCAGCGTGGGCAGAATCACACCCAACGCGAAACCCGAGGCCGCGTTGAGAGATCGGAGCCTCATCGGACGGGCGGACACGTCTGCCATACCTCGATTTCACCACGGCGGCCGCCCCTCTCGGCACACCTCTGCGGGCGGTTCCGCATACCCCATTCGTCGTAGAACCAAGAAGGACCTTGTCCCGCCATCGGGGGTCCCCCGATACTTCCCCTCGTGTCCCCCGTTCAGGGGTGCAGCCGCGAATAGACCGACGAAAGGGGCCCCACAGGATGAAGCTTCTCAAGCGCCTCGCCATCGCCCTCGGATCGCTCACCGCTCTGGCACTTGCTGGCGGTGCGCACTTCAAGGCTGGCTGACAGGCATCAGAGACCTACGAAAGCGGCCCGGCTTCGCCGGGCCGCTTTCACATTTCCGTGGGTCTTCGCGCGCATCACCCACCCAGGGTGACGACTTCGCCGGAAATCCCCTTCCGACTCATAAGGCGGCGAGCCAACTCGCGTTCGTGCCCGGCAACGCTGGGCTCGCCTGCAGCCTCTGTCAAGCGAGCCGCGTCTAGGTGCACCGCAGCCGCCATCCCGAGGAAGTCGGTCTGATCCGCGATCGCGGCCGCCTCAGACATCAGGTCAACTGCCGCCGCCAAGTCCCCGTGATCCGCAAGGACCTTCGCCTCCACCTGTCGCCAGAGCATCTGTGAGGCCCAATCGTCCTCCGCTGCCAGTTGCCGACATCGAGCCGCTGCCTCCGCCGCTTCGTTCAGGCGGCCAACTCGCCAAAGGGCTTCCCCGAGGAACCCCTCCACGGTGGAGCGCAGGTTGCTCTCTCCGATTCCCGTCAGCCTCTCCGCGGACCGGGAGAGAAACTCGGCGGCGTCTCCAGGCTCCCCGAGTGCAAGCGTGGTCAAGCCCGCGTAGAGCTCGGCGTCCGCTACTCGAAATGACCCACCAACGTCTCCTGCCAAGTCCAGCCCCTCGCGCAAGTTGCCCCGCGCGCCACCCTCATCTCCGGATAGCGCTCGAGCGTATGCGAGACGCATGAGGACCTCAGGCCGAGGTCGGCGCCCGCGGCTCGCGATCATCTGCTCACACTGGGCTATGAAGGCCTGGAGCGGGGTCGAGCCATGCAGGGCCATGAGCTGCTGAGGAAGAGCGATCTCCCGTTCATCCCCAATCTCATGTGCAAGTCTCGCACCCGCCTCGAAGGCCGCGATGCCGTCATCGAGACGACCCTGCAGAGTAAGGGCCTCTCCCAATAGCCTGTTGGCGCGCGCGAGTCCCCCTTGGTCCCCAAGACGCGTCAGGGCGGCAATGGCCCGCTCGGCAAGGCGCTGAGTCTCCGAGGCCGGCCGCTCGCCAGGACGTGTGTATATGTCTAGTTCAACCAACTCGAGCTCAAGCCGCCACTGGACGGCTTGGTCGCCTGATGATCGAGACGCCAGGAGTCCCTCCGTCAGCACACTTCGGGCCTCTTCGAACCGACCCAAGTCAAACAGCGCTGCACCACGGAGCCTCGAAAGCTCGGCGGTCATTCGCAGATCGGTATCGACGCAGGCCGACGCTCGCTCGAAGAGATTCACAGCCGCCGTCGAATCATCGAGTGCGAATGCCCTGCGTCCGGCGGCCTCAAGGTGTCTCGCTGCATCAACGCCGAATGAAAGCGCCTCACCCGCATCTAGCGCGAGCTGGAACGCCGTCTCAAGGTGACGACCAACCGTTTCCTCGTGATCGACGAGGCCATCATCTGCCCGTTCCGCCAAAGCCTTCCCAAGGCGCCCATGGTCCCGGGCACGCCGATCTCGCGGTATCGCACCGTAGGCAACGTCACGTATCAACAGATGCCTGAAGGCGTATACGCTGGCCGCCCGCGTCGCGAACCGATCAACGTCAAGCAATCCACGCTTGCACAGCGATTCGAGAGCACCGAGCACACCCTCTGACTCGAACTCTGGTCGCAGATCGGCGAGATCGTCGAGGCTGAACTCTCGACCCACAATTGCGGCCGCCTCAAGCACGTCCCGTTCAGCAGCGGGCAGCAGGTCAATCCGGGCATCGAGCACAGCCTTGACACTTGGTGGGATTGGAACGACGGTCAGATCGCCCGTGGGCTCCCAGCGGTCACCCCGTTCTGCGAGCCGGCCCTCGTCAATGAGGACCGAGAGTATCTCTTCCAAGAACAACGGATTGCCTTCGGCGGCCTCCACGATCCGCTTCCGCAGTGACATCTCAAGTTCGCCAAACCCGAGAAGCGCTCCAAGGAGGGAGTCCATCTCGGCAGAAGGCAGGGGGTCAAGTCGAACCGTTACTGTGTCGATCGCGACACCCCCCCACGCCATGCGCCTCTCATCCAGCTCAGGGCGTGATGTGCAGACGAGCACGAAGGGCGTAGAACGAGCAGTGGACGCTACATACCCGATCAGATCGAGGAGCGATTCCTCCGCCCACTGCAGGTCCTCCATGACTACGACAAGCGGTTGCCTTGATGCGCCGATCTCCATGCATCGCCGTATCGCCCAGAAGGTCTCGTCTCTCGTATGAGGTCCGCGAGTAACCCCAAGGACGGCACCCAGCAGCTCCACGAGCACATCGCTGTCCGGCTGGTCCGAGGTGAAGCTCTCGAGCCGCTGACGCGTGGTCGCTGTAGTTCGCCCCTCACCGATACCGACAACCGATCGAACGACGTCAGCCACGGGTGCCAGCCCCACGTCCCTCCCGTACGGGAGACACCGACCAACAGCAACATCGACTCGGTCGCCAAGACCGGCAGTGAAGGCCTCGACCAGGCGCGACTTGCCAATGCCGGCGGACCCCAGAACCGCCAGTACCGTCGGTCGCCGATTGCGGATCGCGCCCTGGGCCGCATCGCGCAATCGCAGGAGCTCACCGTCCCTCCCGACTAGGGGTGCCGAGATGCGCGCTGTCGCCCTGCTGAGGGAGACGTCGCGCAACCGATGGGCAACGAGTGGCGCTTCTTCGTCGTCCAGAACGAGCAACTGCGCCGCGTCTACGGTCACGACCGAACTCACAAGCCGGTAGGTCGCCACACCAATGAGCGCCTCTCCCTGGTGCGCCTTCCTCGCGAGCAGGTCCGCGACCTCAACTGGGTCGTGAGTTAGGAGACGTGTGTCATGGCCAATCTCAGCCAAGACCTCGCCTGTTGATACGCCCAATCGCGCATCGAGACCCAGTGCTGCCGCCGCTCGCTTCAACGCATCGGCCGTCCTGATCGCGCGCTCGGCGTCGTCCTCATGCGCCAGCGGTACCCCAAACACCGCGACGAGGCGCCCTGACGAGGCCGGTGGATACCAGCCACCCAGGTTCGCAACAGCCCCTTCGAAGAGCTCGGAAACAGCTCGCGTGGCGGCCACAACATCCTCTGGGTCACCGCTCGGCAGTCGCAGCACTACCACAGACACTGTCTTGCGGAGCTGCCGAGTTTCAGGTGCTTGGCTGGTTATCAGTTGGAGCGCTTCGTCGTTCTCGAGAATCCCGCGCTCCAGGGCAACGAGAGTCGGCCCAGGCTCCATCCCCAATTGCAGCGAGAGCTCGCGCCGGAGCGTGGCGAGCTCACCCAGCGCATCCGCCTGCCTCCCGCTCCGAAACAGGGCAAGACACGTCAGCTCACAGATGCGCTCATCGAGAGGGAGCTCCGCTCGAAGACGAAGTAGGTCTGGCAGTGCTTCGACGTGTCGTCCGAGAGCGAGCTGCGCCTCCGCGCGAAGTATGAGCGCATGACTCCCCAAGTCCTCCAAGGACCTCAGAACACCAGGCGCCAATCCAGGCAAATCAAGGCCTGCCAGTGGGTTCCCTCGCCAAAGGTGGATCGCTTCTTCCACGGAGTCCAACGACTCACGGAATAGGCCTCGCCCGAAGAGCTCTCGCCCGTTTGAGACGAGGTCGCGGAACGAGGTGATGTCGAGTTCCCCAGGTCCCGGTGTCAGCACGTACGCCGACCCGCGAGTCGAAACCACGCCTTCGACACCGGCGGCGGCGAGAGCGGATCGGATCTTGGAAATGTGCACCTGAAGCGAAGTGCGAACGGTCGGCGGTGGGTTCTCACCCCACACCACGTCAATGAGGCTCTCGGCTCCGATCTCGGCACCCTCTTGAAGTAGCAGGGTGGCGAACACCGCCTCGATCCTCGGACCGCCGATTGCGAGACGCGTGCCGTCAACGAGCACTTCAAGCGGTCCAATGATGCAGTATCGGATCTCGTGCTTCACTCGTACCTGCCTCGCGCGACTTCGCACATACCGCCGGTGGATCCAGGAGGACGACACACTAGCCCGAAAGAGCCGGGCTGTTTAGACCCTTTTAGGTCCCCTTTTAGCGCGCCGAACGAACATCCCCTCAGCAGCCCCCGGACGAGGGGCTCCGTATCAAGGGAGGCGGAATGCTGAACACCATGCGGCGCATCGCTCTCGCTCTCGGGACTCTGGCCACCCTGGCACTGGCCGGCGGCGCTCACTTCAAGGCGGGCTGATGAAGAGCAGGGCCATCTCGCAGTGGCAAAGCGCGAGACGGCCCAGCAGTATGAGCCGGCCCAGACTCACACGATGAGTCCGGGTCGGCTCGTTGTTCGTCCCTGTCATTCCTGACTCAGTCGGAGCCGGAACCAGGCCTCCACCGTGGTGCCCTGACCCCTGCGCGAGACAACACTGACTGTGCCTCCGGCTGCGCAGGCACGTTCAGCCATCAAGTCGAGACCAAAGTGATCGTCCTCTCTATCTCGATCGGCGTCGAAACCGATTCCGTCGTCAAGAACCGCCAGATGTATTCCGCCTTCTACTCCCCTGAGTGACACCCTGAGGGTCTCTGCCTGAGAGTGCCTGGCCGCATTCGTTAGCGCCTCGCGCAGAACCTGATACACGAGCAGTTCGACGGCTGGGTCCGCCCTGATGGCAGGGTCGATATCGGACGCAATAGGGATTCCCGTCTCGTCCTTCATATGTGCGATGAGGAGTCTTGCCGTCTCGACGAGGCCAGCACGTCCCACGGGAGACCGGCGAAGCCCGTGGATGGTCTCTCGGAGCAAAGCAGAGGCGCGTTCCGCCGCTTCCACCAGCGGAGGTACGTCTCCTTCGAGATCCAGCAGCTTCCCTGCTCGGTAGTCCTCGCGTATCACGTGAGCATGGAGGGTGACCGTATACAAAGCCTGAAGAACATCGTCATGCAGTGATTCGGCGATGCGTGCGCGTTCGTCGCGACGCTCTTCCGCGATCCGTTCATCGACTCGTGTGAGCGCGGCGGCACGTCGCCTCAGCTGACGACCCACCTGCTCCAGTCGATAGAAGCCCAAGAAAGCCTGTCGAGCGAGGACGACGGGTCCGATAGCCACCACCAGCGACAGAGGACCTACTGCTTCGTACGCCTCCGTGACTAGAAGACTTGTGAGTGCGAACGCGCCATACGAGACGCCGAAGCCAAGCGGAGAACCTATGACCATGTCGTGCAGGACGGAACTCAACGGGCGCTGCTCTGAGACTGACGTCATCAGACCGACGCTCGCGTAGTTGATAGCGGCGTCGGCCAAGATCGCAGCACACGCCGCAAGAAGCGGAACTGGCCAATCCCCTACTTGGCCTCCAAGCCCAGCGAAGACGAAGCCAGCCGCCATGACGCTGAGGCTCGTTTGCGCATGGTTCCAGGCAGATCTCGAGAGTGAGAGCCTCCCCTTGAGCTCACTCGGACTTGTCGCACCAAGAAGAGCAACGATTCCGCCAGCAACCGGTCCGAGAGAGAAGGAACAGGCGAGTAGAACGGGCAGATCCATCGCCAGGGATGGCCTTGAAGGGCCCAGTGAGATCGTGGCAAAGGAGGCGCCAACGGTCGCGAGCGCCCAAATCAACAGCTCGAATCCGGCGTCCGGAAGAAGCCCTCGGTTGAGGACGAGACCACCACCCACGAGGCATAGAGTCACAGCCATCCCCGCCACCGCCATCAGACGGGCTGGCAGGCCTTCAGGGACGCTGGATGTCTCCAGGCTTCGGGTGACTTGGTCCGATGTGGTCGCCATGGCTCTCCCCCTCGGGTCCGCTCCCCACGCCGACCCAGAACTGATGACGTGTGTTGTAGCCAAGGCGTGGCCCCGCGGACAAGATGTCCGGGGGCGGAAAGAGCGACAAGTTCGGGCAGTACCATCGGCGCCATGAAGCCCCGGGTGCTGCTCGTCGAGGACGAGGAGGCGATCTCCGAGCCGCTCGCGGAACTGCTCGCCCGCGAGGGCTTCGACCCCGAGGTCGCATCCACCCTCTCGGGGGCGCGAGAGGCGATCTTGGGCAACGAGCCCGACCTGATCCTGCTCGACGTCATGCTCCCCGACGGCGACGGGCGTGACCTCGCCCGTGAGATCCGCGCGACCTCGGACGTTCCGATCGTGATGCTCACGGCGCGCGGTGAGGAGATCGACCGCGTCCTGGGGCTCGAGCTGGGTGCCGACGACTACGTCGTCAAACCCTTCAGCGCGCGAGAGCTGGTGGCGAGGATCCGCGCGATCCAACGACGTGGGCGCGGCACCGCTCGGCGGGGCACGATCGAGATCGGAGACCTCGTGCTCGATCCCGCCGCCCGGACCTGCACGAAGACCGGCGAGCCCCTTGAGCTGGCCGCGAAGGAGTTCGACCTCCTCCACCTGCTGATGGCCGACGCCGGGACCGTACTCAAGCGCGAACGCATCATGGACGAGGTCTGGGACCCCCACTGGTTCGGACCCACGAAGACGCTCGACGTCCACGTCTCGTGGCTCCGCAAGAAGATCGAAGACGACCCCGCGAACCCCCGGTACATCACGACGGTGCGCGGCGTCGGGTTCCGATTCGCCGGCCCGGACGACCTCTGAGAGAGAAGGAGACCGCCACCCCATGCGGCCGATGCGGCTCCGATCGCGGTTGGTCCTGGCGTTCGCCTACATCCTGCTCGCCGTGATCGTCGCGCTCACCGTGCCGCTCGCGGTGAACCTCGCCCGCCGGGACCAGGCCCGCCTCGAGACCGACACGCTCCTCACCGCGCAGACGCTCGCCGCCTACGTGGACGCCGAGAACCTCGGCGATGCGGAGCGCCTGGACGCGATCGCCGACGCGGCGCCGCCCGAGATCGAGCGCGTCGTGATCATGGACCTCGACGGCATCGTTCTGTACGACTCCTCGGACGAGTCCTTGGGCGCGAACTTCGCGAACGGACGCCGGCCCGAGGTGGACGAGGCCCTGCGGGGCACTCCGAACGCGGAGGTCCGCTTCAGCCAGACGGAGGGGCGCAACATCCTGGTCGCGGCCGCGCCCGTGATCGACGAGACGCAGGTCGGAGCGATCCGCCTGACCCGCGACTTCACCGAGGTCGACGAGGCGCGCCGCCGCAACGTGATCGGCCTGACCGCGATCGGGATCGGGGCGCTCGCCGCCGGCGTGTTGATCGCGTTCGGGCTGGCCGGGTCCCTCACCGATCCGCTCCGACGTCTGGTCCGGACCACGCGGACGCTGGGGGCCGGCGACCTGTCTGCCCGCGCCGGCGAGGTCGCCGGCAGCGTCGAGGTCCGCGAGCTCGCGGGCTCCGTCGACGACATGGCCGACCGGCTCGAGCGCACCGTTCAGGCACAGCGCGAGTTCGTCGCGAACGCCTCGCACCAGCTCCGCACTCCCCTCACCGGGATGAAGCTCCGGATCGAGGCGGCCTCGGCCGAAGCCCCCGAGGGCGACCTCCGCCGACAGCTCGAGGCGGCCGACCGCGAGGTCGATCGACTCTCGGAGATCGTGGATCGGCTCCTCGTGATGTCGCGCGAGATCGAGCGGGGCGTGCCGACGACCGTCGAGCTGGGCGGTGCCGTACGGCGCGCGTTCGATCGCTGGCACGATCGCGCCGCCCGGCGCGACAGCACGCTGGTCGCCTCGGGCCTGGACGTGGCCGCCCAGGCCAACCCGACCGACGTCGACCAGATCCTGGACAACCTGATCGACAACGCGCTCACCTACGCGCCGGGCGCGATCGAGATCCACACCGGGCTCGACGCCGGTCGTGCGAAGGTCACGATCCGTGACCACGGCCCGGGGATCCCCCCGGGGGATCGCGAACGGGTCCTCGAGCGCTTCTCCCGTGGTCGTGACTCGCCCCCGGGCGGTTCCGGACTCGGTCTCGCGATCGCGCGTGAGCTCGCCCAGAAGTGGGGCGGCACGCTCGAGATCGGCACACCGGCGGGCGAGGGCACGAGCATCGAGCTCCGGTTCCGCCTCGCCACGGGACCACCGACACAGGAGGACCGATGAGCGGACCGGCGTCCCCGGCCGAACTGCAGGTGTGGCTCGACCCTTCCTGCCCGTGGGCGTGGCAGACCTTCCTCTGGTTGCGCGACCTCGAGGAGCAGGGCGTGCTGCGGCTGTCCTACGGCCTGTTCTCGCTCGAGGTCAACGCCACCGAGCATCCGACCACGTTCGCGGACGCCGCCACCCGGTACGGCGACGCGCTCGCTGCGCTCGCGGTCGCGCGCCGCGTGGGTGGCCCGGACGCGTTCGGCCGGCTCTACGCGGCGCTCGGCCGGCGGTTGCACGTGGAACGACGCCCGATCGACCCGACCCTCCTGCGCGAGGCACTCGACGAGGCGGGGTTCCTCGAGCTCGCGGGGCACGCGAACGCCGTCGACGAGGGTGACGGGTTGCTCGACGAGTACCGAGCGGCGCGGACGGCCGACGTCTTCGGCGTGCCGACCCTCCGGCTCGATGGGGGGAAGACCGCGTACGGCCCGATCCTCGCCGTCGGACCCACCGGCCCCGACGCCCTCGCCCTGTGGCACGGGGTCGAGGGGCTCCTGCGGCGCGACGCGTTCTTCGAGCTCAAGCGGTGGCCGCGGGACCTTCGGCCGGGCGGCGCCCCGACGGGTCCGTCGGCTTAACCCGCTCTTGACCCGGCCGACGCTACCGTGTCCCCATGACCGGGTGGGGACGAGCGGCGCTGTGGACGGTGTTCGGTCTCCTCGTGGGGATCGCGCTGTCGATGGGGGTCGCAGCGATCGCCGACCCCGGAGACGACGAGCCGTCCCCCGGCGTCTCCATCTCGGTCCCCAGCCCCGATCCGGCGCAGGGAACCCCGACCACGGAGCCCACGCGCCCGCCGGACCCGACCCGGTCGCCGAAGCCGACCCGGTCGCCGAAGCCGAGCGATCGTCCCTCGTCACCGACGGGGAGCTCGTCGACGTCGTCCCCGACCTCCTCGTCGTCTGACCACGACGATGACGACGAGCGTGAGGACGAGCACGAAGACGAGGACGATTGACGCAGCGGACGACGAACGGGTCCGAACGGAGTACCATCCCTGGGATCCGAAGGGGAGTATCCCTCGTCACGTCGTCGTCAGTACGGCCGATCCGGCCCGGCGTCGTGAGGGCCGCACCGGCCGGGAGAGACCTTCGGGAAGGCCGGCGGCGGCGCCGCCCCTAACCGAAGGAGACGCAGGACGGTGCAGGTCGATCCGTGGATGTGGGCGGCGTTCGTGGGGTTCATCCTCGCGATGCTGGCCCTGGACCTCTTCGTGATCCACAAGGATGCCCACGAAGTGTCCTTCAAGGAAGCCGCGGTCTGGAGCGTGATCTGGATCGCGCTCGGGCTGTCGTTCGGCGTGCTGATCTGGATCTGGCAGGGCCCGGAGTTCGCCGGTGAGTACCTGGCCGGCTACCTGATCGAGAAGAGCCTCTCGGTCGACAACATCTTCGTCTTCGCGCTGGTCTTCGGGTACTTCGCCGTGCCGCAGAAGTACCAGCACCGCGTCCTGTTCTGGGGGATCTTGGGAGCCCTCGTCTTCCGCGCGATCTTCATCTTCGCCGGGACCGAGCTGCTGGACCGCTTCCACTGGATGATCTTCGTGTTCGGTGGGTTCCTGGTGTTCACCGGCATCAAGATGCTCCGGCACCGAGACGAACACGTGGATCCGGGCCGCAACCCCGTGCTCCGGCTGATGAAGCGCGTGATCCCCGTCACCGAGGAGTACGTGGGGCAGAAGCTGTTCGTACGACAGGCCGGGAAGCTGTTGGCCACCCCGCTGTTCGCGGTCCTGGTCGTGGTCGAGACCACGGACATCATCTTCGCGATCGACTCGATCCCGGCGATCCTCGCCGTCACCGAGGACCCGTTCCTGGTGTTCACCTCGAACGCGTTCGCGATCTTGGGGCTGCGGGCTCTGTACTTCCTGCTGGCCGGGATGATGGACCGCTTCGCCTACCTGAAGCTGGGGCTCGCCGCGGTCCTGATCTTCGTCGGCGGGAAGATGCTGCTCAGCGACGTGTACCACCTGCCGATCTGGGTGAGCCTCGGGGTGATCGGCACCACGATCGGCATCTCGATCGTCGTATCCCTGCTCAAGCCTCCGCCGAAGGGCGAACCGGTCGGCCACGGTGTCCCGCTCATGCTGCCGACGACCCCTTCCGGTGACGAGGGCATCCGTGAGAGCATGCATGAGGGATGAGGGAGGAACTGCCCAGGACCGACGGGCCCGGGCCGGATCCCGACGACGACCCGCCGGCGCACCGCCTCGGGCACCGGCATGAGGTCTGGGGGGACGATCCCGAGGAGATCGTCGCCAGCCAGGTCGTCGAGGAGTTCGCGGCCGACGAAGAGGTCCAGCGACGCTGGCATGATCATGCCGCGTTCGCGCCGATCAAGGTCGTCGCGCGTTTCATCCGGCAGAGCGGCAAGCGGATCGCGGTCACGATCGCCGGGTTCACGGTCCTCATCGTTGGGATCGTCATGCTGGCGCTCCCCGGTCCCGGCCTCGTCCTGATCATCGTCGGGCTCGGCATCTTGTCGAGCGAGTACGTCTGGGCCCAGCGACTCCTGCGCAAGGCCAAGGAGAAGGCCGAGCAGGCCAAGGACGCGGTCCTGCGACGCAACAACGACGGCGAGATCGGCGACGGCGACGCTGGGATCGCGGGAGACACCGAAGACCTCCTCGAGGTCGGCGAGGCACAACCCGAGACGGACGCCGAGGACGAGGCGGACGCCACGTCCTAACCTGGCCTCATGGGCCGGATCCTGCTGGGCACGTCGTCGTGGACCGACCCCTCGTTGGTGAAGGAGGGGGGCTTCTACCCACCCGAGGCGAGCAGCGCCGAGAACCGCCTGCGCTTCTACGCCTCGCGGTTCCCCCTCGTCGAGGTCGACTCCTCGTACTACTACCCGCCGAGCGAGAAGAACTCGGTCCTGTGGATCGAACGGACCCCGCCGGACTTCACGTTCAACATCAAGGCCTACTCGCTGCTGACGAACCACCCGACCCGCCCCGACTCGATCTACAAGGACCTCCAGCCGCAGCTGCCCGACGGGCAAGCGCTTCGTCTACCGCGAACACCTGCCCGACGCGCTCGTCGAGGAGGTCTGGCAGCGTTTCCGCGACGCGCTCCAGCCGCTGGACTCGGCCGGGAAGCTCGGCGCCGTGCTGTTCCAGTTCCCGCAGTGGTTCCCGATCTCGCGGAAGAGCAAGGCGTACATCGAGGAGTGCGCCGCGCGGATGGGCGACATGCGGATCGCGGTCGAGTTCCGCCACCGCTCGTGGATGGAGGAGCGCAACGCCGAGGAGACGCTGTCGTTCCTGGAGGAGCGGAACCTCCCCTACGTGTGCGTCGACATGCCGCAGGGGTTCGAGTCGAGCCTGCCGCCGGTGGCGGCCGCCACCGCCCCGGACCTGGCGATGGTGCGGTTCCACGGGCGCAACGTGGACGCGTGGGAGGTCAAGAGCGACACCGCGTCGACGCGGTTCGCCTACGACTACCGGCAGGAAGAGCTCGCCGAGTGGGTCCCGCGGATCCAGGGGCTCGCGTCACAGGCTCGCGAGACCCACGTGCTGATGAACAACTGCTACCGCGACTTCGCGGTGCGCAACGCCCAGGAGCTGGGCACCCTGCTCGACGTGGACCTCGACGTCGACAGCCGTTGAGTCACACGGGGAGGGTGGCCTGGCCCGGGCGCGCGGGCATCTCGTCACGGAAGGGAGTGGCGCCCGGGCCAGGCACGCGCACGTCGGCCGGCAGCTCCAGGATCGGCGCCGGGTAGCCGCTGGCCGACAGCACCGTGGGTTCCTTCCACGGTGCGAAGATCAACGGGGTGGGGACGTTCGCCAGCTCGCGGACGTATCGACGGACGTAGGCGCCCGACGGGTCGAACCGCTCCGCCTGGCGCACGGGGTTGAAGCTCCGGGACCGGCGCGGGTCGGTGCCGGTGCCGGCGACCCACTGCCAGCCGCCACTGTTGTTCGCGGGGTCGCCGTCGACGAGCCAGCGCATGAACACCTTCGCGCCTTCCTGCCACGGAACGCCGAGCCGGCGCGTCAGGAAGCTCGCCACGACCATCCGCGCGCGGTTGTGGATCCAGCCCTCGCGTCGGAGCTGCCGCATCCCGGCGTCGACGAGCGGGATCCCGGTCATCCCGGCCTCCAAGCGCGCGAGGAGCTCCGGGGCATCCGACGGCATGGGCGGCACGTCGTTCGGCGGGTCGCGGAAGTCCCGCCACGCCAGGCTCGGATCGTGGGCGAGCAGCTGGCCGAAGAAGTCACGCCACGCGACCTGGCGGACCAGCTCGCCGGCGCTCCCCCCGATCGCACCCGCGCGCGCGACCACCTCGTTCGCCGAGACGCAGCCGAACCGCAGGTACGGCGACAGGCGCGAGGTCGCGTCGGCGGCGAGGTCGTTGCGGAGGTCGGCGTAGTTCCGCGCGTCGCCGTCGAGGTAGGAAGCCATGTGCTTGCGCGCGTTCGACTCCCCTCCGGGCGGGAGGTCGAGCGAGTCGGGGAAGGCCTGCGTCGGATCGACCGGAGCGCCGACCTCGAGTTCCTCGGGCATCGCGATGCGACCGGGCGCCGACAGCACGCCACGGCGGGGCGCCTGCGCCCACGCCCGGTGGTAGGGAGTGAAGACCGAATACACGTCCTTGCCCGCCGGGAGCACCTCGCCGGGGTCGACCACGGCGTTCCCCGGATGCACGTGGAGCGGGACGCGGCGGACCGCGAGCGCCTCGCGCAGGGCCTGCTCGCGGCGGCGAGCCGTCACGCTCACGTCACCGGTGAGGTGGACCGAGGTGGCGCCCATCTCCTCCACGACCCGGAGGAGTTCCGCGACGACCTCGCCGTGTCGGGTCGCGAGCCGCGCCCCTCGCTGCTGGAGCGCGCGGTCGAGGTCGGCGAGCGACTCCAACAGGAACCGAGCTCGGTTGGCCGAGACGGCGAGCATCGCCGGGTCCAGCACGAACAGCGGGACGACCGGACCACCCTCGGCCACGGCGGCGGTGAGGGCGGGATGGTCGTGGACCCGCAGGTCCCGCGTGAACAGCACGACCGAAGTCATGTAACCAAGGTAGGACAGCGGGGGTGGCCCCGGGGTATCGGAACCTCTGCGCTTACCCGCAGGTGGTCACCGTGTGCTCGAACCAGCCCTCGGTCCCCTCGAACATCGCGACCGAGATGATCGGGACCCCGCCGCGGCGGAGCACCACGACCTTCTCGACGGCCGCCTCGGGATACCCGGCGAGGACGAGCTCGTCGCCCTCCTCGATCCGGCTCCCCAGGGCGTCGCGCGCAGCCTCGATCGGGTCGGCGATCCCTGCGGGCATCTCGCCGTAGTCGACGTTCATGACGCTGCACGCCCCGCCGTCGAGCTCGGTCGATACCCAGTAGCCGTCGGGGTCGACGATCTCGAACGGCACCCCGGCGTCTCCTGGGTCCGTGTCGTCCCCCGTGCACAAGGCCTCTTCCGCACCGGGAGGGCTGTCGAGGACCAGCTCGGTCGTGCCCACGTCGGCGTCGTCACCGCGCGTCGCGAACGAGATACCGAGGTCCTCGTCCGAGGTGTTGCGGATCTCGACGTGGACGCCGTCGACTTGCGCGGCCACGACCGGCGTGAGGACCTCCGTCCCCGAGACCCCTGGGCCGGAGCACTCGATGATCGCCACCGGGGCGGCCTCGTCGCTCGAGGCGGGCGCCACACCCATCTGGACCTCGACCGGCACCATCGTGAGCCACGGGTACTCGATCGCCGCCGCCTCCAGGAGCGGATCGCCGGTCGGCACGGTCGTGTCGTCCATCGCGTAGACGAACAGGTACCCGGCGCCGACCTCGCCGCACGACTCGTCCTGCGGCTCGGCGGCGGGGACCTGCACCGACGAAGTCCCGTTCCCCAGTGCGAGGGCGAACTCCGAGGTCTCGCGGCAGCCGTTCGATGCGACGAGACCGGCGTGCGCGGACCGATCCTCGGGGAGGTCGAGCTCGAAGCCCACGGAGGACCCTGCCAGCAGATCGGGAGACTGCCCGAGGCTCGACCGGATACCGAGGGGTTCGCTCGTCGCTTGGAGCACGCTCCAGACCCCGCTCTCACCGTGGACGAGTGGCTGCCGGACGACGATGCGCAACGACGAGTTCCAGTCGCAGGAGGCGGTTCGAGGGCACGCGGGCTGCGCTGCGAAGACGTGGCCGTCTGCCCGGACCGCCATCTCTCGGACATCGGACTGCTCCCATGCCAGGACGCTCCCGAGGAACCGGCCGACCACCTGTTCGGGATCGAGGCGCCAGACGACGTCAGTGATGCCGGCATCGGCCGCCGCCTGCGCATCGGCCAGCGCCTGACGACCCTCGGGACGGGCCCAGTTCTCCGGCCACAGGTAAGGAGTCTCGGGGAGCTCCCAGACCTCACCGGTCGGACCGTCGACGCCCGGGGCCGGGGTCGCGCCGTCGCCGCGGAGCGTCACCGCGACGAGCGCTCCGACGATCACGACCGACAGGCCGACGGCGAGGGCGCTCCGAGCGCGGCGACGGTCACGTCGCTCGCGCGCGTCGCGCAGCCGCTCGAGCGCATCCGATCCCTCGTCGGCCCGATCCCCCAGCCGTTCCAGCCTGTCCTTCAGCTCATCGGTCATCGTCGACCTCCAGCACCTCGCGGAGCCGTGCCCGCCCGTCCTGGGCGAGCCGGCGCACGGTCACGTCACGGACCCCCATCGCGGCTCCGGCCTCGGCCGACCCGTACCCGAGCAGCTCGGTCAGCACGACCGCCTGACGCTGGCGCACCGTCAGCGTCGCCAGCGCCCGCGCCACCGCGTCCCGCTCGTCGGCCTCGGCGAACAGATCCCCGCCGTGGGCCTGCCCCACGGCCCGCCGCGCCGCACGCGTGGTGCGGCGCAGGGCGCTGCGGTGCCGGTTCATCGCGGTCCGATAGAGATAGCCGGTCGGCTCGTCCATCGCCGCGACGCGGTCCCAGCGCTCCCACACGGCGATGAACGCGTCCTGCATCAGTTCCTCGGCCTCCTCGGGGTTCCCGGTCAGGACCACGAGCGCGCGCAGCAGCCGTCGCCGCTCCGTCTCGAAGAAGTCCTCGAAGACGCGAGGGGCGCTCACCGCCGGCACCACCGTGGCCGGTTCCATCTCCCCATGAACGCCGACCGTACCCTCAGCGTTCATCCGGCGCCCCGAACGCCGGGACCCCGGTACGCTCGGAGCGATGCTGCTCGGTGGACGCCGGTACAAGGTCGCGACGATCCGCGGCATCCCGCTGTACGTCGACGCGGGATGGCTGCTGATCGCGGTGCTCTACCTGAGCCTGCAGTACCTCGTCCTGTCGAACTCAGCGTGGCGTCCGACCGACGGCGAGGCGATCGCGCTGGCCGCGGTCAGTTTCGTCCTGTTCTTCGGGGGGGTCCTGGTCCACGAGAGCGCTCACGCCGTGGTCGCCCGCGCGTTCGATCTGCCGGTGGCCGGGATCACGTTCGTGTTCTGGGGCGGGGCGACCGAGACCCGGGCCGACGCGAAGGGACCGTTCGTCGAGTTCCTCGTGGCCGCCGCAGGTCCGGTCAGCACGCTGCTGCTGTCGTTCGGCTTCACGATCGCGCGGGTGTCGATGGAACCGAGCCTCCTGCGTGAGGTCGTGGCCGAGCTCGCGTGGCTGAACCTGATCTTCGCCGGCTTCAACGCGCTCCCTGGGTTCCCGCTGGACGGGGGGCGGGTGCTCCTGGCCGCCGCGTGGGGGATCTCGAAGAGCCGCCGCACGGGCCTGCGGGTCGCCGGCTGGGGCGGGCTCGTCGTCGGCGCCGGGTTCGTCGCGTTCGCGGCGGAGGCGATCGTGAACGACGGCGATATCGGGCGCGCGTTCTTCTTCGGGTACCTCGGCGCGGTGCTCCTGTCCACCGGCCGCTCGATGTCGCAACGGATCGCGCTGCGGGACCGGCTCGTGATCGGCGCGGTCGCCGACGCGATGCGTCCTGCGCCACCGGCGCTGCCCGCCTCGACGAGCCTGTCGCAGGCCCTCGACATGGGCCTGCGCGAACACCCGTCACGGTCGTTCCCCGTCGTCGACGCCGGAGCCGTGGTCGGGACCGTCTCGCTCGAGGGCGCCAGGAAGCTCGGGGGGCGCGACCCGCTCCGCCCGGTCCGCGACGCGATGACGCCGCTGAACCAGACACCCACCCTGGCTCCCGACGACACGCTCGACGACGCGTTCGAATGGCTCGGGGGCAAAGAGGCGCTGGTGCTGCGTGACGGGGTCCTCGTCGGGGCGCTCACCCCGGCCGACGTCGAACGCTGGTACCGAGGCCGGTTCGAGGCGCCGAGCGTCGATCCGAGCACCGCCCCGCCACGACCCGACCTCTGAGTGTCGTTGCCGCCCGGTAGCATCCGGTTCGTGGCGGCCCCGCCCTTCTCCCCCGACGACGCGCAGCGTCAGGTCCTCGACCATCCGGCTGGACCCCTGCTGGTGACCGGCCCTGCCGGGACCGGCAAGACCGCCGTGCTCCGCGAGCGGTTCGCCCGCCTGCTCGACGGTGGCGCCGATCCCGAGCGCACCGTCCTCGTCGTCGGCACGATCCGGGCGCGCGACGACGCGCGGACGTTCCTGCTGGAGCGCCTGCCCACGTCGCTGCCGGGCCTGCAGGTGCTCACGGTCCACGGCCTCGCGCACCGCGTGCTGAAGCAGCGCGCGTCCGCGCTCGGGTACGCGGAGCCGCCCGAGGTGCTCTCGGCGGCCGAGCAGTTCGCGAAGGTGCGCGAGCTGCTCGACGAGCAGGACCCGGCCGCGTGGCCCGCCTACGGGCACCTGCTGCAGCTGCGGGGCTTCGCCGACGAGGTCCGGGGGTTCCTGCTACGCGCCCAGGAGGAGCTGCGCACGCCCGAGCAGATCGAGGAGGCGGCCGGGGGGCGGGGGCTCACCGGCTGGCAGGAGCTCGCACGGTTCCTACGCGAGTACCAGGAGGTCCTCGACGACCTGAACGCGGTCGACTTCGCGGCGCTGATCCAGCGCGCCGCGGCGGCGCTGGCCGCCGACCCGACCCCGGTCGTCGACCACGTGCTCGTCGACGACTACCAGGACACGACGCTGGCCGCCGAGTCGCTCCTGCGGGGTCTCGGCGCCGACGACGTCGTCGTCGCGGCGAACCCCGAGGCCCACGTGTTCTCGTTCCAGGGCACCACCAGGGTGCCGCTCGAACGGTTCGCGACCGAGGCCTTCCCCGGTGCGGCGGAGGTCACCCTGACCACGGCCCATCGGCCGGCGATCGCCCCCGTCGTGGAGGCATGGGTCTCCCCCCACACCTCCGAGGAGCACATCACGATCGCCCGCGAGCTCCGCCGGCTCCACGTGGACGAGGATCTCCCCTGGTCCTCGATCGCGGTCGTCGTCCGCCGTCAAGGCCCGCACGTCGCCGGGCTGCTGCGGGCCCTCGACGACGCGCAGATCCCACGGGCGGTGCCCGAACGCGGGCTCTCGCTCGTGTCGCAACCCGCGACGATCCCGTACGTGCTCGCGCTCCGGTGGCTCGTCGCCGACGCGCCCGCCCGCGACGAGCTGATCGAGCCGCTGCTGACCTCCGACGTCGTCGGGCTGTCACCGGCGGCGGCGCGCGGCCTGATCAGGCTGGCGAAGACGACCGGGTCGGGGCCGCGCGCCGCCGGGAACGCCCTGGACCGAACCGACGGGCTCACGCCCGAGGAGGCCGCGGCCGTCGAAGCCGCCAGGGCGACGCTCAGCAAGGCGTCGTTGTTCGCGGGGATGTCGGTGCAGGACGCGTTCAAGGTCCTGTGGGAGGAGCTCCCGTGCTCGGCGCGGCTGGTCGCCGAGGGGGGGCCGGCGCTCGACGTCGTCGTGACCTTCGCGAACGTGATCTCCGACGCCAGCGAGCAGGGCGACGCCGGCGTCCAGGCGTTCCTCGAGGCGCTCGACGCCGGCGAGCACGGCCCGGGGTGGGCGGCGCGCGAGGCCGGCGGCGCCGACGCCGTGCAGGTGCTGACCGCCCATGGCGCCGCCGGCCTCGAGTTCGACACCGTGATCATCGCCGGCGCGACCGAGGGCAGCTTCCCGTCCCTCAGCCGTCCCGAGCCGATGTTCGACCTCGCCGTGCTCAGCCGCGCCCGAAGCCGCTCGGAGCACCTCCGCGAGCGGCTCCAGGACGAGCGCCGTCTCTTCCGGCTCGTCCTCGGGCGCGCCCGCCGGCGGGTCCTGCTGGTCGCCGCGGACACGCACCCCGACGCCGACGAGCTCGCCGTCCGGTCGCGGTTCGTCGACGAACTCGACGGCGTCGCGTGGACGGCCGTGCCCGGTGCGGGGGCCGACGACCCGGTCAGCGTGCGGGAGGCCGCGACGCGGTGGCGACGCGAGCTGGCCGATCCCGGCGTCGAGGCATGGCGCCGGTTGGCCGCGCTCGACGGGCTCCACGCCCTGGGCGTCGACCCGACGCGCTGGTGGTTCACGCGCGACTGGACGGACACCGGCCGGCCCCTGCACGAGACCCTGCGCCTGTCGTACTCGCGGCTGTCCACGCTGGAGAACTGCGAGCTGGAGCACGTCCTCGGAGACGAGCTCGGGCTCGGGAGCGCCGCCGGCTACCAGGCGTGGGTCGGCAAGCTGGTCCACGGGATCATCGAGGACGTCGAGACCGGCCGGGTCGGCAAGACGAAGGACGAGATCCTCTCCGAGGTCGACGCGCGATGGCGCGAACAGGAGTTCCCCTCGAAAGCGGTCGCCCACGCGTACCGGCGCCTGGTCGAGGAGAAGATGATCCCGAACTGGTGGTGGAGCTTCGGCGAGGGCGAGTCCCTGGCGAACGAGCGCTTCTTCGAGTTCGAGTTCGAGGGCGCCCGGATCGTCGGCGTGATCGACCGGATCGGGACCCTGGCCAGCGGCGGGACGCGCATCACCGACTTCAAGACCGGCAATCCCGACAACGGCCCCAAGGCCGAGGAGAGCCTCCAGCTCGGGATCTACTACCTGGCGGTCCAGGAGAGCGACGACCTCGCCGAGTTCCGGCCGGTCCGCGCCGTGGAGCTCGCCTACGTGAAGGGTCACTGGAGGACGGGCGAGATCGTCTCGAAGACGTGGCTGATCTCGGAGCGCAACGCCGAGCCGTACCAGGAGAACGTCCGCGTCGCGCTCGCCCAGCTGATCGCCAAGAAGAAGGCCCTGATCGCCTCGGAGGTCTACCGACCCAACCCGGTGGCGAACTGCCACTGGTGCGAGTTCCGCTCGCTCTGCCCGCTGTGGCCCGAGGGACAGCCCTTGTTCGACCCGGAGACCGTGCGATGACCGCGCTGCCCACGACCGTGCCGCCCCAGATCGTCGAGGCGCTCGGCGCGACCCCGACCGAGGAGCAATGGACCGCGATCGCGTGGCCCCTCGAGCCGAACGTGCTCGTGGCGGGCGCCGGCTCGGGGAAGACCTCGGTGATGGCCGCGCGGGTCGTGTACCTGGCGCTGGCCGCGCTCGGACGCATCGACGCCCCGGGGGTGATGCCGGGCAACGTGCTGTGCCTGACCTTCACGAACAAGGCGACCGAGAACCTCCGCGTCCGGGTGCGCCGGGCGCTGTCCACCCTTGACCTGCCCGAGGGGGAGGAGCCCGAGATCGCGAACTACCACGGGTTCGCGGCCGGGCTGCTGGACCGCTACGGGGTGCTCGCCGGCTACGAGCCCGGCGCTCGCGTGCTGTCGCAGGCGCAGCGCCAGGAGCTGTGCGGCCGGGTGCTCGACACGATGACGTTCGACGCCGCGTCGGCCACCTATCAGCCGTCCCTCGTGGCGAAGATCCTCGAACTCGACGACCAGCTCCAGAACCACCGCGTGTCCCCGACCGAGTGCCTGGCCTGGCTCGACGCCCGGCTCGAGCTGCTCAAGGGCCACCGCTCGGAACGGTCGTACCAAGCCGCGCAGGAGCGGATCGAGCTCACCCGCGCGGCCGCCGCGTACCGCGAGCTGAAGCGCGAGCTCGGCGTGATCGACTACGGCGACCAGATCGACCGGGCGATCGACGTGGTCGGCCGCCACCCCGAGATCGTCGCCGACCACCGGGGGCGCTCCCAGGCCGTGCTGCTGGACGAGTATCAGGACACGAACGTCGCGCAAGCGGAGCTGATGCAGCTGCTGTTCGGCGACGGCCACCCGGTCACCGCCGTCGGGGACCCCGACCAGAACATCTACGCCTGGCGCGGCGCCTCGCTCTACAACCTCTTCCGGTTCCCCGGGTCGTTCCCGCGGACGGACGGCGAACCGGCGGTGAGGCTGCCCCTGTACACGAACTTCCGGTCCGGGGCCCGGATCCTCGCGGCCGCCGACACGATCATCGGCCAGGTCCCCGAGGATCAGCGGCCCGACCCCGACAAGCTCCTTCGGCCGCACCCGCCGAACGGCGAGGGCGAGGTGCACATCGCACGGCTCATGGACGAATGGTCCGAGGCCACGGCGATCGCCGAACGCGCGGTCGCGCTGCACGACGCGGGCGCCCCGTGGTCGGAGATGGCCGTCCTGTGCCGAACGTCACGGTTGTTCGGACTGCTGCGTCGCGCCTTCGATGAGCGCGGCGTTCCGGTCGAGATCCTGGGGCTCGCCGGCCTCCTGCAACAGCCGGAGGTCGTCGAGGTGCTGGCCTACGCGCGCGCGGTCCAGGACCCGACGGCGAGCGTGGCGCTCGCCCGGATCTTGATGGGCCCGCGGTACCGGGTGGGCCACAAGGACCTCGCGCTCGTCGCGCGGCTCGCCTCGGTCCGAACCAAGCGCCTGCGCGAAGAGTTCGAGCTGTCCGAGGACGACATCGAGGCCGACCCGTTCCTGCTGGCCGAGGCCCTGGAGCGCCTCGACGAGGTGGAGGGCCTCTCCGAGGAGGGGCGGGCCCGGCTGCTCGCGTTCCGCGACGAGCTGGCGGAGCTGCGGACGCAGGCGCGGCTGCCGGTCGGCGAGTTCCTGTCCGAGGTGATCCGGCGGATCGGGATCGTCGAGGAGCTCGACGCCGAGGTCGACCGGGAGCACGGAGCGGCTGCGCGCCGGAACCTCGCCGCGTTCCTCGACGAGGTCCACGGGTTCGCTCCGGTCGAGGGTGAGCTCACGTTGCGGGCGTTCCTCGATTACGTCGACGCGGTCGAGCAGCTCGACAAGCAGGAGTGGGCGCCGGTCCAACCCTCCGACGCCGACTCGGTCAAGGTGATGACGATCCACGTCGCGAAGGGGCTCGAGTTCGATCACGTCTTCGTCCCGGGGTTCGCCCACGGCACCCTGCCGAACCCCGAGATCCCGCAGAACCCGGCCGAGCGCGGCAAGTCGCTCGATTTCGAGCTGCGCGGCGACGCCGAGATCCTGCCGCGCTACGACGGCAACCTCAGCCGCTTCCGCGATCAGCTTCGGGCCCAGGAGATCATCGAGGAACGCCGCACGGCCTACGTGGCGCTCACCCGCGCCCGACGGAGCCTGTGGGTGAGCGGCGCCTTCTGGTACGGGGACAACCAGCGGCCGAAGAAGCCGAGCGCGTTCCTCGACGAGCTGCTCGACTGGGGCGAGACCTCGGGCCTCGCGACGGTCGAACGCGGACCCGCTGAGGCGGGGGATCTGAATCCGATGCTCGGTCTGCGCGAGCGGTTCGTCCGCGACTGGCCCGGCCCCGCGCTGCCGACGGCCGACGACCCGCTGTTCCCGTCCGGGTGGCGCGCCGCCGCCCTCGAAGGTCCCGTCCAGCCCTCGCTGATCGACGTGCTCGACCCCGAGGCACGGACCGCCTTCGACGCGCTCGCCACCGACCGCCGCCGCCAGGCTGCGCACCTGCTCGAGCGCGAGGGGCTCGACGCCCAGGGACCGGGTATCCGGGTGCCCGCGACGCTGTCGGCGAGCGCCCTCGTCGATCACGCGCGCTGCCCGAAGCGCTTCTACTGGACCAGCGTCCGGCCGCTCCCTCGGTTCAGCGGACCGGCCGCACGGGTCGGGACCGAGATCCACCGCTGGATCGAGCGACGCGCCAGCGGGCAGGGTCAGCTCCTCGAGGCCGACGACGCCGTCGACCTGACGCATGAGGAACTCGCCGGCGACCCAGGTCGCGTGGAGCGGCTCCGCCAGGCCTTCCTCGCGTCGCCGTACGCCGACCGGACGCCGCTGTTCGCCGAGCGGGCGTTCCTGCTGCGGATCGGAGGCTTCGCGGTAGGGGGACGGATCGACGCGATCTTCGGCGAGCCCGACGGCCCGTGGGAGGTCGTCGATTGGAAGACCGGCTCGTCCGAGGCCGACCCGCTCCAGCTGGACCTGTACGGGCTCGCGTGCGTCGAGGTGTGGGGCAAGAGCCCCGACGACGTCACCCTCACCTACGCGTACCTCGGCCGCGGCGACACCACGACGCGGCCGATGGGCGACCCCGACGAGGTCCGCGCCCGGATCGGAGCGTCCTTGTCGGCGATCGCCGAGGGGACGTTCGACCCGACGCCGGGGTCGTGGTGCGGGTTCTGCGACTTCCGCGCGTTCTGCGACGCCGGGAAGGACTGGCTCGCCGCGAACGGGCGCTGATCAGTCCCGCGAGCGCGCGTCGAGCCGTTCGAGCTGTTCGTCGAACGGCCGGTATCCGGCCGCCGGGTCGTAGCCACCGTCCACGGCGCCCGGCACGAACCGCGCCTGGAGCCCCGTCTCGGCGACCACACGGGTCTGTGCAGCGGCGCGGAACCACTCCAGATCGCCCGGCGGGACCACGACGCTACCGTGGGTCCCGAGCCGACGGTACGCGCCGTCGTCGACGACGACCGGCATCAGGCGGAACGCCTTCGTGAGGGTCCGGGTGAGCTCCTCGTCGTCCGAGGAGACGGTCACCTCGCGGCCGTCCCACCGCGCGATCGCCACGACCTGCTTCTGCTCGTCGTCCGGGCGCGTGAACTCGACGTCCATCGCACCGAAGCGTACCCGCGGGGCGGGGCCCCCGACCTACTGCGTCTGCGAGTCGCTGATGCGCCGGAACATGCCTGCCAGCTCCGACATCATGTGCGCCGACAGCTCCGGGTCGTCCCGCAGCGCCTTCAGGAAGTCCCGGCGGCGCAGGATCAGCAGCGTCATCGGGGTCTCGCTCGTGACCGTCGCCGAGCGGGGCCCGCCGTCGAGCACCGCGATCTCCCCGAAGTGGTCCCCGGGGAGCACCCGACCCAGGAACTTCCGGCCGGCCGTGACCTTCGCTTGGCCCGTGAGCACGACGTAGAAGGCGTCGCCGGGCTCTCCCTGACGAACGATCGAGTGCTCGGCCATGTAGTCGCCGACCTCACAGAGGCCGGCCAGGCTCTTCAGTTGGCGCTTCGAGAGGCCCCGGAACATCGGGACGAGGCCCAGCACGTCCTCGAGCTTCGGCTTCGCCACGGTCGTTTCCCTCCTGGTCGCGTGCCGGCACAGCCTATCTCCTGGAGCCGTTCCGTGGGAACGGTCATGTCGGTGCCCGCCGCTATCGTCCGTCGCCCTGGGGTGGTGCCGATGGATCTGCGCCCGATGGGCGTCGTCGAACCGCTCCCCCTCGTGATCGTGCGGACCGGTCAGTCCCCGGTGCGCCAAGGTGAGCCGGGCACGGGGCTGTGGCGCGTCCAGAGCGGGCTGCTGTGTGCCACGGTCGTCAACGCGCACGGCCGCGAGCTGTGGGTCGACGTGATGGGCCCCGACGACCTCGTCGGGGAGGTCCCCGGCGGCGTCGCTCCGTGGACCTGGAGAGCGCTCCGGCCCAGTCGGCTCGTGGCCACCCGCCCCGACGCCGACCACGAGGCTCTGGCCCAGCGCACGATGCGGATGACGGCCGTGGCCATGGACCTCGCGTGGCTCGACGTGCCGGGTCGGATCGAACGGCGTTTCCTGGACCTCGCCGAGCGATTCGGACGTCCGGTGCCCGGTGGGACGGCGATCCCCCTCCTGCTCCGACACGAGGACCTGGCCGCCCTCGCCGGCACCACCCGTGAGTCCGCCAGCCGTGCGGTACGGACCCTGACCACGGCGGGCCTGATCGCGCGGACGGGGCGCGGGCGCTACGTCGTCCGCGCTCCGCTCCGAGGGCTTCCCCGGCGATGATCAGGCGCCTTGGAGCAGCGCGAGGCTGCACGAGGCGCAGTACGTCCCGGCGCCCTTGACGGGCTTCCCGCACCGCCGACACGCCGTCGGCGGCGCCAGAGCCCAGGTCTGCGTCTTCCCCCGGCCATCGGAGCGCACCCGGCCCTCGCCGCGGAGCTTCCGCAGATGCGCGGTCACCGAACGAGCGGCGAGCGGGTGGACCTCCACCGGGTAGCCCACGTAGATCGACCCGACCAGCTCGTCGACCGTCCGGGGAGCATCGGCGAGCGCGGCCAGGACCTGCTGCTCACGCTCGGCGCGATGGGCGAGGTACTCACGGAGCTTCGCCTCGCCGTCGAGCACGACGGGTCCGTGACCCGGGTAGATCGTCCGTGGAGACAGGGCGAGCATCCGCTCGAGCGAGGCGAGGTACTTCGCGAGGTCGCCGTCGGGCGGGTCGATGAAGCTCGTCCCCCTGCCCAGGACCGCATCACCCGTGAACAGCCCGCGCTCGCTCTCGAGGTGGAAGACCACGTGATCGGCCGAATGCCCGGGCGCGTGCAGCGCGTGTAGCGCGGTGCTCCCGTTCGCGAACACGTCGCCGTCGCGGATCGGCCGCGCTCCGTCGAGACGCCAGGCGTACAGCGGCGCTCCGACCGAGGCGGCGAACGCGGCGGCCCCCTCCGCGTGGTCCTCGTGGGCGTGCGTCAGGAGCACCCCCGCCACGGCGCCGGCGGCCGTCCGACACCTCGCGCGCGTGATCGGCGTCGGGGGGACCGGGGTCGATCACCCACGCCGGTGCTGCGCCCACGACCCACGTGTTCGTCCCCTCCAGCGTGTAGACGCTGGGGTTCGGCGCCAGCACCCGGACGATCCGGAGCATCTACTCCTGCTCCATCACGGACCGGGGCATCGTCGCTTCCTCGTGCGGGGTCGGATCACGAGCGTCGAACCGCAGACGCCGGACCTCGTCGACCGTGGCGCAGCCCGCGAGCTCCGTCACGGTGAGCCAGGTCGGCCAGTAGAGCTTGTGCCGACCCTCCTCCCACTCCTGCAGGAGCGTCACCGGGCTCACCCACCACGCGGCGGCGGCCTCGACCCCGTCGGGCGAGGCGTCGAGGCCGACCCGCCCGGAGATCGAGAAGTAGCGGGCGTCGAACCGCACCGGGACGTCGGGCGGCGCGACCCAGTGGACCATCTCTCCCAGGTCCTCGACCGAGGGCGGGAGGGCGTCGACGGCGGCGAACGACCCGTCGGGATGGGCGGCCACCAACCCCGCGGCCGTCAGGGCGAGCCCCGTCTCCTCGATCAGCTCACGGACGGCGGCGGCACGCGCCGCCTGCGCGCCGTCGCCGAACCAGCGCAGCGCGTGCGACCCGTCGTCGGCATCCACCGCCCCACCGGGGAAGGCGACGTAGCCGGGCAGGAACCGGCTCTCATCGCTGCGCCGCACGACGAGGATCTCGGGTCCCGACCCCGCGGGCCGCACGCAGATCGCGGACGCCGCGGCCCGGATCGGCGGTTCGTGCTCCATGCGCCCATCCTCCCAGGTCGCATACTCGCAAGCGTGTCGGACACGGTGCTGCGTGCGTTGCGGACCGCGATCGAGGAGCAGGGACCGCTGACCTTCGCGGCCTACATGGAGCACGCGCTCTACGGACCCGGTGGCTTCTACGAGCATCCACCGGTCGGCGAGGCCGGCGACTTCGTCACGAGCCCGCACGTCCATCCCGTCTTCGGCGAGCTCGTGGCCCGCGGGCTCCGAGAGCTCTGGGAGCTGCAGGGACGGCCGGACCCCTGGCACCTCGTGGAGGTCGGCGCCGGTGACGGGACGCTCGCCCGGCAGCTTCGGGACGAGCTCAGAGATCTCCCGGTGGTCTACGGCGCGGTCGAGATCGGTCCGGGCGCGCGGGAGGCTCTCGCCGCTGCGGGGATCGGCCGGGTCACGGATCGGCTCGAGGCCCCCGCCCACGTCGTCGTCGCGAACGAGCTCCTCGACAACCTGCCGTTCCGCGTCGTCCGAGGCGGTCGAGAGGTGCGCGTCGGGTTCGAGGGCGGTCGCCTCGTCGAGGTCCCGGCCGAGCCGGACGACGAGCTCCGGCGCCTCATGCCTTCCGACGCGCGGGACGACGACCTGGTGATCCCCGTCGGCGCCTTCGCCTTCGTCGACCGTCTGGCCGACGTGCTCGCCGATGGCGGCTACGCGCTGCTGATCGACTACGGCGCCGAGGGCTCCAGCGGCGGCCCGGTGCACGGCTACCGCGCTCACCACCTCGTCGACGACGTCCTGGCCGCGCCCGGGACCGCCGACGTCACCGCCGGTGTCGACGTCGCCGCGGTCGCCGGGCACGCGGAGGCCGTCGGCCTGACGGCGTTCCCGAGCGTCTCGCAGCACGACGCGCTGATGGCGCTCGGGTTCGAGTCCTGGTTCCGAGGGGAGCTCGCACGGCAGCACGACGCCCTCGAGGCGCGCGACGGCCTCGCCGCCGTCCGCACGTGGTCGGGCCGCTCGCGCGCCTCGATCCTCGCCGATCCCGGTGGCCTGGGTCGGTTCCGCTGGCTCCTGCTCGCCTCGCCGGGTCTGCCGGTTCCCACCTGGCTCGAGGCCGCCAGGACCGGACCGACGGCCGATTGACCGGCCGACCTGGCCAGGTCTAGCGTCGATGCCGTACCCGACCGAGAGGAGACACTCGTGTCTCGACGTCTCGTGATCGCGCTCCTCGCGAGCGTCGCTCTGGCCGCCGCTGCGGCGCTGTGGTGGGTCGCCCAGGACGTCACCGTCGTGACCACGGCGGAGGATGCCCCGGCCCCCACGCTCGGCCGGGGGGCCACCGAGGAGTTCGAGGAGCGGCAGGAGCGCACCGAGCAGCGGCTCGAGGCCCTGCGTGAGGCACGGGCGGCTGGCCTGTTCGGTACGCGCGAGCGGGTCGCCGGGACCGCCGCACCCGGCTGGGCAGGCGAGCGGGTCATGAACGCCCGGACGGACGACTGGGAGCCGGCGGTCGCCACCGACCCGAACGCGCCGTACGTGTACGTCCTAACCACCCGCTACGGGGTGGGCAAACCGTGCCAGGGGAACTGTCCCACTCCCTACCTGGTCATGGAGATCTCGGATGACGGCGGGAAGACCTGGTCGAACGGGACACCCCTGTGCGCCTGCAAGGGCAGCGGGCAGTACGACCCCATCATCGAGGTCGTCCACGACACGGGGCACGTGTACGCGGCCTACATGAACGGCTACAACGTGGTCTTCCAGCGCTCCACCGACCACGGCGCGACGTGGACGGACCCCGTTCCCACGTGGGGCAAGGTCAGCTGGGGCGACAAGCCCACGCTCGCCACCGACGCGACCGGCCGGCACGTGTACGTCAGCTGGAACGGACCGCAGGGCGGGGATCCGTGGATCGCCCAGTCGCACGATGCCGGTGAGACGTGGACGCAGACGCGGGTGGCCCGCACGAAGCGCTACTACTTCGCCTATGACGGCGTCGTGATGGACGACGGGACCGTCGTCCTGTCCGAGAGCAGCATCACCTACACGGCCCCGGGCCAAGCGCCCGAGGGACGGGTGAGGCTCCACGCGATCGTGAGCAGCGACCGAGGGTCGACCTGGCGCAACGTGGTCGTCGACAGGGTCAAGGTGGGACAGCCGTGCGCGGACTGTCGCTCGGACTACTACATCGGGCACACGTCGGTCACGGCCGACGAGCAGGGACTCCTCGTCTTCGCCTACGACGGAGCGAGCAGGAACCTCGGGCCGCAGCGCGCGTACGTCCGCACGTCGTCCGACGGTGGCCTGACGTGGTCAGACCCGGTCGCGGTCTCGAAGGCATCCGAGCACGCCTCCTCACCGATGGTCGAGGCGACGGGCGACGGCGACATCCGGCTCGTCTACATGCTCACGTCCGGCGGCGGCGACGTCGATCGGTGGAACGCCTGGTACCGGCGTTCCACCGACGGAGGGGTCTCCTGGTCACGGCCGGTGAACATCTCGGACAAGGACGCCGGCGCCGCGTACAAGCACCCCAGCGGCTTCGAGGAGATCTACGGCGACTACGGTGAGATCGCGATCACGGACACCGGGAAGACGTTCGCGATCTGGGGCGAGGCGTTCAGCTACGTCGGGCCCGGCGGCTCCTGGTTCAACCGGGAGCTGTGACGCCTCAGTAGGCGATCGCCCAGGTGGCGATCTCGGTCCCGGCCGAGCCGCACACGACGCACGGAGCACCGGGATCCTCCCGCTCGAGCGGCAGGAACCTGATCGTGGCCTTCGTCTCGGCCTTGACCTGCGTCTCGCAGTCGGCCCCCCCGCACCACGCACCCACGACGAACCCGCCCTGCTCGGTGATCGCGCTCCGGAGCTCCCCGGCATCGCGGACGTGATGGGTGTTCGCCTCGCGGAAGGCGACGGCGTCATCGAACAACGCCTGCTGGATCTCGGGCATCAGCCCGACCAGGACTGTCCTGCACCCCGTCGAGTCCGACCGCGTCCTTGTTCCCCGTGTCACGTCGCGCCAGCGTCACCTGCGCGGCGTCCAGGTCCCGGGGGCCGACCTCCACGCGGACCGGCACCCCACGCAGTTCGTGGTCCGCGAACTTGAACCCCGGCCGCAGGTCGTCGCGGTCGTCGACCTTCACGCGCAATCCGGCGTCGCGCCACGCGCGCGCCATCGCGTCCGCCGCCTCTAGCACGCGTCCCTTCTCGTCGTCGCTGCGGAAGATCGGCACGATCACGACCTGGACGGGGGCGACGTTCGGAGGCAGGCGCAGGCCCTTGTCGTCGCCGTGGGCCATGATCATCCCGCCGACCAGCCGGGTCGACGTTCCCCACGAGGTCGCCTCGGCGAAGTGCTCCTCGCCGTCGCGCCCCAGGAACTTCACCCCGTAGGCCTTCGCGAAGTTCTGGCCCAGGTAGTGCGAGGTTCCCGACTGCAGCGCCTTGCGGTCGCGCATCAGCGCTTCGATCGTGAGCGTCTCGACCGCGCCGGGGAAGCGTTCGGCGGCCGTCTTGCGGCCCTTGTGGACCGGCATCGCGATCGTGCCCTCGACCACCTCGCGGTAGGCCTCCAGCATCCGGAGCGTCTCCTCCCACGCCTCCTCGGAGGTCTCGTGGGCGGTGTGCCCCTCCTGCCACAGGAACTCCGTCGTGCGCAGGAACAGCCGGGGCCGCAGCTCCCAGCGGACGATGTTCGCCCACTGGTTGTAGAGCAGCGGCAGGTCCCGGTAGCTCTGCACCCACCGGCTGTAGGTGTCCCAGATGATCGTCTCGGACGTGGGGCGCAGCACGAGCGGCTCGGCGAGATCCTCGCCGCCCGCGTGCGTGACGACCGCCACCTCGGGGGCGAACCCCTCGACGTGCTCCTTCTCGCGCTCGAGCAGCCTGCGCGGGGAAGAACATCGGGAAGTAGACGTTCTGGTGACCGGTCCGCTTGATCTCGGCGTCCATCGCGCCCTGGATCGCTTCCCAGATCGCGAACCCGTACGGCTTGATCACCATGGTGCCGCGCGCGAGCGAGTTCTCCGCCAGGTCCGCCTGGCGGACGACCTCTTGGTACCAGCCGGGGAAGTCGTCGGTCTGCGTGGGGAGCGCCATCAGGCTGGCAAGGATACCGGCCGCGCGCTCGGCTACTTGTCGACGTCGCCGACGACGAAGAAGATCGAGCCCAGGATCGAGATCAGGTCGGGGATCAACGTGCCGGGCAGGATCGCCGGGATCACGCTCACGTTCGAGAAGCTCGCGGTCCGCATCTTGACGCGGTAGGGCGTCTTCTTCCCGTTGCCGACCACGTAGTAGCCCATCACCCCGAGCGGGTTCTCGGTCCGCACGTAGACCTCGCCCTCGGGGATCGTCATCTTCTTCGGCAGGCCGCTCGCCCGGTACGGGCCGGGGGGCAGCTTGTCGAGGCACTGCTCGATGATGTTGCAGCTCTGCTTGACCCGCTCGACCAGCACCCACAGACGGTCGTAGCTGTCGCCGCGCTGGCCGACGGGGACCTCGAACTCGACCTCGCCGTACTTCTCGTAGGGCTCGTCCTTGCGGGGATCCATGGCGACACCCGTCGCCTGGAGCGTCGGGCCCGAGCATCCGTACTGCAGCGCGATCGCCGGCGTGATCGGGCCTACGTCGCGGCACCGAGCGAAGATGATCTCGTTGCCCATGATGAGGGTCTCGAACTCCCGCACGACCCCGCGGACCAGCTCGACGACCTCGTAGGCGCGCTTCACGAACCCGCGCGGCAGGTCGTCCTTGAGCCCGCCGACCCGGGCGAACGAATGGTGCATCCGCGCGCCGGTCGCCGACTCGATCAGGTCCTGGACGGCCTCGCGCTCGCGGAACGCGTAGAAGATCGGGGTCATCGCGCCCAGCTCGAGCGGGTAGGAGCCCATGAACACGAGGTGGTTCATGATCCGGTTCCACTCGGCGAACATCGTGCGGATCCACTGCGCACGGTCGGGGACCTCGACCCCCAGCAGCCGCTCCACCGCGATCGTCCACCCGAGCTCGTTGTTGAACGCGCTCAGCCAGTCGTGCCGGTTCATCAGCACGAGCGTCTGCCGCGCGTCGCGGAACTCGGCGAGCTTCTCGGCACCCCGGTGCATGTAGCCGATCACGGGCTCGGCACGGGTGATCACCTCGCCGTCGAGCTCGATCACCACTCGGAGCACCCCGTGCGTCGACGGGTGCTGTGGCCCGATGTTGAGGATCATGTCCTCGGTCTGGAACTCCCCCGCCGGGACGATGTCCACGGCGCCGCCCCGGACGAGGTTCATCGTCTCGGAGCTCTGGAACGCGGGGCGCACCGGGGTGTCGACCATCGTGGGGGGCATCCTACCGAAGGGGTCCCGCCCCGGCGACCCCGAGCGCCGCGCGCGGCGGTAGGCTGCGGTTCATGGCGGACGATGCGCGACGCAAGGTCCCTTCGGTCGACGCGCTCCTGCGCTCGGGACCGGGACGTCGCGCCGCCACCGTGGTCGGCCGGGCCGTGCTGAAGCGCGAGGTCGGTGCCGTCCTCGACGAGATCAGGGAGGCGGCCGCACGCGGGGAGGAGCCGCCGGTCGCCGACGAGATCCTCGCGACCGCCGTCTCGCGGGCCCGGGTGACCGCGTTCGGGCTGACGCCGGTGATCAACGCCACGGGGGTCCTGCTCCACACGAACCTCGGACGGGCTCCGCTGGCCGACGCCGCCGTGAAGGCGGCCTCGAAGGCGGCCGCGAGCTACTCGGCGCTCGAGGTCGACCCCGATTCCGGTTCGCGCGGCAAGCGGGGCATCCGCGCCGAGCGCCTCCTGGCCGCGATCACCGACGCCGAGGACGCGCTCGTCGTGAACAACTGCGCGGCGGCGCTGTTGCTCGCCCTCGCCGCGATCGCCAAGGGCAAGCCTGTCCTGGTGAGCCGCGGCGAGCTGATCGAGATCGGCGGGGAGTTCCGGATCCCCGACATCATGTCGGCCTCCGGCGCGAAGCTCGTGGAGGTCGGCACCACGAACCGGACCCGCGTGACCGACTACCGCGCCGCCCTCACCGACCGTACCGCCGCGATCCTCAAGGTCCACCCCTCCAACTACAAGGTCGTCGGCTTCACGTCCGAGGCCACCCCCGCGCAGCTCGCCGCGGTGGCGAAGAAGGCCAAGATCCCGCTGCTCTACGACGTGGGTTCGGGGCTCCTCGACCGCGAGCGTGGGTTCCCCGGCGACGAGCCGACCGTCCACGGAGCCCTGGAGGACGGTGCCGACCTGGTGGCCTTCAGCGGCGACAAGCTCCTCGGCGGCCCCCAGGCGGGGCTGCTCGTCGGGCGGGCCGACCTGATCGACAGGCTCCGACGTCATCCGATCGCCCGGGCCGTGCGCGTCGACAAGATCCAGCTGGCCGCGCTCGAGGCGACGCTGATGCTCTACGCGACCGGCAAGCACGGCGACGTCCCGGTCCACCGGATGATCCACGTCCCGCTCGACACGCTCGCGAAGCGCGCGCACCGGCTCGCCGAGACGGTCGGGGGCGACCTCGAGGGCGCGCACGTCGTCCACTGCGACTCCACCGTGGGCGGAGGCTCGATGCCGGGGATGACCCTGCCCTCGTGGGGCGTGCGGATCCGCGTCCCCGACCCCTCCGCGTACGCCGCTCGGTTGCGCACCGGGCGGCCCTCGGTCTTCTGCCGCGTCGCCGACGACCACGTCGTGCTCGACGTCCGCACCGTCACCGAGGAGCAGGTGCCCAATCTGGCCCGCGCGGTGCTCTACGCCCTGGAGGGCGACGACCTCGACGACGAGGACTGATGCGCGTGGCCGGTGAGCTGCGCGTCGTCGCCACCGCAGGCCACGTCGACCACGGCAAGTCCTCGCTGATCGTCCGGCTCACGGGGATCGATCCAGACCGGTGGGCCGAGGAGAAGCGCCGGGGCCTGACGATCGACCTCGGCTACGCGTGGGCGACCCTCCCGTCGGGGCGCGAGGTCGGGTTCGTGGACGTCCCCGGCCACGAACGCTTCATCGGCAACATGCTCGCGGGCGTCGGTCCGGTCCGGTTGGTCCTGTTCGTGGTCGCCGCCGACGAAGGATGGAAGCCGCAGTCAGAGGAACACCTGCAGATCCTCGACGTGCTCGGCGTCGCCGGAGGTGTCGTCGCCCTCACGAAGCGGGACCTCGTGGACGACGAGACGCTCGCGATCGCCCGCGACGAGGTCATCGAGCAGCTCGCCGGCACGGCGCTGGAGGGCGCACCGGTGATCGCCGTGAGCGCCACGACCGGCGAGGGCGTGGACGACCTCGTCACCGCGCTCGACGCGATGCTCGCGGGCGCAGCGCCCCCGGACGACGGGCGGGTGCGGCTGTTCGTGGACCGGGTCTTCTCGATCACCGGCGCCGGTACCGTCGTGACCGGCACGCTCGAGGGAGCCTGTCTCGCCGTCGGGGACGAGGTCGAGCTCCAGCCTGTGGGCGGGCGCGCCCGGATCCGATCGCTCCAGACGCACAAGCACAAGGAGGACACCGCCTGTCCGGTGACGCGGGTCGCGGCGAACCTCGTCGGCGTCGACCGCGACGCCGTGGAACGCGGCGACGCGCTCGTCCACCCCGGCCGGTGGCGTCCGGCCCGCACGATCGATGCCGTCGTCCGGCCCGTCCGCGGGTTCGACGCGATCCCGACCCGCGGTGCCTTCAAGCTCCACGCGGGCGCCGCCGAGGCCGACGCACGGATCCGGTTGGCGACGACCCCCGGTGGACGGACGGT
Source organism: uncultured Actinomycetes bacterium (assembly GCA_963749895.1). Classification (GTDB taxonomy): domain Bacteria; phylum Actinomycetota; class UBA4738; order UBA4738; family HRBIN12; genus AC-51. Next base: position 683,000 of record CAVVOG010000001.1, on the reverse strand, counting down.
CGCCCGTATCGCGCTGTCACGACACCTCACGCTCGACGTCGGCGAGCGGTTCGTCCTGCGAGAGTCCGGACGCCGTGCCACCGTCGGCGGCGGTGTCGTCCTCGACGTGACCCCGGTGGGAGCGTTCTCGGGCGACCGGACGCTCGCGTACCTCGACCGGGCTGCGGGTGCGTCACGGGCTGCGTTGCCGGCGATCGTCACCGCCCACCGGGGAGCGCTCTCCGCGGGCGACCTGGCCACGGCGCTGGGGATCGAACCGCCGTCCGAACTGCTCGCCGGCACCTGGTGTGTCGACCCAGGGGTCCGCAGCGCCGCCGCCGACGCCCTGACGACGGCCCTGGCCTCGTTCCACGAGGCGAACCCCCTCGCCGACGGGATGCCGCTCGCCGATGCCCGCGCGACGCTCGCGGCCGGGCTCGGGACGCGGGCGCCCCCCGCGAACCGGACCTCGTCGATGCGCTCCTCGACGCGACCGACGGCGTCGCCCGCAGCGCGACGACCGTGCGGCTGGCCGACCACCGGGTCGCCCTCGACGACCGCACCGAGGAGCTCGGACGCCTGCTCACGGCGATCTCCGGCGACCGGGAGGCCACGCCCCCCTCGGTCGAGGAGCTCGTCGCCTCGGGGATCGACCGCGACGTCCTGGAGGCTGCCTCGCGGGCCGGCCGGGTCGTGCGGATCACGAACGACCTCGTCCTGTCCCCCACCCTGGTCGACCGGGCGCTCGCACTGATCCGCGAGCGCGCCGACGACGGCACGACCGTGAGCGCGCTCCGCGAGCACCTCGGGACGAGCCGGAAGTACGCGGTGCCGCTGGTGGAGTGGATGGACCGCGAGGGGCTGACCCGCCGCCGGGGCGACCTGCGGTTCCCCCGCTGACTACTCGGGGCGGACCGCCGCGGTGACGGCGACCTCGACGCTCGCCCCCAACGGCAGCGACGACATGCCGATCGCGGCCCGTGCGTGCCGACCGGGGTCGCCCAGGACCTCGACCAGCAGGTCGCTCGCGCCGTTCGCGACCTTCGGGTGATCGACGAAGTCGGGTACCGCGGCCACGTACACGGTGACCTGCACGATCCGCTCCAGCCGCTCGAGCGAGTCCCCCAGGGCGTGCCGCAGCGCGGAGAGGGCCTGGAGCGCGGCACGGCGGGCGCCCTCGGCGCCCTCCGCGGCATCGACCCGGTCGCCCAGGTGGCCGGGGTGCATCACGGTCCCGTCCACGAGCGGGACCTGCCCGGACACGTAGGCGAGGTCGCCGTGCACGACGCACGGGACGTACGCAGCGAGGGCGACGGGCGGGGGCGGGAGTTCCAGGCCGAGCTGCTCGAGTCGTTCGAGGATCGCGTCGTCGTTCATGGCCTCATCGTGGCACGCCCGACGGCTCAGCGGCCAACGGGAACGGGCGGGCAGGCGGCGGCGCCGAGCTGGTCGTCGAGGTAGCGGATCAGGGTCTCGTTGCCGATGCCCGTCTCCTCGATCTGGGTCATCTCGGTGGCCACCGCGTCCTCCCGGAGGCTCGTGAGGGTCTCGCAGTCGCCGCCGGCGGCCGCGTCCTCGATCTGCTGCTGCAGGCCGGGCGGGTAGTTCTCCCACAGGACCGCGCCGCCGGGGTCCGGGCGCAGGAGGAGCAGCACCGCGAGCGCCACGACCGCGACGGCGACGGCGATCAGAACGACCTGCCATCGCGGGTATCGCCAGATCTCCGGGGTCGTGTCGCTCATCGGGTCAGCCCATGATGAACATCAGCCAGATCAGCGCGCCCGCGGCGACGACGACGAGGCCCACGAGCCAGATCCATCGGCGGGTGCGAACGACGTCTGGTGTCCCGGTTCGCTCGCTCTGCGGGAAGTCACCCTCGAGGCGCCACCCGTCGGCCGGTCGGCCGCCCGTGGCCCACCCCTTCTGGAACCGTCCAGGAGGAGGAGGGGGGTCGCTCATCCAGTGATCCAATCACCGCTCTCGTGACGACGCAACCACGAGCTCAGCTGGCCTGCGCGGTGGTCTCCCCGTCGCGTTCGCGCAGGATCGCGCGCCGTTCGGCCTCGTTCATGCCGCCCCACACGCCGTGGGGATCGCGGGTCGCCAGCGCGTGCTCCAGGCAGGCCTCACGCACCGGGCAGCGGCCGCAGATCGCCTTCGCCACCGCCTCGCGGCCCCGCTTCTCATCACGGGTCTCGAACCAGGATGGGGCGAAGAAGTAGCCGGCGTCCTGACCCCGGCACGCCGCCCGTTCCCACCAGCCCTCGTGCGCGACGTCCATCGATAGGACATCCGTCACGACGGCGGCCCGGGGACGTCGCCGTCACAGGATCGTCACAACGTGGGTTCAGCCTCCGGGGCGGCCGCGTCCGCGTCGGGTCCGTCGTCGGCGGAAGGCTCTGCCTCGACCTTGAGGGTCAGCCCGTCGACCCCGCGCACGCGGACCTTGGACCCCGGCGGGATCGGATCGCCGAGGCTCCGGCCGCGCCACAGCGCACCCTTCACGTAGACGGGGCCGTCGGGAGCGAGGCGCCCCCGAGCTTCACCGATCAACCCGATCAGTCCGCGCTGCGTCGAGAGGATCCGGTCGCGGGACTGGATCGCCACGGTCAGCCCGAACCCGTAGTAGAGGATCGCCGCGACGCTCATCCCGGCGATCAGCCACGGCGAGATGCGAACGGCGTCGGCGACCCCCCCGTAGACCAGGAACGACCCCAGGAGGAACGCGATCCCACCGACGATCGACAGGACGCCCAGACGTCGCAGCTGGACGTCGAGCACCAGGAGCAGGTTGCCCGCCAGCAGGACGGCCAGCCCGAGCCAGTCCGGCGGCACGATCACGATGCCGTACACGCCGAGCGCCAGCAGGAACAGCCCGGCGAACCCCGCGAACCCGAACCCCGGCTGGGTGAGCTCGAACGCGAGGCACGCGATGCCGGCCAGCAGGAGCACGTAGATCATCGAGGGCGACGCCACGCCATGCTGGATCCGCTTGATCGGACCCGGCTCGTTGAAGCGGATCGAGACCCCTATCCCCGCCTCGATGTCCTCGTCGGTCGTCGCGATCGCCGTGTCGAGCGTGACCGGCCCGGACGGGGTGGGCACCTGGGACCCGTCCAGCTCGTTCAGCAGCTCGGGGACCGAGACGGCCGCGTACTCGGCGAACCCGTGGTCGAGCGCCTCCTGTGCGGTCAACGCACGATCCTCGTAGGACCGGTCCACGTCGCGCCCGCGGGCGGCGAGCCATCCGTCGATCGCTCGGTCGAGCTCGGGCCAGGTCCGATCGGGCTCGAGCAGGTCGATCGGATCCAGCGGCCCCGTCTGGGAACCCGGAGCCACCGCGGCGACCGACGATGCGTACATCAGCAGGAGCGCCGCACCGCTCGCTCGAGCCGGGACGGTGCCGATCCACACGATCACGGGCACCGGCAGGTTCGCGATCCGATCCGCGAGCGCGTGGGCGTCCTCGCCCATCGTCCCGGCCGAATCCAGCTGCAGGACGACGATCGCGCCGTCTGCCACGGCTACATCCAGCCGTTCGTTCAGGAACGACAGGAGCGGTCCGTCGATCGACCCTTCGACCTTGATCACGTCGATCGGTGGCTCGTCCGCGGGCTGGGCGGACGCGGCGGACGCCGAGGCCCATGCCGCCATGACGACGCAGAGCACGGCGACGACGCGGGAGGGACGCATGTGGCGTTCATGCTACAGAGGGAGTCGGCTATCCCGACCGTCCGGGCGAGGCGGGGTATCCTCGCAGGTAGACCCATGTCTCGCGTTCCGACCCCTTCCCCGCCGCCATCACGACGCCCCGTGACCGATCGCTGGGGCTTCAAGCCCGTGGCCCTGTTCCTGCTCGTCCCTGTGATCGCGGCGACGGCCGGGCTGACGGCGATCGTGATCTCCCCGCCGTTCATCGGGATGAGCCTCGGCGTCCGCGAGATCGACCGGAGGCTCGAGGCCGCGGGGGCGGACTTCGACAAGATCCCGAAGTTCCCCCAGCGTTCGACGATCTACGCATCGGACGGCACCACGGTGCTCGCCCGCGTCTACCTGGACAACCGCGAGGTCGTGACGCTCCGCGAGATCGCCCCGATCGCCCAGCGGGCGGTGCTCGCGATCGAGGACGCCGCCTTCTACGAGCACGGAGGGGTCAACGTCTCGTCGATCGTCCGGGCGGGGCTCGAGAACCTGCGCGCGGGGGAGGTGGTCGAGGGCGGATCGACGATCACGCAGCAGCTCGTCCGCCAGACGCTGGGCCTCGACCCGAACGACGAGAGCCTGGAGCGGAAGATCCGGGAGGCCGCGCTCGCGATGAAGGTCGAGCAGCGGTACTCGAAGGACCGCATCCTGGCGATGTACCTGAACTACATGTTCTTCGGGAACAACGTGTACGGGATCGGCACCGCGTCGGAGTACTACTTCGGGCATCCCGCGCGCCGTCTCAACCTGACCGAGGGTGCGCTCCTGGCCGGGCTGTTGAACGCCCCATCGCTGTTCGACCCGATCGACGAGCCCGAGGAAGCCCTCCTGCGACGCAACGACGTGATCAACGCGATGATGCGTGAAGGCGTCGTCACACCGGAGCGCGCCGAGAAGGCGAAGGCGCGGCCGATCGTGCTGTCGCCGAAGGCCGGGAAGCCGAAGAGGTCGGTGCCGCCGTTCATCGTGTCCTACGTGAAGGACCAGATCATCGAGGACCCGAACGGCTGGTACTCGACGCTCGGCGCCACCCCCGAAGCCCGCGATCGCTCGCTCCAGGAGGGCGGACTCGACATCGTCACCACGTTCGACGACGAGTGGCAGGCGGCCGCCCAGGCCGCCGCCGACGAGCCGTGGGCCCGCACGCCCTACCACCCGAACAAGAAACCGCCCGCCGACGTCGGGATCGCCTCGATCGACGTGGAGACCGGCGCGATCCGGATGATGTTGTCCGGCAAGCGCTACGAGGAGGACCGCGTCAACACGGTCACGACCGTGCACCAGCCCGGGTCGTCGTTCAAGCCGTACATCCTGGCCGCCGCGTTCGAACAGGGGATCGCTCCGAACGCCACCTACTCCGGGGTCCAGGGCACGATCGACGACCCGCGCTGCCAGACGCAGGGCGAGCCGTGGGTCGTCTACAACGCCGAGGGGTACAGCCACGGGTCGATGGACCTGTGGAACGCGACCGCGAACTCGGTGAACGCCGTGTTCGCGCGATTGATCCTCGACGTCGGCCCCGAGAAGGTGGTCGAGGTCGCCCAACGGATGGGCGTCGACTCGCCCCTCAGCCCCGTCTGCTCGCTCGCGACCGGTTCGGTCGGCATCAGCCCGCTCGCGCAGGCGGCCGGCTACCAGACGCTGGCGAACGGCGGGATCCACTGCGAGTCGTTCGCGATCAACGAGATCCGCCGCAACGACCAGATCCTGTACCGCCACCGACCCGACTGCGAGCGCGCGATCACGAAGACGATCGCGAACCTCGTGACCCAGATGCTCGAAGGCGTCGTGACCCGCGGCACCGCCGCGAGCGTGTTCTCGAGCGGGTGGGGGCCGTGGCCGGTGGTCGGCAAGACCGGCACCGCCGACGACAACCGCGCCGTGTGGTTCGCGGGGTACACGCGGCAGGTGGCCACCGCGGTCTGGGTCGGGTCCCAGGGCGCTCCGTACGACCTCGACGAGTACTGGGGCTACGACGTCTTCGGTGGGTCGGTCGCGGCCCCGATCTGGAAGTCGTACATGCTCCGCGTGATGGACCAGTACCCGGCCGTGAACTTCCCCGAGCCGGAGCTGCGCACGGTGCCGTCGGTCGTCGGGCTCTCCGAGGACGAGGCGCGCAGGGTGCTGACCGAGGCCCGTTTCAAGGTCCGCAGCACGGTGATCGGGTCGTACCGACCGGCCGACACGGTCGCCGACCAGAGCCCTGCCGGCGGCTCGAGCACGATCCCCGGCGCGACCGTCACGATCTACGTCAGCAACGGGGTCGCCCCACAGGCGTCCGTCCCGGACGTCCGCAAGCTTTCGATCGCCGACGCCACGGCGCTGCTGCGAGCGGCCAACCTGTTCGTGGCCGTGGTCGAGGAGACGGTCGAGGACGCCGCCCTCGAGGGCAGGGTGATCCGCCAGACCCCGAAGCCCGGAACGTCGATCGCCGAGGGTTCGACCGTCACGATCTCGGTCGGCGTCCTCGCGTCCGAGGAGGGCCCCCCGGACGGGAACAACGGGAACGGAGGGGGCAACAACGGCAACGGCAACGGCAACGGCAACGGAGGAGGAGGCGACTGACGTCGCCGGGCCTCATCCCCCCAGCCTCGCCCGAACCTTCTGCTGGACCACCGAGCCGTCGACCTTGCCCTTGGCTTCGGCCATGACGGCGCCCATCACCTTGCCGAACTCGTTCGCCGAACTCGCCCCGGTCGCCGCGATCGCCCGGTCGACGATCGCGTCCACCTCGGCCTCGGACAGCTGCTCGGGCGCGTAGGCCGCGAGCACCTCTCGCTCGGCCCGCTCCTTGTCGGCGAGCTCCTGTCGTCCCGCCTGCTCGAACGCCTCGATCGACTCGGTGCGCTTCTTGACCTCCTTGCCGGCCACCTCGCGCACCTCGTCGTCGGACAGGTCGTGCAGGACGTCCTTCTCCTTGAGGGTGATCGCGGCGGCGAGCATCCGCAGGGCGCCCAGCCGGGTCCGTTCGCCGGCCTTCAAGGCCGCGGTCATCTGCTCGTGCAGCTGGTCCTTCAACGAAGCGGCCACCGTAGACTCCTCCTCGTGCCTTCCCCCGCCGTCGCTATCTCGCTCGTGCTCGTCCTGGGCCTCGCGTGCGTGCTGTGGGGCGTCTTCGTGGAGCGGTCCCGGTACGCGATCCGCCGGTACCGCGTGGCCATCCTACCGACGGCCGGAGGCCCGGACCGGCTGGAGGTCCTGCACCTGTCGGACCTCCACTTCGTCCGGGGCGACGAGAAGAAGGCTCGCTTCCTGGCGTCGCTGCCACCCGCCGACGTGACCGTGGTGACCGGTGACTTCCTGGCCGAGCCCGAGGCCGTCGAGCGTGCGGTGACGGCCGTCCGGGCGGTGCGCGGGCGCCTCGCATCCTGGTTCGTGCTGGGCTCGAACGATCATTTCGCGCCACGGCCCCTGAACTACCTCGCCTACTTCAAGCGCCGGCGGCGCACCCGCCGGGCGGCGGTCGGCCGTGGGGTCGACCTGATCTCCGGGCTCGAGGCGGACGGATGGACCGACCTGACGAACAGCAGACGCGAGACGTCGATCGACGGTCTCCCGGTCGAACTGCTCGGTCTCGACGACGCCCACATCCGATGGCACGACCTGCGCCCGGCTCCCCGCCGGCGCCTCGACCGCCTCGGGGTCGCGGTGATGCACTCGCCCGACTCGGCGCCGGAGACCGCCGCCCTCGGGTACGACCTGTTGGTCGCGGGCCACACCCACGGGGGTCAGGTCTGCCTGCCGGTCGTCGGGGCCCTCGTCACGAACTGCGTGATGCCGCGACGCCTGGTCTCGGGGCTGATCCGGATGGGTCCGGCGGTGCTCCACACCTCGCCGGGGATCGGCACCAGCAAGTACGCACCGTTCCGGTTCTTCTGCCGGCCCGAGGCCACGATCCTCGAGCTCGAACGCCGACCCGCCTGAGCCACCGCTACACTGGAGGTCCTCGGGACGTAGCGCAGCTTGGTAGCGCGCAGCGTTCGGGACGCTGAGGTCGCGGGTTCAAATCCCGCCGTCCCGACCCGAGGACCTGGGGGCGGGCCGAAGGCCCGCCCCCACGGTCGTTCCTCCATCACGGAACCCTTGCGGCCGAACACATGTTCACCTGGTGTTTGACGGTCGTTCAGTTCCCCGGCTAGGGTGATGGTCGTCGAGGGCTCGGGTAGAACCGAGCCTTTGGGCTATCCGGACGTTATGCCGACGACCACGACACGAACGACACGGAGCCGGTTCGCGAGGATCCTTGCCGCGGCCCTCATCGTGGTCCCCACCGCCCTCGCCACCCTCCCGACGGTCTCGACGGCCGCCCCCTCGGAGGAACAGGTCCAAGCGGCACGCGCCCGCCTCCAGACGCTGAACCACGATCTCGAGACCGCGATCGAGGCGTGGAACGACGCCCGCTACCACCTCCAGCAGACCCGCGGGCGCCTCGCCGAGGCGAAGCAGATGATGGAAGAGGCCGAGGCCGAGGCGGCGGACGCACGCGCCCAGCTCTCGGACCGAGCGGTCGACGCCTACACGGGCTTCGGCTCGCAGCTGGACGTCCTGCTCGGCGCCGACGACTTCAACGAGTTCTCCGACCGCCTCGAGTTCCTGGGCGCGATCGCCGAATCCGACGCCGACCTCGCGGCGCAGGCCGACGGGGCCGCCCAACGCGCGGAGTGGGCCGCCGAGGAGTTCGCCGCCGCGTCCGCCGAGGCCGAAGGCCGGGTCTCCTCCCTCGCCGACCGTCGCGCCGAGATCGAGCGGATGTTCGACGAGCAGGAAGCGATCTACGAGGAGCTGTCCTCCGAGTGGCGTGAGTACCAGGAGGCGCAGGAGATCCTCGCCGCGCAGCGCGAGGCCCTCGAGCAAGCGGCCCAGGAGGAAACCACCACCCCGTCGAACCCGGCGCCGTCGAACCCGCCTCCGTCGAACCCGCCGCCGGTCAGCGGAGCGGCCGGGGTCGCGGTCCAGGCGGCCTACTCCGTGCTCGGCACGCGGTACGTGTTCGGGTCAGGGAACCCGGCCGTCGGTCTGGACTGCTCGGGCGTGACCTCGTACGCGTGGGCGCAGGCCGGCGTGTACCTCCCCCACTCCGCCGCCGCCCAGCGCGCCGCGCTGCCGCAGGTGCCGCTGTCGGAGGTCCAGCCCGGCGACATCATCTACTACGGCAACTTCGGGCCCCACGTCGCGATCTACGTCGGCGGCGGCCAGATCATCCACGCGACGAGCCCCGCTCCCGGCGGTCACACCCGCCTGGACTCGCTCTACGGCTACGACCGGCCGTGGAGCGCGCACCGGGTCGCCGGCTGAGCCCTCGCGCGCGCCCTCCCACCTCGCTACGCTCGCGTCCGTGAGCGACGACGTCGTCATCGTGGAACGGCTGCGCGCCGGCGACGAGCGCGCGTTCGCGGAACTGGTGGACTCCTTGGGCCCGTCGATGCGACGCGTCGCCCGGATGTACGTGTCGAGCGACGCGGTGGCCGACGAGGTCGTCCAGGAGGCCTGGGTCGGCGTCCTCAAGGGGCTCGACGGCTTCCAGGGGCGCTCGACGCTGCGGACCTGGATCTTCCGCATCCTCGTGAACATCGCGAAGACCCGCGGTGTGCGCGAGGCCCGCAGCGTCCCGTTCGCCACCCTGGCGGGTGACGACCTGGATCGCCCGACGTGGGATCCCAGCGCGTTCCTGGGTCCGGGCGAGGAGTGGGCCGGGCACTGGTCGAGCCTGCCGTTCGACTGGCGCGGGTTGCCCGAGGAGCGTGTGAGCGGCGCCGAGACGCTCCGCACGATCGGGGCGGCGATCGATCGGCTCCCCCCGATGCAGGCCGAGGTGATCCGCCTACGAGACGTCCAGGGATGGACCTCCGAGGAGGTCCGTAACGCCTTGGACCTGACCGAGACGAATCAACGGGTCCTCCTGCACCGCGCGCGGGCGAGCGTTCGCCGAGCGCTGGAGGACCACTTCCGCAGCGCGAGCGAGGCATGAGCGTGAACGAGAACCTGACCTGTCGCGAAGTGGTCGAGTTGATGACCGCCTATCTCGAAGGCGACCTTCCCCCGGACGAGGCCTCCCGCGTCGAGGCGCACGTGGCCGACTGCGAGGGATGCGAGACGGTGGTCGAGGAGCTGCGCGACACGATCCGCCTCACGGGGATGCTCACCGAGGACGCCCTCTCGCCGGCGCAGCGCGACACGCTGCTCGGCGCCTTCCGCGGCTGGGTGGCCGAGCGGTCCTAGCCCGAGCCGCCCGCCAGCAGCGCGTCGAGGTCGGCCAGTCGGACCTTCGCCTGCTGGATCAGCGCCTCGTTCCCGATCGCCTCGGCCTCGCTGAGCGCCCGTCCCAGCAGCTCGGCGGCTTGCGTCGCTCGTTGGTCGCCGCGCGCCGCGGTCGCGTACTTCAGCTTCTCGTCGGCCTTCACGATCAGGTCGAAGATCTCGGCCGGCTCCATCAGTGCTCCTCGCGTGCCTCGAACCGATCGAGCCACTGCCGGATCTGGATCGCCACCGCGGCGCCCTCCCCGACGGCGCTCGCCAGCTGCTTCGTCGAGCCCTTCCGCACGTCGCCGGCGGCGAAGACGCCCGGCATGCTCGTCATGTAGGTGGCCGGGTCGGTCGTCACGAACCCCTGGGGGTCGAGCTCGACCGAGTCGCCCAGGAACCCCGTGTTCGGGTCGAGGCCGATGAACACGAACGCTGCCGCGGGGTGGTGCTCCTCGCGCTCGCCCGTGTCGCGGTCCTCGATCACCACGGTGCCGAGCTTGCCTCCGTCCTTCGCCTCGAACGCCGTCACGGCATGACGGAGCTCGATCGCCATCTTCGGGTGCGAGCGGACCTTGTCCTGGAGGAGCTTCGAGGCGCGGAGCTCGTCCCCGAACTCCACGACCGTCACCTTGTCGGCGAACTGCGCGAGGAACAGCCCCTCCTCGAGGCCCGAGTTCCCGCCCCCGATCACCATCAGCTCCTCGGCGCCCTTATAGAACGGGCCGTCGCACGTGGCGCAGAAGTGGATCCCGGCGCCGATCAGCTCCTCCTCGCCCTCGGCGCCCGTCCTGCGGTACGAGGAGCCGGTCGCGATCAGGACGGCCTCCGCCTCGTACGTGTCCCCCGTCGCGGTGGCGACGCACAGCTCGTCGCCGTCACGGCTGATCCCGGTGACCGAGACCGCCTGGAGCATCTCGACGCCGTAGCGCTCGGCCTGCTTCACGAAGCGCTCGGCGAGCTCGGCCCCCTCGATCCCGTCGGGGAACCCCGGGTAGTTGTCGAAGCGCTCGGTCACGCTCGCCTGCCCCCCGAGACCCTTGGAGTCGATCACGAGCACGTCGAGGTTCTCGCGGGCGCCGTAGATCGCGGTCGTCAGCCCGGCGGGGCCACCGCCGATCACGATCAGGTCGTAGACGTGCATCTTCGCCTGCCGGGCGAGGCCGAGCTTGTCGGCGATCTCCTCGTTCGAGGGCTCGGCCAGATGCGAGCCGTCGGGGAACACGATCGTCGGGATGATCCGCTTCCCCTCGTTCTTCTCCTCGACGAGAGCCTGCAGGTCGTCGCGTCCGTCGATGTCGTGCCACAGGTAGTGGACGCGCTGGTCGGTCAGGAACTTCTTCGCTCGGCGGCAGTCCGGGCACCACGCGGCGCCGTAGACCTCGATCGCTCCGTCCGTCATCTCTCGCTCTCCTCGGTCATCGGTGTTCGGGTGAGGCAGGGAATCGTCCCCGGCGACAACGCTCGCGTTACGTGGAGCCTTCCCGAGCGACGCGTCGGCGAAGCCTCCGGGAACGCACCGGGAACATCGGTCGCGCCCCCTGGTGCGTTCTACGGACGCCCGCCACCATCAGCGTGACACGGAAAGGAGACCACCGTGGCCACGACGTTCCATGACGATCCTCGCCGGCTGGTGCTCCGTCTGCTCGACCGCCGCGCGGGCGAGGGGCTCACCGTCGGCCAGCTGGCCCGCACGATCGGGCTGCCCCTGTCGACCGTGACGACCGCGCTCGGCGAGCTGGTCGCCGTCGGGCTCGTACGCGTCGACGACGACGAGTACCTCTCGACGCTCCAGCTCGACTAGAGCACCGGTTCCATCACCCTTCCCTACGCACGAGACCCCCCCCGCGTGTACACGGGTCAGCGCGGGGTCTCGACAGAGAGCCCGGCGGCCGCGGCGGCGGCCGCCTGTCGCAGGTCGTACGTGACGAAGGTCTCGAGGTCGGCACCGAGCTGCAGCGCCGACGCCAGGTGGATCGCATCGAGCGTCCGCAGCTGCGAGGGACCGAGCATCGACGCGAGCCGCAGCGTCGGTCGATCCAGCGCGAGGAGCGCGATGGCGGAAAGGATCGGACCGCAGATGTCCTCGTCGGTCACGCGCCTCGCCGCCCGGGTCACCTCCACCTCGACGAGCGAACTCGACACGAGACGGCATCCGCGGACCTTGTCGCCGAGCGCCGCGGACTCGGGCTCGTCGAGACACAGCTTCGCCACCGCGGACGCATCCACGTAGATGACCCCCGGCATCAGACGGTGTCCTCCCGCAACTCGTCGAGCGCCTGCATGATCGCGCGGCTCGTCGCCCGGCTCGGCTTCGTCGCCGTCGACAAGACGTCGTCGATCGTGCGGGACGGCATGAACACCCGTCCATCCGCAGCGAGCCGCTCGAGCACGTCGACGCTCACGGGGAGGGGGGTCAGCCTGGCCACTGGACGGCCGTGGTCGGTCACCACCAGCGACTCCCCCTCCTGCACCCGCCGTAGGTAGACGGAGAGATTCTGGCGGAGCTCTCTGACGCCCACGCGTTCCGGCAGGTCAGGGGCCATGTAGCACAACGTAGCACAACTCAGACGAGCACCGCGAGGGCTTCCGCTTCGGCTCGGATCGCCTCTCCCTCGTGCAGCCGGTCGAGCCACGCGGCCGGCAGCCCATCGACACCGTGCAGGGCGCCCAGCAAGGCGCCCGCGACCGCGGCGTTCGTGTCCGTGTCGCCGCCGAGGCCGACCACGCGGCGGAGCCCCTCCTCGAACCCGACGCCCTCCGCGGCGACCTGGAGCCCGATCCCCGCGGTGAACAGCGTGAACCCCATGTCGGGCCCGTCGATCCGGCCGCGCCCGGCCCGCCTGGTCGACCAGGTACGCCAGCTCCTCTCCGCCCTCGTCGTCCTCTACAGCGTGGACCGCCTCGACCACCGCGTCATGCGGAGACTCGCCGCGGACGAGCGCCGCGACCGCGAGCGTCGCCGCGAGGCAGGCCGTCTGGCACCGCCCGTCCCAGTGGGTCACGCGCGACAGCGCCGGTGCCTCCTCGACGAGGCGCTCGGGCTCGCGCGCCCGGACGACCCCGAGCGGCGCGCAGTACATCACGGAGCCGTTGCCCGCGCTCACCTCGGGGCCGCGTCGCTCGAACACGGCCCGCGCGGGTTCCTCGGTCCCGCGCTCGGCCTCGCGCAGAGCAGCGCGCGTCTGGTTGCCCACGTCGGGCGGCCCCGTCGCGAGCCAGGCGAGGTGCCGGGCACGGACGTCGTCGAGGTCCAACGCACCGCCGCGCTCGATCAGCGACGTCCACAGGTTCCGCGCCATCGCCGTGTCGTCGGTCCACGCGCCCGGGGGAAGCCCCATCCAGGGTCGTTCGAACGCCGGCAGCGGCGACGGGATCGACGAGGCCCGCTGGAACTCGAACGGCGCGCCGAGCGCGTCGCCCAGCGCGAGCCCCAGGATCGACCCGGTGGCTCGTTGCCGCAGCGCGTCCATGCCGCGATGCTAGCCGCGATGGACGACGTCTCCTCCGGGCGCTCGGGGATCCGCTTCGACCTCCTCGGCGTCGCCCTGATGGTCGCCGGGCTGGGGATCGGCCTGCTGAACCGAGGGCTCCTGCCCGGGCCCGGCGACTGCCGTGAGATCAGTCCCGTCTCACCGTTCCTGCTGTCGGCGAGCATCATCGCCTTCGGGTTCGGACTCGTCCGCTGCCTCACCGGACCGGCCCGGCGCGTCGGCACCGTGCTGATGACCGTGATCGCGGTCGCCCTGGTCGCCCTGGCCGCCTTCGGGGCAGCGAACCTGCCGACGCCGGAGTGCTGATAGCGCATCTTCGCAGGTCACAGGCTTGGAGCGTCTGGTAGCCTGACCAGCCGTATGCAGAAGAGCGGCCCCAAGCACAAGACCTGTCGACGCGTGGGCGCGCCCCTGTGCGGGCGTCCCAACTGTCCGTCCGAGAAGCGACCCTACCCGCCCGGCCAGCACGGCCGAGGCCGCAAGCGCATCTCCGAATACCAGACGCGCCTCGTGGAGAAGCAGAAGCTCCGCGCGATCTACGGCGTGAACGAGAAGCAGATGCGCACCTACTACGAGAAGGCGACCCGCCACCAGGGCGTGACCGGCGAGGTCCTGATCCGGCAGCTCGAGACCCGGATCGACACCGTCTGCCTGCGTCTGGGCTTCGCGCTCACGACCAGTCAGGCTCGCCAGCTCGTCAGCCACGGCCACGTGTACCTCGACGGCCGCCGCCTCGACGTCCCGAGCGCGCAGGTCAAGGCCGGCCAGACGATCACGCTGTCGGACAAGGCCCGCAACTTCGTGTTCGTGCGCGAAGCCCTCGAGATCACGCCCGAGCCGCCGCCCTACCTCTACCGGAACAAGGACGAGGTCAGCGGCACGCTCAGCCGCCTGCCGGAGCGCGACGAGATCCCGCTCCCGGTCCCGGTGGAAGAGCGGCTGATCGTCGAGTTCTACTCGTAGGCCCGACGGACCTCCTCGGTCGCCCGCTCCATCGCCGCGCAGACCTCGCTCGCCTGCTCCGCCGTGAGCTCCGACCGCAGGACCGTGAAGCACACCTCCTCTTCGGCGGCCAGGTGATCCTCGAGCACGTCGTGGAGCCGACCGAGGATCCGCTCGAGTCGCGCCTCCGCCGGGAACCCGGACTCCGGCAAGGACCGGCGCGCCTGATCGAGTTCGTCGGTCAGGCGGGCGAGCTCTTGATGCTGCTTCGTCATCTCGATCGACCGCAGCTCCGAGCCCGTCACCTTGCGGAGCACGGGGAAGACCGTGCGCCCCTCGCCGACCGCGTGCGGCATCAGGTCGTGGGCCAGCGCTTCCTCCAGGGCGCCGGTCAGCACGAGCAGCCGCTGGGTCGACGATCCGCCCACGGCGGCCTCGGCCTCACCGATCGACGTCACCAGCGGCACGAAGTGCTCGTGGCGTTCGCTGAGGGAACCGGGTGTGTCGGTGGTCGCCATCGTGGACCTCCTTCCCGCCCTCGCCGGGCGGTCACCACCACGCCCCCACCGTAGGACGAACCTCGCCGCACCGGATGGGTCACCGGTCCCGGCGGCGGAGGGACGGCTCAGCCGTGCTCTTCAGCCAGCAGCGACAGGAACCGCGTGGCGATCCACGGCCGGATCCCGCTCGGCATCGCCAGGTAGTGCCCGTCGACGACCTCCGACACCGACTCCCACGCGCGAAGCATGCCGTGGGCGTTCGAGGAGAAGCGGGTCGACAGGCCGGCCACGATCACGACGTCGGGGTCGGCCGTGCGGGCCTGCGCTGCCGCCGCCTCGACGAAGGCGGCGTAGACGGTCGGTCGCTCCTGCAGCTCCTGCGCCTGGATCTCGACGACGTCGGCCACCGAGGCGGCCGCGTACGGGACCCCGCACCGCACGAACGCCTCCTCGTTCGTCTCGCCGTCATCGGCGGCGCACACCGCGTCGGCGACCTGCATCAGGTTCTGGTGCGGTGTGACGATCACCCGGTCGTACCCGGCCGACCGCGCGACCGCGGCGAACGTCCGCATCGCGC
This sequence comes from uncultured Actinomycetes bacterium, assembly GCA_963749895.1. Classification (GTDB taxonomy): domain Bacteria; phylum Actinomycetota; class UBA4738; order UBA4738; family HRBIN12; genus AC-51. Next base: position 667,566 of record CAVVOG010000001.1, on the reverse strand, counting down.
CGATCGGGTCGCGGCGCTCGTCCGCCGGCGTCGCCTTCCACCGCTCGGGGTCGTACATCACGACCTCGACGTCGTCGGGGATCCGGCCCGCCTCGAGGTCGGCCACGAAGGTCTCGAGGCTCGCCCACGCGGCCCCGCGCGTCGCCCCTTTCCACCCGTCGTTCAGGACGACCGAGTCGGAGCGATCGAAGAACAGGCGGGCGATCGGCGGGTCGAACCGGAAGATCCGCCCGACCGTGCCGGAGGCGGCGATCCATCGCTGGCCGAGCGGCGGACGCTCCGGCAGGAAGCGCGGCACGAGGAGCGCGCCCAGCACGAGCACCACCAGGGGCGCCGCGAGCAGGGCCCAGAGCCGCCATCCCGTGGGCATCCGCATGCCCTCACCGTATCGCCCCTCACTCGGGCGGACGGAGGGCGGCGCGGACGAACGCGACGACCTCTTCCTCGCGCCGCCTCAGGGAGGTCCGGGCATCGTCGGCCCCGACGAACGACGACAGCACGCTCGCCTCGGTGAGCGACCCGATCACCGCGGTGTAGAGCGTGAACAGCAGCAGCGCCGGGTCCTGCTTGCGCATCAGCCCGGCGTCCATCCCGGCCTGCAGGTACTCGATCGCACGCTCGCGGAGCGGCTCGAGCGCCGTGCCGAACCGCTCGAACGCGTTGGGGCCCAAACGCCCTGCCTCACGGATGAACATCGGGAACTCGGGCCATTCCTCGGCGAGCGCGTACACGGCACGGATCACGGCCTCGGCGCGCTCCCCCGGCTCGGCGGGCGCCTCGAGCGCGGCCTCGATGTCCTCGGCGACCCGCCGACCCGCCGCCGCCAGGCAGGTCTCGAGCAGGTCGTCCTTCGTGGGGAAGTAGTACAGCAGCGTCTGCTTGCGGATCCCGACCGCCTGCGCGATCTGGTCGAGCGAGGCGCCCTGGTAGCCCTCACGACCGAAGGCCCGGATCGCCTCCTCGACGATCGTGGTCCGCCGCTCGGCTCCCCCCTGGCGCGGCACCGGGTCAGCTCCAGGCCTTCGGACGCCCTCGCCTCGGCACGGACTTCGATCCTTGCCAGGTCCGCCGCCACGTCGGTCCGGGTGGGCCGAGCAGCGAAGGGGTCTGCTCCCGCTCGGCCCGCTGCAACGACTCCCACCACGTCGTGCGGTCCTCGTCGAACAGCTGCGCGACCGCCTGCTGCATCCGCAGCGAGAGCTGCTGATGCGTCTCGCCCTGGTCGGGGAACAGCGCCTTGCCGTAGCGCACGGTCACGACCGGGCGACCCTCCTTCGGCCAGAACGCGCCCTTGGGCATCGCCTGGAAGGCGCCGACGATCGCGATCGGGATCAGCCCGATGTTCAGCTCGAGCGCCAGTCGCGAGGCGCCGTGGCGGAACCGCTGCATGTGCCCGTCGGTCGACCGGGTCCCCTCGGGGAACACCACGATCGACCATCCGTCGTTCACGAGCTCGCGGGCCTTCTCGATCGCGATCCGCCCTCCTCGGGCCCGGTCGATCGGGAACGCACCGTAGACCAGCGCGGTGAACGCCTGGCGCCACCACACGTCGAAGAAGTAGTCGCGGGCGGCCCCGACGGCGGTCCGACGCTGGTACCGGTCGGGCAGCGACGACATGATCAGCGTCGCGTCCAGGTGGCTCGAGTGGTTCGAGTAGAACAGGACCGGTCCGCGGACGTCGCGGAGGTTGTCGAGCCCGTAGACGCGCAACGACACCTGCGACTTCGTCAGCGGCATCATCATGCCGTTCAAGATCGTCTGCCGCGCAGCCACTCCTGCATCGGTCCGCGCCCAGTCGGTCGGGAACCCCTCGTCGTAGGACTCCTCGACGAACGGCTCGGCGGAGCGCGGCACGATCGGCCGGCGGCCCCACCGGAACCCCCGGGACATCTCCTTCAGTTCGCTCAACGCGCCCATGGCCGTCCCCTCACCGCACGTCCGCGATCATCAGCGGCGGTGCGTGGAAGTAGGTGATCTTCGGGCTCGAGCCGGCCGTGTCCTTCGCCATCTCCAGCGCGTCGCGCAGCGAGTCGGCGCGGCGGTAGCCCAGGCGCCGCACCGTCTTCGGCTCGCCGCCGACGAAGATCACGTCGCCGAGGTGGTCGCGACCGTGCGCGCCCCAGTACCACATGTAGAACGGGTGCACGCCGTGGTACGCGTGCGAGGTCCGGTACAGGTGGATGTACCAAGGGTCGCGCGCGTAGCGCTCCTCGTACTTCGCCTCGATCTCCTTCGGGTCGGTCGTGTCGGCCAGGACCTCCTCGAAGAAGTCGATGTAGCTGGGGTGGTGGATCGTGTGGAACTCCCACGGCACCGGGTGGTACAAGATCGCGACCCCGCCCTGCCGCACGATCGGCTGGTTCCGGTACATGTTGAACAGGTACCCCAGCCCCAGGCAGTGCACGAGGATCGGGTTCAGGATCGAGTTCACGTTGTAGGGCCCCAGGTACGGGATCCCGAAGATCGCGACGTCGGCCTGCCCCTGGACCTCCACGAGCTGCTGGCGGTGGAGGTTCTCCAGCGTCCGCTCGTGGACGGCCTCGACCTCGCCGGCGTTGATCCCGGTCACCTTGTAGGGGGCCTCGATCTTGCGGAAGATCTCGCGACGCATCCGCGGCGGGGCCACGTCGTTGCCCTTCTTCGCGGCCATCATCATCGCCTGGTCCTTCGCGGACCACTCCCACTCGCGCTTGTTCAGGAACCCGAGCTGCGACGGGAACGTCTCGGAGTTCAGCGTGGTCTCGATCTGGAAGATCTTCACGCCCGAGTCACGCAGCACGTGGCCCATCCGGGTCGCGGAGTCGGCGATCGCCGAGCGACCCGGGCGGGGGTCCATGTAGGAACGCGAGTGGAGCATCGTGTCGACGTTGTGGTGGTGCTTCAGGCTCTCGTAGCCGGCCAACCCGATCGCGGTGGACTTCCACCCGCCGTCCATCGCCACGAGGTTGATGTTCACGTAGACGATCAGGTCGGAGGTCGCCGAGCGCGTATGCATCTGCACGGTCTCGCCGTGATCGGTCTGCCCGACGATCGTCATGTTCGCCGTGTCCTCGGCGTCGAGGTTGTACAGCGCCTTCGGCCAGAACGAGCGGTAGACGCGCTCGCCGACCATCCGACGGATCTCGGCCGCGGTCATCCGGCGATGCAGCGCGGTGGCGACGACGATCTCGAGGTCCTCGACCCCCGCGCTCGCGGCCAGCTCGATCACGTGCTCGAGGATCCGTTGACGGATGTCGGGGGTGACCATCGGCGGCAGCGGCAGCGAGATGTCGTCGACCGCGATCGTGAGCTTCATCCCCGCGAACAGCAGCTCGGGCAGCGGCTTCGAGTCGCCGACCGGGTGCAGCAGCGCGTGGCGGATCTGGGCGTTGAGGTCGCGCAGGCCCGGCAGCGGGTCCGGCGGGTAGATCACGCGCGTGCCGAGCGGGAACCGCTGCATCCGGTAGCCCTCGCCCTCGTTCACGATCAGGGGCGGGGTCCGCTCGTCGACCTCCAGTACGAAACCTGGCCTGGGCATGTCTGTGTCGTCTCCTAGTCCTGGGGCGCGAACGCCACCTTGAAGGTGCCGAGCTTGCCGGCGGACATCGCGTGGTCGAGCGCCTCGCGCCACCGGTCGAGCGGGTAGGTCGCGCCGACCATGTCGGCGAGGATCGGCAGGTTGGACGCCAGCTCGATCGCGAGCTGGAACGTGGGTTTCGTGGTGCCGTCGGGGAGCGTCTCGAGCCCGGTCGTGTAGGCGCCGACCAGGTTGAGCTCGCGGAACCACAGCGGGGTCAGGTCGGCGGCGCCGCCCGGGATCCCCGACAGGACGACCGTGCCCCCGGCGCGCGTCGCCCGCAGGGCGAGGTCGAGGGCGCTCTTGGACCCGACCGACTCGATCGCGAGGTCGGCCCCGCCGAGCAGGAAGTCCTGGCCGCGTTCGGGGGTCAGCTTCACGGCGCTGGTGTGGCGGCGCACCGCCTTCGAGGCGTGCGGCGGGTGAACGACCTCGTCGGCGCCCGCCATCCGGGCCGCGATCCGCTGGCGCTGGTGCTTCGCCGCGACGATCACGTGGCCGGCGGGGGTGAGGAGCTTCAGGGCGATCAGCGTGAGGATGCCGACCGTCCCGGCGCCGACGACCAGGACGGTGTCGCCCTGCTGGGGCTGCGCGCGCAGCGCCGCGTGGATCGCGTCGGCGAACGGTTCCACCAGCAGCGCCGTACGGTCGTCCATGCCGTCGGGGACCGCCCACAGCTGCGAGCGATGGGCGATCATCATCCGGGACCAGCCGCCGCCGGTGTCCTTGCAGTAGCCGGTCTGCAGGCCGGGCTTGAGATGTCCGACCGTCACGCGGTCGCACCGGTTCGTGGCCCCGGCGGCGCAGTTCTCACACGGCGGGTCCTCGCCGCGCGCGGCGCACGCGAGCACGCTGGACAGGACCACGCGGGTGCCGGCTGCGAGGTCCTCGCAGTCGTCCAGGAGCTCGCCGACGACCTCGTGCCCGGGGACGAACGGGAGCGACACGAGCGGGGAGAAGTAGAAGGACGTCTGGCCGGCGATCGTCGCCAGGTCCGAGCCGCAGATCCCCGACAGGAGCGGCTTCACGCGCGCCCACCCGGGTCGGCCCGCCGGGGGCTTCGGGTCGTCGCGGGAGACGAGGCGCAGGGGCGCGAGCGGGCCGGCGACCAGCCCGGGCGCCTTGGCGCCGATCGTGCGGGCGCCGACGTAGCGGGGCACCGAGCGGAAGTACTCGAGCGACAGGGTCGTCAAGGCGTTGCCACCTCCCCGGTGCGGGGTGTGGTTCCGGTGGTGTCCAACATGTGGAACCGGGTCCCGATATCTGGAACAGGACGAGCCATACCGGTCGCCCACGAGAAGGTACCCGTCAGCAGTCGGTCGCGGCCACCAGCGCCTCGCAGACGTCGCGACGGCGCGACCGGTCGATCGCTCCCACCCGCCGCACGAGGTGCGCCCTCCGCACAGAGGCCATGTTGTCGATGCTCGCGACGCAGTCGATCGGCAATCCGTCGCGAGACCCAAGCAGGACCTCCGTCGGGATCCCCCGGACCCTGCTGGTGACCGGCGCCGCCAATATCCGGAGAGCACCGGGATCGCGACGTCTCGCGTCAGCACCAGGTAGGGCCGCGGCTTCTCGTCCGGAACCTCGCCCCACCAGATCTCCCCCCAGCCGGCATCACCATGGACGATCGCCCTCCTCGGCCGCCAGGTCGCTGAGGAGGTCGTGCAGATGGCTGCTCCAGCGTGGCCTCAAGGTCCGGATCGATGTCCTGGGGGATCCGCCGGTAGCCCTCGACGATCGCGTCGCCGATCTTCCGACGTCGCTCGACGTCCACGAGGGCCTCGATAGCCGTACGGATCGCATCGGCCTTCGTCTCGAACCGTCCGTCGGCCACGAGCTCGTCGAGGCGCTCGGCCAGCCCCTGGTCGATCCGGACGGCGATCTGCGGCGACATGCGTTCAGCATACCGCTGTGGTATGCGCATGCGGAACCCCCTTCCCAGGGGGAGGGCGTGAACGCTACCGGCGACCGCCGACACCTGCTCATCTGTGCGCCGGCCTCGGGAAACGGACCTTGGGCATGCCCTTGGACATCGACCACTCCTCGATCGGCCAGCGACGCTTGCGCGCGTGGCGGTACAGCGCCGAGTCGGGCGCGACGGCGACGGGGTTCCCGACCGCCCGCAGGAGCGGAAGGTCGGAGTACGAGTCCGCGTACGCGTAGGAGTGCTTCAGGTCGATGCCCTCCTGCAGCGCGTAGCGGCGGAGCCACGCGGCGCGCGCCTCGCCCACGAGCGGGGGTAGCGACATGAACCCGGTGTAGCGCCCGTCGCGCACCTCTAGCTCGGCGCCGATCAGCACGTCGAACAGCGGCGCGAGCGGCCGCACGAACGGCTCGGCCGCCGCGGTGATCATGATCGTGCGGTGCCCGGCCGCCCGGTGCTCGCGGACCCGCCGGATCGCCGCGGGCGAGGCCTTCTGCAGCATGAACTCGGCGACGTGGCCCGCGATCAGCCTGTCGATCGCCTCGACGCTCGCGCCCTCGTAGCGGCGGAAGAACGTCCGCAGGAAGTCGCCGCGGTCGCGCCGGTCGATCTGCAGGTAGTTCGGGATCCGGCTGAACACGCTCGCGAGCTCGCCCGGCCACTCGTCGGGCTCCAGGTCGGCCAGCCGGGTCCACACGTAGGACTCCACGACGTTCGACGAGATGATCGTGCCCTCCATGTCGAACACCGCCAGCACCGGCTCGGCGCGCTCCTTGATCTTCACGACCGGCTTCTCGCGGTCGCGTCGTGAGAGCTCACGCAGCGAATGCGTCACCGCCGGGCTGTGGACCTCCTGGAGGTAGTACTTCCAGTCCACCGTGCCGGCATCGAACGGGAACCGCTCCTGATCCTCGTCGGTGAGCGACGCGAACAGCTCGACCACGCGGTCGTCCGTGTAGAGGACCTCGGTTTCGGTGTACATCCCGTACAGATCGGAGTAGCGCTTCACGAAGTCGACGCGCGCGATGTCGCGATCGACCCGGGCCACGCCCTTGCGCATCGCCTTCGACTTCGGCAGGTGGGTGACGACGGCCTCGGCGACGTTCGTGAGCTGCTCGGCGCGGCGCAGCATCGACTCGACCTTCGCGGTGCCCGGGAACTTCCACTCGGGGACCTTGTGCTCGCCGCGTCCGCGATCGGGGATCGGGTTCGCTTCGAAGTACTCGCGGACCCACTCGTAGAGCTCGACGAACCGAAGCGGGTTCCGCACGCCGCTCGACACGTTGTAGTGGGCGGGCTCGCCCGGCGGCGGCGGCGTGGCGGCGACCGCGAGGATCGCGTTCACGACGTAGTCGACCGGGATCAGGTCGACGACGCCCTCGGGGATCCCCGGGAACTCGGGGATCTGGCCCAGGCCGTAGGCGCGGATGATCGGGTCGGCCATCTTGAATCCGTCGATCCACCCCGGGAACGGGTGCTCCAACGCCGACTCGATGATCGAGGGGCGCACGATCGACAGGGACAAGCCCTCGCGCTCGGCGAGCTCCTCGATCGCGCGCTCCCCCATCGCCTTCGTGAACGTGTAGACGTCGGGCCAGCCCAGGGTGCGGGCGCGCTGCCGCCCGTACTCGACCAGGCGCTTGTCGACCCAGGACTTGCGGCGCTCCTCGGCGTCCTGGCTCACCGTGCTGGGGCCGGCGCGCGAGTGCTCCTTGGCCGCCTTCGCGATGAAGGCCTTGAGCATCTCGGGCTTGCGCGAGGCGGCCTCGACCTCGTGGCGCGCCTCCAGCGCCATCTGGAGCTCCAACCGGTAGTCGACCCGGTGCTCGAGCGGTCCCTCGGGGATCACGCCCTTCTGGACGCCGGCCACGTAGGCGGTCGAGACGTGGATCAGGTTCGGGCGGTTCAGGCGCGTCACGCCTTCGTAGAGGTTGAGCGCGCCGAGCAGGTTGACCGTGAAGCCCTCGTCGATCGGCGGGTCGAAGCTGACCGTGGCGGCGGAGTGGACCGCGACGTCGACGCCCTCGGGAACCTCGGGCGGGCCCTGGGTGAAGTCGCCGTCGATCACGGTGACCCGCTCGTGCAGGAGCGCCTTCAGGGCGTCCTCGTCGCCGTGGCGCTCGCGCAGCACCGTGAACGCGGGCTTGCGCATCAGGTACTCGACGCGTTCCCACGCGCTGTTCGTGGCGTTGGAGCGGACGAGCGCCATCACGCGGGTCTCAGGGAAGTCCAGGAGCAGGCGCTCCAGCACGACTTGGGCGAGGAAGCCCGTGACCCCGGTGAGCAGGACCGTCTTGCCGGCGAGCGCCTCGACGAGACCCTGGTCGCGTTTCTCTACCACGCGGCAGATTATGCCCTCTCTACCACTCGGTAGACAAGTCCGGAACTTCGCTGCCGAAACGGTTGTCCGCTCAAGGTCGGCCCTCCCTACCGCCGATAGGGGAACCGGACGTACCGGATCCGAGGGGGACCCGGCACCCGTCACGACCGAGGGGACACGACATGGCATCGCACGAAGGACCCGCCGGGCGCTGGCTCCGGCCGCTTCTGGTCATCACCCTGATCGCCGCGGCGCTCGTCTCGACCGCCGTCGCGAAACCCCCCAAGGAACCTCCCGGCGGCGGCAAGCCCGAGTGCACGAAGCGCAAGCCCTGCGACACCACCCCGCCGGTGGTGACGATCGAGGCCCCGACGCCCGGGACGTCGGCGAGCGGCACCGTCACGCTCGAAGGGACGGCCGCGGACGACGTGACCGTCGCGGCGGTCACGGTGGCGATCGACGGGACGAACGGTCAACCCGCCGAGGGCACGACGACCTGGACCGAACCCCTGGACACCACCACGCTGCCCGACGGGCCGCACGACGTCACGGTGGTGGCGACCGACGCCGCGGGGAACATCGGGGTCGCCTCCCTCACGATGGAGGTGGCGAACGCCGCGCCGGAGGAGCCGGCTCCCGAGCCGCAGCCCGACCCGGAACCGGCCCCCGAGCCCGAACCGGAGCCGGATCCCCAGCCTGAGCCCGACCCCACACCCGAGCCCGAGCCGGGCGGAACGTGCGACGTCCGCGTCAGCGGTGGGAACCTGGCCGACGCCCTCCGGACCGCGCCGGCAGGCGCGACGGTCTGCCTCAGCGGCACCTTCGAGACCACGGTCCCGCTGAACCCGCGCGACGGCCAGACGGTGCAGGGCCCGGCCACCGTGATCGGGAGGGGCGGCGTGATGGACGTCTTCGACCTCAAGCCCGGCCCTGACGGCGGCCCGCGCAACGTGACGCTGATCGACCTCGACATCTCCGGCGCCGAGCGTCACGGGGTCGTGTGCTGGGTCGGGGTGACGGTGATCGGTGGACGCCTCCACCACAACGGCAAGGACGGCCTGGGTTGCGACCTGGAGGGCCGGGGCGGGGTCCTTGTTCGAGGCGTCGAGATCGACCGCAACGGGTCCGACGCGTGGCTGGGCAAGGGCGCCGCGGGCATCAAGTGGTTCCACGGCCACGGCGTCACCGTGACGAACAGCTACATCCACGACAACTACGGCAACGGCGTGTGGTGCGACGCCCAGTGCGGCGACTTCACCGTCACGGACAACCGGATCGTCGGCAACTACCGCAAGGGCGTCTTCTACGAGAAGGGCGGCGAGTCCGACGGCTCCTTCCTGGGCCGCTCCTCCGCGATCTACGTGGGAACGATGACCGTGACCGGCAACACGATCCGCAACAACGACGTCGAGGGCGTGCCCCAGGCGAACGCCGGCGTGTCGATCTACGCCTCGAAGAACGTGCGTGTGGCGAACAACGTCTTCGGCGACAACGGACGCGCGGTGATCGTGCGCAACGACACCGCGCGCCTGAACGACGACAAGCACGGATGGGTCGTGAGCGGCGTCGCGGTGCGCGACAACTCCCTGAACCGCGACGAACTGCTGGGGTGCAGCGTGGCCGGCGTGACCTGCTCGGGCAACGTCGCCTGATCCCGGTCGGGATGTCGAGCGCTACCCGACTTCAGGTACGGGCCGTTCCGTCCGATGCTTGAAGGAACGACGTGGAGGCCGGGGACGTGGACGTGATGAGCGACATGACGCAGGAAGTGACCGAGGCCGAGGCGAAGGTCGAGGACGCGCGCGCCGCGCTCGAGGAGGCCCGGAGCGCCACCCGCGCGGCCGAGGCCGTCTACCGCGAACGTCAGGCCCAGGAGGAGTCGAGGCTCGGTGCCTACGAGCAGGCGATCGCGAGCGCCCGCGACCTGTACGCGGCACGCCGCGAGCGCCTCGAGGAGCAGAAGCGCCGGGCCGAGGAGGAGCTCCGCGCCCTGGAGTCGAAGCTCGAGGGCTTGAAGGCCGACAACGAGCCGGCGATCACCACCGTGAAGGTCGACCTGAACACCAAGGTGGTCGACGGCGAGACGAGCCCGAGCGCCGACGGGGCCGACGCGCTCGACGGCGACTGGTACCAGAAGCTCCTGCTCGAGGCGAGCGCCAACGCCTCCGAACCCACCGACGAGGCCGCGAGCGACGGGTAGCGACCCGGTCTGGTGCGTCGAGAGGGCCGGCCCGAACGGGCCGGCCCTCTCCGTTCGGCCGGCGGGAGCGCTCGGCCCAGGAGTAGCATCGAGCCGGAGCTCTCACAGGGAGGTTCTCCATGCGTCAGGTCCGCCCGCTCGTCGTGCTCGCGCTCGCGAGCGTCGTCGTCGCCCTCGCCCCCGCAGCCCACGCGTCGTTCCCCGGTGGGAACGGGATGCTCGCCTACCGAGGTGAACGTCCCGGGGACACCACGTACCGGATCTACGTCCGCGACGGGGCGACCGAGACCGCCGTGACCCCGGATGGTGCCTACGCCTACACGCCCGACTGGTCGCCGAAGACCGGCCGGGTCCTGTACCTCCGGGCTGCGAGCCTCACCAGCGGGTTCGACCTGTGGACCGTGAACCCCGACGGCACGGATCCCCGGCGCGTGACCTTCACGCCGAACCAGGTCGAGTCCGACGCCATCTACTCCCCGACCGGTGGGAAGATCGCGTGGACGGACTACGGCACGCGCAGGATCTACGTGATGCGCGCCGACGGCTCCCGGCGACGGCTCGTCGCCGACCTGCGCGGCGAGGGCTCCGACCTGTCGTGGTCGCCCGACGGGAAGTGGTTCGCGACCCAGGCCTACCGCAAGGGCTCCTACGACCTGCTGCTGATCCGGGTCGCCGACGGCGCGAAGCGGTGGGTCGACTCCACCACCAGGAACGAGTGGCAGCCCGACTGGTCCCCCGACGGCACCCGCCTGGTCTTCTCCCGCGACATGGGCACGCAGGACGACCTGTTCTCGATCCGCACCGACGGCACCGGTCAGCGGCGCCTGACGCGGACCGCCGACATCTCCGAGAGCGGGCCCGTATGGTCACCGAACGGCAAGAAGATCGCGTTCGTGCACCTGGTCATCGCCGGGAACGTCCGCAACCTCGCGATCATGCCGGCGACCGGAGGCTTCCCGTCGACGATCTACGACGCACCGGGCGACGACTTCGACATCGCCTGGCAGGCGACGTAAGGGGCAGGCTCCCTAGAGCCTCCACATCGCCGCGTCGTCGTCCGGCGGCTCGGGGGCCACAGGCTCGGGCTCGGGGGCCACAGGCTCGGGCTCGGGGGCCACAGGCTCGGGCTCGGGGGCCACAGGCTCGGGCTCGGGGGCCACAGGCTCGGGCTCGGGGGCCACAGGCTCGGGCTCGGGGGCCACAGGCTCGGGCTCGGGGGACACAGGCTCGGACTCGGGGGCCACAGGCTCGGACTCGGGGGCCACAGGCTCGGGCTCGGGGGACACAGGCTCGGACTCGGGGGCGGGGTCGTATCCCGAGGGGGCAGGCTCGGGCTCGGGGAGCACGAGCTCGGGCTCGGAGGCCAGTTTCGCCTTGGTCACAAGAGCGATGAAGCCCGCGATGAGTGCGAGCGCGCCGCCACCGACCGCAACGTACAGCCCCGTCCCCGGGTCCACGCTCATGTCGTTCACCGCGAACAGGTTCTGCAGGGACCGCGTGACCGCGTCGACCTCATCTGTGGGCGCACCGGTCTCGGCCGCGTACGCGATGTACCGATCCTGGGGGGCGTTGAGCACCGCTGAGGAGGCTGCGATCGCCACGCCACCACCCAGCATCAGCAGCAGGCCAACGAACCGGGTCCCCCTCCGCAGCACCAGCAAAAGGAATCCAAGCAGCACGACGGTTGCCCCAGCAGCCACAGCCGCCTGCCCGTACTTCAGGACGGTGCCCGCAAGCTCCCCACCGATACTGGTCGTACCGACCACAACGCCCTGCGGCGTGGACACCCAGGGGAGCAGGCAGCCGACGATGATCGCCGCGCCGCCGAGCAGGGCGAGTATCCCTACTCGTGTCCGGCGCTTCCGTCGCTCGCTCAACTCGTTCTCCCCTCGGGTACACCAACCCTACCCAACATGGCTACTTGGCTGCTTGGGGGGCTAGGACGGTGATTGGCACCACCAGGCATCCCGTGCTGGCTATCCGTGCCTCCCGCAGAACCGAGTTCCGCAGGCACGAGATGTCCCTTGGTAAAGCCTTTCGAAAGTCGCCCAGCCACGTGGGGTGTGGTGCGAAGCAGTGGGCCCGTGGAGGACTACGTCAGACCTTGCGTGCTTCGATCTGACCGCCGATCTCTCCGTCCGGGTTCTCCTCGGTCGTCAGGACGAGGACCGTCTTCCCGGCGAGCGCCTGGGTCAGGAACTGCTCCGCGACGGCCCTCGATGGAAACGTGGATGTGAGCTCCGTGCCACTCTCGCACGGTCCACAGAGAAGCATCCGCAAGGACGATCCACCACTCGGATAGGAGACCGCAGCGCTCTCGACAGGACCGGTCATGCCGTCGAACGTGATCGTCCAGGTCGCCTGCCAGGTCGTCCCCAGGGTCGCCTCCCCCGTCACCGAGCCACTGGCCTTGGCGACGCCGCCGGCCGGAGGCGGGTCGACCCCCTTCGAGGTCAGCTCACCTACGAGCTCGTAGCTCCCGTCCTTCATGGTCGGACTCGGGGTGGGGCTCGGCTGGGACGGGGTGGTGGTGCTGGCGGAATCACCCGAGCATGCAGCGAGGCCAAGCAGCATGCTCGATGCTGCAACGAGCCGTATCGCGACCCTCGTACTTCTCCTCATGGCAACTCCCCTCCGAGGGTACCCGACGACAGCGCCCTGGCCGCCGACGAAGACGCGGCCGGCCTGCGCGAGTGGGCTCGGGCCCCTCGGCCCGAGCCCACTGCTGTTGGCTGTCTATGAAGACCTACTGATGGATGTCCAGGAACGTCCCATCCCCGAAGAGCACGCGGATGGTGTACCCGCTGGCAGCCACCTTGTTCTTGAAGTCGAAGCGAAGGATCCCCTCGCCCGTCAGCAGCGTCGCGCCGCTCCAGCCCGGTCCCGGGCCGAGCGTGACAGACGGGGATCCAGCGTTTCCGCTCCAGACCGTCCAACTGGTCGTGCCCTGTGTGAGCCAGACCTTCGTCAAGTTGCCGTTGCTGTTCGGCCACTCGGCGAAGACCTCGACGATCTCCTTCTCCTCGCCCGTGAGGTTCGTGAGCCTGACCGTCAGACGCTTCCCGAGGGTCTGGAGGCGGTCGAGCGTGATGCCGGGCCCGATCGTCACGGAGTCACTATCGGACACGGTCTGGGTTTCGAACGAGTCCGTGCCTGTTGCGGTCGCCGTGTTCGGGATCTCGAACGGAGTCGTCACGTTGCCGCAGGACTTGAGGAAGCGCTGACCGTTCCAGCGAGCGATCGAGAAGAACGCGATCTGCCAGTTCGTGTCGACCCCCTCGACCGGCCCGGCCGACTGTCCCCACCCACCCGTGAAGGGGTCCGAGCAGGACAGGTGCAGCTCGAACGCGGGATCGCTGCCAGGGGGATCGAAGATGAGGTCGTTCCGCGTCAGGCTCGTGATGATGGTCACGTCGGCGGGCTCCCCATCCAGGTACACGGGACCACCGTCGGTGGACCCCTCGAGGATGCTCCCGTTCACGAACATGAACCGGAACTCGTCACCAGCCTGCGTGCCGAAGTCCGGCACTGCGTCCAGGAACGGTGCCGCGGTGTAGGTCACCGTGATCGTCACCGACTCACCGGCCGGGATGTCAACCGAGCACTCGATGTCCGACGCTGCCAGCGGTGGCGGCGGCGTCATGTCCCATGTGCACGTTCCGGATCCGGTAGTGACTTCGACGCTATCGACAGCAGAGATGTCGAGGAAGCCGTTCACGGTATCCGTGACGTCCACATCGACCGCATCCGACGGACCTGCGTTGCTCACCTCGATGGTGAACACCTGGTTCGATCCTTGCGGGATCGGGATGTCGATCTCCGATGGAGAGAACGTCTTGACGATCGACAGGTCGATGTCGACCAGGATGTCGATGGTGTCGGTGGAAGTTCCGGTGATGTCATCGTCCGGATCGTCGGCGTCGCCCTGGGGTGCCTCTGCGGAGACCGTGCCGGTGTTGGAGACGTACTCGTCGGCGTCGTTGAGCCCGCCGGTTCCGTTCGCCTCTTCAACATCGGAGGCGACCTCGAAGTCGACCGTGATGGTTGCGGACTCCCCTGGGGCTAGCATCGCGATGATCCATTCGACCGTCTGGGTATCGCCGTCGCTGTTGGCGTCAACACCCTTCGTGCCGGAGACACCGGTCACAGTGAGGCGAGAGTCGACGTCGTCCTCGATGAGCGCATCATGGAGGGTGACGTTCCCATCGTTGGTGACGACGATGTTGAACGAGCTACCCGTGCCACCGGCGATCACCGAATCGGCCGCGAAGGTCTTGGTGATGTCGATCGACGGGTCCTGCTCGATCGGCTGGGTGTTCTCGTCGTCGTCATCGACCGGGTCATCGTTGGGGTCGGTCCCCGTAGCGAAGGCCTGGTTGTAGACCGAGCCCGCGTCGATGTCGGCCTGGGTGAGCGTGTAGGAGCCGGTGCAGGTGGTGCTGTCGACCGCACCCGGCACCATGGTGCCGATCGTGCAGTCCACGCCCGCCTTGGCATCGGTGACCGTCACGTCCGTGAGCGTCACGTTGCCGGTGTTGGTGACGGTGAAGCTGTAGTCGATCTCGTCACCGACGTCGGCGCGGTCCGCCGGGTCGACGACCGTCAGGTCGAGCGAGCTGAACTTCTGGATGTCGATCGACGGGTCCTGCTCGATCGGCTGGGTGTTCTCGTCGTCGTCATCGACCGGGTCATCGTTGGGGTCGGTCCCCGTAGCGAAGGCCTGGTTGTAGACCGAGCCCGCGTCGATGTCGGCCTGGGTGAGCGTGTAGGAGCCGGTGCAGGTGGTGGTGTCGACCGCACCCGGCACCATGGTGCCGATCGTGCAGTCGACGCCCGCCTTGGCATCGGTGACCGAGACGTCGTAGAGGGTCACGTTGCCCGAGTTGGTGACGAGGTAGCTGTAGTCGATCGCGTCACCGGGTGCGGCGTAGGTCGTCGTGGTCGTGGACTTGTCGATCGTGAGCGCAGGCGACTGGGTGGCGTCGACCGTGACCGTGTCGGTCTCGGAGTCCGTCTCGCCGTCGGTCGCGTAGGCGACGTTGGTCACCGAGCCGAAGTCGATGTCGGCCTGATCGACCAGGTAGGTCGCCAAGCAGGTGATCGAGGCCCCAGGAGCCAGGCCACCGGAGGTGTCCGGGCACGTCGCGGTCGTGATGTCGTCGACGACCGAGACGTCGTAGAGGGTCACGTTGCCCGAGTTGGTGACGAGGTAGCTGTAGTCGATCGCGTCACCGGGTGCGGCGTAGGTCGTCGTGGTCGTGGACTTGTCGATCGTGAGCGCAGGCGACTGGGTGGCGTCGACCGTGACCGTGTCGGTCTCGGAGTCCGTCTCGCCGTCGGTCGCGTAGGCGACGTTGGTCACCGAGCCGAAGTCGATGTCGGCCTGATCGACCAGGTAGGTCGCCAAGCAGGTGATCGAGGCCCCAGGAGCCAGGCCACCGGAGGTGTCCGGGCACGTCGCGGTCGTGATGTCGTCGACGACCGAGACGTCGTAGAGGGTCACGTTGCCCGAGTTGGTGACGAGGTAGCTGTAGTCGATCGCGTCACCGGGTGCGGCGTAGGTCGTCGTGGTCGTGGACTTGTCGATCGTGAGCGCAGGCGACTGGGTGGCGTCGACCGTGACCGTGTCGGTCTCGGAGTCCGTCTCGCCGTCGGTCGCGTAGGCGACGTTGGTCACCGAGCCGAAGTCGATGTCGGCCTGATCGACCAGGTAGGTCGCCAAGCAGGTGATCGAGGCCCCAGGAGCCAGGCCACCGGAGGTGTCCGGGCACGTCGCGGTCGTGATGTCGTCGACGACCGAGACGTCGTAGAGGGTCACGTTGCCCGAGTTGGTGACGAGGTAGCTGTAGTCGATCGCGTCACCGGGTGCGGCGTAGGTCGTCGTGGTCGTGGACTTGTCGATCGTGAGCGCAGGCGACTGGGTGGCGTCGACCGTGACCGTGTCGGTCTCGGAGTCCGTCTCGCCGTCGGTCGCGTAGGCGACGTTGGTCACCGAGCCGAAGTCGATGTCGGCCTGATCGACCAGGTAGGTCGCCAAGCAGGTGATCGAGGCCCCAGGAGCCAGGCCACCGGAGGTGTCCGGGCACGTCGCGGTCGTGATGTCGTCGACGACCGAGACGTCGTAGAGGGTCACGTTGCCCGAGTTGGTGACGAGGTAGCTGTAGTCGATCGCGTCACCGGGTGCGGCGTAGGTCGTCGTGGTCGTGGACTTGTCGATCGTGAGCGCAGGCGACTGGGTGGCGTCGACCGTGACCGTGTCGGTCTCGGAGTCCGTCTCGCCGTCGGTCGCGTAGGCGACGTTGGTCACCGAGCCGAAGTCGATGTCGGCCTGATCGACCAGGTAGGTCGCCAAGCAGGTGATCGAGGCCCCAGGAGCCAGGCCACCGGAGGTGTCCGGGCACGTCGCGGTCGTGATGTCGTCGACGACCGAGACGTCGTAGAGGGTCACGTTGCCCGAGTTGGTGACGAGGTAGCTGTAGTCGATCGCGTCACCGGGTGCGGCGTAGGTCGTCGTGGTCGTGGACTTGTCGATCGTGAGCGCAGGCGACTGGGTGGCGTCGACCGTGACCGTGTCGGTCTCGGAGTCCGTCTCGCCGTCGGTCGCGTAGGCGACGTTGGTCACCGAGCCGAAGTCGATGTCGGCCTGATCGACCAGGTAGGTCGCCAAGCAGGTGATCGAGGCCCCAGGAGCCAGGCCACCGGAGGTGTCCGGGCACGTCGCGGTCGTGATGTCGTCGACGACCGAGACGTCGTAGAGGGTCACGTTGCCCGAGTTGGTGACGAGGTAGCTGTAGTCGATCGCGTCACCGGGTGCGGCGTAGGTCGTCGTGGTCGTGGACTTGTCGATCGTGAGCGCAGGCGACTGGGTGGCCGTGACGGTTGCCTGAGCCTGGTTCGACGTCACGGTGTTGCCATCGAACGATGCGGTGGCCGTGGCGGTGTTCGTCACCGAGCCGGTGTTCAGATCGGCCTGGGTGATCGAGTAGGTCGCCGTGCAGGTCGCGGTCTCCAGGGGCGACAGCTGTCCGTCGCCCGGCTGGGTGCAGCTGACCGACGCCTTGTCGTCGCTCACGGCGATCGGCGCGTCGAGCGTCACGTTGCCGTTGTTGGAAACGATGTAGGTGTAGGTGATCGTCTCGTTCAGCACGGAGTAGGTGAGCGGATCGGCCGACTTCGTCAACGCGAGCGAGGCGTTCTGCGTCGCGGTGACCGTCTCGGAGTCTTCGTTGGAGTCGGTGCCACCCGCGCTTGCTGTGGCGGTGTTCGTCACCGAGCCGTCGTCGAGGTCGGCCTGGGTGATCGTGTAGGAGGCGGTGCAGGTGATCGACTCACCCACGTTGAGCCACGTGTCGCCGTTGCCGACCGTGGTCACGTCGGGGCAGCTCACGCTGGCCTTGTCATCGACGACCGTCACGGGGCCTGCGCGCCGGACGTTGCCGGTGTTGGTGACGAGGTAGGAGTAGCTGATGACCTGGTCCACGGCCGAGTAGGTGGCCGGGGTGGCGGTCTTGACCAGGGTCAGGGCCGCGTTGGCCACGGTGGTGACCGTCTCGGAGTCCTGGTTGGAGTTCGTGCCGTCGGCGCTCGCGGTGGCCGTGTTGGTCACCGAGCCGTCGTCGAGGTCGTCCTGGTCGATCGTGTAGGACGCGGTGCAGGTCACGGACTCACCCGGGTCGAGCTCACCGTCGAGGTTGCCGACGGTGTCCACGGCCGGGCAGACCACGGTGGCCTTATCGTCGACGACCGTCACGGGGCCGGAAAGCGAGACGTTGCCCGAGTTCGTGACGAGGTAGGAGTAGCTGATGACGTTGCCCACGGCCGAGTAGGTGGCCGGGCTGGCGGTCTTGTCGAGGGTCAGGGCCGGCGTCTGCACGGCGGTGACGGTCTCCGAGTCCTGGTTGGACGTGACTGCGTTCCCGCCGTACGAACCGGTCGCGTACGCCGTGTTCGTCACCGAGCCGGCGTTCATATCGGACTGGGTGATCGAGTAGGACGCGGTGCACGTGATCGACGCGCCCACCGCGAGCGAAGCCGTCGCTGGGCAGGACTCGTCCGAGGACTTGTCGTCGAACACGGTGAACGGGCCGCTGAGCGGCACGTTGCCCGAGTTGGTGAGCTCGAAGCTGTAGCTGATGACGTCGCCCGCCGAGTCATAGGTCGCGGGTGTCGCCGTCTTCACCAGGGTCAGCCCCGGGTTCGGAGCGAGGTTGAGGAAGTCCTGCCCGGTGATCGTCGTGGGCGTCGAAGCGCTCAGGACGATCGGACCGAGGAAGCCCCCCGCTGGGAGGATCTCGGTGCCACCGGGTGGCAGGACCTCGCGGACGTAATAGGTGCCGGGGAGCAGGTTGGTGAACGAGTACTCGCCGAGGGTCCCGACCGTCGAGCTGGTCACCGTCGTGTCGATCGGGTTCCCACCACCGGTGCACCCGGAGTTCGAGCACAGCTGGATCGTGATACCGCCGACCTTCGTGTCACCGGCGCTGAACTGCCCGTCGAAGTCAGAGTCGGCGAACTTCGTTCCCGAGATCGAGCTGGCGGTCCGGTTCCCGAAGTTGACGACCTGCGAGGGGGTGGTCGTCTCTCCCTTGTTGTTGAAGGCGTAGGTGAATGGTCCGTACACGCCGGACGCGGGGGATGTCTGGACCCAACCCGACTGCAGGACCTCACGGACGTAGTAGGTGAAGGTCGCGTTGTTGACCGGAGCGATCTTGAAGTTGAAACGCCCGAGCGCGTCCGTCGTGTCGGTCGCCACCGGCCCGCCGGCGCAGGCGGCCGTCGTGCAGAGCTGGATCGTCCACCCAGAGAGCGTCGACTCGCCACCGTCGAAGACACCGTCGCCGTCCACGTCGTTCCACTTGACGCCGGAGATCGACGGGATGACCCCGCTCGGGTTGATCGACAGTTGCGCACCTCCGCCGATCGGCGAACCGGTCGGACCGTTCTCGACGTTCGTCAGGAGCGACGCGCCGGGCCATGAGCGCGCCCCGCCACAGGTTCCGACGGAGTTGGGCACGGCAAGCTCGAGCCCGAAATAGATGTAGGCCCGCGCTGCCGTCCCCGTGAAGGTGACATCGACGATCCGTTGCTGCGCGTTCCCCGGGTCGATGTAGGGAGCACTGACCGCGGTGATGTTCGCACCGAACGTGTAGAAGTCGCCGGGCCCCGACCCGATGGCGTTATCGACGCTGGGAGCCGGCCCGTCGGGAGCAGGTGACCGGTCGAGGTTGTACTGCGCGAGTCGCGAGAACCCGCACGCGTTCGAGTTGGCGTTGTAGTAGTCGTAGTTGATCGAGATCGAGTACGACGTGCCGCTCGTGACATCGACGGCGAACACATGGGGGACGACCTCACCCTCGGAGTACGACGTGTTGTTGCCCGTGATGGTCGTGTTCGCCCAGTTGGCCCCGAGGTCCAGGTAGTGGTTGTAGACGGTCGGGGCATCGGTGAAGGTCGTCTCCGCGTAGTTCCCCGAGACCGCACCCCACGACCTCACACGGTACTGCGCGATGAAGTCGGGAGAGATCCGGAAGGAGTAGACGAAGGCACCGTTCTCATCGGCCGTGACGGAGTCAGAGATGACGAAGCGGAAGTCCGGGTTGTCCTCGGTGATCCTCAGGCAGACGTTCTCGCCGGGCGCGAAACCGGCTCCGGTCAACTCGACGTCAGATCCGGGCTGGTAGTCGGGGAGGTCGCTCGCGACCGCCGCGAGCACACCGTCACCCGTGGGCCCGGTCGGAATGGCCGAGAAGTCACAGGACGCAGCGGTGGGGTCGTCGGTGGGAGTGGGATCGGTGGTGGTCTCGGTGGGAGTGGGGGTGTCACTACTACTAGAGGTATCCGTCGGGGATGGATCCGACGTGGGACTCGGATCTTCGGAGGGCGTCGGATCCTCCGTAGGCGTTGGCGTCGGGTCGACGTGGGTGACGGCGACTCGGTCGGCGACGGCTCGGCCGTCTGCGCGAACACGAACGCCGCGTTGCCGACGGTGAGCGACACCACCATCGAGAACAGGGTCAGGAAAGAAAGGAAGCGCCGTGCGTGCCGGCGCGTTCGGACCTGGTTCCCGGAACCGGAAGCCATCAGGGAGTTCCTCCTCTATCTCGGTAGGGGAGGCGCTGCTCCCCCACTCCACCGACCCCCCTGTCCCCAGGGCGGGCTACTACCACCGGCGTAATACCTATCAGAAACGTTGCCTCCCTGTAAACCGCCTTTCGGCCAAGTGCAGGGAGAATCCCAGGCCTGTGATTCGTTGGACCGCACGGCCCATCGTGCCGAGGTCACGTGCGCGATCCGGCCAAGACGAGCCTCTGAGCAGCGTGTCCTGCCGCATGCCTCAAGTCTCGGGTGTCCCGGGCCGATACCCAGAACGAGGTAGTCATCTCGGGCCATGTGGAAAGAACTGGTCTGGCGATCAGGCCCGGGATGCGAGAAAGGGGATGGGTCCCATGAAGAAGTGGAGCCTCGTGGCGGCGCTGCTGGTGCTCGCCACGATCGCGGCGCTCCCCGCCATGGCCGGCAACAACGGCAAGGGCAAGGGCGCCGCCGGCGCGACCGAGGGGCACCTGGTCGTGCCGGACGCGATCCACGGCGACACCGTGGTGGCGGTGGCGAACCCGGGCGGCGACAAAGTCTACGTCTTCGCCCAGTGCTGGCTGCTCGACGGCACCTACGTCTTCGCGGCCTACTACCCCGTCGTGAACGGCCAGGCGTCGATCGGGCCGCTCGCCGCGACGACGTGGCCGAACGCAGCCGCGAACTGCACCGCGCAGGAGGGCTACTTCATGCGCGACGGGTTCGGCAAGTGGGTCATGCTCGCGAAGGACGAGTTCTCGGTCGCCGCACGCTGATCGCTCGACCGTTGACGTGACGAGGGCCCGGCAGATGCCGGGCCCTCGTCGTTCGCTCTTCCTCCAGAGCTAGTCGGGATCAGCCGGCGGTGGCCCGGGCGGGGTCGGCACCGGGGTGAACGCCGAGCAGTTGATCGAGTTGTTGTTGTAGTCGTCCAGGACACCGGACAGGTAGTTCAACCGCGACGCCAACGCCTTCGAGATGGACCTGTGCGAGATGCCGTTGAAGTCGAGCCAGTCGAGCCAGGCCTGTGCTTCGGTCGCCGCGGACGCGGCGGCGCTGCACGAGGTCGGACTCATGACCTGGTTCAGCCGGTAGGCCAGGAGCTGCGCGGTCATGTTGAACGCGGGATCGCTCGCCTTCTTCTTGCCGGTATTGATCGTCGACTTGTTCAGCAGTCGGATCGCCTTCTGGCAGTCGGGCGAGGAGTTCTGCGTCCCTCCGTTGAGGATGAGATCGCCGATCTGGATCGAGCCGGCCGCGAAGAGGGTCTGGTCGAGCACGGGGGCCTGGTTGCCCTTCCCGTCGCAGCTCGTCCAGTTCTTCCAGAAGCCGATCGTCCTGGCCATGCCCTGAGGCTGGTTGTTGATCGCGATCTCGACCGTGTTGTCAGCACCGCCGACGCCCGACACGACGTCCGCCAGGTCGTAACAGGCCCACTCGTTCTCGATCTGGCTGGTGTTCGGGTCGTTGGTGTTCAGCCCCGGGTGGAACCACGCGGTCCCGTACTGCCCCATCACCACGAAGCTCGGCGTGTAGCCGTTGTAGATCTGCTCGCAGAGCTGGTAGTCGGTGCCGGGGTCGAGCGGGTACTGCTGGCCGGCTGCGGCCGTCCACTCGTCGCCACCGAGGGTGCTGTCGGGACCCGTGACCGATCCGGTCGCGATGGTCGTGCCCTGGCTGGTGGTCGACGCTCCCTCGCGGATCTGGAACTGGAACGTCACCCCGTCGGGCACAGGACCGTTGGACACGGTCTTGTTCACCTGGATCTTCGTGCGTTGGTAGTTCCCGAACGTCGCGGTGCTCGAAGAGTCCTTCGTGACCGTGATGCTCACGCACGGGGCCTTGTTCGAGACCGACGCGGACCCGGGCTGCGAGTTGACCCAACCGCTCTTGGTCACCTCACACACCCAGTAGGTGTCGGTGTCGAACGAGCCGAGGGCGGCCTGACCGTTGGCACCGGTCGCGACCTTCGTC
The DNA here is from genome assembly GCA_963749895.1 of uncultured Actinomycetes bacterium. Classification (GTDB taxonomy): domain Bacteria; phylum Actinomycetota; class UBA4738; order UBA4738; family HRBIN12; genus AC-51. Next base: position 645,518 of record CAVVOG010000001.1, on the reverse strand, counting down.
TCGGCAGGCGGGTCGAACTCGCCGTTCTCGTTCAGATCGACCCAGAACTCCCAACCCTCGAGGTCAGGCTCACCGTTCTGGCGCGTGCCGTCGCCGTTCAGGTCGTGGTACTTCACGGCCGTGATCGAACCCTGGTCACGCGTGTTCGTGATGGAGCATGTTGCGGACTCGCCCAGGCCGACGGTGATGTTCGACCCATCCTGCGTTCCGCCGACGCAGCTCCACGCACTCGGCGAGTAGCCGGCCGGGCCGGTCTCGCTGAGCGCGTACGTGCCGGCGTCGAAGCTGGGCCCGTTGCTCACGCTCGGACCGGGACCCTGGAAGCTCGTGGGTCCGGTCGCGATCAGCGTGAAGTCGGCTTCAGTGGCCGATCCCCCGCTGACCGTCTTCTCCAGCGTCAGGCTCGGCTCGTCGTCGTCGTTGTCGATCGTGCAGGTGATGTCGTCACCCAGCCCGACCACGACCTCGTCGCTGGCCGAGACGGAGACCGGAGTCGCCGTGCCGGTCAGGACACAGCTCCAGTCGCCGGCCGTGTAGCCCGAGGGGCCACCGGACTCACCAAGGGTGTAGGTGTCGGCCTTGAAGCCGGTGCCGCTGTTGACGGGCGTGGAGCCCGACAGGTCGGTCGGGACCGCGAGCGCACCGTCAGCGGTGAGCGTCCACGCCGTCGCAAGGGCCGTGCCGCCGTTGTCGTTGGTCACGGTCTTGCGCAGACGAAGCGTCGGCTCGTTGTCGTCGTTGTCGATCGTGCAGGTGATGTCGTCACCCAGCCCGACCACGACCTCGTCGCTGGCCGAGACGGAGACCGGAGTCGCCGTGCCGGTCAGGACACAGCTCCAGTCGCCGGCCGTGTAGCCCGAGGGGCCACCGGACTCACCAAGGGTGTAGGTGTCGGCCTTGAAGCCGGTGCCGCTGTTGACGGGCGTGGAGCCCGACAGGTCGGTCGGGACCGCGAGCGCACCGTCAGCGGTGAGCGTCCACGCCGTCGCAAGGGCCGTGCCGCCGTTGTCGTTGGTCACGGTCTTGCGCAGACGAAGCGTCGGCTCGTTGTCGTCGTTGTCGATCGTGCAGGTGATGTCGTCACCCAGCCCGACCACGACCTCGTCGCTGGCCGAGACGGAGACCGGAGTCGCCGTGCCGGTCAGGACACAGCTCCAGTCGCCGGCCGTGTAGCCCGAGGGGCCACCGGACTCACCAAGGGTGTAGGTGTCGGCCTTGAAGCCGGTGCCGCTGTTGACGGGCGTGGAGCCCGACAGGTCGGTCGGGACCGCGAGCGCACCGTCAGCGGTGAGCGTCCACGCCGTCGCAAGGGCCGTGCCGCCGTTGTCGTTGGTCACGGTCTTGCGCAGACGAAGCGTCGGCTCGTTGTCGTCGTTGTCGATCGTGCAGGTGATGTCGTCACCCAGCCCGACCACGACCTCGTCGCTGGCCGAGACGGAGACCGGAGTCGCCGTGCCGGTCAGGACACAGCTCCAGTCGCCGGCCGTGTAGCCCGAGGGGCCACCGGACTCACCAAGGGTGTAGGTGTCGGCCTTGAAGCCGGTGCCGCTGTTGACGGGCGTGGAGCCCGACAGGTCGGTCGGGACCGCGAGCGCACCGTCAGCGGTGAGCGTCCACGCCGTCGCAAGGGCCGTGCCGCCGTTGTCGTTGGTCACGGTCTTGCGCAGACGAAGCGTCGGCTCGTTGTCGTCGTTGTCGATCGTGCAGGTGATGTCGTCACCCAGCCCGACCACGACCTCGTCGCTGGCCGAGACGGAGACCGGAGTCGCCGTGCCGGTCAGGACACAGCTCCAGTCGCCGGCCGTGTAGCCCGAGGGGCCACCGGACTCACCAAGGGTGTAGGTGTCGGCCTTGAAGCCGGTGCCGCTGTTGACGGGCGTGGAGCCCGACAGGTCGGTCGGGACCGCGAGCGCACCGTCAGCGGTGAGCGTCCACGCCGTCGCAAGGGCCGTGCCGCCGTTGTCGTTGGTCACGGTCTTGCGCAGACGAAGCGTCGGCTCGTTGTCGTCGTTGTCGATCGTGCAGGTGATGTCGTCACCCAGCCCGACCACGACCTCGTCGCTGGCCGAGACGGAGACCGGAGTCGCCGTGCCGGTCAGGACACAGCTCCAGTCGCCGGCCGTGTAGCCCGAGGGGCCACCGGACTCACCAAGGGTGTAGGTGTCGGCCTTGAAGCCGGTGCCGCTGTTGACGGGCGTGGAGCCCGACAGGTCGGTCGGGACCGCGAGCGCACCGTCAGCGGTGAGCGTCCACGCCGTCGCAAGGGCCGTGCCGCCGTTGTCGTTGGTCACGGTCTTGCGCAGACGAAGCGTCGGCTCGTTGTCGTCGTTGTCGATCGTGCAGGTGATGTCGTCACCCAGCCCGACCACGACCTCGTCGCTGGCCGAGACGGAGACCGGAGTCGCCGTGCCGGTCAGGACACAGCTCCAGTCGCCGGCCGTGTAGCCCGAGGGGCCACCGGACTCACCAAGGGTGTAGGTGTCGGCCTTGAAGCCGGTGCCGCTGTTGACGGGCGTGGAGCCCGACAGGTCGGTCGGGACCGCGAGCGCACCGTCAGCGGTGAGCGTCCACGCCGTCGCAAGGGCCGTGCCGCCGTTGTCGTTGGTCACGGTCTTGCGCAGACGAAGCGTCGGCTCGTTGTCGTCGTTGTCGATCGTGCAGGTGATGTCGTCACCCAGCCCGACCACGACCTCGTCGCTGGCCGAGACGGAGACCGGAGTCGCCGTGCCGGTCAGGACACAGCTCCAGTCGCCGGCCGTGTAGCCCGAGGGGCCACCGGACTCACCAAGGGTGTAGGTGTCGGCCTTGAAGCCGGTGCCGCTGTTGACGGGCGTGGAGCCCGACAGGTCGGTCGGGACCGCGAGCGCACCGTCAGCGGTGAGCGTCCACGCCGTCGCAAGGGCCGTGCCGCCGTTGTCGTTGGTCACGGTCTTGCGCAGACGAAGCGTCGGCTCGTTGTCGTCGTTCGTGATCGTGCAGGTCTTGTCGACGCCTGCTTCGATGGTGACGGACCCGTCCGCCGCACAGTGACCGCCCCACGCCGAGGCCGTGTAGCCGGGCTGCTGGGTCTCACTGGCGGTGATCTGCGTGCCGCCGACGAACGTCACCGTCTGGCCGCTCGTCACCGAGGTCGCGTCCATGAAGAGAGGGAAGTCGGCAACGGCGAGGGTGCCGCCGTTGTCATTCGTGACGGTCTTGACGAGCGTCAGCGTTCCCTCGGCGAGCGAGTCCTCGAAGGTGCAGATCGTCTCGACGCCGGCCTGGATCGTGATGTTGTCCACGCCAGTATCCGTCGGTGTCCCCGTCGACGTCGGCGTCTGCAGCTGGAGCTCACAAGATGCCTCGTCGAGTTCCCAACCGTCAGGAACCACTTCGTCGAGATCGAGTGTGTTGCCGGACGCGAACGGGATGAACTGCACCTGCCCGCTGCCCTCGATGGTCCACTGACTGACATCGCCGTTTGACGGAGCAGACGAGTCGAACACGAAGTCCGTGTCGTCATCGGGGTCGGCGACCTTCACGATCGTCAGGAAGCCGCTGTTCGCAGCGATCACGCATTCCGAAGGCGCAGATCCCGGGACCTGCGAGGGGTAGCTGCAGACGTTGATCAGCGTGACGCGGCTCGGATCACCGATGTCATCCAGGTCGATGGTCGCCATCGCGACCGTGTCATCCGTGTAGCAGTCGGGTGCTGTCCCGCATGTGTTCCCCGTGACGTGGTCCACGTCGTAGTCGGGGGAGGATGGCACTCCGAACGGGTCGATGTCTTCGACGACGTCGACCGACGTGCTGGAACCCGGTGCCGGGATCGCCTGGCGCGGGTTCGTGCACTTGTCAGAGTCGTCATCTCCGCATGAATAGAGAACCGTGGAGTACGAGTTGTCTGCCTCGACGATGACGCAGTACGAGTAGTTGGCCTTCCCGTCCCCATCCGTATCGAACAGAGCACACCCGTCCCGGGTGTTGGCGCCGCTCGTCGCCGTGTCGTCCCAGCCCCAGTCGACGTCGATCACGGTCGCGCCCGGAAGGCCGTAGTCGACCGTGAGGAAGTTAAGGTCCTTCTGACCCGGGTAGTCGTCGGCTCCGCCGTCGTCCACGATCGTGATCGGCGCCGCCGATGCGTTCGGCGCCACCATCGCCAGCACGAGGAGCGCCGGCGCGATCAGTGCCCCTACGGCGAACAGCTTGCGCGTTCGCCTCTTCTTCGTATTACCCACCATGCGCTATCCCTCCCCCGGCTCGGTCCCCACACGGAAAACCGGCGGGATCGCCGCCGGTGTGTGGAAGACCAGGCCCTCGTGGATACACCTCGAGACCGCGGTGTCCGCGGACCCGTACCACCTGGATGCGGGACGGCCTCTCATGCCGCCCCGCTTGGATCCGTGATCAAATTGTTCCCCTCCCCTGGGGCCCGGCTCGCGCCGGGTTATCCAACGGCCTAGGCCGTATGGCGTAGATGTAACAGAACGATTGCCTCTCTGTGAACCCCCGCACGGCGAACACGGCGTGAAGATGCCGTGAAGACGAAGGGTGTGATTCCGGCGGCGGCGCAACGCACTTCGGGGGGTGCGCCCATGTCGATGACATCCTCCGACCGCCGGGGTCACCAGTCCTGGGCCGAAGGTCCTCCCCCGCGCGAGACCGGCGCAACCCCCCGTAGACTCGCGCGCCATGGACGTGCGCGAGCTGCAGACGACGATGGCCCGGACCTACCTGGAGCGCGATCGGAGCCGGGGGGTCGACGCCACGTTCCGCTGGCTCACCGAGGAGGTCGGCGAGCTGGCTCGCGCGATCCGCAAAGACGACCGCGCGAACCTGGAGCACGAGTTCTCCGACGTCGTCGCGTGGGTCACGTCGCTCGCGAACCTGCTCGACGTCGACCTGGCGCAGGTGCTCGGGCGCTACGCGGACGGCTGCCCGAAGTGCGGCGCCTCCCCCTGCACGTGCCCCCTTTGACAACACCTCTATAAGAGGTATCCCGCGCGACCCTCCACGGCATCTGGTCTAGGACCAAAGCCGTACGAGAACGTCCCCCATCGGAGGTTCCCGGCATCCCCCACCCTCCCTACCGTGTCTGCGGGGTGACGCGGCGGAGCCTGGAGGGGCTCCACCCGTCCGCTGCGCATGCGCGGACGGCGCGACAGGGAGGGGCAACATGATCCGAGCAGGCCTCTCCCGTCTGCGACGACAGCAGACGGGAGCGATGCGCACGACCCTCACGATCGGGGTGATCGTGGGGATGCTGGCGACGCTCGTCGCCGTACCGGCGTTCGCGAGCCACTACCAGGCGAGCCTCGAGGGATCCGACTTCGAGATCGACGACAACGCGAACCTCGTCGTGGACGGCGGCGCGCCGAACATCGACTGGGCGAGCGTCAGCGAGGTCCGCAGGCAGGACGCGCCGACCGGCCAGAACGACGACTCGTACGGCGGCGGCTCGAAGGAAGACGACACGTGTCCCCCGGTGGGCACCGGCAGCATCCCGAACAACAAGAGCGACCTGATCACCTTCGGGGCCTACGAGGAAGAGGGCGACCCCGGCTTCCTGCACCTGTTCTGGGCCCGCGTCCAAGAGCCGAGCGGCACGACCCTGATGGACTTCGAGCTGAACCAGTCCCAGGTCACGTGCGCGAACGGCGTGAACAAGGTCCGCACCGGCGACGGAGCCGGACCCCTGTCCGACGACCTGCTGATCGAGTACCGGATCGAGCAGGGCGGCGCGCGTGCGGTGATCAAGGTCCGCCGGTGGACCGGCTCGGCGTGGGGAACCGCCCAGGACCTGACCGCCGTGGGCGCCGCGACCGGCACGATCAACAGCTCGGCGATCACCGCCGGGAACGCCGACGGGCTCGGCGCGCTGTCGGCCCGCACGTTCGGTGAGGCGTCGATCGACCTCGACTACATCTTCGACGAGAACAAGTGCACCTCGTTCGGCAGCGCGTTCCTGAAGAGCCGGGCGTCGGACGCCTTCACCTCGCAGCTGAAGGACTTCATCGCGCCCGTGCCGATCCAGCTGACGAACTGTGGCAAGGTGATCATCCGCAAGACGACCACCCCGACGACGAGCCCCGAGTTCGACTTCACGAAGTCGTTCAGCACGGACCCGTCGACCGCGAACACGTTCAAGCTCGCGGGGGGCGGGTCCAAGGAGTTCTCCAACGTCCTGTTCGGCACCGGCTACACCGTCCAGGAGGACACGCCGCTCCCGAGCGGGTGGGACTTCGACTCGATCGACTGTTCGGCGAGCACCGGCGTCACGCCATCGATCAGCGGACGGACCGTCACCTTCTCGATCGACGACGAGGACGACGTGCTCGACTGCACGTACGAGAACGTCGCGCGCGGCTCGATCGTGATCGAGAAGGTCACCGAGGGCGGCGCGGGCACCTTCGGCTTCGGGTCGAACCCCGACCTGCCGAGCCCGGCCGACTCGAACGGCGACTTCGACCTCACGACGACCGCGGCCGGTCAGGCCGGCAAGGACTCGAAGACCTTCTCGAACCTGGTCGCCGGGTCCACCGTGGTCGTGACCGAGGACGACCCGACCCCGGGCTGGGACCTCACCGGTCTCAGCTGCACCACCGGCGGGACGACCGACCTCGCCAGCCGCACGGCCTCGATCACGGTGCCGGCAGGCGGGACGGTCACCTGCACCTACACGAACACGAAGCGCGGCTCGATCGTGATCGAGAAGGTCACGGTCGGCGGCGCGGGCACCTTCGGCTTCGGGTCGAACCCCGACCTGCCGAGCCCGGCCGACGCCAGCGGTGACTTCGACCTCACGACGACCGACGCCGGTCAGGCAGGCAAGGACTCGAAGACCTTCTCGAACCTGGTCGCAGGGTCCACCGTGGTCGTGACCGAGGACGACCCGACCCCCGGCTGGGACCTCACCGGTCTCAGCTGCTCGACGGGCGGGACCGTGAGCCTCGCGGATCGCCGTGCCTCGATCACGGTGCCGGCGGGCGGGACGGTCACCTGCACCTACACGAACACGAAGCGCGGCTCGATCGTGATCGAGAAGGTCACGGTCGGCGGCGCGGGCACCTTCGGCTTCGGGTCGAACCCCGACCTGCCGAGCCCGGCCGACGCCAGCGGTGACTTCGACCTCACGACGACCGACGCCGGTCAGGCAGGCAAGGACTCGAAGACCTTCTCGAACCTGGTCGCCGGGTCCAGCTACGTGGTGACCGAGGACGACCCGACCCCGGGCTGGGACCTCACCGGTCTCAGCTGCACCACGGGTGGGACGACCGACCTCGCCAACCGCACGGCCAGCATCACGGTGCCGGCGGGCGGCACCGTCACCTGCACCTACACGAACACGAAGCGCGGCACGATCATCATCGAGAAGCAGACGGTCCCCGACGGATATCCGGGAACCTTCGACTTCACCGGCGAGATCACCGCGACGCTCGGTGACGGAGACACCGACCAGAAGGTCGTCGTCCCGGGGACCTACACGGTGAACGAGACGGCGAAGGACGGGTGGAACCTCACCGACGTGAGCTGCGACGACGACGACTCCGTCGGCTCCGTCGCGCAGTCGAAGGCCACGTTCAACGTCCTGCCAGGCGAGACGGTGACGTGCACCTTCGAGAACACGAAGCTCTCGAGGATCGACATCGAGAAGGTCGACGACGACGACCCGGCGAACCCGCTGCAGGGCGCGGTCTTCACCCTGTACCACGACGACGTGACCGTGGGCGAGTTCGACGGTGCGGACACCGCGGTCCAGGTGGGCGGGCAGGACCTGACCTGCACCACCGGAGCCAACGGTGAGTGCTCGTTCGACGACCTGATGCCCGGCGACTACGTGGTGGTCGAGACGACCACCCCCGAGGGCTACAAGACGGCCGACCCGCAGTTCATCACGGTGGCCGCGGGTGACCTCGACGCCGACATCGAGCTGACGTTCACGGACGACCGGTACTTCAAGGTCATCGTGCTCGTCTGCGAGAAGGGCGGCGACGACACGCTCTACCCGAGCGCGGTCTCCTTCGACGGCGAAGCGCTGCCGGGGAGCCCGAACACGCCGGGCTCGCTGGATCTCCCCGCGGGGATCGACGAGTCGGATCTGTGCGGGCTGAGTGGCACCTACGTGCACGACGACGTGCTCAAGGGGAACCACTCCGCGTCGATCAACATCCCGCAGTAGGACCGCGGAGGGCGGTTCGCGAGGGGCCCGGGCCTTCGGCCCGGGCCCCTCGTCGCTTTCGATGGACACTCCTCTCGGGGGAGGCGATCCCCTGCCTCGCGCGCGTATCGTGCCTGGCACATGGACGACGTGACCGTGCGGCTCGCGCGGCCCGAGGACTGGCCGGCGGTGGCGGGGCTCCTGGTGGAGCTCGGCCGCGGCGTGGCGGCCGGCACCGCCGACGACCCGACGCACCGGCTCCAGTTCGCCGGGCACATCCGCCGGATCGAGCACGTGACGCTGGTGGCCGAGGCCGACGGCGAGGTCCTAGGCGTCGTCGACATGGAGTACCACCAGCGGATGGGCGACCACCGGCCGCAGGCACGCGTGAACGACCTGGTCGTCACCGAGCGCGCCCGTGGACGCGGCGTGGGTCGCGTGCTCCTGTCGCGCGCCGAGGAGCTGGCGCGCAAGCGCGGGTGCTTCCGGATGGCGCTCGTGACCGCCACCTGGCGCGAGGACACGATCGCCTTCTACGAGCACCAGGGATGGCAGGACTACGGGGCGTGGTTCGTGAAGCCGCTCACCGAGGACGTCATCGCCCGGCGGTCAGCCGGTCGACGACAACTAAGAGCCGGACGCGACCGCGGTCAGGGCGAGCGCGGCGACCAACCCGAGCACGATCACGATCGCGACGATCTTGACCATCCGTTGGTTCCGGTCGGCTCGCACCATCGCTAGCTCCTCGCCGGCAGGAACAGGTACTCGGCGATCTGGATCGCGTCGAGCGCCGCGCCCTTCCGCAGGTTGTCGGCGCAGCTGAACAGCGCGAGCGCGTCGTCGCGGCCGGGCACCTGCCGGATCCGACCGACCAACGCGTCGTCGCCGCCGGCGGCGTCGAGCGGGCTGGGGAACACCCCGCGCGCGGGGTCGTCCATCAGGGTCACCCCCGGCGCGTCCGACAGGATCTCGCGCGCCTCGGCGACCGAGATCGGCCGCGAGAACTCGGCCAGCATCGACACCGCGTGGCCGGTCACGACCGGGACGCGGACCGAGGTCGCCACCACCGACAGGTCGGGCGCGGACAGGATCTTCCGCGGCTCGGCCATCATCTTCGACTCCTCGCCGGTGAACCCGTCGTCCTCGAAGTCGCCGATCTTCGCGACCACGTTGAACGCGATCGTCTTCGCGAACACGTCGCCGACCGGGAGCTGATCGCGGTCGGGGTAGCCGAGCGACTCCACCTGGCCGGACAGCTCGTCGACCTGGTGGGCCAGTTCGCGCGTGCCCTTCCAGCCGGCGCCCGAGACCGCCTGGTAGCTCGACAGCACCAGCGAGGTGGCGCCGGCCGCGCGGTGCAGCGGCCCCATCGGGAGCATCGCGGTGATCGTCGTGCAGTTGGGCACCGAGATGATGCCCGGCTTCGGCCAGCCCTCGAGGGCCTCGGGGTTCACCTCGGGGATCGACAGCGGCACGTCCGGGTCCATGCGGAACGCGCTCGAGTTGTCGATGCACGTGGTGCCGTTCGCGGCGATCTGCGGCAGGAAGGCCCTCGACGTCGTGGCGCCCGCCGACACGAACGCGACGTCGACGCCGGCGGCGGCCTCGACGCTGAGTTCGCGGACCTCGTGCTCCTGGTCGCGGAACGTGACGGTCCGCCCGACGCTCCGCTCGCTGGCCAGCGGGAGGAACTCGTCGACGGGGAACCCGCGCTCCTCGAGGATCCTGGTCATCTGGCGCCCGACGGCGCCGGTGGCTCCGATCACGGCAACCTTCATGGCGTCGAGCCTACCAAGGCGTCCCGGCCGCTCAGACGAAGCGCCAGGTGTCGAGCAGCTCGCGCGCCCCGTCGACGTCGGGCGCGTCCGGGGTCTCGCTGTCGGCGATCTGCAGGCGCCAGGCCACGCCGCCGCGGATCGACACGATCTCTCGCACGACGACCGCCCCGCCCGCCCCCGACGAGACCGCGTCCCACTCGAGCGACGGTGCGCCGCCGAGGGTCCCCGTGACGGGGTCGGTGACGGCGAACCCGTTCATCGAGGCGCTCACCCGCATCGAGTCCGCGAACGTCTGGAGGTCCTGTCCCTCGGCCAGACGGGTCGCCTCCACGTAGACGACCGTTCCCCCGTCGTCGCGGAAGGCGTCGACGCGGCTCGGCTCCTCGGCGGCCGCCGACGGCTCCCACCCCGCGGGCGCGTCCAGGCAGTAGCCGTACGCCTCGGAGACGAACGACGCCCCCCCGCACGGGCCGCGATCGAGCAGCACCGCGCCGCCGAACCCGGCGACGGCGCCCACCGCGAACAAGGCGACGAGCACGACGGCGATGCGGGCCCTCGAGCGCGGCTTCGGGGGTGGCTCCGGCACCGGCGGACGCGGCCGCGCCCCGGGGGGTGCCGGGAAACCGTCGTCGAGCGGCGCCGGGGGTGGTTCGCGGTCCATGGGACCGATGATGCGGTCGAACCGCCGGTGCGTAAACCCCGGGCGGGTCGGCGGGGCTACCCGTTCAGGTCGAACCGCGCGTGGACCGCGCGCAGGGCCTCCTCGCCGCGATCGCGCGCGACGACGCACGAGATCCGGATCGGCGACGTCGAGATCATCTCGATGTTGATCCCTTCGGACGCGAGCGCGTCGAACATGTCGGCGGCCACCCCCGGGTGCGACTTCATCCCGGCGCCCACGAGCGAGACCTTCGCGATCTGCTCGTCGACGCTGAACCCGGCCAGGCCCTGGTCGCGCACGAGCGTGTCGAGCACGGCCTCCAGGCGGGCCAGGTCCGCCCGCGGGGCGGTGAACGACAGGTCCGTCGTGCCGTCGCGCGACACGTTCTGCACGATCATGTCGACGCTCATCCCCTCGTCGGCGATCGCCTTGAAGATCGCGGCCGCCACACCGGGGCGGTCGGGCACGTCGTCGATCGTCACCTTGACCTCGTCCGAGTCGAGCGCGGCTCCCGAGATCAGCACACCTTCCATCGCGACTTCGTCAGACATGTCCTGCACCCACGTGCCTTCCTGATCGGAGAACGACGACCGGACGTGCAGCCGCGTCCCGTTGCGACGCGCCACCTCGACCGATCGGGACTGGAGCACCTTCGCGCCGACCGCCGCGAGCTCGAGCATCTCGTCGTAGGAGACCAGGTCGAGCTTGCGCGCCGTCGGCACCAGACGCGGGTCGGCCGTGTAGACGCCGTCCACGTCGGTGTAGATCTCGCAGACGTCGGCGCCGACCGCACCGGCGATCGCCACCGCCGTCAGGTCCGAGCCGCCGCGACCGAGCGTCGTGATCTCGTACTGGAGCGACAGGCCCTGGAAGCCCGCGAGCACGACGACGTTGCCGTGCTCGAGCGCCTCGACGATCCGCTTCGGACGGATCTCGACGATCTTCGCCGACCCGTGGTGCGTGTCGGTCATGATCCCGGCCTGCGAGCCGGTGTACGAGGCTGCCCGGCAGCCGCGTGCGTTGATCGCGATGCCTAGCAGGGACATCGCGATCCGCTCGCCGGCGGTCAGGAGCATGTCGAGCTCGCGCGGGTCCGGCACGTCCGCGATCCGCGCCGCCATCGACAGCAGGTCGTCGGTCGTGTCGCCCATCGCGCTCACGACCACGATCACGTCGTTGCCGGCCTCGCGGGTGCGCACGACCCGGTCGGCGACCGCGAGGATCCGCTCGACGGACCCCACGGACGTGCCGCCGTACTTCTGGACGACGATGGGCGGTCGGCTCGGCTGATCGGTCACGGCGACCCGAGTCTATCGGCGGCGCCCGGGGCTTCCTTCGTTGCCGGAGCGAAGAACGACGTGTCACACTCCGCCGTCGAGCAACGCGTGAACGAAGGGGGGACATGGCCGAGCCCGGGTGCATCCTGGTCGTCGACGACGACCCGTTGAACCGGAAGCTGCTCGCCAAGAGCCTCGAGCGTGAAGGCCACGAGGTCCACCTCGCCGGCGGCGGTCAGGAGTGCTTGACGACCCTCGCGACGACGCCCGTGGACGTCGTGCTCCTGGACATCCTGATGCCGGACCTCGACGGCTTCGCGGTGCTCGAGCGGATGAAGGACGACCCGGCGCTCCGCCACGTCCCGGTCGTGATGATCTCGGGGCTGGAGGACATCGAGAGCGTCGTGCGCTGCATCGAGATGGGCGCCGAGGACTTCCTGCCGAAGCCCTTCGACCCGGTGATCCTGCGCGCGCGCGTGAACGCGGGGCTCGACCGGATGCGCCTGCACCAGCTGGAGCGCGACCGGGTCCGCGACGTCTTCGCCCGGTTCCTGCCGGAACCCGTCGTCGACGAGGTGCTCGCACGCAGCGGCGGCGAGCTGCGGCTCGGCGCCGAACGGGTCGTCGGCACGGTGATGTTCACGGACCTGCGCAGCTTCACGACCTTCGCCGAGTCCACGCCCGCCGAGCGCGTGATCGAGGTCCTGAACCGCTACCTGGGCGACATGGGCGGGACGGTGCTCGACCACGGCGGCACGCTCGTGAGCTACATGGGCGACGGCATCATGGCCGCCTTCGGCGCGCCGGTCGCCGCCGACGACCACGCCGACCGGGCGGTGGCCGCGGCGCGCGACATGGTCCGCGAGCGCCTGCCCGAGTTCAACCGCTGGCTCGCGGCCGAGCGGATCTGCGACGGCTTCCGGATGGGCGTCGGGCTGAACACCGGACCGCTGATGTCCGGCAACGTCGGCTCGGAGCGCCGGTTGGAGTACACGGTGATCGGTGACACGGTGAACACCGCGTCGCGGATCGAGTCGCTGACGAAGGAGGCGCCGTACCCGGTGCTGATCGCCGACGAGACGCGCGCGGCGATGCGCGACGCGCCCGACGACCTGGTCTACGTGGACGAGTTCGAGATCCGCGGGAAGCAGACACGCACGAAGCTCTGGGGATTGGCAGCAGGCTGAACCTCCGACAGGAACGAGGGGAACGGAACCGATGAGGACGCACCGAACCCGGACCGCGATCGCCATGGCGATGCTGGTCCTCGCCGCCGTCGCCTGCTCGTCGAGCGACGACCCGGCCACCACGGCATCGTCGTCGCCCTCCGGTGACCCGAACACCGACAAGCTCGCCCAGATCCTCGAGCGGGGAACCCTCGTCCTGTCCACCGACCCCGAGTATCCGCCGCAGTCCTTCGCGGTCGAGGACGCCGAGCGTGCCACGGACACGAGGTGCTCACCGGACCAGCTGACGGCGCCGGAGGTCACCGGGTACGACGCCGAGACCGGGAAGCTGGTCGCCGAGGCCCTCGGTGTGGAGCCGTGCTTCGTCGCGCCGACCTGGACCGAGATCACCGCAGGCAACTGGGGCGACCGCTGGGACGTCTCCTGGGGATCGGGCGGCATCAACGCGGACCGCATGACCCGCCTGTACATGACGCAGCCGTACTACGCGACACCCCAGAGCTTCTTCGTGCACGAGGACTCCACCTTCGAGGAGCCCTCGGACCTGGACGGCGAGAAGGTCGGCGCGTGCGCGTCGTGCACGCACGAGCTGTACCTGCGGGGCGAGCTTGAGGTGCCCGGGGTGGAGATCGAGCAGAAGGTCGCCGACCCCGAGATCGTCCTGTTCGACGTCGAGCGCCCCGGACTGGAGGCGGTCGCCGCGGGTGAGATCGACGCGTTCCTCTTGTCGCAGCCGGTCGGCCTCCAGGCGACCGACGAGGGGCTCCCGCTGCGGGAGCTCGACGAGCCGGCCTTCCCTCTCTACCTGACGGGGTTCGTCGACAAGAGCTCGAGCCTCGACCAGCGCGCCTTCGTCGAGCGTGTGAACGAGATCCTCGTGGACCTGCACGCGGATGGCTCCCTCACCGCCCTCTCGGAGGAGTACTTCGGGCGCGACTACGCGAGCGAGGCAGCCGCGTTCGATCTCGAGTCGATCGGACAGGAGGTGAAGTGACGTGGGGACCCGATCGCTCGGTCCCGCCGTCGTGTTGCTGATCGCCACCGTCGCGTGCTCCTCGAGCGAAGCGACGACCGAGACCGCGGCGACGCAGACCGGTGACCCGAACACGGACAAGCTCGCCCAGATCCTCGACCGAGGGACGCTCGTACTCTCGACCGACCCGGCGTACCCACCGCAGTCCTTCGCGGTCGAGGACGCCGAGCGTGCCACGGACACGAGGTGTTCGCCGGACCAGCTGACAGCGCCGGAGATCACCGGGTACGACGCCGAGACCGGGAAGCTCGTGGCTGAGGCGCTCGGGGTCGAGCCCTGCTTCGTCGTCCCGACCTGGACCGAGATCACCGGGGGCAACTGGGGAGACCGGTGGGACATCACGTACGGCTCAGGTTCGATCAACGAGGACCGGATGGAGCGGCTCTGGATGACGCAGCCCTACTACGCGGTCCCCAACTCCTACTTCGTCGCGGTGGACTCGCCGTACCAGGAGCCGAGCGATCTCGACGGGATGCAGGTCGGGGCCTGCGCCAGCTGCTCCCACGAGTTCTACCTCCGAGGCGAGCTCGTGATCCCCGGTGTCGAGATCGTCCAGACCGTCGAGGACCCGGAGATCGTGACGTTCAACACCGAGAGCGCCGGGCTGGAGAAGGTCGCCGCCGGCAAGCTCGACGCGTTCCTGGCCGCGGACCCCGTCGGCAACGCGCAGATCGATGGCGGTCTCGCGTTGCGCAAGCTCGACGGGGTCGCGTTCACCTACTACCCGTCCGGGTTCCTCGACAAGGGATCGAGACTCAGCCAGACCGCGCTCTTCGAGCGGGTGAACGAGATCATCCAGGCCGCGCAGGCGGACGGGACGCTGCTGGCGCTCTCGCAGGAGTTCTTCGGCGCCGACTACGTCGCCGCGGCCGCCGCCTACGACGTCGACGCGCTCCAGCAAGAGGTGACGTGACCGCGCGGTCGATAGCGCTCGCGGTCGCCCTGCTGACCCTCGCCGTGGCGTGCTCCGGCTCGGATGACCCCGCGGGAGACCCGGAACTGGACAAGCTCGCGCAGATCCTCGACCGGGGGACGCTGGTGCTCTCGACCGACCTGGACTACGCCCCTCAGTCGTTCCGGGTCGAGGGCGCCGAGCGGGCGGCGGACACGCGGTGCGCCGACGACCAGCTGACCGGCCCCGAGGTCTCCGGCTTCGACGCCGAGACCGGCGAGGCCGTGGCCGAGGCGCTCGGCGTCGAGCCGTGCTTCGTGGCGCCCCAGTGGGTCGAGATCACCGGCGGCAGCTGGGGTGAACGATGGGACCTCGCGTACGGGTCCGGCGCGATCGACGACGAGCGGAACGAGTTCCTCTACGTCACCCAGCCCTACTACCTCCTTCCCGCCCACGCGTTCGTGCCTGAGGATTCCCCCGTGGAGACCGCCGAGGACCTGTCGGAGACGCGCGTCGGCGCGTGCGCGAGCTGCACCCACGAGAGCTATCTGAAGGGCACGCTCGTGCTCCCCGGCTATGACGGCGAGCAGCTGATCACCGACGCGGAGATCGTCGCGTACACGGTCGAGGGCCCCGGCCTGCAGGACACGGCCCGCGGGGAGATCGACGCGTTCCTGTGCTCCGAACAGGTCGGGGCACAGGCGATCGAGGACGGCCTTGAGCTTCGTGAGGTCGGTCCCGTGCTGTTCGAGGAGTACGCGACAGGGTGGGTCGACAGGAGCTCCGAACTCGACGTCGCGTCGTTCGTCGCCGAGGTGAACCGCATCGTCCAGGGGCTCCACGCCGACGGCACGCTCCGCGAGCTGTCGATCGAGTTCTTCGGCCGGGACTACGCGACCCCGATGGCGTCCTTCGACATCTCCACGGTGGAGCAGGACCTCTGATGGCCGCGCGCCGGGGCCGGCGGAGCCTGATGGCACGGCTCGTGCTGTCGTTCCTGGTGCTGTCGGTCCTGATGGTCGCGGTGGTGGGCGTGGTCGCGTACCAGCGTGCGAGGAGCTCGATCGAGACGACGGTGTTCGATCGGTTGGACGGGACGAGCGACCTCAAGGCGGACTCGCTCGACCGGTGGATCGACGAGCAGCGCCGCAACGTCGTGTTCATGGCCGGGTTGCTGGGCGGCTACGAGACCGGCGACGCGGTCGGCGACCTGAACGCCGAGGTGGAGCGGGTGGTCGAGGGGGTGGAGGGTCCCGAGGGACAGGCGGCCCACGACGCCGTCGAGAGCGTGCTCGCCTACGCGATCTCGAAGACCGCCGACGCGCAGGAGTTCCTGGTGCTCGACCTCGAGGGGACGATCGTGGAGTCGACCGTCGACGAGCACGAAGGGCTCTCCCAGGCCGACGCGCCGTACTTCACCCAAGGGAGCTCCAACACCTACGTCCAGCCGGTGTCGACGACCGATCTGTCCGATTCGTCGGTGATCACGATCGCGACGCCGCTCTTCGACCGCGGAGGTCAGCGGATCGCGGTCGTCGCGGCGGTCCTCAACCTCGAGCGCCTGGACCGCATCGTGCTCCAGCAGACGGGGCTCGGCGAGACCGGCGAGACCTATCTGGTGGGGACGGACGGACGCTTCGTGCACGCCAGGCTGCTGGGCCAGTATCCGGACCCGGTGACGTCACAGGGGATCGAGGCGGCCCTCGCGCAGCAGGACGGCCAGGGCATGTACGAGAACTACGACGGCGACCCCGTGATCGGCACCTACCAGTGGCTGCCCGAGGTCGGGAGCGCCTTGCTCGCCGAGCAGAGCCAGGAGGAGGCGTTCGAGCCGGCACGGCAGCTCGCGATCACGATCGGGCTGATCGGCCTCGTCGTCGTGGCCTTGCTGGGCGTCGGCACCTACGTGCTCTCGCGCCGGATCGCGAAGCCGATCCTCGCGATCACCGACACCGCCGCAGCCGTCACGGCCGGGGACCTCACGCGCGAAGCGCCGGTGATGACCGACGACGAGGTGGGAGAGCTCGCCGAGTCCTTCAACACGATGACCTCGCGCCTGCGCGAGACGCTCGAGGGACTCGAACAGCGGGTGGAGGAGCGGACCGAAGAGCTCGCCGTGCAGAACGTCGAGCTCGAGGCCCTGCACGACACCACGCTCGGGGTGATGGACCGGCTCGACCTCGACGAGCTCCTCACGACCCTCCTGGAACGGGCGGGCCAGCTCACGGGGACCGCCCACGGCTACATCTACCTGGAGACCGACGACGGGACCGAGATCGAGAACCGCGTGTCGGTCGGGCTCCTCTCGGAGGACCGGGGGCGCCGGATCGCCCGTGGCGACGGCGTGGCCGGCCGGGTGTGGGACACCGGGGAGCCGCTGGTCGTCGACGACTACGACGGATGGCAGGGGCGTTCGACGACCTTCCCCACGGGCCAGATCCGCGCGCTCGCGGGGGTGCCGCTCCGCTCCGGAGGCCGCGTCGTCGGCGTGCTGGGGATCGCCCGCGAGGCGTCGGCGGATCGCGCGTTCGACGACGCGGAGGTCGAGCTGCTGCAGCGCTTCGCCCAGCTGGGCTCGATCGCGCTGGACAACGCCACGTTGTACACGTCCGCGCAGGACGCGAAGGCCGAGGCGGACGCCGCGAACGAGGCCAAGAGCGTGTTCCTCGCCACGATGAGCCACGAGATCCGCACCCCGATGAACGCGATCATCGGGATGAGCGGGCTGCTGCGCGAGACGCACCTGGACGACGAGCAGCAGGAGTACGCGTCCACGATCGCGAACAGCGGCGAGGCCCTCCTGTCGATCATCAACGACATCCTCGACTTCTCGAAGATCGAGGCCGGCCGGATGGATCTGGAATCCGCTCCGTTCGACCTGCGTGAGTGCGTCGAGTCCGTGGCCGAGCTGATCGGCCCGGTCGCCACCCGAAAGGGTCTGGAAGTGGCCTGCGAACTGACCCCGGGGACCCCCGAGTGGGCGATCGGCGACGCGAGCCGGCTTCGGCAGATCTTCCTGAACCTGCTGAACAACGCGGTGAAGTTCACCGAGACCGGCGAGGTCGTCGTGAGCGTCGAGGCGGACGCGCCCGTCGACGGCCGTCGGACCTACCGCGCGACGGTCCGCGACACGGGGATCGGGATCGCGCCCGACCGGGTCGACCGGCTGTTCCGGTCGTTCAGCCAGGCCGACGTGTCGACGAGCCGCAAGTACGGCGGCACCGGGCTCGGCCTCGCGATCAGCCGACGCCTGGCCGAACTGATGGACGGGACGATGTGGGTCGAGAGCACCGGGGTGCCCGGCGAGGGAAGCACCTTCCACCTGACCTTCGTCGCCGGTGAGACCGAGCAGCGCGAGCACCCCGCGGAGGACGTGGGAGTCCTGGAGGGCAAGCGGCTCCTGGTGGTCGACGACAACGCGACGAACCGCCGGATCCTCGCCGCCCAAGCGGGCGGGTGGGGGATGTCGACGAGCACCGCAGCGTCGGCCGAGGAGGCGCTCGCCCTGCTGGAGGAGACGGCCTTCGACGTCGTGGTCTCGGACATGCTGATGCCCGAAGCGGACGGCCTCGATCTCGGCCTGCGGGTCGAGGAGCGGTGGCCGCTGGTGCCGTTCGTCCTCGCGACGTCGCTCCCCCGCCGCGAGGTGCTCGACGACGACCGGCTCGCGTCGACCGGCGCGGTGGCGGTGATCGCGAAGCCGGTGAAGACCTCGGTCCTGCTGGACGCGCTCGTGACCGCGCTGGGCGGCCGCGGCGCCCGTCAGCGGACCCCGGAAGGAGGCACCGCCATGGACCCCGAGATGGGCCGGACGCACCCGCTGCGCATCCTGCTCGCCGAGGACAACGTCGTGAACCAGAAGCTCGCCGTGCGGCTCCTGGAGAAGATGGGCTACCGGGCCGACGTCGTGGCCAACGGGATCGAGACGCTCGAGGCCCTCGAACGCCAGACGTACGACCTGCTGCTGACCGACGTCCAGATGCCCGAGATGGACGGGCTGGAGTCGACCCGCGAGATCGTGCGGCGGTGGCAACGAGGCGAGCGTCCTTGGATCGTCGGGGTGACGGCCGAGGCGATGGCCGGGGATCGCGAGCGCTGCCTCGAGGCCGGGATGGACGACTACATCACGAAGCCGATCCGCCCCGACGAGCTGGTCGCGGCGATCCGGCGTGCGCCGTCCGCGGACACGGAGCCGACGCCCGTCCCATCCGACGACGAGGCGGGGCCGATCGACGTGGCGACCCTGCGCCGGTTCGCCGAGACGATGGGCGACGACGACCCCGGGTTCGTCCAGGAGATGATCGACCAGTTCCTGGCCGACGCGCCCGGACTCGTCGATGCCCTGCGCGCCGGCGTGGCGTCCGAGGATGCGGAGGCCGTCCGGCGAGCCGCCCACACGCTGAAGTCCAACGCGAACACGTTCGGAGCGATCGGCCTGGGCGAGCGGTGCGCCGCGCTCGAGGTGGCCGCGAAGGGCGGCGACCTGCGCGATGCGGGTGCGTCGACCGAGACGATCGCCGAGGACCTCGCTCACGTCGACGTCGCGCTCCGCTCGACGTGGGAGCGCATCTCCGCCACCTGAGCCGCCCCCGCGTTGCCCCGCAGTAGCATCGATCCGTGCGCGCATGGCGGCTCGACGAGACGCGGGGACCCGACGCCTACCGGATCGGTGAGGTGCCCACCCCCGAGCCCGGTCCGGGCGAGGTCCGCGTGGCCCTGCGTGCCTCGGCCCTGAACCACCTCGACCTGTGGGTCGCGCGCGGGATGCCGCGACCGCCGTCCTTCCCCCACGTGCCGGGTGCCGACGGCGCCGGCGTGGTCGTCGCCGTTGGCGAGGGCGTGACGAACGCCGCGGCGGGCGACGAGGTCGTGATCGACCCGTCGACCTCGTGCGGGTCGTGCGACGCATGCCACCGTGGCGACGTCCCCTTCTGCGCCTCGTTCCGGATCCTCGGCGAGCACCGCTGGGGCACCCACGCGGAGACGGTCGTTGTCCCGGCAGCCAACGTCGCGGGCAAGCCGTCGTATCTGTCGTGGGAACAGGCGGCGGCGTTCGGGCTCGTCGTGTCGTCGGCCGTGCGGATGGTCCGCCGGGCGCGGATGCAGCCGGGCGAACGGGTCCTGGTCGTCGGGGTCGGCGGGGGGAGCTCGACCGCGGCCTTCCTGGTGGCGAAGGCGTTCGGCGCCGCGCAGGTCTTCGCGACCTCCACCGCGGCCGACAAGCGGGAGTGGGCCCTGGCGAACGGCGCGGCGGCGGCGTTCGATACGAAGGGCGCCTACGACGAGCTGATCCGAGCCGCGACCGACGGCGGCGTCGACGTCGTGATCGACAACGTCGGCACCGTGACGTTCGAGCGGTCGCTGCGAGCGCTGGCACGCGGCGGGCGGCTCGTCACGAACGGCTCCACATCGGGGCGGACCGCCGAGCTCCACCTCCCCACGCTGTTCTGGCGTCAGCTCGAGGTGGTCGGCGCCACGATGAACGACCACCGCGAGTTCCGCGATGCCGTCGAGCTGGTCGGCGCCGGCGTCGTCGACGTCCCGGTCGACGAGGTGTTCGCCTTCGAGGACTTCCGGGCCGCGCTCGAGCGGCTCGAGGCCGGCGACCAGCTCGGCAAGCTGGTCCTCGGGCGTTGACCGTGGCGTCCGGCGGCGCGCTGCTCGACGATCTGCGCGCCAGGCTCGAGGCGCGGGCCGTGCCGGCGAAGAAGCAGTGGTGGGAGCGATACCTGAAGGGCGCGCTGCCGTTCCTCGGGGTGCCGATGGCCGACATCCGGGCTGCGGTGTTCGAGTGGCAGGAAGAGCACGACCTCACACCGGCAGCCCTGCGTCGCGCCTCCCTCGCGATGCTCGCCCGGCCGACCGGTGAGGAGAAGCTCGCCGGGATCCTCACGATGCAGGTGCTGTTGCTCCCGGCAGGAGAGCTGCGCGGCGGGCGAGACCTCGCGGGGATCGCGCGCGCGTTCGATCGCGGTCACATCGCCGACTGGAACACGTGCGACTGGCTGTGCGTCCGCGTGCTCGGCCCGCTGATCGAGCGGGAAGGACCACCGACCGCCGAGCTCGTCGCCGCGTGGACCGGGGCCCCCGGTCTGTGGCGACGGCGCGCGGGGGTGGTCGCCTTCGTGAACCTCGCGAGCCGGGGCGACGACGCGGTGCCGGGTCTCGTCGACACGGTCCTGACGGGGTGCGCAGACCTGGTCGCCGATCCCGAGCGGTTCGCGCAGACGGGCGTGGGGTGGGTCCTGCGGGACCTGAGCGACGCCGAGCCCGACCGCGTGTTCGCGTTCGTCACCGAGCACCGGGGCACGATGAGCCGCGAGGCGATCCGGATGGCCGCATCCCGCCTGCCGGACGATCGTCGCACGGCGCTCGGCGTGATCGGGGCCCGTCGTCGGAGATGAGCATCACCTCATCAGTCATGACTGATGCTATGATGCTCTCATGAGGACGACGGTGACCCTCGACCCTGATGTCGCCGCCCACGTCCGCCAGTCTGATGGACGAACGCGGCATCTCCTTCAAGCAGGCCGTGAACGACGCGTCCGCGCGGGGGTCGCCGGGAGCGAGCGTCCCAGGTATGAGACCCCCGTCCGCAGCATGGGAGAGCCCGGGTCGACCTTACGAAGGCCCTTCGACTCGCCGGAGAGCTCGAAGACGAAGAACGGATCCGTCGCCTCGTGACGGGTTCCTGACCGGCGAGCCCTGGATGAAGATGGTCGACGTCGAACGTCCTGCTCTACGCGATCAACGGCGATGCGCCACACCACGAACCGGCCCGACGTTGGCTCGATGATGCGCTGTCGGGCGATGAAGCGGTCGCCTTCGGATGGAGCACCGTCATGGCGTTCCTCCGTCTGTCCACGAACCCCTCCGTCTTCGCGCAGCCGCTCACGATCGACGACGCCGCCTCGTCCGTCGAGGGCTGGCTCGCCCAACCCAACGCCGTCGTCCTCGAGCCGACCCCCCGTCATCTGGGGATCCTCCGCGGACTCCTCACGTCCACGGGGTCGGCCGGCAACCTCGTGAACGATGCACATCTCGCTGCGCTCGCCCTCGAGCACGGAGCCGGCATCGTCACCTTCGACCGGGACTTCGGCCGGTTCGAGGGGCTCCGCTGGTCGATCCCCGGCTGACCGAGACCTGTCACAGGCGTCGGCCCTCGTGGCATGGTCCGGGCGGAAGGACCTCGAACCAGGACGGGAACCGTCGCGCGCGACGAGCCCGTCGGAAGGGCATCGTGACGGACGAACGGACCGACGCCGAGCTGCTCACGGCCTCGCGGGACGAACCCGCGGCGTTCGTGGAGCTCTACCGCCGACACGCGGAGGACCTCCTTCGCTACTTCGCGCGGCGGACGCTCGATCCGGAGTCGGCCGCCGAGCTCACGGCGGAGACGTTCGCGGAGGCGTTCGCGTCGAGAGCGAACTACCGGGACACGGGGGCGAACGGCGTGGCATGGATCTACGGGATCGCGAGGCATCAGCTGGGCCGCTTCTTCCGCACCGGTCGCGTCGAGGCGAACGCGCGTCGGCGGATCGGGCTCCCGCAACGCGACCTGCCGCCCGAGGACTACGAGCGCATCGAGGACCTCGTCGACTTCGCGCCGCTGCGCGATGCCCTCGCCGAGGCGCTCGAGTCGCTCGCCGAGGACCAGCGCGAGGCCCTGAAGCTCCGCGTGATCGACGGGCTGTCGTACCCGGAGGTGGCGGACCGGCTGCACTGTGCCGAGACCGCCGCCCGCCAGCGGGTGAGCCGAGGGCTCCGCCGCATGGCGCTGGTGCTCCAGGAGCGCGGCCTCACCCTGACCGCGGAGGTGGAGACATGAACACCGACATCGAGTACCTGAAGCACCTCGAGACCGACCTGCAGATCCTCGCCGAGACCGAGGCCACGGAGCGACGGTCACCGCCTGCTCAGCGTGGCCGCGGCGGCCGCGCGGACCAGGGCAGGTGGTTGCGCCTCGTCGGCGCGGCCGCCGCGATGCTCACCCTGGCGTGGGGCATCGGGTTCGTGGCTCAGGGCAACCTGAGCGGCGTCTTCGGCGGCGCCTCGGACGAGGCGACGATGGCCGCGACCGGCTCGTTCGACGAGGTCGGCGAGGCGGTCGGCGGAGAGCCGGGCAAGGTGCCGGGGCTCCAGGATGCGCCACGGGAGCGGGACGCCCTCACGGCCGATGATGCGGTGGAGTACGAGGCCTGGTCGGCGACCGGGACGGCCACCGAGGCCCCGTCGCCCGCTCCCGCGCCCGCCGAGCAGGATGGGCGGGACGACGGGGGTGCGATCTCCTCCGATACCGGCCTCGCGAAGATCGTGCGCGACGGTTCGATCGCCCTGGTGGTCCCGAACGAGTCGTTCGACGCGCGGTTCCAGCGCCTGTTCCAGATCGCGGCGGCCAACGGCGGGTTCGTGCTCTCCTCGGAGACGCGCGGTCCGTCGGCCGGCGGCGTCGTGATGCGGATCCCCGCCGAGAACTTCGACGAGGCGATCCTGCAGGTCCGTGAGCTCGGCACGGTGAGTGCCTCCACGGTGAAGGGGCAAGACGTCACCGCCGAGTACATCGACCTGAGCGCACGCGTCGGCATCTTGAAGGCGCGCCGGGCGGCGCTGCTCACGATCCTGGCCGAGGCGAACACGATCGGGCAGATCCTGGCGGTGCAGAACCGCGTCGACGACGTCCAGCTGGAGATCGAGCAGATCCAGGGACGGCTGCGCTACCTGGACGACCAGGTCGACGAGTCCACGCTCCGCGTGGACCTGCGCGAGAAGCGCGCGCAGGAGCAGCAGATCCAGGCCGACGAGGGCATCGACCTGCCGAGCCTGGGACGTGCGCTCGAGCTCGCGGTCCAGGGCACGATGAACGTCCTGGCCACGATGATCGTCGGGATCGGCTACCTGCTCCCGCTGGCGCTGATCGGCGTGGCGATCTGGGGGGTCGTCAGGCTGGTTCGGCGTCGCGATCGCGCAGCCAGCTGAGGGCCCGCAGGCGTTCGGCGCTGATCGAGGCGAGCGAGGCGTCTTCCCCGCCCCGCCCCTCGGTCGCGCCGAACCACGCGTCGGCCTCGCCCCAGGCACGCTCGACGTCGGCCTCCGGACGCAGCCGCACGTCGGCGCGGAACGACGACACCGAGCCGGCCAGCGTGATCGCGTCGTCGAGCGACCCGGCATCCACCTCGACCCCGAACGGCGGCAGGTGGTCGATCCGCTCGACCGCCCACAGCAGCGCGGCGAGCGCCTCGCGCCTCCACATCCCGTCGGTCACGGCCTCGTTCGGCCACGAGCCGGAGACCGTGGCGAACATCCGCCGCTCCTGGTCGGTGAGGGCCTCGGTGAGCGACTCCCGCTCCAGCCACCGTTCGGTCTCCAGGCGCGCGCGCTCGGCCTGAGCCAGCCGGACCGGGTCATGACCGAACTCCCCCAACGCGTACTCGATCGTGGCCCGGCGGACGTAGGCGTACACGACCAGCGCCCGGTCGGCGACCTCGGCAGCGGTCGGTGGCGTCACGGGGTCTCCTGCGCGAGCGCGCGCCGCAGGAAGTCCAGCTCGGCCAGGTAGCGGGCCACGATCAGCTCCCCCGAGCCGCCGATGTGCGACGCGTTCGGCAGCAGCTGCAGCTCGTGCGCGATCCCCTCGGCGAACAGCGCCGCCGACAGCTGGAGCGTGTTCGCCGCGACGACGTTGTCGTCGGCCAGGCCGTGGATCAGCAGCAGCGGCCGCGTCAGCTCGGACGCGTGGGCGAGGGGGGCGTCGCGCCGGTAGACCTCGGGCTCGTCGTGCGGCGTGCCCAGGTACCGCTCGGTGTAGTGCGTGTCGTACAGCGCGAAGTCGGTCACCGGCGCGCCGGCGACCGCCGCGTGGAACACGTCGGGACGCCGGATCACGGCCATCGCCGAGAGCCAGCCGCCGAACGACCACCCGTGGATCGCGACGCGGGCGAGATCGAGGAACGGCCACCGCTCGGCGGCCGCGTGCAGGCCGTCGACCTGGTCGGCGAGCGAGACCGAGAAGTCGCGGAACATCGCCTTCTCCCACGACACGCTCCGCCCGGGGACCCCGCGGCCGTCGATCACCAGCACGGCCGCGCCGAGCCGATCGGCGAACCACTGCTCGTCCCGGTAGGCGCCGCGCCAGCGGACCACCGCCGCGTGGCCCGGTCCACCGTAGGGGCTCAGCAGCACCGGCAGAGGCCCGTCGGGCTCGCGCCCGCCGGGCAGCATCAGCGCGGCGGGGAGCCCCCGCTCCCCCACGGTGGCGTACAGCGGCCTGGGATCGACGACCGGCTCCTCGGTGTGGGCCGCGAGCGGCGTCCACGACCCGTCCACACGACGGACGCGTGTGCGCGGGTGCTGGTCGTCCTCGCCGTAGGTCTTCATCGCGACGACGCCGCCCGAGGCCGCTGCCAGGTGGTCGCCCGGCTCGTCCGAGACCCGCTCGGGGCCGGCGCCGGGCGCGACCCGGAACACGTGGCCTTGGGTCGGGTCGCCCTCCCACGCGCGGATCCACGCGCCGTGGTCGGTCCCCGCGATCGAGGCGACGTGCAGGCTCGGCGGGGTCGCGACGAGGTCGCCGAGCACGAGCCTCCGCGCGTCGTCCGCATCGGTCGTGCTCACCAGGGTCCCGTCGTCGAGGCGCGCCGGCGACCCCTCGATCAACTCGAGCCACGCGTCGTCCGTCTCGGTCCGCACGGCCGTCGTCGCCCCGGTCGCGATGTCGACCTCCAGCACCCGGGTCTCCCGCTGGTCGCGCGACTGGACCAGCAGGGTGAGCGGCGCGGCCGCGGTCCACAGCACCCTGGCCAGGTACTCGAAGCGCTCGGGCTCGTCCCACGCGACGTCGACGCGCCCACCGGACCCGACGTCGAGCAGATGGAGCGTGACGATCGGGTTCGCGGTGCCGGTCCGCGGGTACCGCACCGGGTACGGCTCGGACGACGGATCGGTCGGCTCCGAGATCCACCACGTCTCGACCGGGCTCTCGTCGACCCGCGTCGCGGCGATCGTGGCGCCGTCCGGGGACCACCAGAACCCGCGGAGCCGCCTCATCTCCTCGGCCGCCGCGAAGTCGGGCAGCCCCCAGGTCACGGCTGGGTCGTCGTCGGACGCGAGCACCCGATCGTCCCCGGTCGCGAGGTCGTGCACGCGGAGCGCGCCATCGACCACGTACGCCACGCGCGAGCCCGACGGGTCGAGCCGCGGATCGTCCGCGACGCCGTCGACCGGCACCTCGCGCGCCTCGCCCGAGGCCAGGTCGACCACCCACAGCCGGCCCCGCTCGACGAAGGTCGCCGCGGTCACGGGCGCGTCGCAGGCGAAGGACACGACGCCGCTGGCACGCTCGCGCACCCGCTCACGACGGGCTCGCTCGGCCGGGCTGAGCCCCGGCTCCGCGGCATCGGGCGCGTAGGCGAGCGGGTCGAACACGAGCCGCTCGATGCCGGTCGCGACCTCGAGCACCCACAGCCCGTTCACCCGGTCGTCGGGCGCCCCCGAGCGCAGGAACGCCACCCGCTCGCCGTCGGGGGAGACCAGGAAGTTCCGCGGGATGCCGAGCGAGAAGCTCGCCGTGCGCGCGACCTGGCGGGGGTACGCGAGGTCGTCGGGATGACGGGCGTCGAGCCCCGTCACATCTCCCTCCGGCCTTCGAGCGCCTGCGACAGCGTCACCTCGTCCGCGTACTCGAGGTCACCGCCGACCGGCAGGCCGCTCGCGAGCCGCGTCACCCGCACCCCGAGCGGCTTCAGCAGCCCGGCGACGTACATCGCGGTCGCGTTGCCCTCCAGGTTCGGGTTCGTCGCGAGGATGCATTCGCTGACGTGGTCGCGCTCGACCCGCTCGAGCAGCTCCTGGACGCGCAGGTCCTCGGGCCCCACGCCATCGAGCGGGCTGATCGCGCCGCCGAGGATGTGGTAGCGGCCCTTGTGCAGCCCGCTCTTCTCGATCGACGCGGCGTCCTTCGGCTCCTCGACCACGCACAGGACCGTTCGGTCGCGGCTCTCGTCGCGGCAGGTCCGGCACAGGTCGCCCTCGGCGACGTTGCCGCACTCGCGGCAGAAGAAGATGCGCTCCTTCGCCTGGACGATCGCGGTGGCCAGGCGCTTCGCGTCGTCGGGCGGAGCCTTCACGAGCCAGAACGCGAGCCGCTGCGCCGACTTCGGACCGACGCCGGGCAGGCGCGCCAGCTCGTCGATCAGGTCCTGGATCGGGCCCTCGTACACGCGCTACTCCCCCTCGAGCGGCGTGGCGCCGAGCATCTCCTGGACCCGACGCAGGGCTTCGGCCTCGTCGGGAGCGTCCTCTTCCTCGACGACCTCGACGGCCGCAGGACCGCCGACCGGGTCGCGTGACTCGCGCACGACGCACGTGATCCGCGGACGGATCCCGAACAGGTCTTGGAGCGCCTGCTGCAGGTCCGCCTGGCGGTCCTCGACCTTCTGCACCCCGAACCGCTTGTCCGGTGGGAACGCGAGCTCGAGCACGCCGTCCTCGAAGCGGGAGACCGTGGCGGATTCGAGGATCGCGCGCAGGATCGGCTGGCGGAGCTGGCCCAGGTGGTCGATCAGCGACGGCCACGAACGACGGAGCATCGCGACGTCGACGCTGTCGGCGCTGGCGGCGTGGGGGACGGGCATCTGCTCGGCGGAGGTGGGGGCAGGTTCGGCGACCTCCTCGACCTTCGGCGCTTCGTCGACCTCGACGACGGGTTCCGGGGTGCGGACGTCGACGGTCGGCGCGGCGGCGGCGGCGGCGGCGCGGCGGTGGTGGCGGCGGCGGGCGCGGCCGTGACCTCTGGCATGGGGGTTCCTGCCGACAGACCGGCGAGGCGCTCGAGACGTTCGAGGCGGGCGACCACGCCCTGGGGGGTCGGGTCGGTGTCAGGGATGCAGGCGCGGATCAGGGCGAGCTCCAGCGACAGACGGGGCGACGTGGTCCAGCGCATGTCGTTCTGGGCCGCGAGGAGCAGGGAGATCACCCGGGCGAGCTCACCGGGAGAGAACTTCTCGGCCTGGACGCGCAGGGCCTCGTAGCCGTCGGCGGGGATGTCGAGCAGGTCCTCCTGCCCGGGCGCGGTCTTGACCAGCAGGAGGTTGCGGAAGTGCGCGAGCGCCTCGGCGGTCGCGTTGCGCAGGTCCTGCCCGTCCTGCACGAGGCGCCCGACGATCTCGAAGGAGCCGCGGACGTCGCCGATCGACACGACGTCGGCCAGCTCGTGTTGGATCTCGCCGTGGGGCGCGCCCAGGAGCGTGCGGATCGTGTCGTCGTCCACCGTCTCGTCGCCCAAGACCGTGGCCTGGTCGAGCAGCGAGAGGGCGTCGCGTGCCGAGCCTTCGGCCTGGCGGGCGATCGCGTGCGCGGCATGCGGATCGAGCGAGACGCCCTCGCTCTCCGCGATCTTCATGAGGTGCGCGGCGAGGTCCTCCATCGTCAGACGGCGGAAGTCGAACCGCTGGCACCGCCCGACGATCGTGGCCGGCATCTTGTGGGGCTCGGTCGTCGCCAGGACGAACCTGACGCCGGGCGGGGGCTCCTCGAACAGCTTCAGCAGCGCGTCGAAGGCTTCGCGGGACAGCCGCTGGGCTTCGTCGATGATGTAGACCTTCTCGCGACCGGACATCGGGGCGGTCGGCGCCTTCTCGCGCAGGTCGCGGGCGTCGTCGACCCCCCCGTGCGAAGCGGCGTCGATCTCGATCACGTCGACGTGCGTGCCCTCGCGGACCGCGACGCACTGGTCGCACGTGCCGCACGGCTCGGCGGTCGGCGCCTGGACGCAGTTGACCATCTTGGCCAGGATCCGGGCGGTCGAGGTCTTGCCCGTGCCGCGCGGCCCGCAGAACAGGAAGGCGTGGTGGAGCCGGCCCTCGCGGATCGCGCCGGTCAGCGCGCGGACGACGTGGTCCTGGCCGAGGAGCTCGGCCGGCGTCTGCGGCCGGTACCGGCGGTAGAGCGCCTGATGCTGCTTCTCCTCGACCACGTGCTCCCCCGTCGGACGCCCGTTCGCACGAACAGATGGCCGTGCACCCGCCTTCGACCACGTGAGACTCGATCGCTACTCGGTACGGCAGGCTCCGGCCAGGCGAACCTACGGCACCCGCCGGGAACCGCTTAGGGCTGCTGCGTTCCCGCCCTGACCCGGTTCGCGGTCCGACGTCGCGTAGGACCCGACCTTCAACGCCCCGCGCCGAGGCTGCCTCGGACCTCGCGGGCCTCCGGCGGGGATTCAGCCCCGCATAAGCGGATCTCGGGTACAGGGCACCGCTAGCTCCCCGCCTAGCACGGCCAACGGCGAGTATACGAGCCCCGCCCGACACGAGCCCCGGCCGCGACTAGCATCGGCCCGATGCCCAACTACCGGCCGATCCGTGACGAGGAGTGGCCCGCCGCCGGCGACCTCGCCGCCCGATCGCTCACCGGGCTGTTCGTCTACGTCGGCGAGGACGAGGACGCCCGCCTCGAGGCCGCCCGCAACGCGTACCTGCCGATGCCTCGCGACCACGACGTGGTGTGGGGGGCGTTCGAGGGGGACCGGCTCGTCGGGATGGCCCGGGCCGTCACGCCCGGCCACTGCTGGTGCGACGGCGTCGAGGCCGCCACCGACGACGAGGGCGTCCTGGCCTACCGGCGGTGGCTGATCGAGCACCATCCCTCCGAGCCCCACTGGTGGATCGGGCCCGTGGCGGTCGAGCCCGAGC
Organism: uncultured Actinomycetes bacterium; assembly: GCA_963749895.1. Lineage (GTDB taxonomy): Bacteria > Actinomycetota > UBA4738 > UBA4738 > HRBIN12 > AC-51. Next base: position 615,866 of record CAVVOG010000001.1, on the reverse strand, counting down.
TCCGCGGCCGTGGGATCGGCACCGAGCTGATGCGCCGTCTGCTCGAGACCCTCGGGCCCGGCGAGGTCTGGCTGGAGGCCGAACCCGAGAACGAGACGCTCTACCTTCGACTGGGTTTCGAACTCGTCGAGCGCTCGCGCGACCCCGACGACATCGCGTTCGCCTTCCTGAAGTTGGTCTCCTGAGCGGGAACCTCGGCGGGCTCGGGCGGCGTCGAAGGGCGGTCGGAACCGACGGCCCCGCGACGCGGGCGTCGGTCACTAGGCCGGATCACAGGAAGGACGGACGAGATGCGCACTTCCCTGCGAGCGACGATCGCGATCGTGGTGGCGCTCGGCGTGCTGCTGGTGGCAGCCGTCGCCTTCGCCGACAGCAACGACCCGGTGCCCCCCGCCGCACAGGAACCCGACGGCGGGGGCGGCATCGAACCCGGGAGCCCCGGGACCGGAGGCGGCGCGATGGGCGCGTGCATCGTGGGCACGCCGGACTGCGACGACACCGTCGAAGGACCCGACGGCGAGAACCCGGCACCGCTCCCGACGGAGCCGATCGACCCCCAGGTCGTCGAGCCGACCCCCGGGATGACGAACGTCTACGCGCGGGTGTTCGACACGGCGACGGTCGGTGACGACGGGCGAACCGTGACGATCGACTTCTGGTCCGGCGTCGAGCCCTGCTACGTCTTGGACCACGTCGACGTGGCCTACGGGGGTGCGGTGATCATCACGCTGTTCGAGGGCTCCGCCCCGACCGACGAGCCGGTCGCTTGTATCGAGATCGCCGTGGCGAAGCGCGTGGTCATCACGCTGGACGAGCCGCTCGGCGACCGGCCGATCATCGACGGCGCGGCACCCGAAGAGCCGGCCGCGTAGCCCTCAGCCGGCCCAGACCTCCCACGGGTCACCGACGGCGAAGCCCAGCCGCTCGTAGAGCGGACGGGCGTCGCCGTCGGGGAACAACCACGCGACGTCGTCGGGCAACCCGACGGCCCGCACCGCCGCACAAGTGAGGGCGCCGCCGATCCCACGCCGCCGCGCCGACGGCAGGACCGCGACCCCGAACACCCCGACGGTCCCGTCCAGGCGGATCGCGAACGCCCCCCCGACCGGCTCTCCCTCGAGCCGCGCCAGCACGACCGCGACGTCGGGGTCCTCGAGCATCGGCTGCGCGTAGAGCCCGCGCGCCACGGCCGGGTCCAACCCGAACACCTCGGCGTCCACGTCGGCGATCGCGGCGAGGTCCTCGTCGCTCCGAACACGGTCGAGCTCTGCCTCCCACGGCGGGGCGAGCGCGGGGAGCCTCCCGGCGGACGCCGACATCACGGGCCGGACGCACAGCGGGCGGAACCCGCGATGCTGCACCGCTCGCTCGACACCCCGGAACCGCCCCACCGGCAGATCGATACCGAACGGCATGCCGATGTCGCCTAGGACCTTCCCGGCACCCTCCACGGCGGCGTCCGGGTCGTCTGGCTCCCGCTCGACGGTGCAGAAGTTCATCGAGGGATCCGGGAGGCCGGTCACCTGGACCGCCAGCCCGTCGACCTCGATCACCCGGCCCCCGGGGACCAGTCCGGTCCGGCGACGGTGCGCCGCCGCGACCGCACGCACGAGCCGCTCTGCGTCCATACCGACAGCGTAGGCTTCGGCCCGACCGACGAGGAGGGACGATGGCCACGACGGATCCATGCCTGCGCTGTGGGACGGCGATGGACGTGATGGGCGTGACGACGTTCCGGACAGGAGGGATGCGGGGGCCCTGGAGCCTCTTCCTCTCCGGATGGGCCGACCTGAGGGAGGACCTACTCCCCTTGGGGATCCTCGTCTGCGGGTCGTGCGGGTACGTGGAACTGCGCGTCCCCGAGTCCCTCCCTGCCGATGCCGAAGAGACCCCCGACGCGTACCCGGGCGGTCCGTCGGATGTCTGACGTGCTTCCCGTCGGGGCGGTCCTGGTGGACTTCGACGGGACGGCGTGCCTGCACGACGTCGCCGAGCATCTGTTGATCGAGTTCGGGGAGCCCTCGTGGCCGGAGTACGACGACGCCGTCGATCGCGGCGAGATCGGGCTGCGCACCGCGATCACCGCGCAGGCGGGGCTGATCCGTGGCGACCTCGCGACGCTCCTGGCGTTCGCGCACGAGCACTGCCCGATGGACCCGACGTTCGGGCCGTTCGTCGAGCGCTGCCGTGAGGCAGGGGTGCCGGTCACGCTCGTATCTGACGGGTTCGGGTTCTACATCCCGCCGCTGATGGCACTTGCCGGGATCGACGGTGTCGACGTGATCACGAACACCTGGCTCGATGGTCAGGAGCCGCGGATCGCGTTCGGCAGCGGGCACGGCGAGTGCGTCGGATGCGGGACGTGCAAGATGCGCGCCGTCCTGGAAGCCCGCTCGAAGGGCCCCGTCGCGTTCGTCGGCGAGGGGCAGACCGACCGGTACGGCGCGCTGTACGCGGACGTCACGTTCGCGAAGGACGCGCTCGTCGGATGGTGCGAGCGCGACGGTGTCCCGTTCCGAGCGTGGACCGACTTCGACGACGTGTGGCGCTCGCTCACCTCGGGCGAGACCCTCCCCGGCCCGGTCGCCCCCGACCCGTGCCCCGGTTGGCTACCCTCGTCCGCCTGATGGCCGATCTCGCGCTCCCCGACGGATACACCTGGCGCACCGCCGATGCGGGTGACCTCCTGACGATCACCGACCTGATCGCGGCCGCCGAGCTCGCCGACGACGGCGTGGTCGAGATCGACCCCGACGACATCGCCGGTACGTTCGCACGCTCGGCGCATCGGCCCGAGGACTGCGTCGTGGTCTTCGAGGGCGACCGACCCGTCGCATGGGGGGAGGTCGACAAGGAGCGGGCCGAGGCCGACGTCCATCCCGAGCACCGGGGCCGGGGCCTGGGGACGGCGCTCTTGGCCTGGACGGAGGCCCGCGCCCGAGAGACCGGGCAGCCGCGCGTGCGCCAGACGGTGACGGACGCCAACACCGGCGCCGCCGAGCTGTTCCGTGCGCACGGCTACGAGGTCGGGCACGTCTCGTGGATCCTGCAGGTCTCCTACGAGGACGGCGACCCACCCGATATCGAGACCCCGCCCGGCATCACGATCCGCGCCTACGGCGACGAGGACGCGCAGGCCACGTACCGGCTGGTCGAGGACGCCTTCAACGAGTGGCCGGACCGAGAGCCGTCCACCTTCGAGGAGTGGGCGCGGTACGGCATCGCGCACGGGTCGTTCGCACCGCACCTGTCGCGGCTGGCGTTCGACGGGGACGAGCTGGTCGGCACCGCCCTGGCGTTCGACTACGCGAGCGCCGACGAAGGCTGGGTTCAGATGGTCGCGACGAAGGCGACCCACCGTCACCGAGGGATCGCGCGAACCCTGCTGCACGAGGTGTTCGTGGCCTTCCACGAGCAGGGCAAGCAGAAATGCGGGCTCTCGACCGACTCACGCACGGGCGCGCTCTCACTGTACGAGCGCGTGGGGATGCGCGTACGCCGGTCCTACACGGGTTTCCGCAAGGACCTGGCGTGAACCCACCGGTCACCCGGTCGCGACGGCCGGGACAGCCGTCGCGTGGCCCGGCGTCACGTGGAACGGCACGCTCGTGACCACGACGCCGGGCTCGAACAGCAGCAGTCGCTTGATGTAGAGCCCCGTCTGGTTGTGGAGCAGGTGCTCCCACCACCGCTCCACGACGGATTCCGGCAGGACGACGGTGACGATCGTGCCGGGGGTCGACGTGTGAGAGCGGACCTCGTCGAGGAGCGGCGGGCCGATGTCGCGGAACGGAGCGTCGACGATCGCGAGCGGCACCTCCATCTCACCTGCCGACCACTGGGTGGCCACGACGGGAACCTCTTCAGGGTCGGCCGCGAAGAAGACGGCCTCGACCTTGGCCGCCCGGAGTGACGAGGCGTAGTCGACCGCACGCACGACGCCGTCGTGAACGCCCGGGACCGGCACGATCACCACCGAGCGCCGGGGCGCGACCGGACGGTGCCTGCGCGCCTCCGCATCGTCCACCTCCGACGGCAACAGAGGGACGTCGGCGACGACGATGCCCGGCTCGAACAGGAGCGACGCCTTCAGCAGGAGCGTGGAGCGCTCGCGGACGTACTCCCTCGCGGACCGTGTGCCGACCCACTCCGGCAGCACGAGCGTCAGGAAGTCGTTGGATCCCTCGCGATGCTCCCTGAGGTAGGTGCGCAGCGCCGGCCGGAGCTTCCGGCCGTCGCGGTCCAGGCGGGTGAGCGGGGGAAGGCTCGGAGCCATCGCTCCCCAGCCCTGGCGCACCTCATCGAAGTCCGCGCCATCGCCCACGTAGAGAGGGATCACCCGCTCCGACCTGGTGCTGAGCACGTAGGAGACGGCGTTCGTGGTCGCCGCGCTCAGATCGCTCACCGCCAGAACGAACGTGTTCGCCCCAGCGCTGCCAGGGGTAAGACCACCCGTCCTCAGTCGCGCGTGCACGTGCTCGTAGTGACGGTGGACCGTCAGGAAGAACACGATGATGATCGGGACCGCGACGACGACCATCCATGCGCCGAGCATGAAGCGCGTGGCGATGATCACGACGAGGACGGCTCCGGTGGTCACCGAGCCGATCGCGTTCATGAGGGCCTTCGGACGCCAGCCCTCCGGGCGACGGGTCCACATCCGCCGCACCATCCCCGTCTGCGACAGGGTGATCGCGGTGAAGACGCCGACGACGTACAGCTGGATCAGCCGACTGAGGTTCGCCCCGAACAGCCATACGAGCAAGGCTGCGAGGAGCGACAGGGCGACGATCCCGTTCGAGAACACCAGCCGGTTCCCGCGGTTCCGGAACTGGGACGGCATGAAGCGGTCCCTGGCCAAGATCGACGAGAGCCGCGGGAAGTCCTGGTAGGCCGTGTTGGCGGCGAGGATCAAGATCAGGGCGGTGAAGACCTGCAGGACGATGAATCCCGCTCCGCCCTCATGGATCGTCTGTCCCACCTGGGACAGGACGGACCGCGTCGCGGCGATCTCCTCGTCCACCCGAACGTGCAGGAGGGTCGCGAAGGCGGTGATGCCCAGGAACATCGGGATGCTCATGGCACCCATCACGGCAAGGGTGGCCGCGGCGTTCCTCGACTGCGGCCGGCGGAAGGCCTGCACCCCATCGGCGATGGCCTCGACCCCCGTCAGGGCCGTCGCGCCCGACGAGAAGGCACGTGCCACCAGGAAGACCGAGAGCCCCGCGACGGCCTCGAGCTCCAGTTCGGCCGTGTCGGCGCGGGGGCAGCCCTCGGTCGCGCACCGCCACGCCCCGTACGCGAGCGTGGTCATGACCACGAAGACGAACCCGTACGTGGGGATCGCGAAGAAGGTCCCGGCCTCCTTCGCGCCACGGAGGTTGGCGATCGTGATCACGACGATGAAGGCCACCGCGAGCCATACCTTCGCGTCGGCGAGCTCCGGGATCGCGGAGGTGACCGCGATCGCCCCCGCGGTGACGCTGACGGCGACCGTGAGGACGTAGGACGTGAGGATCGCGGCCGCCGCGGTGAGTCCGGGGATCGTGCCCAGGTTCTCCCTCGCCACGATGTACGATCCCCCGCCTCGCGGGTACTCCTTGACGGTCTGCCGGTACGACACGATCACGATGATCAGCAGGGCACCGACCCCCAGTGCGAGGGGCACCTTCAACAGGAGTGCACCAGCGCCCGCGAGCGCCAGGACGAGCATCATCTCCTCGGTCGCGTAGGCAACCGACGAGAGCTGGTCAGAGGCGAAGACGGGCAGCGCGAGCGTCTTCGGGAGCAACTGATGCTCCGCCTTCGCACTCGTGATCGCCCGCCCCAACAACAGACGCTTGGCGGCGTCGACCGAACCCATCCGCGTGACGCTACCGGGTGCCGGCTCTCCGTGCGAGCGCTCGGATCTCGAAGCGGTGGCCGAGGTGTCTGGTTCCAGGACATAGTTGACAGGTGTCTCACGACATCGTTGACACCCCAGGCGAGGGGGTGGAGCGATGTCGGTGTCGTTGGCGCGGTTGGTCGTCACGGCGGTGCGGATCGAGGGGCGCTCGAAGGCGGAGGTCGCCCGCGACTACCGGGTGTCTCGGCAGTGGGTGCACGAACTCGTCCGACGCTTCGATGCCGAGGGCGAGGAGGGTCTCGAGCCTCGATCACGGCGACCACGCTCGAGCCCATCGCGGATCTCGCCCGACATCGAGGAGCAGATCATCGTGCTGCGCAAGGCCCTGGCCGACCAGGGGCTCGATGCCGGCGCGCACACGATCGCGCATCATCTGCGCGAGCTCCACGGCGCGAGCCCCGCACCCTCGACGATCTGGCGGATCTTGACCCGGCGCGGCTTCATCACCCCCCAGCCACAGAAGCGACCGCGCTCATCGTTCGTGCGGTTCGAGGCCGAGATGCCGAACGAACGCTGGCAGGCCGACGTCACGCATTGGGCACTCGTCGACGGTACCCACGTCGAGATCTTGAACGTGATCGACGATCACTCCCGGTTCGCGCTCGCGTGCGACGCGAGGCGCCACACGAGGGCTGCCGGGGTCGTGGAGACGTTCCACCGATGCGTTGCGGCCCACGGAGCCCCGAGCGAGCTGCTCACCGACAACGGGGCGGTGTTCACCGGAGCTCCTCGTGGGGGACGCTCGGTGCTGGAGGTCGAGCTCGCCTCGCTCGGGATCCGCTACGTGCGCTCCAGGACCTATCACCCGCAGACCTGCGGGAAGGTGGAGCGGTTCCACCAGAGCCTCAAGCGCTGGCTCGCCAAGCAGCGCCCGGCACGCACGCCCGAGGAGCTCCAGGCCGAGATCGACCGTTTCCGTGCCTACTACAACGACGTGCGCCCTCACCGCGCGCTCGCCCGACACACCCCGTCGCAGGCCTACACAGCCCGGCCGAAGGCTCACCCGCTCGGACCTGGGATGCAGATCTCGCCCCACTACCGGGTGCGCCACGACCGGATCGACCGCTACGGCAAGCTCACGCTTCGTCACCGCAGCCGGTTGCACCACATCGGGATCGGTCGTGAACACGCGGGCACACGGGTGCTCGTGCTCGCGAGGGACCTCGAGATCCGGGTGATCACCGAAGACGGCGAGCTGCTGCGGGAGCTGACCCTGGACCCGACACGCGACTACCAGGCCAGGTGAGCGTGCAACGATGTCCCGAGACAGGTGTCCACGATGTCTCGAGACATCACAGAAGCGGTGGCCGAGGGATTCGAACCCTCGAGGGAGTTAGCCCCCCTACACGCTTTCCAGGCGTGTCCCTTCGGCCGCTCGGGCAGGCCACCGGGTCGAGTGTACCGAGGCACGCGGGCGCCTCAGGACGGGGCTTCGACGACGGCGCGCCGTCCGATCAGCGTCGACGCAGGGCTCGGAGCACCTCTCGGACGTCCCCGTAGAGCAGGTCGGCGTACGCCTGCTGCCCGGTCGGGTTCAGGTGGTAGCCGTCGGAGGCGAACCACTCCGGGTGGTTCCTGCTCTCCGCCGCCCAGCGCACCATGAAGACCCGGTCGTGCCGCGCGGCGCAGGCGTTCAGGACGTCGTTGTTCGGATCCTGCCAGTCACGCGGCACACGGACCGACGTGAGGAAGATCCGGCGTCCGGGCGCGAGTGACACGAGCTTGTCGCAGTCCTCCGGCTGGACGTACCCGTTCGTGCCCAGATGGACGATCAGGTTGCGCGGCAGCTCCTCGCGCCGCGCGAGGCGTCGCACGACCGCGAAGGACTCGGGGAACTGGCGCCCGACCTCGGCATCGGCACCGATCCCGTAGGTGGCGAGCTCGTCGGAGGACGACAGCATGATCGAGTCGCCGACCCCGAAACGGCCTCGAGGGATCGAAGCGGCAGCAGGAGCCGCGGAGATCACCGCACTCACGAGGGCGATCAGCAGAACGATCCGACGTCGACGACCCATCCCCACGTGGCAACGGCATCCGGCGTCGCGCCCTTGAGGGCGGGACCACCGGACGCGCATCACGAGCGATCCCCGAGGCACGCCGCCGCGAGGAGCGGATACGGATCCGCAGCGTCGCCGTCCCCCGGGTACCACGACAGGTGATCGTGGGGACCGACGGCGTCACCGGTGACGCCCACGTACCCGATCAGGTCGCCGGCACGGACCCTGCCCACCGTCCCGAGCGCCGACAGGTGCGCGTTGTAGACGGTGCCGTGGTCGCCGCGGACGTACACGCTGAGTCCGCCGAGTTCGCTGGAGGTGGACCACGCCTCGCCGTCGAAGGGTGCGAGGATCGGCGCGCCCATCGCCGCCATGAGGTCGTTGCCCTGATGGACGTGGACCGGCACGCCGGGAAGACGCACGGTGTACCCGAAGTTGTCGTGGATCTCGGTCGCGGAGGGCACCGGGCAGACGCGGAACGCTCCGACGGTGGCGAGCCACTCCGTGATGTCGTCCCGTTCCGCCTCCAGCCGGGTGATCCGCCGGCTCCGCCATGTCGTGTAGGCGTCCAGACGCGCGAGGAGCGCACCGCGCGCCTCGCGCACGACGCCGTGCCAGTGTCGAGACGTGACCAGGAGCCCGAACCCGGGATCGCGACGCAGGAGATCGGTCGAGTGCGCGATCAGCGCACGGAACGCACCGACCCGCTCGGTGGAGCCCTCTCGGAACGACTTCAGCTCCGAGACGACGCTCGAGCGTTCAGCGAGCGCGCGGTCGACGGCCGTCTCGGCCCGCGCCGGAGGCACGCCGAGGGTCGTCAGCATGATGGGTACGAGCACGATCAGGAGACGTGCCCGGGCGCGTGCGGTCATCCCCGTCCTTCCGCGTTCGGGTCGAGGACAGGTATCGGACGCGAACGGGAACCCTTGAACCTCGAGATGTGACCCGGACGCGGAACGGGCGGGCCCGTCAGGCCCGCCCGTTCGGACGCGGAGGCGGCGTGATTTGAACACGCGAGGGACGTATCAGGCCCCTAACCGCTTTCGAGGCGGTCCCGTTCGGCCGCTCCGGCACGCCTCCGTCGTCGAGTCTAGCAAGGCACCCCGGCTGGCTCGACCCGCCGCGACGTGGCAGGATGCGCCGGAGCGAAGGGGGTGCGATGGACGCGGCAGAGCTGCGAGGGGTCCCGTTGTTCGATGGGCTCGCGAAGAAGGAACTCGAGCGGGTGGCGCAGTGGGCCGACGTCGTCGAGGTGCCGGCCGGCTACCACCTGTTGAACCAGGGCAGCCTGCCCCACGAGTTCTTCGTGATCCTCGAAGGGACCGCCGACGTCGAGCGGCTGGGCGAGCGGATCGCCGGCCTCGGACCGGGGGACTTCTTCGGCGAGATCGCGCTGGTCGAGGACGATCGGCGCACCGCCACGGTGGTCTCCGCGACGCCGATGAAGCTCGCCGTGATGACGACCCGCGAGTTCGACTCGATCCGCCACGACTTCCCCGCGGTCGGCGAACGGATCGACGCCGCGGTGCAGGCGCGGCTCCAGCGCTAGCTTCCGGTCACGCCTGGTTCCCCAGCCACGTCCGGAGGTTCTCGACGTGGCCGCGGGGATCCTCGCTGTGTTCACAGGTCCAGGGCTTCCCGCACTGCGCGTTGCCCTGCATCGTGAAGAAGTTGAACCGACAGTTCGGACAGAACACGTCGAGGTCCTCGGGCAGGTAGGGGCAATCACCCCACGAGCACGAGCGTTCTCCGTCCCCGGTCGCGAGGTCGAACCCGCACCCGGGGCACTGCACGAACGCTTCCCATCTGGGCATGGCGGCGCCTCCTTGGCGACGAGGGTGGGCCCGTCCGCCGACACCGGATACCGCCCTCCGGCACGCGCTCGCCGGGCCCTTCGGCCCGCTATGGGGGCGCGCCCCGGCGAGCCCTCCATCTCCCGGCGGTGATCGAGTAGATGACCGCGTCGAAGACCTCGCCCCCGTCCTCGATCCGGGCCTCGCGCTCGAAGGTCATCCCGAGGCGACGCATCACGGCGAGGCTCCGGACGTTCGGCGGATCGGTGATCGAGATGATCTCGGGGAAACCGAGCGCGTCGAAGCCGTGGTCCAGCCAGGCCGTGGCCGCCTCGGTCGCGTAGCCGTGGCCCCAGTGTTCATAGGCGAGCCGCCACGCGACCTCGACCTCGTCGGGGACCGACGACTGATGGTGCAGCCCGCACATCCCCAGGAACGCGCCGTCCTCGCGGCGCTCGACGGCGAGCAGCCCGATCCCTTCGGTCTCGAACACGTGCTGCGCCCACTCGGCGATCTCGTCGGAGCCCTCACGAGTGAGCGGTCCACCCAGGTACTTCACGACCTCGGGATCGCTGTTCAGCGCCGCGTAGAGGGGCAGATCGTCCTCCCGCCACGTGCGCAGCAGCAAGCGTGGGGTCGTCAGGACGACCTGGCCGTCCCACCGGACCATCTAGCGTCGCTCCCGGAAGAAAGAGCGCAGGACCTCGCCGCACTCCTCGGCCAGGACGCCGGACGTGAGCTCGACACGGTGGTTCAGGCGGTCGTCCTGGACGAGGTTGCCGAGCGAACCGGCGAAGCCGGCTTTCGGGTCGGGCGCGCCGACGACCACGCGTGGGACGCGGGCGAGGACGATCGCGCCCGCGCACATCGCGCACGGCTCGAGCGTGACGTACAGGGTGCAACCCTCCAGACGCCAGTGGCCGGTCTCGGCGGCCGCCAGCTGGAGCGCGAGGATCTCGGCGTGCGCGGTCGGGTCTTCGCGGAGCTCGCGCTCGTTCCCCGCCGCGGCGATCTCGACGCCGTCCTTCACGATCACGCAGCCGATCGGCACGTCGTCGTGGACCAGGCAGCCTCGGGCGACCTCGATCGCGCGCTGCATCCAGCCCTCGTCAGTACGCATCGATGTCCAGGAGCCGCTGGTCGTCGATCCCGAAGTGATGCGCCAGCTCGTGCGCGAGCGTGTGGAAGATCGTGTCGTACAGCTCGTCCTCGTCGTCGCCGGCGGCGCGCTCGATCGTCGAGCGGTAGAGCGTGATCGTGTCGGGTAGGACGCCCGAGTAGTACGCGTTGCGGTCGTCGAGCGGGACCCCGTGGTACAGCCCGAGGAGCGTCGGCTGGTCCTTCGGTGGCTCGTCCTCGACGAACACGCGGACGTTGTCCATCTCCTCGATCACCCAGTCGGGGAGGTTCTCCATCGCCTCCTCGACGAGGGCGTCGAACCGGTCGTGGCTCCGGCGGGGCATGGCGGCCAGCCTACCGGTGGTCGTGCGGAGCGGTCGCGCCGGGCGCGTCGAGCCGGAACACGACGAAGCGCTCGCCCTCGATCGTCCGCTCGCCGACCTGGCGGAACCCGAGTCGCAGCAAGCCTCGCACCCGCGTCCGGGTGGGCGGGAACTCGACCAGGACGTACGGGAGGCCGCGCTCGACGAACGCCTGCTCGAGGAGGAGCTCGAGGATCGCCCGCCCCCGTCCCCAGCGCGACGGCAGCAGCACGAGCGAGATCGACGCCCCGTCGCCGTCGGGCTCGATGCCACCCCATCCCGCGAACGAGCCGTCGATCACGATCGCCTGCGGCCCGTACCCGTGCTCCTCGGCGATCGCCTCCTTGCCGGCGACCCACTCCCGCGCATCGTCCACCGTCCACGGCTCGGGATCGGCCAGGGGCATGTGGGCCACCACCCGGGGATCGGCCCACAGCGCCTGGATCTCCGCCGGATCGATCGTCGAGAGGGGGACGAACGCGATCACGAGCCCTGCGCCACCCCGGTTCGCATCGACGGTCACTCCTTGAGACGTTCGTTCTCCGAGTGGAGCCGAGCGAGGGCGACCGACATCGCCTCCAGGAGTTCGTCCACGGGCCGCATCCGGTAGCCCGTCTTCCAGGGCGGAGCGACGGGAAAGGTCACGTTCCGCACGTCCATGGCGTCGATGCGGGCCCGTTGACCCCACAGCGCGCCAGGGTCGGCGCCGGCGCGGAGGGCCACGTTCTCGTCGATCAACGACCGGATCGAGTCGACAGCCTCGTCGAGGAAGGCATCGACGGCGGCGATCTGGTACCCACCGCGACGGCCCTGCTCCAAGACGCGGCGGCGGTCTTCGAGCTCCGCGAGGTCGCGGCCATCGATCCGAACCCAGTCGTGTTCTGGTTCCATCAGACCCCTCAGCCTCGGTGCCGCAGGAGGACGAACCCTTCGTTCCCCGCCGAGGCCACCGGCGATCACGATCCTTCGGCCATCCTGCCGCGCGATGCCGACCCCGTCCATCCCGGCCACGATCTCGGGTGCGGATGAGCTCGTCCACCCCGAACGGGATCGCCGGAACGTGACGTCCATCACGGACCGCGGCAGAACCATATGGTAGACCATATGCTACGATGTGGAGCGTGGCGAGGAAACAGGTGCTCGTGCAGCTCGACGACGCCCAGGTCGCGGCGCTCGATCGGATCGTCGGCGCCGAGCGCAGCCGCAGCGAGCTGATCCGCGAGGCGATCGACCTCTACCTGCGGGCCGTGGAAGAGCGACTCCAGGACCTGCGCTACGCCGAGGCCTATCGGCTCACGCCGGAGGACCTCGACGACGACGCGGCGCTCCGTGCGCTGCAGGTCTGGCCCGATCGGTGAGGCGATGCGCCGGGGTGACCTCTACCTCGCAGCACTCCCGCAGCCTGTCGGCCGGCGGCCCGTCCTGCTCGTGACCCGATCGGCCGCGATCGCCGTCCGCAGCGCCGTCACGGTCGCGCCGGTCACCCGGACGGTTCGAGGGATCGCGAGCGAGGTACCGCTCGACGCGACGCACGGCCTGCGGACCACGTCCGTCGCGAACTGCGACTCGCTGCAGACGATCCCGAAGTCGGCGCTCGGTCGCAGGCTCGGCACGCTCGCGCCCGAGGACCTCCCGGTGCTCGACCGAGCACTGCGGTTCGCACTCGAGATCCGCTGATCAGGGGGTGTCGGACCCTGCGCCTACCATCGGGGCGTGACCCGTTCCGCATCCCGTTCCGCATCCCACCGTGCTACGCTCGGTGACGTGGGCGAACAGTTCGCGATCCGGATGAGCGACGACCTCGCGGCCGCACTCGATGGGTTGGTCGCGTCGGGACGGTTCCCCACCCGCGCCGAAGCCGTCCGAGCGGCGATCGAGCAGCTCGTGGACGCCGAGCGGCGACGTTCGCTCGGACGGAGCATCGTCGAAGGCTACGAGCGGGTCCCGCAGACCGACGCGGAGGTGGCAGCCGCGACCGCCGCAGCGATCCGCTCGATCGAAGAGGAACCGTGGTGACCCTCCCCGCTCGGGGTGAGATCTGGTGGGGCGAGACCCCGGATGCGAAGGGGCGCCCCTACCTGGTCATCACGCGCGACGACGCGATCCCCGTGATGCGAACGATCCTCGTGGCACCCGTGACCAGGACGACGCGCGGCATCCCGACCGAACTGAGGGTCGGGCGCGACGAAGGCCTCCCGGTCGACTCGGTCGCCGCGTTCGACGGGGTGACCGTGTTCCCGCGCTCGATGTTGGTCCGCCGGATGGGCGGCCTCGGGCCGGCACGGATCGCTGAACTGTGCGACGCGCTCGCCGCGGCGATCGACTGCTGAGCATCCCCCAACCTGGATCATCGTTGGCGAAGCACCGGGCGAGGCGTCGGAGCCTGGATGTCAGCGGAGGAAGCCCAGCCGGTCACACGAGCACGAGCGGGTCGTCACGGGGTACTGCTGGAGGACCTCGTTCGTCACGAGCCCCTAGGTCCCTGGCGTGGTTTCCGTTCAGGCACTGATGTATGCCAGCACCACATGACGCTCTTCGAGATCGAGGGTCCGCACCATCCCTACGGTGGTTCCCGGCACGCGCGCGATGGAGAAGACGCCGGAGTGCCCATCCTCCAGCCCGGGGCGGAGCGGACTCCTCAGCAGTGCGGCCAGGTACTCGAGGACGGCCAGCCGTGTGACCAGGTCGGCCTCGCCGTCGAGCCAGGGGAGAAGGATCTCGCGTTCGGAGTCAGGTTCGAGTTGCCAGCCGACGCTGCTCACGGGCGAGCTCCTCGAGATCGTCCGCGGTAGAACCCTCGCCGCTGACGCGACCTCTCGCTGCCCGCTGCTTCGCGATCTCGATGCGCGCCCTCATCGCGGGCGTGTCGAGCTCATCCCGGCTCATCGGTTGGATCTCTTCGTCTTCGTACCGGTTCGGCTGATCTGCCATCACGACGGGCCTCCTCGAACGGGTGAAGCCTCCCACGCGCCACTGACACGGTCGAAGCACCTGAGATCAGCAGATCCGGGGGAGCTGGTCGCCGGCGAGGAGGATCAGGGGTCTCGTCGTGCCGAGGCCAGTCCTGAGGCCGACCGACGCCGGTCCATCCCCGACCGTGCCGACGATCGCGGCGTGCTCCCCCGTCGGCTGGGTCCGGGCAGCGGCCACGACCGCCTCGGCGTCTTCGGGGGCGACCACCGCCACCGCGACGCCTTCGTTCGCGACGTAGAGGGGGTCGAGGCCGAGCATCTCGCACGCTGCCTTCACCGGCGGAAGCAAGGGGAACGTTCCCTCCTCGACCACGATCGAGACGCCGCTCGCTTCGGCGAGCTCGTTCAGGACGCTCGCGACGCCGCCGCGGGTCGCGTCGCGGAAGGTACGGACCTCGCCGGCGGCGAGCATCGCGCGGACCAGCCCCGTGAGCGGGGCCGTGTCGCTCACGAGCGCCGACTCGAACCCGATCCCGGCGCGGCGGCTCATCACCGCGACGCCGTGGGAGCCGATCGGGCCGGTCACGATCACGGCGTCGCCGGGGCGGGCATGCTCGGGACCGACGTCGATCCCCTCGGGGATCAGCCCGATCCCAGAGGTCGTCACGTACAGGCCGTCGGCGGCCCCACGTTCGACGACCTTCGTGTCGCCGGTGACCAGACGGACGCCGGCCGTATCGCACGCGTCCTTCATGCTCGCGACGACCGTCCCGAGGGCCGCCATCTCGAGGCCTTCCTCGAGGATCAGCGCGGCGGAGAGCGCGAGGGGCTCGGCGCCCATCATCGCGAGGTCGTTCACGGTGCCGTTGATCGCGAGCTCGCCGATGTTCGAGCCGGGGAAGAACGCGGGCTGCACGACGAACGCGTCGGTCGTGAACGCGAGCCGCTGGCCCCCGGGGAGGTCGAGGACGGCGGCGTCGCCCAGGCGCGCGAGCTCGTCGTCGGCGAACACCGGGGCGAACAGTTCGGCGATCAGCTGGCGGGTGAGCTTCCCGCCGGAGCCGTGGCCGAGCAGGATCCGGTCGCCGGGGGGCAGCGGCACGGGGCAGGACATCGTGAAGTCCTCCACCGTCATGCGGTCGCCTCCTCGCGCCGACGGCCGGCCAGGAAGTACGCGGCGCAGGCGCCCTCGCTCGAGACCATCGGGGCGCCGAGGGGGCGCTCGGGGGTGCACTCGACGCCGAACGCCGGGCACTCGTGGGGCTTCGCCCGGCCGCGCAGGACCTCGCCGGCGATGCAGACCTCGGACTCGCTCGCGGGCACGTGACCCTCGGGGCGCGGGAACAGGACCTCTGCGTCGTGATGCGAGTACTCCGGGCGGAGCTTCAGGCCGCTGCGCTCGATCACGCCGATCCCCCGCCAGGCGCGGTCGGCGGTCTCGAAGACCTCGTCGACGACGCGCATCGCGGGCTCGTTCCCGTCGCGGACCACCGCGCGGACGTACTGGTTCTCGACTTCGGACCGACCCTCCTCCAGCTGACGCACGAGCATCAGGATGCCCTCGAGCAGGTCGACCGGCTCGAACCCGGTGACGACCAGCGGCGTGCCGAAGTCGCGCGCGATCGGCTCGTACTCCCGCCAGCCCTGGACCGCGCAGACGTGGCCGGGGGCGAGGAACCCCTGCACGCGGTTCCCCGGCGACACGAGGATCGCGGTGATCGCCGGCGGGACCAGGACGTGCGCCACCAGCAGCGCGAAGTTCTCGATCCCCAGACGATGCGCCTGTTTCACGGCCATCGCGTTCGCCGGCGCCGTGGTCTCGAAGCCGACCGCGAAGAACACGACGGTCTTCTCGGGGTTGCGGCGGGCGACCTCGAGGGCGTCGAGCGGCGAGTAGACGACGCGGACGTCGCCGCCGGCCGCGCGGGCCATGAAGAGGTCCTCGGCGGAGCCGGGGACGCGGAGCATGTCGCCGAACGAGCACACGATCGCGTCGGGCCGCTTCGCGATGTCGATCGCCTCGTCGATCAGCGCGAGCGGCGTGACGCACACGGGGCAGCCGGGGCCGTGGACCAGCTCGATCCCGGCGGGGAGCACCTGGTCGATCCCCTGGCGGATCAGCGTGTGGGTCTGGCCGCCGCAGACCTCCATGATCGTCCAAGGACGGGTCGCGACCTGCTCGATCTGCCCGAGCAGCTTCTTCGCGACCGCGTCGTCCCGGTACTCGTCGAGGTAGCGCATCTACATCGCCTCGGGGCGGACGCCCTCGGGGTCCTGCGGCAGATCGATGTACTCGAGGTTGTCCATCTCGGCGAGCAGCGCGTACGAGCGCGCCGCCTCCTCCTCGTCGACCACGCTGATCGCGAACCCGACATGGATCACGACCCAGTGCGCCGACCTCGACCTCGGGCGCGTACTCCAGGCACGCCTCACGCGTGATCCCGCCGAAGTCGACGGAGCCCATCCGGATGCCGTCGCGGTCGAAGATCTCGGTCACCTTGCCGGGAACGCCCAGGCACATCTCGATCACGCCTCCATCCGGGCGGCCGCGACCGCCACCTGTCCGAGGGCGATCCCGCCGTCGCCCACCGGGACCTCACGGGGAAGGAACACGCGGAAGCCGCGTGCGGTCAACCGCGCCGTCAGCTCCGTGGTGAACAGGTCGTTCTGGAACACGCCACCGCCGAGCACGACGCGGTCGAGGCCGCCGGTCGAGGACCTGGCGGCCCGGCAGAGGTCGGCGGCGGCCTCGGCGAGGCTCGCGTGGAACCGCGCCGCGAGGACCGGCGCCGGCCGACCCGCGCGCACACCCTCGACGACCCGCACGATCAGGCCGCGCGTGTCGAGCTGCAGGAGCCCGCGATCGGGCTCCTCGATCACCGGGACCTCCCACGGGTCCTGGGTTTCGTCGTCCGCGGCCTGCTCCAGGAGCATCGCGGGCTGGCCCTCGTACGTGGCACGCTCGCGGCACACGCCGAGGAGCGCCGCCACCGCGTCGAACAGCCGCCCGGCGCTCGAGGTCCACGGCGAGGCGAGCCCCGACGAGAGCTGGCCGATCACGACCTCGCCCTCCTCGCGCGGGGGCGACAGGAGCGCGAGCGCCTCGTCGCCGATCCCGGCCGCGGCTGCGTGGGCGAGCGCCATCCGCCAGGGTGCCTTCGTGGCCGCGTCCCCACCGGGTTGTCGCACCGGCCGGAGGCGGCCGACCCGACGAGCCGAGGCCAGGTCCGCGTGGAGCAGTTCGCCGCCCCAGATCGTGCCGTCGTCGCCGTAGCCGAGGCCGTCGAAGGCCAGACCCAGGACCTCACCGTCGAGGCCCAGCTCGGCCATCGTCGCGGCGACGTGCGCGTGGTGGTGCTGGACGGGCTCGCACGGCAACCCCAACGACTCGGCGAACCGGGTCGTCATCAGGTCCGGGTGGAGGTCGTGGGCGACCGCCTCCGGTTCGAGCCGCAGGACCCCGCGTGCTCGGTCGTACGCCTCTCGGTAGGCGGCCATCGCCTCCTCCGAGTCGAGGTCTCCGACGTGCTGGGACAGGAACGCGCGGTCGCCGTCGGCGAGGCAGAAGGCCCCGTGGAGCTCGGCCCCGGTGCCCAGCACGGGACGCGCGACGTGCCGCACGAGCGGGAGGGGGTGCGGCGCGAACGAGCGTGCTCGCCGCACGACGCTCGGCCTGGACGCGCCGGTGCGGACCCGCACGACGCTGTCGTCGTAGCGGGCCACGATCGCCCGGTCGTGGACCAGGAACGTGTCGGCGATCGGCGCCAGCCGTTCGAACGCGTCGGCGTCGTCGACGCAGATCGGTTCGTCGGTCGCGTTGCCGCTCGTCATCACGAGCGGGACCCCGGCCTCGCGGGTCAACAGGTGGTGCAGCGGGGTCGATGGGAGCATCGCGCCCTGGCGACGGTGACCGGGCGCGACCCCGGTGGCCAGCCGGCCGCGGTCGGCGACCAGCACGATCGGCGCCCGCCACGAGGACAGGGCCTCGGCCTCGGCCCGGGTCGGCTCGAACCACCGGCGGGCCTCGGTGAGCGTCGGCACCATCACCGCGAACGGCTTGTCGGGCCGGCGCTTGCGGTCACGGAGCCGCGCGACCACCTCGGGATCCGTCGCGTCGCACGCCAGGTGGAACCCGCCGAGCCCCTTCACGGCGACGATCGCCCCGTCAAGCAGCAGCGCCGCCAGCGCCCTCCAGCGCCGGTCCGTCGGCCGACCCTGGCCCGATCAGCGCCAGGTGCGGCCCGCATGCCGGGCACGCGACCGGCTCGGCGTGGAACCGGCGGTCGGCGGGATCCTCGTACTCGCGACGGCAGTCCTCGCACATCGGGAACGCCCGCATCGAGGTCCGCTCGCGGTCGTACGGGAGCGCCTCGATGATCGTGAACCGCGGCCCGCAGTCGGTGCAGTTGACGAACGGGTACCGGTAGCGACGGTCGGCCGGGTCGAACAGCTCCCCCAGACATGCGGCACAGGTGGCGGCGTCCGGGGACACGAGCCGCACCCCCGCCGCGCCGTCGGTGGACACGTCCACCTCGAACGTCGGGAACCCTCCCGGCGCCGCCGCCCCGACCACCACGTCATCCACCCGAGCCAGCGGCGGCGCCTCCTCGCGCAGCGCGACGGTGAACGCCTCGAGCGCCTCGGCGCTCCCCTCGGCGTGGATCGTGACCCGACCGCCCTCGTTGCGGACCCAGCCCTTCACGTCGTGACGGGTCGCCAGACGCCAGACGAACGGCCGGAAACCCACGCCCTGGACCACGCCACGGACCTCGACCGAACGCGCCAGGATCGGAGCGGACGTCACCGTCGACCTCACTCGCTGTCCCTTCAGGGCCCTCGGGTCCATGGTGGCAGGAGCCACGACGAGCGAGGGGGTCGCACGGCCCCCCACGCGCGCGGCGGTCGGACCCAGCGCTCAGGACGTGGCGATCAGCTCCACGTGCGGGGTCCGCGGCACCGGGCCGGGGGCGCCGCAGAACGGGCAGACGCACAGCGCGCCGATGCAGTTCTCCGCCGAGACGGTCCACCGCTTGTGGCACGAGCGGCACCTCGCCTCCTCGCCCGTCGGCTCCACGACGAGACGCGACCCCTCGAGGTGCGTGCCCATCGTGAGGATCTCGTAGGCCTGGGAGAGCGCCTCGGGCGTGAAGGTGGGGCCGGCCTGGATCCGGACCTCGGACGGCGGATCCCCCGGACTCGCCAGCAGCCGGTCGATCAGCTTCGTCATGGCGTGGTAGTCGTGCACGGCTCCTCCTGTCATGCCCGAACGGATCCTGGAGGTAGCCTCGCCGAGGATCCACGACCGCTCCCGGTCCAACGTCCCGGAAGGTCCCGGGACCGGCCTTAGGGCGTCGATGCCGACCGTTCGGCACCGAGCCACCGTTCGAGCTCGGCGAGGCCGGTGGCCGCGAGTCGCGACACCGTCCGTTCGACCTCGGGCGACAGATCCAGCCCTGGCTCGATCTTCGCGGGCTGCACCCCGAGGACCACGACCTCCTCGGGTGCGGTCGCGTGGAGCGAGGCCAGGCCGAGCAGGTCGACCAGCGCGAACTCGTGCGCCGTCAGGGTCGGCGAGGCACGTCCGCGGAGCTCGTTGCCGTCGATCCGAACCATCGTCCCCGGCGTCCACCCCGCATCGACGCAGTCCAGGACCAGCAGGCGCGACGCGGCCTCGACGTCGGGCAGCAGCTCCGGACCGAGCGTGCCGGCCTCGAGCACCTTCACGCCCCCGGGTGCCCGCTCCCGGAGCAGCTCCGCCGCGCGCACGCCCACGCCCTCGTCGGACATCAGCGTGTTGCCGACCCCGAGCACCAACACGTCCCCACGACGTTTCGGCGTCGGCGGCTCCTCGCGCGGCAGGATCGGGAAGTTCTCCGTGATGAAGAGGTAGAGGAGCACGCCCGTGGCGATGAGACCGAGGGTCACGGCCACCTCCATCCAATACGGGACGTAGGAGGCGCCGCGCGAGGCCTCGGCCATCGCGGTGAACACGACGTTCGCCCGGTTCAGGGCGACCCCCACGACGGTGAGCGACGCGGCGGTCACGAGCCACGGGAACGAGGCGCGCAGACGTGGATGCAGGAACACCACCGCCGGCACGGCGACACCGGCGACGATCTCCAGCCAGAACAGCAGGCTGGTTGTGGTGCCCTCGAACGCCGCCCCCAGGCTCCCGCGCACGATCAGATCGCCGAACTTCAGGACGAGGTAGGCGACCATGATCCATCCGGCGAACCGGACCATCTCGATCAGGACGCCGATCGGGGGCCGCCGGCCGTGCGCCCACGACGAGAGCGAGCCCTCGACCGTGACCATCGCCGGTCCCACGAAGAACGACGACATCAGGAAGAAGATCGGGAGCAGCATCGACCACCACAGCGGGTCCAGTCGACCGTTCGCGATCACGTACAGCGACCCGAGCGCCGACTGGTGCAGGAAGGGCAGGATGATGCCGACGATCAGCACCGGCACGTAGATCTTCGCCAGCACCCGTGCCAGGCGGGGCATCGACACGCGCTCCACGAAGATGTGACCGAACTCGACGAGCTGCACCACCGTGTACCCGCTCACGCACCAGATCAGCTCGAGCATCACGGAGTGCGGGTTCCCTTGCCAGAAGAAGAAGGCCGTCGGCGCGTTGAACCACCGCCCGAGGTCGAGCACGAGACCCGCGCACACCATCAGGTAGCCGATCAGCGACGTGAGGAACGCCGCCCGCTCGACCTCCTGCCAGCGACCGCGACCGAGGAAGTGGACCATCAGCGCGGTGGAGTACCCGCCGCCCGCCAACGCGACGCCGGTCAGGACGTCCCACCAGACCCACAGGCCCCACGGCCAGCCGTCGCTCAGGTTCGTCGCCGCTCCGAGGCCGTAGATCAGGCGGTACACGATCACGCCCGCGCCCAGCCCGAACACGGCGAGCAGGGCGATGCGGATCCGCGTCATCCGGAAGGTCCACCCGTGGAGCGCGGAGCGCGGAGCGATCGGCTGTGCACTCACGGCTCCGCCTCCTGCCGCTCCCGCTCCTCGAGGACGCGACGACG
Organism: uncultured Actinomycetes bacterium; assembly: GCA_963749895.1. Classification (GTDB taxonomy): domain Bacteria; phylum Actinomycetota; class UBA4738; order UBA4738; family HRBIN12; genus AC-51. The sequence continues at coordinate 594,735 of CAVVOG010000001.1, read as the reverse complement.
GTGGTACAGCGCCGTCAGGATGACCGCCATCCCGGCCGCCGCCGGCGGGATCAACCGGCTGATCTGCCACGTGAACTCGGGGAGCGCCCGGTCGGGCAGTCCCCCGACGAAGCCGAGCCCCGCGAACGAGACGTCCGAGACGAACATCACCGAGGTGCCCCCGGCCTCCGTCTCGCCGTACACGTGATCGACGTAGCGGTCGTCCGCCGCGATCCGCGCCTTCGCCTCGGCGAGCAGCTCCTCGCGGGGCCCGAAACGGATCGCGCCGCTCGGGCACGCCGCCGCGCAGGCGCTGGGCTCCCCCCGCGTCGTGCGTTCTGCGCAGAAGGTGCACTTGCTGACGCCCGAGATCGGCTCGTCCCACTCGAAGGTGGGCACGCCGAAGGGGCACGCCATCAGGCAGTACCGGCACCCGATGCACCGGTTCACGTCGTAGGTGACCGGTCCCCCGGGGTCCTTCCGCAGCGCGCGGACCGGGCAGGCCGACACGCACGCCGGATCCAAGCAGTGCAGGCATTGACGCTTCACGTACCTCATGCCCGCGTCGTCGGGCGCGTCGACCGAACGGACGATCGTCCAGTTCGCCGATGCCAGCTCGGCCTCGGGACCCGTGGCGGGCTGGTCCGCCCTCCACGGCTGGCCGTTCTGGAGCTTGCAGGCGCTCACGCAGGCGCCGCACCCCGTGCACCGCGAGAGGTCGATCAGCAGCGCGGGATCGGCGGCGTGCTCCTCGGCGAGCTCGTCCGCGGCGGGGCTCGCACGGACCGGCGCGGGCATCGCCGCGAGGCCCGCACCGACCGTCGCCGTCTTCAGGAACCGACGACGATCCATGGGCCGCTCCCTTCAGTGGATCTCTTCCACGCTTCCGACCGGCATCCCCCGGGCGTCGACGACGTGGACCGCGCACGCCATGCACGGGTCGAAGGTGTGCAGCACACGGAGGATCTCGAGCGGACGTTCCGGATCGACGATCGGGGTCCCGACGAGCGCGGCCTCGAGCGGGCCCGGCGTGCCACCCGCGTCGCGCGGCGAGGCGTTCCAGGTCGTGGGGACGACGCACTGGTAGTTGACGATCGCGCCGTCACGGATCGACACCCAGTGACCGAGCGCGCCACGCGGCGCCTCGTGGAATCCCGCACCCTGGGCCTCGGCCGGCCAACGGGCCGGATCCCACTCTCCTGCGTGGATCGTCGTGTCCCCGCTCGCCATCGCCTCCTCGAGCTGATCGAGCCACGTGAAGATCAGCTCGGTCAGGTACTTCGTCTCGACCCACCTGGCGATCCGGCGCCCGAGCGTCGAGAACATGTCCTCCATGCTGAGCCCGACGTCCCCGAGGAGCCGGTCCGTGAGCTCACGTACGCGAGGGACACCCGCGGTGTAGCCGACGAGGACTCGAGCGAGCGGCCCGACCTCCATCGGCATCCCGTCGTACCGGGGCGCCTTCAGCCACGTGTACGCGGCGTCGACGTCGAGCTGCTCGAACGGCGGGGTCGGACCTGTGTAGTCGGGCGAGGTCTTCCCCTCCGACGGGTGCCTCGGCCCGGCGTCGTCCTCGTACCAGGAGCGAGCGACCTCCTCGGTCACCAGCTCGGGCTCGAACGGGCGCAGATCCGACAGGTCGCGCCCCACGATCACGCCACCGGGCAGGGCGAAGCTCGTCGGGTCGCCCGTGGGATCCAGCGGGAAGTCGCCGCACGCCAGGAAGTTGCCGGTGCCCTCTCCTATCCCCCGCCACTCCTTGAACTCGATCGACACCGCCTCGTGGTCGGCCAGGTAGACGTGCTCGACGAAGCGCTGTGCGTCGTCGGCGAGCGATCGCAGGAACGCGAGCTTCTCGGCGTTCAAGGCGTTCGGGCTGTTCGGGTCGACCGGCAGCGACATCCCGCCGACCAGGAAGCTCTGGAGCGCCGGGTTCTTCCCGCCCAGGACCGCGTGTGCCTTCACGACCTCACGCTGCCAGTCGAGGGCCTCGAGGTAGTGCGCCGCGAGCATCAGGTCGATCTCGGGCGACAACGTGTAGCCCGGGTGACCCCAGTAGCCGTTCGCGAGCGGACCGAGCAGTCCGGTCGCGGCGAACGCCCGCAGTTTCTCCTGGACCGTGCGGAACCACGCGTGGGAGTTCCCGGGCCAGTCCGACATCCCCTGGGCGATCGCGACGGCCTCGTCGACGTCGGCCTCCAGCGCGGCGGTGATGTCCACCCAGTCGGCGATCGCACGGAGGTGGAAGAACGTCACCACATGGTCGTGCAGGTACTGGAAGGCCGCGATCAGGTTCCGCGTGATCACGGCGAGCGGGGGCGGCTGGATGCCCAAGGCGTCCTCGACGGCCCGCACGGACGCGAGCGCGTGCACCATCGTGCAGACGCTGCAGATCCGCTGCGTGTAGAGCCACGCTTCGCGCGGATCCCGGCCCTTCAGGATCGTCTCGATCCCTCGGAACATCGTGCCGCTCGCCCACGCCTCCCGCACATGGTCGCCGTCCAGCTCCGCCTCGATCCGCAGGTGACCCTCGATCCGGGTGACGGGGTCGATCACGAGACGGGTCACGGGTCACCACCGTCCTCCTCAGCATCGCGTCGCGGGGGTGGAACCTGCGCCTCGCGCCGATGCTGGTGCGCCATCACGGCGGCCCCGGCACCGGCTGCAGCGACGGCTCCGCCGACACCGAGCGCGACGCCGAGCGCCTGGTCGGGCCGGTCACGGTCCGTGGGAGCCGACAACCCTTCCTGCCCCATCCACCCGTACATCGGCGACGACTCGTCCCAGAACGCGGGCTCGGTGCACGCCATGCACGGGTGCCCCACGCCGATCGGCCACGACGTCGTGTCGTTCCACCCCACCAGCGGGCAGTTGCTGTACGCGTTCGGGCCCTTGCACCCCATCTCGTAGAGGCACCACCCCTGCCGGTGGCCCTCGTCGCCCCACTCCTTCACGAAGCGCCCCGCGTCGAAGTGCGAGCGGCGGGGACAGCTGTCGTGGATCAGGGCGCCGTAGGCGAACAACGGACGGCCGAGCTCGTCCATCGCCGGCAGCTCGCCGAACGTCAGCACGTGCACGAGCGCCGCGGACAGGTTCACGGCGTTCACCGGACACCCCGGGAGGTTCATCACGGGCTTGTCCGTCACGACCTCGGACACGCCGACCGCCCCGGTGGGGTTGGGCGCCGCCGCGGGGAGACCTCCGTAGGCCGCACACGTCCCGACCGCGATCACCGCGGCCGCGTCGGCGGCCACGTCCTTCACCAGCGACTCGGCGCTCCTGCCGCCGACGGTGCAGTACGCGCCACCGTCCGCGAGCGGGATCGAGCCCTCGACCACCACGAAGTACGACCCCGCGGCGCGCTCCATCGCGCTCTCGAGGCTCGTCTCCGCGGCGGCGCCCGCCGGTGCCATCAGCGTTTCGTGGTACGCCAGGTCGATCAGATCGAACACGAACTGGCCGGGCGTGGGGTGGCTCGACCGCAAGAACGACTCGGTGTCCCCCGCGCAGTCCTGCAGCTCCAGCCAGATCACGGTCGGCCTCGACTCGGCCGCCGCGGTGAGCGCATGGGCCACGCGGGACGCGTATCGGGGCGGGAGCGCGAGGACGGCGGTGATGAACGAGCAGTACCGCAGGAACTCCCGGCGGGAACAACGACCGCCGAGGACCATCACGTCCCGTTCGGCGGCGACGGTAGACGTCCTGCCGGCCATGTGATGGCCTCCCATGTGAAGGCTTTCACAAGCTCGTCAGCGCCCCGTAGGGCCGCGCGGCCCTACTCGGCTGGGACCACCGACGTGAGCCCCCGGATCTCGGTCTCGAGGCGGTCGAGCAGGGACGGGAGGGAGCGACGGACCGGAGGCGAGAGACCGCTTCCCACCGTGACGTCGGCCGCCTCGATCCCGAGGAACACGACCCGAGGGGTCCGTCCGAGCGCGCCGGCGAGCCCCACCGACTCCCCGACCCCGAACCCGTGCGATGACAAGGAGGGCCTGAGATCCACCGGGAACCCGTCCGGACCGGCCTCGACGCGGACGAGCGAGCCCGCGTCGCGTCTTCCGTCGGCCGTTCGAACGGCGTCGACGACGAACGCTACCTCGATGCCATCGAGCAGATCGAGCAGGGCCAGTGCCGGACCGGCTCGCACGAACTCCACGTCGGGAGCGTCGCCCAGTCGCAGCCGCAGTTCTTCGACGGCGACCACCCCGAGCGCGTCGTCGCCGGCGTTCAGGTTGCCGCAGCCGATCACCCGGACGCGCGTGCTCATCCTCGTTGGACGTCCATCCGGAGGAAGTGGGTCGCGCAGCTGATGCACGGGTCGTAGTTCCGCACGACCATCTCGGCCAGGCGCGTCAGCTCGTCGTCGGGTCGGTCGAGCACGCCGGGGAGGAACTCCCACAGGTCCCGCTCGATGTGCCGGAGGTTCTGCGACGTCGGCGGGATGATCTTCGCCTCCACGATCGTCCCGTCCGCCGCGACGTCGTACCGGTGGTAGAGCGTGCCGCGCGGCGCCTCGGTCGCCCATGTGGCGCGGCCGGCGCGCGGCACGACCGGGGCCTGCGGCGGGTCGGGGGGCTCGTACGCCTCGATCAGTCGTTTGCTCTCCTCGAGGGCGAGCGCCGTCTCCGCGACGCGAGCCGCCATCCCCGCGAACGGGTCGAAGGTGGGCAGCCGCAAGCCGGCGCGTCCCGCCGCCTCGGCGGCGACCGGGGTGAGCTGGGAGGCGTTGACCATGACGCGCGCCAGCGGCCCCATGAAGTACGGGAGCTGGGTGTCGCGGAACACCGAGTGCAGCGCGTTCGAGTGCGCGACGTGGATCTCCTCGGTCACGAACTCGTACTCCTCGAACGCCCAGGCCCGTCCCGCCGTCGACGCCATCGATCCGACGTTGATGGCGTACTCGGACGGATCCGTGAGCGCGACGAGCTCGGCCTGTCGGGGAAGCTCCGGCATCTCGATCGTGGCCACCATGTCGGCGATCTCGAGGATGTCGGCGATCGCGTCGTCGATCCGCGGGAGGAACTCCCGCAGGCGACGGGAGGAGACCGCCTTCGAGAAGCCGCCGACGCGTGGGCTCACCGGGTGGATCTCCCGTCCACCGATCGCCTCCATCAGGTCGTTGCCGAGACGCTTCAACCGGAGACCTCGCTCGACCTGGGGCTTGAAGCCGCCCTGGGCGAGCTGGATCGCGTCATCGAAGCCCAGGTAGTCCGGAAGCGCGAGCAGGTGGACGTGGAGCATGTGGCTCTCGATCCACTCTCCCGCGAACAGCAACCTGCGGAGCTCGTGCGTCCCATCGGGCACCTCGACCTCGAAGAGCCGCTCGAGCCCGTGTACCGCGCTCATCTGGTACGCGACCGGGCAGATCCCGCAGATCCGCGGCACGATGTCGGGCACCTCGCTGAAGTGCCGGCCGCGCAGGAACGCCTCGAAGAACCGCGGCGGTTCGTAGATCTCGAGCTCGAGATGGGTGATGACGTCGTCGTCGATCTTCACGTGCAGCGCGCCTTCGCCCTCCACGCGTGCGACGACCGGCACCTCCACCGATCGATGGGTCACGTCGCCACCTCCTCCAGCTCGCGCTCGAGCCGGTCGGCCGTCTCACGGAACGCGGGCGCGTAGCCGCTGATGAAACGGAACGTGTCGACCACGCGCGTGGGCGTCATGCCGAGTTCGAGGAACCGGCGTGCGAGCGCCTCGGCGTTCGGCGGCTGGGACGGACCGAAGCATCCGTAGCACCCGCGGCTCATCCCGGGACACAGGGCACCGCACCCCGTGCGCGTCACGGGACCGAGGCACGGCTCGCTCCTCGTGACGACCACGCACACGTACCCCCGACGCTTGCACTCGATGCACACCGGGGTGGTCGGGGGGCGTGGGACGGCACCCTGGAGCAACCACGCGAGCGATGCGAGCAGCTCACCGCGATCGACCGGACATCCCGTCAACTCCAGATCGACCCGCACGTGATCGGCGACCGGTGTCGAGGTCGCCAGCGTGTCGATGAACTCGGGCGTCGCGTAGACCGCGCGGACGTACTCGTCCACGTCGCGGCCGTTGCGGAGCGCCTGGACCCCACCGGACGTCGCGCACGCACCGATCGTGATCAGGAACCCCGTATCCTCGCGGATCTGCTTCACCTGCTCGATCTGCTCGGGCGTCGAGATCGACCCCTCGATCAGCGTCACGTCGTACGGGCCCCCGAGCATCCGCGACGACGCCTCGGCGAAGTTCGCGATCTCGATCGCACCCGCCAGCTCGAGCAGCGCCTCCTCCGCGTCGAGCAGCTGCAGCTGGCAGCCGTCGCACGACGCCATCTTGAACACAGCAACCCTCGGCCTGGCGTCGCTCATAGCTCATCGACCTCCAACAGATCGGACACGGTGTCCCAGCGGAACACGGGCCCGTCGGTGCACAGGAACCATCGTCCGAGCTGGCAGTGTCCGCAGATCCCCACGCCGCAGTGCATGTTCCGCTCGAGCGAGACCCAGATGTTCTTCGGAGGTGTGCCCATCCTGAGCAGCTCGCGCACCGCGAACCACATCATGATCTCGGGACCGCACGTGAAGACCGTGGTGGCGCGCGGATCCAGGTGCGCCTGGGGGAACAGGGTCGTCACGACGCCTTCCCCGTACGGCCACGTGTCGTCGGCGATGTCCACCGTCTGCACGATCTCGACCCCTCGCTGGTTGAACCAGGCCGTCCAGGCGTCGAGCTCGTCGCGGAACAGCATGTGCTCGGGGCTGCGCGCTCCGACCAAGAGGATCACGCGCCGGAACATCCCGCGGTGACGGATCGCACGCAGCATCGCCGGTCGGACCGGCGCGAGGCCGAGTCCACCGGCGACGACGAGCAGATCACCCCCTCGGGCGTTGCGGAGCGGCCACGGGCGACCGAACGGACCGCGCACGGTGACCTCGTCGCCCGGGCCGAGGGCCTTGAGCGCGTTCGTCACGCGCCCGCACGCCCGCACCGTGTGCGCCAGGTGGTGAGGCCGGTCCGGGTCGGAGCTGATGCTGATGGGCACCTCCCCCACCCCGAACACCCCGAGCATGTTGATCTGGCCCGGCTCGAAGCGGAACGCTCGGCGTTGCTGCTTGTCAGCGATGTCGACCCAGAACGTGTACGTCTCGTACGCGTCGACCTTCACCTTGCGGATCGTGGCCGGAAGCGACGCGACGCCGGCCGCGAGGACCCGCTCGGCCACCGTGATCTGGCTCATGCCGACACCTCCTCGGCGAGACGGACCTCCCCATCGGTCACGCGGATCGCGGCGATCTCCTCGGTCACGTCGATCCCCACGGGACACCACGTGATGCAGCGACCGCACCCGACGCACCCGCTCGTGCCGAACTGGTCGAACCACGTGGCGAACTTGTGGGTCAGCCACTGCCGGTACCGGCTCATCACGCTCGAGCGCACGGACCCGGACGCCATGTGGGAGAACTCCTCGCTGAAGCAGCTCGCCCACTGGCGCTCACGGGTCGAGCGCGTTCCGTCGAGCGACACGGTCTCGACCGCGTCATGGCAGAAGCAGGTGGGGCAGACCATCGTGCAGTTCGTGCAGGCGAGGCAGCGAGCCGCGACGTCCTCCCACCGGGGATGCGTCCGGTTCCGGTACAGGAGCTCGGGCAGATCGCTCGTGTCCAGCTCGCGCCCCATCGCCCCCCTCGCCCGGTCCGTGGCGGCGTGGGACGATTGGATCTGGACCTCGTCGGCGGCGACGGCGTGGATCGCGTCGAGCAGCTCGGCCCCGGCCGGCGTGCCGATCACCGCCGTGAACCCGTCGTCGAGCTCCGTGAGGGCCAGGTCGAACCCCTCCGTGCACCGAGGACCCGTCCCCATGGAGGTGCAGAAGCAGGTCGATCCGGGGAACTCGCAGTTCACCCCGATGAACAGGGCGTTCTCACGCCGGGCCCGATAGGAGGGCTCGGCGATCAGGAACACTCGGTCTTGAACCTCGATCGCGGCGAGGTCGCAGGCCCGGAGCCCGACGAACGCGTAACGCACGTCGGGCAGCCGCTCGGCGTGGGGTTCGATCGAACCGTCCTGTCCTCGCAGGGCGGTGCGGATCGGCTCGCGGGGTGGCGACAGGAACCGTCTCCCGGAGTCCGGGCCGTGCGCCCAGGCGAAGAGCCTGCCGGCGTCCGTCTCCTCCAACACGTAGTGACCCGGCGCCTGCGACTCCCTGACCCCGCGCGGGAGGTCGTCGATCCCCTCGACGCGCTCCATGACGATCGCTCCGTCACGGACCGTGGGACCGATGACCTCGTAACCGCGCTGACCCAGCAGCGCGAGCAACCGAGACAACCCTTCCTGATCGATGAACCGCATACAGATGCCTCCTGGTCGCGGCTATCACCATGGTGTCGGCCAACGTCGTTCTCACCGGCGACGAACGTCCGGGACTTCCCGGGACCCGCCGTAGGGCCGAGGCCCGAGGCCAGGGTCGGGTAGGCTCGCATCGATGCGCGGCGCGCTGCTCACGGACCTCTACGAGCTGAACATGGCGGCCAGCTACCTCCGCCGAGGGATGGACGCGCCGGCAACGTTCAGCCTCTACGTCCGCTCGCTCCCTTCGCGCCGCGGGTTCCTCGTCGCGAGCGGGCTCGCGTCATGCCTGGAGTTCCTCGAGGACTTCGGCTTCGACGACGAGGAGCTCGGGTACCTGGGCGCGATCGGGTTCGACGACCGGGCGCTCGAGGACTTCGCGCACGTGCGGTTCGCCGGTGAGGTGCGCGCGGTGCCCGAGGGCCGGATCGTCCACGGCGAGGAACCGATCTTGGAGGTCACGGCCCCGATCGCGGTCGCGCAGCTGGTCGAGACGTACCTGATGAACCGCGTCACCCTTCACACCACGGTCGCGTCGAAGGCCGCGCGATACGTGCTGGCCGCCGAAGGGCGCGACCTCGTCGACTTCGCCTTCCGCCGGACGCACGGGCTGGACGCCGCGATCGCGGTCGCGCGGGGGAGCGCGATCGTGGGCTTCGTCGCGACCTCGAACGTCGAAGCGGCGAGGCGCCTGGGGCTCGAGGTCGCCGGGACGATGGCGCACTCGTTCATCGAGGCCTTCCCCTCGGAGGAGGATGCCTTCCGAGCGTTCGCCGAGGATCACCCACGTCGCACGACGTTCCTGGTCGACACGTACGACACGGCCAACGGCGTCCGCAACGCGATCGAGACGATCCAGGGGCTGGGACTCACCGACCACATCGGGATCCGGCTGGACAGCGGGAACCTCGACCAGTTGGCGCGCGAGTCACGGGCGCAGCTGGACGCCGCCGGGCTCGCCCACGCCCGCATCTTCGCGAGCGGCGGGCTCGACGAGGACGAGGTCTCCGAGCTGATCCGCGCCGGCGCGCCGGTCGACGCGTTCGGTGTCGGCACGCAGCTCGGCGTGTCGGCCGACGCCCCGTACCTGGACACCGTGTACAAGCTCGTCGAGTACGACGGGCAGCCGACGATGAAGCTCTCCGCGGCGAAGGTGACGGCCCCGGGCCGCAAGCAGATCTGGCGGGGTCCGGCAGGCGCCGACGACGTCCTGAGCCTGGCCGACGAGCCTGGGCCCGACGGCTGGGAACCGCTGCTCGAGACCGTGATGACCGACGGACGGCGTGTCGCCCCGGAGGCGACGCTGGACGAGATGCGGACGCGCTTCGCACGCGACCTGGAGGCGGCGCCGACGAAGGCCAAGCGCCTGCGCCATCCCGAGCACGTCCTGGTCCGTCACTCCGACGCGTTGCGGGCGCTGACCGACGAGACCCGCGACGAGGCGCTCGAGCGCGCCGGACTCGTCGAACCGAGGGGGTCGGACTGATGCCAAGGTGGCTCCGCAGGACGCTGATCGGGATCGTGGTGTTCCTCGTCGTGTTCCACCTCGGCGGCGGCTGGTACTTCTCGAACGTGATCCACGATCGGGCGCTGTCGGGCGAGCAGCGCCGGGCCTCCACCGACTTCGACCCCGACCTGGAGGTGGCGGCGATCACCGACGACACGATCGTGCTTCGACCCACCCAGGGCGAGGGGCCGAGGAGCCTCGACCTCGACGGCGAGTTCGGCCTGCGCTGGGACGACGGCTACGGCCGGGTCGGCGACGTGCTCGAGGCCAACGACGGCGGGGTCGCTCGCTCCTTCAGGGTCATGACCGGCGAGACCCCGACCACGGGTGACCTCGCGCAGCTGGACGCGCGCGCCTACCCGGCCATCGACCAGGTCCCTCTGCCCGAGGGCTACGAGGAGGTCGCGATCGACGGACCGCTCGGGACGTACCCCGCGTGGTTCGTCAACGGCACCGACGACACGTGGGTGATCGTGGTGCACGGCAACTCGATGTCGCGCCTGGACAACGTGCGGTTCCTCCCCGCGCTGGAGGCTGCGGGGTATCCCACCGTCACGATCACCCACCGCAACGACGCGGGCGCTCCGGAGGACCCGAGCGGGCTCCTTCGCTACGGCCTCACCGAGTGGGAGGACCTCGAGGCCGCGGTCCGCTACGCGCTGGACGCGGGGGTCGCCGACGTCGCGCTGTTCGGGGATTCGATGGGGGGCGGCGTGATCGCGGCGTTCCTGCAGCGGTCGGAGCTGGCGCCGTACGTGGACGCGGTCGTGTTCGACGCGCCGATGCTCGACTTCTCGGCCACCGTCGACGACAACGCCTCCCGCGAACCTTTGGTCGGTCCGATCAACATCCCGCCGACCCTCACGTGGACCGCGAAGCGGATCGCGGACCTACGGTTCGACGTGAGCTGGGACGCGCTCGACTACATGGACGACCCGTCGATCTTCGACCTGCCGATCCTCGTGTTCCACGGCGTGGAGGACCGCACGATCCCGATCGCAACGAGCGAGGCACTCGCCGCGTTGCAGCCCGATACCGTCGAGCTGATCGCGTGCCCCGGGGCCGACCACATCGAGTGCTGGAACGTCGACCCGGAGGCGATGGAGACCGCGATCGTCGGGTTCCTCGACGAGCACGTAGGGTCCTGACGTGCTGTTGAACCGGCTCGCCTACCGGAAGATCGTCGCCCTCGACTACCTCGTGATCGCCTGGTTCCTGCTGTGCCTGCTGATCGGGCTCTGGTCGGCGAAGCGGATCAACTCCCTCGGGGCGCTCGGCGACGGCCTGATCAGCACCGGCCAGAGCATCTCCGGTGTCGCCGATTGGATCGGTGGGCTCGGCGACACGCCCTTGATCGGCGCCGGATTCGACCTCATCGCGGACCGGATCGGCGGGCTCGGCGAGTCGACCGTGGAGCAGGGCGAGCAGAGCAAGGACGAGGTCTGGCGGGTGGCACGGCTCGTGGGGATCCTCTTCACGCTGCTGCCGACCGCGCCGGTGCTGGCGTTCTGGATCCCGGTGCGGGTGAGCGCCGAGCGCGAGCGGCGCTCGCTGAAGGCGGCGCTGCAGGCCGGCGATCCGGCGGTGTGGGAGTACCTGGCCCGGCAGGCCGCCGACGACCTCCCCTTCCGGCAGCTCCAGGCGATCAGCCCCGACCCCTGGGAGGACATCCGCCAGGGCCGCTACGAAGCCCTCGCGCGCGTCGAGCTCGACCGGCTCGACCTGTCGCCGGTCGCGGGAGATCCGCCGGCGCGCGACGGCTAGCCGGAACTCGGGAGCCAGGCCGGGCGGGCGGCCTCGAAGGCGTCGATCGCCTCGGTGTGCCGCAGGGTGAGCCCGATGTCGTCGAGCCCCTCCATCAGCCGCCAGCGGGTGAACGGCTCCATGTCGAAGACCTCGTCGATCCCGGGCGCACGGACCGTGAGCGCGTCGAGGTCGATCTCGATGCGCGTCGTCGGGTCGTCGAGCACGGCGTCCATCAGCGCCCGGACCGACTCGTCGCGGAGCTCGACCGGGAGCAGCCCGATCTTCAGCGAGTTGTTCCGGAAGATGTCGGCGAAGCTCGGCGCGATGACGGCGCGGAAGCCGTAGTCCTCGAGCGCCCACGGCGCGTGCTCGCGGCTCGAGCCCGATGCCGAAGTTCGCGCCCGCGATCAGGATCGACGCGCCCGCGTACCGGTGGTCGTTCAGGACGAAGTCCGGGTCCTTGCGCCACTCGTCGAACAGGAACGGCCCGAAGCCGGCCCGCTCGATCCGCTTCAGGTACTGCGCGGGGATGATCTGGTCGGTGTCGACGTCGGCGCGGTCCAGCGGGACCGCCGTGCCCTCGATGCGCGTGACGGGCTCCATGGCTACAGGTCCTCCGGGGTCGTGAAGTGGCCGGCGATCGCGGTGGCCGCCGCGACGCGAGGACTGACCAGGTGCGTCCGGCCGCCCTTGCCCTGCCGGCCCTCGAAGTTGCGGTTGCTGGTCGAGGCGCTGCGATCGCCGGGCTGCAGGATGTCGGGGTTCATCCCGAGGCACATCGAGCAGCCGGCGCCGCGCCAGTCGAACCCGGCCTCGGTGAAGACCTCGTGCAGCCCCTCCTGCTCGGCCTGGATCTTCACGGCGACGCTGCCGGGCACGACGAGCGCCCGGAGCCCGTCCTTCACCTTGCGGCCGCGCACGACGTCCGCCGCGATCCGCAGGTCCTCGATCCGCGAGTTCGTGCACGAGCCGATGAAGATCGTGTCGGGACGGATGTCGCGGATCTTCGTGCCCGGCTCGAGGTCCATGTAGCGGAGCGCCCGCAGGGCGGAATCGCTGTCGCCGGGATCGGGCACGACACCGTCGATCGTCGTGGACTGGGCCGGGTTCGTGCCCCATGAGACGTAGGGCTCGAGCGTCGTCGCGTCCACGACGACCTCGGTATCGAACGCGGCGCCGTCGTCGGTCGGGAGCGACCGCCAGTGGTCCAGGGCGGCATCCCAGTCGGCGCCCTTCGGCGCGAAGGGGCGACCCTCGACGTAGGCGAAGGTGGTGTCGTCGGGCGCGACCAGACCTGCGCGGGCACCGCCTTCGATCGACATGTTGCAGATCGTCATCCGGCCCTCCATCGACAGGGCGCGGATCGCGTCACCGCGGTACTCGATCACGTGGCCGACCCCACCGCCGGTCCCGATGCGGTTGATGATCGCGAGGATGATGTCCTTCGCGCTGCAGTTCGGCGGGAGGTCGCCCTCGACCGTGACGGCCATCTGCTTCGGCTTCGACTGGGGCAGGGTCTGGGTCGCGAGGACGTGCTCGACCTCGGAGGTCCCGATCCCGAACGCGAGCGCCCCGAACGCGCCGTGCGTCGAGGTGTGCGAGTCGCCGCAGACGATCGTCGTGCCCGGCTGGGTGTAGCCCATCTCGGGGCCGATCACGTGGACGATGCCCTGGCCGGCTGAGCCCCAGGGGTACAGCGTGATGCCGAACTCGTCGGCGTTGCGCTGGAGGGCGTCCATCTGTCGCTTCGAGACCTCGTCGGTGACGGGGCCGGTCGTCGTCGGGACGTTGTGGTCCATCGTCGCGACCGTCAGCTCGGGCCGGCGGACGCTGCGACCGTGGAGCCGGAGGCCGTCGAACGCCTGGGGGCTCGTGACCTCGTGGACCAGGTGCAGGTCGACGTAGAGGAGGTCGGGTTCACCGTCGGCCTGCCGGACCAGGTGCTGGTCCCAGATCTTCTCGGCGAGCGTCCTGGGGGTGATCGTCATGTCCTTGCGCTCCTCGTGCCCGGTTGACCCTCGTATCGGGTGTTCCATATAGTGGAACTCAGTTCCGAAACCTGGAACCGGCATCGTAGCAGGCGAGGGCCCTGCGAGGAACGGAGGAGCGGGTGACGCACGACCAGGAACGGACCCGGGAGGCGCTCCACGTCCGCGATCGAGGACGCGTCCAGCGCCGCCACCCGGGCGAGGCGACCGAGCACCGAGACCTGCCGCGCGAGAGCGGCGTCGGCGTGCTCGACCGGTCCGTCGCGATCCTCGACGCGATCGAGGGAGGGGCGCGCACGTTCACCGCGATCGTCGCAGCGACCGGGCTGACCCGATCGACCGCCCATCGGATCCTGCGCGCGCTCGAGGACCGCGGCTTCGTGTTCCAGGTGGGAGGGCTCGGCTACGCCCTCGGGCCCCGATTGCTCGGCCTGGCCGCCACCGCGATGCGCGACCTCCCGCTGCGCGACCTCGCACGCCCGTCCTTGGAACGGCTGGCCGCGACGACCGGCGAGAGCGCTCAGCTCTACGTGCGCGACGGCGCCCACCGCGTGTGCGTCGACGCGGTCGAATCAGACCGCGAGCTCCGCACGATCGTCGACATCGGCGCGTCGCTGTCCCTGACGGCGGGATCGGCTGGCAAGGTCTTCCTGGCGTGGGGCTCGACCGCCGGGCTCGAGGTCGACGACCGCCTCGCCCGGCAGCTCGTCACGACCCGCCAGCGGGGATGGGCCGACAGCGTCGGCGAACGCGAGGAGGGGGTCGCCTCGGTGAGCGCCCCGGTGTTCGGACCCGGCGGGTTCCTGTCCGCGGCCGTGTCCGTGTCAGGACCGGCGAGCCGCGTGGGAGCCCTGCGCGCGAAGCGCTACGCGCCGGCGGTGGTGGAGGCTGCGCGCGAGATCGAGCGCGCGATGGGCGTCACGCCCGCCTGAGCCCGCGCCCTACCAGGCGTAGGCCTCGGGCGCCGGGCCGCCCGGCCCGGGGAAGATCTCGTTCAGGCGGTGGAGCACCTGGTCCTCGAGCCGGATCTCGAGGGCGCGGAGCGACCCGAGCAGCTGCTCCTCGGTCCGGGGACCGATGATCGGGGCGGTCACCGCGGGCTGGTGCAGCAGCCAGGCGAGCGCGACGTCGGCCGGCCGCTCCCCAAGTTCCCGGCACAGCGCCTCCCACCGCTCCAGCTGGGCCTGGTGCCCCTCGATACCCCCGATCAGATAGTCCTGCGCGCGGCGACCTTCGGCGACCTTGCCGAGGGCCCCGGCCAACACCCCCCCGCCGAGCGGGCTGTACGGGATCAGCCCCATCCCGTACTCGACGACCGCGGGGATCACCTCGAGCTCGATCGTCCGCTCGCGCAGGTTGTAGACCGACTGCTCCGAGGCGAGCCCGAGCGAATGCCGCCATGCCGCGAAGTCGTTCGCCCGTGCGATGTGCCAGCCGGCGAAGTTCGACGAGCCGACGTACAGGATCTTCCCTTGACGCTTCAGCTGCTCCATCGCCTCCCAGATCTCGTCCCACGACGCCTCGCGGTCGATGTGGTGCATCTGGTACAGGTCGATCCGGTCGGTCCGCAGCCGGCGCAAGGACTCCTCGCACTGGCGGATGATCGAGAGCTTCGACAGGTGCGACTCGTTCGGCCAGTCGCCCATCGCGCCGTACACCTTCGTCGCCAGGACGACCTTGTCGCGGCGTCCGCTGCCCTTGTCGAACCAGCGCCCGATGATGTCCTCGGTCGCGCCAGCGCCGAGGTGACGCCCGAAGACGTTCGCCGTGTCGAACAGGTTGATGCCGTAGGCCACGGCGGTGTCCATGATCGTGTGGGAGTCGGCCTCGGGGGTGTGCGGGCCGAAGTTCATCGTCCCCAGGACCAGGCGGCTGACCACCAGACCGAGATCACCGAGATGCGTGTACTCCATGGGAAGCGAGTCTACGGCGACCCCGCGGGAACCTCGATCAGGCGAGGGTCGTGATCGGGGTCACGGGCTCCCGGCACGAACATGAAGATCAGGGTCGACGCGGCTCCGAGCACGCCCGCCGCGATCAGCACGGCATCGGCGCCCAGCCATCCGGCCGCCGGCCCCACGATCAGGAACGAGAGGGGGGCGCCGGCGATCGAGATCATCCAGTCGAGCGACGAGACCCGGCCCAGCAGCTCACCGGGCACGAGCCGCTGGAGCAGCGTGAACCAGATGATGCCGAGCACGGAGATCGCCGCCTCCGCGACGAACGCGACCGCCATCCCCTGCCACACGGCAGTGATCATCCCGAAGCCGGCCGTCATCCCCATCCCGATCGCCCAGCCGACGTACATCACCGTCGCCGGACGGCGCGGGAGCCCGCCGTGCTGCGCCATCAAGATGCCCACGGCGATCGAGCCGAACCCTCCCGCCGCGAAGATCAGCGCGAGGTCGGACCCGCTGCCGTTCAACTCCTCGTTCACCACGAACGGGACGAGCGTCTCCCACGGCCCCCACACGCAGAGCAAGCTCACCGTCCCGACGAGGAGCCCGATCAGGAGCCAACGCTCGCTTCGGACGAACCGCATCCCGACGCGGATGTCGTCCCAGATCCTCGCGTGGGTCGTCGCTTCCGAGGGCTCCCGTCGGGTTCGGATCATCCAGACGGCGACCGCCGACACCGCGAAGGTGGCGGCGTCGACCATGAACGCCCAGCCGGTGCCGAACCCCAGCATCAGGCCGCCCAGGAGCGGCCCGATGATCGTGAGCGCCACCGGTCGGATCACCTGTCGGACCGAGTTCGCCTCCACCAGGAGGTCCTCGGGCACGATCATCGGCACGATCGCGTGGTACGCGGGACCGAACAGTGCCGCCCCGGCGCCGTACGGGAGGACCAGTGCGACCAGCATCGGGACCGTGAGCCGGTCCATCAGCGACAAGATCCCGATCGTCGAGATCGCGACCAGCCGCAGGAGGTCACCCGCGATCATCATCTTGCGTCGGTCGACCCGGTCCGACATCGCGCCGGCGATCAGCAGGAACAGCACCTGCGGGATCGTCCACGCGGCGCCCACCGCGGCGAACGCCGCCGGCGACGCGTCGAGGTCCTCGTAGACCTGCCAGGCCATCGCGACGGCGTACATCCCGTCGCCGATCAGCGAGACGGTGAGCCCGATGTACAGGAGCCGGAAGTCGCGAACCCGCAACGGCCGCAGGACCCCGAGGCGGTCCGACCAACGCTCCGACGTCGACACGCGGGCCACGATACTTCCGCCCTGCCATGCTGACGGACGTCCAGGACGTGCAGGAGGGATCACCGTGACGTACGACGCGGCCGACGATCGCTACGAGCGTATGACGTACCGGTTCACCGGGCGCAGCGGCCTGCAGCTCCCGCTGATCTCGCTCGGGTTGTGGCACAACTTCGGAGGGACCACGCCGCTCGAGACCCAGCGCGCGATGCTCCGGACCGCCTTCGATCTGGGCGTCACGCACTTCGACCTGGCGAACAACTACGGGCCCCCCTACGGGAGCGCCGAGGCCAACTTCGGTCGGCTGCTGCGCGAGGACTTCCGCCCGTACCGGGACGAGCTCGTGATCAGCACCAAGGCCGGGTGGGACATGTGGCCGGGCCCGTACGGACAGGGCGGCGGGTCACGGAAGTATCTGCTCGCGAGCCTCGATCAGAGCCTCGGGCGGATGGGGCTCGACTACGTCGACATCTTCTACTCGCACCGCTTCGATCCGTACACGCCGCTCGAGGAGACGATGGGCGCGCTGGCATCTGCGGTCCACCAAGGCAAGGCGCTATACGCGGGGATCTCCTCGTACTCGGCCGGCATGACGCGGGAGGCCGCGACGCTGCTGCGGGAGATGGGCGTGCCGTTGCTGATCCACCAGCCCTCGTACAACATGCTCAACCGCTGGGTCGAGGAGGAACTGCTCGACACGCTGGGCGACGCAGGGGTGGGGTGCATCGCGTTCACGCCCCTGGCGCAGGGTCTGTTGACGGGCAAGTACCTCGCCGGCGTCCCCGACGACGCGCGGATCAACCGCCCGGGCGGCGACTCGCTTTCGCCAGATCACCTGAGCGACGAGAACCTGGCGCGGGTTCGCGCGCTGAACGAGATCGCCCAGGCGCGCGGCCAGACCCTGGCGCAGATGGCGATCGCCTGGGTGCTTCGCGATCCGCGGGTCACCTCGGCGCTGATCGGCGCGAGCCGGCCGGAGCAGATCGTCGATTGCGTGGAAGCCGTGGATCGGATCGACTTCAGCGACGAGGAGCTCGCCGCGATCGACGTGCACGCGGTCGATTGCGGGGTGAACCTGTGGGAGAAGCCCTCGCGGGACCTGCCGGTGGACTGATCAGCGGGTCTGGCGCGCCGGGAGGGAGTCGAACCCCCAACCTTCTGATCCGTAGTCAGATGCTCTATCCATTGAGCTACCGGCGCGGGGTGACCATGGTACCGCGTCGAGGCTGAGCCTCAGCCGGCCTCGATCGCGTCGACCAGGACCGCGCACCACGCGGGGATGTCCTCGACGACGCGGCCCCACACGAGGTTCCCGTCGCGCAGCGCGGGCTCGTCCACCCACGTCGCGCCTGCGTGGACGAGGTCGTCCATGATCCCGACCGAGCCGGTCGCACGGTGCCCGGCGACGATCCCCGCCGACGCGCCCACCCAGCCGCCGTGGCAGATCATCGCGACGATCGCGCCGCGTTGGTCGGCGCGTCGCACCAGGTCCTTGACCACCTGCGAACGCCGCAGCTTGTCCGGCGCCCACCCCCCGGGCACGACCACCGCGTCGAACGGCTCGTCCGCGATCTGCTCGACCGTCACGTCCGCGGCGGCCTCCAGGGCGTTCTTGCCGCGCACCGTGTCGGTCGTGAGACCCGCGACCGTGACGTCGGCGCCTTCCTCGCGCAACCGCATCACGGTGACCCAGAACTCGAGGTCCTCGAAGCCCTCCGCGACCAGGACCACGACCCGCTTGCCGTTCAACCGACCCGCCACCTCGCACCTCCCGCGTCCGCTCGAGCCACCAGCCTAGGAGGTCGGGCAGCGGTCGGGGACTTTGCCAGCGTCACCCGCACGGTCTCGCTGCCCGGCATCGACGTGCAGGGACCCCGCGGCATCGGCCGCGGGGTCCCTGTGGGCGGTCGAAGAGGCTCCCTAGCGGGACCCTGACCGACCCCCGCACGGGGGGGCGGCCGTCGCCTAGGCCTCTGGCCGCCCCAGCGCGACCCGCCACACCCGGCGCGACGCCTCACGCCAACCCAGCGATCGTGCAGCGGGCGAGTACCCGATCGCATGCCGGGGGAGCCGCACCCGGACGGGGGCAGGGCGGATCGAGAAGCGCAAGGGTGGGTCCATCACCTGGGTCTCGCCGTCGAGCCCGATCTCGATCGGTGCGTCGGAGGTGACCTCGAACGTCGGTGTCGCCCAGGACGTCAGCCCGCCGAAGCGCTCCGGGTGACCGGTCGCGAGCGCCGCGAGGAACGCGGCCGCGCCCCCCGCCTTGCCGAGCACGAGCGCGACGACGCCGAGCGTGTGCGTATCGAGCCGGGGGCGGCTGCCCATCCCACCGGCCGTGGCGCCATAGGGGTTGTTGGAGATCTGGATCACGTGCGCGCCCCGTTGCTCGTGCCCATCGGGGCGGGTGAACCGCAGGTCGAACGGCTCGGTCTGCGGTCCGAGCACCTGCGGCAGCGTGGCCAGGGTCGTGTCCGCCTTCGCGTCCCGGTAGGCGGGAGAGCGC
This sequence comes from uncultured Actinomycetes bacterium, assembly GCA_963749895.1. Classification (GTDB taxonomy): domain Bacteria; phylum Actinomycetota; class UBA4738; order UBA4738; family HRBIN12; genus AC-51. The sequence goes on along the minus strand of CAVVOG010000001.1, from coordinate 575,473 downwards.
ACGATCGCCGCGTACAGCCCGAGCGACACGTTGTTCACGAACACGTGCCCGTTCACGTCGGCAAGATCCATCGTGCGTTCCACGGCCTCGCCGTAGGCGTCGAGCGCCCCGACGACGTCGTCGCGGTCCAGACCGAGGTCCAGGGCCAGGTGGTTCCGGGTGCCTGCCGGAACGACGACCATGGGCAGCCCGAACTCGGCCGCGACGGTGCCGACCATCGCCTGCGAGCCGTCCCCGCCGGCCATGCCGAGCACGTCGACCTCCCCGCTCACCGCCCTGTCGCGCACCGTCTGGAGCCAGTCCATCCCCGCTTCCAGCACGACGGGCTCGATCCCGCGCGCCCGGCACTCGTCCACCAAGCGGAACCGCTCGGCTTTCCCTCCGCCCGACTTCAGGTTCATGAACAGGACGCCGCGTGCGGCGGCGGGGACCGGGGTGCCGGGGGTCTCGCTCTGCTTGAGCGCGACCACGGTATGCCCGAGTGCGTGCTTCGCGAGCGCGACCACGAGCACCAGCGCCCCGACCCGCAGCACGAGCGACAGACCGAGGAAGCCATCGGCGTTGACGATGCTGACGAGCAGCGCGACGACCGCCGTCACCGCAACCACGACGGCGATCGTCCGGCGCGCCCCCGCCCTGGTGAGCGCGAACCACCCGGCACCCACCATGACGGTGAGCAGCACGAACTCGAACAGGACACGGCCTGGGTCGTCGACGACGCGCACCAGCGTGCCGACGACGACGACCCCGGCCAGGAGGATCGCGGCGATCGCCGCCACACGACGAGTGTTCATGATCGCTCCTTCCGCGGCATCATCCGGCGCTCCTCGACCGGGACCGGTCGAGCCAGCGCGTGTACGACATGGAGGTCTCCGGCCGGAGCTCGATGCCGTCGGGCAGCGGGCGGTCGAGCACCAGCCCGACGCACGCCCTCAGGCACGTTTCCAGCGTCGTGGGGGACCCGGTGGCCTCGAAGGCGAGCGTCCACCAGACGTCCCCGCCCCCGTCCACCTCGGTGAGCTCGACCGTGCACCCGGGATCGACTTCACCGGCCACCGTCCTCTCGACGAGGCCCGCCGCGGTGAGCTCGAACGTGCGCCGGTGGCGCGTCTTGTGCAGCATGACCCAGCCGTCATCGGCAGGGTCGGGACCGGCCTCGCCCATGGGGAAGGTCCACTTCTCCCATCCCTCGAGCGTCCCCTCGCCTCCTGGGACGCGCAGCCGCCCGGGGCTGCCGCGGAAGGCCTTCAGGTCCAGTTGGATGCCGTCGCGGATCTTCACGCCGAGGTCCGGGGTCCCCGGGTCCACGAGGTACCGGTCGGCCCGCAGCTCGATCGGGGTCGGGAACGGTCCGAGGCGGTCGATCAAGATCGCCGGGACCGGGCCCGGGAGGATCCAGCGCACCTCGAGCGATCGCACGCCTCTGCGGCCGTCAGCGGCATGAGCATCGTGGACGCTACCCATCGGACCCGATGATGCGGGACGGTGCGTGCAGCGGCATCATCCGGTCGGGGTGACACGCCGGGTCACGCCGGGTCGGCGGATGCCGGAGCGGCGCCGGGCTGCTGCGTCGGGATCCTCCTCGTGAACAGCAGCCCGATCGTGCCGATGATCGCGAGGAGCGCGAGGGCCGAGCGCAGGCCGTCCACCCGCGCCTGCTCGTTCGTCTCCACGACGGCCTGGGTGACCTCCTGGCTGGCCCCGGCCTCCTGCATCGCCGTCTCGAGCTGGTCGTTCGAGATGAACTCACCACCGCTCGAGAGCTGGACGTTGGCCTGCTCCACCACCGAGTCGGGCACGTCCGGGTCGTTCGCGATCCCGGTCAGGAACGAGGCCGTGAGCGACGCGATCAGGATGGAGCCCGCGAGCGCGGTGCCGAGCGAGGCGCCGAACTGGGTCGCGGTGTTCTGCAGGCCCCCGACCTCGGGGCTCTGCTCGTCGGGCACCGCCGAGACGGTCACGGCTCCGAGCTGCGAGGCGAGGGCGCCCATCCCGAGCCCGAGCAGGAGCATCGGGACCGTCACGATCTGGGCGCTCGCCTCGACGTCCATCGCGCTGAAGAGCGCCACGATGCCGAGCACGATCGCGACGAGCCCGAGCTCGACGACGCGCCGCGGGGAGGCGTTCGGACGGAACTTCGGGATCCCGGCCGCTGCGACCAGCATCATCAGGGACAGCGGCGTGAGCTTGATGCCCGTGTCGATCGCCGAGAGCCCGAGCGCGACCGACAGGTACAGCGGGATCACGAAGAACACGCCCATCATCACGACGAACTGGAAGAAGAACATCACGAGCCCGCCCGCCATCTCGCGGTTGCCGAACAGCGACGGGGTGACGAGCGGCTCGCCGCCAGAGGCCTCGACGCGCCGAACGTGGATCATGAACAGCCTGATCGCGATGAGCCCGGCGAGGAGCAGCCAGATCGTCCGCGACATCCCCAGCAACGACGGCGCGCCGTCGGCCGGGAGGATCCATCCCCACTCGGACGACCGGAGCACCCCGTAGATCGCGAACCCCATGCCGGCCGCCCAGAGCAGCGAGCCGAGCAGGTCGAGTCGAGGGCGCCCCTCGACCGGCGAGTCGGCGGCGCGGCGGGCGAACATGAAGATCCCCGCTCCGACGACCACCTCGCCGACGAACACCAACCGCCACGACGCGTACGTCGTCGCGAGCCCGCCGACCAGCGGCCCGACCGCGATCGCGATCGCGCCGGCCGCGCCGACCAACCCGTACGCGCGGGGACGGCCCTCGGGCGGGAAGTTGGACGCCACGAGCGCGACGATCGCCGGCATGATCAGGGCGGCCCCGACGCCTTCGAGGAACGACCAGCCGAAGAGCAGCCATCCGAGGCTGGGGGACAGGGCCGTCGTCAACGAGCCCGAGCAGTAGATGACGAGTCCCAGCATGAAGGCGCGCTTGCGCCCGATGATGGAGCCGATCTTGCCCCCGGTGACCATCAGCATCGCCATGATCAACGTGTAGAGGACGATCGCGGTCTGGATCCCCGTGATCGTCGTGTTCACGTCCTCGGCGACGGTCGCGATCGACACGTTCATCACCGAGCTGTCGAGCGCCATCAGGAACTGGCCGGCCGCGAGCGCCATGAGCACTGCGCCCGCAGCCGTGGCCGAGGTCTTCGTCTGGCTCGTCATCTCGCGGACTCTAGCGGGTCGCGACGCGTCGCCGGCGCCGCCCTCGACCTCGACCTCGCGATAGGTTTCGACGTGGACGTGATCGAACGGGACCGCGACCGCTCCGAGGGCTGAGGGAGGACCGTTGGAAGGCATCGTCGTCCTGCTGGTGACCTTCGCCGCCTACGCGCTGGTGGCTCGGCGCCTCGACCGCATCTGGATCAGCGCGCCGATGGTCTTCGTCGCCTCGGGCCTGGTGCTGGGTCCGGACGGCGCCGGCGTGCTCGAGCTCTCGCTGAAGAGCGAGGTCGTCCTCACCTTCACCGAGATCACCCTCGCCGCGCTGCTGTTCGCCGACGCCACCTCGGTGCCGCTCCGTGCGCTCGAGGGCGACGCGGGCGTACCCGGCCGGCTCCTCAGCGTGGGGCTGCTCCTCACGATCGCGATCGGCACGGGGCTGGCGCTGGTGCTCGTCCCCGACCTGGGGTGGGCCGGCGCGGCCCTGATCGCGTCCGTCCTGGCGCCTACCGACGCGGCGCTCGGGATGGCGGTGGTGACCGACCGAGCCGTGCCGGTCCGGATCCGTCGCTCCCTCAACATCGAGAGTGGCCTCAACGACGGGATCGCCACGCCCTTCGTGACCGTGTTCCTGGCGGCCCTGCTGAGCGAGGAAGGCCTGGAGGGAGGGTCGTGGGTCGCGGAGGCCACGATCGCGCTCGGCCTCGCGATCGTGGTCGCCGTCGTCGTCGGTGGGCTCGGCGGGCGGTTGCTCGCGCTCGCGTCCGAACGAGGGTGGACCTCCCGTACCTCCGAGCAGTTCTTCGTGCTGGTCCTCGCGATCCTGGCCTACGTCGGGGCGGTCGAGATCGGAGGCAACGGCTTCGTGAGCGCGTTCTCCGCCGGGCTGGTCTTCCGTGCGGCCGGAGGGGCGCGATCTCGCGAGGCGGTCGGGTTCACGGAGGACGTGTCCCTGTTCGCGTCGTTCATCGTGTGGGTGGTGTTCGGCGCGTCCTTCGTCGGCCCCGTGCTCGCCGGCCCGGTGGACGCCTCCTTCGTCGTCTACGCGGTGCTCAGCCTGACGGTGATCAGGATGGTTCCGGTCGCGGTCGCGCTCGTCGGGAAGGGCTTCGGTGCGAAGACCGTGGGGTTCATGGGGTGGTTCGGTCCTCGGGGCTTGGCCTCGGTGGTGTTCACCCTGATCGCCGTGGAGGAGTTGGCGGACACCCCCGTCGATCTCCCGCTGTTCGAGGTCGCGACGTTGACGATCCTGCTCTCGGTGGTCCTCCACGGGCTCTCCGCCCGCCCGCTCGCGGCGGCGTACGGCAAGCGGATCGCCTCAGGAGATCCGTCGGCCCCCGAGCTCGTCGACGTTCCCGAACCACGCGTGTGGCGGCACCACCTGAGGAGCTGACCGTCAGGACGCGAGGGGTGGCATCGTGCCCGCCTGTCGCACGACCGACCGTTGCGCCAGGGCCCGCTCCTCCAAGATGGCGACCGCGGCATGGCCGGCCTCCGATCCGGCTCCGATCCGTGAGATGTCGTCGGTCGTCAGCTCGGAGCCCTCGTCGAGGAAGTGCGAGCGTGGGGGCATCACGCCGCCGAGGAGCGTGACCGCCGCGGCGCGCGTCTCGAAGAAGGCGATCACGAAGCGCTTCCCGCTGATCCGTTCCCCCATGACCGTTCCTTCGCCTCGGCCCGTATCGGACCGATCTACTGTCGCGCCATATGTGCCCGCAGTTCGGCCTCCGGATCGTGGATCAGTTCGCCGCTCACGTCCACGGTCACCTCGTGCAGGGTGCCCGTGAACCTGAACGGGCTCACGTAGTCAGGGGTCACCGGTGAGCCTGGGTTCGCACCGCAGGTCAGGGCCCCGGGGTTGATCAGGAACGGCGTCGTCACGGGCGCATCGGCGCTCGCCGCGAGCGCGCCGTCCACGTAGAGCTGCATCCGTCCGGGCGCCCCCTTGCCGGCGGCCATGTCAGGCTCGCCGGTCGGCTCGAACTCGAAGCGGATCTCGTGCTCGCCGACGGGGAGCTCCTCCTCCGTGGCGACCCCGTGCAGCGCCCGACCGACGTAGTTGTGGACGTAGCGGAGCTTGCCGTCCTTGACGTACAGCGAGTATCCGCCCGCGGCGGTGCCCTGCGAGATCAGCACGCCCTCGGCGCCGCCCTCGGGGATCACCACCGTCGCGGTGATGCTGTGCGGGCGGTTGAGGACCCGCGGGGCGGCGTTGAACGAGACCGACTGCGTGCCGGGACGGAACGTGTAGCTGTCGCGCGGCAGGGCCACCATGGGCTTCTCGGCGACGATGCGCGCGAGACCGCTGCCGTCGATCGGCATGACGTCGTACTTGCCCGCCTCGACGTACCAGGTGGCGATCAGCGCGATGAGCTTGTCCCGGTGCTCGGCCGCGAGGTCGTGGTTCTCGGCGAAGTCCTCGGCGACGTGGTACAGCTCCCAGCCGGCGGCATCCAGCTCGGAGAGCCTCTCGGCCGAGATGGGCTCGCCGAATCCGACGCCCGCCTCGGCGAACGACGGGCCGGGCCAGGGGCAGACCGCCCGCCACCCGTCGTGGTAGATCGACCGATGCCCCAACATCTCGAAGTACTGGGTACGGCGGCGACTCTCGGCGTCGGCGTCGTCCAGGGTGTGCGCGAAGCTCACGCCGTGGAGCGGCGACTGGGTCACGCCCCTGATCGTCGCCGGTGGCTCGACGTCGAGCAGGTCCAGGACCGTCGGCACCATGTCGATGATGTGTGCGTACTGGGTCCGTACCTCGCCCTTCGCCTGGATGCCCGCCGGCCAGGACACGATGAACGGGTCGGACGAACCGCCGCGGTAGGTCTCCCGCTTCCACCGCCGGAACGGCGTGTTGCCGGCGTTCGTCCATCCCCACGGATAGTGGTTGAAGTGGTTGGGCCCGCCGATCTCGTCGATGGATGCGAGGCTCTCCTCCAGGGGCTCCTGGGCGTTGTTGAAGAACTGCGCCTCGTTGGTGGTGCCGGTGGGGCCACCCTCCGCGCTCGCGCCGTTGTCGGAGATCACCATCACGATCGTGTTCTCCAGCTCGCCGTGCGTCCGCAGGTAGTCCAGGAGCCGTCCGAGGTGGTGGTCGGTGTGGCTGAGGAAGCCGGCGAACACCTCCATGTAGCGCGCGTACAACCTTCGCGCCTCCGGCGGCAGGGTCCCCCAGTCGGGGACGTCCGGGTCGTTGCGGGAGAGCTCGGCGTCGGCCGGGACGATACCCAGCTCCTTCTGCCGAGCGAACGTCTTCTCACGGTAGGCATCCCACCCGTCGTCGAACATCCCCGCGTACCGGTCGGCCCACTCCTTGGGGGCGTGATGCGGTGCGTGCGTCGCCCCGAAGCACAGGTGGAGGTAGAAGGGCTTCGCGGGGTCGATCTGCTTCGCGTCTGCGATGAACTCGATCGATCTGTCGACCAGGTCCTCGGTGAGGTGATAGCCGTCCTCGGGCCGTGCCGGCGGTTCGACCTGGTGGTTGTCGTAGACGAGGTCCGGGTACCACTGACTCGTGTCGCCCCCGAGGAAGCCGTAGTAGCGCTCGAAGCCGCGGGCCAACGGCCAGCGATCGTAGGGTCCGGCGGCGGTCTCCTGGTTGCTCGGGGTCAGGTGCCACTTGCCGACCATGTAGGTGTTGTAGCCCTGCGCGAGCAACATCTCGGACAGCATCCCGTTCTCGAACGGGATGATCCCGTTGTACCCGGGGTAGCCGGACGCGAGTTCCGTGATACACGCCATGCCGTTGCTGTGGTGGTTCCGCCCCGTGATGATGCAGGAACGGCTCGGCGAGCACAGCGCCGTGGTGTGCATGTTGTTGTACCGGAGTCCGTCGGCGGCCAGCGCGTCGAAGTTCGGCGTCTCGATCGGGCTGCCGTAGCACCCGAGCTGACCGAATCCGGTGTCGTCCAGCACGACGATCAACACGTTCGGGGCACCCTCTCGAGCCCGAACCGGCGCGGGCCACGCAGGGGAGGATTCCTCTGCGGTGCGCCCGATCACTCCGGGGAACGCCTGCTCACCCTGCGTGTACTCGACGATGCCCATCAGGACTCCTTCTGCTCGGTGCGGTCACGTGATGATAGGCGCCCTTCAACGCCGGCCCGTGCCTAGATGCCCGCGTGATGCTCTTCGAGCGGAAGACCGGCCTCCTGCCATGCCGTGATCCCGCCATCGAGGTTCACGGCATGCTCGAACCCCATCGTCTTCAGGGTGAGCGTCGCGAGCGCCGAGCGCGCCCCGGAGCGGCAGTAGACGATCACACGGCGAGCGGGGTCGAGCGCCTCGTCGTGACGCGGGCTCGACGGGTCGGCGTGTGCCTCGAGGACCCCGCGCGGGATCTGCACGGCGTCGGGGATGTGCGTCTCCCACTCCGTCGGCTCCCTGACGTCGAGGATCACGACCCCGCCCGCGGATAGCTCCTCAGAAGCCTCCTGGGGCGCGATGCTTTCGATCTGCGCCCTGGCCTCCATGACCAGGTCGACGGCGGACTTCGCCACTGGCCCTACCTCCCCTCGGCTCGATGCGGGACTTCACACGGACACATGCGGATCCACCCACATCAGGTCGGGGTGGAAGTCGTAGCCCCACGGCAGTCCGCCCGCCTGAGCGAGAGCGTCGATCGCCATCGCGGCCCGACCCCCTGTCGCACACATCACCAAGATCGTGTCCTCGAGACCGCACACCTCCTGCACGGTGGCGACGAAGTCGGGGTTCGGATCCCCGGAGCAGCCGGGTGGCCTCCCGGGCATCGAAGGACCCTCCGGGTCGAACCTCGGGAACACCAGGGGGACGTTCTTCGCAGCCTCGACGTGCCCCCCGAAGACGTACTCCTCGAAGGTTCGGACGTCCAAGATGTGCACCCCGTCGGGGTCGGCCTTCCACTTCTCGTACGCCTCGACGGGCGTCACATACAGCCCCAAGCTCGTCCGGTTGGACTCGGGGATCTCAGGGCCAGGTTCGGTCGCCATGATCGTGCCTCCTCGATACGTCGCGCGCGTGGCTAGCCGAGCCGCGTGCCCTCGACCTCGAGCCCACCACCGGCGGGCAGCTTGCTCCAGCTCCTGCGCTCCCACTCCTCCGCGAGCACCTCGGTCGCGGCCTTCTCGAGGAACTCCGGTGCGGCCCACGCGTCCACGTCGAAGTCGTTCTGGATGTATCCGTGGCTGACCATGAAGTCCTTGCCGATCTTGACGCACTCCAGGTTCCGAGCGCTCAGGCTCGGCACCATGTCGACGTCCTTGATGCCCTGGTACGTGTCCTCGGCGTCGAGGTAGAAGGTCTGCCGGTTGAGGATGGCCCCGGCGGCGCGTTTGTGCTCGTTCGCCCAACGCCCGACCTTGATCATGGCCTTCATGTAGGCGATCACCAGCTCGGGGTGCTCCTTGGCCATCACGTCGGTGCAGGTGATGACGGCAGGGGTGTTGGCGACCTGGATCGTCCAGTCGGGATACCTGGAGAGGTCCTCGATCATCTTGATCCGGCCGGTGGCTTCCTGCAGGTGCTGGAGGACCTTGCTCTGGGTGTAGATCGCGTCGACCTTGCCCTCGAGGAGCGCCGTCTCGAGCGGGCGGAACGCCAGGTCGTGCTTGTGATCCCGGCGCATCCATAGCTCGGACGGGTTGTTCATCGGTGGAACGAGCATCTCGGGCTTGTCGTACCAATCGTCCGGATAGGGGAACTCGACGAGTTCGATGTCGTCCATCGTCATGTCGTTCAGGCGCAGCATGTTCTCGATGCCCATGTGCTCCTGGATGCGCCACCAGTCGTTCTTGATCGTGTTCAGGCTCTTGGAGATGCCGATCTTCCTTCCCTTCATGTCTTGCATCCGGAAGATCGGGTCACGCGCCCGCACGGCCATGCAGCCGCCCTCGTAGACCCACGTCGCCCCGAGCAGCACGGTCCGACGGATGTCCGCATGCACGTGGATCGGGGGATAGAGGCCGCCGAAGCGGATCAGGTTGTCGAGGTTGTGGATGTAGTGCGGGTACCAGTTGTTCTCGGGCGCGTGCCGGAAGTAGGCGTACTCGACGCCGATCTTCTTGTACTCCTCACGGCACCATCCCAGTTCCTGGTCGACGTTGTTCGCCGACACCATCGGGCAGTTCGTGAACCACACCTCGTCCCAGTTCAAGGGGACGGTCGTGCTGATCCTGCCTGGTCCCTCGTTCGTCGCCATGTCGTGTCCCTCCTTCGATCGTCCGGGCGGTTCCGTCTCGTTCACTCCAGCGTCTCGAGCGCGGCGTCGACGTCGTAGCCGAGCTCGAGGGCCACCGTCGGGGCCCGGGCGACGGTGCGAGCCGAGCCGGTCGAGGGCATCACGGCGATGAGTGCCCCTACGACGTCGGCGGGCGTCCCTCCCGCCTCCAGGACCTGTCCGACGGTCGCCGACAGCGTCGCCGGGGACACGTCGAGGGCCAGGACCGCGCCCAGCCGGACGAGTGCATGCGTGCGGGCGTCGAGCCCGGACATCTCCAGGTTGGCGTCCGTGGAGGAGAGGATCGACTCGAGGAACCGGTCGTCGTTCAGCGCCAGCCGCCTGAGCGCTCGTGCGTCGTCAGGCTCGATGTTGGGGCGCGCCACCATGCCCTGTCTCCCGTCGTCGCGTGTCGACCTCAGCCAACACCGGGGGACCACGCTCGGCACCACCTCCGGAGGGTGATTCGTCGGCGGCTCGCAACCGCCCGAGGGCGGCCGCGCTACCTCTCTATGAGGCCGATCTCCCGTGCGCGAGCGACCGCATCTGAGCGCGAGGACACACCGAGCTTGCGGTACACGGACGCCACGTGCGACTTCACCGTGTTCCGCGACAGGAAGAGCCGGTCGGCGATCTCCTGGAACGACAGATGCGTCTGGAGGTACGGCAGCACCCGGAGCTCTGCGGCCGTCACGGTGGACACCCCGGTGACGCCGCGGGGCAGCGACCGCACCGCTCCTTCGGCGAGTTCAGCCTCGGTCACGAGGACCCCGAGCTGCGGTCGTCGCAGGAGGATCTCACGGATCTCACGGACGACGGTCCGGGCTCCCGCCGCATCCGCCAGCGCCATATAGGCGTGCACCAGCTGCAGACGGGCCTGCACGGCGAGCCAGGGCATCGCGTACCCGATCGCAGGCCGGAGCCGCTGGGCACGGGCGAGGTCCTCCTCGGTGCGTGGGCGATCGCCCCGCTGCGCAGCGAGCCTCGCCCCGGACGCGTAGGTGAGGATGCTCGGTCCGTAGTCCTGAAGGCTGCTCTCCTCGACGACGGCGCGGGCGCGCCCCGCGTACGAGCCCGCCCGCGTCCAGTCACCCTGATCGGCCGCCACGATCGCGATCTCCGTGAGCGCCATCGACGCGGTCGGCGTCGCCCCGAGCGCCACGGCGGCGTCGGCGGTCCGGGCGAGATGGGCCTCGGCGTCCGTGTCCCCGAGGAGCTGCCTCGCCACCGCGGCTTCCATGAGCGCTGCCGGGCGCCAGACATCGTCGGCCGGGAGTCCGGCGAGGGCGCGCTCCGCATCGGCGAGCATCCGCTCAGGGCCTTCACGGCAGAGCGCGGCCTCCAACACCGCGACCCATGACTCCCACGGCGGAGCACCCTCCACGAGCGATCCCTCGACGAAGCTACGCCGCGCGAGCGCGAGCCGCTGTTCCGCCCCCGCGGCGTCGCCGCTGAGCATCCGGAGCCACGCCCCCAGCAGCGCGACCTGCGCGTGAGCGCCCGTCAGCTCGTTCGCGTCGAACCACGCGAACCAGCGCTCGAGCGTCGCCAGGCGACCATCCCGGTACATCGGCAGCGTCACCTTCGCGAGCAGGCGTGCCGCCAGCTCGGCGTCCTCCGCCGCGATCGCGTGGTCGATGGCCTGCTCGGGCATCGCGTGATCCCGGTGCCACTCCGCCGAGCGCCGCAGGTACTCGGACGCCGATCCCGGCTCCCGGCGCTCGAGCTCCTGTCGAAGGACATCCCGCAGCAGGTGGTGATACCGGTACCACTCTCTGCGCCGGTCGAGCGGCACCAGCATCAGCGTCGATCGCTCGAGCCGTTCGAGCGTCGCCGCTGAGCCTCGGCCGTCGGTCACCACGTCGCACAGCGGGCCGGACATGCGATCGAGGACGGAGGTCCGGGTCATGAAGCGGAGCTCGCGCGCCGGGAGACGTGCGAGCAGCTCGGAGCGGAAGTAGTCGGTGACGAGTCCGTCGGCGCCGGTGAACGGTTCGGCGGCGACGTGCCCTGCCCCCGTCCGGCCCTCCGCGCCGAAGGATCGGGCCGCCAGGTAGAGACCGGCTGCCCAGCCCTCCGTGCGCTGCACGAGCGTCACGATCTCGCCGTTCGGGACGATGGCGCCGATCGATCGGAACAGTCCCGCGGCTTCGTCCTCACTCAGGGCGAGGTCGGAGGGGCCGAGCGACAGGACACGCCGCTCGGCCCGCTGGCGCGCCAGCGAGAAGGCCGCGAGCGACCGGCCGCTCAGAGCGACCTGTGAGCCGTCGGCGAGATGGTCGACGACCAGCATCAGGGCGTCGATCGACGTCGTGTCGCCGAGCAGGTGCGCGTCGTCCAGCACGAGGAGGAACGGGTCGTCCGGGCGGTGGATCGCAGATCCGAGGCGCGGCGCCGCGAAGGCGAGCGCCGGGCGCCGGAGCGCCCTGATCACCGCTGGGTCGATCTGCACGGCGCGGTCGAGTGCCGCAGCAACGTGGGTGAGCAGGACCGCCGGGTCGTCGTCCGTCCCGTCGACGGTGAGCCACGCGACCGGGCGATCCTCCGTCTCGGCCCATTGGGCGAGCAGCGTCGTCTTCCCGTAGCCGGCCGGGGCCGCGATCGCGACGATCGACGCGCCTCGCGATGCCGTGAGGCGCTCGACCAGACCGGCGCGCGGGACGAGCCCAGGTCGAGCTGACGGGATCCACAGCTTCGACTCGATGATCGGGACGGAGGAACCGGGCACCGCCGAGCGTCCGCGTCGCGGCGATGTCCGCTGAGCCCCACCCATGCGTGGCAGCGTATCGGAGGGCCGCGGGAAGTCGCTCATCGGGGCCGGATCGGACGCCGCCGACGCCCGGGTGGAGCACATCCCGACGCCGTTCCGAACGGACACGTTCCCAGCCGTGCGTCATACGCAGGCTCGCGAGCCCGCGTCGCGCACGACCCCGCGAGCATCTCGGAACCGCCAGGCGTACGAGGTCGGCCACAGCGACAGCTCCAAGATCCCGAACCGTGAAGCACGAGCGGCGACACGGGGATCGCGTCGGACGAACGGGTAGAGCTCCGATCCCCCCGTGCCGACGACGAACTCCTGGACGCCGTCGCGTGCCCGCATGAGCCCGTCGTCGAGCGGGTACCAGCGCTGGTACTGGTGGTCGTGCCCGTTCACGACGAGTTCCGCGCGATGTTCGTAGAGGACCCCGAACACCGCGTCGACCGAGGCGTCGTCGCCGTGCAACCCGGTCGACAGGCGCGGTCGGTGCCAGTAGGCGAGCGTGCACGGCTCACTGGATGACGCCAGGGTCCGTCGGAGCCACCGGTGCTGCCGCGAACCTGCGCCGATCGCGATCTCGCTGTTCAGCGCGACGAACCGCCACCCCCGCCGGACGAACGAGTAGTACCCGCGGCCCGGTGTCCCCGCGCGTGCCCCGAAGTAGTCGAAGTAGGCCGCCGCGCCGGGCTGGTGGTAGTCGTGGTTCCCGGGCGACGGGCGGGTGCGCCGGAGCACCTGACCCCACGTGGGGTCGTACCCGTGCGCGTACTCCCACGCGCTCCCGTGGTCGTAGACGTTGTCGCCGGCGGTGAGCACCAGGTCCTCGTCGCGCAGGAGACGAGCGGTGGCGCGCGCCGGGGCGAGGCGAGCCGGGTCGGCGATGTCGCCGGCGACGCCGACCCGGATCGGCGTCGCGTCTGGAACCGCAGCGATGGGCGGCGCCACGAGGGACAGCACGAGCAGGAGCGCGGTCGTCGTGAGCAACGGGGCCTTCCGGGGATGAGGGGGGACCAACCGTACCCTCTCCTCATCCTCTCCTCGGGAACGGAGCAGCCTTCCGGGTCTCATCGCTGATGAGGGATAGGGTTCGAGGCGATGGACCTGGACTACCACGACGCGATGGACCGGATCGTCAAGCTCTTCGAGCTGGGCGGCGTCGCGATCCTGCTGATCGGCAGCACCCTCGCGTTCGTGTCGTACGCACGGCAGCTGATCTCGGGGGTACCTCGCCTGAGCGCCTTCATCGCGCTGCGTTCGATGCTCGGCCGCGCGATCCTCTTGGGCCTCGAGGTCCTGGTCGTGGCCGACATCGTGCGCACGATCGTGGTCGAGCCCACGTTGGAGAGCGCGCTCGGGCTGGGGATCATCGTCATCGTGCGGATCGCGCTCAGCTTCGCGATCGACGTGGAGATCGACGGGGTGGCACCGTGGCGCAAGAAGGGGTCCGAGCGCGACGAAGAGTGACGCGCCGGCCTTGACACGGGGACGCCGGGATCGGCTCAGAGGGCTCGGCGGTGTCGTCGAGACGGGTTGATCAAGCTGCCGAGCAGCACTCGCCGGAACCTGGGTCGGAACCGCCGTCGGTGGGCGGGCCGGGGCTCTCAGAGCCCTCCCCTCCTTCGTGCCCGCCTTCACCACCGCCTTCGTGGCCCTCGCCGCCGCACTGACCACACCCTCCGTGGACGGTGAGCCAGCCCACGTCGGTCACGGCACCCGGTCTGACGGTGACCTGGAACTCCCCGCGGATCGGCATCCCGGCGGTCTGGATCCCGAGGGTGTAGGTCCCCGCCGGCACGTAGTCGATCCGGAAGCGTCCCTGTTCGTCCGTACGCGCCGAGAAGCCCAGACCCTGGATCCACACGGTCGACCACTCCCTCGGGGTCGGGGTCGTTCCCTCGCCGCCTTCGGTCTCGTCCTCACCCTCGCCGCACAGCACGACCCCACGGATCGCGCCCGACCGACCGAGCACCGCGGCACCCGAGTACGTGGGTGCGGAGCCGCCACCCCACGCCGGGGAAACCCCGAGCACGGCGAGCGCCAGGAGACCGGCGATCATCGTCACGATGTGTCTCACGGGCCCTCTCCTTCCCGCTGCCGGATCCGACCGTAGGCCCGGAGTTGCGCTTCCAGGTAGGGTCGGTCGGCGGCCGCGTTCAAGGACCCCCGTTCGCCGGAGGCCCGACATGGAGATGGGGCCCGCGGCTCTGCCGCGGGCCCCATCGGGGGGACCTGTGCCATCAGGCTCCCGGAGATCTCAGTGCTTCGGACCTCCTCCGCCACCGCCACCGCCGGCGATCACGTTGATCACGAGGGTGACCGTGTCGGGTCCGAGCGGATCGGACACGTAGGTGCCCGCGTCCACGCCCGTGATGTCGACCGACGGGAGCACGAACGTGATCTCGTACTCGCCGGCCACGGTGACCCGAAGGTTGTAGCCGTACACGACCTTCCCGGTCGCGTTGATCTCGGCCGTCGGGTTCGAGCCCAGCGGAACGGCGTAGGTGCCGGTGGCCACGTCCTTGACGCTGAACGTGGCGGCGGCATCGAAGACCCGAGCCGGCAGGATCTGCGCGGTGGCGAACCAGCCGCCCTGGCCGTCGGCCGTGGCGGCGGTCCCGTACGCGGACTCACGGTCGAGCATCGAGGGTTCCAGCTTGACCACGTTGAAGCCCTGCATCTGCAGACCGGTGTCGTCGAACAGGCCGAGCTCCACGCGGATCGGCATCCCGACCTTGAGCTTCGCGTCTCCCGCCAGGTTGTCGCCCCACTCGGCCGTGGCCGAGGCCGACGTCGCGGTGGTGCACTCCGCCTGCCAGGCATGCACACCCTGGACGAACCAGTAGGCCGCGGGGTCGATCTCGTAGCCGGCCAGCGGCGTCCCCGTGGGGTAGACGAGCGGCCCCGGGCACGTGACGGCGGTGAACCCGCCGCCGATCATGACCGTCGGCACGGACAGGTTGTTGGTGCCGCCCGGCTCGTGGCCTCCACCGCCACCCGGCCCTTTCGCCGTGGCGGTCGACGCCATGAACACGACGAGCGTGAGCGAACAGGCGATCGCGAGGATCGAACGTCCTCCGCGTGCCATGGTGTTCACCTACTTTCGCCCTCAGGCCGATCGGTCGGTGGCCGACCGGCGACCTCCCGAAACGCTTCTGCCTTCCTTGCGCCTCACCTCTCGCATCACCCCTCTCGGGTAGGTGATCTCCCCTCATCTCCTCGGATCGACGGCGGCCCTCACCCGGCTGGTCGCATCCGAGGAGACTCATCCGCTGGATCGGTCAGGTCGCATGCCCTGCGCCTCGGGGTCGTCTCGGGCGATCACCCCGCCGCACGTGGCGTGGGGGGGCGGGGTGCCCCCCCACGTCCGCGGGTAGGGATAGGGGCGCGTCCGAGAGAGGGCCCCAGGGGAGGTCACGCGCCGCCACGGCCGCCACTCCCCGAAGTGCCGGCCGTGTTCCCTCCCTGCTCCTGGGTCTGGGTCTGCTCTTGCTCCTGCTGCTGCTCTTGGGTCTGTTCCTGCTCCTGGATCTGCTCCTGCTCTTGTGCCTGGGTCTGTTCCTGGATCTGGTCTCCGGACGGAGAGGATCCGTTCGGGCCTGCTCCGTTCCGCTCCTGCTCCTGCTGAGGTCCCTCGGTGTCGGCGTTGCGGTTCATCTCGCCGAACCGGTTGGACCCGCCGGAAGGCAGGCACGCGCAGCCCTGGTGCCGCTCACCGGCACGCTCGCGCGCGTGGGTGCGCTCCTGAACGGCTTCGCCGGCGGGGACGGACTCGCCCTCGGCGACGGCATCTTCGAGGCAGCTCCCGTCGTGCAGCCGGATCTGATCACGATCCTCGATCCGGTCGACGTCACCTCGCATCTCGCCGTACCGATGCTCCTGTCCCGGGCCGCCGGGGATCTCTCTCGAACCCTCGGTGGCGGCAGCGACCGTCAGCGCACCCCCGACCAGGGCCAGGGCCGACGCTCCTACGGTCAGCCACCGGGTCGTCGTGCGCATCTCGCTCCTCCTCCTTTCCTCTTCTGCGCACATGGCACCACCCGGGCGTGCAGAAGGACTGCACGAGATGTGCAGATGACATCGAGGTTCTTCGGAGTCGTCCGACGCCGGTCAGGCGGCGGGCAGGGTCACGAGGAAGCGCGCGCCCTCGCCCGGGGGGCTCTCTACGTCCACGTGCCCGTGGTGCGCCCGAACGAGTTCGGCGACGACGGCGAGCCCCACGCCGCTCCCGCTCGACGAGCGCGCGGCACCGCCTCGCCAGAACCGCTCGAAGACGTGGTCGAGCTCGTCGGGGGCGATCCCGGGCCCGGTGTCCTCGACCTCCATGCGGGCCTCACCGTTCATCCGCGAGACCGACACGTGGACCTCACCACCCGCCGGGGTGAACTTCAGCGCGTTCGTCAGCAGGTTCGTGATGACCTGGTCGAGCCGGGACGGGTCGCCGAGCACGACCGCGGGCTCGAGATCCGCGCGAGGCTCGATCTCGGCCGACGCGAAGGGCCCGCTGAGCCGTTCGATCGCCTCGCTCGCGACCGCCGCGAGGTCGACCGGCTGGACGTGCAGATCGAGACCCGCGGCCTGGGCGGCCGAGAGCGCCTGGAGATCCTGGAGGATCCGGGCCAGCCGGAGCACCTCGTCGTGGAGGGAGCTGAGGCGCTCGACCTCGGGCTCGACGGTTCCGTCGACGAGTTCCTCGAGCGACGCCTGCAGGACCGTGACCGGGGTCCGAAGTTCGTGCGTGACGTCGGCGACGAGCGCCCGGCGAACCTCGTCCTCACGGGCCAGCGAGTCGGCCATCTGGTCGAACGTTGCCGCCAGCTCCCCGACCTCGCCGGGGCCTTCCTCGTCACGGACCCGGGTCGTCAGGTCACCGGTCCCCAGGCGCCGGGCGGCCACCGTCAGCTGCTCCAGCGGCCGGGTCAGCCTGCGCGCCACGAAGAGTCCGACCAACAGCGCGACGACGACCGCGACGAACGATGCCGCCACGATCGCCCACCGCAGCGACGACTCGAAGTCCTGTTCCGGGGCGGGCAGACCGTCCGCCGGATACTCGACCGTGAGCGAGCCCACCACACGACCGTCGGTGACGATCGGCACCTCGACCGTGCGGCTCTGCGCCGCCTCGGCACCCGCGGCGTTCACACCCACCCGGGGTGCGACCGAGGCGGTCCCGGTCCCCGAACGGCTTCCCGTTCCCGAGGATCCCGACGATCCGGAGGATCCCGACGTTCCCGACCCGCTTCCGCTCCCCGTCGGTTCGTCGCTCGAGCCCCCTTGGCCACCGGTGCCGCCCGAACCACCTCCGGCTGCCGAGGAAGAGGTCGACCCCGATCCGCTCCCGGCCTGACCCGGCCCGGGTCCGTTCCCGTGCCCGTCTCCGGCTCCGCCGGGCCCGGGGGACGGGGCGGGCGTGGGAGACGGAGCAGGGTCGTCGGACGAGATCGAGGCCGTCCCGTCGCCGGTCGCGGCGATGCGACCGGCGCGGCCGAGGTCGGTCTCGGTCCATCCTCGACCGCGCCGGTACGTCTCTCCCAGGGACTCCGCCGCCTCCCGGGCGGCCTGGTCCTGCCGCTCCACCACCAGCCGTGAGAGCTGGCCGGGGACGATCGCGGCCACCAGGAGCCCCAGCGTGGCGACCCCGACGAGCGCCACCGCCACGAACGACCCGACGAGCCGCGACCGGAGCCGACCCCTAGCCATCCCGCGACACCCCCAAGCGGTAGCCGGCCCCCAGGACCGTCTCGACGAGCCGCGGGTGGTGTGGATCCTCCTCGACCTTGCGGCGCAGGTTCCGCACGTGCGAGTCGATCGTCCGCTCGAACCCCTCGACCTCGTACCCGTGCACCCGGTTGATCAGCTCGTAGCGCGAGTACACGCGTCCCGGCACGTGGGCCAGTGCCGTGAGCAATCCCCACTCGGTCGGGGTGAGCTCGGTGATCTCACCGCGGATCGTCGCCTCGCGCCGTTCGTGGTCCAGGAGCAGGACGCCGTCCCCGTACGACGCGGGCCCGTTCGTCGGCTCGTCTCCGGAGGCCCGGCGCAGCACCGCACGGATCCGCAGGAGTAGCTCCCGCGGGCTGAAGGGTTTCGTCACGTAGTCGTCGGCCCCGAGCTCGAGGCCACGGATCCGCTCCTCTTCCTCGGCCTTCGCGGTGAGCATCACGATCGGCACCGATGACGTCGCACGGACCTCGCGCGCGACGTCCTCACCGCTCACGTCGGGCAGGCGCAGGTCGAGCAGTACGAGGTCGGGATGCGCGGTCTGCGCGAGCGTGATGGCCTCGGCGCCCGAGGGCGTCGACACCACCTCGAGCCCGTCCCGCTCGAGGAGGGAACGGAGGAGTTGGCGGATCTTCGCCTCGTCCTCGACGACAAGCACGCTATGGACCACGGTGGTCCTCCGCCGCCACTATCCGGCGCGGGTGCTCGGCTCGGCAGGGACCTCAGGCCCGCAAGTCTCGGGGCCCGGGCGCGGGGCGCCTCAGGCCGGTTCGGGCTCGGCCCACACCAGCTGGGCCACGTCGAGACCGAGCGGCACGACGTCGTCGTCCAGCCGGAGGGTGAGCGCGCCGAGGCCCGTGCCCGCGTCGCTCACCTCCACCCGGCGGCCGGGCATGATCCCGGCGGCTTCCAGCAGGCGCAGGATCTGGGGGGCGTCGTGCTCCGCGACCTCCGAGATCCGCCGCACGACCGCTGAGGCGCCGGGTTGAAGGTCCGCGAGCGCGACGAGCTCGCCGTAGGGCACCGAACGACCGGGGATCACGTTCCCGTGCGGACACGTGTCGGGCTCCCCCAGGTGCGCCGCGAGCCGGTCGGCGACCTCGTCGGTCAGCCCGGGGGCCAGACGCTGCGCCTCCTCGTCGGCGCTCGCCCAGTCGAGCCCGAGCGAGTCCGTGAGCCAGCGCTCCAGCAGACGATGGTGGCGCACGACCGCGGAGGCGAGCTCCTCGCCGGCCGCCGTGAGGCTCACGGTCCGGTCCTCGCCGAGCTCGATCCAGCCGTCGCGCTGGAGCCGCTGGAGCGTCTCGGACACGGTCGGCGCGCCGACGCCCTGCCACTCCGCGATCCGGCTGGCGCGCACGACCTCGCCCTCGTTCGCGATGTAGAAGATCGTCTCGAGGTAGTGCTCGATCGTCTCGCGCCGGAGCTTCGGACCGTCGGTGGGCATCGGTTCTGATGCTATCGGGAGGAGGGGAACCACGGCGCCGACGCCCAGGCCGCGGTCCTCCCCCTCCCGCATCCGGATGGACGCCTCACGCGGGCGTGGTCGGTCGACGATCAGCCTTCGCGGATCTGGACTTCCGTGTCGGCGTAGCCGGCGGTGAGGCCGTACGGTCCGCCCTCGCGGATCTGGACGAACGTGTCGGCGTAGCCGGCCACCCGCTGGGGAACGACCACGTACACGCCGCCTTCGCGATCGGCGGTGAACGCGCCCTCGGGGTAGCTCACGGTGGTGACCGTGCCTGTCGGGGCCGGCTCGTCCTGCAGCGCGACCACGGTCACCGCGGCGCCGACGGCGAGGACCGCGACGAGCGCCACGACGACCATCCAGATCGTCCCGTGAGGCCGGTTCGGCGCGGGTGGGGAGGCTGGGCGCCGCTCCTGCCGCCGTTCCTGTTCCTGCCGTTCCTGCCGAAGATCGATCGCCATCGGATCGCTCCTTCCGTCCGTGGTCCTCCCGGCGAGGACCTCGGCGCGATGTTCGGACGCGCCCCGTGGAAGACCGGTGTGACCGGGACCCGGAACGCTGGAAGCGCTCTTCACGCGGTTCTCAAGCGGCTCCGGCCACCCTGGGCCCGTGGCAACTGCTGATCGGGACCCCTCCCACGGCGCAACAGGCCGGGTGTACCGTCGCCCGATGCTGTTCCAGGTGCTCGGCCCGCTGGAGGTCCTCGGCGGCAACGGCGACGGACCGGTCGCGCTCGGCGGCCCGCGGCAGCGCGCCGTCCTGGCTCACCTGCTCCTGCGCGCGAACCAGACCGTTCCCGCCCCGACGCTGATAGACGAGGTCTGGGGCGACGAGCCGCCCGAGTCGGCGCGCAACACCTTGCAGACCTACGTCTCGCACCTGCGCAAAGCGCTCGGCGAGGGCCGCCTCGAGGGGCGGCCGCCCGGATACCGGCTCGAGGTCCGAGCCGGTGAGCTCGACGCCGACCGGTTCGACGAGCTGCTGCGAGACGCCCGCAAGGCGACGGCGACCGATCCCTCGGCGGCCGTCCCGATCCTGGACGCCGCCCTGGCCCTGTGGCGCGGCCCCGCCCTCGCCGACCTGGCCGACGAGCCCTCGTTGGTCGGCGAGGCCGCCCGGTTGAACGAGCTCCGCCGGGTCGCCGAGGAGGACCGGCTCGACGCGTTGCTCGCGAGCGGCGAGCACGCACGGGTCGTCGGTGAGGCCGAGGCGTTGCTCGGACGCCACCACCTGCGCGAGCGGGTGTGGGCGCAGCTGATGCTGGCGCTGTACCGCGCCGGACGGCAAGCCGACGCTCTCGCGACGTTCCAGCGGACGCGCGACGTGCTCGCAGACGAGCTGGGGATCGACCCGTCGCCCGAGCTGACGACGCTGCACGAGCGGATCCTGCGGCAGGATCCCGACCTCGACCTGCGGGGCGAGCCGCTGCGCGGGTACCGACTGCTCGAACGGATCGACGACGGTCCGCGCGCCGTGGTGTACCGGGCGCTCCAGCCCAAGGTGGGGCGCGACGTGGCCGTCAAGATCGTGCACGCGCGGCTCGCGAGCGACCCCGGGTTCGTCCGCAGGTTCGAGCACGACGCGCAGACCGTCGCGGCGCTCGAGCACCCGCACATCGTGCCGCTGTACGACTACTGGCGTGAACCCGATGGCGCCTACATCGTGTCGCGGTACCTGCGGGGTGGGAGCCTCGCCGCGGTCCGCGCCCGTGGCGACGCGATCGCGCCGGACCGAGCGCTGCGGATCGGGCAGCAGGTCGTGTCCGCGCTCGCGTTCGCTCACCGCCAGGGCGTCGTCCACGGCAACGTCGGGGACACGAACGTGCTGCTGGACGTCGATCGCAACGCGTACCTCGGCGACTTCCGTATCGGGTCGCCGGAGCCGCCGGAGCCCGCGGACGACGTCGTCGCGGCCGCCGGACTGGTCCGGTCGCTGATCGGCCACGCCGCGGCGCCCGGGCTCACCGCACGTGCTCGACCGGATCTCGGCCGGGGACACGACCGTCACGACCGACGACCTGGCCACGGCGCTGTCCTCCGGAACGGATGTGTCTCCTGGAGCCCCCGCCACCGACGCGCGGAACCCGTACAAGGGCCTGCGGGCCTTCTCCCTGGCCGATGCCCGGGACTTCTTCGGTCGCGACGCGCTGATCGAGGGGGTCCTGCAGGCGATGGGCCAGGACGACGCCCGATTCCTGGCGGTCGTCGGTCCGAGCGGCAGCGGCAAGTCCTCAGCGGTCCGAGCCGGTCTGCTCCCCCGACTGGCGGCCGGAGCGCTCCGCGGTTCTGCGGAGTGGTTCGTCGCCGAGATGTTCCCCGGTGCCCATCCGGTCGAGGAGCTCGAGGCCGCCCTGCTGCGGGTAGCGACCCGACCGGTGGGCAGACTCCTCGAGCGGCTCGAGTCCGGATCGCGCGGCCTGCTCCAGGCGGTCGACCTGACGGTGCCGAGCGATACCGGGCTCCTGCTCGTGGTCGACCAGTTCGAGGAGGTGTTCACCCTCACCGAGGACGAGCGAGAGCGTGACGGCTTCCTCGAGCTGCTCAGGGTGGCGGTCGCCGAACCCGGCAGCCGCGTGCGGGTCGTGATCACGCTGCGGGCCGACTTCTACGACCGGCCTTTGCAGCAGCCCCGGTTCAGCGAGCTGCTGGCCGAGCGGACGGTGGCGGTGCCCCCGCTCACCCCCGATGAGCTCGAACGGGCCATCACCGGGCCGGCGCGCGAGGTCGGCGCGAGCGTCGAGCCGGGGCTGGTCGCCGAGATCGTCGGCGACGTCTCGAACCAGCCCGGCGCGCTTCCGTTGGTGGAGTTCGCCTTGACCGAGCTGTTCGAGCGTCGCGACGACACCGGCCGGATGACGCTCGAGGCGTACCGTGAGATCGGCGGGGTGGCGGGGGCCCTCGCCGCCCGTGCCGAGCACCTGGTCCGGGCGATGGGGCCGGCCGGCACCGACGCTGCGCGACAGGTCCTGCTTCGGCTGGTGACGCTCGGCGAGGGACGCGAGGACACGCGCAGACGGGTGACGCGCGGCGAGCTCGCTGCGCTCGACCTCGGCGTCGAGGACCTCGACGCGATGCTCGACGCGTTCGGACGGCACCGGCTCCTCACGTTCGACCGCGAGCCGACGACCCGCGAGCCGACCGTCGAGATCGCGCACGAGGCGCTGCTACGGGAATGGCCTCGTCTGCGGGCGTGGATCGACGAGGCACGCGACGACCTGCGCCGCGCACGCCAACTGAGCCGCAGCGCGAGCGAGTGGCGCGCCTCCGAGGCCGACCCGAGCTTCCTGCTGGTCGGGTCACGGCTGGAGCAGGTGGAGGCGTGGCTCGGCTCGACCGGGCTCGCGATCGGTGGGAACGAGCGCGAGTACGTGGCGGCGAGCCTCGCCCAACGCGAGCACGAGCGTGCCCTCGCGCAGGAGCGCGCGGCCCGCGAGGGAGCGCTGGAGCGGCGGTCGCGGTCGAGGCTCCGGGCCTTGGTCGCCGTGCTCGCCGTCGCCGCGCTCGTGGCGAGCACCCTGACCATCGTCGCCGTCGGTCAGCGGAGCAGCGCGGTGGAGCAGACGAAGCTCGCGTTCGCCCGCGAGCTCGCGGCGGCTGCGCAGGCGAACCTGGACGTCGACCCCGAGCGGAGCATCCTGCTGGCGATGGAGGCGGTCGAGGCCACGAGCGACGACGGCCTGGTCCTGCGCGAGGCGGTCGACGCCCTGCACGCCGCGATCGCGGCCGATCGCCTGCTGTTCACGATCGACGACCCGTCCACGGGCAACGTGCTGTGGAGCCCGAACGGCGACCTGATCGCGACCGGAGGCTCGGTGGGCGGGAACGCCGTCACCGACACCGTGCTGTGGGATGCCCGCACGGGCCAGGAGGTCCGCCGGCTGACCGGCGATGGCGGGGACATCGAGAGCATCACGTTCAGCAACGACGGGTCGATGCTCGTGTCCACCTCGGCGGATCGGACGGCCAAGGTCTGGGACGTCGAGACCGGGGCCGAGCTCGCGACCTTCACCGCCGAGGTCTACGAGCACCTCCCGGGCGCTTCCTTCAGCCCCGACGGCCGACGGCTCGTCCTCGGGACCGGCTGCTGCCTGGACGGCAGGACCCACTCGACGGCGATGCGGGTGATCGACACCCGCACCTGGCGCGTCGACCGCACGCTCCCCGCCGATCCGCTGGAGTGGTTCTCCGCCGCCCCCTCCTACAGCCCCGACGGCACGAGGGTCGTCGCCGAGACCGCGATCTGGGACGTCGACAGCGGCACGCGGCTCGTCGAGATGCCCGGTGAGCATGGCGTCTGGCGACCCGACGGCGCCGCGGTCGCGCAATACGATCCCGGCACGGGAGGCGTCGTCATGGCCGACGCGGCCGACGGCTCGGTCCTGGACCGCCTCCCGGTGCCGGGAGGTGTCACCGGGTTCGCGTGGAGCCCCGACGCGACCCTGTTCGCGACGGGCGGGTACGACGGGGTCGCCAGGGTCTTCGATGCCGAGTCCGGTGAGGAGCTCCTCGCGCTCGCCGGGCACCGGGGCCTGGTGGGGCTCGTCTCGTTCAGCAGCGACGGCACGAGGCTCGTGACCGGGGGCGGCGACGGCACGGCGCGCGTCTGGGACGTCTCACCCGAGGGCGGCGCCGAGGTGAACGCAGCCGCCTACAACGGGTGGACCACCGACGTGGCGTACGCGCCCGACGGCGCCACGATCGTCACGGCAGGCGAGAACGGCTGGATCTGGGATGCCGCGACCCTCGACCGCATCGAGGGGCTGCCCGACGCGAACGACGCGATCGCGATCGCGCCGGACGGGTCGATGCTCGCGACCGCGAGCTGGGCCGACGGTGACGAGGGCCGCGTGCGGCTGGTCGACATGGCGACGGGCGAGGTCACGGCCACGCTCCCCGTCGCGGAAAGGCTCGCCTTCAGCCCCGATGGGTCGACGGTGGTGACCGCGGAGGTGGGGCCCGTCGTCACGCTGTGGGAGACGACGACCGGGGAGCGATCCGGTGATCCGCTGCGTGATCCGGGGGCGCCGCTGGAGTCGAGCGAGGCGGTCGGCTTCAGCCCCGACGGCTCGATGCTCGCCGTGCTCGACGGCCGCGCCACCGTCAGGGTGTGGCGCACCGCCGACCGCACGCTGGTGGCGAAGTGGCAGGCCAACTCGGGGATCGGCAGGACCCTCGCGTGGGATCCCCGTGGGCGCGTGCTGGTGACGGGGGGAGCCGACGGCGCCAGTGTGTGGGCGGCGCCGTCCTTCGACCTGGCCCGCACCCTTCCCGGCGGCGGTCTCGTGAACGGTCTCGCGTTCAACGGCGACGGGACGCGGATGGCGACGGTCAGCGACCGAGGTGCGCTGAAGATCTGGGACACGGGGTCGTGGCAGGAGGTGTTGGACCTTCCGGTCGGCGACCCCCTCCAGGGGGTGGCATTCGCCCCCGACGGCGCGTCGCTCACGACCGTGTCGGGATCGGGCGAACTGCGCGTCTACGCCCTCGACCTGGCCCGACTGCTGTCGATCGCCGCCCAACGCGTCAGCCGGCCGCTCACCGACGACGAGTGCCGCGTGTACCTGCATGCGCCGTGCACGCCCGACGACCTCGTCGTCGACCAGCCCGCCGCCGCCGAGGGCGGGCAACCGACCGTGCTCGACGGCGCGTACCAGGTGATGATCACCGAGTCAGAGGGCCGTGCCGCGGGGTGGACGGGAGAGCTGGCGCTCTACGGCCACGGGAGCTACACCCTGACCTTGCTCGACGGCGTCTACCGGTTCACCCACGACCACCCGTGGGATCCAGGACGAACCAGTTGGGGGACGTACGAGGTGTCGGATGATCGCCTCGTGCTGACCGAGGTGAGCGACGCCCGATGCGCCGGCGTCCGCTACGAGACCACGTGGATACGCGAAGCCGCGTCGCTCACCCTGCACGACCTCGAGGTCATCGACACCGAGACGTGCCCCGACGACGGGTGGGCGGCCGTGGTGTTCGCGTCCGAGCCGTGGACGCGGCTCGGCGAACTCGCCGCGTAGCTCGACGCCGGCCCCGCAATGCGGGAGCCTGCAGATACCTGGCGGAGACGCCGGGATTCGAACCCGGGAGGGAGCTCAACACCCCCTAACCGCTTAGCAGGCGGCTCCTTTCGGCCACTCAGGCACGTCTCCGCCGACGAGTCTAGCGACCGGGGCGCTCAGGGGCGTGCGTCGACCCAGCCTCGTCCGCCACCTCCGGGTCGAGCATCCTGACGAGCAGCCCCACCACGACCGACACGAAGGTCCACCAGAAGACGTTCCCGATGAACGCAGCCTGCGCGGGTTCCATGAGCGCAGCCTACCTCTGGTCTCCTAGTCGTCGCCGGGCGCCTCGTCCCCGCCTCGGTCCTCGAACCGGTAGCCCATCCCCGGCTCCGTGATGAAGTACCGAGGCATGGCGGGATCGGGCTCGAGCTTGCGGCGGATCTGCGCCATGTAGACGCGGAGGTAGTTCGTCTCCTGCTCGTAGGTGGGCCCCCAGACCTCCTTGAGGAGCTGCCGCTGGGGCACGAGCTTGCCCGGGTTGCGGACCAGGATCTCCACCAGGCTCCACTCGGTCGGGGTGAGGTGGACCTCGACGCCGTCGCGGACGATCCGCTTCGCGGTGAGATCGACGGTGAAGGCCTCGGTCTGCACCGCGGGCATCTCCTCGGAGGGAGCCGAACGCCGCTCCGCCGCCCGCAGGCGCGCGAGCAGCTCGCCCATCCCGAAGGGCTTCGTGACGTAGTCGTCCGCGCCCGCGTCGAGCGCCGCGATCTTGTCCGCTTCCTGTCCCCGGGCGGACAAGACGATGATCGGCATCGTCGACCACGCGCGCAGGCCCTCGATCACGCGGAGCCCGTCGATGTCCGGGAGCCCCAGGTCCAGGACCACGACGTCGGGACGATGGCGCGAGGCCGAGTCCAGGGCCGATCGGCCATCCGCCGCCACGTCCACCTCGTACCCGCGGGCCGAGAGGTTCACCGCGAGCCCCCTGGCGAGCTGCTGCTCGTCGTCGACGACGAGGACCCGGGTCATCCGACCGCCTCGAACGACATCACCATCGTGAGTCCGCCTCCGGGGGTCTCCTCGACGCGGATCTCCCCCTCGACCGCATCCATGAACCCCTTGGCCACCGCGAGGCCCAACCCCAGCCCGTCGTTGCCCGGCCGGTCGCCGAGCTGCTGGAACGGCTCGAACATGCGCTCGCGATCCCGCAGCGGCACGCCCGGCCCGTGGTCGATCACCCACAGCTCCACCCGGTCGCCCGCTCGGACGCCCATGACGTGCGGCGCCACGCCCGGCAGGCTCCAGATCAGCGCGTTCGCGACCACGTTCGCGACGGCTCGCTCGGCGAGATCCGCGTCGACGACCACCCTGGGGAGGATCTCCGGGACCTCGACCTCCACGCCGGCACCGCGGTCGGGCAGCGAAGCCAACGCCCTCGGCACGATCTCGTCGAGCCCGATCGCGCGCCGGTACAGCGCCAGCGACCCGGTCTGGATCCGGCTCATGTCGAGCAGGTTGTCGACGAGCGAGGCGAGGCGATCGCTCTCCGACTCGATCGTCACGAGGAACTCCCGGGTCTGCTCCGGCGACCAGACGACGTCGCCCTCGAGCAGGCTGGAGGCCGAGGCCTTGATCGACGCGAGCGGCGTCCGCAGGTCGTGGGACACCCCCGCCAAGATCGCGGTGCGCAGCTCGTTCACGCGACCGAGACCGGCCGCCTCCGAACGCCGGCGCTCGGCCTCGGCGCGGGCCCGGGCCTCCCGGTCGACCAAGATGCTCACGACGACCGCCACCAACACGAACACCAGGAGCCCGAACACGTTCTCGGGGTCGGAGATCTTCCACGTGCGCGTCGGCGGCGTGAAGAACCAGTTGATGATCAGCGGGCTCGCGAGCGCCGCGATCAGCGCCGGCCAGAGCCCGCCCAGCACCGCGATCCCTACCACGATCGACAGGTAGAGCAGCAGGACGCTCGGAAGACCGAGGTGCGAGTGCACCGCGAGCAGGATCAGCGTGAGCCCGGAGATCACCGCGGCGCCCACGAGCAACCCGGCGACCTGCCTGCCGCGGGGAAGCCCGACGCGAGACCCTCGCTCGTGCACGGCACCCTGGAGCCGTTCCATGCCCGCAGCGTAGGGCTCTTGACGCATCCTTGACGCCCTCCGCCAGGGTCTTGACGCGGTCCGTGCGGGCGCGGCGGATGGCCGCTCCTACGCTCGGATCGTGGCCATCACGACGACCTCCTCTCGGCCCCGGGCGGTGGCGAAGCGCGTCCTCGTCGGGCGCGCGAAGCCGAGCCACACCCTCGAGCACACCCTCCTGCCGAAGTCGATCGCGCTGCCGGTGTTCTCGTCGGACGCGCTGTCGTCGAACGCCTACGCGACCGAGGAGATCCTCCTGGTCCTGTTGGGGGCGAGCGCGGCATCGAAGCACCTCGTGATGCCGATCGCCGCAGCGATCGCGCTCCTGCTCGCGATCGTCGTGATCTCCTACCGCCAGACCGTCCGGGCGTACCCATCGGGGGGTGGCGCCTACATCGTCAGCAAGGAGAACCTCGGCACGGCTCCCGGGTTGGTCGCGGCCGCGTCGCTCCTGACCGACTACGTCTTGACGGTGGCGGTGTCGATCAGCGCCGGTGTCCTCGCGATCACGTCGGCCTTCCCGTCGCTGGCCGGCCAGCGTGTCGGCCTGGCGCTCGTGTTCCTCACGCTCCTGACGGTCGCCAACCTGCGAGGGGTGAAGGAAGCGGGCACGCTGTTCGCGATCCCCACCTACGTGTTCGTCATCTCGATCTTCGTGATGGTCGTCCTCGGGCTCGTGCGGTGCGCCACGGGGTGCCCGGTCGCCGAGGCGTTGCCCGCCGAGCATCTCCTGGCGACCACGGCGGCCCCCCTGTCGCTGTTCGTGATCCTGCACGCGTTCTCGTCTGGGTCCACGGCGCTGACCGGCGTCGAGGCGATCTCGAACGGCGTGCCGGCCTTCCGGCGACCGCAGGCGAGGAACGCGGCGACGACCCTCGGACTGATGGGCGCGATGGCGATCGCGATGTTCCTGGGCATCTCCTGGCTGGCCACGCACATCGAGGGCATCACCGTCTCGGGGGAGCGCTCCGTGGTCGCCCAGGTCGCCCACGCGGTCTTCGGCGGCGGGGTGGGCTTCTACTTCGTGCAGGCGTTCACGGCGGCGATCTTGATCTTGGCCGCGAACACCGCCTATCAGGACTTCCCGCGATTGTCGTCGATCCTGGCGCGCGACGGGTTCATGCCGTCCCAGTTCCGCAACCGCGGCGACCGGCTCGTGTTCTCGAACGGGATCATCGTGCTCGCCCTCGCCGCGGCCCTCCTGATCGCGGCGTTCGACGCCGACGTCTCACGACTGATCCAGCTGTACGTGGTGGGCGTCTTCACCTCGTTCACGCTGTCGCAGACAGGCATGGTCCGCCACTGGCTCGCCGATCGGGACGCGCCGAAGCGCACGACCTCGATCGCGATCAACGCGATCGGCGCGGTGGCCACGGGGATCGTCCTGGTCGTCATCACCTCGACGAAGTTCTCCCACGGCGCGTGGATCGTGATCGTCGCCGTCCCGGTGATCGTGGTCGCGCTCTTCGGGATCCACCGCCACTACGACCACGTCGCTCGAGAGCTCCGCAGAGGGCTCGTCCGACCCACGGCCGAGCTCTCGAACGCGTTCGCGTTCCTGGTCCGCGACCTCGGACCCGACGCGCGGGACGCACTCTCCTACCTCCACGGCATCCGGGCCCAGCGCGTGGTCCCGCTGTTCGTCGGGGAGCCCGGCGACTTCGACCGGTGCGCGGTCGGATGGGCGACGATCGCCCCGCGCATGGAGCCGCTCCGCCCTCTCCCGAGGACGGGTCGCACGATGACCGGGGACCTGAAGGCGTTCCTGCGGGCCTTGCCGCGTCGCGGCGAGGGATTCGTCACCGTCGTGATCAGCGAGTCGGTGACGAGCGGCTCGCTGTGGAGCCTGCTGACGACGCTGCGGTTCACGACCAGGCTCAAGGCCTCGTTGCTGTTCACCCCCGACGTGGTCGTCGCCGACGTCCCCTACGTCCCCGAGGAGCGAGTCGCGGACGAGGGCGAGGAGACGCGGGTGACCGAGCCCGGGCGTCACGTCGTGCTGATCCCGGTCGGGGGGGTGCACGACGGCGTCGTGCGCGCGACGAACTACGCGCTGACCCTCAGGGCAGCCCACGTGGAGGCGCTCTACCTCGGAACCGATCCGGAAGGGCAGCCAGAGATCGTCGAGGACTGGTGGCACTCGGGGATCCAGATCCCTCTGTCCCTCGTGGAGGCACCCTTCCGCGACTTCGCGATGCCGCTCCTGGAGGAGGTCCGACGGCACACCGCGAGCCCCGGCACGATCGTCACGGTCGTGATCCCCGAGTTCCTCGTGTCCCACTGGTGGGAACAGCCGCTCCACGGCCAGACGGCGCTGTTCATGAAACGGCTCCTGCTGACCGAGCCGTACGTCACGGTGACGAACGTCCCCTACCACCTCGCCGACGCCCGGACCTGAGCCGTGTGCGCTCAGCCCGCCAGGCGCCCGGCGGCCTTCAGGAGCTCCAGCGTCCGGTCGACCGGGAGCGCGTGCAGCGTGTGCCCGTCGCGGCCGACCACGGTGTGCGCCGCGATCAGCGCGTTGACCACGGCCTCCTCGGTGGCCTCGACGGTGGCGCGGAACAGCGCCGACATCGCCTTGCCGCCCGCGCTCGCGCCGTCGAGCAGGACGCGCTGCTCGGCGGTCGGGACGTCCGTCGGGAGGCGGTTCGCGGTCGAGAAGGCCAGCAGCTGCTCGCCGCTCGTGTTCGACGCGTGAGAACCGCCGCGCGCCAGTCCCATGCCGGTGCGCTCGGCGAGCCGCCGGAGCTGGTGCGGCAGCAAGGGGGCGTCGGTCGCGGCGATCGCGATGCACGATCCCTCCGAGTGCTCGCCCGGCATCTCAGCCCCGAGCGCCTCACCGACGCGAACGCCGTCGATCAGCAGGTTCGGGCGGTCGCCGTGGTTCGTCATCACCAGGACGCCGACGGTGGAGCCGCCGTGCTCGTCGGCGATCACGCGCGAGGCCGTCCCGATCCCACCCTTGAAATCGAACGCCTGCATCCCGGTGCCCGAGCCGACGCACCCCTCCTGGACCGGACCCGGGGCCGCCGCCTCGAGCGCTGCCCAGACGTCATCGTCGGCGAGCGGGCCGGTCAGGACCGCGGACAGGTACGAGTCGTCGCACTCGGTCACGCACGGCATCACGGCTTCCCCGGCGGACGAGTCGCGCCCCGCGATCCAGCGGACCGTGGCGTCGTAGGCCTTCCCGATCAGCAGCGACGAGGTCAGGACGATCGGGCTCTCGAGGATCCCCCACTCGCGGATCGTGTTGACGCCGATCAGCTCGCCGTAGCCGTTCAGGATGTGGGTGCCGGCGTAGACGGGAGCCGTCCACGGATCGTTGTCGTGCGGGAACACCACGGTCACGCCGGTCCTCACCGCGTCGGGTGCGCCGTCGTCGCCGCGGATCACGGTGCGGTGCCCGACGCGGACCCCGTCCACGTCCGTGATCGCGTTCAGAGGGCCCGGCGTGCCGGTGCCGATGCGGATGCCCAGGTCACGGGCACGATGTCCCTCCATGGCCCGCTACCATACCGGGCGTTCCCATGGGCATCCTGACCCTCGGCGTCTCGTTCCGTCGCGCCCCGATCGAGCTGCTCGAGCGGCTCGCATTCACCGACGACGACCTCGCGAAGGCGTACGCGCGCGCCCACGATCTGGAGGGGCTCGACGAGGTCGTGGTCCTGTCCACCTGCAACCGCGTCGAGGTCTACGGCTCGACCCCCAACTACCACGCCGGCTTCCTGGCGCTGAAGCGTCTGCTCGCAGAGTCTCGAAGCGTCGACCTCGACGAGCTGGCCGACCCCCTGTACAGCCACTGGGAGCGCGACGCCACCGAGCACCTCTTCGGAGTGGCCGCCGGGCTCGACTCCATGGTGCTGGGCGAGACACAGATCTTCAGCCAGGTCCGCGACGCGATCCGCCGCGCCGAGGGCGAGGACGCCGCTGGGCCGTCCCTGACGGGGCTGTTCCACGGCGCCGTCCGAGCCGGGCGGCGCGTCCGCCAGGAGACCGCGCTGGGCGCCGCGCCCGACGCGTTCGTGGCGCTCGGGAGCGACCTGGCCGAGGAGGCCCTGGGCGACCTCACGGGGCGGCGCGTGGTGGTCGTGGGGGCGGGGCAGATGGCGGCGCTGGCCGTGAAGCATCTCCATCGCCGCGGCGTGGGGCCGGTCAGGGTCTTGAACCGTTCGCTCGAGACCGCGCGGGTGCTGGCCGAGCGCACCGGCGCCGACCACGGCGATCTGGATGGCCTGCCCCAGGCCCTGGTCTCGGCCGATCTCGTGGTGTCGGCGACCGGCGCCGCCGGGTACGTCGTCCACCATCCTTCCGTCGCGCGAGCCGTCGAGGAACGCGACGGCCGTCCCCTGGTCCTGCTCGACCTCGCCGTGCCGCGCGACGTCGACCCCGAGGCCGCCTACGTCGAGGGGGTCCGCGTGATCGACATCGTGGCGCTGCGCGAGCGTCTCGGCGAGCGGGACGCGGAGACCGCGCACGAGATCGAGCGTGCCCACGATCTGGTGGGCGAGGAGGTCCACCGCTGGGAGGTCCACCGGCGCGGCGACGCGCTCGCGCCGCTGATCCGCGCGCTGCGTCGCCACGGCGACGAGGTGGTCGCTGCGGAGATGGACCGGTGGGGATCGCGTCTGGCCTCGCTCACCCCCGACGAGCGCGACGCCGTCCTCGGCCTCGCCGCCGGGGTCGCCGCGAAGCTCCTGCACGACCCGATCGTCGAGCTGAAGGAGCGCTCCGAACCGGGCACGGACGGGGCGCACGCCCGGGTCCTGGCCGAACTGCTCGGGATCGACCTGGACGTCGAGCCGTGAGGACGCTGCGGATCGGGACGCGGCGCTCGCGCCTTGCGATGGTCCAGGCCGAGTACACGCAGGAGCTCCTGCGGCGTCACGGCGTCGAGGCCGAGATCGTCCCGATGACCACGACCGGCGACGAGGGCGTCCCCGCCGAGGCATCGGCACAGGGCCTCAAAGGGCTGTGGATCGACACGATCCTCGAGGCCCTCCGCGACGGGCGGATCGATCTGGCGGTCCACTCCGCGAAGGACATGCCCGCCGAGGACGACGAGGGCCTCGTGATCGGCGCCGTCCCCGAGCGCGAGGATCCGCACGACGTGCTCCTGCTTCGCGGCGACGGCGAGCTCGGCCCCGGGATGGTCGTCGGGACGTCCAGCCTGCGGCGCCGGGCCCAGATCATGGCCGCCTTCCCCGGGGTCGGGGTCGTGGAGTTCCGCGGCAACGTCGAGACCCGGCTGCGCAAGCTCGCCGACGGCGACGTCGACGCGACGATCCTTGCCGCCGCCGGGCTGCGTCGGCTGGGGATCGAGCCCGACCACGCGTCGCCGCTCGGGATCGACGTGATGCTCCCGGCGCCGGGCCAGGGATGCCTGGGGATCCAGTGCCGCGAGGACGACCGAGAGGTCCGGGCGGTGCTGATGCTGCTCGACCACCGCGCGTCGAGGATGGCCCTCGAGGCCGAACGCGCCCTGATGAGGCGGATCGGTGGAGGGTGCGCCCTGCCGCTCGGCGCGCTCGGCGCGCTCAAGGGCGACGTGCTGCGCCTGGCGGCGGTCGTCGCGTCGCCCGACGGGGTCGAGGTCGTGAAGGCCGCCGCGGAGTCGGACGACCCCGAACAGGCCGCACGCGTCGTCGCCGATCAGCTGCTCGCCGGCGGCGCCGGCCGGATCCTGGCCGAGGTGCGCGCCGGGTGAGCCCTCGTCGGACCCTGGCCGGCCGGACGATCGTGGTCACGCGCCCCGCGGAGCGCTCCGCGAAGCTGGTGAAGATGCTCGAAGACCGCGGTGCCCACGCGATCGTCGCGCCCGCGATCGAGGTCAAGCCGGCCCGCAGCGCCGCGCTCACCACGGCCCTGAAGGACCTCGCCGCCGGTCGCTTCGCGTGGATCGTGCTGACCTCGCCCGCGACCGTCGCGATGCTCGGCGAACGGCTCGGCTCGCCGGCCGAGGTCCGCGCGCGGGTCGCCGCGATCGGCGATGGGACGGCCGACGCGTACCGCCGGTACGCGCACAGAGACCCCGAGCACGTCGCCGGCACCTTCACGACGGTCGGGCTCGCACGGTCGTTCCCCCGGGGCGAGGGCCGCGTCCTCTGCGCCCGAGCTGACATCGCCCCCGAGGGCCTCGAGGACGCCCTGGCCGCCAAGGGCTGGACGCCGACCCGGGTCGACGCCTACCGGACCGTGTTCCCCAAGGCCCTGCCCAAGGAGGCGCGCGACGCCCTGGCCGCCGGCGAGGTCGACGCGGTGACGTTCACGAGCGCCTCGACGGTGCGGGGGTTCGTCGGCGCCCTCGGTTCGGTGAAGGGCACCCCGAAGGTCGTGAGCATCGGCCCGGTCACGTCGAAGGAGGCGCGCGCCCACGGGTTCCGGGTCCACGCCGTCGCGGATCCCCACACGACCGAAGGCCTCGTCACCGCGCTCGAGCGCCTGTTCAGACCCAGGTCTGGCTGAGCGCCCGCAGGGCGTTGCCGCCGACCAGCTTCGCGATCTGCTCGTCGGTGTAGCCGTGGTCGACGAGCCAGCGGATCGTGTTCGGGAACTCGCTCACGTTCTCGAGGCCTTCCACGTGGTCGACCCACTCGTGCTCGGGCTCCTCACCCGAATCCATGAAGGCCCCGTACGCGCGGTGCAGCCCCACGTGGTCGCCGAAGAACGTGTCGAGCCCGAACCCGACGTGGTCGATCCCCATCACGTCGATGCAGTACTCGACGTGCTCCATCACGCCCTCGAGGTCGTGCCTCGGATGGGTGGGCGTGATCGTCGTGTGCGGCGAGGCCTCGACCCCGATCACCCCGCCGGTGTCGGCCACGGCCTTGAGCAGGTCGTCGGTCTTCAGCTTGCGCTCGCCGAACAGGGCGCGGGCGCCGGAGTGCGACAGGTACACGGGCTTCGTCGAGAGCTCGCAGGTCTGCATCGCCGTGAGGTCGCCGGTGTGCGACACGTCGATCGCGATCCCCAGCTTGTTCATCCGTACGACGGCGTCGCGTCCGAACTTCGTGAGCCCGCCGTCGCCGGGGTCGCGGATCCCCCCGCCCAGCTGGTTCGACTCGCTGTAGGCGACGCCGATCATCCGCACCCCGAGGCCGAACAGCACGTCGAGCCGGTCGAGCTCGTTCTCGATCGGGGCGGCTCCCTCGAACGACGGCACGAGCGCGATCCGTCCCGTCGCGTGGGCACGTCGGATGTCCTCCACGGTCGAGGCGACGAACACCACGGACTGGTGCGCGACGTCGGCCAGGTGCATCCCGAGGTCGTGGATCACGTCGGTCCACTTCCACCCGGTCTTCGACGTGATCGTCGACGTGCCGTCCATGAAGTTCTCGAACACCGCGTCCAGACCTGAGGCCGCGAGACCCTCGAACCCGTAGGACTCCCGCCCCTCACGGATGTACGCGTCGTTGTCGGCCCAGTCCGCCGGTGCGATCCCCCCGTGTTCGTGGAGCGAGACGCAGACGTGCTCACGGAGCAGGCGCTGCGCGCGGGCCTCGTCCTCGGCGCTCAGCGGATACACGAACGGCTCGACGCGACCGAGCACGGGCGACAGCGAGAACTCCCGGTAGTCGACGCCGGCCTCCAGGTAGGAGAAGGACCGATAGCCGTCCCAGACCTTCTTCGGTTCCATCGCAGGGCGAACGCTACGCCGAACGCGGTCCCGCCGCTAGACCTCACGAGCCCCCGCTACGATGCTGCGCATGAGCTTCCCGGAGCACCGCCCCCGACGCCTCCGCCGTACCGCGGCCCTGCGCGCGCTGATCCGCGAGAACGCCCTCACGACGGACGACCTGATCGCGCCGCTGTTCGTGAAGGAGGGGATCGACGCACCGGTCCCGATCTCCTCGATGCCCGGGCAGTCGCAGCACACGATCGACTCGCTCCGGCGGGAGGTCGGCGAGCTGCGGGAGGTCGGCGTTCGCGCCTTCATGCTCTTCGGCGTCCCCGCAACGAAGGACCACGAGGGCTCCCAGGCCTGGAACCCCGACGGGATCGGCCAGGTCGCGCTCCGTGCGCTCCGCGACGACCTCGGCGACGACGCGGTGCTGATGAGCGACCTGTGCCTCGACGAGTACACCGACCACGGGCACTGCGGTGTGCTGAACGAGCGGAACGAGGTCGACAACGACCCGACGGTCGAGCGGTACCAGCGCATCGCGGTCGCGCAGGCCGACGCGGGCACCCACATGGTCGGACCGAGCGGGATGATGGACGGCCAGGTCGCGGCGATCCGTGCGGCCCTCGACGGCGCCGGACACGACGACGTCGCGATCATGGCCTACGCCGCGAAGTTCGCGAGCGGCTTCTACGGACCGTTCCGTGAGGCGGCCGAGGGCGCCCCCAAGTTCGGGGATCGCGCCGGCTACCAGCAGGACCCGGCCAACGGCGACGAGGCGCTCCGCGAGGTGCTCACCGACATCGAGGAGGGCGCGGACATCGTGATGGTGAAGCCGGGCCTCCCCTACCTGGACGTGCTGCGGGTGGCGAAGGACGCGACCGGCTTCCCGATGGCCGCCTACAACGTGAGCGGCGAGTACGCGATGGTGAAGGCCGCGGCGCTGAACGGCTGGCTCGACGAACGCCGCGTCGTGATGGAACTGCTCACCGGATTCAAGCGCGCGGGCGCGGACCTCGTGCTGACGTACCACGCGAAAGACGCAGCACGCTGGCTCCAGGACGCGTAGCCCGACGTGCGGGGTCCCTCGTCAACCCCTTGCGCTCCGTCGGGACTCCTCGCGCGAGGTCGTCGTCAGGCTCTTGACGAGATGTCGTCAACCGCTTGACGTGGTGCTGGGCGACGACCGCCCAGGACACCGCAAGGGGTTGACGGATGTTCACGTGTCCCGGCCGGTCCCGGCGCCTACACGCCGAAGGGGTCGTATCCCTCGGCGGCCAGGTGCCAGGGATGTGCCTCCTCCCACACCGCCGCGATGTCCAGCAACAGATCGTCGCCGAACCGCGGGCCGGTGACCTGCAGACCGAAGGGAACACCGCTGGGGTAGTGCCCGGCGGGCACGCTGAGCGCCGGGTGCCCGGTCAGGTTGTGCGGGGCGGTCAGGTACGCGTCCCCGGTCGAGCCGGCGCCGCCCTCGGGACCCTCGGCGGCGATCGCGTCGGTGGCCATCACCGCACCCAGCACGACCCCGTCGTCACCGAGCAGTTCGTCGAACCACCGGGTGTAGGCGAGTCGGCGCCTGCGGGCCGTGACGTACGCGTCCGCGCCGACGTCGAGCGCCGGCTCGACCAGATCGACCGTCGCCGGGAACAGCTCGTCTGTGACCCGTGCGAACCCCTCGGCCCCGCCGAGCGCCTGCAGCAGCTCGACCGCGACGATCAGGAACGAGTCGTCGTCGACGTCGCCGATCTCCCCCAGCTGGGCGGCCGCGTCCACAGGCTGGGGTTCGAGCTCCAGCAGCATCGCCATCCGCTCGACCGCCTCGTCCAGGAGGAGCGCGGGTCTCGTCAGGCAGCGGCCCCCACTGGGGCGCCCATCGTTGGGCGACGAACAGCCGCGTCGGTCGCCGCGAGCCGGCGCGCTCGTGATGCCAGCGCCACGGCACCGCCGTGGGGTCCCCCGGGGCAGGGCCCGCGAGCGCCTCCAGCTGCACCACGACGTCGTCGACCGTCACGCCCACCGGGCCGTCGGTGGTCAGGTCGATCCACTCGAGCGCGGTGCGCGTCTCGGACTCGCGGGCGACGACGCCGTTCGTCGGCTTGAGCCCGACGAGCCCGCAGTAGGCGGCCGGGATCCGGATCGACCCCGCGGTGTCGGTCGCCGTCGCGATCGGCGCCAGCCCGGCGGTGACCGCGGCACCGGAGCCGCCGCTCGAGCCCCCAGGCGTGCGCTCTCGGTTCCATGGGTTGCGGGTCGGGCCGAAGACGTGGTTGTTCGTGAAGCCCTCGGTGGCGAACTCCGGGGTGTTCGTCTTGCCGACGATCACCGCGCCGGCGGCGCGGAGGCGGGCGGTCGGGAGCCCGTCGCGCGCCGCCGGCGCGGCGCCCGCGTACAGCTGGGACCCGAAGGTCGTGCGCATCCCCGTCACGTCGGTGAGGTCCTTGATCAGCGCGGGGACACCGGCGAGCGGCCGGGGTTCGGCGCCGCCCGAGGCCAGGTGCTCGTCCAGGCCGCGGGCCTCGTCCAAGGCCTCCTCCGCCCGCAGCGCCACGACCGCGTTCAGCTCGGGGTCGTGGACCTCGATCCGCCGCAGCGCCTCGGATACCAACTCGTGGGCGCCGACGCGGCGTTCGCGGACCGCGGCGGCCAGCTGGCGGATCATCGGCCCGCCTGCCTCGCGAACAACCCGAGCAGCTCGTAGACGACGTTCGACGCGGCGATCGTCGTCAGCTCGGCGTGGTCGTACGCAGGGGCCACCTCAACGATGTCGGCGGCGACCAGGTGGACACCGTCCATCGCCCGGAGCGTCGCCAGCAGCTCGCGGCTCGACAGCCCGCCGGCCTCCGGGGTCCCCGTGCCCGGGGCGTGGGCCGGATCCATCACGTCGACGTCGATCGACACGTACACGGGCGCGTCGCCCACCCGTTCGCGGATCTGCTCCGCGACGTCGTCGGGCGAGCGGTGCAGGTAGTCGAACGCCCCGACGATCTCGAACCCGAACCCCGCGTCGTCGACCAGGTCCTGTCGCGAGAAGAGCGGGCCACGGATCCCGACGTGCGCGCACCGGCCGAGGGCGAACAGCCCTTCCTCCGCCGCACGGCGGAAGGGCGTGCCGTGCGTGTACGCGGCGCCGAAGTACGTGTCCCACGTGTCGAGGTGCGCGTCGAAGTGCACGAGCGCGACCTGGCCGTAACGCGCGTGTACGGCGCGCAGGAGCGGCAGCGCGATCGTGTGGTCCCCGCCGAGCGCGACGAACGAGGGGACGTCGCGCAGGAGCTCCATCGCTCCGGCCTCGATCTGGGCGATCGCCTCCATCAGGTCGAAGGGGTTCACCCCGACGTCACCCGCGTCCGCGACCTGCTGGGCCACGAAGGGCTCGACGTCGAGCGGCCCGTGGTAGCCGCGGATCAGCCGCGACCCCGCGCGGATCCCCATCGGCCCGAAGCGCGCCCCCGGCCGGTACGTGACGCCCGAGTCGAACGGCACCCCCACGATCGCGACGTCGCAGGCCGTGACCTCGTCGAGCCGAGGCAGACGCGCGAACGTCCCCGGCCCCGCGAACCGCGGCACCTTCAGCGGGTCGATCGGCCCGAGCGGCCGGTCACCGCCTCCCGTGTACTCCATCGGCGTCCTCCTGCGGCGCTCGGCGCGACCGTACCACCGAGGTCCACGGCCGGGCGAGTCGGCCCGTGCGGGAGGGGTCGGATAGCCGATGCGTCCACGGACATCCCCGTCGGACGATGGGCGGGAGGGCTCGATGGGCGCTCGACGAACCTCGATCGTCGCCGTGGTCGCGGTCCTGGCCGTCGTGCTTCCGACCACGCCCGCGGGCGCCGCGGACGGGCCGTCCCGGGTCGTGGTCGCCTTCACCGGGGACGACCTGGCGACGCACGCCACCTGGATCCGGGCCCGCCAGAACGCGGGCGGGCGCGGCTACGACTACGACCCGATGTTCGCCCGGCTCCGATCGCTGATCTCCTCGGCAGACATCGCGATCTGTCACCTGGAGACGCCGCTCACCGGTCCCGGTCTCGGCGTGTCCGACTACCCCCGATACGTCGTCCCGCACCAGGTGGCCGGTGCGATCCGTCGTGCGGGGTACGACGGCTGTTCGACCGCCTCGAACCACGTGCTCGACGCGGGGACGCTCGGCGTCAGGACCACGCTCGCTCGACTCGACCGGCTCGGCCTCCGGCACACCGGGTCGGCCCGCAGCGCGAAGGAGCGATGGAGGACGACGCACTACCGGGTCGGCGACCTACGGCTCGCCCACCTGTCGTTCACCGCCTCGTTCAACGGCCGCGTCCCGGTCGCTCCGTGGCAGGCGAACCGGATCGACCCGGAACGGATCCTGTCGGATGCCAGGCTCGCCCGGCGCCGCGGCGCGGACATCGTGGCGGTCAGCCTCCACTGGGGGATCGAGCACCAGCACGCGCCGAGCGCGGCCCAGCGGACGCTCGCGGCGCGGCTCCTGGCCTCCGACGCGATCGATCTGATCGTGGGTCACCACGCGCACGTCGTGCAGCCGATCCGACGCGTAGGCGGGAACATCGTCGCCTACGGCATGGGGAACTCCCTGTCGGGGATGACCGCGTCGATGTTCACCCCGTCGGTCGCCGACGGGGTCGTCGTGCTCGCCACCTTCGAACGCGGACCGCGCCGATGGCACCTGCGACGGGTCCGCTACGCGCCGACGTGGGTCGAGCCGGGCACGTGGGTCGTGCGCCTCGTCGGACCGGCGCTGGACGCCGGCCGACTCCCGGCCTGGGAGCTCGCCGAGCTCCGACGGTCGTGGACCCGGACGGTGCGCACGATCGACTCGGCCGCGATCGACGTGACGCCGTACCGCCGAGCCGTCGTGTGATCGACGGATCAGGTAGTCCCGCGGCTGGCCGCCCGTGCGGCCCACCTCGCCGCCCGGCGCGTGTAGAGGGCGTACGCGACCGGCCCGGCCGCCACGGCCCCCCAGTACGACACCAGCCGGTACGCGAGGGTCGCGAGGGTCGCCTGCGTAGCGGGGATCCCGGCCAGGATGAGCGTCGCCGTCAGGCCCGCCTCGACGAACCCCAGACCGCCCGGCGTGATCGGGATCATCCCCAGGACGATCCCGGCGACGTAGGCGAGCAGCACGAGCGACGCATGCGGGCTCGCTCCTGTGGCATGGACCGCCGCGAGCAGCGCGAGGTAGTCGAACAACACGTTGCCGGCTGACCGTAGGATCGCCTGCCCCCAGCGCTCGCCGAGCGTCGTCCGGACGGCGTCGCGCTCGCGCGTGAGCCGCTCCGGGAGGTCGGTCACGGGCGGGCGACGACGGCGCACGGCGTTCGACAACCACTGGATCGCGGACGCCACCCCGCGGATCGGACGGTTCGCCAGCAGCAGGACGGCGCCGCCCGAGACGAGCAGCACGAACGCGCCGACCCCGACCCACACCCCGCGCGCGAGGCCCTCGTCGACGACGACGATGCCCAGCACGATCGCCGGCAACGCGAGGATCGGCATCGCGAACAGGGTCGCCACGTTGATCAGCGACGCGGCGGTCAGCCCCGTGCCGATCCGGGTGCCGTCCATCCCACCACCGACCAGGAGGCGGAACTGCAGGGCCGCGCCGACCGGGTTCCCCCCGGGGACGATCTTGCTCACCGCGTTGCCGGCGATCTGCGAGGTTCCGATCAGGAAGAACCGGCGCGATCCCACGCACAGCGCGATCAGCGTCCACATCGAGAGGAAGCTCGCCGCCTCGAGCGCCGCCATCACGACGAACCAGACCGGGTTCACCTCGGCCAGATCGTCGAAGGACGCGAAGACCGCCACCAACGACGGCCACACCACGTAGAGCCCCACCCCGGCGATCAGCAGGGCCACGATCCGGCCCGGCGTGATGATCGCGGGACGGCCGTGAGGGACCGGCGGCGGCGACTCGCTCATCGGGTGAAGTCTGACACCGCTCCCGTAGCATCGGGGCCATGAGCCGCAACGAGGAACTCTTCGCACGTGCCAAGGACGTGATCCCCGGCGGCGTGGACTCCCCCGTCCGCGCGTTCGGGGCGGTGGGTGGGGCCCCGCACTTCTACGTGCGCGGTGAGGGTGCCTACGTCGAGGACGCGGACGGGAACCGCTACGTGGACCTCGTGCAGTCCTGGGGCGCGCTGCTGTTCGGCCACGCCCGGCCCGAGATCGTCGATGCGGCCGTCGACGCCGCTCGGCGCGGCACGTCGTTCGGCGCGCCGACCGAGCTGGAGGTCGACCTCGCCACGCGGATCGTCGACGCGCTGCCGAGCGTCGACAAGGTTCGGCTCGTGTCGTCGGGCACCGAGGCCGCGATGAGCGCGATCCGCCTGGCGCGCGGCGCGACCGGCCGGGACCTCCTCGTGAAGTTCGAGGGCTGCTACCACGGGCACTCCGATGCCCTGCTCGCGAAGGGCGGCGGCAGCGGGCTGGCGACGTTCGGGATCCCCGGGTCGCCGGGCGTGACCGAGGGGGCCGCCAAGGACACGGTCACCGCGCCGTACAACGATCTCGAGGCGGTGCAGGCGCTGTTCGCCGAGCGCGGCGACGAGATCGCGGTGGTCGCGGTCGAGCCGGTCGCCGCGAACATGGGCGTCGTCCCGCCGGCCGAGGGGTTCCTGCAAGGCCTCCGGGCGCTCTGCGACGAGCACGGCGCGCTCCTGCTGTTCGACGAGGTGATCACCGGGTTCCGGATCGCCTACGGCGGGGCGCAGTCCTTCTACGGCATCACGCCGGACCTCACCGCGCTCGGCAAGGTGATGGGCGGTGGGTTCCCCTGCGCCGCCTTCGGTGGACGTGCCGAGGTGATGGACCGCCTCGCCCCGACCGGACCCGTGTACCAGGCGGGGACCCTGAGCGGGAACCCCGTGGCGGTGGCCGCAGGGATCGCGGCGCTCGACCTGGCGCGCACGACCGACCCCTACCCGGGCCTCGAGGCGACCGCCGACGCCATGATCGAAGGACTCACCGACCGCTTCGGCGCCGCCGGCATCCCCGTGACCGTGAACCGCGCCGGGTCGCTGTTCAGCGTGTTCTTCTCCGACGCCGTCGTCGCGGACTTCGCCGGCGCGACGGCCGCCGACCACGAACGCTACGCCCGGTTCTTCCACCACATGCTCGACCACGGCGTCGCCCTCGCGCCCTCGGGCTACGAGCTGTGGACGCTCGGCACGGCGCACGGGCCGGCCGAGGTCGAGCGGGTGCTCGACGCGGCCGGCTCGTTCGCGGGCTAGGCTGCGGCGGCGGCGACAAGCTCGAGCACGACGGGCTCGTCGTCCTCGGGCAGGGCCAGACAGAAGGTGCCGATCACCTGCCCGTCGAACGCGTGCGTCGGCGAGACCCGGCACCGGATGCGCCCGAGCGGCCCCTCGACCGCGAACCGCCCTGCGTCGCCGCCCAGCGCGGCCGTGTGCGCCTCCAAGATGGCGAGGTTCGTCCCCTCGATGCCGAACATCGCGAGCAGGTCCTCGCCCTCGCAGATCCCCGGATCGAGCCCGAGCACGACCCATGCGTCGTCGCTCACGGTGCGGAACCGGAGGTCGACGTCGGTCGACCATAGGAAGGTGCCCGTGGCCTCCGGCTCGTCCTCGGACCACGCCGCCGGGATCCACCGGTCCGTATCGACGACGTCGGTGATGCCGATCAGTTCCCACTGTCGCATCGTGTCCATCCCCCTCTGTTGCTCGTGGCGATCCTGCCGGGGTCCCTCCCTGGACCCTCCTACCTGTTTTCGGGTATCGGGCCACGAACCTTGAGCCGGGTGGGTAGGCTCGGTGCCCGATGGAAGCGCTCGACCGGTTCCTGGCCGACACCACCGCACGCTTCGGGACGGCTGCCGACGGATGGGTGGGCGACGCGCCGACCCTGCTGGGACGGCTCCAGGAGCGGTGGGAACTGGAGCTCGACGAACCCGACGACGACGTCTCGAACGGCCTGAAGATCCCCGCCACCCGCGCCGGAACCGAACCCGTGCTGCTGCGCCTGGCGTACCCCGACGGCTGGTTCGCCGAGGAGACCGCCGCGCTCGTGCACTGGGACGGCCGCGGGATCACCTCGCTGATCGACCACGACCCTGCGGGCGCGCTGTTGCTCGAACGACCCGAACCCGGCCTCCCGCTGTCCGACGAGCCCGACGAGGAGGTCGGCCTCGGACGGGCCGCCGACGTCGCGGCGAAGCTGTGGATCCCCGACCCCGGCGGCATCACGCCGCTGGGCGACGAGGCGCTCGAGTGGGCCCGGACGATGCCGGGTCGCCACCATCTGGTCGGGCGCCCGTTCGAGCGCGCGCTCGTCCAGGACGCCGCCGGGCAGCTGCGCGAACTCGTCGCGACCCAGGGCGAGACGTTCCTCCTCCACGGGGACCTGCGGCGGCGCACGATCGTGTCCGCCCGAGGTGGGCTCTGGATCGCGGTGGACCCTCGCCCGCTCGTCGGCGAGCGGACCTTCGACGCGGCGTCGCTGCTGCGCGACGTGGGGGCCGCGGAGCTCGCGGACATCTCGAAGGAGGCGCTCCGACGGCGGGTCGACCGTCTCGTCGAGCGGCTCGCCCTCGACCGGGACCGGCTGCTGCGCTGGGCGATCGCCGCCGGAACCGACCAGGCCCTGTGGTCCTTCGAGGGCGGCGATGCGCCGACCGGCGAACGCCAGATCCAGGTCGTGCGGCTGCTCGGCGACCTCGATCGCTAGCGGACCGCGAGACCACCGACCAGGGTGTCGAGCACGCCCTTCGTCAGACGGTCAGCCTCCCGGTCGCCGATCACCTCGATCCGCAGCGGTCCGTCGATCAGCAGCATCGCCAGGCCGTGCACCGTGGACCACGCGGCGAGCGCCTGCTCTTCGAGCGGCACGTCCTCGGCCACCGATCCGGACGAGCGCGCGCGCGCGAGGGCCTGGACGAGCGGCAGGTAGGACCGCTCCCCCGCCGCCTCCACCCCTTCGAGATCGGCGCCTTCCCTGAGCTCCGGGCGCCACAGGAGCTTGAAACGCTCGGGGTCGTCGCGCGCGTAGCGGACGTAGGCGATCCCCAGCGCCCGGATCCGTGGGAGGTCTCCACCCCGGGCACGCCGGGCAGCGACCTCGAGCGTTCGGGTGAAGTCCTCGAACCCGTCCACGACGAGCGCGGCGACCAGCGCCGAGCGGTCGCGGAAATGGTGGTACGGCGCGTTGTGCGAGACGCCGGCGCGCCGGGCCACCTCGCGGAGGGTGAATCCGTCGATCCCCTGCTCACGGACCAGGTCCATCGCCGCCTCGAGGAGCGCGCGACGCAGGTCGCCGTGGTGATACGCGTCGGTCACGGACGGCAGCCTCCCATCGTGATGTTGACACTGTCAACTTCGATGTGGCATCTTGACGTTGTCCAGATACGAGAGGAGCGGATCGATGAGCGAGCTGCACGTGGTGCTGGGGGCCGGGGGCGGGATCGGCG
This sequence comes from uncultured Actinomycetes bacterium, assembly GCA_963749895.1. Taxonomy (GTDB): domain Bacteria; phylum Actinomycetota; class UBA4738; order UBA4738; family HRBIN12; genus AC-51. The sequence continues at coordinate 530,985 of CAVVOG010000001.1, read as the reverse complement.
GGGCGCTGGTCGAGGAGCTCGCCGCCCAAGGGCGGCGGGTGCGCGGGGTGACCCGCCGGTCGATCGTGGGTCCTGCCGGCGTCGAGACCATGACGACCGACGTGAGCACCCCCGAGGGAGCCGCGGCGGCCGTGGAAGGGGCGGCGGTCGTGTACCACGCGATCCAGCCTCCCTACACGGACTGGTCCCCGTTCCCGACCCTGACCCGCACGATCGCGGACGCGACCGGCGCCGCCGGGGCGAAGCTCGTGCTGGCGGACAACCTCTACATGTACGGACCCGTCGACGGTCCGATCCGCGAGGACTCACCCACGCGGCCCGCGTCGCAGAAGGGGCGCATCCGCCTCGAGATGGCGGAGCAGCTCCTGGCGATGCACCGCAGGGGCGACGTCCGGGTCGCGATCGGACGCGCCTCCGACTACTACGGGCCTGGGGGGGTCAACTCGGCGCTCGGCGAGCAGCTCTTCGGGGCGGCGGTCCGCGGCAGGAAGAGCCGCTGGCTCGGCGACCCGGACGTTCCGCACACCGAGCACCCCCTCACGGACATCGCTCGAGGCCTGCTCGTGCTCGGGGACCGCGACGAGGCCGACGGCGAGGTCTGGCACCTTCCCGCGGCTGCGCCGATGACGGGCCGGGCGTTCGTCGAGCTCGTCTATCGGACCGCCGGGCACCCGGTCGCGTTCACCCCGACGTCGCGGGGCATGGTGCGGCTCGCCGGCGTGTTCGTCCCGATCGTGCGGGCGACCCACGAGGTGATGTACCAGTGGGACGAGCCCTTCACGATCGACGCCTCCCGGTTCCTGTCGGCGTTCGGACCGTTCGAGCCGACGGCTCACGAGGAGGCCGTCGCGGCGACCGTGGCCTGGTTCCGAGCAAACGCGGCCCAGGCCGCGTAGGCCTCACCCGTCGAGCGCGTACCGACCGAGCCGCCGCTCGGGACCTCCGTCGAACGCGATCAGCTCGGCCTCGTCGACGCGGCAGGTGAGGTCCCCCGTGTCGGCGGCCCGTGCCCAGGCTGCGACCTCGGCCCATCGCGCGGGATCGGGGCCGTCCGGGTAGACCAGCGACAGGTGGGGGATCCACGCGTCGGCACCGATCGCGTCGGCGTGCCCGGGGGGAAGCCCCGCGGCGGCGGCGCGCGACCATAGGTCCGGAAGGGCGACGATCGGCGCCAGTCGGACGACGGGGATCCGCTCGTCGCCCTCGAAGACGTCGAGCCCGACGACGCGCAGCTCGATCGACGGCGTCGCGGCCGCCCAGGCGGCGACCACCTCGGCGATCGAGTCGACGTCGCCGGGAGCGAGAGGCGCCGACGACGACCCGAACGCTTTCAGCGTCACGTGCGCTGCGGAGACGATCGCGGGGACGCCACCGAGGCGGTCGAGCGCCTCCCCACGCCAGCGCAGGAACGCGTCCGCGAGGTCACCCGTCGGACGGAGCACGACGTACGCGGTCCCCGCGGCCGCACGCAGGCGTGCCGGGTCGACGATCACGGGCTCGTCGCTCGGCCGCGCCCGGTCGGTGACGTCCAGCCATTGCACACGGCCGTCGTAGGCGAGGCCGAGCTCGGCACGGACCTGACCCCCGCCCATCTCGAACGAGCCTCGCATCGGGGTCTCGGCCTCCACCGACCCCACGATCAACGTGCCATGCCGAGCCACCAGGCCGGCGGCGTCGCGGGCACGCCGCTCGTAGGGCTCGTCGAGCGCCACGTTGTCGGTGAACAGCGCGTCGGCGGCCGCGTCGGACCACGACGTGAGGAGGGCGGCCGCCCGGGTGGCGGCCTCGCGGAGCGCCGGGGCGTCGGGCGGCCGCCCGGGGCCGAGCCCGTCGCGATCGGCCAGCACGTCGAGCGCCTCGTCGCACGCCGCGGTCATCGAGCCGTACGTCACGTTCGACAGCGCGACGAGCCCCACGCCGCGCTCGGGGAGCCACCGCATGTGCGATCCGTACCCGGGCAGACCGCCGCTGTGCCCGACCACGTGCCCCAGCCGGGGGTCGTGGCGGATCGCGAGCCCGATCCCGTAGCCGTACGCGATCGTCCGTGCCGGGCCGTCCGGGCGCGGCCGCGCCTGGTGCACGTCGTCGACGCGCCGAAGCTGCTGCATCTCGCGACGCGCCCACCTCGGCAGTGGGCCGTCGTCGGCGTCGTCGCGCGGCGGCCAGGCGTCGAGGAAGAACCCGATCCACGTGGCGAGGTCGCGGACCGTGGACCAGAGCCCGCCCATCGGGGCGATCGCGCCGTCGCCGACAGGCTCGCCGTCGTGCGTCCAGCCTCCGTCGACCCAGCGGTAGGGCTCGGCGACGGGCCGGCCGTCCGGTCGCGTCCACGTGGTCGAGGACATCGCGAGCGGCTCGAGCAGTCGGGTCCGGACGAGCTCCTGGGTCGTCACGCCGGCGACGCGCTCGATCACGCGGCCCACGAGTCCCCACCCGAGGTTCGCGTACTCGAACCGCGTGCCCGGCGTCCACGCGAACATCGCGCCGGTCGCGGTCAGCGCGTCCATCTCCTCGGCGGTCATGTCGTTGTGGCGGTCGGCCCACGCGTCGTCGTTCGGCAGACCCGACTCCATCGACACGAGGTGGCGCACCGTGATCGGCGGTGCGTCCGCCGTAGGCCCGCGCCACGACGCCAGCTCGGGCACGTACGTCGCGACCGGCTCGTCCAGCCGGACCCGGCCCTCCACGACGAGCGACATCAGCGCCGCGGCGGTGAAGGACTTCGTCATCGAGGCGATCCGGAACACGGCGTCGGCGTCGACGGCCGCCTCCTGCCCGGCGCGCAAGGTGCCGATCCCGCCGGTCTCGGCGAGCACGCCGTCGCGGACGAGCCCCCACGCGAGCCCCGGCGCATGCGTGCGAAGCGCCCATCGCTCGAAGACGTCGCCGATCACGGCCCGTGACCCTTGCGCCCGCGCTCCTCCCAGTCCACCCACTCGACCTCCGCGGCGCGCACGTACGCGTCGACCGCGGTGCCCATCGTCGGGAAGAACCGGTCGGCCCCGACCCGGTCGAACAACCCGTAGCGGCGCAGGTGATCCTTCACGGGATCCTTCATCTCGGCGAACGCGAGCGTGATGCCCTCGGCCTCGAACTCCTCCAGCAGGTCGTCCAGCACGATCGCGGCCGTCGTATCGACGTCGGTGATCGGCTCGGAGGCGACCACGATCCAGCGCGTGCCCGGCTCCTCCGCGACCCGGCGCCGGAGCTCGGCGCGGAAGTGGTTCGCGTTCGCGAAGAACAGCGGGGCATCGAACCGGAACAGCAGCAGCCCCGGGATCGTCCGCGCGTCCGGGAAGCGATCGCGGTCGTGATACCCCTTCAGCTCGTCGACCCGGCCGAGGACCGCGTCGTACGGGCGCCACGCGCGGCGGACGAAATCGCCGAGCGACAGGACGATCGCCACGAACACGCCGGCCAGCACGCCGAGGAAGAGCACGCCGAGGAACGCCGCCAGCCACAACACGAACTCGGCGCGACGGATCCGCCACAGCGTCCGGATCTCGTGGAGGTCGATCAGCCGGATCGCCGCCGCTACGACCACCGCACCCAGGACCGCCTGCGGGAGGTTGCGGAGCAGATCGGGAACGGCGACCAGGAGCACGGCGACCGCCGCCGCCCCCACGAGCGGCGTCAGCTGGGACCGGGCGCCCGCCTGGATCGCGACCGGGGTCCGAGAGGCGCTCGAGCTGATCGGGAAGCCCTGGAAGAAGCCGGTCGCCACGTTCGCGGCGCCCAGCGCGAACAGCTCCTGATCGGCATCGACCTCCTCGTTGCGCTGCATCGCGAGAGACTGCGACAGCACGCTCGTGTCGGCGATCGCGACCAACGCGATGCCGAGCGCGGCGGGCAGGATCCGCGTGAGCTCCTCCAGGCCCACCGTCGGGAGCGCGAACGTGGGCAGTCCCTGCGGGAGGGCTCCGACGGTGACCACCGCCAGGTCCAGGATGCTCACGGCGGCGATCCCGCCGACCACCACCACGAGCGCGCCGGGGATCCGCGGGAACCACCGCTGCAGCGCGGCGAGCACGACGAGGGCCGACGCGCTCACGACGAACGCCTGCCCGTTCACGTAGCCGTCGCCGATCGCCTCGACGATCTGCCCGACCTGCTCGCCGATCTGGTCGCCGCCGGTCGAGAACCCGAGCATCTTGGGGAGCTGCCCGACGATGATCGTCAGCGCGATGCCGGTCAGGTACCCGACGCGCGCCGGACGCGACAGCAGCTCGGTCACGAACCCGAGCCGCAGGATCCCGGTCAGACCGATCACGACCCCGGTCACGATCGCGAGCACCCCGGCGACCTCCACGGCCCGCTCGAACGACCCACCGGCGAGCAGGGCCACCACCGCCGCGATCACGGGGGCGAGCGAGGAGTCCGGCCCGAGCACCATGACCCGAGAGGGGCCGAAGATCGCGTAGGCGACGAGCGGCACGATCGTCGCGTACAGCCCGTTGATCGGCGGGAGACCGGCCGCCTGCGCGTACCCCATCCCGACGGGCACCAGGAACGCGGCCAGCACCAGGCCGGCGAGAAGGTCGTGTCCGAGCCAGGCGCGCCGATAGGTCCTCAGGGCGGCCCAGCCGGGCACCCACCGGGTTCGCGCGTCCACCCGCGAACCCTACCGGCGGACCGCTACCGCCGCGAGCGGCGCGCCTTCTTGTCCTTGATGATCTCCCGGACCGCGTGGTGCCCCGGCAACCCCATGACCCCGCCGCCGGCGTGGGTCGCGCTGTGCGCCTGATAGAGGCCGTGGATCGGGCTGCGGTAGTCCGCGTAGCCGATCGCCGGACGCATGTGGAACAGCTGATCCACCGTGAGCTCGCCGTGGAAGATGTTCCCGCCGATCAGGTCCCAGCCCTCCTGCATCTGCTTCGGGCCGATGATCTGCCGTGCGAGCACCGAGTCCTTGAAGCCCGGCGCCACCTCGTCGAACCGGTCGATGATCCGGTCGGCGTACGCCTCGAGCTCCTCCCAGTGGTCGTCCTCGTCGTCGGCCCAGTCCGCCGGAACCCACTGCGAGAACATCGACACCGTGTGGATCCCCTCGGGCGCGAGGGTCTTGTCCACCACCGAGGGGATCTCCGTGTCGCTGAAGGGCACCCTCGCCGCCTGCCCGAAGCGGGCATCTTGGAACGCCTGCTCCAGCTGGTCGGCGTCGTCGAGCAGCTCGATCGCCCCTCCGTGGATCTCGGGGTCGAAGTCCGGGTTCGCCGTGAACGTCGGGATCTTGTCGATCGCCAGGTTGACCTTCACCGTGCCGCTGCGGGTCTTCCAGTGCTCGATGTCGTGGACGAACTCGGGTGGCAGCTCGTGGCGCTCCAGATGCTGCAGGAACGTGATCTTCGGGTGGATCGCCGTGACCACGACCGGCGCCAGCAGCTCCTGACCGTCTTCGAGCACGACCCCGCGCACCCGCCCGTTCACCGTGAGGATCTTCTTCACCGGCGCGTTCACCCGGACCTCGGCGCCGAAGAACTTCGCCGACTCCTCGCACGCGCTCGAGACGGCGCCCATGCCGCCCTCGATGAACCCCCACGAGGCGACCTCGCCGTCGCCGATGTCGCCGACCGAGTGGTGCATCATCACGTAGGCGGTGCCCGGCGCGTCGGGGCCGGCCCAGGTGCCGATGATCCCGTTGACCGCCATGAACCCCTTCATCTCGGGGGTCTCGAACCAGCGGTCGAGCAGGTCGGTCGCGCTCATCGTGAACAGACGCGTGATGTCGGCGACCGTCTGCTCGTCGAACTCCTTGCGCAGCGTCCAGCCGAGCTGCGCGACGTCCTTGATGTCGTTCGGCTTCGTGGACCCGAGCTTCGGCGGGGTCTGCATCAGCAGCGGCCCGAGGATGTCGGCGATCCGCCCGATCCACTCGTAGAACCGGAAGTACGCGTCGGCGTCCTTCGTGGACAGCTGCGCGATCGAGTCCCGGGTGATCGTGTCGTCCGTGTGCTGGATCACCGAGATGCCGCTGCGCAGCGGTAGGTAGCCCTGCCCCAGCGGCAGCAGCTTCATCCCGAACCGCTCGAGCTGCAGGTCGCGGCGGATCGACGGCGGCATCAGCGACATCGTGTAGCTGAGCGTGTTGACCTTGACGCCCGGGTACTCGTCCGGCCACGGCTCCATCGTGTCGGCCGCCCCGCCGGTCTTGTGGCGCTTCTCGAGCACGACGGTGCGAGCGCCCTTCTTCGCGAGGTAGGCCCCCGCGATCAGGCCGTTGTGGCCCCCGCCGATCACGATCGCGTCGTAGACGTTGCCCTGCTGCTGCGCCATTTGAATCTCCGTTCAAACGTGGATGTGGCGAGCCTACCCCGACACGCGTTCGGAAGGGGAATCGACCGGGAGACCGCCCGGCACATCGGGAGACCCGGGTCGGGACGAGGTCCGCGCCCGGCCGACCGCCGACCCCAGGGTGACGCCCACCAACGCCGCCAGCACCCACCGCATGTTCTGGTCGTCGAGGAACGTGAACCGGTCGAACCCCAGGAGCTCAGTGAGGAACGGGTACGAGCGGTGGAACCCCCACTCGGCCCACCGGGAGTACAGGTCGAGATGCCACAGCAGGACGAAGGGCACGAGGGCCCACAGGGCTCGTCCCCAACGGAAGCCGGGCTCCCACCGGCAGCCTCACAGCCAGCGTGAACACAGCGACCGCGAGGCTCATCACGAGCAGGACGCGCCCACCCCGGCCACCCGAAGAGCAACTCGAGCGTCCTGAACTCCTCCCGTCCTTGTCGATCGAGCTCGTCCCAGCGGAGGATCGACCACCGCATCAGCGCGAGGGCGCCGGACCATCGCCACCTGCACCGCGATCGTCACCGCCCTGTCCCTTGCCGTCCGTCGGTTCGCGGGCCGCGACATCGCGCCTCCTCTCGGGTGACCCGTTGCATCGTGACACGACGTTCCCCGGCGGGCCACCGCAACGTTCGCGTCCGGACGCGACACGATAGGAGCAGATGACGATGGAGGTGCACGTGAGCGAGTTCCAGACGGCAACGTTCGGAGCAGGGTGTTTCTGGGGGGTCGAGTGGGTGTTCCGCCGGGTCCCGGGAGTGGCGCGGGCGGTGAGCGGCTACGCGGGCGGTCACGACGCCGGACCCCGACCTACCGGGACGTGTGCAGCCACACGACCGGCCATGCCGAGGTCGTGCAGGTGAGGTTCGATCCGTCGGTGGTGACCTACGAGCAGCTGCTCGAGGTGTTCTGGGCGCTGCACGACCCGACGCAGGTGAACCGCCAGGGTCCTGACGTGGGTGACCAGTACCGCAGCGTGATCATGCCCGAGACCGATGAGCAGCGGGCCGCGGCCGAGGCGTCGCGCGAGGCGTCGCAGAGCCGGTTCGACCGGCCGATCGCCACGACGATCGAGGACCTCGACGTCTTCTACCCCGCCGAGGACTACCACCAGGAGTACTACGAGCGGAACGGGCACGAGCCCTACTGCCACGTGTTCCCCCGCGACGTCGTGGAGGGTCTCGGGCTCACCGCGAACGCATAGGGTCGGGCCGCCGGGCGCGGCTACGCTTCAGGTCATGACGACGCTCACGACCGGCGACGCCGCGCCCGCGTTCGCCCTCACCGACCAGCACCGGGACACGGTGCGCCTCGAGGACTACCGGGGGCGCAAGGTCCTCGTCTACTTCTACCCGAAGGCCGACACACCGGGGTGCACCACCCAGTCGTGCGAGCTCCGGGACCATCGGGAGGAGCTGAAGGACCTCTCCGTCGACGTCGTCGGCATCTCGCCCGACGAGCCGGCCGCGCAGCTCGCCTTCGACGAGAAGTTCGGGCTCGGGTTCCCGCTGCTCGCCGACACCGACCACGCGGTCGCCGAGGCCTGGGGCACGTGGGGGGAGCGCTCGATGTACGGCAACACCTACATGGGGATCATCCGATCCTCGTTCCTGGTCGACGAGGAGGGGCGGATCGAGCAGGCCTGGTACAAGGTGCGCCCGGCCGACACCGTGCCGAAGGCACTGAAGGCGCTGGTCTAGCCTCGATATCCGACGACCTTGTGCGAGCTGTCGCACACCGGTTGGCATCGGCTGGCACCGCATCGGCAGAGCGACAGACGGTCGACCGGTTCGAGCGGCTCGTCACCGTAGGTGACCGGCACCCCACCGCTCACGCGGACCGGGCCGTCGGGTTTGAGCGCCAGCCCCGGGACGCCCGGATCGGGCACGTCCCACCGGAACGGCGCAGGATCCGGAGCCGTCGAGGCCGGTTCCTCGAAGCACCCGTAGGGCTCGGCGCGGTCGCACAACGGCATCGCGGACGACCGACCGCATCGGCAGAGCGCGTAGTCGTCGCCGACCGCGGCGTCTTCGAGATCCCACCCGTCCTCGGCGCGCACGAGGCGTCGGAGCGGCAGGCCCCGCACGAGCATCGGGCCGCCCGGGATGACGCGGACCTCAGGCGGGATCACGGAACCCGATGTCGACGTGCGTCCCGTCGCAGAAGGGCTTGTTCCGCGAGGCTCCGCAGCGGCAGAGCGTGACGCGGTTGCGGATCTCGTACGCCTCACCGTCTCCGCTCACGACCCGGACGCCGCCGCGGACCCACAGCGGCCCGTCCTGCACGACCGCCACCGACGGCTCGAACACCGGCTCGTCCGGCTCCTCGGCCCCGTCGGGCCGGGTGACGAGGCGTCCCGACGGGCACAGCCTCGACATCGTCCGGATCCGCTCACCCTCCTCGGGGTCGTCCGGGTGGGCGATCATCGCCCACACGTTCGTGAAGCGGTCGCCGCAGTACCCCGCGTGGGTGCACAAGGACACGTCGTCCGACATCGTGAGACCTTGGCCGCGGTACGCGTGTGCTCGGTCGGCGTAGGTACCGCGGTCGGCCGTCTCGGCCCCGTCGAACCCCTCGCGTGCGTGGGTCTCGTCGCAGAAGGGCTTCGACGACGAGGCTCCGCATCGGCACAAGGAGACGGGGCCGCTCTGGTCGATCGGCTCCTCGGGCGCCCACGCCACGGGCTCCCCGTACTCGGTCTCGACCTGAGCGGTCCGGACCAGCCGCACCCCACCGCGGACGCGGTACGGCCCGTCTCGGGTGATCTCGATCGTCGGCTCGTCGCCCATCGCTCACCTCCTCGGAAGGGCGAGCCTACCCCGACGGGCGATACTGACGCCGTGACCGTCCTGCCGATCGTCGTGGATCGCGCCTCGTCCACCCCACCGTGGGCGCAGCTCCACCACGAGGTCGTACGCCTGGTCGACGAGGGGGTGCTCTCGCCCGGCGAGCGGGTCCCGACCGTGCGGGCGCTCGCAGGCGCGCTGGGGCTGGCGCCCGGCACGGTGGCCCGAGCCTACCGAGAGCTCGAGGCCGCCGGGTGGCTCGTCGGTCGCGGCCGCGCCGGCACGTTCGTCGCCGACGTGCTTCCTCGCGATCCCGCCGAGCAGCTCCGACGCGCGGCCGAGGACTACCTGGGTCGCGCCCGCGCGCTCGGGTTCGACGACGCGACGGCCCGCAGGGCGCTGGGGGCGAGCATCGCCGCGAAGAACAGCTCGATCGACGCACCCACGTAGGCGACGCTCGCCACGAGCGCCGGGCTGGTCCCGGCCTGGGCCTCACCCCACGACCACCACCCGACCCCCAGCAGGACCGCGCCCACGATCCCCATCCCCACCGAGACCCCGGCGACCACGCGGCGCGGCGCCGGAGCCGATCCGGCGGCTACGCGGGCACGGGCGATCGCGAGGCCGGCGCAGATCGCGGCGAGGGCGACGAGGACGGGCATCAGGAACCGCATCGCTCGCATCGTAGGGAACCCCGTTCGGCTCCCGACACCGCCGAACGGCCGAGATGCGCGCGGCGACCTCCCACCCTGGGTCGGTGCCCGAGACTATGCTCCCCGAACGCATGTTCGATGACCTGAACCCCGAGCAACGCGCCGCCGCGACCCACCCCGGCGGCCCGCTGCTGATCGTGGCGGGAGCCGGAACCGGGAAGACGACGACGCTCGCGGCCCGCGTCGCCTGGCTCGTCGGGGAACGGGGCGTGCGGCCGGAGCGGATCCTGCTCCTGACCTTCAGCCGGCGGGCGGCCCGCGAGATGCTCGGGCGCGCTCAGCGCCTCACGGGGGTCCGCGAGACCGAGCGCGTGTGGGGCGGCACGTTCCACGCCGTGGCGAACCGGCTCCTGCGTCTGCACGGCCGGGCCCTCGGACTGTCGCCGGGGTTCACGGTGCTCGACCAGACCGACGCCGCCGACGTGATGAACCTCCTGCGCGAGGAACTCGGGTACGCGGCACGCGAGCGCAGGTTCCCGCGCAAGGAGACGCTCGCGGGGGCGTACTCGCGCGTCGTGAACGCCGGCGAGAAGCTCGAGGACGTCCTCGCCCGGCACTACCCGTGGTGCGTGGACGAGACCGATCCGATCCGCGAGATCTTCCGCGCCTACACGGAGCGCAAGCGCGCTCAGCAGGTCCTGGACTACGACGACCTGCTGCTGTTCTGGCGCGCCCTCGCCACGTCGACGCAGACCGGCCCCCAGCTCGCCGAGATGTTCGACCACATCTTGGTCGACGAGTACCAGGACACGAACGCCCTGCAGGCCGACATCCTCGCGGCGATGCGGCCGTCGAACCTCACGGTGGTCGGCGACGACGCCCAGTCGATCTACGGGTTCCGTGCGGCGACGGTCCGCAACATCCTCGAGTTCCCCTCCAGGTTCCCCGGTGCCACAGTTCGGAAGCTCGAGCGGAACTACCGCAGCACCCCGCCGATCCTCGCGCTCTCCAACGCGGTGATCGCCGAGAGTCCCGAGCGCCACGACAAGACGCTGTGGACGGAACGCCCCGGGGCGCAGCGGCCGCTGCTGCGCGCGTGCCTGGACGAGCCCGAGCAGGCCGACGCGGTCTGCCGCTCGATCCTCGAGCACCGTGAGCGGGGAGTGGCGCTGCGCGAGCAGGCGGTGCTGTTCCGCGCCGCCCACCACTCCGACCTGCTCGAGGTCGAGCTGCTGCGTCGCAACATCCCGTTCGTGAAGTACGGGGGACTGAAGTTCCTGGAGGCGGCGCACGTGAAGGACGCGCTCGCGTTGCTCCGGGTGCTCGAGAACCCCTGGGACGAGGTCGCGTGGTTCCGGATCCTGCAGCTCCCCGAGGGCATGGGCCCCGCCACCGCCCGGCGTCTGATGGACGACCTGGGCGTGCGCCGCAGCCCGGCCGAAGGATCGACGCCGTCGACACCGCTGCAGGGGTTCTTGGAGCGGCCGGTCGCCGTCCCGAAGGGAGCGGCCGACGGCGTGCGGGACCTCCGTTCCGCGCTCGCCGGCTGCGCGGACGAGGAGACGATGTCCCCGGCCGCCCAACTCGAACGTCTGCGTGCCTACCTGGAACCGGTCGTCCAGCGCCGGTACGAGTCCCCGGGCGCCCGCATCGCCGACCTCGAGCAGCTCGCCCTGCTCGCGCAGGGGTACGAACGGCGGAGCCGCTTCCTGGCCGAGCTCACGCTAGATCCGCCGGCCTCGACGGCGGACCTGGCCGGCCCGCCCCTGCTCGACGAAGACTGGCTCACGCTGTCCACGATCCACTCGGCCAAGGGGTTGGAGTGGGACGTCGTCCACGTGATCCACGCCGCCGACGGTCACATCCCGTCCGACATGGCCACCGGTGACGACGACGAGCTCGAGGAGGAGCGACGCCTCCTGTACGTCGCGCTCACCCGCGCCCGCGACGCGCTGATGCTCACCTATCCGCAGCGCTACTACCGGCGGCCTCGGGGTCGCGACGACGCCCACGGGTACGCCCTGGTGTCGCGCTTCCTGCAGCCGGCGGCGGTCCGCGCGGCGCTGGACGAGGCCGGCCCCGAGATCGTGGACGTGCGTGACGACGGGCAGGCAGCCGTGACGGGCACCGCCGACGTCGATGCCTACCTGAGCGACCTGTTCGGCTGATCCACCGTTCACGTGAACCGACTGGTGGCTGACCGCGTATCCCAAGACATCCGATGGGAACGGCCCGTCGGAACGAAGGGGGGATGCTCGATGCGACGGTTCCGGATCGCTTCGATCCTCGTCTGCGCCGTGGTGCTCGCGCTCACGACCACCGGCGTCGCGCTCGCCGGTGGCCAAGGGTTCGCGGCACACCTGGACGGCGCCAGTGAGGTTCCAGGGCCGGGTGACCCCGACGGCGAGGGGCACGCGACCATCACCGTGAACCGCGGACAGGGCGAGATCTGCTGGTGGATAGACGTGGCCGGCATCGGCTCCGCGACCGCAGCGCACATCCACGCGGGCGCCGCGGGGATCGCCGGACCCGTGGTGGTCGGTCTCACCCCACCGAGCGGTGGCACGTCGACGGGATGCGCGACGGTCGATCGCGAGCTGGCCAAGGCGATCGCGAAGGACCCGTCCGCGTACTACGTCAACGTGCACAACGCCGAGTACCCGGCGGGCGCGCTCCGAGGCCAGCTGGGCTGACGCGCCAGCAGGGGTGGGGTCGCTCGCGCGACCCCACCCCTATCCTTGACCCGTGCCGCCCGCCGCCGTCCTTCTCGACCTCTACGACACGCTCGTGCGGAGCGACTGGCGGATCTGGCGCGACGCGATGGCCGCGCACCTCGGCGTCGCGCCGTCCACGATGGGCGAGGCCTTCGACGTGACCCGCCCGGCACGGAGCGTCGGCGCCTACCCGGACGAGGCGGGCGACATGACCGCGATCCTCGAGGCCGCGGGGATCGACCCGGCCGCCTCACTCGTCGCCGAACTCGTCGCTGCCGAGCAGGACTTCTTCGTCGGGGGGACCCGGCTGTACCCGGACTCGCTGCCGGTCGTGCGCGAGCTCCGCTCGCGCGGCACGAAGGTGATCCTGGTCTCGAACTGCTCGCACAACACGGGCCCGGTCGTCCACCGGCTCGGTCTCGACGACGAGTTCGACGCCCTGATCCTCTCCTACCGCGCCCGCGCCCGGAAGCCGCAGGCGGCGATCTACGAGGCGGCGCTCGAGGCGGCCGGCGACGTCGATCCCGCCGACGCCGTCTTCGTCGACGACCAGGCTGCCTACTGCGACGGCGCCGCCGCGATCGGGATCGGCACGCTGATGATCCACCGATGGCTCGCCGATCCCCCCGAGGGGATGCACGAACCCGAGGGTCACCGCACGATCGTGGACCTCACGGCGCTCCTGTAGCGCTATCCGCCCAGGTACAGCGAGAGGATCACCGCGTAGAAGCAGGCGGCCGCCGCGATCGTCGCGGCGTGCCAGACCTCGTGGTAGCCGAAGTGCCGCGGGAACGGGTCGGGCCGGTTCAGCGCCAGGACCAGCGCCCCCAGCGTGTAGATGACGCCCCCCGCGATCATCCCGGCGACCTGCCATCCGTCGAGCTCCCGCACGATCGACGGGAACACGATCACCACGACCCACCCGAGACCGATGTACAGGAAGCCCGACAGCACGTGGAGGTCGACCCGGTACAGCTTCGTGCCGATCCCCACCAGCGCGCCGGTCCACACGATCGCGAGCACCCACCACCCCATCGGCTTGTTCAGCACCACCACGCAGAACGGCGTGTAGGTCCCCGCGATCAGCATGAAGATCATCGAGTGGTCGAGCGTGCGCATCCGCGCGTGCGCCTGCTCGCTCCAGTTCACGCGGTGGTACATCGCGCTCGCGCCGAACTGGGTCAGCAGCCCGATCCAGTAGACGATCGCGGCCACGCGTGCGGCGGCACCGGGGGCCACGATCACCAGGACGAGCCCCGCCGGGATGCTCGCGGCGAACGCACCGGCGTGGAGCCATCCCCGGAGCAAGGGTTTCGGGCGCTCGTGCAGGGGGACGGACGATCGCGGCACGTCCCCGAGCCTACCGCCGCGCTCATCACTACACTCCGGACCCATGAGCGAGCCCGTCGAGGCCATGCGCCAGCCGAAGCTGTCGAGGAAGGTCTACGAGCACGAGCTGCTGCGGCTCCAGGAGGAGCTCGTGAAGATGGAGCAGTGGGTCGCCGATGCCGGGACCCGGGTCGTCGTGGTGTTCGAGGGGCGCGACGCCGCCGGCAAGGGTGGCACGATCAAGCGGATCACCGAGCACATGAACCCGCGGATCACTCGGATCGTCGCGCTCCCGAAGCCCACCGAGCGTGAGCGCACCCAGTGGTACTTCCAGCGCTACGTCCAGCAGCTCCCCGCTGCGGGCGAGATCGCCCTGTTCGACCGGTCCTGGTACAACCGCGCCGGGATCGAGCACGTCCTGGGCTTCTGCACGCCGCAGGAGTACTACCGGTTCCTGCGGCAGTGCCCGATCTTCGAACGGCTCCTGGTCGAGGACGGCGTCATCCTGATCAAGTACTGGTTCTCGGTGTCGGACGAGGAGCAGGAGCGTCGGTTCCGCAAGCGGATCGACGACCCGATGCGCCGTTGGAAGCTCTCCGAGACGGACATGTACTCACGGACGCGGTTCGTCGACTTCAGCCGGGCCAAGGACGAGATGTTCGTCCACACGGACATCCCTGAGGCTCGCTGGAACGTCGTCGAGGCCGACGACAAGAAGCGCGCCCGGCTGAACTGCATCGCGCACCTGCTGTCGGCGATCCCCTACGAGCCGAAGACGCTCCCCGAGGTCCCGATCCCCTCGCGCCAGTCCGACGAGGGGTACGTCCGCCCACCGCGCGAGCTGTTCACCTACGTCCCGGACCACGCCTCGATGCTCGATCTCCCGGACGCCTGACGGACGCCCCGATCGAGCCCTCAGCAGAGGTCGTCGATCGCCGCGGCGACCTCCTTGCGGATGCCCGTGACGAACGGAACCTCTTCCTTCGTGAACAGGCGGGCCTTCGTGTCACGCAATCGGCGGATGCAGTCCACGATCGAGTCGAGCTTCTCCGCCTCGAACGCCAAGATCCACTCCCAGTCGCCCAGGCCGAACCCGCTCGTCGTGTTCGCGAGGACGTCGGGGAACTCGCGGCCGATCACGCCGTGCTCGCGCAGGAACTCACCGCGCTCCTCACGCGGCAGCAGGTACCACTCGGGCGTCCGCACGAACGGGTACACGCACAGGTAGGTGCCGGGCGGGTCTCCCTTGACGAACGCCGGTGCGTGGTCGCTCGTGAACTCGGCCGGCTTCACCACGCCCATGAAGGTCCAGGTCAGGTCCAAGAACCCGAAGACCTCGGTCCGGCGGAGCTCGACGAGCGCGCGCTGGACGGCGTCGGGGGTCGGCCCAACCAGCCACAGCATCAGATCGGCGTCGGGACGGAACCCGACCGTCGAGTAGGTCCCGCGGACCTCGACCTCGTCCTTCCAGGAGGCGAACAGCTCCTCGAGCTCGGTCACGGCGCGGGCGCGGTCCTCGGGGTCGGCGAGCGCCTCGCGGAGCGAGGGGTCGGCGGCGAAGACGGGGTACAGGGCGTAGATCGTGTCGGTCATGACGTGGCTCCTCGGATGACGGCGTCGGCGACCTCACCGGCGGCACGGACGACGTCGGCGACGTCCGTACCGTCATAGGCCTGCCCGACCACGAAGATACCCGGCGGCAGGAGTTCGCGGATCCGGGCGATCCGCTCGAGGTGCCCGAGGTCGTACAGGGGCAGCGCGCCGGGCCACCGGACAACCGCCGCGTGCTCGGGCTCGGCAGGCAGCGGAAGCACCGCCGCCAGATGGCGCCCGCACGCCTCGACGACGTCCTCCTCGGGGGCATCGAGCACGTCTTCGTCGCCGACACCCCCGAGCGCGCAGGAGACGATCGCACGCGTCCCGAACGACCGGTCGGGCCACCGAGACGAGATCCACGCGCACGAGCGCATCGGCGCCCGGCCGCGAGGCACGACGAACCCGGTCCCGTCGGGCAGCGCCTCCTGGGTCCCCTCGGGGAAGACGAGCAGCGCCGTGACGGCGGACGCGGTCGTGAGTTCGTCCAGCGCGTCCGCCGCGGCGCGGGCCTCGCCGGTCAGCAGGCGACGCGCGACCGCGCTCGGGGTGGCCAGCACGACGGCGTCGGCCTCGAGGACGTTGGGCGTGTCCGTCGTCACGCGCCACGGCGGCCCGGGTTCGAGCCTCGTCACCGCGGCGCCGGTGCGGACGACGGGACCGAGCCGCTCGGCAAGCGCCCGAGGCAACGCCTCCACCCCTCCCCGAGGACGCACCAGGATCGGGGCGGCGTCGGGACCCTTGCGGAGCGCCCGACGCGCCGCCTGGGCTCCACGGATCAGGCTCCCCTGCCAGTCCTCCCAGCGCTCCAGCTCCGGGTAGGTGGCGCGCAGCGACATCCGGTCGGCGTCGCCGAGCATGGGCGCGGTGAGCATCGGAGCGACCGCCAGGTCCGTCGCCTCGTCACCCAGTCGGCGGCGCAGCAGCGCACCGAGCGTCTGATCGCCCTCGTCCTTGCGCTTGGCCCGCAGGAGGTCGGCGAGCGCGCGGCGCCGCCCCGCCTTCGACAGGCCCGGCCAGCGCAGGACGTCGCCCGGGTCTCCCGGGATCGCGAACGCTGCATCGCTCGGGTACGCGACGAGTCCCCTGTCGGTCCACAGGTAGGTACCGGACGACGCCGGGGCCAGCAGCTCGAGCCCGAGCTCGCGACACAGCTCGGTCGCGCCGGGCTTGCGCCCCCAGAACGCGTCCGCGCCCGCCGGCAGGACCAGCCCGGCGACCTCGACCGAGCGCAGCGTCCCGCCCGGCGCGTCGGCGGCCTCCACGACGGTGACGTCGTGCGAGGCCTGCTGCAGGCGGTAGGCGGTGGCGAGCCCCGCGAGGCCCCCACCGACGACCGCGATCCTCACACGTGGACCTCCGCCATGTGCTCGCGGACCACCCGCGCGAGCAGGTCGAGGAACTCGGCGTCGGCGTTCGGCATCCGGGTCCGCGCGAAGGCCACGTCGACCCGCTCGGCGACCTCCTTGGCCTCGATGTCGAGGTCGTACAGGATCTCGAGGTGATCGGCCACGAACCCCGCCGAACACACGACGACCCCGGGCGTCTCCGCCGCCCCGATGTCCTCGATCACCTCCTCGACCGGCGGGCCCCACCATGGATCGTCGGTGCGCCCGGCCGACTGCCAGGCGATCGCGTACTCGTCCAGACCGAGCTTGCGGGCGACCTCGTCGGCGGTCTCCTGGAGGCCGTCGCGGTAGCGACAGGAGTCCTCGCAATCGCAGTACTTGCACCGGAAGGACAGGTCGGTCTCGACCGTTCGGATCGGCAGCGAGTGGGCCGTGAACAGCACGGCCGCGTCCTCGCGGGCGTCGTCGGGCAGGGTCTGCAGCGCTTCGTCGACCCGGTCGGCCAGCAGCTCGATGAACGCCGGGTGCTCGTGGTAGTGCTTCACGAACGTCGCCACGACGTCACCGCCACCCTGTTCCTCGAGGGCCGCCTTCGCGCGGTCGATGTACGTCTCGACCGACATCCCGGACCAGTGCGGCGCCATCACGATGCCGACGAGACGCTCGACCCCGTCGGCGAGGATCTGGGCCACGGCGTCGGGGATGAACGGCGGCGAGTGCTTCATCCCCAGGTAGGCCTTGAAGGTGGGGCCCCCATCGGCGTTCAACCGCTCGACGAGGCCCTCGGCCTGCGCCCGGGTCGTGTCGAGCAGGGGGAAGACGTTGCCGATCGCCGCGTACCGGTCCTTCAGCTCCTGCAGATGGTCCGGCGTCGGCGGGCGGCCGCCACGGATGTCCGTGTAGTAGCGCTCGATGTCGTCGACGCCGTCGGCGGTGCCGTAGGCCATCACGAGGATGCCGATGGGCGCGTCGCTGTTCACGGGCTCAGGTCCTTTCGGTGCGTTCGTGGACGAGGTCCACGAGTCGTTGGAGGGTCTCCACGGGCGTCGGCGGCAACACGCCGTGCCCCAGGTTGAACACGTGGCCGTCGCGGCCGCCGGCCCGCGCGAGGACGTCGAGCGCCTTGGCCTCCACCGCCTCCCACGGCGCCAGCAGCGCCGCCGGATCGAGGTTGCCCTGGACGCCGCGGTCGGGCCCCACGCGCTGCCATCCGGCATCGAGCGGGACGCGGTGGTCGATCCCGATCACGTCGCCGCCCGCGTCGCGCATCAGGCCGAGCAGCTCCCCCGTCACGACCCCGAAGTGGATCACGGGGACGCCCAGGTCCGCGACGCCGTCGAACAGCCGTCGCATGTGGGGCTGGACCGAGACGCGGTAGTCGTCCGGGGTGAGCGACCCCACCCAGGAGTCGAACACCTGCAGCGCCGCGGCGCCGGCCGCCACCTGCGCCCGCAGGTGCGGGACCACGATCGCCACGAGCGCGGCCATCAGCTTGTCCCAGGTGGCCGGGTCACCGAGCATCAGCGCCTTCGTCCGCGCGTGGTCCTTCGACGGCCCCCCTTCGACCAGGTAGCTCGCCAAGGTGAAGGGCGCGCCCGCGAAGCCGATCAGCGGCACCTCCAGCTCCGAGACCAGCAGCCGGACGGCCTCGAGCGTGTACGGCTCGTCGACCTCGGGCTCGAGCGGGCGCAGCCGCGCGACGTCGGCGGCGCTGCGCACCGGTTCGTCCAGGACCGGACCGCGGCCCTGCACGACGCGGATCGGCAACCCGATCGCGGCGAGCGGCACGACGATGTCGCTGAACAGGATCGCGGCGTCGAGGGGCATCCGACGCAGCGGCTGGAGCGTGATCTCGACGACCTCCTCGGGCTCGCGGACCGACTCGAGGATGTCGCGGTCGCCTCGAACCTGCTTGTACTCGGGGAGGTAGCGCCCGGCCTGGCGCATGAACCACACGGGTGTGCGCTCGACGGGCTCACGGCGCAGTGCGCGCAGCAGACGATCGTTGAAGGGGCTCACGGCCCAAGGATACGGAGGTGCGGGGCGGGTGCGGCTCGGGGAACCTACGCGAGCCCGACCTCGGGAAGCGGCTGCGGCAGCACGACCTGGTCGTGACGCGTGACCGTGGCCGCGGTCACGACCGCGTCCAGCAGCCGATCGATGTCGAACGGCTTCACGAGGTAGGCCACGGCACCCAGCTCCTCGGCCTGCGCCATGTCCTCTGGGTTCTTCTTGGCGGAGCACACGACGACCGGGACGCGGTTCCCTCGTGCGTGGAGCTGCGCCAGCACCTGCCAGCCGTCGATCCCCGGCAGCATCACGTCGAGCAACACGGCGTCGGGACGCTCCGCCTCGATCCGCGAGATGGCGGTGCGGCCGTCCCCCGCGAGGATCGGCTCGATCCCCGCGCTCACCAGGTTCACCCGGAGCACGACGAGCAGATCGGGGTCGTCCTCGACGATCAGGACGCGCGGACGCAGGTGGGTCATGGCGCCGCCTCCCGGAGATGCCGGAGCTCGGCGACCTGCGACCGCTCGGCCTCGTACCGGTAGGCGTTCGCGATCGCGCCGGCCGCCTGCTCGGCGAACACGGCGAGGGCGCGCAGGTCGTGTTGGGTGAACGCCCGGCCCGACGGGGCGTTGACGTTCAGGACGCCGTAGAGGGAGCCCTCGGCGACGAGCGGGACCGACATCGCGCTCTCGACGTACGGCTCCCTGTCCGCGAGCCCCGGGAAGATGTCCGGATCGACCTGGCCCTCGATCAGGATCGGCTCTCGGCTGAGCGCGACGTGCCCGGCGATCCCGTCGCCGAGCCGGACGCGCGTCCCGAGGGCCTCGCGACGTCCACGCGCCTGCACGACCACCAGATCGGTGTCCTCCACCAGCATCAAGGACCCGCCGCCCGCCTCGAGCAGGTCCGTCGAGCTCCGCAGGATCGTCTCCAGCAGGCGGGGCAGTTCGAGTACGGCGTTCATCTCGCGCGCCGCCGAGAGCAGCACCTCGACCTCGTTCAACCGGGTCGTCAGCGCCGCGGTCACGACCCGCTCGTCGGTGAGGTCACGGCTCAGGTGGTTCAGCTCGCGTTCCTGCAGACCCGCGGCGAGCGCGAAGAACGCCGCGGCCGTGAGGAAGATCGCGCGGAGCGTGCCGGCGGTCAGGACCAGCGTCTGTCCTTCGGGCCACATGGCCAGCAGGCCGATCGCCACGACGACGGCGACCAGCACACCCGCGGTTCGGATCCAGAGCTGCGCCCGACGGCGCTCGATCGCCTCCAGGGAGGGGGTCTCGAACCCGCGCAGCGACGCGACGCTCGCACGATGGCGAGCGTCCGATGCGTCTGAACGGCCGGTACGCGGGTGCACGTGATCCTCTCGGGTGGACACCTGCGGTATCGGACCCCGGCCCCGTCGGCTGGATAGGACGGCAGGTGGACCCCCGGCAGGGGGACACGGGTCGCCTCAGCGCCCCTGGAGCGGGAGGAGTGGGATTCGAACCCACGGAGGACTCGCGCCCTCAACGGTTTTCAAGACCGTCGCCTTCGTCCGCTCGGCCATCCTCCCGGTGGACATCTTGCCAGCCGCTGAGGGGTTCCCGTCTCCGACCCGAAGCCCTACCCTGTCGGCGCGATGTTGCCGGCCTCCGACGACCACCTGCGTGGCATCCTGCGGCACCTGCCCGCGGTGATCTACCAGGACAGCCACGAGCCGTTCCCCCGGACCCTCTACCTGTCTCCGAACGCCGAGCTGATCCTCGGAGCCGACGCCACGGCCCACCTCGACGACCCCGACCTGTGGTGGCGGTCGATCGACCCGCGCGACCGCGACCCGTTGATGACCACGTGGACGCATGCCTACGAGACCGAGGAGCCGTACACGTTCGACTATCGGTACCGGCGTCCGGACGGTCGCACCATCTGGCTCCGCGAACACTCGAGGCCGGTCCGGGGTGACGCAGGGGAGATCACGCATTGGCAGGGGGTCCTGCTCGACGTCACCACGGAGCGCACCGCGATGGACGAGCTCGCCGCATCCGAATCACGCTATCGAGCGCTCGTCGACCACCTCCCGGCCGCCGTCTACACGCTCAGCACCGACGATCCACCGCACGTGCTGTTCATGTCGGAGGCGATCGAGGACATCTGCGGCTACGGGGTGGAACGCTGGCTCGCTGATCCCGGTCTCTCGTTGGACATCGTGCACCCCGACGACGTCGACGAGGTGACCGCTGCATGGGCGGATGCCCGGCGGACGGGGATGCCGTTCGAGCGGAGCTACCGGGTGCGTCACGCCGACGGGCACTACCGGTGGATCGCGGAACGGATCCACCCGATCCGCCGCGGAGGCTCCGTCGTCGCCTGGGAGGGCATCACCTACGACGAGACCCGCGAGCGCGAGACCTCGATCGCCCTGCGGGAGAGCGAGCGGCGCCACGAGCAGCTCCTGCAGCAGATCCCCGGGGTCGCGTTCAGCCTCATCGAGGGACCGCCACGGCATTTCGACTACCTGAGCCCCCGGGTGCAGGACATCCTCGGATACCCGCGGTCCCTCTGGTTCGAGGACGACGGCTTCTGGGTCGAGGCGATCCACCCCGACGATCGAGACGCCGTGACACGCGGCTGGGCTCGCTGCGTCGACGAGGGCACCCCGTTCCGCGCCGAGTACCGAGCGATGCACGCGGACGGCCACGTCGTGTGGCTCCGAGCCGACACCGTCCCGATCCTCGACGCGGAGGGCCGGGTCGAGCGTTGGCAGGGCCTCTGGTTGGACATCACCGAGGCGCAGGCGGCCAAGCAGGAGCAGGCGGAGGTCGAGGCCAGGTATCAACGGCTCGTCGAACATGCCCCCGCGATCGTGTTCACCGCCGATGCGACCGGGGCGGTCGAGTACGTGGGGCCGCAGGTCGAGGCCCTCCTCGGGTATCGCCCGGAGGTATGGACCGACGACCCCCTGTTCTCGGAGAGCTTGATGCACCCGGACGACCGCGAGCGGGTCCTCCATGCGTGGCGCCGCGCCACGGAAGTGGACCAGCCCTTCGAAGAGGAATACCGGCTCCGTCACGCCGACGGGGCGTATCGCTGGTTCCACGAGACGACGCGTCCCGTCCACGACGCCGACGGGACGGTGTCGCGTTGGCACGGGATCACCGTGGACGTCCACGAGCTCCACGTGGCCCAGGAAGCTCGTGAGGCTGCAGAGGCGAAGGCCCGCGCGCTCCTCGAGAACGTCCCGGCGGTCGTGTACGAGATGGGGCCGGACGACGAGCGACGCACCCTGTACGTCAGCCCACACATCGAACGGTTGCTGGGCTACTCGCGGCAGGAGTGGCTCGACCAGCCAGACATCTGGACCGAGTTGCTGCACCCCGACGATCGCGAGACCGAGCTCGCCGCACACGACGAGCACTCGAGCACGGGAGAGCCCTGGACCCGCGAGTATCGGTTGATCGCCGCCGACGGGAGCGTCGTGTGGGTACACGACCAGGCGACGCTCACGATCGACGCGGAGGGGTCCCCCGTGTGGCAGGGCATCCTGGTCGACGTCACGTCGCAACACGTCACGGCCGAACTCCTCCAGATCACGAACGAGGATCTCGAACAGCGGATCCGGGAGCGGACCGTCGCGCTCGAAGAGGCGAACGAGCTGATGGGCCTCGAGATCGGCGAGCGGCGGAGGATGGAGAAGGAGCTGCGGAACGCCGAGCGGCGTTTCCGAGCACTCGTGGAACACTCGCCCGCCCTGATCTACGCGTGGCAGACGCATCTAGGGCCGAACGGCGAGTTCCACGGGTACATCAGCCCGCAGGTCGAGACGGTGCTGGGCTACACGCCCGAAGAGTGGCATCAGGAGTGGCACGTGTGGGACCAGCGACTCCACCCGCACGACCGCGAGCGCGTCCTCGATGCGGTCATCCACAGCGAACGGACCGGCGAGCCCTTCGAGGAGGAGTACCGCTACCTGGCGAAGGACGGGCGCGTCGTGTGGGTCCACGATCACGCCACCTTGCTCGATCGGGACGAAGAAGGCCGCCCCTTCCTCTTCCAAGGAGTGACGATCGACATCACGGCGCGGAAGGAGGCCGAGCGCAAGGCGGCGGACGCCGAGGAACGTCTGCGCCGGATCGCGGAGGGCGCACACGACGTCGCCTACGTCGTGACCCTCGACCCCTCGGACCCGGGCTCGCTCGACGTCGGGTACGTGGGAGAAGGGCTCGCCACCCTGCTGGGTGAGCCGGTTCCGATCGGGGACACCGACACGGGCGGATGGTTCGGAGCGGTCCACCCAGACGATCGGGCGCACGTCCGAGCGAACATCGACGAGGTTCGGACCTCCGGTGCGCCGTGGACCCTGGAATACCGGGTGATCGGGGCGGACGGAGCGATCGTGTGGCTGCGGGACCGAGGGCGCTGCGCGGACCGCAACGAGGCGGGGTACCCGTTGACGTTGGTCGGCTCACTGTCGGACGTGACCGAGGAGGTCGAGGAACGACTGCACACCGATGACGTGCTCGCCACGCTCCGCACGGTGACCGAGCAGGTACCGGCCGTCACCTGGATCCTCACCTCGACGTCCGTGGCCGCCGAGCCTCGGTACCTCTACATGTCACCCCAGGTTGAGCAGATCCTCGGGTACACGCCCGACCAGCTGATGGCAGAGCCGGCACACTTCTCCCGCATGATCCATCCCGACGACGCCGAAAGGGCGCACGCGTCGTGGCGTCTCGCATGCCGCTCTGGCGCCGACACGTGGGAGGATCGCTGGCGTACCCAACACCGCACGGGCGGATACCGGTGGATCTACGCGCGAGCGCGCCGCGTGAGCGAACCTTCGGCGGAGACGGCCGTGTGGGTGGGGCTCAGCCTCGACGTCACCGAGACGAACGTGCGCCAGATCAGCCCCGCGTCCGAGGCGACACCGATCTGATCAACCGGCGGGCCTCAGGAAACGCGCGCGCTCCGGCAGGTATCGCCAGAGGTGCTCGGGAACCTGCACGCTCCCGTCGGCCCGCTGGTGATTCTCCAAGATCGCGATCAAGGTTCGGCCGATCGCCGTGGCGGTGCCGTTCAGCGTGTGCAAGGTCTCGAGGCCACCGTCGCTGCGGCGCACCCGTGTCTGGAGCCGGCGGGCCTGATAGTCGGTCGTGTTCGAGCAGCTGGTCAGCTCGCGGTAGCGCTGCTGTCCGGGGAGCCATACCTCGATGTCGTACTTCTTCGCTGCGCTGCCGCCCAGGTCGCCGGCGGCGATGTTCACGACGCGGTAGGGCAGGTCGAGGGTCCCGATGATCTCCTCTTCGACGCTCACCAGGTACTCGTGCTCGTCCCAGCTCGCCTCCGGTGTCGTGAACGAGAACATCTCCACCTTGTCGAACTGATGGACGCGGAACATCCCGCCCATGTCCTTGCCGTAGGTGCCGGCCTCGCGACGGAAGCAGCTCGAGTACCCGGCGTAGCGCAGCGGCAGCTGCGCCTCGTCGACGATCTCACCCATGTGGAGCGCGGCGAGCGGCACCTCCGCGGTCCCCACGAGGTAGAGATCGTCCTGGGCGGTCTTGTACAGCTGGGCCTCGTCGGCGGGGAGGAACCCGGTGCCGTACATCGCCTCCTCGCGGACCAGGACCGGCGGGATCACGGGCGTGAATCCCTTCTCGATCAGGATGTCGATCGCGTTGCGCATCAGCGCGAACTGCAGCAGCACGATGTCGCCCATCAGGTAGACGAACCGCGAGCCACTCGTACGGGCGCCCCGCTCGGTGTCGAGCATCCCGAGCAGCTCACCGAGGACCGCGTGGTCGCGGATCTCGAAGTCGAACGCGGGCGGCGCGTCGTGGTTGCGACGCACCTCGACGGCATCCTCGTCGGTGAAGCCCTCCGGGGAGCTGTCGTGAGGAAGGTTGGGCGTGGCTGCCAGCAGCGCCGTGAGCACGGCGTCGGCCTCGGAGAGCTGCGGCTCGAGCTCCTTCAGCTCAGCGCTCACCGCGGAGACCTCGGCGATCAGCGCCTTCTTCTCGTCACCCTGCGCCCCGCCGATCGCCTTCGAGGCCCGGTTCTGGGCGGCGCGGAGCTCGTCGACGCGCGCGATCAGCGTGCGTCGACGTTCGTCGGCGGCGAGCAGCTCATCGACCGCGTCCGCCAGGTTCCGCCGGGCCAACGCTCGGCGGAAGGGTTCCGGGTCATCGCGCAGCAGCTTGATGTCGAGCATCGCTCACGCCTTCGCCGCGTCGGGGCCCTTCGCCTCGGCTCCGGCGCCCTGCGCGGGCTGACCGGAACCGCTCGGACCGGCGGCGTCCATGATGCTCTGTCCGTGGAAGATGCCGCCCTCCTCGATCACGAGCGTCTTCGACGTGATGTTCCCGTCGATCCGGCCACCACGGGCGAGATGCGCCTTGCCCTTCACGATCACGTTGCCCTTGAACCTGCCCGCGACGCTGACGTTCTGGGCCCGGATGTCGGCCTCGACCTGGCTCTGCGGCGACAGCACGACGTCGCCGTCGGCGTTGATCTGTCCCTTGACCTGGCCGTCGATCCGAAGGCTCCCGGCGGAGACCACGTTGCCCTCAAGGCGCGCGCCCGCACCGACGATCGTGACCTCACCGTTCTCCGTCATCTGCGTGTCCTTTCGATCCTTCGGTCGATCCTTGGGCCGATCCGTCGGCCGATCCGGCTCCCCCGCCTGGGCGGCCTCTGCGTCCTCGCGCTTCCAGATCATCCGGCGCTCACCGCCTCTGGCTCGTCACTCATCGCTTGACGGATCGCCTCGCCTTCCTCGTTGGACAGGTTGTACGTGCTGGCGCCGCCGTGCACCGGCTTCGCGTAGACCCGCGTCTCCTGTCGGCCGTTGATCGACGTGAGCACCACGCCGTTGCCGTGCTCGTCGAGGAGCGCGCACGAGAAGGACAGCCGCCCGCCGACGTCCTCGAACGCGTCGTAGCGGAGCAGGCCGACCCGGCGGACGCTCGCCTCGATCTGGAGCTGCTGGCGTTTGTCCGTGCCGTGCAGCGTCCGCACCGCCTTCTCGATCCGCTCGATCCGTGCCAGGAGCGACCCCACGACCTCGTCGGCCGGCGGCGTCGCGTCGACGTCGCGGCGGCCGCCTCCGCCGAACACCCCGAAGACGACCGCCAGCAGCGCGAGGCCGAGGGCGATCAGCACGAGCAGCGTGAGGGTCTCGTTCGACAGGGTCATCGTCGTCACTCCCGACGGGCGCCGCACGACCGCGGCCCCCGGAGGGCACGAAGTATACGCGGGTGCCCTCCCGCCCCCGCCAGCTCAGGTGACGTCGCGACGCCGGAACACGGCCGCCGCGATCGCGAGCGCCACGAACACGTAGGCACACAACGTGAGGAGGGCCCGGCCGAGCGTGATCGTCTGCCCGGGTTCGCCGAACATGGCGCCCCCGACCGTCTGGGCCTTGCCGCTCACCAGGACGACGGCGTTCGTGAGCGCCAGCCACGGCTCGATCGACGGGCGGAACCCACGGAGGAACCCTTCGACGAGGATCAGCTCGGCCAGGACGATCCCGAGCCCGGCCGCGGTCGATCGCCCGATCGACGCGAACGCGTGCGCGACCAGGCCGTAGAGCACGGACAGCAGACCCACCCGCAAGATCGAGCCGGCCACGTCGCCGAGCCACCCGTCGGCGCCCGAGGCCGAGCCCCGGAGGGCGACCCCGACACGGAAGCACACGCCGAGGAACACGAGCAGGGCGACGGCGACCACGAAGACCGTCAGGGCCACGAGGGCGGCCCGCACGGCGAACACGGCCAGCCGGCGCGGCTCCCAGGTGAGCAGGGTCGCCATCGATCCCGTCGACCAGTCGGCACCGACGAGCGAGGCGCCGAGCACGACCCCGAGCAGTCCGACCAGGGTGCTCATCCCCTGGATCAACCCGTTCAGATCCGTCAGACGCAACCCGTTCCCTGACGGGTCGGACCGGATCGTCGCGGTGACGAGCGACACGAAGATGAGGCCCGCGGCGATCGCGGTGACCACCCAGACGAGCCGTCGCGAGACGATCCGCAGCGCCTCGGACGACGTCAGCCGGATCACGTCGCGGCCTCCTCATCGGGACCGCTCCGGGTCAGCTCGAGGAACACGGTCTCGAGGTCCGCCGCGTCGGGGCGGAGCTCGGCGACGAAGAGCCCTTGCTCCGACAGCGTCCGCGTGACCCGTTCCCCCTGGTCGGGGGGGAGCGCCACGTGCAGCGCACCACCCGCGATCTCCACGTCGATCCCTGCATCCGCGAGGACCCGACGGCCCGCCTCGAGGTCGCCGAGCCGAACGAACAGCCCCCGGGCGCCCCCGGCAGCGAGCACCTCTTCGACCGGACCGGCCGTCACGCAACGCCCGCGCGCGAGGATCGCCACCCGGTCGGCGGTCTGTTGCACCTCGGACAGGATGTGGCTGGATACGAACACGGTCCGCCCCTCCGCCCCGAGCGAGCGCAGCAGCTCGCGGACCTCGACGATCCCGGCCGGATCGAGCCCGTTCGCCGGCTCGTCCAGCACCAGCACCGCCGGGTCCTTCAGGAGCGCGGCGGCGATCGCCAGCCGCTGCTTCATCCCCAGGGAGTAGGTCTTCACCGTGTCGTCGGCCCGATCGGACAGCCCGACCCGTCCCAGCGCACGACCCACGTCGGCGCGTCCCGCCCCCACGAGTCGTCCCAGGATCTCGAGGTTCCGTCGGCCGCTGAACCTCGGGTAGAGCGCAGGCTGCTCGACGATGGAGCCGACCTGTCCGATCACCCTCCCGAGGTCCCGGGGCACGTCACGGCCGAGGAGGCGAACACCCCCCGATGAGGGGCGAACGAGCCCGAGGATGCACCGGATCGTGGTGGTCTTCCCGGCGCCGTTCGGTCCGAGGAAGCCGAACACCCCGCCCTCGGGGACGGCCAGGTCGAGCCCACCGACCGCGACCGTTCGACCACGACCCAGATGGCGGAACTCCTTGCGGAGCCCGTCGACCTCGATCACGGCCATGGCTCAGCCTATCCGGCGGCCGGCGGGCGGATGTGGAGGAACGGTGTCACCGCCTCCCGCGAACGGGGCGCGGCCGGTAGCATCGTGAGCGATGTCGGCCCCTGCCCCTTCCCCCGCGTCCCGCGCGACGGCGACCCCCGCTCTCACCGGGGTGACGCTCGCCGGGCGCTACGAGCTGCGGGCGTTGCTCGGTCGGGGCGGGATGGGTGAGGTCTACGAGGCGGCCGACCACCGACTCGACCGCACCGTGGCCGTCAAGGTCCTGCGGGAGGAGCTCGCGCGCGACCGTCGGTTCGTCGCCCGCTTCCACCGCGAGGCCCGCACCGCGGCACGCCTGCAGCATCCGGCGATCGTCGCGGTCCACGATTTCGGAGAGGACGCCGATCGCGTGTACCTCGTCCTCGAACACGTGCCCGGTCGCACCCTCTTCGAGCTGCAGCGCGTCGAGGGGCCGCTGGCGCCGGCACGAGCGGCGGGCATCGCCACCTCCGTCGCGGAGGCGCTCGGGCACGCCCACGCTCGGGGGGTCGTCCACCGCGACGTCGCTCCTGGCAACGTGATGGTCCGCACCGACGGCGCGGTGAAGGTGCTCGACTTCGGGATCGCGAGGGCCGTCCAAGGCTCCGGTCACGGGGGTTCGGTCACCGCCCACGGGACGCTGGCGTACGCCGCGCCCGAGGTCCTGGCCGGCGAGCGCTCCGACCAACGGGTCGACGTCTACGGGCTGGGCGCCGTGCTCTACGAGCTGCTGACCGGCCGGCCTCCGTTCACCGGCGAGGACGTCGCGGCCCGACTCGCCGTCGCGCGACCCCCGGCACCGTCGGTGATCGACCCCTCGGTGCCCGTCGGGATCGACGAGACCGTCCTGCGGTGCCTCGACCGTGACCCCGGGGTGCGACCCGCCGACGCCGGCGCCCTCGCCGAGGAGCTCAGGCGGCTCGCCGCGTACCTGCCGACCGAACGGCCCGCGGCGGAACCGACGAACGCGATCACGCTCGCGGATCCCCCTCGGACCGACGGGACCCGTCGGCTCCGGACCCCTACGATGACGGTGGCCCTCCCCGACGCGCCGACAGAGCCCTCACGTGCGCGCCCGAGGCGTGGGCGGGCCATCGCCACGGCCCTGGCGACGACCGTGGTGCTCGCCGCGGCCGCCCTGCTCGGCCCCGCCCTGCTCAGGCTCGACGAACCCGTCCGCGCCACCCTGCAAGCCCCGCCCGTCCTGCCCGGCCCCGAGGACCTCGCCGCCACGACCTCCTGCGACGGCTTCCTCTCGACGGGCGCCGACGTCGCGTGGACCGGCGTGTTCGGTGCGACCGGCTACGAGCTCTGGCGGCGCAACCCGGCCGGTGAGGCCTGGCAGCAGGTCGCGACCGTCGGGGCGGGCACCACCGTCCATCGTGATACCGACCTGGGGGTGGACTCGACCTACGTCTACCGGGTGCGGGGCCTCGACGGACCCCTGCCGGGCCGGTGGTCCGCGCCGATCACCGCCCAGACCCCGCTGTTCTGCCTGACCTGACGCCGGCGCCGCGGGCTCCCTTCCTCTGCGGCCGTCGAGGTCGCTCCACGTCGCAGGCAGAGGCCGACTCGATCGTCAGAGCCCGATCGGATCCATGCCCGGCGGCGGGGATGAGCAGAGGCTGACCAGACGCGAGCGGAGCCGATCACGCAGGGATGCCTCCGTCGGGTCGGTCGCGAGGTTGTCCAGTTGATCGGGATCCTTCGCCAGGCGGTAGAGCTCCTCCTGGCCGTCGGCATACGCGACGTAGAGGTGACCGGTCGTGCGCACGCCGCAGTACGGGGGGATCTTGCCGCCCCAATGCTCGACGAGGAAGTCCTGACGCCACTCGACGGGGGTCGTCTCGGTGAGCAAGGGGACCAGGCTGGCTCCGTCCATCGGTGGGGGGGACAGGCCGGTCACCTCGGCGATCGTCGGCGCGAGGTCGATGTTCAGCGCGAGGTTCGCGTCGACGAGCGGCGCTCCGATGAGCCGATCGAACCGGATCACCATGGGAACGCGGATCACCTCCTCGTACGCGAGCGTCTTCCGATCCCACCGGTGCTCGCCCCACGCGTACCCGTTGTCCGAGGTGAAGATGATCATCGTGTCTCGGAGCTGCCCGGTCTCCTCGAGCGCCGTCACGACGCGGGCCACCATCTCGTCGAGGGCGACGAGGCTCCGGAGCATCTCGAGTCGCTTGTGATCGAGGGCTGCGATCTGCTCGATCGAGAGCTCGGGACGCTTGCGCAGGAACGTCGGCTTGTCGGACATGTCGGCCTCGTTCCACGACGCCGGCCGCCAGGGCTCCAGATCCTGGAAGAGTGAGGCGTGGCGCGCCGCGGGGGTGGAGGGCAGGTGCGGCGCCTTCGGGGTGAGGTACAGGAAGAACGGGTCGGGCTGCTCGGCGCGGATGAACGCCTCGGCCTCAGCGGCCATGACGTCGGTCACGTAGTCGGTCTCCTCCTCTCCGTAGCTCACGATCGCGCCGTCGCTGTTGACGCTGAACCCGTAGTACCTCCCGCCGACGAACGACCACCAGCGATCCCACCCTTCGGGCACGTACAGCTCCTGTCTGCCGGGCCGGTGGTAGCCGTTGAGGTACTTACCCATCAGGCCGGTGCGGTAGCCGGCGTCCTGGAGCCAGGTGGCCAGGGTCGAGGTCTCGTCGAACGCCTCGAACCCCCCGTACGCGCCGTTCCGATTCGTCCAGACCCCGTTCGTGTGGGAGTACGTGCCGGTCAGGATGCTGGCACGACTCGGGCAGCACACCGGGTTCGGGACGAAGGCGTTCTCGAACGTGACGCCGCTGGCACCGAGGAGCTCGCGGACCGCGGGCATCGCCCACAGCGTGTCCCAGCGCTGATCGTCCGAGACGATCAGCACGACGTTCGGACGCGTCTCTGCCGCCGCCCTCGGAACGGCCGGCGAGGTCAGCGGCAGCGTGGACAGGAGTACGAGCACACCGGCCAGCGCGGCCACGAAGGCCTTGCGGCGGTTCCGGCTCATCGGTACGACCTCCTGTCGGCGGCCGGGCGATCTCGGTGGGCGAGATCCCTGGCTTCGCGTCCCCGCCTCACGACGGGTGTGCCCTTTCGTGTCGGTAACGCTAGATGGAACGGACGCTGAGATCGGGAGCGGACGGGCCGAAGGTCGGTGATCGCTCCGCGCTCGGGTGAGGCCCGCGGACCATCCGCGGGTCACCCTAGTCGTGGCGGACCAACGACAGGAGGGTGAGATCGCCCCGGCGCTCATCGAGTGCCGGGGCGTACCGGTACCCCGATGGATGCTCCCAGGACGCGAGCGTCTCGGGCGTCGTCGACGGATGCGTCAGGAGGTGCCGCACGAGCGCCCCCTTCAAGGACTTGTTCCAGTGGCTGACGGCCACGAGCGTGCCGTCCTTCCCGGGCTCGAGGAACCGGACCGACCATTGCGGCAGCCCGTCCGGCGCCCGCCACGCGGCCGCGTGCTCGTTCGGGAGCAGGTTCCAGACCCGGCGACCCGTGGCACGCTCGGCGATCGCCTCCGAGAGGTCGTCGCGCCACCACGTCGCGAGCTTCCCCAGGCGAGGGAGCGTCGCGCCCATCTTCAGCTTGTAGTCGGGGATCCGATCGGACGGGGCGACCGCCCCCCACAGCCCGGACAGGATCAGCACGGATCCGTCGAGCCGGCGTCGCGCGGCGGCGGGCAGCGAGCCCGCGTCGAGCGCGTCGTAGAGGACGCCGGTGTATCGCTCGATCGCCGGAAGGGTCG
Organism: uncultured Actinomycetes bacterium; assembly: GCA_963749895.1. Classification (GTDB taxonomy): domain Bacteria; phylum Actinomycetota; class UBA4738; order UBA4738; family HRBIN12; genus AC-51. Next base: position 499,543 of record CAVVOG010000001.1, on the reverse strand, counting down.
GCGCCTCGCGGACCCGTCGGTTCGCCTCGGTGGCCGAGGCGAGCGCCGACCCCTTGACCCCGAGAAGCTTCGACCGGACGGACTCGCTCCCCCGCATCGCGGTCTCCACGGCGGTGAGCACGCGCTCGCGTCGTTCGTCGAGATCGAGCGTCATCGTCCCTGCGGCCCACGGAAGGCCGTCGCCGCCGGGAGCCTTCCCCTCAGAGGGTGGGAGCAGGATCAGCAGGGCAGGAGCCATGACCACATGATGCTGCGTGGAACCCAGGGCCGCGGGACCGTTGCCGAGCGGGGCGCCCAGGTACGGCCGGGTCGCCACGCCCGGCGCCGGACCCGATTACGCTGCCCCGATGCCGATTTGCGGATCCTGTGGGGCCACCTCCACACCGGGGGCACGCTTCTGCGCGACCTGCGGCGCGTCACTCATGGTCACCTGCGCCTCGTGTGGGGCCGACCTGCCCCACGACGCCGCGTTCTGCCCTTCGTGCGGCGCCCCGGTGGCGGCGGGCGACACCGGGAGAGGCCCTGCAGGCGAACGGAAGCTCGTCACCGTGCTGTTCGCCGATGTCACGGGCTCGACCTCGCTCGGTGAGCAGCTCGATCCCGAGCAGCTCCGCGACGTGCTCCAGACCTACTTCGCCGCGATGCGCGAGGAGATCGAAGCCGAGGGCGGCACCGTCGAGAAGTTCATCGGCGACGCGGTGATGGCGGCGTTCGGTGTCCCCACTGCCCACGAGGACGACCCGGCGCGGGCGCTGCGCGCCGCGGCCAGGATGCTCGCGCGCCTCGAGACCGTGAACGAGGATCTGAGCGCCCGCCACGACGTCCGGCTGCAGATCCGGATCGGCGTGAACACGGGCGAGGTGCTCGCCACCACGGACCCGAAGCCGGGCGAAGCGATGGTCACGGGCGACGTCGTCAACGCCGCACAACGCCTGGAGGCCGCCGCCCAGCCCGGCACCATCGTGCTCGGTGAGCGTACCGCCCGGTCGGTGCCGCGGGCCCGCCTGATCGACCTGGGACCGCTCGAACTCAAGGGCAAGGCCGAACCCGTCCGCGGATACCGCTTGGCGGGCGACGACGCCGTCGAGACCGAACGAGGCGTACCTGGGTTGCGCGCGCCGATGGTCGGGCGCGACGCCGAGATGGACCTGCTGCGCAGCGTCTACGCGAGGACCGCCAGCGAGCGCAAGCCGAGCCTGGTCACCGTGTACGGCGACGCGGGTGTCGGCAAGAGCCGTCTGACGCGCGAGTTCCTGGCGTGGACCGAGGCCACCGACCCGCCGCCGCTCGTGCTGCGCGGGCGCTGCCTGCCGTACGGCGACGGCATCGCCTACTGGCCGCTCGCCGAGATCCTCAAGGGCCACGCGGGCATCCTGGACACCGACGCCACCGAACTCGCGATCGAGAAGGTCCGCAAGCTCGGCCACGATCTGCTCACCGCCGAGGTGACGGCCGATCCGGTGCTCGCCACGGCCGCCCTCGCCTACACGATCGGTCTGCCCGATCTCGACCCGTCGCTGGAGTCGATGGACCCGGATCAGGTGCGTGACGAGGTCGACGCCGCGTGGCGCTCGTTCTTCACCGCGCTCGCCGTGTCCGCGCCGGCGGTCGTCGTGATCGAGGACATCCATTGGGCCGAACCGGTCCTGCTGGATCTGCTCGACACGCTCGCCGAACGGGTCGAGGGGCCTGTCATGTTGCTGTGTCCGTCGCGGCCAGACCTGACCTCGCGTCGGCCGACGTGGGGCGGGGGTCGCCGGTCGATGTCCGCGATCGCACTCGACCCCCTCACCGCCGACCAATCCCAGCACCTGATCGAGCTGCTGCTGACGGTCGACGACCTACCGCCGTCGGTGCACGCGACGATGGTCGAGCGCGCCGAGGGCAACCCGTTCTTCCTCGAGGAGATCATCCGGCGCTTGATCGACGACGGGTCGCTCGAGCGAGAAGGCGATCGCTGGCGCGCCACGGCCTCGATCGCGGACGTCCGGATCCCCGACACGGTCCAGGCGGTCCTCGCCTCCCGGATCGACCTGCTCGACCCGCCGGACAAGCGGATCCTCCAGGCCGCGGCCGTGGTCGGCCGCGTGTTCTGGACCGGGCCGGTCGCGGACCGCGTCGGCGCCGACCGGGCCACCGTGTCCGAGGCCATGCGCCGGCTCGAGGACCGCGAACTCGTGGTGTCGCGCCCGGGCTCGACCCTCGCCGGCGAACGCGAGTACCTGTTCAAGCACATCCTCACCCGCGACGTCGCCTACGAATCGCTCCCACGGCGCGAGCGGATCGCGGCGCACGAGGCGGTCGCCACGTGGCTCGAGACGACCGCGGGGGACCGAGCGCCGGAGTTCGCCGAACTCCTCGCTCACCACGGCGCGACCGCCATCCACATCGCGCGCGAGATCGGTGAGACTCCCGACGAGGGGCTCCGCCGCCGCGCGCTGCGCTGGGCCATCGACGCGTCGATGGCGGCGCGTCGACGCGTGGTCTTCGCCACGTCCGAGCGCCTCGCGCGGTCCGCCCTCGACCTGGCCGTCGACGATCGCGAGCGGACCGACGCCCTCGAGGCGCTCGCGAGGGTGATGCTCGACCGGACCGTCGGCGATCTGGCGTGGCGGTACTTCACCGAGGCGGCAGACGCGTGCGAGCGGGTGGAGCCGTTCGACGGGATACGGATGGCTCGTCTGTGCGCCGACGCGTGTGAGATCGCGCAACGTTGGCCCGGCTCGATGTCATCAGGGGTCCCGCCCGAGCACGAGGTGCGGACGCTCCTGGAACGCGGTTTCGCGGCGCTGCCGCCCGGTGACAACCGGGAACGGATCCGGCTCCTGGGCTTGCGAGCCAGCTGGTTGTTCGCCTTCCCGCGCGAGGATGCCACGATGCAGGAGCTCGAGGCCGACGAGGCCGCGGGCATGGAGGCGGCCGAGGCCGCGATCCGGCTCGGGCTCCCCAACCTGGCGTCGGCGGCGCTCGACCAAGCGAACGGTGCGTACCTGTCGTCGGGGCTCTACGACCGCGCCGAGCGCGCGTGGCTGCGGCGCCGCGAGATCATGCCGCAGGTCACCTCGGTCACCGAGATCGGGGACTTCTATGCCATGGGCGCGTGGATGCGGACCGTGCAGGGGCGCTACGAAGAGGCGATCGCGCTCGCCGACGAAGGCATCGCGCGGATCGGTGGGAAGGGTCCCAACGTCGAGATCCACAACCGGAGCTGGAAGGTCCGCGCCCTCGAGGCCCTCGGCAGGTGGGACGAGGCGATCGCCGAGTTCGACGTGATCCGCGACCTCCTGGGAGACCGACGGGATGTGCCTCCCTACTTCTGCGCCGCCTCGTACGCGAAGGTCGCCACGATCCACGCCAGGCGCGGCGAACGGGTGGACAGCGATCTCTTGGCCGAGATCGTCGGTCGCCTTTCGCCCGAACGAGGCGTGCAGCTCTATCCGGACATGCTCCTGATGCATCTCGCCCGCGGTGAGGTCGGCGAGGCGCGCGCTCGTCAGCTCCCCGATGCGTGGCGCACGATGATCGGCGACGCGCTCGAGGCGCGAGGGCAGGCCGTTGCGGCGGCCGGCGCGTGGGACGAGGTGCCGGCGCTCCTCGACGAGATGCGTGCGTGCGCGGCGTCCTCGACGTGGCCCTCGCTCGAGGCCGAGATCGACCGTCTCGAGGGGCGAGCGGCGATCGCCGCCGGCGACATCGAGCGCGGGCTCAGGCACCTCGCCGCCGCCTCGGCCGCCTACGACGCGATCGGCGCGATCTGGAACCGCGCCGTGACCGACCTCGAGATGGCCGAGGCCGGCGCGCACGACCGCGCCGCGCCGGCAGCGGAGGTGTTCGAACCGCTCCGCACGCCGGCGTTCCTGCGACGAGCCCGGGACCTCTCGTGACCACCGTCGAGGCTCACCTGGGTCACAGAACCGGTGGGCGAGGGGGGAGTTGAACCCCCACGTCCTTTCGGACACACGGACCTGAACCGTGCGCGTCTGCCAATTCCGCCACTCGCCCGTGACGCGTCAGGGATGGTAGCAGCGGCCCCTTCGCGACGGTCGCCGTCCCCTGCGCGGGGGATACGGGCGACCGACCGACGACCGGTGCGCCGTGGGCGCGATGGGGCCGATACCTCGGTCAGGCGTCGGAGGATCGTCCACGGAGGAGGGATGCACATGGCGGAGCGGGCAGGCATCGACTTCGACCAGCTGATGCGCGACCTGATGCTGGTCGGGATCGGCGGTCTGATCGGCTGGACCCTGGCCGGCACGGTCGGGCTGATCAGCGGCACCTATGGGATCGAGCCGCAGGCGACGCTCCGGTTCCTGCTCGCGATCCTCGTCCTGGTGTTCGCGCGTCGGACCTACTGGGAGATCCGGGAGTGGCGCTGGCGCCGGCTGCCCGACGACGACCGCTACGGGTTCGCGAGCCCGCTGTGGGAGACGCCCCGAACCTCGTGGGAGGCGACGGCCGCCGTCGAACGAACGACACATCCGGACGCCGAGCCCGGCTCCTGACCGGGGGTAGGATGGGCGCGACCGCGCGGAGAGCCGCGCGCACGCGCCGATGCCGAACCTCCGTGACTTCGAACGCCGACTGGGGGGCCTCGTGGAAGGCCTCTTCTCGAAGGCGTTCCGCAGCGGGGTCCAGCCGGTCGAGATCGCGAAGCGGGTCGTCCGCGAGATGGACGACGGCAAGCAGGTCGCGATCGACGAGGTCTGGGCGCCGAACCGGTTCGAGGTCTCGCTGTCGAGCGAGGATGCACCGCGTTTCCAGCAGATCGAGAGCGCGCTGATCGCCGAGCTGAAGCGGGTCGTGCTGGAGAACGCCGCCGAGCGGGGCTGGGGGCTCGTGGGGCCTCCCGAGATCGCGTTCTTCGTCGATGAGGGGCTCCGCAAGGGCGACCTGCAGGTGGAGGCATCCCTCGCCGAGGGCGACGAGAAGGTCTCGCCCGCCGCGGTCGCCGCCGCGGTGAGCGGCCCCGCCCGCCTGGTCGTCCACGGGGAGGACGGGCCTCGCGACGTCCCGCTCGACAAGGAGCTCGTCACGATCGGACGGATGACCGACTGCGACGTCGTGCTCACCGACAAGGGGGCGTCTCGTCGCCACGCCCAGATCCGCGTGAAGGACGGCGAGGCGGTCCTGACCGACCTCGGCTCGACGAACGGGACGAAGCTCAACGGCCAGCAGATCCAGACCCGCGCCCTGGGCGACGGCGACCGGATCACGATCGGGACGACGCTGCTCGAGTTCCGGAGGGGCTGAGCCGTGCTCGCCGCCGGGGTCGAACCGTTCGCGTTGTCCGCCCTGAAGTACGGGCTCCTGGCGCTGCTGTTCCTGTTCGTGTGGCGTGCGATGCGCTGGGTGATCCGGGGACTCAACGTCGACCAGGGCGTGCCAGCCTCGGCTCGCGGCGGGGCGCCGGCGAAGACGGGCGCGACGGTCCCCCTCATCGCCTCGCTGGCGGTCTTCCCTCCCGAGGGCGGCAAGCCGCGGCTGGTCCGGATCGAGGCGAGCACCACGATCGGACGCGCGCCCGAGTGCGAGCTACGGATCGACGACACCTACGCGTCGCAGCAGCACGCGCGGGTCTTCGGCAAGGACGGCGCTTGGTACGTCGAAGACCTCGGATCCACGAACGGCACGTACGTGAACGAACAGCGGCTGGCGGCGCCCGCGATGCTCACCCGGGGTGACAGGATCCGGGTGGGCACCACCGTCCTGGAGCTGCGGACATGAGGATCGAAGCCGGGGTCGCGACCGACATCGGGCGGGTCCGCGAGGCGAACGAGGACTCGTACCTGGTCGAGCCGCCGCTGTACGCGGTCGCCGACGGGATGGGCGGACACCGCGGGGGCGAGGTCGCGTCGCAGCTCGCCCTCGAGACCGTCGAAACGCTGTTCCAAGAGGGACGCGGCACGCTCGCCGAGCAGGTCCAGCAGGCGAACCGGGTCGTCTTCGCCCGGTCGGCGGAAGACAGCGAGGTCACCGGGATGGGCACCACGCTGACCGCCGCGTTGATCGGGACGAACGGCGCCCATCTCGTGCACGTCGGGGACTCTCGCGCCTACCTGCTGCGGGCCGGCGCGCTGCGGCAGCTCACCGAGGACCACACCTTGGTGAACCGGATGGTGAAGGCCGGTGAGATCAGTCCCGAGGAGGCCGACGTCCACCCGCACCGCAACGTGCTGCTCCGTGTCCTGGGGACCGAACCCGCGATCGACCTCGACCAGCAGGACGTCGGCCTTCTGGAAGGGGACCGGCTCCTGCTCTGCAGCGACGGCCTGACCGGGATGGTCACCGAGGACCAGGTCCAGGCGATCCTCGAAGCGGAGCCCCGGCCGCAGGAGGCCGCCGAACGCCTGGTCCGGGCCGCGAACCGCGCGGGCGGCCTGGACAACATCACGGTCGTCGTGCTCGACGTCGTCGAGGGCGACGGCGTCGTCGCATCTCCCGAGGCGATCGGCACGCCGGAGCCGGAGGCCCCGCCGTCGCGGCGCCCCTGGCGCTGGATCGTCGCCGCGGTGATCGTGGTCGTGGCCCTGCTCGCCGCGTTCACGGGGTTCCGGGCCTGGCTCGACGGGCGGTGGTACGTGGGCGAGGCGAACGGTCACGTCGCCGTCTACCAGGGGATCCCCGCGACGATCCTCGGCTACGACCTGTCACAGGTCGACGTCGAGACGGGTCTGTCGGCGGCCGACGTCGCCGCGCTCCCCCTGTACGCGAGCCTGGCCGACGGGATCAACGCGGACTCGCGCGAGGACGCGCTCGCGATCGTCGACCAGATGCGTCAGGACCTGCGCCGCCAGGCGCGAGAGGGTGCGGGCGGGGGCGATCCGTCGTGAGCAGCGCCCCGGCGGGTCGGGCGCGCCGGGCGAGCTCCGGTCTGTGGCTGCTCCTGATCGGGCTCGCCGCCGCGCTCCTGGCCTACGCCCTGCAAGGCCTCGCCCTCGACGAGGCGCTCCCGGACGACCTGCCGATCCTCGCGGTCGCCTCCGTGGTCGCGGCGGCGGCCGGTTGGGGTGCGATCCGGTTCCTCGCGCCCGGTGCCGACCCGGTCCTGTACCCGACCGCGGTCGCCCTCGGTGGGATCGGCACCGCGATGATCTACCGGCTGATGAACGAGCGGGGTCGCCCCGACATCGCCCAGAACCAGGCGGTGTGGCTCCTGATCGGCCTCGCGTTCCTGGTCGCGGCGCTCGCGCTGGTCCGTGACGTCCGGCGACTCGACCGCTACACGTACACGATCGGACTCGCAGGGCTCGTCCTGTTGCTGCTCCCGGTCGTCCCGGGACTCGGGTTCGAGGTCAACGGCGCGAAGCTGTGGGTGAACCTCGGGTTCGTCCAGTTCCAGCCGGCCGAGATCGGGCGCCTGTTGATCGTCGTGTTCCTGGCCTCGTACCTGTCGCAGCGCCGGGAGCTGCTCACCGAGGGGGTCGGCAAGTTCGGGATGCCACGTCCCAAGGACCTGGGACCGCTGCTGCTCGCGTGGGGAACGTCGATGGCGATCCTGTTCCTGGAGCGGGACATGGGCGCGTCGCTGCTGCTGTTCGCGGTCTTCGCCGTGATGCTGTGGGTCGCGACGGGGCGGGCGAGCTACCTCGTGATCGGGCTCCTGCTGTTCGCCCTGGGCGCCTACCTCGGGTGGCTCGCCTTCCCGCACATCCAGGTGCGCGTCGATGCATGGCTCCACGCGCTCGATCCGGCATTCGTCGACGACGAGGGCTTCCAGCTCGCGCAGGGGTGGTTCGGGATGGCCAGCGGCGGGATGGTCGGCACGGGTCTGGGGCTCGGGTCGCCGACCTTCGTGCCGTACGTGGCCAGCGACTTCATCCTGGCGGCCTTCGGCGAGGAGCTCGGGATGCTCGGCGTCTCGGCGCTCCTGCTCCTGTACCTCGTGCTCGTCGGGCGAGGCCTGCGCGTGGCGGTCGAACGCCACGACGCCTTCGAGAAGCTGCTGGCCGTCGGGCTGACGACGCTGCTCGGGCTGCAGGTGTTCGTGATCGCCGGCGGGGTGCTCCGGCTGATCCCCCTGACCGGGGTGCCGCTCCCCCTCGTGTCGTACGGAGGCACGAGCCGCGTCGCGACCTTCGTGATGATCGCGCTGCTGATCCGGGTCTCGGCGGGCCCGTTCGTTCGGAGGAGCCGTGGATAGGGCGATCCGTCGGCTCGGGATCACGTTCGTCGTGCTCTTCTCGATGCTGTTCGCGCAGGTCGCGTACGTGCAGGTCTTCGCGGCCGACCGGATCGCGAACCAGCCGGGCAACTTCGCCCGTCAGCTGCGCGCCGAGTACCAGACCCAGCGGGGCCGGATCCTGGCCGCCGACGGGTCGCCGATGGCCGAGAGCGTCGAGGCGCCCGAGGGCGCCGTCTACCGGTTCGAGCGGCGGTACCCGCGCGGTGTGCTCTTCGGTCACGTCACCGGCTACTACTCGCGCGTCTACGGGCGCTCGGGGCTCGAGCAGTCGATGAACACGTACCTGGCCGGCACCGCGCCGGAGTTCGCCGCCTCGAACCTCACCGACCTGATCTTGGGCCGGCCGAAGGTGGGCGGGTCGGTGTTCACGACGATCGTCCCCCGGTTGCAGCTCGCCGCCGCCGAGGCGCTGGGCGCTCAGCGCGGGGCGGTCGTGGCGCTCGACCCCGCCACCGGCGACCTCCTCGCCTTCTGGTCGAACCCCGGCTACGACCCGAACCGCCTCGTGGAGGGGACGAACGACGACATGGAAGCGGCCTGGGAGGCGCTGAACGACGACCCCGAGAAGCCGCTGCTGTCGAAGGCCTCGCAGGAGCTCTACCTGCCGGGGTCGACGTTCAAGCTCGTGACCGCGTCGGCGGCCCTGCAGAACGGGTACGGACCCGAGGAGGAGTGGCCGAACCCCCGGGTGCTCGACCTGCCGACCACCGACGACGACCTGGAGAACTTCGGGGGGTCCCTGTGCAACGGCGGCACGAAGACCGTCACGATGGCCGAGGCGTTCAAGGAGTCGTGCAACGTGACGTTCGGGGAGATCGCGCTCGAGCTCGGGGCCGACCGTTTCTCGACGCAGGCGTTCGAGTTCGGGGCGTGCCCGACCCTGCCGCCGGAGCGCACCGGGTGCGACGACCCGCCGATCGCGTTCGAGCTGCCCTTCGAGAGCGGGCGGTTCCCCGAGCCTCCCTACTTCGACCAGCGGACGCCCGCGCTCGCCTACTCGGGCGTGGGGCTGGACAACGTCCTGATGAACCCGCTGCACATGGCGCTGGTCACCTCCGCGATCGCGAACGGCGGGGCGATGATGCGGCCTCGGATCGTGACGGAGGTGCGCGACGCGCAGGGCCGGGCGGTGCGGGAGTTCGGTCCCGACGAGTTCGGCCGACCCGTGTCGACGACGACCGCCGAGACGATGCGCCAGATGATGGTCTCGGTCGTCGAGTCCGGGACGGGGACCGCCGCGCAGATCCCCGGCGTGATGGTGGCCGGCAAGACCGGGACCGCGACGAACGGCGAGGGTCGGCCGCCGAACGCCTGGTTCACGGCGTTCGCCCCGGCCGGTCCCACGCAGGACCCGGCGATCGTCGTAACCGTTATCGTGCTGGACGGTGGCGACCTGGGGAACGAAGCGACGGGCGGCCGCGTGGCGGCGCCGGTCGCGAAGGCCGTGATCGAGGCGTACCTGGGTGTATGACGGACCTGTGAGGTGACGGTGACGGGAGGTCGGCAACGGTGGATCGCTCGGTCCTGAGCGACCGGTACCGCGTCGAGGCGCGGATCGGCGAAGGCGGCATGGCGGAGGTCTACCGGGGATTCGACCCGGTCTTGAACCGGACCGTCGCGATCAAGGTCCTCCTGCCTCAGTTCGCCCGCGACGCCGGGTTCCTGGCGCGGTTCCGACGCGAGGCGCAAGCGGCCGCGCGACTGAACGATCCCTCGATCGTCGGCGTGTACGACACGGGGGCCGACGGCGACGTGCAGTACATCGTGATGGAGTTCGTCGAGGGCCGGACGCTGGCCGAGTTCCTCAGCGCCGGCAAGCGGGTGAGCCCGACGCAGGCGGTGGAACTGACGGAGAAGATCGCGGCCGCACTCGCCCTCGCCCACGGACAGGGCATCGTCCACCGCGACATCAAGCCCGCGAACGTCATGGTCACCCGTGACGGCGCCGTCAAGGTCATGGACTTCGGCATCGCCCGGCTGCAGACCGTCGAGACGGCGCCTCAGACGTCGTCGGTGCTGGGCACGCCGACGTACCTGTCGCCGGAGCAGGCGCAGGGCCAGCCCGTCGATGCACGCTCGGACCTCTACTCGCTGGGGGTCGTGCTGTACGAGCTGCTGACGGGGCGCCCCCCGTTCACCGGCGACTCGCCGGTGGCGATCGCGTACAAGCAGGTGAACGAGGCCCCGGTCCCGCCCTCGCAGGCGAACCCGGACGTCCCTCCGCGACTGGATGCGGTCGTGATGAAGGCGCTCGCGAAGAACCCCGCGAACCGCTACCCGTCCGCGGAGGCGTTCATCGCCGATCTCGAGCGCGTCCGCCAAGGCCAGGATCCCGACGCCACGCCGCTGATGCCGGCGGGCGCCGCGGCGGCCACGCAGGTGATCGCCCGCCCCCAGGAGACCCAGGTGATGCCGCCGCCCGAGCCGGAGGGCTCCTCCAGGAAGGTCTGGCTCGGCGTGCTGATCGGGATCTTGGTCGTCGCGGTCCTGGGCGGCGCCGGGTACCTGCTGGCGCAGAGCCTCGCCGACGACGACGAGCCGGTGCCGTTCGGGATGCCCCGCGTGATCGGCCAGACCTACGAGGACGCGAAGGCGTTCCTCGAGGAACAGGGGCTCGTGGTCGTCGATCCGCCGAAGAAGCGCCAGACCGACGAGGAGCCACCCGGCACCGTGGTGGCGCAGAACCCCCGACCCGACACCGAGGTCCGGGAAGGTGACGAGGTGACGCTGACGGTCGCTGCCGAGCTCGAGTTGGTGGAGGTCCCCGACCTGACCGGGATGACGATCCCCGAGGCGCAGGCCGAGCTGGACAGGCTCGGGTTGATCCTGGGCCGGCGGAGCGAGGAGGCGAGCGACGACTTCGCGGTGGGCGAGGTGATCTCGCAGGTCCCGGCGCCCGGCGAGGAGGTCGATCCCACGACGACCCTCGTGGACGTGGTGGTGGCCTCGGGCCCGGCGTCGGTCACGATCGGCGACTACACCTGCCTCACGTTCGGTCGGGCGAACTCCGAGCTCCGGCAGCTCGGGCTGACCGCCGTCCTCGGAGAGCCTGCGCCGGTCCTGCCGCAGTGTCCGAACACGAACTTCGTGGCCGCGCAGACCCCGGCGTCCGGCTCGTCGGTGCCGGCGGGAGGGACCGTGACGCTGTCGCTCGGCGAGGAACCGGCCCCCACCGAGTCGCCCAGCCCGACGCCATGAGGCGGTGACGACGATGTGGTACGTGACCGAGGAGTTCACCCCCGACGAGCGGCGCGTCCTGGAACCCCACTTCTCGAACCTCGAGGGGCCGGCGTTCGCGCTCACGAACCTGCCTGAAGCGGTGAAGGGTGCGTTGTTCGCCCGGTACTCGCGGACGACGAAGTCGCTCCGGCGCCTGTTCCTCGACGAGTTCGCCGAGGACGTCGAGCCCGGCGGCAGCCTCACGTCGTCGGGGCGGGCGCGCGCCGAGCGGCTGTACGACAGCGTGTTCGTCGAGTACGGCGACGACTCGGTCGCGCAGCTCGGCGGCGTCCACCTGGCGTGCGAGCAGTCCTCGCAGCTGCTGGCGAAGGCGCTCGAGTGGGGGCGGCTGGCCGCCTACCTCGAGCAGTCGACGCGCTACATGCGCTACGACGACCGTCCCGGCGACCGGTGGCGCGCGACGATCCCGCCCGAGATCGAGGGGACGCAGCTCGAGGAGCGCTACGGCGCGTTCCTGGACGAGACGTTCGCGCTGTACGGCTCGATGTACGAGCGGTTGGAGCCGTGGTTCCGCGATCGCTTCCCGAAGGACCCGGCCGACAGCGACTTCGTGTACCGCCAGACGATCCTGGCGAAGACGTGCGACACCCTGCGGATGCTGCTGCCCGCCGGGACGCGGTCGAACCTGGGGATCTACGCGACGGGCCAGTCCTACGAGCAGCTCCTGATGCGCCTGGCCCAGCACCCGCTCGCCGAGATGCGTGAGTACGGCGAGCTGATGAAGGTCGAGCTCCGCAAGGTGATCCCCGAGTTCCTCAAGCGCGTCGACGTCGAGGACCGCGGGGTGGCCTGGTCCGGGTACTGGCAGGACGTCCACGACCGCACCGCGGCCCTGTCCGAGCGGCTCGTCGGCCGGGTCGCGCCCGAGCCGCGCGACGAGGTCACGCTGGTCGACTTCGACCCCGAGGGCGAGCGCAAGGTGATCGGCGCGGTCCTGTACGCACACTCGCGCCTGCCCGACGACCAGCTCGCGCGCGTCGTCGACGGGCTGAGCGACGAGCAGCGGGCCGAGATCCTCGCGGTGAGCGTCGGCGACCGGGCGAATCGGCGGCACAAGCCGGGGCGGGCGTGGGAGCGCACGCAGTACCGCTTCGATGTGCTCTGCGACTTCGGCGCGTTCCGCGACCTCCAGCGGCACCGCCCGCTCACGATCGAGTGGCAGCGGCTCACGCCCGAGTTCGGCTACGACGTGCCGGCCGAGATCGACGAGGCGGGACTGCGTGCCGACTGGGACCGGGCCATGGAGGTCTCGCGCGAGACGCACGACGCGATCGCGGCCGGCGGATCGATCGACGCCGCGCAGTACGCCGTGTCGATGGCGTACCGGATCCGCTTCGTGATGCAGATGACCGCGCGCGAGGCGATGCACCTGACCGAGCTGCGATCCTCGCCGCAGGGGCACCCGGTCTACCGGCGCGTGGCGCAGGCGATGCACCGAGAGATCGGGCGGGTCCACCCGGCGATCGGCGCCGCGTTCACGTACATGAGCTACGAGGACGTCGACCTCGAGCGCCTGGAGGCCGAGCGTCGGACGGCGGCTAAGCGCGAGGCCGGCCAGGCCTGACCGACGGCGGGCGGGCCCGGTCCCGGGTGGCTACGGGGTCGTTTCGGTACCCTGGGGACCTCCCATGAGCCTCGACGCAACGTTCCTGCTCGCCCTCGTGACCCTGGCCGTCGCCGCGGTCGGCGTGGGCGTGTGCGGCTGGATCCTGTTCGTCCGCGACCACCGCGCGTGGAAGCTCGCGCACGCGCATCCGGACGCCACCGAGGAACGATGATGCTCGAGATCCTCGACCTGCGAGAGCGGGGCGGGCGACTCGAACCCTCGAAGCTCGAGATCGACCCCGCCACCTCCGAGACCGTCCGATCGATCCTGCAGCGCGTCTTCGTCGAGGGCGACGAGGTGCTGATCGAGTTGGCCCAGCGCTTCGACGGCGCCGACCTGTCCGGTGGCGGCGTGCTCGTGACCGACGAGGAGTTCGCGGCCGCCGAGCGCGAGACCCCACCGGAGCTCCGCACGGCGCTCGACGACCTGATCGAGCGCCTCCGCGACCTGGCCGCTCGGCAGGTTCCGACGGAATGGTGGGACGAGCGTGACGGCGTCCGGTACGGCGAGGTCGTGCGGCCCCTCGAGAGCGTGGGCTGCTACGTGCCCGGCGGGCGCGCCGTCTACCCCTCGAGCGTGTGCATGACCGTCGTGCCCGCCGTCGTGGCCGGGGTCGACGAGATCGTCCTGTGCACCCCGCCGCAGCCCGACGGCACGATCCCCCCGCCGGTCTTGTACGCGGCCAAGCACGCCGGGGCGACCTACGTGGCGAAGACCGGCGGCGCCCAGGCGGTCGGCGCGATGGCCTACGGGACCGAGTCGATCCCGTCGGTCGACCGGATCGTCGGACCCGGCAACGTCTACGTCACCGAGGCGAAGCGTCAGGTGGCGGGGTTCGTCGGGATCGACGGGCTCGCCGGGCCTTCGGAGCTCGCGATCGTGGCCGACGGGCCGGTGGACCTGCGCCTGGCCGCGCTCGACCTGATCGCCCAGGCCGAGCACGACCCCGAGGCGCGCACCTTCTTCCTGACCCCCGACGCCGCGCTCGCGGAGGCGATCGACGCCGCGCTGGTCGCCGAGCTCGCGCACGCAGGGCGTCGCGACATCGTCGACCAGGCGCTGCGCCACACGAAGCTCGTGCTGGTGCGCGACCTCGCGCACGCCGCCGAGGCCGTGAACGACGTCGCGGCCGAGCACCTGCTGCTGCTGCTCCCCGACCCCGACGGGTTCCTGAAAGGCGTCCGCAACGCGGGCGCGATCTTCCTGGGGCACTGGACGTCGGTGCCGTACGGGGACTACGGGGTCGCCTCGAACCACGTGCTCCCGACCGCCGGCACCGCGCGGTTCTCGAGCGGCCTGCGGGCGTCCGACTACGTGACCGTCTCGTCCGTGATCGAGATGTCCGCCGAGGCCGCCGAGCGGTTCACACCCGGCACCGCCGCGATCGCGTGGTCGGAGGGGCTCGTCGGCCACGCGAAGGCGATGCAGGCCCGCGCCGACCAGGTCGGCGACCCAGGGGCCGGATCTCGATGAGCGGGGCCGAGCCCAGGGCCGGCCTCCGCGACGTCGCCCCGTACGTCTCCCCGCAGCTGGACGTCGCCGCCCGGCTCAACACGAACGAATGCCCGCACCCGCTGCCGGAGGGGTTCTTCCGCGAGCTCGCCCACGCCGTCCAGGATCTGCCGCTGCACCGCTACCCCGACGGCCAGATGCACCGTCTGCGGGACGAGCTGGCGGCCGCCGCCGGCCACGACGCCGGCGCCGAGGGTGTCTGGGCGGCGAACGGATCGAACGAGATCCTCACGCAGCTGCTCGAGGCCTACGGCGGCCCCGGGCGCCGGGCGGTCGTGTTCGAGCCGACCTACCTGCTGCACTCCCGGCTGTCGTGGCTCACCCACACCGAGGTCGAGCGCCTCACGCTCCCCGACGGCTTCGTGCTGACCGACGCCCAGGCCGACGAGGCAGCGGCCGCGGCGCCCGACGTGGTGTTCGTCTGTTCGCCGAACAACCCGACGGGCAACGCGCAGCCGGTCGAGGTCGTCCGGGCGATCGCCGAGCGGCTCCCGTCCTCGCTCGTGATCGTCGACGAGGCCTACGGCGAGTTCTCTCCGTCGACGACGGCGCTCCCGCTCGTCGCGACCCATCCGAACGTCGTCGTCGTGCGGACCTTCTCGAAGGCGTTCGCCTTGGCGGGGGCGCGGATCGGCTACGTCCTGGCCGCCCCCGACGTCATCGGCGACCTCCAGCGGGTGCGGCTGCCCTACCACCTGTCGGCCCTCACCCAGGCCGCGGGGATCGTGGCGCTCCGCCACCGGCCCGATGCGCTGAAGCTGCTCGGCGCGATCGGCGAGCAGCGCGACCGGATCGTGGCCGAGCTCGGCGCGATGCCCGACATCACCGCGTACCCGTCCGACGCGAACTTCGTGCTGTTCGTCCCCGAGGCGCCGGCCGGCGAGGTCTGGCAGGGGTTGCTCGACCACGGCGTGCTGGTGCGCGACATGACGAGCGTCGTGCCGAACGCCCTGCGGGTGACCGCCGGCGCCGAGCACGAGGTGGACCTGTTCCTGAAGTCCCTGAAGGAGGTGCTCGGCCGATGAGCCGCGCCGCGACCGTGACCCGCACCACGAAAGAGACCGACATCCGGGTCGAGCTGGAGCTCGACGGGGCGGGACAGAGCACCGCCGACACGGGCATCCCCTTCTTCGACCACATGCTCCAGCAGCTCGGCAAGCACGCGGGGTGGGACCTGTCGGTGACCTGCCGTGGCGACCTCCAGGTCGACGGACACCACACCGTCGAGGACTGCGGGCTCGCGATCGGGCAGGCGCTGTCGGAGGCGCTCGGCGACAAGGCCGGCGTCCGCCGGTTCGCGTCGATCGTGGTGCCGCTCGATGAGGCCGCCGTCGAGGTCGTGCTGGACCTGGCCGGGCGGAACTTCGTGATCCACGAGGTCCCGGTCCCCTACGAGTCGATCGAGGGGTTCGACACCGGGCTCCTCGAGGACTTCGTGCGCGCGTTCGCCCAGGCGGCCAACCTGACGGTGCACGTCCACCTGCGGTACGGGCGATCACCGCACCACGTCTGCGAGGCCGAGTTCAAGGCGCTCGCGAAGGCGCTGGGCGACGCCTGCGCGCTCACCGGTCGGGGCGGCGTGCCCTCGACCAAGGGCTCGCTCTAGGGAGGGGCTGTACGTGGCCGGGAAGATCGCCGTGCTGGACTACGGCAGCGGGAACCTCCACTCGGTCTCGCGCGCCCTGGCCGCCGTGGGTGCCGACGTGACGGTGACGGCCGACGCCGACGACGTCCGCAGCGCTGACGCCCTCGTGATCCCCGGCGTCGGCCACTTCGGTCAGTGCGTCGGCGCGCTGCGCGCCGCCGGGCTCGACCGGGCGGCGCTCGATTTCGTCGCGACCGGCCGCCCGGTCGTCGGCGTGTGCGTCGGGATGCAGGCCCTGTTCGACGGGAGCGAGGAGGCCCACGAGCCCGGGCTCGGCGTGTTGCCGGGGCGTGTGCGCAGACTCCCGGACTCCGTCAAGGTGCCTCACATGGGGTGGAACACGGTCTCGTGGCGGCGGGACCACCCACTCACGTCCGGGATCCCCGAGGGCACCTACTTCTACTTCGTCCACTCGTACGCGCCCGAGGACACCGGCGACGACGTGATCGGCGTGTCCGAGCACGGCCGGCCGTTCGCTGCCGTGGCCGCCCGCGACAACGTGTTCGCGACGCAGTTCCACCCCGAGAAGTCCGGCGACGCCGGGCTGCAGCTCTACGAGAACCTCGTGAAGGCCGTCGCGTGATCGTGATCCCGGCGATCGACCTTCGAGGTGGCCGCGCCGTGCGTCTGCTCCGCGGCAACCCCGAGGACGAGACCGCGTACGCGGACGACCCGGTCGAGGTCGCGGTCCGGTTCCAGGAGGAAGGCGCGCGCCGGCTGCACGTGATCGACCTCGACGCGGCGCTCGACGAAGGGAACAACCGCGACGTGATCGACGCGATCTGCAAGGCCGTGGTCGTGCCCGTCCAGGTCGGGGGCGGCGTCCGAACGCTCGGGGACATCGCCGAGGTCGTGCAACTCGGTGCCGCGCGCGCGATCCTGGGCACCAGCGCCGCGCTCGACCCCAGCTTCGTCGCCCGGGCCGTCGAGGAGTACGCGGAGCGCGTGCTCGTCGCGGTCGACGTCCGCGGGGGTCACGTGATGGTGAAGGGCTGGACCGAGGAAGGCCCGGTCCTCGATGAGATCATGCCCGCGCTGAACGACGCGGGCTCCCCCCGCTACCTCGTCACGGCGATCGCGCGCGACGGCACGCTCGACGGCCCCGACCTCCGGCTGTACCGGCAGGTCCTGGGCCTCACCGACCGCCCGGTGATCGCGAGCGGCGGCGTCCGCACCGCCGAGGACGTCTGGGAGCTCCGTGACATCGGCTGCGAGGCCGCCGTCACCGGCAAGGCCCTCTACGAGAAGACCTTGAAGATCTCGCAGGTCACGAGGGGCTGAGCGTGCTCGCGAAGCGGATCATCCCGTGCCTGGACGTCGACGCGGGTCGCGTCGTGAAGGGCGTGCGGTTCCAGAACCTCCGCGATGCCGGCGACCCGGTCGAGCTCGCGGCGCGCTACGACCGCGAGGGCGCCGACGAGCTGGTCTTCCTGGACATCACCGCGACGATCGAGGGCCGCGAGTCGACGTACGACGTGATCTCGCGGACCGCCGAGCAGGTGTTCATCCCGCTCACGGTCGGCGGCGGCGTCCGAGCCCAGGACGACGTCCGCGCACTGCTGCGCGCCGGCGCCGACAAGGTGTCGCTGAACAGCGCCGCGGTTCGCGACCCCTCGCTCCTGCAACGGTGCAGCGACACGTTCGGCTCGCAGTGCGTCGTCGTGGCGATCGACGCTCGGCGCCGAGACGACGACACCGGCTGGGAGGTCGTCGTCGACGCGGGCCGCACCCCCACCGGCCGCGAGGCCGTCGAGTGGGCCCGCGAGGCCACCGTCGAGCGTGGCGCCGGCGAGGTCCTGCTGACCTCGATGGACCGCGACGGCACCGGCGACGGCTACGACCTCGAGCTGCTCCGGGCGGTCGGCGACGCCGTCCCGGTCCCGGTGATCGCGAGCGGCGGCGCCGGGCGAGGTCGCCCACTTCGCCGACGCGCTCCGCGTGGCCGACGCGGCGCTCGCCGCCTCCTTGTTCCACGACGGCGTGCTCACGATCGGCGAGGTCAAGGCGTACGTCGCGAACGAGGGCATCCCGGTGAGGCCCGCATGAACCTCGACGAGCTCCGATTCGACGACCGCGGCCTGATCCCCGTGATCGCGCAGGACGCGACCAACGGCGAGGTGCTGATGTTCGCCTGGGCGAACCGCGAGGCGCTCGAGCGCACCCTGGAGGAGGGCCGGATGGTCTACTGGTCGCGCTCGCGGCAGGAGCTCTGGCGCAAGGGCGACACGAGCGGCCACGTCCAGCACTGGGAGGAGCTCCGCGCCGACTGCGACGCCGACGTCGTGCTGGCGAAGATCCACCAAGAGGGCGCCGCCTGCCACACCGGCGCACGGAGCTGCTTCTTCCGAACGCTTGAGCCGTAGAGCGTGACCAACCCGCCGCACCCGACCGATCCTGTGGCGGTGCACGCAGAGCTCGCCCCGTCATCGGAGCCCGGGCGCCTAGGAAGACGCGCCGGCCCCCGCCGCCTGGAGCGAGTGGTACGGCAACCTCCTGTGGCTCGACCGCCGGAAGAGCATCCTGGCCGTCCACGCCGAGACCCTCTTCGGCCTCCTCGTCGCCGACGTGCGCACCGCCGACCTAGCCCCTGCCGGACGGTTCCTGGTGCGTCACGTCGCCGATGAGCTCCCGAGCGAAGACTCCCACCCGACCTCCGGAGCACCCGAGCCAGAGGTCGTCCGGCTCGGGGCCACCGCGAGCCGCAGCGTGTTGGGCTCGATGAACGACCTCGCCTTCCAGTGGGGATGGATCGTTCGCCTCAGCGGTGGTCTCGCATCGACGAACGTCGCGGCCGAGAACCGACGGCTCAGGCGCATGCCGATGGGTGGGATCGACCACGCGCTCCGATCGATCTGCACGGGAGCTCGCCGCCGGTGGAGAGGTCCGCGGTTCGGAGGGGTAGCTCCTGTGGAGTTCGAGGCCGCCCGTACGCGTCGAGGGACCGAGCTCATCACCCGTAGTTCTGTCCTAGGGGTCGGGACACGTCCCGGCGAGAGGACCCATCCGGCCCCAACCAGAGCGGGCCACGGGATGAACGACCCTTCGACGGTGATTCCAGCGTCATCGAGCCTCAGCTCGAGCCCCGCCCTGCCCTTCCACAGGATGCGGAGCGGCATGAAGGCCCCGAGGAAGAGCGCCAGGACCGCCCTCCGAGCGGGCGGCAGGCCCAGAGCGCCCCAGCGCCCCACACGTCCGGGGCACCCGTAGCCTCGACAGTCCGTCCGCGCCTCGGCGAACAAGGCTCGCCCCGCGGAGCCGCCACGCGGGTCCGTCGGCTCGTGATGATCTGTCGCGGTACCCGAGCGACCCTGTCCGGTCCCGGTGCGGACAGCACCCCGCCCCGGGTCGTCCCCGGAGGTGTGGCCGCGGTGTCGAGCCCGTCCGCGAGCGGACCCGTGCGGCCCCGACCGAGGACCCGGGTGATCAGCCGCCCGGCGGTGTCGTAGCCGTAGACGCTCTTGTTCGCACCGGCCAACGGATCGTCGACCTTCCAGATCCGCCCGGTGTTCGCGACGTACTCGAACCCCGTCACGCCTGCGGCGTCGGTGATCGAGGTGAGCTGGGCCGTGGTGGGGTCGTAGGTGTAGGTGGTCTCGAGCGTCGTGCCCTTCTTCATCTTCCACAGGCGCCCGTCGTCGTCGTACTCGAGGTTGAACGTCGCGGTGGCGTTCTTGGCCTGCGTCATGTTGCCCGCCGCATCGTAGGCGTAGGTCTCCGCTCCCGACGTGGACGCGGTGCACGCGGCCGGGAAGCGACACACCCGCCGCCCCAGGTTGTCGTAGCCGAGGTGGACGGTGACGGGCCGCGGATCGGCGATCTGCGTCGGCCACCCCGCGAGGTTGTACGTGGTGGTCGTGGTCCCCTTCGCGTCGCGGAACGTCTTGGTCCGCCCGGCCCCGTCATAGGTCCAGTATCGGTGCATCGTGGTCGTTGGGGTCAGCGGCTGCGAGACCTTGATCTGCTCGCCCAGGTCGTTGTAGACGATCGCGACGGTGGCCTTCGTGGCCGTGGCGGGCAGGAAGATCCCCTCGGAGGTGACGAGCGTCATCCGCCCGAGCGCGTCGTAGCCGTAGGAGACCTTGTCGTCGATCCCGAGGCGTCAACGCAGCCGCAGACCCGCCCGCCCGTTCCCACATGGCAGCCTGGGTCGTCTTCAGCTGCCGTGTCGTTGCGTGGCGGTAGGCTCCATCAGGCAAGAACCGACCAGGAGGTGAGCACCACGGCCGACATCCGCTTTGATCGTGCCCTGTATCCGATCCCAGAGGCGTCACGCCTCGTCGGTGTCTCACCGTCGACGGTTCGCAGGTGGCTGCCGGCCGAACCTCCCGCCTCGCAGGCCCAGACGCACGTTCCCGCCTTGATCGTTCCAACGGTGCACGATCCGGGCGGAGCCCTCTCCTTCATCAACCTCATCGAGGTCTCTGCCAGCGCGATGGCGCCACACCACGCTCCCCATACGAGCGCTGCCCGGCGTGGGTTCCCCCCGAACGAGCGCAGGACGATCGGCTCCGGCATAGAGGAAGGGTAGACGTCGTCGACCGCAGCCTCGGCCGAGGCGTCGTGGCCGCCCTGCGAGACCTACATCCCGCGGTGTTCGCGCACGACGACCTCTTCCCGCAGGACACGGACGACGAGACCTGGCTCGCCGAGGCGGGTCGACGCGGGATGGTGGTCCTGACCAAGGACGCACGGATCAGGTATCGATCCGGTGAACGGCGGGCGATCCTGGCGGCGAAGGTCCGCTGCTTCTGCCTGAACCCGACGAAGGGGATGACGGGTCCCGATCTCGCGAACGCCCTCGTCGCGGCTCTTCCGGAGATCCTTCGCCTGGTAGAAGCGGCCGACCCAGGCGGCTTCATCATGGGCGTGAATCGCCACGGGGAGGTCAGGCCGCTGTTCCCCTGACGGGGTCACGGTTCCGGCACGTACGTGCCCGTTCGAGGGTTCCTCCGGCGTCCGGCCTGGCAGCCGAGCACCTGTACCGGCTGTGCCAGGCAGCCTGAGTCCCTACACATTCGACAGCAGGAACGCGAGCTCGAACCCTGCCACCGCGATCAGGTCCGAGAGTGGCCCGGCCTCGCGGAACGCCTCGGGGGTCATCGTGTCCATCACCATCGTGAGCAGGCCGCCGGCCGCGAACGCCTGGACGAACGCGAGCGCCTCGGGCTGGAGCGAGTCGAACAGGGCGAAGCCGAGGGACGCGGCCAGGCCGGAGGCGACCGCGATCGCGAGGAAGCGGAGCACGATCCTCGCGCGTGATTCGCCGGCCCCGGACAGGTCGGCGGCGGCGGAGATGCCCTCGGGGAGGTTCAGATCGCGACGGCCGCGAAGAACGCGAGGGGGACGCTCGTGCCACCGACCAGCGACGTGCCCAGGATCAGCGACTCGGGGATGCCGTCGATCGCGGCGCCGACCGTGATCGCCAGGCCGGACGACTCGCTGGTGCCTTGGCCCCGGGACCTCGTGGCCCCGTCGAGCAGGCGCGTCGCGATGAAGTAGACGAGCGCGCCGGCCGCGAGCCCTGCGGTCAGCACCGCCGTGCCACCGGAGGCGATCGCCTCCTCGACGAGCTCGAGTGACACCGCGCTGATCAGCGCGCCGGCCCCCAACCCCATCACGAGACCGACGGTCCGGTCGGACAGGTGGGCGAACGAGCCGATCAGGCGCCGACCACGAGGGTGGCGGCCGCGGCGAAGCCGATCAGTCCCGCCTGGAGCACGCGCGCGATGTTACGTCCGGCGTGGTCGCTCAGAGGTCAGCCGGGTCGACGACGGCCAGCTCGGGGAACCAGCGTCGGTAGAACGCCGTGTCGCGGGTCAGGAGCCGGTCCGCCTGTGCGGTGGCGTGACCCCCGATCAGGAAGTCGGGGAGCAGCCGCTCACGCACGACCCCGTCGCGGTGAGCACGTTGCCGTGCGTGGGCCGCCTCGATCGCGCCATCGACCGACATGGGGCAGGTGACTCACGCCGAGCGTGTCGACGCGTGTCCGGCCGAGCCCGACGTCGGCGAATCCAGTGAGGACCTCGACGAGCGCCGCGCCGCCGATCACGAGCCGACCCTCGGTCGCACATCGACGGAGCGCACGGATCGAGCCCGGCGCGAACCGCTCGTCGTCCGACAGGACGTCGATCACGACGTTCGCGTCGATCGCCGTGATCACGACTCGTCCTCGACCTCGCGCAGGCTCTCCTCGAGCCACGGGATCCTGTCCTCCGGCGGGCCGAACCGGTGAGGGCGGACCCACGCCATGTACTCCTCGGTGGTCTCGAAGGTGCGGACCTCGTCGGTCCCTTCGATACGCAGGATGCCGCGCAGTTGCTCGAACGCGTCCGGGGGGACCTGCTTCACCGCGACGAGGCGGCCCGACTCCTCGTCGAAGTCCAGGACGTCGCCCGGTTCGATGCCGAGCGAGTCCCGCAGCCGCTTCGGGATCGTGACCTGGCCCTTCTCGCTGACCTTCGCCTTCATACAATCATGGTAGGACTTCCTACTTGAGATTCCTACCGCGGCCGCGATCGGGTCCATGCCGGTAGACTCGCCGAGCCACGCGCCGACACGCCGTGATGCACGTCACATGCTGAGACTGGTCATCCCCAAGGGGTCGCTCGAGGCCCAGACGCTCCGCCTGTTCGAGGAGGCGGACCTGCGCGTGCGCCGTGGCTCGGACCGCGACTACCACGGCACGATCGACGACGACCGGGTCGAGCGCGTGTCGATCCTGCGGCCCCAGGAGATCCCGCTGTACGTCCAGGACGGCCTGTTCGACCTGGGGATCACCGGGCAGGACTGGATCGCCGAGACGGGCGCCGATCTCGAGGTCCTGACCAGGCTCACCTACGCGAAGAGCGGGACCGGCCACGGCACGAAGATCGTCCTGGCGGTCCCGAACGAGCACCCCGCGAACACCGCCGAGGAGATCCCGCCGGGCACCCGGATCTCGACCGAGTTCGTCGAGCTGACGAAGGCGCACTTCGCGGGCCTGGGGATCGACGTCAAGGTCTCGTGGTCGTTCGGCGCAACCGAGGCGAAGGTGCCCGAGATCGTCGACGCGATCGTCGACGTCACCGAGACCGGGCAGCACGCTGCGCGCCCACGGGATGAAGATCATCGACACGCTGCTGACGAGCGACCCCGTCCTGGTCGCGAACCGCGACTCCGCCGCCGATCCCGAGAAGCGCGCGGCGATGGAGGACCTCGTCACGCTGCTGCGCGGCGCGCTCGAGGCCGAGGGGCGGGTCCTGATCAAGCTCAACGTGTCGGCGGACGCTCGCGACGCCGTCCTCGCGCTGGTCCCGTCGATGAAGGCGCCGACCGTCTCGCCGCTGGCCGAGGGCGGGTTCGCGATCGAGACGGTCGTCGACAAGCGCGGCGTGAACCGGCTGATCCCGCAGCTCAAGGCGGCGGGCGCCACCGACATCCTCGAACTGCCGATCTCGAAGATCGTCCCCTGACCCGGGGCGGCCGCGCTAGGCTCGTGGCCTTCCCCATGCGTCGCGCCACGATCGTCCTCGCCACCTGCCTCGTCCTGACCGCGCTCCCCGCCGTCGCCGCGCCCGGCGACCTCGACACGACGTTCTCCGGCGACGGCATCGCGACGACGTTCGCCGACGGCAGCGTGGCCACGTCGGTGGGGATCGACGCCGACCGGCGCATCGTGGTCGGTGGCTACACGCTCCGCGGGGGCGTCGACGTGGCGATCGCGCGGTTCCTACCCGACGGGCGACGCGACCCCGCCTTCGGTGGTGGCGACGGACGGGTGCGGATCGACCTCGGAGGCGCCGACTATGCCTTCGACCTCGTGGTCCTCCCGGACGGTGCGGTCGGCGTCACGGGCGTCAGCCTCCGGGACGGCCTGCCCGATCGTCCCTTCGTCGTGCGCGTCGGCCGGCGCGGAGCCCTCTCGAAGACGTTCGGGGGCGACGGCATCGTGTTCGTCGACTTCGAGCGGCCGTCGCAGGCGATGAACGCGATCACGGCCACACCACGAGGTCGATTCGTCGTGGGCGGTTTCGTGTCGAACGGGACCTCGACGCGCATCGCGCTCGCGCGACTCGTGCTCGGCGGGCGCCTCGACCGCGGGTTCTCGGGCGACGGCCGCGCGATGCTGGACCTCTCGGACGGATCGGAGGCGATCCACGATCTCCTCCTGCTGCGCGACGGTCGGATCGTCGTGGCCGGCGAGGCCGACGTGGGGCTCCAGCCGCGGTTCCTGCTGGCCCGACTCCTCGCGGACGGCTCGCTCGACAGGGGGTTCGGCACGACGCGCGGCCGCACCCTGACCGACGTCGCCCCCGGCGCCGACGTCGCCCTGGCGCTCGCCCGCGACCGTGACGGCGCGTACGTCCTGGCGGGTCGCGCGGCGAACGAGGGCCGTCACGACTGGGCCGTCGCCCGCTACGGGATCCGCGGACGGCCCGACGGTTCGTTCGCCGGCGACGGCTCGACCGTGATCCGGTTCAGCGCCGCCGCCGAAGGCGCCGACGGCGTGGTCGCCCAGGGGCGCCGGCTCGTCGTGGTGGGCCGGATCCGCCGTGCGGGAACGTTCGACCTCGCGGTCGCTCGGCTGAAGCACGGCGGGACCCTGGACCCGACCTTCGGCGACGGCGACGGGATCACGGTGGTCGATGTCTCGGCCGGAACCGATACCGGCCACGACGTCTCGCTCCAGGCGAACGGCCGGATCGTCGCGGTCGGTGAGACCTGGGTCGATCGAACCCCGCGGTTCCTCGTGGTGCGCCTGCGTTCGACGTGAACGCCCCTGCTAGCGTCGCGCCATGACGACCTCACCGCTCTCCGACGCGTTCGGCCACCACGTCTGGGCGACGCTCCAGCTGCTCGACGCCTGTGCCGGACTCACGCCGACCCAGCTCGACGCGACCGTCCCCGGGACCTACGGCACGATCCTCGACACGCTGCGACACCTGGTCGGGGCGGACGCGAGCTACCTGCACGTGACCTCCGGGGGAGCCGTCGAGGCGATCGACGAGGAAGGGATGGATCTGGAAGGGCTGCGCGCGGCGATGGAGCGACATGCCGCCGCCTGGCCCTCGGTGGTCGGAGTCGACGTCGATCCGACGCAGATGTTCGTCCGGCACCGGCCCGACGGGTCCGAGACCCACGCCCCGCTCGGGATCCGGCTGGCGCAGGTCCTGCACCACGGGACCGACCACCGCAGTCAGGTCTGCACGGCGCTCACGACGCTCGGGATCGAGCCTCCCGCGATCGACGTGTGGGACTACGGGTTCGCCGACGGCCGCGTGACCGAAGTGCCACCGACCGGCTGACACGGCGATCGGCGGGTCCGAACCGACCGTTGACCGGCCCCCCGCTCGTCTGGCACACTGCGCGGACATGATTGAACGTCCGTTCAACGACGTATCGACCTAGCGGCGCGCGGGCCGGTCGGCCCTCCGCGCGCCTTCGACCCTTCGGCACGATGTCCGGAGGGTCTTCGTTTTCCAGCGACGAGCGAGGGAAGGGGCACGAGATGAGCATCCAGGAGCGGATCGCGACCGAGGCCGCGCAGCTACGGCAGCGCTGGGACGCCGAGGAGCGCTGGCGCGGCGTGACGCGCCCCTACACGGCCGAGGAGGTCGTGCGGCTGCGCGGACGGATCCGCAACGACTTCTCGTTCGCGAGGACGGCGGCCGAGAAGCTGTGGAGCCTGGTCACGTCCGAGGACTACATCAACGCCCTGGGCTGCTACACCGGCGGTCAGGCCGTCGAGTGCGCGAAGGCCGGGCTCAAGGCCGTGTACCTGTCCGGCTGGCAGGTGGCCGCCGACGCGAACCTGTCGATCGAGACCTACCCGGACCAGTCGCTGTACCCGGCGAACTCGGTCCCCCACGTCGTGTCCAGGCTGAACAACGCCCTGAAGCGCGCCGACCAGATCGCGTGGATGGAACAGCGCGAGGCCGACTACCTGCTGCCGATCGTCGCCGACGCCGAGGCCGGGTTCGGTGGGTCGCTCAACGCCTTCGAGCTGATGACCGCGATGATCGAGGCCGGCGCCGCCGGCGTGCACTTCGAGGACCAGCTCTCGAGCGAGAAGAAGTGCGGCCACCTGGGCGGCAAGGTCCTGATCCCCACGAGCCAGTTCGTGCGGACGCTCACCGCGGCCCGGCTGGCCGCCGACGTCCTCGACGTGCCGACCGTGCTGATCGCGCGGACCGACGCGCTCGCCGCCACGCTGCTCACCTCCGACATCGACCCGCGCGACCAAGCGTTCACGACCGGCGGTCGCACCGAGGAGGGCTTCTTCGACGTTCGCAACGGGCTCGAGAGCGCGATCGCACGCGCGAACGCCTACGCGCCGTACGTCGACATGCTGTGGTGCGAGACCTCGCACCCGGACCTGGAGGAGGCGAAGGCGTTCGCCGAGGGCGTGCACGCCGAGCACCCGGGCAAGCTGCTCGCCTACAACTGCTCGCCGTCGTTCAACTGGCGCAAGCACCTCGATGACGCCACGATCGCGCGGTTCCAGAAGGAGCTCGGCGCGATGGGCTACCGGTTCCAGTTCATCACGCTGGCCGGGTTCCACGCCGTGAACGCGAGCATGTTCGACCTGGCCAAGGGCTACGCGACCGAGGGGATGACCGCCTACGTGAAGCTCCAGGAGCACGAGTTCGCGCTGGAGCCCGACGGCTACACGGCCGTGAAGCACCAGCACGAGGTCGGCACGGGGTGGTTCGACCTGGTGTCGCAGACGATCAGCCAGGGGCACTCGTCCACGCTGGCGCTGGAGGGCTCGACCGAGGCCGAGCAGTTCTGAGGGGCGATCAGTCGGCCAGGACCTCGCTCTGGAAGCCCACGCGCCGGTGGGATGAGTCGCAGAACGGCTTCGTCTCGGAGTGGCCGCAGCGGCAGAGCCACACCTCGTCGCCCTCGAGCGTGTACGGGTTGCCCTCCGGGTCCAGAAGCGTGATCGGCCCGCTCACCTGGTACGAGCCGTTCTTCGTGACCTTGATCGTGACCTCGCTCATGGCGACCTCCGGACGGATGCGGACCCCGGCATCCTATCGGTGCCCGCGCGGACGGTAGGCTCGGGGACATGCAGAGGTTGCACGGGGCGATCGCGGCCGCCGCGACCCCACTGCGCGACGGTGGGACGCGGGTCGACGAGCTCGGCGTCGAACGGCTCGTCGGGTTCCTGGCCGACGGCGGCATCGACGGTCTGCTCGCGTGCGGGACGACCGGCGAGGGGGTCCTGCTCGAGCCCGAGGAACGCCGCCGCATCGTCGAACTGATCGTCGCCGCGAGGCCAACAGGCTTCCTGGTCGCCGTCCATGCAGGCGCCCAGACCACCGCCGAGACCGTGGCGCTCGCGGGGCATGCGCAGCAGGCCGGCGCCGACGCGGTCGCGGTGATCGCGCCCCCGTACTTCCCGTTGGACGACGACGAGCTGTTCCGCCACCTCCACGGTGCCGCCAGCGCCGCCGACCCGCTCCCCTTCTACGTCTACGAATTCGCCGGTCGCAGCGGGTACCGGATCCCGGTCGTCGGTGGTCGAACGGTTGCGGGGGGCCGCGCCGAACGTCGTGGGCATGAAGGTCTCCGACACGCCGTTCGACGAGGTGCGCCCCTACCTGCTGCCGGGACTCGACGTGTTCGTCGGGTCCGAGCCGCTCGTGCTGGAGGGGCTCGAGGCCGGAGCCGTCGGCGCGGTGAGCGGTCTGGCGACCGCGTGGCCGGACGTCGTCGCGCGTCTGGTCCACGAGCGCGACCCGTCCGCCCATGAACGGGTCACGGCCCTGCGCGACGGCCTGGGCGGCATCCCGTTCCACGCCGCGCTCAAGGCCGTGCTCGTCGACGAGGGGGTCCTGTTCCACGACGACGTCCGCGCGCCGCTGCGCGGCCTCACGCCCCAGGAGCGCGAGCGCGTGCTCGCGCTGCACCGAGGATGAGGCTCCGATGGCGGCCGACGTCTCCGACCTGACGCCCGAGGCGATCGCCGCGTTCGAGGGCTGGACCGCGAACGACCTGCTGGCGTGGGGGATCGAGCGCTTCGACGGCCGGATCGCGATCAGCGCGGCCGGTGGGGTCGACGGCATGGCGATCCTCGACATGGCCTGGGCGATCGACCGCACGATCCGCGTCTTCACGCTCGACACGGGGCGGTTGCCGAAGGAGACCTACACGCTGTTCGAGAAGGTGCGCCAGCGCTACGGGATCGACGTCGAGTTCGTCGCGCCGGATGCGCAGGCCCTCGGCGCGCTGCTGACCGCCGAGGGCCCGGAGTTGATGTACCGCTCGGTCGACCTGCGGCTGCGGTGCTGCGAGGTACGCAAGGTCGAGCCGATGACCCGCACGCTCGCCACGCTCGACGCGTGGGTGACCGGGCTGCGTCGCGACCAGTGGAAGAGCCGCCGGAACGTCCAACGGGTCGAGATCGACGACGCGCACGGCGGCATCGTGAAGCTGAACCCGCTCGTCGACTGGAGCCTCGACCAGGTCTGGACCTACGTCCGGGAGCACGGCGTGCCGACCCATGAGCTGTTCGGCCACGGGTACGCCTCGATCGGCTGCGAGCCGTGCACGCGACCGGTGCTGCCGGGCGAACCCGAGCGCTCGGGCCGCTGGTGGTGGGAGACCGACGTGGACAAGGAGTGCGGGATCCACTGCTCGGTCCAGCTGCTCGGGACCCCCTCCGATCGCGAGCGAGCTCGGCAGGACTGAGCGGCCGCCTACACTGAGGTCCCGATATGTCCTCCTCCCCTCGCACGAAGTGGTTCGTCGTCGCCGGGGTCGGGTTCGCGCTCACGGCCCTGTTCCTGTCGGCATGGAGCATCTCGCTCGCCGGCGAGCACGAGCGGGACCACTACGGCTCGCAGGGTCACACCTCGACGGGGCTGGCCCCGCAGCCGCGGACCTCACCCGATCCCGACGGGTGGTGGGGCAACGAGCTGCCCGAGCCGCTGACGAAGCGGGACTTCCGCCTCACGGATCAGCACGGCGACCCGTTCTCGTTCGTGGACGACACGAGGGATCGCACGACCCTCCTGTTCTTCGGGTTCACGAACTGTCCCGACGTGTGTCCCGGCACGATGGCGATGATCGCCGCGGCCGAGGACCGACTCCCTCCCGAGGCCGCCGACGACCTCGCGGTCGTCTTCGTGACGACCGATCCCGCACGCGACACGCCGGCACGCCTGCGCGAGTGGATCGGGCTGTTCGACCCGCGATTCACGGCGCTCACCGGATCGGTGGAGGACCTGGAGACCGCCCAGTTGCTGTACGACGTTCCGCCTGCCGAACAGGAGCAGCTGGGTGACGGCGAGTACGGGATGCGCCATCTCGACCAGGTCCTCGCGTTCGGACCCGACGGGGTCGCGCGGTACGCCTACGCCCCCAGGACGCCGGCCGACCGGCTGGCACAGGACCTGGCGAGGCTGTCCGCGTCCTGAGGGAACGGGCCGAACGGCCCTGTTCCGGGGGGCCGTTCGGCCCCCCTGACGCCCGCCGGAAACGCGGCACCATCCTGCGAACCCCGCGAGGCACTCGCTATCCTCCGGGGATCCTTCTCGGGGGGAGCTGCATGCGGGAACCGAACTGGAGCCGGCGCGACCTGATCCGTGCCGGTGTGCTGTGGGGCGTGCTGACGATCCTGGGTGAGATCGTCGTGTGGGGCTGGATCCGAACGATCATGCCCGAGCGCTACGCGGAGACGGCGACGATCGTCGACGACGCCTTCCTGTACCTCACCGCGCTCGCCGTGCCGGTGTTCGCGTTCGTGATGGCCGCGGTGGCCGTGAGCCTGATCTGGCACCGGGCCAGCGGGCCCCCTGCCGACGACGGCTCCGACGACGGCCCGCCGATCAAGGCCTCGAAGCCGCTGCTCGGCTCGTGGCTCGGTATCACCGGCCTGCTGGCGGTCTCCTTGATCGTCTTCCCGGGGATCGTGGGCCTCGTCCAGCTCGGCGCCCAGGCCGACGTCGCCGAGGACGAGGTCCTCGTCGTACGGCTGGACGCCGCGCGCTGGGCCTGGACCGCGAACTACCCAGCGGCCGGCGTGACCGTGGGCGACGAGATGGTCCTCCCCGTCGAGCGCCCGATACGGTTCGAGATCACCAGCAAGGACATCCTCCATTCCTTCTGGATCCCGGCGTTCCGGATCAAGATCGACGCGGTCCCCGGCACGGTCACCCAGGCCCACGTCACCCCCGAGAAGACCGGGTCGATGGACGACGACCCCCTGATGCGGATCCAGTGCGCGGAGCTGTGCGGGCTGAACCACTCGACGATGCTGATGCCGGTCCGCGTCGTCGAGGCCGAGGAGTTCGAGGCGTGGCTCACCGAACAGGTCGGCCCGGCCGAGACGTGCGAGCCCGAGGGGACCGAGCTCACGATCGTGGCGCAGGACATCGCCTTCGACACGAAGTGCCTGGCCGCGCCGGCCGACACGCCGTTCACGATCACCCTCGACAACCGCGACGACGCGATCCCCCACAACATCTCGATCTCGGTGGACGCAGGGTGGAACGACGTGCTCTTCCAGGGCGCCACGTTCAACGGGGTCGCCACCCAGACCGAGGACGTCGGGCCGCTCCCGGCCGGCGAGTACTTCTTCCGCTGCGACGTCCACCCGATCCCGGCGATGTCCGGGACGTTCATCGTGAAGTGAGAGGAGCACGCCAGACATGCTTGCGTTGATCAAGGGCATCGTCGGGGCGGCGATCGGGTTCGCGATCGGCTTCGGCCTCACGATGGCCGGGCAGAACGCGATCGGGTCCGAGCCCGGCGGTATGGCCGCCGTCGTGATCGGGTACGTGCTCGCCCTGCTCGGGTGGTTGTTCGGTGTCGGGATGTGGCGCGCATGGGGCCGCGAGTGGACCGGCGGCCGTGCCGACGTGGCGGTCCCCGAGAAGGGGCTGTCGCGCTACCTGCGGTTCAACATCGACCACAAGGTGATCGGCGTCCAGTACCTGCTCACCTTCGTGATCGTCTTCCTGCTGGCCGGGCTCCTGGCGATGGTGATCCGCTGGGAGCTGTTCACCCCCGCGGCGAGCATGGACCCGGACCTCTACAACCGGATCATGAGCCTCCACGGCATCCTGATGGTCGCCGTGGCGGTCGCCGGGATGCTGGGCGGGTTCGGGAACTACTTCGTGCCGCTGATGATCGGGGCGCGCGACATGGCGTTCCCTCGCCTCAACGCCCTGTCCTACTGGCTGATCCCGCCGGTCGCGGTGCTCCTGCTGCTGGCGCCGTTCTTCGGCGGCTGGGACAGCGGCTGGACCGCCTACCCGCCGCTGTCGGTCGAGAACGCCGAGGGCCAGGTCCTGTTCATCCTGGCGATCATCACGTTCGGCCTGTCGTCGATCCTCGGCGCGGTCAACTCGATCACGACGGTCACGAAGATGCGGGCGCCCGGGATGACCTGGTTCCGGATGCCGATCTTCGTGTGGTCGGTCCTGGCGGCCTCGACGATCAGCCTGCTGTTCACCCAGTTCTTCGCGGCCTCGTTGCTGATGGTCCTGCTGGACCGGATCGCGGGCACCGTGTTCTTCGAAGCGGCCAGCGGCGGCCGGCCTGTCCTCTACCAGCACCTGTTCTGGTTCTACTCCCACCCGGCCGTCTACGTGATGGTGTTGCCGGGCTTCGGCATCACGCTCGAGGTGCTCACGCACTTCGCGCGCAAGCCGCTGTTCGCCTACAGGCTCGTCGTCGCAGCCTTCTGGGGCATCGTCGGGCTGTCGGGGGTCGTGTGGGCTCACCACATGTTCACGAGCGGGATGGCGGCGTGGCTGAACGCGCCGTTCATGACGCTGACCGAGATGATCTCGATCCCGACCGGGGTGATCTTCCTGTCGGCGATCGGCACGATCTGGCAGGGCCGCCTGTGGCTGACGACGCCGATGTGGTTCGCGATCTTCGTGCTGCTGAACTTCACGGTCGGCGGCATCACCGGCATCTACCTGGCCGACATCGCGACCGACCTGCACCTGCACGACACCTACTTCGTCGTGGCGCACTTCCACTACACGATCGTCGGCGGCGAGATCTTCGCGCTGTTCGCGGGCCTGTACTTCTGGTTCCCGAAGATGACCGGGAAGATGTACAACACGAAGCTCGGGACGCTGCACGCGTTCTGGATGTTCATCGGGTTCACGCTGACGTTCATGCCGCTGTTCATGGCCGGCGTGAACGGGATGAACCGCCGGATCAACGAGTACACCGACAACGTCGAGACCGCGAACGTCGTCGCGTCGCTGTCGGCCTTCTTCTTGGGCGCCGGATTCCTGGTGTTCGTGGTGAACCTGGGGTGGTCGGCGTTCCGCGGGAAGGTCGCCGGCGCGAACCCGTGGAGGGCGAGCACGCTGGAGTGGCAGACCAGCTCGCCGCCCCCGGCGCACGACTTCGATGAGATCCCGGAGATCGTCGGGGACCCGTACCCCTACGGCCAGCCGGGCGTCACCCACGTCGGCGGGCCCGCGCCCGCGCCGGTACCCACCGGCGGAGGAGGCCGCTGATGGCCCTCGTGAAGCCGCATCACCACATCCACCGCCGCCAGCGGTTCATCATCGGCGGCCTCGTCTTCGCGGCGCTCGTGATCTTGACCCTGATCGAATGGGCCGGAGCGGTCTACGCCACGAAGCCGATGCTCGTGATCGGGCCAGCGGCGCTCGCGAAGGCGGCGCTGATCCTCGCGTTCTTCATGCACGTCCGCGAGCTGTGGGCCGTCGACGAACTCGCCGAGGCCGACCACGATCTCGCGGGCGACGAGGGAGGGGATGACTGATGGCGATCGCCGCCGACCACGCGCACGGCGCGATGCACGACGACCTGGCTCCCCGCGTCCGCCTGCAGACGAACAGGTTCGGCCTGTGGCTGTTCATCGCGAGCGAGTCGTTCCTGTTCGCCGCGGTGATCGCCGCGCGCTTCTACCTGCTCGGGTTCGAGACCGCCGAGGAGCTGAACCAGACCCTCGGGCTGGGGATCACGATGATCCTGCTGGTCTCGTCGCTCACCGCGTACCTGGCCGAGGAGTCGATCGCGACGAACGACCAGAAGAAGTTCCTGCGGTTCACGTGGCTGACGGTGCTGCTGGCGATCGTGTTCGTCGGCGGGGTCGCGTACGAGTGGTCCGAGGCCTTCTCGCACTTCCCGCCCGGGGACCTCTACGGCACGCTGTTCTTCACGACCACCGGGCTTCACGCGTTCCACGTGATCACGGGGGCGCTGGCGCTGGCGGCGGTCGGGTGGGTGGGCCGCGACGGCCGCTGGAACGACGAGGACCACTGGCCGGTCGAGGGGGTCGTGAAGTACTGGCACTTCGTCGACGTCGTGTGGGTCTTCATCTTCCCGACCCTCTACCTGCTGCAGTAGCGATCAGCGCGCCGGCAGCCGGTCGAGCAGTTCGCGGAGGTCGGCGACGCGTTCGCCGTCCCAATCCTCGCCCTCTGGGCGGAGCTGCTCGGCGTGATCCAGGTCCGGGTCGCGGATCTCCACGGCGGTCATCCCGAGCGCCTCGGCACCGCTCAGCTCCGAGTACGCCCCGTCGCCGCAATACAGGCAGCGCTCCGGAGCGACCCCGAGGCGCTCGCACGCGAGCAGGTAGATCGCACGCTCGGGCTTGCGCAGCCCGGTCTCGCTGGAGAAGACCGCGACATCGACGAACGGCGCGAGCCCCGAGGCGCGCCACATCGCCGGCGTATCGGGCGCGCACATCGAGATCAGCCCGACCGGGTAGCCGCGCGCCTTCACCTCGGTGAGCGTCTCGAACGCGCCCGGGCGGGG
Organism: uncultured Actinomycetes bacterium; assembly: GCA_963749895.1. Lineage (GTDB taxonomy): Bacteria > Actinomycetota > UBA4738 > UBA4738 > HRBIN12 > AC-51. Next base: position 465,622 of record CAVVOG010000001.1, on the reverse strand, counting down.
GTGGAACCATCGGGCGTACATCTCAGCGCGTGGCGCGATCGCACGCGCCAGTGCCCCATCCGACGGCGCGGGCACCCCCAGGGCGGCACAGATCGCGAGCACGTTCTCCTCGATCCCGCCCGGGTAGGCGCCGGTCTGTCGCAGGACCGCGGTCTCGGCCCACAGCTCGACGAACGCATCGGGCTGGGCACCGAGCACCTCGGCCATATGGCGCACGGCGTCGTAGAAGTCCGATCGCGGGAACTCCGGCACGAGCGTGCCGAACAGGTCGAAGATCGCCGCATCGAAACGAGGGGTCATCTCGGCGGCCACTCGTCCTCGAGCAGACCGTAGACGACCAGGTCGTGGAACCCGTGACCGTCGGACCCCCGGCCCTCCCCCCGCAGCACGCCCTCACGGGTGAACCCGAGGCGTTCGGGGATCGCCCGGCTCCGCACGTTGTCCACGCCGGCCCGGATCACGATGCGGTGGAGGCCCAGCACGCCGAAGCCCAGCTCGACCAACGCTCGCACGGCCGCCGTCACGAGTCCTCGCCGCTCGTGGTCCCGGTCGATCCAGTAGCCGATCTCACCGTGGATCCGGAACGGATCGACGTTCAGCCCCGTACCACCGACGAGCCGGCCGTCGGCCCAGATCCCGAGCGCCTCGATGTCGTCGAGGTGAGCCCGGACGAACGGTCGCTGATCCTCGACGGACCGCGTGTCCTGGGGCCACGGCATCCAGACGTTCAGACGCTCGCGGTTCGCGTCGACGACCGCGTACAGCTCCTCGACGTCGTCGAGGGTGTAGCGGCGCAGCTCGGCGCCCGGGGCGATCGAGATCGGGAACCGCGCGGCGATCGCAGGATCGAGACCCACGACGGCGTCAGGTGGCGACGGCGCCGCTCGCCCCGCCCCGCTTCTTGCGCTCCTCCTCCTGGAGGACGCGACGGAGAACCTTGCCGATCATCGTCTCGGGCAGCGCGTCACGGAACTCGACCTCGTGGGGAGCCCGGTAGCCGGTGAGGCCCTGTGCCGGGTCCTTCGTCCAACCGATGATCTCGGCCGCGGTGGCGGTCTCCCCCTCCTTCAGCACGACGAACGCCTTCACGCGCTCACCGGTGCGTTCGTCGGGGATCCCGACCACGGCGCACTTCGAGATCTTCGGGTGCCGGTACAAGACGTCCTCGACCTCGGTGGGGTACACGTTGAACCCCGACACGATGATCATGTCCTTGAGCCGGTCGACGATCCGGAAGTAGCCGTCGCCGTCCATCACCGCGATGTCGCCGGTGTGGAACCATCCGTTGCGGATCACGATCGCGCTCTCCTCGGGCTTCTGCCAGTACCCGAGCATCACCTGCGGCCCCTTGATGCACAGCTCGCCCGGCTGGCCCTGTTCTGCGTCACGGTCCGGATCTTCGAGCGACTGCAGGCGGATGTCGGTGTCGGGCGCCGGGATCCCGATCGAGCCGACCCTACGCTCGCCGTTGAACGGGTTCGCGGTGGCCAGCGGTGCGGTCTCGGTGAGTCCGTAGCCCTCCAGGAGGCTGGCACCGCCGGTGACCCGCGCGAACTCCTCCGCGACGGCGCCCGGCAGCGGCGCCCCGCCCGACACGCAGACCTTGAGGGACTTCAGATCGAACTCGGGCGTCTTGGGGTGTTCGTTCAGCGCGATGTACATCCGGGGGACACCGGCGAACAGCGAGGCCTTCTCCTTCGAGATCGACTCGAGCACCGCGTGGATGTCGCGAGGGTTCGGGATCGGGATCAGCTTGAGCCCTTTGATGATCGCGAGGTTCTGGGCGAGCATCCCGAACGAGTGGAAGAAGGGCAGCACACCCAAGATCGCGTCCTCGCCCTCCACGATCGTCGGGAACCACGCCCGGGCCTGCATCGCGTTGGCCACGAGGTTCATATGGGAAAGGGCGGCGCCCTTCGACACCCCGGTCGTCCCACCCGTGTAGATCAAGGCGGCGACGTCTTCGTGCGGGTCGACGGTCGCGACGGGGGGTGCCACGCCGGCCGCCTTCATCGCCACGTGCCACCGGGTCACCTTCGCGTCCTTCGGAACCGGAGGCCACGGCTTGCCCTGGGACCGCTGCTGCTTCTTGAACACGGCGATCGGCGCGAGCAGCTTCTTCATCAGCGGCATGTAGTCGTTCAGCCGGGTCACGACCACGTGCTCGATGCCGATCGTGTCGAAGACCTCGGCGAAGTCCGAGTACATCAGGTCCGCGACGAGCACCACCTTGGCGCCTGCGTCACGCAGCTGGTGCTCCATCTCCCGCTTCGTGTACAGGGGGTTGCAGCCGGTGATCACGGCGCCGATCCGAGCGGCGGCGTAGTAGGTGATCGTGTAGTGCGGGGCGTTCGGCGTGATGATCGCGACCCGGTCGCCCTTGCCCACCCCCATCGACGCCAGCATCGATGAGCATGCCTCGACCTCCTCCAGCAGGCGGCGGTAGTTGAGGTGCGCTCCGAACCACGCGAGCGCCACGTGATCGGGGTACGCGTGGGCGGTCGCGTCGAGCATCGTGAACACCGATCCCTCGGGGTACGGCTCGAGCGTCTTCGGAACATCGGGCGGATAGGACGCGAACCAGGGTCGATGCTCGCTCATGCGCGGCATCATAGGCGGGTGGCGACCACGATGGGAACGGTCGAGCGGACGGAGGGGCATCGTCTCTTCCGCCGCGGCATGGCGTTGGTCGTGGCCTACGTCCGCCTGCACCCGCGCCCGTTCCTGGCGTCGGTCGGCGGGGCCATCCTGTTCGCCATCTCGTCGATCCTGCTGACCGAGGCCCTCGGAAGGGCCACCGACGAGGTGCTGGAACCCGCCTTCGCGGGGGACTTCTCCGCCCGGAACATGTGGCTCGCGATCGGGGCCCTGATGCTGTTCGGCGTCGGGCGCGCCGCCGGGATCATGATCCGCCGGTACTACAGCGGTGTCGCGGGCGAGCGCGTGATGGCCTCGCTGCGAACGCGCGTGTCCGACCGCTACCGCGACCTCGCCCTGCAGTTCCATCGCGAGACGCCGACGGGCGAGCTGCTCGCGCACATGGAGGCGGACGTGAAGGCGGCCGTCGACGTGTTCTGGCCGGTCCCGTTCGCGATCGGGGTGATCGCCCTGGTCGGCATGGCGCTCGTCCAGATGTGGATGACTGACCCGTGGATCGCGGCCGTCGGGCTGCTCCTGTTCCCGACCCTCGCCGTGCTCAATCGGAGCTTCGCGAAGCGGATGCAGGAGCCGGCGCGCCTGGCGCAGGAGGACATCGGGGAGGTCTCGGCGGTCGCGCACGAGTCGATCGACGGGGCGCTCGTGGTGAAGACCCTCGGCCGTGAGGACGCCGAGACGGCCCGCCTGGAGGACGCCGCGCGCAAGCTCCGGGACGACCGGGTCCGCGGCGGCTACGTGCGAGCGACGTTCGAGGCGGCGCTGGACTCGCTGCCGACGCTCGCGACCGCGGTCCTGCTGGCCGTCGGCTCGTTCCGCGTGGGCAACGGCGAGATGACCCTCGGTGAGTTGATCGGGCTCGTGGCTCTGTTCGGCCTCCTGTCGTGGCCGATGCGGTTCATCGGCTGGATCTTGGCGGAGCTCCCGCGCGCCGTCGTCGGATGGGACCGCCTGCAGATGGTCTTCCGCGAGCAGGTGACGGTCGTGCCCCCGTCGAGGCCCGTGAAGCTGCCCGACGGACCGCTCGATGTCGAGGTCGACCACCTCCGTCACCTGTACGACGGCATCCCGGTGCTCGACGGCGTGAGCTTCCGGGTCGAGGCCGGCGAGTCGGTCGCGATCGTGGGACCGACCGGGGTGGGGAAGAGCACGTTGTCCATGCTCCTCGTGCGACTGGCGGACCCCGAGTCGGGCTCCGTCCGGATCGGAGGGGTCGACGTACGTGAGGCCGACGCCGCGTCGCTGCGCCGGGCGACGGCGATCGTCTTCCAGGAGAGCTTCCTGTTCGCCACGAGCGTCCAGGAGAACATCGCGCTCGACTCGGGCGCGGCGCTGGAGCGGGTCGTCCACGCCGCGCAGGTCGCCTCCGCCGACCGGTTCATCCGCGCCCTCCCCCACGGCTACGACACGGTGGTCGGCGAGCGCGGGCACACCCTGTCCGGCGGCGAGCGTCAACGCGTCGCGCTCGCGCGCGCCCTGGTTCGGCAGCCACGACTCCTGATCCTGGACGACGCCACGAGCGCGGTGGACCCGGCGATCGAGGCCGACATCCTCGGGGCGCTCCGTGAAGAGCTCTCGACGACGTTGATCGTGGTGGCGTACCGGCTGTCCACGATCAGGCTCGCCGACCGCGTGGTCTTCCTCGAGGACGGTCGCGTCGCCGCGACGGGCACGCACGAGGAGCTCCTCGTGACCTCGCCCGGGTACGCCGCCATCATCCACGCCTACGAGCTGGAGGAGCGATGAGCCCCGTCGAGCTCGAGACCCCGCGCGTGAACGACGACGTGATCCCCGTGTCGCCGCAGCTCCAGGGTGCGTGGGCGGTCCTGCGACGAGGGCTTCGCGAGAGCCCGGAGCTGCGGAAGGGGCTCTGGTTCACGGTCGTCGTCTCCCTCGGGGTCACGGTCTCGTCGCTCGTCACACCCGTGCTGATCCAGCTCGTGTTCGACAACGGGTTCGACCCGGAGTTCCGGCCCGACTACATCCTGAGGGTGTGTGCGGCGGCGCTGGGGCTGGTGGTGCTCACCTTCGTCGCGGCACGGGCGGCGGCGAGGCGGCTGGTCAGGGCTGCCGAGGAGGCCCTGATGCACCTGCGCGTGCGGACCTTCGCCCACATCCACGGGATCTCGATCGCCGAGCAGTCCGAGGAGAAGCGTGGTGTCTTCGTGGCGAGGGTGACCGCCGACACCGACGCCCTGCAGCTGTTCATGGAGTGGGGCGCGATCGCGTGGATCATCTCGCTGACCCAACTCGTCGGGGCGCTCGGTCTGATGCTCGTGTACGCGTGGCAGCTCACGATCGCGATAGTTCTGATGATCGCGCCTCTGCTCCTGGTGGTGTGGGCGATGCAGTCGCGCCTGACCGCCGCGTTCAACGCCGCCCGGACCCGGGTCGGCGAGATGCTCTCCGAGGTCTCGGAATCGGTGATGGGCGCGGCGGTCGTGCGCGCGTACGGGCTCGAGGACCGCACCGACCGCAAGGTGAAACAGGCGATCCAGGCCCGGTACCAGGCGGAGGTCGTCGCCCACCTGCGCGCGGCGACCCTGTGGCCCCTCTCGTCGGTCTTCTACGCGCTGTCGTTGTCGATGGTGATCGGGCTCGGCGCCGCGTTCGGGCCCGAGTGGGGACTGACGTTCGGGAAGGTCAGCGCGTTCCTGTTCCTCGCCGACGTGTTCCTCCATGTGTTCACGGACCTGCCCGAGGTCTACAGCGAGACGCAGAACGCGATCGCCGCGTGGCGCAAGATCTTGGCGGTCCAGGACCTCCCGGTCGAGATCACGGAACCCGACCCCGGCGTCGCGCTCCCTGACGGAGCGCTGTCCGTGACGACCGCCGGCGTCGGCTACCGCTACCGGTCGGGGCCGAAGGTCCTCGAAGGCGTCTCGATCGACGTCCCGGCCGGCGCGCACGTCGCGATCGTCGGCGAGACGGGCAGCGGCAAGTCCACGTTCGTGAAGCTGATGGCGCGTCTGGCCGACCCGGTCGAGGGGCGGGTCGAGGTCGGCGGGGTCGACCTGCGTCACGTGGCGCCGGGGTCGCGGCGCCGAAGCGTGCGGATGGTGCCTCAGGACGGCTTCCTGTTCGACACGACGGTCCGCGACAACGTCCGGTACGGACGGCCGGATGCGAGCGATCGTGATGTCGAGACGGCCTTCGCCGAGCTGGGGCTCGGGGACTGGGTCACGTCGCTGCCCGCCGGCCTCGACACGCGGGTCGGGGAACGGGGCGAGGCGTTGTCCGTCGGGGAGCGCCAGCTCGTATCGCTCACGCGGGCGCAGCTGAGCGACCCCGGTCTGTTGATCCTCGACGAGGCGACGAGCGCGGTCGACCCGGCGACCGAGCGGCGGATCACCGAGGCGCTCCGCCGTGTGTCCGTGGGACGCACGACCGTGACGATCGCGCACCGGCTGTCGACGGCCGAGCACGCGGACCGGGTGTTCGTGTTCGATGCGGGCAAGATCGTCGAGGTCGGTACCCATGACGAGCTGGCCGCGGGCGACGGGGTCTACGCGCGCCTGTACCAGAGCTGGCTGGGGAACACGCAGGTGGACGGACGTCGATGAGCGGGCTCATCGACGCGCTCCGCGCCCAGGCCGCGGCGTCCGCGTTCCCCCTGCAGGGGCGGCTCGAGATCGCCGGTCTCCGTGAAGACGCGACCGTGCGACGCGACGCGTGGGGCGTCCCGGTGATCGACGCCGACTCGCTCGAAGACCTGTGGTTCGCACAGGGTCTCGTCACGGCCGGTGAGCGGCTCTTCCAGCTGGACCTGGCGCTCCGGGCCGCGACGGGACGCCTGTCCGAGGTCGTCGGTGAGCGCGCATTCGAGGCTGACCGGTTCGTCCGCACCGTGGGCCTGCACCAGGCCGGGCGGCGCTACCTGGAGACGTGGGACGATCGAGATCACGCGATGCATGCCCGCTTCCGCGCCGGCGTCCGGGCCTGGATCGACGCGATGCCTTCGCGCCCGCTCGAGTACCAACTGCTCGACCTGGCGCCCGAGCTCCCCGACGACCCAGGGATCTGGGCGGCCGGGTTCGCCTACCTCGCCTGGGGGTTATCGAACAACCACGAGCAGGAGCTGCTGCGGGCCCGGATCGCCGAACGGGCGGGTGACGACGTCGCCGGACTCCTGATGCCGCCGGTCTCAGGCGGTACCGGTCTGGGCTCGAACGCCTGGGTGCTCGCAGGATCACGCACGGTGTCCGGGAAACCGCTGCTGGCGAACGATCCGCACCTGCTCGCGCTCCAGCCGGGGGCGTGGTTCGAGGTGCACCTGCGCGCGCCCGACCTCGACGTCCGCGGCGTAGCACTCACCTTCACGCCGGGGGTGATCCTGGGCGCGACGCCGCACCACGCGTGGGGGGCCACGAACGTCACGGGCGACGTCCAGGACCTCGTCGAGGTCGGCGACGACGACGTCACGGGCGCGCGCGTGGAGGAGATCGTGGTCCGCGGGGAACCCGAGCCTCGCCGGGTCGAGGTGCGCCAGACGCGGTACGGCCCGGTCCTCGACACCGCGCCGCTCGGCATGCTCTCGCCCACCTACGAGCCGCTCGCACGCCCGTACGCCCTGCACTGGACCGGTCACGAGCACGGCATGCGTCCGACGATCGCCCTCGAGGCAGCACGCGCACGGAGCTTCGAGGAGTTCCGCACGGCGGCGCTCCAGGTCGGGTGTCCGGGGCAGAACTTCGTGTACGCCGACGTCGACGGCACGATCGGATACCAGTGCACGGGCCGGCACCCCGTCCGCGCCCAGGGAGACGGCCTGCGACCGGTGGTCTCCGGAACGCCGGCCGCCGAGTGGGCCGGGTGGATCGCCCCCGACGACCTCCCGACGCTCCGGGACCCCGGCGAGGGAGCGATCGTCACGGCGAACGACGGACTGCTCGCCACCGACAGCCCCCATCCGATCTCGCACGACTTCCACCAGCCCTACCGAGCCCGACGGATCGGCGACCTGCTGGCGGCGCGCGACGAACACGACGTCGCCTCGATGGCCGCGATCCAGACCGACACGGTGTCGCTCCCGGCCCGCGAGACCCGCTCGATGCTGGCCACCCTCGCACCCGCCACCGACGCCCAGCGCGACGCCCTGACCCAGCTGGACGCGTGGGACGGCGACCTCGCCGCCGACTCCGTCCCGGCCGCCCTCTTCGAAACGTGGTGCGACGAGATCGCCCGGCGAGTGCTGACGCCGCGACTCGGTGAGGAGCTGACGGACGCGTACCTCGCGTGGCGCGAACCGTTCCGGTGCGTAGCCCTGCCTCGCCTCCTGCGCGACCGCCACGACGGCTGGCTCGACGACGACCTGCTCCGCGCTGCGCTCGACGACGCGATCGGCCGGGCCGACGGCCGAACCTGGGGCGAGCTCCACCGGCTCCGCCTCGCCCACCCGCTCGCGTCGATCCCGGGGCTCGAGGAGCTGTTCGTCGCGGCCGACCTGCCGTGGGGTGGCGACGAACAGACCGTGAACCAGGCGGGGATCGACGGCACCCAGGGCTTCGCGACGGCGGTGATCCCGTCGTGGCGGGTCGTGTACGACCTCTCCGACCTCGACCGCAGCGCCGGTGTCCTGCCGAGCGGGAACAGCGGCGATCCCGCGTCGCCGCACTGGGCCGACCAGATCGACCTCTACGCGGCGGGTGAGCTCCGCCCGCTCGCCTTCTCGCCCGCCGCGATCGAGGCCGCAACCGTGGCGACACTGACGCTCGAACCCGGCCCCGCACCGGTACCATGAGCGCCATGCCGGAGTCCCGAGGCCGCCAGAAGCGCACGAACACCCGCTACCAGCTGGAACCCCAGAAGCGGAAGAAATCGAAGGCAAGCCCGCGTTGGTACGGACCGCTGATGCTCGCGATCATGGGGATCGGGGTCGTCGTGATCGTGTGGAACTACACGCGCGGCGACTCGGCCTCGAACACCTGGCTCGTCACCGGACTGGGGCTGATCGCGGTGGGCTTCTTCGGGGTCACCTTCTGGCGCTGAGTCGCAGCCCCACCGTCGAATCACATCGCTGTCATTCCTCCACAGGGGTTCTCCACATGGTGGAAAGACCCGCGGTGTTCGCTGGGTGTTCATGGACTGTGGATAACCGGCGGAGATCCAACGTGCCAAACGTGGAAAACTGCCGTGGATAACCCGGCGGGAACGGGTCACGCGGGGCTCGGACGCTGGACGAGATGCATCTTCTCGCCACAGTGGCGGGGGATCTGCAACTCGCCCAACTTCGAGACGCGGAACTCCGTTCCGCACTCGCCACAGACGAGGTAGACGTCGAGATCCTCGACATCTTCGGGCTCGTCCGGTGGCTTCTGTTCGTCCAGCGACCCCGGCGCCTGACCGCCCAACGATCGCAGCGATGCGATCCCGACCTTCCAGATCGCGAAGGCGACGAGCGGCGCGGTGACGATCGCGAGCCACTTCGGCATGCCGACCACCGTAGCAGTCGCGGTCCAACCGGCCCCCTCGGGGCGGGACCATCCGTGCCTTTGAACGGGGGTCAGGGGAACCTATGCTTGCGCCAACGAGGAAAGGTTCCCTCGGCGGTCTCGCGACACCGCCGAGCGGGGAGGCGATACACGCCCGGAGTCGACGTGGACGAGCACCCGATGCTCGTGTGCCTTCGGGCCGCCCAGCACCAGCCGCCCTTCCCTCACCCCTCCACCCATGGCCACGCGTATGAACACACGGAGGTCCCTCATGAGCGAGTACTCGAAGAAGCTGATGGCGTCCGTCACGGCGAAGAACCCCGGCGAGCCCGAGTTCCATCAGGCCGTCCACGAGGTGACCGACTCGGTCGACATCGTCCTGCGGCTCAACCCCCGCTACGTCGACGCCCGCATCCTCGAACGGATGGTCGAGCCCGAGCGCGTCATCATGTTCCGCGTCCCCTGGGTCGACGACCTCGGTGAGGTCCAGGTGAACCGCGGCTTCCGTGTCGAGATGAACAGCGCGATCGGCCCGTACAAGGGCGGTCTGCGATTCCACCCCACCGTCTACCTCGGCATGCTGAAGTTCCTGGCGTTCGAGCAGGTCTTCAAGAACGCCCTGACGACGCTCCCGATGGGCGGCGGCAAGGGCGGGGCTGACTTCGACCCGAAGGGGCGGTCCGACGGTGAGGTGATGCGGTTCTGTCAGTCCTTCATGACGGAGCTTCAGCGCCACATCGGGCAGTTCACCGACGTCCCGGCAGGCGATATCGGCGTGGGCGGCCGTGAGATCGGATACCTGTTCGGGCAGTACAAGCGGATCAAGAACGAGTTCACGGGCGTGCTCACCGGCAAGGGACTCAGCTGGGGAGGCTCGCTGATCCGTCCGGAGGCCACCGGCTTCGGCTCGGTGTACTTCGCCCAGGAGATGCTCGCCACGCGCGACGAGACGCTCGAGGGCAAGACCTGCCTCGTGTCGGGCTCGGGCAACGTGGCCCAGTACACGGTCGAGAAGCTGCTCGACTACGGCGCCAAGCCAGTCACCCTGTCCGACTCCGGCGGGTTCATCTACGACAAGGACGGGATCGACGCCGAGAAGCTCGAGTACGTGATGGACCTGAAGAACGTCCGGCGCGGTCGGATCATGGAGTACGTCGAGAAGTACCCGGAGGCCGAGTTCACGGCGGTCGACCCGGCCCGACACTCGAACCCCATGTGGGCGATCGAGGCGAACTGCGCCTTCCCCAGCGCGACGCAGAACGAGATCAACGACGTCGACGCCCAGAACCTGCTCGACGGCGGGGTCTACCTGGTCAGCGAAGGCGCCAACATGCCCACGGTCCCCGACGGCGTGGAGCGCTTCCTCAGGGCGAAGGTCCTCTACGGCCCGGCGAAGGCCGCGAACGCCGGAGGGGTCGCGGTCAGCGGTCTCGAGATGTCGCAGAACGCCAGCCGGATCGCGTGGGAACGCGACGACCTCGACCGGCGCCTGCAGATGATCATGAAGTCGATCCACGAGAACGTCCGGGCCACCGCCGAGCAGTACGGCGTCCCCGGGAACTACGTCGACGGCGCGAACATCGCCGGCTTCGTCAAGGTCGCCGACGCGATGATCGACCAAGGCGTCGTCTGAGACGTTCGATCCACGACCTGCCCGGGCTCAGATGTCGGTGAGTCCGGGCACGTTCGTCTTCAGGAACCCGAGGATCACCCGCTGTTGGCGGACCTCCTCGTCCGTCTCGTGGGAGCCGTGCCCGGTCGAGAACAGGTACGTCTCGTGGGGCTTGCCGAGCTCCTTCATCCGATCGACGTAGGCGAGCGCCTGTCCGAGCGGACAGCGTGAATCGTTCTCGCCGATCACGAACAGCACCGGTGCGGCCACGTGTTCCACGTAGGTGAGGGGGTTCCCGCGCTGGAAGAGATCCGGCACCTCCTGAGGGGTCCCCCCCATCAGGGCTCGATCCATCGCCTGGAGGCTCGGCGCCTCCTCCTCGTACGCGCGCACGTAGTCGCCGACCGGGACACCCGCCATCGCGGCGCGCCAGCGTCCGGGCTCTCGACCGACCTCCATCAGCGTGATGTATCCGCCCCACGACCAGCCCGCGACGACGGCGCGATCGGGATCGACGAGGCCACGCTCCACCAGGTCCTCGAGCCCATCGGTCACGTCGTCCACGTCGGCGAACCCGACGTTCCCGTTCAGCGCGTCGCGCCAGGTACGTCCATAGCCCGTGGAACCCCGGTAGTTCACGATCGCGACCAGGAACCCCAGGTCCACGTAGGCCTGCACGTCGGGCATGTAGCGGTCCTCGTAGAGCCACGTCGGGCCCCCGTGCACGTCCATCAGGACCGGGAACGGCCCCTCTCCCTCGGGCGCGATCAGGAAGCCGTGAACGGTCTGGCCGTGTCGGTTCGTGAAGTGCCACGACTCGAACGGCCGGCCGGGAGGCGCCTCGAGCCCCTCGGGTCGGACCACCTCGTTGCCGGCATCGTCGAGCACCCGCTGACGTCGCTCCCCGTCCGAGTGCAGGAACCAGACCGTCCCGTCGGGCCGAACTCGGGCGTCGTCGACCACGCCAGGCGGCGTGGGGATCCGCACCGCCGCACCGGTCGCCGGGTCGTAGCGGATCAGCTCGTGACGTCCCTCGAAGGCATGCCGGAGGAGGAGGGCCGACGCATCCGGCCACCAGTCGACCGCGCGAACGTCTCCGGGCAGGTCGATCGCGAGGTCCGTCCACGAGCCGTCACCGAGGTCCCACAGCGCCGGTCGTTCACGGTCGGTCCGTTCGTGCACCACCGCGAGACGCTGGTCACCCGCCAGCGGTGACCAGGCCATCGCGCTCAGGGCCAGCCCTTCGTCCCGCTGGTCGGCCACGACCGCGCCCGTTCTCGTGTCGAACACGCGAAGGGCGGGGTGGAGCTGGTTCCCGTGCTCCGCGTGCTCCACGACCAGGAGCGAACCGTCCGCCGACAACGCCGCGATGTCGACGCGCCCCTCGTAGCCGCCGCCGAGGACGATCGACTCGGACGACGACGCGATCCGGGTCGCCGGTGCGCCGTCGCGGCTCACGTAGAGGCCGAAGCCGTCCCGGTCGCTGATGCCGATCGCGACCACCCCGGGCGCCTGCGCCATCCCCTCGGACCATCCGACGGGAACCCCTTCGAGGAATGGCTCGTCGCCACCGCCCTCCCACGCCTGCGCCAGCCAGCGTCCGGTCTCGTCACCCGTGTCCTCCTGCCAGAAGAGGACCTCGGAGCCATCGAGCGACGCGAACCCCGCCGTGACGCCGACGGGATGGGTCGAGACCTGACGGCGTTCCCCGGTCGCGACGTCCCACGCGTGGACCTGCCAGATCCCGCTCTCGTTGGACTCGAAGACGGTGCGGTCCGGCGCGTGACGGGACCAATGGGGCAGGGTGATCGTCGGGGCGCGGAACCGGCGCTCCCACACAGGCATCTCGGTCATGCGCGTACGCTACACGGGTCCGGCTACCGCACGGCAGTTGCGTCCCGGAGCGCCTCCAGCACCCGCTCGGGAGAGCACGGGAGGTCCACGTGCCGGACCCCCATGTGGGACAGTGCGTCGACGACGGCGCTCTGGACCGCCGGCGTGGCGCCGATCGTCCCGGACTCGCCGATCCCCTTCGCGCCCAGGGGGTTGAGCCCGGTCGGCGTCTCGGTGTTCGCGGCCTCGATCGGCGGGAGATCGGCCGCGCTCGGCATCAGGTAGCTCGTGAGGTTCCCCGTGATCGGGTTGCCCGCATCGTCGAACCGCACCTCCTCGTACAGCGCCTGCGCGATCCCCTGGGCGATCCCCCCGTGCTGCTGGCCCCGGACCAGCATGGGGTTGAGGATCCGGCCACAGTCGTCGACCGCCACGTGGCGCAGGGGCCACACCTTGCCCGTCTCTGGATCGACCTCGACGACCGCCACGTGCGCACCGAACGGGTACGTCGAGCCGGGCTCGGCGTAGCGACCCTTCGCCGCGAGCGGCTCGTCCCTCCGGCTGGCTTCGGCGGCGAGTTCCTGCCAGGACGCCTCCCGCTCCGGCGCGCCGGCGACCCGGAACCCCCCGTCGATCGGCCCCTCGAGGTCCGCCACGTCGACCTCCAGGAGCGCGGCGGCCAGCTCCCGAGCTCGATCCACGACCTCGCCGGCGCGGAGCGCGACGGATGATCCACCTGCCTGGAGCGACCGGGAGCCCCACGTCCCCTCGCCCCGCTCGACCACCGCGGTGTCGGAATGGACGACGCGCACGCGCTCGATCGGCACGGCGAGGATCCCGCCGGCGATCTGGGCGAAGGCGGTCTCGTGGCCCTGACCGTTCGCGGTGGTCCCGACGTGGACCGTGATCGAGCCGTCGTCTTCGACCCGGACCAGGGCGAACTCCTTCGAGAAGAACGAGGTGACCTCGACGTAGAGCGACACTCCGATCCCGAGCAGCGGCACGTCGCCGCGGGTCCGTCGTTCCCGCTGCACCGCCCGGAGCGCCTCGACGTCGGCGAGCCGCAACGCCTCGTCGAGCGCCTTCTCGTAGTCGCGCGAGTCGTACGTCGCGCCCGCAGCGGTCGTGTAGGGCTCGTCGCCCGGCTCGATCAGGTTGCGGCGGCGGACCTCCACGACGTCGAGCCCGAGCTCGGCAGCGACCAGGTCCATCGCGCGCTCGATCAGGGCCGCGGCTTCCGGGCGGCCCGCGCCCCGGTACGGGGCGACCGGCGTGGCGTTCGTCACGACCGACCTCCCTCGGAAGGCGACCTTGCCGATCCGATAGACACCGCACAGCATCTCGGTGGTCGTCGTCGGCAGATAGGCACCGATCGGGTACGCACCCATATCGGCGGTGATGTCGGCGCGTATCCCGACGACGGTCCCGTCGCGCCGCGCGCCGATCTCGACCTCCTGGATCTGGGCACGCCCGTGGGTCAACCCGAGCATCGATTCGCTCCGCGTCTCGACCCACCGGATCGCACGCCCGCTGATGACGGCCGCGCGAGCGAGGGCGAGCTGCTCGGGGTAGACCTGCAGCTTCGCCCCGAACCCTCCACCCACGTCGGGCGCGACGACGTGCACGCGGCGTCGATCCAGACCGAGCGCGTCGGCGACGTCGGTGCGGACGTCGAACGGCACCTGGGTCGAGGCCCAGATCATGAGTCCCCCGTCGGCGTCGGGAACGACCGCGAACGCCTGCGGCTCCATCGGGACCGGCGCGAGCCGCTGGTTCACGAAGCGCCCGCGCACGACGACGTCCGCGCCGGCGAGGACGTCGTCGTCCCAGGCGCTCTCGAACCGGTGCGCGATGTTCGTCCCGATCGTCGGCCACAGGAGCGGAGCGTCGGGCCCGGAGGCTTCGACGGGATCGAGCACGACATCGACCGGCTCGGCGTCGAGCCACACGACCTCCGCGGCGTCCTCCGCCTGCCCGAGCGTCTCGGCCAGCACGAGCGCGTATGCCTCCCCGACGAACCGCACCCGGTCGCGCGCCAGGACCTCCCGGTGGAACGGCTGCGTCAGCTCCTCGTGGACCGGCGCCTCCACGTTGCCCGACGGGGGCATCGGCGCCAGATCGAGATCGTCGGCGGTGAGCACCGCGACCACGCCCGGCATCGCACGAGCCTCCTCCAGCCCGCCCACCCCGTTCACCGTCGCATGCGGGAAGATGGAGCGGACGAACACCGCCCGGAGCGAGCCCGCGATGTCCAGGTCCTCCACGTATCGAGCGTCGCCACGCAGAAACCTCGGATCCTCGGTGCGCAGCACGGGCGCTCCGAACACCGAAGGGGGCACGACGGTCACGGCCGCCATGCTCCCACAGCCGAACGTCACCCCCACAGGAGGTGTCCCGATGCGGATCGTCCGCATGTTCCTCGCGACCGCGCTCATCCTCGCCCTTCCCGGCACGGCCCAGGCCGACCCCGTCGCGGGGAGAGCCACCGGGGTTCGGGCCGTCCTCGTGAAGGGCGACCTGCAGAAGCCCACCGGGTTCACGTTCGATCCCGACGGTCGGATCTGGTACATCGAGAAGGACTCCGGCGAGATCCGGATCCTCACGCCCCGCACGGGCAGGGACCGCCTCTTCCTCGACGTTCCGGACGTCAACGCGGACGGCGAGCGGGGCGGCCTCGGCGTAGCGCTGCACCCACGGTGGCCCGCCAAGCCCTTCGTGTACGCCTACGTGACGCGCACCGGCGCCGGGGGTGCCCTGCAGAACCAGCTGTGGCGCATCCGCGCGGACGGGCTCACGCCGGTCGGCCGGCGCGTCCTGCTGAAGTGGCGGGTCACGGACGCCACGAACCACAACGGCGGCCGCATCGAGTTCGGCCCGGATGGCAACCTGTGGATCGTCACCGGCGACAACGCCAACCCGGCGACGAGTCAGCGGTTGGCCAACCCTCGCGGCAAGATCCTGCGGATCCGACCCGACGGCACCGCCCCGGCCACGAACCCGTTCGGCACGAAGATCTGGGCCTTCGGGATCCGCAACTCGTTCGGGACGGCGTTCGACCCGAAGACCGGACGCTTGTGGGAGACCGAGAACGGCCCGGCGTGCAACGACGAGATCAACCTGATCGTGAAGGGCGGCAACTTCGCGTGGGGCCCGAGTTGGCGCTGCTCGGCGTCGCCGACGGCGGCGGACACGAACGCCGATGGTCCGGCGCCACGGCGGTTCCCGAAGGCGCGTTTCCCCGACACGATCGGGATCACCGGCGCGGCCTTCTGCGTGAGCTGCGACCTCGGACCGAGGCTCGGCGGCGATCTCCTGTTCGGCGACGTGAACACGTCGCAGGTCCGCGCCCTCGACATGAACCCTGCACGGACCGGGTTCGAAGGGTCTGCCCGGACCGTGCTCACGATGCCGACCGTGATCTACTCGATGGAGCGGGGACCCGGGAGGGAGGCTCTACGTGAGCGGTCCTACGGGGATCTGGCGGCTGGCCCGCGGCTGAGGGGTTCCGCGTTCCCACGACCCCGGGGTACCCTGGACACCCGCGCTGCGCGCGCGGTGGTGGAGGTTGTTGCCCGTGAACATCGGCCGTCCCAAACGGATCATCGAGGTCGAGCCCGCCTCGCTGCCGCTGCCCGAGGAGCTGCCCGATGCGCTCCCCGCGCCCGAGACGACCCCTGTCCCGGACCCGGCACCGGCGGAGCCCGCGGCGCCGTGAGCCTGCGGCCGGGGACCGTCGCGGACCTCGCGACCGACGTCGCCACCGAGCCGATCCTGGCGTGGCGAGCGTGGGCCCTGACGGGGCGCCGGGATGGGACCGATCTGCTGATGCGACCGGTCGTCGGCCGAGCGCGGCCCTGGAAGCCGATGGAGCCTGCACGCGCGGCCTGCAAGCACGCGCGGATGCACTCGGCCCCGCACCTCACGTGCTCGTGCGGCCTCTACGGGACGCACGAGGCGGAGATCCTGCGACGCACGCGCACGCCCGCGGTCCTCGGGCGGGTCGCCCTCTGGGGTCGGGTGATCGAGCACGACCTCGGGTATCGAGGCGAGTTCGGCTACCCGCAGCGGCTCGCCCTCGTGTGTCAGTTCTGCTTCTGGGTCTGGGGGCCGACGGGGTCGCGACCGGCGGTGGTCGGGTGGTTCCCGCGAGACGAGCTCATCCCGCTGTGCTGGGCGCACCTCGAGGTTGCGCAACGCTACGGGATGGAGCCGCACCGACTGCTCTCGGCCGACGAGGTGGACGTCCGTCTGCGGGATACCTACGGGGTGGACGCGCTCGGTTGGTGACGCCCTAGGCCGGGTCGTCGGACGAGGAGAGCTTCTTGCGTGCGGCGGTCTTCGCCAGTCGCGCGCGTAGCTCCAACGCCTCGGGGCTCTGAGGGTCGGCTTGCGCGAGCTGCTCTTCGGCTGCCTCGGCCGCCTGCTCCGCCGCACGGACACGTTCCTCGAGTTCTGCGACTCGTTCGCCCGCGTCAAGCCCGGCATCCGGCCCGAGATGGGCACCGTCGGCAGAGCCCGACGTCATCGCGGCCAGCTCGGCATCGAGATCGTCCTCAGCGAGGGGCTCGAGGGCGAGCTCGTGGTCCTCGTCGGCCGCCGCCGGCTCGACGACGTGGCCTTCGTCCTCCTCGACCACCGGCGGAGCGGGGCTCGCGTCCACCTCCGCAGCCTCTTCGACCAAGCCCAGCTGTGGCGGCTCGACCTCGGCGTCCTCGGGAGCCGCACCGGAGCTCCCCACGCGACGCCGGAACAGCACGACGGCGACCGCCAGGCTGGCGAGGGCAGCGAGCGCGATCAGCGTGAGCACACCGTCGGCCTCGCCCACGGCGGCTGCGCCGAGGGCGTCCATGAAGAAGTCCACCTCCACGACCCCGATCGGCTCGATCCGGTCGGGGTCCTTCAGCGGCTCGAACGACTGCAGCAGCTCGGTGTCCGCGCCCTCGGCCCCCACCGTGGACCGGGTGAAGTCCGTGCGAACGATCGAACGATAGGAAGAGCCGGAAGCGGCTGCCGTGACCCCAGGATCCTCGCTGGGCGCCTGGATGCTCCCGCGGCGAACGTCTCGGTCGGTCGCGAACAGGAGCACCCCGTCGACTCCATAGAGACGAACACGAGCCACGGTCGGGTCGTCGAAGATCTCTGCCTGGACCAGCGTCGCGAGCTCACGTTGGTTGAACGCCGGATAGATCGTTCCCTCGCGTGATTCCACGCCCCGCCCGATCGCCGCGGCGTGCCCGACCGATCGACGCTGGGCCTCCGCGATCTGTTCGTCGAGGTTGCGGCTCGCCCCCACGCGGACGGCGGCGAACACCCCGAACAGGAGCACGGTCGCCCAGACCCAGATCATCAGGGCCCGGCGTCCTCGTGGGGATGTCCTCGTCGTCTTCATACGCTCAGTTCGACGGTCGATCCCCGGTCAGGGCCGACCGACGGTGGATGTCACGGAAGTGTCTTCGACACGTTCGGGCCGGTCCTGAACCGTCGAAGTGTGCGCTCATCGGCCGTTCACCGAGAAGTGCTGGTAGTCCTTCGAAGCGGACCATGTCCCCCCCCACTCCCAGCCGATCGACCGGAACGCCCACCACACCCTGTCCTTCAGGAAGATCATGCCCGGGCGTCGGTCGCTGCGATCCACGTACGACGCCCCGTTCGGCGGCGACACCCCCCAGGACCCCACGTAGGGATTCTCGACCGGGTTGATGTCGATGGCCTTCCCGTACGCGTGCATCGACCACGTGCAGCACACCCCGCCGCGATAGCGACAGTTGAACGCGGACGTGTTGTCCGCCTTCATCGAGTCCATATCGTTCGCGCCGTAGCGGTCCACGAGCCGCATCCGCCGGATCGGGAAGCCCTCCCGGAACAGCTTGCGGAACACCGACACCATCTCGTCGGCGAACCACCGATGCACGACCAGCTTGCCCGGGTGCGGTTCCCCGTCGAACCCCACGTACGTGACGCGGACCAGCCGCAGGTCGTTCAGCCCGACCGGGCACCCCGGTCGCCAGGAGGAGCCGCGCATCATCTCGCGCACCCCCTCCGGGAGCCGGCTGACGGAGGATCGGTATCCACCGGCCGAGGCTGCCGTCCCGGCCGCGGCCGCGAGGACCACGATCGCGAGGCCGGACACGATGAGCAGGCGACGCATCGCCACATCATGCCCGAGGCGACGGCTCAGGACCACATCTCCTCTTCGCCGAGGCCCTTCTTCCGCGCCGCGTTGCGCGCGAGGCGGAAGCGCAGGCTACGGTCCTCGTCCTCGCGGCCGTCCAGGTCGTCGTCGGACCCGTTCCGCGGCGCCGCGTCGACGTTCGCTCTCGCCTCTGCCAGGTCCGCCTGCAACTGGGACGCCCGGTTCTCCGCCGCCGATGCCCGCTCCATCGCGTGGCCCAGTTCGACCCGCAGCCGCTGAACCTCCTCGGCTGCCGCTGCGTCGCCCGTGAGGCCCATCCGCGGGTTCGCTGCCTCGAGCTGGGCCCGGGCGCTCTCCGCGTCGGCGTAGGCGCGGCGGAGACGTTGCTGAGACTGCCCGAGCTCGTCGTTCATCTCGGCCAGCTCACGCTCCAGCTCGGCGACCCGGTCGTCATCGGGCTGGGCCTGTGGAGACGGCTCGGAGCGAGCGCGTTCGTTCGCCTCGATCTCCTCCTGCGCTCGTGCCACCCGTGCCTCGAGTTCGACGATCCGCGCGTCTCGCTCACCGACGAGCGCGTCACGCGCCTGGAGCGCCGTCGTCAGCTCGACGACCTTCGCCTCGGCCATCTCGGCGGCGGAGCCCGACCGGGCGAGCTCTTCCCGCGCGGTGTCGAGGGTCGACCGCATCCCGTCGGCCTCTTCCGTCAGGTCATGCACGGAGCGTTCGAGCATCTCCACGCGGCCCGAAGCCTCGCTGGCTCGTTGCTCGGCCGACTCCACCCTGGCGCGCGCCTCAGCCATCGAGCGTTCCGCATCGGCTCGCAGGACCCGCTCCTCCTCCAGCGTCCGTCCGAGTGCCGCCGCTTCCCCTTCGAGATGCTCCGCCCGGGCAGCGGCCTCGGTCGCGAGCGCCTCTGCCCGCCGTGAGCGTTCGCGCTCGGTCTCGAGCTCGGCACGGACGTCCGCCGCCTGGCTCGAGAGGTCCGTCTCGGTCGCGGCGAGCCGCTCCGTGAGGGTGGAACGCTCGTCGTGTGCGGTCGCCAGCTCGGCCTTCGTGGCCTCGAGGTCGGCCCGAGAGGACTCGAGCTGCCCCTGCACGGCGAGCAGATCTGCGCGGACCTGCTGCAGCTCGGCGTGCCCGCTCTCGCGATCGCCGGCCGCGGCCTGCTCCAGGCGCTGCGCCTCGGCGCGGGCCTCCTCGAGAGCCGCATGCGTCGACGCCAGCTCGTCACGCGTGGCGGTCAGCTCGTCACGGGCCGACGCCAGATCACCTTGGGCAGCCGTCACCTCTCCGTCGCGGGTCGCCAGCTCGCCCTTCGCGGCCTCGAGGTCGGCCTGTGAGGACTCGAGCTGCCCCTGCACGCGCATGAGCTCGCCGCGGACCTGCTCCAGCTCGGCGTGCACGCTCTCGCGATCACCGGCCGCGGCCTGTTCCAGGCGCTGTGCCTCGACACGGGCCTCTTCGAGCAGTCGCTGGCCCTCCTGTGCCTCGACACGGGCCTCTTCGAGCTGCGAGCGGAGGCCTTCGGCCTCCTCCCGTGCCGACGCGACCACCTCGTCGGCGGACACCCCCACCCGGACGGCGTCCTCGAGCTTCGCTCGGAGTTCGCGGCCCAGATCCTCGAGTTCCTTCGCGCGACGCTCGGCCTCCTCGGCCCGAGCCCTCACGGCCTCGAGTTCGGGAGCGAGCTCGTCGCCACGAGCCGCCGCGGTCGCCAGCTTCGCCTCGAGATCCGCACGAGCATCCTCCGTCGCGGCCGCCCGCTGGCGCTCGGCGGCGAGCTCGCGCTCGGCCTCGGTCACCCGCTCTCGCAGCTCCTCCAGCTCGGCGCGACGCTGCTCATCCGATCCGGCCCCCGCGGCGATCCCCGCCTCGAGCTCCGCGATCCGAGCGGACGCCGCCGCCTCCTCCCGTCGCGCGCCGTCGAGCTCCGCACGGACCGCCTCGAGTCCCTCACGTGCCCCCTGGAACTCAGCACGGACCCGCTCGAGCTCTCCGGCGGCCGTGTCCCTCTCAGCGCGCAACCGCTCGGCGACGTCATGTGCCGCCGCGAGTCGGCGTTCGGCGTCGGCGAGCGCGTCGTGGCTGAGCGCGTCGTGGCTGAGCGCGTCGTCGGGTGTGTGTGCCCGCGCATCGGTGAGCGCCGCCTCGAGGCCCGCGATCGTGGCCACCGCATCTTGAGAGCGCGCCTCCGCGGCGCCCGCTCTCGCCTCGGCTTCGGCCGCGCGGGCCTCCGCCTGCTCGGCTCGAGCCTCGAGGTCGTCGGCGGCGGTCGCTCGGCGGCGATCGGCTCCGTCGACACGGACGTTCGCCTCCTCCAGCCTGCGGGACACCTCCTCGAGCTTCGCGGTGAGCCGCCCCACGGCCTCCGTCTTCTCCTGTTCGCGAGCCCGCGCCTCGGCCCGCGCCGCCTCCACCTGCTCCTCGAGGGCACGCCGGATCTTCGCCTCCCTCGCCGCGGCCTTCACCGCCGCCTTGGAGCTGTCGGCACCTGCGAAACCGGAGCGTGCGGCGAGGCTCTTCGCGGAGATCGCCCTCGCGAGCTCGAACAGTGCGAAGAGCAGGAACCCGACGGCCGCGATAGAGGCAGCCAGTTGGATCGTCTCCCACGGTTGCGCGGCGGCCGAGACGATCGGCCGGTAGCGGAGATCCACGCCGACCGCCGCCTTCGCGGGGCCGTCGGGTGTGGACGGGACGTAGACCTGAAGGAGTTGGAGGGATTGTGCCTTCCCTGCGCTGACCACCTGGTCGCTCGCCGGCAACGACGCCAGCGCGCCGGCGGCAGCGGCACGGATCAGGTCGATGTCGCCCGTGGACGTGCTTCCCACTCGGTCGCCTTCGTCGCTGGAGGCCAGGAGGGTGCCGTTCGAGGCGAAGACCCGCAGACGTGCCACCGACCCGGTCTCGAGGACGCCCTTCGCGAGACGGCCGCTCAACCGATCCGCGTCGTCCTTGGGGAGCGCCTGACTGAGATCGAAGCCCGCGAGGGACGCGACGACGTCGTCCGCGACGAACCGCGCCGCCTTCTGCTCCGCCTCGGAGATCTTCGCCTCGAGCGAGCTCGCCCCCATCGTCGAGGCACCGAACACGGCGAGCCCGCTCACGACGGCGAGGGCCGCGAACAGCGGCCATCGCGCTCCGCGTCGTCCGATCCTGCCGCCGATCATCCCCATCCGTCGTGTGGCCGTGGGGGGACCCGTCGTCCCCGCTTTCCGGGTTCTGCTTCGGCGCGCATCGGGGACTCCTGAACCCGTAGCGGCGTGAAGGACCCGTGGATGCTTGCGATCCCGCGGGGTTCCGGCGGTGTAAGGTGCCCGCCGGAAGAGGTTCACCAGCTACGACACGGGGAGGTGTCCGTGAACAAGGGAGAGCTCATCGAGGCCGTCGCCTCGAGCACCGGCGTCGCGAAGTCGACGGTCGACACCGTGCTGAACGGCACGATCGACGCGATCGAAGGGGCCGTCGCGAAGGGCGACAAGGTGACGATCACCGGTTTCCTGTCGGTCGAGCGGGTGGCGCGTGGTGCGCGCACCGGCCGCAACCCTCGCACCGGCGAGACGATCAACATCCCAGCGACGAACGCCGTGAAGGTCTCGGCGGGCGCCGGGCTGAAGAACGCGGCGAAGGGCAAGTAGCGCAGCCGATCTGGACGTACGAGCGGCCCGGCCTCCGCGCCGGGCCGCTCGGCTTCCCGGACTCAGCCCAGGGCCGTCGCGGCCGCCTGCTCGTAGGCGGCGATCAGCATCTCGCGCTGCTCGGGCGACGTCCCCTGGATCAGCAGCACGAAGGGGGACGCGGGCTCCGCCCACATCATGCTGGCGTAGGTGATGTCACCGGCCGGCGTGAGCCCTGCCAGGTACACGATCGGAGCATCTGGGTCGAGTTCCTGGCCCTCCACCTCGATCCCACCGCCCTGGACGATCGCCCCGATGAACGAGGCGCCCTGACCGTATTCCTCTCCGCCGATCGTCATGATCCGCAGGAACGTCTCCATCGAGCCGGCGACCTCGCCCATGCCCCCGTCGCCGTACCCGATCTCGTTGCCGCCCACGGCACCCGTGAGTCCGTCGAGGTCGGTGGGCATCGCGGCGAGGACCTCGTCGATCTCCTCCTGGCTCGTGGGCACGGGCGTCTCGTCGAGGCCCCACGGGGGCTTCGTCGCGGGGGGCCCGTCGGCCGATGCCGAACCGTCCCCGTCGGACGAGCACGCAGGTACGACGAGCAACAGGCCGACCACGAGGAGCGCGGGGATCCGCGGGACTTTCATCCCCTGGAGGATACGAGGCAGCCGACGCCGCCAAGGCCGGATGGCGCCCCGGTGCGCGAGGATGGACCACGATGACCGCCCTGGAGATCCTCGTCGCGCTCGCGATGCTGCTCGGCCTCGTGGGCGTCGTGATCCCGGTCCTACCGGGACTCCCGGTGATCGCGGTCGCGGCGTTCGTCTGGGCGCTCGCCGGCGACGCCGGAGCGGCCGGGTGGCTGGTGTTCGTGATCGTCACGGCGCTCGGCGTCGCGGGGATCGCGCTCGCCACCACGCTCCCCGCGAGACGGAGCCTCGGATCGGGGGTGCCGCCGTGGGTCCTCGCGGTCGCGGCGGTGGGCGTCGTGATCGGGTTCTTCGTGATCCCGGTCGTCGGGGCGCTCATCGGAGGGCCGGTCGCGCTGTTCGTGGCCGAGCTCATCCGCCACCGATCCCTCAGCCCGGCGTGGTCGTCGACGAAGCAGGCGCTCGTGGCGATCGGGATCGGGATCGGGATCCAGCTGGGAGCCGGCGTCGCGATGATCGCGGTGTGGCTCGCGGGGGTTGTTCTTGCCTGACCGACGCGCATACTGACCTCGGGAGGCGTTGGTGCGCAGGATCTTCCTGGTCGTCGCGATGCTCGCAGGTGGGGCGCTGGTGCCGGTGCCTCGGGCGGTCGGCACGGCCCCTGGGACCGACGGTCGCATCGTCTTCTCGTACGAAGCTCCGGTTCCGCGCGAACAGCTCACCCAGACCGACCTGTTCTCGATGGCCCCCGACGGGACGGACCTGGTCCGACTCACCCGGACTCCGTTGCGCATGGAGTTCGCGCCCGCCTGGAGCCCCGACGGCACCCGGATCGCGTTCTGGCGGACGAAGGCCCCCTTCGGACACGGATCCCTGTGGTCGATGGCTGCGGACGGAGGCGACCTCCGCCGGCTGACGACCGGGATCGACGTGCGGGACCCCGCCTGGTCCCCGAACGGCAGATGGCTGGTCGCCACGGTCTTCTCGATGAAGGGTCCCGACCTCGCCACGATGCGGGTCGACGGTTCCCATGTGCGCCGGGTGACCACGTGGCCCAGCAACGAGTTCGAGCCCGCCTGGTCGCCCGACGGCACCACGATCGCGTTCACGAGAGGGTTCGATCAGGGCGACGTGGGCGACCTGTGGGTCCTCGACCTCGCCACCGGGGCAACCCGCCGGGTGACGACCTCACCCGGCTACGACCACCAGGTCGGGTGGTCACCCGACGGCTCGCTGATCGTGTTCCAGCGGACGTTCGCCAACATCTCGAAGGTGGCGACCGTCGACCCGAACGGGACCGGGTTCGTGGCGCTCACCCACGGTCAGTGGGACGCCGAGCCCGCGTACGCGCCGAGCGGGACCTCGATCGTGTTCACCAGCGACCGCGGCGAGCTGTTCCTGCCGGATCTGTGGCTGATGGACGCCGACGGGACGAGCCTGCGGCGCTTGCGGGACCGGCCGTACGCCTCGACCCAGGCCGACTGGCAACCCCTCCCCTGAGGAAGGCAGAGCCTTCGTGCTCGACGGGCTTCAGGCGTCGCCGACGGCGGCGTAGAGGTGCCACTCGTCGGGCACTCCCTTGAGCCGCTCGACACCTCGGTCCTCGAAGGCCAGACCACTCCCCACGACGAGGTCCTTCACGGTCTGCGACACGAGCACTTCCGACGGGCCGGCGATCGCCCCGACGCGCGCGCCGATCGCCACGGCGATGCCGGACACATCGGCTCCGTCGAGTTCGACCTCGCCCGTGTGGAGGCCGCACCGAACCTCGACGCCGAGCGACGAGACCGCGTCGGCGATCGCGCGGGCGCACCGGATGCCCCGCGCGGGCCCGTCGAAGGTCGCCAGGAACCCGTCGCCCATCGTCTTGATCTCGCGGCCGCGGAACCGCCCGAGCTGACCACGAACGATGCCGTCGTGCTGTTCACGGACCTCGCGCCACCCGGCGTCGCCGAGGGTGGCCGCCTGCGCGGTCGAGTCCACGATGTCGGTGAATAGCACGGTCGCGAGCACGCGATCGGCTGCGGCCTCCTCCCGACGGACCGAGCGAACGAAGCGCTCGACCTCGGCGAGGACCGCGTCCTGATCACCCGCCCACGGATGGTGGTCGGAACCGGCCAGCTCCACGAACGAGGCGCCCGGGATCCGGTCGGCGTAGTCACGCCCGGCGGCTGCCGGTTCGAGGAGGTCTCCGCTCCGCGACATGACGAGGGTCGGGACGCCGATCGTCGGAAGGATCGGGCGGACGTCGAGCTTCATGTAGTTCGTCGCGACCGCGATCAGCGTGGTGGGGGTCACCGAGAGTCGCTGGAAGCGCGCCCACCACTCGACCATCCGTCGATCGCCCTTCAGCGACGGATCGATCCACGACAGCGACTCTTCGGCGTACTCGAGGGTGCCCCACCGGGTACGCACGTCGTGGAGGAACGTCTGCCACCCCTCCTCGTCCCACGACACGTCGGTGGAAGCGGTCCCCCAATCGCCCGGGTCGACACCCGAGGGCGAGGACGCGTAGACGATCAAGCCGGCGGTCCTGTCTGGGTGCGACGCCGCGTACATCGCGCCGATCGCGCCGCAGTCAGAGGTCCCGAAGATCACCGATCGTTCGGACCCTGCGGCATCCAGGACCGCGTCGACGTCGTCCATCAGCTCTTCGAGGGCGGGGAGATCCTCCGGCGAGAGGCGGTCCGACAGCCCCATCCCCCTGCGGTCGATCACGATGAGCCGGGAGAAGGACGAGAGGCGCTTCAAGAAGCGCGCCATCAGGGGGTTCTCCCAGACGGCCTCCAGGTTGTTGATGTAGCCCGGCATGTACACGAGGTCGATGGGGCCATCCCCCACGACCTCGTAGGCGACCGTGCTGTCGCCGTTCCATGCGAAACGCGGCTGTGGATCCACGTGTGGATACTCGATGGGTCGCACGATGACGGCAAGTCGCTCAGGTCACCCGTCGCACGAGCGGGTCATGCAGGCCGACCCGGGTCCCGTCTGAGCCCCCTCGAGCTGGCTGATCGGTTCGGACGTTCTGGATGGCGGTGCGGCCACCGCTTCACCCGGCCAGGGCACATGGGATAGGTTCGGGACCTGCATCCGACGAGGGGGGTTCGATGCCACGACGTTTCTCGTTCCGACCGGCGCTCACGCTCAAGGGCAGGAAGTTCCTCGGTCTCCGTGGGTTCAGCGGCAAGCCGTTCCATCCGCCGTTGACCGACGTGCCGATCGGCGCCTACGTCCTGGCGGCCGCGGGGGACACCCTCTCGTGGGTCTGGAGCGACGCGTCGTGGGCGCAGGAGATGTTCCATGCTGTGACCTGGGTGCTGGTCGGCGGCGCGATCGTGGGCGCCTTCGCATCGCTCACCGGGCTCGTGGACTGGTGGCGCTCGGCGCCCAAGGGCACACAGGCTCGCAGGACCGCCAACGCGCACGCCGTGACGATGATCGCGATGTCGGCGCTCGTGTCGGTGAACATCATGACGCGCCGCGGGATGTGGGACGACCCGGCGACCTCGACCCTGTCGCTCGGACTGTCGCTCGCGGCCGCTCTGTTGATGTTCGTCGGCGCCGCGATCGGTGGGTCGCTCGTGTTCGACTACGGCTTCAACGTGAAGACCGCCGGCGACAGCCCCGCCTGGCACGAGTCCGAGGTCGACCTCATGCCGGGCCAGAAGCCGCCGCCGGCAGACTGACGCGACCGATCACTCGGCGTCGCCGCTACGGACCGCCTTCACGTACTCCCTCGAGCGCTGCTCCCAGAGCCGGATCGACTCCTCGGTGAGCCGGAAGTTGCTGAGCGTATCGTCCACGTACATCACCTCCGCGTCCTTCGGATGCGCCGTGGACACCCACTCGGCGAAGGGCTCCCACACCTGCGGGGAGAACCCTTCGACATCCCAGTGCATCGTGGCTCGGGTGATCTCCCCGTCGCGAACGATCAGCGTGAAGTCGCTGCCGCTGAACGGGCCGCGACCGATCTCACCTGACCGGATCGCATGGAAGTCGAACCCGCATGTGACCGCGGTGTCGTCGCCGAAGGGGGACGTCGTGCACGAGGTGATGGTCTGCTCGTAGCCCTCGGCCTCGAAGAAGGCGAGCTGCAGGGACAGGCCCTGCTGGTCGGCCGACACCTGCGTTTCGATCAGGCCCGAAAGATCGGCGTCGTCGGCGACGTAGGACATCGCCCTCTTCGGGGCGAAGGCCCCGTACGCACCGAGGAAGCCCCTCGCGACCTTCTCCGCGACCGCATCCGCCGAGGGGGGCGGCGGAGATTGCAGGCTGATCGGCGGCGGCGTCGGGTCGCCGACCGGGGTCGGGGCAGTGCCACCGGTCTGCGTCAGGATCAGGCCGACCGCTAGCAGGCCGATCGCGGCCGCCACGGCGAAGGCACCGACCTTCTTCCCGACGCTCCGGCGACGCTGGTGGGTGTGCTGCCGTTCGAGCGCACCGGGATCGGGCTTGACGTCGTGCGTGGACATGCGGAACACCTCCTGCACGTCAGGCATCCCGCGCTCCTTCCTCCGCTCGCAGGGCCCGGCGACCTTGCGTGGCAAGGGCCCTCACGGTCGACGGTCGGACGCCGAGGATGCTCCCCGCCTGCTCGGACGGGTAGCCGAGCAGGTCAACGAGCAGGAGGGCCGCCCTCTGCCGCGGGGTGAGTCCGAGCAGCATCGCTCGCACGTCGGTTCGCATCTCCGCGTCGAGGAACAGGTCTCGTGCCTCCGGCGCCGGGACCACCTTCCGGATCGACATCGCCGCACGGCGGCGTCGCATACGGAACCCGTTGAGGCCGACGCGGAACAGGTAGCCGGTCGGGTCCTCGATCTCGTGGATCGAGTCCCAGCGCTCCCAGAGCTTCAAGAACGCGTCCTGCATCACCTCTTCCGCGTCATGGCGGTTCCCGGTGACGAAGTAGAGGGCCTTGAAGAGGCGCTCGTGTTCCTCCTGGAAGAAGGTGTCGAAGCGGGCCCATGCCTCGACACGGTCCGTGGGGAACCTGAGAACCTCACCCTCCGCTCGCATCACAGCATGGATGCGCGACCGGCCCATATCGCTGAAGGACACCCGAAGTTCCCCCCCGCGGACGCGCCCACGGTAGGGCTTCGCAGGCCGGTCGGGAAGGGCGGAGGCGCCGAGCACCCCGGTCCGCCCAGCGTCCGCAGCTCTCCGATCTGGTCCGTCGGCGGCGCTCCCGCCTTCCCGACTCGCCGGGATCTCTACTCGGAGGCCCCGATGCGACGCAGCACCCACTTCGTCAGCCTGAACGCGAGGTAGATCGGCACGGCGGCGAGTAGGCAACCCCACGGGGGCGGCGGCCACAGATTGAACTCCCCACTGCTCCACCACGGTCGCTGCTGGTCGTTCGCCACACGCGCAGCGTACGACCCCCCCGCTCCGTACTTCCTTGAGCCCCGCCGCCTACTCAGGCGGTGCCGACCGCCCGCCGGCTCCGCGTCACCCGTGATCCCGGCAGCCTCACCGGCACCCCCTCCGTCCTACAGGCGATCGCCTCGCGTCCCTGGACGTCGCAGGCCGCGTGTGCGGTGCCCCCGTACGACGACTGGCGCCGGGTGCTCAACCCGGCGCCGGGCTCGAGAACCCCGCCACGGGTCGCGGCGCTGCTCGGCATCTGCCGGAGGTGCCCCGTCCGCGAGGACTGCCTGCGCGACGAGATCAGCGAGGTGGAGACGATCGGACTCGAACCGACGACCCCCTGCTTGCAAAGCAGGTGCTCTACCAACTGAGCTACGTCCCCGCGTTTCCGAGTCTATCGACGCCGGTGTGACCTGGGATGAGGCTCAGGCTGAGACGGCTCCGTCGGGTGGACCCTCGCGATCACGCACCCACACGGGGATCTGCCGCTCGTCGAGCTTCGAGGCCACCCGATCGAGCTTCGCCATGTGACGGAGCACGTCGTCGCGTGCCGCGCTGGCCTCGTCGGTCAGGCCTTCCAGCTGGTCGATCCTCCAGTGCTTCAACAGCACCGGAGCCAGGATGTGGTCGTGGTGGATCCGGAAGTTGTAGACGCCGGCCTGCGCCATCGTCTTCGCGCGGTCGTTGAACTCGGGCATGTTCGCGCCCGGCATCGCGAAGTTCAGGACCTGACGCTTGACGGCGAGCATCATCTCCGAGGGCCACAGCTGGATCGCGGCCGCGCCCATCTCCCGGTAGAACAGGTAGTGGAGGTTCTCGTCGGCGGCGATCCGCTGGAGGATCGTCAGCGCGCCCTCGTCCTGGGTGGCGGTGCCCGTGTTGCGGTGCGAGATCCGCGTCGCGAGCTCCTGGAGCGAGGTGTAGACCAGTCCGTCGAGCGCCATCCCTTTGACGCTGAACTCCGGGTAGAAGCCGCGCTGGACCATGTCCATCCGGTTCGACTCGAGCTCTTTCGGATCGATCCCACGGGTCACGGTGAGGTAGTCACGCAACACGATCGAGTGGCGCCCCTCCTCCGCCGTCCAGCGGCGGATCCACTCGTCCCACGCCTCCGTATGTCCGAACGTCCGCGTCAGCGCGAGCGTGTAGTAGGGCAGGTTGTCCTCGGTCAGGAGGTTCAGCTCCATCGCGACCTTCGCCACGTCGGGGAGTCGTGAATCCTCAGCGGCCCAGGGCTCGGCGACGTAGTTGCGCCCCTGCTCGTACGGGACGTACTCGTGCGGGTACCACTCGGTGGACTGCTCCAGGTGACGGTCGAGCGCGCGCTTCAGGACCGGCTCGAGCTCGATCAGCAGTTCCTGTGGGTTCCTGGGTGCGAGCATCCCGCGCTCCTCCTGGGTGACGGCGTGCCGGCCCCCCCGAGCCAGGCTTCCCGCGTCCGCCAAGCGTACCTGGCATCGCGCGAACGGCGCGAGCAGCGTCCGCGAGCGGCTGAGGCGCTATCCGGCCGGTGGCGCCGTGGCCGTCGGCGACGGCGTCACGCTCGGCGTCGGTGAGATCGTCGGCGACGGCGTGGGCGACATGCCCGGACGCCACTGCTCGACGCTCCCCTCATCGGGCACACGGTCGAGACATCCCCTCGGACACTTCTCGCTCGTCAGCGAGGTCACGACCCACCAGCGGTAGGAGGTCCGTGAGGGACCGAACCGCAGCGCCTTGAGCGGGATCTTCACCGAGACGCTGTCGTTCGCCTTGCGCCACACGGTCAGGGTCCGCAGGTGGACGTCGGCGCCATCGGTTCGCAACACCCGGAACAGGTCGGCGCGCAACCTGAGCCCGTCGGAGCGGATCAGCGCGTAGTGATCCGCGCTGGGAGCACCTCGCGCATCGAGCTGGACGAACACGTAACCCCGGTCCCACAGCGACCCGATCGTCCAGTTCCGGGCCGTGATCACGGTCCACGCCGGCGGCTCGCCCGAGGGATGGGTGAAGCGAACCTCCCGCACGTCGAGGACGCCGGTCGTGTCGTCGGGGTCGGTGATCCGGACCCTCACCGCGAAGGCGAGACCGGCCACCGCGACGACCAGCGCCGCCGCGAGGACACCTGCGATACGGGACCGACGCACCATCTCCACCGTTCCTTCCCTCAACGAGACCTCAACCACGCCCACGCCGACCACCCGAGAGCGGCCGACGCGACGATCCCGACCGATGACAGCACCATCGGAAGCACCTCCCCGGGTCCGGGGGCGCCGGGCCACGCGAGGACCGCATCGTCCGACGCGCCCACGATCCCTGCGACCGCCAGCGCCCCGAGCCCGAGGTTCCGTGCCAACAGGGCGCCGACGTCGACCGCGTCGCGTCCGCCGAAGCACCCACACGGCACACCGGGGCCGACCCGGCGTCGCACCCGCACCACCTCGACGCTGAACCCCACGAGCAGCACGAGCGCCCAGACCGAGGCGGCCGTCCGCACCCCGACCAGGGCGAGAGTGGGAACGAGCAGCTCCGCGACCGGCACGGACCACCGCGCGAGGTCCTCGAGCCCGGTGGGGAGCCGGTGCGCCGCGAGGGTCCGTGACCATCGCCGCCACGTCACGAGCTTCGAGACCGCCGCCCACGCGAACGCGACGGCGAGCGCGGCGACCGCCAGGTCTCCCCACCCACCGGCCTCGGCCGCCGGTACCGCCACGGCCGCCAGGAGCATCACCACGAGCAGAGCGACGCCGTTCGCCGCTCGTCGCGGGAACTCGGACCGCTCGACGAGCCGTGCGACGAGCCGCTGGCCGTCATCCTCGGTCCGGACGGGGAACGACGTCACGGCCGACAGCCCGCGGGCGAACCCGAACGGGGCCACGAGGGCCGCCCCCAACAGCGGTTCGCCGGTCACGGCGGCGGCGATCGAGACGACGACGAGACCCCCGGTCGCCATGAACGTCAGGAACCCGATCCCGAGCCCCGCGCCGTAGAGGAACGCCGTCACCCCTGGGGAGAAGAACGTGCGCCACCAATCCGGCACCTGCCGGCGGAGCTGCGGAACGGTGACGTCCACCCTCGGCAGCGTGCCGAGGGCGTAGAGCACCGCGACGGCGGACACCAGCGCCAGTCCCGCCCGCCCGAACGGCGCCCCGAGCGCGGCGCCGAGCGCCCCCAAGACGGCCCCGAAGAGCGCCGCGGTGAGGGTCGCGCCGGAGACGTGGAGCGCCAGAGCCCGTGCCCACCTGCCCCGCCCCCCGTAGACCACGGGGGTGATGGTCTCCGCCATCGAGAGGCCTCAGGGGCCGTACAGGGCCGACCACCCGGCGATCGCCGACGCGACGGCCACCGAGACGAACAGGAACCCGGTCAGCACCGCTTGTTGAGTTCCCGGTAGGTGATGCAGAAGACCTTGAGTCCGCGGGGGCAGTAGCCGCGCACCGCGTAGTCCCCGTTGATCCGGATGTTCGAGGTCGAACAGCAGTCCTGGATGTGGCGCAGTCGACCGGAACAGCACCTCGTCCACCCCCCGCCGTAGTGGGGGTCGTTCACGAACTCGTAGACCATCGGCACGAGCTGCTGGCACGTCTTGTGGCGGACCTGAGTCTCGGGATCGACGAAGGGCTTGCCGTCGTCGTCGATCGGGTACCCGTAGGTCGGATGCAACGGCCACCCGTTGCGGTTCGTGCGCGACAGCGGCGCATACGGGTGCGGGCACGATCCCGTCGTGTAGGTGTGACCGCAGATGTGGTACGCCTCGGCTCGATCCGGCGCCAGCGCCGACGCGACGAATCCTCCGCCGGCGAGCGCCACCACGCCGCGTCCGACCTTCCCGAGGAAGCCTCGGCGGCTCGTCTTCGACGCGAGTCGTCGCTCGGCCTTCTCGATCCCGGTCAGCTCGCCCACTCGTGCGTCTCCTCCCTCATGCGTCGCGCCGCCGAATCCAGCAGACCCTCGACCTGCTCCAGGTTGTTCACCGTCCCCTTCGCCCGCACGACCCCGACCTCGTCGAGCACGACGGCGAACGGGGTCCCCGGCACGTCCCAGTCACGCTCCAGGTCGGGGGCATGCAGGACGATCGCCGCGTAGCGCGCGGCAGCGGCCGCCGGCGGCACCGCGGGGGCGACCTCCTTGCACACCCCGCAGGTCGGCGACGAGAACAGCACCACGCGACGGGGACCGGGACCACCCACGGTCACGCGCGAGCCGTCGGCCGCCGTGGCTGGTCTCGGCGGCGGCGCCTCCCCGAGCGCCGGTCCTTCGGAGTCCACCTCGAGCGCGCCGCGGGGGCCGAGCCGAAGGTGGAGGGTCCCCACCTGGCGGGCGAGCGCGACGACGACGACCGCGAGCGCGACGAGCAGGATCCACTGCACCACGAAGGCGACGGCCCACCAACCGGTCATCGCATCGTCCAGGTCGGCTGCTTGCCTTCGTCGACGAACTGGACGAACGGGGTGTCGTCGTTCGCGAGCCCGACGATCGCGCGGAGCTCGCCGGCATGGTCGAGGAGCCGAAGCACGGGCGCGCCCTTCGCCGCGAGGCCCAGCCGGACCCGCACCTTGCCCGTGGCGTCGTACAGCCCGAGCGTCGGCGATCCCTGCTCGGCCAAGCCGTACTTGTGGACCAGCTCATCGCCTTCGACGTCCACGCCCATCGTGGGCGAGGAGTCGGACCCCAGGCCGAACTTCGCGCGGATCCGGCCGCCCCGATCGCCGAACGCCAGCGACGCCGACCCGTCCGACGCCAGGCCCAGGGTCGCGCGCACCTTCCCGTTGTCGTCGGCTATCGCGAGCCCTGCGGCCCCGTCAGCCTGGATCCCGAACCGCGCGCGGACGCTGCCGTCGGCGTCCATCAACGAGAAGAACGGGTTGTCGTCGTTCGACAAGCCGATCCGCAGGCGCACGTGCCCACGGTCGTCGACGACCTCGAACTCCTCTGCGCGGACGACACGTTTCTTCATCGAAGGATCCCCTACGGGCGCGGGCAGTCGCGCACGCGCGTAGGGTGCCCCACCCACGGGGGCCACGCAAGCGCCCAGGGTGGAAAGGCCGGACGTGACCTCAATCGGTGAGGACCTCGCGCTGCAACGTGCACGCCTCGAGCCGATCCTCGCGCGGCGTGACCCCGATCCCCGGTCCCTGGGGGACCCCCATCGTCCCGTCGGACGCCAGGACGAACGGCTCGGTGATGTCGTCGGCGAAGTAGCGCGCCGAGCCGCTCGTGTCACCGGGCAGCGTGAAGTTCGGCATCGCGGCCAGGGCCAGGTTCGTGGCGCGGCCGATCCCGGTCTCGAGCATCCCGCCACACCACACGGGAACGCCGGCCCCCTCGCAGACGTCGTGGACGCGCTGAGCCTCGAGGACCCCTCCGACCCGGCCCTGCTTGATGTTCACGATGCGGCACGCGCCCAGCTCGATCGCGCCCGCGGCGTCGGCGGGACTGCGGATCGACTCGTCCAGACACAGGTCGGTGCGCACCTGCCGCTGGAGGGCCGCGTGCTGCACGACGTCCTCGAAGTGCAGCGGCTGTTCGATCATCAGGAGGCTCAGGTCGTCGAGGGCGCGGAACACGTCTACCTGCTCGAGCGTGTAGGCGGCGTTGGCGTCGACGCTCAGCCAGATGTCGGGATGATCCGCGCGGATCGCGGCCACCCGCTCGATGTCGGTCCCCGGCTCGATCTTCAGCTTTATCCGCCGGTACCCCTCGGCGAGGTAGCCGTCGACCTGCGACCGGAGCGCATCGACCGAGTCGGTGATGCCGATCGACACGCCGCAGGGCACCCGGTCGCGATCCGCGCCCAGGTACTCGGCGAGCGAGGCCCCCCGTTCGCGGAGCTCGGCGTCGAGGAACGCGTCGATCAGCGTGGCCTTCGCCATCCGGTTCCCTCGAACGAACGCGAACACGCGCTCGAGGTCATCGGCGCCGACGTCACCCGCGCGCAGCAACGCCGGGACCAGGAAGTCCGTCAGCGCCCCCCAGACGCTGCCGTTCCATTCCGGGGAGAAATCGGGCTCCAGGTCGGCCACGCTCTCACCCCACCCCTCCGCGTGCTCGGTCTCGACCCGCGCCAACACGCACACCTTCTCGGTCGAGGTTCCGAACGACGTCCGGAACGGCCGGACCAGCGGCAGGCCGACCAGTCGGAGCTCCACCGCACGCGCACGCGTCACGACACGTCCTCCTCTCGCGCGAACACGTACGTCGCGTCATCGCGACGGAACGACGCGGCAACCGCCCCGCCGGCCCGCGCTGCCTCGACCGCGACGGCGAACGCTTCCCGGGCCTCGATCCGTGCGGCAGGCACGAGCTCCGCATAGCCGAGCGGGATCGGGACCTCGGCGACCACCGCATCGGACGGGACCGAGCGGAGACCGGGTGGGCGGTCGAGGTCCCAGCGCACCATGAATCGGTCGCTGCGCTCCCCGGCGTTGATGGAGTCGCGCATCGCGCCGTAGAACGCCCGCTCGAACCGGTCGGCGACGACGCCCAGCTTCCCGAGGTTGAACCAGGCGTTGCGCCCGACCATGGGGTCGAAGGTCCACCGCATCACGTGGATCCCCTGTTCCAGGGCCTGTGCGCGCTGCGCGAGCTTGAGGGCCGTACCGACTCCCGTATGGCGCCGGTCCGGCTGCGTCGCCAACATGTGCGAGTGCACGTGCAGGCCGTCCTCGTCCACGCCCGCCCACCCCAGGACGAACCCGATCACGCGGTCCTCGGCGACGGCCGCGATCGGCACGTTCCCGCTGACGGCGAGCGCACGGACGACCTCACGGTCGAGATGCTGTCCGCCCCAGGTGCTCTGGATCACGTCGTTGATCAGGTCGGCGTCCTCGACCGTCGACATCGGACGGAACGAGACCCCGGCGCGATCCGCGGCGGACCGCGCCAGCTCCCAGGCGTCGCTCATGGCCGGAGTCTAGGTCGGTCGGACGCACGGGGCCGGACGCACGACGGGACCCGCCGAAGGCGGGTCCCGTCGTGGTCGTCAGGATCTCCCGGGCTCAGCCGCCCGCCGGGGGCGGGAGCTCCTGCCACTCCACGTCGTCCAGGTCGCTGCCTTGGCGACGCTTCCAGAACATCAGGGCCGCGCCGATCGCGGCGAACACCGCGGTGATCTTGAAGAGCTTGCGGAAGAACCCGCCCTTCTTCTTCTCTTCCACCACGGTTGCCTCCTCGGCGACGATCTCGGTCTCATCTGCCATGGAACCGCCCTCCTCGTGGGCTTCGGTCTGATCGCCCGTCCTTTCGCGAAGTCTACCCCGGGTTGCGCGACGGGGGTCAGACGGCGGATGTGGGGGCGACCGGTGGGCCTGGTTGGACTTGAACCAACGACCTCTTCCTTATCAGGGAAGCGCTCTAACCGAGCTGAGCTACAGGCCCCGGAGCTGCGAGCATACGGGACCGTGGCCCTCGCGGAAGGGTAGCGACGGCCCGGAAACCGTGTCAATCGGAAGGTGGGGGTGCGACCGGCTCAGCGGCGCTCGGACAGCGTCACCTCGACGCCTCCGACCATGTCGCTGATCAGGTTGTAGATCACCGCGATGAACATGTTGATCCCGGCCATCACCACGGTCCACCCGAGCCCGATCACGAACAACGCCGTGAACAGCGCCGTCCCGTCGATCGAGATCGGCGCCCGCTGCCTCGTTCCCTGCTCCTCTCCGAAGAGCTCCCCGAGGGTCTCCGAGAGGGTCTCGATCACCCCGCCGGCCTGCAGCACCCAGAAGATGATCAGCAGCGCGAGCCAGAGCACGAGCATCACGCAGAGGTAGAAGATCAGCGAGAGCTTCAGGACCGAGGCAACGCCGACGCGGCGCACGGTGACCTTCGTCCGCCGCGGCGCGGAGGACAGCGGCGTCCGGCGTTGTTGCGCCCGCCTGGCCGGAGCCGGCGTCGGTGGTGCGCTCGGCTCGGGCGGCGGCGCCTCGTTCGCCGTCGTCGAAGGGGTGATCGGTTCTTCGGCCGTGATGCTCATCCTCGTTCCGGAGAGGTTGTAAGGGTACGCCGGGACGAGGGCAAGCACCCGGAGGCTCTGCGTGGTCGTCGGCTACGTCCGCATCGGCCCACCGGGGGCGAACAGCAGTCGCCACTGGAGGAGGCCGCAGGCGCCCAGCAGGAGCGGCGCGACCACCCAGGACCAGACCCCCACGTCCTCGAGGAACAGCAGGCCCCCGATCGCCAGCCCCGCCGAGCCGACGGCCACGAAGGCGTCGATCCACCTGCGCGGCAGGCGTTCACGCCACACGACGAGGGTGACGCCCAACAACGCCGCCGAAGCCGCGAGGGTCGTCCAGGCACCGATGGGGTCCACCGAGGCAGGATACGCGCCCCCCGGCTTGGGATGATGCCGGCATGGACCGGGCGACTCGGGGGCTGTGGCTCGCCTTGGGCGGGCTGATCCTCGTGCCGGTGTCGCTGCTCCTCGTCGCGCTCGTGCCCGAAGGTGCGCGGGTCGGGACGTTCCTCGTGGGGCTGGGCGCGGTCGCGGCAGTGTCGCTCCGTGGTGGCTGGATCGCGAAGCAGGCCTTCGCATCCGGCTCGGCGCACCGGGGACGGGCCTTCGTCGGCGCGACCGCGGGGCTCGGCCTGGGTCTGACGGCCGCGATGATCGTGCTGTGGTCGGCCCTGGGCCTGCTGTCCGGGTGAGCGGCGGACTCAGCCCTCTTCGCGGAGATCGAGTATCAGCACGATCGGGGCGGGATCGTCGATCCGCTCCATCCGGAGGATCGCTCCGGTGGCCTCGTCGACCCAGGTCCGCAGCGGGGGGCCTCCTGGCCGCCGGAGCTCGTGGATGTCGACCACCAGGGCCTCGCGGGCGCCTTCGCGCTCGCGACGCAGCACCTCACCTCGTGCGTTCGCGAGGTTCGCATACCGGCTCGGCTCGATCGCGGAGCGAGCCCACGCGAGCGACGCTTCGGATCCCCCGTGGCCGTCGTCGAGCGTCCAACGACCGTGACCGTCATGGGCCACGCGCACCGGGTGCGGTTTCCCCAGTCCGTAGGCCGTGCACGACAGCGCCGGCTTCGGCGCGAGCATCCGCGCCCGGACGTCCTGCCAGCCGGGGGGTTCGTCGGTCGGGTCGCTACTCATCGTCCATCTGCAGGATCACCGGAGCGATCGCGGCGACGGTCTCGCCTTCTTCGACCCGCATCGTGCGGACGCCCTGGCTGGAGCGCCCCACCCGGCGGATGTCGGCCGCCCCGACCCGCTGGACCTTCCCGGCGCTCGAGATCGTGAGGAGATCCTCGTCCTTCGATCCGATGAAGGCACCCGCGAGGCGGCCGGTCTTCGGCGTCAACTGGTGGCCGATCACGCCCTTCCCGCCTCGGCCCTTCGCCGGGTAGTCCTTCAGCGGTGAGCGCTTCCCGTAGCCGTTCTGCGTGACGCTGATCATCTCTTCGCCGTCGGAGGCCAGGCCCAGCGAGATCACCTCGTCGTCTTCGGCCAGGCGCATCCCGATCACGCCGGCGGTGGCACGCCCCATCGGGCGAACCAGCGTCTCCTTGAAGCGGATCGCCTGTCCCTTTCGCGAGATCAGGAACACCTCGTCTTGGCCGTCCGTCAGCTTCACGTCGATCAGCTCGTCGCCCTCCTTCAGGTTGATCGCGGCCAGACCGGTGCGGGGCGAGTCGTACTCGGGCAAGGCGGTCTTCTTGACCATGCCGCCACGGGTGGCGAACAGGAGCATGCGCCCTTCGGAGTACTCCTTGAGGTCGAGCACGGCGCTGATCTTCTCGTCGGCGCTGACGACGACCCCCGGGAGATTCGCGGCGTAGATTCCCCGCGCGATACGCGAGGCATCCGGCACCTCGTGGACCTTGACCCGGTAGACCTTGCCCCGCGTCGTGAAGACGAGGAGCCAGTGGTGGGTGGTGGTCGTGAAGACGTTCTTGATCACGTCCTCTTCCTTGAGGGTGGTCCCCTTCACCCCCTTGCCGCCGCGGCCCTGCCGGCGGAACGTGTCGATCGCCACGCGCTTGACGTACCCGGCCCGGCTCACCGTGAGGACCACGTCCTCCTCGGCGATCAGGTCCTCGACGTCGAGGTCCCCCTCGTCCGCCTTGATCGCGGTCCTGCGCCCGTTCGCGTGCTTCTTGCGGATCTCGGCGAGCTCCTGGGCGATCACGCCGCGCAGCTTCCTCGGGTCCTTGAGAAGCGAGTCGAGGTAGGCGATCCGCTCGAGCAGCTCCGCGTGCTCCTTCTCGAGCTCCTCGCGCGCCAGCCGGGTGAGTCGCCGAAGCGGCATGTCGAGGATGTGGTTGGCCTGGACCTCGCTGAGCTTGAACTTCTTCATCAGCTTCGTCCGGGCCTCCTCGGAGTCCTGCGACCCACGGATGATCGCGATGACCTCGTCGAGGTGGTCCAGGGCGATGAGGAGGCCAAGGATGATGTGGTCCCGCTCCTCAGCCTTGCGCTTGTCGTAGGTCGTGCGACGCGTGACCACGTCCACCTGGTGGTCGACGTAGTAGCCGATCGTCTCGGCCAGGGTGAGGGTGCGCGGCACGCCGTCGACCAACGACAGCATGATCACGCCGAAGCTCTCCTGGAGCTGCGTCTGCTTGTAGAGCTGGTTCAGGACGACCTGGGCGTTCGCACCGCGCTTGCAGACGATCACGAGGCGCATGCCCTGGCGGTTGGACTCGTCCTTGACGTCGGCGATGTCCTTGATCTTGCCGAGCTTGACGAGGTCGGCGATCTTCTCCGCGAGCCGTGCTTTGTTGACCTGGTAGGGCAGCTCGGTGACGACGATGTTCGAGCGGCTCTGCGACCCCTCTTCGATCGTGCAGACGGCGCGTACCTTGATCGAGCCCCGGCCGGTCTCGTAGGCGTCCTTGATCCCCTGGCGGCCCATGATCGTGGCGCCGGTCGGGAAGTCAGGGCCCTTGACGAACTTCGCCAGCTCCTCGGTCGTGGCCTCCGGGTTCTCGAGGTAGTGGGTGACCGCGTCGATCACCTCGCCCAGGTTGTGCGGCGGGATGTTCGTGGCCATCCCGACGGCGATCCCCGCCGCCCCGTTCACGAGCAGGTTCGGGAACCGCGCGGGCAGCACGACGGGCTCCTGCTCGTAGCCGTCGTAGTTCGGGACGAAGTCGACGGTCTCGGCGTCGATGTCGCGCAGCAGTTCCATCGCGATCGGCGCGAGCCGCGCCTCCGTGTACCGCATCGCGGCCGCGGGGTCGCCGTCGACCGAACCGAAGTTGCCGTGTCCGTCGACGAGCGGCGCGCGCAGCGACCACTCCTGCGCCATCCGCACCAGCGCGTCGTAGACGGACTGGTCACCGTGCGGGTGGTACTTCTTCAGGACCTCGCCGACGGCCGCCGCCGACTTGCGGTGCGGTCGGTCGGGGCGCAGGCCCGACTCGACCATCGACCACAGGATCCGTCGCTGCACGGGCTTCAGCCCGTCGCGGACATCAGGCAGAGCCCGCCCGACGATCACCGACATCGCGTAGTCGAGGTACGAGCGCTGGATCTCGTCTTCGAGCTGCACGGGCTCGATCCGCCCGGCGAACAGGTTCTGGCTCATGGGACTCCTGGGCTCCGATCGGTGAGGGTCAGACGTCGAGGTTCCGGACGTACTTCGCGTTCTGCTCGATGAACGCCTTGCGTGACGGCACGTCCTCGCCCATCAAGATCGTGAACAGCCGGTCGGCCGAGACCGCGTCTTCCAGCGTGACCTGAAGCAACGTCCGCTTCTCGGGGTCCATCGTCGTGTCCCACAGTTGGATCGCGTCCATCTCGCCGAGACCTTTGAACCGCTGCGGCTCGAGCTTCCTACCGTTGCCGTGCTCGGTACGCCATGTGTCCCACTCGCGCTCCGTGTAGAAGTAGTGCTCCTCCTTGCCCTGCTTCAGCATGTACAGGGGCGGCTGCGCGAGGTAGACGTACCCGGCGTCGATCAGCTGCGGCATGTTCCGGAAGAAGAACGTGAGCAGCAGCGTGCGGATGTGCGCGCCGTCGACGTCCGCGTCGGCCATCAGGACGATCCGGTGATACCGGGCCTTCTCGACGTCGAACTCGTCGCCGATGCCGGTTCCGATCGCGGTGATCAGCGCCTGGATCTCGGCGTTCTCGAGGACCTTGTGGATCCGGGCCTTCTCGACGTTGAGGATCTTGCCTCGGATCGGCAGGATCGCTTGCGTCGCGCGGTCGCGCGCGCTCTTGGCCGAGCCACCCGCCGAGTCGCCCTCGACGATGTACAGCTCGCAGGCGGCCGGATCGGTGAGCTGGCAATCGGCGAGTTTGCCCGGCAACGACCCGCTTTCCAGGAACGACTTGCGCCGCGTGAGATCGCGGGCCTGCTTCGCGGCCAGGCGGGCCTTCGCCGCGGACTGTCCCTTCACGACGATGCGCTTGGCCTCGGTCGGGTGCTCCTCGAGCCATTCCGCGAGCTGCGCGTTCACGGTCGTCTCCACGAACGAGCGCATGGAGGCGTTGCCGAGCTTCGTCTTCGTCTGGCCCTCGAACTGGGGCTCGCGGAGCTTGACGGAGATGATGCAGACCAGGCCTTCGCGGACGTCCTCGCCGATCAGGTTGTCGTCCTTCTCCTTGAGGATGCCCTTCGCCCTCGCGTAGCGGTTCAGCACGTTCGTCAGGGACTTCTTCAGCCCCTCCTCGTGCATCCCCCCCTCGTGGGTGTTGATCGTGTTCGCGAACGAGTACACGGAGTCGGAGTACCCGGTCGTCCACTGCATCGCGAGCTCGATCTCGGCGTCGGTCTCCTTCTGGTCGACCGGGATGATCCTCGTGAGCGTCTCCTTGCCCTGGGCCAGGTACTTCACGAAGTCGACGAGGCCGCCGTTCGCCTTGAAGACCTCCTTGGCGCCGTCGCGCTCGTCCAGCAACTGGATCTCGACGCCCTTGTTCAGGAACGCGAGCTCCTGGAGGCGCTCCGCCAACAGCTTCCGCTCGAAGGTGACGGTCTCGGTGAAGATCTCCTCGTCGGGCCAGAAGCGGATCGTCGTGCCGGTCCTCTGGATCGCGCGGCCCTTCTTGAGCTTCATCGTCGGCTTGCCGCGCTCGTACTCCTGACGCCAGGCGAAGCCGTCCCGGTAGATGTCGGCGGTCATCTTCGAACTGAGCGCGTTGACGACCGACACCCCGACCCCGTGCAGGCCTCCGGAGATCCGGTAGCCGCCGCCCCCGAACTTCCCTCCGGCGTTCAGGGTGGTGAGGACGACCTCGACGGCCGGCCGGCGATCCTTGGCCCCCGGGATCGGCTTGACGGGGATCCCGCGACCGTTGTCGTCGACCGTCACCGAGCCGTCGGTGTTGATCGTGACGACGATCTTCGACGCGTGGCCGGCCATCGCCTCGTCGATCGAGTTGTCCACTACCTCGAAGACGAGGTGGTGGAGGCCCCGGACGCTGGTCGTGCCGATGTACATGCCGGGGCGGAGCCGTACGTGCTCGACGCCCTCGAGGACCTGGATGTTGCTGGAGTCGTACCCCGACTGCTTCGTCTTTCGGGTCGTGCTGGTCTTGGTGCTCGCGGTCGCCAAACGTCCTCCCGGATGCGTGTCCATCGATGGCGGATCCCGGTCGCGCACGACCACACCTACGCCAGGCGTGGGGCGTGCGCGGGGACCCGCACGAACCCCTCGATTCTACCCGATGGCAGCGACGTTCGACCGCAGCTCGGGCTGCAGAATCACGGCTCTGACCTGCGGTTTCGCTGACCCCCGACCACGATCCGGACGCTGGTGACCACACCTCCGCCGAGGGCCTCGTCGGCCCGTCGGCGGATCTCCTCGGCCAGGTACTTCACCTGCGACCCCCACGGGCCGTCCTCGGCACGGATCGTCAGGACACCACCCTCCAACGAGATGGGCTGGGCGGCCTTCGCCAGGCGCTCACCCACGAGCTCCGGCCAGGCCCTGATCAGTCGCGCGACGGGCATCCCGCGGGCGAACACGTCCTCCGAGAGGAGCCCGTCGACGATCTCTCCGATCGAGACCGGGTCGCCGCTGCGACGGTCCTTCCGGTGCGCGAACCCCTTCGAGTGCGGCATCAGCCGGTCCCCATCACACGGCTCCGGGGTGTGACGGCGCCAGCACGGACGTCCCACACCGCCGCGGCCCTCGGTGGCACGTCCGCTTCGTCGGCCACGCTGATCACGACCTGCCCTTGGCGTGCCGCGAGGTGCTCCCCGATCCTGTCGCGTCTGCCCGGGTCGAGAGCGCTGTAGGGATCGTCGACGAGCAGCAGTGGGGGTTCGCCGATGGCCTCTTCCACGGCGGTAGCGAGCCCCAGCCGCAGGCACAGCGCCGTCGCCCAGGTCTCGCCGTGCGACCCGGTGGCCCGAGCACCTAGGTCTCGCACGTCGAGCACCAGGTCGTCTCGGTGGGGTCCAACCAGGGAGGCCCTGCGCTGCAACTCATCGTGTCGTCTCGCGGCGAGCTGGGTACGGAACGTCGTCGTCACGTCGTCGCCGCCCACCACGTTCGGCCGGTATCGGACATCCAGCTGGTACCCGGCGAGGTGTGCGAACTCTCGGGCCGCGTGCGGCGCGAGCGCGGCGACGGCATCTGCGCGGGCTCGGATCACCGCCGCGCCGGCCTCGATCAGCTCTTCGTCCCACGCCTCGAGGCCGGGCGGTGCCCCGGCGCGATCCCATTCCTTCAGCAGGCGGTTCCGCTGCCGGAGCACCCGGTCGTAGCGGGTCCCCAGCGTGTCGAGGGCGGGCTGCAGCGCCACGACCGCGTCGTCCATGAACCCACGCCGTCGTGACGGGTCACCGATCACCACGGGGAGGTCGAACGGCCCGAACAGGACCGCACGGACACGTCGGCGGAGATCGCGGCGGCGCCGGACGGGAGAACGATCGACCTGGACGCGGTTCGCGCCGACCCGGCGGACCTCGATCTCGACGAGCACCCGCCCGCCGAGGGTCTCGAACTCGCCACGGACGTACGCGGAATCGGCGCCGTCGCGCACCAGGGCGTCGCTCGTGCTGGTCCGCGGGCTCGAGAGTGCGTAGAGCAGGTGCATGCCCTCGAGGAGGTTCGTCTTGCCCTCCCCGTTCGGTCCCACCGCGACGGCCAAGCCGTCGGGCATCGGGTCGATCCGGGTGTGCGCGTGATTGCGGAAGTCACGCAGCTCGACCCATGCCAGGCGCATCCCGGGGAAGTCCCGCCTGGCGGCGCCTACGGGACGGCGGCCGGCAGCCGGACCGGCATCACGAGGTAGGTGAACTCGTCGCTCTCGCCGTGCAAGACGCCCGGCTTCAGGCCGTCACGGACGTCGAGGTGCACCGTCTCGCCGACCGCGACGTTGAGGCCGTCCGCAAGGTACTGCGGGTTGAACGCGACCGTGAGATCTTCTCCCTCGTAGCGCGCCTCGACCGTCTCGACCGCCTGTCCGACGTCCGGCGACGAACTGGAGAGCTTCACCCCGAGCGCGTTGAACTCCAGGCGCACCGGGGTCGTGTCACGAGCGAGCAGCCCGACGCGCTTCACCGCATCGAGCAGCTGCTGGCGGGACACCGACAAGCGGCTCTCGTGCCCTTCCGGCAGCAACTGGCGGTAGTTCGGGAACTCGCCCTCGATCAGTCGTGACGTGAGGGTGAGCCCACCGGCACGGAACGACACCTGCGACTCGTCGACCAGGACCTCGACCGTGCCTTTCTCGTCTGCGGCCGCCGCGCGTCCCGCCTCGGCGATCGCGCGCTCAGGGACGATCGCCTTCGCCTCGCCGTCGGCCGTGGCCACGAGCTCCCGGACCGCCAGCCGATAGGAGTCGGTGGCCACGAGCATGCAGCCTTCCCGAGAGACTTCGAGCAGCACGCCGGTCAGGACCGGGCGTGCCTCGTCGCGGCTGGCCGCGCGAGAGACCTGAGACATCGCCTCGGCGAACGCGGCCGCGTTCGCCTCGACCCGCGTCCCGCCTGGCTCCTGGAGTCCCGGGAAATCCTCCGCCGGAAGGAGTCTCAGGGATCCCTCGTATGCCGCGCAGCGCAGCCGGGCCTGCGACTGATCGGTCTCGAAGTCGATCGGGGCGTTCGACAACGACTTCACGGTGTCGCCGAGGAGTCGGGCGGGCACGAGCGCCACGCCGGCCTCCGACACCGTCACGTCGATCGCCAGCCGGGCGCTGACCTCGAGATCGGTCGTCGTGAGCGTGAGCCTGCCGTCGTCGTTCGCCTCGAGCAGCACGCCGGTCAGCGCAGGGATCCCGGGGCGCGACGAGACCCCGCGCTGCACGGTCTGGAGCGCCTCGGACAGCGCATCACGGTCGCAGCGGAACTTCACGTGAACACCCCCTGATGTCGTTCTTGTTCATTGAGAAGAGCAGTTC
The DNA here is from genome assembly GCA_963749895.1 of uncultured Actinomycetes bacterium. Lineage (GTDB taxonomy): Bacteria > Actinomycetota > UBA4738 > UBA4738 > HRBIN12 > AC-51. The sequence goes on along the minus strand of CAVVOG010000001.1, from coordinate 421,049 downwards.
GGTGGTAGGCACTGTGGAACGGTGGAAGAAGGCCATGTTCCTGCAGCGTAGCGGGCATGTGGGACATGGGGATGGTCCGTGGAGAAGACCTGTCGCTCTGATGCCGACGCGTGGATGAGGCGTCGATCACCCACACCTGCCCACGGCTTGTCCACAGGTTCATGCGGCCCCTCGGGACCGCCCGCGGACGATCCGTGTGAGGTCTTGGACCTGGCGGAACGTCGCGTCACGGGCACGCATCTCGTCCTCGACCTTCTTGATCCCGTGGAGCACCGTCGTGTGATCGCGCCCACCGAAGATCTCGCCGATCTTGACCAGTGAGAGGCCCGTGCACTCCCGGACGATGTACATGCCGATGTGCCGTGCCTGGGTCAGGGGTCGAGAGCGCGACTTCGAGGTGAGATCGCTGGTGGACAGCGAGAAGTACTGCGCCGTCTCCTCCATGATCAGCGCGGGCGGGATCTCATGTTCGGTCTGCGGGATCAGATCCTGGAGGGCTCGCTCAGCCAGGTCCTGGTCGATCGGCTGACTCGTGAGCTCGGACCAGGCGACGACACGCACGAGGGCGCCCTCGAGCTCGCGCACCGACTGGTCGAACTTCGAGGCCACGAACTCGATGACCTCGTGCGGCACCGTGAGGCGCTCACGTTCGGCTTTGAGCTGCAAGATCGCGATCCGCGTCTCGAGGTCGGGCGGCTGAACGTCGACGCACAGTCCCCAGCGGAACCGGTTCACGAGCCGCTCCTCCAAGCCGCTCAGCTCGTGCGGTGGCCGGTCCGAGGCGATCGCGATCTGCTTCTGGCCGGCATGGAGGTGGTTGAACGTGTGGAAGAACTCCGTCTGTGTCTCCTCACGTTTGGCCAGGAACTGGATGTCGTCGACGAGCAGGACGTCGACCTCGCGGTACCGCTGGCGGAACCGGTCGCCCTGGCGTTCACGCACCGACTTGATGAACTCGGTCACGAACTGCTCCGACGTGACGTATTTCACGCGGAGCCCAGGGTTGATCCGGTGCATGTGGTGCCCGACGGCGATCAACAGGTGTGTCTTACCGAGACCTACTCCCCCGTAGATGAACAGAGGGTTATAGGCGGTCGAAGGAGGCGCCTCAGCCACCGCCATCGCGGCCGCGTGGGCGAACCGGTTCGACGGCCCGGGAACGAACGCGTCGAAGGTGTAGTTCGGGAACGGGAGACCCGGGGCCCCCAAGCTCTCAGGAGGCGCCGGCGCCGGAGCGACCGCGCCGATCGCGGCGAACGAGGAGGGGGGGGCCGCGGGGGTGACCGGGGAACCCGAGGAGACCGGCGTCGCGGCATCGAGCGGGTCGCGAAGACCCTCCTCGACCTCGAAGTCGATCTTCAACGGGCGCCCACATGCATCTGAGGCCGCACGCTCGATCAACGAGAGATGGTTGTGCTGCAGGCGCTCTCGTACGAGCGTGCTCGGGATCCCCAACGTGAGGGTGTCGTCATCGAGACGTGCGGGGCGCACGTCCGAGAACCACATCACGACGGTCGTCTCGGGCAGTTCTTCGCGGGCCCGGGCGAGCACGTCCGCCCACACCTCACGCACTTCGTTCTCTGCTGGATAGGCGTACGCCATCCGATTCCACAGGACCTTTCCACAGCGGTGGACAACCCTCGGGGAAGGAGGTCTCCTGTCGACCGGGGCCGGGGGGAGCCGTGCGCCCGGGGGGAGGCGGTCCGGACGATAGCACGGGGCTTTTCCACACCACACGTGCAGCGGCCGGTCTTGACACTCTTTCTGTTGTCAAGCCCTTTGTCCTGCGGCGATGCGTGCCCGTATACTCGTCGTCGGCCGGCGCCCAGCCGGCCTTCGCATCGAGAGGGACGATCTTTCCATGGCCAAGGGCAAGCGCACGTACCAGCCGAACAACCGCCGCCGCGCTCGGGTGCACGGGTTCCGCCACCGGATGCGGACGCGCGCCGGGCGGTCGATCATCGGCGCGCGCCGTCGCAAGGGCCGCTCCCGGCTCACCGTCTGAGGCGCCCGGCTCGGCGCCCCATGCGCGCGCGAGACGTCCGCAGGGTCTTCGACGAGGGTCGGTCCTTGCACGGTGACCGGGTGGTACTGTTCCTCGCGCCCGGATCCGGGGCGTCAGCCGTCGTGGCCGGGCGCCGCGTCGGGGGTGCCGTCGAGCGGAACCGGGCCAAGCGCGTGCTGAGGGCGGCGTGGCGCGAGGTCGCGCCGACCCGCACCGACGAGGACGCTGTCCTGGTGGCCCGTGGGGCCATCCGGGGCTCGAAGACGCAGGACCTGGTGGCCGAGATGACCGAGATGCTCCGGAGGGACCGAGGGTGAGCGGTGTGCGTCGTGCGCTGTGGCTCGCCGGAGCTCCTGCGCGCACCCTGCTGATCGGTGCGATCCACGTGTACCGGGCGACGCTTTCCGGCTGGCTCGGGGGTCAATGTCGCTTCTATCCGACCTGCAGCCACTACGGCGAGGAGGCGATCCGGACGCACGGTGCCCTGCGAGGAACCCTGATGGCGACGTGGCGGGTATTGCGCTGCAACCCATTCGGTGCAGGCGGGATCGATCCCGTTCCCCCGCGCCGTGTGTATGGTGAAGTCATACAGAGCGGGCACGACACCCGCGAGGAGGCCCCGGCTCGATGATCGCGTTCGGACCATGGCAGGCGCTGCTCGACGGGATCGGGTGGGTACTGGCCCAGATGTACGACGTGATCCCCAACTACGGGTTGTCGATCATCCTCCTCACGATCGTGATCCGGCTGCTGCTGCTCCCTCTCGGGATCAAACAGATCAAGTCGATGCAGCACATGCAGGCCATTCAGCCCAAGCTGAAGGAGCTGCAGAAGAAGCACAAGGGGAACAAGCAGAAGATCCAAGAGGAGCAGATGCGCCTCTACAAGGAAGCCGGCGTGAACCCGCTCGGCGGGTGTCTGCCACTCCTCCTGCAGTTCCCGATCCTGATCGCGATGTACTCGGTGCTGCGTGCCCCGGTGCCGAACGCCGACTACGACGCCGCCGCACCAGCCGGTACTCCCGAGTCGGTTGAGTACACGAACAACCATCTCCCGACCGACTCCCAGCTGTACGCGGACCTAGCTGCACATAACCAGGGCGGCGAGATGTTCGGGTTCATGAACCTCCAGTGCTCCTTGCTGCAGGCCGGCAGTCAGGTCGAGGTCCCGAACAGCGCTGGTGAACCGAGCGGCGATACCATCAACTGTGGCGACGCCCGGTTCCCGGACGTGATCCCCTACGTCCTGCTCCTCGTCGTGATGATCGGCTCGACCTACTACCAGCAGCAGCAGATGCAGAAGGCGAGCCCACCGGGATCCCAGAGCTCTCAGCAGCAGGCGATCATGCGCGTGATGCCGCTGATGTTCGCCTTCTTCGGGCTCTCGTTCCCCGCCGGGTTGGTCCTGTACTGGACCACGTCGAACCTCTTCCAGATCGGACAGCAGTACGCCTTGCTCCGGGCCGGACACATCGGGCCAGATGCCCTCGAGAAGCGGATCGAGGAGCAGCGGGCGCGGGCCGCCGCCAAGTCGGACGAGCCGCAGAAGGAAGGCCTCATGCAGCGCATGATGGCCAAGGCCGAGGAGGCCCAGAAGCAGCGCGAAGCCCCGACGGGGAAGAAGCCCACCCCGAGGAAGCCACCCCCCTCTAGCAAGAAGCCGTCCCAGGGTGGGACCAAACCGACGACGAAGAAGCCACCGACCGGGAAGGGCCCAGCGCCGGGGAACCAGCTCGGGAAGGGGAAGGATCAGGGCTGATGAGCGAACTCGACCAGCAGCAGATCGAGGAGCAGGCGGACGCCGTCGCCGACTTCGTCGAGGAGCTCCTCGTGAAGATGGATATCGACGCGATCGCCGAGCCGACAGAGGAAGGTGGGCGGATGTACGTCGACATCCTCGATGGCGCCGATGACGACATGGCCACGCTGATCGGCAAGCACGGGCAGACCCTCGACGCGATCCAGGAGCTCGCGCGTCAGGTCGTCGGGCGCCGACTGGATCAACGGATCAGGGTTCTCGTCGACGTCGAGGACTACCGGAAGCGCCGCGCCGCGAGACTGGTGGAGAAGGCCCAGGAGGCGGCCGAGCGGGCGCTCGAGACCGGCCGTGAGCAAGAGCTCGAGCCGATGGACGCCCTGGAGCGGAAGATCGTTCACGATGCGATCGCGGAGCTGGACGGGGTCGACAGCGCCTCGAGGGGCGAAGACCCCGGCCGTTTCGTCGTCGTCGTCCCCTCCTCCTGACGCGCCTCGCCCGCCCCAGGGCGGTGGGAAGATGTTTCACGTGAAACATGAGGGAACGGCTCCGATCGATGATCTCTCCCCCGCCCAGCGCGAACTGCTGTCGCGGTACGAACGTCTCCTCGAGACGCGTGGCGCGTCGCTCGGCCTGATCTCCACCGCGGATCTCCCCCGTCTCCACGAGCGCCATATCATGGACGGGCTCCGAGGGGTCCCATGTCTGCCAGCCCGATGCGAGGCGGTCGCCGATCTCGGCTCCGGGGGTGGGGTACCGGGTGTCCCGGTCGCGATCGCTCGCCCGGATCTGGAGGTCGTCTTGGCGGAGGTGCGGCGCAACCGCGCCGCGTTCCTAGAGCTGGTCGCGGACGAGCTCGGGCTCACCAACGTACAGGTCCATCTCGGCCGCGCCGAGTCGCTCGAGCGCCGGTTCCAGGCGTGCCTGGCGCGCGCCTTCGCCCCCCCGGAAGACAGCTGGTTCGTGGCTGCCGAGTTGCTCGTCGACGGCGGCGTCCTCGTGTACTGGGCCGGTGAGCGGTTCGATCCCGCTCGAGACGTCCCTGCTGACGTGCAGGTTCGGCTTCCGGAGACCGATCCGCTTGCGTACGGCGGACCCGTGGTTATCATGGGCCCGCGGTGAGCCCCTCTTCCCAGCCAACTGCCTCGTCTGCTTCCAGGTCCGCCGAACGCGGCGCGGCACGCACCACGCCGACCCCCGACGTCCCCGCGACCCCCGACGTCCCCGCGACCCCCGACGTCCCCGCGACCCCCGGCGTCGCGAGGATCATCGCCATCGCGAACCAGAAGGGTGGCGTCGGGAAGTCCACGACCGCCGTGAGCCTCGGAGCCGCGCTCGCTGACATCGGGTACCGGGTCCTCGTCGTCGACCTCGACCCGCAGGGGAACGCATCGACCGGGATGGGGATCCGCCACGAGGCTCGTGAGGTGACGGTGTACGACGTGGTCGTGAGCGAAGCCTCCCTCGAGGATGCGGTGGTCCCGACGCCGGTCCCCCGACTGCACGCGATCCCGTCGACGATCGACCTCGCCGGTGCGGAGATCGAGCTGGTCAGCCAGTTCTCCCGTGAGTCCCGGCTCAAGCGAGCCATCTCCCCCGTCCGCGAGGGTCACTACGACTTCATCCTCCTGGACTGCCCGCCGTCACTCGGTCTGCTCACGATCAACGCCCTTACCGCGGCCGAGGAACTGCTCGTACCGATCCAGTGCGAGTACTACGCCCTCGAAGGCGTCGGACAGCTGCTGCGCAACGTCAGCCTGGTCCAGCAGAACATCAACCCGGTGCTTCGTCTCTCCGGCATCGTGATGACGATGTTCGACCCCCGGACGAAGCTGTCCGAGCAGGTCGTCGACGAGGTCCAGCGGTTCTTCGGCGACCTCGTGTACGACGTCATCATCCCCAGAACGGTCAGGCTGTCGGAGGCGCCGGGCTACGGGCAACCGATCACGGTGTACGACCCGAAGTCCAAAGGCGCGGAGTGCTATCGGGAACTCGCGCGCGAGGTAGCCCTTCGTCCACCCCCTGAAACACCGATGCCGGCCTTCGACGACCTCCCCGCCGTCGTGCTTCCGGCACAACCGTCGAACGACACCATCACACGGGAGCCGCTCGACGACAGCGCCCTCGAGGAGATGCCGACGGTGCATGAGTTGGTCGAAGCCGAAGCCGAAGCCGAAGCCGAGACGGCTCGACGGGCTCAGGAGGCCGCGCCCGAGCCGGTCTCGGCGGAGCCCGAGCCGGAGACCATCGATGCAGAGGAGCAGCCGGAGCCGGTGGTCGAGGTGCCGCAGGAACCCGAGCCGGCTCCCGTCCCGGACCGCGCTTCGAAGGGGGACGAGGAGATCTGGGAGGAACCGGAGCCGGAGACGCGCGTTCGTGCTCCGAAGGGAGTGCCGCCGGGCCAGGTGCCCTCGCGGCGCGTCGTGGTTATCGACGACGACCAGGAGCTCGACATCAAGGCGGGCCAGGAACCGCTGGTTCAAGGCCCCCAGCGCACCGAGGAGTCGGAGTCGGAATCCGAGAACGAACCGACGATCGGAGCGACGCTCCGCGAGGAAGGCGAGCGGCGCCGGTGGCGGCTGTTCCGCAAGGGAGGCGACTGATGTCCAAGCGAGGTGGTCTGGGCAGGGGGCTGTCGGCATTGATCCCCGGAGCCCCCGAGGCCGGGGAAGGAACCGGCCTCCTCGAGGTGCCGGTGAACGCGGTCGGACCGAACCCCAAGCAACCCCGGACCAACTTCGACGAGGAGACGATCTCCTCGCTTGCCGCCTCGATCCGTGAGGTCGGCATCCTGCAGCCGATCGTCGTGCGGCACGCCGGTGACGGTCGGTACGAGGTGATCGCGGGCGAGCGTCGTCTCCGCGCCGCGAGGGCAGCCGGACTCGCGACCGTGCCCGTGGTCCTCCGCGATTCTGAGGACTCCGAGCTCCTGCGCGAGGCGCTGATCGAGAACATCCACCGGGAGGACCTGAATCCGATCGAGCAGGCAGAGGCCTTCCGGCAGCTGCTCGAGGAGCTGGGCCTGAAGCAGGAGGAGCTCGCGGAGCGGGTCGGTGTGTCGAGGTCACACGTGGCGAACACGATCCGACTGCTTGGGCTCCCCCTCGAGGTGCAGCAGCTCCTGACGGACGAGCGGCTCACGGCGGGCCACGCGCGGGCGCTCTTGTCGCTCGGCGATGCCGACGCGATGACATCCCTGGGGCTGCGCATCGCCGCCGAGGATCTGTCGGTGCGTCAGACCGAGGAGATCGTCCGCCGGTTCCTCGAGGCTCCGGCGGTGACCGCCGAAGCCAAGGTCGCCGCGGCCGCCGACGGCCAGGCCGACGTGAGCATGGCGGAGGTTGAGGAGATCCTCTCCGAGCAGCTCGCAACCCGCGTCACGATCCAGATGGGCGCGAAGCGAGGGAAGGTCGTGATCGAGTTCGGATCGCCCGACGACCTGGAGCGGATCGTGTCGGAGATCGTCGGCTCGGGCCCTGGGTTGGCCCCGGACTGAACAGGAACTCCCTACCCGGCTCCCGGCTCTTCCTTCGGGACGGGTGACGCGGTCACACCGAAACGATCGACTCCCCGGGCCATCTCATCACGGATCGCCTCGCCCGTATCGGTGCCGAGCCCCTCGGCGAGTGCCAGGACCCACTGACCACAACCGGTGGGATCGCGCCACATCACCGCCACGGCCTGCGTGGACGACACGCCGGCGATCGCCCGGATCGGCCGTCCCGTCTCCCGCGGGAGGTCGACGTCCACCAGGGACTCGGGGACGGGACGACACTCCAGCTGATACGTGGTGCCGTCGCTCACGGCGTCGATCGAGCAGTCCGGGCCCGGGTCGCACCCGCCACCCTGACCGGAAGCGCCAGGGGAGTCCGACGTCGGGTCGCCCGTACATGCGGCGCCGAGCAGCGCCAGCGCGATCACAGCGGAGGCGAGGTGGAGAGGGACGCTCACGGGGATGAGCGCTCGAGAGCCGCCGAGATGACGCGGTCACACAGATCGGCGAGGCTCAGTCCGGCGGCCTGTGCCGCCATCGGGACGAGCGAGGTGTCGGTCATCCCCGGCGAGACGTTGACCTCGAGGATCCACGGGCGCCCCTGGGCGTCGATGATCGCATCGACCCGCGTCAGATCACGCAGGCGAAGCGCCGTGGCCGCGCGCCGGGCCTCGTCGGCGACCGCCGCCGCCGACCCCGCCGGGATGCGAGCGGGGGCGAAGTAGTCCGTGGCCCCGGCGGTGTATCTGGCCGCGTAGTCGTAGACGCCATCCTTCGGCTCGATCTCGACCAGGGGGAGGGCCTCCAGTCCGGTTCCCACGAGGGCGCATGCCACCTCGGTTCCCTCGACCTTCGTCTCGATCACGGCCGCGCCGCTGAACGACAGGGCGGCCATGACGGCTGCCGGAAGATCCTGCTCGCGTTCGACGAACCCCACCCCGAGCGCGGATCCGCTGCGTGACGGCTTCACCACGGCAGGCAGTCCGATCCGCTCGAGCGCTCGACCCAGCGCGGACCCCGCACCGAGGTCTCGGAGCGCCCATCCCTCGATCACGACCCAGTCCGGCGTGGGGATCTCAGCGCGACGCAAGGCATCCTTCGCCAGCACCTTGTCGAAGGCGAGTTCGCAGTCGAACGGAGCCGTCCCCGTGTAGGGGAGGGCGAGCAGATCGAGCAGCCGCTGAACCGTGCCGTCCTCGCCCTCCTTGCCGTGGAGGGCGGGCCAGCACAGATCGGGCCGCCGCTCCTCGAGCGCCTCCACGAGCGGTCGCTCGGCCGGATCGACCACCCACGTCTCGTGGCCGAGCGAACCGAGTGACGTCATCACACGGTGGCCGCTTCGGAGCGAGACGTCTCGTTCAGGCGTACGTCCACCGGCGAGCACCGCGATCCTCATGTTCCCCCCAGGCTGCGGTAGAGCTGTTCCTCGTCCGTCAGCAGACCGCCGAGCCGCGCGATCCCCTCGCGGATCCGATCCTCGGTCGGGTAGCAGAACGCGAGGCGCATCTGGTTCGTCCCGCGACCGTCGGGGTAGAAGGCGGTCCCGGGCACGTAGGCCACACGTCGCTCGACGGCGGCGGCCAGCATGGACTTCGTGTCGAGCCAGGCGGGAAGCGTCACCCACACGTAGAACCCGCCGGCGGGATGGGTCCACATCGCGCCGTCGGGGAAGTGCTCATCGATCGCCTCGAGCATCGCGTCGCGCCGGGTCCGGTAGGTGTCGACCAGTGTGGCGAGCGTCCCCCGCCACCGCGCCTCGTCGGCGAACCAGCGCTCGGTGACCAACATGTTGAGGTTCGAGCCACACAGGTCCGCGGCCTCCTTCGCCAGGACCAGGCGCTGCACGACCGACTGCTCCGCCACGGCCCACCCCACGCGAACCCCGGGCGAGAAGGTCTTCGAGACCGTGCCCAGGTAGATCACGTTCTCGGGATCGAGGGCGCGCAGACAGGGGAGCGGGTCGCCTTCGAACCGCAGCATCCCGTAGGGGTTGTCCTCGACGATCGGGATCGACGCTTCCCGGCAGAGCGCCACGAGCTGCGTGCGTCTGGCGTATGACAGCGTCACACCCGCGGGGTTCCCGAAGTTCGGCACGGTATACACGAACGTCGGGCGCTCGCCTCGGAGCAGCGCCTGTTCCAGATCGGCGACGATCATCCCGTCGTCGTCGACGTCGATCGGGAGGTAGCGCGGCTCGTACGCGCCGAACGCGGTGAGCGCTCCGACGTACGCGGGCGCCTCCACCGCGATCGTGTCGCCGGGGTCGATGAAGATCTTCCCGACGAGGTCGAGGGCTTGCTGCGCTCCGGTCGTCACGACCACGTCGTCGGGGTCGGCTTCGATGCCCTCCTCGGCCATCAGCCGCACGATCGTCTCCCGCAGGCCGGGTTGACCCTGGCCCCCGCCGTACTGCAGGGCGGTGGGCCCGACGTCCGCGAGGACGGCCGTGACCACCGCCTGCAACTCGTCGTTCGGAAGCGCCTGCACGAACGGCATCCCACCCGCGAGGGACACGACCTCGGGGCGCGAAGCGACCGCGAACAAGGCCCGCACCTCGGATGCCGACATCCCGGAGGTTCGGGCGGCATACCGGTCGACGAAACGGTCGATCGAGAACTCGGCCATGGGGAACCCCCAGCGTAGCAGTGGTGCTCGGACCGACCGGGAGGCTCAGTAGCCGGCCGTGACGCCCCACTCGATCGGGAGCGTGACGCCCGTGATCGGCGCCGCCTCGGGCGACGCGAGGTACCAGACGGCCGCCGCGATCTCCTCGGGGGTGATGAAGCGCGCCCGACCGCCCTGGGGGAGATGGGCGAGGAGCGCGTCGAAGTAGGCACGCTCGTCCCCGCCGCCGTAGTCGCGTGCCTGCCCGGCGAGCATGGGTGTGTCGACGTCACACGGACAGACGCTGTTCACCCGAACACCGTGCGACGCGAGCTCGAGAGCCACCGATCGCACGATCCCGTTCACCCCGAACTTCGACGCGCAGTAGATCGCCGCACCCGGGCCACCGACGAGCCCGTAGTCGCTCGAGATCGCCACCACGCTCCCCTTGGTCTCGATCAGGGCGGGGATCGCGGCTCGGATCGCGAAGAACGTGCCCTTGAGGTTCACGTCGATCGTGCGATCCCAGTCGGACTCGGTGGCCTCGACGCTCGGACCCTCGACCCACACACCGGCCGCGGTGACCAGGATGTCCAGCCGTCCGTGTCGCTCCAGGGTCTGCGTGACCATCCTGTCGCATCCCGCGACCTGTGTGACGTCGACCTCGAGGTCGCCGCCGTTCAGGTCTGCGGTCACGACGGTGTCGCTCGTTCGCTCGAAGCGGTCGCGGATCGCAGCGCCCATCCCCCCGGCCCCTCCGGTGATCAGGACCACCCGCCCGCTCACGACGACCCCGGAGGCGGCGGCAGCGTGCCGCCGTTCGGCGGCGTCTCGGATCGTGGGGTCGAAGGGGACGCGGGGCCGCCCGACGATCGCTCACCCCGAGGTCGTCCGATCACGAGGTACAGGAGCGCGCCGATCCAGTTCAAGAACACGATGATCAGCACCCACACCAGCTTGTTCCCGCTCTGGTACATCGAGTCGTCGGGCACCTGGACGCAGTCGACGAGCGCCCAGATCCACAGGACGAGACCGGCGATCGACACGACGCCGATCACCAGGAAGAACGGCCAGAACATCCAGTCCATCACGACCCCACCCGGGGGAGCACGTCGGTGGCGACGAGCTCGAGCATGTCGAGGTCGTCGTACAGCTCGTGGTTCAGGAAGATGCGCTGCACCCCGGCATCGCGGTACTCGCGGAGCCGCGCCGCGGCCCGTTCGGGGGTGCCGACGATGCAGTCGCGCTCGATGTCGCGCCGGTAGTCCTCGAGGGGACCGGCCGTCGGATCGAGCGAACGCGCCCGGTCCAGCTTCTCGAGGTAGTCCTCCTCGCTGGGCGCGACGAAGAACCACGTCATCAGGGAGGTGACGAGCGTCGACGGATCACGGCCCTGCTCCTCGCAGCCCTTGCGGGCCCGCGTGAAGCGTGCTCGCACCTCCTCGGGCGTGCCCCCGACCGTGTTGAACTCGTCGGCGTACCGGCCGATCAACGCGCGCATGCGTGCGCCGACCGCCGTGCCACCCAAGATCAGTGGGGGGTGCGGTGTCTGGACGCCCTTGGGCAGGAACTCGACGTCGTGCAGCCGATAGTGCTGCCCTTCGAAGTCGAACCGCTCTTCGGTCAGCAGCCCGTGGACGATCGCAACCTGCTCTTCGAACCGCGCCCAGCGCCCGTCCACGTCGTGGAACGCGAACCCGTGCGCGGCGTGTTCCTCCTCCCACCAGCCGGCGCCCATCCCGATCTCGACCCGTCCGTCGCTGATCTCGTCGACGGTCACGGCGGACTTCGCCAGGAGCGCCGGCTCGCGGAAGGTCACGGGAGACACGAGGGTCCCCAATCGCAGACGCTCGGTCCGCGCCGCGAGCCCGGCCACGAGCGTCCACGCGTCGGTGGATCCCCGCCCGCTCACTCCCTGCCCGCTGTAGTAGTGGTCCGACCGGAACAGTCCCTCGAAGCCGAGCCGCTCGCAGGCCTCGGCCAGGCGGAGCCAGTCGTCCCAGGTGACCCCTTGCTGACCCTCGATCATCAGGCATACGCGCATGCGCCTCGTAGCCTATCGGCCGTGCCCGAACCGCACGAGGTCTCCGTCCCCGACCATCTGAGCGAGTCCGCCCGCGCCCTGCGCGCCGTCGCCCTCGGCGCTGCTCTGGGTGCGCTGCTCGCCCTCATGGCTCGGCGCCCCTGACCGGCCCGCTACCCGGTGTCGGTCCGTCCGGCGAAGAACCGCCGTACGCCCGCCGCCACCGCCCTCCCGACCCGCTCCGCGAACGCCGGGTCGGCGATCACCTCCGCCTCGAGGCGGTTCGTGACGAACAGTGGCTCGATCTGGACCGCGGGCATCCGGGTCTCGCGCAGCATCCCGATCGTGAGCCGCTGGGTTCGCCCTCGGCAGCCGAACTCCCGCTCGAGCTCGTCGAGGACGAGCTCCGCGAGGTGACGACCGGCGGGGGAGTGGGTCGTGGCGCTGCCGAAGTACGAACACGTCGGACCGCTGCCTTCGGGGACTCCCGCTGCCAGGTGAAGCGACAGCAGGACGGTCGCGCCGAGGTCGTTCGCGATCCGTGCTCGCTCACTCGGCGTCGGGTCCTCGCCTTCGGCGCGCAGCACCTCCGCCTCCGCGCCCAAGGCGCCCAGCTCGAGCGCGACGGCGCGCGCCATCGCGAGGTGCAGATCGGTCCCCGCGTCGTCCGGGCCGTGGCCTGCGTCGACAGCCATCACCTGCCCCTCGAGCCGCGCGGACATCTGTCGTAGCTCCTCCTCCTCACGGACGAGGGCCCTGCTGCGCGCGTCGTCGAGCGGCCGCATCCGGGCGAGGGTCGCGATCGTGTGCAGGCCGACGACCCCATCCGGCTCGTCGGCGACGTTGCGCTGGAAGTCGCGGATCGCTCGGTCGGTCCGGGCGCCGTGCACGCCGTCCTCGCGTCCGGCGTCGAACCCCAGAGCGTTCAGCTTGCGTTGGAGCTCCTGGACGTCGTCGCCGCGGAACGCGGGCGCGTGCAGGTAGAGCGTCCGGTCGCCCAGCCGGTAGCCGGCTTCCACCAGCTGATCCCAGGTGTCGGGTCCGACCAGTCCGTCGACGGGGAGGTTCCGACGTGCCTGGAACGACCGGACGGCGGCCTCGGTGGACCCGCCGAAGGCGCCGGTGAGCTCCGCCGCGTCGATGGCCTCGCCCAGGACGACCAGGCGTCGCTGGATGTCGAGGACCTCGGGGCCCTCGTCGCCGGTCCGGTAGATGCGCACCCGGTCAGTCTGCGCCGGGCTCGGATGGCGCGGCAAACGCGCGAGCTCGCTAGAGGTGCGGCTCGATGTCGCGCAGGATCGCGTCCTTCGGCTTCGCACCGATCACGCGGGCGACCTCCTGCCCGCCCTTGAAGAGCACGAGCGAAGGGATCGACATCACCCCGTACTGCCGGGTGGCCTGCGGGTTCTCGTCGATGTTCAGCTTCACGACCTTGAGTCCGTCGCCCTTCTCGGTCCCGATCTCTTCGACCACCGGGGAGACCATGTGGCACGGGACGCACCACTCCGCCCAGAAATCGACGAGGACCGGGGTGTCGGATTCGAGCACGGCGCTCTGGAAGTCTGCGTCGCTCACGCTGCCGATGTTCGCCACTGTCGTCGTCTCCTTGTGTGTCCTGCGCAGGTCAGGGATCGCCTTGGGCCTCGAGGAACCGCTCGGCGTCGATGGCGGCCTTGCACCCTTGCCCGGCCGCCGTGACCGCCTGACGGTACACGCGATCGGTGACGTCGCCGGCCGCGAACACCCCTGGAACGTTCGTGGATGTCCGGGGCTCCTGCACCTTCAGGTAGCCCTCGTCGTCCGTGTCGAGGACGCCGCGGAACAACGTCGTGGTCGGGTCGTGACCGATCGCCATGAACACGCCGTCGGTCGCAAGCTCTCGGGTCTCGTCGGTCTTCACGTTGCGAAGCCGAACCCCCGTGACGGCGCCCTCGCCGACGATCTCTTCGATGACCGAGTCCCAGATCACCTCGATCTTCGGGTTCGCCATGGCTCGATCCTGCATCACCTTCGAGGCGCGGAACTCATCGCGGCGATGCACGATCGTCACCTTCGAGGCGAACTTCGTGAGGAAGGTCGCCTCCTCCATGGCGGTGTCCCCGCCCCCCACGACCACGAGCTCCCGATCGCGGAAGAAGAACCCGTCGCACGTGGCGCACGCGCTCACTCCACGCCCGCGCAGGCGCTCCTCGCCGGGGACGCCGAGCCATCGAGCCGTGGCGCCCGTCGAGACGATCAGCGTCTTCGCGTGCCACTCCTGGTCGCCGGCCTTCACGAGGAACGGGCGAGAGGAGAGGTCCACCTCGGTGACGTGGACCGGGAGGATCTCGGCGCCGAAGCGTGACGCCTGCTTCTCCATCTGGTCCATGAGCTCCGGCCCCATGATGCCGTCGGCGAAGCCCGGGTAGTTCTCGACCTCGGTCGTCAGCATCAGCTGGCCGCCCGCGTCGAGTCCCTTCAGGACGAGCGGTTCCAGGTTCGCCCGAGCCGTGTAGAGCGCGGCCGTGTACCCGGCTGGCCCGGAACCGATGATCACCACGTCACGTACGTCGATCATGCCCTCAGCATCCTCCCACACGTACCAACGCCCGCCTATTCCCGGGGCTGGGGACGCTGGAGAGGGCTCCGGGACGGGGTCTCAGAGGGAGGCCTGGGTCGTCGAGAGGATCTCGCATCCGGACCGCGCGACGACCCACACGGTGGCCGTGTCGGGCGCCTGGCCGGCGCCGGGGCCGCTCAGGAACACGCCGAGGTAGGCCGGGGTTCCCTCGAACCGCGCGGCGATCAGCCGAACCGGTCGCTGGTCCTCGAGCTCCGGGATCGCCGTCCGCAGGCACGAGAGCACGTCTTCCGGCTCAGCCGTGTCGGCCGCCGGCACGGCCCCCGACGGCACCGCAGCACCCGTGTCGGCCCCGACCTCCGCGGCCCCCGCGCGATACCCGAGGGCCAGTGCCTGAACCTGGTCGGTATCGAGGTCGAGGTCGAGGACCTCGACCGTCTCGGCGGCACGGGGTGCGAACGCAGCGTCCTCCGCCGTAGACCCGACCTGGGCGTCGTCTCCTCCTCCGCCCAGGTTCGGGAGGGCGACCACGACGACCAGCACGACCGCCGCCGCTGCGGCGGCCGCGCCTGCCCGCCGGTACCACGTGGGCGCGTCGGCGCGGCCGCCGCGATCACGCAGAGGCGCGACCTCGGGCGCGACCTCGCGGGCGTGGCGCTCGGCCTCGGCGATCGCCTCGTCGGCGAGGCCGTCGGGAACCTCCGGTGGTGGGAGCGACCTGGCGACCTGGCGCCCGGCGGCGGCGAGCTCCACGTCACGTCGGCACCGGGCGCAGTCGGCGAGGTGCGACTCGACGACGGCTCGGTCCTGAGGAGCGATCGAGCCGTCGACGAGGTCCACGAGGAGATCGACGGGATGATTCATGCCTCGTCCTCCGACGCCCGTGACACGTCGCGGGGTTCCCGCTCGACCCCGATCGCCCGAGCCAGGGCGATGCGTCCCCGGAACACGCGTGACTTCACGGTCCCGACCGGCACGTCCAGGATCTTCCCGATCTCTTCGTACGGGAGGTCCTGGACGTCGGCGAGGACCAGGGCGACGCGGAACTCCTCAGGGATCCGCGCGAGCGCCGCCGCCGCGTCGTGCGTTCCCGCCACCTCGTCGGCGTGGTCGGGGGCGGGCGGCCCGGCCTCCGGCGTGGGGAGATCCTCATCGGTCGCCAGATGGAGCATCGGTTGGCGGGAGCGCTTGCGCAGCAAGTCGTAGCACGCGTTCACGGCGACCCGGTGCATCCAGGTCGTGAACGCCGCATCACCCCGGAACTGCCCGAGCTTCCGCAGCGCCGACACGAAGGCCTCCTGCGTCGCGTCGGCAGCGTCCTCGGGGTCGCCGGTCACCCGGAGGCAGAGGCCGTAGACGCGTGCCTGGTGGCGCTCGACGAGGGTCGCGAACGCGCCGGCGTCGCCCGCGAGGTAGCGGCGAACCAGCTCGCGGTCGTCGGAAGGGTCGCGTGCCACGGGCCGGTCAGAGCGTCGAGGGACCGGCGGTCTCCTTGGCGACCACCTTCGTGAGGTCCTCGGTGAACGACAGGCGCCCAGCGATGATCGTGCGGGCCTGCTTCTTCACCGTGATCGTCACCCGCCCGGTCTGCGTGTCCACCTTGCAGAACGACTTGGGGATCTGGGCGTCGGGGTCTTCCGCCACGATCGCCCGTCGAGCGGCATCGCATGCCTCGGACACTTCCTTGCGGGTCCGGAAGGTGGCGGCGCCGGCGGTCGCGGCCGTGGCCGCCGTGTCGGAGGCCCGGAACGTGGCGAACACGACCGACGCCGCGTCCAGCGCGATCACCCCGAGGACGGCGACCATCACGAGCCAGATCACGATGATCTTGCCGACCATCCCCGCGTCGTCGTGGTGGAGCCTGTGCGTCGCCTTCATCAGCGGAACCTCGTCAGGAGCGCTCGGCGCACCTCGTCGACCTCCCGGACCCGCACCATAGCCGCGACCGCCCAGAAGACAAGCACGCCGGCGACGACCCCCGCCGCGACCTGGATCAAGCGGCCGGCGGGGCGGTCGAGGTCTACGAGACCACCCACGAGCTCGGCGGCCCCCCACGCGGCGAGCGCCGTGGCGGCGGCCGCGACCAGGGTCCGCGCGATCGTGGAGGCGAGCCGGGCACCGTCGAGGCTCCCGAGGCGCCTGCGCAGCAAGGCGAACAGCACGATCGAGCCGAACGCGTACGACACGGCGTGCCCGAGGGCGAGCCCGGGGACCCCGAGGTCGAAGACGAAGGCTAGGACGGCGTCCGCTGCCAGGTTCACCACGCCGACCCCGATGTTCACGAGCGCCGGGGTCCGGCTGTCGCTCCCTGCATATGAGGTCCGCGTCAGCAGCTGGAACGCCGAGAAGAACGGGAGCCCGACGGCGAACGCCGCCAGGGTCCGCGAGAGGAGGTCGACGTCGGCCGCGCCGATCGCGCCATAGGCCGCGAACAGCGCCACGATCGGGCCGGCCAGGACGAGGTAGCCGGCCGTCGCGGGGATCATCGCCACCGAGGTGTCCCGCAGGCCCCGTGAGAACAGCTCCACGACCCCGGGTCGATCGTCCGCGTGCCACCGCTCGGCCATCCCCGGGAGCAACGCCGTGAAGATCGACACCGCCACGATCGCGTGGGGGAGCGAGAAGAAGATGAAGGCCTGCGAGTACGCCGTGAACGCTCCCTCGCCCACGCGGGTGTTGAACCGGATGATCACGAAGAAGGCGAGCTGGTTCGCGGCCACGTAGAGGGCCACCCAACGCCCCAGGCGCAGCAGCCGTCCGACGGTCTCGTGGCGCCAGTCGAAGCGCAGGTGCCAGCGGAACCCGATCCCCCGCATCGCCGGCCAGACGGCGAGCGCCATCGCGACCACACCGAGCGTCGTGCCGGCCGCGAGGAGCGTGCGCTCCCCGGCCGAGATGTCGTCGATCGCCAAGGAGCCGTCGTGCATCGCAGCGAACGCGAGCATCGTCACGATCACGGCCACGTTGTTCAGGACCGGCGCGAACATCTGCGCAGCGAACCGGCGGTTCGCCGTCAGCAGGCCGCCGGCGACGGCCGAGACGCCGTAGAAGACGATCTGCGGCATGAACCAACGCAGGAAGAAGGTCCCGAGCTCGACCTCCGCGGAGCGGACCTGGGGGTCGCGGACGTCGTGCAGGTACAGGCGCATGATCCACGGCGCGGCGATCGCGCCGACGATCGCGACCGCGCCCAGGAGGACGACCGTGATCGTCAGGAAGCGGCTCGCGGTCTCGAACTGCCCGTCCCGACCATGTTCGCGCGCCTGCTCCACGAGGAGCGGCACGAACACCGACGTGAGGATCCCGCCGAGGATCAGCTCGTAGACGATGTTCGGGGTGGTGTTCGCGGTGTTGTACGCATCGGACAGCGCGGTGACGCCGAGCGCGGCCAAGGTCGCGGAGACGCGGAGCAGGCCGGTGGCCCGAGACGCGAGCGTCCCGAGCGACATCACCGCGGTGCTGCGGACGGTGGCGTCGCGTGCGTCACTCACGCCGCCGCGGCCTTCCGTCGCCGGATGCGCCTGCGTGCGTACAGCACGACGAGCCCCAGTGCGGCGATCAGCGTCACGAGCAGGGCGATCCGGTTCACCGCGGTGCTGGCCACGGTGATCCTCTGTTGGTTGATCTGCTCGCCCGACGGGGCGAGTACGCGGACCTGGATCGGGTTGCGGCCGGCCGCCTTCGCGATGACGTCGAAGGACACGATCTGGTCGGGGCGCTCGAGCACGACCTCTTGACGGTCACCGGCCGGGAACTCGAACTGCGACGACTGCAGCAGCACCGTCACCCGCAGCGGCGCGGGTCCCGGGTCGCCCATCACGAGAGGGATCGTTCCCTCTCGTGAGGTGAACGTGAAGACCTGGGACACGCGGGGGGTGGCTCCATCGAAGGCTTGTCCGGTGACGCGATCGACGGCCTCGAGCCAGGGACGCCCGGCGGGCTCGTTCGGCGTCAGGTACTCGCGCGCGGCCGCGTACAGCAGGTCGATCCGCAGCCGGTGGGGTACCGACGACGGCTCCTCGAGCATCGACGCGTAGGCGGTCGCGTCGCGCCGCAGGCGGAGTATCTCGGCCGCGTAGTCGATCGTGAACCCGAGCGTGTCGGGGGCGCGCAGGACCGCGGGCTCAGCGGGCGGGGTCACCTCCTGCGAGAACGTCTGGGCATGGGTGGGCGCCAGGAACGGGGTGTTCGCGATCCGCTGCAGGAGCGGCTGCCACATCGTGGTCGGCAGCCCTGGTGGTGGTGCGATCGCGATCCCACGGACCGTCGGGGATCCATCGGGCTGCGGCGCGGGGATCGGTGCCTCCTTCCAGATCACGGCGAGCTGTCCCAGGACGATCTGCGAGGCCCGGATCGGGTCGGCGAGCAGGTCGGTCCGCTGGAACAGCCGCTGCGTGGAGGGGTCGGGCAGGACGAGCGTCGCGACGCCGGCGGGCGTCGAGATCTGCGCCGTCGGCAAGGGGGCGAACTCGAGCTCTCCGACGACCGGCCGGTCCACCTCGTCGGCGTCCGCGAGGACCGTATCGGCACCCCAGGTCACCAACCGCTCGAGCGCGTCGTCGTCGAGGAACCCCCCGGGGGGTCGAACCACGAGGGTCGTGGGGTCGATGCCGAGCACGCGCGTGAGCGTCCGGGTCCCCGCGTCACGTTGGCGGGCCAGCTCGGTCGCGAGCCCCGAGCCCAGCATCGCCGGGATCGAGGGTCCCGCGAAGGGTGCGAGGCCGACCTGCACCTGCGGGGCGGCGGCTACGGCGCGCAACCGCTGGATCAGCGAGGCGGCGTCGGCCGCGGGGCCCGTGCCCGCCGGCACCTCGGTCCCGTCGACCCGCCGGTAGCCCGCGGCCATCCGCTCGAGCTGTTCCAGGAGGGCGGGCTCGACCACGAGGTCGATCGCGGCCTGCCGGTCCCGCGTGCTGGTGAGCGCCTCGAGCGCGGAGGCCTGGGAGCCGAGGGAGCCCTCCGGTCGCACGGCGGCCTCGAGCGCCCGGTCGCTCAGGCGTCCCTGCGGATCGAACGCCACGGGGCTCGACATCTCGGTCCACCACGCGAGCCGCAACGGCTCTTCGGGGGCCTGGACGAGATGGATCGCGGCCGACGTGAGGGAAGCCACGGTCGTCCCCCGCGAGCGCAACGCCACACCGAGCGGGTACACGCGAGAATCCTCGCTGCTCACCCCGGGGAGCGACCCCATGTCGACCTGCACGGTGAAGGTGCGCGCGGTTCCCACGTCGAGGTGTCCACCGAACGGCACCGTGGTCGTCGAGGCGACCGTGAACGCGCCACCTGCTGTCGCAGTCTCGTACTCGGAACGTGACAGGAACGAGGAACCGAGCGTCACGGTGACATCGAGTTCGCCCAGGCGCGCCTGGCCACGGTTCGTGGCGACGATCGCGATGCGGAGCCCCGACTCGACCGAGCGGGATCCGGGGTCGTCAGGCTGCGTCCAGGGCGTCTGCGCGAGCAGGGTCACGTCGACCGCCGTCTGCCGTGCGTTCGCCGGCCGCGGTCCGGCGATGCCCACCGCGAGCGCCGCGATCAGGACGAAGGGAACGAGGAGCGCGCGCGCCGCGCCGCGGGTCGTCATGACGGCGGCCACATCGTAGACGGCGCCTCCTCAGCCGCGGAGCAGCGCGGTCACGAGAGCAGGTCCGCGGCGCGCTTCAACATGTCCCGCTCACCGCGGTACGCGGCGCGCTTCAGGGCCCGATCGAGCGGGAACCAGCGGATCTCCTCCATCTCGTCGTCGCGGTCGTCCACGTCACCACCCGTGAAGCGCATCAGGAAGAAGTGGACCGTCTTGCGGATCCGCACGTCGTCCCAGACATACATGTACTTGGTGTCCCCGAGGTCGGCTTCGATCTCGGCCGTGAGCCCGGTCTCCTCACGGACCTCTCGGATCGCCGCGTCCTCGCGCGTCTCGCCGTCCTCGATCCCGCCCTTGGCCAGCCCCCAGGCCAGGTCGCCCCGGCGCGTCCGCCGGGAGGCCAGGACGACCTCGATGCCGTCGTCGGTCCGGCGGTAGACGACACCGCCCGCCGAGACCTCGCGCGTCCACGGGGGCTTGGCGTTCGCCCCCGACCCGGACCCCTTCTTCTGCCCCTTCGCGGGTCGCCGCCGCGGCCGCCGGCCCGCCGCACCACCCGCCCCGTCCTTCGATCGTGCGCCCTTCTGCTGTGCGCCCGTCGACTTCGCGCTCTTCGCCCGGTCGGCCGTCGAGCCATCGGCCTTCGACCGGCCACCCTGGTCGATGTTCCCGCCGCGGCCCTTGGTCGGGTCTCCCCCCGTGGAAGAGGTCGCCTGGGTGCCGCTCGAGCCCTGAGACCGCTTCCCCCCGCGACGTCGTCGCCGACGTCGACGCTTCGGCGCGTCGCCGCGGTCTTCGGGCGTCGGCGTCTGGTCGGTCCCGTCGCCCGTCATGACGCTGGATTGTAGGGCCCGTACCCGATCGGCTCAGGCTCCGGCGCACACGTGCCGAAACCGATGACTAGATGAACATCGACGAACTGCTCCGACACACGGTCGAGCGCGGCGCGAGCGACCTCCACCTGAAGGTGGGCAACGTCCCCTTCCTGCGGGTCGACGGTGCCCTGCTCCCGGCCCCGTACGAGGCCCTGACCGCCGAGGATACGGCGGACTTCGCGCTCGTGGTGATGAACGAGCACAAGCGGCGCGACTTCGAGACGACGAACGAAGCCGACGTGGGCTACACGCTCACCGGCGTGGGGCGGTTCCGTATCAACGTCTTCCGTCAGCGCGGCGTCGTGGGGCTGGCCGTGCGTCGCGTCCGCTCGGAGATCCCGAGCTTCGAGGAGCTGCGTCTCCCCGAAGTGATGCGGGTGCTGTCCGACAGCCCACGCGGGCTCGTCCTGGTGACCGGTCCGACCGGTACCGGCAAGACGACGACGATCGCCGCGATGATCGGGCACATCAACCGGACCCGGCGTGCCCACGTGGTCACGATCGAGGACCCGATCGAGGTCGTCCACGACGACGAGCTTTCGATCATCCAGCAGCGTGAGGTCGGCGTGGACACCGACTCCTACGCCGCCGCACTCAAGCACGTCGTCCGGCAGGACCCGGACGTGATCTTCGTCGGTGAGATCCGCGACGCGGAGTCGGCGCTGTCGGCGATCCAGGCGGCCGAGACGGGCCACCTGGTGATCTCGACGCTCCACACGATCGACTGCATGGA
The DNA here is from genome assembly GCA_963749895.1 of uncultured Actinomycetes bacterium. GTDB lineage: Bacteria > Actinomycetota > UBA4738 > UBA4738 > HRBIN12 > AC-51. The sequence goes on along the minus strand of CAVVOG010000001.1, from coordinate 399,417 downwards.
GACGATCAACCGGGTGCTCGACCTGTTCCCGGCGAACCAGCAGAAGGAGGTCCGCACGTCGTTCGCGGGCGCGCTGCGAGGGATCGTCTCGCAGCGCCTCGCCCCGAAGGCCGACGGCAAGGGTCGGGTCCCGGCGGTCGAGGTTCTGATCAACACCGGGCGTGTGTTCGATCGGATCGTCGACCCCGAGCAGACCGAGGAGATCCGCGACGTGATCGCGGACGGCGGCTTCTACGGGATGCAGACCTTCGACCAAGGTCTCGTCCAACTCGTGAAGGACGGCATGGTGCTGGAGCAGGAGGCTCGTCGGATCGCGACGAGCCCTCACGACTTCGACCTGCAGCTCGCCGGGGTCTTGGACCGTCGCGCGGCCTACTCGCAGGACGCGGCCGCCCAGCCCTTCTAGGGCTGCTCGTCGGCGGCGCGGCGAGCTCGGATCTCCATCGGGTGGTCGTGGTACCCGAAGCCGACCGCCAGCAGCAGGTAGACGGGGATCATCAGCGGCCCCCACGCGCAGAACTGCTTCACGTGGTGGCGCTCGTGCGCCAGGAGGGTGCCCTCGACCGGTCGCGCGCTCACCACGACGAACCCGATCGTCATCGCGACCCGGTTCGCCCGGAGCATCACCTCCGTCAGGCCCCGCGGGGTCCGATCGAACAGCAGGAGTCCATGCGCGATGCGTGGACGCTGGAACGTCAACAGACCGGCGAGCAACCCCAGCAGGGTGTTCGGCGAGGTCCAGACGAAGCCGAGCCAGATGGGCACCGCGACACGGTAGCGCCGGCACCCACGGGTATCCTCGGCGCATGAACGACCCGACGCCGTCCGGCGCCGTGTTCCCTGACGTCCCCCCGCTCGCGAAGGAGCTCGGTGCCCGCTTCGCGGATGCCGGTCACGAGCTGTACCTGGTCGGCGGAACGGTCCGCGATCTGCTGCTCGGCCGCGTCGCGCCGGACTGGGACTTCGCGACGGATGCCCATCCCCGCGAAACGACCCGGATCTTGCAGGGCTGGGCCGACCGCCGGTACTTCGTCGGGGTCAAGTTCGGCACGGTGGGAGCGCTGAAGGACGGGCACCTCCTCGAGATCACGACCTACCGCGAGGAGGTCTATGCCGAGGAGCACCGCAAGCCCGCGGTGACGTTCGGCAAGGACCTTCGGACCGATCTCTCGCGGCGGGACTTCACGATCAACGCGATGGCCGTGCGGCTGCCCGAAGGGATCTTCGAGGATCCGTTCGGCGGGGTCAGGGCGCTCGGGGCGCGGGAGCTGGACACACCGCTCGATCCCGAACTCGCGTTCTCGGACGATCCGCTCCGGATGATCCGGGCGGCACGGTTCGTCGCGCAGCTCGACGTCGTCCCCACCGAGGGGGTGATCCGCGCGATCGAGCGGATGCGTGAGCGCCTCGAGATCGTCGCGCCGGAGCGGATGCGGGAGGAGCTCGACAAGCTGCTTGTAGCCGATCACGTCGCGAAGGGCCTCGAGGTGCTGGTCGAGACCGGGCTGGCCGACCTGTTCCTTCCCGAGATACCCGCGCTGAGCTTGGAGCAGGATCCCGTCCAGACGCACAAGGACGTGCTGCGCCACACCTACGCGGTCGTCGCCGGGACCGAGGCTCGCCTGCGATTGCGGCTCGCGGCCCTCCTGCACGATATCGGCAAGCCCGCGACCCGCCAGATCACCCCCGAGGGGGTGACGTTCCATCACCACGAGATCGTCGGCGCCCGCATGGCCCGCGAACGGTTGACCACCCTGCGCTACCCGAACGCGGTGATCGACGACGTGTGCACGCTGATCGAACTCCACCTGCGGTTCCACGGGTACGGCGAGGGCTGGACCGACAGCGCCGTGCGGCGCTACGTCCGTGACGCCGGCCTTCTGCTCGACGACCTCAACCAGCTGACGCGCGCCGACGTGACGACCCGCAACGAACGCAAGGCCCAGCGCTTCCGAGCCTTGCAGGACGAACTCGAGGAACGGATCGCGGCCCTCGCCGAGGAGGAGAACCTCGAGGCGCTGCGCCCGCCGCTCGACGGGCGCCAGGTGATGGAGCACCTCGGCGTCTCGCCCGGCCCGATCGTCGGTGAGGCGCTCGCCTACCTGATGGAGGAACGGATGGAGCGCGGCCCGATCCCCGAGGACGAGGCCGTCGCGCTCCTCGATGCCTGGGCAGCTGATCGGGGCAGCGGGTCGGATGGTTGAAGGACCTCAGGACGACGTCGACAGGAAGCTCCTGCGCGATGGGGCGATCACCGTCGCCGTCGTGTGTCTCTTGATCCTCTGGGTCGTGGATCCCGTCACCCTTGCCTTGACATCGATCGGGGCCGGTCTCCTGGTCGCCGCTGTCGCAAGCCTGGCGTTGCAGCCCGTCATCAGGCGAAGGCTCAGACGCGACGGGTACGGACCTCCGCCGTCAACGAGGAAGTTGTAGGCAGCGGGGCTGACGGGGATAGCGATCGCGTGGGCGATCGGCGGATGGATGACGCGCATCCTGGGCGATGCGGGTCCGGCCCTCGTGGTGGCTGTGGTGTCGTTCCCCTTCCTCATGCTGCCGATCGTGAAGATCGGTGACAAGAGATGGCCGATCGGCGGCAAGGCCGACGACTCGAGCTGAACGCGATCGCCCTCGCGGGATGGGTCGCGGTCCATCGAAACTCAGCGCCTGAGCTCGTCCGGCTCGATCGAGAAGGGGTTCGTCACGGTGACCGAGTCGTAGACCGCTCCATCGTGGAGATCCTCGGTCAGGAGACGCTCGCATCCTCCGAGCTGCGCTGAGGCGACGACGAGCGAATCCCAGAACGACAGCCCGAATCGCTCCTCGATCGCGAGACCGAGCGCCAGGGTTCCTCCGTCCATCGGAGAAGGGTTCCAGGTCATCAGGTCCTCGACGTCGGACCTGGCGACATCTCGGTGGAGACTGGGTCGGAGCTTGCGGGTCACGGCCACGTAGTACTCGTGCAGGACCTGCGTGCTCAGGCGTCCGTCACCCGAGGTCCAGAGGTGCTCCATCCAGATGCCCGCCCGCTCGTGCTTCCCCCGGTGGGACGAGTCGCGCGCGTAGACGAGGAGGTTCGTGTCAACGAAGAGCGGCACGGTCGTGGATCTCCTCCCGCGACGGCGCGGCTCCGCCGAGATCGGCGGCCGGTCTCGCGAGGTAGCGCTCCATCGCGTCCGCGTAGGCCGCGGCACCGATCATCCGCTCTCTCAGCACCTCCCTGAGGAAGCCGGACAGGCTCACATCTCGCTTCGCGGCCTCGACGCGGGCCCATCTGGCCGTCTCGTCATCCAGCGTCACGGTGACGTTCCGCACGGACACGAGTCTCGTGTTTCACGGAGTTCGTGTCAAGATGGTCACGTCGGCTCCGCCGGAAGGCCGGCCGCCCGGAGGATCCGTGCGAGGGTGGAGGGGTCGCCCCGCCAGTGGGAGCGGACAACGCCTGCCCCGGCTCTCCGGACCAGGTGCCGCAAGACCAGCGCCGCGACGACCGCGTCGTCGAGCGGCCCGATCACCGGCAGGAACTCCGGGAGCAGGTCGATCGGCGACAGGAGCCACACCGTCCCGACGCCGAGCCAGATCTTCGGTCCACGGGGAACCATCGGGTCCTTCATGAGGTCCTTGAACAGGAGCAGCAGGTTCGGGATCAGCATGGCGAGCTCCTTCGCCGCGACCGTTCGCCCGGCCACGATCAGCGCCAGGACGAGCACCGCGTACAGGAGCGCGGCGAGCGCGAGAGCCAACAGGAGCGTCCGCACCGGCTCAGACTAGGCTGCTGCCATGGCCGTCGAGGACATCGAGCAGCCGGTGCGCCCGGACATCGACCCCGCGCGCGGGCTGAGCGCGACGGAGGTCGCCGATCGCGTCGCGCGCGGTCTCGTGAACGACGTGCCGTCGGCGCCGACCCGCTCGGTGCGAGACATCGTCCGTGCGAACGTCTTCACGCGCTTCAACGCGCTGCTCGGCGGGATGCTCGTGGTCATCTTGATCGTGGGGCCGATCCAGGACGCCCTGTTCGGATTCGTGTTGATCGCGAACTCCCTGATCGGGATCGTGCAGGAGGTCCGCGCGAAGCGGACGCTCGACCGCCTCACGTTGCTGACCGCTCCCCGTGCACGCGTCGTACGCGACGGCGAGGTAGTGGAGCTGTCGGTCGGGGAGGTCGTCCTCGACGACGTACTCGATGCGCCTGCCGGCGCCCAGGTGGTCGTCGATGGCAAGGTGCTGACATCCGAGGGGCTCGAGGTCGACGAGTCCCTCCTGACCGGCGAGGCGGACCCGGTCGTGAAGGAACCGGGCGAAGAGGTGCTCTCTGGATCGTTCGTCGTGGCCGGATCGGGCCGGTTCCGGGCGACCCGTGTCGGCGCCGAGGCCTATGCCGTCAAGATCGCCGAGGACGCGCGCCGCTTCACGCTCACGTCGTCGGAGCTCAGGTCGGGGATAGACCGGATCCTGCGGTACGTGACCTGGGCGATCGTGCCGACGGCCGTGCTGCTGTTCGTGAGCCAGATCCGCGCGCACGACTCGTGGCGCGGCGCGATGTCGGGGGCGGTCGCCGGCACCGTCGCGATGGTCCCAGAGGGCCTCGTGCTGCTGACGTCGCTCGCGTTCGCGGTCGCGGTCGTGCGGCTGGCCCGGCGTCGGGTCCTCGTCCAGGAGCTGCCGGCGGTCGAGGGGCTCGCACGCGTCGACGTGCTGTGCATCGACAAGACCGGCACCCTCACCGAGGGACGGCTGGCGGTCGATCGGGTGGAGCGACTCACGCAGGCCGACCCGACGCCGGTCCTGGCGGCGTTGGCGGCTGCTGACCGCGCACCGAACGCCACGTCCCGGGCGATCGCCGAGGCGTTCCCCGACGTCCCCGCGGGCTGGATCGTGGACGACGCGGTGCCGTTCTCGAGCGCCCGCAAGTGGAGCGCGGCGTCGTTCGGTGGCAACGGCACCTGGGCCCTGGGAGCCCCGGATGTCCTGCTGGGCGACGGGCCTGACGAAGGGTTGCGTGAGCATCTCCATGCCGAGGTGTCGGCAGGCCGGCGGGTCGTGCTGCTCGCCCGGGGGTCGTCGCTGCGCGGCGAGGAACTCCCGGCGGGGCTCGAGCCGGCGGCGCTGGTGGTCTTGGGCGACCGGATCCGTGCCGACGCCGCCGATACGCTGCGCTACTTCGCGGCGCAGGACGTGACGGTCAAGGTGATCTCCGGCGACCACCCGGCGACCGTGGGGGCGATCGCCGAGCAGCTGGGCCTGCCGGGTGCCGACCGTCCGGCCGACGCCCGCGACTTCCTCGAGGAGGACGAGGCGGCCCTCACCGCGGCGCTCGAGACCCACTCCGTGTTCGGACGGGTCACACCCCAGCAGAAGCGCGCGATGGTCCGGGCGCTCCAGGCCGCCGGCCATACCGTGGCGATGACCGGCGACGGGGTGAACGATGCTCTCGCCCTCAAGGATGCCGACATCGGGGTCGCGATGGGCGGTGGCAGCGACGCGACCCGGGCGGTCGCCCAGCTGGTGCTGCTCGACTCGAACTTCGACGCGCTGCCGCCGGTGGTCGCCGAGGGACGACGGGTGCTGGGCAACATCGAGCGGACCTCGGGCCTGTACCTGACGAAGACCACGTACGCGATGCTGATCGCGATCGCGGTCGGCGTGCTCGGGTTCGTCTTCCCGTTCCTGCCGCGACACCTGACGCTGATCGGATCGCTCACGATCGGCATCCCGTCGTTCTTCCTCGCGCTCGCGCCGAGCGAGGAGCGGTTCCGCGCGGGGTTCGTACGGCGGGTGCTCCGCTTCGCGGTCCCGGCGGGGATCCTCGCCGCGGTCGCGACGCTGTTCGCCTACGCCCTGGCGCTCGACGAGCCGGGGGTGTCGCTCGCTCAGGCGCAGACCGCGGCGGTCTTCACGCTGACCTGGATCGGGTTCGGTGTGCTGTCGCTGGTCGCCTATCCGGTCCGGGGGTGGCGGCTGGCGCTCGTGTGGACCATGGCGGGGGTGTTCATCCTGGTCGTGGCGCTCCCGACGACCCGGGAGTTCTTCGCGCTCGTCCCACCGCCGCTGATCGTGTGGCTCGCGGGCATCGGGATCGCCGCGATCGTCTGGTCGTCCGCGAGGCTGTTCGTCCCGATCCCGAGGCCGCCGCGGGCCCCTAGAACCCGGACATCCGAGAGGGCGGCCAGGCGATGAAGAACGCCTTGCCGATGACCGTGTCGACCGGGACGAACCCGACCCCGGGTTGTTTCGTCGGGTTCACGCCCAGCCCGTACCTGGAGTCGAGGGAGTTCGCGCGGTTGTCGCCCATCACGAAGAGCATGTCCTCGGGCACCTCGACGGCGTCGAAGTCGCTCGTTCGCTCTTCCAGGTAGGGCTCCTCGATCACGACCCCGTTCACGAAGACCTTCCCCCGCTTGCCCTCGATCTCGTCGCCGGGCAGACCGATCACGCGCTTGATGTAGTCCTCGTTGTCCGGCTTGGCCACCCCGAGCGTCTGCGTCAGCCAGTGGACCGCGCCGCCGACGAGCCCCCGTTCGTCGTCCGCCCGCTTGCGCGGGTCGGGCTCCTCGAACACGATCACGTCGCCACGCTTCGGTTCGCCCAGGTAGTAGGGGATCTTCGTGACGAGCACCCTGTCGCCCTTCTGCAGGGTGGGGACCATCGAGGGGCTCGGGATGAAGAACGCCTGGACCAGGAAGGTCTTGATCAGCACCGCCAGGACCAGCGCCATCAGGATCAAGCCGGGGAGCTCTCCGAGGAAGCGCAGGACGGGGTTGCGGCGGTGCTCCTCGGGTTCGCGATCGGGTTCCGGGGAAGCGAGCGGCGGGCGCTCGGTGTCGGTCTTCACCCGCTCAGGGTACCGGCCGGTGTGCGTGCACGACGCAGACGCGCGACCACCCACACGGCGACGATCGCGAGGCCGGCGGTGACCGCCAGGTTCGACTGCCACGCGCCGAGCCCACCCGCGACGAGCGCGATCGCGAGCTCCGCGCCTCGCAGGTCGGTGACCAGCAGCGCGTGACGGAGCCCCGCGTAGGCGAGGAAGCCGGCCAGCACCCATACCGGCAGGAGACCCATGATCGTGGGGGCCTGGTCGGCGAAGAGCAGGCCCAGGGTCAGGAGTGCGCCGCCGAGCAGCAGGTTCATGCCTGCCGTACGGGCCCCAAGCTTGACGTGTGCCGTGAGACCTCCCGAGCCGTGGCACATCGGCATCCCGCCGAGCAGACCGGATGCCACGTTGGCCGTGCCGCCGGATACCAGGACCCGCGTGATCGACACGCGGCGCGCCGTGGGGCCGAAGTACTCGTGCGACAGGTCGTTCACCGCCACGATCGCGTTGCCGAAGGTCAGGGGGATCTGCGGCACGACGAGCAGCCAGAACGCGTCGGCGAACGCGTCGGCGCTCGGCATGCCGACGCTCGGGAGGTGGAGCGTCGGCCCGGTCAGGTCCGGGCTCGCGGCGACGACCGTGGCCACGATCCCCGCGAGCAGCACCACGAGCGCGATCCACGGACGCCCGCCGCGCGCCGCGAACCACACCCCGACGAAGGCCCCGGTCGCTAGGACGAGGAGCCACGAGCGAGAGGGGACCGCCGTGAAGACGTCCGGAGGGTCGATCGCCATCCGCCAGGCCCCGACGACGAGCAGGACGCCCACCCCCAGCTGGAGCGCCCTGATCACCGGTCGCGCGAACAGCCGAGCGAGCCGGGCTCCGAGTCCGCCGACCGTCAGCACCAGCAGCACCAGCCCGAGTTCGATCCCGCCGGCGTTGATCGTGGCCGGCGCCAGGCTCTGCGCCACGGCGATCGCGGTCAGGGCCTTGAGCGGTTGGACCGGGAACGGGATCTTGAACCACACGCCGCTCACGATGAGGAGCGCCCCCGCACATACGAACACCGCGCCGGCGTCCAGTCCGTTGACGACGATCAGTGCGGTCGCCAGGGGGACGAGCACCCCGAGGTCCGCGATGCTGCCTGCAGCCTCGCCGAGCCCGATCCGGTACCACGGCCGGCCGACCGCCTCGGCGGCGACGCTCACCGCTCGGGGACCTCGATCATGACGCTCGTGGCCTTCACCGTGGCGGTCGCCGCCATCCCCGCGTGCAGCCCGAGCTCGTCGGCAGCCTCACGGGTGATCAACGAGACGACCCGGTGCGGTCCGGCCTGGATCTCGACCAACGCCGAGACCTTGTCGCGGGTCACCTTCGTCACCACTCCGGGGAAGGCGTTGCGACGGCTCGTGTGGACCGGCGTGGGTCGCTCGGCGCGTCGCTCGGCGAGCAGCCGCGCCACCTCGGCAGCGGCGACCCGTCGTTGGCCGCCGGGCGTGCGGGTCGTGGCGAGCCGGCCCTCCTGCTCCCATCGCCGGAGCGTCTCCACGCGGACCCCGAGGGTCTTCGCCGCTTCGCCGATCCGATAGGACTCGTCCGTCGTCATCGAACGAGGATACCGAGAACGAGACAGAGAACGCTAGGTTTCTCTAGTGTTCAAACGCGCTGAACGGGGAGATCGCGCACAGCGGGCCCCGCCAAGAGCACGAGCGCCAGCGCCATCCACGCCGCCGCGACCCCGAACGCCACCGAGGGGCCCGCCAAGGTCCACAGGATCCCGGCGCCGCCGCTGGCGACCAGGTTCCCGACGCTCTGACCCGCCGCGAGCAGCCCGAACGCCGAGCCCCGCAGCGCGTCGGGGGCATGCCCGGCGACCGCCGTGTGCTCGGCGGTCTCGACCGTCCCGATCGCGACGCCCGCCAGGATGAACCCCACGCCGAGCACCGCGAGGTGCGGCCCGGTCAGCGCGAGGGTCGCGTAGGCGGCCAGGAACAGGCCGACGCCGAGCGCGAGCGCGCGGACCGGCCCCGTCCTGTCGGCCAGACGTCCGGCGGGCACCGACGAGAGCGTGGCCGCGACGTTGTACGCGACGTACAGCCACAGCGCCGTCGAGGTGGCGCCGTCGGACCCGCGGGTCGGCTCGAGCAGTTCGGTCGCTCGCAGGATCAGGAGGGTGGCGGCGAGGTTCCCCAGCTCGAACGCGCCGGCGCCGAGGAGGATCCGGCCGAGTGCCCCCTGCAGGACCGGGCGCACCCGCACGCGGAACGGCACGTGGGAACGAGGTCGCTCGCGGATCCTGCGTACCGCGAACCACATCGCGGCGGCCGCCATCAGCCCGGGGATCGTCGAGAGCACGATCGCGGTCCTCGCGCTCGTCGCGGCGACGAGCGCGATCGCGAGCAGGGGACCGGCGATCGCGCCCAGGTTGTCCATCGCCCGCTCGAAACCGTAGGCACGTCCGTACACCGACGGCGGCACGGCGTCGGCGAGCAGGGCGTTGCGCGAGGGGCCGCGGATCCCGCGAGCGGTCCACGCGCCGGCTCGGAGCACGCCCACCTGCAGCGCGGAGGTCGCGAGACCGACCGCACCGGACAGCACGGCGGTGACCGTGTAGCCGCCGACCGCCACCACGCGCCGACGCACAGGGTCGTCCGCGAGACCTCCGCCGACCAGCTTCGCGACGCCGGACGCGCCGTCGGCGACGCCTTCGATCAGCCCGAGGGCGGCCGCCGGTGCTCCGAGCGTGGAGGTCAGGAACGAGGGCAACAGCGCGGTGGGGACCTCGTGGCCGAGGTCCGACAGCATGCTCGCCACGCCGATCCCTGCGACCGGCGCGGTCAGCCAGCGGCGCTCCCGCTCGGGGGACGCTTCCATCGCGCGGAGCCTAACCCCGGGCTAGGTCTTCGCGTCCTTGCGGCCCGAAAGCGCCGACGTCACCGCCAGGAGCACACCGGCGCCGAACAGGATCGTGCCCCAGACGTTCACGGTCGGCGGTAGGCCGATGCGCGTCGCGCCGTAGACCCAGATAGGGAAGGTCTCGACCGGCCCGGAGACGAAGTTCGTGATCACGAAGTCGTCGAGCGACAGGACGAACGCGAGCATCGCGCCGGCGGTGATGCCCGGCAGGATGACCGGGAACGTCACCTTCCAGAACGCCACCAGGGGCGTCGCGAACAGGTCCTGCGCGGCGTCCTCGAGGGAGCGGTCCATCCCGGCGACCCTCGCCCGGACCGTGACGGCGACGAACGGCGTGCAGAAGGCGATGTGGGAGAGCAAGATCGTGAGGAAGCCCTCGGCCGCGCGCGCCTGGATGAACAGCGACTTCAGCGACGACCCGAGCACGATCTCGGGGATCGCGATCGCCATGAAGATGATGAAGGCGACGCCGGCCTTGCCTCGGAACCCGTACCGCCCGAGGGCCAGCCCGAGCAACGTGCCGAGCACGGTCGCGCAGACCGCCGACAGCAGCGCGATCTTCACGGAGTTCATGACCGCCTGTTTCAGCGCGGGATCGTCCATGAACGTCCGGTACCACTCGAGCGTGAACCCCCAGAACCGTGCCGTCTGTCGCTCGCCCGTCGGGATCGCGTTGAAGCCGTACAGGATCATCCCCAAGATCGGGATCACCAGGAACAGCAGCAGCAGCCCCGTGTAGATCGGGAGGATCCAACGGGCGGGGTGGCGTCGCCTGGGGCGCGGAGCGAGCGCCTCACGCGCGGCGGCTTCGAGCCGGGCGGGTGCGACGGCGGTGCTCATATCCTCGCCGCCGTCAGCGTCTCGTCCTCGGTCCCGAGGAACTTCGCGTAGATGCTGGTGAGGACCACCATCGTGAACATCAGGACCATCGCGAGCGCCGCCGCGATGTTGTATCGGGCCCGCCCGAGGAACTCCGTCTGGATGATGTTCCCGATCATCTTCGTCGAGGGGCTGCCGAGGATCTCCGCCTCGACGTAGTCGCCCGTGGCGGGAACGAAGGTCAGCAGGGTCGCCGCGAAGATGCCCGGGATCGACAGGGGGAACACCACCTTGCGGAACGCGGCCGCGGGGGTCGCGTAGAGGTCCTGGGCCCCCTCGACCAGGGACGGGTCGATCCGATCGAGAGCCACGAACAGCGGGAGCGCCGCGAACGGCAGGTAGTTGTAGATCAGACCGAAGACCACGGCGCCGGCTGTCGCCAGCACGTGGAAGTCCTCCGAGACCAGCCCCAGGTCCTTGATGAACGACAGGACCGGCCCGTTGTCGCCCAGGATGAACTTCCACTGGACCGTGCGGATCATGAAGGACACGAAGTACGGCAGCAAGATCGCGAACAGCAGGCTCGACTTGAACCGTCCACCGTGGAACGCGATCCAGTACACGGCCGGGTACGCCAACAGGACCGTCCCGGCCGTCGTCAGTGAGGCGAACAGCAGGGACCGCAGCAGGAACTCCTGTCGGCCCTCGAGGGCGGTGGGGTAGTTACCCCACTCCCACGTGAACGTGAAGCCACCCGCCATCACCCCGCCGCTCTTGAGCGACGTGTAGGCCATGATCGCCACCGGGACCAGGAAGAAGACCAGCAGCCACCCACCGCCGGGGGCGAGCAGCCCGTAGGCGACCCGACGTCGGCGCCGTTCGATCCCGTGGGGTCGGCTGCGGTGTCGAGGCTGGACGGCGGTCGCCATCGATCACCCGCCTTCGGTGATCGGCTCGAAGATCGAGTCCCACTCCGCCTTCTCCTCGTCGTTCTCGAGCTGACGGCCGAAGCTGGAGTTCGCCAGGAGCTCTTCGGACGGGAACAGGTAGGGGTTCTCGGCGGTCGCGCGGAGCTTCTCGGCGTATCCCTTCGAGCCTTCCTCCTCCGCGGCGTCCGCGTCGGCGAGGATCTGCTCCTGGGTCCCGCTACACGGCGACATGTACAGGACCCATTCCTGGACCATCGTCGCGACGTCCGGCCGGTAGAAGAAGTCCATCAGCGTGAGCGCCCCGACCGGGTTCGCCGCGCCGGTGGGGATCATCATGTTGTCGGTCCACAGGAACGCGCCGTCCTGGGGGAAGACCCACTGGAGGTTCGGGTAGCCGGCCCACAGCTGGTTGTAGAGGACGTCCCCGGACCACGCCATCGACACGGCGATGTTGCCCGCCGTGAAGTCGTCCAGGTAGCCCTGCTCGTAGTACTGGCGGACGACACCCGTGTCGCGCTGCATCGTGAGCCAGTCCGCGGCTTCCTGCCACTCCGCCGGGCCCGAAGTGAGGGGATCGATGCCGAGGTTGATCATCACGAAGTCCGGCATGTCCGCCTTGATCATCCCGACGCTGTCGGGGCCGAGCTTCGACGTGTCGGCGAGATCGTCGAGGGTCGTGATCTCGGTGTCGACCAGGTCGGTGTTCACGCCGATCCCCGTCAGCCCCGACTGGTAGACCATCGAGTTCGTCGCCCCCGGGTCGAAGGGTGGGTCGGCCGCGAAGGTCTCCGCGTACCGGTCGAAGTTCGGGCGCTTCGACGTGTCGAGCGGGACCACCCAACCGTTCGCAACCATCGCGGCGAACTCCCATCCGTTCGTCAGGACGATGAGGTCGTAGCCCGTCGGTCGTCCGGCCTGGAGGTTCGGCTGGATCTTCGCGAAGAAGGATGCGTTCTCCTGGATGTTCTCCTTGTAGGTGACGTCGACCCCGATCTCTTCCGTGAACATCCGCAGCGACGGGATGTAGCGCTCGCCGGTGTCGGGATCCTTCGCCTTGTCGATGTACACCGGCCAGTTGGCGAACACGACCTCACCCGTCGGCTCGCCGGTGAAGATCTCGGAAGGCTCCCGGCTCGGGGTCGTGCCTTCCTCGCCGCACGCGGTGAGGACCGAGCCGAGGCTGATGCCGACGGCGCCGACCCCCGCGGCGCGCATGAACCCCCGTCGTGTCAGACGGCCCCGCATCAACCACCGCATCGCTTCCGCGTCGGGTGCGCCGGTCCGTGGATCCATCGTGACCCCTCCCTTCCGGGCGGCGGACGAGGCGGCGCTGTTCGGTTGGCCCGCCCCAGGCGGAGCGGACGCGCGTACCCCCACGCACCTTCGATGCTAGGAACGCAGGCCACGGTACGGTCGGGGCCGACCGTCCCCTCGTCGGCGGGTCCCGGGAACGGGCGGTCACCTTCGGTGATGGCATGGTCCCTCCGGACGGGGACCCGATAGCCTGGTCGCGCCATGGCCCGGTTCCGGATCGAGTTCGAGGGGCACGTGCCCGCCTCGCAGTCCGAGGTCGATGCGGCGCTCGAAGAGGTCCGCCGCCGCCTCGCCGAGCTGTGGATCGCCGAGCCCGACGCGGAGGCCGAGGTCGCGCAGATCCAGGTCCGGGTCTCGTTCGTGCTCGATGCGGGGGATCCGCAGGAGGCCCTCGCCGGTGGCCACAGCCTCCTGGGTCACGCGGTCGGCGAGACCCGCCTGACGCACGCCACCTGGACCGCCGCGCGTGCCGAACGGGCTGAGGCGGGCGGGTAGCCCTACACCGCGAACCGCACGTGCAGGATGTCGCCCTCCTGCACCACGTAGTCCTTGCCCTCGACGCGGAGCTTGCCGTGAGCCTTCGCGGCGTCCATCGACCCCAGCTCCACGAGCTCGTCGTAGCCGATCACCTCGGCGCGGATGAACCCTCGCTGCAGATCGGTGTGGATCGCGCCGGCGGCCTCGGGGGCCGTGGCACCTCGGGCGACCTCCCACGCACGGGTCTCATCGTCCCCGGTCGTGAGGAACGTGATCAGGTCGAGCGCGCGGTAGCACGCAGCGATCACCGTCTGGAGTCCCGGCTCCTTCACGCCGAACTCCTCGAGCAGCGCGCGCGCTTCGTCGGGGTCCATCTCGGCGACCTCAGCTTCGATCGCCGCGTACACGGCAGCCGCGCCGGGGAGGTCCGCGGGCACGTCGGTCCCTTCCTCGAGATTGGCGATCACGACCTCGGGCTTGAGGGTGAGCGGCGCGATGCCGCGGAGCTCCGTCACATGTGCAGGGTCGAGCCCCGCGTCGCGCAGCGGCGTCTCTGCATCCAGCGCGGCCTTCGCCTCCTTCAGGGCGTCGACCTCGGGGCCGGGCCTGCCCCGCGCCTTCTTCTCCGCCTTCTGCAACGATCCCTCGATCACACCGAGGTCGGCCAGCAGCAGATCGGCCCGCACGTCGGCGAGCTCCTTCGCCGGGATCTGGTCCGGACCGAAGCACCGCACGACGATCGCCAGCGCCTCGACCTCGCGCAGCTTCGCGATGCCCTGCGCGGAGGACGTCCCACCCGGCACGTCGACGAAGCGGACCTGCGCGTGCACCGTCTTCTTCGAACGCTCCATCTCGGTGAGCACGTCGAGCCGAGGGTCGGGCACCGGCACGACGGCGACGTTGGCCTGTCCACCGTGCGAGCCGGCGTGGGTGAGCGCCGTGAACAGCGTCGACTTGCCGCTGAACGGCACGCCGACGAGGCCGATGTCCTTCATGCCCGCAAACGTAGCAGCCGGTCGTCATCCGTCGTTCGGTCCATGGATACCGACTTCCGGCGGTATCGGCAGGACCGGCACGCCGCCGATGATTCGCGATGAGGCATTGGGTGGCCGGGGTGCCGCCAGACCCACCCCGGCCACCCGCCTCGCCAACGTGCGCGCACCCAGCGCGAGATCGTGCGGGGGGCGGGGACCGACGGCCCCGCCTCCCGTCACGTCGTCCGGGGGCCATGTGCCGGACGGCCGGGGGGCTCCCGGCGCATGGCCCTTCGGCGTATCCTCGTCTTTCCGACGGGTTCATGCCCGCGGGAAGGGGGAGACGATGGCGACGTTCGTCAGCCTCATCAACTGGACCGACCAGGGCGCGAAGGACGCGGCCGGAACGGTCGGGCGCGCCGAGGCGGCCAAGGCACTGGCTGCCGAGATGGGCGGGTCCCTCGAGATCTACTGGACGATGGGCCAGTACGACATGGTCGCGGTGTCGGAGTTCGCCGACGACGAGACCGCCGTGGCGTTCCTCGCCAAGGTGACCACGCTCGGGAACATCCGCAGCGCCACGATGCGGGCGTTCACCGCGGACGACGTGAACGCGATCATGGCGAAGGGCTGAGGCGAGCCCAGTAGCGAACGAGGGGCCGGGCGGAACGCCCGGCCCCTCGGCCTCACGACGCTGTGTCGACCCTCAGGACTTCGTCTCCCAGAAGACCTTCGCGACCTCATCGATCGAGTCGAGGAGCTTCTGGCCCTGCGCCGGGTCGTTCGACTTCTTCGCCGCGCCGGCTTCCTTCGTGGCCGTCCAGAACATCTCGTGCAGGTTCGGGTGCTTCTCGAGGTGCTCCGGCTTGAAGTAGTCGGTCCACAGCACCCACAGGTGCTCCTTGACCATGGTGGCGCGCTCTTCCTTGATCGCGACCGCGCGCGCCTTGAACTCGGGGTCGTCGGAGCCCTGCCACTTCTCCTGGCAGGCCTTCACGGATTCGGCCTCGATCCGGGCTTGGGCCGGGTCGTAGACGCCGCACGGCAGGTCGCAGTGCGCGTGGGCGGTGCGACGAGGTGCGAGGATGCGCTCGAGCATGGAACCCCCTCCTTCTGGTGACGAGCTTGTCGAGGAATCCTACCGCCGAGGTCGGAGTCGCGTGGCGGGCCTGCTCGCGGGTGCATCGGTTCTGGTGCTCGCCGGGTGGACGTTCCTGCGGACCCGGCCCTCGCGGGTCGCGATCGAGGGACCGAGCATGGCACCGACCCTGCTGCCCGGTGACTGGGCGCTCCTGGTCGTCCCACGCTCCTACCGTCAGGGCGACGTCGTTGTCGTCGAGCATCCCGGCCGACCCGGCTACGAGATGGTGAAGCGCCTGACCGGGGGGCCGGGGGACGTCGTGGGGGACCGGACGCTCGGCCCCGACGAGTACTGGGTCGAGGGGGACTTCGCGCAGGCCTCGACGGATTCGCGTGGGTTCGGACCGGTCACGCGCGACGAGCTGAAGGCGAAGGTCGTGCTCGTCTACTGGCCGATCGAACGCCGCCGCGTCGTGCGGTAGGGAGACGCCCCCCTCAACCCCGTGGTTCGCAGGCTCGGAGGATGTCGCGCCCTGGGCCACCCGTGCATCGGTCCAGACCGGGGCCGCCCAGCAGCCGGTCGTCGCCGTCCTCGCCCTCGAGGTGGTCGTCGCCCGCCTGGCCCGCCAGGACGTCGTCACCGGGTCCGCCGATCAGGTGGTCGGCTCCGGGGCCCCCGCAGGCGCGGTCCTCAGCGAGGGACCCCTGGAACTCGTCGTCGCCACCCAGGCCGAGGAACGTGTCGGGCTCCCGCCCGCCCGAGAGCACGTCGTTTCCGGGGGTGCCGACGATGGTCACGGGCCGCCCCAGGCAGAGCACGCGTTCGTAGGCGCCGGCGTCACACGGCGCTCCCCTCGGCGCTCCCCTCGGCGCCCCCCGCTGGTCGCGGGCGGCGCACCCTGAACGGCCGATCGCGAGCGCGGGACTCGTCGCCGACAGCGCCATGGTCGGTGCCGGGCCGCCGTTCGAGCGGAGGGGGCCGAGGCCGGCGTCCGCGCGCACGACGTCGGATGCACGGTCGAACCCGCATCGGTCGCTCGCGCCCTCGACGTTCGCGCCGGCCGAGTCGCCCGGCGCGTCGCATGAGGGCGCCACCGCCGCTACGTTGGCGGCCACGATCGACCGAGCGAACGCGACGACGCCTGGGTCGGCGGCGACGCCACCGGCGCGGTTCGCGCGGTTGCGGGCGATCGTGACGTGCGAGAGCGACACGTCCCCGCTCGCGCGAAGCCCGCCGCCGAGGGTCCGCGAACGGTTCGCGGCCACGGTCACGTTCGTCATGCGCAGCACCGCGTCGCGCGCGTCCACGCCGCCTGCGATCCGCGCGCGGTTCGCGATCACCGCGCTATCGCGCAGGGTGAGCTCACCGGCGACCTCGATCCCGCCGCCCGTGCCCCGACTGCGGTTCTCGATGAACAGCGAGCGGGTGACGACCGCACGCCCATCCCGGCCCACCGAGAGGCCGCCGCCTCCTTCGCCTGCCGAGCCACCGGTGATCGTGACGCCGTCCAGGCGGACCGAGCCCGTCACCACGCGCACACCGCCGCCGCGGAAGTACCCACGACCTCCGAACAGCGTCAGTCCTTCGATCGTGACGTCGGCGTTCCCGTCGATCTGGAAGACCCGGTCACCCAGCACCGACGCGTCGACGAACACCCCACCTTCGCCGTCGCGGACGATCGAGACCGGGCGCGTCAGGTCCAGGTCACCTTCGTCGAGCCCTCCCGGGCCGGTCAGGGCGAGCCCGTAGACGCCGGGCGGTACGGCGACCGTTCCGCCGTCGGGGACGGCCGCGAGCGCGTCGCGGAGCGAGCAGTCTCCGTCGGTGCACGACCCGTCGAAGGAGTCCACTGTCGTGTCGACGGTGAGGTTCGAGACCCCGGCACGTACGGGGGCGGGACCCAGGAACGCAGTTGCGAGCAGGGCGAACGCGAACAGGGTGCGTGAGCCTCGCACGCCCCGACCCTACCCGACGAGGTGTCTTCGGGCCGGTCCCCCTACCATGGGTGTCATGGACCCCGGTTTCCCCCCGCGTCCGGACCTGCCCGCACCTCGTCCCGATCTGTTCCCGCCCGACGAGGGGTGGAGCACTCCGCTGCCACGGCGGCGCGGTGGTCGCGCGATCGCCCTCGTGATCGTCCTGGCGATGGTGGCTTCGTCGTTGTTCGCGGGTGCCGCGGTCCTGTTCCGCGACGCCTTCCGCCCCGCAGGCGAGCCGTGGGAGCACGAGTTCCTCGCGGTGCGACAGGACGGCTCGCCCCTGCGCTGGAACCCGTGCGAGCCGATCCACTACGTCGTGAACCCCGGCCGATCGCCCGACGGATCGATCGACGACGTCCACGAGGCGGTCGACCGACTCGCGGAGGCCACCGGCATCACGTTCATCTACGACGGGCTCACCGACGAACGCCCGACCGCCCACCGGACGACCTACCAGCCGAGCCGATATCCGGGACGGTGGGCGCCGGTCCTGGTCGCCTGGATCGACCCCGACCGATCCGACATCTCGTTCCGCGACGATGAGCACGTGGCGGCCGCGGTGGCGCGCCCGATGCTCCCCCCGAACCACGACGAGGTGATCGTGAGCGGCTGGATCGCGATGAGCGAGGACGATCCGAACCCGCCGGGGTTCGCCTTCCCCGGCGCCCAGGGACCGACCCTGCTCCACGAGTGGGGGCACATCCTCGGCCTCGGCCACATCGATGCGGACGGGCAGCTGATGGAGCCGTCCGGGGGCGGGATGCGCGACTTCGGCCCCGGAGACCTCACGGGCCTGGAGCAGCTCGGCGTCGAGGCCGGCTGTCTCACCACCCCCGACGTTCCCCGCTGAGGGCCGGCCCGCCGGCCTTGCCCTTTCTCGATCGGGGCCGTAGGATTTGCACCTGCAAATGGTGTGCACACGCGAAGCCGGCACCGTGGGGGCCATGATCCCCGACCGCATCTGCTGTCCCTGCTGACATCGGGACAGCGCTGAGCCCCGCGCTTCGCGTCCATCTGCACCATCTCCCTCACCACCCCCGCTCCCGGAACCAGACCTCGGAGGTCCCCGTATGTCTACGTCCGTCTCCACGACCGTCGCCACCACCGTCGACGCCCGCGGGCAGTCGTGCCCCGGCCCGCTCGTCTCGCTCGCCCGCGCGCTGAAGGAAGCGCAGCCCGGTGACCTGCTCGAGCTGTTCGCGACCGATCCGGGCTCGAAGTCCGACATCCCGAGCTGGGCCACGATCAGCGGCAACGAGTTGCTGTCCGCCGAGATCCTCGAGGACGGCTCGTTCCGCTACCTGATCCGGAAGGTCGACTGAGGATGGCGACCACCGAGGACCGCGTCGACGCGAGCGCCTATGCGGATCTGCTCAGCCGGATCGAGGCCCTGGAGGCCGCCCAGGCCGCCGCCGGCGGGGAGAAGGACATCCAGAAGAAGAACAAGCTCACGATCATCGCGTGGGGCGGGAACCTCGACCGGATCTGGCCGACCACGATCCTGGCGACGACCGCTGCGGCGTCCGGCATGGAGGCGAGCGTCTTCTTCACGTTCTGGGGGCTGTTCGCGATCGTGAAGCCCGAGACGCGGATCACCGGCGAGAACTGGATGCAGAAGATGATGTCGGCGATGAATCCGGGCTCTGCGCAGAAGGCGAAGCTGTCGCAGTACAACTTCGCGGGCGCCGGTCCGGCGATGTTCAAGAAGCTCGCCGACGACCATCAGGTGGCCAAGCCCGAGGAGCTGATCGCCCTCGGACAGGACCTCGGCGTGCGGCTGATCCCGTGCCAGATGACGATGGACCTGCTGGGGCTGACCCGCGACGACCTGATCGACGGTCTCGAGGAGCCGATCGGCGCCGCGACGGCGCTGCTCGAGATGAAGGAGGCGGCGGTCTCGCTGTTCATCTGAGCGACCGACGTGTGACGTGCGAGGGGCGCCCTGCTGGGCGCCCCTCGACGTTCGTGTTGCGGCTCAGGTCTTCGGCAGCTCCGCGTAGACGCGCGTCGCGCGCTCGATCTGTGCCGCGATGCCGTCGCCCACGGTGAGCAGGTCCTGGTGCAGGTGCTCGACGAGCGCCAGAGCCCTCTGCATGATCATGCCGTACGTCTCCTCCTCCATCATGGCGAAGATCGCCGGCGCGGGGCCCTTCACGAGGAAGAACCCGAGTTCCTGATCCAGGTCACTCGTCATCATGAAGAACGGCTCGAAGAAGCTGATCTCACCGCGCTCGAGCCGGTCCTGGAAGTACCACGTCGTCTCCCCGAACAGCTCCATCGCAGCGGTCTCTCGGCCAGGCACCAACTTGCCGTAGCGGATCAGCAGACCGACGTCATCCACGGAACCCACCTCCCGGGTCGTTGCGTTCCGGCTGCCACCGTCCGACGGGTCCCGGCTCACCTCCCACCCGCCGGGAACACGGGCACCGTCCCACCTTGAACCGTCGGGCCCCCCGGGTCGTGTGCCGTCGGACCCGTCGTGGCGGGGACCTCGCCGCCCATCGCCGGCGCGCCTGGTGGTCGGCGGTTACGGGACGTACTGCTGCTCGATCGCGACGACCCGCCCCGTCCGCACGGTGATCCACCACCAGGTGTAGCTCATCTCGCCCATCATGTCCGTCTGGACCTCACCGTTCACCGCGTCGATCCACGTTCGGATGTCCCACGGCTGCAGATCGCAACACGACTGGGTGGGGATGTAGCGGACCGATGCGTCGGGCGCGATCGGGACACGCCGGAGCTTGGGGTTGTCGTTCACGATGAAGTAGTCGTTCGGGACAGGGGTCTCGAAGCCGTGATCGGCCGCGGCCTCGTTCGCCTCGTCTCCCGTGAAGAAGTACCCGAGATCGGCGACCAGGACGTCGCCGGGCTCGACGGACTCCGCCAGGACGAAGTGCCGTCCGTCCTCGAACCCGGAGCCCGCGACGGGGTCCTCGCTCGGCGTCGCCGCGGGCTCTTCGGACGGGGAGGGTTCCTCGCTCGTGGTCGGTTCCGCACTCGGGCTCGGCGACTCTGACGCCGAGGGAGTTGTCGTGGCGACGTCGTCCGTGGCGCCGCTGCGCGAGCCGAGGAACAGGCCGACCGCGAGGGCCACCGCCCCGATGATCGCGACGACGACGACCATCCGGATGCGGCGCGTTCGATGGTCGGGGGAGGGCGCGTGCTGGCCGTTGTGCGACATGAGGGCCTCCCAGGTGAGATGAGCGCCGGTCCACCCTAGCGCCCGGTCATGGAGGTTCCGTGGAGGGCCGAGCGCATCGCCGAGACTAGTTAGAGAGTCGTACTATCATCGCCGATATGCCGAGCGTGCCAGCCCCGACCCGCGCCGAGTGCGCGAACCTCGCTGCTCGCCTGCGCGTCTCCGTGTGGCGCGCGGCTCGGCGGATGCGTCGTGAGTCGGCATCCGGAATCAGCCCCACGCTCCACGCTGCGCTGTTCACGATCGAGACGCATGGTCCGATCACGGCGGGTCAACTCGCCGAACACGAACAGGTCAGCAAACCGACGGTGACCCGCACGATCGGCGCGCTGCTCGAGCAGGATCTGATCACGCGGACGCCCGACCCGCTCGACGGCCGCGTCACGTGGCTCCAGGTGACCGCGGAAGGCTCCCACCTCCTGGAGCGAGCGCGGAAGCGGACCGATGAGTTCATGTCGACGCGACTGACGCTGTTGACCCCGCAGGAGCGTGAGGTGCTCGACGAGGCAGCCTCGATCCTGGAGCGCTTGAGCGGTGGGGGGGAGCCGTGAGTCCTCGGGTCGAGGCGGCCGTGAACCGCACGTTCTCATCGCTGCGCGGCTCTCGGAACTTCCGCCTCTACCTGGTCGGGATGGCGGTGTCGGCCACGGGCACGTGGATCAACTTCACGGCGTCGTCGTGGCTCGTGCTCCAGCTCACCGACAGCGGCACGGCGCTCGGCGTCAACGCCGCCCTGATGTTCGGGCCGGTGCTGTTCCTCGCGCCGTTCGGGGGCGTGCTCGCCGACCGGTTCGACAAGCGCCGGATCTTGCTGTGGTCGCAGTTCAGCTACGCCATGGTCGCTCTGGTGATGTCGGGGCTGGTCTTCACCGACGTGATCGAGATCTGGATGGTCTACGTCCTGTCGGTGATGGGCGGGATCGTGACCGCCATCGACAACCCGGCGCGGCAGAGCTTCTACGTCGAGATGGTCGGAGAAGAGGTCCTGACGAACGCCGTCAGCCTCAACTCGGCGGTGTTCACCGGCTCGAGGATCGTCGGCCCCGCGGTGGCCGGGATCCTGATCGCGAGCGTCGGGATGGCGGTCTGCTTCCTGATCGACGGACTGTCCTACTTCGCGGTGATCGGCGCACTGGTCGCGATGCGCCCCAGCGAGCTCCACCCGCAGAAGCGAACGACCCGCGAACGCGGGCACATGGCCGCCGGGTTCCGCTACGTCTGGGAGACGCCCCAGCTGCGCTGGCCGTTGATCGTGATGGCCGTCGTCTTCACCTTCGTGTTCCAGTGGCAGATCCTGATCCCCCTGCTCGCCGAACGAGGTTTCGACGCGGGACCTCGCGAGTTCGGCGTCATGTCAGCGGCCGCAGGGGTGGGCTCGTTCGTGGCGGCCCTGTGGATGGCGAACCGCAACGCGACCCCGGCGATGCGTCGCCTGGCCTGGTACGTGATCGGCACCGGGGTGGCGATGGCCGCCGCGGCGGTGTCGCCCACGCTGTGGTTGGCCACGCTCGCGATGGTCCCCCTCGGATTCGGCGCGATGGCGTTCATGATCAACGGCAACACGATGCTGCAGCTCACGGCGCGCCCCGAGGCCAGGGGACGGGTGATGGCGCTGTACGGGGTGGTGTTCCTCGGCTCGACGCCGATCGGCTCGCCGATCGTCGGGTGGATCGGCGAGCACCTGGGTCCCCGCGTGGACCTCCTGATGACCGCGTCGATCGCGATAGGGGTCGGCGCGACCGTGCTGTGGGCCCGGGCTCGGCGGCGTGTGATGGCCGAGCAACCCGCCGAGGCGGTCGCGGTCACGTCGTGAGTCGCGGGTGCCGGCCGGGGGAGCGGCACGGTGTCCCCGGGCCGGCGCTCGCGACGTCGGCGCGACCGACGAAGGGGAAGCGTCGGGCGCGCGGTCCGGCCCCTACGAGGGGACCGGAGCCTCCGAGGCCTCGTCGATCACGACCAGGGTGCACAGCGATGCGTACCACCCCGGCTCGTAGGCGATCATCCGGCACTGCGGGCACCCGCGGTCGGTGCCCGGCCGGTGATCCTTCCCGTGATCCATCGTCGACCTCCTGATGATCGTCGGTCTCCCGCGGTGAGAGACCGTCCTCCGAGCGAGCACGATCGTGCCGCATCGGGGCCCAGAAGTTGATACCCGGGGCACGGGCTTTCCAGCTCCCGAGCCCGTGGTAGGTCGATGTGCGTACGCGCACGTGGTACGAAGGTCGTATGCGGCGCCTCGCGGTCGTATCCGTCGTCGCGGCGCTCCTCGCGGTGGGGAGCGGGGGGGTCGCCCACGCCTGGTCGAACGGCGTGCGCGGACCGGACCGGTTCGGAACCCACGACTGGGTGCTGCGGGCAGCCTTGTCCCGCGTGGGCGACCGGCTCCCGTGGCTGTGCCCGCGTGCCGCGCTCAGGGCCACCGACGACCCGGACACGGTCGACGGCGTCCGGTACATGAGTGCGCCGTGGTGGCACGTGTACGACGAGTGGGGTGCCTCGACCTACGGGGACGCGCCGTTCGCCGTCGCGTACTGGCACCGGCGCGCACGCCGCGAGTGGAACGCCGAGGCGTTCTGCCGGGCGAGTCGCTCGCTCGGGATCATGGCCCACCTGGTGGCCGACGTGGCCCAGCCGATGCATACGGACGGCTGGCTCGACGTGGAGGACCGGGTCCACGGCGACTACGAGGCGGGGGTCGACCAGCGATGCACCTCGTTCGCGCGGTGCCGGTACCGCGTCCGCTACGACGGGGCGGACCGCGTCGATCCCGAGGTGCGCGCGATGTCGGTCGCCCGGCATGCGCACGTCTGGTACAGCGAGCTCGTGACGACCTTCCATCGTCACGGGTACACGGCGAAGGTCGACACGATCACGCGGCGACAGCTGAACCGGGCGGCCAACGCCGTCGCGGACCTGCTCACGTCGCTGTGATCGCAGGGTCCTCCCGCTCGCGGTCGATCCGCCAGTCGCCGTCGGGCTCGACCCTGCTGACGTCGAGGATCGTCCCGTCGGCCAGCTCGAGGCGGAAGCACCGGCGGCGGACCCCGTCCCGCTCCTCGAGCCAGCTCCTGCGCACCTCGACCGGCTCCTCGGCGGCCCCCCACGCGATCGCCCGCGGCCATTCCTCGGCCCGCGCGCCCTCCACGAATCGGAGCCGGAACTCGGGAACACCCCGGAGCCACCGGGGCAGGACGGGTGCCCACAGCAGGAACGCGACGCCGACGACCGCCACGGTCCCCCGGGTGCCGAACGCCGGGAACATCGGGATCGCGATCGCGGCAGCCAGCGTGCGCGCCGAGTTGTAGAAGACGTCGTAGACGGAGAAGACGCGGCCTCGGTAGCCGTCGGGGAGCGACTCCTGCACGAGCGTGTCGACGGGGATCTTCTTCCACGCGAACGTGACCCCCACCGCGAAGCTCGCGAGCAAGATCGTGGTGCCGTTGAACACGATCGATGTGAACACCAGGAACGCCGCACCCACCACGAACGCGCCGGCCACGATCCGTTCCTTCGAGAACCGGTCCTCGAGCGCGCCCACCGAGGCGATGCCCAGGAGGACCCCGACGCCTCCCGCACCGATCAGGTCGGAGAAGGATCCGACCCCTTCGCCGAACTCCTCTCGGAACACGACGAGCGCGAGCGTCAGGATGATCCCCTGGCCGATCTGGTCCACCGTGATCGTGGAGATGGGGCCGATCGCTCGTGGGGTGCGGACTAGCGTGGACGCGCCGTCGCTGAACTCGACCAGCACGCGCCGGAGCTGGTGCCGCAGGAGATCCGGGGACTCCTCGAGCGTCATCGGCGCCAGGTTCGAGCGGATCGTGGTCGCGATCCAGCTGGCGATCAGCCACAGGAGTCCGGCGACGATCACCACCGGTACCGACGACCCGGCGAGATCGGCGACCTTGCCGCCGACGAAGACACCGATCAGGAGGGCGAGCGTCCCGCCCACGGTGGCGAGGGAGTTCGCCATCAGGAGATCGTCCGCCGGCACGAGGCGCGGGACGACCGCCGATGCACCGGCCAGGTAGAAGCGGTTCACCGAGAACACGGTCAGGGCACCCAGGTAGAACGGCAGTGCCTGCATCTCGGGGTCGAACAGCACCAGCCCCACGAACGAGGCCTTGATCACCGGGCTGACCGCGAGGATCGCCCGACGGGGCCACCGGTCGAGGAACACCCCGACGAACGGCCCCATCAGGGTGAAGGGCAGGATCGTCACGAGTCCGGCCTTGAACAGACCGACCGCGGTGCTCTGTTCGGTCGGGGCGAACACGACCGAGGCGACGAGTGCCGCCTGGAACGCGCCGTCGCCCGACTGCCCCACCAGCCGGATCGCGAAGAGCCTCCGGAAGTCGGGGCTCCGAAGGGCGGCGCGGGTGCGGGCGAGCGTGCCGGCGCGGGCGGGGGAGGCCATCACCGGCATCCTAGGCTCGTGGGTACGGCCCGGACGCCGTGCTGCCGATACCTCTTGCGTGGGTCGTCCCCTCTGGATCGTCGCGACCGTGCTCGTCGCCGGGCTGGTCGTGATCAACGGCGCCGTACGCTCGGACGCCGTGCCCCCCGGTCAGCCCGGGGTGATCGCGTTCGCCTCCGATCGGGGCGGCGACCTCGACATCTACACCCTCGACCCGTCGACCGGAACGGTCGAGTTGTTGTTCGACACCGCGGAGGACGAGCGCTACCCGGCCTGGTCACCGGATGGATCCAAGCTGGCGTTCGTCCGCAAGACGTCGTCGCCACCGTGCAGCTCGATCGGTCCCTGCTGGCAGCTCTGGGTGCGTACGATCGCGACCGGCGCCGAGACCCGGCTGGTCGCTGGAGTTGCGAACGGCGTCATGTACACGCCGGCCTGGTCACCTGACGGTACGAAGATCGCCTACGTCGCCCGCGACAGCGTGTACCCGCGCGACGTCTGGGTCGTCCCATCCTCGGGCGGGACCCCGGCGAAGGTCACGTCGGGGAGCGCATCGGAGCTCTCACCCGAATGGACCCCGGACGGCGCCGAGCTCGTGTTCTCGATCGGCACCACAAGCTCGAGCGCTCTGCACATGGTGCCTGCCTCGGCGGTGGACGGGTCGCCGGCGCCGACGACGATGACCCTGACGGGCACGGTTCCGGACTTCGCCCGCGAACCTTCCGTGTCACCCGATGGGCGGCTCGCGTTCTTCGGTGGGACGAGTTCCTTCGATCTGTCCGCCCTCTACGTGACGAACGCGGACGGGAACGGCACCCAGCAGCTCTGGGATTCTGGGTCGGCCACCCTCTCGAACCCCACGTGGGCGTCCGACGGGGGGAAGATCGCGGTATCGGTGATCGCGAGCTCCGGGGCGAAGGCTGATCTGCGGATCTACGACCCCTGCACGGGTCAGGTCAGCACCGTGGCTTCCTCCGCTGCCGAAGATCTCGATCCTGCCTGGCGGCCGGTCCTGCCCGCCCCTTCGACGATGCCGCCCGCCTGCTCGCCTCCGTCTCCCTCTCCGTCGATGACATCCTCGCCATCACCCTCGCCGTCGACGACCACGGCCACCACCCCTCCGACGACGTCATCGAGCACGGCGACCCCTAGCTCCTCGACCTCCACCTCGTCGCCGTCGTCGTCCACCGCCTCGTCGCCGCCGACGAGCAGCTCGAGCGTCCCACCCCCTACCTCGCCGACGGTCACCAGCACCTCGACGTCGAGTTCGCCACCGCCGTCACCCCCGCCGGGAACGGTCGTGAGCGTGACCGACGACGCCTACGATCCGACGCCCGTTCGGATCGGTCGAGGTGACACCGTCGTGTGGAGCAACGGAACCTCCTCCACGCACGAGGTGGTCGATGCGACGGGGCTCGAGCTGTTCGCGCTGACCGTAGACCCGAGCGACTTCGCCACTTCCTCATTCATCGCGGCGGGGCGCTATCGGTACGGGAGCGCGATCGATCCGGCGATGTCGGGCATCGTGTCGGTGCCGGTGAAGGGCACGTTGCTGGACGGATCGCCGACGAGGATCAGGGTGAGATGGGCCGCGGCTCAGGCGCCGGAGGGATACGCGTACGACGCCCAGGTCAAGCGTCCCGGAGGCGTCTGGAAGCTGTGGAAGGACGACGTCACGCGCGCCTCCGCGTCGTTCAAGGCCGTCGCCGGGGACGGCACGTACCGGTTCAGGGCCCGCATGGTCCGACTCGCCGATGCCACCCACTCACGATGGTCGGTCGCCGACGCGGTCGTGGTGGGCCCGTAGCCACGCGGTCGCCGTAGGCTGTCGCCGTCATCTCGACGGAGGGAGCCGACGATGGGTCGTTTCAAAGCTGGCGCCACGTTCCACCCGCAGCACACGACGATGGCGAGGTTGCGTGAGGCGTGGCGCGAGGCGGACGCGATCGGCGCCGACTCGGTGTGGACCTGGGACCACTTCTACCCGCTGTACGGGGACAAGGACGGCCCGCACTTCGAGGGGTACACGCTGCTCACCGCAGCCGCGTGCGACACCGAGCGCGCCACGATCGGCGCGATGGTGACGTGCAACTCCTACCGCAATCCCGAGTTGCTCGCGGACATGGTGCGCACCCTCGATCACGTCTCGAACGGCCGCGCGATCCTGGGCATCGGCTCGGGCTGGTTCGAGCGCGACTACGACGAGTACGGCTACGAGTTCGGGACCGCGATGTGGCGCCTCGAACAGCTGGAGGCGGCACTGCCGCGGATCGCGTCGCGCCTCGCGAAGCTCGACCCACCGCCCGTCCAGCCGAAGCTCCCACTGTTGATCGGGGGCAGCGGCGAGAAGGTGACCCTGCGGATCGTCGCCGAGCACGCCGACGCGTGGAACGGGTTCGGTCCGCCCGAGGACTTCGCGAAGAAGAACGCGATCCTGACCGAGTGGTGCGAACGGGTCGGCCGCGATCCGGCTGCGATCGAGCGGACCGTGCTGATCGACGACGACGAGGTGGACAAGGTCGACGAGTTCCTCGAGGCCGGCGCTCAGCATCTGATCGTCGGACTCGGCTTCGAGTCGTTCACGGGCGAGGCGTTCGACCTCGAGCCGCTGCGGAAGCTGATCTCGATCAGGGACGCGTGAGCGCTTCAGGTCCCACCGTTCGGCGAACGGGATGCAGAGCGGTTGCGTCTGGAGGTCGACTCGAGCGCGGGCGCCTCACGGGGGCGTTCGACCGTCTCGCATCGATCCGGGGAAACGGGCGGATCTTCGCGCTCGCTCCGGATGACGAGGAACTCGTGCGACCGAGGTCGATCGTCGAGGAGGCGTGTCTGACCCTGTGAGGGGTCAGGTCACCCAGGCCCAGACGATCAGCACGCCGATGATCAGGAGCGCGATGCCCAGCACCAGCAGGTTCATGTTCGCGGGCGTGTCGGAACGGTTGCGGCCCCACAGAGGATTCGGTTTGGGGGCGTTCATGGACGCACCCTACCTCGCCCGGATCGCCGGCGAGTCTTCCCGTCAGTTCGACATCGCCCAGACGATCAGCACCGCGAAGAACAACACGACGAGGCAGATCGCGATCAGGCTGTTGCGCGCCTTCGGAGAGGTGTCGCGATCCCGTCCACGGCCCCAGAAGGGGCTCCTCCGTCCGCCCCCCGTCCGACCACGGGCTACGCCTTCACGTCGAAGAAGTCGGTCCAGTCGGCGTTGACGGACTCACCGGTGCCCAGGATGAACTCCTCGACCATCTCGCGGGCCATGTCGTCGGTGAACTGCACCGGCGGGCTCTTCATGAAGTAGGCGCTCGGCCCGATGATCGGGCCGCCGATCCCGCGGTCCTTCGCGAGCTTCGCGCAGCGCACCGCGTCGATGATCACGCCGGCAGAGTTCGGGGAGTCCCAGACCTCGAGCTTCATCTCGATCGTGAGCGGCACGTCGCCGAAGTTCCTTCCCTCGAGGCGGATCATCGCCCACTTGCGGTCCTCGAGCCACGGCACGTGGTCGCTCGGTCCGATGTGGATGTCGTCCTTGTCGAGCGGCTCCTCGAGCTGCGACTGGACCGACTGGGTCTTCGAGATCTTCTTCGAGATCAGACGCTCGCGCTCGAGCATGTTCTTGAAGTCCATGTTGCCGCCGAAGTTGAGCTGGTACGTCCGGTCCAGCTCGACGCCGCGGTCCTCGAAGAGCTTCGCGAGCACACGGTGGGTGATCGTGGCGCCGACCTGCGACTTGATGTCGTCGCCCACGATCGGCACGCCGGCGTCGGCGAACTTCTTCGCCCACGTAGGGTCGCTCGCGATGAAGACCGGGAGCGCGTTCACGAAGGCGACCTGCGCGTCGATCGCGCACTGGGCGTAGAAGCGGTCGGCCTCCTCGGAGCCCACGGGCAGGTAGCACACGAGCACGTCGGCCTGCGTGTCCCTCAGGACCTGGACGACGTCGACCTCGGGCTCGGGGGACTCCACGACGGTCTCCCGGTAATAGGTGCCGAGCCCGTCGAGCGTGCGGCCGCGGCTCACCGTCACGCCGAGCGGCGGGACCTCGGAGAACCGGATCGTGTTGTTCGGAGCGACGAAGATGGCGTCGGCTGCGTCCTTGCCGACCTTGTTCGCGTCCACGTCGAACGCCGCCACGACCTTCACGTCGCCGACGTGGTAGCCGCCCAGGTCGACGTGCATCAGGCCGGGCACGCGGTCGGTGGGGTTCGCGTCTTCGTAGTAGGTGAGGCCTTGGACCAGCGACGAGGCGCAGTTGCCCACGCCCACGATGGCGATGCGGACTTCGGTCATGCGGAATGCTCCTTCCTGCGGAGCGTCGCGCTCGCGCGACGCCGGTCGCCCACGGGGGCGGTGATGTCGTAGGTGGCCCGCTCGCGGTGGATGAGCCCGGTCAGCCAGGCGATGTCCGCCTCGGTTGCCGATCGTGCGTGCTCCACGAGCGCTTGCTGATAATCGTCGTCGTCGCCTGGATCGCGCAAGTGCGCCTTGACCTCGTCGAGCCGCTGCTCCAGGCGCTGGCGGCGCCGTTCGAGCAACCGGACCCGTGTCTCGGGCGGGAGGTAGCGGAAGAAGGCGACGCGCAGCCGGAACCGGGTGTCCTCGGCCTGGTCGTCCTGGGGCTCGGCGAGCCACTCCAGGAACAGCCGTTCTCCCTCGGGCGTGATGCGATACACGGTCTTGCGCCGGCCGCCGGTGCGATCGCTCGCGTCCCGCTCGATCGCGCCGTCGCCTTCCAGCCGTCGCAGCGTGGGATACAGGGACCCGAAGCTGACACGGAACAGGCCGCCCTGTTGGTCGGCGAGCTCCTGCGAGAGCTGATAGCCGTGCATCGGCTGCTCCTTCAACAGCCCGAGCACCGCGATCTCGATCATCTGGGGTCCGCTCCTCTCGTGATATATCGGCCCGCTATATCGGGACAACATATGTATCCCACGAGGCAGAGCGGTCTGTCAATCCGAGGTGGGCTGCTCAGCCGGACGGGCGACGCCAGCCCGAGACGTAGTCGGGGGTCGCGATACCGGGTCGGAGGTCCGGCGACGGCTCCGGCTCGCCGGCCACGAGCCTCAGCGGGAGCACCCCGGCCCAGACGTCGAGGTCGAGGTCGGCCTCTGCGTCCTCGGGGAACCCGGCGCTGACCTTGGCGCTCGCCTCGGCGATCGGGATCTTGACGAAGGTGGTCTGGCGGATCTCGTCGGGGGTGGGGCGTCGGGCGTCGCGCGAGCGCCCCGGCGCCACCTGGTCGGTGATCGCGTCGAAGACCCGCTCGAGCTCCAGCGGATCGGTGACCTCCTCCGCCCTCCCGTACACGATCACCGTCCGGTAGCTCATCGAATGCTCGAACATCGAGCGCGCGAACTGGATCCCGTCGAGGAGGGTGATGCACACCGCGACCGGGGCCCCGCCCTTGATCCCTCGCAGGGTCGACGAGGCGGCCGACCCGTGGACGTAGAGCGAGTCGCCGATCCGCGTGTGGATCGTCGGGATCACGCGTGGGTCGCCGTCGGGGCCGACCCACGCCAGGTGGCAGTAGAGGGCCTCGTCGACGATCGGGTCGATCGTGGCACGGTCGTACGCAGCGAGCTCGGGCAGGCGGCGGACGCGGGTCCGCGGGGTGGGGGCGTCGCTCACGGTCGGGGGAGCTCCTCTCCTTCGGCGCCCAGGTAGGCGGGGCGCGCGATGCCCGGCCCGAGGTCGGGGGCGTCGGTCGGTTCGCCGACCACGGTCCGCAACGGAAGGGTGCCGGCCCACACGTCGAGGTTGAGGTCGCCCTCATCGTCCACGGGGGGGCCGGTGCGGACCTTGGCGCTCGCCTCGTCGATCGGCATCGCCACGATCAACGTCTCGCGCCAGTCGCGGTCGCCCGGCTCGGCGGCGTCGTCCTCGCGCCCGGGCAGCACGTGTCGGGTGATCGCCTTCGCCGCCGCGTACCGCTCTGCCTCGTCGGTCACCTCGCGAGCGTGTCCGTACAGGACGACGCTGCGGTAGTTCATCGAGTGGTGCGGCGACGTACGAGCCAGGACCAGTTCGTCCACGACGGTCGCGGTCACGCACACCTCCGTGCCTGCGGCGATCGCCTTCCACGCGCGCGCCGCGCGTGAGCCGTGCAGGTAGAGCATGTCGTCGACCCGGGCCTGGATCGTCGGGAGCGCGCGCGGTCTCCCTTCGACGTCGACCCAGGCCACGGTGCAGATCAACGCATCGTCGAGCACGCGCTGGACCGTCGCGATCGAGTGGTCGCCCCGCTCGGGGTGCCGGTGGATCCTCGTGCGCTCGGTCGGGGCCTGGCTCATGGCCCGGCAGCGTAGCCGGTCAGCCCACCTCGAGGTGCATCCGCCGTGCCGCCCGGTCCAGGGCGGACAGCAGCGGCTTGCCCAGGACGAGCACGAGGGCCACGTTGCCGATCGCACGGGCCGTGTCCCACCAGAGCGAAGTCACGGCGTAGAAGCGGAGATAGTTCCGCAGGTTCGCCGCCGGTCCCGCGGACGGGTCCCACGCCCACGCGGAGCCGTCGACGAGGAAGGGCCACGACCACAGGTTCATCACCGCGCCGTAGAGATAGCCGGCGACCGCCCCGTACGCGGCCAGCCACAGCAAGCGGGTGCGCCACCGCTCGCCGTGGGGCAGGAGACCGGCCCCGGCACCGACCCAGCCGACCGCGACCATCTGGAACGGGAGCCACGGCCCCAGTCCGCCGACGAACAGGCCGCTGGCGAAGGTCCCGACCGCCCCGAGCAGGAACCCGAACGCCGGGCCGAACGCGTTGCCCGCCACCAGCACGACGATGAACATCGCGCTGAACCCCGCGACGAACCCCGGGAGCCGAAGCGCCACCATCGCGGCTCCCAGGACCCCGAGCAGCGCGACCACCTTCGGCCCCAGCCCGCCCCGCCCAAGCTCGAGCAGGAGCAGCGCGGTGAGGATCCCTCCCAGCGCGAACAGCAGCCACGGCCCGTCGACCTGGTGGTTCTCGAGGGCGGGTCCGGCGATCGCCGGGAGGGCGAACGGCCACAGGAACGCGGTCAGGCCGATCACGTTCGCGACGACCAGGAGCGCGGTGCGCGTCCGGGTCGCCGTCGGGCTGCCGAGCGAGGGGGAGGCGAGCGCGACGCTCACGTCATCGCCTCCGCGACCTGCTCGGGGGTCAGCCAGCCCGGGCCGAACACCCGGGTCATCTGCGGCGCGAACACGTGGGAGTCGCCGAGCACGGTCGAGGGGTCGCCGTCGGCGATCACCTCGCCGCCCGCGAGCATCACGATCCTGGTGGCGACGCTCGCCGCGAGCTCGACGTCGTGCGTGGCGACGATCGAGGCACGGCCGTCGGCCGCCCGGGACCGAAGGAACCGGACGAGCCGCTCCTTCGACTCCGGGTCGAGACCGCGGGTCGGTTCGTCGAGGAGCAGCATCGGGGCGTCGGTCGCGGCGATCGCCGCGGTGGCCACCAGCAGGCGCTGCCCCGCGCTCAGGTCCCGCGGGTGCCGCGGGGCGAGCTCGACGATCCCGAGCCGCTCGAGCCACGGTGCGGCGGCATCGGGCAACCCGCGCGCGGCGAGCGTCGCACGGACCTCGTGTTCGACGGAGTCGGTGTACAGGACCGACTCGGGCTCCTGGGGGCACAGACCGACGTCGACGCCCGGCCGCGGTGGTCGCCCCAGCACCCGGACCTCACCCGCCGCCGGATCGTGGACGCCGGCCAGCGTCCGCAGCAGCGTGGACTTCCCCGCGCCGTTCCTGCCCATGAGCGCGACGACCTCGCCCTGTCGGACCGCGAGGTCGATCCCACGCAGGGCGGTGGCGGCGCCGTAGGTGGCGTCGACCCCGCGCATCTCGGCGACGACCTCTCCGGTCGTGTGGCCGTTCCCGATGGCGGGCGCCGCGAGGATCCTCCCCCGGGCCCTCGCGTCGCGCACCGTGAGCGGGACCGGGCTCCAGCCGACCAGCCTGCCGAGCCGGGCGACGGGAGGCCCGACCGCCAGGGCATGGATCACCTCGGCAGGCGCGCCCACGCTCACCCGACCGCGGTCGAACCCGAGGGCCACGTCGACCCAGCCCGCGACGCGCTCCAGACGATGTTCGGCGAGCAGGACCGTCATCCCGTGGTCGTGGACCAGTCGCTGCAGGGCAGCCATCACGTGCTCGGCGCCCTGCGGGTCGAGCTGCGAGGTCGGCTCGTCGAGCACGAGGATCCGCGGTCCGGCCGCCATCGCTGCGCCGATCGCGACCCGCTGACGCTCGCCGCCCGACAGGGTCCGAACGCTCCGGTCGCGCATCGACGTGAGGTCGAGCAGATCGAGCATCTCCTCGACCCGGCGGCGCATGCGGGTCGGGTCGACGCCGAGGTTCTCCATCCCGTAGGCCAGTTCGTCTTCGACCTTGTCGAGCACGAACGACGATGCCGGGTCTTGGGGGACGAACGCGACGACGTCGGCGAGGCGGCGGGGCGCCTCGGACAGGGTGTCGCGTCCCGCGACGTGGACGTGGCCGGTGAACGTCCCCCCGGTGAAGTGGGGGACGAGCCCGTTCGTGCACCGCAGGAACGTGGACTTCCCCGCCCCCGTCGGTCCGAGTGCCAGGGCGAACGCCCCGTCGGGGAGCGAGAGCTCGACGGCGTCGAGGGCAGGCCCGGGAGCATCCGGGTACGTGAACGTGACGCTCTCGGCCCGGATCGCCGGCGCGCTCACCGCTCGGCTCCCTTCACGAAGCCGGGGAGGGCGAGCAGCGCGATCGCTCCGAGCAGCACCGGGTCGACCTCCGGCCACCCGAGCGGCGACGTCGGCGGATGCAGCACGGCCCACCCGCCGAACGAGGCCGAGAGGAACACGAGAGCGGCGGTGAGGGAGCCGGCGACGATCGCCGCGGCCGGCGCCGACCACCGCTGGGGTCGATACCGCGACCGCCGGCCGCGGCCGTGACCGCGCGCGTCCATCGACTCCGCGAGCGTCACGGCCTGTTCCATCCCTGCCTCCAGCACCGGCACCGCGAGGGCCGGGAGCGACCGCAGGGGGGACACCTGGATCCCGCGGAGGCGCTGGGCCTCGCGGACCCGTGCGACGCTCGCTACGGTCCGCGGCGCGATCGACAACGCGAGCGCGGCGGCGAGCGCCGGTTCGTGGAACCGACGCGGCGCGAGGCGCACGACCCCGAACGGGTCGGTGACCGCGTTGAAGGTCCCGAAGATCACGAGGATCGTGGCCAGACGGAGCCCCTCGAGGAACGCGAACGCCACGTTCGCCGCGTTCACCGTTCCCAGGAGCACGAGGCCGGTGCGCAGCCCCACCGTGACGAGCGCCGCGATCAGGAACAGTCGGAAGGACCGTGCCTCGGGGCCCGGCACCCGATGCGTCGCGTAGACGAACCACGCCACCGCCCACAGCAGGAGCAGGTACACGGGGTCGGTCGTGACGAACGCCACCATGCCCGCTCCGCTGGCCCAGGCGATCCATGCCCCTGGATGGAGCCCGGTCCTCACGCGGCTCCCTTCGCGCGGGAACGGAGCCGGAGCCATCCCCCCGCGCCTAGGAGCATCGCGAGCAGGCCGGCCACGAACAGCCCGACAGGCGGGTCGTCGCCGGGAGGAGGCGGCGCCCCGAGCGCCAGTACCGGAGCTCCCTCGTCGTCCGACGACGGCGCCCCGGTCGCGGATGGCGTCGGCGACGACGTGCCGGTCCGGTCGCGATCCTTCGATCCATCGCCGCGTGGGGTGCCCGGTGAGGACGACGCCTCCGGAGCCGGGGTGGTCGTGCTGCGGCTCCCCGAAGGTTCGGGTGCTCGGGTCGGTGATGCCGAGGGCTTCGGGTCGCGCGTCGGCTCGGGGCTCGGCTCCGTGACCGGCTCGCACACGTCGTCGATCGTGAGCGCGGGAGGCTTCCGGTGGCTGGAGCCGCTGTCGCCCGAGCCCCAGACCCATCCCTCCATGTCACCGTCGCCGACCCGGTACGAGCCGGCCCCGGTCGAGGCCCAGGTCCAGCCGCCGCGGCCGTCGCCGTGCCAGTAGCCCCAGTACTCGGGGTACTCAGCGAAGCAGTCGTTGCCGGCGGGTCCCACGCCGTCGATGCGGCACACCGCCGCCCCGCCGAGCCCGAAGCCGTACGACAGCCCGTGTTGGGAGGCCGCCAGCTGGATCAGTCGCAGGCCGGTGACCTCGGCCGCGTCGAGCGTCACGCACAGTTCGATCACCCGAGCCCCCGTGTCGACGACCAGCCCGGCCCGTGGCCCCTCGCCGGCGCACGCGACGACACCACCGGTCGCGGCCGGCAGCGCGATCGTGGCGAGGACGACCGCGACCGCGACGAACCCGTGGCGCAGGCGCGCGGCCATCGCTATCCCGGACAGGCCGGAAGCCTGGGCGCCGGTCCCTCGATCGTGCCGGTGTACGGGAAGGGCAGGCGGAGGAGCCCCGGCACGGCGCCGATCGTCGCGCCGAGGTCGGGTGCGCCCTTCGTGTCTCCTTCCCAGGTGAACGCGAAAGCTCCGCACCGTCCGTACTGGAGGTGCCGGAGCGCCTTGCGCGCCCCCGGCGGGGTCGCCAGGCCCGCGGCCGCGTAGGCCTGGAGGACGAGCCCGGTGGAGTTCGCGTCGGTCGTCTCGAAGCCCCAGGTGTAGCCCCAGCCGCCGTAGGTCTCGTCGCGCAGCGACTCGAAGAACGTCCAAGGGCTCGTTCCGTTCAGGGCCGTCGCCTTCGTGGGCTCGGTCGCCTGCAACGCCATCACGGCCAGGGCGGTCGTGTTCGTGTCGGACGCGTACCAGTCCTCACCGGCGCCCTGGCAATGCTGATCCTCGCCCTCGTTGAAGCCGTCGTACGCCCATCCGCCGTCGGGGCACCGCTCGGCCTGAAGGAGCGCGATCGCAGGGGCCGGGACGGTCGCCCCCGAGCTCCGGAGCGCCAGCACGGTCAGCGCGGTGTCGTAGACGGTGTGCGTCAGGCCGTCACTCCACAGGTTCCGCAGCTCGCGGACGAGGTTCACGCCGCCGATCGTGCGGCCGCCCCGGCCGGCGCTCGTCCATGCGAGCAGGACCTTGGACTTCAGGCCTTCGGCGGTGACGTTGCCCTTCTCGACCTGACGCTCGAGGTACGCGAGCGCGTCGCGGGCCTCACGCCGCCCGATGCCGGCAGCGACGAACGCCAGCACCGCGTCCGCGGTGGAACCGATCGCCGAGAACGCCGGGAACGACCCGTTGGCCCTCTGCTGCGAGGCGATGAAGCCGGTCGCACGCTCGGCGCGCTCCTGGTCGGTGAGCGCCGCTCCGGCCGGCCCCGCGAGGCCGAGCACGAGGGAACCGACGAGCAGCGAAGACATGACCCCTCGGAGGGTCCGGCCCATATGGGGCTCCTTCCCGGGCGTCCGCGCGCCCCTTTCGGAACGCCCCCTTCGGACTCGAGGGGTGGGCTGGACCCGGGAGGGTCCGGCCGGCGTGCCCCCGTCCTCGAGGGGTCGTTCAGCCGTGCGTCGCGCAGGGCGGCCTGGCTCGCCCGTTGCCGGGCTCACAGTTGCGGGACAGCGCCGGTTTCGACCGGACTTCGCCTCCGCGACGCGGTGCTCCGGCACCATAGCACCCGGAGCAGATGCGTAGGTTCGGCCGCGGGTGACCGCCGGTCTCAGGCCCCAGGGGCCGGGCCCTGACCGCGCAGGAAGCGCTCGATCTCGGCGGCGAGCTCGTCGCCGCTCGGGATCTCCTCCTCGCCGTCCTGGAGCCGGGCGAGGATCTCGCGGACATCGTCGTCGGCCTCGACGGCGGCATCCAGACGGGCCCGTTGCTGGTTCGCGTCCTCCTCGAGGTCCTCCAGCGGGAGCTCGAGCGACAGGTGGCGGGCCAGGTGGCGCAGGAGCGCGAGCGTGGCTGCGGCGAAGGGGCCGCCGACGTAGTGAGGGACCTGTGCGTAGAAGCCCACCGCCGGGATCCCACTGCCGGAGACGGCCAGCTCGATCGCCGAAAGGCAGGCGCTCGGCACGCGCAGGAGCCCCGGGGGTCCCTGCGTCTCGGCCTCGTGGAGCAGTCCGTTCCCCGAAGCCGTCGCCAGGACGCCGACGGGCCGTGTGTGGGCCACCGCCGCCGGGATCGCGCCCAGGCTGACCCACTGCACGACGCCGAGCCGCAGACACAGGTCGAGCAGGTCGCTGCCGAGCTCGCGCCACCGGAAGTCGGGTTCGGCGCCGTGCAGGACCAAGACGTCGCGTCCGCCCACGTGGACGCGGTGCAACCGCAGCGCCGGCCACTCGAGACGCATCGGGGTTCCGTCGATGATGTCCAGCACCGGGCGACGCGACCGGTAGTCGTACAGGACGTCGGCGTCGAAGGTGGCCACGTCCGTGCCACCGCTCGCGAGTCGGTCGGCGGCGGCGCTGGCGGCGCCGGCCGCGTCGACCCATCCGTCGAACGCGGCGACCATGACCGGCGCGAGGAGGTCGCTCGGCAAGGGGCT
This sequence comes from uncultured Actinomycetes bacterium, assembly GCA_963749895.1. GTDB lineage: Bacteria > Actinomycetota > UBA4738 > UBA4738 > HRBIN12 > AC-51. Next base: position 362,083 of record CAVVOG010000001.1, on the reverse strand, counting down.
GTCGTGGCGGTACAGGGGCATCGAGGCAGCATAGACGCGCCCCCGCCGAAGGCGGGGCGCGTCAACGTGGGGTCGAGCGACTACGCAGGACCGGGTGACGGGCTCGCAGCCGCGGGTTCGACGTCCTCACGGCCGATCCGCTTGCGGAACACCCAGTACGTCCACGCCTGATACATCAGGACCAGCGGCGTGAAGATCGCCGCGACGATCGTCATCACCTTCAGGGTGTAGTGGGTCGAGGACGCGTTCCAGATCGTGAGGTCGTACGCGGGGTCGATGCTCGAGGGCATCACCGCCGGGTACAGCCGCAGGAACATCGTGGCCGTGATCGCCACGATCCCGAGCCCCGTCAGGGCGAACGCCCACCCGTCCCACTCCTCACGCAGGAGCCACTCGACGGCGACGATCGCGATCAGAGCCAAGACGGGGACGATCCCCGGAACGATGTGGTCCTCCCCGCGGGCATCCAGGTACATCCATGCCAGGAGCCCGAGGACGAGGGCCGCCGTGGGGACCGTCAGGCGCTTCGCGAGCACGCGCGCCCGTCCCTGGATGTCCCCGTGCGTCTTCAGGGTGAGGAACACCGCTCCGTGCAGGGTGAACAGCAGCAGGGAGGTCACTCCGGCCAGCAGCGCGAACGGGTTCAGCAGGTCGAAGAAGCTCCCGGCCCACTCGAAGTCCTCGCCGACCGGGGTGCCGCGGACGATGTTGCCGAACGCCACGCCCCACAGCAGCGCCGGCAGCAGACTGCCCCAGAAGATCGCGAGGTCCCATCTCGCTCGCCACTCGGGGCGCGGGTCCTTGCCACGGAACTCGAACGCCACCCCACGGAAGATCAGCGCCGCGAGGATCAGGAACAGCGCCAGGTAGAAGCCGCTGAACAGCGTCGCGTACCACTCGGGGAACGCGGCGAACGTGGCGCCGCCCGCGACGATGAGCCAGACCTCGTTCCCGTCCCAGACGGGTCCGATCGTGTTGACCATGACGCGGCGGTCGACGTCGTCCTTGCCGAGGAACGGAAACAAGATGCCCACGCCGAAGTCGAACCCTTCCAGGAAGAAGTAGCCCATCCACAGCACGGCGATCAGGCCGAACCACAGGGTCTCGAGGTTGAGGTATCCCTCTTGCATCGTCCTCACCTCCTCAGTAGACGACCAGCCGCGGCGCGGCGTCGGGGGCGGGTGGGTCGGCCCTCGCGAACCGCCGCAGCAAGATCACGTCGACCACGGTGAGGAACCCGTAGATCAGCGTGAATCCGATCACCGTGGTCAGCACGAGACCGATGCCCACCGTGGGGGAGGCGGCGTCGGCGGTCCGCAGGAGCCCGTAGACCACCCAGGGCTGTCGCCCCATCTCGGTGAACACCCAACCGAGGGAGTTCGCGACGTAGGGCAGGGCGATCGCCGGGAGCGTGAGTACCAGGAACCAGGTCGTCGTCTCCAACTTCCCCTTGCGGAGCAGCCACAGACCGACCAGGGAGATCGCGATCATGACGAACCCCGCACCGGTCATCAGGCGGAAGCTCCAGTACTGGATCCACACGATGGGGATGTAGCTCCCCTCACCGTACGTGGCCTCGTAGGTCGCCTGGAGGTCGTTGATCCCGTAGACCGTGCCGTCCCAGGTGTTCGTCGCCAGGACCGACAGCATGTGGGGAAGCGAGATGTCGATGATGTTCTCCCCGGCGCGCTCATCGCCGATCGCGAACAGCGAGAAGGACGCCCCCGACTCCGTCTCCCACAACGCCTCGGCTGCTGCCATCTTCATCGGCTGCTGTTCCGTCATCAGCTGCGCCTGGAAGTGGCCCGTGAACGCGACGACGACGGACGCCACCAGGGTGATCGCGAGCGCGGTCCCTGCAGCCTTGCGGAACAGCTCGACGTCGCGCTGCCGCCACAGGTGCCATGCCGAGATGCCGAGCACGAACATCCCACCCGTCACGAGCGCGGCCGCGATCGTGTGCGGGAAGTGCGCCCACAGCGTCGGGTTCGTGAACATCGCCATGATGTCGGTCATCTCCGCCCGCCCCGTCTCGGGGTTGAGCGTGTAGCCGACCGGGTGCTGCATCCAGGCGTTCGCGGCCAGGATGAAGAAGGCCGAGATGCACGTTCCGATCGCCACGATCCAGATCGTCGCCAGGTGCACTCGGGGACTCAGCCGACTCCATCCGAAGATCCACAGGCCCAGGAAGGTCGACTCCAGGAAGAAGGCTGCGAGCCCCTCGATCGCCAGCGGCGCGCCGAACACGTCGCCGACGAACCGGCTGTAGGCCGACCAGTTCATCCCGAACTGGAACTCCTGCACGATCCCGGTGACCACGCCGAGGGCGAAGTTGACCAGGAACAACTTGCCCCAGAACTTCGTCAGGCGCAGGTAGCCGTCGTCCTGGGTGCGGTACCAGGCCGTCTGGAAGATCGCCGTGATGAACGCCAATCCGATCGACAGCGGGACGAAGAAGAAGTGGAAGATCGTGGTCAGGGCGAACTGCAGCCTGGCCAGCTCGAAGGCATCCATGCGCGGGCCTCCTTCGGGTCGCCTCCGTGCCTCACCCTAGACAGGGGCGCGATGTCCGACCGGGCCCGTGGACCCCACCGATGCGGGTCGAACGGGGCCGCGCGGCTAGGCTGGGCGGCGATGTCCGAAGCCGCCGCGATCGAGGTCGGATCCCTCTCGAAGCGCTTCCGCGCCGTGACCGCCGTCGATGACCTGTCGTTCTCGGTCCCGCGCGGGTCGGTCACCGGGTTCCTCGGCCCGAACGGGGCGGGCAAGACCACCACGATGCGGTGCCTGCTCGGGCTCGCCCGGCCGTCCGGTGGCGAGGCGAGGCTGGGTGGGTCGCGGTACCGCGACCTGTCGGACCCCCTGCGGGTCGTGGGGGCGGCCCTCGAGGTGACGGGGTTCCATCCGGGCCGCACCGCGCGTGAGCACCTCCACGTGGCGGCGCTGGCGGCCGGTCTGGACCGCAGCCGCGTCGACACGGTGCTGGCGGCGACCGCGATGTCCGAGTACGGGGACCGGCGCGTCGGCGGGTTCTCCTCGGGGATGCGGCAGCGGCTCGCCCTGTCGGCTGCCCTCTTGGGCGATCCGTCGATCCTCGTGCTGGACGAGCCCGCGAACGGTCTCGACCCCGCCGGGATGGCGTGGCTCCGCGGGGCGCTCCGGACCTTCGCGGACCGCGGGGGCGCGGTCCTGATCTCGAGCCACGTGCTCGCTGAGGTGCAGGCGGTCGCGGACCGCGTCGTCGTGATCGGTTCCGGTCGGCTGATCACCGAAGGGTCGATCGACGTGTTGACGTCGTCGGTCGGGGTTCTCGCGCGGAGCCCCGACACGGCCGGACTGGCAGACGCCCTGCGCCGCGAGGGGGCCACGGTGGACGCGGGTTCCGACGGCGCGCTCACGGTGACGGGCCTGACGGTGGAGCGGGTCGGGGAGGTCGCCGCCCGCGACGGCATCGTCCTGCACGAGCTCCGACCGCGAACGCTGAGCCTGGAGGATGCCTTCCTGTCGCTCACGCAAGGCGGTGCCACGTGATCGGGTTGGTCCGGGCCGAGCTGCGCAAGGTCCGCACGACCAGGCTGTGGATCGGGTTGCTCGTCGGCTCCCTCCTGTTGAACGGCGCCGGCGCCCTCTTGTTGTTGGTGATCTCAGGGACGGCCGAGGGGCGTGAGGCGGGCCTCACCCCGGTCCGTACGACCGAGGACGTCCGCACGATCGTCCACTCGGCCGCGCAGGCGTACCTGTTCGTGCTGGTCCTCGCGGCCACGATGGCGACCACGGAGTACCGGTACTCGACGGCGGCCGGGACCTACCTCACCACGCCCCACCGCGGGCGGGTGGTCACCGCGAAGTCCCTGGCCGCCGCCCCGATCGGTGCGATGTTCGGGGTGATCACGGGCCTGCTCGCGCTTTCGATCGTCGTGGCGTGGTTCGCGGTCAAAGGCGGCGGCCCCGCCTTGGACGCGACCATCGGCGTCGCGCTCGTCGAGGGTGCCCTGCAGTGCGCGTACGCCGGGATCATCGCCGTCGCACTCGGGGTGGCCGTCCGGAGTCAGGTCGTCGCGATCCTCGTGGTCCTTGGCTGGGTCCTCGTGGTCGAGCCGTTGGCGACCGCTCTGGTGCCGTCGCTGTTGCCTTGGGCGCCGTTCGCGGGCGCGGCGGCCGCCTTCGGTCCCGAGAACCCGGACCTGCTCGCCCGGCCCGCGGCGTTCGGCCTGATGCTCGCGTACGCGATCTCGGCGTGGGTCCTCGCGCTCGTGCTCGAGCGGCGCCGGGACGTCTGAGCGCTACGTCGCGTCGGTGAAGGCCGCCTCGCACTCTGCCTGCGTCGCCGGAGCGACCCGGGTGAACGGTTCCGAGGCTTCGAGGTCCTGCGTGAAGGTCACCCCGTACACCGTTCCCTCGAGCGGGAACCCGGCGATCGTCGTGCCCCGCCCCACCGCCTCTTCGGGCAGGACCTGGCAACGCAGGTCGGGGTTGGGCGTGTAGATCACGAGGACGCCGATCCCTTCACCTGGATCGAGGGTCTGCGGCGAGAAGACGGCCGTGCCATCGGGATCGGGTGTGGAGCCGTCCCCCAGGCGGAGTTCGGACGGGATGTAGGGCACGGCGTCGATCTCGCCGAGGTCCCCCAACTTCTGCAGGGTTACCGGGAAGCGACCGTCGTTGCGAACGAACGTCGCGACGTACACCTCACCGCCGCGCGTGAGCACGACGCCGTCCTCGGTGACGCCCGCGTCCTCGATCGCGCGGTTCACGCCGAGGGTCGCCTCAGGCGACAGGGCGAGCGGTGTGTCGTTGCGTAGGAACAGGTACGCACCGATGCTCGCGACGATAGCCACGGCGAACACACCCACCAGCAGCTTCGTCGCGATGCCTCCGGACTGGTTCGTCACGGTCGCCAGCATAGGCGGCCGACCGGCCCTGGTCGCGGACGGTCCCCCGTGCCAGCGTCTGATTCCCGGGAGATGGGGAGGTGCGTGATGAGCTATGAGATCGTGGAGAAGGACCTGCCCGAGATGCGGGTCGTGTCGGTCGTCGAGCACGTTCGGCTGACCGAGGCCGGGACGGTGATCCCCTCCGCCTTCCACCGGCTGGTGGACGCCGTGGCCCCCGTGGGGTTCGGCGAGGGGATGCCCGGCGTCGTCTATCACGAGATGGATCCGGAGCGTCCGGGTGACATCGAGGTGTTCGTCCCGGTCGTCGCCGGGTTCGACCCTCCCGTCGGGATGGCCGTGAAGACGCTCGAGCCCGCGCACGCGGTCTCGACCGTGCACCGCGGGGCGTACGAGCGTCTCGGCGAGGCCTACGAGGCCCTCACGACGTGGCTGACCGAGCACGAGGTCGAACCCGTTGGACCACCGCGCGAGCTGTACCTCAACGACCCGAACGAGGTCGGTGCCGACGAGACCCTGACGGAGATCGACTGGCCGGTCGGTTGATCAGTCGCCCCGACCCTGCTCGCCCAGGATCGAGCGCAAGGTCGACATCGCGTTCATCGCGGGCGGGAACCCGGCGATCGTCGCGGTCTGGAGGATCACCTCGCGGAGCTCGTCGGGGGTGACACCCGCCTTCAACGACGCACGCAGGTGCTGGGGGATCTGCGACGAGCGTCCGAGCGCCACCAGCGCCGCCACCGCTGCGAGTTCCCGGTCTCGTGTGCTGAGTGCCTCGCGCGTGTAGACGTCGCCGTAGACGAACTCCACGATCGCGCGGCCCATGTCGCCGAGCCCCTCGACGGCCGCCAGGGCCTTCTCGTCGTGGACCTCCAGGAACCTCTCGCGACCTCGGTCGTACCGCTCGTCGTCCATGGGCGTCACCCTAGCCGGACGCGCAGGCCCTCGAGCCCGCGGATCACGTAGTTCGGCTTCCACCTCGGCTCCTCGACGGGCTCCATCCCCGGGAACCGCGTGAGCATCGCCGAGAAAGAGGTCTGGAGCTCGAGACGGCCGAGCGTCGCGCCCAGGCAGTAGTGGATCCCCGCCCCGAACGTGAGGTGCGGGTTCGGGTCGCGGTCGAGCCGGAGTTCGTCGGGGGCGTCGAACACCTCGGGGTCGCGGTTCGCCGATCCGAACAGCAGGCCCAGCTCGGCACCCTGCGGGATCTCGACGCCGTGGAGCTCGAACGGTTCGAGGACCCAGCGCTCGAACATCTGCAGCGGCGTGTCGAACCGCAGCAGTTCGTCGACCGCGGTCGGCACGAGGCCGAGGTCGGCCCGCAGCTCGGCGAGCCGATCCGGGTGGCGGAACAGCGTCCACCACCCCAGGACGGTCGAGTTCACGGTGGCCTCGTGGCCGGCGTTCAGGAGCAGGACGCATGTGCCGACCAGCTCGTCCTCGGTGAGCCGCTCGCCCTCGTCGACGACGAGGGCGAGCTGTGAGATCAGGTCGTCGCCCGGGCTCGCGCGCCTGCGGCGCGCGAGCCCTCGCAGGTACTCGGAGAACTCCCCGCTCGCACGGACGGCGTCGTGCTGCGCCTCCAGCGAGGGTCGCAGTTCGTACATCTTGCAGATGTCGCCCGACCACGGGCGCAGCAGGTGTCGGTCGGCGTCGGGGACCCCCAGCATCTCGGCGATCACCGTGACGGGCAGGGGCTCGGCCACCGACGGGAGCAGGTCGACCTCGCCCGCGCCGACGAGCGGGTCGACCAGCGCCTCCACGAGTCGCTCGATCCGTGGGCGGAGCCCCTCGACGTAGGCGGGGGTGAATGCCTTCGACACCAGACGGCGCACACGGATGTGGTCGGTGCCCTCCATGTCCAAGATCCCCGCGTTGATCAGGTCCCAGAAGGGCCCATGCCACGCAGGTGGGTCGGGGCGCCCCATCTCCTGGTGGCTGGATCGGTGGAGGTACGTGCGCCCGAACCGCCGGTCGCGTAGCAGGCGGTTCACGTCCTCGTACCGGGCGACCAGCCAGTGGTCGGTCGCCTCGTCGTACAGGACCGGGGCGTCGCGACGAAGCGCGGCGTAGGTGGGGTACGGATCGGCGATGAACGCGACGCTCTCGGGGGCGAACCGCATCCGCCGCAGGGTAGCGTGCGGCAGGTGTACGGTCCGAGGCGATGGCGCGCCCGTTCGTCCCGGCCGGCTTCGACCCGCCCGCGGGTCTGGCCACGGAGCGGTTCGTGCTGGAGCCGCTCGGACCCGAGCACGCCGAGCGCGACCTGGAGGCGTGGATGTCGAGCATCGAGCACATCCACAGGACCCCCGGCTACGACGACGACGCAGCGAACGACGATCCGTGGCCGATCCCGATGACCCTCGAGGAGAACCGAGCCGACCTCGAGATGCATGCGCGGGACTTCGCCGAGCGCGTTGGGTTCACCTATACGGTGCTCGATCCCGTGACCAGGGACGTGATCGGCTGCCTCTACCTGTATCCGGCCGTGGACCCGACCCATGACGTCAAGGTCCGGTCGTGGGTCCGTGCATCGCACGCCGCGCTCGATCGGGAGCTTTGGTCGGTGGTCTCGTCCTGGATCGCCTCGGTCGCCTGGCCGTTCGAGCGAGCCGACTACGCGGCCCGCGCCTGAACTTCGGCCGTTCGTCGGTGGCGGGACCGAACGGTCTTGCGCGATGCTGGAGGCGACGACCGGGAGGGAACATGCCGACGACGACGGAGATCCATTTCGTGGGTGGAGAAAGCCTCGTGCTCGACGACGATGCGGCGACCGTGAAGATGACCGATCACGGTGTGGAGGTGCTCCAGACCGAGGGTGAGGACAGGGTCAAGGTCCTGTTCCCCTGGGGACGGATCGAGAAGGTCACGCAGCGCGGCCCGAGCGTGGGCGCGATCTACACGTATTGACGCCCGCGACGGCGACGGTCGTACGTGGGGTCGTCCGTCCCGATCGGAGACGGACCTCGTCCCCATCCACGGCCATGCGCCGTCCGCCACGATGGCGAGGTCGGACAGGAAGGGGATGCCATGTCGTCGACGGACACGCCCGTCGTCCGATCGTTCGAGCCGTACGCGCACATGAAGGGCGTCATGAAGGTCGGCAACGCCGTGTTGTCACCCGTGCTCCGCTCACGGCTCGGGGCCCGGATGCACGACCTGGCGCTGCTGACCGTGACCGGTCGGAAGACGGGGAACCGGTACACGACGCCGGTGAGCGTCCTGGCCTTCGAGGGGCGTGAGGTGATCCTGACCGCGGCGAGTTGGCGGGTGAACCTCCGCGGCGGCGCCGAGGTCGAACTCCACCACGACGGCGTCGACCGCCGTCTGCACGCCGAGCTCGTCGAGGACCCCCAGGAGGTGGCGCGCGTCTACGGAGCGCTGCTCGCCCGGGTGGGACTGAAGCACGCGAACCGCGTCGGCCTGCGGGTCAGCGGCGAACGGATGCCGACCCACGAGGAGCTGGTCGAAGCGATCGGCGGCGTGCGGACCGTCGTCGTCCTCACGCCGGCGTCGTGACCTGCACCAGTTCCAGGCGCTCCGCACCACCGGAGAGCACCCGTTCGAACACGAGCCCCAGCCCCGGCGCGTAGAACTTCACCACGACGACACGAGGCTCCAACCGGCTCCACTCGAGCGTGCGCACCGTCTTCTCCAGGTGTCCGTAGGGGACCGTCACCTGGGCGTTGCGCTCGACGACCCACCCCTGGTCCTCCGCGTGGCCCTTGTAGTACTCCTGCCGGTAGGCGACCGTGGGCACCGGAACCGCCGGCATCATGATGCCGGCCTCGGCGCCGTCGACGCCCGCTTCCCATGAGCCCTCCGTGCTGATCACCTGGCCGGTCTCGTCGTACTCGGCAGTGTCCTCTCCGAAGTACCAGACCGTGCCGTCGTTGGCGGCCGCGTACCAGTCCTTGGTCCGCTCGACGAGGAGACCGTCGACCTTCAGCACGTCGACGATCACGGTCGTCTTCACCCCTGCCACCTCGCGCGTGCGATCCGTGACGACCACGCGTTCGCGGAACCGCTCGCCGTCCTCCTCCCCGCGGTACCGGTACACGGTGCCCGGCTCCAATGGGAAGTAGGCGTTCGGCATCGGGGACGTGAAGTCCGCCGGATCCACGCCGCCGGACGTGCCGCCCGACGCCGATCCGACCGCGAGCCCGGTCGCCAGGAGTCCGGCGGTGACGAGCATCGCCGTCCATCGTGTCCGCATCGTTCTTCCCTCCCTCATCCGTGGGTTCACCCGAGAGCGTGCTCTCGCCCTCCTGATGCCACCCTGAACCGACGTGGCTGACGTTCAGCCGTGGTTCAGCGTTCCGCGGGAAGATGCCGGTGGAGGTGCACGCATGCGGGTGCTGGTCGTCGAGGACGAGCAACGGCTCGCCGAGGGCTTGAAGGCGGGGCTCGAGGCGGAGGGGTTCGCCACGGATGTCGCGACGAACGGTGTCGACGGCTTGTGGATGGCGCGCGAACACCCCTACGACGCGATCGTCCTGGACATCTTGCTGCCCGGGATGAACGGCTACCGTGTGTGCGCCGAGCTCCGCGCGAACGATGTGTGGACGCCGATCCTGATGCTCACGGCGAAGGACGGCGAGTGGGACGAGGCCGAGGCGCTCGACACCGGCGCCGACGACTTCGTGACGAAGCCGTTCTCCTACGTCGCCCTCGTCGCGCGTCTCCGCGCGTTGATCCGCCGCGGGGCGGCGGAACGGCCGGCGGTCCTGGAGGCGGGCGACCTGCGGTTCGATCCGGGGGCCCGCCGCACCTGGCGCGGTGACGACGAGGTGCGCTTGACCGCCCGCGAGATGGCGCTCCTCGAATTCCTCCTGCGACGCAAGGGCGAGGTCGTTTCGAAGAACGACATCCTCGACCACGTCTGGGACGCGAGCTTCGACGGCGATCCCAACGTCGTCGAGGTCTACGTGGGGCACCTGCGGGCCAAGCTCGATCGGCCCTTCGGCCGTGCGTCGATCGAGACGGTGCGGGGTGCCGGCTACCGACTGGCGGACGACGGTGGCTGAGTCGAGGCGGCGCTCCGGTGTCCGCGTACGGACGACGCTCGTCGCGGTCCTCGTCGTGGGTGCCGCGCTGATCGTGGCGGCCGTGGCGCTCGTGCGCATGGTGCAGGCGTCCCTGACGGCGGACGTCCGGGCGATCGCGAGCGCCCGCGCAGGGGAGGTCGCGGCCGATCCGACGTCGGTCGATGCGGGCGATGCCGAAGAGGACTTCGTCCAGGTCGTCGATCCACGGGGGGAGGTCGTCGCGTCCAGCTCCAACCTCGAGGGCGCGCCCGCCCTCGCTCTCCCGGCGCCCGGGTCGGATGCGACCGTCGACGAGGTGCCGTTCGAGGAAGGTTCGTTCCTGGTGGTCGCCGTCGCCGGGAGCGATGACACCGTCGTCGTGGCGGGTCGGAGCCTCGACGACGTCGCCGACGCCCGCACCACGCTGATCGCCGGGTTGGCCGTCGGCGTTCCCTTGCTCACGTGCGTCGTGGGCATCGTCACGTGGCTGCTGGTGGGCCGGGCCTTGCGGCCGGTGGAGGCGATGCGCGAGGAGGTGGAGCGGATCTCCGCTCGGGAGATGGATCGGCGGCTCCCCCTGCCGGCCGGTGACGACGAGATCGCCCGGCTCGCGGCCACGATGAACCGGATGCTCGAACGACTCGAGGACGCGCAGCACCGGCAGCGCCGCTTCGTGGCCGATGCCTCGCACGAACTGCGGTCTCCCCTGGCCTCGATCCGCCAGCACGTGGAGGTGGCTCGCGAGCACCCGGAGCGCATCGACCTCTCGCACCTCACGGAGGTCGTGTTGGAGGAGGATGCGCGGCTCCAGGCGCTCGTCGACGACCTCCTCCTGCTCACGCGGCTCGACGAGGGGGTCCGACCGCGGCGTGAGGAACAGGTCGACCTCGACGACCTCGCGCTCGCGGAGGCCGAACGACTGCGGACCGGGGTCCACGAGGTCGACACGAGCGGCATCGAGGCGGCCCGCGTGATGGGGAACCGGGTCCAGCTCGGGCGCGTGCTCCGGAACCTGGGGGACAACGCGGACCGTCACGCGCGATCGAGGATCGCGATCTCGACGCTCACCCGCGTCGGTGTCACCATGGTTCGGGTCGATGACGACGGCCCCGGTATCGCCGAGGACGATCGTGAGCGGGCGTTCGAGCGCTTCGTCCGGCTCGACGAGGGACGTTCGCGTGACGCCGGGGGTTCGGGGCTCGGTCTGCCGATCGTCCGCGAGATCGTCCGCGCCCATGGGGGAGAGGTCCTCTTGTCCGAGGGGCCGCTCGGGGGCCTGCGCGCCGAGGTGCACCTCCCGACTGCGGGATGAGCCCGGCGCGTTCAGCGAGGAGTCAGGGGCGTTGGGGCATCATGGGTGTGACGAAGGAGGACACCGATGAGACGGACGTGGAAGGCGCTGCTGGTGGGCGCCGCCGTGATCGTCGTCGTCGCCGTGGCCGCCGGTTTCGGGTTCGCGGCATCCGGGGAGGATGACGAGCCGCTCGCGGGTTCGCAGCTCGAACTGGCCACGGCCGCCGCGCTCGAGGCCGTCGGCCCGGGTGAGGTCGTCGGCACCGAAGCTGGAGACGACGACGGCGCCGCCTACGAGGTCGAGATCCTGCTGTCCGACGGCAGCCAGGTCGAGGTCCAGCTGGACCAGGACTTCACGGTCATCGCGACGGAGCCCGACGACGACGGCGCCGGCGACGAGAACGACGACGAGGACTGAGTCCCCCTCCGAGCCGCCCCCGGCTACGCTGAGGCGATGCACCTCAGCGTGGCGCTGCTCCAGCTGACCGCCGCCGGTCGAGACCTCGACGCGAACCTCACGCGCGGCTTGCAGGCGTGCCGCGACGCGAAGGCGATGGGCGCCGACATCGCACTGTTCCCCGAGATGTGGAGCATCGGGTACGACCTCCACGCGGGGGAGGACCCCCAGACGCTCGCGGGGGTCGCGATCGACCTCGAGCATCCCTACCTGGCAGCGTTCTCGTCGCTCGCCGCAGAGTTGGACATGGCGGTCGCGACGACGTTCCTGCAGGCGTGGCCGGAACGGCCGAGGAACGCCGTTGCGATCTTCGATCGCCACGGCGAGCTCGTCCTCACGTACGCCAAGGTCCACACCTGCGACTGGGACGACGAGGCGGTGCTCACACCGGGCGATCGGTTCGTCGCGGCCGATCTCGACACGCCGGCGGGCACGGTCCGGGTCGGGGCGATGATCTGCTTCGACATCTTGTTCCCGGAGGCCGCGCGGGTCCTGATGCTCGAAGGCGCCGAGCTGATCCTCGTGCCGAACGCGTGCCCGTTCGAGCCGTGGCGGATGGCGATGCTGCAGACCCGCGCGATCGAGAACATGCTCGGCGTCGCCCTCGCGAACCACGCCGGCCCGGGGTTCGGCGGGCATTCGTGCGCTTTCGACCCCCTCCCGTACCCGCTCGAGGGGGAGGAGCCCGGCGACGTCGATCCGACCGTCGCGCGTGCCGGGCGCGAGGAGCAGATCGTGCTCGCCCGGTTCGATCTGGAGCGGATCCGCCGCTGTCGTGCCGAGGAGACCCAGGGCGACGCCTACCGCAAACCGTCCACCTACGGCGTGATCGTTCGCGACGACGTCCGTCCGCCGTTCGTCAGGCCCGACGCCCGCCGGTAGCTACCAGCGCTCGCGGTGCACGACGTCGTCGAACGGGCGTCGGTTCGGTCGTTCGATCGGGGAGAGCGGGCGGCTCGCCGGATAGCCCAGCGAGATCAGCCACATGCACTCGCGATCGGCGGGCAGGCCCAGGATCTCTCGCGCCAGCTCCTGCTCCGCGACCGCCGCGTGGCACGACCCGACCCCCTCGTCCGCCGCCGTCAGCATCACGCTCATCGACACCTGCCCCATGTCGAACTGATAGGTCTCGCGGGTGTCGGCATCGTCCGTCAGCGGCGCGACCAAGGCGATCGTGGCCGCGGAGCTCGCCACGTGCTCGGCGTAGATCCACACCTTCGACAGCTCCCGCAGCCGCTCTCGATCCGTCACGACGACGAAGTCCCACGCCTGCTGGTTCATCGACGACGGCGTTCGGCGCGCCGCCTCCGCGATCCGGTCGAGCACGGCCGCATCGATCGGGCGGTCGGCGAAGTCGCGGACGTTTCGGCGGGCGCGGATCGTGTCCCAGGTCTCCATGGTTCGACTATCCCACGCGTGGTTCAGGTGAGGCCGTCCGCATGTCGATGCATCCCAGATGCTCCGCGAACCTCGAGCCGACGTGACCGAGCGTTCCGAGGGGTCGCTGTTCCGGCACGCCCCCGAGGCGCTCCTCGTCGTGCGCAACGGTGTCGTCGAGCGCGCGAACGAACGGGCGTGCGAGCTGATCGGGCGTGACCCCTCCGGGAGCTCGATCCGTGAGGCCGTTCCCGTCTGGCCGCACGGACGCGAGCAGGAGGTGCCGTTCGACGCGCTGGTCGTTCGGTCCGGCGAGGAGGACCTGCCGGTCGAGGTACGTGTCCAGGCGTGCCCCGACGGGGCGTCGATCGTCTCGCTCAGGGACGCGCGCGAGCTGATCGCCGGGCGCGAGGCGGAGGCCGCGCTGGTCGAGGCCGAAGAGCGCTACCGGACCCTGGTCGAACAGATCCCCGCGGTCGTCTACTCGGACGAAGGCATGACGACGCAGTACGTCTCGCCGCAGATCGAAGAGATCCTGGGGGTGACGCCCGATGCCTACCGCGACGACCCCGACATGTGGCTCCGCATGGTCCACCCGGACGATCGCCCGCGGGTCGAGGCGCAGAGCGATGCGTTCCTCGCCGGTGTGGGCGGCGATCTCCACGACTACCGGATGATCCGGCCCGACGGCCGGATCGTGTGGGTCCGTGACCGCGCCTACGCGCATCGTGACGAGGAGGGCCGGGTGCTGTGGGAGCACGGCATCCTGTTCGACGTCACCGAGCTGAAGGAGGCGGAGGCACGGATCGCGCACATGGCGTTCCATGACGCCCTCACCGGCCTGGCGAACCGGGCGCTCTTCGAGGAGACGCTGGCCCTGACGCTCGAGCGAGCCCGGCGCACCGCGTACGTCGTCGCCGTGCTCTTCCTGGATCTGGACAACTTCAAGGTCGTGAACGACACGCTCGGGCATCACGCGGGCGACCGGCTGCTCGCGGAGCTCGCCGGTCGTCTCACCTCGTGCACCCGCGGCGAGGACCTCGTCGCACGGCAGGGCGGAGACGAGTTCCTGATGGTGCTGGGGGATCTGCCTCGCGACAGCCATCGGCAGGTGATCGACGCGGTGGTGGGGCGCGTCCAGATCGCCCTGGCGGAGCCCTTCGACCTGCTGGGGACGGAGTTCCACGCGCACGCTTCGGTCGGGGTCAGTCTGTTCCCCTGGGACGGCGACGACGCGGAGATGCTCCTGCGGAACGCGGACATCGCGATGTACCGAGCCAAGGGCCTCGAACCCGGCGGTCACGTCTACTACGTCGCCGAGGGTTGACCTCGCCGGACCGTCGGCCCCGACCCACGGGTTCGGTCAGCACGGACGCACCGTGGCGGCCCCGAACGCTCGTTAACGCCTGAACCTGGGCTCCGGTGATGAGTCCGAGGCGTGGCTCCGGTCCGCATGCGGGTACGCGGGGTCCGTCGCCACGCCTCGACCGTCGTCACATCACGTCGAACGTCTCGTGGATCGTGATCGAGGCCCCGCCCTGCAGGACGGGGCACCCGGCAGCCTTCGCCGCGGCGTCGTCGAGCGACTCCGCGGTCAGGACCGTGTAGCCGGAGGCGGCTCCGCCACCGCCGTCCGAGACGGTGCCGTCCGGGCCGATCGTCTTCGACGACCCGGTGAACGGGTTGCCCGGGTCCTTCACCGCCGAGCCGAGCGACGTGTACCAGGACTCCCAGGCTGCCATGACCTGCGCCTGCTCCTCCGGTGTCTCCGGCATCGACCCGCCCTGGTAGACGAGCACGTAGTCCGCCATCGTTCCCCCTTCCCGCGCGGCTCCGATGTCCGCGTCTCACCCTTCCGACGAACGGGACCGCCCGAACTCGACAGGTCGGGTCGATGACCCCGTCTCGGTCGTGAGAGCCTCGCACGACTCCGCGCGGAGCGCACCCTGTGTCACGCGGCGCGCCGATGAACGATGCGCGTCGCGAGCACGACGATCCCGGCGATCGCGCCCAGGACCACGCCGGGCATCCCGAGCGCGGCGAAGGGGAGGGCCACGTCGTGCAGCAGCGCCAAGGCCTCGACCCGCGCATCGCTGTTCGTCGCGTCGTAGCCCGCGCCGCCCATCGATTCCAGGAACGAGCCGAACGTCGCGACGACCAGCAGGACCAGCACCACGCGACGGGCCAAGGCGGCCTGGGAGCCGGTCGGGGGTCGCCACAGCAGCCCGAGCACCGCGAACAGTGCGAGCGAGACCACGCCGATCACCAGATGGCCGGTCGCGTGACCGGTCGCTTCCCCTTCGGCCACCACGACGGCGATCACGAGGGCGAGGACCCCCGTCGCGCCGAGGACCGTCGCCGCCACCTTCACCCACGAGACGGAGACCGGGGGTGCGTCCCCGGCCGGTGCCGTTCGCTCGTCACCGCCCAGCCGCCAACCGGCCGCGAGCGATCCGAGCCCGACCAGGAGGAGACCGATCGCCACGATCGGAAGGACCGTCGCGATCCCCGTGAGGAAGCCCAGCGCAACGGCTCCCACGCAGGCGAGCCCCACCACGATGAGGATCCGATCCGTCGCCATGTCCGAAGCGTCGCCCCCGGGCCCCCGCCGGACCATGGTGAAGCCACCACCGTCGCTCGGGTAGCAGCACCAGACGATCGAGAGCAAGCGGTGAGCGCTCGGTGGGCGACCTGGTCGAGGTGCTGCGGCTCACGCAACCGCAGGTCTCGAAGCACCTGCGCGTGCTCCGCGAGGTGGGGCTGGTGCGCGCACGCAGCGAAGGGCGACGCCGGATCTACCGGCTCGACGCTCGGCCCCTGGAACCGATCCACGAGTGGTTGCGCGGCTACGAGCGGATCTGGGAGGTGAGGTTCTCGCAGCTCGACGATGTGCTGGAGGACCTCAAGGGACGAAAGGGGGGGAACCTGATGGTGGCGACGAGCGGGAGCGCGAAGGTGGAGGTTCGCGGTGACACCCAGATCTGGATCACGAGGGAGTTCGACGCGCCGCGTCAGCTCGTGTGGCAGGCGTACACCGAACCCGACCTGATCGCGCGGTGGTGGGCGGGCGATCGCGGTCGGGTGACCAGCATCGAGGTCGATCTTCGCGTCGGCGGCACCTGGCGCTACGTGATGGTGGCGAACGACGGCACAGAGGTGGCGTTCCACGGCGAGTACCGCGAGATCGTCCCCGTGGAACGCCTCGTGTCGACCGAGGTGTTCGAGATGTTCCCCGATGACTACGCCGTGGACACGACGACGTTCGAGGAGACCGACGGACGCACGACGCTCGGCGTCTTGGTGGAGCACACGAACCGCGAGGCTCGGGACCTGCACATCGCCTCGGGGATAGAGGGTGGTCTCCAAGAGGCGCTGGACCACCTGGAGGAGGTCGCGAGTTCGCTGCGCTGAGTTGCGGCCGAGGGCGTCTCTCAGCCCGCGCTCGGTCCGAAGGCCCGGAAGGGCTCGGGTTCGTAGCGATCCAGGAACGCCGTCCAGTCCTCCAGGGCATCGCCGACCACCGCGTCGTCCTTCACGAGCCACGCGAGATGGCGGAACGCGTGCTCGACGACCTGGGCGACGTCGATGTCCGCCGGCGGTCCGAGCGCGTCCCCGCGCGCCAGGTCCGCTCGCGTCACGGGTTCGTCGGTGAGGTACTCGGACAGCCGGTCGGGCGCGGCGACGGCCGCGACGTACGTGAGGATCAGCCGACCGTGCTGGTGCCGCCACGACGTCGAGTGGACCAGGAGCGGCGTCAGTCCGTACCGCGCCGCGGTGTCCAGCACGATCGCGCCCGGATCGCGGTCGGGGCCCCACCCCAATCGGAGGGTCGGTGCGTGGATCGGCCGCAGGTGGTGGGCGCCGTCGGGGCGGAGGCACACGAACAGCGCCTCCAGCGACTGCGAGACGAACGACCCCGACCACGCGACGTCGGTCAGCGGCGGCGCGAGCTCGACGATCGGCTCGTCGGGCATCGGTGGGTCAGGCGGGCACGTCGACCGCGAGGGCGAGGATCTCCTCGCGGGTGGCTGCCACGCCGTGCACCTCTTCGCCGTGCGCCTGCACCTGCGTGATCACCTCGTCCTCGGTCCCGCGGCACTGCCAGCCGCACATACAGGTGACTTCCTTCATCGGGGCAGTCTCGCACGGAAGCGTCCGGTGGACCGAGCGCGACTAGCTCGACGTGACCGCGAAGAGCTGCCAGCCGCCGGGGACGCCCTTGAGCTCGTGGACGCCGCGGTCGGCGAACCCGATCTCACTCCCGGCGACGAGGTCCTTCACGGTCGAGGACACCAGCACCTCGCCGGGGCCGGCCAGGTCGGCGACGCGCGAGCCGATGTGCCCCCCGATCCCGCCAACGTCATCGTCACGGACCTCGATCTCACCAGCGTGGAGGCCACCCCTGATCGGGAGCCCGATCGCCGAGAGAGACCCCTCGATCGCCCGTATCGCCCGTATCGCCCGCGCCGGGCCATCGAAGATCGCGAGCATCCCGTCGCCGGTCGTCTTCACGACGCGCCCACGCGCCTTCTCGACCTCACGACGCGCCACCGAGTCGTGCGTCTTGATCAGTTCGCGCCATCGCTTGTCGCCGAGGTCCGCGGCGAGCTCGGTCGAGCCGACGATGTCGGTGAACGCGACCGTGGCGAGGATGCGTTCGCTCCCGGGTTGCTCAGGGGCGACGGAAGTCCCGTTCGCGGTGGGCCCGACGCTCCTTCATAAATCCGTCGCGGCTGGGAACGTGGAGGTGAGCCGGACACGGGAAGGGGCTGCCCGGCGCGCCACCCACGGGAAGGGGCTGCCCGGCGCGCCACCCACAGGAGGGGCCATGATCTCGCCATCCGTCGAGCCGCTGGGCGTGTCGTCGCGGGCGACCGACGACGATCTACCGCGCTGGGCCGCCGAGGTCCTCAACCGATGGCCGGCCGTGGGGTTGGCCGTCGGCGTCGTGCGCGACGGCCGACTCGACGCCTTCCACGCGCACGGGGTCGCCGATATCGCATCGGGGACCCCGTTCACGCAGGACACGGTCGTGAGGGTCGCGTCGATCTCGAAGACGTTCACGGCGATCGCCGTGATGCAGCTATGGGAGCAGGGCCTGCTCGACCTCGACGCCCCTGCGAACGACTCCCTGCGCGCCTACCGGCTGGTCCCCGCGGACACGACCTGGCGGCCGGCGACGATCCGCGATCTGCTCACCCACACGGCGGGGATCCCCGAGGTCGTTCCCGCCCGCCGCGCGCTGATGCCCGACTTCGGCGAGAGCGTGAGGGTCGGTCGACCGCTGCCGACGCTCGCGGAGCACTACGACGGCGCGATCCGTCTCGTCGCGGAGCCCGGGACCCGGTTCCGGTACGGGAACCACGGGTTCGCCACGCTGGGTCAGATCGTCGAGGACGTGAGCGGGGAACCGCTCGACCGCTACCTCCGCGAGCACGTCTTCGGACCGCTCGGGATGACCGACACCGACCTCGTCCGGCTTCCCCGTCTCGTGGCGCGTCTGGCGACGGGGTACGAGATGGGCTCCTCGGGACCGAAGGAGGTGATCGCGCGCGAGATGATCACGGCGGGCGCGGCGTCCGTCTACTCGACACCGAGGGACATGGCGCGCTACGTCGTCGCCCTCCTCGGGGCCGGCGCGAACGAGCACGGTCGTGTTCTCGCGCGGGAGACCGTCGCCATGATGTTCGCGCCGCACTATCAGCCGGATCCGCGGATCCCGGGCATGGGGCTCGCGTTCTGGCGCGCCGATCTGGGCGGCAGGACCGCCGTCGAGCACCAAGGAACGCTTCCCGGGTTCCATTCGCAGCTGTTCCTGTCGCCCGACGACGGCGTCGGGGTGATGGCGTTCACGAACGGGTCCTGGCGCTCGGACTTCTGGCTGCCGTTCGAAGTGTCGGGTCTGCTCGGGCGGCTAGTGGGCGTGTCCGAGGACGCGACGCGGACCGACGTACCTCGACACCCCGAGACGTGGGGCGACCTGTGCGGCTGGTACGAGCTCTCCGGCCCGCTCACGGACCTGCGGATGCGGGGGATGTTCGGGGCCGGCGCGGAGGTCTTCGTCCGGGGCGGACAGCTGACGATCCGCACGCTCACCCCGATCCCCTTGTTGTACCGGGGCTTCCCGCTCCATCCGGACGACCCCGAGGACCCGTACGTGTTCCGGCTCGACATGACGGAGCACGGGCTCGGGTCGATGCGGATCGTGTTCGGCCGAGACGGGGGAGCGACCTCGCGCGTCCACATGGAGGTCATGCCGGTGACGCTGCGGAAGCGTTCCGCCGCGTCGAACCCCAGGAAGTGGGTCACCGGCACGCTCGGGGTGGCGGCTGTCGCGGGCGCCGTCAGGGCCGTCCGCCGGTCTCGCCGATGATCGCGTCGGACCCGCTGCGCCGTCTGAGCTCGTTCGACCTGATGTTCCTGCGGCTCGAGACGCCCGAGTGGCCCTGCCACTTCGGCGGCCTCGCCGTCCTGGAGGGCCGCGCGCTCCTCGACGACGCGGGCGCGCTCCGCATGGGGGAGCTGACCGAGCGGCTCGAACGGCGTCTCCCGCTCGTCCCGGAGCTGCGGCAGCGCCTGCTCGTCCCCGGGCCGCTCGGCGGTCGTCCGGTCTGGGTCGACGACGCGCGGTTCGCGATCGAGCGCCACGTCCACCAGGCGACCGTCATGGCGCCCGGTGGGGACGTCGAGTTGCTCGATGCCGCGACCCGCGTCTACGAACGACCGCTCGACCGCCGCCGCCCGCTGTGGGAGCTCTGGTTCCTGACCGGCCTGAGCGACGACCGGGTCGCCGCGATGCTGAAGCTGCACCACGCGGTCGCCGACGGGATGGCCGCGGTGACGGTCATGGGGTCGCTCTTCGACCTCGAACCAGACGCTCCCGATCCCGAGCCGACGCCCTGGCGACCCGAGCCGACCCCCTCGAACCGATCCCTGCGCTCCGACAACCTCTCGGTCAGAGCCGCGACGCTGCGGAGGCTCGCGGTGGCCGCGAGGGAACCCGGCGCGCGCGAGCGGTCGGGCGCGGCCCTCGGGCGTGCCCGGCGCCTCGCCCGTTCCTACGCCGGGAGGAATCCCGAGCTGCAGGCGGCCCGCACGTCGCTCAACCAGCCTGTCGGCCGTGGTCGCAGGGTCCGCGTCCTCCGTGCGAACCTCGACGAGGTCAAGGAGATCGCTCGCACGCACGACGCCAAGGTCAACGACGTCGTGCTCGACCTGTGGGTCGGGGGGGTGCGCCACCTCCTGGCGTCACGCGGGGAGCGTGTCCCCGTAGACCTGATCACCAGCGTGCCGGTGTCGCTCCGTGAGCAGGGCGGCTCCGGTGCCGTGGACAACCGTTCCGGATGGATCGCCTTGGGTCTCCCGGCGTGGGAGACCGATCCTGTCCGCCGCCTCGACCTGATCGCCGAGCGGACCCGGAAGGTGAAGGCCGAGCAGCAGCCCGCCGCGATCGCCGGTTTCATGGCGGCGATCGCGGCCACCCCGTTCGCGCGCGCCTTCGTGATCCGACAGCGCACGAACCATGTGCTCGTGACGAACGTGCCCGGCCCCGCGGTTCCCATCCACATGTTCGGAGCCCGGGTGCTCGAGATCGTGCCGATCGTCCAGCTCATCGGGAACCTCGGGCTGGTCCTGTGCGCGTTCTCCTACACGGGCCGCATCTCGATGGTCGTCACGGCCGACGAGGCGTCGTTCCCCGATCTCGACGTGCTGATCGACGGGATGGAGCGGGACCTGCGGGCGCTCACCTCCGTGGTTCGGCCCGGTCCCTGATCCGCTCGAGACCGTCGAGCATCAGATCGAGCGCGAACTCGAACTCGAACCGGTCGTCGCAACCTGGGCCGACGACCGACGCGTCGTCGTGCGTGATCGACACGTACAGCTCGTAGATCGACGGGTAGACGTGGGCGAGCTGCGTGAACATCTCGGCCTCGATCGCCGGATCCGTGTCGCTCTGGTCGTTGAACAGCTCCTGCGAGAAGCCCATCAAGCGGCTGCCCATCGCGTGCATCGCGTGGTGCGTCAGGTCGATCGAGAACCCGCCGTCGCGGAACATCCCGATCATCGAGTCCATGTAGGCCATCACGACCTGGGTCGGTTCGGTGCGGGTCTCCATCACGCGCGACGCCCAGGGGTGGCGCAGCAGCGCCTCGCGCGCCGAGAGGATCCGCTCACGGACCGCGTCCTTCCATGGCAGGTCGGTCCGCGGTGGGTCGAACTCCTCGACGACCACGTCGAGCATCCCGTCCAACAGCTCTTCCTTGTTCGCGACGTGCTTGTACAGCGCCATCGGCACGACCCCGAGCTCGCTCGACAGCCGACGCATGCTGATCGCCTCGACCCCGTCACGGTCGGCCAGTGCGACGGCGGCGCCCAGGACCCGCTCGCGGCTGAGCCGGGTGCGCTTCGTCTCCTTGGTCGCCATGGCTTGACGAGTGTACGCCGTACACGCTAGGGTTCGCCAGGTAGGTGTACGGCGTATACTTCGAACGAAGAGGAGATGAGATGAAGGCGATCGTCCAAGACCGGTTCGGCTCCACCGACGTGCTCGAGCTCCGCGACATCCCCGATCCCGTCCCGACCGACGACCAGGTGCTGATCGAGCTGCGTGCCGGCGGCGCCGGCCCCGACGTGTGGCACATGATGACCGGCGAGCCTCGCATCGCACGGCTCTCGCCCGAGTTCCGGAGGCTGTGGTCGGCTCCGCGGGGCCGCGACGGCGCCGGCGTCGTCGTCTCCGTCGGCGCGAACGTGAAGGATCTCGCCGTCGGCGATGAGGTGATGGGCATCGTCGAGGGTTCGTTCGCAGAGCTCGTCGCCGCGAGCCCCGAGCTCCTCGTCCCCAAGCCAGCTCGGCTCACGTTCGAACAGGCTGCCGCGGCTCCGATCTCGGGCATCACGGCGGTGCGCGCCGTCCGTGAGGTGGCCGAGGTGCGACCGGACCAGCGCGTGCTGATCGTCGGCGCCGGCGGCGGTGTCGGCACCCTCGCCGTCCAGGTCGCGAAGGCCGCGGGCGCCCACGTCACGGCGGTGGCCAGCGCGTCGAAGGCGGACCTGGTCCGCTCCCTCGGCGCCGACGACGTGATCGACTACACCCGGGAGGACTTCACCGACGGTCGCCGTCGCTGGGACGCGATCATCGACGCGGCGGGGAGGCGGCCGCTCCGGAAGCTCCGCCGGGCCCTCACGCCCAAGGGCACCCTCGCGATCGTCGGTGGCGACGGTGGCGGGAAGTGGACCGGCGGCTTCGGACGCCAGGTCGTGCGGGCGCCACTGCTGTCGCTGGTGGTGGGCCAGTCGCTCCGCCCGGTGATCACAGCCGAGCGGCGAGAGGACCTCGTGGCCGTGCGCGACCTGATCGAGGACGGGAAGGTGACCCCGGTCGTCGGTCGGACGTTCGCACTGTCCGAGGCCGCCGATGCGATCCGGTACCTCGAGCAGGGCCACGCGGCCGGCAAGGTCGTCGTGACGGTGTAGCTCTCTCGGTGATCGCCACGGCGCCGGCCATGGCCACGGAGACAGGTCGGGGGCCATCCCGACCACGAGGGTCAGCGCCCTGGCCCGGAAGAGCCTGGGTCCACCTCACGGGCTCGTACGGGTCTCGTCTCGCAGGACGGTCTCAGTCCCAGAGGTCGATCTGCGGGAGCCCTGCGACGCCGAGGATCTCGTTCAGCTCGGCCGTGTGCCAGACGTCGTGGCTGAAGACCCGCTGGATCGCCGAGCCGCGCGTGTGCACCCAGCCCTCGCCCCAGTCCTCGTGGCGTATCTCCTCGTCGAGCATGTCCAGGGTCCACCGGTCCAGACAGCCCTCGGCGATGAGGAAGGTCGAGTCGAGGGCCTCGATGAGTTGCTCGGCGCTGAGCACGTGCTCCAGGTCGTCGTCCCCAGGGCAGTCGTACGCGGCGTTCGTGAACCGCGTGGTCGCCGCGCCGGGCTCGCCGGCGAAGTCACACAGCCAGAACACCCGCTGGCAGGCGAGGTGGCCCACGGTCGCCCAGGCGGGCCACCGCTCGGGCGACGGCCGGATCGCGAGCTGCTCGATCGTCATCGATCCGACGGCGTCGCGGAGCCGCCGGTTGTACCGGGACCACATGCGGTAGGCGGGTCGGATGGTGGACTCGCTCATCCGGCGAACCATACCCGGCGCGTCGCGATGGCCCGACGTCGCATCAGGTCGAGCGCGAACGTGAGCTCGGATCGGTCGCCGGGCTGAGATGCGGCTCAACGACATCGAAGCGGTCCTCGGCGACGCCTGAGCGGGTGGTCGAGTCCTACGCGGGTCGACCGCAGCTCGCCACACCCCGGCGCCGACCGACGTCACCCGCGAGCAGTGATCTTGGACCCCTAGCCCTTCGATACACTGCCGCTCGTTCCTGACCTGCGGAAACGAGGCTATCCCTATGTCACGAGTCATCCTGATCGCGTGGGACGGCGCCGACTGGCGCATCCTCGACCCCCTGCTCGAGCAGGGTGCGCTGCCCGAACCTCCAGGCCCTGATCGATCGCGGCCAGCGCGACGTCCTGCGCTCCACCGTCCCGACGCACTCCTGGTCCGCGTGGCCGTCCTTCCTCACCGGGGTCGACCCGGTGGACCACGGTGTCTACGACATCCTCGAGACGGTGCCGGGCACCCACAAGCAGTACCCGGTCACCTACAAGTCGATCAAGGCGCGAACGTTCCTGGACGACCTCACGGCGGCGGGGAAGAACCAGCTGCTGCTCGACGTGCCGCTCACGTTCCCCGCGCCGAAGCCCTTCACGGGGAACCTCCTCGCGGGGGGCGTCCTGCCGAAGAACCGCACGTTCACGGCGCCCGACGACCTTCCCGAGACGCTCGCGAAAGCGGGGCTCGAGTGGCCGATCAACGGCATGAGCTGGACCACGTACCACAACAAGCCGGATCCCTACCTCGACGAGGCATTCGAGGTCACGGCCAAGCGGATCAAGGTCTCCGAGTGGCTGATGGACAACTCCGAGTGGGACCTCATGGCGAGCGTGTGGGTCTCGATCGACCGCACCCAGCACTGCCTGAGCAACTACATCGCGCCTGATCACCCCGACTACGCGAAGAACAAGGACACGCGGATCGGGAACAAGGTCGCCGACATCTTCCGCCAGGCCGACGAGGCGATCGGCTCGTTCGTCTCGCGCGCGCGGCCCGACGACATCATCCTGTTCATCTCCGACCACGGGTTCCAGTCGTGCACCCGCACGATCAACATGGACCGCCTGCTGAAGGAGTTCGGCTACCTGGACTTCAGCGCGTCCAACGCGGTCTTCGGGCCGATGCAGTGGGGCCCGATGCGCAAGGTCGCGCGCAAGGTGTACGACACGCTCGGCCTGCACGGGAAGGTCTCGCTCCCGCAGTCGGTGAACTGGGCGAAGACCAGGGCGTACACGACGATCCGCTCGACCGGCGAGGGCGTCAGCATCAACCTGGCCGGCCGTGAGGTCGACGGCGTCGTCGACCCCGGCGACTACGACAAGGTCCGCGGCGAGGTGATGGACCGCCTCGCGAACTTCGTCGACCCGAAGACCGGCAAGAAGCCCGTCAAGGAGATCCACCGGCGCGAGGAGATCTTCAAGGGCCGGTTCGCCGACACGGCGCCCGACATCTTGATGGTCCCGGCCGAGGGCTACTCCCTGACCCACGCGAAGTCCGCCTACGAGGATGCCGACTGGGTGAGCGGCGACCACCGGATCGAGGGCACGATCGTCGCGGTCGGTCCGAACGTGAAGCCGTTCGAGACCCCGCCGGCGCTGATCGACCTGGCCCCGACGCTCGTGGCGGCGTTGGACGCACCTACGGCGGTCAAGCCGAGCGGTCGCGTGTTGCACGAGATCGTCGGCGCCGAGGCGCACCTCACCCAGCGCGAGGCGACCGAGACGTCCTCGGCCGGCGCCGGGATCCCCGGCATGGGCAACGAGGCGGGTGTCAGCGACACCGAGGCCGATGAGATGGAGGAGCACCTCCGGGGCCTCGGCTACATCGAGTAGCAGCGTCGCCTGTGTGACGGGCGTCACGGAACCGGCGTGGTGGCCGGTGCTACGGTCGTCATGATGGAAGCTGCGATCTGGAGCGCGATCGGCCTCGTCGCCGCCACGTCCCTCGGGACACTGTTCTATCTGGGCTCGCGGCTCGACGCGCTCTCGAACCGGCTCGACGCCCGATCGGCATCGATCGAGTCGCGGCTCGACGCGCTCTCGAACCGCATGGACGGGCGTTTCGACGCGATAGACGCGCGATTCTCGTCGATCGATGCCCGGCTCGATGCCATGGCCTCACGCCTCGACGCGCACGTGGAGCGTCACGCCGGCTGACGTGGCCCGGCAGCCGATCACACCGGAAGGCCGCGGACCCGGAGGTAGTCGTGCCAGAGGATCCGAGCGGCGACGGCCCGGTGCGGTCGCCACGCGGCCGCCCGATCCTCGAGGTCGTCGTACGACGGCCTCGCGGCCAGGCCCAGCACCGCCCGCGCCGACGTCGCGAGCGCGAGGTCCCCGTGGGGCCAGGCATCGGGACGGAGCAGGCACATCGTGAGGTAGACGTCGGCGGTCCACCGCCCGACGCCCTTCAACGAGGTGAGGGCGGCCCGCACCTCGTCGTCGTCAAGGGCTCCGAGCCCGCCCAGGTCGAAGCCGTCGAGCACCGCGGTGGCGAGGCCGCGCGCGTATCCGGCTTTCTGCCGGCTGAACCCGATCGCCCGGAGCTCGCGGTCGTCGAGGCGCAGCAGGCCGGTCGGCGAGACGTCGCCCCCGAGCGCGGCGGCCAGTCGATCGAACGCGGCTTGCGCCGAGGCGAGCGAGACCTGCTGTTCGAGGATCAGGTGGACGAGCGCTGCGAACCCGGGCTCGCGGGCCCACAGTGGCGGCGGCCCGTGCCGGTCGACGGACGCGCGGAGCGCCGGGTCGCGGTCGGCGAGCGTCCGGGCGGCGGCTCGGAGCGTCGCGTTCGTGAGGCGGGGCGGCACGCCCCCAGCATGACGGGTTCGGTCAGCCCGGTGGCCCAGCCCGCACGAAGTCGCGGAAGTCCTCGAGCGGTTCGTCGGGCCACCCGGGCGAGACCTGCCACCACGTGACGCCGAACGACGCGAGGTCCTCGGCGATCGCGGCGGCCTCGGTGCGATCCTCGGGCATCCAGCCGGTGTAGACCGCGTCGAACCCGGCGTCGGCGCGACCTCCTGCCTCGCGCTCCGCGTCGACGAACGCGACGATCTCGCGCATCTGGTCGACGGTGGGGATTCCCGGTCCCTGCTCGTCGCCGACCGTGATCGGCGTGACGCCGTCGAAGCGCGCGGCCCGGCGGAACGGCGCGCGGTTCGGCCACGCCCCCGCGACCCAGATCGGGACGCGCGGCCGCTGCACGGGCCGGGGGGCGAACGTCACCTCCTCGAGCCGGAAGTGCCGGCCGTCGTAGCCGAAGGGCTCGCCCGTCATCAGCCCCGCGACGATCTCGAGCGCCTCGTCGAGGATCGCCGCGCGCGTCGCCGCGTCCTCCGGTTCGCCGAAGACCCCGAACTCCTCATAGGGCGGGTAGCCGAGCCCGACGCCGAGGACCGCCCGACCGCCGGACAGGTGATCGAGCGTGACGATCTGCCGGGCGACCTGCCACGGCCGGCGGCGCGGCAGCGGCGTCACCATCGGGCCGATCCGCACGCGTTCGGTGGCGACGGCGACGGCCGCGAGCACGATCCACGGGTCCGCGACCTCGTTCCCGTCCCATCCGAGCAGGTGGTCCCAGAGGAAGAACCCGCTCCACCCGGCGGTCTCCGCGTCGCGAGCCAGGTCGACGACGAGCGTCGGGTCGCGGAAGACGCCGAAGTTCGGCAGACTCAGGGCGTAGCGCACGTCGCCCCGAGCCTATCTCCCGGCGTGGTAGGAAGGGGCCGTGCCCGGACCCGAGCTCGTCGCGCCGAAGGACCTGGCCGCCTGGCGCCGGTGGCTCCGGCGTCACCACGAGCGTCCGGACGGCGTCTGGCTCCTGATCCGCAAGAAGGGCAGCGCCGCCCCGGGCGTGGCCTACGAGGAGGCCGTCGAGGAGGCCCTGTGCTTCGGGTGGATCGACGCCACCACGAACCGCCACGACGACGACCACTACAAGCTGTGGTTCTCCCCGCGCAAGCCCGGGAGCGTGTGGGCCTCGTCGAACAGGGCTCGGGTCGAGCGCCTGATCGCCGACGGCCGCATGGCCCCGCCGGGGCTCGCGAAGATCGAGGCGGCCAAGGCCGACGGCTCGTGGTCGGCGCTCGACGAGCTGGAGGACCTGACCGTGCCGGACGACCTGGGCGCGGCGCTCGACGCGAACCCGCCGGCGCGTGAGCACTTCGAGGCATTCCCACCGGGTGCCCGCAAGCAGATCCTCTTCTGGATCCGGAGCGCGAAGCGCGCCGAGACCCGTGCGACGCGCGTGGCGAGAACCGCCGAGGCCGCAGCACGGAACGTCCGCGTCAGCGACCGGCGACCCGGGGAGGGCGGGTGACCTCCGCTCGGGACCCGGTCCGCCGCGCGGTCGCGACGTTCGTGCTGCTCGGCGTGGTCGCGCTCGCGGCGGTCGGGGTGGCGGGCACGCTGGTGCTCCGTCGCCTGGCCACCCAGGAGGCGATCGCCGAGGCACGTCAGGTCACGGCTGAGTCCGCCCTCCTCGTCCAGCGACGGGTGTCCAACGGCCTCGTATCCGGCGACGCGGAGTCCACGGCGCGTGTCGCGTCGGTCGTGGCCGACGCGGTCCTGCGCGATCCGGTGGTCCGCGTGAAGATCTGGACCGAGGACGGGACGATCGTCTACTCCGACCAGGCTGACCTGATCGGCGAGACGTACGAGCTCGGACAGGACGAGCTGGAGGCGCTCCGCGAGGGGGGAGTGACCGCGGAGCTGTCCGACGTGTCCCGGCCGGAGAACAGGTTCGAGCGCGACGCGGGCGAGGTGTTCGAGGTCTACACGGCGATCGCGACCCCCGACGGGACGCCGCTCCTGTTCGAGACGTACCTGCGATCTGACAGCATCGCGGACAGCGGCTCGGAGCTCCTCGCAACCTTCGCGCCGGTCATGGTCGTCGCCCTCCTGGGCTTCGCACTGCTACTGGTGCCGATCGCCTGGGGCTTGGCCCGCCGGGTCCGGCGGGCGCAGGCGGACCGCGAGCGGTTCCTGGAGCGAGCCCTCGATGCCTCCGGCCGTGAACGGCGGCGGATCGCGGGAGACCTCCACGACGGTCCGGTCCAGGAGCTCGCCGGGCTCGCGATGCAGCTCTCGGCCACCGCCGGAACGACCCCCGACCCTCAGGCCCGGGGCGCGCTCGAGGAGTCTGCGGCTGCGGTGCGGGCAGGGATCCGGACGTTGCGCTCGGCGGTCGTGGGCGTCTACCCGAAGAACCTGTCGCAGTCGGGGCTCGCACCTGCGCTCGACGACCTGATCGTACGGCCGGTGCGTGACGGCCTCGACGTCACGCTGGAGGTCGAGCCGACCGTGACGTTCGGCGCGGAGGTGGACGAACTGCTGTACCGGGCGTGCCGCGAGGCCCTCCGCAACGTCGAGGCGCACGCCGATGCGTCGCACGTGCGCGTCCGAGTGGCCCGCCTCGGTGGCTCGGCCGTCCTGGAGGTGGCTGACGACGGTCGCGGGATCGGACCGTCGGACGAGAGCTCGGCACGTGAAGACGGCCACGTCGGCGTGGCGATCCTGCGCGAGCTGGTCCGCGACGCGGGAGGTCGGCTGGACCTCGAGCCGGGGCCCCAGGGCGGTACCGTGATGCGTGTGGAGGTACCGGTCCCGTGACGATCCGTGTCGCGATCGCCGACGACCACCGCGTGGTCCGCGTCGGCCTGGAGCAGCTGCTGGGAACGTTCGACGACGTGGAGCTGGTGGGCGCGGCCGACGGAGGCGAGGAAGCCGTCGAGGTGTGCGGGGCCGAGCGCCCCGATGTCCTGCTGCTCGATCTGTCGATGCCCGACCTGGACGGCGTCGAGGTGACCCGGCGGCTCTCCTCCGTCTCGCCGGAGACGCGGGTGGTCGTGTTCACCTCGTTCTCCGACCGTGAGCGGATCGTCGAAGCGCTCGACGCCGGTGCGATCGGCTACCTGCTGAAGGACGCGGACCCGGCGGAGATCCATGCCGCGATCCGGGCAGCGGCACGGGGAGAATCGCCGCTGGATCCGAAGGCCGCAGCGGCGCTGCTGTCCACGCGCGGAGGACGTCCCGCGGGCGGGATCGAGCTCACCGGGCGCGAACGCGAGGTCCTCCGGTTGGTCGTCGACGGCATGGCGAACAAGCAGATCGCGCGTCGCCTGGGGATCAGCGAGAAGACCGTGAAGGGTCACCTGACGAACCTCTTCCAACGGATCGGGGTCGCGGACAGGACGCAGGCCGCCCTGTGGGCCGAGCGGACCGGCGCGCTGCGCGACTGAACGACCGGGACCGGGTCCCGGGACCATCGTCCCGTTGCGACCGACCGGTCGCCGCGTCGACCATGGTCACCATGGGGACGAGGGTCATCGCCGTCATGCTCGCCGGGGCGCTCGCGCTGTCGGCCGCGGCCCCCGCCGGAGCATCGGAGGACCGCGTGCGTCGGCGCGGGAGCTGCTCGGGCGGTCCCAGCGAGTGGAAGCTGGTCGTGCGCAGCGAGTCCGCCACTACGTTGCGGGTGAGGTACGAGATCGAGGAAGGCGCCCCCGGGCAGACATGGCAGCTGTTCATCTCGGACAACGGAACCCGCGTGTACGCCGGCAACAAGGTCTCGGACTCCACGGGCGAGGTACGGGTCGGCCGCAAGACCGCCGATCGCCCCGGGACCGACCTGATCAAAGCCACGGGCGTGAACCTCGTGACCGGCGAGTCGTGCTCGGGCTCGGTCAGCTACTGACCCAGGTCCCGGGACGGTCGTCCCGTTGTGACCGCGACCACGTATCTCCGAGGCTCGTCTCATCCGCCGGACGAGCCGGCGAACGACCAAGGAGGGACCAGATGACCGCGAAGATCGTTCGGGTGGCGCTCGCAGCCGCGCTCGCCCTGACCGTGGCCGGGGCCATACCCGCGTCGGCCAAGGACGGCGACGTGATCAAGACGGGGGCCTGCAGCGGTTCCAGCGACTGGAAGCTGAAGCTCTCACCGGAGAACGGGAAGACCGAGGTCGAGTACGAGGTCGACTCGAACGTCGTGGGTCAGACCTGGCGGGTGCGGATCTTCGAGAACGGTCAGCGGATCTTCCGGGGTTCGCGTGTCACCCAGGCGCCGAGCGGGTCGTTCACGGTCCGCCTGCTTGCTGCGAACCCGGCCGGCACCGACAGTTTCAAGGGTCGTGCCGTGAACGTGGCTACCGGCGAGATCTGCATCGGCCGCGCTTCGATCTGAGTACCACCCTCCCCTGAGGCGCGGTGGAGAGGGCCGGGGTTTCGCCCCGGCCCTCTCCCATGCCCGGAGCGCCGTCCCGCTCCGCCGGCGATCGGGACGAGGCCCGGATGACCCGCGAGCGAAGGGCCGAGGGTCCCTGCGAGGCCTGTCGTGGGTCGAGGACCATGGATTCCGACCAATAAGGTCGGAATCCACCGCATGGACTGCCACGCCGCGATCAGAGACCTCGACGCCGGTGAGCGACCGATCGTCCTCGTCGGGAACCCCAACGTGGGGAAATCGGCTCTGTTCGGCCGGCTGACCGGCCGCTACGTCACCGTCTCGAACTACCCTGGCACCACCGTCGAACTTGCCCGGGGAACCCTCGCGCTGAACGGCGACCGCACGACGGTGATCGACACGCCTGGGCTCCAGGACCTCCACGCGATCTCCGACGACGAGCGTGTCACGCGCGACATCTTGTTGGCGCAGGCCTCGACGGCGACGGTCCAGGTGATCGACACGAAGAACCTCCGTCGGGGGCTGCTGCTGAGCCTGGAACTCGCCGAGGCCGAGCTGCCGTTCGTCGCGGTGCTGAACATGGCCGACGAGGCCGCGCGTCGCGGGATCCGTGTCGATGTCCCGACGCTCTCGCGGGAGCTCGGCGTTCCGGTGGTCCTGACGGTCGCGGTCCGTGGCGAGGGCGTCGAGCGTCTCGGGTCCCTGCTCCACGATCCGTTCCCGTCCGCTCGCCGGATCGACTACGGCCCGGAGGTCGAGGATGCGGTGGCCGCGGTGCTGCCCGCCGTGCCACCGACCCAGATGAGCCCACGTGCGGTGGCGCTCCTCCTACTCGCCGGTGACCACGAGCTGACCGATGCCCTGGCGCTGTCACCCGAGGCGCGCTCGCTCGTCGAGGACGCTCGGCACCGTGCAGAGAGCCTCCTCGGTCGCCCGGTCGGTTCGGTCGTGAATCGCCGACGGCTGGCCGAGGCCGACCGGATCGTCGCGACCGTCGTGCAGCGCGAGACGGCACCGGGGACGTTCGGAGAGACGGCCGGGCGACTGGCCTCCCATCCGCTGTGGGGATGGCCGATCCTGTTGGTGACGCTCGCCGGCATGTTCGCGTTCGTCGGCTGGTTCGGAGCCACCGTGCTCGTGGGGCTGCTCGAGGACGGGCTCTTCGGCGAGCTGATCAACCCGGCGGCCACCCGGCTGGTGGAGGCGACCATCCCGTGGCCGCTCGTGCGGGACTTCCTGGTCGGTGAGTACGGCCTGATCACGATGGGGCTCACCTACGGGCTCGCGATCGTGCTGCCGCTCGTCGTGACCTTCTTCCTGGCGTTCGGCGTGCTCGAGGACTCCGGGTACCTCCCGAGGCTCGCCGTGATGCTGGACCGGGCGTTCCGGGTGATGGGGCTGAACGGCCGTGCGGTGATCCCGATGATCCTCGGTCTCGGCTGCGACACGATGGCTACGGTCACGACGCGGACGCTCGAGAGCCGCAAGGAGCGCCTGCAGGTCACCTTGCTGCTCGCGCTGGCGGTGCCGTGCTCGGCGCAGCTCGGTGTGATCCTCGGGATGATCACCGCGACCGGCGCGCTGGGCATCACGATCTGGACCGGCATCGTGCTCGCGACGCTGCTCGGTGTCGGATGGCTTTCGGCTCGACTGATGAAGGGCCCCACGTCGGATTTCATCGTCGAGCTCCCCCCGATGCGTGTCCCCTCGCTGCTGAACGTCGCCGTGAAGACCGCCGCTCGGTTGGAGTGGTACCTGAAGGAGGTGATCCCGGTCTTCGTGATCGGGACCGCCGCGCTGTTCGTGTTCGACGTGACCGGCGTGCTCGCGTGGGCGCAGCAGGCCTTCGCGCCGCTGATCGCCGGGTGGCTGGGGCTGCCCGAGGAGGCCACCGGTTCGTTCCTGATCGGGTTCCTCCGCCGCGACTACGGCGCGGCGGGGCTCTTCGATCTTGCCCGCACCGGGGGGATGAACGGCAACCAGATCCTCGTGTCGATGGTCGTGATCACGCTGTTCATCCCGTGCATCGCCACGTTGCTGATGATCGTGCGCGAGCACGGCAAGAGGGTGGCCGTGGCCGTGGCGGCGTTCGTGTTCCCGTTCGCGGTGGTCGTCGGTGGGCTCCTGCACCTCGCCCTCGAGACGTTCGGGATCGAGGTGGGCTGATGCGCTGCCGATTGTGCGGTCACGAGTTCGAGGCCACGCAGCTCGTCTGTCATGCAAGCTGCCCGCTCGGCTCGCGCTGCTCGTTGATCTGCTGCCCGAACTGCGGATATCAGGTCGTCGACGAGTCCAAGAGCGGGCTCGTGAAGGTGCTCCGAAGGTGGTGGCCCGGGGCCGGTGACCCGCAGGCAGCGCCGCCCCCCCAGGGGCGGGGCGAGGCGGTGCCCCTGACCCACGTGGCTCCCGGGACGCCGGTCGAGGTGCTCGACCTCGCCGCGATGCCCGCGTCGCGGGCATCGCGCCTGACCGCGTTCGGCCTGACCCCCGGGACGATCGTCTCCCTGTCGCAACGGGCACCGGTCCCCGTCGTGAAGATCGGCGAGACCGAGCTCGCCCTGTCCGAAGAGATCTGCGGTCAGATCCACGTGCGGCCGCCGGTCGCGGCCGATCGTTAGGGCGCGGTCGGCGCGGATTCGACGCGCGCTCGGAGCGTCCGCAGCATCTTGCGCTCCATGACGAAGGCGCCCGGGTCTGCGATCGCGGCCCACACGAACGTGGCAGGGCCCTTCGGCCAATCCTGGCGCCACCTGCTGATCAACCGGGTTCCGCCTTCCGACATCGGGCGCAGCTGCAGGCACCACGTCTCCGTATCGCCGGCGCTCAGCAGATGCCTGTTCGACTCGATCTCCCGAACGGTCGGCCCCATCCCGGGCACCATCACGATCCGGTCGCCGACCGCGAGGCCCTGCAGTCCGGGGTCGATCCGGTCGATGCTCGGCTCCCCGTCGTTGTCGAGCCAGTCGTAGGAGTACCAGCCTCCTCGCCCGTAGCCGATCTGGAGGAGCCAGGGCCACACGCGCTCGGGAGGGGCCGCGATCGTGATCGCCCGGGTCGTCGCCGGGGCGTCGGGTCGGAGCAGGTCGTCGCCGGGCATCGTAGCGGCGACCTCCTCGTCGGTGGCCCCCCACGCTCGCTGCCACGGACCGATCACCAGCAAGTAGACGGCCACCACGAACACGAGGGTGGCCGCGGCGATCAGCGTCCCGGTCACCCATCCGAACAGGAACGTCAGTCCGATCCACGCCGCGACGGACACGGCGACGCAGCCGATCACCACGGCCAGGACCCGACGCATCGTCCTCATGTGGCCCTACCGTGACATCCCCGTGACGATCCGGATCAGGGCCCCCGTCCCCTCGTCGAGGGGTCGTCCGGAGCCTGCCATACTCCGGCGGGCATGGATCAGGAGTCCGAGATCCTCGAGGAGATCGCCGAGACCGGAACGGTCCGCCCCGGCGCCGACCAGCGGGTGATCGTCGGCCAGACCGGCCAGAACGTCGTCGGACTGGGCGTGGGCGCGGTCGCGACCTTCGCCGCGCAGGTCTTGATGTCGAACCGCCTCGGACCGGAGGCGTTCGGCGTGGTCACGCTGGCGACCCAGTTCGCCTTCGTCGCCGCGGCCGCGACGAGGTTCGGGATGGACGTCGCCAACGTGCGGCTCGTCTCGATCCTCGTCGGATCCGGGCGAGGGGGGCGCGCACGTGGTCTCGTACGCCGCTCCACCCTGATCGCCGCCATCGTCTCGCTCGGGTTCTCCGTCGTCGCCCTCGCCATCGCGCCGTGGCTCGCCGATCGGTTCAGCGGTCGCCCGGACGCGGTGATCGCGTTCCGGTGGGCGGCGGTGACGGTTCCGCTCGCCGCCCTCGCGTTCACGTTGATGGGGGCGACGCGCGGCCTGAAGATCATGCGCTACACCCTGTACGCGCAGTGGTTCGCCCAGCCGATCGGCTGGATCGTGTTCACGCTCGTCCTGTGGGCCGTGGTGGCGGTCAGCGCGGGATGGGCCAGCGCCGCGTTCGCGGCGTCGTGGGGCGCCGCGTTGCTCATCGCGGCGGCCGGATGGCTGAGCCAGCGTCGGAAGCTCGGCGACGTCACGGGCGAGCCGATCCCGGAGGAGGGAACCGGAGCGCTGTGGCGCTTCGGTGCGCTCCGCGCTCCCGGGACGCTGTTCTCCCAGCTGCTGTTCTGGACCGACCTGTTCGTGCTGTCGGCCCTGATGTCGTCGCTCGGCCCGTCGGGGGACGAGGCCACGGGTACCTATGGGGCGGTCCTGCGAGCGGGCCAGTCGCTGTTCCTGTTCCTCACGAGCGTGTCGCTCACGTTCAGCCCGTTCGTGGCCGATCTGCACCACCGCGGTGACCGGAACCGGCTCGACGCGCTGTACAAACAGGTGACCCGGTGGTCGCTGGCCGCCACGATCCCGGTCCTGCTGGCGCTCGCGATCCTCCCGGAGCAGGTGATGCGGATCTTCGGTGCCGGCTTCGAGGAAGGAGCGGGCGCCCTGCGGATCTTGATCATCGGCATGATCGTGCCCGTGATGGTCGGCACGGTCGGGTTCATCCTGATCATGGCCGGTCGCACCGGGTGGGACCTGATCGTGTACGTCGCAGCGTTCGCGATCGACGTGACGCTCGCGTTGCTCCTGGCGCGCCCCGAGATCCTCGGGATCCGTGGAGCCGCGATCGCCCAGGCCGTCACCCTCACGTTCAGCGCGATCGCTCGGCTCTTCCTGGTCCGGCGGTTCCTCGGGATCTGGCCGTTCGACCGTGCCTACGTGCGACTCCTCGTCCCGACGGGGGTGGGCGCCGTGGTGATGTGGGGTGCGCACGTCCTGCTGCCCGAGACCCCGTGGCTGATGAACCTCGCGCTGGCGGCGGGCGCCGGCGCCTCCGCCTACGTGGTCGCGTTGCTCGCGGCCGGGCTCCCTCCCGCCGAGCGGGCGGCGGTCGGCAGGCTCGTCGGCAAGGTCACCGGCCGCGGCCGTCCCTGAGGGTCACTCCCGGTCGACGAGCCGGGACCAGAGTTCCTCGTGCCCCGCCGGGGGTGATGCCGCGGGGATCGCGCTCCCGGCGTCCGGCACCTGGAAGGGATCCTCACCTGCGTCGCTCGGGTCCGGGACGATCACGACCTCGTCCGCTGCCTTCACGACCTTGTCGATCGCCTCCTTCTGTCTGCGCGCCACCCTGCGGAGGTCGCTCGTGGTCCGTCTCGCGAGCTGCATCTCGGCCAGGAGCTCGTCGCGTTTCGCGATCAGCCGGGCTTGCTGTCGCTCCAGGTCGGCGATCTGCCACCGGAGGAGGTCCTCTCGCGCTTCCCAGCCGGCGGCCCTCACCGACATCTCCTGGTAGCGGTCGTCCACCTCGTCGGCCAACCTCCGCTCGAGCCAACGACCGCGGACGAACGCCGCCGCGGCAACGAGGGCCATCCCGGCCGACGCGGCCGCAGCCGCGATCACCAAGATCCCGGTCTCGGCCGACGTCCGCGCGAGCACGGTGCCGAACAGCACGATCGTCCGGCCGCCGCGAGCGGCGCTCTCGGCCACCAGATCGACGGCGAGCACGGTCCACACGAGCGCGGCCGTCAGGGCCACGAACACGTACGCCACGGGCGGTTCCTTCCGTCGGGGGGAGACGTCGGACGGGAGCATGCGACGCCGGCGCCTCGAGGGTCAACCCGAGCGGCTCGACGGGGGGCCTTCGGACCGCGCTTCCTCTGCGGTCCCAGGACCTTCGGCCCCCCGGGTCCGGTTCCTCGACGGGTGGAATGGCCTCGTGCCCGCGAACCGATGGCGACGGGGTCCGTCGCGCTCGGCAGGCGCGGCGGTGATGGCGAGCACGCTGGCGGTGCTCTCGTCGGCGTGCACATCCGACGCCTCCGCACCGGAGGCGAGCCCGAGCGTGGCCGTCCTTCCGTCGGCCGGCGGCGCGGTGCCCTCCGGCGGCGCCTCGTCCGCCGATCCGCATCAGAGCGTCCCCGCCAGCGCTGCAGAGACCTACGAGGAGGTCAAGGTCTCCGACGAGATGAGCCTCGTGAAGCCCCTGCTCTGGAACTACGAGGGGTTCCGGGTCGAGCCGGAGGCGGTGGCACCGTCGATCATCCTGACCGACCAGCGAGGTGACCGCGTGAACCTCCGCGACGTCACGCGGGGGAAGTACACGCTCCTGGCGTTCGGCTACACCAGCTGTCCGGATATCTGCCCGGGGACCCAGGCTGTCAACGCGGCTGCCCTCCGCGAGCTCCCGCCCGCGATCCAGGACGAGGTCCGCGTCGTCTGGGTGAGCGTCGACCCGGAGCGCGACACGCTGAAGGTCATCGATACCTGGCTGGCGAACTTCGATCGCGATCTGGACACGGACTTCATCGGGCTGCGCCCGGACGACGACGCGATCGCGCACCACGTGCAGATGCTGATGAACGTGAACCCTGCGACGAAGGAGGACATGGGCGGGGACGACTACGCGATGTCGCACGCCGCGTATCAGCTGTTGTTCTTCCCGGACGGGAAGGCCCGCCTCGCCTACCCGTTCGGGATGACCGCCGACCAGTTCCGCGCCGACCTCGTGTCGGTGGTCGAGGACGGATGGGACCCCGCGGTCTGATCCGCGGGTGACGAGAACGAACGAGGAGGGAACCGATGGCGAAGTGGCTCCGGTGGGGCCTGGTCGTGGCCGTGGCGTTCACGCTGACGGCGGCCGCGTGCTCCGACGACGACGGTGGCAGCGAGGGGACCGACGGCTCGATCTCGGTCACCGAGGTCTGGGGCTGGTCTCCCACCGAAGACCGCGGTGCCGTCTACTTCATGGTCGAGAACACGGGGGAGGAGGCCGACCGGCTCGTCGCGGCGGCGAGCGACGCTGCCGGGGTCGTTCAGGTCCACGAGACGACGACGGTCGACGGGACCGCGCAGATGGGCGAGGTCGAGGGTGTCGACATCCCCGCGGGTGGGAGCGTGACGTTCGAGCCCGGCGGCTATCACGTGATGCTGATGGAGATCCCGGAGCCGCTCGACGTCGGAACCCAGATCGACGTGACGCTGACCTTCGAGCAGGCCGGTGACGTCGCGGTGACTGCGGAGATGCGCGAGTTCACCGGTGAGATGCCCGAAGGGATGGAGGGCGAAGACGAAGGGATGTGATCGAGCGGGTCACCCCGCTCGGCCGACCTCGTCGACGTCCTCGGTGACGTCGACGAGGTCGTCGTCAGACAACTCGACGTCGTCGGTCACGTCGATCACGGTGTCGTCGGTCTCGGGGACCCGCGCGACGTCGGGGGCGTTCGCCCTGAGCTCGGCGATCTCCTCCAGCAAGGCGTCGCGTTGCGCGGTGAGCGTCCAGATGACCTCGTCGAGCTCGCGCTCGCGGGACTCCATCAACCGCCCGCGCAGCTGTTCGGCGACGGATTCGTGGGAACGCAGAGCCCACCGCTCGTCGAGCTCGGCGTGCAGCCGCAACCGATGACGCCGCCGGTTCCATGACCCGAACGCCCAGGCGAGCACGAGGCCCGCTGAGACCGCGAGCGCGCACAGGATCCAGACACCCTCCGGGGTTCCGGGTGTCGCGATCTCCCGGTCGAAGGCGACGATCGAGGTGCCTCCCGAGGGCGCGCTGCCGACCACGGCGGCAACGACGAACGAGGCCCACACCACCGCGAGCAGGATCAGCACGACCGGCATGCGGCCATCTTCGTCGTCAGGGACAGCGGCGGCAACCCCCGGACGCTCGGGGCGTCCTTCAGATGCGCCCCGGCAGGAGCCGGTGGAGGTGTTCGATCGCCTCGTCGACCGTCTCGGCCCGGACGATCGGGTCGCGGTCGAGATCGTCGCGTCCGAGCGCCCACGTGCCCAGTCCGATCACCGGCGTGCCCATCTTCAGCGCGAGCGCGAGCTCCGACAGGGTCCCGAACTCCCCGCCGACGGCGATCACGGCGTCGGCGCTGCGCGCCACGATCGCGTTGCGCGCCTCCCCGAAGCCCGTCGCGATCGCGACGGTCAGGTGAGGTGACGCTGGGTCGCGATCGACGCCGGGTAAGATCCCGATCGAGACCCCGCCGCCCGCCTCGCAGCCGCGGGCGGCAGCGTCCATCACACCGCCCAGACCGCCACACACCAGGACGCATCCTTCACTGGCCAGGCGTCGCCCGAGGTCCTCAGCCGTCGCGAGTTCCCACGCCGTGGCGTTCGACGCGCCGATCACCGCGACGTAGGGACGACGCAGCGTGCTCGGGACGGGCGAGGTCATCCGGTCATCCCCATGCGGTGCCGAGTATCGCAGCCAGCAACGCCGTCGCCGCGCGCCGGTCGAGCGGCTCGTTGCCGTTCCCGCATTTCGGGCTGTGGACGCAGCTGGGGCACCCGTCGCGGCACGGGCACTCGCGGACCCGCTCGTAGGTGGCATGGAGCCACCGATCCGCGCTGCGGAACCCGCGCTCGGCGATCCCGGCACCGCCCGGGTAGCCGTCGTAGACGAAGATCGTGGTCAGACCGGTGTCCTCGTGCAGCGGGGTGGAGACCCCGCCGACGTCCCACCGGTCGCACGTGGCGACGAGCGGCAACAGCCCGATCGCCGCGTGCTCGGCGGCGTGGATCCCGCCGGTCAGATCGTGGGGGCCCACGCCTGCCCGGTCGAGCAGCCGACCGGGCAGGGTCCACCACACGGCCGTCGTCTCCAGCAGGACCGGCGGCAGGTCGAGCGGGACCTCGCCGACGACCTCGTTCGTCGATACGAGCTTGCGGACGAACCCCGTGACCTGGTTCGAGACCCTCACGGTTCCCAGGTGCATCTCGGCATCGCCGAACGCGTCCGACCGCTCGCGGACGTCCACCACCTCGATGTCGGTGACGTCGCGGGCCTGTGTGTAGAAGTCCGGGTCTGCCTCCTCGACGAGCGCCACGCCCTGCGTCAGGTCGAGCGCCTGGACCAGGTACTGCTCGCCTTGGTGCAGGTAGACGGCACCTGGATGCAGCGTCGCGAACGCCCGGTGCTCGTCGGCGGTGCCGAGCATCTCGCCGCTGTCCGCCAACACGATCCGGTAGACGTGACCCGATCCCGCCCGGACGTCGACCGCTCGGTGCGGAGGCTCGCGCCCGACGTCGTGCCACGTGTCCGCTCGGGCCTTCACCTCGCCTCGCTCGGCGAGGCGAGCGAGCGCGTCGGGCGCTTCCTCGCCGAAGAACCTCCGGGCCGTGTCCGTGTCGATCGGCAACTCACGGGCGGCGCACCGCAGGTGCGGCGCCAGCACGTACGGGTTGGTCGGGTCGATCACCGCCGCTTCCGCCGGCCGGTCGAACAGATCTTCCGGGTGGTGCACGAGGTACTGGTCGAGCGGATCGTCCTGGGCCACGAGCACGACCAGCGAGTCGGTCTCGCGTCGTCCGGCGCGTCCGGCCTGCTGCCACATCGAGGCGCGGGTCCCCGGGTAGCCGGTGAGGATCGCAGCGTCCAGCGAGCCGATGTCGATCCCCAGTTCGAGCGCGTTCGTGCTGGCCACACCGAGCAGTTCGCCGCTCGTGAGCGCCTGCTCGAGTGCCCTGCGGTCCTCGGGCAGGTAGCCGGCCCGGTAGGCACGCACGCGCGGCCGCTTCGCCGCGTCGGTCAGGTCCCGACGT
This sequence comes from uncultured Actinomycetes bacterium, assembly GCA_963749895.1. Taxonomy (GTDB): domain Bacteria; phylum Actinomycetota; class UBA4738; order UBA4738; family HRBIN12; genus AC-51. The sequence goes on along the minus strand of CAVVOG010000001.1, from coordinate 322,087 downwards.
GTGAACTCCGCGAGCAGTTCGGCGGCTCGTCGCGATCGCGCGAAGCCGATCGTCCGGACGTCGTCGTCGATCAGGGCGGCCATCAGGGACGACGAGGTCACCAGTGCGCTTCGCCGGGCTCCGGTCTCCTCGTCGATGACCGGTGGGTTCCACAGCGCGAACAGCTTGCGTCGCGTGGGCGAGGTGTCCTCGTCGACGACGACGAACTCCAGCCCCGTGAGGCGTTCGGCGAGCTCCCCCGGGTTCCCGATTGTGGCGCTGGCCAGGCACCATCGGGGATCGCCGCCATGGTGGGCCACGAGCCGTCGCAGTCGTCGCAGCACCATGGCGACGTGCGAGCCGAAGACGCCCCGGAGTACGTGCGCCTCGTCGACCACGACGAGCGCGAGGCGCAGGAGGAAGTCACCCCACCGCGCGTGGTCGGCCAGGATCGACAGATGGAGCATGTCGGGGTTCGTCAAGATCACGTTCGCGTTGCGTCGGATCAGGGCGCGCTCGGCCTGGGGTGTGTCTCCGTCGTAGACGGCCGCCCGGATCTGCGGGATCTTGAGGGAGCGGAGCTGCCGGAGCTGGTCGCGTGCCAGCGCCTTCGTCGGGAACACGAACAGGGCGGTGGTCTTCGGGCGTGCCAGGGCCGCCTCGGCGAAGGCCACGTCGTACACCAGCGTCTTGCCGCTCGCCGTGCCGGTGGCCATCAGCAGGTCCTGTCCCGACCGCAGGACGTCCAGCCCTCGGCGTTGATGCGGGTAGAGCCCCTCGATGCCGAGCAGCCCGAGTCGCGACGCGATCAGGGCGGGCAGATCGTCCGGGAACGGCTCGATCGCCGGGGTCCGCGCGGGCAGCTCGCGCACGTCGAGCAACGACGGGGCGAGGTCGGGGTCGGCTCGGAGCCGATCGAGGAAGGCATGAGGGTCCACCGGCTCGCAAGGCTACCGGGGTCCGCCGACGGACCCCTCAGTCGGCGTCGTGGACCGCGCCGACCGGCTCCGGCGGTCGCGACAGCTCCGCGTACGGTGCGCGCAGCCCGTCGTGGAACAGCCTCGGCACCTGGTGCCAGTTGCCCACCACGAGCCACATCCCGAGCACCAGGTACACGAGGCCGATCCCGATCTTCTCGATCGCCTGGTACTCCTCGGGCACGACCCCACCCAGGACGAACTGGATCCAGAACAGCACGGCCAGGAATCCGGCCTCGCGAAGCGACATCGACAGGTTCAGCAGGACCGCCACCGCGAAGAAGGACTGGGCCGCCGTCAGGAACAGCTCCTCGCGCTGGACCGCGTCGATCGGGAGCCCGTGCAGGCTGGATGACGAGATCGCGAAGACGATCGGGAGCGTGCCGACCAGCAGCGTCCACTGATTCACCTTCGAGCTGACCAGCGTTCCGAGGCCGGCGTTCGTGTTCAGGCGCCATGCGTAGAGCCCGGCCACCAGGAGCTCGGGGGCCTCCGAGGCCAACGGGGCGAGCCACTGGACCAGCAGGAACTCGCTGACCCCGAGGGCTTCCCCGCTGAGGACCAGCGCCTCGGCGAACCGCTCGGCGCACAGCAGGATCACCGCGGCCGCGAAGATGCCCATGCCGATCACGGCCGCGCGTCGCCGAGCCGTTGCGAAGGTCCCAATGTACCGGGCGGGGCCGACGAGGTGGGGCTCTTCGGCTGGGGCCCGCGAGACCCGGACCGTGTAGAGGACGAACAGGGTGACCAGGACGGCGGCGTCGATCAGGGTGATCGAATGCTTCAGGGGCAGCGTCAGCGAGTACAGGGTGGCGAGCGCCAGGAAGGACAGTTCGACGGCGTGCTCGCGGTCCAGCTTCACCCCCTCCCATCGCTCACCCTTCGCGATCAGGCCCTTGGCGCGCATCCGGAAGAAGGCGATGAACACCACCATCGTCCAGCCGATGCCGATCAAGAGACGGTTCGCGCCGGTCATGTTCGCGAGGGCGAGTGAGCACGGTGATTCGGCGCCGCCGCCGGGCAGTGGGGGACAGCCGGCGTACCCGGCCGCCTCGTAGGCCTCGCCGCCCTTCCACGCGAAGACGAAGTCGACGGCGTACTCGGGCAGCACCGCGATCAGCGCGAGGATCGCGATCGCGAGTCCGGCCGAGATGTCGAGCTGAGCCACCTCTGCCCCCCACGACAGGAGGAACGCCGACCCGATGATGGCCAGACCGAAGAGGAAGGCCTCGAGCGGATGCGGGATCTCCGGGTGCAGGAAGCGGACCGCGAGACCCGGCAGGGTGATCATGACGGCGATCGTGATGCCGACGACCTGCCGGGCGGGATGGACGTTCCGCAGGTCCTGGTCGAGGGTCGTCATGGGCGTGGAGGCGGGCGGAGCCTATCACCACGTCCCGGGCGGCCCGAGACCGGTCAGGTCTGGATCTTCTGGTCGGCGGGGATCGCCTTCTTCAGGATGTACCCGTCGGTCGCCATGTCCTGCCACAGCGCCTGGTTCGAGTCCGAAAGGTAGACCACGCTGATCCCGCCTTCGTTGCCGATCGACCCTGTCGCGACGAGGTTCGTGATGTTCATCGGCTTGACCGCGAGCGACAGGTTCGCGAGCAGGAGGAGCTCGTCCACGGAGACGTCGGTCTGGACGTTGCGCAGCCCCGCCCCCATCCAGTCGAACGCGCGGCCCGCGTCCTTCGCGTACTCGGTGCGGAACTGGGCGAGGGCGCTGATCAGCAGGGTGCCCTGGTTCAGCGACCGGTCGAAGTCTCCGCGCGACAGCGACTTGCGAGTACGTCCGTACTCGAGCGCCTGCCGGCCGATCAGCCGCTGCTCCCCCTCGGTGAACGTGGTCGTGTAGCCCTGGAAGCCATATGGAACGTCGACCACGAGCCCGCCGATGTCGTTCACGGCGTCGGTGAATCCGGCGAACCCGGTCAGCGCGTAGTAGTCGATCGTGATGCCGGTCAGCTGCTCGACGGTCGCGACCATCGCCTCGACCCCGCCCGACGGCATCGCGGCGTTGATCTTGTTCGTGCCGCCGGAGGCCAGCGGCACCCACGAGTCACGCGGGATCCCGTAGAGCGTGCCCTTCCCGTCCGCGGGGTTGATGCCGAGGATGTGGATCGAGTCGGCGAGCCCTTGGTCCACCGCCGTGCCGGGGCGGGCGTCCGAGCCCAACAGCAGCACGAAGATCGGTTCGTCGCCGTCCAATGCCGGCTGGAACTCGGCGTGCGCGCGACCGACCTGCAGGATCGGGAGCCCGGCGGCCGGGACCGAGGTGAGGGATCCGGTCACGGTTCCCCCGACCCAGGCGCTCAGGGCGAGGGTGAGGGCCAGGAGACGGCGCTTCATCCCGATGCCTCCGCGCTCGCGCTCGCCGACGGGCTCGTGGGAGCCTCCGCCGGCTCCTCCGAGCGGTCGACCCGGTAGGACTGGATACGCCAGTCGCCGTCTTCCTTGATAAGCACGTAGGACCCGGTGATCACGAGGATCGTGTACGTGCCGTCGTCGTGCTCCGCGAGGGCCTCGAACGTGACGTCGGCGGCCCCACGGATCGGCTCCCCCTTCGAGCCCATCAGCACCTGGATCTTCGTGGTCCCCTGCTCGGGGTCGACGAACTCGTAGGATCCTCCGGCTCCATCGCCGAGGGTCATGACGGCGATGTCGGTCTCGAGCCGGTCCTCGGCGCCGCCGGTGAAGGACTCGGCCACCGCGCCCGGATCGTCCCACGTGTCGGGGTCGACGTAGGCGGTCCGGAGCATCGCGCTCAGCGCGGCGGCGATCGCCTTCCCTGCGCTCTCGGCGTTCGACTGCTGGGCCTGGTTGTCGGCGCTGCTCGTCGTCGGCTCCGGCTTCGCGCTCTTGACCTTCAGGGTGACCTCGGGCACCGGCCGTTCGTCCCCGCCGCCCACGATCGCGCCGATGATGCCGTCGTCCCCCCCGCGCGTCGCGAGGAACGCCACGACGGCCACCACGACCAGGACGATCGCGCCGACGACCAGCATCCGGGTCCGGGCGACCTTCGACCGCTCGTGGGTCTTCTGGGATCTCCCGGGGGAGGGGGTGGTGGCCTCGCTGAGAGGGGTCTTCCTATCGGTTCCCAAAGCGAGGGGAGGCTACCAGCCCTTCGGAGCGTTCCTGGGATTTCCCAGGTTGCGAACGTGTGACGACGGGCTCCGACACCGGTTCGGACGGCGGACGGTCCCTGGGGGACCGGTCAGGTGGCGACCTTGAAGACGATTGCCAGCATCGCGACCCACAGCACGAGCAACAGGATCGCGTCGGGCTCGAGTCGTCGGGCCCGAGTCTCGGACCCTGTCAGCAACCCACCGAGTGCGGTCGCCATCAGGACGATCGCTCCGATGCCGGTGACGGACTGGGTAGGTGCGTCTACCGCCCTGAGGATCGACCCCTCCGTATAGGCGAGATCGGCAACCAGCAGCATCGCCATGTTGAAGAGGTTGCTGCCGAAGAGGTTCCCGACGGCCAGGTCGAAGGCGCCGATCCTGACCGCGGCGATCGAGGCGGCGAGCTCCGGGAGTGAGGTGACGACGGCGACGAGCGCCGCGCCGACGAAGCCTTCGCCGATCCCGGTTTCGGTCGCGATCCCCTTCGCGGACAGAGCCACCGTCGGCGCGGCGACGAGGATGACGAGAGCGCCGCCCACGTAGCGTCCCCCAGCTTGCCGGAGCGTCCAACCGCCACGACCTGGCTCCGGCTCGTCCCCGATGCCCGTCGGTCTTGGTGCGCCCGTGGGGACCGGCTCCGTCGCCGATGTCACCGCGGTGCGTCGTGTCCAGGCCACGATCGCGACGTACAGGGCGGCGATCACGAAGGTCTCGATGCCGACCCATCCCACGGGGGGGACGTCAGCCGTCACGATCCCTAGGACCGCGAACGCGGTGAGCAAGATGGCGGCCGATCCGACCCTGGCGTGGCCGAGCTCTACCGTGGGCCACACCGTCCGCCGCGACATCAGATCGATCACGGCGAGGATCGCCATGTTCGCCATGCTGCTTCCCATCAGGTCCCCCACTGCGATGTCGGCCGCGCCCGATCGGGATGCCGTGATGACGCCGACCAACTCGGGCAGCGACGTCGCGCCAGCGAGCAGGATCATCCCGACGAACACCCCACCGAGACCGGTCACCTCCGCGATCCTGTCACCCGCCCTCGCGAGGACGGATCCGGCGAAGGCGACCAGAACCGCCCCGAGGAGGAACGCGACGGCGAGCTGCCACAGGACGAATCCGTCGAACAGGTCGCTCACGCGCCCGAGTATCTCAGTGAGACGCCTGGCGGCGAGCTCGACGCTCGTCGGCCGGCTGTCGTTGTCCGATGGCCGGGATAGGATGCGGAAGCGTCTCAGGGGAGCCGGGAAGACTGGTCGGCACGAGGTTCGACGATGTCCGGATCCCCACATGAGCTCCGCCCCACCTGGTTGCGTTCTGACCGCCGGATCCCTCGCGTGGTCTTGCGCCCCATGCAGGAGTTCCTCGAGACGTCCACGTCGAGCGCACTGTTGCTCTTCGCCGCCGTCGTGGTGGCGCTGGCGTGGGCGAACCTGGGGAGCGGCTACGAGGCCTTCTGGCACACCCCCCTGCAGCTCCGGGTGGGGGACACGGTGATCGGCGAAGATCTCCATTTCTGGGTGAACGACGGCCTGATGACGATCTTCTTCTTCCTCGTCGGGCTCGAGATCAAGCGGGAGCTCACGACGGGGGAGCTCACCGACCCCCGTGCCGCGGCTCTCCCGGCGATCGCGGCGCTCGGCGGCATGGTCGTGCCCGCCGCGATCTACTTGGTGATCGCGGGTCGGGGCGACGCGAGCTCGGGGTGGGCGATCCCGATGGCGACCGACATCGCTCTTGCCCTGGGCGCGCTCGCGCTCGCGGCTCGTCACGCACCTCCTGGGCTCAAGCCGCTCCTGCTCAGCCTCGCCATCGTGGACGACATCGGGGCGATCCTCGTGATCGCGCTGTTCTACAGCGGGGGCCTCAGCTTGGTCTGGCTCGAGGCGAGCGCAGGGGTGCTCCTCGCGATCCTCGTGGCGCAGCGGATCGGGATCCGGGCGACCTGGGTGTACTGGACCCTCGGAGCGGTCCTGTGGTTCGAGCTCTACCGGGCGGGGCTGCACCCTACCCTCGCGGGGGTCATCCTGGGGTTGATCACGCCGGCGGTCCCGTTCCAGCGATCCGAGGCGGTGAGCCAGGAGGCACGTCGGACCGCTGACGAGACGACCGAGGGCGTTCCGGTCCGCGATGAGGACGCGCAGGCGTGGATCAGGCTGTCGTCTCTGTCCCACGAGGCGGTCTCGCCGCTCGCTCGCCTCGAGCACCAGCTGCTGCCCTGGTCGAGCTTCCTGATCGTGCCGATCTTCGCGCTCGCGAACGGCGGGGTCCTGCTCTCGGGCTCGGCGGTCGTGGACGCCGTGACGGGCCCGGTCGGGCTCGGCGTCTTCCTCGGACTCGTGGTGGGCAAGCCGCTGGGGATCTGGCTCGCGAGCCTGATCGCGGTGCGTTCCGGGGTGGCCGTGCTGCCGAGCGGGGTCTCGCTCACCCACGTCGGCCTGATGGGCGTGGTCGCGGGGATCGGCTTCACCGTCTCGCTGTTCATCGCGGAACTCGCGTTCCCGGGGAGCGCTCTCCTGGACGACGCGAAGATCGCGATCCTCGCGGCCTCGTTCGTGGCGGGCTCGGTCGGGATCGTACTCCTGCGGATGCGGCCAGCCTCCTCACCGTCGGTGCCAGCTGATGAGCTGCCGAGCGCGCCCACGACCGGGTAGGCGCCGTGGCCCTCCTGCTCGCGCTCCTGCTCCTGGCTGTGGCCGCCGCGGCGGCTCCCATCCTCGTGCGGAGGTTCGATCGCGACGCCGGGTACCCGCTGGCGGCCGTGTTCGTCGCGGCCGGTGCGGTCCTCGTGCCTTCGATCCTCGCGGCTGTGGACGGAACGAGCACGAGCGTGTCGTTCGAGTGGATCCCTTCCTTGGGTGTGCGTCTCTCGCTCCGGATGGACGGGTTGTCGGCGCTGTTCTCCGGCCTGATCATCGGGATCGGCACCCTCACGATGGCCTACGCCGCACGCTACCTGAAGCCCGGGCGGGCCGCCGGGCGGATGTATGCCCAACTGAGCCTGTTCGCGACCGCGATGCTCGGTTTGGTGCTTGCGGGCGACATCGTGCTGTTGTTCGTGTTCTGGGAGCTCACGAGCGTGACCTCGTTCCTGCTGATCGGCGGCGCCGGTGGCCCCGGGTCCTCGCGGCCGGCCACTCGCGCCTTCGTGGTGACCGGAGCCGGCGGGCTCGCGCTCTTCGCGGGTCTGATCCTCCTGACGATCGTGACGGGCACCTCGGACCTCGTCTCGATCCTCGCGGATGCCCAGGCGGTGCGCGACTCGTCGCTATTCCCCGCGATCGCGGTCCTGCTCTTACTGGGCGCCGCGACGAAGTCCGCGCTGTTCCCGTTCCACTTCTGGCTTCCTGGGGCGATGGTGGCGCCGACCCCTGTGAGCACGTACCTGCACTCGGCGACCATGGTCAAGGCCGGCATCTACCTGCTGCTGAGGACCGCACCGCTGTTCGACGGGGTGCACGGGTGGACGGTCTCCGTCGTCCTCCTCGGCCTCGGCACTTCGGTGATGGGGGCGTTCCTGGCGTTGGGGCAGCACGATCTGAAGGCGCTGCTCGCGTACTCCACCGTCAGCCAGCTCGGCTTCCTCGCAGCCCTCGCCGGTCTCGGCACCCAGAAGGCGGCGCTCGCGGCCACCGCGCACCTCGTGGCCCACGCCCTGTACAAGGCCACCCTGTTCATGGTCGTGGGGATCATCGATCGTGAAGCAGGCAGCCGCGATATCCGCGACCTCTCGGGTCTGCGCCGGGCTATGCCCTGGACGGCGGCTGCGACCGGACTCGCCGGGCTCTCGATGGCGGGGATCCCGCCCCTGTTGGGATTCGTGAGCAAGGAAGAGGCGTTCTCCGCGTTCGCATCCGCCCCTGGTGGGGGGTGGCTGGCCGTCGTCGCGTCGGTCCTCGCCGTGGCCGCGTCAGCGATGACGCTCGCGTACGGCGTGCGGATCTTCGAAGGCGCCTTCGGCGGGTCCCTGAGACAGAAGCTCTACGAGCCGGCGCGCCCGTTCCTGGCGCCCGCCGCGATCACCGCGGCCGCGGGCCTCGTGCTGGGGCCGGCTGTCCGGGTGCTCGATCCCCTCGCCCAGGCGGTGGCGCTCGACGTGACGGGGACCACGGGGACGTACCACCTGGCACTGTGGCACGGACCCACGGTCGCGTTGGCGATGTCGGGGATCACGATCGCGCTCGGCCTCACGCTGTCTGCGATGAAGCGGGTCACGGACCGGGTCGCCGACACGATCCGGCCGAGACCGCACGGTGCCGACGTCTACGACCACACGTACGACGGTCTCCTGCGGCTCGGTGGACGCGTCGCGGCGACGGCGGACGCGCCCGGCGTTGCTCCCTACGTCGGCGCCGTGCTCGCGTCGCTCGTCGCATCCATCGGGCTCGCCTGGGTCGCGTGGGGCGGCGACCTCGGGCTGGACCCGGCTCCCGCGACCGACCTGATCGACTGGCCGGTCGTGCTCCTGCTGCTCGCGCCCGTGGCCGTGGTGATCACCGCACGCGATCGGATCGCCGCCGTCGCCGCGCTCGGGCTCGTGGGGTTCGCGCTGGCCCTCTTCTACGCGTTGATCGGCGCCCCCGACCTGGCGATCACGCAGGTCCTGGTCGAGACGCTCACGGTCGCCCTCGTCGTGCTGGTCTTCCGGCGGCTCCCGCGACGATCGGCGCCATCCGGAGCGACACGTCGCCGGATCGCGGCGTCGGTCGCGATCGTTGTCGGCTCGATGGCCGCGGCCGGGACCTACCTCCTGACCGGCCGGCGAAGTCTGTCTGACGCGGGTGCCTACTACCTGGCCGCGGCGGAGCCCGAGACAGGGGGACGCAACGTCGTCAACACGATCCTCGTCGACTTCCGCGCGCTCGACACGCTGGGAGAGATCGCGGTCCTCGCGCTCGCCGCGCTCGGTGCCGTCGGCTTGGTCGCATCGGTGCGCCGGGGGAGGTCGCGGTCATGAGCACGATCGTCCTTCGCGCCACGGCGCGTCTGCTCACCCCGGTGATCGTCGCCTTGGCCGTGTTCTTCATGCTGCGTGGTCACGACGACCCGGGTGGAGGATTCATCGCCGGGTTGATCCTCGGGTCCGGCGTCGTGCTGCGATGGCTGGCGTTCGGCCCCGAGGGCGTTGGGGTCCTGCTCCCCGTGCGCCCGGCGGTGCTGCTCGCGGGCGGGCTCGCGGTGGCGGTCGTGACCGGTCTGGTTCCGTTGGTCTTCGGCGAGCCGTTCCTGTCCGGGACCGTGGTCGGAACGAGCATCGTCGGGCTCGAGGTTAAGGTCGCTACCTCCCTGATCTTCGACGTCGGCGTGATGTCGATCGTGCTGGGCATGGTGGGGACGTTCGTCGTCGCCCTGGGGCAGGAGCGATGATCGCGGTCGCCGTCATCGTCGGGCTTCTGGCCTCCGCGGGGACGTACCTGATCGTGCAGCGCGGCATCGTGCGGGTCACCCTCGGGTTCGTCTTGCTCGGCCACGCGGCGAACGTCATCTTGCTGGCGTCGGGGGGCCTTTCTCGACGGGGGGTGCCGATCGTGGGCGAGTCGGACGTCCCCGGCGACCCGCTCCCGCAGGCGTTCGTACTCACGGCGATCGTGATCGGGTTCGGGCTCACGGCGTTCCTGCTCGCGCTCGCGTTCCGTGCCGGCGAACTGTTCGGTGACGACGACACGGAGGGTGCGGACGACGGGAGGGCCGAGCCGTGAACATGCTCACGCTCGCGGTCGCGGTGCCGTTGCTCGCCGCTGCATCCTGCGCCGCGATCGGGTCGGTCGTGCTGCGTCGGATCGTGACCGGTGTCGCGGTGGCGACCGTCGTCGCCGTGGGCGTGATCGGTCTGGTCGAGACGTCCGACGGCCAGGTGCTGGCGACGCGCGTCGGGGGTTTCCCTCCGCCGTTCGCGATCGCCTTCGCCGCCGACACGTTCGCATCCTTGATGCTGGTCGTGTTCTCGGTGATCGCAGCGGCGAGCCTCGCGTACGCGGCGCTCAGCGGCGAAGACGACACCCCCCGCTACCACGCTGCGGCGACAGCCCTGCTGGGCGCGGCGGCCGGGGCCACGCTGACCGCCGACCTGTTCAACCTCTTCGTCTGGATCGAGGTGTTGCTGCTGTCCTCATACGTCCTGCTCACGTTCGGCGCGACGGGGCCTCGGGTGCGGGCAGGCGCTCTCTACGTGGCGACGAACTTCCTGGCCTCGACCCTGTTCCTGGCCGGTGTCGGATTCGTGTACGCGACCGCCGGTTCCGTCAACCTCGGGGTGCTCCGGGGCGCTGCCGCGTCGTCGGACGCGGTCGCGTTCGCGAGCCTGCTGATCGTGGTGTCGTTGTGCGTGAAGGCCGGTCTCGTTCCTGTGCACGCCTGGCTCCCTCGTGCGTACCCGGTGGCGCCGCCGGCGGTCCGGGCGCTGTTCTCCGGGACGCTCACCAAGGTCGGGGTGGTCGCGCTGTTCCGGGTCGTCTCCGTCCTGTTCGACGGCGCCGACACCCTGGCGATGCCGTTGCTCGTCGTGGCGGGCGTCACGATGATCGTCGGGGTGCTGGGGGCGGTGGGTCGCTCGTCGATGGGGTCGATCCTCTCGTTCCACATGGTGAGTCAGATGGGGTACCTGGTGATGGCGCTCGGCCTCGGGACCGGGCCGGCCCTCGCGGCGGGGGTGTTCTTCCTGGTCCAGTACGTCGGTGTGAAGACCGGTCTGTTCCTGGTCGCGGCCACGGTGGAGGTGCAGGAGGGCACCGACGAACTCGGACGGGTCGGCGGCCTCGCCAGGCGACGACCCTGGCTCTCGGCCGTGTTCCTCGTGACCGCCCTGTCGCTGGCCGGGATACCGCCCTTCTCGGGCTTCGTCGCGAAGATGTCGCTCGTCCGCGCGGCGTTCGAGAGCGCCGACCACTGGATCGCCGCGACCGCGATCGTGGTGAGCCTGTTCACCCTCGTGTCCATGGTCAAGGTCTGGAACGGGGTGTTCTGGGGAGATGCGACCGAACCGGCCGCGCGCCTGCCGCGCTCCACGGCGGGGCTGCTCGCGCCGGCAGCGTTCTTCGCGCTGCTGACGGTGGTGCTCGGTGTCGGCGCCGAGGGTCTGTGGTCCGTGTCCGAGCGCGCCGCCCGTGGGCTCGTCGACGTCGCGGCCTACGCGCAGGCGGTGGCGACGTGATCGCCGTCGCCCGCGTGTTGCTCCGGCCCGGGCGGCTCGCCCGGTTCTTCGTGTCCTACGTCTGGGACCTGGTTCGCGCGAACGCCCTGGTGGGGTGGGAGGTGCTGACGCCGACGCATTACGCGCGTCCGGGCATCGTCGCGTGCCCGATCCGGGAGCTGACCGACGTGGAGCTCGTGATCCTCTCGAACCTGATCTCGTTCACCCCCGGCACCCTCACGCTCGAGATCTCCGACGACCGCACCACCGTGTACGTGCACGCCCTGCACATCGGCACGTCGGACGACGTCCGCGCGAACGTGCGCCGACTCGAAGGGAGGCTCCTGTGGGTGCTTCGCTGATCCTCGACGTCGCGCTCGCGATGCTCGCGCTCGCGTTCCTCGTCGCCGTGGTGCGGGTCGCGATCGGTCCGACGGCCGCAGACCGCGCCGCGGCCGCCGATGTGTGCCTGTTCGCGCTCGTGGCGTCGTTCGCCCTGCTCTCGGTGCGGGCCGACGCTCCGCCTCTCCTCGACGGCGTGCTGATCGTGACGCTGCTCGGATTCCTCGCCACCGTGGCGCTGGCGAGGTTGCTCGACCGGGGAGAGCGCCGATGAGTGCACTCGCCGCGGCGATGTGGCTGGCAGGGGCCGCGTTGATGCTCCTGGCCGCGATCGGGGTCGTTCGCCTGCCGGACGTGTTCGGCAGGCTCCAGGCCGGAACGAAGGCGGCGAGCCTCGGGGTGGCGCTCGTGTTCGCGGGCACGGCCCTCGTGACCGACGGCGTCGTCACCGACGCGAAGCTGGTGCTCGCGATCGTGTTCCAGTTCGCGACCGCCCCGGTCGCCGCGCACGTGATCGGTCGTGCCGCCTATCGGAGCGGGGCACCGATGTGGGAAGGCTCGGTGGTGGACGAGCTCGGGCGAAGACCCCCTGATGCCGGCTCGTCGTCGGGGTCGGACGCGACGCAGCCCTAGGTCGTGGTCCGGTTCCCGGGGTTCCTAAGATGCTTCGCGACCTTCTCGACGCTCACCTTCGAGCCCATCCGGTGCTCCGTGAAGGGTCACCGCCGGTACCTGCTGGTCGACCTCCTCTCGGGCATGATCGCCGGCGTGCTGGTCGCGTTCGCTCGGTCTCGCGATCGGCTCGAGGCTCCAACCGAGTACGCAGGTCAGGGGCCGGATCGCAGGGTCGGGGGCCAGCCGCCTCCGGTATCCTTCACCGGTCCCGCGCCGGTCCGGCCGGGGGGAGAGAGGCTTCCAAACAACCCACGCAGGAGGTTCGATGATCGGCTGGCTTGCCCAGGAGGACGGGCCGCTCGAGGTCGTGTTCGGCTCGTTCGAGAACACGATGCTCTGGATGGTGCTCGGGATCTCGCTCGTCGCGCTGCTCTTCGCCTGGTACCTGGTCAAGGCGGTGCTGTCCGAGCCCGAGGGCACCGAGAAGATGAGGGAGATCGCGAAGTCGATCCAGGAGGGCGCGAAGGCCTACCTGAGCCGGCAGTTCCGCACCCTCGGGGTCTTCCTGGCGATCCTCGCGGTGGCGCTGTTCTTCGTGCTCCCCGTATCGGACTCGGTGACGACGTCCCTGCTGGGGATGTCCCCGTCCCTGTCGATCCGCGTCGGACGTTCGCTCGCGTTCCTCCTGGGCGCGGGTGCGTCGATGCTCACGGGATACGCGGGCATGTGGCTCGCCGTGCGCGCCAACGTCCGCACGGCGAACGCCGCTCGCGAGACAGGACTCCGGAAAGCCCTCACGATCGCCTTCCGGGCCGGTGGCGTGGCGGGGATGTTCACGGTCGGTCTCGGCCTGTTCGGCGCGACCCTGATCCTCCTGATCTTCAAGGGCGACGCGACCAGCGTGCTGGTCGGGTTCGGGTTCGGCGGCGCGCTGCTCGCGATGTTCATGCGGGTCGGCGGCGGGATCTTCACGAAGGCGGCGGACGTGGGCGCGGACCTCGTCGGCAAGATCGAGGTGGGGATCCCCGAGGACGACCCGCGCAACGCGGCGACGATCGCCGACAACGTGGGCGACAACGTCGGAGACTGCGCCGGGATGGCAGCAGACCTGTTCGAGTCCTACGAGGTGACCCTCGTCGCCTCGCTGATCCTGGGCGCGGCGGCGTTCACGGGCTCCGAGATCGGGGCGATCGCCGGGGTGATGTTCCCGCTGTTCGTGCGGGCGGTCGGCGTCATCACGTCGATCGTCGGCATCATGTCCGTGACGCCGCGCTCGGAGACCGAGCACGGTATGAAGGCGATCAACCGTGGGTTCTTCGTCTCGGCCCTGCTGTCGGCGATCGCGGTCGGCATCATCTCGGTCGTCTACATGGACAGCTGGCGCCCCGGCGCGGCCGTGGTCGTCGGGCTGATCCTCGCCTCCGTGATCCAGGTGCTCACCCAGTACTTCACCGACACCAAGTTCAAGCCGGTGCAGGAGGTCGCGGAGTCGACGGTCACCGGACCGGCGACGACGATCCTCTCCGGGTTCTCGGTCGGCCTCGAGTCGGCCGTGTGGGCGGCCCTCGTGATCGCCGGCTCGATCATGACCGCCTTCCTGCTCGCGGACCCCGACTCCGGGAACCTGTTCGCCGAGCGCCTGTACTTCATCGCGCTCACCGGTATGGGCATGCTGACGACGGTGGGCGTGGTGGTCTCGATGGACACCTACGGCCCGATCTCGGACAACGCGCAGGGCATCGCCGAGATGTCGGGAGAGTTCGAGGGTCGCCCCGCTGAGATCCTGGGCGGACTCGACGCCGTCGGGAACTCGACGAAGGCGATCACGAAGGGGATGGCGATCGCGACCGCGGTGATCGCGGCGACCTCGCTGTTCGGTTCGTTCGAAGAGGCCCTCAAGGCCGCCGGGTTCGACTTCCAGGGGATCCGGATCGATCAGCCCGACGTGCTCGTCGGGCTGCTCGCCGGCGGCACGATCGCGTTCCTGTTCTCGTCCCTCGCGATCCGCGCCGTGGGCCGCGCTGCCGCCCAGGTAGTGGTCGAGGTCCGCAACCAGTTCCGCGACAACCCCGGGATCATGGACTACTCCGTGAAGCCCGACTACGCGCGGGTGGTCGACATCTGCACGAAGACCTCGCTCCGCGAACTGTTGACGCCGGGTCTGCTCGCCGTCCTGTCGCCGATCATCGCCGGGTTCCTGCTGAAGGAGGAGGCGCTCGGAGGATTCTTGGCCGGCGCGATCGTCACCGGTCAGTTGATGGCGGTGATGCTGTCGAACTCGGGCGGCGCTTGGGACAACGCGAAGAAGTACATCGAGGAGGGGAACTTCGGCGGCAAGGGCTCGGACAGCCACAAGGCCGCCGTGATCGGCGACACGGTCGGCGACCCCTTCAAGGACACCGCCGGTCCGGCGTTGAACCCGTTGATCAAGGTGATGAACCTGGTTGCGCTCCTGATCGCCCCGCTCGTGGTCGAGTACGCGGAGGACACGGCCGTGCGCGTGGCGATCGGGCTCGTCGCAGCGGTCGTCCTCGCCGCGTCGATCTGGGTGTCGAAGGCTCGCAAGTCCGAGCTCGGCGAGGAGATCAAGGCGCAGGAGCGGGCGCGAGCCGAGGCGTGAGCCGCCGGGCTTCGAGCGGGAGATAGGCTGGCGCGGACATGGGCGCGCTCAGGCGGCTCTTCGATCGCCTCACCGAGACCGATGAGGCCAGACTGGCGGGCGAGGTGCGCGACTGGGCGGCCACGGTCCCGGGGGTGACGCCCATCGCCGATGCTCCCTCGCGTCAGCGCGTGCGCCTGGCGGGGCAGATCCGGCGTCTCACCGTGTTCCCGATGAAGGACAACGAGGCGCTCGAGGCGATCGTGGCGGACGGCACGGGCGAGATCGTCGTGCGGTTCACGGGTCGGCGTGCGATCGGGGGTCTCGGTCTGGGGACGAAGGTCGTGCTCGAAGGCGTCTTGGCCGAGCAGAAGGGCTCGCGCCAGATGATGAACCCACAGCTCGAGTTCACCGCCTGAGACACTGCCGCCGGGCTCAGGCGCCGACGATCGCGTCGCGAAGGGCTCGCTCCGAGTCGGGTCCGGCTATGGCGACGAGCTCGTCACCCGGTCCCAGGGTCGTCTCCGGCTGAGGGATCACGACGTGACCCTCGCGCAGCACGGCGACCACGGCGGAATCGGGCGGGAGCCGGAGTTCGTAGAGAGGCTTGCCGGACGCCGGCGAGTCCTCCGTGAGCTTCATCTCGACGATCGAGATCCGTCCCCCCTCGAGTCGGAGCAGCTGGACGAGGTCACCGGTCGTCACGGCCTCCTCGACCATCGCCGTGAGCATGTGCGGAGGCGAGACCGCCTGGTCGACCCCCCACTGCTCGGTGAACAGCCACTCGTTCTTCGGGTGGTTCACCCGCGCCAGGGTGCGCGGCACGCCGAACTCCTGCTTCGCGAGGAGCGACGTGACGAGGTTGTCCTCGTCGTCGCCGGTCGCCGCCACGACGACGTCTGCCTGTGAGAGCTGTGCGGCCTCGAGGACCCACGGCTCGCACGCGTCACCGAGCATCACGTTGACGTCGGGCACCTCCTCACGGAGGTCTTCGACCGTCGCGCGATCCTGTTCGATCAGCGTGACGTCGTGTCCCCGCTCGTGCAGGTCCGCCGACAGGTGTCGCCCGATCGCGCCTCCACCGGTGACGACGACCTTCATCAGTGGTGCTCCCCGGCGGGCGCCGCGATCGCCGCGTCGAACAGGTCCATGCCGTCCTTCGCGAGCATGACGACGAGGAAGTCCCCTTCTTGCAGCGTGCTGCCCGCGGTCGGGATGAACCCGCCGCCGCCCCGGGAGACCCCGGCGACGAGCACCTTCCCGTCGACGTTCAGCTCGTTCACGTGCTTGCCGACGAGGTGCCCTGTGATGGGGACGCGTAGCCGCAACAGGTCACCCCCGCCCAGCGATTCGCGGATCTCCTCACGATCGTGGAACAGCATCAGCTGGATCTGCTTCACGCCCCACTTCGTCGTGGCGACGGTCGGGATGTTGAGCCGTTGGTAGATCTCGGCGCGCCGTGGGTCGTAGATCCGCGCGATCACCCTGGGCACGTGGTAGTGCTCGAGAGCGACGCGCGCCGAGACGATGTTCGAGTTGTCGCCCGAGGAGACCGCGATGAACGCGTCGGCCTCCTGGATGCCCGCCTCCTCGAGGACCTCCTGATCGAACCCGAGCCCGACGATCGTCTTCGCGACGAAGCCGGGCGGCAGCTTGTCGAAGGCGCTGGGGTTCTTGTCGATGATGGCGACGTCATGGCCCAGCTTGCACAGCTCCACGGTCAGCTGCAGACCGACACGGCCACAGCCCATGATCACGACATGCATGTCGGGAGGCTACCGCGAGGTTCCACGGATGACATGAGGATCGGAGGGATGTCCCATACATGTCTCGAGGCCGGCGGCTGGAGGGAGCCACCGGCCTCGTGACGGGCTCGGAGGAAAGTGGTCGATCGTTCCATCGTTCCGCCTTGCGGTTCGCGGGGGTGACGGCCTCGCACCGCGCGAGCGGAAACCTCTTTCCACGGGGGAGCATCGACGAGTGCGCGTGAGAGGGGTGTGAAGGAACGCCTCGACCGCGTGAAGGATGCGTGAAGACGCGGGCACCGTGAACCTGGGCGGAGCGGGGGGTAGCGTGTCCGCGTGATCGAGGAGCACCCCGAAGAACGGTGGGGCCGGCTGAGCCTGCGTGGCCTGGCGGCGGGTCTGCTGGCGACGCTGCTCGCGCTGTCGCTCGCGCTGCTCACCCAGGAGTTGGGCGCCGCGAGCGGGGTCGCGATCTTCATGCTCGCCGTCACGATCGCCGCGGTGACCGGCGGCCTCTGGGGGGGCGTGATCGCGGCGGTCCTGGCCTCGGTGCTCCTGCCGATGGTCGAGGAGCCGGACTTCGCCCTTCGCTTCGACGACCAGCGCGACGTCGTCGCGGCCGTCGTCTTCCTGGCGATCGCGGTGGTCGTGGGGCTCGTGGTGGGCAACGCGGCCGACGAGCGAGACCGCGCCGCCAGGCGGGAGCGTGAGGCCCGCCTGCTGGCCCTCCTGTCATCGAGCCTGCTCTCGGGCGATCTGCCCGACCGGGTGCTGGACGACTTCATCCATGCGCTCCTCGAGCCGCTCGGGCTGGCTGCCTGCCACGTGCAGGTCACGCTCGACGGGCAGCCGATGGAGGCGCACGCGGCCGTCGACGGCCGAGCGCGAGGGGGGCCCAGCGAGGTCGTGCCCCTCGTCGTGGCCGACATCCCACTCGGGACGCTGGTGGCCGAGCGCCCGCCCGGCGCCCGTGCGTTCACGCGTGACGAGCGGTTCCTGCTGGAGGCCGCCACCCGCCAGGCGGCGGCGGCGCTCGACCGGGCCCGTCTGGAAGCGCGGGCACGCCTCGCGCAGCTCGACGCCGAGACGAACCAACTGCGCGCCGCCATGTTCTCGTCGGTGACGCACGATCTGCGGACGCCGCTCGCCTCGATCAAGGCGGGCGTGACGAGCCTGCTCGATCACGAGGTCCGTCACGACGAAGCCCAGGAGCGTGAGCTCCTGACGACGATCCTGGAGGAGACCGATCGCCTGAACCGCCTCGTGGGCAACATCCTCGACCTGGCCAAGATCCGCGCGGGCGCGCTGATCCCTCGTCGAGCACCGACGGCGGTGGACGAGATCGCAGAGGCGGTGGTCGCGCGCCTTCGACCGCAGCTGCGCGCGGGTGACGTCGGCGTCGAGCTCCTGATCGACGACGATCTTCCAGAGGTACCCGCCGACCCGGTGCAGCTCGATCAGGTCTTGACGAACCTCCTGGAGAACGCCGCCCGTCACTCGCCCGCCCGCGGAACGATCCGCGTGCGGGTCGGGCCGACCGCCGAGGGCGTCCGTGTGCGGGTGAGCGACGAAGGCCCGGGGATCGCCCGGGAGGAGCATGAGAAGGTGTTCGAGGCCTTCTACCGCGGCCGTGAGAGCCCCGAGTCCGCCGGGACCGGATTGGGGCTCGCGATCGCGAAGGCGATCGTGACCGCGCACGGTGGGCGTATCTGGATCGAGGAGACGACGGGCGGTGGGACGGCCGTGGTGTTCGAGGTGCCGGGTGAGGAGGCGGTGGTGCTGTGAAGGTACTCGTGGTCGACGACGAACCGCAGATCCGCCGCGCGCTGCGCACCAGCCTCGAGGCGCATGGCCATGAGGTGGCGGCGGTGGGGACGGGAGCCGAGGGCGTCCTGGCCGCGGCCGAGCAGCACCCGGATCTGGTCCTGCTCGACCTCGGACTGCCTGACATGGATGGCACGGAGGTGATCCGGCGGGTCCGCGCGTTCTCGGAGGTTCCCGTGATCGTGCTGTCGGTCCGTGAATCCCAGACGGACAAGGTCGCGGCGCTCGACGCCGGGGCGGACGACTACGTCACGAAGCCGTTCGGGATGGAGGAGCTGCTCGCCAGGACACGGGCGACGCTCCGTCGGTCGGGCGTGGACGAGCCGACACAGCCGGTCCTGACGTACGGGTCGCTGGAGATCGACCTCCCCAAGCGTCTCGTCACGCTCGACGGCGCTCAGGTGCATCTGACCCCCACCGAGTACGGCCTGCTGGAGGCACTCGTCACGAATCCCGGCAAACTCCTGACCCACCAGTGGCTGCTCCGCCGCGTGTGGGGCCAGGGCTACGGGACCGAGACGACGTACCTGAGGACCTACGTCCGCGCGCTCCGCAAGAAGCTGGGGGACGACGCATCCGCCCCGGCCCTTATCGTGACCGAGCCGGGCGTGGGCTACCGCTGGGTGGGCGAGCAGGTGGGCTGAGTCACCCGTCCGACGCGGGTACTATCCGGCCGTGGCAGGCACCCCTTCCTCGACCTCGTCGACCGGTTTCCTGAAGCGGCTCGTCGTCGGACGGGCGCTCGCGAGCGACAAGGCGGAGCATCAGCTCCTCCCCAAGGTGCTGGCGCTCCCGGTCTTCTCCTCGGACCCGTTGTCATCCAACGCCTACGCGACCGAGGAGATGATGCTGGTCCTCGTGACCGCGGGCGCGGCGGCCCTCGCCCTGCGGATGCCGATCGCGATCGCGATCGGGCTCCTGCTGGTGATCGTCGTCACGTCGTACCGGCAGACGGTGCGCGCGTACCCGCAGGGCGGGGGTTCGTACATCGTCGCGAAGGAGAACCTCGGGACGGTGCCGGGGCTCGTGGCCGCCGCGGCGATCCTGACCGACTACGCCCTCACCGTCGCGGTCAGCATCACGGCCGGCACGACCGCGATCGCCTCCGTGGCTCCCGACACCCTCGTGCCGCTCATGGTGCCGATCGCCGTCGTGCTGGTCGGGTTCGTCACGTTCGCGAACCTCCGCGGTGTCCGTGAGGCGGGCATGTTCTTCGCGGTCCCCACCTACGGCTTCGTGCTGATGATCGCGATCACCCTCATGACGGGGTTCGCGAAGTGTCTCACCGGGTGTCCGGTCGCCGAGACGGCGGACCTCGAGATCGAGGTCGAGCACGCGCTGTCCTGGTTCCTGATCGCCCGCGCGTTCTCCTCCGGGGCGACGGCGCTGACCGGTGTCGAGGCGATCGCCGACGGCGTGCAGGCGTTCCGTCGCCCACAGTCGAAGAACGCAGCCACGACGCTGAGCGCCATGGCGGCGATGTCGATCACGATGTTCCTGGGCATCACGGCGTTGTCGGTGCTGCTCCACGTGAGGATCAGCGAGGAGATCGCTGCCGAGAAGCCCGTGCTGGCGCAGATCGGGGACACGGTCTACGGCGGCGGGTTCATGTTCTTGATGCTGCAGATCTTCACGGCGGGCATCTTGATCCTGGCGGCCAACACGGCGTTCCAGGACTTCCCGCGCCTGGCGTCGATCCTCGCGAACGACCGCTTCATGCCATCCCAGTTCCGCAACCGCGGGGACCGACTCGTGTTCTCGAACGGCGTCGTCGTCCTGGCGGTCGTTGCGGCACTCCTGATCTGGGCGTTCGACGCGCAGCTGACCCGGTTGATCCAGCTGTACGTGGTCGGTGTGTTCACGGCGTTCACCCTGTCGCAGACAGGGATGGTCAAGCACTGGCTGAAGGTGAAGGAAGCGAAGTGGCAACGGTCCGCCGTGATCAACGGGATCGGCGCCGTCACCACCGGCGTGGTGCTCGTGGTCGTCACGATCACGAAGTTCCAGAAGGGTGCCTGGATCGTGATCGTCGCGATGCCGCTCATCGTGCTGTTCTTCCTGTCTGTCCATCATCACTACGAGCGGATCGCGCGGATCCTGGCCGCGTCGCGGATCACGGGAAGTGCCCGGACCGCGAACCGGTTCGCGGTCGTGGTGGAGGACTTCGGACCGGCGACGGCCGAAGCGATCGCCTACCTCCGGGCCGTCCGCCCGACGGTCGTCGAGGCGTTCTGGGTGGGCGAACCAGGAGTCTTCGATGAGGCGCGACAGACGTGGGGTCGGCGGGCGGCGCGACTCGGAGACCTCGAACTCCTCGAGGGAGGCGACCGTCACCTGGTCCGCGCGGTCAAGCGGATGGTGCGGGAGCACCACGGCAGGGACGAGGACTTCCTGACGGTCGTGATCCCCGAGCGGGTCACGAGCAGCTTCTTCCGACAGGCGCTCCGCGGACGCCGTGCGTTCCTCCTCAAGACCGCGCTCCTGTTCGTCCCGGGCGTTGTCGTCACCGACGTCCCGTTCCTCGAGGCGGAGGGGCGCGACCACGGGCGTGAGCGTCCGGTGGAACCGAAGCGCAGCGTCGTCCTGGTGCCGGTCTCGGGGGTCCACGACGGGATCGTGCGCGCGGTGCTCTACGCCAGGTCGCTCAACCCGACCGCAGTGGAGGCGCTCTACATGCAGCTCGACCCGGCCGATCGGGGTGAGCAGTTGATCGCGGGATGGCACGAGCGAGAGCTCGATGTGCCGCTCGTGATCGTCGAGGCGCCGTTCCGCGATATCGGCGTGCCCCTGCTGGCCGAGATCAGGAAACACACGTCGCGGGGTGACACCGTGGTCACGGTGGTCCTGCCCGAGTTGATCCCTCGTCATTGGTGGGAGGGATTCCTGCACAACCAGACGGGGCTGTTCGTGAAGGAGATGCTCCTCACCGAGCCGAACGTGGTCCTCACGAGCGTCCCGTTCCACCTGCGGCATCCGGAGGTGGCCGCCTCGGTCGACCAGCCGCAGGATGCGTAGGGGCGGGACGGCTGAGGTAGTGTGCCGTCGCGGACCGGTCGACGAGTAGCGGAGGTGTCGGGGCGATGAACATCCGTCCGGCCACGGAAGGCGACGTGCAGTTCCTGAAGAAGATGCTCTACGAGGCTGCGCGCTGGAACCCCGATTGGCCGCGCGAGCCGATCGAGGAGGTCCTGGCCGATCCGATGCTGGTGCGGTATCACGCCGGGTGGGGTCGTCCGGGTGACGGCGGCATGATCGCCGAGATCGATGGACGTCCCGCCGGGGCGGCGTGGTTCCGGCAGTTCACCGCGGAAGCGCCCGGCTACGGGTTCGTCGACGAGAAGGTCCCGGAACTGTCGATCGCCGTCGAACCGCTTCATCGCCGCAAGGGGATCGGCGAGGCGCTCCTTCGCGCGTGCATGGTCGAGGCGCGTGAAGAGGGCTTCCAGGCGCTGTCGCTCTCGGTCGCGGCGCACAACCGCTCGCGGATGATGTACCAGCGTGCCGGCTTCGAGAAGGTCGACGAACGCGCCGGCAGCTGGACGATGGTCGCGAACCTCTAGCCCGGCTCGCCCTCGGCCTTCGCCGCGTCGAGTGCCGCGTACTCGGCGCGCACGGTGGTCCATCGGTGCCGGATCACGACGACCGCGGCGACCACGATCGAGATCGCGATCAGCCAGGCGATCGGCTGGAGGATCCGTTCGACGGCGGTCCAGTTGTCCCCGAGGGCGGCGCCCAGCCACGTCAGCACGAAGCACCAGGGGAGGCACCCGAGCACCGTGTAGATAGTGAACCGCCAGAACGGCATCTCGGCGACCCCCGCGGGCAGCGAGATGAAGGTCCGCACCACCGGGAGCAGCCGCGAGGCGAACACGGTCACCTCGCCGCGATGCTCGAACCACTCGTGAGCACGATCGACCTCGTGCGGGCGGATCAGCAGGTAGCGGCCGAACCGGTCGATCAGCGGACGTCCGCCGTGGTCGCCGGCCCAGTACGCGAGCCACGATCCGATCAGGTTCCCGACGGTCCCCGCGACCACGACGGCCCAGAAGCCGAGTTCGTTGCCCTCGCCGGCGAACGCGGCGGCGGTCATCGCCCCCCCGAACAGCATCGTGACCTCGCTCGGGATCGGGACGCAGGCGGACTCGAGCAGCATCAGCACGAAGATCGCGAACAGTCCGTAGTCGCCGATCGCGGTCGTGATGAAGTCTTGGAGGATGGCGAGCACGGGGTCCTTCCGGGGGTCCGGACGGGTGGTGGGAACATCGGGAGGGTAGCAGTGCGTCAGTCTGGTCTCGTGGCCGCCTTGAACGGTCGTCGTGCCGCTCGGTGGTACCGTCGGCGCCGTTCCCCGCGTTTGACAGCGCATCCCCGGAGCCCGCAAAGGAATCGACCCGTATGGCGAAGACCCTGGTGGTCGTCGAGTCGCCGGCCAAGGCGAAGACGATCGAGAAGTACCTCGGCGGTGATTACACCGTCCGTGCTTCCGTGGGCCACATCCGGGACCTTTCGCGCGAGCATGACGGGCTCGGCGTCGACGTGAACGACGGGTTCACGCCGCACTTCGTCGTGACCGAGGACTCCGAGCGCAACGTCGCGGAGCTGCGAAGAGCCTTCAAGACGGCCGACGGCGTCGTGCTCGCGACCGACTTCGACCGCGAGGGCGAGGCGATCGCCTTCGACGTCGCGGAGGTGCTCGGTGTGCCGCCGGGCGAGGCTCGACGCGTCACGTTCACCGAGATCACCCGCGATGCGATCCTCGAGGCGTTCCAGCACCCTCGTGAGATCGACATGAAGCTCGTGGATGCGCAGCGGGCGCGACGGATCTTGGACAAGCTCGTGGGCTTCGGGATCTCGCCGATCCTGTGGCGCAAGGTTCGTCCGGGGCTCTCCGCAGGCCGGGTGCAGTCGCCGGCGGTCCGTCTGATCGTCGAGCGCGAGCGCGAGATCGCGGCGTTCCAGGCGCGCGAGTACTGGAGCATCGACGTACGACTCACGCCCGACGACGACGCGCGTTCGTTCCTGGCCCGGCTGGTCGAGATCCCTGAGGGCAGGCTCGCCACCTCGCCCGACAAGAAGGGTGTGCTGCTCGGGGCTGAAGCCGACGCCGCGGCGCACGTCGAACGGCTCAGCGAGGCCGCCTACCGGGTCCGCCAGGTGGAACGCAAGCAGCGGAAGCGGTCTCCGGCACCACCGTTCACGACCTCGACCCTCCAGCAAGAGGCTGCCCGCAAGCTCGGGTTCGGGGCTCGCCGCACGATGCAGACGGCCCAGCGCCTCTACGAGGGCATCGACATCCCCGGTGAGGGCTCGGTCGGATTGATCACCTATATGCGAACCGATTCGGTGAACATCGCCGACTCTGCGCTCCGGGAGATCACCGAGCTCGTCCGGAGCGACTTCGGTCAGGAGTACGCGTTGGCCGAGCCCCGTCGGTACCGGACGCGCTCGCGCAACGCGCAGGAGGCGCACGAGGCGATCCGGCCGACGAGCGTGATGCGTACCCCCCAACGCCTCGCGACCGCGCTGACGCCCGACCAGCTGAAGCTGTACACGATGATCTGGCGAAGGACGGTCGCCACCCAGATGGCCGAGGCACGCTTCAACCAGGTGGGCGTCGACATCGTAGCCATCGCCTCCGCGGGGTCCGAGGACGTGACGTACGGTCTGCGAGCCACCGGTCAGACGCTCGTGTTCGACGGGTTCATCCGCGTCTACAAGGAGGGTCGCGACGAGGGTCCGGACGAGGATGCCGAGGAGCGGCTCCCCGACCTCGAGGCCGATCAGGACCTGCGGCGCCTCGAGGTCGTCCCCGAGCAGCACTTCACGCAGCCGCCGCCCCGCTACTCCGAGGCCACCCTGGTGAAGGCCCTCGAGGAACTCGGGATCGGCCGGCCCTCGACCTACGCATCGATCATCTCGACGATCCAGGACCGTGGATACGTGCGTCTCGAGGACAAGCGCTTCCGCCCCGAGCACGTGGGCGAAGTGGTCACCGACGGCCTGGTCGAGCATTTCCACGACATCGTCGATGTGAATTTCACCGCCGGGCTCGAAGAGGAGCTGGACCAGATCGCCGAGGGCGAGATGGGCCGCGTCCAGGTCCTGACCGAGTTCTACGGACCCTTCCGAGAGGCGCTCGACCGCGCCGACGAGAAGTGGGAGCGGTTCGTGGTCGAGACCGGCGAGGATTGCCCGAAGTGCATCGAGGAGGGACGGACCCCGCCCGGCCGGCTCCAGCAGCGCCTCGGCAAGTTCGGGTTCTTCGTGGGGTGCAGCCGTTTCGCCGCGGAGGACGGCGGGTGCCGCTACATCCGCAACCTGGATGGGTCTGAGCGCCCCGAACCCGAGCTGCTCGATGAGCGGTGCCCCGACTGCGGCCGCCAACTCATGCAGCGGGTCGGCCGTTTCGGTCCGTTCGTCGGATGTAGCGGCTATCCGGACTGCCGCTACATCAAGAAGGACCCGCCCAGGACCCTGGGCATCACCTGTCCGCAGTGCGGCCAAGGCGAGATCGTGGAGAAGCGCACACGGTTCGGGCTGTTCTACGGATGTGGCCGCTACCCCGACTGCGACTTCGGGGTGAACAACGAACCGAAGGCGAGTCCGGCGTGCCCCGAGTGCGGTTCGCTCCTGCTGGCGCGTCCCAAGTCGATCCGGTGCTGGGGCTGTGGCGCGGAGTTCGACCTCGAGATGGGGCTGAAGAAGCCCGGCGACCCGGATGCCGAGGCTGCGGCCCGGAAGGCGAAGGCTGAGGCTCGGGCCGCCAGGCAAGCGGCGAAGGCCGCCGCGAAGAAGAAGCCCGCCGCCAAGAAGTCCACAGCCAAGAAGAAGGCCGCGACGAAGAAGAAGTCCACGGCACGCGCGAAGACGCCCGCGGACGAGAGCTCCGCGGCCGACGGCTAGGAGGCTACGGCCGGTGTCGAGCATCGCCGACGAGGTCGCCGCTCTCCGCGGGACCCGTCCGGCCACCCTGAAGGACCTCGTCACCCACGGGCCGTTCACGCGCCTGCTGGCCGCGATGACGGTCTCGTCGCTCGGGGACTGGGTGGGCTTCATCGCGGTGACGACGATCGTGACCCGGTTGGGTGGCGGTCAGGCGGCCGGGCTGGCGATCTCGGGCGTGATGATCGCGCGGACCCTGCCCGCGTTCGTGTTCGGTCCGATCGCCGGAGCGCTCGTCGATCGGATGGACCGCAAGCGCCTGATGATCGTTGCCGACCTCGCCCGGGGTGCGATGTACGTGTCGATGGTCTTCCTGAGCGATCTGTGGGCGATCTACCTCCTGTCCTTCGCGATCGAGTGCCTGTCGTTGCTCTGGGGGCCGGCGCGCGACGCGTCGATGCCGCACCTGGTCCCCCGCCGCCAGCTCGCGAACGCGAACTCGCTGGCGCTGGTGTCCGCCTACGCAACCCTGCCGCTCGGCGGCGCCGTGTTCACGGTGCTCGTCGCGCTGTCGACCTGGATGGGTCAGCGTGTCGACGTTCTCGGCGCTCAGCCCGAATCCCTCGCGCTGGTCCTCGACGCCGGGACCTTCCTGTTCTCCGCGCTGATGCTGAGCGGCATCTCGATCCGCACGTCTGCGGTACGGACTTCAGAAGGCCTCGACCCCCGGCGGGTCTGGTATGACACGCGCGACGGGATCCGGTTCCTGCGCGAAGACTCGCTCGCTTCGGCGATGACCGGAGGGATCGTGATCGCTTTCGCCGCGGTCGGGGCGGTCCTCGCGATAGGACCCGTGTTCGTGCAGTACACGATCGAGGCCGGACCCTCCGGATGGGGGATCATGGTCACCGCGTTCGGCGTGGGCATGGGCCTGGGGATGGCCTCCTCGAACCCTGCCGCGCGCGTGTTGGGTCGTGAGGTGGTCTTCGTCGCGGGCCTACTCGCGGCGGCCGCGACCCTGTTCATCCTGGCGACGATGCCCAACCTCGCGTTCGCGACCGTGTTCACGGTATGGCTCGGGGCGTTCTGTGGGCTCGCGTGGGTGAGCGGGTACACGCTCCTCCAGGAGAACGTGGCCGACGAGTACCGTGGCCGCACGTTCGCCGCCCTCACGACGCTCTCCAGGACGCTGCTGTTCCTGTCCTTGGCTACGTTCCCGATCCTCGCGCAGCTGCTCGAGGAGGTGTCGAGCCGGCTCCTGGACGGGAGCGACTTCTTCGTGGGCGGGCAGCGCTTCGACCTGTCCGGGACGAGGCTGGCGCTCTGGTTCGCGGGGCTGCTCGTCGTCGCCGCGGCGCTCCACACGCGACGGCTGCTCGGGCGGTACCGTCTGTCCAGACCTGTCCCGCTCACGATCGTGCCGAAACTCAAGCGACCGCCCGCCACCGGCCTGTTCATTGCCTTCGAAGGCGTGGAAGGGGCGGGCAAGGGAACCCAGATCGAGATGGCCGAGCGGTACCTCCGCGAACAGGGCCTCGACGTGGTGGTCACGCGCGAACCCGGTGGCACGGCGGCCGGCGAGCGGATCCGTGAGCTGCTCCTCGATCCGGCGACGGGGACCCTCGATGCGCGGACCGAGGCGCTGCTGTTCGCGGCCGCGCGGGCCCAGACGGTGACGAACGTGATCCGTCCGGCCCTCGGCGAAGGACGGATCGTGATCTGCGACCGCTACGTCGACTCGTCGCTCGCCTACCAGGGATGGGCGCGAGGGCTGGGAGAGGCCGATGTCCTGTCGCTCAACGTGTGGGCGACGCAAGGGCTGTTCCCGGACCTGGTGGTCCTGCTACACATCGAGCCCGAGCGCGGCCTCGAGCGGACGACCGAGCCGCCGGACCGGATGGAGTCGGAGGGAGAGGCGTTCCTGGCGAAGGTCGCCGACGCCTACCTGAAGATCGCCGAGGAGCATCCGGAGCGGTTCGTCGTGATCGATGCGGACCGGCCTCCCGCGGTGGTCGGTGACGACGTGCGGGCGGCGCTCGAGAAGGCGCTGAACGAGCGCGACGGCGCGAACCACGCCGAGGGCTGAGCGAGGGTCGGTCCCGGTCGGTACCCTGCGCCCATGTCGGTCCTCGAGGTCCCGGGCCAGGAGGGCGCGCTCGCGTTCCTACGCGGCGCTGTCGATCGTCCGCACCACGCGTACGTGCTGGCAGGTCCGGAGGGGTCCGGCAAGTCGTTGGGTGCACGAGCCTTCGCGGCGGCGCTCCTGTGCCACCGGGGAGGGTGCGGTGAGTGCCGTGACTGCCGGTTGGCTCTGATCGACCAGCACCCGAACGAGTTCCTCGTCGAGCCGGAGGGAAGGGACATCCACGTCGACACGATCCGTGATGCGATCTGGACGCCCGCCTACCGCACGGCCCCTGAGCCCGGCAGGAAGGTCTTCGTGATCCGCGAGGCGGACCGTCTGTCGGCCGCCGCCGCGGACACCATGCTGAAGGTGCTCGAGGAGCCGCCGGCCGATACCGTGTTCCTGCTGCTGTCCGCGCGTGCGCACGAGCTTCCCTCGACGATCTGGAGCCGGTGCCACGTGGTGACGTTCGCGGCCCTGTCCGAGCCCTTCGTCATCGATCAGCTGGTCTCCGAGGGCGTGGCCGAGGACCAAGCTCGGCTCGCGGCACGCCTCGCCGGCGGGAACATCGGGCGCGCCCGTCGGCTCGCCAGCGCCGAGGACGGCCTCGCCTTCCGCGACGCCGCGTCGACGGCGCTCGGTCGCGCGGCCGCCGGCCCAGCCGGCGCGCTGGAGGCCGCCGACGTCGTCGTGAGAGCCGCCGCCGACTACAAGAAGGGTCTGAAGGCGGAACTGGACCGTGAGCTGACCCCGTTCCTCGACGAGCGGGGTCGTCCCGAGGAGGCCTATCGAGGGGCGATCCGCCGCCTCGAGGTGCGGTTCCACCGTCGTGAGCGTCGTGCCGAGCGAGACTCCGTCGATTGGGTCCTGCTCGCGGCTTCGGCGTTCCTTCGCGATCGGGTCGCCGCGGCAGCGGGGGTACCCCGGGACGACCTGCTGAACCCGGACCGCGCGATCGACGAGCTGTCCGTCGAGCGAGCCGTCGCGGGGCTCGCGGGGATGGAGGAAGCGCGGGCGGCGCTCGCGGAGGACGTGAACCTGAACGTGCGGCTCGTCCTCGAGCGGGCGTTCCTTCGCCTTTCGGCCGTATGAGGCCGCCGTTCGACGCAGGTCGTCCGCCGGATGCCACGCGAGGCGACGGGGGAGTACGCTCGGCCCCGCCTGGAGACCGGAGCCTGGGAGGGGCCTGTGGGTCTGTTCGACCGTTTCACGCGGGATGAGGTCAGCGCGAAGGTCTGGTGGCCGTTCGCGCTCCTGTTCATCGTGCTGGCGGTCGCGACGTTCCGCATGCAGAACCTCGCGGTCGATCAGCGGCGGGTCGATGCGTCAGCCTGGGCGACGAGCGTGATCCGGGACGGGCTCGAGCCGTCGGTGGCGACGTCGGACGTGACGCGCTCGCTCAACGATCCGCAGGTGGAGGCGCTGAACGCCGCGTTGGCGCCTGTGCTCGTGGAGGGTTCGGTTGAAGCCGTACGGGTCTGGTCCGATGACGGCGCTCTCCTGTACTCCTCCTCGCCCGGAGATGCCGTGGGCTCGCGCGAAGCGTTGAACGACGTGCAGCTCCAGGCGGCTCTCGGCGATCCGACGGCGTCGCTCAGCGTGCTCTCCGAACGGTCCCTCACCGGTGAGCGCACCGACCCGTCGTTCCTGACCTACGCTGCCTTCGCGGGTGCGCCCTCGCTGATCGGCGAGGTCCAGCTCGACGAGGGAGCGATGCTCGCCGATCTCACCTCGTGGTGGACCCGAGCACGGCTCCTGCTGCTGCTCGGGGCTGCCCTGACGCTGCTGCTCGCGCTCGCGTCCATGCGCGAGCCGGTGGCTCCCATCGGCGCGGGCGTGAAGTTCTATCCCGGGTCGCTTCCCTCGTCTTTCGTCGTGGTCGACCAGGACGAGCTGGTGGTGCGTGAGTCCACGAAGCAGGCGCGACGCCGGTCCGAGGCGGCGGAGCGGCGGATCGAAGAGCTCGAGGGGTCGAAGCTTGCGCTCGAAGCGGAGCTGCAGCGGGCGTTGTCCGCGCTCGCTGCCCTGCGCGCCCAGCAGGGTGTGACGCCCAGGGCGATCCCCCCGGCCCCGACGCCGGCTGTGGTCCGGTTGCCCGAGGTCGCCGAACCCGAACCCGCGGGACAGATCGCGCAGGAGCCTGCGAGACTTCACTCGGTTCCCGAGCCCGCGCGAGGATCCATCGCCGAGGCTGATCGAGCTTCAGCGTCTTCCTCGCCCGACAACGCGGTGACCGACGAGCCGGACCTGGCCGAGATCGAGTCCTTCGACATCGTGGAGACACCTGAGAAGGTGTCCGCGTCCGAGCCGGAGCGGACGAAGGTCGAACCCGAACCCGAACCCGAACCCGAACCGAAGCCCGAGCCCGAGCTGGTGGTCATCCCCGAGCCCGAGCCCGAGCTGGTGGTCATCCCCGAGCCCGAGCCCGCATCGGCGGTGGCTCCGAGCTCTGCTCGCCCGGGAGACGAGGCCGTCGACGTGCTGAATCGTCTCGTGAGCCCCGCCGGTTCGCCTGGCTCATCGACGGTCGACCCCGGTGAGATCCGGGCGAAGCTCGCGCGGACCGCGGCGCTCAAGAAGCCGGGCTCCCGCGAGCGCCGGGAGGAGCAGGAGCGGCGCGCTCGCTCCGAGCAAGACCCTCACTGACCCCCCAGCTGGATGTGGTGCTGGCACCACTGGCAGTTGCCCCTCGGCGTGCCACGCTGAAGGGGAGACCATGGCGATCCGGGTGCTCATCGTCGACGATCAAGAGCCGTTCCGCTCTGCGGCGCGGATGGTCGTCGAGCTCACCGACGGGTTCGAGGTCGTCGGAGAGGCTGAGTCCGGTGAGGACGGGGTCACGATGGCCACCGATCTCTCGCCCGACCTCGTGTTGATGGACGTGAACCTTCCCGGGATCGATGGGCTCGAGGCCACCCGCCGGATCGTGTCGGGGGGGACCGCCCGGGTGGTGCTCCTGCTGTCCACCTACGAGGAGGCGGAGTACGCGCCGCGGGCAGCCGAATGCGGCGCGGCCTCGTACGTGCCGAAGGCGGCGTTCGCCCCCGATCGCCTGGAGTCGGCGTGGACCGCCGCGACCGAGACGGGTTGAGCTAGCGGCCGCGGACGCTGAGCTCGCTGACGTCCATGAAGTACGGGTCCCCGCGGTTCGACCGCATCGTGAGCTTCACGTACCGGACGTTCGCCGTGCCGGCCGATGGGGTGACCCGGGTGAGGATGCCCTGAGGGAGCGCCTTGGTCTGGCGCGCGGCGAGGATCCACTTCCCTCCTCGCGTCCGCGTCGAGATGTCGAACGCCTTGACCGCGGCGGCGGGGCCGTCACCGCACGTCGCTCCGGGATCGATCGCGAACGAGGCGACGTCGATCGCTCTCGGCAGCTCCACCACCACGGACCGAGGTCCGGTCCTGAAGCTCCCGAACGTCGAGTCGGGCGCGTCAGATCCCCACCCAGCTCCGAGCGTGCGGTCGAACGCGCCCTCAGGTCCGCATCCGAACACGGAGTAGTCGGGTGGCGTGAAGCTCACGACCCTGGCGCCTCCGTCGATCGCTGCCCAGTCGCGAACGACCCTTCGGTTCAGGGTGACGGTTCCGTCGACCGTGATGCCGTGGAGCACGGTGGGCTCCAAGCCCCACCGATCGATCACGACGTCGCGGTAGGTGTGGTGCGGGACGTGACGAAGGACGAACCGACCGTCGCGATCGGTGGTCGCCGAAAGGGTCGTGGTCGGTCCTCCTGATCCGAGCCCGCCGATCGACACGCGGACCCGCCGCACGGGCCTGCGGGTGTTCGAGTCGGTGATGCGACCCTTGATCGTCCCGCAGGGATCCTCGTCGCAGGAGGGGGGTGCGGCGAAGCTCTCCACCGGGGTGACGTCGTTCCCGTCGACGACGGACGCGAAGTACCCCATCCCGCGCTCGCGGAACACGTCCCACAGGATGTCTGCGTTCGCTCCGCCGGTCGCGAGCAGATCCGCCTGGATGATCGCGTTGCGCATGTCGAGGAACGACGGGTCGGACACGGACAGCTCCATCCCGCGGGTGATCAGTCTCCGCGCGAGCCTGACGCCGAGCGCCTCGCGGATGTCCCAGAGCGTCTGTGCCCAGATCTCACCATCGGAGTGCACCTGCGGTTCCCCGTAGACCTTGCCGTAGTCGCCGTAGGTGAACCCGCCGGGCCCGGTGCGGAAACCCGCCGGACATGGACCCGACCCCGCACCGACGGCGCAGTCGGTCGCCTGGAAGCGGATCCCGTCGCCCCCGGTGATCCACTGGCCGACGACGACCTCTGCCGGCGCGGCCGTATCGAGCACCGCACCTCGCTCGACGAGCAGGTCCATCGCGTAGAAGTCGCTCCATCCCTCGCCCATCGCGCCCGATTGCCAGCTGTTGAGCGCGGCGATCCCGTTGGGGTAGGTCACGAGCCGCGACGAGAGGGCGTGCGTGTACTCGTGGTACACGACCGAGGCGTCGTCTCCCGCGTTCGCCGATGGCCATCCGGGCTGGAACCGATCCTTGCGGAACAGGTACATCTGCATCACCGACGGAGCTCCGTCCGGCGGCGTGAACATGTTCGCGTTGTTGTAGTGGTAGGGGTCGGGGAGCCCACCATCCGTCGCGGCCCCGTCGAACACCTCCGCACGGACCCGGTCCGCACCCTCGAGGTTCCCGGCTGCAGGGGTGAAACCGATCGGGGCCCGCCGCAGGTGGTCGTGGAACTCGTTCAGGTACCAGTAGACCTGGACCGCGTTCTGCCGGAGGTTCGCCCGCCAGCTCTTGGGAACGTCCTTGTCCCACGTGCAGGGGTGCTCCGGGAAGCAGTTCTCGCGGCTGTCGTCGTCGCGCAGCTGGGCGACGGCGTCCCACGTCAACGATCCGTTCGACGGGATCTGGTCACGGGGGTCGGGGCGTGAGTCGTCGCGCAGATCCAGGTACACGTGGGCGTTGGGGCCCTTCAGCGCGCCGTTCCCGTTCACGGGGAAGGTGACGGGTTGCTGCTCGCCGCCCCCGCCGGGGACCTCCGACCCCGGGAAGTACTGCCAGGCGAGGCCGTGTCCCGTGGCCTGGTGCACGAGGTTCGTCCGCCAGAGCACGCGGCCGTCGGCGGCATCGACCACCGACAGGTGTCGCCGCGTGTCGGAGACGTTCGTGAACGTCTGCCAGGCGAGGCGGGAGCGTCCTCCGTGGAACCAGACCAGGGTCGCGGTGTCGGCGGGCGCCGCGGCCGCAGGCGCCCCCACCGCCGTTCGAGCCCGCCCGATCGCGGCCGCGCTGGACAGTCCGGGGACGGCTCGGCCCGTCTGACCGAGCCCTGTCGCCGGCGATCCGGTCACGTTGACGAGACGACCGTCGGCGGTGACGCTCGCCTCGAGTCCCGTGTCGAAGGCGGCGATCCCCTGGGCCTGCTGCTCCCACGACAGGTGATGGGTACCGTCGACGTCGACGTAGTCACGAACCAGGACGAAGGTCCGAAGATCGGGGCGTGACAAGCCGAAGGCGTCGAGATGGTCGGTCACGAAGCCCATCGCGATGTCTCCGGCGGGCAGGGCACTCGGATCCGTCAGGAAGCCATCGAGCCGCGCGACCACCCGAGGAGTGCCGGTGCGCGGGTCGAGCTCGAAGATCGCCTGGTTCCCGAGCGACGCGCCGAGGTCGACACGGGCGGCGGCGGTCGCCGCGATCATTGCGCGGGGTGAGGCGATGGGACGACGGACGTCGAGGGGTGCCTCGTCGAGGCCCGCCGACGGGGACCGACCCGGCCCGATGGTCCGTGCCGCAGCCCCGGTCGGCAGCAGTGCCACGGTGAGCGCGACGACGATGAGCAGCGCCGAATGGCGCGAGGTTCCTCCGTGCATGTCCGAGCCCGGCTACTCCCTCGACGGGGGTGGAACGTTCCCTCCGACGGTAACAGCCCGCGGCGGTTCCGAGGTCACCCATCCACGCGTGGCTCGACGCCGGTCAGCTCCGTGACCTGGAGCCGACCCGACACGGTCGTGCCCTGCCCCAGCGTCGAGCTCACCTCCAGGGTCCCTCCGATCGCGTCGATGCGGTCGGCCATGCCCTGGAGACCGGTCCCATAGCCCGTCGCCGAGGGGTCGAACCCCCGGCCGTCGTCGCTCACGGAGAAGACCAGGGCTCCGCTCGCCTGCGTGAGGCTGACGGTGGCCCGGGACGCGTCCGCGTACTTCGCGACGTTGTTCAGGGCCTCGAGCACGCAGAAGTAGACCGTCGCCTCGACGTCCTGGCGGTAGCGGCCGATCCCGTCGGGGCGGACCGCCACCGGCACGGCGGCCTTGCGCGCCTGGGCCTCGAGCGCGGCGGCCAGGCCCTTGTCCGCGAGCAGCGGGGGATAGATCCCGCGTGCGAGGTCACGCAGGTCGTCGAGTGCCTCCGCCGAGACGGTCTGCAGCGTCTCCAGCATCGCATCCGCCCGTGCCGCGTCGCGCCCCAGCACGGAGCGGGCGAGCTTCAGCTGGATCTGCAACGCCACCAGCTGCTGTTGAACCCCGTCGTGGATGTCGCGCTCGAGCTTGCGGCGCTCCTCGTCCTGCGCCGCGACGAGGCGCAGACGAGAGGCTCTGAGCTCCTCGATCAAGCGGACGTTCCGAAGCACCAGCCCGGCTTGGGCGGCGAGGTCGCTCAGGAGAGCCTCGCGAGCGGGGTTCATCGGATCATCGGGCGGCTGTTCGAGGGTGATCGCCCCGAGCAGCTCGCCCTGGTGCCGGACCTCGACGACGG
This sequence comes from uncultured Actinomycetes bacterium, assembly GCA_963749895.1. GTDB lineage: Bacteria > Actinomycetota > UBA4738 > UBA4738 > HRBIN12 > AC-51. The sequence continues at coordinate 288,007 of CAVVOG010000001.1, read as the reverse complement.
ACTCCGTCTCGTGCGCCGGCGACACAGCGTCCGTGGCCAGCGCCCGTGCGTCCGGCGGCGACGCATCGGCCGGCCACGTCGTTTCGGGACGGAGCGACGGTCCCACGCGCAACCAGACGTCGACCCGTGAAGCGCCGGTGGCCTCGGCTACCAGCTGCGCCATCCGCGGAAGGACGTCCTCGGTCGAGTAGGTGCCGCCGACGCGGGCCCCGAACTCCGAGAGCACCTCGTACGGCGTGGCGCGCTTGCCGTAGACGAGACGGTCCGCGAGCCGTCGTGCGGGTCCCCGGACCCAGGTGAACGCCGCTGCCAGGAGCGCTGCCAGCACGACGACGAGCCAGAAGTCCACGTCGGCTTCCGAGCCGAGCACGAGCGCAGGGATACCCACGACGACCACCACCGCGACGACGGCCGTCACCGTGACGATCACGGCGTACTGGACCGTCTTCTTGATCACGACGTCCAGGTCCCACAGTCCGTGCTTGAAGATCGCGATCAGGTAGGCGGCGGGGATCCCGAGGCCGATCGTGAACGCGGTCACCGAGAACCAGAACGGCCACCACCACCCGAAACGTGCGCGCGAGGCCTCGCTCCCGACGACGATCTCGAGGCTGATCCCCCCGACGTACATCACGATGAGCGATCCGATCGCGAGCGTGGTGACGAAACGGAGCCAGCGGATCTGCTGGCGCTCCTCGCCTTCGGCCCTGCGGTACCTGCCTCGGACCCCGAACACGGTCGCCACCGCGATCGCGAGAGCCGTGAGGACGCCCACACCCTGGAGGGCGGGCCCGATCCCCGCCAGGGCCGGGATGCCGAGTGGGTTCAGGTAGACGATCCCGAGGTCGACCAGGTTGTTGAGCGCGCCGGGCGTGAAGAGCACCGCGAGGAACGCGAGGGCGAAGGCGGCCGCGTAGATGCGGAGCGGCCACCGCCAGCGCGCCGTGGGTGGTCGGCCGTCGGGGAAGAGCAGCCAGAGCAGCGGCAGGAGGATCACCGTCACGATCGCGTACTCGGTCGTCAGCGCGATCGCGCCGACGAACGGGACGGATCCCGGAGCCGCCTTCGCTCCGATGAACACCCAGCTCCCTGCGAGGAACTCGACGATCACGCTGAAGCCCACGGCGTGGAAGATCCAGCCTGCGGCGTTGCGAGGCTGGCGGGAGACGATCAGGCTCCCCGTCGTCAGCCACAGGAGGAGGACGGCGAGCCCGACGATCGAGCCAAGGCTGACGCCGTCCGGTGCGAGGTCGTCCCCCTTCGCACGCCGGTTCTCCAGGTCGCAGTAGACCGCGGGGGCGTCGCCCAGCGCGGGGTCGGGGGCCGGCGCATCCTCTCGGCGCGAACACTCGACAGGCCAGGTCGCACGCTGGACGAACTCGGTTCGTAGAACGCCGCCTCCTGCCTGATCGCGGCTGCTCGGTCGGCCGGGATCACCAGGAGTTGGCCGGGCTCCGCATCGTCGAACGTCGTGAGCGTGACCACGCCCGTCGCGACGATCGTGAGCACGGCGATCGCGAAGATCGACCGCGACAGGAGCTTGGCGGTCCGTTGGCTCATGCCGTTCGCCCCAGCGGTCGCGCGGCGAGACGACCCGCAACGGTGGTCCCTCGGTCCGGCTCGCTCCCGATCGTCAGGTTCCCGTCGAGCGCGGCCATGCGGTCGCGCATGATCTGCATGCCCTCCCCCTCCTCGATCGTCACGATGTCGAACCCTGCGCCCGAGTCCGCGACGACGAACACGAGGTCGTCGCCCTCGATGTCGAGGCGGATCTCCACCCTCGCGCCGGACGCGTGGCGCTGCACGTTCTGCAACGCCTGGATGCAGCAGAAGTAGACCGCGTTCTCCGTCGCAGGGTCGAACCGTGTGTCGGCGACGACCGGGTCGATCCGGATCGTCGCGTCCAGGGCCAGTTTCCGCACGTGCGACTCCAGCGCTGCGGCGAGCCCCTTGTCGGCCAGCAGCGGAGGGAAGATGCCCCTGGCCACGTCGCGGAGCTCCTCGAGGGCGGTGTTCGCCCGGCCTCCCAGCTCCACGAGCGAGGCTTCGACGGCGTTCGCGTCCTCGAGCACGGCCTCGGCATCGCTGAGCAGCTCCGCGCGGATCGTCGTCAGCTCAGATGCGACTCCATCGCGCAGCTCTTGCTCGAGGCGCCGACGCTGATCGTCGCGGGCCGAGACGATCCGCTGGCGCGACCGGCGCAGCTCCTCGGTCTGCGCGGCCAGCTCCTCGGCGCGTCGGGTGAGCTCCTCCGTGAGCCGGACGTTGTGCATCGCGAGGCCTGCATGGCCGGCAAGGTCATCCAGCAACCCCCGTTCGGCCGGGCGCAGGGGTTCGTTCGCGGGCTTGACGACCGTCAGGAGGCCGATCCGTTCGCCCGCGTGCGTCACGTCCAGCGCCGTCGCCGCGCCGTCGCCGCGGCCGTCGTCGGGGACCGTGACGGAACGCACGTCCTGGTCCAGGAACACGCTCACGGTCGCCGCCGCCGCGCCCACGCCCGCCCGGGCCGCCTCGGCCATGTCGCGGAGCACCAGATCGGCCGACGGGACCTCGGACATCCGATGCCCGAACTCCGACATCACCTCGTAGGGCGTGGCGCGCTTCCCGTAGACGAGCCGGTTCGCCCATCGCTGGAGCCGACCACGGACCGGCTCGAAGGCCAGCGCGATCAGCACGGTGGCGGCGATCTGCAGTCCGGCCTGCTCGGTGCCGGCCCCGATCGCCTCGCCGACCCCGACGACGATCGCGACGTAGGCGACGCCGATCAGGACCGCGATCCCCCCGTAGACGAGGGTCTTCGAGATGACGACGTCGATGTCGTACAGGCGGTACCGGAGGATCGCGAACGCGGCAGCGACCGGGATACCGAGGATGAGGAGCACCACGAAGGCGTTCCAGAGCCAGTCGAGTTGCTCGGCGTCGTCCGGCAACGTGGACTGCACGACGGCCATCACCGCGAACGCCACGGCGAGCAGCAGGCCTACCAGGAGGATCCACTTCAGCTGCTGACGTTCCAGGCCGCTCCCGCGTCGATACCGCACGACCAGCGAGGCGATCGCGAGTGCCGCCGAGAGCAGGAGGAGGCCGACGCCGAGGACCTGGATCAGCTCGGTCAGGGTCGTCGACAGCGGGAGTCCGATCGGGTTCGCCACCGCATAGACGACGGGGCAGGTTGCCGGATCGAGGCATCCGGCGATGTCCCCCGGCCTGAGGAACGACCAGGTCGTCGTGAGGGCGGCACCGGCGCCCCACAGGACGAGGACCGGGCGCCACCGGGGTGAGGGAGGCGCCCCGGTGGGGAACAGCAGGAACAGCGGCGGCAGGAGCATCGGTCCCATGACGCCGACGTTCGAGAGCAGCGCGACCCAGCCCGTGGCGGGCAGGAGCGGGTCCGGACCGCTCCGATAGCTCGCGCTCGCGTAGTCGTCGCCGAAGAACTCGAGTGCGACCGACAGTCCGATGCCGAGGAAGAGCCACCCGATCGGGTTCCCGGTCTTCCGCACGATCAGCGCCCCGACGCCCGACCACAGCAGGAGGCCGGACGCGCCGAGCACGGCGGCGACCCGGTTCGGAGCCTCCGTCACGGAGGTCGTGAACACGATCACCAGCTGGCCGAGGACGCAGCCCATCGTGAGCGCAACCCCCAGGAGCGCGAGGCGACCCTGTCTGACCGACGTCACGGCCTCACCTCGGCGACGAGGGGCAGGAACCCGCGGACGGTCGTGCCCCGGCCGGGTGCCGAGTCGATACCGACCTCTCCACCGAACGCCCCCAGGCGGTCGCGCATGTTCCGCAGGCCGGATCCCGCCTGCGCGACGGCGATGTCGAACCCATCGCCATCGTCCGCCACCTCGAAGGTGAGACGGCCGTCACGCATGCCCAGCCGAACGTCGATCCGTTCCGCTCCCGAGTACTTCGCGGCGTTCTGGATCGCCTCGAGACACACGAAGTAGACGGCCGCCTCCGTCTCGATCGGGAACCGTCCGAGGCTGTCCGTGTCGACGACGACCGGCACTCGGCCGACGCGCGCCTGCTCCTCGAGCGCCTGCCCGATCCCGTGCTCCTCGAGCACCGCCGGATAGATCCCGCTCGCCAGGTCGAGCAGCGCCGCCCGTGCCGCCTCGGTCTCGTCGGCGAGGGTCCGCAGCATCCCAGCGCCCTTCTCCGGGTCCTTGGCAGCGACCGATCTCGCGAGTCGGAGCTTCACGGCCAGCGCGACCAGATGCTGCTGGGCGCCGTCGTGGATGTTCCGTTCGAGCCGGCGACGCTCCGCGTCGTGCGCATCGACGATCCGTGCGCGCGAGACCCGAAGCTCCTCGGCCTTGTCGGCGAGCTCCGCGACACGTGCCTGCAGGTCGACGGTGAGCCCGACGTTGCGCAGCATGAGCCCTGCGTGGGAAGCCAGATCGCGAAGGAGCTTCTCTTCCGGCGGCGTCAAGGGTTCACCTGCGGGCTTGCCCACCCGGATCTCGCCCAGGTCCTCGCCCTGGTAGCGGATCGGGACCCGATGGGGATCGCCGCCCTCGGGCTCTTCGCCGTCGCCCGGCCAGGCGGCGGCGAGCAGTCCGGCGTCTCCCTGTCCCATCCATACCTCGACCCGTTCGGCCCCGACCCCTTCGGCGATCACGCGCGCCATGCGCGGCACCACGTCTTCTGCCGCGTACGTCGCGCCGACCCGGTGGCTGAAGGTCGAGAGCACCTCGTAGGGCTCTGCCCGGTGGCCGAAGAGCAGCCTGTTCGCCAGACGTGTGGCCCAGCGACGGACGGGCTGGAACAGCGCGGCGATGGCCGTGGTCGCGGCGATCGACAGGAAGAGCGTGTCGCCTCCCAGGAGTCGACTGAGGCCGACGACGATCCCCGCATAGACCACCGTCACGAACCCGGCCAAGATCGCGAAGACGACCGTCTTGCGGATCACGATGTCGAGGTCGTAGAGGCGGTACTTCAAGATCGCGATGGTCGTCGCGAGCGGGATCCCGATGATCACGCTCGACACGAGCAGCAGCAGGGCGACGTTGTTCGCGATCACGAGCGCTTGGTTCGCGGCACGACCGTCGGCCTCCGCCTGCTCGATGAAGACCCCGCTCGCGATCGTCGCGATGAGCGCGACGCCCGCGAGTACGGCGACCGCGAGCAACCATCGGATCTGCTGGCGCTCTTCCGTGCTTCCCCTGCGGAACCGGACGACGAGGGACACGAGGCCGGCGGCCGCAGCGAGGAGGATGACCGCGCCCGCGAGAGCGAGGAGCGGCCCGAGGACGGCATCGAGGGCCTCGACACCGAGGGCGTTGCCCCCGGTGGGGTCCCCGCTCGTCGGCGCTCCTCCGGTCAGATCGGCTGCCGGCGCCTCGGGCTGGACGAGGAACCCCACGAAGGTGACCCCGACGGCCGCGACGTAGGGCCACCAGATCCATCGCCAGCGTCGCGACGCGAGCCGCCCGGTGGGGAAGAGCAGGAAGACCGCGACGAACATCGCGAGGCCACCCAGGAAGAGCGGGTCCGCGAGGGCGCGCGCGACATCGACGAAGGGGAGGTCGCGCCTGTCTCCCACCTCGAGGTAGGCACCGACCGCGAACGCGAGCCCTTCCACCGCGATGATCGCGAGGTAGAGCCACCCGATGCGGTTCCCGGTCCGCGACGTGATCAGGCCTCCGATCACCGCGAAGAACGTTCCCCCCAGGAACGACACGATCGCCAGCGGCAGGTCGCCGGCATCGTTCTCCTCCGCGAACCAGAGGGCGACCGAGCCGAGAGCCACCATCACGATCGAGGCCCACGCCACCGGCCACGCGAAGCGCTTCGCCGACCTCTCGGTCGGGCGCTGGACGCTTCGATGGCTCATCACCGCCGGATGGTGACACCCGGGGACCCTGGTCTTCCAGGGGGGCGACCCCCGAGCTGAGGGTCGCGAACACGCCCCCGTGCGGGCGTGCTGGCACCACCGCGATCGACATGGGAACGCCGTCGCCCCTCAGCCAGGAGGGAACCTACCGTTGCGGTGGCGATGAGGAGGCGAAGATCGATGACGACGATCCTGGTAGGTACCGACACCTCGGCGGCTGCCGACGTGGCGATCGAAGACGCCGCCCGACTGGCACGTGCCCGCGGGGGCGAGTTGGTGATCCTGTACGTGCGACCGGAGGGTGACGTGCGCGCGATCGTCGATCCCGCGAGGCCCGCCGACCCGGAGGCCTATCTGACTCGGCTCTCCACCCGCTTCCCGGGCGTCCCGACACGGACGAGGATCGAGTCGGGTGATGCTGCCGAGCGCATCGTCGAGGTCGCGGCCGAGGAAGACGCCGACACGATCGTGCTCGGCAACCGCGGGACGCATGGGTCCCGCTGGCACGTTCGCGACAGCGTGCCGAACATCGTGCTGCGGCACTCCCCGTGCAGCGTCTTCATCGTCGACACGAGGAAGGCGCAGTAGTGGGCTCACGCCTGGTGCTGCTCCTGGAGGAACGCGAGGACCGCCTTCACCCGGCGGTGGACGTTCGGCTCCTCGGTCAGCCCCAGCTTGTGGAACATCGAGTTGATGTGCTTCTCGACGGCGCGCTCGGTGAGGAACAGCGTCTCGGCGATCCCGGCGTTGTTCCGGCCTTGGGCCATCAGCGACAGCACCTCGCGCTCGCGATCGGTCAGCGACGCCAGGGGGGAGTGCGCCATCCGGTCCTTCGCCGACACGAGCGCCTCGACCACCCGCGGGTCCAGGACGCTCCCACCCTTCGCGACCTCGTTGAGGGCTCGCACGACCTCTTCGACGTCGGCGACGCGTTCCTTCAGCAGGTAGCCGAGCCCTTCCGCGCCGTCCCGCAGGAGGTCGTAGGCGTACGCGTCATCGGCGAACTGGCTGAGGACGACCACGCCGATCTCGGGGTGCTCGGCTCGGATCTGCCGCGCGGCCGCGATCCCCTCGTCGGTCCCGGTGGGGGGCATGCGGATGTCGGTGAGGACGGCGTCGGGCGCTCCCGCGGCGACCGCGGCGAGCAGCTCGTCCTTGGAAGCCGCCGTGGCGACGACCTCGATCTCGCCGGTCTCGGCGAGCAGGGCGACCGTCCCCTCACGCACGAGGTAGTTGTCCTCCGCGAACACGATGCGCAACACTCGCGCATCCTACTCGGGGGATTCGGGGCCGTATGACGATCCGCGTGGTGCTCGGCGAAGACAACGTGTTGGTGCGCGAAGGGGTGCGAGCGCTCCTCGATTCCTACGACGACATCGAGGTCGTCGGGGTCGCCGAGGATGCGCCGTCGCTCCTGTCCGCCGCCGCCGAACACGTGCCCGACGTCGTCGTGACCGACATCAAGATGCCCCCGTCCTTCCAACTGGAAGGGATCGATTGCGCCCACGCGATCCGCGAAGGACACCCCGACACGGGCGTGGTCGTGCTGTCGGCGCACGACGACGAGGAGTACGCGATCGCGCTCCTCGGTCGCGGGCACAGCGGGCTCGCCTACCTGCTGAAGGATCGGATCGCGCAGGGCGACGAGCTCGCTCGCGCGATCCGCGAGGTGGATGCCGGCGGGAGCACGGTCGACCCGACGATCGCGGAACGCCTCTCCGGCCGAGGCGACGCCGCCGAACGCGACCGGCAGCTGCTCGACATGATGGCGAAGGGTCTCGGCTACGCGGAGATCGCGGAGGCGCTCGGCACGACCCAGGAGGCGGTCGATCGTCAGGTGACCGAGCTGTTCCGCGGCATGGCGGGCACCGGGGGGGCGTCGGGCCTCGTGGACGAGTTCAAGCGGCTCCACGCGGCGGTGGTCGAGCAGACGACGTCGCGGAAGACCCTGGCGTCGTTCGTCCCCCAGCAGCTGGCCGACCGGCTGGCGGCGCACCCGGAGACGGCGATCGAACCGCAGGAGGTCGAGGTCTCCGTCCTGTTCAGCGACATACGCGGCTTCTCGACCCTGGCCGAACGGATGGGGGCCCGTGACGTCGCGCTCGTCGTCGGCAAGCACCTGTCGGCGATGGCCGAGGTCGTGGCGTCGCACGGCGGCACGATCGACAAGTTCCAAGGCGACGCGGTGATGGCGGTCTTCGGCGCGCCGGACCCGCTCCCTGGTCATGCCGGGCGAGCGCTGCGCTGCGCGATCGCGATGCAGGCACGTCAGGCCGAGCTGAACGCCGAGGGCTGGGGCGTCGACGACCTGCCGGAGCTCGGGGTGGGGATCGGGGTGAACACCGGGTCGGTGATCGCGGGAACGGTCGGTGGGGCTGGACGCCTGGAGTACACGGTCGTCGGCGACGCCGTGAACGTCGCGTCGCGCCTCCAGGGGGAGGCGGCAGCCGGCGAGATCGTCGCGACCGACTCCACGGTGGCAGCCGCCGACGGCGTCGCCTGCGAACCACTCGGTCCCAGGGCCGTCAAGGGCCGTGAGGAGCCCGTCGAGGTCTTCCGTGTCCTCGGCTGAGTCCGGCCTGAGTGACGGGACGCTTCGGCGGCTGGTCTGGGCGTCCGCGGCGCTCTTCCTCGTCGGTTCGTCGGTGGGCATCGCTCTGGAGCTCGCGTCCGGCCGGTATTCCGAGGTCGTGTTCAGCCTCCTCCTCCTGACGTTCCCTGCCGTGGGGTTCGTCGTGCTCGCGCGTCGGCCACGGGAGACCCTCGGGTGGTTGATGCTCGCCATGGGGTTGGTGATCGCACTGCCGTTCGGTGCGTACGGCTACTACGCGCTGTCCCGCGACCCGCGACTCGCCTTCGGTCCGCTCGCGCTCGCCCTGGGGGCTCCCGCATGGGTCGCGTTCATCGGCATCTCCGGCTATCTGCTGCTCCTGTTCCCCGATGGGCATCTGCCGTCGCCACGGTGGCGTTGGTTCGCCTGGGGGTGCGGGATCGGGATGGGTTCGGTCGCGTTCTTCATCTGGACGTTCCCGGGTCCGGCCGAGGACGCGGGGTTCCCCGACGTCGTCAACCCGATCGGGATCGACGCCCTCGAACCGTACGTCGACCTGATGACGCCGCTCCTGCTGTCGGCCCCGATCCTCATCCCGGGAGGTGCCGTCTCGCTCGTGGTTCGCCTCCGCCGCACGCACGATCCCGCCGTCCGGCACCAGATCCGATGGCTCGCCTACGCCGCGTCCGTGATCGCCCTCCTCTACGCGGTGGCGTTCGTGGCGGGGAACTCTGGGTGGACGTCCTGGCTGAACAACGTCGCCGTGGTGTCGTTCGTGCTGATCCCGCTGTCGATCGGTGTCGCCGTGATGCGGTACCGCCTCTACGACATCGACATCGTCATCAAGAAGACGGTTGTGGTGGCCGTCCTCGTGGCGTTCATCGCCCTCGTCTACGTGGCGATCGTCGCCGGCGTGGGGGCGCTGGTGGGTTCGACGGGGAACGGCTGGCTCTCGGCGATCGCCGCGGCCGTGGTCGCGCTCGTGTTCCAGCCGGTCCGGGCGCGGGCCCGGCACCTCGCCGACCGCGTCGTCTACGGGAAGCGGGCAACGCCCTATGAGGTGATGGCCGAGTTCGGCGGGAACCTCGCGGGCTCGTACTCATCCGTCGACGTGCTGCCGCGCCTGGCGCGGGTCCTGGGCGAGGGTGTCGGCGCCGAGCGGTCACAGGTATGGCTCGAGGTGGATGGATCGATGCGCCCGGTCGCGAGGTGGCCGACCGACGCGGATCCGTCGATCGACTACGACCTCCGGGTGGAGGTCCTGCACGAGGGCCGGGAGCTGGGTGCGCTCTCCGTCTCGATGCCGATGAGCGACCCGCTGGACCCGACCAGGGAGCAGCTCGTGCGCGACCTCGCTGGCCAGGCGGGTCTCGTGCTCAGCAACGTTCGGCTGACGGAGCAGCTCCGTGCCCGGCTCGTCGACCTACGGGCGGCACAGCGGCGCCTGGTCGCCGCTCAGGACGAGGAGCGTCGACGGCTCGAGCGCAACATCCACGACGGTGCCCAGCAGCAGCTCGTCGCCCTCACGATCAAGGCTCGGTTGGCACGTCAGCTGACCGACCGCGATCCGGGGAAGGCCGCCGAGGTGCTGACCCAGATCGAGGCCGAGACCCAGACGGCCCTGGAAGATCTCCGCGACCTGGCGCGTGGGATCTACCCCCCGCTGCTCGCGGACAAGGGGCTCGCCACGGCTCTGGAGGCGCAGGCGCGCCGATCGCCGGTGCCCGTCACGTTGGAAGCCGACGGCATCGGTCGCTACCCGCAAGACGTCGAGGCCGCCGTCTACTTCTCGACGCTTGAGGCCCTACAGAACGTCGCGAAGTACGCTGAGGCGACGCGCGCCACGGTCGCGATCTCGCAGCGCAACGGCTCACTCACCTTCACCGTGGTCGACGACGGGAAGGGCTTCGATCCTGAGCAGATCGGGTACGGGACCGGGCTGCAGGGGATCGCGGACCGTCTCGGGGCGCTCGACGGATCGCTCGAGGTCACCAGTGAGGCTGGCGCCGGCACCAGCGTGACGGGTACGGTCCCCACGTCGCCCCTGATCCCGGAAGCGGAGAGCGAGGTGCTCACGTCGTGAGCCGGCAGGCCAGCAAGTCACCGAAGGGGTTCCGCCGCGTCGAGCGTTGGGCGGTCGGCGTCGCGATGGCCGTCGTCGCCTTCGTGCTCGAGCGCGTCGTGATGCGCTCCGTCAAGGGCGAGAAGCAGGCGCCGCCGGAGCCCACGACCCTGACCTCGAAGGGCGGGGAGGTCGACTTCCCCGACTAGTCCTCGCGGCGTCGGTCCCGGAAGAGGTCGGCGAGCAGTCCGATCGTGAACAGCAGGCCGATCCCGCCGAGCGCGAACGTCACCCATCCGGCCACGCGGTCCGAGGTCGCGACGATCGCCGTGCCGAGCAGCGCGGCCGCGGCGACGGCGCCGAGGGCGAGTCGTCGGCCGGCCCGTCGGACGGTCTGCTCCAGGGACGCCGCGCGGAAGTTCACCTCGAGCTTCTGGCCGGGACGGGCTCCGATCAGTCGCTCCACGGCCTCGACCACCTTCAACGCGCGCACCTTGAACCGCTGTGCCTGGTAGAAGAGCGCCTTCGCGTCGAGCTTCCCCCCCATGCTCGTGAAGACGTTGCGCATCAGGAAGCGTCCGGCCACGTCGAAGGGATCGATCTCGGGGTCGAGCTGCGCGGCAGCCAGCTGCATCTGCGCGAGCGCCTTCGCGGTCAGCGTCATCGAGGCCGGTAGCGGGACCCCGTGACGGAGCGAGATCTCGGTCATCTCCTGCAGGACCGGGCCGAGCTGGATGTCCTTGAGGGCCGCACCGCGGTACTTCGCCATCAGCACGCCGATCTCGTCGCTGAACGTCTGCACGTCGAGGTCGCTGCGGTCGATCGACCCGGACAGCATCAGCGCGACGTCCGTCAGGAAGCCGACGTCCTCCTGCCAGAACGCCATCAGCAGGAGCATCATCTGCTCCCTCATCTCGGCGCCGACCTGGCCGACCATGCCGAGGTCCAGGAAGTAGAGGCGCTCTTCCTCCGGCTGCCACATCAGGTTCCCCGGGTGCGGGTCCGCGTGGAAGAAGCCGTCGACCATGACCTGCTTGTAGAACGACTCGAGGAGCTGCTTGGCGACGTCGCTCCGGATCGGCCCGGCAGGGGCGGAGGAGATCGGGCCGCCGGCCACGTCGCGCATCACCAGCAGCCGTGACGAGGAGTAGTCCGCGTAGAGCTGCGGGACCGCGAGCCGATCGAACGGCTCGAGCACCACCCGCATCCGCTCCATGTTCGCGGCCTCCTGGCGGAAGTCGAGCTCGCGATGCAGGGAATCCGACAGGTGCTCGAAGACCGCCCCCATGTCGATCACGGCCCTGAGTCCCGGCCGCTTGCTGACCTTCTCGGCGAAGACCTCGAGGAGCGCGAGGTCCTGCTCGATCTGCTCCTTCGCCTCGGGTCGCTGAACCTTGACCACGACCTTCTCGCCGTTGGCGAGGGCGGCGCGGTGCACCTCGGCGATCGTCCCGGCGGCGAGCGGCTGCGGCTCGATGTGGTCGAAGACGTCCTCCCACGGCACGCCGAGCTCCTGTTCCATCACCCGGACGACCTGCTCCTCGGTGAGGGGCGGCACGTGGTCCTGCAGCGTCGCGAGCTCCTCGATGAACTCCGGAGGCAACAGGTCGGGCCTGGTCGAGAGGATCTGCCCCAGCTTGCAGAAGGTCGGTCCGAGCTCCTCGAGCGCAGCGCGCATCCGCTTCGCCGCCCGGGCCCGCCCGATCGAGCCTTCCTCATCGGGGCGCCCGAACAGCTCCTGGAGCCCGTGCCTCGCGAAGACGGTCGCGATCTTCGTGCCGCGCGCAGCGAGGTGCGGCTGGGTCTCGGTCTCCACGTGCGAGCTGCGAACGACCGTCAGGCTGCGCGGGTCCCGTACCGGAGCGATCACCTGGCCGTCGCTCGTGTTGACGATGATCACCGTGCACCGTGCGTTGTGGCTGATCCGGTTCGGGACGTTCCCCAGGAGGAACTCCTTGCGTCCCGCCATGCCGGCGTTGCCGACGACGAGCACGTCGACCTCGTGATCCTCGGTGGCGCGGACGATCGCCATCGCCGGGTCGTCGTCCAGGACCACGTGCGCGACGCCGCGTTCACCGGCGATCTCGTGCACGTAGACCTCCAGATCCTCCGCCGTGGCCGCGGCGCGCGTCGCCTCCGCCGCCCCGAACTCGGTGGTGGCGGGGTTGGTCGGCAAGACGACCTGGACGACGTGGAGCTCCGCGTCGTACCTGGCGGCGAAGGAGGCTGCCCAGTCGACGGCGCGGGTGGCCGTCTCGGAGCGGTCGGTTCCGACCATCACGCGGCGGATCGCGCCCTGTTCTCTCGATGGCTCGGTCTTCATGGGCCGCATCATCCCAGGAGCCTCGTCGCGGCGGTAGGGGGCTGCCTCGTGTCCGGGCCGTGGTGGGGGCACCACGCCTCCTCACCCGGGTCCTGACCTGCGCCGTTGATACACTCCGTCACTGCCCGGCCGGAGTAGCTCAGGGGCAGAGCAACCGCCTCGTAAGTGGTAGGTCGGGGGTTCGAATCCCCCCTCCGGCTCCGATCGCCCGCCTGCCCCCGGTTGCCGGGAGCCCGCTCGGTTGCGAGAATCCCCGCGCGATGAAGACCCTGCGCGCGACCCTCACCGTCCTCGCCGGCGCCACCCTCTGCCTGCTGTTGGGGGCCGGGTCCGTGCTGGCGCAGAGCTCCGTCCACCCGACCGCAACGCCTGAGGTGAACAACGGCGGATGGGTGTGGGACTTCCTGTTCCGCCCGATCTTCCTGATCGGCGTGCTCACCGTCGTGGTGATCGTGATCTTCTACCTCCGGTACGCGCCGCGGTTCGCCAAGGACGAGGAGAGCGCGCGCGTGGTCCACGCGGACAGGGTCCTCCCCGGCCAGGAGCCGCCGCGGCGCGCCGTCGACCTCTCGCAGGCCGTCCCGGTCGTGGTCCAGCCTCCCGCGGTGCCCTCGGCGATCGCCGCCGCGGCCGCTCCTGCCGCCGCCGCCACACCGCCCGCGGCCGCTCCTGCTCCCGCCGCCGCCGCACCGCCCGCGGCCGAGGCCGCTCCGGCTCCCGCCGCCGCCGCACCGCCCGCGGCCGAGGCCGCTCCGGCTCCCGCGCCTGCACCCGCGGCTCCCGCGCCTGCTGCAGAGGAGCGCCAGGAGGTCTCGATGGATCAGGAGACCTTCGACAAGACGCTCGAGGAGCTCCTGGCCGCCGGTACCGACCGGAGGATCGCCGAGGGCAAGGCCCGACGTGCGGCGATGATCGCTGCCAAGAAGAAGGCGGCCGGAGGGGCCTGACCCCTCGTGCCCGTGGACCCCGCGACGAACGTCGACTGGTCGATGGGGTCCCAGGCGGCCCGGCTCGCCGACTGGACCATGGCGCTCGACGTCGGCAGGCGGATCGCCGGACCTGGCCCCCGTGTCCCGCCCGTCGACCGCGCCCGCGTCCGCGAGGATCTCGCCGGGCTCGTCACGCGCGCGGAGGGCCTGGTCACGGATCACACCGACCTGGAGGTCTCCGGGTTCCGTTCGCGTGCCTGGGTTATGGGTCGCGGTGACTGGATCCGCCAGAACCTCCTCGGGCTGCAGCGTCTCCTCGAGCCGCTCGCGGAACGCGTGGTAGCCACCCGACCTGACCGGCCGGTGGGCCGAAAGGCTCTCGCGGTGCAGGCCGGCGGCATCCTCGGATACGTCTCGCGCCGGGTGCTCGGCCAGTACGACGTCTTCCTGCCGGCCGACGACGAGGGTCTGATCTACTTCGTGGGACCGAACCTGATCGACACCGAGCGACGCTACGGGCTGTCGCCGCGTGACTTCCGGCTGTGGGTCGCGATCCACGAGGTCACGCACCGGGTCCAGTTCTCCGCGGCGCCGTGGCTGCGTGGTCGCCTCTCGAGCCTCGTCGACGAGTACCTCTCGACGGTCTCCTTCTCGTCGGGCGAGTTGGCAGCGCAGTTGGCACGCGCGGTCGATGAACTGAGGCGTGGGGAGGCCGACGTGCGAGGTCCCGGGGGCATCCTGCTCCTGCTGACCCCGGAGCAGCGTGAGGTCTTCGAGCGGACCCAGGCGATGATGGCCCTGCTCGAGGGGCACGCGAGCTACGTGATGAACGAGGTCGCGAAGGACCACGTTCACGACCTAGGGAGGCTCAAGCGTGCACTCGCGGCTCGGCGCAGCGTGCAGGGCGTCGAGAAGAAGGTCCAGCGCGCGATCGGCTTCGATCAGAAGGTGGCCCAGTACGACGCGGGCGAGCGGTTCGTCCGCGAGGTGATCGCACGTGCGGGGCAGGAGAGCTTCAACCTCGTGTGGGCGTCCCCCGATCACCTGCCGACCGGCCCGGAGATCGCCGAACCTGCGCGTTGGGTCGCCCGCATCCCGGGCTGACATGGCCGGCGCGCCACGCCCCCCGGCCGTTGCCCGCGTCCTCACGCAGGTCACGACCACCGTGCGGGCGCACCAGCTGGTCCGCCCGGGCGGGGGCGTCCTCGTGGCGGTGTCCGGCGGTCCGGACAGCGTCTGCCTCCTGTACTCGATGTGGTACCTGCGGCGGCTCCTGAAGATCCGCGTCGAGGCGTTCCACTTCGATCACCGGCTGCGGTCCGACAGCGATCGGGATGCACGCTACGTTCAGCGGCTCGCCGGCCGTCTCGGTGTGCCGTTCCACCTCCGGGAAGCCGTGGATGCCCCGGCGAAGGGCTCGTCGGTTGAGGCATGGGCGACGGTGGCGCGGATGAACGTCGCGACCGACGTCCGCCGGGCGATCGGGGCCGACGTCGTGGCGGAGGGCCATACCCTCGACGACCAGGCCGAGACCGTGGTCCTGAACCTCGTCCGCGGGACGGGTCTGGAGGGCATCGCCGGGATCCACCCCGGTGGCGTGGGATCGGGTCTCGCGCAACCACTCCTCGACGTCACCCGCGAGGAGGTCGAGGCCTTCTGCCGGGCGCTCCATCTGCGGCCTCGTCGCGACCCGATGAACGAGGATCCGCGGCTGCTGCGGGCCGCGATCCGTCACGGGGCCCTGCCTGCGCTCGAGGAGGCGACGGGGCGTGGCGTGAAGCGTTCGCTCGCGCGGACCGCGTCGACGGTCCGAGGAGACCTCGAGGAGCTGTACGTCGAAGGCCTGCACGCCTACGGCCGGATCGTGGATCGGCCGTCGACCGACGTGATGCGGATCGACGCCGCGGGTCTGGCCGCGCTCCCGACCCCGGTGGCTGCTCGGGTGGTGCGGCTGGCTGCCTACGACGCCCTGTCGACCGACGCGGCCGCGCCCTGGTCCAAGCCCGCGATCGACGCGGTCCTCGATCTGGCTGGCGGGCGCCCCGGCCGTCGCCGCGACCTCCCTGACGGCATGCGTGCCCGGCGTGACCGGACGCACGTGATCGTCGAACGCGCTCCGGGGCCGCGCGGGTAGACTCCGGACCTCGCGTGGATACGTTCGCCCCCGACATCGAGGAAGTCCTGATCACCTCCGAGGAGATCCAGGCGAAGCTGGCCGAGCTCGGTGAGCGGATCACCCAGGACTACGCGGGACGCCCGATCCTGCTCGTGGGCGTGCTGAAGGGTGCGTTCGTCGTGATGGCCGACCTCGCCCGCTACATCCGGCTGCCGCTCGAGTTCGATTTCATGGCCGTCTCCTCCTACGGGGCCGCGACGAAGTCCTCGGGGGTCGTTCGGATCTTGAAGGATCTCGATCACGACCTGGACGGGGTCGACGTGCTCGTCGTTGAAGACATCGTGGACTCCGGGCTCACGTTGAAGTACCTGCTGAAGAACCTCGCGGCGCGCAAGCCCGCGTCACTCGAGGTCGCCGCGCTCCTGCGCAAGGTAGGGATCCAGCAGGTCGAGCTCGACCTGCGCTACGTCGGGTTCGACATCCCGAACGAGTTCGTGGTCGGGTACGGGCTCGATTTCGCCGAGCGCTACCGGAACCTCCCGTACATCGCGACGCTCAAGCCCGCAGCCTACGGCGGGGCCTGATCCGGCGCCCCCCGTCGGGGTCCGGGTTGCCCTCCCGCGAGCCGGTGCTACCATCGCCACAGGGCCTCGGGCGTGACGCCGGGGCCCGTCGCGTCTGTACCCCGAGGAGCGACCACTGAGCGCGAAAGAACCCCCCGTTCGGCAGATCATGAAGACACCGACCGTGTGGATCTTGGCCGGTGCCCTCGTGCTGCTCCTCGGACTGACCATGTTCGGCGACCGCTCGAGCGGCACGGAGCTGCAGACCTGGGAGTTCATCGAGAAGGTCCAGGCCGGCGAGGTCCAAGACGCCAGCCTCGACGCCGGTTCCCAGACGATCACCGGGTCGCTCACGAACGGCGACGGGTACCGCTCCACCTACGACAGCGAACTGGTCGCCCGGCTCGTCGAAGAGCTCGAGACCGCGGAGGTTCCGTACGACATCGTCCCTGAGCGCGACGACGGCTTGTTCGCCTCGCTGCTGTGGACCCTGTTGCCCACGGCGCTGATCATCGGCGCGCTCTTCTACCTGATGAACCGCTCGCAGGCCGGCGGGGGCCGCGTGATGCAGTTCGGTCGCAGCCGCCACAAGCAGGTGTCGAAGGACATGCCGAAGACCACGTTCTCCGACGTGGCCGGCCTCGACGAGGCGATCGAGGAGCTCCAGGAGGTCAAGGAGTACCTCCAGAACCCACAGAAGTTCCAGGCGATGGGCGCGAAGATCCCGCGGGGGGTCCTGCTGTTCGGTCCGCCGGGGACCGGGAAGACGCTGCTGGCGCGCGCGGTCGCCGGCGAGGCCGGGGCACCCTTCTTCTCGATCAGCGGCTCGGACTTCGTCGAGATGTTCGTGGGTGTCGGCGCGGCGCGGGTCCGGGACCTGTTCGAGCAGGCGAAGGAGGCGTCACCGGCGATCGTGTTCATCGACGAGATCGACGCGGTGGGGCGTCACCGGGGTGCCGGCCTCGGTGGGGGCCACGACGAGCGGGAACAGACGCTGAACCAGCTCCTCGTCGAGATGGACGGGTTCGATCAGCGGTCGACCGTGATCTTGATGGCGGCCTCGAACCGGCCCGACATCCTCGACCCGGCGCTCCTTCGGCCCGGGCGGTTCGATCGGCAGATCATCGTCGACCGCCCCGACCTCGAGGGCCGCAAGGCGATCCTGCGGGTCCATGCACAGGGTAAGCCGCTCGATGCGACGGTCGACCTCGATGTGCTGGCGAGGCGGACACCGGGGTTCACCGGCGCCGACCTCGCGAACGTGATCAACGAGGCGGCGCTGCTCGCGGCACGTCGATCCAAGACCGTCGTGTCGATGCACGAGGTCGAGGAGGCCGTCGACCGGGTGATGGCGGGACCCGAGCGCAAGTCGAAGATCATGGACGAGAACGAGAAGCGGCTGATCGCCTATCACGAGGGCGGGCACGCGCTCGTGGCCCACGTCCTGCCGGGCACCGACGAGGTCCACAAGATCACCGTGATCCCGCGCGGGCGGGCCCTGGGCTACACGCTGACCTTGCCCGAGCAGGACAAGTTCCTGATGTCGCGCGAGCAGATGCGCGACGAGCTCGCGATGCTGATGGGCGGCCGGGTCGCCGAGGAGATCGTCGCCGGCGACATCACGACCGGCGCCGCGAACGACATCGAGCGCGCCACGAAGGTGGCGCGCCAGATGGTGACCGAGTACGGGATGTCCGACCTGATCGGGCCGAGGACGCTCGGGCAGAAGCAGGGGGAGGTCTTCCTGGGCCGCGACTGGGGCTCGACGCCGGACTACTCCGACGCCGTCGCGCTCGAGATCGACCAGGAGGTCCGGCGCATGATCGACGAGGCGCACGACGTCGCGCTCGACATCCTCACCCAGCAACGGGACAAGCTCGACGCGCTGGCCGACCTGCTGATGGAGCGCGAGACGCTCGACCGCGAGGAGGTCGTCGCCTTCTTCTCCGCGATCGAGAAGCGCTCCCCGCGGGCCCTCCACGAGCGCAGCGCTGGCCTGGCCGTGTCGCGCCAGGCGATGGAACGCGGGACCCCTCCGCCCACGCCGCCCGCCACGATGGGGTGACGTGGACGCGCGCTGGGCGACCTTCGACTGCTACGGCACGCTGATCGACTGGGACGGCGGGGTGCGGGCGTGCCTCGCGTCGGTCTGGCCCTCGACCGCCCCCGAAGTCCTCCTGGCGCGCTACCACGAGGTCGAGCCGGGGCTGCAGGCCGACGGCGCTCGCTCCTACCGGCACGTCCTCGATGCCGCCCTCGCCGCCGTCGCCGATACCGAGGGCCTGGAGCTCCCCGGGGGTGCGGAGCGTGCGTTGTCGGAGTCGCTCGCATCGTGGCCGCCGTTCCCCGAGACGGCGACCGTGCTTCGCGAGCTCCGCGACGCCGGGTGGAGGCTCGCGGTCCTGTCGAACACCGATCCCGATCTCCTCGAGGCCTCGTTGGGATCGATCGGCGTGGAGGTCGACCTCTCCGTCGTCGCGTCGGAGATCGGAGCGTACAAGCCCTCGTTCGCCCA
This sequence comes from uncultured Actinomycetes bacterium, assembly GCA_963749895.1. Classification (GTDB taxonomy): domain Bacteria; phylum Actinomycetota; class UBA4738; order UBA4738; family HRBIN12; genus AC-51. The sequence continues at coordinate 269,106 of CAVVOG010000001.1, read as the reverse complement.
CTGGGAGACCTTCTTCGAGCGTTCCGGCGCGGATCGGGCCCGACACGTGCACGTCGCGGCATCCCTGTTCCACGACGTGCGGCCGTGCGCGGCGCTCGGCCTGCCGTGCGTGTGGATCAACCGACGCGCAGAGGTCAGCGACCTCCCGCGGGCAGGGGAGCTGTCGGACCTCAGCCGGCTCCCGGGCGTGCTCGAGGCGCTCGTGCCGGCGAGCTGACCTAGACTCGGCCGATGGCCGACCTCGACGCCGTCGCCTTCGACCCGTACGCCGTGCTGGGGGTCTCCCCTCTTGCGGGTCCCGAGGAGATCCACTCGGCGTACCGTTCGATCGCGCGGCGCCTCCATCCCGACGCGAACCCCACGGACCCGCATGCCGCCTCCGGGTTCGCGCAGGCGACCCGCGCCTTCGAACTGCTGTCCGACGACGCGCGGCGCCGCACCTACGACCTCCACCGTGCGGCGATGCACGGACCACGGGCGGCGCGTGCCGCGCCGGGTCCAACCGGGAACGTCCAGGTTCGTGGGCCAGGTGCCGTCCCCGCTCACCGGGCCAGAGCGGGCTCGGCGCCTGCACCGAGCAGCGAACGCGATCCGCTCGCCGCGGTCGTGACCCTCGCGAAGGTGACCGCCGTGGCCGTGGTGCTCCTCGTGCTGGCGATCGCCGTCGTCGCTCTGACGAGCCCGCCGCCCTGCGGACCTTCGGGGGAGCTCCCGTGCCGCGTCGTCGAGTCACCGTCGCCCGACGCGGGCGGCTAGCATCGGGGGTCATGGCCAACGTGGACCGCACGAAGATCGAACAGGGCGTCCGATTGATCCTCGAGGGCGTGGGCGAGGACCCCGGCCGCGGAGGGCTGCGCGAGACGCCCAGCCGGGTGGCCCGGATGTACGAGGAGATCCTCGCGGGCATCGGTGAGGACCCCGCGCCGCTCGTCACCGTCGTCGAGGGCGCCGGTTTCGACGAGATGATCATGGTGCGCGACATCCCGCTGACGAGCCTGTGCGAGCACCATATGGTGCCGTTCAATGGGCGAGCCCACGTCGCGTACGTCCCGAACAAGTCCGGGCAGATCACCGGGCTGTCGAAGATCGCCCGAGTCGTCGACGTGCTGTCGAAGCGCCTTCAGGTCCAGGAGCGGCTGACGACCCAGATCGCCGAGACGATCGAACAGGCGCTCAGCCCGCGGGGTGTGTTCGTCGTGATCGAGGCCGAGCACCTGTGCATGACGATGCGCGGCGTGAAGAAGTCCGGCGCGGTCACGGTCACCTCCGCCGTGCGGGGGCTGTTCCGCACCGACGCACGGACCCGCCAGGAGGCGATGAACCACATCGGGATGCGCTGACCCGCCGGTACCGCGACGGACTCCCGGGTCTACGATGAGGTCATGACCGATCGCCTGTGGCGTTGCCGGGACCACTCGCTCGCGCTCGGGGCGCGCACGCTGGTGATGGGGATCGTCAACGTCACGCCGGACTCGTTCAGCGACGGCACGCGGTTCGCCGATGTCCAGGATGCCGTGGTGCACGGTGCGCGCCTGGCCGACGAGGGGGCCGACCTCGTCGACGTCGGCGGCGAGTCCACCCGTCCCGGCGCGGACCCCGTGCCGCGGGACGAGGAGCTCGCGCGGGTGCTGCCGGTGATCGAGGGGATCTGCGCTGCCCGCCCGGATGTCGCCGTGAGCGTCGACACGCGTCACGCGGAGGTCGCCGCCCGGGCCCTGGCGGTCGGCGCCGCCGTCGTGAACGACGTGAGCGGTGGGCGCGACCCGGCGATGTTCGAGGTCGTGCGCGACTCGGGCGCGGGACTCGTCCTGATGCACATGCGTGGTGATCCGGCGACGATGCAGGACGACCCGCGCTACGAGGACGTGGTGGCGGAGGTGCACGAGTACCTGCGTGAACGGGTCGAGGCGGCGGTGTTCTCGGGGATAGCGGCCGACCGGCTCTCGGTCGACCCCGGGATCGGCTTCGGCAAGGACCTCGAGCACAACCTCGCTGTGCTGCGGGCGCTCGAGGCGTTCACGGATCTCGATGCCGCGGTACTGGTCGGGGTCAGCCGGAAGCGGTTCGTGGGGTCGCTGAGCGGGGTCGAGCGTGCCGTCGATCGTCTCGAAGGCTCGATCGCCGCCGCGGCCTGGTGTGCGGCGAACGGCGCCGACGTCGTGCGGGTCCACGATGTCGCGGCCACGGTACGGGCGCTGCGCGTGACCGACGCGCTGTGGCGGGGGACCGGCTGACGTGGCGGTGGTCGCGACCTCGCGGGGCCCCCGTACGTGCCTCGACGAGGGGTCGGGCGAGACCGTCGTCTGCCTCCATGGATGGCCGGTGGGACCGAGCGTCTTCCGGCGGCTCATCCCGCTCCTGGCCGCCCGGTTCCGGGTCCTGGTCCCCGACCTGACCGGCGACGTCGAGCTCGCGCAGCAGGCGGCCGTCGTGGCGGAGGTGCTCGACGCGCTCCGGGTCGACCGTGTCGCGCTCGTCGGGCATTCGCATGGTGGCGGCGTGGCGCAGCTGCTCGCGATGGAGGGTCGTGCGGACGCATTGATCCTGATCGATCCGGTCGCGCTCGAGGCGACCGGGCCCGCAGACATGGCGCCGCGCGAGGTGATCGAGCGGGGGTCGGTCGAGTTCGCGTCGCTGCCCGAGGGCGACCTCGCGACCTACCTCGCGTCGCCTCCGCGTCCCGCACCGGGGCCCGAACCGAGGCTGGCCGGTGTCGGGACCGCGATGGCCGCCCACGACATCCCGGTGTTGCTGTTGTGGGGCGAGGAGGACCCGTTCGTCGGGGTCGACGTGGGCGAGAAACTGACCGACGAACTCCCCGGTGCGGCGCTCGGCGTGGTGCCCGACAGCGGCCACTTCTTGCTCGACGACGCGTTCGAGTCGGTGGGGGTGCTGATCGCCGAGTACCTCCGGGCCCGGTACCTGGGCGCGCCGCACGGCCACGAGGGCATCGTCACCCTCCAGTTGGAGCGGCGTCCGCCGTGGGTCGATCTGGCTCCGCACGAACAGGACGACGAGGACGCCGAGGTGCCCGACCCAGCCGACCAGGAGGTGGGACCGAACGCATGAGCAGAGCGCACCTGTTCCTGTCGGGGATCCGAGCCGACGGCCGCCACGGCGCGCGACCCGGAGAGAAGGACGAGCCACAGCCGTTCGTCGTGGACCTCGACCTGGAGGTCGAGGTCGGAGACGACACGATCGGAGGAACCGCGGACTATCGGGGGATCACGGAGGCCGTGCGTGCGGTCGTCAGCGAGGGCTCGTTCGACCTGATCGAGACGATGGCCGAAGAGGTGGCGCACGTCTGCCTCGGTGTCGATCGGGTGATGCGAGCGACGGTCGTCGTGCACAAGCCGAACGCCGCGACCCGCCTCGGGATCGATGGGGTCGCGGCCGCGGTGACCCTGCCGGAGGGCTGAGGTCGTGGCGATCGTCACGCTCGGGTTGGGATCGAACCTCGGCGACCGGCTCGCGACGCTCCGTACGGCCTGCGCCGCGCTCACCCAGCACGGGCTGCGTTTCGTCGCGTCGTCGCGCGTGTGGGAGACCGAGCCGGTAGGCGGCCCCGCGGGGCAACCGCCCTACCTGAACGCGGTCGTGCGGATGTCCACCGACCGCACGCCGGAGGAGGTCCTCGGGGCGGCGCACGACGTCGAAGACGCTCTGGGTCGGACCCGCGAGGTGCGGTGGGGGCCGCGGACGATCGACGTGGACGTGCTGCTGATCGACGATCTGGTGATCGACGATCCCGGCCTGACGCTGCCGCATCCGCGGCTCGCCGAGCGAGCGTTCGTCGTCCTGCCGCTGCTCGACATCGATCCGGACCCCGTGCTCCCCACCGGGGAGCGGCTGCTCGACCGGCCGCTCGACGGCGTCGCGCGGCCGTTCGCCCCCCCACTGCGCCCGTGACCGAGAAGCTCTGTCTGCGGTGCGATTGGATCGGCGAGACGAAGGATCGCCGGTGTCCGTCGTGCGGCGCGGGGCTCTTCCGTCCCGCGGGGACCCCGGCTCCCTCGCGGCGACGCCGGTTCCGACGGCGATCTGCCTCCCGACCCCGTCCGGAGCCGTCGCTCGCCACGCCATCGGCGGAGTCGTTCGACCCTTCCACGCCGGAGGCACCCGTCGAGCCCTCCGTGGTCGCTCGGCGCGGGGGGTGGATCGCGGGCGCGGCGATCGTGGTCCTCGCGGTGGTGGTGGGGGTCGTGCTGCGGCGGGCCACGCCACCCGCGGCTCCCGCGGCTCCGGCTCCGGGGCTCCAGGGTGATCTGGTGTTCGCGGTCTCGGAGTCGGAGGATCGCTCCCGGCTGTGGATCTGGAACCTGGCGACGGGTGACCTGCGCAGAGGTCCCACCGTCGGCGAGCCCGTCGAGCTCGTCAACGCGTACGAGGCTGAACCGCAGGGTGGGTGGATCGGGGTGATATCCGAAGACGGGGACGGCCAGGTGGTGGGCCTGCTGAGGAACTTCGCCTCGAGCGACGTCCCCGCCCCGGTGCTGGAAGGAGATCGGGCGGCTTGGTCGCCGGGCGGTGACCGGGTCGCGGCGGCGTCGAAGGTGGCCGGCCCGTGCTCGGTCCTGCGGGTCGAGACCCTCAGCTTCGCCGTCGGCGGCGTGAAGGTGCGCTTCGATCGGGAGATCTGCGGAGCGCTGACGGAGGTGGGTCTCGATGGGCTGTACCCACACGTTGGACTGCTCGATCCGGACGGACCGTGGGTGGCGCGCGTGTCCGATGGCGTCGCCGACGCGTGGGTCCGGGATGTGGAGCTGTTCGCGGTGACACCGAACGGCGGCGCCCTCGTCACGACCGTGTGCGACGAGGGTCCTGAGGTCGACAGCTGTGGTGGCTTGGCCTACGCAGACCCCGCGTTCCCGGGTACCCGGTTCGTGCTGCCCTATGCGGATCCGGATGTGGGCCAACTCATGCCGGAGCGGTTCCTCGGGTGGGCCCTCGACGGTCGCACCGGGTACGTGCTCGGTACCTTCGGGGACGTGCGGGGCGTCTATGCCGTGGAGCCCATACGGGAGCGTTCGCGACCCCCGACGCTGGTGCTGGGATCCCTCGCCACCGAGGTGTACGTGACCGAATCCTTCGGGGTGGACGGCGGGGAGCTGTTCGTCTCGCGTGACGGTGGGTTGCTCGTGGTCCGCCCCGACGGCGAGCAGGTGCCGCTGCAGCTTCCCGAAGGGGCCCCGGTACCCGACGGGCCGATCGTGTGGGTCGCGGCGGCGGGGGGTGCCTGATGGATATCGCGATCGTCGGCGCGGGACGGGTCGGCACCGCGATCGGGGTGCGACTGGCCGCGGCCGGTCACCGGATCGTCGGGGTCACCGGACGTGAAGCCACCGTCGAACGCGCCGCGATGTTCCTTCCGGGGGTCCCGGTCCTGACGCCCGACGAGGCCGTCTCCGGGGCCGATGTCGCGGTCGTAGCCGTGCCGGACGACGCCGTGGCGGCGACGGTCGCAGGGCTCGCCGCCGCCTGTCGACCCGGGAGCTGGGTCGTCCACTGCTCCGGTGCGCTCGGGCTCGCCGCGCTCGACGCGGCGGCCGACCTGGGCGCCCGACGGCTCGCGGTCCATCCCCTCCAGACGTTCCCCGATGTGCAACGTGCGATCGAGGAGCTTCCCGGATGCGTGGCCGCGGTCACCGCCGACGACGAGGACGGGTACGCCGTGGGGCAGCGGCTCGCAACCGATCTGGGGGCCCGACCCTTCCGCCTCTCCGACGAGGCGCGACCCCTGTACCACGCGGCGGCCGTGCTCGCGTCGAACGACCTCGTGACCCTCTCGGGCCTGGCCGCACGGGCGTTCGAGCTGGCGGGCGTCCCCGATCCGACGGGTGCGATGCAGCCACTCCAGCGCGCCACGGTGGAGAACGTGGGGCGGCTCGGGGCGGCCGCCGCGCTCACCGGCCCGGCCGTCCGAGGCGACTCGGGGACGGTGGCCCGCAACCTGGAGGCCCTGGCCTCGCGGCTCCCGGAGGCGGTGCCCGTGTACGTCGTGCTCGCCCGTGCCACGCTCGATCTGGCCGTGATCGCTGGACGGCTCGACCCCGAGCGACGCGCTGCGGTCCAGGAGGTGCTGGACCGGTGGAGCTGATCCGGGCCGCGGCCGGCGTACGGGACCTGGCCGATGGCTGGCGGTCTGATGGGCTCCGCGTCGGGCTCGTCCCGACGATGGGAGCGCTCCATGCCGGGCACGTCTCGCTGATCGAGCGGGCCCGTGCCCGGACCCACCGTGTCGTCGTGACGATCTTCGTGAACCCACGTCAGTTCGGCTCGGACGAGGACTTCGACCGGTACCCGCGCGACGAGCCGGCCGACCTGGGGGTCTGCGAGCGAGCCGGTGCGGATGCGGTCTGGGCGCCTCCGGTCGACGAGGTCTATCCGCCTGGGCTCGATCTCACGGTTCCCGACGTCGGACCCGTCGGCCTCCTCTTCGAAGGAGCGGCCCGGCCGGCTCACTTCGTCGGCGTGTTGACGGTCGTGCGACGGCTGTTCCACGTGGTCGGGCCGTGCGACGCGTTCTTCGGTGAGAAGGATGCCCAGCAGCTGTTCCTGATCCATCGGATGGTGTCCGAGACGCCGGAGATCCGTGGGACCCAGATCGTGTCCTGTCCGACGGTTCGGGAGCCCGATGGCCTCGCGATGTCGTCGCGCAACGCCTACCTGGGCCTGCAAGAGCGTGAGCAGGCGGGGTGTCTGTTCCTCGCGCTCACCGAGGCGGCCGAGCGCGCCCGCGCCGGGGAGCGCGATCCCGCCGTGCTGGTCGCCGCGATGGCGCGTGAGATCGGCGCGACGCCGCTCGCCCGGCTCGACTATGCGGCCGTCGTGGACGAGGCGACGTTCGAGCCTCCGGTCAGGATCGACGGTCCCGCGCGGGCGATCGTCGCCGCTCGGTTCCCGAGCGCGAGGCTGATCGACACGCTCGCCCTGCCGAGGCCGGAGAACGCGTGATGCTCGATCGTCCGACGATCCTCGAGGCCGTCCTGCCGTCGATCATGACGATCGTGCCGGACCCCGACGAGGATCCGGAGGCCGTCGGGCTCGTTCGGATCGTGGCGACGTCCGGCGGTGTCATCGCGGGCGTGCCCGTGGCGAAGGAGATCTTCGGCCGTCTCGGGGTGCGGACCCGTGCGCTCGTCGACGAGGGGGCCCCGATCGCCCCGGGCGACCCGGTGGCTGAGGTAGGCGGAGCCCTCGCGGCGATCCGCGGCGCCGCGCCGGTCGCGCTGACGTGGCTGCAACGACTCTCGGCCGTCGCGACCGGCGCGGTCCCTCCCGCGGAGGGTGATCTCCTCGACGATCACGCGGCGCGGTTGTCGCGGCCCGATGTGGTCGCGGATGCTGGACCGACGTTCCGACTCGAGTTCGAGGACTAGATGCTGCTCACCGCCGACGTCGGCAACACCGAGATCGTCCTGGGGGTGTTCCAGGGCGAGGATCTCCGTCACACCTGGCGGATGTCGACCCGCGCGGAACGAACCCCCGACGAGGTCGCCCTGCTGCTCGCCGGCTTCCTCGAGCACCGTGACCTCGATCTTCGGCGCGACGTCACCGGGATGTGCATCGCGAGCGTCGTGCCCGACGTCACCTCGAGCTTCCGTGAGATGGCGGCGAGCTACCTGTCGTTCGAACCGGTCGTCGTGGGTCCGGGGACGAAGACGGGAGTCCCGGTGCTGACCGACAACCCTCGTGAGGTCGGCGCCGACCGGGTCGTGAACGCCCTCGCGGCCTTCACGCGGTTCGGCGGTCCGTCGATCGTGGTCGACTTCGGCACGGGGACGAACTTCGACGTGGTGTCGGCGCGAGGGGAGTTCCTCGGTGGCGTGATCGCACCGGGGCTCCAGATCTCGGCGAGCGCCCTGGTCGGCCGGGCGGCCCGTCTGACACGGGTGGATCTGCAGCCGCCTCGGTCGCCGGTCGGCAAGAGCACGGTGGAGGCGATCCAGTCGGGCCTGATCTACGGGACCGCCGGCGAGGTCGACGGCATCGTCGAGCGGATCCGCGCAGAGCTCGAGGCTCCCGACTCCCCCGTGGTGGCGACGGGGGGCCTCGCGCCGGTCGTGATCCCGCACTGCCGAACCGTGACGGAGCACGAGCCGTGGCTCACCCTCGAAGGGCTCCGGCTCGTCCACGAGCGCAACGTGGGAGACGACGGGTGAGCGACGAGCCGCGCGAGGATACCGAGCAGCACGGGCGTGAAGCCGAGGTCCTCGCCGCCCGCCGCGACAGCCTCGAGCGCCTCGGGCGTGATCGAGCGTTCGCTCTCAGCCTGCAGGAGGCCTTGGGGGTCGACGCGCCGATCGCCACGGCGGACGTGCGCGCCGCCCACCTGGACCTGGCTCCCGACTCCGTGACCGAGGACGTGGTCACGCTCGCAGGTCGGGTGGTCCTCAAGCGCGACATGGGCAAGCTGATCTTCGCGACGCTCCGGGATCGGAGCGGCGACCTGCAGCTGGTCTTCAACGGTGCCGACCTCGACACCCCCTCGTTCTCCCTCCTCGAAGAGCTCGACCTCGGCGACATCGTCGGGGTGACCGGCCGGGTGGGCACGACGCGCAGGGGGGAGCTCAGCGTCTTCGCCGATCGTTGGGCGATGCTGACGAAGTCGCTCCGGCCGCTCCCGGAGAAGTGGCACGGCCTGCAGGACCCGGACCTGCAGCAACGGCGAAGGTACCTGCACCTGATCGCCGACGAGCGGCCGCGCCGCGCCTTCTGGGCTCGGGCTGCGGTCCTCAAGGCGATGCGCTCCCTGCTGGACGAGCGTGGCTACCTCGAGTTCGAAGGACCGATCCTGCAGACGGTGGCCGGCGGGGCGAACGCGCGACCGTTCATCACGCATCACAACACGCTCGACCTCGACATGAAGCTCCGGATCTCGCTGGAGCTGTTCCTGAAGCGGATGTTGGTCGGCGGGGCCGAGCGCGTCTACGAGATGGGCCGGATCTTCCGCAACGAGGGCATCGATCGGGACCACAACCCCGAGTTCACGATGCTCGAGGCGTACCACGCCTACGGGGACTACACGACGATGATGGAGCTGTCCGAGTCGCTGTTCGTCGCGTCCGCCCGCGCGGTCGCCCCGATCGTGGGGCGCGATCCCGACGACCTCCGGATCCCGTACCGCGACGGCGAGCTCGACCTGACGCCTCCGTTCCGGCGTCTGTCGATCCTGGATGCCGTGACCGAGGCCACCGGCGAGGAGATCACCCTCGACCGACCCGACCTGCGTGAGATCGCGGCCCGCCACGACGTGCCGCTCCACGAGGTGTGGGGGCCCGGCAAGGTGATCCAGGAGCTGTTCGAGAAGCTCGTCGAGGACACGGTCTGGGAGCCGACGTTCGTCTGCGACTTCCCACGCGAGGTGTCCCCGCTCGCCCGACCTCACCGCGAGAACCCCGGGCTGACCGAGCACTTCGACCTGATCGCCGGCGGCGTCGAGCTGGTCACCGCGTTCAGCGAACTGACCGACCCCGACGAGCAGCGGGCGAAGTTCGAGCTGCAGGCGGAGCTCCGTGCCGCCGGCGAGGAGGAGACCCATCCGCTCGACGAGGAGTTCCTCCGCGCGCTCGAGCACGGGATGCCACCGGCGGGCGGGCTCGGGCTCGGGATCGACCGCCTGCTGCTGCTGCTGCTCGACGAGCAGAGCCTGCGTGACCTGATCATGTTCCCGTCGCAGCGCCCCGAGTAGCCGCCGCGGTGCGGTGGCGCGACCGCTCCCGGCCGCGCTAGGCTCGCGCCGACCGACGAGCGAGAGGGATGGACCGATGGCCGCCACGATCGACGAGCTCCGCCAGGTACCGCTGTTCCACGGGTTGCCCGACTCGGCCCTGAAGCACATCCTCAACATCGGCAAGGAGGTCCGACACGCGCCGGGCGAGCCGGTCCTCGAGGAGGACCGCAGCGGCGTGGGTTTCCACCTGATCCTGGCGGGCAACGCCGCGGTCTCGATCGGCGGGACCGAGGTCGCGCGCTTCGGACCCGGGGACTACTTCGGGGAGATGTCGATCATCGACGGGAAGCCGCGCTCGGCGACCGTCACGGCCGTCGACGAGCTCACGACCCTCGCGATCACCGCATGGGAGTTCGAGGCCCTCATGGAGCACAACGCCAGCGTGATGCGGGTGCTCCTCACGGAGCTCAGCGGCCGGATCCGCGGGATCGAGCACACGCGCTCGTAGGACCCGAGGCGACGCGTCAGTCGCTCTCGGTGGCCTCGTGCAGGACGATCACGAGGTCCTGCAGCCCCGTGCCCTTCGGGAGGAACCCTCGGGCGCCCGCGGCGAACGCCTCCCGCTCGGTCCCAGCGTCGGCGTGGGCGGTGAGGATCACCACGGGGACGCCGGGGCTCCGCTCGTGGATCCTGCGCATCGCCCCGATCCCGTCGAGGTCGGGCATCGACAGATCCATCACGATCGCGTCGGGCTGGACGCGCTCGGCTATCGCGCAGGCATCGAGCCCGCCCCCCGCCTCGCCGGCCACCTCGATGTCGTCGACCATCTCGAGCGCGGACGACAGTGCCCTGCGGAACGCAGGGTGATCGTCCACCACCAGCACGCGCACGAGCATCTCCTTCCTAACGTCCCCAGGTCCCTTCCGACGGAACATGTGGGCGGGACCTCGTCGGCCTCGTTCGTGGGTTCGGCAGGTGGGCGCGGCCCCTTGACGCGCGACGCCCCGGCGTCGGTCGCGAGCCGTTCAGGCCCCGGGGGAATCTCAGCTGGTCAGTTCGGGCCACGCAGAACTCACGGACGGCGCTCATCCCGGGGCCTCGACCGTCCGAATGGGAGAGGGTGGGGTTCACGGGTCAGCCCACACGGCTGGGTTCGTTCCGAGGGTTTCGGACCCCACGGGTATACTCGGTTGCGGAAGGCGCCGGGACCGAGCCACGGTTCCAGCGCCATATGTACCTCGGGGGAAGGACGTGGTCCGTCGATCCCTGGGGTGATGGACGGACGGGCTTCGGCCCGGAGGATGGTGACATGTTCGAGCGATTCACGGACCGGGCCCGCCGCGTCGTGGTCCTCGCCCAGGAAGAGGCGAGGATGCTCAACCACAACTACATCGGGACCGAGCACATCCTGCTCGGGCTGATCCACGAAGGCGAGGGCGTCGCCGCCAAGGCCTTGGAGTCCCTCAACATCTCCCTCGAGGCCGTCCGCCAGCAGGTCGAGGAGATCATCGGCCAGGGGCAGGCGGCCCCCACCGGTCACATCCCCTTCACCCCCCGTGCCAAGAAGGTCTTGGAGCTTTCGCTTCGGGAGGCGCTGCAACTCGGTCACAACTACATCGGGACCGAGCACATCCTGCTCGGGCTGATCCGTGAGGGTGAGGGCGTGGCCGCCCAGGTCCTCCAGAAGCTCGGTGCCGACCTGAACCGGGTCCGCCAGACCGTGATCCAGCTCCTGTCCGGCTACACCGGAGGCAAGGGCGAGACGGTCGCGGCCGGCGGCCAGGGCGAGCAGGCCCAGGGCGGATCGGCCGTGCTGGACCAGTTCGGGCGGAACCTCACCCAGCTCGCGCGAGAGAGCAAGCTCGACCCCGTGATCGGACGCGAGCGCGAGATCGAGCGCGTGATGCAGGTCCTGTCGCGCCGCACGAAGAACAACCCGGTGCTGATCGGGGAACCCGGGGTCGGCAAGACGGCGGTCGTCGAGGGGCTGTCGCAGGCGATCGTGAAGGGCGAGGTTCCCGAGACGCTCAAGGGCAAGCAGATCTACACGCTCGACCTCGGCGCCCTCGTCGCGGGGTCCCGGTACCGCGGCGACTTCGAGGAGCGCCTGAAGAAGGTCCTCAAGGAGATCAAGAGTCGCGGCGACATCGTGTTGTTCATCGACGAGCTCCATACGCTGGTGGGGGCCGGTGCGGCCGAGGGCGCGATCGATGCCGCCAGCATCCTGAAGCCGATGCTCGCCCGAGGCGAGCTCCAGACGATCGGCGCCACGACCCGCGACGAGTACCGCAAGCACCTCGAGAAGGACGCGGCCCTCGAGCGCCGGTTCCAGCCGATCGAGGTGCAGGAGCCGAGCGTCACGCACACGATCGACATCCTCAAGGGCCTGCGCGACCGCTACGAGGCGCACCACCGCGTCACGTACACGGACGAGGCGATCGTGGCGGCGGCGAACCTCGCCGACCGCTACATCTCCGACCGGTTCCTGCCCGACAAGGCGATCGACCTGATCGATGAGGCCGGTTCGCGGATGCGGATCCGCCGGATGACCGCGCCGCCCGACGTCCGTGAGGTCGACGAGAAGATCGCCGACGTTCGACTCAAGAAGGAATCTGCGATCGACGGCCAGGACTTCGAGCTCGCCGCGCGTCTGCGCGACGAGGAGCGTCAGCTCCAGGAGGAGCGCCAGCGCCGCGAGCAGACCTGGAAGGCCGGCGAGATGGACATCCTGTCGGAGATCGACGAGGAGGAGATCGCCGAGGTCCTGTCGATCTGGACCGGTATCCCCGTCTTCAAGCTCACCGAGGAGGAGACGGAGAAGCTGCTCCGCATGGAGGACGAGCTCCACCGGCGGATCATCAGCCAGCAGGAAGCGATCTCGGCCGTGTCGCGGGCGATGCGTCGCACGCGCAGCGGCCTGAAGGACCCGCGCCGTCCGTCCGGTTCGTTCATCTTCCTCGGCCCCTCGGGGGTCGGGAAGACCGAGCTGTCGAAGGCGCTCGCGGAGTTCCTGTTCGGCGACGAAGACGCGCTGATCCAGCTCGACATGTCCGAGTACATGGAGAAGCACACGGTCAGCAGGCTGATCGGCTCGCCTCCCGGCTACGTCGGGTACGAGGAGGGTGGCCAGCTCACCGAGCGTGTCCGACGCAAGCCGTTCAGCGTGATCTTGTTCGACGAGATCGAGAAGGCGCACCCGGACGTGTTCAACACGCTCCTACAGATCCTGGAGGACGGCCGCCTGACCGACTCGCAGGGTCATCAGGTCGACTTCAAGAACACGATCATCATCATGACCTCGAACCTGGGCACGCGGGACATCGCGAAGGGGATCGGGATCGGCTTCACCGCCGCTCGCGATGACGCCGTCACCTACGAGAAGATGAAGGAGACGGTGAACGAGGAGCTCAAGAAGAGCTTCCGTCCCGAGTTCCTGAACCGGATCGACGAGGTCATCGTCTTCCACTCGTTGGCGATCGACGACGTGAAGCAGATCGTCGACCTGATGATGCGCCGTCTCGAAGGGCAGTTGCAGGCCAAGGACATCGACATCGATCTGACCGACGCCGCCAAGACCCTGCTCGCCGAGAAGGGCTGGGACCAGGCTCTCGGAGCGCGTCCGCTGCGTCGGACGATCCAGCGTTTCGTCGAGGACCCGCTCGCCGAGAAGCTCCTGCACAAGGAGTACCGGGCCGGCGAGACCGTCCTGGTGGACGCCGTCGACGGCGAGATCGTGTTCACGTCGACGAACGCGGCGCTGCCGCCGGATGTCCCGCCCGTCGAGCTCGCGGGCTCGCCCGAGTAGACCGAAGGGAACCTTCAAGGCCGAACGCCGGGGCTTCGCCCCGGCGTTCGCGCATCTCGGACCCGTGAGGGAAGTCGGATCGTGTCAGTCGACGATCAGCGTGACCTCGTCGTACCACGCGGCCTCTTCCCCGTCCGCGTCGATCCTGACGATCTCTCCGGTGTCGATGTCGACGACCTCGATCTTCCCGCCGTTCCCGTAGGCGACCTTCGTGCCGTCGGGCGAGACGGTAGGCCAGCTGAGGCGGCTCCCATCTTCCACGAGCGGCTGCGCGTCGCTGCCGGCGCCGTCCATGATCCAGATCTCGTCCCCGACGAAGGCATACGGATGGTCGAGGAACACGATGGACCCGTCGGGCTCGTACGCGGCGAACCCGGCGTCCTTCCGTAGCAGGGTCGGCTCTCCGCCCGCGAGCGGCGCCGTCCACAGGTCCCACGTCACGCCCTCGCCCCTCCCCCGCGGGAGGTGGAACAGGACGGTCGTGCCGTCGGGGCTGAGGTCGGACCTGACGATCCAGGAGCCGTTCCGCTCGTCCGGCAGGTCGATGACCATGGTCATCTCGCCGGTCGACACGTCCACGGTGTAGAGGTCCCCGAGCGCGTCCGTGCCGGTGGGTCGAGCCTGGAAGAGGATCGTCCCGTCGTCGACCCACGTCGGGTGGTACCCGTCGAGCGCTGCGGGCGTGACGGTCCGGCGGTCGGACCCGTCGAGCGCGACCACGTGGATCGAGTCGCCACCGCAGCAGGTGTTGTAGGCGATCCGCTGTCCGTCCGGAGACACCTCTGGCAGCCGAGCTCCGGACAGCACCGCACCCACCCGGGTCCGTTCGCCGGTCTCGAGGTCGACGTAGAAGTGCGAGCCAGTACCACCCAACGCGTCCGCCGGCGACGACGTCGGAGTTCCAGCCGGCTGCTCCTCCCCGACACCCTGGCGGTTGACGAGCGCGAACACGACCAGCCCGCCGATCAGCGCGGCGACCGCGCCGTACGCGCCGAGCTTGCGGTTCTGGGTCGTGCGTCGCTGGCGTCGCTCCTGTTCCTGCCACGAGCCGACATCCGGCTCCTTGTGCTTCGTCGTCATGTCGAACAGCTCCTTCAGCTCAGCCATGCGGGCCTCCTGCGGTGCGGAGGACGGCACGACCCTGAGATGCGAGCGCACGGACGGTCGATGGGCGGATGCCCATGATCCGACCGGCCTCCTCAGAGCCGTAGCCGTACAGGTCGAGCAGGACGAGGGCTGCACGTTGCCGTGGCGCCAAGGCACCGAGCAGCTGCCTGACGTCCTCCCGGAGCTCCACGTCATCGAACCCGTCGCGAACGGATCCGATCGGCAGGCGCCTGCCGGCGGTTCGGCGCGCGGCCCGCAGCCGCATCCGGTTGCCGTTCAGCGCCGTGCGGAACAGGTAGGCGACCGGGTCGTCGATCCGATCCATCCGGTCCCACCGCTCCCAGAGCTTCAGGAAGGCCTCCTGCATGAGGTCGGCAGCCTCCTGGTCGTCCCCGGTGACGAAGTACAGCGTCTTGAACAGCCGCCGGTGCTCGTCCTCGAAGAACGTCCGGAAGTCCCTCGGAGCGGTCTCCGACCGCTCCGAGAGCCGCACGACCTCGCCTCCTGCCTGCATCACCCATTCCAGATGCCGCTGGGGGGCAGCGCGCTTAGGGCGAGCCATCATCGGACCCTACGCCGACGAACCCCAGCAGGTCCCTAGGGCTCCGGCTCGGTCTCGGGACCGGACGAGAGCGAGGTTCGGCTTGACTAGGAGTGCGGCGCCGCAACGGTTCTCGGTGACAACATGGGAGGTGGAAGGTTGGAGGTGGATCCGATGTTGGGCGTCGAGTACCCCATCACTCTCGGCCTCCTCGCGTCGCTCTTCGGCGGGACCGGCCAGTCGGTGGTGTGGTTCACCGTCGGTGCCGGACTGCTCCTGGGCGTGACGCTGCAGATCGCTGCCGCGGTCGTGGCGCTGTATCTCGTCGTCACCACGATCGGGGCCCCGCACCCGGTCCGGCACCACCGGACCGGCGGCACGACCGGCGGCACCCGAGGGAGCCTGCACGGCCAGCACGTCTCCCGTTTGACGCCTGCTTGAGGCCTGATCGAACGGGCTGACGTCGCGGCGGCCTCCGAGCGCGTCCTCACGCATCATCCATCACGAGACCTCGCAGCTCTTCGGGCACCAGGTCGGCGTACGTCCATGCCGTCCACAGGTCCGCGGCGATCGCGTCCCACGGCAGTCGCAGCCCTCGGTGCTCGAAGAAGTCGGCGAGCCGGTGGACGTCGCGCAACAGGAACGCCTCGGCGTGCCGGTTCTTCTTCGCGTCGACCGCCTGAGGGAAGTCGATCACGACGATCTCGCCGTCCCAGACGAGGAGGTTGTAGCTCGACAGGTCGCCGTGGACGACGTCGCGGTACAGCATGCGCTCGATGGCGGCATGGACCTGCGACCAGATCGCCTCCAGCTCGTCGAGGTCGTCGTGGTGGTAGTCCTGCAATCGCGGCGCGGGGACGTCGACATCGCCCACGTACGCCATCAAGATCGCGTCGTCGGTCCACTCGATCGGACGGGGCACGGCCACGGCCCCGTGCAGGAGCCGGAGGGTCTCCCACTCGCGCGAGACCCATAGGCCCCCTTGGACCTCGCGGCCGAACCGTGTCTTCCTGTCCAGGGCGGCACGGATCCTCCGCTCCTTGATGAACTCGCCGTCGCGGTACAGCGTCTCGTCGCGGAAGTCGCGACGGTCGAGCGGGTGGTACAGCTTCAGCGCCACCAGCTCTTCGCCGGTGGTCCGTGGGTTCGCACGGAACAGGTGGACGCTCGCCTCCTTGCCGTGCTTCAGCGGTTTCAGGTGTCGTTCCACGAGCCCTTCGTCGTAGAAGTGCTCGAACGAGTCGTGTCGCAACGCGGTGCTCCTTCGTGTGCAGGGTGTGGGCGTATGGGAACCGCGGGCCCTGCAGGAGCGAACCCGATGCGCGTCAGCGCAGGGTACGACCGGAGGGGCGCGGCGACGTGACGACGATGGCAAGGGCCTCGGTCATCGCTCATCCCTCCTTCCGGTCGTGGTGCGACGCTCGGTGACGCCGCGTGAACCTTCACTCTACCCCGGATCTCACTCGGGCGCCAGGAGATGCTGCACATGTTCCACGACGGGCAGCGGGACGTGGGTCACCGCTCGGAAGCCCTCTCCGTCGGGGAGCACCTCTTGCGCCAATCGCAGGAACCGGGGACCGCGTGCCACGAGGAACCCCACCGTCCGGACGAGGTAGTCCGGGCGTTCGAGCGTGACGGTGTCGCCTTCGAAGTCGAAGTACGCGTCACGCCACGTGACGAGGACGAGCGGGTGTTCGGGGGCTCCGTGTCCGGGACCCGACGCCATCCGGTGAGACCTCCTCCGGGGAGGGCCCGACCGTAGTCCTCGGGTCCGACATGCTCAGTCCTCGGCGTGCGCGGTCTGCTTCGCGATCCACGAGAGGGCCGCGATCAGCAGGAAGCCCGACAACGCCATGTACGCGAGCGTGATGAACCCGAACTTCCGGGCGAACGGGATCACGTTGCACGGGGTCACCAGCGAGCAGGCACCAGAGCCCTGGTCCGGGAACCACTCGAGCTGGTAGTGGTACCCAGCGATCGCGGCGCCGATCAGCGCGATCGGAAGCACGTAGTGCCACACGTCCCGGTCCCGGCGCCACGCGGCGATACCGAGGATCAGCGGCAGGGGGTACATGGCGATCCGCTGGTACCAGCAGAGCGTGCAGGGGATCAGGTTCTGCACCTCGGAGTAGTAGAGGCTTCCCAGCGTCGCGGTGAGGGCGACGAGCGCGCCGAGGGGAAGGGCGATGTCGCCGAACCGGTCCCACACGGTGTCGCGCAGGCGTCGCTCCGCCCTCCGACACCCGAGCGACCACCGCGATCACGATGAACCCGAGCACCGCCACGTTCGCGACGATCGCCAGCAGCGCGAACAACGTCGTCAGCGTCTGTCCCATCTCGCTCATGGGCCGGGAGCCTACCGTGTCGGAGGCGACGACTAGGGTCGCGTTCGTGGGGAAGTCGAAGGTCACGTTCGCGTGCCGCGTGTGCCGACAACAGCTCGGGCAGTGGGCGGGCCGGTGCCCCTCGTGCGGCGAGTGGGGCAGCGTCGACGAGTCGATCGTCGGACCCTCCGCGCGCGCGGCGGTCGTCCACACCACGGATCTCGGGGGACCCTCCAGCCCCGACCCTCGGGTCTGTACCGGGGTCGAGGGCGTCGACCGCGTGCTCGGAGGCGGGATCGTCCCCGGGTCGGTCGTCCTTCTCGCCGGGGAGCCCGGCATAGGCAAGTCGACCCTCCTCCTGCAGTTGGTCGGACGGCTCGCCGAGGCAGGGCGCCCGTGCCTGTTGGTTTCCGGCGAGGAGTCGCGCGACCAAGTGGCGGGCCGCGCCCGGCGGATCGGGGTTGCGGGGCATGCGGTCTCGTTCGCGTCGGGGCGTGACCTGGCCGAGGTCATCGAGACCGCCAGGGCCGCGGCGCCCTTCCTGCTCGCGGTCGACTCGATACAGACCCTCCGGGATGGCGGCGGCTCCCAGATGCCCGGTGGTGTCTCACAGGTGCGCGTCTGTACCGACGCCCTCGTCGGTCTGGCGAAGTCGGAGGGCATCGCCGTCCTGTTGACGGGGCACGTCACGAAGGACGGGGATCTCGCCGGGCCGAGGGCGCTCGAGCATGCGGTCGACGTCGTGCTCACGTTCGATGGTGACGCTCGGTCGGGGTTGCGCGTGCTCGTGAGCGGCAAGAACCGGTTCGGGACCGAGGGCGAGGTGGCGTGGTTCGAGATGGGAGCCGAAGGACTCGTGCAGATCGATCCGAGCGATCAGCTCGTGCCCGGCGATCGGGTTCCGGGCGCAGCCGTGGCATTGCCTCGATCGGGTCGTCGTGCGCTCGCCGTCGAGATCCAGGCGCTCGTCGGGGGGACCGAGGGACCGGCGCGTCGCCAGGCGACGGGGCTCGATGCCCGCCGGTTCCAGCTGGTCGCAGCGGTGCTCGAACGTAACCTCGGTCTCGCTCTCGGGCGCGCCGAGCTGTTCGGGGCCACCGCCGGTGGGCTCCGCATCGACGACCCTGCGTGCGACCTCGCGACGGCCGCAGCGATCGCGTCGGCCGCCACCGGCGCCCTTCCTCCCGCCGGCAGCGCCTTCGTGGGTGAGGTCGCGCTGACGGGGCTCGTGCGCACCGCGCCGGGGATGGCTCAGCGGCTCCAGGCAGCTCGGGTCGCGGGGTGCGAGGTGGTGTTCGTCCCCGAGGGCTATGTGGGTCCCGCCCCAGGGGTTCGAACGGTCGAGGTCCGTCATCTCCGAGAGGCGCTCACCTGGGCCCTCCCACCTGCGACGACGGCTCCGACTCGCCTTCCGGCGTAGGCCCTTCGAGCCATGTCGGCAGCCGATCATAGCCCTCTGACCTGCGGTTTCGTCTTGCGGGGGAAAGCGTCTGGATGCTACCCTCGAACTAGTCGATTCCCGCAGCGTGATCTCGCTTCTATCGAGGGAGGGTTCGTTGGCGTTCCGCAAAGGAGACACCGTCGTGCACCCGGAACACGGGGCGGCGGTGGTCGAAGAGGTACGTGAGAAGGAGTTCCTCGGGGAGAAGCGGAAGTACCTGGTGCTGCGGGTCGTCTACGGCGACCTGACGGTGCTCGTCCCGACGGACTCCACGGAACAGGTGGGCTTGCGGGCCTGCGTGAGCAAGACGGAGGCCAAGAAGATCCTCAAGGTCCTGACCGAGGACGAGACTTCGGTGGCGGCGAACTGGAGCCGTCGCTTCAAGAACAACCTCGAGAAGCTGCACTCCGGTGACCCGTACGAGGTGGCGGAGGTGCTGAGGAACCTCGCGATCCGTGACCGCGAGAAGGGGCTTTCCGCGGGCGAGAAGCGGATGATCACGAAGGCCCGCCAGATCTTGATCTCGGAGCTCTCGTTCGCCACCGGGAAGTCCGAGGCGGATGCCGAAGTGATGATCGACGGGGTGCTCGACGACGCCCACGGTGCGAAGGTGGTCGCGGCTCAGGGCTGAGCCGCCCGGGGGCCCATGCGGGCCCGTCTCAGGTTCGGTCGGCATCGTTCCGATGACCCCTGCAGGGGACGTCCAACGTCCCGTACGGGGTAGGAACGACGATGAGGGCAGACGACCGGAAGACACGGTTGCGCGGGCGCCTGGTGGAGGGCGTCCGGTTGATCTTCGTGGCCGTGCTGGGCGCCGCCGGCTACCACATCGGTATGGCGGCCACGGATGCGTCGGCGGTCACCGATCGGCGCGCGCTGTTGTTCGTGTTCCTCGGTGCCGGGTCCGGTTACGTCCTTGGCGGCATCTTCGGGCGTCTCACCCTTCAGGCGGTCTCCGGGCTGGAGCGTGAGTTGCGGCGCCGACCAGCCGCCGAGATCGCCGGGGGGGTCGTCGGCCTCGTGGTCGGCCTCGTGGTCGCGGCGTTGCTGTGCATCCCGTTGCTGTTCGTGCCGCTGGCGTACACGTGGCCCGCGGCCGTGTTCATCTTCCTGGTCCTCGGCTCGCTGGGGACGCGTCTGGGTCAGGCCAAACACGAGGACATCTTCGGCTTGGTCGGCATGAAGCCCCGGGCGAGCTCGCGCTCGGGCGGGGATCTGCACGTGCTCGACACGAGCGCGCTGATCGACGGCCGGGTCGCCGATCTCGTGGCGACCGGGTTCGTTTCGGGGACGATCCTGCTGCACGAAGGCGTGCTCCGAGAGCTTCAGGCGATCGCCGATTCGTCGGACCCCGGGCGACGCAAGCGCGGGCGCCGTGGCCTCGACGTGCTCGTGGAACTCCAACGAGCGCCGACCGTCCAGTTCCAGCTCGTCGAGGAGGCAGGGGTGATGGACGTGGATGCGGCGCTCGTCCGCCTGGCCCGCGAGAGCGGCGCCTCCCTCATCACGGTCGACCACAACATGGCGAAGGTGGCCGAGGCGCTGCGCGTCCCCGTCGCGCAGGTCAACGCGCTCGCAGCGAAGTTCCGCGCGCCCTACACGGCCGGCGACGAGGTGGTCGTGCGGCTGGTGAAGGAGGGTCGCGAGCACGGGCAGGCCGTCGGCTACCTCGACGACGGGACGATGGTCGTGATCGAGCAGGCTGTGGCGCGCATCGGCTCGGAGGTCGAAGCGCGGGTCCGCAACGTGATCCAGACGGCCACCGGCAGGATGATCTTCGCGAGCCTGCCCGAAGCCGAACCGGCAACCCGGTAGCGATCCGTCGTCGGCGTCTGCGATGCTTCGCGCGTGACCGGGCAACGGATGCGCGCCGCCGCGGTGATCCTTGCTGCCGGTGCCGGTCGGCGCCTCGGCGCCGAGGTGCCCAAGGCTTTCCTTTCGCTGGGGGACCGGCCGATCCTCGCCGCAGCCGCTGCTGCTGCCGCCGCCTCCCCGGCGATCTCCTCGATCGTGGTCGCCGCGCCACCCGGCTACGAAGGGGACGCGCGCGTGTGTCTGGAGGTGCTCGAGGTCCCGACGGCGGTCGTGACCGGTGGTCGGACCCGCCAAGCGTCGGTGCGGGCCGCGCTCGCGGAGCTGGCATCGGACGTGACCATCGTCGCCGTTCACGACGCCGCGCGCCCGTTCGCACCCCCGGATCTGTTCACCACGGTCGTGACCGCCGTCACGGAGGGTGTCGACGGCGTGGTGCCCGTGCTGCCGGTGACCGACACCGTGAAACGCGTCGTGGGCGGACGCGTGCGCGATACCGTCGACCGCGCGTCTCTGGGCCTCGCCCAGACGCCCCAGGCCTTCCGGGTCGACGCGCTTCGGGCCGCCCACGAAGCCGCTGCAGAGGCAGGCACGTCGGTCACCGACGACGCGATGCTGCTGGAGGAGACGGGGAGGGTGATCACGGTGCGCGGGGATCCGGGCAACTTCAAGGTGACCACGATGCTGGACCTCGTCCGGGCGCGCGCGAGGCTCGGAGACGTCGATGGGTGATGCCCCGCGCACGGGACTGGGGTTCGACGTCCACCGGTTCGCCGTCGGACGCGAGCTCCGGTTGGGCGGTGTCCGCTTCGATGGGGACGGCCTGGCGGGTCATTCCGATGGAGATGTCGTGTGCCACGCGATCGCCGACGCCCTGCTGGGAGCCGCGGCGCTCGGCGATGTCGGGCAGCACTTCCCGGACACGGACCCCGCTGTCGAGGGGATCGCCGGACCGACGCTCCTGGCCCAGACGGTGGACATCCTCGGCGCGGCCGGACTCGTCCCCGTGTCGTGCGACGCGACCGTGATCTGCGAGCGCCCGGCGATCGCACCACGGCGCGACGAGATCCGCGAGCGGCTCGCCGCAGCGCTGGGGATCGAGATCGCTCGTGTCTCGGTCAAGGCGACTCGGCCGGAGGGGCTGGGCCTGACGGGGGACGGCATCGGCTGCCTCGCGGTCGCGGTGGTGACGTGAGCATCGTCTCCGGCAAGCGCGCCGTGCTCGAAGCGGTCCGTGCAGGTGTCGCGACTGAGGTACTGGTCGCCCGGGGCGCGCGCCGCGGTGAGGGGCTCCGCGACGTGCGCGCTGCGGCCGAGCGAGCGAGCGTCCGGGTGTCGGAGGTTCCGCGTGAGCGCCTCGACGCGTTGGCGGGGGCGGAAGATCATCGAGGCATCGTCGCGCGGACGCGTGCCGATGAGGTGCGACCGTCGCTCGGCGAGCGTGAGCTGGCGACCTTCGCCTTCGCCTCTGACGCTGTCGTCGTGGTCCTCGACGGGGTGGAGGACCCACAGAACCTGGGGGCGGCAGCACGCTCGGCCGAGGCGGCCGGCGCAGCGATGCTGGTGACGCGGACCCATCGTGCCGCCCCGGTGAGCGCCGCCGCCGTCCGCGCGTCCGCGGGTGCCCTCGCGCATCTGCCGCACGCCAGGGTCGCCAACATCGCGAAGGCGCTCGGCCGCCTGCAGGACGCCGGCTTCACCGCCGTCGGTCTGGACGGCGAGGCGCCGGACACGGTGTTCTCCACACCGTGCCCCGACGGTCGTCTGGCGCTGGTCGTGGGCAGCGAGGGCACAGGCATCTCGCGGCTGGTCCGTGAACGGTGCGATCTGCTGGTCGCGCTGCCCTTGCGTGGGCAGGTGGGCTCGCTGAACGCGGCTGCGTCGTTGGCGGCGGTCCTGTACGCGTGGGTGCTTCCCACGCGCGAGCCGCCATCCGGGGGATGATGACTGGCCATGGAGCCGTCGCCTCCCAGTCAGGGCGAGCCGCGTCGATCGCGGTTCGAGGATCTGTCCGACATCACGGCGCAGGCGCCCGCGCGAGAGCGACCCGGACGGCGGTCAGCGATCGTGACCACGGCCGCGGTCGTGCTGTTCGTGTCGGCATTGATGAACGGCGTGGCAGCGGGCCTGCTGTCGCTCGAGGGCTCGTCGCTGTGGGTGTCCGCCGGCCTCGCGGTCGCGCAGCTGGTCGGAGCCCTGCTGGTCGCGCTGCTGCTTCCGATCGGTCGACCCCTCGGGATCGTCCTGGGCGTGGTCGGCGTCGTGATGGGGCTGAGCGTGGCGCTCGACGGCGGCACGAGCTCAGGGCTGATCACGATGGGGCTCAACGGCTTCGTCATCTATGCACTCGCCGCGAGCGGGCCCTCCTTCCGGCGGGGGTAGACTCGCGCCCTGGCCGGCGTGGCGCAGTCCGGTAGCGCAACCGACTTGTAATCGGTAGGTCGTCGGTTCGAATCCGACCGCCGGCTCTGCGGGAGGACGTTCGCGCGTGACGAACAGCACGGGCGGTCCGAACGGACCGCGATCGGTCCTGGTCGGGCTCCTCCTGCTCGCCTTTCCGGCAGCGTGCGCAACCAGCGCCCAGGACGTGTCCCCGTCGATCGGCGCCAGGACCCCTGCCCGCGTCGTCGACGTGATCGATGGGGACACGATCCGTGTCCTGGCGGACGGGCGCGAGGTGACGGTCCGTCTGATCGGGATCGACACGCCTGAGAAGGACGGCCCGTACACCGAACTCGAGTGCTTCGGGCGGGAGGCCACCGACTACACCACCGGGCGGCTGGACGGCGCGCAGGTCGACCTCGAGTACGACGTCGAGCGGACGGACCGCTACGAGCGGACGCTCGCCTACGTGTGGCTCGCCGGTGAGTTGGTCAACGAGTCGATCCTGGCGCAGGGGGCCGGCGTCCTGCTCACGATCCCACCGAACGTCGCGTACGTCGAGCGCTTCGAGCGGGCGCAGCGCGCGGCACGGGAGGCAGGGCGGGGCCTCTGGGGAGCCTGCGCCCGCTAGGTGGCCTCGCCGCGGCGCAGGACCCGCCCGAACCGCTCGATCGCCATGCCTTCCTCCCATGTGATCTCACCGTTCACGACGACCGTCGAGATCCCTCGGGGGAACGCGTGAGGGTCCTCGAACGTCGCGGTATCGCGGACGTCGCTCGGATCCAACACGACGAGGTCGGCGAAGCTCCCTTCGGCGATGCGACCCCGGTCACGCAACCCGAACCGCTCCGCCGGGAGCGACGTCATCTTGCGCACGATCGACTCGATCGGCAGGAGGCCCGCGTCGCGCGCGAGCGCGAGAGCCCGCGGGAACGTCCCGTACTCGCGGGGGTGCACCGGGAGGTCGGCACCCGGTCCGTCGGGTGCGTCGGCGGACCCGTCCGACGCCACGAAGACCCCCGGGGCCGCGAGGATCGTGTGGACGTCCTCGTGGTGCATCGCGTGGCCGATGCAGCTCGTGTCGGGGTCCTCGATCAGCAGTCGGACGAACGCGGCGAACGGATCGAACCCCATCTCCTCGGCGATCCGGGCGACGTTCATCCCGCGCCAGCGCACGTCGCCCGTCCCCACGACCACGATCCGGTCCCAGCCGACCCCGTGGACCGACGACTGGAAGCCGGGTTCGCCGAGCTCGACGGCCGTGCGGAGCCGGTCGCGCATCGCCGCATCGCGTACGAGCCGCTCGAGGTCTCCGACCGGCGCCCAGGGAGGAAGGAGCGAGGCGAGCGACGAGTTCCACGCCGTGTACGGGTACTGGTCCGCGGTCGCGTCCTCGGCGTCCGCCAGGCGTCCGAGCAGGTCGCCCGCCCGTCCCCAGACGAGCGACGACTCGCACTTGAGATGGCTGACGTGTACGGGGAGGCCGGCGCGCCGCCCGATCTCGAGGGCCTCCTCGACGGCCCGGAACAGATGCTCCCCTTCTCCTCGGATGTGGCTCGCGTACAGCCCACCGACCTCTGCCGACGCTTCCGCGAGCGCCACGACCTCGTCGGTCGTCGAGAAGATCCCGGGGACGTAGATCAGGCCGGACGAGACGCCGAACGCACCGGCGTCCATCGCCTCACGGACCCACTGCCGCATCCGTGCGAGCTCGCCCGCATCCGGCGGGCGCGGCTCGATCCCCAGGGCCTCTCTCCGGATCGTCCCGTGACCGACGAGCGTCGCCACGTTCACGGCTGGCCGGGCCGTCCCGATCGCGGCGAGGTAGTCGCCGTAGCCGGGCCACGAGGGCTCGTCGTACGCGGCCGGGTCTCCGTAGGCGAGCGCGATGCCGTCGCCGAATCCTCCCGGCCACGGCGAGAACCCGCAATTGCCGACGACGACCGACGTCACCCCTTGCCGGACGTAGCTGTCGAAGGTCGGCAGCACGAGCGCGGACAGGTCGGAGTGGTTGTGCACGTCGACGAACCCCGGCGCGACGCATCGACCGCGGGCATCGACCGTCCGCCGCGCCTCGCGGGGGGCGCCCTCGCGCCACACCCCCACGATCCGGTCCCCGGCGACCCCGACCGCCGCATCGAACCCCGTGTCGCCGGAGCCGTCGAGCACGCGCCCGCCGTCGATCAGGAGATCCAGCATGGCCGGATGCTACCCACGCATGTGGTGAACCGAAGCGGGAACGCACCCGAAGCCCCCCGTATTCCTCCGGAAAGCCCCGAATCGTCCGGGACCCCGGTCCCCCCGCGTTCGGCGCTGGAGCACCGATGATGGAACGGAAGACGACAGGGGTACGTTCGAAGACGGGGTACGTTCACAGAAGGGGTACAGCCCATGAGCGATGACGGTTCATTCTCTGTGGTGTTGTTCTCCGGCACCGACGACAAGCTGCAGGCCGCGGCGATCCTCGCGGTCGGTGCGGCGGCGATGGGCCGGAAGGTCGATATCTTCCTCCAGTACTGGGCGCTCGATGCGTTCCGCTCCGATCGGATCATGAAGGACCACGGGGTCGTTCCCGAGGCAGGGCCGGAAGGGTTGGCCGCGATGCAGGCCCAGAACAAGGTCCACTGGACGGAGCTGTTCCGCCAGGCGAAGGACCTCGGCGAGGTCCAGATCCACGCCTGCGCCGACTCGATGGAGATGTTCCACGTCACCCAGGACGACCTCGACCCGCTGGTCGACGGCGTCTGGGGTGTGGCCTCGTTCTTCATGGCGGCCGAAGGCCCCGTGACCTTCATCTGATATCCGAGCGACAGCGACACAGGAGGTGTCATCCATGACGACGACAGATGTGACCCGGTCGATCGACGCGCGGGGCATGCCGTGCCCGGGTCCCTTGATGAGCCTGATCGGCGCGATCCGCGAGGGTCAGGTCGACGACGTGATCGAGGTCCTCTCGAGCGATGAGGGCTCGCGCTCCGACATCCCCGCGTGGGTCGCGAAGGCGGGTCAGGAGATGGTCGAGATCGTCGAGGACGAAGGCTACGCGCACTTCGTCATCCGGAAGGTGAAGTGACCCATGCCGGCACGGGTCGTCGTGCTGGGCGGCGGTGTCGGGGGAACCCTCGTCGCCAACCTGCTCGACAAAGAGCTCGGCAAGGACGTCCACGTCACGGTCGTCGACCCGACCGGGATGCACGATTACCAGCCCGGGTACCTGTACGTCGCCCTCGGTGAGGCGAGCGGTCACTGGCTCTCGCGTGACGAGCGGACCCTCCTGCGCAAGGGTGTCGACCTCGCGATCGAGGAGGCCGTCCGGATCCATCCGGAGGCGCAGACTGTGCAGCTCGCCCGAGGCGGCAGCCTCGAATACGACTATCTGGTGATCGCCACCGGAGCGCGGCTGATCCACGACTCGATCCCCGGTCTCGCCGAGGGGTCGTTCGGCTTCTACTCGCTCGGGGATGCAGAGCGGCTCCGCGAAGAGCTGCGGCGGTTCACGGGCGGACGCCTGCTGATCGGTGTGGCCGGTATCCCCTACAAGTGCCCGCCCGCACCGGTCGAGTTCACGATGATGGTCGAGGAGTACTTCCGCAAGAGGGGCATCCGCGACAAGAGCTCGGTCACGTTGCTGTCACCCTTGAACCGGGCCTTCACGATCGAGAGCGCCTCGAAGCTGATCGCGCCGATCATGGAGCAGCGTGGGATCGAGCTGGAGACGTTCTTCAACGTCGAGTCGGTCGATGCCTCGGCCGGCACGGTCAGCTCGCTCGAAGGCGACACCAGGGAGTACGACCTGCTCGTCCTCGTCCCCCCGCACCGTGGCGCGCAGGTCGTGATCGACTCGGGGCTCGGCGACGCGAGCGGCTGGCTCCCGACCGACAAGCACACCCTCAACGTCGAAGGACACGAGCGGATCTTCGGTCTCGGCGACGCCACGAACCTGCCGATCTCGAAGTCCGGTTCCACCGCGCACTTCGAGGCCCCGGTGATCGCCTCGAGGATCGCCTCGCTGGTCCACGGCACGGCGCCGAAGGAGAACTACGGTGGCCGAGTGATGTGCTTCCTCGAGACGGGGAACGGCCAGGCCACCGCCCTGCGTTTCGACTACGAGCACCCGCCCGTTCCGCCACAGCCGAACCGTGGCTGGCACATGGCCAAATGGATCTTCAACCGGGCCTACTGGGAGACCGTGCCGCAGGGCAGGCTGCCCGAACAGGCGCCCGGAACGATGCCGAAGGGAGCGTGAACCAGATGAGTCAAGCCGTCACGAAGAGCCTCGACCTGAAGGGCCTGAGCTGCCCGCTGCCGATCGCGAAGACCGCACAGGCGATCCGCGATCTGGCCTCGGGCGACCTGCTCGAAGCCCTCGCGACCGACCCAGGGTCGGTGCCGGACTTCAACGCCTGGTGCCAGAACACGGGCAACGAGCTCGTCGAACAGACCGAGGACGGGGGCGTGTTCCGCTTCCTCATCCGGAAGGCGTGATGTGACGATGGCCGACACGACCACCGAGACCCGACCGACCGACGAGGTGCTCGCCGAGCTGAAGGCGGAGCTCGCGAAGCACGAGCGGGAGAGCGCCAGGCACAAGAAGCTCGTGATCGTCGCCTGGGGCGGCGACCTCGACCGGGTGTGGCCGACGTTCATCCTCGGCACCACCGGTGCCGCCATGGGGATGGACACGACGATCTTCTTCACGTTCTGGGGACTGTTCCCACTCGTCAAGAACGACGTGCGGATCACCGGCGAGAACTGGATGCAGAAGATGATGTCGGCGATGAACCGCGGCGGGACCGACCACCTCGGTCTGTCCAAGATGAACTTCGTCGGCGCCGGCCCGGCGATGATGAAGAAGCTCGCCGACGAACACAACGTCGCGTCCCCCACGGAGCTCCTCGAGGTCGCCCGCGATCTCGGGGTGAAGCTGATCCCGTGCCAGATGACGATGGACCTGCTCGGGCTGGACAAGGACGATCTGATCGACGGCATCGACCCTCCCGCCGGCGCCACGACGATGCTCCTCGAGGCACAGGAGGCGGTCACGCTGTTCATCTGAGTGACGAGTCTCGCGCAGCGCCCGCGCCGCGCGAGCGGGCTCCCGCCCCCCTTGGGAGCCCCTGACGGCCGGGCGGCGGCCGTACCCCCCGCCGCCCGGCCGTCCTTCTCGTCCGGAGCCTGCCGGCTCAGGCGGGCAGCGAGACGTTGAACACGGAGCCGCCGCCGGGTCGGTCCTCGATCCAGGCGCTGCCCCCGTGCAGCTCCGCGAAGCGCTTCACGAGCGACAACCCGATCCCCACACCCGGGGAGTGTCCCGCCGCCGAGCCCGGCGCTTGCCGGAAGGCCTCGAAGACCTCCTCCTTGAGCTCGTCGGGGATCCCGGCTCCGTCATCCTCGACCGTCAGCAGGACGCCGCCGTCCTGCCGGCGCGCCCGCACCCAGATCTGAGCCCCACGATCGGTGTGACGCAGCGCGTTCGACACGAGGTTCTCCACGATGCGCTCGACCTTCGCGCCGTCGAGGTCGATCGTGGCATCGTCCACGTCGAGGTGGATGTCACGGCCTTGGGGGTTGTCCGTCTCGGCCACGGCCGTGCCGATCAACTGACGGAGGTCGTACGGCCGGCGCTGCGGCGTGACGATGCCTCGCTGCAGGCGATCGAGGTCCAGGAGATCGCCCAGGAGACGCTGGAGCTTCCGGGCGTTCCCGGCGACGCGGCGGACCAGGTCGAGAGCGTCGTCCCTCGGGAGATCCAGGTTCGATTGCTCGAGCGTGAGAGCCGAACCGAGGATCGAGGTGAGTGGGGTGCGCAGGTCGTGCGATACCGCCTCGAGGAACGTGTTCTTCATGTCATCGAGCGCTCGGAGTCGCTGCGCTGCCTCGCGCTCTCGACGGAACGCCTCCGAGTACTTGCGCTCCGAGGTCCGCAGGGCCTGCTCGGCGAGCTTGCGGTCGGTGACGTCGACCATCAGCCCCCTGAGCTGGCGCGGGCCCGCGGACCCCTCGACCACGTGGATCAGGTCACGGATCCACGCGTGCTCGACGTCGTCACGCGGCACGCGGTACTCCACGGTGGCGTCGTGGTGGCCGTTGATCGCGCGCCGGCAGACGTCGATGACGTCGTCGCGGTCATCGGCCGCGACGTGATCGCCCCAGCGCGTGTTCCGGTCCGGCCACGCCGAGGCACCCTGACCGAGGATCTCCTCGGCGCGACCCCCGAGGAACGTGAGCCGCAGGTCGTCGGCGTCGGCTTCCCAGAAGACGGCATCGAGGCTCTCCACCAGTTCGTGGAACCGCTCCAGTTCCGATAGGCGACGTGCGGTCCCCAGCGCGAGCGTCGTGATGTCGCTCATCCCCCGTGCGAGGGCGATGTCTCGTTCGGTGAACCCTGGGCCACCCCTCGCCGAGATCGCGACGATCCCTCCGACCCCGTCGACCCCCCATCGCAGCGGTGTCACGAGGACCTCACCAGGGTGTTCGATGACGCGGAACTCCGACGGTAACCGCTCCGTGATCTCGGGGGGCACGACGAACGGGTCTCGCTCGCTCAACAGGAGCCCCTCCGCGACCGACCACGGGACGTCGGCGATCGACGCTCGTGGCCGCGCGGTCGCGCCCTCGGTGACGTGGAGCCTCGCGAGGCGGAAGTCCCCCGTCGTGGTGTCGTGGACGTACGCCCCGGCCGCGACGGCGTTCACGAGGTTCGTCAGTGACTCGAGGGCGTCCTGGAAGATGTCGCCGACGGTCCGGCGGGCCGTCAGGGCCTTGGACAGGCCGAGCAGGGTCTCGGCGGTCGCCGCCGCTTCACGCTCGGCGGCGAGCAGCCGCGCGTTCTGCATCGCGACCCCCGCGTGTCCGGCGAGGACCTCGAGCACCCGCTGGTCGTCCTCGTCGAACATCCCGTAGCCGAGGCTCGACAGGACGATCACGCCCATCGTCTCGTCGCCCGCGAGCATCGGCACCGCGAGCATCGACTCCAGCAGGTCGTCCTCGGTTCCCGGGATCGTGACCGCGAACTCGACGGTCCGTGCGTCGGGGGTCAGCAGCGACCGGCGCTCCTTGGCGACCCATCCCGTGATCCCCTCACCGACCTCCGTCACGAGCTCGTCGAAGGTCTCGGTCTCGTACTCGGTGGAGAACTCCCCTTGGAACGCGATGGGGCGCAACGTCGCTCCATCGGGCGCCAGCGCGTACACGCGGCAGTTGTGGTAATCGATGATCGTCCCGAGCTCGGCGGTGATCGCGGCGCCGATCCCCTGGACCTCGCGCATCGCGTTCAGCTTCGTGCCCAGGCTGTGGAGCATCGCGAGCCGCGCGACCGATCGGTGGCCCCGCGCCCCGTGGTCCGGCGCGTTCGTCGTGGTCTCTTCCATCGTGGCCGGGCCATGCTCTCACCGGTTCGGATCACCTGGAAGCAGCCGCGGATGCTTGCACGACCGGTACGACTCGATAGCCTCGGCCTCGTGACCGAACCGATCCGAAACGGCCGTGCGGCGGACGACCCCGGTATGCAGCTCGACACCCGCACGAGGGCGATCCTGGATTTCGAACGCGAGTCTTGGAAGCTCCCGCCGCCGAAGGAACGTGCGATCCGGGAGCGATTCGGCTTCTCGGCCGCCCGGTATCACCAGCTGCTGAACCGCGCCATCGAGCTTCCAGAGGCGCTCGCCTACGATCCGATGCTCGTCCGGCGGCTGCGGCGGATCCGCGAGGCGCGCCGCCGCCGCCGCGTCGCGGACCAGCTGGGCGTGCGGGTGTGAGCCGGGGACGTGCGCAGACCGTGTAGGTAGGATGGGCGCCGTGAACGCGGGGACCGCACGCATCCTGATCATCGTGGCGCTCGTGGCCGTCGGGGCCGTCGTGCTGGCCAACGGCTTCGACGACGAGACCGCTTCTTCCTCCGCCTCCTCGGCCCCGCCCACATCCCCGGCATCCCCAGGGACCTCTCCGTCGACCTCTGCGACGGCTTCACCGAGCGACGAGCCGGCGTCGACGCCGTCGCCGAACACCGGCGAGATCGGCGTGGTCGTGCTGAACGGGACCGGTGTCCCGGGCCTCGCCGCGACGGCTCAGGACATGCTCGAGAGCGAGGGGTACACGACCCCGATGGACCCGGCGAACGCCCCCCAGGCCGGCGTCGAGGTCACCACGGTCTACTTCCGGCCGGGCGAGAACGCCGAGCAGAACAAGGCCGACGCCGCGTACATCTCGGAGACGTTCTTCCCCGGATCGAAGGTCGCGAAGCTCGGGTCGACGTTCGACGACCTGGTCGTCGACTCGGTGACCGTGACGGTCGTCGTCGGCGACGACTACGCCGAGTCCGTTGCCGCCTGATCGTCACGAAGGACGCGCTCCAGCTCTTCGGCGAGATCCTCCGGGTCGAACGGCTTCGTGAGGAACCGCCGCGCGCCGGCCTCGACGCTGCGCACCTGATCTTCGGGGAGCGCCTTCGCCGTGAGCACGAGCACCGGCAGGTGAGCGGTCCGTTGGTCCTTCGCGAGGGCGTCGAGCACGCCGTAGCCGTCCATCACGGGCATCATCAGGTCGACGACCACGATGTCGGGCTTCTGCCGCTGCGCCATCGCGACCCCACGCAGGCCGTCTTCGGCCAGCAGGACCT
This sequence comes from uncultured Actinomycetes bacterium, assembly GCA_963749895.1. Taxonomy (GTDB): domain Bacteria; phylum Actinomycetota; class UBA4738; order UBA4738; family HRBIN12; genus AC-51. Next base: position 237,404 of record CAVVOG010000001.1, on the reverse strand, counting down.
CATGCCCGACGCGCTCCAGGCTCAGCCTGAGCAGCCATCGGACATCCGGTTCGTCATCGATCACCAACACGCGGGCCACGCCCGCACCGCCTCCTCCGTGCCTCGGGTACGGCGCTGCGTCGGGTGAGGGTACACCCGTGTGTTCCATCGACGTGATACCGCGCCGGACTGGATACCTCGGATCAGGGACGGCCGGCGCGCGTTGACGCACGGGGAACCCGTGCCTAGCCTGGGGACGACAGGGGTGGTGGGATGCTGAAGGTCTCGCAGAAGCTCGAATACGCGATGCGCGCCATGATCGAGCTCGCCCAGCGGCGCGAGGAGGGCACGCTCGTGCCGGCGCGCCAGATCGCCGAGCGGCAGCAGATCCCGCTGCGGTTCCTCGAGCAGCAGCTCGGGGCGCTGTCGAAGGCCGGCCTGGTCGAGAGCTTCCGCGGAGCGGGTGGGGGGTGCCGGATCGCCCGCGATCCCGTGGACATCACCGTCGCGGAGATCGCCGACGCGATCGAAGGCCAGATCTACCCGGTGTTCTGCTTGGAGCCCTCGGACCACACGTGTTTCGCAGACTCACGCTGTGGGCTGCAAGGCTTCTGGGCTGACGTCGCGAAGGCGGTGCAGGAGGTCTTCGGCGGCACGACGGTGGCGGACCTCGCGGCCCGCCACCGAGGCACGTCGGGGCCGGTGCTGGTCAGCCCCGAGCAGCTGTTGTCGCGTCTCAGCTGAGACGGTGCCTCACGCCGGCGGCGACCAGCCCATCGCCTTCGCGGCGTCCATGCCCATGATCTTCGTGAGCTTCGTGCCGCACACGGGGCAGCGTGCCCTGCAACGCGGGCCGGCCGTTGGCGAGCGTGACGAGCGTGCCCTCGAACTCGCGCTTGTCGCGGCACTTCATGCAGTAGGCCTGGTCGGCCATCGCCGCCTCCTTCCTTCCTCCGTCGCCGTCCCTGGGAACTCCGGAGCCGCCCGATCGGGCGGCTCGCAGGCATCGTGGGCCCCGTCAGGGGTGGATGCAAGCACCCCATCGGGGCGGCCCGTCAGGCACGGGGCGGGGTGGGCCGGACGGCCCCTCGCGACCCTCCGACCGGGCTGCGTACGATTGCGTGCGTCGCCGACCGGGTCGACGCGCCCATCGAGGAAGGGAACGAACGTGAGCGACGAACTGCGCAACATCGAGGCGTTGCTGTCCGAGCACCGGGTCTTCGAGCCCAGCGAGCGCTTCCGCGAGCAGGCGTTGGTGAGCGACCCCTCGATCTACGAGCACGCGAACGCTGACCACGAGGCGTTCTGGGCGGAACAGGCGGGGCAGCTCAGCTGGTTCTCGCCCTGGGACACGGTGATGGAGTGGACGCCGCCGTTCGTGAAGTGGTTCTCGGGCGGGACGCTGAACGCCGCCTACAACTGCCTCGATCGTCACGTCGAGGCCGGAGGTGGCGACAAGGTCGCGTTCTACTGGGAGGGCGAGCCCGGCGACGAGCGAGCGATCACGTACCGGGATCTGACGGACGAGGTGAATCGGCTCGCGAACGGACTGAAGGCGTTGGGCATCGAGAAGGGCGACCGGGTCAACATCTACCTGGGGATGATCCCGGAGCTGCCGATCGCGATGCTCGCGTGCGCGCGGATCGGCGCCCCGCACTCCGTCGTGTTCGGTGGGTTCAGCTCGGAGTCCCTGCGGGACAGGATCAACGACGCCGAGGCGAAGGTCCTGATCACCGCTGACGGGGCATGGCGCCGCGGGACGGTCGTCCCGCTGAAGGACAACGCGGACGAAGCGGTGAAGGAGTGCCCGACGATCGAGCACGTGATCACGGTGAAGCGGTGCGGGAACGAGCACGCGTTCACGCAGGGCCGTGACGTCTGGTACCACGAGCTCGTCGAGGGGCAGTCGACCGAGTGCGAGTCCGAGCCCGTCGAGGCCGAGGACCCGCTCTTCCTCCTGTACACGAGCGGCACCACCGGAAAGCCCAAGGGGATCGTCCACACGACGGGCGGCTACATGACACAGGTCGCCTCCACCCACCGGATGATCTTCGACATCCGCGACGACGACGTGTTCTGGTGCTCGGCCGACTGCGGCTGGGTGACCGGGCACTCCTACATCGTCTACGGGCCGCTCGCGAACCACACGACGGGCGTGATGTACGAGGGCGCCCCGGACTGGCCGGACAAGGACCGGTGGTGGGAGATCATCGAGAAGTACCGCGCCACGATCCTCTACACGGCACCGACGGCGATCCGCGCGTTCATGCGGTGGGGCACGGAGTTCCCCGAGAAGCACGACCTCTCGTCGTTGCGCCTCCTGGGGTCGGTGGGGGAGCCGATCAACCCTGAGGCATGGGTCTGGTACTGGGAGGTGATCGGGCGCGAGAACTGCCCGATCGTGGACACCTGGTGGCAGACCGAGACCGGTGCGATCTTGATCACCCCGCTCCCCGGGATCACGAAACTGAAGCCGGGATCGGCTGCGTTCCCGTTCCCGGGGGTCGAGGCCGATGTCGTCGACGAGGCCGGGAACAGCGTCGGACTGGGCGGCGGCGGATACCTCGTGCTGCGGCACTCGTGGCCGGCGATCGCGCGGACGATCTGGGGCGATCCGGACAGATACGTACAGACGTACTTCTCCGCCTACGGCCCGGAGACCTACGTGGCGGGCGACGGCGCTCGCCTCGACGAGGACGGGTACTTCTGGCTCCTCGGGCGGATCGACGACGTGATGAACGTGGCCGGCCACCGCCTGTCGACCTTCGAGATCGAGTCAGCGCTGGTGGACAACCCCGCGGTGGCGGAGGCTGCCGTGGTGTCTCGACCCGACGAGCTGAAAGGCGAGGGCATCGTCGCGTTCGTGACCCTCCGCGGCGGCTACGAAGCCGACGACGCGATGCTCAAGGAGCTGCGGAACCACGTCGCGAAGGTCATCGGTCCGATCGCGAAGCCGGACAACATCGTGTTCACGCCGGACCTGCCGAAGACCCGATCGGGCAAGATCATGCGGCGGCTCCTCCGCGACGTCGCACGCGGGAACGTCCTTGGCGACGTCACGACGCTGGCGAACGCGGAGATCGTGGCCCAGATCCACAGCCAGGTCGAGTCCTCGAGCACCAACGACGAGGGATGAGCGACGCCCTCCCGCTGACGCCGGCGGAGACGGAGTTCGTCGAGCGTCAGCGGGTGGCGCACCTGGCGACCGTCTATCCGGGCGGCCGGCCTCACGTCGTGCCGATCTCGCCGTTCTTGGACCTCGACCGCGTGATCTTCGCGTCTGAGCCGAACCAGAAGGTCGCGAACATCCGCGGGAACCCGGCGGTCGCGATCGCCTTCGACCACTACACGGAGGTCTGGAACGCCCTGCAGGGCATCGTCCTGCATGGCACGGCCTACGTGCTCGACGGGGGGTTCGAGTTCCGGCGTGATCGCGCGCTGTTGTACGAGAAGTTCACCCAGTACGAGTCCGACGCCCCGATCGAGGAGGGCGATTCGGTGATCGTCGAGGTCCGGATCGACCGCGTCGTCAGCTGGGGCTTCTGAGGCTCACGCGTACCGGGCGAAGAAGTCCATCGTCAGCTCGACGTGGCGGATCTGCTCCTCCATGTCGTTCGCGTGGTGGCCTCCCGGGTACAGGTGCACCTCGACGGCCTTCCCTCGCGCGCGCAGCCCGTGCGCGTACGTCATCACCTGGCCCAGCGGGCACCGACTGTCGTGTTCCCCGGCGATCATCAGGATCGGCGCCTCGACCCGGTCGATGTAGGTCATCGGGTTGCGCTCGTGGTACATCGCCGGCACGTCCATCGGCGATCCACCGAACATGGCCACGTCCCACGCGCGCAGCGGCGGCGAGCACTCGTAGTGCGCCGCGACGTAGTCCCCGACCGGGATCCCGGCGCAGACGGCCCTCCACCGCTCCGGGCGGAGCCCGGCGTTCAGCGTGGCCTGGTAGCCGCCCCACGACCAGCCCTCCAGGTAGAGCCGGTCGGGATCGACGACGCCGCCCGCGATCAGGTGGTCGACGGCGGCGTTCACGTCCTCGCTCTCGGGGAACCCGATGTCGCCGCGCAGCCGTTCCCGGAACGCCCGGCCGTACCCGGTCGATCCGCGGTAGTTCACGAGGACGACGGCGTAGCCGTGATCGACGTAGGCCTGGGTTCCCTCGTCGAAGCCGTCGCTGTGGTGCCAGTTCGGGCCACCGTGGACCGACAGGATCGTCGGGAACGGCGGCTCGCCCGGCGGCGTGACGACGAAGCCCTGGATCCGGTCGCCGCTGGGGTTGTGGAAGAAGAAGGATCGGGCAGGGCGGCCGGCCGACTGACCTTCGCCGGGCAACCGGACGACCTCCTCGCCGGCCAGATCGATCCACCGAGGGGGGGTGGCACTGGAATGGACCTTCGCCCAGACGTCTCCGTCGGGACGGACGGCCGCCGCGCCGATCGCCCCCTGCTCGTCCAGCACGAGCGTGCTCTCGCACGTACCGAGATCGAGCCTGAACAGCCGATCACGGCCCTCGGAAGCCTGCCGGACGAGGAGCGCTGTCCCGTCCGGATACCAGTCCTCACAGAACGACGCCCCATCGAGCCCCGGATCGAGATCGGTCCGCTCTCCCGTCCGGGGGTTCCAGATCGCGGGTCGCTCCCAGTCCTCGCTCTCGTGCAGCACCACCAGGCGCGGATCGCCCGGGACCGGGGACCATGCGATCGGCACCAGTCGGCTCTCGCCGTCGTCGAGGTCCGCCACCGTCTCTCCGGTGCCGGTCGCCAGCACCCTCAACGCGGTCCGTTCGATGTCGCCGTGTTCGCTGTGGCGGATCGCGATGAGCGTCCCGTCGGCGGACAGCCCGCCGCCGCCCTGCGGATACTCGTTGCCGACCCCGGCGGGCTGGCGGTGCGCGTAGATCTCGCGCACCGGTCCGCCCTCGCTCCCCACGAAGATGCGGTAGACGTCGTCGTCGGTCGCCAGCCCGACGGCGATGGCTCCGGGCACCAGGTCGAGCCCCACGGCCCATCCCGGCGGGAGGTCGCCCGCGAGAGGGCGGTCGGGTTCGCCCGCGTACCCTGATACGACCCAACGTCCCCGTTCGCTCCCGGTCGGATCGTCCCACCACACGACCCCCGAGCCGTCCGGGAGCACGTGCACCTCCTCGGCGCCTACGGCGACGTTGGATGCCTGGCGACGCGCGCCCGAGGGCAGATCCCACGTCCATGCCTGCCAGGTCCCGCTCTCGTTCGTCACCGCCCCGAGGCGATCCGGTGCGTGGGACGCCCACCGGAGGTCGGCGATCCGAGGCGCGGTGAAGCGAACCTTCCAGGGCGCGGTGTCGGACATCTCTCAGCAGCTCCTTGCGGACGTGATGGGCCGCTGGCAGCCTAGCCGGGTCGACTCGTCGACGGGGAGCCAGAGGGAGGGCGGCGATGCCGGGTGAGTACAAGTCCTCGAACGAGTTCGGGGAGTTCGGAAGCAAGATGGCGGAGTGGTCCTACGTCGCCCGGCACTCGCGACACCGGGGCGACGGGACCTGTTGGATCGAACGCCGACCCCCCCTGGCCCACGGGCTCGCGTGGCTCGGCATCCTCGTTGGCCTCGTCCTGCTGATCATCCCCGGCCTGTTCGCGATCCGCTCCGTGCTTCGGTGGCATCGTCTGGGGATCACACCGGACCTCGCCTGGAACCTGGGGCTCCTCGGGATCTGGACCGCGATCGGCGCCGCGATCTGGTTCGCGGGGATCTTGCTGGTCGCGCTGATCGTGCCGCTCCCGGGCTGGCTGTTCTCGATGTCCGCGATCCGTCGCTGAGGTGCCGCTGCGGGGCTTGCCAGTTCCCACAGCCCGGGGCTACCATCGTTAGCACTCACACCTGTAGAGTGCTAGCAGTCGGAAGCCAAGGCTGAGAACGACCAAGGAGGGACCGGATGGCACCGAAGCTCATCTCGTTCGACGAGGATGCTCGTCGTTCGCTCGAGCGTGGCATGGACCAGCTCGCGAACGCCGTGAAGATCACGCTCGGCCCCAAGGGTCGCAACGTGGTCCTCGAGAAGAAGTGGGGCGCTCCCACGATCACGAACGACGGGGTCTCGATCGCGAAGGAGATCGAGCTCGAGGACCCGATGGAGAAGATCGGGGCCGAGCTCGTCAAGGAGGTCGCGAAGAAGACCGACGACGTCGCCGGTGACGGCACGACCACCGCGACCGTGCTCGCGCAGGCGATCGTCAAGGAGGGCCTGCGCAACGTGGCTGCCGGGGCGAACCCGATGTCGCTCAAGCGCGGGATCGAGCGGGCCGTCGAGCTCGCCGTCGAGTCGATCAAGAACCAGTCGAAGGACGTCGACTCGAAGGAAGAGATCGCGAACGTCGGCGCGATCAGCGCTGCCGACCCGGAGATCGGCGAGAAGATCGCCGAGGCCGTGGACAAGGTCGGCAAGGACGGCGTGATCACCGTCGAGGAGTCCAACACCTTCGGGATGGAGCTCGAGTTCACCGAGGGCATGCGGTTCGACAAGGGCTACATCTCGCCCTACTTCGTCACCGATCCCGAGCGGATGGAGGCGATCCTCGAGGACCCGTACATCCTGATCGCGAACAGCAAGATCAGCGCGGTGAAGGATCTGCTCCCCGTCCTCGAGAAGGTCATGCAGACCGGCAAGCCGGTGCTCGTGATCGCCGAGGACATCGAGGGTGAGGCGCTCGCGACGCTGGTCGTGAACAAGATCCGTGGGACCTTCCGCAGCGCGTCGGTGAAGGCCCCCGGGTTCGGCGACCGCCGCAAGGCGATGCTCCAGGACATCGCGATCCTCACCGGAGGCACCGTGATCTCCGAGGAGGTCGGTCTCAAGCTCGAGAACGCGACCCTCGATCTGCTCGGCACCGCCCGCAAGGTCGTCGTCACGAAGGACGAGACGACGATCGTCGAGGGCGCGGGCAACGACGACGACATCACGGGCCGCATCAACCAGATCAAGGCCGAGATCGAGAAGACCGACTCCGACTACGACCGCGAGAAGCTCCAGGAGCGGCTCGCCAAGCTCTCCGGCGGCGTCGCGGTGATCAAGGTCGGCGCGGCCACCGAGGTCGAGCTGAAGGAGAAGAAGCACCGCATCGAGGACGCCGTGCAGTCCACGAAGGCGGCCGTCGAGGAAGGGATCGTGCCCGGCGGTGGCGTCGCGCTGTTGAACGCGCAGGCCGCCCTGGAGAAGGTCGACCTCGAAGGAGACGAGGCGACGGGCGCCCTGATCGTGAGGCGGGCGCTCGAGGAGCCGATCAAGCAGATCGCGCTGAACGCCGGCCTCGAGGGCGGCGTGATCGTCGAGAAGGTGCGTGCCCTGTCCGAGGGTGAAGGGCTGAACGCGGCCACCGGCGAGTACGGGGACATGATCGGGTTCGGCGTCGTCGACCCCGCGAAGGTCACGCGTTCGGCGCTGCAGAACGCCGCGTCGATCGGCGCGTTGTTCCTCACGACCGAGGCGATCGTGGCGGAGAAGCCCGAGAAGCAGGCCGCCGTCCCGGGTGGCGGCATGCCCGGCGGCGACATGGACTTCTGAGTCCGTCGTTCGTCGAAGGAGCGGAACGGGGCCCCCCGAAGGGGGCCCCGTTCGTCGTCACCGTTCGTCGCGGTTGACCCGCGCAGGGGCGGCCGGGAGGATGCCGACGTGAGGGCAGCGCACTCCACGGCACGGATCTACGGCGACGTCCTTCGGAACCGGTCGATGCGTCGCGTGATGGCGGCCTTCTTCCTATTCAACACGGAGGAGGCCGCGGTCTGGATCGCGGTCACGCTCTACGCCTACCAGCGGGGCGGGGCCACGACCGCGGGGATCGTCCTGATCGCGCAGTTGGTCCCCTCCGCCCTGATCGCACCGGTCGCGGCCACGCTCGGGGACCGGATGCGTCGCGACCGGGCCCTTGCCCTCGGCTACGCGGCGCAGGCGATCGCGAACCTGATGCTCGGTCTCGCTCTGTGGGCCGGCCCCCCGATCGTCGCGTACGCGGCCGCAGTCGTCGCGGCCTGCACGATCACCCTGACCCGTCCGGTGCACCACGCGATGCTGCCCCACCTCGCGGAGACACCGTCGCAGCTCACGGCGGCCAACTCGGTGTCGAGCACGGTCGAGGGCGTCGGCGTCCTTGTCGGACCGATCACGAACAGCATCCTGTTGGCCGTGTCGGGGCTGCCGGCGGTCCCGCTCCTGTACGCGGGTGTGATGGCGGTCGCCGCGTCGCTCGTGGTCAGGCTGCCCCAGGAGGACGTCCCGCACGAGCGGACGACCGGCTCCGCGGGCGGGTTGGTCGCCGATCTGGCGGCCGGAGCGCGGGCGCTCCGGGACGATCCGCCGGCCGCCACGCTGACCGTCCTCGGCGGTTCCCAGTTCGTGCTGGTCGGCATCCTGGACGTCTTCTACGCGGTCCTGGCCATCGACGTGCTGTCCTCCGGGGAACAGACCGCCGGCGTGCTCGCCTCGTCCGTGGGGCTCGGCGGTCTGGTGGGCGCGGCCGCGACGGCAGCCCTCGTGGGGCGGCGTCGGCTCGCCACGCCGATCCAACTCGCCCTCGGCTCCGCAGGCGGCGCAGTCGCGGCGATCGCGCTCGTGTCGGCGCTCGGTCCGATCGTGTTGCTCCTCGCGCTCGCCGGCGCGGCGCGGAGCTTCTTCGACGTCGCGGCGCGGACGCTGCTCCAGCGAACGGTCGACGACGAGGTCACTACGCGCGTCTTCGGGCTCCAGGAGGGCCTCGTGATGGTGGCGCTCGGCGTGGGGTCGGCGCTCGCTCCGTTGTTCGTGGCGCTGTTCGGTGAACAGGGCGCGTTCGTCGCCGCGGGTGCGCTGCTTCCCGTCTTCGGCGTGCTGAGCCTCGGTGCCCTCCGCGGTCTGGATCGCCGGGCGGTGATCCCCGACGAGTTCAGCCAACACCTCCTGCGGACGATCCCGATCTTCGAACCGCTCCCTCCGTACGAGCTGGAACGGGTGGCGAACCAGCTGATCGCGGTCCACGCCGAACCCGGTGAGGTGATCATCCGCGAGGGCGATGCGGGCGATCGGTTCTTCGTCCTCGTCTCGGGCGAGGCGGTGGTGGAGTCGAAGGGCCGGCGGGTCGTCGAACGGAAGGCAGGCGACTACTTCGGCGAGATCGCCCTCCTGCGAGACGTTCCCCGGACCGCGACCGTGCGCGCCCTGACCGCCTGCGAGCTCTTCGCGCTGGAGCGGGACGACTTCCTCGCGGCGGTCACCGGTGGGCGGGTCCTGCCCGCCGCCGACGCCGAGATCGAACGGCGACTCGCGGAGCTCGACGAGGCGGGGGACTGAGCGCCGCCGCCGGACCGTATGCTCCGGACTCATGCAGGAGCAGCGACTGCACATCCGGTGGCGTGACGTCGACAGCTACGGACACGTCAACAACGCCGTCTACCTCAACTATCTGGAGGAATGTCGGGACCGCTGGGTCCACCGGGTGCTCGGCTCCGACGCGAGCTTCGTGATCGTCAGGATCGCGATCGACTATCGGCGAGAGCTGTCGCTGGAGGACGAGGAGGTCCTCGTCACCTGTCGGGGGGTCGGGTACGGCTCGTCGTCGGTGCGTACCCAGGAGCGGGTGTTCGCGAAGGCAGGATGGCTCGCCGCGGAGGCCGGATCGATCGTCGTCGCCCACGATCCGCTGACCCGAGCGTCACGACCGTTGACCGATGAAGAGCGGGTCTCCCTGGATGCCGCGATCGCAGCCGATGCTTGAGCCTGTTAGAGGACCCGCCGTCCGTAGACGAAGTGGTCGCGGTACCAGCCGTCGCCGACCCACATCACGGTGACGCCCCCGGGCGTGCTCGAGGAGTCGAGCGCGAACCCGTTGCCCATGTACGTGTCGACGTGGTCGACGACACCGTTCCCGTCTCCGTCGTAGAACATGAGATCGCCGGGGCGGAGCTCCTCGTAGGACAGCCGATCCGGCGTCAACCGGGCCATCTCGGCCGACGTGCGCTCGGGCAGCGACCAGCCTCGGTACGGCCGTGGGGGTGCGACCTCCCAGCCCGTCGCCGAACGGCGCAGGATCCACCAGGTCAGTCCCGAGCAGTCGAAGCCGGTCCGCGACTGCGAGGCGTTCGCGATGCCCCACTCGCCGCCCCAGTAGTACGGGTATCCCACGTAGCGGATCCCCCATCGGACGAGAGCTCGCTGTCGTGGCCCGAGGTGCGGGAGCTCGACCTGCTCGTACTGCTCCAGCAACGCCGGCACCGTCCACGACGGCTGCGTCGTCGCCCGGAACAGCGAGTAGGCGACGTAGGCGCGGGGCAACGGGTCCTTCGGGCCGACGTCCTTCGATTCCGAGCCCGACGGGAAATTGTACCGCAGCCCCAGTCGGAGACCGAGCATCGTGGTGCCGAACCCCGGAGGGGTCTTGAAGGTGACCCCGTCGCGGGTGTGGATCCGGTCCAACGCCCTCGCGGCCGGGCGCAGACCCAGTGCGAGGACGAGCGCCCTGTGTCCGGACCGCATCGTGACGGGCTGGTCGGGCAGGAACGCGCCATCCTTGCTCCTGGTCATCCAGCCGCGCTGCACGGCCACGTTCGCGTAGCGGTACCACGCCGTAGAAGGGTCGACGTCGGTGAACACGATCGAGGGGTCGGGCTCCGCGGTTGGCGCGAACGCCTTCACGATGGATCTGGCGAAGTACTTCCTGGATTCGATCGCGCCCGGCCGGAACGGGTAGGTGCCGTCGTCCCTCGGTGCGAAGTCACGCATCCAGTCGTGCGTGACCCCGACGTGCTCGATCGCCTTGGCGGCCCACACGTCGTCCGTGTCCACGTCGAAGAACGTGACGGTCGCGGCGCGGGCAAGGATGCGATCGCTCCGGTCGTACACGACCGGGATCGGGGCAGGACCCGATCCGCCTTCGCCCTGCGGTTCCGTTCGAGCGGCGCCGGCGGGCGTCGCTCCGAGCGGGAGAGCCACGGCCACGGCAGTGACGACGATCATGAACGCGCGGATGCGACGGCGAAACGGTCCCCCCGGTGCCATGGTTCCCTGGTCGGCAGCGGGGGGACGATCCTTGAGCCTGCGGCGGGGGATCCGCATCATCAGGACCCTAGGCGAGCCCCCTGGAGCACGCATCTCCGCTGGTCAGGGCGTGAGCGCGGTAGGGTGCCTCGATGTTCGACGAACGTGAGGCGCTCGTTCTGGAGGTCCGACCCTGGGACGTCCACGGGTCGGGGTTCGTGGACGTGACGGTGGCGTTCGCGGACCGTCGCGTCGAGACGGCGCGGCTCGGACGGGAGAGCGCACCCTCAGACCTCCAGCCGGGCGAGCACGTCGTCGTCCGGCTGGCGATGAACACGATCGTCGAAGTGCTGCGCTCCGCCGACGGGTCGGCGTGAGGATCGACCTCAGGAGGATCGACCTCAGGCGGACGGGCCTTCGCTGCGTACCGCCTGGACGCGGGTGAGCGCCTCACGCAGGTCGGCGAGCCAATCCTCCTGCCGCTCCGCCACGAGCCGGACGCACCAGGCGAGCGCGTGGCTCCGTGAGCGCGCGACCCCGGCCTCGACGAGCGTGTCGAGCACCTGACGCTCCCGCATCCGCAGTCGCGTCATGGCGGGGACCGACAGCGTCGTGAAGAGCTGGCTTCGACCGCCGCAGACGGCTCCCCAGCTGACCGTGCGGCCGAAGCGACGCTGGGCCTCCTCGGCGATCGCGATCCGGCGCTCCCGCGTGTCCTCGCGGAAGCCGTGGATGCGGGCATCGAGGCCGGCCGCCCGTGCTTCGGAAGAGGCGTCTGCGGGGAGCTCGGGCTCCGGCAGCGTCCCAACGACCTGGATCTCGTCGCGGTCGGCCGTGACCTCGGGCGGGCCGCTGAACCACGCGTCGGGGAGGCGGCCCGCGAACCATGCCTGGAGGTGCTGCTGCGATCCGTTCGGTGCGTTCGTCATGGTGTGAGATTACACCATTACAGCATTTCATCCATCGCCCGCCTGTGACGGGGGCATTGGTACCCTGTGCGCCACGATGGACCCCGTCGACGAGGTGGTGCCCGCCCTCTACGGGGGGAGCCGGCTGACCTCCGACCTGGAGGCTCCACCCGACGCGGCCTACGACGGTCTGGCGCTGGCGCCCGTCGTCGCGGTGGAGCCGGGCGAGCTCGCGCCCGAGGATCGAGCGATCGCCGAGGCGATCGCTGCCCAGACCGAGTGGATGACCGAGTTCCTGGCGCGCCTGGTGGACAAGCCGACGCTGCTCGGCGACGAAGAGCCGGGCCAGGCGGTGGTCCGTGAGGCGATCCGCGAGCTGGGCCTCGATCCGGTCGATGTGCCGATGGACGCCGAGGCCCTACGGGCTCACCCGCTCGCGTCGCCGTTCGACTGGGACGTCTCCACGAAGCGCAACGTCGTGGCGACGTGGGAGCCGACGGATCGGACCGGCGGCCGCTCGCTGATCCTGAACGGCCACGTGGACGTCGTGTCCCCGGAGCCGCGGTCCCAGTGGGTCCGTGACCCGTTCGTCGCCCACGTCGAGGACGACTGGCTGTACGGGCGCGGCGCCGCCGACATGAAGTGCGGGATCGCGGCGATCCTCGGGGCAGTGAAGGGGCTCAGGGAGCTCGGTCTCCAGCCCCACGCGCCCGTGCACCTGGAGTCGGTCGTCGAGGAAGAGTGCACGGGCAACGGCGCCCTCCAGACGGTGCTCGCCGGATACACGGCCGACGCTGTCGTGATCACCGAGCCGTTCGGTGCCGCGATCACGACCTCGCAGGTCGGGGTCCTGTGGTTCCACGTGCGGATGAAGGGGCTCCCCGGGCACGCCGCAGAGAGCGGCCACGCGGTGAACGCGATCGAGAGCAGCCTGAAGATGATCCGCGCGCTCCGCGTCCTGGAAGCCGACATGAACGGATCGCCGCCTCCCCCGTACGACCGGTACCCGCACCCGATCGGGCTGAACGTCGGCACGATCAGGGGTGGAGACTGGCCGTCGACCGTCCCCGGCGAGTGCACGATCGGGTTCCGGATCGCCCTGTACCCGGGCATGGCCCTTCGGGACCTCCAGGACCGGATCGAGGCGCTCGTGGCTGAGGCGGCCGCGGACGACCCATCGATGTTCGGGTATCCACCCGAGGTCGTCTACAACGGGTTCCGTGCCGACGGGTACGAGCTCTCGCCGGACGAGCCGGTCGTGCAGACGCTGTCCGGTGCGTACGCGCGCCACCACGGGGTACCACCGGCGCTCGTCGCCACCACCGGGACCACCGACGCGAGGGTGTTCGGGCTCGCCGCCGGCATCCCGTCCGTGTGCTTCGGGCCGTACGCGGAACAGGCGCACGGCGTTGGAGAGCGTGTGTACCTCCCCAGCGTCGTGTCGACGGCGCAGGTGCTCGGGCTGTTCGTCCGCGATTGGTGCGGGGTGTCGTGACGGGCCTGCTGTGGGTCCTCGGAGCCGTCGCTCTGGTGGTCGTGGCTCGCGTCGTGGTCCGGTCGGTCACCCGTGCCACGAGGACGGGATCGGCGGGGGCCGCGCCCGTCGAGTCGGCCCCTCCCGCTCCCGAGCCGGAGACCGCGCCTGTCGGTGCGTCGGAGGCGCCGCCGGCGGGACGCGGGGAGGAGGATCCCCCCACGACCTTCAACGTGGTCACCACGAAACCGCTGACCGGGATCCCCGAGATCCGCCATTTCTTCCGCACGAACGAGACGCCCGTGTACTTCGTGAGCGCGACGGCGTTCAACCTCCTCGGGATCGATCGCTGGGTGCGCAACTTCAGGTTCGTGAACTACTACGACTCGTTCGACGGATGGCACCCGAACGTGGTCGTGCCGCGGGAGCAGTCGCCGCGGGCCTTCGGGTCGATCGAGGAGATCGTGAACTACCTCCTCGGACACAAGGAGGTCGCCGATCTCGTGCGGGGTCGGGGCGGACGGGGCAAGGCTGCCTTCCTGATGTTCGACGAGGAGACCGAGGAGCTGGCGCAGGACCTCGGCCTGGATGTCGCGTTCCCTCCGGCGTCGCTGCGTCACCGGCTCGACTCGAAGATCGAGACCACGCGGCTCGGGAACGACGCCGGGGTTCCGAGCGTGCCCAACGTGATGGGGAAGGGCACCACGTACCGCGACCTCACGAAGCTGGCGAAGGGCGCCGGCCTCGGTGACGACCTGGTGATCCAGACGCCGTACGGCGACTCCGGTCAGACCACGTTCTTCATCGCGAACGAGGGGGACTGGAAGGAGCACGAAGACGACATCGTCGGTGAGCCGATCAAGGTGATGAAGCGGATCGAGCCGCGCGAGCTCGCTATCGAGGGCGTGATCACCCGCCACGGGACGCTCGTCGGTCCGCTGATGGCTGAGCTCGTCGGGTTCGAGGAGCTCACCCCCTACGACGGCGGCTGGTGCGGGGATGACGTCTCGCCGGAGCTACTGACGGAGACGCAGCGGGCCCTGGCGCGCGAACGGACGATCGCGATGGGCGAACGGCTGCGCGAGGAGGGCTACCGCGGGTACTTCGAGCTCGACTACCTGCTGGACGCGCAGACAGGTGACATCTGGTTGGGCGAGCTGAACCCTCGAGTGACCGGCGCCAGCAGCATCACGAACGTCACGGCGGTGGCGTACGGCGACATGCCGCTGTTCCTGTTCCACCTCCTCGAGTTCATGGACGTCGACTACGACATCGACGTCGATGAGCTGAACGAGCGCTGGGCCCAGGTGCACAACCTCGACGAGTGGACGCAGTTCATCCTGAAGCAGACCGAAGACGTGACGGAGACGATCACGGCCGCACCGACGTCGGGGATCTGGCGGATGCGCCCCGACGGGTCGATCGGGTACGCGCGCCGCGACACCGACTGGCACACGATCGCCGACGAGTCGGAAGCCTTCTACCTGCGGATCGCCGCTGAGGGGCAGTACCGATACCCGGGCGCCGACCTCGGCATCCTCGTCACGCGCGGCCGGTTCATGAGCCCGGAGCACGAGTTGCTCGACCGGGCTCGCGCGTGGATCACCGGGATCAAGGGGCAGTTCGCGTCGGTGCCTCCGACCGGGATCGAGGTGCCGCAGGTTGAACCGGAGCCGTTCGGCTTCAAGATGCTGTAAGCACGGGCCGCTTCCCTGCCGAAGGAACCTGTAGGAGCCTCGCGACCATGCACATGCTGCCGTTCCCCTTCCGAGCCGTCGAGGAGCTCGATCTGGGTCCGAAGTGGCAGGCCGTCTTCGAGGAGAAGTGGCCGCACTACCGGGCCTGGTTCCTCCGCGAGGGTGAGGCGGCGCGGCCCTCCTACGCGACGAGCGTCCGGATGCTCCGGGCCCACATGCCCGAGCTGATGCCGGTGTACGAGCGCGTCGTCGAGCTCGCCGGCGGCGGGGATCTCGCGGCGCGGATGCTCTCGCTCTACAAACCGCCGCCGTACCTCGCGGCGTGCTCCCAGGGGGCGTGGACGCGCGACGGCACGCCGGTCCTGGTCCGTAACTACGACTACGCGCCTTCGCGGTTCGAGGGGACGCTCTGGCACACGCGCCTGCTCGATCGGCGCGTGATCGGCATGAGCGACTGCCTGTGGGGGCTGCTCGACGGGATGAACGACCGTGGCCTCGCCGTCTCGCTCACGTTCGGGGGCCGCCGGGTGCTCGGTGACGGGTTCGGGATCCCGATCGTGATCCGATACCTGCTCGAGACCTGTGACACCGTCGACGACGTCCGCGCCGTGCTCGCTCGTCTCCCGTATTCCCTCTCCCACAACGTCACCGCCCTCGACCGTGATGGTCGGGTGATGACGGCCTACCTGTCCCCCGACCGCGAGCCCATCTTCCGGGAGTTCCCGGTAGCGACGAACCACCAAGGGATCGTGGAGTGGCCCGAGCAGGCGCGGGCGACCAGGACGATCGAGCGCGAGCAGACGATCGTGCGGCTGCTCGCGGACCCGTCGGTCGACGTCGAGTCGTTCGCCGACGCGTTCCTGCGGACGCCGCTGTTCTCGACCTCCTACGCGCACGGCTTCGGCACGCTGTACACGACGACGTACCGGCTCGCCGCCGGGGAGGTCGACCTCCGGTGGCCCGCCCACACCTGGCGCCACGGGTTCGACGCGTTCGTCGAGGGGCACCACACCGAGGTCCTCGCCGAGCCGTCGCTCGACGCGACGACGACCGCCTGATGCGACACGAGACCCATCGTCTCGAGACCCACGGTCGGCGCGTGACCGACGTGACGGCCCTCGTCGTCGCCTTCGCGCGAGCGATGGACGGCGACGGGCTCGTCCACGCGTTCCTCCCGCACGCGACCGCGGGGCTCGCGCTGATGGAGACCGGCAGCGGCTCGGAGGGCGATCTCGAGCAGGTGCTCGAGGGATTGCTCCCCCGCGACGATCGGTACCGGCACCGCCACGGGAGCTCCGGCCATGGAGGCGATCATCTCCTGCCGGTCTTCGTCTCGCCCTCGCTGATCGTCCCGTTGGTGGGCGGCGAGCTGCAGCTCGGGACGTGGCAGTCGGTCGTCGTGGTCGATCCGAACCGCGAGAACGACGTGCGGACGCTCCGCCTGAGCTTCGTCCCCGGCTAGAGGTACTGCCCCGGGGCCCGATCCCTCGCGCCGGCCGGCGGCGACGAGACGGCCTGGACGTCCCGCTCGCGGAGCAGCACGTAGTCGCCGCCCTCGAGCTCGACCTCGAGCCCCGACGAGGGCAGGAACAGCACACGGTCCCCTCGCTTCGCGACCCGGACGTCGGGCCCCACGAGCTGCACGTCGCCCCAGCTGAGCCGCTTCGGGGCCGGCATCGCGGTCGCCGGGATCAGCAATCCGGCCGACGTCTTCCGCTCGCCCTCGTCTGGCGTCTTCACCACGAGTCGGTCGCCCGTCAGGCGTAGGTCGTCGCCGAAGGTCGCGGTGGTCGGCGCGTCCTTCTGCTTCGCGCGCGGCTTCCGCGACTTGCCCGGGGCGTCCTTCGTGCTCTTCGCGTCGTCAGGGGGGGCAGGCATGGCGACCCGAGTGTACCGACCGACTCCCGGTACGATTGCCGACCGATGCCGACGAAGTCCACAGCCCGAGCGCTCCTGGTGGAGGGCACGAAGGTCCTCAAGGCCTCGCCCGCGATCGACCATTGGCAGAAGCACCGGGAGCGGATCGAGGCGGAGGACCTGCTCGGCTTCGTGATGGGCGGCGAAGAGCCTGATCCCGACGACCGGATCCCGCGCGGCGATGCCGCCGCCTACCGGACGTTGATCGCGCGCCGGGCGACCGGTGAGCCGATCCCCTACATCAAGGGTCACACGGAGTTCCGGGGGATCGAGATGCTCGTGGAGCCCGGGGTGTTCGTTCCACGGGATTCCTCGGAGTTCCTCGCAGAGCAGGCCGTCCGGCGCCTCCGGAAGCGGAAGACGCCGGTCCACGTCGACCTCGCGACGGGAGCGGGCACGATCGCGCTCGCGGTCGCCCACGAGGTCCCGACGGCGGAGGTCTTCGGCGTGGACCTGTCGAAGGATGCGATCCGCCTGGCGCGACGCAACGCGAAGCACGTCGGGGTCCGGGTGCGGTTCGTCACCGGCGATCTGTTCGCAGGGCTCCCGCGGCGCGTGGCAGGCACGGTCGACGTCATCACGGTTCACCCTCCCTACGTGGCCGCCCACGAGGTCGACGACCTCCCCGAGGAGATCAAGGCGTGGGAACCGGTCCACACCCTCACGGACCGCAGCGACGACGGGCTGGGGTTCGTCCGCCGCACGGTGGAGGAGGCGCCCGGATGGCTCTCGAAGAAGGGATGGCTGCTGATGGAGACCGATCCCGATCGCGCACGGGACGTGAGGCGGGTGTTCACGGCTGCCGGATTCCGTGACGTGGCGAGCACGAAGGGCGGCGAGCTGAAGGTGACCCGGGTGATCGTCGGACGGAGACCACGGTGACGGCCGCACCGTACGGGTCGTGGTCGTCGCCGATCTCGGCGCAGATGCTCGCCACGGCCGGCGTCGCGCTGGGCCAGACCTGGCTCGAGGACGGGGTCGCCACGTGGGTCGAATCCCGGCCCTCCGAGGGCGGTCGCAACGTCGTCGTCAAGGGCGACCCGTTCTCGTCGCCGGTCGACGTCACCCCGGCCGGCTTCAACGTCCGAACGATGGCGCACGAGTACGGCGGCGGCGCCTACTGCGTCCATCGGGGCACGGTGGTGTTCTCCAACTTCGAGGACCAGCGGCTGTGGCGCCAGGACCCAGGGGGCGTGCCCGAGCCGATCACGCGCGAGGTCGCCGACGGGGGATGGCGGTTCGCCGACGGACGGGTGACCGCCGACGGACGGTGGTGGCTGGGCGTCCGGGAGCGGCACGACCTCGGACCTGCCGTGGCTGACGTCGTGAACGAGCTGGTCGTCGTGGCGATGGACGGCTCCGCCGAACCGCGGACGATCGTGGGCGGCGCCGACTTCTTCTCCGATCCGCGGATCTCACCCGACGGGACCCGGTTGGCGTTCCTGACGTGGTCCCTGCCGTGGATGCCGTGGGACGGCACGCAGCTCGTCGTGGCCGATCTGGCGTCGGACGGCTCCGTGTCGGGGGCGGCGACGATCGCCGGCAGGGACGGCGAGGAGTCGATCTGGCAGCCGACCTGGGGCCCCGACGGCTCCCTCGTGTTCGCGAGCGACCGGAGCGGTTGGTGGAACCTCGAGCGGTGGGACGGCTCCGAGCGCGCGGTCCTGTACGCGGCCGAGGCAGAGTTCGGGTATCCGCAGTGGGTGTTCGGGGAGCGGTCGTTCGGGTTCTTGTCGGATGGACGCATCGTCTGCCTGTACGACCGCGACGGCCGGACCCATGTCGGGGTCCTCGACCCGGTCTCGGGCGAGCTGATGGACGTCGACCTGCCCTACGACGCGCTCTCGTGGGGACCCACGCTGAGCACCGAGGGGAGCGTCGCGGTGTTCACCTCCGGCTCGGCCACGCAGCCCGACCGCGTCCTGTGGCTCGACTTCGCGACCCGGGCGGTCGAGGAGCTCCGGGTGAGCGAGGAGGTCGACGTCGATCCCGGGTACCTGAGCGAGCCGCTCGCCATCGAGTTCCCGACCGAGGGGGGGCTGACCGCTCACGCCCTGCACTACCCGCCGAAGAACCCGGCGTACGCGGCACCCGAACGCGAGCGCCCACCCCTGATCGTCATCGCCCACGGTGGCCCGACCTCGAACACGACGCCCCTGTTCGACCTGTCGGTCCAGTACTGGACCTCGCGAGGTTTCGCGGTCGTCGACGTGAACTACGGCGGGAGCACCGGGTACGGGCGTGCCTACCGGCAACGGTTGAACGGGAACTGGGGCGTGGTCGACCTGCAGGACTGCGTGGCGGCTGCCACTGCGCTCGTGGAGCGGGGCGAGGCCGACGGAGACCGGTTGCTCGTACGTGGGGGGAGCGCCGGCGGGTACCTCGTGATCTGCGCGCTGACGTTCACCGACGCGTTCGCGGCCGGGGCCTCGTACTTCGGCATCGCCGACCTCGTGCCGTTCGCGACCGGTGACACGCACAAGTTCGAGTCGAAGTACGAACACACGATGGTCGGTCCGTGGCCCGAAGCGGCGGATCTGTATCGGGCTCGCAGCCCGATCAACTACGTCGAGATGCTGAACACCCCCATGCTCGTGCTGCAGGGGACGGACGACAAGGTCGTGCCTCCGTCCCAGGCCGAGACGATCGTGCAGGCGCTTCGCGACAAGGGGCTCCCGCACGCCTACCTGTCGTTCGAGGGGGAGGGACACGGCTTCCGCAAGGCCGAGACGATCGTGGCCTCACGCGAGGCGGAGCTCTCCTTCTACGCCCAGATCCTGGGGTTCGAGCCCGGCGACCCGGTCCCGACCCTGACGATCGAGAACCTCTCCGAGGAGACGATGTGAGCGATACCGGACCCTTCCCCGAGCCGCCCGACACGCCGGGTATCGCCGCCGAGGAGCAGACGGACCCGCCCGGGGCCGATCGAGACGTGGTGGCCTCGCCGGCGGCCGCTGATCCGCGTCGCCGGTCGACCGTCGGGATCTGGATCGGGCTCGTGGCGCTCGTCGTGATCCTCGGGGTGGCCGCGCTCGCGCTGACCGCTCCCGATCCCGAGCCGGCGGCAGCGGCATCTCCCAGCTCCGCCGGTTCGACCGGTTCGTCGTCGGCGGGCGTCGACACCGGGGTCACGATCGACGGTCCGGCCCTGGCGGCTCCCGTTCCCGACGGCCAGCTGATCCCCGAGTGGTCCGCTCCTACGCTCGACGGTGGCACGTTCGTGTGGTCCGAGCGGCCCGACGGGCCGACCGTGCTCGCGGTCTGGGCGCCCTGGTGCCCGCATTGTCAAGCCGAGTTGCCGCGCTTGGCTGCCGCCGCCGAGGACCACCCCGGCGTCTCGCTCGTAACGCTCGCGACCGCGGTGGATCCCGCCTCGGGCCCGACACCTCAGGAGTACATGGACTCGGAGGGGTTGTCGTTCCTCGTGGCCCTCGACGACGACGTGTCCAGCGTCGCTTCGGGGCTCGGCGTCCAGGGGTTCCCGACGACGTACTTCGTGGACGCCGACGGGCGGGTGATCGTGTCGGCGTCCGGGGAGCTGGACCCAGCGGCGCTCGACGAGGTCCTGACCTTCCTCGAACAGCAGGGCGCATGAGCGAACCGGGCGGGGTGGGGGAGCGAAGCACTCGCGGTAGCCTGAGCGGACCGAGCGGAGGTCGAGACGGACGATGACGAACGCGAAGAAGTCGAAGCAGCAGCGACAGGCACCGCAGCAGAAGCGCCCCGCGCGGTCGACGCGGAAGGCACCCCCGCCACGGAGCAAGGGCGGCAAGGGTGGGAAGGGCAAGGGCGGTCGCGGCGGGAGCTCGAACGGGCTGTGGATCGTGCTCGGGGTGGGGCTGGTCGCGATCGTGATCCTCGCGGTGGCGTTCACGGGGTCGTCCGGATCGGGTCCCTCGCCCGCGGGGAGCGTCACGATCGCGAGAGAGTCGGGACCGCAGCTCCAGCCGGGTGAGCCGATCCCTGAGTGGTCGGCCCCATCGCTCGACGGCGACGGGAACGTCACGTGGTCGGACTACGTCGGCTCGCCGACCGTCCTCGCGATCTGGGCACCGTGGTGCCAGCACTGCCAGGCGGAGCTCCCGCGCTTGTCGGCCGCCGTGGAGCAGCGCCCCGCGATCGAGCTCGTGACCGTCACGACGGCGGTCGACCGGGGAGGACCCGCGCCTCAGGAGTACATGGACAGCCGCAACCTCGCGTTCCCCGTCGGGGTGGACGACGCGGCCGGCACGATCTCCGCAGGGGTCGGGGTGGAGGCATTCCCCACCACCTACTACGTGGACTCGAACGGCAACGTCGTCCAGATGACCGAAGGTGAGGTCGACGAGGCGCAGCTCGGGGCGATCCTCGACCAGCTCGCACAGACCTGATCGGCGGGCGGCTCAGCCGCCGATCATCGACATCGATCGCGTCGGCTGCACGAAGTCGGCGTGGTTGATCCGGTGGCCCGCCCACTTCCCCCACACGGCCGCGCGCACGATCGAGGTCAGCTCGTCGTCGGAGGCGCCGTCGCGGAGCGGCCCGCGGAGGTCGGTTTCTTCCAGCGCGAAGAGGCACGTGCGGAACTGGCCCTCGGCCGTCAGCCGGAGTCGGTTACAGCTGTCGCAGAAGGGCTCGGTCACGCTCGCGATCACCCCGATGCGTCCGGGCGCGCCGTCGGCGAACCGATAGGTGGTTGCAGGCTCGTTCGTCGGACCGTCCGGCACCAGCGCGTAGCGGCCGTGGATCGCCTCGAGGATCCGGGCGGCGGGGACCACCTTGCTTCGCTCCCATGCGTGCTGGGCGTCCAACGGCATGTACTCGATGAACCGAACCTCGTAGCCGGTCTCCCGTGCCCAGCCGGCGAACGCCACGACCTCGTCGTCGTTCGTCCCGCCGATGACCACCGTGTTGATCTTGATCGGCGTGAGACCCGCGGCCTCGGCGGCGACCAACCCTCGAAGGACGCGCTCGAGGACGTCGCGGCGGGTCATCTCCTCGAACCGATGGCGGAGCAGCGAATCGCACGACACCGTGGCGCGGTCGACCCCGGCTCGTGCGAGGGGCTCGGCGAGCGTGTCGAGCAGGAGCCCGTTCGTGGTGATCGAGATGTCGAGGTCGGGACCGACGCGTCGGAACATCTCGACGAGCCGCGGCAGGTCGGCACGGACCGTGGGCTCGCCGCCCGTGACCTTGATCGACCGGACCCCGAGGTCCACGAACAGGGCGAGCAGACGCGTGAGCTCCTCGAAGGTCAGCAACTCGTCCTTCGGGAGCCATCGTAGGCCCTCCGCGGGCATGCAGTACGAGCACCGGAAGTTGCAGCGGTCGGTGACGGACACGCGCATGTCGTCGGCGACCCTTCCGAAGGTGTCGATCAAGGGTCCCTCGAGGGGAGCGGTGTCCGGTGTCGTGGCCATGGTGGACCAGCGTAGCGTGGGTCGTGCGCAAGAGGGAGGCGGGTCAGTGCCGCCCCGACCTGTTATCTCTAGTCCGCCATGAGGATCTTGGTCATGTACGAGAGCCGCCGGGGTTCCACGCTCACCGTCGCCCGAGCGATCCGCGACGAGTTCCGTGCCCGCGGGCACGCGGCCACCACGGCGGCGCTCAGGTCGGTCGATCCGGGCACCCTGGCTGCCGCCGACGCGCTCGTCGTCGGCACGTGGGTCGCGGGGAAGATCGTGATCGGGGTCGGTCCCGCGAAGGAGGCGATCGCCGGGATGCGGGCGCTGCCGGACCTGGCGGCCCGTCCGGCGGCGACCTTCTGCACCTGCGATGTCGCGCCGAAGGGCACCCTGGCGATCATGGAGGACCTGCTCCGGGAGCGCGGAGCCGCGGTGGTGGGCGGGTTCGCGTTCCGTCGGCGATCGAGCCTGCGCCACGTCCCGGCGTACGTCGACGCGATCGAGCCGCTGCTGGTCCCCGAGTCCGGCGCCGTCCGCGCCTGACGACGCCCGGGAGGTGCGAGGATGGGTCCCGTGACGTCCGAGCGATCCGCGATCGCCGCCGTCGTGACCGTCTCTGACGGCGTCACGCACGGCACCCGCGCCGACGACAGCGGTGACCTCGCCGTCGCGATGCTCGACGCGGCCGGGTTCGAGGTAGCGGCTCGCGAGGTCGTCCCCGACGAGCGCGACCGGATCGAGGAGGCGCTCCGGCGGCTCGCTCAGGACCACGACCTGATCGTCACGACCGGGGGCACCGGTTTCGGTCCCCGTGACGTCACCCCCGAGGCGACCCGGGCCGTGATCGATCGCGAAGCCCCAGGCATCGCCGAACTGATGCGCGCCTCCGGGTTCGCGGTGACGCCGATGGCGGCTCTGTCCCGCGCAGTGGTCGGTGTTCTCGGCGCGACGATGGTGGTGAACCTGCCGGGGAGCCCGAAGGGGGTCCGTGAGTCCCTCGAGGCGGCGCTGCCCGTCGTTCCACATGCGGTGGACCTCCTCCGTGGCGCGACCGGGGCGCATCCCACCGGTCATCGCGGCTCCGCGACGACGGTCGCCACCCCGGCGGTGCGCGTGGAAGCCAAGGCGGTCCGGCTGATCGGGGACCCGCCTTGCCGGCTGGGGAACGCCATGACGATCGTCCCGGGCGGCGAGGTGCACGGCACGCTCGGCTGTGCCGAGTTCGACGACGCCGCGGTCCGTGCGGCCGCCGAGGTCGCCGCCGCGGGCGAGCCGACGCTCCGGACCTTGACGCACGACCTCGGTGAGATCGAGGTCTTCTTCGAACCCGTCGTCGGGCGAGCACCGGCGATCGTCGTGTCGGCGACCGACGTCGCCCGCTCGCTCCGCCGGCACCTCGAGATGCTCGGGTTCGAGCCCGTGCTCGTGGAACCACGGGAGGAGCGGATCGCGCGGTCCGACGGTGCCCACGTCGGAGGGCTTGACGACGTCGAGCTGCGCTCGGACGCGGTCGCGGTCCTGACCGACCACGACGCCCCCGATGTGACCGAGACCCTCGCCACGCTCTTGCGCTCGCCGGTCCGGTTCGTCGGGGTGATGGGCTCGAGACGACACGTCGGGCACTACGTGGAGGAGTTGCGCGGCCGGGGGTTCACCGACGAGGAGCTCGCCAGGATCCGCTCGCCGCTCGGACTCGACATCGGGGGACGGAGCCCGGAGGAGATCGCGCTGTCGATCGCGGCAGGGATCGTCGCCGACCGTCACGGCCGCCACGGCGGATGGCTCGACCGATGAGCGACGCCGGGGCCTCCGCGCACGTCCGGCGGAACCGCGAGCACTGGGAGACGCGAAGCGCCGAGTACCAGGAGCGCAATCGCAGCCAGCTCAACCGCGACTGGACCGAGCTCAGGTGGGGCGTGTGGGACGTCCCGGAGGACGAACTGCGGGTCCTGGGCGACGTGACCGGGCTCGACGCGCTCGAGTACGGCTGCGGCGCCTGTCAGACCGGTGTCAAGGTGGCGATGCGCGGTGCGCGGGTCGTTGGGCTCGACTTCTCCGCCGCGCAGCTCGGCGAGGGGCTCCGCACGATGGAGGCGACCGGTGTGCGCTTCCCGGTCGTCCAGGCGGACGGCGAGCGGATCCCCTTCGCCGATGGGAGCTTCCACCTCGTGTGGTGCGACCACGGCGTGATGAGCTTCGCGGACCCCTACCGAACGGTGCCTGAGGTTGCCAGGGTCCTGCGCCCGGGTGGGCGGTTCGCGTTCTCGATCATCAGCCCGTTCGTGGTCCTGACGACGACACCCCAGGACGAGCACGTGTCCCGCGAGCTGAAGCAGCCGTACTTCGGTATGCATGCACAGGACATCGACGATCCGGAGTGGCGCACGACCGAGTTCCAGCTCACGTACGGCGGCTGGATCCGGCTGTTCCGTGCGAACGGGTTCGTGATCGAAGATCTGCTCGAACTCCGGCCACCCGCGGACGCCACGTCGACGTACGTCGATCCGGAGGAGCTCCCCTGGTCGCGAGACTTCCCGATGGACCACGTCTGGAAGCTCCGGAAGGAGTGAGCGCGATCCCCGGCGCACGTCCGGCCTGGGCGGCGGGGCTCGCGTCGGCCATCTTGGGGGTCGCCGCGATCGTGGCGACCGGGTCGCCGGCACCCGGAGATCCGCGGCCGAACGTGATCCTCGTCGTCACCGACGACCAGACCGCCGACACGATCCCCAGCGATCCCCCGGCCATGCCGTGGCTCCAGTCGCAGCTGGACGACCCCTCCAGCGGATGGATCCGGTTCCCACAGGCGATCGCGGCGACGCCGATGTGCTGTCCCGCGCGAGCGAGCCTGTTGACGGGCCTGGTCGACCGCCATCACGGCGTCACCTCGAACGAGGACGGGACCGATCTCGACGAGACCGACACCCTCGCGACCTGGCTGCACGACGTCGGGTACCGGACGGGTCTCGTGGGGAAGTACCTGAACGACTACCCATGGGACCGCGGACCGTACGTTCCGCCGGGGTGGGACCGATGGTTCGCGAAGACGAACGATGCGCTCGCCACGACCTACGAGGGGTACGGCGTCGTCGACCAAGGGAGCTGGCGCCGGTACGGCCACGCCCCGGCCGACTACGTGACGGACGTCTTGGGTCGTGAGGCGGTCGCGTTCGTCCGCTCGACGCCCACGGATCGTCCGTGGTTCCTCTATCTGGCGCCCCCGGCCGGACACGAGCCGTGGACGCCGGCGCCCCGTCACGAAGATCTGCTCGTCGAGCACCCGCCACCGCCTCCGTCCGAGGCGGTGCTGAACGACGTCGACGGCCTCCCTCCATGGGTCCGGGCGCTGTCGCCGATCGACGACGCGCGCATGGCACAGCTGCAGCTGGATCGCGTCCGGGCCCGTGAGACGCTCATGGCCGTGGACGACCAGCTTCGGGCGATCTGGCAGGCGGTCGTCGCTCGTGGTGAGCAGGACCGGACCGTGATCGTCGTCCTGTCCGACAACGGCTACCAGTTCGGGGAACACCGGTGGGTCGGCAAGCAGACGCCGTTCGAGCCCTCGCTCCGGATCCCGTTCGTCGTCCGCTCGCCGTGGATCGACGCCGGCGTCGATGGGAGCCTGGTGTCGACGCTGGACGTGGCACCCACGATCGCGGCCCTCGCCGGGGTCTCGCCCCGGCCTTCGGCCGACGGGATCGATCTCTCGGCCTTGTTGGGAGGGGACGGACCACCGATCGACCGGAGTGGGATCCCCATCTCCTGGGGAGGCGGTGACGAGGTGCCCGCCTGGGCGGGCCTGCGGACGCCGACACGCACGTTCGTCCGCTGGGCCGACGGGACGACGGAGATGTACCGCCTGGTGCAGGACCCCGATCAGCTCAACCCCGTGCGGCCGTGGCCGGCGCTGCCCTCTGCGGGTCCGGGCGCCGGGTAGACTCCCGCGCGATGGAGCAACGCCCCGGACCGATCATCCGGCCCGCATCTCCGCGCCGACGGCGGCCGACGCGAAAGCAGATCGCCCAGCGTCGAGGGTTCGCCGTGCTCTGCGTCGTCCTGGTCGTCTTCTTGGCGTGGCAGTTCTGGCCGAACGGAGGGACCTCACCGAGCGGCGGAACCACTCCGACGGACACCGCCTCGGGGCCGACCGACGGTGCCTCCCCGACGAACCCCGGCACCGTCGTCCCGGGGGAGAACCCGATCGAGCACGTGATCTTCCTGATCAAGGAGAACCGCACGTTCGACCACTACTTCGGGAGCTATCCGGGTGCCGAGGGCGTGACGGTCGGTCAGACGATGAAGCGCAACGCCGACGGCGAGTGGGTCGACGGCGGCAAGGACGTCGAACTCGTCCAGGCCCCGTACATCCAGCCGCACGACATCACGCACGGGTTCGCGAGCGGGCTCTACGCGATCAACGGCGGCGAGATGAACGGGTACAACATCATCGGCGAGGGGGAGGACCTCTCGGGGTACACGCAGCATTCCCGCGACTCGCTGCCCAACTACTGGACCCTCGCGGACCGGTTCGTCCTCACCGACATGTTCTTCACCTCGATGTACGGGCCGACCTTCCCCGAGCATCTCTACACGGTCGCGGCGCAGTCGAACGGGGTCGTCGACAACAAGACGAACGCCGACACCGAGGGCAGCTACTGCGACGACCCGCTCGAGTACACGAAGCGGTTCCCGTTCGAGGATCTATCCGGGGACGACCTCTCCCGGATCATGAGCCTCGAGGACGGGATCACCGACGAGGTCCCTGACCAGCTCGTACGGATCGCCCAGTACTGGGAGGACACGAGGACGTGCTTCGACATCCCGGTGCTGCCCGACAAGCTCGAGAGGAACGGGATCAGCTGGAAGTACTACGGGAAGCCCGACCAGTGGATGAATGGACTCCAGGCGATCGACCACGTCTGGAACGGGCCGATGCGTCAGAACGTCCAGGACCCGGACACGATCTTGGAAGATCTCGAGAACGGGACCCTGCCGGCCGTGTCGTGGTTGATCCCTCCCGAGGGGAACGCGAACGAGCACCCGGGCGCGGGGACGAACGTCTGCATGGGTGAGAATTGGACGGTCGAGCGGCTGAACGCGATCTTCGAGTCGGAGTTCTGGCCGACGACGGCGGTCGTGATCGTGTGGGACGACTTCGGTGGCTTCTACGATCACGTGCCGCCGCCGCACCTCGACGTGATGGGGCTCGGGCCGAGGACGCCCGGGCTGGTCATCAGCCCGTACACGCGCCAGGGCGAGAACCCCGACGGCGGCTCCATCGATTCGACGACCTACGAGTTCTCGTCGGTCTTGGCCTTCATCGAGAAGCTCCACGGACTGAGGCCGCTGACCGAACGCGACAAGAAGGCCGACCCCCTGTCGGGCGCCTTCGACTTCACGCAGGAGCCTCGGCTCGACTACCCCGAGCTCGAGCTCCGCGACTGTGATGCCGCCCTCGCCGACTCCACGTCGCCGTGGGAAGGCAAGTACGTGCCCGAGGGCTGAGGTGGGCGTGACGGAGCGACAGTGGGTGGCGTACCGCGTGGTCCCCGGGGCGATGCTGGCGGCGCCGTTGCCGTCGGCTCCTCCGGTCGGGGACGGGTGGCGCGGGGTCGATCTTCGTCGGGTCCTTCCGACCGGGCAGTTGGATCAGCTCGTGATCGACACCGCGACGAGGTCCGAGGCAGCGGTCGGGTTCCACGTGGAGGAGACCCTCGCCTACGTGATCGCCGCCGGGGGTGGCGCCGAGCCGGTCAGGCTGGTGCTCGGGACGGATGTCCCCGCCGAGGGACGGGCGCAGGACGTGCTCACCGTCGCCGGCGCGACCGGAAGTGGGGCGAGGTGGCGCAAACAGGCGTCCCGCGCGTTCGAGACCTGGTCCGGGCTCGCGCCCCGGCCGACCGACGCGAAGTCCGTCCTCTCGTTGATGGGCCCGGAACGTCCTCCGGCCGAGGCCGCGTCGTGGCTCTGCGCCCTGATCGGGATCGCACCGCCGAACGAACCGATCCCCGATCCGCTGGACCTGCAGTCCCTGGCGCGACAGCAGCTCCAGGACGATCCGGGCGCGAGCCACGCGAAGCGCCGCTGGTTCTCGCGGGGACGCTGAGCGCCGCCGCTACGCGTCGACCGTCAGGCCCTGCTCGCGGCTGAGGTCGGCGAGCAGGTCGTCGAGACCCTCGCGGATCTTGGCTCGCCACCACTCCTGGCCCTCCTCGGGGAGGGTGTAGATCGGGTCGTAGTAGTGGTAGCGGCGCGTGAGCGCCTCGGGGTCTTCGGCCTCGATCCCGGTCTTGTAGTTCTTCCGCCAGTACGAGATGCCACGTTCCCGGTCGTAGTCGTCGAGCATGTGGACCCAGCGCTTACCGACGAACGGCACGTCGCACACGAACCGCGGCGTCGCGAAGCCCGGCAGGTACCCCAGGATCGCGTACTGCAGTTCCTGCGCCTCCCACACCGACGTCCGCCAGTGCTCGGCGTTCGGGATCATGTCGCAGAGGTAGAAGTAGTAGGGGAGGATCTTGCCGTGGTCGAGCAGCGTGAAGCACAGCTCGAGCAGCTGTTGCGGTGAGGTGTTCACACCGCGGAGCAGAACCCCCTGGTTGCGGACGTCGCGGAACCCCATGTCCAGGAGTCTGCGGACGGCCGTGCCGACGAGTGGGGTGACCTGCTGCGCCGCGTTCACGTGCGTGTGCAGGGCGACGTCGACGTCGCGCTCGCGGGCTCGCCGAGCGATCCGATCGTAGGACTCGAGGACGTCGTCCTGAAGGAAGTGCTGCGGGATCCCCATCAGACCCTTCGTCGCGATCCTGATGTCCCGGATGTTCTCGATGTCCATCAGCTTGAAGAGCCACTCCTCGAGGCGCTTCGCGGGGACGTTCGCCATGTCGCCGCCGCTGACGACGACGTCGCGGACCTGAGGCGTGCGACGCAGGTAGTCGAGCATCGCGTCCCACCGGTCGTTCTGCTTCATCTCGAACTTGTACTTCAGGACCTGGAGGGTGTCGTTACCGACGAGGTCCATCCGCGTGCAGTGGCCGCAGTACTGCGGGCACGTCGGGATCATCTCGGCGAGGACCTTCGTGGGGTAGCGGTGCGTGAGCCCCTCGACCGCCCACATGTCGGCTTCGTGGAGCGAATCGCGCGAGGCGAGCGGGTGGCTCGGCCACTCCGGCTCCCGTTCGCTGTAGGCGGGCGCCATGTACCGGCGGACCGGGTCGGCGTACAGGTCCGACACGTCCATCGTGTTGATCATCTGAGGCGGGATCAGCATCGACATCGTGGCGCGCTCCTGCTGGTCGCGCTCGATGTCGGCGTAGAGCTCCTCGGTGAGGAGTTCGCCGAGGGCCTCCTTGAACTCACGGAGGTTCTTCACCGAGTGGGCGCGCTGCCACTGCGCGGACTCCCACTGCTCCTTCGTGACGTCGCGGTAGCCGGGTAGACGGGTCCAGTCGGGCTCGACGAACTCACGGGTGAGCGGATACGAGAAGGGCTGCTCCCCGGCCTTCGCTTGGGTCTCACGGTGGCTCGGACGGACGTTCGACGGCTGCGGCAGGAACTCCACGCTCATCGCGGGTCACACCCCCTTGGAGTCTGGTCGAGGCGCACCCACGGTCGGGGTCCGCCGGACGTTCAACGGCAGAACACCATCATACCCGGAGGAACTGCGGGAGGACCAGGAAAACACCGAAGGATGTCCGGTGTCTGTTCGCTGATCAGCGCGGGCCGCCGCGCCCGCGCCCGCCCCCGGGGCCGTCACGACGCGGCCGACGCTGGATCTGGATCTCCGGCGCCTTCTTCGGCAACCGGGCGCGCATCGGGGCGTGACCGGTCCGCTCGAACCGGACCTGGACGTAGTCGGGGGTCTGGGCGCGCTCGGTCTCGCGCCACCCGTTCGCGAGCAGGTGCTTGAGCCGCGCCGAGCCGGTCTTGCGCAGGGCGTCGGTCCCGGGCACCTTCACGTAGAAACGCTCGTGGAGGACTTCCTTGTAGTCAGGCATCGTCCGCCCAGGGTACCGGAGCCTTCCGGGCTGCGTCCCGCGACCGGGTCGTCCGTGCGACGTCGGGCGGGGGGTCACCGTCAAGGAAGGGCGGGTGAGTGCCGATGGTCCATCCGGATGGGTGCCCCCCTCGTGGACGATGGGGCCGTCCCTCAGGCAGCCCGTGACGCGTTCGCGAGACTGGCCTCAGGTGGCTGGCCGGAGGATCTCGGCGACGTGCTCGCCGAGGTCGGGCGTGCCGTGGGGGTCGACCGGATCTACGTCTTCCGCAACGACCGGGACGACACGGGCCGCCTGTGGATGGAACAGCTCGCCTGCTGGACCGGGCCCGGGGTCACCGGCTTGTTCTCGGATCCGTCCGCCCGGCGGCATCCGTACTATCCGGACTTCGCCTCGATGCTGGAGTTGCTGCGCACCGGGGGACACCTGCGCGCCGACGTGCGTGAGCTCCCCGACGCCGAGCGGTCGGTGCTGGAGAGCGAGGGCACCTCGTCGGTCCTGGTCCTGCCTGTGACGGTGGCAGCGGAGTGGTGGGGTTTCGCCGGGTTCGATGCGTGTCACGGGGAACGTGCGTGGACCGATCGTGACCTCGCGACGCTTCGGGGTCTCGTGTTGGCGTTGGCGAGCGCCATCGCTCGTGATCGCGCCGACGCCGACCGGCTCGTTCGCCACGAGCGTTACCGCGCGATCGTCGAGCACGCGCCCGTGGTGTCGTACATCGACGGATGCGATGAGCGGGCGACGTCCGTGTACATCGGACCGCAGATCGAAGAGCTGCTCGGCTACACGCCTGAGGAGTGGTACGCGGATCCCGACCTGTGGCCGCGGGTGCTCCATCCGGACGACCGCGCCCGCGCGCTCGCGGAGAACGCACGTCACAACGAGACCGGGGAGCCGTTCCGGCTCGAGTACCGGGTCTTCACGCGCGACGGTGAGGTGGTGTGGGTCCACGACGAAGCGCGGATGATCCTCGACGAGACCGGCACCCGTTACTCGTACGGTGTGATGATCGACGTCACCGATCGTCGTCGAACCGAGGAACAGGTCGCGTTCCAGACCTACCACGATCCGCTCACCGGGTTGCCGTCCGTCGCGATGTTCGAGGAACTGCTCGAGCTCTCGATCGCGAGGGCCCGGCGCCACGACGCGGCGGTGGCGGTGTTGTGCCTGGACCTCGACGACTTCCGACTCGTGAACGACTCGCTCGGGCACGAGGCCGGCGACGCCCTGCTGCAGCTGGTGGCCGATCGCCTCCGCGAGGCGACCCGTGAGACCGATCTCGTGACCCGACGCGGTGGCGACCGCTTCCTCCTGCTGCTGGGGGACCTCGACCGAGACGGCGACGCGGTAGACGATGCGGCCGTGCGCGCCCGCTCCGTCGCCCAGCGAGCGATAGACGCGTTCGTGGCGCCCTTCACGATCGCCGGGACCGAGGTCTACGCGTCGGCGTCGGTAGGGGTGAGCCTCTTCCCGCACGACGCCGAGGATGCCGCCGAGATCCAGCGGAACTCCGAGACCGCGATGTATCAGGCCAAGCAGGCGGGCAATCGGAGCTACGTGCTTGCGGGGGGAGGCGTGGCGGACTCGGCGGCGAAGCTCCGGTTCGTCACGCGGCTGCGCAAGGCGGTCGAGGCGCAGCGATGGACCCTGCACTACCAGCCCGTGATCGAACTCGTGAGCGGCAAGATGATCGGTGTCGAGGCGCTGATCCGGTGGATCGAACCGGACGGGACGATGGTGCCTCCACTCGAGTTCATCCCGGTGGCCGAGGAGCTCGGGTTGATCGAGGAGATCGGCGACTGGGTGGTTCGTGAGATCTCCTACCAGGCTCAGGCCTGGCAAGAGCTCGAGATGGATCTCGAGGTCGGGTTCAACCTCTCGCCGCGGCAGTTCTGGCAGCCGGATCTGGCGGAACGGATCACCAAGGAGATGCGGACGGGTGGGGTCGACCCCTCGAAGGTCGTCGTCGAGGTCACCGAGTCGTCGGCGATGATGGATCCCGACCGGGCCCAGGCGATCTTGACCGAGCTCCACACCGCGGGGTTCTCGATCGCGATCGACGACTTCGGGACCGGCTACTCGTCCTTGTCGAGGCTGAGGCACATGCCGGTGCGGGTCCTGAAGATCGACCGGACGTTCGTGAAGGACGTCCACCTCGACCCGCAGTCCGCATCGATCGTGACGGCGTTCCTCGAGTTGGCCAGGGGGCTCGACATGACGACCCTGGCCGAAGGGATCGAGACCCGCGAGGAGCTCGAGTTCCTCCGCGAGCGTGGGTGCATGCTCGGGCAGGGGTACCTGTTCTCGAAGCCGGTCCCACCCGAGGAGATCATCGCCTACGCGTTCGGGGGGCTCCCGAACGCCGGGGCGCTCCGCATCGCCTGAGGCTCAGCCGGCGGTCGCGTCCCTGGCCCGCTCGGCGATCGACCCGGCGTCGATCCCTGCCCAGGCACGCAGCTCCTCGGGGGTGCCGCTGCCCGGCATGTCGCTGACGGCCAGCTTGACGACGCGGCCGGTGAGCGGACCCGTCGACGCGAGGGCGTCGAGCACCGCGTCGCCCAGCCCGCCCTCGACACGATGGTCCTCGACGACCACGAGCGTCCCGGTCTCCTCCAGCGCCCGTCGGAGCGTCGCTGCGTCGATCGGCTTCACGCTATAGCAGTCGAGCACCCGTGCGGTGACGCCCTCCTCCGCCAGCAGCGCCCGCGCGCCGAGGCACCCGTGGACCGTGATGCCCGCGCCGACGAGGGTGACGTCGTCGCCGTCGGCGAGGGTCTTCGACCCGCCGATCGGGAAGGCCTCGCCGATGTCGTACAAGACTGGGGTCGCCTCCCGCGTCGTGCGCAAGTACGAGATCCCCTCGAGGTCGAGCATCGCGGTCGTGAGCGCCACGGTGCTCGTCCCGTCCGACGGGTACAGCACGGTCGAGCCGTGCAGGGCGCGGAAGGAGGCGAGGTCCTCGAGCGCCATCTGGGACGGGCCGTCCTCGCCGATCGACACGCCCGCGTGGGAGCCGCAGAGGCGGAGGTCTGCGCGGCTGATCGTGCCCATCCGGATCTGGTCGTACGCCCTGGTCAGGAACGCCCCGAAGCTCGCCGCGTACGCTCGCTTCCCGAGGGCCTGGAGCCCGGTCTGCACGCCGATCATGCACTGCTCGGCGATGAACAGCTGGACGAACCGCTCGGGAGCCACGGCCTGCGCGTCCTCGGTGTACGTCGAGTTCCCGACCTCGCCGTCGAGGACGACGACGTCGTGCCGGTGACCCGCGAGCCAGGCGAGCGTCTCGCCGAACGCCTTGCGGGTGGCGATCGGCCCGTCGTAGACGGGCGGTGGTGGCGGGGTGGGCAGGTCGGGAGCCGCTGAGACGAACGCCGGCGGTGGCGGCGGGGTCACGGTCAGCGAGCGCACGCCACCGAGGGCCTCGATCGCCTCGGCTTCGCGATGGGCCGGCACCGGCTTGCCGTGCCAGCCGTCCTGGTCGGCCAGGAAGGGAACGCCGTACCCCTTCTCCGTCCGCGCGACGATCATCGTCGGCCGCTCGTCGGCGGTCGCGTCGCGGTACGCGCGGTCGATCGCCTCCACGTCGTGTCCGTCGACCTCGATCGCGGTCCACCCGTACGCCTCGGCCCGGTCGCGGAACACGAGGCCGTTCCACCCGTGCATCGTTTCTCCACGCTGACCCAATCGGTTCAGGTCGACGACCGCGGTGAGGTTCGTGACGCTGTGGTACTCGGCCGCTTCGACCGCCTCCCACACCGAGCCCTCGGCGCACTCGGAATCCCCAAGCAGGACCCATACGTGGCCGGGCGCTCCATCGAGGCGCATCGCCAGCGCCATGCCCACGCCCGCCGCGAGGCCCTGCCCCAGTGAGCCGCTTGCGACGTCGACCCACGGGAAGTCCGGCAGTGGCGCAGGATGACCCTGCAGCGGTGACCCCATCTCGCGCAGCGACAAGAGCAGGTCGTCGTCGTAGGCCTCCACGGCCCTCAGGACGGCGTACAGGGCCGGCGCAGCATGTCCCTTCGACAGCACGAACCGGTCGTTCGCGAGGGACGCGGGGTCCTTCACGTCGAACCGGAGGTGGTCGGCGAAAAGGACCGCCAGGAGGTGCGCGCTCGACATCGACGACGTCGGGTGGCCCGACCCCGCTGCGGTCGTCGCCCGGATGCTGTCGACCGCGATCTGCGCGGCGAGGTCGTTCCACAGCTGCGTTCGGTCCTGCACCCTGTTCTCCCCTGCTCGTGACCGGCGTCAGGGTACCGCCCTCGGACCACTCCCGGGCTCCCGTCGGAAGGGGTGCCCGCGCTAGGCTCGCGGGCACCCATGCACGGTTCCGGGTCCTCTCATGTCGGCCTGCGCGCGGCGGTCGAAGGCCGCCGCGCGCTCCTGCTCGCCCTGGCCGGAGACAGCTCCTCGGGCAAGAGCACGCTCTCGCGAGGGATCGAGTTCATCCTCGGTCGCGAGCGGGTCGTCCGCGTGTGTGCGGACGACTACCACCGGCATGACCGCGCCGAGCGGGCGGTGCTCGGTATCACGCCGCTGTCGCCCCAGGCCAACCGGATCGACCTGATGGCCGAGCATCTGCGCGCTCTGGGCGCGGGAAGGCCCGTATCGAAGCCGACCTACGACCACCGCACCGGCAGGTTCGGACCCGACGAACGGGTGGGACCCAGGGAGATCGTGATCGTCGAGGGGCTGCTACCGCTGGCCGATCGCGGGGTCCGTGAGGCGATCGACGTGGCCGTGTTCCTCGAGCCGGACGAGACGCTGCGGCGCCGGTGGAAGCTCGAGCGTGACGTGTTCGAGCGTGGCTACGCACCGAAGGACGTGGTCGCGGAGGTGCAGCGGCGCGAGGCGGACGCGGCGCAGCACGTCCGCCCGCAACGCGACCACGCGGACGTGATCGTCCGGTTCCACCGCAGGCGAGGGGTACGGACGGACGAGCGGCTCTCCGCCCGGTTGATGGTCCGTCCGACCCTGCCGTACCCAACGCTCCGGCAGCTCTTGGGCGAATATCGCGTGAAGGGGGTCGAGCCGGTGCGCTGGAGCACCCGGACCGATCGTCGCGGGCCGCTCAGCGTCCTGGACATCGACGGTGACTGTCCGCCCGAGGTGGGTGCCGAGCTGGAGGAGGCGCTCTGGGCCACGCTCCACCCGGACGAACGCCTTCAGCGGGACCGGCTGGGGATCGTCCGGCGCCCTGGACAGCCCGAGGCACGTAGCGAGTCGTTGGCTCTGGCGCAGCTGTTGATCGTGACCCATCTCGTCGGATCGCTCGACGGGGCGCTCGCCCTCTAGCCGCGCGCGGTAGCCTGGTGGTGTGGATGCACCGACCAGCTTCCGAGACCTCGGGGTCTCGCAGCCGGTCGTCGACGTGCTGGCGGCGCGTGGGATCACCTTGCCGTTCCCGATCCAGGCGATGGTGATGCACGACGCTTCCTCCGGACG
Organism: uncultured Actinomycetes bacterium; assembly: GCA_963749895.1. Taxonomy (GTDB): domain Bacteria; phylum Actinomycetota; class UBA4738; order UBA4738; family HRBIN12; genus AC-51. The sequence continues at coordinate 201,619 of CAVVOG010000001.1, read as the reverse complement.
CGACACGCTCGCGAAGTCGAAGACCGGTTCCGGGAAGACCCTGGGCTTCGCCCTGCCGATCGTCGAGCAGCTCGATCCCGCATCGTCACCGAAGCCGAACGCGCTGGTCCTGGTCCCCACCCGCGAGCTGGCCCAGCAGGTCACCGACGAGTTCGTGGACATCGCCAGGGTGAAGGGGTTGAGCGTCAAGGCCGTCTACGGGGGTACGAACGTGCGGGAGCAGGCCAAGGGCGTTGGTTCCGCGGACGTGCTGATCGCGACCCCCGGCCGGCTCGACGACCTCCGGGAGCGCAAGCTCGTGGACCTATCGGGCATCACGATCCTCGTGTTGGATGAGGCCGACCGGATGCTCGACATGGGGTTCCAGCCCCAGGTCGACCGGATCGTCCGGCACATCCCGCGCGAGCGTCAGACGATGTTCTTCTCGGCCACGCTCGATGGCGCGGTCGGTCGGATCGCCGAGGTCTACACGCGCGACCCCGTCCGCCACGAGGTGCGCGGCGACGACGATGGACTGCTGGTCGACGACGCGGACCATCGTTTCGTCCCGGTCCCCTCGCACGACAAGCTCGACAAGCTCGTCGAGCTGTCGATGGCCGAAGAGGGGCTCACGCTCGTGTTCGTGAACACGAAGCGGATGGTCGACTCGCTCGCCCGACAGCTGAAGGGGAAGGACGTGCCCGCGCTCGCGCTCCACGGCGACATGCGCCAGGAAGCTCGTGACCGGGCGCTCAAGCGGTTCGCGTCCGGACACGTCGGGATCCTCGTGGCGACCGACGTCGCCGCGCGCGGACTCGACCTCGACGACATCACGCTCGTCGTGAACTACGACCCGCCGCTGGACGACAAGGGCTACGTGCATCGGGTGGGACGTACGGCGCGCGCCGGGCGGACGGGCACGAGCGTCACCCTGGTCACCCCGGACCAGCAAGGCGACGTCTCACGGATGGCCGCCAGGCTCGATCTCCACGAGGAGTTCGAGCAGGAGGGGATGAAGGTCGCGCCGCCTCGGGTGCTCTTCAGCGGTGGCCCCAGGGGGCGCAGCAGCCTGAAGCGTCCGAACCGGCGTCGCTGACCGGCCTCAGCCGGCGAGCCCGCCGTCGACGATCGTGAGTCCCGCCCTCCGGTGCTGGGCGAGGATCTCCTCGGGGGCGACCGGCCGCGAGAAGAAGTAGCCCTGGCCGAGGGGGCACCCGCGGTCGGCGAGGAACCGCCACTCCGCCTCGGTCTCGATGCCTTCGGCGAGGGACTCCATCCCGAGGTTCGATGCCAGCGCGATGATCGCCGAGACCATGCTGGCGCTCTGGGGGTCGGAGTGGACCTCGCGGACGAACGTCCGGTCGATCTTCAAGATCTCGACCGGCATGTAGCGAAGACGCGACAGGGACGAGTACCCCGTCCCGAAGTCGTCGATCGCCAACCGCAGCCCCGCGTCGTGGAACCGATGGAGCAGGTCGACGATCCGGTCGGGGTCGTTCATCGCCGTCGATTCCGTGATCTCGATCGTGACGCGTCCTGGCTCCATCCCAGCGCGCGTGATGCGGTCCACGATGCGTTCGACCGGATCCATCTGCCACAGCTCCCGCGGTGAGAGGTTGAACCCGATGTCGACGCGTCAGCCCGTCGGCTCGCCAGGCGGCGTCTTGACGACAGATCTCCTCGACGACCCAGTCACCGATCGCCTCGATCAGCCCCATCTCCTCGGCGAGCGGGATGAACTCGCCGGGCGGCACGAGGCCGCCGTTCGGGTCGGGCCAGCGGATCAACGCCTCGACACCGACCATCTCGCCGGACAGGAGGTCGACGAGCGGCTGGTAGTGCAGCGTCCACGACCTTCTGCTCGACCGCCTTGCGGAGCCGTGTCGACAACGAGAGCTTCGTGAGGGCGTCGGCGTCGTCGACCTGGTGGATCACGTAGGCGCCGGGGCCGGCGGCCTTCGCCCTGAACATCGCTGCGTCGGCGTTGCGCAGGAGCTGCCCCGCGTCGTCGGCGTCTCCTGGATAGACGCTGATCCCGATCGACGCCGAGACGTAGAGCTCGGTCCCGTCGATCGTGAACGGGTCGTGCAGCGCACGGAGCACGCGGTTCGCGACCGACTCGGCGACGATCGTCGCCCCGTCGCCGTCGCTCACCGGGCTCGTCCGTTCGAGGTCGCTCAGCAGGAGCAGGAACTCGTCGCCGCCCTGACGTGCGACGAGGTCGGTCTCGCGCGTCGCCTCGCGGATCCGCTCCGCGAGCAGGGAGATCAGTCGATCGCCGGCCTCGTGGCCGAGCGAGTCGTTCACGAGCTTGAAGTTGTCGACGTCGACCGCGAGCACCGCGCACCCCATCCGGTGGCGGGACGCGCGCGCGAGGGACAGCTCCAGCAGTTCGTCGAACATCGCCTTGTTCGGAAGGCCGGTCAGGTGATCGTGGTACGCGAGGAACGCCAGGCGCTCCTCCGCGTCCCGGCGCTCGGTGATGTCGAGCATCACCCCTTGGATCATCGTGGGGGTGCCGTCGTCGTCGTGGAGCACCGTCGCGTTGTCCCGGAACCACACGGTTCGGCCGTCCCGCGGGCGACCATCCGGTACTCGACCGCGTACGGCTCGCCGGAGGCGATGCCGCGATCGACCTCGTCGACGGCGCGCTGGCGATCGTCGGGGTGGAGCATCTCCAGCCAGAGCTTGCTCTCGCCGGTCCATTCGGACGGATCGACGCCCAAGATCTCGCGGATCTGCGGGCTCACGTAGGCGGTCGTCCACGACTCGTCGGCCAGGTCCTGGTACACGATCGCCGGGATCTGCTCCACGAGCGCGCCGTAGGTCGTTCGCACCTCGCGCAGGTTCTGCTGCGTCCGTGACGAGCTCGGTCACGTCCAGCATCACGCCGAGCCAGTGCATCGGGTTGCCGTCCTCGTCGTGGATCAGGACCGAATCCTCCTTGATCCACACGACGTGACCGTCGGCGTGCAAGGCCCGGTACTCGACGCTGAACGGCTCGCCCGTGGCGACGGAGCGGTCGCTCGCCGCGATCACCCGCTCGCGGTCGTCCGGGTGGATGCGGTCCTCCCACCCCATGGTAGTGCTCGATCCACTCCTGAGGCTCGATCCCGAGGAGGTCGCGGATCCCCGGGCTCACGTCCACCATCGTGGCGCCGTCGGCGACGCCGTCGACGTAGATCACCGCGGGGAGGTGGTCGATCACGCCGCGGTAGCGCGACTCGAGCTCGCGCAGCCGCTCCGCTTGGTCGTCTCCGGAGCGGGACCCGCCGAAGTAGCCGGCGTCCGGGGAGGGCGTCGGTCGTTCGGCGGAACCGGGTTCGTGTTCGGGCAGGCTCACGTGGCTCCCTCGGACGGGCTCTCGAGGGACCTATCGGTTGCCCTCACCGGCGGCTTGAACGGGTGAAACGCTTCTCCATGCGGAGCCTGCCGAGCGCAGGACACCTCGCGGGCAAGGCGAACGGTAGGCTTGCGTCATGCCCCCCGCGACGATGCGAGCCCTGCGCAAGACCGAGCGCGGTCCCGGGCGCGACGCTGCAGGAGATCGCCGTCCCGACGCCCGGAGAAGGGGAGGTGCTCGTTCGCGTCCATGCCGCCTCGATCTGCGGCACCGACCTGCACATCTTCGAGTGGAACGAATGGGCGGACGGACGGATCGACCGCGTTCCGATGACGTTCGGACACGAGGTCGCAGGCACGGTCGAGGCCGTCGGGCCCGAGGTGCATCACTTGGAGCCGGGCACGTTCGTGGCCGCGGAGACCCACATCGGGTGCGGGCAGTGCTCGACGTGCCGGACCGGACGCGAGCACATCTGCGAGCGTCTGACGATCCTGGGCGTGGACACCGACGGTGCGTTCGCGGAGTTCCTCGTACTCCCCGCCCGCAACGCCTGGCCGGTCGCGACCGGGATCGATCCCGACGCCGCCTCGATCATGGAGCCGTTCGGCAACGCCGTGCACGCGACCTTCGGGACCGGCGGCGGCGAGGACATCGCGACGAATCCGGTCGCGGTGATCGGGTGCGGTCCGATCGGGCTGTTCGCCGTCGGCGTGGTCCGCTCGCTCGGCGCGTGGAAGGTGATCGCGATCGAACCGAACGAGCACAGACGTGCGATGGCGGCCACGATGGGAGCGGACCTGCTCGTGGACCCGATCGCCGAGGACCCGGTCGCGGCCGTCGTGGAGGCGACGAACGGCCAGGGGGCCGAGGTCGTGCTGGAGATGAGCGGCAACGCGCGCGCGATCGACCAAGGGACCCGGATGCTCGCGCGCGGCGGCCGGATGTCCCTGCTCGGGCTCCCCGACGGTGCCGTGACGCTGGATCTGAACGACCAGGTGATCTTCAAGGAGGCGCGACTGCAGGGGATCACCGGGCGCGAGATGTTCCGGACGTGGCAGCAGACGACGACGCTGCTGTCCACGGGGCGCGTCGACGTCTCACCGGTGATCACCCACCGGTTCGGCCTCGATCGCTTCGAGGATGCCTTCGCGACGACCGCCTCGGGTCGCGCCGGCAAGGTGATCCTGCTGCCGGGCGGTGAACCGACGACCGGCTAGAGGTAGACGCCGGTGCGGACCTCAGCCGGAGGCGGCTCGGGCGTCGTCTGGACACGGAACGGGAGGCGTATCCGTTCGTGGCCGTCGATCTCGAGCACGAACGCGTGATCGCCCTCGTGCTCGAACACGAGGCCGTCGAGGTTCATCGCCAGGGTCGCGCTCCCGTCACCGGGTGGCGTCGCGAACGTCGCGTCGACGCTCGCTCGCGGCGTCCCGTCCGATCCTCGTCCGAAGGCGATCGGCCCCGCCGGACCGGCCAGACCGATCGTGAGGCGGTGGTTGCCTGCCTCAGCGCCCGAGGTCCGCACGATCACCCCGATCCCCACGCGGTCATGGCGTGCCGGGAACGAGGCCGCTCGCAGCACCCGCCAACCGACGCCGAGAGCGTGCAACTTGCCGCCGGACGCTTGGACCGCATCGGCGAGGAACGCATGGACCTCCACGGGGCCATCCTACGGGGACGCGCGGGGAGGTAGCGTGGGGACGGATCGGTGACGAGGAGGAGAGACATGGGCTCCGCGCTCGACTACCTGAAGGACGAGCTGGCCGGGCTCGAGGCCGACGGGCTGCTCCTGCACCCCCGAACGCTGTCGGGACCGACCGGGGCTCGCGCGGTCTTCGACGGCCGGCCGGTGATCAACCTCGCCTCGAACAACTACCTGGGCCTCGCCAACCACCCGCGGATGAACGAGGCCGCCGCGCGAGCCGCGAAGGAGCTGGGGGCCGGCAGTGGCGCCGTCCGCACGATCGCCGGGTCGATGGACATGCACCGGGTGCTCGAGGAGCGGTTCGCCGCCTTCAAGCACGCCGAGGCCGCGCTGATGTTCCAGTCGGGGTTCACGGCGAACGCCGGCACGGTGGCGGCGATCCTCACCTCGGAGGACGTGATCGTGAGCGACCGGTTGAACCATGCCTCGATCATCGACGGCGCTCGCCTGTCGAAGGCCGAGATCAAGGTCTTCGACCACCGCGACGCCGAGCACGCCGACCGGCTCCTGGAGGAGACGGCCGCGCGGGGGCGTCGGCAGCTGCTGATCACCGACGGGGTCTTCTCGATGGACGGCGACATCGCGCCGCTCCCGGACCTGGTCGAGGTCGCCGAGCGCCGCGGCGCCGTCATGATGGTCGACGACGCGCATGCCTCGGGGGTCCTCGGCACGGGCGGCGCCGGCACGGTCGACCACTTCGGTCTCCACGGTCGGGTCGACGTCCAGGTCGGGACCCTGTCGAAGGCGATCGGCGTGCTCGGTGGGTTCATCGCCGGAGCGCCGCACCTGATCGAGTGGCTGCAGAACCGTGGCCGCCCCTACCTGTTCTCGACGAGTGCCCCTCCGGCGGTCGTGGCCGCCTGCCTCGAGGCGCTCGACATCATCCGCGACGAGCCCGACCGGCTCGAGCGCCTGTGGTCGAACACCGCTCGGTTCAAGCGGGGGCTCCACGCGCTCGGGTTCGACACGGGCGACTCCGAGACGCCGATCACGCCCGTGATCACGGGAGAGGCCGAGCGGACCCAGGAGTTCGCGCGTCGGTTGTTCGAGGAGGGCGTGTTCTGTCCCGCGATCGTGTTCCCCACGGTGGCGCACGGGAAGGCTCGCGTCCGCACGATCGTCACGGCGGACCACACCGAGGCGGACCTGGAGGAAGCCCTGGCGACCTTCGAGCTGGTCGGGGAGGAACTCGGGCTGGTCTGAGGCTCGGGGTCAGTCGATCGGCGCGGCGACCTTCGCCCGGAGCCCCTCGATCATCAGATCGAGACCGAACTCGAACTGCTGATCGAAGTCGCACCGCACGAGGTACGGCAGAGCCGCCGCGACGCACGGGAGCGTCTCGAGGGCGACGCCCGCGGCGAAGGTGTCCGGGTCGGTACCGGCACCGGCGCCAGGTCCGAACAGACCGCCCATCTCCATCGCGACGAAGCCGAAGATGTAGCCGCCGATCGCGTGGAACGCCTGAACCGCGTCCGCATGCGAGAGGCCGGCCTCGCCGAGGGCACGGAGGGCCACCTCCATCGGGCGGAGTGCCTCGACGTCGTCGAGCGGGCGGTGGCGCTCGGCGAACAGGGCGATCGCGTTCGGATGGACCTTCAGGAGCCGTCGCCAGGCGCGGGCGACCTCGCGGCCGTAGTCGGCCCAGTCCCCGTTCTCGGCGGGAGCGTCGAACCCGCGCATGATCGCGATCGCCATCGCGTCGAGGAGGTCGTCCTTGTCGCGGACGTGGTGGTACAGCGACATCGCCTCGACGCCGACCTCACGGGCGACGCGACGCATCGACACGGCCTCGAGGCCTTCGGCGTCCATCACCTGGATCGCCGCCTCGACGACCCGTTCACGGCTGAGTCGCTCCCGCGTCCGCTGTGGCATCGTGTTCTCCGAACGTTCACCCGGTCGGGTCACCGCCGGGGTTGACGGTCTTACGGTGTATGGATATCGTCCGTACATCGTAAGCATACACCGTACGTCTATGACGCCTGGGCGGGGGGTCCGGGCGGATCGGAAGGGGGCAGCATGAGGATCAACCCAGAGACGCTCGCGCGGGCGAGCAGTCGCCATCCGTGGCGGGTGATCACGGTCTGGGTCTTCGTCGTCGCGGTGCTCGGCACCGTGTCCGGCATGTACCTCAGCGGGGCGCTCACGAACGACATCGCGTTCACGAACGAGCCCGAGTCGGTCGAGGCCCAGACCCTGATCGAGGACAAGGTGACCGGCGAACAGGCGATCACCGAGTTCATCATCGTGAAGAACCGGGACCTCGCGGTCGACGATCCGGCCTTCCAGGAGTACGTCCGGAAGGTCCAGGCCGACGTCGTGGCGCTGGGGAACGACGTGGTCGCCGAGCCTGCCGAGGGGCAGCAGGCGAGCGTCGTCACGGTCTACGACCTGCAGGCCGCGGCCGAGGCCGCGACCGACCCGCAGGAGCGGGCGGCGCTCGAGGCCCAGGCCGCGCTGCTGGTGTCGAAGGATGGCAAGGGAACGTTGATCACCGTGCCGCTCGTCGACATCGAAGCCGAGACGATCGACGCGCTCCGCGGGGTGGTCGAGGAACAGCCGCAGGACGGTTTCCAGCTCCTTCAGGCGGGCCAGGGAACGTTGCAGGACGACTCGCTCCACATCGCCGAGGAGGACCTGCGCAAGGGCGAATCGATCGGTATCGCGGTGGCATTGATCGTCCTGGTCGTGGTCTTCGGTGCGGTCGCCGCCGCGTTCCTGCCGATCGGCATCGCGATGATGTCGATCCCCGTGGCGCTCGGACTCGTCGCCGGGATCCACGAGCTGTTCGACATCAAGTTCAGCGTCTTCACGCAGAACATCGCCTCGATGATCGGCCTGGCGGTCGGGATCGACTACGCCCTGTTCATCGTCGCCCGGTACCGCGAGGAGCGGTGGAAGGGCTTCGACAAGCTCGGCGCGGTCGGTGCGACGGGCGCGACCGCGAGTCGCGCGGTGCTGTTCAGCGGCCTGACCGTCGTGTTCGCCCTGCTCGGCATGTTCATCCTGCCGACGACGATCTTCCGGTCGATGGCGGCCGGGGCGATCTTGGTCGTGCTCGCGTCGATCGCCGCCACGATGACGCTGCTGCCGGCGCTGCTCGGGCTGTTCGGTGATCGGATCAACGCGCCGCGCATGTCGAGGTTGTGGACGGCGGTGACGTTCGTGGGCCTGATCCTCGCTGCGGGCGTCGTGGGCGGGCTCCTCGGCGCGATCGGGCTGCCGCCCGTGGTCGTCGTGCTCGCTTCGGTCGTGACGTTCTTCGGGCTCCTCGTCGTCGCCTCGCGCTCGGTCGCGAAGCCGGGGTCCTTCCTCGAGCGAACCAAGGTCGACGCGGACAGGGGCTTCGACCCCAAGGACGGCTTCTGGGACCGGTTCACGCGCACCGTCATGGGCCGCCCCGTGGCGTTCATGGTCGGCTCGGTGCTGATCCTGGGTGGTCTGGGCGCCGTGTACTTCACGATCGACGAGGGCACGACGCAGAGCGCGGCATCGTTGCCCGACGAGGTCGAGTCGAAGCAGGCGTTCATCTCGCTCGTCGAGGACTTCGGCGCGGGCGGTCAGACCCAACCGGTCCAGATCGTGGTGCTGGGGGCACCGACCGACGAGTCCACCCAGCAGGTCATCGGCGCGATCCAGCAGGCGGTGCCGGAGATCGAGGTGGTGGTCGACGACGTCCCCGTGCGCCCGTTCTCGCCGGAGACCACGGTCCAACCGGCGCCCGACGGCTCGCTCGTGGTGGTCAACGTGACGCCCGCCGGTGACGCATTCGGCATCGCCGTGTTCCGGGCCGTGCACCAGCTCCGCGACGAGGTCGTCCCCGAGGCGACCGAGGGCACCGACGTGGAGGTGCTGGTCGGCGGACAGCCGGCGTTCTTCACCGACTTCCTCAGCACGGTGGACCAGTACCAGCCGTGGGTGTTCGTCCTCGTGCTGAGCCTGTCGTTCCTGCTGCTGATGATGGTGTTCCGCTCGATCGTCGTGCCGATCAAGGCCGTGATCATGAACCTGCTCTCGGTGGGCGCGGCCTACGGCGCGATCGTGCTCGTGTTCCAGGAGCAGTCGAACGCCTTCCTACAGGCGATCCATGAGTTCGCGCTCGACGTGTTCAACGCGATCGGCTTCCAGTTCCAGGAGGTCGACGCGATCGAAGCGTGGCTGCCGCTGATGCTGTTCTCGATCCTGTTCGGGTTGTCGATGGACTACCACGTCTTCCTCCTCAGCCGGATCAAGGAGGAGTACGACAAGACGCAGGACAACGACGAGTCGGTCGCCTACGGGCTCCGCACGACCGCCGGGATCATCACCGGCGCGGCGATCATCATGGTCGTCGTGTTCACCGCCTTCGCGGCGGGGCGGCTCGTGCCGCTGCAGCAGATGGGCTTCGGGCTGGCGGTCGCGGTCTTCCTGGATGCGACGATCGTGCGCTCGGTGCTGGTGCCGTCGACGATGAAGCTGCTCGGCGATCGCAACTGGTACCTGCCGAAGTGGCTCCAGTGGTTGCCGGACCTCAACATCGAGGGCCACGAGCCCCCGCAGCAGACCGAGACGCCGGACACGCCGGCGGAGCTCGTCGCCGCGGTGGAGGCCGCCGAGCGCGACGTGTAGCGTTCGGCAGCGGAGGATCTCTGAGGGAGGGGGCGCTCAGCGCTCCCTCCCTCTTCGACGCCCGGGGTAGGCTTCCGACCGATGGGGACCGACCACGACGCCGTCCGCTCCCGCCTCGGTCGGGTCGGGGCGTGGACGTTCGCGTTCGACGCGCGGGCGGCGGAACAGGTGGCGATCGACGCTCGTGGGATCGAGACCCTCGGGTACCCGGCGCTGTGGATCCCCGAGGGGGGCGGATCGCGCGACGTGGTCGGCAACCTCGGCTGGCTGCTGGCGAACACCGACCGGCTGACCGTGGCGAGCGGCATCGCGAACATCACGGCGCGCGAACCGGAGGTCCTGCAGGGAGGTGCCACGCTGCTCGCCGATGCCTACGGGGAGCGGCTGGTGCTGGGGATCGGCGTCGGCCACGAGTACACGACCGAACGGCGTGGCCGCGCGTGGGCCGGCCCGCTCGGGCGGATGCGCGCCTACCTCGACGCGATGGACGAGGCCGCGCCGACGTGGCCTTCACCGCAGGTGCCGGTCCGACGGCTCCTGGCCGCGCTCGGCGACGGGATGCTCCGGCTGTCCGCGGAGCGTGCCCTCGGGGCGCACTCCTACTTCGTGCCGGTCGAGCACACCGCGCGGGCTCGGGAGGTGCTCGGCCCGGAGCCCGTGCTCGCGGTCGAGCTGACCGTGGTCCTCGAGACCGATCCGTCGCAGGCGCGGCGGATCGCCCGCGGCTGGACCGTCCACTACCTGGAGCTCCCGAACTACGCGAACAACTGGCGGCGCCTCGGCTACGCCGACGACGAGGTCTCGGGCCCAGGGAGCGATCGACTGATCGACGCGGCGGTCGCCTGGGGCTCCGTCGATGACGTCGTCGCGCGGGTCCGGGCGCACCTCGATGCCGGCGCCGACCACGTGTGCGTGCAAGTGATCGCCGACGACGACACCGACGTGTGCCTGCCTGCCCTTCGCGAGCTGGCGCCCCCGCTGCTGGGGCTCTAGGCGCGCAGCCGCGCGACCGTCGCGGGGTCCCGGAGCTCCCTCAGCACGTCGCGTGCGACCCACCGGGCGCCGCGTGACCCGGTGGCGAGCGCCTCGGCGAGGATCCGCTCAGCCTCGGCGACCGCGGCCGCGTGCAGCGCGCGGTTCCGCTTCCCGATCTGACGGAGGGCCCAGCTCACGCCCTTCTTCACCTCGTTGCGGTCGTCGCTGGCGGCCGCGGCGATCAGGGGGAGGTACGCGACGAACACCTCGTCGGGCGCATCGTCATCCGACACCGCCCGCCGCGCGATCATCGCGAACGCGCACCGTTTCACGAAGGGTTCGTCGCGCGTCGCCCACGCGCCGATCAGCCCGTCGCGATGCGGCGACCTCACGAATAGGTCGGCTGCGAAGTCACCGAGGTCCCACGACGTCACGTCGCCGATCCATCCCTCGATACGGGCACGCGGGATCGTCGCCGGGTCGGCGACGAGCGTCGCCAGCATCCGGGCCTCGTGGATCTGCGTGTCCCACAGGGCGGCCGCGAGGGTGTCGTCGGTCCCCGCGTGCTTCGCGATCCGGCGGATACGCGGGACGCTCACCCCCAGCGCGTGCGAGACGTCGATCCCGACGCGCGCCATGCCCGGGCGGCGGCCCGCGTCGGCGGCTGCGCGGAGCGCCTCGACGGCCTGGTCGAGGTTCACGGCCTTCTGGAGGGGTCGACGCGGCAGGCCTCAGCGCCCAGCAGTCGACCCAGGGTCGTCCGGCGGCGGGCGACCGTTCGGTACGCCTGCTCGGTCAGGTCAGGGGCTACCTCGGCCAGCGTGGCCAGGGGACGCCCCCACGGCAGACGGCGCAGGATCGGCGCGACCGCCGCACCCGCCGACCACACCCGCCCGTCGGCCGTGAGCGCGTGCATCGAGTCGAGGTGGTCTCGCGGGGGGATCGCGGTCAACAGGGCCTCGCCCTCCGGCGACTGGATCGCGACGAACCGGAGCCGCCCCGTCCGGTCCCATACCCGCAGGCGGTCCGAGGACCATCGGCAGAACCCGCAGTCCTCGTCGTAGAGGACCGTGACCCGATCGCCGGCGCCCATGGGGGCCAGGGTACGACCCGGGCCTGGGAAGATGGGGCCATGCGGCTCACGGACGGCTCGGCGCGGGCGCGGCTCACCTTCGCCTTGGACCTGGTTGCGTTGATGCTGTTCGTGGTGGCGGGGATGCGGAACCATCGGACCGGCTCGCAGCTCGACATCTTCCTGCGGAACGCGGTCCCCGTGCTGGTCGCGTGGCTCGTGCTGAGCATCGCGTGGCGGACCTACCGACCGGTCTCGTTGCGCCGGCTCGGGACGACCTGGATCACCGCCCTCCCGATCGGCCTCCTCGTGCGCACCTGGTGGGTGGGTTCGCCGACCGGTGGGCGGATCGTCGTGTTCCTCGGCGTCGGGATGGCGTTCACCGCCCTGTTCCTCCTGATCGGGCGCGGTCTGAGCTCGGTGCTCGGCCGGCGCCTCGCCGGGGCCGAGGCCGCGCCGTGACCACGCTCGATCTCCCGGACCCGGGGGCGGCTCGGAGCCTCTGGCTGCAGGAGGCGCTCTCTCGAGATCCGGGCGAGCCGTGCCCTCCCCTGACCGCGCACATGAGGACCGACACGGTGGTCGTGGGCGGTGGGTTCGCAGGGTTGTGGACCGCCGTGCGTCTGCGCGAGCGGGAGCCCGGGATGCGGATCGTCCTGCTGGAGCGCGACATCGTGGGCGGCGGCGCGAGCGGGCGCAACGGTGGGTTCGTCTCGTCCTCGTGGCACGACCTGGCGGGGCTCGTCGGGCTCTTCGGGGACGTCGAGGGGTTGCGGTACGCGCAGGTGCTCGCCGATTCCGTGCATGAGATCGGACGGTTCTGTGACGACAACGCGATCGACTGTGCCTTCCACGCTGAGGGCACGATCTTCGCGAGGACCGGCCGATGGCAGGAGGGTGACGAGGAGGCGGTGCGGACGGCGGAGCGCCTCGGTGTCGCGGACCGGGTGCGACCGCTGAGCGGGCAGGAGGTGCGGGCGCGGGTCGACTCACCGCGGTTCGTCTCGGGCTCGAGCCTCGCCGACAACGCGGTGTGCCAGCCGGCGATGCTGGCGCGTGGGCTCCGCCGGTGGCTCCGGGAGCGCGATGTCCGCATCTTCGAACGGACCCCGATGACCGGCGTGGAGCGCTCGCGTCCGGCGGTCGTCCGGACCCCGCACGGGGGGGTGATGGCCGACCACGTCGTGATCACCACCGGTGCCTGGGCGGCCGGCATGCGCCCCTTCACGCGGAGCTTCGGGCTGATCAGCGACTACGTCGTCGCGACCGAACCGATCCCCGACCGGCTCGAGGCGATTGGCTGGACCGACCACCTGGGGATCGGGGACGGGCGCGAGTGGCTCTACTACCTGCGCCCGACCGAAGACGGCCGGATCGTGATCGGGGGCGGCGCGGGTCGGGCGATCTTCGGCGGCGCCGCCGGCGGGCGCGTCGCGACCCACGATCGGCGGGTCGCCGAGGTCCCCGCGCGTGGGCTCCTGTGGCTGTTCCCGCAGCTCGAGGGCATCCGGTTCACCCACGCCTGGGGAGGTCCGATCGATCAGACCCCCACCTTCGTGCCCTTCTACCGGACGCTGCCGCCCGGCAACATCCACGCGGGGCTCGGCTACAGCGGGCACGGGCTGACCCAGACCTACGTCGGGGGGCACATCCTGGCGTCGACCGTCCTGGGGATCGACGACCGGTGGACCTCGCTCGCGGTCAACCGACCCGAGACCGCGTACGCGCCCCCCGAGCCGTTGCGGTGGGCCGCGGTCCAGGCGTCCGCGGTCGCCCTGCAGCGCGGGGATGAACGTCAGGACGCGGGGGAACCACGTGGATGGCTGACGGGGATCGTGGCCGACGCGCCGCTCAGGTACCGCGAGCGTCTCGTCGCGGGCCCGCGGCCCTAGTAGCGGTCGTCGCGCCCCGAGGGCAACGTCCCGGGGTCCGTCGTCCCGGTCCGGTAGATGCGTCCCACCTTGACCTCGGTCGACGCACGGTCGAGTTCGCGTTGAGCCTTGCGGACCGCGTGACGGAACGCGAGGTAGCCGCCGAACGCGAGCGCCGTGAGTCCGAGGACCCCGGCCAGGACGAGGAAGGCGACCGCCTTCAGGACCGTGCCGAGGAGACCGGCGATCGCGAGCAGGATCAGGAGGAAGACCAGGACCACCATGCGTCTATCGTACGGCGGCGTTCGCGGAACGCCGGATACGAGCGGCCAGCTCCCGCGGGTGCTGCAGCGGGACGTCGTGGATCCCCTCGATCCAGCTGACCCGGGTCGGGGCTCCCACCGCCCGCAGCTCGGCGGTCGCCCGACGCTTGGCCTCCTCCCACCCCACGTCCCCGGCGCAGTGAGCCAAGATCGCGAGGCTGGGGACGCGAAGTCGAGCGTGGAGCGTGATCGGATCTTGGAGCCAGATCGCACGGAGGATCGAGAAGTGGTTCGTACGCGAGAGGTTCGGCCGGATCCGTCCCGACCGGTCGACGCGCATCACGGAGAGCACGATCTCCTCGACGTCGGGGGTGACCTCGACGAAGTCCGCGAAGAACGTGCGGATCATCGCGCGGAACTCCTCGACGGGCGTGCCCGCCAGCCGCGGCGGGGCGAGCGCCTCCTTCGCGTCCTTCCAGGTCGCGAAGGAGCGCCGCATAGGCGTCACGCCGCCGTCCACCAGGACGATCCCGCCGAACGTCCGAGGGGAACGGATCGCGGCCTCGAGGGTGACCATCGCCCCCCACGAGTGCCCGACGACCAGCGGGTGCCGGAGCCTCAGCGCCGTGATCACCGCGCGCAGGTCGGCGGACGTCCGATCGAATCCGTACCCGCCCGACGGTTTCGACGATCGACCGTGTCCGCGGGCGTCGAAGGTCACGACGCGATGGTGGGCGGAGAGGTACGGGATCGTCAGGTCCCAGATCCGCTGCGACGATGCGAGCCCGTGGTGCAGGACCAGCGGCGGAGCGCCGGTGCCCGGGTCGGGGAGGCTGCGGACCGCGAGCCGGACCCCGGGTTCGACCTCCACGTCGCGCCAGGTCTCCGCCATACTTCGGGCATGGTAGAGGCGTTCCGCTCCCCGCTGTCGACCGACGCGCACGAAGGTGCGATCGCCCTCATCACCGGTGGCGGGACCGGGATCGGCCGGGCCACGGCGCGGGAGTTCGTGCGCACGGGGGCGAAGGTCGCGATCTGCGGACGTCGGCCAGAGCCGGTGACTGCCGTCGAGGAGGAATTGGGCGAAGCCTGCCTGTCGATGACCTGCGACGTCCGTGACCCCGAGCAGCTCGCGGCCTTCCTCGACGCGGTCGACGAACGGTACGGACGCGTCGACGTGCTCGTGAACAACGCAGGCGGGCAGTTCCCCGCCCCGCTCGAGCAGACCTCGCTCAAGGGGATGCGGGCGGTCCACCGGCTGAACGTCGACGCGGTGTGGGACGTGACGCAGCGGGTGGCGAACCGGTGGATGATCCCGCAGCGTTCCGGGTTCGTCACGTTCCTCGGGTTCAGCCCGCGTCGGGGCGTCCCCCTCATGGTGCACTCGTCGATGGCTCGTTCGGCCCTCGAGACCTTCGCGGCCGGCATCGCCCTGGAGTGGTCGAAGTTCAACATCCGTGCGGTGTGCGTCTCGTGCGGGCTGATCCAGACGGAAGGGGTCCTCGGGTACGGGGGCCAAGACCTCGTCGACGAGTACGCCACCCAGGTGCCGATGAAGCGTGCCGGGTCGGCCGAGGAGGTCGCCGCGACGATCGCGTTCCTCGCGTCGGCGGGCGGTGCCTACATCACGGGCACGACCGTCGTCGTCGACGGTGGGACCGACGCCTGGGGCCTCGGCGAGCATCCCCCCGATCTCGAGCCGTAGGGGTTCCGGCCGCGCTCGCACCGGCGTAGGCTCGGCGGGTACCGATGGATCGAGGGGGGAGATCGATGTACGGAACGATCATGCACGGCCGTCTGGCACCGGGTTCTACGAGGGAGGCGTTCCGGGATGCGCTCGCCGAGGGCGAGTACGAGCCCGCGACGGGGTTCGTGTCCTCACACCTGCTCACGCCCGACGGTGGGGGCGACGATGTCTGGGTCGCGGTGTTCTTCACCGATCGCGACGCGTACCGGGCCAACGCCGACGATCCCGCGCAGCATGAGCGGTACGTCGAGTTCCGTGCCCACCTCGCCGAGGACCCCGAGTGGTTCGACGGCGAGTGGGAGTCGTTCGAGCCCGGTTCGTAGGTCCCGGCTCGACCGGCCCTGGCGGCCCTGCCCGGGTGTCCGTCGGCGTCGCTAGCCTTCCGTGCGTCGACGGAGGTCGGCGGTGTCCGTGCGTGTCCGACGAGGGAGGCGAGACCGGTGTTGGAGGTCCTGCAGAGCTACATCGACGGGAAGTGGGTGGATGCGATCGACGGCGCCCGCTTCGACGTGCACAACCCGGCCACGGGCGAGGTGATCGCCACCGCGCCGGCGTGCTCGGCGGCCGACGCCGACCTCGCGATCGCGGCGGCCCGGCGCACCTTCGACGATGGCCTGTGGTGGCCGGGGACCCCCGAGCGGGATCGCGGGCGGATCCTCCTGCGCGCGGCCGAGATCGTGATGCGTGAGCACGAGCGTCTCTCACGTCTGGAGTCGAGGGACAACGGGAAGCCGATCACCGAGGCGCGGGAGGACATCCGCGAGGTGTCCTTCATGCTCGAGTACTACGGGGGCTGGGCCACGAAGCTCTCGGGCGAGGTCCAGACACTCGGGACGGACGCGATGACGATGGTCCTTCGCGAACCGGTCGGAGTCGTCGCGGCGATCCCGCCCTGGAACTACCCCATGATGATGGCGACCCAGAAGGTCGCGCCGGCGATCGCGGCCGGGTGCACGATCGTCCTGAAGCCGGCGTCGTACACGCCGTTCACCGCGATCGAGCTCGCGAAGATCCTCGAGGAGGCGGGCCTCCCGCCCGGCGTCCTCAACGTGCTCACCGGCGCGGGATCGGTGGCCGGCGCGCATCTCGTCCAGAGCCCGCTCGTCGACAAGGTCAGCCTGACGGGCTCGACGGCGGTGGGGACGTGGATCATGCGCGAGAGCGCCGCGACGATGAAGCGGGTCTCGCTGGAGCTGGGCGGCAAGTCGCCGAACATCGTCTACGCGGACGCGGACTTCGAGGCCGCCGTCCAGGGCTCGTGCAACGGGATCTTCTGGAACCAGGGCGAGATCTGCAGCGCGGGGAGCCGCGTCCTGATCGAGCGGAGCATCTACGACGAGGCCCTGCAGGCGATGAGCGACCGTGCGAAGGCGATCCGACTCGGTGACCCGCTCGACGAGGCCACGACGATGGGGCCGATCGTGAGCCCGGAGCAGAAGGCCGTGATCGACGGGTACCTCGAGGTCGGTCGTGGTGAGGCGACCGTCGCCGTGGAGGGTGAGGTCCCGACGGAGCCGGCGCTCGCCGGTGGCTACTGGGTCCCCCCCACGATCTTCACCGACGTCACGAACGACATGACGATCGCGCGCGAGGAGATCTTCGGACCCGTCATGGCGGTGATCCCGTTCGACACACCCGAGGAGGCGATCGCGATCGCCAACGACAGCGAGTACGGGCTCGCGGCGGCGATCTGGACGCGCGATCTCGCGAAGGCGATCACCACCGCACGTGCCCTGCGCGCCGGCATCATCTGGATCAACGATTCGCAGCCGGCGCCGACCGAGATGCCGTGGGGCGGGTACAAGCGCTCCGGGATCGGCCGCGAGCTGGGCAAGCACGGGATCGACGATTTCCTGGAGGACAAGGCGGTCTACATCAACCTGGGCGGGTGACCTCGGGCCGGTCGCGCGGGGCGAGCAGTCCGGCGACGACGATCGCGAGGGTGCACGCGACGATGAACCCCATCGCCATGCGCAGGCCCCATGCGCTCGCGATCGCGCCGATCACGACCGGGCTCCAGACGAACCCGGAGTAGCCGATCGTCGTCACACCCGCGATCGCGGCGCCCGGGTCCTCGTCGCGTGCCTCTTCGACCAGGCCGAAGCCGGCCGGCGCCGCTGCCGACAGGGCGAAGCCGAGGACCAGGAAGGCCACGGCGACGACCGTGGGGCTGTCGGTGAGGACGGCCACGAGGCCCGCGGCCCCGGAGCCGACCCCGGAGATGACGATCGTCGCGCGCCGTCCCAGGCCGAACAGGACACGTCCGGCGAAGAGCCGTCCGACGAACGCTGCGCCGCTGAAGGCCATGAACGCGCCCGCCGCCACGAGCGCCGATGCCCCCAGCTCTTCGCGCAGGTACAGGCCGGCCCACACGTCGAGCGAGCCTTCGACCAGGAACGCCCCGAGGAGCGCGAGGGCAGGGATCCACAGGAAGGGCGTCCGGAACAGCGCGGCGAGCGAGAAGGCCGAAGCATGCTCCCTGGCCTGGCGATCCCGGGGCGCCGTCCGTGCGTTCCACGCGGCGGTGGCTGCCAAGGCGAGGCCCACGTAGGCGAACCCCCACCGGAAGTCGACGCCGGCGGTCCGCAGGACCCCCGCGACCGCCGCACCGGTCATCCCGCCGAGCGCGTAGCACGCGTGGAGCCACTGGAGCACGGGTCGGCGCGTCTCGACCTCGGCCCGTTGGGCCGCCACGTTCAGGTAGATGTCGATGAACGCGTTGCCGGCGCCGACCAGGAGCCCGGCGAGGGGCAGCAACCAGGTCGATACCGTCCCGAACGCCAGCGAGCCGACCCCGAGGGTCGCCAGCGCGAGCGACGTGCTCCGTGCCAACGGCCATGGCTGCATCCGCGGCGCGATCACGAGCATCGACACGATCGCGACGATCGACAGCAGCATCAGGTGGAGCCCCACCTGGGCGTCGGAGAGCGCGTGCCGTGACTGGAATTCCAGCAGCAAGATCGTGAAGACGCCCCAGAACTGACCGAAGGACCAGTAGGCGGCGAGCAGGGGAAACGCGCGTCGGCGAACGGTGGCGCGCCCGCCCGTCGCCGCCGCGGGCACGCTCGTCATGACCGCTAGTCTGCCCCAGCCCTGAACGCCGGTACAACCTTGACCCCGCCCGCGCGCGAGGGGGTAGACTCCGCCCACGATGGCAGGCGGAGAGGTCCAACTCGTCGATCTCGTCAAGCGGTTCGGTGACTTCACGGCGGTCGCCGGCATCAACCTGGACATGCCGTCGGGGGAGTTCTTCTCGCTGCTCGGCCCCTCCGGTTGCGGCAAGACGACCACGCTGCGGATGATCGCGGGGTTCGAGCGTCCGTCGGAGGGACAGATCCTCCTCGACGGCGTCGACATGGCGCAGACGCCGCCGCACAAGCGCAACGTCAACACCGTGTTCCAGAACTACGCGCTGTTCCCGCACCTGTCCGTGGAGGACAACGTCGCGTTCGGTCTGAAGTACCAGAAGGCCTCGAAGCAGGAGACCCGGGAGCGGGTCGGCAAGTCGCTCGATCTCGTCCAGATGGGGCAGTTCGCGACCCGCCGCCCGAACCAACTCTCCGGCGGCCAGCAGCAGCGGGTCGCGCTGGCGCGAGCCCTGATCTTGAACCCGAAGGTGCTGCTGCTCGACGAGCCGCTCGGCGCCCTCGACGCGAAGCTCCGCAAGCGTCTGCAGATCGAGCTCAAGGCCCTCCAGGAGGAGGTCGGCATCACGTTCATCTACGTGACGCACGATCAGGAGGAAGCCCTCACGATGTCGGACCGCATCGCGGTGATGTCGCAGGGTCGCGTCGAGCAGGTCGGGGGACCGAAGGAGATCTACGAGGAGCCGGCCACCGCCTACGTGGCCGACTTCCTCGGCGTGTCGAACCTGATGGACGCGGAGGCGTCGGGCGACTCGGGCGACGGCTGCCGTGTCAGGTTGGGCGAGTTCGATCTGGTGGCCGGACAAGGCGAGCCGACGACGACGGGGGCCTGCAAGATCACGATCCGCCCCGAGCGTGTCGACGTCCAGCCGCAGGGATCGACCGGCGAGAACCGTCTGCCCGCGATCGTCGAGCGGGTCGTGTACGTGGGGGCAGTCCTGCAGGTGATCCTCCACCTGGCGAGCGGCCAGACGATCCAGGCGTGGATGCCGAACGACGGGGACCACGAGCCGCATCGCAGTGGCGACGCCGTCACAGCCCATTTCCCGCGCCCGGCGCTTCGCGTCCTGCCCGCGGGCGGCGCCGAGATCCTCGCGAGCGCCGAGCTCGACAAGGGGTAGGCGCCCCCTCACCGGGAGCGCCCCCGGCCCCGGCCCGTCCGCTCTACAGGCCGGTGAAGGCCGCGGCGTCCGTCTTCTGACCCCGGTTCCAGCGCTTCGAGATCAGCCACCCGACCCCGATCACGAGCAGGGTCGACACGAGCATGACCGTGGCGGCGGCGTTCACCGCGGGGGTCGGCGATGAGCGTGCGGCGCTGTAGATCTTCACCGAGAGCGGCTCGCTCGAGGCCGGTCCCGACAGGTACCGGACGGTGACGAAGTTGTCGACGGCGTCGGCGAACACCAGCACGGCCGCGGCCATGATCGCCGGTGCGAGGAGAGGCAGGAGCACCCGACGCAGGGCCTGGCCCGGCGTCGCGCCCAGGTCCATCGCGGCCTCTTCGTACTCCGGGCCGATCGAGAGTAATCGGGCTCTGACGATGATCACCGAGTACGCGAGCTGGAAGGTCGTCAGGCCGATGATCTGCGCCCCGGTTCCGAGCGGGATCAACAGGTTGCCCGGAGACAGCTCGAGCAGCTTCGTGAAGAACAGGAAGAGTGCGATCGACAGGATCAGTTCGGGCACCACGAACTGCAGGAGCATCGTGAAGTCGGCCGTCCTGGGGATCCGCCCGTGCCACCGGTCGATCCCGAGCGCGAACGCGGTGCCGATCGGGACCGCCATCAGCACGGTCACGGTCGCGAGTCGGAACGTCTGGAACATCGCGTGGCGCAGCGCCAGGTCGGTCCACAGCGAGTCGAAGGGGTCCTGGTACCACCAGCGGAGGGAGAACCCCTGCCAGGTGCTCCGGGATCGCCCGGAGTTGAACGAGAACAGCACCGCGATGAACACGGGGAGGATCGACCACGCGAGGTAGCCGAACGTCGCGGCCTGCAGGAACCGCGGCTTGCGCCACGGGTTCTTGAACCAGTGGATCGGCCCGTGGACCTTGCGCGTGTCGGGGAGTGCGCGCGGTTGAACGCTCGTGCTGCTCACGTCCTCACCGTCGCCTTCCGAGTCTCGCGCATGTAGTAGAGCATCGGGATCAACACGAGCACCATCAGGATCAATGCGAGGCTGCCGGCGGCCGGCTGCTGACCCGACTGCCCCATCGCGCTGTCGATCGCGTTGCCCAGGGTCGAGGTCGTGTCCGACCCCAGCAGGTCGTTCGTGTAGTAGTCGCCGAACATCGGCAGCGCGACGATCACCATGCCCGCCAAGATCGCCTGACGCGACATCGGGAGCGTGACGCGCCGGAACGTCTCGAGCGAACTGCCGCCAAGGTCACGCCCGGCCTCGAGCAGGCTCGGACTGATCCGGTCGAGCGAGGCGTACAGGGGCAGGATCATGTACGGGATGTAGCCGTAGACCAGCCCCAGGATCACCGTCACCTGTTTCCCGGAGAGCCACAAGATCGGATCGATGCCGAACACGCCGAGGATGTCGTTGATGTAGCCGTCCGGCTGCAGCAGGCTCTGCCACGCGTAGATCCGCATCAGGTAGCTGATCCAGAACGGCGCGACCAACAAGATCAGGATCACGCCCTTCCACTTCCCCGCGCGTCGGGCCGTGTAGTAGGCGACCGCGTACCCGAGGACGAGGCAGATCGTCGTCGCGCTGAAGACATAGACGAGGGTCCGCAGCAACGGACCCTGGTAGATCGCGTCGCCTACGTAGAACTTCTGCAAGGTCGTGCCGAACGTCTCGAAGCTCCACCACCACGGCTGGTAGACGGGCAGCGGCGTTCGGAACAACGGGTCGACCGTCCCGAACGCGACCGCGAAGATCACGTAGAAGGACAGGACGAAGAACGTCAGGAGCCAGACGATCCCCGGTATGGCGAACGACGGCCAATACCACTTCGGGTACCAGACACCCGACTCCACCTTCTGAGGCTGCGACGAGCGGCGACCCTTGCGGGGCCGCCGCTCGTCTGCGTTCGCGAGCGCGAGGTCTTCGGCGCTCTCAGCCACCGGCCTGGATGCGTGCCCACTCGTCGGCCCAGATCTGGTCGACCTCGGGCGGCAACTCGCTCTGCTGGTAGCCGGTCGTGAACATGTCCTCGGTCACGACCGCGCTCGACAGCGCCTCGGGCACGACACCCTCGCTCACGAGGCGGTCCGGGTCGATCGTCGTGAAGGGTGGCTGGTAGCCGTTCCAATCCGAGAAGTTCATGTACCCCCACTCGGCGTCGAGGAAGAAGTTCAGGAACTCATGGGCGAGCCGCGGGCTCTCCGCGGTGGTCGGGATCACGATCGTGTCGTTGCCGATCAGGCCCTTGTGGTCCTCGGGGTACCAGTACCCGAGGACGTCTTCCTCGGTGCCCTTCGGCAGGTACCACTTGGCTCCGACCATGTCGCCCGACCACGCCTGCGCGACCGTGAACTCACCCTCCGGGATCTTCGCGAAGGCGCCGTTGATCGTGAGCCGGCCGTCGAGGTCGTTCAAGACCTCCAAGATGGCGTCGGCCGCCGCCTTGACCTCGGCCGGATCGCCCGAGTTCGGGTCGGTGCCCCCGTTGCGGAGCAGGGCCATCCCGAGCGCGTCTCGGTATGAGTCGTAGTAGCTGATGGCCCCGGCGTACTCAGGGTTCCACAGCAGGTCGTACCCCTGCGCCGCGGCCTCCTCGTCGGTGACCCGGTCGCGCCGGTAGCCGACCCCCGTCGTGTAGATCGTGTACGGGACGGTGTACTGCCACCCGAGGTCGTACCACGGGCCCGGATCCCAGTACGTCTGCCAGACGTTGGCCTCCATGTTGGGGATCAGCTCGTGCTGCAGTGGCTGCAGCAGGCCGGCCTCCACGAGACGGGAGAGGTAGTCCGTCGTCGGGAAGAAGACGTCCGGCGTGACCTGGCTGGAAGTCATCTTCTGGATGCCTTCCTCCATGTTGTTGAAGGTCGTGTACTCGACCGCGCAGTCGAACTCCTCCTCGAACGCCTTGATCACCTTCTTGTAGATGTAGGCGTCCCAGTTGTAGACCTTGAGCGTCGCGCCGGTCTCGATCGGCGTGTCCGCACCGATCGGCTCGCCCCTCAGGGGCAGGGCGACCGGGCTGGCCGGGTCGGCGATCACGCGCGTCGCGGACGATCCGTCGCCGCTCGCGCTCTCTCCTGGTTTGCTGCACGCGGCCAAGATGGCGGCGAGCGACGGCACGGCGAGCGCCGTTCCCCCCGCGCGCCGCAGGAAATCCCGTCGGGTGAGGTCGATCGGATGGCGCGTCGGCATGTCCCCTCCTGTGTCCCTCGGGCGGTCGTCTTGACCTCCCGTTCAACAGACGATGGCCGCTGAGTACCACAGCCGGACCGGGCTACGCAAGGTTCGCGTCGAGATGACCCGTGTTGCCTAGTCCGTCCGACCGCTCCGTGGCGTTCACCGGCTAGTACGCGCGAAGGACCGCTTCCGGATGGAGAGGCGGTTGCCGGTCAACCGCCTGCCTGGATCCTGGCCCATTCGTCGGCCCAGATCTGGTCGACATCGGGCGGGAGCTCGCTCTGGATGTAGCCGACCGCGAACATCTCCTGTGTGACGACCGCCCGCTCCAATGACGACGGCACGACACCGTCGGCGATCAGCCGACCCGGATCGATCGACACGAACGGTGGCTGATAGGCGTTCCACTCCGCGAAGTTCGTGTACCCGGCTTCGGCGTCGAGCATGAAGTTCACGAACTCGTGCGCCAGTCGTGGATGCGGGGCCGACCGCGGGATCACCATCGTGTCGTTGCCGATCAAGCCTCGCCCGTCATCGGGGAACCAATACCCGAGGACGTCTTCCTCCACGCCCTTGGGCAGGTACCACTTGGCTCCGACCATGTCGCCGGACCAGGCCTGCGCCACCGTGACCTCGCCCTCGGGAAGCTTCGCGTAGGCCCCGTTGATCGTGAGCCGACCTCCGAGGTCGTCCATGATCTCCAGGATCGAGTCGGCGGCCGCTCGGATCTCGGCCGGATCCCCGGAGTCCGGGTCTGTGCCACCGTTGCGCAGCAGCGCCATCCCGATCGCGTCGCGGTAGGAGTCGTAGTAGCTGATGTAGCCCGAATACTCCGGGTTCCACAGCATCTCGTAGCCCTGCGCCGCCGCTTCCTCGTCGCCGATCCGGTCGCGCCGGTAGCCGACCCCGGTGGTGAAGATGATGTACGGGACCGTGTAGCGCCAGCCGACGTCGTACCAGGGACCCGGGTCCCAGTACACCGGCCAGACGTTGACCTCCATGTTGGGGATGAGGTCGTGCTGGAGGGGCTGGATCAGGTCGGCCTCCACCAGTCGGGCGATGTAGTCGGTGGTGGGGAAGAAGACGTCCGCCTCCACCTGCGCGGAGGTCATCTTCTGGATCCCCTCCTCCATGTTGTTGAAGGTGGTGACCTCGATCGAACAGTCGAACTCCTCCTCGAACCGCTTCAGCACCTTCTTGTAGAGGTACGCCTCCCAGTTGTAGATCTCGAGCGTCGCTCCGGACTCGATCGGTGCGTCGGCTGCGATCGGCTCCCCGTTCATCGGCAGGGCGAGCGGGCTGTCCGGATCGGCGAGGGCCCGCTCCGACGTCGACTCCGTCGGTCGCCCACACGAGGACAGCATCGCTGGAAGCGCGGGTGTGGCGAGCCCTGCGGCGCCGAGCCCTACGAGGAAGCGCCTTCGCGTGATGCCTGCGTGCCGGAGCATGGAGCCTCTCCCTCCTGCGTCGTCTCCGCATCTCGGTAGCACGAGGCGGGGCCGCGGGGCCAGGTGCGAGCGACCTTGCGACGGCGGGACCCGGACGGCGAGGGCCGTCCGGCCGTTGGGGTTCCCCACAGGGGCGTTGCTAGCATCCGGCATCAGCCACGGTCGGCCAGAACGACGGGAGCCGGCCATCACGCGAGAGGGAGTGCCATGAGCGACGCGACCACCGACGGACCCGTCCTGCTCGTCGAGGACCTCGGTCCTGTACGCCGCCTGACGATGAACCGGCCGAAGGCGCTCAACGCCTTGAACGGCGAGCTCACGTCGGCGATCGACGCCGAGATCGCGCGCGCCGGTGAGGACGACACGGTGTCGGTCGTGATCCTGCGAGCGGCCGGCCGCGCGTTCTCCGCCGGCTACGACCTCAACGAGGACGCCTCCGGAGGCACGATGGACGCCCAGCACTGGCACGAGGAGCTCCACGACTCGACGCAGAAGATGCTGCGGATCCTCGAGTGTCCGAAGCCCGTGATCGCGAGCGTCCAGTCGTACTGCCTCGCAGGGGCGACGGACCTGATGCTGGCGTGCGACCTCGCGGTCGCGGCCGACGACGCGTTCTTCGGCTACGTGGACATCCGGTTCGGGTCCGGGGTGGTGTCGATGTTCCTGCCGTGGGTCGTCGGCGTGCGCAAGGCGAAGGAGCTGCTGTTCACCGGCGAGGACCGCATCAGCGCCGAGGAGGCGTTGCGGATCGGTCTGGTGAACCGGGTCGTCGCGCGTGATGAGCTCGACGACGCGACGCTGACGCTGGCGCAGGAGATCGCGAAGAACGAGCCGTTCGTGATCCAGACGACGAAGCGCGCCGTGAACCGGGCGTGGGACGTGGCCGGGTTCCGCGCGGCGATGACCGCGAACACCGAACTCGACGTGATGATCGAGACCGCGAACCTCCCGGCCCGCGACGAGTTCCGTCGGATCACGCAGGAGGACGGCTTGAAGGCCGCGATCGCGTGGCGGGACGCGAAGTTCCGGGGAGAGGCCTGATGTCGCGCCTCGCCTGGGACCTGCGGCCGCTCCTGGCGCCGCGGTCGATCGCGATCGTGGGGGCTTCCGAGTCAACGGATTCGTGGGCCCCCGAGATCGAGCGGTCGCTGCGGCATCTCGGCTTCGACGGCGACCTCTATCCGATCAACCCGAAGTACGAGACGGTCTGGGGCCGTCCGTGCCTGAAGGGGGTCGAGGAGCTCCCGAGGGGCGTCGACCTCGTGGTGTTCATCGTGCCCGGCCGTGTCGTCGTGCGGATGATCGACGCATGCGGCGAACGTGGCGTGAAGGGCATCATGGTCGTGTCGTCCGGGTTCGCCGAGGCCGGTGAGGAGGGCAAGGCGCTCCAGGAGGAGCTCCGCCAGGCTGCCCTGCGCAACCGGATCCCGCTCCTCGGTCCGAACGTCGAAGGATTCGTCAACTACGTTGACCAAGTTGCGCCGTACGGGACGACACCGCCGGCCGAACCGGTGAAGGGCTCGATCGCGGTGATCTCCCAGTCGGGCACGGTCGCGTGGACGATGAACCAGCTCGCATCCGACCGGGGCGTGGGCCTGCGGATCATCCTCGGGGTGGGCAACGAGGCCGTCTTGGGACTGGGTGACCTGTTCGCGTGGGCGGCAGCAGATCCGAAGACGAAGGTCGTCACGAGCTACATCGAGACGATGCGCGACGTCGAGGGGATCGGGCGCGGTCTCGACGCGCTGCTCGCCGCGCGCAAGCCCGTCCTGATCTGCGCGCCTGCGGGCAAGAGCGAGGCGGCGCTCCGCTCGATCATCGCCCACACGGGGGCGCTCGCCGGGAACACCGGCCTGCGCGACTCGTGGTTGCGTGGGCATGGCGTCGTCCTGGTCGAGGACCCGGTCGCGATGTTCGAGGCGGCGGTCCTGCTGTCGCACCACCGGAGGCTCCGCACCGACGGTGTCGCGGCGGCGTTGCAGTCCGGAGGAGCGTGCACGCTGTTCGCGGAGGCTTCGGGAGACGCGGGGCTGCCGCTGCCGGAGTTCACCGCGGCCACGAAACGGGCGCTGCGCAAGGCGCTGCCGTCCTTCGCGTCGCAGAACAACCCGCTCGACGTGACCGGGCAGGCGGCGGTGGAGACCGACATGTACGTCGATGCGTTGACGGCTCTGGCGAACGACCCGGGGATCGGCATCGTCGCGTTCGACGCGTTCCCGCCGAGGATCCCCGGGGAGACACCGTGGGCCGACCCGGTCCTCACGAAGGCGATCGAGCTCCAGAAGACGACCGGCATCATGTTCGCCTCGGTGACGATGAGCCCGCTGGCCTACATCCCGGAGGCGAAGGCGTTCACGAGGAGATGGCGTCAACTGCCGTTCCTGCAGGGTCACCACGCCTCGACCAAGGCGATCGGCGCGCTGATCGACTACCAGGACGTCCGGGCTCGTGCGACGCCCAAGCTGCCTGCGCACCCGAACCGCGCGAAGGCGCTCCGGGTGCTGAAGGGGTTGTCGGGGCCGGTGGACGAGGCGACGGGCGCGAAGCTCCTCGAGCTGTACGGGATCCGCCGCCCGAAGGAGCAGGTCGTCGCGACCCCCGAGCAGGCCGCCGAGACGGCGCGTGCGATCCGCGGCGCCGTCGCCGTGAAGGCCCTCGCTCCTGAGATCCCGCACAAGGCGCGTCTGGGCGGCGTCCGGCTCGGCCTGCGGGGAGCAGCCGAGGTCGAGGTCGCCGCTGCGGAGGTGCTCGAGGCCGCCCGACGGGCCGGCGCCGCGTCGCCGAAGGTCCTGGTCCAGGAGATGGTCCACGGCCACGAGGTACTGGTGGGCGCGATCATCGACGCGCAGTTCGGGGCCAGCATCACGATGCGCCCCGGCGGTGCCCTGGCCGAGGCGGGCTCGGCGGTCTTCGTCGCCGCCCCGCTCACCGCTGCGCAAGCGCTCGCGTACGTCCGCTCGCAGGCCGCCCACTGCGGGCTCAACGAAGACGAGCACGACCTCCGCGCGACCGCGAAGGCGGTCGAGGCGATCGCGCGAGCGGCCCACGACCTGCGCGGCAGGATCCGCTCGCTCGAGGCGAACCCGTTGCTGATCGGCCCGCGGGGGGCCGTGGCGGTCGACGCGCTCGCCGAGGTCGGACCCCCCGCGTGATCTATGGCCTGATCGCGGCGGTCGGCTGGGGGTTCGCGGACTTCTTCGGCGCGCTCTCCGGTCGGCGGCTGGGGTCGCTCGCGGCGGTGCTGATCGGCCAGCTCCTGTCGGCCGTGCTCGTCACGATCTTGCTGTTCACGATCGGTGACGGGCTCTCGTCGCTCGCCGGGGTGATCGGGCTCGTCGTCGTCAACGGGATCGTCGCGATGGCCGCCTACGCCACGCACTACCACGCGCTGCAGCTGGGGCCCGTCGCCGTGGTGTCGCCGATCGGTGCAGGGTATGCGGTGGTCGGGGTCCTGCTCGCGATCGTGATCCTCGGCGAGCGTCCGACCCCGCTCGCGCTGACGGGGATGCTGGTCGCGATCGCGGGGACGGTGCTGGTCTCGACCGACCTGCCGGCGTTCCGCGCCAAGATCCACGAGCCGGCCCCGGGTCTGTGGTGGGGTGTCGGATCGGCGGTCGGGTTCGGGGTCGCCGGCTTCATCCTCGGCTGGATCGTCCAGGAGACCGACGACTGGGTCGCGTCGTTGTGGGCATCGCGGTTCTCGATGCTCGTCGCGTTCGTCCCGCTCGTGCTCGCCCGGAGGCGCGAGCTCGATCGCCTGCGCGGCGCCGCGGCGCTCGGGATCGTCTTCGCTCTGGTGGCGGGGGCGGCCGACATCCTCGGCGTGGCGTCCTACTCGCTCGGCGCTGAGCGAGAGGACGTGTCGATCCTGCTGGCCGCGAGCGCCGTGTTCCCGCTGATCGCCGTCGTCGCGTCGTTCGTCTGGCTCCACGAGCGGCTCGTCGCGAACCAGTACCTCGGCGTCGTCCTGGTGGTCACCGGCCTCGCGCTCCTCGGTCTCGGCAGCTGAGGCGTCGCGTCGGCTGCATCGGCGGTTGCGTCGACCGCAACCGCCGGCTTGCGTGGTTCCGCTCGCTGGCCCACCATCCGACGGTCGAGGGCCGGGCGGTCCTCACGAGGGGGGTGGGCGTGAGCGACACGGTCGAGCCGACCGTCTCCTGCCGTGGAGTCTGGAAGGTCTACGGGCCGAAGCCGGAGCGGATCGTCGGGTCTGCCGACGCCGCGTTGCCGCGCGGTGAGCTGCTCGCGAAGACCGGGTGCGTGGCCGCCGTGCGGGACATCTCGTTCGACGTCGCGCCCGGCGAGGTGTTCGTCGTGATGGGCCTGTCGGGCTCCGGCAAGTCGACCCTCGTGCGGATGATCAATCGGATCCACGACCCCACGGCCGGCCAGGTCCTGATCGACGGCGAGGACATCATGGGCCTGGACGCCGAGCGTCTACGCGAGGTGCGCCGCCGCAAGATCTCGATGGTGTTCCAGCACTTCGGACTGCTG
The DNA here is from genome assembly GCA_963749895.1 of uncultured Actinomycetes bacterium. Classification (GTDB taxonomy): domain Bacteria; phylum Actinomycetota; class UBA4738; order UBA4738; family HRBIN12; genus AC-51. The sequence goes on along the minus strand of CAVVOG010000001.1, from coordinate 172,660 downwards.
CCGCACCGACGGATCGTCGACAACGTCGCGTTCGGCCTCGAGGTGCAGGGGGTCGACAAGCACGATCGCCTCAACCGGGCCGAGGAGGTCCTCGCGTCGGTGGGTCTCGGCGGATGGGGGAACTCGTTCCCGGACGAGCTGTCGGGCGGGATGCAGCAGCGGGTCGGGTTGGCGCGGGCCCTGGCGAACGACCCCGAGATCCTGCTGTTCGACGAGCCGTTCAGCGCGCTCGACCCCCTGATCCGCCGCGACATGCAGGACCAGGTGCTCCGTCTGCAGCGTGAGCTCCGCAAGACGATGATCTTCATCACGCACGATCTCGCCGAGGCGCTGAAGCTGGGCGACCGGATCGCGATCATGAAGGACGGGGTGTTCGTCCAGGTGGGGTCCCCCGAGGAGGTCGTGGCGCGCCCGGCCGACGACTACGTGGCGGATTTCACGCGGGACGTCCCGCGCGCTCACGTCCTGCGCGCCCGCTCCATCATGCGCTCGGTCAACGGCGACGTGCCGTCCGGCGGCCCCACCGTCGACGCCGACGTCGTCGTGCAGACGCTGATCCCGATGTTCGCGGAGTCCGATCGCCCGGTGCGCGTCGTCGAGGGCGACACCGTGATCGGCGTGGTCGACCGGGCCGACGTGATGAAGGCCCTCGTGGAGGAGCGGTAGTGGCGGTCGCCCAGACCGATCGCGAGACCGCACGGGTGACCCCGCCGCACGGGTCCGCCCCCGCCGTCGACCGATCGCCCTGGCCCCGACGCATCGCGTGGGCCGTCGCCGTGCTGGCGGTCGTCGTGGTTTCCTGGGCGTGGCTGCGCCCCGGGTTCCCCGACGCGTGGGTCGTCGACGTGACGAGGTGGTTCGACTCGTTCCGCGAGTGGGCGATCCAGAACCGGACGACGAGTCCGCTGTTCGTGTACGTCCTGACGCCGATCGGCGACTCGATGCAGGTCGTCTACGACGCCGTCCTGACCACCCTCCAGCGGATGACGTGGCTCGGCCTGGTCGTGGCGGCCGCGTCGATCTCGTGGGTCGTGGCCGGGTGGCGGATGGGGCTGCTGGCCGGCGTCGGGATGGTCGCCTTCGGGGTCCTGGGGGTGTGGGAGGCGGCGGTCGAGACGATCGCGCTGCTGTCGATCGCGGTGACCTCGGCGCTCCTGATCGGGATCCCGATGGGGATCTGGGCAGGGCGCCGACCCCGGGTGGAGCGGTACCTGCGTCCGGTCCTCGACGCGATGCAGACGATCCCCGCCTACTCGTACCTGCTGCCGTTCGTCCTGCTGTTCGGGATCGGGATCCCCCCGGCGCTGCTCGCGACGCTGGCGTTCGCCCTGCCGCCGGCGATCCGGCTCACGGCCCTCGGGATCCGTGACGTGCCGGTGACCTCGCTCGAGGTGGCCGACTCGTTCGGGACCACCGAACGCCAGTCGCTGCGGATGGTCCAGGTGCCCCTGGCGAAGCCGTCGATCATGCTCGGCGTGAACCAGACGATCATGATGGCCCTCGGGATCGTCGTCATCGCGGCGTTCGTCGGTGCGAACGGGTTGGGCCAGACGGTCCTGGATGGCCTGCAGCGATCCAACGTCGGCGACGCGCTGAACGGTGGGGTTGCGATCGTCCTGATGGCGGTCGTCCTGGACCGGGTCACGAACGCGTGGAGCGCGCGCAGCCGATCGCCTCGCATGACCGTGACGATCGCCGGTCGACCTGCGACGCGGTGGATGCAGATCGCGCTCGCGATCGTCGCCACGCTGATCGCGGTCGGCGTCGGTCGGGAGGTCCTACGTCAGCAGGACTTCCCGGAGGCTCTCGAGACGCCAGTCCTGTCGGACGTGGCGAACGAGGTCGTCGACTGGTCGCAGGTCACGCTCGGCGGCGCGACCGAGGCGATCAGCGACGCGATCTTGATCTGGATCTTGGACCCCCTGGAGACGTTGTTCCTGGGAGTGCCGTGGTGGGTCGTCGGGGGGCTGTTCGCCGCCTTCGCCTGGAGGCTCGCGGGGATCCGCCTGGCGGCGGGGGTGTTCGCGTGCTTCCTCGGGCTCGGCCTGCTGGGGACGTGGGACTTCTCGATGGCGACGCTCAGCCAGGTGCTCGTATCCGTCGCGCTCACGCTGATCGTGGCGATCCCGCTGGGCATCCTCGCGGCACGCAGCGACGGGTTCGAGCGGATCTCGCGGCCGGTCCTGGACGCGATGCAGACGATGCCGGCGTTCGTCTACCTCGTGCCCGTGCTGCTGCTGATCGAGCCGGGGCGCGTTCCCGCGGTGATCGCATCGTTCATCTACGCGCTGCCGGTGGGGATCCGGCTCACGAACCTCGGGATCCGGCAGGTGCCGACCGAGATCGTCGAGGCCGGCAACGCGTTCGGGTCGACGCCGTCGCAGCTGCTCCGGAAGGTCCAGCTGCCGCTGGCCCGGCCGTCGATCCTTCTCGGGGTGAACCAGACGATCATGATGGTCCTGTCGGTCGTGATTATCGCCGGGCTGATCGGCGCAGCGGGACTCGGCCAGGAGGTCGTGTTCGCGCTCGGCAAGCAGCAGATCGGGCGCGGGGTCGTGGCGGGCGTGAGCATCCTGTTGCTCGCGATCGTCCTCGATCGGATCTCGCAGGCGATGGGGGCATCGCCGCGCTCGCTCCGGGGCCCCGTCGGGGCGCTCGGGTTCGTCCGGTGGCCACGGTTGAGGGCCGTGATCCGCCGATCCCCGTCCGGCGAGACCGCCGGCGACGTAGATGGAGGCAACGGCGCGAAGAGAGAGGAGAGCCGATGAGAGGCAGAGCAGGGGGGTGGATCGCCGCGCTCGCGGTCGCGGCGGTCGTGTTCACCGGGTGCAGCGACGTCGATGAGACGACCGAGGCGACGTCCACCGGTGACGGGGGTACGACGACCGACGTGGCGCAGTGCGGCAGCGAGCCGATCGTGATCGCCGTGAACCCGTGGGTCGGGGCCGAAGCGAACGCGAACGTCGCGAAGGTGCTCATGGAGCAGCAGATGGGCTGCACCGTCGAGCTCCAGGAGGTCAACGAGTCCGCGCAGTTCCCGGGCATGGCCGACGGGTCGGTCGACGCGACGCTCGAGGTCTGGCCGTCGGGCCACTTCGACGACCGTGAGAACTACATCGAGGGCGCCGGCACCGTCGTCGACGGCGGCGAGCTCGGCATCATCGGCAACATCGGATGGTTCATGCCGTCCTACGTCGTCGACCAGAACCCAGGGTTCGCGACCTGGGAGGGCTTCAAGGACAACGCCGACGCGTTCGCGACGGCGGAGACCGGCGACAAGGGCCGGTTCCTGGGGGCCGACACGACCTACTCGATCTACGACGAGGCGATCATCGAGAGTCTCGGCCTGGACCTCGAGGTCGTGTACAGCGGGTCCGAGGCGGCCTCGCTCGCGGCGCTGGACAAGGCTGTGACGAACGAGGAGCCGATCCTCATGTACTGGTGGACGCCGCAGTGGGCGAACGCGAAGTACGACCTCGTCGAGGTCGCGCTGCCGCCGTTCGATGCGGAGTGCGAGCAGATCGCGGCGGACGATCCGAAGGCCGTCGGGTACGACTGCGACTACGCGGAGGATGTCCTGTACAAGGCGTTCAGCGCCGAGCTGGAGACCAAGGATCCCGCGGCGTTCGCGTTCCTGTCGAGCTTCCAGTGGGGTGAGGAGGACCAGAACGGGGTCGCCTTGCAGATCCAGGAGGGCACGGACGGCGAAGAGGCCGCCCAGGCATGGATCGACGCGAACCCGGACGTCTGGCAGGCCTGGCTTCCGGCGGCGTAGCGTCCGCTCGCCAGAGGTGAACGGGGCGGCCCCGCGAGGGGCCGCCCCGTTCGGTCCCCGATCGGTTGCGTTCGTCGCAACGGAACCGTTGTGGACGCAACGTCGGTTCGGGAGCATCTGGCCGGGCGCCGGTGGCGGCGTCGGAGGAGGATCCGTGCGGGACCGTGCGCAGACCGTGATCGTGGGTGCCGGCGTGGTCGGCGTCAGCGCCGCCTACCACTTGGCGGAGATGGGCGTGACGGACGTCCTCGTGATCGACCAGGGACCGCTGTTCACGACCGGAGGGTCCACCTCGCACGCCCCCGGGATCATCTTCCAGACGAACGGATCGCGCACGATGTGCCGGATCGCGCAGGACTCGGTCGCGCTGTACGACTCGGTGACGCGCGACGGCGAGCGGCTCTGGTACGGGGTCGGCGGCCTCGAGGTGGCCACGACGCCGGAGCGGATGCAGGAGCTGAAGCGGCGTCAGGGCTACGCCCGTGCGTTCGGGATCGAGGGGACCGAGCTCCTCACCCCCGCCGAGGCGGCCGAGAAGAGCCCCTTGCTCGATCCCTCGGCGATCCTGGGGGCCTTCTGGGTGCCGAGCGACGGGGCGGGCAAGGCCGTCGACATCGTGGCCGAACTCGGACGTCGAGCGGCAGAGCTCGGCGTGGCGTTCGAAGGTGGGGTCACCGTCACGGGGTTCGACGTCGACGGAGGAGCACGGGAACGACGGGTCCGTCGAGTGCGGACCGACCGCGGCGACGTCGAGTGCGAGCGGGTCCTGATCTGCGCCGGGTTCTGGGGACCCACGGTCGGCGCGATGGCGGGCGTGCCGATCCCGCTGGTCGCCGTCCAGCACCAGCTCGTGTGGACCGAGCCGGTCCCGGGGCTCGGCGCGCTCGAGGGCGACACGTGGGCGCAACACCCGGTCGTGCGGCACCAGGATGCGTCGCTGTACTTCCGCCAGCGCGACGATCACTACGGGGTCGGCAACTACCGGCACGAGCCGATCGTGACGCCGCAGGCCGCGATCCGGCGCCACGGAGACGGACCGATGCCGTCGCTGATGCCGTGGACGCCCGACGACTTCGACCTGTGCGAACGGGAGACGGCGAGGTTGTTCCCGGCGCTGACGGGCCGGATGCGGCCGGCCGACCCCGAGCGATCGATCAACGGGATGTTCTCGTTCACCCCCGATGGCGGGTCGATCGTCGGCGAGAGCGCGCAGGTCCGAGGGGTATGGGTGTGCGAGGCCGTCTGGGTCACGCACGCGGCGGGCATGGCGCGCCAGGTCGTCGAGTGGATGGTCGAGGGCGAGCCCAGCTACGACCTCGCCGAGGCCGACGCGAACCGCTTCGCTCCCTTCCAGACGAGCCCGGCCTACGTCGTGGAGCGCGGGAAGCAGCAGTACCGCGAGGTCTACGACATCATCCACCCGACCCAGCAGATGTCGGCGCCGAGGAACCTGCGGCTCACGCCGCTCCATGCGCGACACGCGTCGCTGGGCGCCGCCTGGGTCACCGGCGCCGGCTGGGAGCGTCCGCAGTGGTTCGAGGCGAACCGGCCGTCCGTCGACGGGGTCACGTACGAGTGGGCGCGGCGGTCGGGCTGGGTGGCCCAGGGGTGGTCGCCGATCGTGGGGGCGGAGCACCTCGCCACCCGACGGACCGCGGCGCTGTTCGACATCACCCCGTACGTGAATGTCCGGGTACAGGGGCGCGACGCGCAGTCGTTCCTCGAGCGGGTCTGCGCGAACCGGATCGACCGACCGGTCGGGAGCGTGGTGTACACGGCGATGCTCACGGCCCGAGGAGGGATCCGATGCGACCTGACGGTGACCCGCCACGACGAGGACGTGTTCATGGCGGTCACTGGCGGCGGGTCGGGGATGCACGACCTGGCGTGGTTCCGGGCGCAGGTCCGAGACGGCGAGGCGGTCAACATCTTCGACGCGTCGAGCCGTTCGTTCGCGCTGGGGCTCTGGGGTCCTCGAGCGCGGGACGTGCTGCGGACCGCGACCGACGACGATGTCTCCGACGACGCGATCCCCTACATGCGGTCCGCGGAGATCTCGGTCGGCGAGATCCCGGTGTTCGTGCAGAGGATCAGCTACGTGGGGGAGCTCGGGTGGGAGCTGTACGGACCGTTCGAATCGGGTGCCCGCGTGTGGGACCTCCTGTGGGAGGCCGGCCGGGAGCACGGGCTGATCGCCGCTGGGCTCGGGGCGTTCGACTCGCTCCGCCTGGAGAAGGGCTACCGCCTGTGGGGGCAGGACATCCACACGGAGCACACGCCCCTGGAGGCGGGCCTCGGATGGGCCGTTCGGTGGGACAAGGACTTCCAGGGCCGCGAAGCGTTGGAGGCGCAGCGCGAGCGGGGCGTCTCCGAACGGCTCGCGTGCATGACGTTCGATGACGACCGCGTGGTCGTCATGGGCAAGGAGCCGATCTGGCACGACGGCCGGGTCGTCTCGTACGTGACGAGCGCGAACTACGGCTACTCCGTGGGGCGTGGCATCGTCTACGGGTACCTGCCGGTGGACCTCGCGGTCACCGGGATGCCGGTCGAGGTGGAGTACTTCGGCGAGCGTCACGCGGCCACGGTCGCCGACGACCCGCTGTTCGATCCCGAGGGAGAACGACTGAGGGCATGAGATGAGCGACGAAGAGATCGTGCTGTCGGCGCTGTCCGACGAAGACCTCGTGAAGCAGATGCATGACGACCTCTACGACGGGCTCGGCCCAGAGATCGTCGAGGGAACGAACATCCTGCTCGAACGGGGGTGGGCGGCCGACGCCGTGCTGAACGAGGCGCTCGTGGAGGGGATGCGGATCGTCGGGATCGACTTCCGTGACGGCATCCTGTTCGTGCCCGAGGTCCTGCTGGCCGCGAACGCGATGAAAGGCGGGATGGAGGTGCTTCGCCCGCTCCTGGCCGAGACGGGCGCCGAGCGGGTCGGGACCGTCGTGATCGGCACGGTGAAAGGCGACATCCACGACATCGGGAAGAACCTCGTGGCGATGATGCTCGAGGGCGCCGGCTTCGAGGTGATCGACCTGGGCATCAACAACCCCGTCGAGGATTACCTCGCCGCGCTCGAGGAACACCGACCCGACATCCTGGGGATGAGCGCTCTGCTGACGACCACGATGCCCTACATGAAGGTCGTGATCGACGAGATGGCGGCCAAGGGGATCCGCGACGACTACATCGTGCTGGTCGGTGGGGCGCCACTGAACGAGGAGTTCGGCAAGGCCGTGGGGGCCGACGCGTACTGTCGCGACGCCGCGGTCGCGGCAGAGACGGCCCAGGCACTCGTGATGGCGAAGCGCGCGGCGGCAGGAGCGATGTGAGATGGCGGAGCTGACCCTGATCACCTGGCGGGACATCCCGATGCAGATCGTCGTGCGGGCCGACGACGGCTCGAGCGCCCGGCGGCTGCTGCCCGAGCGGTTCCAGGAGGGCGTCGACGCGGCCGCGATGGTCGCCGGGTTGATCGGTTCGGACGACTACACCGAGCAGATGCAGATGCACCGGCGCGAGTGCGGCGACGACCTCGAGGCCGAGGCGCAGGCCGAGGCCGACCGCGTCGAGGCCGAGTGGACCGAGGACGTGCTGCGCCAGGTGATCCGCGCCGGCGGGATCAAGGGCGGCGAGGACGTGAGCGGTGCCGAGGCCGTGCGCCCCTCGGGGGATTGACGTGACCGACACGGTCCTGTCGTCGGCGACCCGCGAGGTCGTGATCGGGATCGGGCGTCCGTTCGTGATCATCGGCGAGCGGATCAACCCGACCGGACGGAAGAAGCTCGCCGCCGAGATGGCCGTGGGCGACTTCTCGACCGTGACGGCCGACACGATCGCCCAGGTCGAGGCCGGCGCCCGGATGCTCGACGTGAACGCCGGCATCCCCCTCGCCGACGAGCCGGCGATCCTCGCCGAGACCGTGAGGCTGGTGCAATCGCTCACCGACGTGCCGCTGTCGATCGACTCGTCGATCGTCGCCGCGCTGGAGGCGGGGCTCGCCGTCTACGAGGGCAAGCCGCTCGTGAACTCGGTGACCGGCGAGGAGGAGCGGCTCGAGGCGGTGCTGCCCCTGGTCGCGAAGCACGGCGCCGCGGTGGTCGCGATCTCGAACGACGAGACGGGGATCAGCGAGGATCCCGACGTGCGGTTCGAGGTCGCGAAGCGGATCGTGGAGCGCGCCGCCGACCACGGGATCCCCGCGGCCGACGTGGTGGTCGACCCGCTCGTGATGCCGATCGGCGCGATGGGCACCGCGGGGCAGCAGGTCTTCCGGCTCGTGCGCCGCCTCCACGAGGAGCTCGGCGTGAACACGACCTGTGGCGCCTCGAACGTCTCGTTCGGACTCCCGAACCGGAACGGGATCAACGGGGCCTTCCTGGCGATGGCGATCGCGAGCGGGATGACGAGCGCGATCACCTCCCCGTTGCACGAGGAGGTCCGCCAGGCGGTGATGGCCGCCGACGTGCTGATGGGGAACGACGCGCATGCCGCGGCCTGGATCGCGCGGTACCGCGAGGGCGGCGGCGACGCCGCGCCGGTGCGCGGGGGGAGGCGGGGCGGCCGGGCGGCGCGGCATGCGGCCGGCGCCGACGCCCCGACGACGTGACGGACCCACAGGAGCGCCTCGTCGTCTTCACCCCCTCGGGCCGGCGGGGACGATTCCCCGACGGGGTCTCCGTGCTCGACGCTGCGCGGGCGCTCGGGGTCGACCTCGACTCGGTCTGCGGGGGGCGGGGGATCTGCGGCCGGTGTCAGGTCGTCCCGATGGATGGCGCGTTCGCGAAGCACGGGATCACGTCGTCGCCGTCGCATCTGATCGCGTTCACGGAACCGGAGGAGCGGTACCGCACGCGCGACGGCCTCGCGGAGGACCGACGGCTCGGCTGTCACGCCCGGATCTGCGGCGACCTCGTCGTCGACGTGCCGCCCGAGTCGCAGATCCACAAGCAGGTGGTGCGCAAGGAGGCCGACGCCCACCCGATCGAGGTCCTGCCGGTCGTCCGACTCCACTACGTCGAGGTGACCGAACCGACGCTCGGGTCGACCGGTGGCGACGAGGAGCGGCTGCTCGAGGCGCTCGCGCGTGACTGGGACCTGACCGGCCTCGCGGTGGACCCGCCGGTGCTGCCCGGTCTGCAGCGGGCACTCCGCGACGGCGACTGGACAGTCACGGTCGCGGTCCACGACGGCGACACCGTGACCGCGGTCTGGCCCGGGTACCGCGACACCCTCGTCGGGGTCGCGTTCGACGTGGGTTCGACGACGGTGGCCGGGCACCTGTGCGACCTGCACACCGGCGAGGTGCTCGCGAGCGCCGGCGCGATGAACCCGCAGATCCGGTTCGGCGAGGATCTGATGAGCCGGGTGTCGTACGTGATGATGCACCCGGGCGCCGACGCCGAGCTGACCGCGGCGGTGCGCGGATGCCTGAACGGTCTTCTCGGGGGATTGACCGTGGCCGCGGGTCTCGAGGCGACCGACGTCGTCGAGGTCACCCTGGTCGGGAACCCGATCATGCACCACCTCGTGTTCGGGCTGGACCCCACCGAGCTCGGCGGCGCGCCGTTCGCGCTCGTCACCGACCGGGCCCTGCGGATGCCCGCCCGCGAGCTCGACCTGCGGGTCCACCCGGGCGCCCGTGTCTACGCGCTGCCCCTGATCGCCGGACACGTCGGCGCCGACACCGCTGGCGTGATCCTGTCGGAGGCGCCGCACGACCAGGACACCGTGAACCTGCTGGTCGACGTCGGGACGAACGCCGAGATCGTGTTGGGGAACCGCGACCGGCTCCTGGCGGCGTCGAGCCCGACCGGCCCCGCGTTCGAGGGAGCCCAGATCTCGTGCGGGCAGCGCGCGGCGCCCGGTGCGATCGAACGGGTCCGGATCGATCGGGAGACCCTCGAGCCGCGGTTCCGCGTGATCGGCGCCGACGCCTGGTCCGACGAGACGGGCTTCGAGGGCACCCAGGTCACCGGCGTCGCCGGCTCGGGGATCATCGAGCTGGTCGCCGAGCTGTTCTTGGCCGGCGTGATCTCTGCTGACGGCGTGATCGACGGGTCCATGGCCGACAGGACCCCGCGTGTGACCGCGAACGACCGCACGTTCTCGTACGTCCTGCACGATCCGCCTGGCGGTCCGCGGCTCGTCCTGACCCAGTCCGACGTCCGACAGATCCAGCTCGCGAAGGGCGCGCTCTACGCCGGGTGCAGGCTCCTGATGGATCACTACGGGATCGACCGCATCGACCGGATCCGACTGGCCGGCGCGTTCGGGGCGCACATCGACCCGGTCCACGCGCTGGTGCTCGGACTCGTGCCCGACTGCGATCCCGCGCACGTCACGAGCGCCGGCAACGCCGCCGGGACCGGCGCCCGGATCGCCCTGCTGAACCGTGACGCGCGCACCGAGATCGAGGAGGTCGTGCGTCGCGTCGAGAAGATCGAGACCGCGACCGAGCCGCGGTTCCAGGAGCACTTCGTGGGCGCGATGGGGTTGCCGCACGCCACCGATCCGTTCCCGCGACTGGGGGCGGTCGTCGACCTGCCCGCGCCGGTCGCCACCGGTGACGGACCACGTCGCCGAGGCCGACGAGACAGAGGAGGGAGCACGTCGTGACCGAGGAACCGAGGGGTCGCCGCACCGGCGGCCGAGCCGGACGTCAAGCCGCGCGGCTCGCCGCCGTCGCCGAGCGGGTCCCGTTCATCACCCGCGAGCTCAACCCCGTCGAGGTCCTCTCCGAGGAGGGTCTCGCGACGATCGAGGAGAACGCCGACACGATCCTCGAGCAGGTCGGGATCGACTTCCGCGGTGCCCCCGACGCCCTCGAACTGCTGCAGGGGGCCGGCTGCGACGTCGACGGCGAGCGCGTCCGGTTCCCCCGCGGGCTCGCGCGTCAGCTCGTCCAGGCGACCGCGCCCCGGGAGTTCGACCAGCACGCGCGGAACCCCGCCAACACCGTGCGCCTCGGCGGCACCGCGACCGTCCTCGCGCCCGCGTACGGCTCGCCGTTCGTCCGCGACCTCGACGGCGGCCGCCGCTACGGCACGATCGAGGACTTCCGGAACTTCGTGAAGCTCGCATACGTGACGCCGTACCTGCACCACAGCGGCGGGACCGTGTGTGAGCCGGTCGACCTGCCGGTGAACAAGCGGCACTACGACATGGTCTACGCGCACATGCGCTACTCGGACAAGCCGTTCATGGGCTCGGTCACGCATCCGCAGCGAGCGCAGGACACGGTCGAGATGGCGCGGATCCTGTTCGGGGCGGACGAGCTCGAGGAGCGTGCCTACGTCCTGTCGCTGATCAACGCGAACTCGCCGCTCGTGTGGGACTCGGTGATGCTCGGCGCCGCGAAGGCCCACGCGGAGGCGAACCAAGCGGTGATCATGACGCCGTTCATCCTGGCCGGCGCGATGTCGCCGGCCACCGCCGCCGGCGCCGCGACCCAAACCCTCGCCGAGGCCCTCGCGGGGATGGCCTACGTCCAGCTCGTGCGTCCCGGCGCGCCGGTCGTGTTCGGGTCGTTCGCGTCGTCGATGTCGATGCAGACCGGCGCGCCGACGTTCGGCACGCCCGAGCCTGCGCTGGTGCTGTACGCGCTCGCCGCGTGCGCGCGGCGGCTCGGCGTCCCGTTCCGCTAGCGGCGGCTCGCTCACCGCCTCGAAGGTCGCCGACGCCCAGGCCGCCTACGAGAGCGCGAACACCCTGCAGCCCACGATGCTCGCCGGCGTGAACTTCGTGCTGCACGCCGCCGGCTGGCTCGAGGGCGGCCTCGCGATGGGCTACGAGAAGTTCGTCCTCGACCTCGACCAGTGCGGCCAGATGCACGCGCTCGCGAAGGGGATGGACCTCTCCCCGAACGGCCAGGCGCTCGACGCGATCGTCGAGAACGGCCCCGGCCAGCACTTCCTGGGCACCGCCCACACCCTGGCGAACTTCGAGACCGCCTTCTACCGGTCGAACGTGGCTGACAACGAGTCCTTCGAGAAGTGGCAGGAGACCGGCGGCCTCGACGCCTCGATGCGCGCGAACGCGATCTGGAAGCAGATGCTCGCCGACTACGAGCCCCCGCCGATCGACGAGGCGAAGGACGAGGAGCTCCGCGAGTGGATCGAGCGCAAGAAGGCGAGCTTCCCCGACTCGAACGTGTAGCGGAGGTCCCACGCGTCGAGGGACCTCTGCGTTACCGGCGTGACCTGCGGTTCGGGCATGCTGCTGCCGTGAGCTGAAACGCTCAGGCATGATGCCGGGCGGACCGAAGGGACCATCGATGGCGACGATCCTGCGACGCAAGAAGAAGACGTTGAGCGACCCGGAGCGTGCGGCGCTCCGTGGGCTCGTCGAGGCCGCGAAGTACGAGATCATCCCGCTCAAGAACGCGCGGGACCAGGCCGCGTTCCTCCCGCCGGGCTCCGTCGTGACCGTCACCGCGTCACCGAGCCACGGGATCGACGCAACGTTCGACCTGTGCGAGCACCTGACGACGCTCGATTCGCTCACCGTCGTGCCCCACCTGTCGGCGCACATGATCGCCGACCGCGCGAAGCTCGCCGAGCTGCTCGCCCGCGCGAAGGACCTCGGGTTCGCGAAGGTGTTCGTGGTCGGCGGCGACCCGGCCGAGCAGACCGAGTTCGACGATGCGCTGCAGCTCCTCGTCGCGATGCAGGAACTGGGTCACACGTTCACCGAGATCGGGATCGGGGCCTATCCGGACGGGCACGTCGACATCCCGCGCGACACCCTGGCGAAAGCGCTGCACGACAAGCAGCCGTTCGCCAGCTACATGGCGACGCAGATGTGCTTCGACCCGGGTGCGATCGGGTCGTGGATCGCCGCCACGCGCGCCGACGGCATCTCGCTGCCGCTCCACCTCGGGATCCCCGGCGTCGCCGACGTGACGAAGCTGATGACGATCGCGGCGCGGATCGGGGTGGCCGACTCGGCCAGGTACCTGAAGAAGAACCGCTCGCTGATCGGGAGTGTGATCACCGGCAAGTTCGGCCCCGACGGCATCCTCGAGGCCCTCGCGCCGACCCTGGCCGACCCGGCGACGGAGGCCACCGCGCTGCACGTCTTCACCTTCAACCAGGTCGAGGCCACGATCGCGTGGCGGGCGCGGATGCTCGAGCGGCTGGCCGACTGACACTTCAGCCCTCCGTTCGTCCCGCGGCGTGCCATCTTGTAGGGGAGGGTGCTTGCACCCCGCCCGCGAGGAGGAGACCCGTGAGATCGCATCGCAGATGGACCGTGCTCGCGCTCGTCGTTGCGCTGGCGCTCCTGACGACGGCCTGCAGTTCGGATGACGACGAGAGCGTGGCGACGCTCGACGACGGCGAGGTCTCGGCCTCGGCCACGCCGAGCGCCGACGAGGATGTGGAGGAGGCCCTCCTCGCGTTCGCCGAATGCATGCGCGAGAACGGGGTGGACATCCCCGATCCGCAGATCGACGAGGACGGGCGCCTGACGTTCGCCCAGGGCCTCGGGAACATCGACCCGAACGACCCCGACGTCGAGACCGCGTTCGAGGCGTGCCAGGACGAGCTGCCCGACATCGGGCAGGCGATCGAGTTCGACCCCGATCAGGAAGCCGCGCTCGCGGACGCGCAGCTGGAGTTCGCGCGGTGCATGCGGGAGAACGGGGTGGACATCCCCGACCCGACGGGCGACGGGTTCACGATGGATCCCGACTCGGGGATCGATCCGACCGATCCCGACGTCCAGGCGGCGATCGAGGAGTGCCGGCCGATCCTGGAGGAGATCTTCGCGCCGCCCGGCGGTGAGGGGTGATGCGGGCGCGTGGCTGGATCGCGCTCGCGGTGGCCGTCGTGGCGATCGCCGCCGGGACGTGGTGGCTGACCGCCCGCGGCGACACGGAGACGGACGACGGTGGGGAGACGCCCGTGGTCACCGCGAGCGTCGAGCGTCGCGACCTCGTGGATCGGGAGACGTTCGACGGCACGCTCGGCTACGACGACCCGACCACCCTGACCTCCGTGGTCGCGGGCACGTTGACCGCGCTTCCCGAGGAGGGCTCGACGATCGGCCGGGGCCGCGCGCTGTTCGAGGTCGACGGGGTGGAGGTGCCGCTGCTGTTCGGCGAGGTCCCCGCGTGGCGCACCCTCTCGGTCGGCATCGACGACGGCGTCGACGTCCTGCAGCTGGAACGCAACCTCGTGGCTCTCGGGTACGGCGACGACCTCGAGGTCGACGATCGTTTCGACGACGACACGGCGCAGGCCGTCGCCGACCTGCAGGAGGAACTCGACCTGGACGAGACCGGGGTCGTGCTGCTCGGCTCGGTCGTGTTCCTGCCGAGGGAGCGCCGGATGGGATCGCACGCCGCGCAGGTCGGTCACGCTCTCGCACCGGGGGCGGCGATCGCCGAGACGACGTCCACCCGGCCGGTCGTGACGGTGGACATGCCCGCCACCCGGCGGGACCTGGTGACCGTCGGCGACGAGGTCGCCGTGACGATGCCCGACGACCGCGAGGTGACGGGGACGGTGCGACGCGTCGGCGCCGTGGCGTCGGTGTCGCCGGACGATCCGACCGGCGAGCCCACGATCGAGGTCGTGGTGTCGATCCGTCCCTCGGACGTGGAAGGTGGGCTGGACGGCGCACCGGTCGACGTGGGGTTCGCCTCCGACGTGCAGGACGACGCGGTCGCGGCGCCGGTGACGGCCCTCCTGGCGCTCGCCGAGGGCGGCTACGCGCTCGAGGTCGTGGTCGACGACGGCTCGACGCGCCTCGTCGGCGTCGAGGTCGGGGTGTTCGCCGACGGATGGGTGGCGGTCGACGGCGACGGGATCGAGCCAGGCGTGGAGGTCGTCGTCGCGGCATGAACGCGCCCGTGATCGAGCTCCGTGGTGTCCGCAAGTCCTACGGCGACCTGGAGGTCCTGCACGATGTCGACCTCGAGGTCGAGGCCGGTGAGCTGACCTCGGTCGTCGGGCCGTCCGGGTCGGGCAAGTCGACCCTGCTCCACCTGATGGGGACCCTCGACCGCCCGAGCGGCGGTGCCGTCCTGGTCGACGGGCACGACGCGGCGACGATGTCCGACGCCGAGCTGGCGGCGCTGCGCGCCCGGCGGATCGGGTTCGTGTTCCAGCAGTTCTTCCTGTTGGACGGTATGACCGCGCTCGACAACGTCGCGAACGGGTTGCTGTACGCGGGCGTGCCCGCCGCCGACCGGCGCGAGCGAGCCGCCGAGGTGCTCGACCGTGTCGGACTCGGGCCACGGATCTCGCACACCCCGGCGGAGCTGTCCGGGGGGGAGAAGCAGCGGGTGGCGATCGCACGGGCGCTGCTCGGCCGGCCCGCGCTCGTCCTGGCCGACGAACCGACGGGGAACCTCGACACGGGCTCGGGCGCGGAGATCCTCGCCCTGCTGCGCGAGCTCCACGCCGACGGGACGACGATCGTCGTGATCACCCACGACCACGACGTGGCCTCGGCGACCGATCGCCGGATCGAGGTGCGCGATGGCCGCGTCGTGCACGACACCGTCGGGCAGGGGTGACCCGATGGCGACCGACCTCGCGCCGAGCCGCCTGCTGCCCCGCGACGCCGTGCGGGTCGGCGCGGTCGGGCTGCGGACCCGCCGGACCCGTGCGGTCCTGTCCGCCCTGGGCATCGCGATCGGCATCGCGTCGATGGTCGCGGTGCTCGGCATCTCGGACTCGAGCCGCGCCGACCTCCTGGCGCAGCTCGACGCGCTCGGGACGAACCTGCTCGAGGCCTCACCTGGGCAGAGCGTGTTCGGCGAGCAAGCGACCCTTCCGGAGACCGCCGAGGCGATGATCGCGCGGATCGGACCGGTCCAGGCGGTCACGGGCGCGCGGTTCGTCTCGGGCTCGACCGTTCGGCGGACGCCGTTCATCGACGAGGCCGAGACGAACGGGATCGCGGTGGTGGCGGCCGACCCGACGCTGCTCGACACGCTCGGTGGCTCGATGGCCGGCGGGGTGTTCGTCGACGACGCGAACGGGCGGTTCCCGACGGTGGTGCTGGGGTCGGTGGCCGCCGATCGCCTCGGGGTCCAGGGGCTGAGCGGCCGGGTCCGGGTGTGGATCGACGACCGGTGGTTCACGGTGGTGGGCGTCGTGGAGCCGCTGCCGCTGGCACCCGACCTCGACCGGTCGGCCCTCGTGGGTCGCGCGGCCGCCCGGACCTACCTGGACGCCGATGCGTCCGCGACGACGGTCTACGTGCGGACCGACCCCGAGGACGTCGACGCGGTCCGCGAGGTGCTCGGGGCCACGGCGAACCCCGAGGCCCCCGACGAGGTCGACGTGACGCGACCGTCCGACGCCCTGGAAGCGCGGGCCGCCGCCGAGGCGGCCTTCACCGCGTTGTTCCTGGGTCTCGGGGCGGTGGCGCTCCTGGTCGGAGGCGTGGGGATCGCCAACGTGATGGTGATCTCGGTGCTCGAGCGACGCTCGGAGATCGGGCTGCGGCGGGCGCTCGGCGCGACGAAGCGTCATGTGACGATCCAGTTCCTGGCCGAGGCGCTCCTGCTGTCGGGGACCGGTGGCGTCGTCGGGGTCGTGCTCGGGGCCCTCGTCACGGCCGGGTACGCCCTCTACGAAGGGTGGGCGATCGTGGTGCCCGCCTGGGTGCTGGTGGCAGGCGTCGTGGTGGCGCTGCTGATCGGCGGGCTCGCCGGCCTCTACCCGGCGACCCGCGCGGCTCGGCTATCGCCGACCGACGCGCTGCGGACCGTGTAGCCCCTCACCCGCCGAGGATCCTCGCGAGCTCGCCGAGCGCATCGCGCTCGCGGTCGCTCACGAGGTCGTTCGCCGAGCGCTCCGGGGCACCCTCGGCCTCGGCCTCGGCCACCCCCAGCAGCCAATGGCGGAACCCGGCCCGCTCGTCGTCGCCCAACCGGTCGAGCAGCGGCACCGTGTCCCGGATCGCGTCGAGCGCCTCGGTCCGCAGCTCCGCGGCGTCCATCTCGGCCTCGTGTTCGATCGCGGCTTCGATGGCCTCCTCGGGGGCGGACGAGGCGAGGATCGCCGAGATCAGCTGCTCGGCGGCTCCGTGTTCGTGGGGGTGGGTGATCGCCATCCCGGCGGCGTGCGCCTCACGGTGGATCGCTGCGGGATGGTGGGAGGACACCGCGAACAGAGCGTCGGCCACGTGACGGGGAAGGGCCACGAGGCGCGCCCATTCGTCGGGGGTGAACCGTTCGTCCCTGCTCATCGTCGTGCTCCTTCACACGTGGTCGCGAGGGATCGACCGCTCCCAGGTTCGTTCGAAGATGCGCTCGTCGCCCTCGAACGCCTGGATCGTGTCGCGCAGATGGAAGTGGGTCGCGTCGCAGGACATCGCGCTGTGCGTGCGGACCTCGGCGCGGCGATCGCCTCGGGCGAGGCTCACGTGCCGCTCCGACGCCATCTCGGCCGACGACGGCTCGCCCTCGACGATCGTGAAGCGGTCGCGAGCCATCTCACCGAGCTCGATCCCGGCCGCGACCTGCCGGACCTTGCCTCCGCCGTCCTGGTTCAGCGTCATCGTGATCCGGCCGCTCACGACGTCGCGTTCGATCAGGTGGAACGCCTCCTCGTGCTCCAGCTCCTCGATCTCCAGGCCGGGCGCGGCCTCGGCCGGTGCGTAGTCACGGACGTCGCCGTCGGGCGCGTTGGGTGGGCGGACCGGCAGCTCGAGCCACGATCCTGGCCCGGCGGTGACCGTCAGGGTGACAGGCTCGGGCGAGGGCCAGAGCCACGGCCAGTAGGTGCTCGACAGCGCCAGGCGCAGCCGATGTCCCGCCGGGATCGCCTGCCCGAGCACGTCGAGCTCGACGTCGACCTCGTACGCGCGGCCGGGCTCGACCGGCGTCGGGTGCTCGTGGGAGTCGCGGTGCGTCAGGTTCAGGGCCCCGCGGCTCAACAGGAGCGACGTGCCGTCCGGGGCGACGTCGCACAGACGTGCCGCCACGAACGCGACCGGTCGGTCGGCCGCCACGGTCAGGTGGAGGCGTGGATGTCCGAGCAGCTCCACGCGGTCGGGGAGCGGAGGCGTCTCGAAGACCAGGCAGAGCGCGTCCTCCTCCCGCTGGTCCGGCGGGAAGTCTGCCTCGGGGCCGTACGGGCACCACGTGCCGGCGAGCAGCCCGTGTCGCTGGAGCCCCGTGTGCGGGATGTCGACGTCCACGGACGCTTCGTCGGTGAGGGTGCCGGCGCCGAGGTAACGGCGTTCCGGTCTGACCGAGGGCGGTGGCCAGGCGGTCTCGGCCACCCACCGCCCCGGCCGATCGAGGTGCTGCTCGTTCGGCGGCACCCACTCCTGGAGGTACGCCTGGAGCATCGGCTCGTCGTCGATCCCGGTGGGCTCGTCCTTCAGCCACCGATCCCACCAGCGAAGGGCCTCTTGCAGGAACCCGATCCGGGGGCCGGGCACGGCGTTGTGCGGCCATGAGTGCGGCCACGGTCCGATCAGGCCCTTCTTCGGGCCGGGGAGACCGGCGAGCGTCCGACCGATCGCGTTCGTGTACCCGTCGGCCCAGCCGCCGACCATCCACACCGGGCACTCGATCGCGGCGTAGTCCTCGCAGACCGAGCCGTGCTTCCAGTACTCGTCACGTCGCTGGTGCGTGAGCCATTCGGTGACGAACGGCGGGGTCTCCTCGAGGCGTCGGATCCATGTCTCGCGCCAGCCGTCGCCGACGGTCTCGGCTTCGGGCGGCAGGCCGTTCCAGCTGAACATCACCGCGTGCCACGGCACCATGTCCCACGCCAGGACGCACCCGCCGTCGTAGTGGACGTCGTCGGCGTAGCGGTCGTCGGTCGAGCACATCGAGATGACGGCCTTCAGCTCGAGCGGGCGCCGCGCCGCGATCTGCAGCCCGTTGAAGCCGCCCCAGGAGATGCCGACCATCCCGAGCGATCCCGTGCACCACGGCTGCGACGCGATCCACGTGAGGACCTCGAGCCCGTCGTCCTGCTCCTGGCGCGGGTACTCGTCGAGGATCACGCCGTCGGAGTCGCCCGTCCCGCGGATGTCGACGCGGACCCAGGCGTACCCGTGCCCGGCGAACCAGGTGCCGAGCGGTTCGTCGCGCGCGGCCATCCCGTCGCCCTTGCGGTAGGGCAGGTACTCGAGGATCGCCGGGACCGGCTCGTCGGTGACGGGACGCCAGATCCGTGCGGCGAGGCGGGTGCCGTCGGACAGGGTGATCCACTCGTTCGGGATGCGCTGGACCTGGAAGGGGAACTCGGTGACGGTGCGGACGTCGTTCGACTGCGGGCTCATGCCGTCATCATCCCGCGGCGCCGGTCGCGTACAAGCAACCGTCGATAGGCTGCCGGGCATGACGACCCGGCCACCCGAACCCGTCCGCGATCTCGACTGGGAACCTGCCCGCGCGCGCGAGGTCGGCGTGGCCGCGGTCGACCTGTGGACCGAGCTGCTGGAACGCGTGCGCGACCTGCCCGTCAGCCGGATGCAGCCCGCCGACGAGGTCGCGGCGGCGACCGAGGTGCCGATCCCGGCCCAAGGGATGTCGCCCGCGGAGATCGTCGAGGTGCTGCGGCCGCTCGTGTTCGAGCGGTCGGTGTACCAGGGGCACCCCGGGTTCCTCGCGTACATCTCGGGCGGCGGGACGGTTCCCGGGGCGGCGGCCGAGCTGATCGCCGCCGGGCTCAACGCGAACGTGGGCGGCTGGGCGCTGTCGGGCGGCGCCACCGAGTTCGAGCTCGCCCTGATGCGGTGGCTCGCGTCGCGCTTCGGGCTGCCGGAGGGTGCCGGAGG
Organism: uncultured Actinomycetes bacterium; assembly: GCA_963749895.1. Lineage (GTDB taxonomy): Bacteria > Actinomycetota > UBA4738 > UBA4738 > HRBIN12 > AC-51. The sequence continues at coordinate 153,123 of CAVVOG010000001.1, read as the reverse complement.
GCTCGTCACGCCCGGCGGCGCGACGTCGAACATCACCGCGCTCAAGGCCGCGCGAGACGCCGCCCTCCCCGACGTGCGGACGGCCGGGCTCGCGGGCCGACCGGTCGCGTTCTACGCCTCGGCCGAGTCGCACGCGACGATCCTGGAGGCCGCCGACATGATCGGTGCCGGCGAGTCGAGCGTCCGGCTGGTCGGCACGGACCCGGACCTCCGGATGCGGGTCGACCTCCTCGAGGAGGCGATCGCCGCCGACCGCGCCGCCGGCGTCACGCCGATCGCGGTCGTCGGTACCGCGGGGACGACCGGTCCGGGGACCGTCGATCCGCTCCCCGAGATCGCCGACGTCTGCGCCCGCGAGGGCATCTGGTTCCACGTCGACGCCGCGTACGGCGGTGCGGCGGTCTTCTCGGAGGCGCTGCGTCCGCTCCTGGACGGGATTGAGCGCGCCGACACGATCACGTTCGACCCCCACAAGTGGCTCTCCGTGCCGCTCGTGGCCGCCGTGTTGCTGGCCCGCGAGCCCGACCGGCTCTTCTCGGCGTTCGAGCACCAGGCCGCGTACATCCGCGAGGTCCGCGAGCGCACGGGCGGCGGCGAGAACCTCGGGTCGTACTCCCAGGCGTGGTCCCGGTCGTTCTCGGCGTTGAAGATCTGGGCGTCGTTCGCCGGTCACGGAACCGACGCGTACGACCGGCGCCTGGCGCACGACGTCGAGTTGGCGCGCTACCTGGCGGCACGCGTCGAGGAGGAGCCGACCCTCGAGCTGGGGCTCGACCCCGTGCTGCCGATCGTGTGCTTCAGGGTCGTGCCGGACGGGCTCACCCACGAGCAGACCGATGACCTGAACGAGCGGGTGATGGAAGCGATCCGCCGCGAGGGCCGCGTATTCCCGTCGAACGCCGAGATCGGCGGACGCTACTTCATCCGTGCCTGCATCTCGAACTTCCGCACGGAGGCCGAGGAGATGGACGCGCTGGTCGAGGCGGCGGTGCGCCTCGGCGACGAGCTCAGCTGAGGGCGGCGCGGGCCGCCATGAGCCGGTCCACCAGGTAGTCGGCGAACGACGGGCGAACGAACACCCGGGTCGCGTCCTCGCGCTCCTGGAGGATCACCTGGGCCTTCGCGAACAGCGTCTGGGCGCAGACGCCGGGGAGCCAGTCGCCGCGGGGGTCGAGGTCCAGGCCGCAGCCGCTCGCGAGCAGCGCGAGTCGGTCCTCGCCGCGCAGATCGATCACGGCGCGGTTCGCGCTGACGTCGACGATCGAGCGGTGCTCGCCCTCGAGCGCGGCCTCGAGTTCGGCGACGATCAGGGCCTCGGTGCCGGGGAGGCCGACGACGAGCCACTCGTCGGGGCCGAGCCAGAGCACGCCGCGGGTCTCGTCGCCGGCGACCGTGTTCGGGGTCGTCGGGAAGCCGAGCCGCCACGCCGACGCGGCGTCGCAGCGGACGTCGATCTGGGCGAGGAACGGGACCTCGAGCGCCTCGAGCGCCGTGAGGTCGGCCTCGCGGTGGGCGAGCGGCGCGCGGCGGAGCGACTCACCCGTCACGGCGGGCTCCCTCCGGGTCGTAGAAGACGGGCGACGTGATCGTGACCGGCACGTCGCCGTCGGCGAGCGCGGCGTGGATCGTGTCGCCGTGCCGGGACGCGCCGCCCTCCACGACCGCGAGCGCGATCGAGCGGCCGAGCGCGGGCGACCGGTACGACGACGTCACGTGGCCGAGCATCGGGACCGGGATCGTGCCCCCGGGCTCCTCGACGAGCTGGGCGCCCTCGGGGAGCACGACGGAGGGATCCTCGGTGAGCAGTCCGACGAGCTGCTTGCGGTCTTCACGCACGGTGTCCGGACGCCGGAGCGACCGCTTCCCGATGAAGTCCGAGTCGTCCTTGCGGACGATCCACGACATGCCGAGGTCGTGGGGCGTGACCGTCCCGTCGGTGTCCTGGCCGACGATCACGTAGCCCTTCTCGGCGCGGAGCACGTGCATCGCCTCGGTCCCGTAGGGCGTGAGTCCGAGCGGCTCACCGGCGGCCATCAGCGCCTCCCACAGTGCGGCGCCCTGCCACGAGGCGACGTGGACCTCGTACGCGAGCTCGCCGCTGAAGCTCACCCGACACAGACGCGTCGGGATGCCCGCGACCTCGCCATCGCGCCAGGTCATGAAGGGGAAGGCCTCGTTCGACAGGTCGACGGTGGCGGCGGTCGCGGCCACGACCTCGCGCGCGAGCGGCCCGTTCACGGCCGCGACCGCCCACTGCTCGGTCACGCTCGTGCAGGAGACCCGGAGCTCCGGCCACTCGGTCTGGAGCCACTCCTCGAGGTGGTCGAGCACCTTCGCGGCGCCGCCGGTCGTGGTGGTGAGCAGGTAACGGTCCTCGGCCAGGCGCATCGCGACGCCGTCGTCGAAGACCATCCCGTCGAGGCCGAGCATGAAGCCGTAGCGGATCGACCCGACGGCGAGCGTCGACATCCGGTTCGTGTAGATCCGGTCGAGGAACGTCGCGGCGTCGGGGCCGACGACGTCGATCTTGCCGAGGGTGCTGGCGTCCATCACGCCGGCACGCTCGCGGACCGCCAGGCACTCGCGGGCGACCGCCTCGTCGAGGGGCTCGGTGCCGACGGGGAAGTACCACGGGCGCTTCCACTGGCCGACGTTCTCGAAGACGGCGCCACGCTCGACGTGCCACGCGTGGATCGAGGTCCGGCGCTCGGGATCGAGCAGCGTTCCCCGATCGGGACCGGCGAGCGCCGCGAAGGGGATCGGTTCGGCGGGAGGCCGGGCGTTCGTCGGGCCCTCCGAGCCCTGAAGGAGACCGAGGGCGGCGTTCACGATCTGGGCGGTGACGACGCCGCTCGTGCGGCCCTGATCGATCGCGGTCCCGATGTAGGTCGCGCGCTTCACGTGCTCGGTCGAGGTGAGCCCACGGCGGACGGCGGCCAGCACGTCGGCCACGGTCTGGTCGCGCTGGAGGTCGACGAAGTGCGTCGAGAGGTCGTTCGCGGGGACGTAGGGGACCACGGGTCCGGTGGGGAGCCCTTCGCCGGCGGCGGCGCCGATCACCTCGAGCCAGGCGGGCCCGCTCCCGTCGGGGACGAAGCACGTCCGGGCCTCGTCGTAGCGCAGGCCTCCGCCGATCCCCCGGTACAGGGTGAGGTTCGGGTTCCAGCCGCCGGAGACCGCGATCAGGTCGACATCGAGCTCCCGCGAGGCGCCGCCCGGTCCCGTCAGTCGGACACCGGTCACGCGCCGCTCACCGCGGGCCGCCGAGACCGCCCAGCCGCCCAGCACCTCGATCCCGTCGGCGCGGGCCTGGTCCATCGCGGGTCCTGTCGAGGAGGCATCGACCACGAGCACGTCGGCCCCGGCGTCGCGCAGGACGCGGGCGGTCGTGTACGCCCAGTGGTTCGTCGTGAAGACGATGGCGCGTTCACCCGGCAGGACGCCGAAGCGGGTCACGCTGGCCCACGCGGCACCGGCCAGCAGCACCCCGGGAAGGTCGTTCCCGGCGAACGGGATCGGGCGCTCGAGCGCCCCGGTCGCCAGGACCACGCGTCGCGCCCGCACATGCCAGATGCGCCGGCGTCCCGGTGGGCGCTCGTGGAGCACGACGTAGCCGTCGTCGTAGACCCCGGCCGCCGTGGTCCCGGTGAGCACCGTGACGCCTTCGGCCTCGAGGGTGACATCCGCGGAACCGTGGGCCTCCTCGACCAGGATCGTCCGGTGGCCGCGCGCGGCGGCCTCGCGTGCGGCGGCGACGCCCGACGGTCCGGCGCCGATCACGAGCGTCTCGACGTGGCGGTGCCGGTGCTCGGTCTCCGGCGCGGACGGCGGGTCGAGGGGCAGGACGCCGACCCCCGGTCGGCTGAGCGTCACGAGGCCGTCCACCGCCGGCACCCGGGTCGCCGCGACGATCGGGTCGAACCACGGCGCCGAGACCTCCACGAAGGCGTTCGGCTCCTCGACGCCCGCGGTCATCACCCCACGAGGCCGTCCGAGGATCGGCGAGGCGAAGGCGTCGGCGAGGTCGCTCGCCAGCAGGGCGCTCGCGAGCGTGTCCCCGGCGAACGCCGGGAGATCGCGCCCGTCGAACCGGACGGTCAGCGGTCGCGACCGGTCGATCGCCGAGCCGCCCGCGTCGAGGCGTCTCATGCCGGCGGCTCCTCGTCGGGTCGGTACGTGGCGACGAGCGCGTGGGAGGCGGTGTCGCGCTCCGCGTTGAACCATCGGCGGCAGCCCGCCGCGTGCACCCACCGCTCGCGGAACAGGCCCTCGGGGTTGTCGCGCATGAACAGGTAGTCGGCCCACCGCTCGTCGGTGAGGGCCGCCGGGTCGGCGGGGTAGGCGACGTGCGCCTGTCCCCCGTAGCGGAACTCCAGTTCGTCGCGCGGGCCGCACCACGGACAACGGATCAGGAGCATCAGGCCGCCCCCTGATCGAACGTCGCCACCAGTCGCTTCGGCGCCGTCATGCGCCACGCCTCGATCACGAGCTCGCGGAGCTCGTCCGCGTCCGCCTTCGAGACGACCGCGCCGACCCAGCCCTTCGGGCCGACGTACGGTGGGACGAAGAACGCCTCGGGGTCCATCGCGACCAGCGCCTGCTGCTCGTCGAACGTCGCCTTGATCCACGCGTGGCGCTCGCGCTCGCTGAACATCATGAAGATGCGGTCGCCGACGCGGAAGGTCGCGGTCTCCCACGTCTCCCGCTCCTGCGCCTCGGGGAGGCTCAGGGCGAACGCCCGCAGGGTGGCCACGCGCATGCCCATCAGTGTGCGACCGCCGCCGCGCCGTGTTCGTCGATCAGGGCGCCGGTCGTGAACCGTTCGAGGGCGAACGGCTCCGCGAGCGGGTGAGGTCGGCCGTGCGCGATCGTGTCGGCGTAGACCCACCCCGAGCCCGGTGTGGCCTTGAAGCCGCCGGTGCCCCAGCCGCAGTTCAGGTACAGACCCTCGATCGGGCCCGGGCCGAGGATCGGGGAGGCGTCGGGACACACGTCGACGATCCCGCCCCACGTGCGCAGCAGCGCCGCGTTCGCGAACGCCGGGAACAGCTCGATCGCCGCGGCCATCTGGTGCTCGATCACGTGGAACGAGCCACGCTGCGCGTAGCCGTTGTAGGCGTCGATCCCGGCGCCCATCACCAGCTCGCCCTTGTCGGCCTGCGAGACGTAGACGTGCACCGCGTTCGACATCACGACCGTGTCGAGGATCGGCTGGTAGAGCGCGCTCACCAGAGCTTGGAGCGGGTGGGACTGCAGCGGCAGACGGACCCCGAGCATCGACGTGAGGACGCTGGTGTGGCCCGCGGCCGCGAGCGCGACCGAGTTCGCACGGATCGTCCCCCGCGTGGTCTCGACCCCCTCGACGTGGCCGCTCGCGCCGCGGAGGAACCCGATCACCTGAGCGTGCTCGACGATGTCGACGCCTCGCTCGCTGGCGCGGGTCGCGTACGACCACGCGACCCGGTCGTGGCGGGCGACGCCTCCGCGTCGCTGGAGCGTCCCCCCCAGGACCGGGTACCGCACGTCCGGCGACACGTTCACGATCGGGACGAGCTCCTTCACCTGCCCGGCGTCGAGCCACTCGGCGTCCACCCCGTTCAGCCGGTTCGCCTCGACCCGACGCCTGGACGAACGGACGTCACCGAGGTCGTGCGCGAGGTTCAGGACACCCCGCTGGCTGAACTGGAGGTCCCAGTCCAGCTCCTCCTGGAGCCCTTCCCAGAGCTTCAGGGAGTGCTCGTACAGGGCCGCCGACTCGTCCCAGAGGTAGTTCGAGCGGATGATCGTCGTGTTGCGCGCGGTGTTCCCGCCGCCGAGCCAGCCCTTCTCCACGACGCAGACGTCGGTGATCCCGTGGACCGTCGCCAGGTAGTAGGCGGTCGCCAGGCCGTGGCCGCCGGCGCCGACGATCACCACGTCGTACGCGGGCTTCGGATCGGCGGAACGCCACAGGCGATCGGGCACGCTCGGCATCGGACGGCAGCCTACCCGGGAGGTCGGGGACCGGTCGACCCGAGCCCGTCCGTCGAGCGAACCGTCGGCAGCCACGTTGCTCACAGGGCTAGGCTGTTGCGCGATGGGCGACGCACAGCCTGAGGAAGGGAACCTCCGGTCGGTCCGTCGGGCGGTCACCGCGCTCGAGCTGATCGCCGACGCGGGCGAGCTCGGGGTGAGCGAGCTCGGCCGGCGGCTCGGGGTCCACAAGGCGACCGCCTCGCGGCTCGTGGCGACCCTCGCCGAACGCGGGCTCCTCGAACGCGACCCCCGGACCGAGAAGGTGCACCTGGGGTTCGGGTTGATCCGCCTCGCGGGCTCGGCGATGGCCGGGCTCGACATCGTGCGGGTCGCGCACCCGATCCTCGAGGACCTGGCCGAGGACACCCGCGAGACCGTGAACCTCGGGGTCCGCGCGGACGACGCCGTCGTGTACATCGACCAGGTCACCGGGACCCGGTCGGTCGTGGCGGTCAGCTGGGTCGGCCGGCGAACGCCGCTGCATGCGACCTCGAACGGCAAGGTCCTGCTCGCGTTCATGGAGCCCGACGACCGCGAGCGGTTCCTGCGCCGCCCGCTGGCCGCGATGACGGCGCGGACCGTCACCGACCCCGACGGTCTCCGCGAGCAGCTCGATCGGACGATCGCCCGCGGCTACGCCCAGACGCTCGAGGAGCTCGAGGAGGGGCTGAACGCCGTCGCGGCCCCGATCCGTCAGGCGGACGGACGGGTCACCGCGGCCCTCAGCGTCAGCGGTCCCGCGTTCCGGATGCGTCCGGTCGACCTGCCGAGGATCGCTCGGCGGACGATGGAAGCGGCCGACGCGATCTCGCGCCGGCTGGGATTCGTCGAGCGTCGGTCGACGACCGCACGGTGAGGGGCTACCGCCGGTGGGGTCCCGGGGGGTACGCTCCGGCGCTCGCGACATCGACGGAGGGGGTGGCACGATGACGATCACATGGGACCGGAACCGGCGCGTCGCCGGGACCCTGCTCGACGCCGTGGGGGCCACGCCGCTCGTACGGCTGGGACGGGTCGCCCCCGAGGTCGAGCTCTACGCGAAGGTCGAGTGGTACGGGCCCACCGGTTCGGTGAAGGACCGGATCTACGCGCACATGCTCGCGAAGGCGGAAGCGCGCGGCGACCTGAAGCCGGGCATGACGCTGATCGAATGCACGACCGGCAACGCCGGGATCGCATGTTCGGCCGTCGCCGCGATCAAGGGCTACGACTGCGTGATCGTCATGCCGGAGGGGATGAGCCCCGAGCGCAAGGCGATGATCAAGGCCTACGGCGCCGACCTGGTCCTGACCCCCGGGGCCGGGACCGACATCGATCTCGCTCTGGCGAAGATGCGCGAGATCGTCGCGGCAGAGCCGGGGAAGTACTTCTTCCCGGGCGAGTTCGAGAACCCCGACAACCCCGAGGCGCAGACGGTCTCGGGCGAGGAGATCTGGGAGCAGCTGGACGGCGACGTCGACGCGGTCGTGGGCTCCCAGGGGACCGGCGGCTGGATCTCGGGGGCGGCGCGAGCGCTGAAGGCCCACGATCCGTCGGTCGTCGCGTGGGCCGTGGAGCCGGCCGAGTGTCCGCTGATCACGGAGCATCGGTGGGGGACCCACGGCGTCCCCGGGATCGGGGACGGCATCGTCCCGCAGAACCTCGATCTCGGCCTGATGGACGGCGTGGTGACGGCCACGACCGAGGAGTCGCTCGTGATGGCCCGCCGCATGGCCCGCGAGGAGGGGATCCTCTGCGGTCCCTCGTCCGGGATGAACGTCGTGGCGGCGTTGAAGGTCGTCGAGAAGCATCCGGAGCTGCGGCGCATCGTGACGGTGATCGCCGACACCGGCCAGCGGTACCTCTCGGGCGAGTTCTTCGGCGAGGGACCTCACGTCGAGGAGCCCGATCGCGACCACACGATGGACGACCACACCCTGGCGCAGCTCGCCGCGCACCGGGACCGGCTCGAGTTCCTGACGTAACGGTAGGGTTCGCCTCATGAGCGAACCCTGGGAACTCACCGCCGTCGACGCCCTCGCCGCGATGCGCGCGAAGGAGCTGTCTCCCGTCGAGCTGCTGGCCTCCGTCCAGACGCGGGCCGAGGCCGTCGAGCCGGTCGTGAACGCGTTCAGCGACCGCCTCGACGACGACGCGCTCGACGCGGCGCAGGCCTCCGAGGAGCGCTACGCGATGGGGAAGGACGTCCGGCCGCTCGAGGGGCTGCCCGTCGCGATCAAGGAGGAGATGCCGGTCGCAGGCTGGCGGATGCGCTACGGCTCGCTCGCCGTGGACGAGGTCGCCGAGCACACGGCGCCCGTTCCCGAGCGGGTCTTCGCGGCGGGGGCGGTCGTGCACGCGCGCACGACCACACCCGAGTTCAGCTGTGCGGGCTACACGCACTCGAAGCTGTGGGGGATCACGCGGAACCCGTGGAACCCCGAGGTCGCGGTGGGCGGGTCGAGCGGAGGGTCGGGGGCGTCGCTCGCGAGCGGGACCTCGACGCTCGCGACCGGATCCGACATCGGGGGGTCGATCCGGATCCCCGCGTCGATCAACGGGGTCGTCGGGTTCAAGGCGCCGCACGGGCGGGTGCCGACGTACCCGCCGTTCAACCTGGACCGGTACTGCCACGACGGCGCGATGGCGCGCACGGTCGCCGACACCGCGCTGTTCCACGACGCGATCTCGGGCCCGCACCCGCTGGACATGACCTCGATCCGACCGAAGCTGGAGCTCGGGACCCGGTTCGACGGCATCGAGGGCATGCGGATCGCGCTGTCGGTCGACCTGGGCTCGTGGGAGGTCGACGACGAGGTCGCCGCGAACACCCGCGAGGCGGCGGCGGCGCTCGAACGTGCCGGCGCCGTCGTCGACGAGATCGAGCTGCCCTGGAGCCTCGAGCGGATCATGAGCGCGGCTCGTCGACATTACGCGGCGATCTTCGGCGCCTATATCGGGGAGGTCTGCGACGCGGCGCCCGACCTGGTGAACGACTACGCGATCGCGTGGGCCGATGACGTCCGGTCGTTGATGGACGAGCCCGGGGCGGTCCTGCACGGCCTGGAGACGGAAGGCGAGCTGTGGGCGCCGCTGGGCGAGCTGTTCGAGACGTACGACGCCCTGCTGTGCCCGACCTGGGCCGTCACGGGGATCCCCGCGGGCGACAGCTACATCGGCCAGCTGTTCGAGGACGGCGGTCCGAACGACCGGCAGTTCACCTGCTACATGACGACGCCGTTCAACCTGTTCTCGGCGTGTCCCGTGCTGTCGGTGCCGAGCGGCGTCGCGCCGTCGAACGGCGTGCCGACCGGCGTTCAGATCGTCGCCCGGACCTTCGACGACGTGACCGCGTTCCGGATCGGCGCGGCGCTCGAGCGCGAGCGCCCGTGGACGGGCTTGGCGCCGATCGCCCCGTGATCTACCGGCTGCACCTCGAGTCCGGCCCGAAGAGGAAGAAGACGATGGTGCACGTCTCGAACCTGCTGGGCTGCTCGATCGCGGGACCGACGACCGAGGAGGCGCTGGAGGCGACCCCGGATGCGATCCGCCGCTACCTCGGGTTCCTCGCCGAGCGCGGCGAGGTGGTCGACGCGGAGGCCACGTTCGAGGTTGAGGTCGTCGAGCACATCACCGAGGGGCAGTGGCTCGGGAACGGGTCCGTCGTGATCTCGACCGACACCGACCCGATCGCACCCCGCGAGCTCGACGAGGCGCTCGCGCGGTACGGATGGGTCCACGAGGCGCTCGTGGCCGCGCTCGACGGGCTCGACGCGGAGGCGCTGTCGAGCAAGCCCCCGAAGGGGAGGGCCGTCCGTGACATCGTGAGTCACGTGCTGGGGGCCGAGGGCGCTTACCTGTCGAGCGGCCTGCGGGCGAACCGCGAGCTGAACCGGGTCGCTCGCGAGGTCGAGCGCGGGGAGCGCGATCCACGCGATGGGCTGCTCACGGTGGCGGACCTGTTCGTGTCCGACGTCCGGGCGGCGACCCCTGCCGAGCGGAGGGCCGTGATCCCGCATGGCCAGCAGATCGGGTCGGTCCGCAGGACGATGCGGCGAGCGCTCGAGCACGGCTGGGAGCATCTGCAGGAGATCGAGACGAGGCTGGCATGAGCGAGGTCGAGACGCGGTTGCAGGCGCTCGTCGAGCGCGATCTCGAGGCCTGGCCCACGATGCCGGCGCGGCTGCTCCACGTGCTCGCGCCCGGTCTCGGCGTCGACGTCGAGGTGGCCGCGGGCGCCGCCGACCTCGCCACGGGCGAACCCCTGCAGCGCGGCGCCCGCTTCCGGATCGCGAGCGTCACGAAACCCTTCGTCGCGGCCGCGACGCTGCGCCTGGTCGAGGACGGACGGCTGTCGCTCGACGACACGGGTGCCACGCTGCTCGCCGGCGAGTACGACGATCTGCTGCGCCGGGGCGGGTACGACACGGAAGCGATCACGCTGCGCCATCTGCTGACCCACACCAGCGGGATCTACGACTTCGCGTCGGACGCGTACGACCCGTCGATCCCCGACGGGTTCACGGCGGCGTGTGCCGCGGACCCGGGGCGACGCTGGACCCGGTTCGAGCAGATCGGCTTCGCCGTCAGCCACGGACGGCCCTACGGGCCACCGGGGACGGTGTTCGGGTACTCGGACACCGGCGCGTGCCTCGTGGGCGAGATCCTCGAACGGGTGACGGGGCAGACGATGGGCGCGGCGATACGGGATCTCGTCGGCTACGAGCGGCTCGGTCTGCGCCACACGTGGCAGGAGACGATCGAGCCTGAGCCGCCCGCCCTCCCACCGCTGTCGCATCAGTACGAGGGCGAGCACGACGTGGCGGACTTCGACGCCTCGGTGGATCTGTACGGAGGCGGCGGGCTGATGTCGACCTGCGGCGATCTCGCGCGGTTCTTCCGTGGCCTCCTGCGGGGCGAGGTGTTCCGTGACCCCTCGACGCTGGAGACGATGACCTCGACGCTCGTCGACGTCCCACGGGCCCCGGGGACGCCCCTCGACGACGACCCGTCGAACGCGGCGATGTTCCTGTTCCGTGAGGAGATCGCAGGCAAGACCTGGTGGGGGCACATGGGCTATTGGGGGACCACGGCATACACGTGCCCGGCGCGCGACGTGACGATCGTGACCGGCCACCAGCGCTCGAACATGCCCGAAGGCTTCGACCGGCTCGCGATCGTCGCGGACGCCTTCGCCGTCGTTGCGACCTGACCCCGATTCAGGCGATCGCGGCGCGGATCGCGGCGATGTCGTCGGGGGTCGTCCCGCAACAGCCTCCGACCGACGCGGCGCCCGCCTCGCGCCAGCGGAGAGACCCCGCCCCGAGGTCGGGCCGCGGTCCCTGCGCGTGCCACACCTTCGCCTCGGCGTCCCAGGTCGAGCCGAGGTTCGGGTAGGCGAGCAGCGGCGTGCCCACGCCTGCGGCCGATCGAAGCAGCGAAGGGACGAACCCGGGTGGTGAGCAGTTCACCCCGACCGCGACGACCCGGGGGCTCGACGCCGCCACGGCCGCCGCCTCGCGGAACGGTGTCCCGTCGCTGATGCGCTCTTCGTCGCGGCAGCTGAAGGCGATCCACGCGCGCGCCTCGGGGTACGCGTCGAGCAGCGTCACGAGCGCCTCGGCCTCCTCGATCGCGGGGATCGTCTCGATCGCGAGGAGGTCCGGCTCGGCCGCCAGCAGCGCCTCGAGCCGGGGCCGGTGCCAGTCCACGAGCTCCCGCACCGAGCGCCCGTAGCGCCCCACGTATTCCGACCCGTCGGCCAGCGAGGCTCCGTACGGCCCCACCGAGGCGGCGACCAGGTCGACACCGGCGTCGCGCGCGAGCCGGACCGACAGGGCCAGCAGCCGGTCGGTCCCCGCGGCGTCGATCCCCCGGCGTGCGAAGCCCTCGTAGGACGCCTGGTAGCTCGCGGTGATCGCCACGTCGGCACCCGCCGCACGGTACGCCTCGTGCACGTCTCGGATCAGGGCTGGCTCGTCGAGCAGCACCCTCGCGGACCAGAGCTCATCCGGCAGCTCGGTGCCACGCCGTTCGAGCTCGGTCGCGAGCCCCCCGTCGAGCACGAGTCCGGTCCGGAAGCGTTCTTCGATCTCCATACCGCCCACGGTAGCCGTGTCGGAGGCCGACGGTACGGTCCTGGGACCCCCCCGAGCGGCCAGCTGCTTGACCTGCCGGCTGGACTAAGTCCACCATGGGGACGTGACACGTCAAATGAACATCCACGAGGCGAAGACCCACTTCTCGAAGATCCTCGAGGAGGTGGAGCGCGGCGAGGAGGTCGTGATCGCGCGTGCTGGGACGCCGGTCGCCAAGGTGGTTCCGATCGAACCCGAACCGCCGTCGCGGCCGCTGGGGTTCCTGAAGGGGCAGATCTGGATCTCGGACGACTTCGACGATCCGCTGCCATGGGACGAATGGCTGAGCAACCCCGACGACCCGCTGAACCAGGGAGCCGATCCGTGAGGCTCCTGGTCGACTCCCACGCGTTCTTGTGGAGCGTCGAGGACCGCGGGAAGCTGTCACCGCGGGTCGCCCGTCTGCTCGGCAGCGGCCGCAACCGTCAGTTCGTGAGCATCGCGTCCATCTGGGAGCTGGGCATGAAGGTATCCACGGGCCGGCTCCGCTTCACCCGCCCGTTCGATGTGGTGATCCGGGACGCGATCGAGATCCACCGGTACGAGCTGCTCCCTCTGGATCTTCCCCACGTCGTTCGGCTCATGTCGCTCCCGACCCTCCACGGCGACCCGTTCGATCGGATGATCGTCGCGCAGGCGATCGAGGAGCGGTGCACGCTCGTGACCCGAGATCGGGCGCTGCAGGAGTACCCGGTCGATCACGTCTGGTAGCTGCTCACGCCGGGCGACCGGGCGGTCCTATGCTCCGCCGCATGACCACGTACCCGATGTCGCCCGAAGACCGTGAGATCCAGGAGCGCACCCGTCGCTTCGTCGACGAGGAGCTGATCCCCTGGGAGGAGCACGCCGAAGAGCACGAGGGCCTGATCCCCGAGGACATCCGTGCACGCCACGACCGGCTCGTCCGGGAGATGGGGCTGTTCGCGATGAACATGCCGGAGGACCTCGGCGGGGGCGGCTTCACGATGCTCCAGCAGGTCCTGGTCTCCGAGCAGATCGGACGTGTCACGAACGCCCTGGGCTGGTGCCTGCACACGCCGCCGGCGTGGGCGCCCGACGTGGTGAGCCCGATGCAGCTCGAGCGCTGGATCGTCCCCACCGTGAGGGGCGAGCGCCACGAGTGCTACGCGATCACCGAGTGGGGCGCCGGCTCCGACGTCGACGCGATCGAGGCGACGGCCCGTCGAGACGGCGAGGACTTCGTCCTCAACGGGCTGAAGGTCCACGTGACGTCGTACAACACCGCCGACTACCTGTTCTTCCAAGCGAAGATCGTCGGCGGCCCCAACGAAGGCGCCCACGCGATGTTCTTCGTCGACAAGGACACACCGGGTGTCACGTGCGTGCGCGAGCCGAGGTACTCGCACACGTACGCGGATTCCCACGCCGTCGTCGAGTTCGCCGACGTGCGGGTGCCGGCCGATCACCTCGTCGGTGACGAGGGTGACGGCATGGCGTTCACCTACGAGTGGTTCCGCTACGAGCGGCTGATGATCGCCGCGCGGTGCTGCGGCGCGGCCGAACGTCTGATCGAGGAGGCGACGCGCTTCGCGACCGAGCGGGTCCAGTTCGGCGCGCCGATCATCGAGAACCAGGCGATCTCGCACATGCTCGCAGACTCGCTCACCGAGCTGTGGGCCGCCCGGCTGATGACCTACCGCCTGGCCGAGAACATCGACGCCGGCGTGGACGTGAAGCTGCAGCACGGGCAGTGCTCGATGGCGAAGCTCTACGCCTCGGAGATGGCGAACCGGGTCGCCGACCGTGCGGTCCAGATCTTCGGTGGCCGGGGCTACATGCGTGAGAACGTCGCCGAGCGCTTCTTCCGCGAGGTCCGCGTCGACCGGATCTGGGAGGGCACCTCGGAGGTGCAGCGCAACATCGTGGCCGACCAGCTGGTGAAGCGGGGCGTCCAGGCGCTCGTCGGCTGACGCCGCCTATCATCGGCGTCCGACGACGAAGGAGCCACGGTGAGCGAGACGATCCGCGTAGGACTGATCGGGTACGGGCTCGGGGGGTCGGTGTTCCATGCCCCGCTGATCCACGCGACGCCCCAGATGGCGCTGGTCGCCGTCGTGACCTCGAACCCCGAACGGGGCGCCGCCGCTGCGTCGCGGTATCCCGACGTCCGGATCCTGCCGTCGCCCGACGATCTGTGGGCGCTCGCGGACGAGCTCGACCTGGTGGTGATCTCGACGGTGAACAGCGCTCACGTACCGCTCGGACTCGCGGCGTTCGCAGCGGGTCTCCCGGTCGTGATGGACAAGCCCCTGGCGGCCGGTGTCGCCGAGGCCGAACGACTGCGCGTCGCCGCCGCCGAGCACGGGGTGATGCTGTCGGTGTTCCAGAACCGGCGGTGGGACTCGGACTTCCTGACACTCCGGGCGCTCTTGCAGGACGGGGCGGTCGGCGCGCCGACCCGGTTCGAGTCGCGGTTCGAGCGGTGGCGACCGGCTCGCGACGCGGACGCATGGCGCGAGCGCCCCGAACCCGACGAGGCCGGCGGGTTGTTGTTCGACCTGGGGAGTCACCTGATCGACCAGGCGATCCAGCTGTTCGGGCGGCCGACCCACGTGTACGCGGAGCTCGAGCGGCGGCGTCCCGGCGCCGAGGTGGACGACGACGCGTTCGTGGCCCTCGCGCACCCCGGCGGCGTCCGGAGCCACCTGTGGATGAGCGCCGTCGCCCGGCTCCACGGTCCGAGGTTCCGGCTGCTCGGCTCCGCGGGTGCGTTCGAGTCGTTCGGGCTGGATGGACAGGAGGACGCGCTGGCCGCCGGGGGCGATCCAGCCGCGCCGGACTGGGGCGTCGAGCCGCGCGAGCGGTGGGGCGTGCTGGCCACCGAGGGCGAGCGCGTGGTCGAGAGCCGGCGCGGCGACTATCCCGCCTACTACGCGGGCGTGGCCGAGGCGCTGCGGACCGGCGGTCCTCCGCCGGTCGACCCCACCGACTCGATCGACGGGCTCCGCGTGGTCGAGGCGGGGCTGCGCAGCGCGGCCGATCGAGACGTGGTGGAGATGAGGTGGACCGATGGATGACGTCGTGCGGTGGGGGATCCTGTCTCCGGCGAAGATCGGGACCGAGAAGGTGATCCCCGCGATCCAGCGTGCGGAGCGGTGCGAGGTCGTGGCGCTCGCGTCGCGCGACGCCGCTCGTGCAGAGGCGGCGGCCGCCCGGCTCAGCATCCCCCGGACGCACGGGTCCTACGAGGATCTGCTGGCCGATCCCGAGATCGACGCGGTCTACGTCCCGTTGCCGAACCACCTGCACGCCGAGTGGTCGATCGCAGCGGCTCGGGCGGGCAAGCACGTCCTGTGCGAGAAGCCACTCGCGCTCAGCGTGGCCCAGGCCGACGCGATGATCGCGGCGGCCGAGGACGCGGGCGTGCGGCTGATGGAGGCCTTCATGTATCGGCTCCACCCCTCGTGGGTCGCGGTGCGTGAGCTGATCGCCTCGGGCAGGATCGGGGAGCTCCGCGCGGTGCAGAGCTGGTTCGGCTACTTCAACGACAATCCGACGAACATCCGGAACATCCTCGAGGCGGGCGGCGGTGCGCTGTACGACGTCGGCTGCTATTGCGTGAACGTGTCCCGGATGCTGTTCGCCGAGGAGCCCTCGGGGGTCCGGGCCTCGATCCGCCGCGACCCGGTCGGTGGCACCGACGTGCTGACGAGCGCCGTCCTCGACTTCCCGGGCGGCGGCCTCGCGTCGTTCACGTGCTCGACGCGCACGGAGACCGATCAGCGGGTCGACGTCTACGGCAGCGAGGGCCGGCTCTCGGTCGGGATCGCCTTCAACATCCCGCCCGACCGTCCGACCGAGGTGTTCGTCACGTCGGGTGGCGAGCCGCCGGTCGCCCCCGCGACCGAGATGCTGACGTTCCCCGCGCGAGACCAGTACACGGTGCAGGCCGAGGCGTTCGCCGCCTCGATCCTCGACGGAGCCCCGCTGCCGACGCCGATCGAAGACGCGATCGGGAACCTCCGGACGATCGAGCGGATCTTCGCCGCGGCGGAGCCAGGTCAGGCGGAGCCGGCGAAGTAGGTCTGGGCGAGCGCCCAGGCGTCCTTCCCGCAGATCGCGCCCATCCGGCGGCCGGCGAAGTCGTCCTCGGGGATGTGGATACCCCCGAAGATGCGTGAGAGGCCGGCCTGGTCGGCCGCATCGAAGTAGGTCGCCCACTGCAGGGTCACGTCGCTGGTGGGGCCCGCTTCGAACTCCAGCGAACCGGTGGGTTCGGTCCACCCCGACATCCCGCCGGGGAAGTACGAGCTGCCGGTGATCGCCGTCAGGACCTCGGCGGCGGCGCGGCTGAACGTGCTGTGCCCCGAGACGTAGCCGGCGAAGGACGGGCTCACGAACGTGTCACGCTGATAGGGGACCCACTCGGTGGCCAAGAGCCATCCGACCCCGCTCGACTCGGTCGGATCGTCGGGGTTCCCGAGCCAGCTGCGGACGGCGATCTCACCCACATGGTCGGCGAGGTGCGCGTGCCGCCGACCCCGCGAGCTCGACGTGGGTGTGATCGGTTCGACCAGTCCCGGTGTGAGCGGCAGGCCGTCCGGGTCGTAGGAGGGCAGCGATCGGTCGCTGGACTGCCCGAGGGCCCCCATGTAGCGGATCATCGAGATCGGCCGGGCGCTGTCGTAGAACCCCTTGGTCCCCCAGGCGGCGATCGCGGCGTCGTGGACCGCGCCGTTCAGAGCGAGGTAGAGCTTCACGTCCCACTCGAGCCGGTCGAGGGCGGGACCCCTGCCCGCGACCCGCAGCTCCCCGAGTCGGTCGGAGACCTCGTTCGCGATCGAGTTCCAGTGCCCCGGAGGGGTCTCCGAGTCGGGTCCGTCGGCCCAGAACTCGGCGAGCACGCGGCCGAAGTCGCCGGCCGGCACGACGTTCGGCTCGTACGGCTGCCCGGTGATCGGGTTGCGTCGTCGACCGTCGCCATCGTTCGTGCCGAGCGTGTTGTCCCCGAGTCCACCCGGCGAGATGTCGACCGTCACGCCGTCGGTCGGGTCGAGCGAGGCGCTCGCCCGGATCACCTCGATCGCGGCGGCCTGGAACCCGTCGTGGGTCCTCGGGTCGTCGAGTCGGGGCGGCGGACCCGGGTCGATCGGCGTCCCCTGGGGCGACGGGGAGAGCGCGAACGCGTCCACGTGGCCCCAGTGCGGCCCGATCGACCGTTGCACGTTGCCCGGCATCGGGAGCCCGTTCTGCGCGATCACCTCGCTGAGCGCGAGCGGTTGCCAGCGGTTGGGATCGCGCATCGCCGTGCCCTCGTCCTCGACGACCATCGGCGGGTTGACCGGTTCGTATCCGGTGTCGACGTACCGGTCGTCCTCCAGCGCCCCGTCCTCGCGCCCGGCCGCGATCACGGCCTCGGCGATCCGGTTCCCCAACGCCGCGGGCGTGTCGGATCCCACGTCCGTGTAGTCGATCCGGTAGCAGAGGGAGGTCATCGTGCCGCTGAGCTGATCGAACGTCTCTTGGAGCCCGGAGGCGTGCGCGTAGCGCCACAGCAAGACGCGGTAGGCGGCGTAGCTGATCGCGGCCTCACGCGCCGCTTCCACGTCGTCGGCCGTGTGCTGTTCGTCGACGAAGGTGCCGCGTGCACGCGGGTCGTACGCGGCCCAGGCATCCCACATCGCGGCCGACGTGTGGAACAGGTTGCGGGCGTGGACCGTCGGCGCGGGCGTGTCGCGACGGATCGCGTCGAGCAGCACCTCGTCCCACACGCGAGCGGCGGACCAGCCGTCCGGGCTCCGCGGCTCGCAGTCCTCGACGAGGTAGCCCGCCTGCGCCCGGTCGGCCCACACGACGGCCCCGCCGAGGAGCCCGAGGGACACGACGACGGCGATCAGGGGACGGAACCTCATGGCGTCACGGTCACGATCTGCCCGGCCGAGACGTCGCGGAGCGTCGTCGTCCGTCCGTCGGGCCAGGTGACGGTCAGCTCCGCCACCGCCGTCGCGTCACCGAGCCCGAACCATGCCCGCGGGTCGTTCGTCGAGAGGTAGCTCCCGCCGGCGTCGATCTCGCGTGTGAGCGTCTTTCCGTCGGGCAGGGTCGCGTGCACCCGGGTCCCCGGCACCGGTCGTCGCACGTCGACGCCGAGCCAGGTGCCCGTCCCGCCGGTGTTCTCCAACAGCAGCAGCGGGCCCCCGATCGAGTTCACCGCGACGTCCAGGTCACCGTCGTTGTCGAAGTCGGCCGTCGCCGCGCCACGTCCCACCACGGCCGGGGCGCCGACCAGCCCGTTCGCTTCCTCGTAGCCCGCCTGTCCCTCGGCCGTACGGTTCACGAACAGCCAGACCGGCTCGGCGTCGGCGGAGAGGTCACGGACCGGGATCTGCCCGTTGACCAGCAGGAGGTCGAGATCCGTGTCGAGGTCGAAGTCCGACCAGGAGACCCCCCAGCCGGTCGAACCCGAGAGCTCCACTCCGAGGTCCTCGCGGACGTCCTCGAACGACGGCGACACGAGGTCGGAGGGCTGCCCCCGGTAGACCGCGTGGCCCTGATCGCGGGCGTTCGCCACGAACAGGTCGGCGTACCCGTCGGCCGTGTCGTCGCCGACCGCCACGCCCATCCCGGCGCCCGGATCGGCGACCCCGGCCCTGCCCGCCAGCTCCTCGAAGCGGAACCCGAGCCCGACCGGGTCCGCCGCCGCTCCTCCGGGCCAGGCCACGTTGTCGTAGAGGCGGTTCGGCTCCGTGTCGTTCGCCACGTACAGATCGAGGTCGCCGTCGGCGTCCAGGTCCGAGAAGGTGGCGCCGAGGCCGTACTCGTAGGCGACCGCCTCGAGGCCGGCGTCGCGCCCGACCTCGCGGAAGCTCGGACGGCCCCCGCCACCGGGTCCGTCGTTCAGGTAGAGCAGGTCTCGGACCCCTCCGTAGGTGTTCGGGAACCCCAGCGTGGCCTCGGGGTCGGGGGCGTTGAGGTCCGTGTACCCGGCGACGAACAGGTCCTGGCGACCGTCCCTGTTCACGTCGCCGACGGCTGCGCCCGCGTGCCAGCCGAACGCCTCGACCCCGGCCGCCTCGGTCCCGTCGACGAACCGGCCCCCACCCTCGTTCCACAGCAGGACCGCGCGGTCGCTCCCGGTCACGTACAGATCCGTGCGCCCGTCGTCGTCGAGGTCCGCGGCCACGCAGCCGTTCCCACGGATCGCCACGCCGGCTCCGGAGCCGTCGGTGACGTCCGTGAAGGTGCCGCCGTCGTTGTGGAACAGACGGGCGGTCGGCAGTCCTCCTTCATCCTCCCATCGGGTGGCGTCGCCTCGCGAATACGAGTTGACGACGAACAGGTCCATCCAGCCGTCACCCTCGACGTCGAGCCAGCACAATCCGCCGCCGAGCATCGCCCCGACGTCCGGCCCCGTGTCCCACCGGTACGCCCCGTGCCGGAAGTCCAGTCCCAGGTCGGCCGCGACGTCGCGGAAGGCCAGCGGCGCTCCCGGCGTTCGCCTTGTCCCGACGGGCGAGTCCGTCCCGCCGCCGGTGCACGCCGTCGAGACCAGCGCGAGGATGCACGCGAAGACGGCGGCTCGTCGGATCGTCGGCCCCGGTCGAACGTCGGGGCGAGCGCGGCGGTCACCGCTGGTCATGAGACGGTCCAGTCCTCCCGGTGCGTGATCGACGCGCCGGGCTGCACGATCGTGAGCGGCCCCAGCGTCTCGACCTCACAGAAGCGCTCGCACACGTAGGCCTGGACGGCCGCGCCGAGATCTGCGTACGACGCGAGCGGGTCGACCGAGATCTCCACGTCGAACCCGGCGCCGTCGAGCTCGTAGCGGGCGTGACCGGCCGTCCCCGCCACCCCCACCTTCAACGGTGGGTCACCTGCTGCATCGATGACGACCGCGTCGGTCGTCACGGTGAGCCGAGGATCCGCGGGGTCCGTGTACGGCCACCACACCACCCCCCGGTTCGCCTGCAGTCCTTCGCCGGGCGTCTCGAGCGCGAGGGTGATCCGTCCGCCGGGGCGGAGCTGGCTGATCGCCCACGGCGCGATCTTCGCCGCGGTTCGGCCGTGGTTCGTCAGCGTGTGCTCCACCGTCCACCCCTGCGGGGTCCCGGTGATCGTGATCGCCTTGGAGAACCCGGCGCCGTCGGGCGGTCCCTCCACGTGGATCCCGTCGCCCAGCCGGGAGATGCTGCAGGGCTCGTCATCGGGCTGGTACGTGATCTCCGGGGTCTCGGGTGCGATCCACAGCCGGTGCCCGCCGCGCAGACGGTACGGTCGGCCGCCGGGCCCCGCGAGGGCGACGTCGTCGGGAAGCTCGACGAACAGGTTGCGATCGCCGACGAACAGGCCGACGACGCGTGGCCCGAAGGCCGTGGCGACCGCGACCGACGACCCCGCGCCGTCGAACCGGATCGCCGTGGCCGTCACCTCACCCCGAGCAGGATCTCGACCGTCAGTTGATCGAGGGCTTCGTACGGCTGGCCGCGTTCGCCGATCGCTCTCCGGTCGAGGTCCAGCTCCTTCAGCGCCAGTGCGCGATCGCTCGTGTACGGCCCCAGGACGGCGGCCGTCGACCCGTCGTCCTGCCCGATCCGGGCGAGCAGCCCTTGGACCTCAGGGTCGGCGTTCCACCGCTCACCCTTCTCCTTGAGGATCAGGTAGGTGCGCATGCAGCCGCGCGCGAAGGCCTTCACGTCCTCGTAGTCGCTCGTGCGGTACGCGTGCGCATCGAAGTGCCGGCTGCCCGTGTACCCGACGTCCTCGAGGAACTTCACGAGGAAGAACGCCTGCTTCGGGTTCGCCGACCCGAACCGCAGGTCCTGGTCGTAGCGGCCCGGGATCTGGTCGTTCAGATCGATGTGGAAGAGCTTGCCCATCGACCACGCCTGCGCCACGTGGTGTGTGAAGTTCAGGCCCGCCATGTGCTCGTGTGCCACCTCGGGGTTGACCCCGACCATCTCCGGGTGATCGAGGGTCTCGATGAACGCCAGCATCGCGCCGGTCGTCGCCAGGTAGATGTCCCCGCGGGGTTCGTTCGGCTTGGACTCCAGCGCGAACCGCAGGTCGTAGCCCTGGTCCTTCACGTAGCTGCACAGGAAGTTCATCGCCTCCGTGTAGCGCTGCAGCGCGACGAGCGGGTCCTTCGAGGAATCCGTCTCGACCCCCTCGCGGCCGCCCCAGAACACGTAGGTCGTCGCCCCGAGCTCGACGCCCAGGTCGATCGCGCGCATCGTCTTCTGCAACGCGAGCGCCCGCGCGCGCGGGTCGTTCGCGGTGAAGGCACCGTCACGGAACGCGGGGTCCTTGAACAGGTTCGTCGTGGCCATCGGGACGACCAGCCCGGTTGCGTCGAGGGCCTTGCGGAAGTCGCTCACGATCTGGTCTCGCTCGTGCGCGCTCGCGTCGATCGGCACCAGGTCGTTGTCGTGCAGGTTCACGCCCCACGCGCCGACCTCGGCGAGGAGCTCGACCAGCTGGACGGGAGAGAGCGCCTCGCGTACCGCCTCCCCGAAGGGGTCGATCCCGACGTTGCCGACGGTCCACAGCCCGAACGTGAACCGATGCTCCGCCGTGGGCTCATAGGTCATCTCGTCACCTCCATTCGGTGACCCGCCCGTTGAGCGGGCCAGCCTTCACGCGACGCCGCGCGTCGCGCGGATGCGCTTGGACAGTGCGTCGATCAGGACGGCCCCCAGCAGGACCAGCCCGGTGATCACGAACCGGGTGCCCTGGGGCAGCCCCAGCAGGTTCATGCCGCTGTTGATCGCGGCGATCACGAGCGCGCCCAGCAAGGCCGAGACGACACGGCCGACGCCGCCGAACAGGCTCGTCCCCCCGATAACGGCGGCCGCGATCACGTTCAGCAGCAGGTCGCCACCGCCCGAGCTGGTCGCCACGGAGCGCAGTCGCGAGGCCAGCATGATGCCGCCGACCCCGGCCATGAACCCGTTGATCATGAACACGTAGATCCGGATCCGGTCGACGCCGATGCCGGCGCGCCGGGCCGCCTCCGCGCCACCGCCGACCGCGTAGATGTGGCGACCGAAGCGCGTCCGCGAGGCGACGAAGGACCAGAAGACCAGGAAGACCCCGAGGATGACCGCCGCCATCGGCACGCCACGGTCGAGGTTCGCGTAGTAGACGGCCGCGAACGTGACGATCGCGAGTGCGCCGATCTGGATGGCGATCAACGACATGGGCTTCGCCTCGAGGCCGCCCGCCAGTCGGGTCCTGGCCGACAGGATCTGTGAGATCCCGAACGCGGCCACGACCAGCAGACCAAGCAGGTATCCGGCAGCATCGGGCAGGAAGTCGTTCGCGATCCCCACGATCGTCGGCTGGGCGATCCGGATCGTGCCGGTCGTGGTCGCACGGGTCATCAAGATCAGGACCACGCCCGACCAGATCAGGTTCCCCGCCAGGGTCACGACGAACGACGGCACCCCGGCCTTCGTGATCACGATCGACTGCAAGAACCCGATCAATGTGGTCACGGCGACGGCGGCGAGGATCGCGAGCCACCACGGCCAGCCCGGATCGCCGGGCCGGATCAGGAGCGTCATCACGACGCCGCCGACCGCGCTCACGTAGGCGATCGACAGGTCGATCTCGCCCAGCAGGAGGACGAACACGATGCCGATCGCGAGCGTGGCCACCGCCGACATCTGCAGGAGCAGGTTCGTGAAGTTGCGCTCGGTGAGGAACTTGTCGTTGAGGAGGCCGAACACGATCGTGATCACGATCAGGCCGATGATGATCGGCAGCGAGCCGAGCTCGCCGCCCCGCACGCGCTGCCACCAACGCTTCGTGTAGCTGCCCAGCGTCTCCGGCGCCACCGATCCGGCGGCGGTCT
This sequence comes from uncultured Actinomycetes bacterium, assembly GCA_963749895.1. Taxonomy (GTDB): domain Bacteria; phylum Actinomycetota; class UBA4738; order UBA4738; family HRBIN12; genus AC-51. The sequence continues at coordinate 130,179 of CAVVOG010000001.1, read as the reverse complement.
CGGTCGTAGTGGTCGTGGCCGGGGTGCCCGCGTCGTCGGTCATCGAGCCACCGCCGCGTCGTCGGCCATCCCGGGAACGTGCTGAAGAGCGCCCGCGGTGATCGCATGGACCACCTCTTGCTGGGTGGTGTTGGCGCGCTCGTACAGCGCCACCTGCTGGCCGAGGCGCAGGACCGTGATCCGGTCCGCGCACTCGAAGATGTCGTGGAGGTTGTGGGAGATGATCACGACTCCCAGGTCTCGCTCGGCGAGCCTGCGGACCAGGTCGAGCACCTGTCGGGTCTGCGCAACCCCCAGCGCAGCCGTGGGCTCGTCGAGGATCACGAGCTTCGAGTTCCACATCACGGATTTCGCGACGGCGACCGCCTGTCGCTGGCCGCCCGAGAGGCCGATCACGCGCTGACGGACCGACCGCAGGGTCGTCACCGAGAGTGAATCCAGCGTCTCGCGGGCCGCGCGCTCCATCCCGGGTTCGTCGAGTACGACGCCGCTGCGGATGCGCTCGCGGCCGAGGAACATGTTCGCCACCACGTCGAGGTTCTCCGCGAGCGCGAGGTCCTGGTAGACGACCTCGATCCCGAGCCGTGCGGCGTCGCGGGGGCTGTGGATCTTGACCTGCTCACCCTCGAACCGGATGTCCCCGTCGTCGAAGGGGTAGATCCCGGCGATCCCTTTGATCAACGTGGACTTGCCGGCGCCGTTGTCACCGACGAGCGCCATCACCTCTCCACGTCGGACCTCGAAGTCGACGTTGTAGAGGGCCTGGACGGCCCCGAACGCCTTGGAGATACCGCTGCACGCGAGGAGCGCTTCATCCGCCATCGACGCCTGCCTCCTTGTGGTGGACGTGAGGTCCCGGGCGCATCGTACGCCCGGGACCTCACCGTGCGGTTCAGACCCGGCTCAGGCAGCGTTCTCCTGGCACCAGTCGGTCGCCGCGACGTCGTCGACGCAGATCTCCTCGACGGTACGGAACCCGTCGGCGATCACCGTGTCGGCCATGTTGTCCGCCGTGACGCCGATCGGCACGAGGCCGAAGTACGGCACCACGCCGTCGCCCTCGGGGGCGTCGGTCGGCTGGCCGGTGGCCGCCTCGATCCCGATCAGCCCGTAGTCGTAGTCGAAGTCGGTGCTGAGGATGTCCTCACCGGCTCGCAGCGCCAGGGCGACCTCCGCCGCCAGGCCGGCCTCGGTCTGGATCGGCTTGTAGACGCTCATCGTCTGAAGGCCGAGCAGGATGTTCTGCATCCCGACCGCGGTCGCGTCCTGCCCGCTCACGGGCACCGGGCCGATCCCGGCCGCCTGGATCGCGTTGACCGTGGAGGCAGCGAGCCCGTCGTTCGCCGCGAACACGGCGTCCACGCCGTTGTCCGCGTCGACCAGGATCTGCTCCATGATCGTCTGGGCTTCCTGGTTGTCCCACCCGGGGACGTGCTGGTCCGCGACCAGCGCCCAGTCGCCCGCGGCGACCCGCGCCTCGACCGTCTCGGCGTAGCCGGCACGGAACAGGAACGAGTTGTTGTCCTCTTCGCCGCCGTTCAGCATCACGACGCGGGGCTGATCGAGCCCGAGGTCGTCGATCGCCGGCTCGAGCACCTCGGCCATCGCGGCGCCCACCGCGACGTTGTCGAAGCTGACGTACGCGGCGCCACCGGCACCACCGGTGTTGAACCGGTCGTACTCGAGCACCTGCACGCCGGCCTCGGTCGCCTGGTCGATGATCGCCGCGCCGGAGCCGGTGTCGATGCTGGTCAGCACGATCACGCTGGCGCCGTCGTTGATCGCCTGCTCGGCCTGCGACTGCTGCGTGTTGGCGTCACCCTCGGCGTTCACGATCGTGAAGTCCTCACCCTCGGCGAGGCCTGCCTCCGTGAACGTCTCGCCGAAGTAGCGGCGGTCGTCTTCCTCCCACCGCGTTGACGACTCGGTGTCGGGCAGGAGCACCCAGATGCTGCCTGCGTCCTCGCCGCCGCCGTCAGCGCTCTCGCTGCCGTCGTCGCCACACGCGGTCGCGACGATCGCGAGCACGACCAGCATGCCGGCCCACGCCCGGAACTTCCTTCCCTTCATGTGATACCTCCCCACCCCGCCGCGTCTCTCGCGGCTCGTTCGGTGTTCCTATCGGATCGGTGATGCCACTTCACAGGGGTGAACCTCTGCGTCTCCGCGATGGTTCACGACCCCACGGCGATCGTCTCCTCCCTCCTTCCGTCCACGCGATCGTCCGCCTGGTCATCCATACGGTCGTCGAACAGGTCGGGGCCTGCCTCGCCCAGCACCAGCGCGACCGCGCCGAGCACCGTGGCTCGCTCCCCGAGATCGCCTCGGACCACGACGACGTTGTCCCCGGCGATGGGCAGAGCGTACCGGGCGATCGAGCGCCGCACCGGCCCGAGCAGGACCTCGCCGGTCGCACTCAGGGGTCCGCCCACGATCACGTGCGACGGGTTCAGCACGTTGCAGACGGTGGCGACGTGCATCCCGATCAGGCGCCCGGCGTCGTCCAGCATCCGGACGCTCGCCGTGTCGCCCGCACGCGCGCGGGCGATCAGGTCGTCGAGCGTGAGCTCGATGCCGAGTCCGGCCGCGAGCTCCTCGCTGATCGCGCTGCCACCGGCCAGGCGTTCTAGACACCCGCGGTTCCCGCATCGGCAGATCGGCCCGTTCTCGTCGGCCGTCACGTGCCCGATCTCGCCCGCCGTCCCCATCGCGCCCCGGTAGACCGCGCCCGCGAGGATCACGCCGGCCCCGATGCCCGTCCCCACGTTGAGGTAGACGCCATCGGTCACGCCCCGTCCGGCGCCCCACATCAACTCGGCGAGGGCCCCGAGGTTCGCGTCGTTGTCGACGAACACAGGGAGGTCGATCATCGCCCGAAGCTCGCTGGCGGCGTCGAGGCCGATCCACGTGGGGGAGATCGACGACGGCCGCACCGTGCCGCGCACGGACTCGATAGGACCGGCGAGCGAGAGTCCGACGCCCAGGACGCGCTCGCGCGTGAGCCCGGCACCGGTGAGCACTTCGCTCACCAGACGGGTGGCGAGGATCATCGTCTCGCGCGCGTCGTGGTCGAGGCTGAGCGGATGCGTGGTCTCTCCCAGCACCGTGTGAGCGAGGTCGGCGGCCATGACCCGGAGGTGACGGTGGTCGATGTCGATGCCGACCGCGATGCCGGCCGAGGGGTTGAGCGTCACGAGCGAGCCGGGGCGCCCGGCCTGGCCGCGTGCGAGCGTCTCACCGCGCTCCTCGACGAGGCCCTCCTCGATCAGACCGGCCACGACGGCGGAGATCGTCGAGCGCGACACCCCTGCCGCCCGGGAGAGATCGGCACGGGTCATCGGCCCCTGCGACCGGAGGAGCCACACGACGCGCCGGCGATTGCCCTCGCGCAGCGAGGCCTGCGAGCCGCCACCCTCCCATCGCATGGCAGGACTGTGCTACGCCGGCGGGTGATTCGTCAAATCCGCGAACGATTCCAGGCGGATGTGCCCGTGAGATCTGTCGAAGGGCGAACGTATCCCCGGCGGGTTCGCGGAGGTTGCGGACCGGATCAGGTGCTCAGGATCGCCGAGTCCTCTCGCGCCCACGTGAGCGTGACGCGGTCGCCTTCCCTGGCCTCCGACAGCGACGCATCCGACAGCTCATGCACGATCAGGCGACGTCCGAGCGTGGTGTCCACGTGGAACTGGGTGAGCGTTCCAAGGTAGACGACCTGGCCGATCGTCCCGGTCAGGCGGCTCGCGTGCGCCTCGAACTCGGCGTCCTCGCCCCTGAGCCAGATCCGCTCCGGTCGCACGGCGACGAGCAGGTTCGTCCCTTGCCCGACGTCGACGCCCGCCCGCGGCACCACGATCCGCTCGGTCTCGCTCACCCGCATCAGCACGTCCTCGCCACTCACCTCGTCGGCTCGGAACTCGAGGGCGTTCAGCACCCCGACGAAGTCCGCGACGAACGGGGTCTCCGGGTGCTCGTAGATCTGACGTGGTGGCCCCAGCTGTTCGATCACGCCCTGGTTCATCACGGCGATCCGGTCGGACATCGAGAGCGCCTCTTCCTGGTCGTGCGTCACGTAGACGAACGTGGTTCCCAGCTCGCTCTGGATCCGCTTCAGCTCGAGCTCCATCTGCTTGCGCAGCTTCACGTCGAGCGCGCCGAGCGGTTCGTCGAGGAGGAGCGCGGCCGGACGGTTCACGAGCGCGCGCGCGAGCGCCACCCGCTGCTGCTGACCACCCGAGAGCTGGGAGGGCTTCCGCTTGTCGTATCCGGACAGGCCGACCAGGTCGAGCATCTCGCCCACGCGTTGCTTCCGCTCGTCCTTGGCGACCTTCTTCAGCTTCAGCCCGTACGCGATGTTCTCGCCGACCGTCATGTGGGGGAACAGCGCGTAGTGCTGGAAGCACATGTTGACCTCGCGCTTGTTCGGCGGGATCCCGATCACGTCGGCACCGCGGAGCAAGATCGTGCCGCTGTCCGGCTCCTCGAAGCCGGCGATCATCCGCATCGTCGTGGTCTTCCCGCAGCCAGAGGGTCCGAGCAGCGTGATGAACTCACCCTCGGCGATCTCGAGGGAGATCCCGTCGACGGCGCGGACGTCGCCGAAGGTCTTGCTCACGCCCTGGATGCTGATCGCGGACCCGTCGTTCATCGTCATCCTTCCGTCGCGACCGGGAGGTCCGGCCCTTCCTCGTCGAACACCTGCCGGACACCCTCGCCGAGCGCCTTGTCGGTCCGCGCCCGCAGGATCTCCGCGAGCGTGACGACGAAGGCGGACACGATCAGGACCACCACGGCGACCGCGGGGATCTGCGGGAGCTGGCGTGGCAGTCGCAGCTGTGAGTACACGTACAGCGGGAACGTCGTGGTCGTCCCGGCCAGGAACGAGGCGAGGACGATCTCGTCGAACGAGATCACGTAGGAGATCAGGAAGGCGGAGAGCACGGCCGGCGCGAGCAGCGGGAAGGTGATCGACCGGAACGTGACCCACCAGTTCGCGCCCAGGTCGCGCGCGGCCTCCTCGAGCGCCTCGGGGATCCGCTCGAGCCGCGGGACGATCGTCAGCACCGCGAACGGCAACGAGATGATCACGTGGGAGATGATCAGCGTTACCGGACCGAACTCGATCCCCAGGTAGTTGAAGAGGATCAGCATCGCGGTGCCGAGCACGACGAGGGGGACCACGAGCGGCGCCAGCAGGAACCCCGACACGAGCCCCTTGCCGAAGAACCGACGGCGCTGCATCGCGATCGACGCGGGGACCGCGAGGACCGTCGTGACGATGCTGGAGAACAGGGCGATCCAGGCGCTGGTCTTCAGGGCGTTCAGGATCTCTGGGTTCTGGACGAACCCTCGGTACCAGCGCGTCGTGAAGCCTTCCCACGGGAACGACACGAGCTCCCGATCGTTGAAGCTGAAGATGATCAAGATCAGGATCGGCGCGTACAGGAACACGACGAGCAGCCAGAACATCACCCACAGGAACGTCTTCCCGGACTTCGACGCGGCCATGTTCATCCGGCCACGCTCCGCACGTTGAGGTACCGCCCGAAGATCACGAGCAAGATCGCGACGGTGAACACGAGGAACATCGACATCGCCGATCCGAACTGCCAGTCGAGGCCGAACGTGAAGGCGCTCTGGATCGCGCTGCCGAACATGAACCCGCCGGGACCGCCCACGAGCTGCGGCGTGATGAACTCGCCGATCGTGGGGATGAACACGAAGATGAACCCCGCGATCACGCCGGGCATCGAAAGCGGCAGCGTGACCGACCGGAACGTGCGGAAGCGGGACGCGCCCAGGTCGGAGCTGGCCTCCAGCAGCTTGATGTCGATCCCTTCGAGGGTCACGAAGATCGGCAGCGCGATGAACGGCACCCACACGTAGCTCAGCACCAGGTAGATCGCGAACTGGCTGTTGAACAGCCACGTGATCGGCCCGTCGAGGATGCCCGTCGTGTCCACGAGGAACGTGTTGATCACGCCCTGGGGATTCAGCAGCACGCGCCAGGCGAGGATCCGCAGGAGGTAGCTGGTCAGGAAGGGAACGATGATGATCAGCAGCAGCGTGTACTTGCGAGCGCCGGCCAGCAGCGCGAGGAGGTAGGCGATCGGGTACGCGAGCATGAGGGCCGTGAACGAGACGATCGTCGACATCTTCACGGACTTCCAGAAGAGCCCGTCACCGAACGGGTTCAGTCCTCCCATGTACACGTCCGAGAACAGGAAGTCCTTCCACGGCGTCAGGGTCCACTCGGCGATGTCGTTCGGCGACAGGCCCGAGATGCCCCCGACGCTGTAGACGGCGATCATGATCACGGGCACGACGAAGAAGACGATCACCCACAGCAGCGGGGCGGACAGGATGCCCCAGGTGGCGGCGACGCCCTTCGGGCGCCGCCGCCGTCCCCGGGAGACGGGCGTGACTTCGGGAACTTCGGTCGCGGCCATCTAGCCGATCGACGCCTTCACCTCGTCCCACGCGCGGTTGTACTTGTCGCGCTCGGGTTGGTAGCGGTCGAAGTAGCTGAGCGGTTCCGACAGGTTCGTCTCGGGGTCGTCCAACCCGAAGACCTCGACGACCTCGGGGTCGATCGCGTCGAGGTCGATCTTGAGGTTCGAGTGGCCGTAGCCCCACGACGAGATCAGCCGCGTGCCGACCTCGGGTGCGCCCCAGGCGTCCGCGAACTCGTGCGCGTGGAAGTAGTTCTCGGTGTCGGCTCGAAGGATCAGGCCCTCGGCCCAGGACAGGACGCCCTCCTTCGGACGGATGTACTGGACCGGGACGTCCTCCTTCAACGCCACCCAGGCGTCGGGCCACGCGTAGGTGGCCCACAGGTTGCCGACGCGCAGGTCGTCCCACATCTGCGTGTAGTCCACCCAGATCGTGTAGACGTTCTTCGCCTTCGAGATCGCGAACTCCTTCGCCTCGTTCAGCTGGTCGTCGGTCATGTTGAAGCCCTCGTCGGCCGGCACGCCCAGGACCATCGCCGCCTGCTGGAGGATCCACGGCGTGTCGAACCACCCGATGTGCCCGGCGAGGTTGTCGTCGAACAGGTACGAGTAGGAGTTGATCTCGGGGTCGACCTTGTCGCTACGGATCGCGACGCCCGAGTACCCCCAGTCGTAGACCGGTGCGTACTGCTGGCCGTCGAGCTGACCGTATGCCTGCAGAGCCGGGTTCAGGTCCGGGAAGTTCGAGAGCAGGCTCGTGTCCCAGGGCTGGATCACGCCCATGTTGAGATAGTCCTGCAGGTAGCCGGTCTCGGGGTGCGTGATGTCCCAGTAGAAGCCACCCTGTGTCTTCGCGATCACGCCCTCGGTGTTCGTGAGGAAGCTGAACGTGGGCTCGGGGTAGCCCGCTTTCGCGTAGTCCTTCCAGAGCCATGGGAGCTCGTAGCCGGCCCATTCGTGGACCTGGAGGTCGCCGGTCTCCTCCTCGATCGGCGGGCGGGAAGCCGACGACCCCGAGCTGGTTCCCGTGGCGCCCGGCGTCGCGCTCTCCTTCCGGCAGGCGGCGAGCACGCCCATCGCGCCCACGCCTCCCATCGCACGGAGGAACTGCCGCCGTGTCTTCGGGTTGCCCAGTACCGCATCGAACTGACCCATAGGCCCCTCTCCCTTCCGATCTACCGCCGAGGATTCGCGCAGTGTGGGCCGGATCGGCCGGTCGCGCAAGCCGGCGCGTTGCGCGACGCGGAACCGTCGTGGCTCACACGTCCCACCCTGCGTCGACCGGGATGTCGTGCCCGGTGATGTTCCTCGCCGCGTCGGACACCAGGAAGTCGATCGCGTTCGCGATGTCCTCTTCCTGCACGAATCGACCCAGCGCGGTCTGTGACGCGAAGTCCGCGTAGACCTCCTCCGGGGTCGTCCCGAGCCGAGCGGCCTTCGTGGCGACGATCTTCTCCATCCGGGCGCCATCCGTGACGTTCGGACAGACGTCGTTCACCGTGATGTCGTGTGGGCCGAGCTCGAGCGCGAGCGTGCGGGTCAGCCCGCGGACCGCCCACTTCGAGCTCGAGTAGCCGCTGCGGTTGCGGTAGCCGCGCAGGCCCGATGTCCCGGCGATGTTCACGATCCGCCCGCCCCCGCGCGCGATCAGGTAGGGGATCGCGTGCTTGCAGGGCAGGAACGTCCCGACGACGTTGAGGTCGAGGATCGCGCGGAACTCCTCGACCGGGTAGTCGTGGGCGCCCGTCTCGATCGGCCCCGTCCCACCGGCGGTGTTCACGAGGATGTCGAGCCCCCCGAACCGTCCGACCACCTGGGCGATCATCGCGGACACCTGCGCCTCGTCGGTGACGTCGCAGGTGACGACCAGGCTCTCGCGGTCGGGGTGCGCGCCGTCGACGTCCGTCGCGTGCTCCTCGAGGGCGCCGGTGTCCCTTCCGACCAGCGCGACGTGCGCGCCGTCGCGCGCCAGATGCTCGGTGACGACGCCGCCGATCCCCTTCGCGGCGCCGGTGACGATCGCGATCTTGCCATGCAGCGGTCCTGCGCTCATGCGCTGTGTCTCTCCTTCGTGGGGGGCCTCTTGGTGGTGATCGCCGATCGGGTGGCCGAGAGCTCCGGCACCGCGTGGCCCAGCGTTCGGGCGATGCTGAGCGCGGCGTCGTGGGCACGTTCGACGTCACCGCGGACCCGTGCCGGCGTGAGCCGCGGGCTCGGGCCGGCGATCCCGACGGCGCACACGACGTCGCCCCGCGCGTTCAGGACGGGGACCGCGACGCCCCACACGCCGAGGTTCGTCTCCTCGTAGCTCGAGGCCCACCCACGGCGACGGATCGTCGCGAGCTCGTCGCGCAGCTGCTGCGGGTCCGTGATCGTCGCGTGACACAGGTGCTCGAGCCCGGCCGCGATCACGCGCTCGACGTCGTCGGGCGGCAGGTAGGCCAGCAGGACCTTCTGCGACGCGCCGGCGTGCAGCGGTACCTGGCGGCCCGGGGTCACGGACAGCCGCAGCGGCTGCGGGGTCTCGACCCGCTCGAGGCACATGCCACGGTCGCGTCCCGGCGTGAGGACCGTCAGCAAGGCGGTCTCGCCGGTGTCGCGCGAGAGCCGTCGGAGGGCCGGCAGCGCGACGCTTCGCAGGTCGACGACGCTCCGCGCGCGGTCGCCGAGCTGCAGCGCCGCGACGCCGAGCCGGAAGCGTTTCGTCTCCTCGTGCTGGCTGACGTACCCGCGGTGCTTCAGCGCGGTGAGCAGCCGATGCACGGTGGGGATCGGCAGGTCGAGCGCCCGGGCGATCTCGGTCGCGCTCCACTCCGGCCGTTCCTCGTCGAAGATCTCGAGGATCGCGAAGGTCCGCTCGAGGACCTGCAGCGACGGGCGGTCGGTCGTGGGGCTCACAGCTTCACCACGACCATGCGCTCCTCGGTCATCTCCCGGACGGCGTCGTGCGGGCCTTCCTTCGTGTTGCCCGAGGCCTTCGTCCCCCCGTACGGCATCTGGTCGACGCGGAACTGAGGCGCCTGGTTCACGGTGACCCCCCCGAACCGCAGGCCCTCGACGGCGTGCAGCGCCGCGCCGAGATCGCGGGTGAAGATCCCCGCCTGCAGCCCGTACTCGGTGCCGTTCGCGAGGTCGATCGCGGCGTCGAGGTCGGCGGCGGTGACGACCGAGATCACCGGGCCGAACGCCTCGCGCGCCCATACGGGCTGGTCGAGTCCGACGCCGTCGAGGACGGTCGGCCGGGCGAACCCGTCGCCGAACGTGCCGCCGGTCACCGAGGTCGCCCCCGCATCGACCGCCAGCGCGATCCAGTCGTTCACGCGGTCTCGGGCGGCGGCCGTGATCGGCGGGCCCACCGTCGTGGCGGGGTCCGCCGGGTCGCCGGGGACGTGGGCCTCGGCGGCGGCCTTCAGCGCGTCCACGAAGTCGCCGTGGACCGCGGGATCGACGATCGCGCGCTGGACCGAGATGCACGACTGCCCCGCGAACGCGTAGCCGCTGGCGGCCGAGAGCGTCGCCGCCGCCTCGACGTCGCCGTCGGCGCACACGATCACGGGGGTGGAGTTCCCGAGTTCGAGCGTGACCCGTTTCTGCGGGGCCTTCGACTTCAGCGACCATCCGATCGCGGCCGATCCGGTGAACGTGATCAGGCCCACACGGTCGTCGTCGACGAACACGTCGGCGATCGGCTCGGGATCGCCGACCAGGACCGACATCCACGCGGGTGGGAGCCCCGCCGCGTGGAAGGCGCGGACGAGCTCGTGCGCGACGAGCGGGGCCTTGTCGGCCGGCTTCAGCACGACCCCGCAACCGGCGGCCACGGCGGGGCCGATCTTGTGGGCCGCGAGGGTCAGCGGGAAGTTGAACGGGGTGATCGCCGCGACGACCCCGACCGGCACCCGCACCGTGAGGCCGAGGTGGCCCACGCCCGCGGGATGCGCGTCGAGCGGGACGCCGCGTCCCGAGAGGGTCCGCGCCTCGGCCGCGGAGAAGATGAGGGTCTGGACGCATCGATCGACCTCGAGCAACGCCTGAGCGATCGGCTTGCCGTTCTCGCTCGACAGGAGCGCGCCGAACTCCTCGCGGCGCGCGGCGACGTCGGCCGCGACGCGGTCGAGGATGGCGGCGCGCTCCCAGGCGGGCGGCCCTTCCTGCATCGCGTCCCACGCGCCGTCGACGGCCGCGCGAGCGTGTTCGGCTCCCAGCCACGGCACCAAGCCGACGACACGACGGTCCCACGGTGAACGGACCTCGACGGCTTCGCTGCCGAGGTCCGGCTCGCCGGCGACCATCGCCGCCGTGACAGCGGGGAGCTCGGGCATCCGTCGGTCCTCCAGTCGCATGCGGGCCGTGACGCGCGGATGCTAGCATGCGCTCCCAGTAGCTGAGATGCCTTCTCACCAGGTGGAAAGGGGTTCCGAGCCGATGGACCGTCCCGATCTGGAGCTGCTCCGCGGCGCGATCGACATGCATGCCCACACCGGGCCGGCGCTGTTCGAGCGACACATCGACGACGCCGCGCTCGCCGAGTACGCGATCAGGTACGGGATGCGCGGGTTCGTGCTGAAGGACCACGACGCCTCGACGACCGGGCGCGCGTACTACGTGAACCGGATGTACCCGGAGGTCGAGTCGTTCGGCGCGGTCGTGCTGAACCGCTCGGTCGGCGGCCTCGACCCGTACGTCGCGGAGGCGGCGATCCACTACGGCGCGAAGGTCGTGTGGATGCCCTCGAACCACTCCAAGTACCACGCCGAGTTCTTCGACATGCCGGACTACCCGCAGTTCGGGCGGCCGAAGAAGCAGCTGCCGGGCGAGGGCGTCACCGTGTTCGAGGAGGACGGCGTGACGCTGACGCCCGCGGCGCGCACGATCTGCGAGGTCGTCGCCGCCAACGGCGTGGCGCTCGCGACCGGGCACCTGTCGCTCCCCGAGATCCGCGCGCTGCAGGATGCGGCGAACGAGGCCGGCGTCCAGAACTTCATCGTCACCCACGCGAACTGGTCGCTCTGCAAGCTCGACGTCGCGGTCCAGAAGGAGTTGATCGCGAAGGGCGCGACGATCGAGTACGTGGCGTGCTCGTGCGTGTCCCCGATCTTCTGGGAGCAGCAGCCGGGTGAGCTCGCCGAGTGGATCGTGGAGCTGCAGGGCGAGAACGTGGTCCTCGGCTCCGACCTGGGGCAGTTCGCCGGGCCGCCGCATCCCGAGGGGCTGCGGATGCTGCTGACGGCGCTGCTGAAGGTCGGGGTGCCGTTCGAGTACCTGGAGAAGATGACCCGGATCAACCCTGAGCGCGTGCTCGGGCTCGAGCCTGGATGGACGCCGGCGACGCCGGTCGATCTGCCGGACTTCCGCGGTCCGGCGATAGGAGGTGACGTCGAGTGACCCGTTTCTGGCACCCGTTCGCCGATATGGCCGCCGTCCGGGCGGGCGGCGAGGTCTCGATCGTGCGCGGCGAGGGATCTCACATCTGGGACTCCGACGGGAACCGCTACCTCGATGCGACCGCGTCGCTGTGGTACTGCAACGTCGGCCACGGTCGCACCGAGATCGTCGAGGCGGTCGAGAAGCAGATGCGTGAGCTCGAGGCCTACTCGACCTTCCAGGACCTGACGAACCCCGCCACCTCGGCGCTCGTCGACCGCGTCGCGGCGCTCGCACCCGTCGCGGACTCCACGGTGTTCCTCACGAGCGGCGGTTCGGACTCGATCGACAGCGCCACGAAGATCGCGCGGCGGTACTGGCAGCTGGTCGGCGAGCCCGACCGGCAGGTGCTGATCCGCCGGCAGCGCGCGTACCACGGGATGCACACGGCCGGGACGTCGCTCGCGGGCATCCCCGCGAACCTCGAGGGCTACGGCGGGCTCCTGCAGGACGTGGTCGAGGTTCCGTGGGACGACGCCGATGCCCTGCGGCGCGCGATCGAGGGGATCGGCGCGCACCGGGTCGCCGCGTTCTTCTGCGAGCCGGTGATCGGGGCGGGCGGGGTGTACGCAGCGCCCGAGGGCTACCTGGAAGGCGTGCGCTCGGCGTGCCGCGACGCGGGCGTCCTTTTCATCGCCGACGAGGTGATCACGGGGTTCGGCCGGACCGGGGAGTGGTTCGCGTCCGGCCGCTGGGGCCTGGAGCCCGACCTGATCACGTGCGCGAAGGGGATCACGAGCGGCTACCTGCCGCTCGGTGCCGTGATCGCGGCGCCGCGGGTGTGGGAGCCGTTCTTCGCTCCCGGCGCCGGGATGTTCCGTCACGGCTACACGTACACGGGACACGCGGCGGTGTCCGCCGCGGGGCTCGCGAACCTCGACGTGATGGAGCGGGAGGGACTCCTCGACCGTGCGAAGCACCTCGAGGGGGCCCTCGCGGCGGCGCTCGGGCCGCTCGCCGATCACCCGGTCGTGAGCGAGGTCCGGGCGGGGACCGGCGTGCTCGCGGCCGTCCAGATCGATCCTGAGGCGCTCGCGAGCGACCCGGGGTTGCTCGGACGCGTCGTGCCCGCATGCCGGCGCAACGGCATCATGACCCGGACGCTCGCCACCGGCGCGATCCAGGTGTCGCCACCCCTGTCGCTGAGCGACGATGAGGTCGACGAGCTGGCGTCGGGGCTCGCGGGCGCGGTGGACGAGCTGGAGGCGTGACGATGGACGTCGGGATCCCCACGGAGGTCAAGGTCCACGAGTACCGGGTGGCGGCGACGCCGGAGGGGGTCCGCGAGCTCACCGCGGCCGGTCACCGGGTCGTGGTCCAGGCCGGGGCCGGGCTCGGTTCGGCGATCCCCGACGAGCAGTACGTCGCCGCGGGGGCCGAGATCGTTGCCGATGCCGACGCGGTCTTCGCCGAGGCCGAGCTGATCGTGAAGGTGAAGGAACCGCAGCCGCAGGAGTACGAGCGGTTCCGCGCCGACCACGTGCTGTTCACGTACCTGCACCTGGCAGCGGACGAGGGGCTCACGCGGTTCCTGGCCGAGCGGGGTGTGCGCGGCGTGGCCTACGAGACGGTCCAGACGGCCGACGGCCGGCTCCCGCTGCTGGCCCCGATGTCGGAGATCGCCGGGCGGATGGCCCCGCAGGAAGGCGCGAAGGCGCTCGAGCGCCCGCAGGGCGGTCGCGGCGTCCTGATGGGCGGCGCGAGCGGCGTCGAGCCCGCCCGGGTCGTCGTGCTCGGGCGGCGGCATGGCGGGGTGGAACGCCGCGGAGATGGCGGCCGGGATGCAGGCCGACGTCGTGGTCGTCGACAAGAACGTCGAGCGGCTGCGCGAGATCGACCGGATCTGGCACGGCCGGATCCAGACCGTGGCCTCGTCGGCGCTCGCGATCGAGCGTCTCGTGCTCGGGGCCGACCTGGTCGTCGGGGCGGTGCTCGTTCCCGGCGCGAAGGCGCCGCACCTGGTCACCTCCGAGCACGTGAAGGCGATGCGCACGGGCGCCGTGCTCGTCGACATCTCGATCGACCAGGGTGGGTGCTTCGAGACCTCGCACGTGACGACGCATGCCGAGCCCACGTACGTCGTGGACGACGTCGTTCACTACTGCGTGGGGAACATGCCCGGGGCGGTGCCACGGACCTCGACGTACGCGCTCACGAACGTGACCCTGCCGTATGCGCTCGCGATCGCCTCGCTCGGCGTCGAGGAGGCCGTGCGGCGCGACCCCGCCCTGGCGCTGGGCGTGAACACCTGGGACGGGGCCGTGACGAACGCCGGGGTGGCCGAGGCGACCGGGACCCCGCTCACCCCGCTCTCGTCGGTTCTCGCAGCGTGAGAGCCGGTTGAGCGCGGTGAGACGCGCTCCCTATCCTTCGACGCGATGACGGGGGCGAGCGCGTGTTCGTGAAGCCGTTCCGCTACGAGCGGGTCACGTCGTTGGCCGAGGCGAGCGAGATGCTCCGCTCGGTCGACGGGTTCGCGAAGGTGATCGCCGGCGGGCAGTCGCTCCTGCCGATGATGAACCTCGGGGTGCTCGACCTCGACGCGGTGGTCGACGTGGGGCACGTCGCGGACGCTCGCGAGATCGTCGCCACCGACGACGGCTACCTGGCGATCGGTTCGCTCGCGCGCCACGCGGACCTCGAGGGCTCGGAGCTGGTCCGGTCGCGCCAGCCGATGGTGGCCGAGGCCGCCCGGTGGATCGGCTCGTCGAGGATCCGGGCCCGCGGGACCCTCGGGGGATCCCTCGCCCACTCCGATCCGGCGGCGGAGCTGCCGCTCGCGATGACGGTGCTGGGGGCGGAGTACGACGTGTCCGACGGGACGTCGGCACGCACCGTGAAAGCGACGGAGTTCCACCTGAGCTACTTCACGACCGCGCTGGCCGACGACGAGCTCGTGACCGCGGTACGGGTCCCGGTCCTGGGTCCCGGCTGGGGGTGGGGGTTCGTTGAGGTCGCACGTCGCCTGGGCGATTTCGGGCTCGTGAGCGCCGCGGCGCTCGCCCGCGTCGCCGACGGCCGGGTGATCGAGGCGCGGGTCGGGCTGGCCGGGGTCGGTGAGCGGCCGGTCCGACTCGGCGCGATCGAGGTCGCGGTGGAAGGCGCGGGCGCCGACGAGGTCGAGGGGCGCGTCGGCATGATCGACGGCCTAGCGCCCGTGTCCGACACGAACGCGAGCGCCGACCACCGACGGCACCTCGCGCGCGTGCTCGCGGTCCGGGCCCTGACCGACGCGGTCCGGCGGGGGAAGGCGGCCTGATGGGCGAGCGCCACGACCTGACCGTGACCCTCACCGTGAATGGCCGGTCCGTGACCAAGACCGCCGGCGCCCACGTGTCGCTCTTGCGATGGCTCCGCGACGTGGCCGACGTCACCGACCCGAAGTACGGCTGCGGCGAAGGGGTGTGCGGCGCGTGCACCGTCCTGGTCGACGACGAGCCGACGTCGAGCTGCATCGTGCTCGCGGCGCAGGTCGAGGGCGCGTCCGTCACCACGGCAGCGGGTCTGTGTGCGCCGGATGGCTCGCTCGGCCCGCTCCAGCGCGCCTTCCACGAGCACCACGCCGCCCAGTGCGGGTTCTGCACTCCGGGCGTGCTGCTGTGCGCGCACGCGATGCTCCGTGACGCGGACCACACGCTCTCCCGAGACGAGATCCGCGAGGGTCTCCACGGGAACCTCTGCCGCTGCACCGGTTACACCGACATCGTCGACGCGATCGAGGACGCGCAGACGAACGGGGTGGTCCGGTGAACGGCGAGGTCCGCACCTCCAAGCTCGAGGAGCTCCGCGTCGTCCATCAGGGCCTCGCGCGCCCCGACCAGGCCGAGAAGATCGCCGGCACTACCCGATTCGCGGGCGATCTCGCGTACGCGGGGATGCTGCACGCTCGCCTCGTCCGTTCCCAGGTGCCGAGCGCGCGCCTGACCCGCCGAGACGCGACCGCCGCCCGTGCGGTCCCCGGGGTCGTGGCCGTGCTCCTCGGCGAGGACGTCCCGAACAACGACATCCGCGTCGACGTGCCCGGCCAGACGGTCGCGGTCGGCGCGCTGAAGGCGTCGATGCAGGTGCTCGCGACCGAGCGGGTCCGGTTCCACGGCGAGCCGATCGCGCTCGTGATCGCCGAGACCGAGGACGCGCTGGCGATCGCCTGCGAACTGGTCGAGGTCGAGTACGACGACCTGCCCGTGATCTCCGATCCCTCCGAGGCGCTCGCCGAGGGCGCGTTCGAGGTCCATGAGGGCGGGAACCTCCTGGCCGAGTGGCGGATCGACCGCGGAGACGTCGATGCCGCCTTCGCCTCCGCCCACGTGGTCGTCGAGGACGAGTACCGGACCCAGTTCGTCGATCATGCGTACCTCGAGCCCGAGGTCGGGGTCGGGTGGCTCGACGACGACGGCGTGTTGACGCTCCGCGTCGCGACGCAGGTCGTCGAGCACTACCGCGACGTCGCGAGGATCCTCGGCGTCCCCGACTCGAAGGTCCGCGTCGTGGCCCCGTACGTGGGTGGCGGGTTCGGCGGTAAGGAAGACATGACGGTCGAGCCGTACGTCGCGCTCGCCGTGTGGCACACGCGCAAGCCCGTGCGGATGCAATGGACCCGCAACGAGTCGCTGCTCGCCCGCGCGAAGCGCCACCGCAACGTGATGCGCTACCGGACGGCTGCGGCCGCCGACGGCACGCTGCTCGCGCAGGACATCGAGATCACGTCGGACGCGGGCGCGTACGCGTACCTGAGCGCGCTCGTGCTCCTGTACTCGACCGTCCACGCGTGCGGGCCGTACCGGGTGTCGAACGTCCGGATCCGCTCGAAGACCGCCTACACGAACAACCCCCCGACGAGCGCGTTCCGCGGGTTCGGCGGGATGCAGATGGTGCTCGGCTACGAGTCGCAGATCGACGACGTCACGCAGGCGCTCGGTCTGGACGGCGCCGAGGTCCGGAAGACGAACGCCCTCGTGAAGGGCGACCGTCTCCCGGTCGGTCAGGAGCTGATCACCGAGGTGTGGCTGCCGCAGACGATCGACGCGGTGCGTGAGCGCGCCGGCGAGAAGCCCGCCCCGAGCGGACCGCGGAAGGCGGTCGGCCGCGCGATCGCCTCGAACATGCAGTCGTACGGACGCCTCGTGTGGCTGAACGACAGCGCGGCGGCGTGGATCGGGTTCCAGATGGACGGGTCGCTCACGGTCCGCTGCGCGGTCCCGGACATCGGCGGGGGTCAGGCGGCCTCGCTCGGCCAGATCGCCTCGGAGGTGCTCGCGGTCGACCTGTCGCGCGTGAGCGTCCACTTCGGCGACTCCGCCTTGAACCCGCTCGCCGGGACGACGACAGCGACACGACAACTCTTGATGTCCGGCAACGCCGCCTACGAGGCCGCCGTGATGCTCCGCGATCAGCTGCTCGGCGCGGTCGCTGCCGAGACCGGCCAGCCGGTCGACGCGCTGCGGATGGAACCGGGCGAGGTCGTCGGACCGGAGACCTCGATGCCGCTCCTGCAGGTCCTGCAGCTCTGCCGTCGCACGAACGTCCCGATCGAGGCGCTCGGAACCTTCTTCGGCCCGAAAGGCACCGAGGTGACCCGCGACCTCGAAGGCGACCGGATCTTCCCCGACTTCACGTTCGGGACGCACCTGGCCGACGTCGAGGTCGACCTCGACACGGGCGAGGTTCGGATCCTGCGCTACATCGCGGCGCACGACGTCGGGCGCGCGATCAACCCGATGAGCGTCGAGGGCCAGATCGCCGGCGCGGCGGTGCAGGGCCTCGGCCAGGCGCTGCTCGAGGACGTCGTGGTGACCGAGGGAGTGAACATGGTCCCCGGTCTGTTCCAGTACCTGATCCCCATCGCGACCGACGTCCCCGACATCGAGTCCGTGATCCTCGAATCCGGCGAGGGTCTCGGTCCATTCGGGGCGCGGGGGATCGGCGAACCTCCGATCGGCCCGCCCATCGCGGTGATCCCCGCGGCGATCGCCGACGCGGTGGGCGCCCGTCCGACCCAACTCCCGGTGACACCCGAGCGCGTCCTCGACGCGATCGCCCGCGGCACATCCTGATCCGGTTCAGGCGAGCAGGCGTTCGCTGAACGGATACGGGGCCAGCACGCGCAGGCCGTCGGCGGTCACGTGGACCTGGTCGCCGAGCTTCACGCCGTGGTCGCCGCCGACCTCGCCCGCGTACAGCTCGATCACGAGGAGCATGTCCTCCTCGATCAGCGGTCTCGCCGTTCGACTGCGGATCGATCGGGTAGCAGACCGAGGGGTTCTCCTCCTCGAGGCCGATCCCGTGGATCATGCACTCGTAGCGCTGGGGGAGGTACTTCTTGTCGAGCGAGGGGGCGAGCTCGGCGATCTCGCCGCACGTGAGCCCGGGGCGGACGACCTCCTTCATGCACTCGAGCCACTCGAACGCCGCCCGGTACGTGTCGCGCTGCGCCGGCGAGGTTGGCCGCCGGTCCCGACCGGGAACGTGCGCGAGACGCAGAAGAAGGCGCCGCCGACCCCGACCGTGTCGGTGTCGACGAAGACGAGGTCGCCGTCCTCCAGGACGCGGTCGGTCGCCTCGGCGCGCCACGGATTGCCGTTCGGTCCGCTCACCACCGTGTTCGTCGCGAGGTGCTCGATCCCACGCCGGAGGCCTGTCTCGGCGAGGGTGGCCAGGAGGTCGCGCTCGGTCACGCCGGGGGCGATCGCGTCCTCGAACGCCGTCAGCATCTCGACGACGATCGGACCGTTCAGATCGAACAGCGCGATCTCCTCCGGGGTCTTCACCTGACGTGCCTCCTGCGTCGCAGGCGCAGAGTCGACGAGGTCGTACCCGAGCGCCTGGAGGGCGAGGAAGCCCGGTGTGCCCAGTCGGTCGACGGCGATGCGCGGCCCCGTCGCGCCGACCTCTCGGATCGCGGCGTCCACCTCGACCGCCCACGCGACTGCCTGCTCCATCTGGTCGTCGTAGAACTCCCACGCGGCGATCGGCCGCACGTCGTCGGCGATCAGCCTTGAACGGTGGATCGAGTTGCCGTGCTCGAACAGGATCGGTCGGCCCTCCGCCGGCACGACCGCGCACCGGACGAACGTCGTGTTGCTCCAGATCGGCATCGCCGTCGCACCGGTCGCGTATCGGACGTTCGGCTCGTTGAAGAGCACACAGACCTCGAGGTCGTGGTCCCGCATCGCCGCCTGGAGCCGGTGGAGTCGCCCGTCACGGAGCGCCAGGAGATCGATGTCGTCGAGGGTGAGGTTCGCCATGCCCGGGAGCGTACGTCTGCCTCGGCGCCAGGGGTTCCATGCAGCGAGAAGCGGTTGAGCCAGGCGAGAAGACCGACCTAGACTCGCCCGACCAGCGAGCCGAACAGGAGGCGACCCGTGACCTACGGCGTCGAGGAGTACGAGCGCAGGACCCCGAAGGGCAAGGCGGCCTGGGAGGCGGCCTCGAAGCTGATCCCCGGCGGCGTCGGCAGCGCGATCCAGTTCAAGCCTCCCTATCCCCTCTACATCGGGGACTCGAAGGGCTCCCGTGTGTGGGACCTCGATGGCAACGAGTACGTCGACTACTCGCTCTGCTACGCGGCGATGGTGGCCGGTCACGCGAACCCGATCATCGTCGAGGCGATCGAGCGGCAGGCGAAGCACGGCACGCTGTACGGGATGCCGACGACCCTCGCCGGGGAACTCGCCGAGGAGATCGTTCGGCGCTACCAGGGCGTGATCGACATGGTGCGGTTCACGCAGTCGGGCGTCGAGGCGACGCAGACGGCGATCCGGCTGGCGCGCGCCGCGACCGGGCGCAAGACGATCGTGAAGATCGAGGGCCAGTACCACGGCGGGACCGACCACCTGCTCGTGTCGATCGGGGGCGCGCCGGCCGAGAAGGCGGGGCCCGACGAGCACCCCAACGCCACCGCGGACTCGGCCGGGCTGCTGCCCGCGAGCACCGAGTTCACGGCGGTCGTCTCCTTCAACGACATCGAGATGATGAAGCGCGCGTTCGACGAGCACGACGGCGACGTCGCGGGCGTGATCGTCGAGCCCGCGATGACGAACGGCGGCGTGATCCCCCCGCTGCCGGGCTACCTCGAGGCGGTCCGCGACCTCTGCACGAAGAAGGGCGCGGTGATGATCATGGACGAGGTCAAGCTCGGGTGCCGGATCGCCCCCGGCGGGGCAACCGAGTACTGGGGGGTGAAGGGCGACCTCGTCACGCTCGCGAAGGCGATCGGCGGCGGCGTTCCGGTGGGGGCCTTCGGCGGCCGTCGCGAGCTTATGGAGCAGGTGACCCCGCTCGGCCCCATGGTCCACTTCGGCACGTACAACGCGAACCCGCTCGGGATGGCCGCCGGGCTCGCGTGCCTCACGAAGGTGATGACCGACGACGCCTACAAGGAGATGACGCGCCTGACGACGCGCCTCGCCGACGGGATGCGCGAGGTCTTCAAGGACAAAGGCGTGACCGCCCACGTCACGCAGGTCAACACGCTGGGTGGTCTCTACTTCGGTCTCGACGCGCAACCGACGAACTTCCGGGAGGCGGCGAAGAACGACGCGGCGAAGTGGGACGACTACTGGTTCGGCATGCTGAACCGCGGCGTGATCCCGATGGGCTCGGCGTGGTTCGAGGAGTTCTCGATGTCGGCCCAGCACACCGACGAGGACGTCGACCGCACGCTCGAGGCGTTCGAGGACTGCATCGGCGCGATCTACACGTAGGGGCGCGCCCGACAGGAGGTTCGACATGGCGGAGCCGATCGCGCTCCAGATGCTGATCGACGGCGAGCGCGTCGAAGCGCGCTCGGGTGACCGGTTCGAGGTGCTGAACCCCGCCACCGAGGAGGTCTACGCGACGGTCCCGAAGGGTGCCGCCGCCGACGTGGACCTCGCGGTGGATGCCGCGCGCCGCGCGTTCCCCGGGTGGGCGGCCACGAGCGCCACCGAACGCGGGCAGAAGATCGCGGCGCTCGCGCGGGCGCTCGACGCGCACAAGGACGCGTTCGCCGCGGCGGAGACCGCGCACAACGGCAAGACGCTCTTCGATGCCGACTTCGACGTCACCTCGACGGTCGCCTGTCTGGACTACTACGCCGGCGCCGCGAACAAGGTGCACGGCGAGACGCTCGCCGGTCCCGAGGGCTACCTCGTGTACACGCGGCGCGAGCCGGTCGGCGTGTGCGGCCTGATCGTGCCCTGGAACTTCCCGCTCGCGATCGCGATCTGGAAGCTCGGTCCGGCGCTGGCCGCCGGGAACACGGTCGTGATCAAGCCCGCGTCGGAGACACCCGTGACCGCGCTGATGCTGGCCGACCTTTTGGACGAGGCGGGGTTCCCTCCGGGCGTCGTGAACGTCGTGAGTGGGCCGGGCGCCGACGCCGGTGCCCGGCTGGTGGCGCATCCCGGTGTCGACAAGGTCTCGCTCACCGGCGAGACGACCACGGGGAAGACGATCATGCGGGAAGCCGCCGAGACCTTGAAGCGGGTCACGCTCGAGCTCGGAGGGAAGTCACCGAACCTCGTGTTCGCCGACGCCGACCTCGAGCAGGCCGTCGACGGCTCGCTCTTCCTGATCTACGCGAACTCGGGCCAGGTGTGCGACGCGCGGAGCAGGGTCTTCGTCCAGGACGCCGTCTATGAGGACTTCGTGCACCGGTTCGTCGAGAAGGCGAACCGGATCGTGGTGGGCGATCCCACGGGCGACGCGCACTACGGCGCGATCACGAGCGAGCGGCAGATGGCGAAGATCGAGGAGTACGTGGCGATCGGGCAACAGGAGGGGGCGACCCTGCTCGCCGGCGGCGAGCGCGCCGCGGACACGGGTCTGTTCTATCGGCCCACCGTGTTCGCCGACGTCGACAACTCGATGCGCATCGCGCGTGAGGAGATCTTCGGGCCGGTGGCCGCGATCGGGCGGTTCTCCGACTACGACGACGGCATCGCGAAGGCGAACGACACCGAGTACGGCCTGGCGGCCACGGTCTGGACGAACGACCTCACGACGGCGCACCGGGCGGCGGCCGACATCCGGGCCGGCGGCGTGTGGATCAACACGAGCGAGTTCCTGTTCAACGAGTCCCCGTTCGGCGGGATGAAGGCCAGCGGGTTCGGCCGCGAGCTCTCGATGCACGGGCTCGACGCCTACACCGAGGTGAAGAACGTCGGGATCTCGCTCGGCGGCCACATGCCGACGTTCGGGGTCTGAGCCCCACGTTCGGTCGACGAGGCGTCTCGCCGGCGTCACCAGGCGTAGCCGGGTGGAGCCGGGTCGCAGAGATCCTCGGCCCGCTGTCGTAGCCGCGAGACGTCGAACCATGGGGCCAGGGCGAGGTTCTCCAGCTCGGGGGGGTGATCTCGTGCCACCCGGTACGCCTCCTCCGAGTAGCCGCCCTCGGGCGACGCGTAGCGGACGTACATGTGGGTCGCGGTCCTCACGCCACAGTACGTGGGGACGAGGTCCGCGCCGGGCTCCCGGTAGAACTCGAGCGGGAACGCCCTTCGTGCGACGTACGTCGGGCTGAACCAGTCGATCCCGTCGGTCTTCGTGACAGGCGCGATCCCCGCGGCGTGGGTGAGCGACGTTCGAAGGTCGATGTTCAAGACGAGGTCGTTCGGGTCGGCGGTGGGCGTGATCGTCCCGTCGAGCGAGCGGACGATCAGGGGGATCCGGATCGATCCGTCGTACGGCCACTGCTTCCCTTCGAGGGGCCCCCACGTGCCCTTCGACTCGCCCCAGAGGAACCCGTTGTCGGACATGTACACGACGATCGTGTTCGACGGGAGGACGTCGAGCAGCTTGCCGACCGCACGATCCACGCCGTAGGCCGACTCGAGCATCGCGACCTGGGTGATCGGGAGCCCGGTGTCGACCCCCTCGAAGCGTCCGACGTCCCGTGGATCGGGGATCGACGGTCGATGGGGGGCCGTGAAGGCGAGGTAGAGGAAGAAGGGTTCCCCGACAGCGACCGAGTCGCCGACGAACTTCGTCGCTCGCTTGGCCAAGACTCGGGTGATGTAGTGCGTGCGGTTCGCTCTCGAACCGCAAGAGGGTCCTGTGCGTCGTCGCTCGGTAGTCGTAGTAGGCGCGCGTGTTGACCGCGAACCATCGGTCCCATCCGGGCGGCACGTACGTGTTCCTACCCGCCACGTATCCGTTCATGTACTTCCCGATCATCGCGGTCCGGTATCCGGAGAGCTGGAGATCGACGGCGAGCGTGTGCTTGTCGTCGAAGGCGTCGAACCCACCGTGGGGACCCACGTTGGACCAGACACCCGTCGTGTGCGCGTGGTTCCCGGTCAAGGTGCTCGCGCGGCTCGGGCAACACACGGGATCGGGCACGAAGGCGTTCGTGAACGCGTACGGGTTCCCCGCCACGAGTCGTTCGTGGATCTGCGGCGTGAAGGTCGGCGTCACCATGTCCCATCGCTGATCGTCGGACATGAAGATGACGATGTTGGGTGGGGTCTGCGCCGAGGCAGGCGTTGCCGTCACGAGCAGCGATCCCACGATCACAAGGGAGAGCACGATCCGCTGCAGCGCGTGGCCGACCATGGGTTCTATGAAGGGTAAACCACGCCCGGCCTCGGTGGGCGAAGGCGTTCACGATCGTCGCTGCGTCCTAGGATGACGCTCGACCGATTCGGACCTCATCGCAAGGAGCGGAGATCGTGGAGCGGATCAACCACTGGATCGGCGGGAAGCTCGTATCGGGTGAGTCCGGTCGAACCGGCCCCGTCTACAACCCCGCGACCGGACAGCAGATCTACGAGGTCGACTTCGCGGGCGTCGAGGAGGTCGACGCCGCGGTCGAGGCCGCGAAGGAGGCGTTCCCCGCGTGGCGGGCGACCTCGCTGTCGAAGCGTACGGACATCATGTTCCGGCTCCGTGAGCTGGTCGAGACGCACAAGCGCGACCTGGGCCTGCTCGTCACGGAGCAGCACGGCAAGGTCCTGTCGGACGCGATGGGCGAGGTCTCCCGCGGACTGGAGAACATCGAGTTCGCATGCGGCCTGGCCCACCTGATGAAGGGCGGGTTCAGCGAGCAGGCGTCGACCGGCGTCGACGTGTTCTCGATCCGTCAGCCGCTCGGCGTGGTCGCCGGGCTGACCCCGTTCAACTTCCCGGCGATGGTGCCCATGTGGATGTTCTCGAACGCGATCGCGGTCGGGAACTGCTTCATCCTCAAGCCGTCGGAGAAGGACCCGGGCGCCTCGCTCCTGATCGCCGAGCTGGTCAAGGAAGCGGGGGTTCCCGACGGCGTGTTCAGCGTGGTCCAGGGCGACAAGGTGGCGGTCGATCGGCTCCTCGAGCACCCCGACGTGAAGGCGATCTCGTTCGTCGGCTCCACCCCGATCGCGCGCTACGTCTACGAGACGGGCACGAAGAACAAGAAGCGCGTCCAGGCCCTGGCCGGCGCGAAGAACCACATGGTCGTGCTGCCCGACGCCGACATCGGCATGGCGGCCGACGCCGCGGTGTCGGCGGCGTACGGGTCGGCGGGTGAGCGGTGCATGGCCGTGAGCGTCCTGGTCACGGTGGGGGACATCGCCGAGCCGCTGATGGCGGCGATCGAGGAGCGGATCCCGAAGGTGAAGATCGCCGACGGGATGGATCCCGAGGCCGAGATGGGACCGCTCGTGACTCGGGAGCATCGCGACCGCGTGGCGTCGTACATGGAGAGCGCACGTGCACAAGGCGCCACGGTCCGCGTCGACGGGCGTGAGCACCCCCTGTACGACGGTGACGGGTTCTTCTTCGGCGTGTCGCTGATCGACCACGCCACCCCAGAGATGGACTGCTACGCCGACGAGATCTTCGGCCCGGTCCTCACCGTGGTCCGCGTGGACACGTACGAGGAAGCCCTGCGCCTGGTCAACGAGAACCCGTGGGGCAACGGCACCGCGATCTTCACGCGCGACGGTGGCGCCGCCCGGCAGTTCACGTTCGACTGCGAGGCGGGCATGGTCGGCATCAACGTCCCGATCCCGGTGCCGGTCGGCTACTACTCGTTCGGCGGGTGGAAGGACTCGCTGTTCGGCGACAGCCACATGTACGGGCCCGAGGGCGTCCACTTCTGGACGAAGGGCAAGGTCGTCACCGAGCGCTGGCCCGACCCGAGCACGAGCGAGGTCGATCTGGGGTTCCCGCGGACGCGGTGAGGACGTTCGGGGGCAGCGCCCACACGCCGGGGACCGACGCGTACTTCGCGCGGTTCCTGGAGGCGACGGGACTGACCGACGATCGCTACGACGTCGTGGCGTTCGGTTCGGAGCCGTCGACGGCCGACGAGCTCGCCGACCTCGTGGTGCGCGGGCCGAAGCGCGCGACGACCTCAGCCCTTCGCGACTACGCACCCGACGGCGCCGAGGGCGACCGCGTGCCACGGTCGGGTGACCATTGTGTCGTCGTCGACGGGCGTGGCGAGCCGGTCTGCGTGTACCGGGCGACGAGCGTGGACGTCTCCCGCTTCGGTGACGTGGACGCGTCGTTCGCGTGGGACGAAGGTGAAGGGGACCGAACGCTCCCCGACTGGCGCGAGGGACACGTGGCGTACTTCTCCGGTCGGGCAGCTGCGGAGGGATGGGTCTTCGACGACGACACGGAGGTCGTGCTCGAGCGGTTCACGGTGGTGTGGCCGCCCGGGGTGGCCGACCCGGCGTGAGCGATCGACCGGCTGAGCCGCGCGTCGCCGGCGTCTGGACCGCGGGGGCCGCGGTGGTGTCGGTCGCCCTGTGGGCCTCGACGTTCACGCTGTTCACGATCGCGTTCCGGCGGCTCGACCCGTTGGCGTTCACGGGGGTGCGCTACCTGTTGCTGGTGTCGCTCGCCGGCGGGTACCTCCTGCGGCGTCGGCACCGGGGTCCCTCACCGTCCCGAGACGTGCGCGCCGCGATGGTGGCCGGTGTCTTCGGGTACTTCCTGCTCGAGTTCACGTTCGTCCTGGGTCTGGACCGCACGAGCGTGGTCGCGAGCGCGATCCTCGTCGCGACGCATCCGATCTGGGGCGTGACCTTCGCGTCGCTCGCCGCCCGGCGCCGGCCCGCCCCTCGGGAGCTGGCCGGGCTCGCCGTGGGCATGGGCGGGGTCCTCGTCTTCCTCGGCTCGAGCGGGATCGGCGAGGTCAGGGCCGGCGACCTGCTGTCGCTGGGCACGGCGATCTCGTTCGGCATCTACGGGGCGATCGTCGACCGACTCGGCGAGCGGATGCCGCAGGGCGAGATGGTCGCGACGAGCATGACGACCGGCGGTGTCCTCCTGATCGCGGCCTCGGTCCCCGCGATGATCGCGCAGGACTGGTCTGCGGTCCGCCCCGTGGACTGGGCGATCGTCGTGTTCTCGGCCCTCGGACCGATCCTGCTGGGGTTCGTGCTGTGGGCATGGGCGCTGAAGCGCCGGGGGATGACGCGCACGGCCCCGTTCGGCTACCTCGAGCCGATCTTCGCCACGGCGCTGGCGTTCGTCGTGCTGGGCGAGTGGTTCACGACGCCGCAGCTGGTCGGCGGCGCGCTCGTGCTGGGCGGCGTGGTCCTGGCCGCGGGGTCGCGGGCCGAACCGGAGGTTCCGCCTCCCCTGTAGCGCCGTACGCTGTCGCCCGACGACGAGCCGACCGACGACGAGGAGGGGTTCCATGGATCGCGACGAACTGCTGCAGCGTGAGGCCGACGCCTGGGCGGGGCTTGAGGCCGCGGTCGCCCGCGTCTCCGCGGAGCGCCGCACGGTCGAGGGCGTCGTGCCCGGATGGTCCGTTCAGGACCTCGTGTGGCACTGCGCCGCCTGGGCCGACTTCGCGGGCGGGAACCTCGAGGCGATGGCCGCCGGCACGTACGAGGACGAGGACCACGACGACGCCTACTGGGATGCCATGAACGCGGACATCGCCGCCGCGTCGAAGGCGATGTCGTGGGACGAGGTCGTGGCGGGTGCAGCCGACGCGCGTGCCCGCGTCCGTGCTGCGATCGTGGCGGTCCCCGATCTCACGGACGAGGCCGCAGCGGACTTCTCGGGGGAGACCTTCGAGCACTACGACGAGCACGCCGCCGAGATCGCGGCGTTCGCCGATCAGGGCTGATCGAGCGCCGCGTCGATCCGGTCGGCCGTGGGCATCCCCTCTCGGGCGCCCTCGACCGTGACCGACAGGGCCGCCGCCGCGACCGCGCGACGGACCGCGTCGTCCAGCGGCAGACCTGCCCACCGGGCCGCGGCGAGCACCCCGTTGAAGCAGTCGCCCGCCCCCGTGGTGTCCACGGGGTCGACGATCGGCGCGTCGATCAGGGTCTCGCGCTCGCCCTGGATCAGGAGGGCTCCGTCCTCGCCGAGCGTCACCGCGATCGCGAGCCCGTCGAACCGCCCGGCGAGCCCTCGTGCGGTGGCGCGGACGTCCTTCCCGCCGGGGCTCAGCTCGCGGATCTCGCCCGCGTTCGGCGTCACCACGGCGGCGCCCGGCAGGAGGTTCCGCAGGCGCGGCTGTGCCGGGGCGGGGTTCAGCAGGAACGCGGTGTCGTCGTGGGCGCGGCACCAGCGCACGGCCGACGAGACCGTGGCGTAGGGGATCTCGCAGCTCGCGAGCACCACCGAGGGACCGATCGCGTCGAGCTCGTCGGACACGTCGCCGAGCGCCGCGTTGGCGCCCGGAGCCACGACGATCTGGTTCTCGCCGCGCCGGTTCACCGCGATCAGCGCGACCCCGGTCGCGGTCTCCGGGACCCGACGGACCCGGTCGAGCGCCACGCCCTCGACGTCGAGCGCGTCGAGCGCGGCCGCGCCCAGCTCGTCGTCTCCGACGGCGCCGAGCATCACGACGGGAGCGCCCGCGCGGGCCGCGGCGATCGCCTGGTTGCCGCCCTTCCCGCCGTGGTGTCGGGAGAAGGAACCACCGATCTTCGTCTCGCCCGGCTTGGGGAGGCCGACCCCGCTCACCACGAGGTCGACGTTGATCGCCCCCAGCACCACGAGCGGCCCACGTGTCACGCACGAGCCTCCACGAGGGATCGCAGCCGCTCGACGATCCTCGTGACGGCAGCCGGGGTGTCGACCGACGTGGCGACGCGAGCGTTGTCCTCGGCGGCCCAGTCCGACCACGGGGTGGAACGGATGTCGAGGAGGTCGGTGACGGTCTCGCCCCGGGTCCACGTGCCTTGGAGCTCGACCTCCACGCGGGTGTCGGTCCAGGTACAGAGCGAAGGGTCGATCGCCGCGAGGAGCGTGAGCGGATCGTGCATGCATGCGCCGTCGTCGTAGCCGGTCGATGCGTAGAAGTCAGCGTAGAAGCGGATCGACTCGCGCACGAGCCGGGCGAGCGGGGAGTCCGGCGCCGGCGCACAGATCGCCTCCACGTCCGCGTCGGATAGCCACACGCGCTCGGTCACGTCGAGGCCGAGGCACATCGGAAGCTGGGCCGGCGCGGCGCCGGAGAACCCTTCGAAGACCCGCGTGCCGGCCTCGGGGTCCATCCAGACGTTCGCCTCCGCCCGCGGCGTCACGTTCCCGCCCTCGCGGTACGCCCCACCCATCAGCGCGTAGCCCTTCAGCAACGCGGGCAGGCGTGGCTCCATCGCGAGCGCGTTCGCGATGTTCGTGAGTGGGCCGGTCGACACCAGGAGGATCTCGCCGGGCCGCCGGCGCGCCTCCTCGACGATCAGCGTCGCGGCGTCGCGATCAGACGGCGCAGCGGCCGGGTCCCACGGCGAGAACCCGCCGAGTCCCTCCTCGCCGTGGACGATCATGAAGCTCTCCCAGGACTGGACGAGTGGCGCGGACGCCCCGCGGGCGACCTCCACGTGTCCGGCGCCCGCGAGCTCGAGGACCAGCAGCGTGTTGCGGGTGGTCCGCCTCACGTCGGTGGTCCCCATGACCGTGGTGGCGCCCACCAGCTCGACCTCGGGCGAGGCGACCGCGAGCAAGAGTGCGACGAGGTCGTCCACCCCGGTGTCGACGTCGAGGATCAAGGGCGTCGGCATGGCGGAACGATAGCCGGTAGCGTTCGATGACATGGACGTGCCCGACGACATCACCGTCGCCGACCTCGGGTTCCTGCACTGGTGGGGACCGCCGACCCTCTACCGCTGCGAGCTGGATCCCGACCCCACGAACGTGGACATCGCGCTCGTTGGCGTGCCGCACTCGAGCGGGAACGGCACCACCTGGCGTGACCAGCACATGGGACCCCGCTCGATCCGCGACGTCTCGATGGCGTACCAGCGGCTCCACCTGAAGTGGCAGTTCGATCCCTGGAACGCGGTCCGCATCCGCGACCTCGGCGACGTACCGATCCTCAACACGCTCGTGAACGACGTCGCGGTCCGCGAGATCGAGCGGTTCTACCGGCCGATCGACGCGGCGGGCGCCCGCCCCGTGTCCTTCGGCGGGGACCACTCGATCTCGCTCGCGATCCTGCGGGCGATCGCCGGCCCCGAGTCTCGGCACGGTCGACCCGCCGCGGTCGTGCACTTCGACGCGCACTACGACACGTACGACGACTTCCCGAACTGGTACGGCGCGTACGACTCGGCCGGACACTGGGCGTCGAAGTCGGTGCACGAGCAGCACGTCGACGCGACCCGCAGCGTCCAGATCGGGATCCGGGGCCACGACGTCTGGATGGACCCCGGCAAGACGAGCCGTGAGCTCGGCTACCGGATCGTGACGAAGGACGAGTTCGACGACGATCTCGGGATCGACGGCACGATCGCGCTGATCCGCGAGCGCGTCGGCGACCTGCCCGTGTACGTGAGCTTCGACCTCGACGTGCTCGACACGACGATCGCCCCGGCCGTGTCGAATCCCGAGCCCGGCGAGGAGGGCCTCACGATGAAGGAGGCGATACGGATCATCCAGGGGATGCGCGGCCTCGACGTGATCGGCGCCGACGTCGTCGAGCTGATGCCGAGCGTCGACTCGCCGAACTCGATGACGGCCCAGAACGCGACGCGGATCGGGTTCGAGCTGATCTGCCTGATCGCCGACCGGATCGCCGGCGGAGCCGAGGCGTGACCGCGACCTGGGAGGAGTTCGAACGCCTGCGGCTCACGGTCGGCGTGATCACCGAGGTCGAGGACTTCCCGGAGGCACGGAACCCCGCGTACAAGCTCACGATCGACTTCGGACCGGAGATGGGGACCCGGCGGTCGAGCGCCCAGGCGACCCACTACGCGAAGGACGAGCTGCTCGGCCGCCAGGTCGTGTGCGTCCTCGGCTTCGAGCCGAAGCGGGTGGCCGGCTTCAAGAGCGAGGTGCTCGTCCTCGGCGCCTACTCCGACGAGCACGGGGTGGTGCTGCTGCAGCCCGACCGCGATGTCGAACGGGGTTCTGCGATCGGCTGAGCCTACAGCTCGCCGTCGAAGCCGATCAGGCGCTTCGCGACGTCGAGCGAGATCTCGTGCATCCGGGCCGGCGTGAGCAGCGTGTCGTTCAGCAGGACCTGGATCGCGAGGCCGTCCATCAGCGAGCCGAGTTGCATCGCGAGGTCGTCGGCGTCGGCGTCGTCGTCGGTGGGGAACTCACCCGTCTGGCGGCCGAGTCGTATCACGTCGGCGATCGTCTGGACCCATCGGCGGTCGAGCGCCTCGCGGTCCTTCGCCATCTGCGGGTCGCGGAGCGCTCGGACCCAGACCTCGAGCCACAGCGCCCACTCGTCCAAGAGTGAGTACTCGGGCAGCAGCCCGGGGACCGACAGCTCGATCAGTCGCGCCAGGCGCTCCTTCGCCGAGGTCATCCGTCGAAGCTCCCGGGACGTGCGCAGGTAGAAGCGGTCGTTCGAGTAGGTCAACGCCTCCACCAGGAGCCGATCCTTCGACTCGAAGTAGTAGAGGATCAACCCCGGCGAGACGCCACAGCGCTCGGCGATGTCCTGGATGCGGGTCTCGGCCAGACCCTTGTCGGTGATGACCTCGGCCGCGGCCTCCAGGATCTCCTGATGCCGGTCCCGCTGCTTCGCTCTCGTCTTCGCCACGCGCGGCTCCTGAACGGCGCACAACCCGGATCGGATCGTTGACCGACCGTTCAAAGCACTGTAGCGGCATGACCTGCGAAGTCAACCCGAGTGACGGTGGCCACGGAGTTGACTGGTGATTCAAGGACTGCGCATGATACGCGCGTGCGTCCGCCCGCCGGGGGCTCGGGGCGCCGGAAGAAGGGCCTCGACGAGAGGCCTGGACGAGGGGAAGGAACGCAGATGGCTGCCAACGTCTACGACGCGATCGTGATCGGCGGTGGGCACAACGGGCTCACGTCCGGCGCCTACTTCGCCCGGGAAGGCGCGAAGACCGTGGTGCTCGAGGCCCGCGACAAGACCGGCGGCGCGGCCGACACCAGCGCGCCGTTCGCCGACCACCCGGAGATCAACGTCACGACCTACTCCTACGTGATGTCGCTGATGCCGCCGACCGTCATCCGCGAGCTGAAGCTGAAGCAGTTCGGGTACGACGTGACACCGTTCGGTCCGTACTTCCAGGCCTTCCCCGACGGGCGCGCGATCACCGTGTACGCGGACGACGCCGCGAAGTCCTACGAGTCGATCGCCCAGTTCTCGAAGAAGGACGCCGACACGCTGCCGAAGTGGGAGGCGTGGATGAAGGGCGTCGCCGACGTGCTCGGCCCGCTGATGATCCAGGTGCCGCCGCACGTCGGGTCGACGAGGCCCGGCGACCTGCTCGAGACCGTGCGTACCGCGTGGAAGATGCGCAAGCTCGGGGAACGCGGCGTCGGCGACGTGACGCGCCTGTTCTCGATGAGCGTGACGGACCTGCTGGACGACTGGTTCGAGTCCGACGCGATCAAGGGGATGCTCACGGTCAACGGCGTGATCGGGACGTGGGCCGGCCCCGACGAGCCCGGGACCGCGTACGTGATGCTGCACCACTCGATCGGCGACGTCGGCGACGGTCACCTCGGGTCGTGGGGGTTCCAGCAGGGCGGCATGGGCGCCGTGAGCGACTCGATCCGTCGAAGCGCCGAGTCGTTCGGATGCGAGATCCGCACCGGGCGCGAAGGTCAAGAAGATCCTCGTTCGCAACGGGCGAACGGTGGGGGTCGCGCTCGAGAGCGGCGAAGAGCTGCGCGCGCCGGTCGTCGTGACGACGATCCACCCGAAGATCGCGTTCCTCGACCTGCTCGACCGCCACGAACTGCCGGCCGACTTCGTGTTCGACATCGAGCGGTGGAAGACCCGCTCGGGCGTCGTGAAGATCAACGTCGCGTTGAGCGAGCTGCCCGAGTTCGTCTCGCGCCCCGGCAAGGGGATCCAGGACCACCACACCGGGTCGGTCGAGCTGTGCTTCAGCCCGCAGTACGCGGAACGGGCGTTCCAGGACGCGCACATCGACGGCAAGCCGGCCGTGGCGCCGTTCGTCGACGGCACGATCCCGACGACGCTCGACAAGAAGCTCGCGCCCGAGGGCGTGCACATCTTCTCGATGTTCACGCAGTGGGTGCCGAAGGAGTGGGTGGAGGAGCCCCACCGCGAGGAGCTCGACGCCTATGCGAAGCGGATCTTCGACCTGTACGACGAGCTCGCGCCGAACTTCAAGAGCTCGATCATCGACTACCAGGTGATCGGGCCCTATGACATGGAGCAGGACCTCGGGCTGATCGGCGGGAACATCTTCGCCGGGGAGCTCAGCGTGGACCAGCTGTTCCACATGCGCCCGGCGCCCGGCTACGCCGACTACCGTTCGCCGATCAAGGGCCTGTACCACGGGTCCGCGGCGACGCACGCGGGCGGCGGCGTGAACGGGATCCCCGGCTGGCAGGCGTTCCGACAGGCCAAGAAGGACAAGGCCGTCACCTCGAAGAAGTAGCGTGGGCACCGCCACCGAACCGATGCCGCACGACCGCACCGAGGCGCTCCGGCGGATGTTGGAGGCCCGCTCGGTCGCGGTCGTCGGCGCCTCCGTCAAGCCCGGGTCGCTCGGCGCCTCGATGATCCTCGAACTCGAGCGCGGCGGGTTCGACGGCGACATCTACCCGGTGAACCCGGGGTACGAGGAGGTCGCCGGCTATCGGTGCTTCCCGTCGATCGCCGACATCCCCGGTCCGGTCGACCTGGCGATCTTGGGGGTGGCGACGCCACGCGTCGAGGGAGCGATGCTCGACGCGGCCGCGGGCGGAGTCCCGGGGGTCGTGACGTTCTCGCCGCTGTACGAGGAGGAGGAGCCGCTCGACCGGCCGAACCTCCGCCAGCGGCTGCGCACGATCGCGGACGAGCACGGGATGGCGATGTGCGGCGGCAACGGCATGGGCTTCATCAACATGGAGCACGCCGTCCGCGCGTGCGGTTTCCTGACCCCCGACTACATCCGTCGCGGACCGGTGGCGCTGCTGTCGCACTCGGGGTCGGCGTTCAACGCGTTCGCGTTCAACCAGCGCGACATCGGGTTCAACCTGGTGGTGTCGAGCGGTCAGGAGATCGTCTCGACGATGCCCGACTACATGGAGTACGTGCTGGGTCTGGAGAGCACCGAGGTCCTCGCGTTGCTCCTGGAGACGGTTCGCGACGCGGAGAAGTTCGTCGCGATGCTGGACCGTGCGGCCGAGCGGGACATCCCCGTGCTGGCGCTGAAGATGGGGCGCACCGAGGGGGCCCGGGAGATGGTCGCCGCGCACTCGGGCGCCCTCGCCGGCGAGCACGGCGCCTACGAAGCCCTGTTCGAGGCGCACGGCGTCCACCAGATCACCACCTTCGACGAGATGGCCGACACGATGGAGCTGTTCGCGGCGCGCCGACGCGTGTCCGGAGGCTCCGGGATCGCCGCGATCCACGATTCGGGCGGTGAGCGCTCGATGTTGGTCGACCTGGCCGCCGATACCGGGGTGCCGATCGCGCCCGTGAGCGACGGGACCCTCGCGACGATCCAGGACCTCCTCGACCCGGGATGGACGGCGGCCAACCCGCTCGACGCGTGGGGCACCGGGACCGGAGATCCCGGACGTGGCCTTCCGCGACAGCCTGCGGGCGTTCGCCGCGGACCCCGAGGTCGCGGTGATGGCGTTCGTGGTCGACCTGGCGACCCAGGGGCCTCCCTACGATGCCGGCTACCTCGGGATCGCGCAGGACATCTGGCGCGAGTCGCCGAAGCCCTTCTGCATGATCTCGAACCTCGCGAGCGCGATCGACCGTGAGGAGGTGAAGGTCCTGCGCGACGCCGGGATCCCCGTGCTCGAGGGGACCGAGCCCGGGCTGCTGGCGATCAAGCACCTGTTCCACGACGCCGACCACCGAGGCCTCCCGAAGCTCGCGCCGCCGGCGCCGGTCGCCGACGACGTCCGCGAGCGGTGGCTCGGGCGCCTCGCCGACGGCGAACCCTGGACCGAGCTCGACGGGCTCGCGCTGCTGGCGGACTACGGGATCCCGGTCGTCGGTCACCGCGCGGTCGGATCGGCCGACGACGCGGTCGGCGCTGCCGGCGATCTCGGCTACCCCGTCGTCCTGAAGACGGCCGTGCCCGGCATCTCCCACAAGTCCGACGTGGGCGGCGTGAAGCTCGGGCTTCACGACGCGTCGGCGGTCGGCGAGGCGTACGCGGACCTCGCCGACCGACTCGGCCCCCAGGCCGTGGTTGCGGCCACCGCGCCACGGGGCGTTGAGCTCGCACTCGGCATCGTGCGCGATCCGACCTTCGGACCGCTCGTGCTGGTGGCCGCCGGCGGGATCTTGGTCGAGCTGCTGAAGGACCGACGGCTCGGCCGTCCGCCGCTCGACGAGGTGCGCGCCCGCCGGTTGGTCGACGGGTTGAAGATGCGCCCGATCCTCGACGGTGTTCGCGGCATGCCGCCGGTCGACGTCGGGTCGCTCGCGTCGGCGATCGCGCGCCTGTCGGTGCTGGCCGCCGACCTCGGCGAGCATCTCGACGCGCTCGACGTGAACCCCGTCATCGTGTCCTCCGAGGGCACGCTCGCGGTCGACGCCCTGGTCGTCCCGTCCGCCGGTTGACGCGTCGCGCATCCGACGGGCGGCCGTCGGTCGTTCGGGCGCTTGTCCCGACCGCGCCGCTGGTCCATCATCGCCACGGGATGGGCAAGGTCTTCGGGAGCTCAGGCAAGACGTCGAACCCGCTCGGGTCGATCGGCGTGATCGTCGGGCTGCTCGGCGCGGCCTTCAGCGTCGTGCTATGGATCCACTACTACCAACCCGACACGACGATCCTCGGGACCTACTCGGCGCAGATCCACGGCGGCATCCTGGGCGACCAGATGAGCACCCTGGCCGCGGTCCTGGGGGTGATGGCGGTGATCGCGGGGATCGGCGGCGGCCTCGGCGGCCGCGGAAGCTCCTCGACCGTCGCATCCTTGCTGCTCGGGATCGTCGCGCTGTCGTACCCCGTGCTCACCTGGTTGAACGTGGCGCGCGGGTTCGTGCCGAGCCCCGTGTGACGCCTCAACCCTGGACCGGCCAGCCCGTGTAGGCATCGGGTCCGCGCTTGCGCAGCTCGTTCCCGATCACCGAGCGCTGGATCTCGCTCGTGCCCTCCCAGATCCGGTCGACACGCAGTTCCCGGTACAGCCGCTCGACCGGCTGTTCGCGCATGTAGCCGCGCCCGCCGAACACCTGCACCGCCTTGTCGATCACCCGGCCCGCGGTCTCGGAGCAGACGAGCTTCACCGCGCTCGCCTGGGCGTGGATCCGCTTACGGTCGGCGCCGCCGCGCGCGGCCTCCCAGCACACGCGATACAGCAAGGCCTTCGCGGCCATGATCTCCGCGGCCATGTCGGCCAGCATGAACTCGATCGCCTGGAAGTCGACGATCGCCCGTCCGAACTGCTGCCGCTCCTTCGCGAACGCGAGGGACAGGTCGAGCGCACGCGTCGCGGCACCCACGGTCCGGGCGCCGATCATGATCCGCTCCTCGACGAACCAGTCCTTCGTCAGCTCGAAGCCTTGCCCCACCTCGCCGAGCACCTGGTCGTCGCCGACCCGCACGTCGTCGAAGGCGAAGATCGGGTGTTCGAACACGAAGGTGTGCATGTACTTCGGGGTGCGGACGAGCCGCACACCGGGCGCGTCCTTGTCGACGAGGAAGACCGTCGCCTTCGCGGGATCGCCGTCGACGTGAGCATGGACCAGGAAGAAGTCGGCGACGTCGCCGCTCGTGACGTGCCACTTCTCGCCGTTGAGCACCCATGCGTCGCCGTCGCGCCGGGCCGTCGTCTGCACCATCGTCACGTCGGAGCCGGCCGCGTCCTCGGTGATCGCATAGGCGTCGCGGCGCTCACCGCGGCACGCCGGGCGGAGGTATCGGTCCTTCTGGGCCTCCGTCCCGGCCGCGAGCGGGATCGAGGGGCGCCACGGGATGTCCCACAGGGCGCCGGTGGCCCGGCCCCACTGCTCCTCGATCAGCATCACCTGGAAGACGTCGTATCCCTTGCCGCCGTCGGCGACGGCGTGGTTGATCGCGGCGAAGTCCCAGTCGAGGACGGCCTGCTTCGCCGCCGCATGGCTCTGGGGGGTCAGGCCGTCGTTCGTCTCACACTCGTCTTCGAGCGGTAGCAGGACCTCGTCGCAGAAGGCGCGGGCCTTCCTCGCGAGCTCGTGGTCGTCTCGGGTCAGGCGGATGTCCACCGTTCGGCACCTCCGGTAGGGTTCGGCGACGAGTCTAGGTGGCGGCCCCGAGGAGGCGTGAAGTGGCACGGACCGTGTTCCACGGTGGGAGGGTGTTCGACGGGACCGGCGCGGCTCTGGCCGACGCCGACGTCGTGATCGAGGACGGCAAGGTCGTCGAGGTCGGCTCCGGCCTCGATGGCGACGAGGGCGTCGACTGCACGGGCAAGGCGATCCTGCCCGGTCTGTTCGACTGCCATGTCCACGTCACCGGGCGCTACGAGGACGACGAGCTCACGATCCAGCACCGACCCTTCTCCTACAACTTCTTCCTGATCCCCGAGATCCTTCGGCAGACGATCGCGCTGGGGATCACGACGGTCCGCGACGCGGGCGGCGCGGATCTGGGGCTGAAGAAGGCGGTGGATGACGGTGTCCTGGTCGGTCCGAGGATGCAGATCTCGATCACGATGGTCAGCCAGACCGGCGGGCACAACGACGAATGGCTCCCCAGCGGCGGCCGTTCGGCCGGGTGGATCCCGTACCACGGCTTCCCCGACGGCGTGTGCGACGGCGTGGAGGGAGCGCGCACGAAGGTGCGTGAGGTGATCCGCGCGGGCGCCGACGTGATCAAGATCGCGTCGAGCGGCGGGTTCTTCTCGCCCAGCGACGATCCCCGGCATCCGCACTTCGCGCAGGACGAGCTGGACGAGATCGTGCGGACCGCCGCCGACCTCGACCGATGGGTGATGTCGCACGCGCACGGGCCCGAGGGGATCAAGCGCGCGGTCCGCGCCGGGGTCCGGTCGATCGAGCACGGCACCTACCTGGACCAGGAGGCGGCCGAGATGATGGTCGAGCGCGGCGCCTGGCTCGTGCCCACCCTGACCGCCGGCGACACGACGGAGGAGCTCGCGAACGATCCCAAGCTGGCGCCCGAGGTCCGTGAGAAGTTCGTGGGACTCGGTCGCCCGGAGTTCGACGCGATGCGGCTGGCCGCCGAGGCGGGGGTCAAGGTCGCGATGGGCACCGACTGCCCGGTGGCCCCCCACGGGACGAACCTGAACGAGCTGATCCATATGGCAGCGAACGGATTCACGCCGGAGCAGGCACTCGTCGCCGCCACCTCCAGCGCCGCGGAGCTGATGGGCGTGCAGGATCGGCTGGGCACGCTGGAGCCCGGGAAGGCCGCCGACGTCGTGGTCGTCGACGGCGACCCGTTCGCGTTCGACACGCTGAAGGATCGGATCGAGCAGGTCTGGAAGGACGGCGCGCGCGTCGTCTAGCCGCGCCGGTCGAGCTCGCGCTGCAGGCCCGCGACCGCCTTGCGCCCCAGCTCCTCGAAGCGTCCCTTCATGAAGGGCTCGACGAGACGCGCGACCCCCTTCAGCTGGAGGTCGGCGACGTAGGTCACCATCGTTCCTGCACCGGCGCTTTCGAACGTGATCTCGTCCACGCCGTGGAAGGTGTCACCGTCGCCGACGAGGACCACGCGACGAGGTGGGTCGAACGCGGTGATCGTGTACTCGAGGGGCAGCTTGCGCCCGTTGAAGTCGGCAAGCACCTTGAACCGGCTGCCCTCGCGGCTCGGTCCCACGTCCAGCCGCGACGCCTCGGCGATGCCCGGGTCCCACTCGGCGGTCGTGGAGAAGTCGGCGACGTAGTCGAACGCCGCGTCGATCGGGGCCTTCACGTGGATCGTCTGCTGCACCCTGGTCATCTCGGTCTCCCTCCAGAGCCAAGGTTCCCACGTGGAGCGCGCTTCGCGTCGCGCGCGTTTCCGACGCATGGGTTCGCGACCGGCCCGCACGGGCGCGGGCCGGTCGCGTCCCTCGTTCGCGTTCAGCCGCCGAACCCGTCGGACAGCGTCTTCAGGAACGCGACGATCTTCGCCTCCTGGCGCGGCCTGAGACCGAGGTTCCCGAGCTCGCCGTCGTTCACGTTCTCGGGGTACTCGGGTGCCGGCCAGCAGGTCTCGCCTTCGATCAGCCACGGCATCGAGGCGCTGCACGTCGGCAGCACGTCCCTCGTGTTGTAGAAGTGCACGATGGCCCGCAGGGACTTGAAGTACCCGTTGTGCCCGAACGCCTTGACGTCGCCGGTCTGAGGACGCAGGTCGACGTTGCGAAGCGTCGGGACCTTGAACTTGCCGTCGTTGTCCTCGGCGAAGCCCGCGTAGTCCGGCCGGGAGGCCAGGAACCCACCCAGCCCCAGGTCGACGAACGACGGGTTCACGTCGTAGACGGGGTTGTCCGGGTTCGCGGGCATCCCCAGGTTGTCGTAGGTGAAGTCGGTGAACAGCGGCTGCCGCCCGTTCATCAGGTGGCAGAGGTCGCACTTGCCCTTGCCGCGGAACAGCGCCTTGCCCTGTCGCTCCATCCGTGTGAGCTTCGCGGTGCCGGCCTTCCACGCGTCGAACTTCGACGAGAAGGCGTTCACCTCGCCCGAGGCCTCGTACGCGTCGATCGAGAACGCGATCTGGTCGTAGGCCTCCATCACCTTGGTTCGGTCGCCGGAGGACAGCGCGACGTGGCCTCCTTCGGTGGCGCATACCGTCTCGACGTCGCTCGGCCACGCGACCGACGTGATGGCGGTGCCCCATACCGAGGTGAACGAGACCGGGTACGAGGCGTGAACCACGCGGTAGACGACGCACGCCGCGTCGGGCAGCGCCTGCTCGACCGGGTTCAGGAACGGCCCCTGCGCCTGTTCGGCGGTGGGGCTGCCGAGCCGCTCACCGGTGGCACGGCCGTCCCAGAAGGTCCCCCCGACGAAGAAGCCCTCGTCGGGCATGTGGAGGATCGGCGACTGGGTCGCGTACGCGGACGACGGCGGCTTGCGATCGCCGAACCGTCCTGCGATCGAACCCTCGTACACCGCGCCGGCCGCGTTGACCGCGCTGCTCGGTCCCGTCCATCCCCACGCCGGCGCGTGGCACGACGCGCACGACTGGTTCCCCGCGATCGAGAGGTCCTGGTCGAAGAAGATCGCCTCGCCCAGTGCCTCCTTCGCCGAGAGCGTGCCCGTCGCCTTCGATGGCACGGGCTCCGATGCGGCGATGAGGACCACCACCCACAGCGGGACCGCGATCGCCAGCACGACGACGAGTCGTCTCATGCTCGGCATCGTTCCCTCCCCTCCACCGGGATCCTCGGGTCGCGGGAGGGTCCGCGACCGGATCCCGGCTGTTCGTGACGCCATGGCATCAGATGCCCCCGGTGCCGACGTAGGGACCGACGGCCCGGGTCGGACCGGGTCGCGCCTTAGGGCCTCGACCCGAGGCGCGGTCGTCCCTCGGATCCTCGCGTCGTCTAGCCTTCGTCGGTGCTCGCCGTCCTGCTCGCCGCGACCGCGTCCACCCTGTGGGGTGCGGGGGATTTCGTCGGGGGGCTGACGGCCAAGCGGATCCCGGTGCTCCTCGTGGCGCTGATCACCTGGGGTGCGGGGCTCGCCCTGACGCTCCTGATCGTCCTGGCCTTCGACCCCGGGCTGCCGCCGCAGCGGACGATCGTCTACGGCCTGGTCGGCGGGGTGTTCGGGGCCGTCGGGCTGGGGTCGCTCTACCAGGGGCTCGCGGTCGGGCGGATGGGGATCGTGGCGCCGATCGCGGCGCTGTCGGTGCTGGTGGGCGTCGTCGTGGGGTTCCTCCAGGGGGAGCGACCGTCCGACGTCCAGCTCGTCGGCATGGTCGCCGCCGTCGTGGGGGCCGTCCTGGCGGCGACCGCGCCGGATCCGGCGGGCCCGCGGTCCGGAGCGGTGGCCGGGGGGGTCGGGTACGCGGTGCTCGCGGCGGTGTTCCTGGGTGGCACGCTCGTGTGTCTCGACGCGGCCGGCGAGGCCAGCGCCGCATGGTCGGCGTTGCTGATCCGCTTGTCGTCGGTCCCGCTCGTGGCGCTCGCGGCGCTCGTCACCCGGCCGTCCTTCGCGGCGGTGCGTCGCCGCGACCTGGGGGTCCTCTCGGCGGTCGGCGCGGCCGACAACGGCGCCAACGTCTTGTTCGCGCTCGCCACCGCGCGGGGACTCCTGACCCTCGTCGCGGTGATCGCCTCGCTCGTGCCGGTGGTCACGGTGCTGTTGGCGCGGTTCGTGCTGCACGAGCACCTGACCCGGCATCAGCTGGTCGGGGTCGCCCTCGCGCTCGCGGGGGTGGCGGCGATCGCCGCCGGGTAGGCTCGCGACATGAGCGCGTGGTGGGAGACGTACTTCGAGGCCGAAGCGTGGCAGCGCGTCCAGATGGGCGTCGACGCGGAGTTCGACGAGCCGACCCAGGCGGAGCAGGTGGTCTCCGCGCTCGGCCTGGAACCGGGCTCGCGGATCCTCGACGTCCCGTGCGGGACGGGCCGGATCGCGATCGAGCTCGCCGGTCGAGGTCACCGCGTCACCGGGGTCGACCTGACCCCCACGTTCGTCGAGGCCGCGCGCGCCCGCGCCGTCGATCGCGGGCTCGATCTGGACCTGCGGGTCGGGGACATGCGCTCGCTCGACCTCGAGGAGGGCGCCTACGACGCGTCGATGTGCTTCTGGGGGTCGTTCGGATACTTCGACGCGGAGGGCGACGAGGCCTTCGTCCGAGGGGTCGCACGGGC
The DNA here is from genome assembly GCA_963749895.1 of uncultured Actinomycetes bacterium. Lineage (GTDB taxonomy): Bacteria > Actinomycetota > UBA4738 > UBA4738 > HRBIN12 > AC-51. Next base: position 89,209 of record CAVVOG010000001.1, on the reverse strand, counting down.
GCTCAAGCCGGGTGGACGGTTCCTGATCGACACGCCCTCGGCCGAGACCGTGTTCCCTGCCTTCCGCGAGCGGAACTGGTGGGAGGTCGACGACGTGACCCTGATGATGCACACCGAGTACGTGGTGGGGACCGGGCGTGTCGAGACGGACTGGACCTACGTGATGCCCGACGGGAACCGTGTCTCGCAGCGTTCGTCGATCCGGCTCTACTCGGTGGCGGAGCTGAGCTCCCTGCTCGAGCGGGCCGGCTTCTCGTCGTTCCGGGCGACCGACGACGACCTGGAGCCGTTCGATCTGGGTTCCCATCGGCTGTGGCTCGTCGCGACGAAGGGGTGACGGCGATGCCCGCGGGATCGGTCGAGCAGTACCTGTCGGAGGTGCCGGACGGGGCGCGTCCCGTCCTCGAAGACCTGCGCCGCATGCTCCTGCGGCTCGTCCCCGAGGCCGGGGAGAAGATCAGCTACGGGATCCCGGTGGTCCTGTATCGGGGGCGAGCGTTGGTCGGCTACGGGGCGACCGAGACCCACTGCGCGCTCTACCTGATGAGCACGGCGGCGAAGGCGGACCTCGCCGACGAGCTCGCCGGCTACGACCTCGGGAAGGGGACCGTCCGGTTCCCCTCCGACACGCCGCTGCCCGACGAACTCGTCCGCCGTGTGGTCGAGACGAGGATCGCGGAGGCCGACGCAACGCGGTAGCGGCTCAGCCCTGCAGATCTCGCCGCTCGAACGCCACGTGGGCGATCGCGTATCCGACGAGGGCGACCCCGGCGAGCACGACGACGTTCAGCGCCGCGATGCCCTCGGTGAGGCTGTTGGGCTCCATGTACCACCGCAGCGGCGACAGCGGTCGCAGCGGCTCCAGCCACGAGACGCTGGGGGCCAGCGCGTTCACGATGAACGCCACGACGGCGAACCCACCGGCCACCGCGTTCGCCACGATGCGCCGCCCCGTGAGGGCACCGAGCGCCAGCGAGATGCCGGCGAACGCCATGCCGAGGAGCGCCAGCATCGTGCATGCCGCGGCGAGGTCCGCGAGCGGGACCTCGAGGTCGAACGGCGGGCCCAGCACGGCGATCGTCACGAACGCCACGACGCCGAGCACGGCGCACACGCCGGCGATCACGATCGCCTTGTCGGCGAGGACCTGACGCCGTCGCACCGGTGTCGAGAGCAGGAGGTCGAGCGTGCGCGCCTCCTCCTCACCGGCCGTCGCTCGGGCCGACGAGCCGATCGCGAAGATCAGCACGAGCAGCGGCCCCATCGTCGAGAAGAACTCGCTTCGGAGGTATCCGGCGGGCGAGGTGTAGTCCTCGCCGCCGATCAGGTTCTTGATCGCGTCGGGGAGCTTCTCGACGTAGTCGCGCAGCTCTGACGCGCTCTCCTGGATGCTCGGGTACACGGCGGCGTACATCAGCGCGATCGCGGCGATCCCGAGCCCCCAGCCGATCGTCCCTCGCCGTTGGTCCCGGAGGGACTTCGCCATCAGTCCGCTCATGACGCCTCCCCTCCGTTGCGGTACACGTCGAGGAACACGTCCTCGAGGCTCGGCTCGTGCGTCTCCACGTTCACGACCGTGTGACGCGCGGCCTCCTTGACCACCTCGTCGAGGGGTCCACGCACGGACAGGCGGATCTCGTCGCCGCTGGCTTCGGCCGTCACCACCGACGCCAGCGAGACGAAGGCGGAGGCCGGAACGGGACGGTCGAAGTGGAACTCGACCCGACGGAGGGCGGCCGACTTCAGGTCGCCGATGTCGGCGACCGTGATCAGCCGCCCCTCGCGGATGATCGCGACCCGATCGCAGACCCGTTCGACCTCGGGCATCACATGGCTCGAGATGAACGTCGTGGCACCGCGTTCGCGAGCCTCGTCGATCAAGGCGTAGAACTCCTGCTGCATCAGCGGATCGAGGCCCTGTGTGGGCTCGTCCATCACCAGGAGCTCCGGTTCGTGCATGAACGCCTGGATCAGGCCCAGCTTCCGCTTGTTCCCGTGCGACAAGGACTTGATCTTCACGCCGAGCTCGAGCTTCAGCCGGTCGGCCATCGAGCCGACCTGCGACCAGGGCACCCTGCCCCGCAGCGACGCGAACGTGCGCAGGTACTCCTCTCCGGTGAGCCGTTCGTAGAGCCCGAACTCGCCCGGGAGGTACCCGATCCGCCGTCGGACCTCGGGCCCGTCGCGTTGCGGATCGAGCCCGAAGACGGAGATCCGCCCCTGGGTCGGCCGGATGAAGTCCAGCATCGTCCGGATCGTGGTGGTCTTCCCGGCACCGTTGGGCCCCAGGTACCCGAACACCTCGCCGGGGACGACCTCGAACGTCAGGTCGATCACTCCCCGGCTCTTGCCGTAGGACTTGGTCAGCGCGTCCGCACGGATCACGGCATCCACACCACGTCACCCCCATCCGACGCGAGGAAGTAGGCCTCATCCCATCCTCGCCCCGTGGGGGACACGCGTCAGCGCCGGAGGACCCATCGGCGACGGGTCCACCGGCGAGGCTCGTCAGGGGCCGAGTTCGTAGCCCATGCGTCGGGGGAGCCGAGCGATGAATCCGGTCAGCGGGTCGGGGCTGCTGCCGCGATCCTCGGCTTCGTCCTTGCGCACGATCGCACCCTGGGTCATCGCGGCGCCGGCCGACAGCAACGGCTCGGGTGGGAACCGCATCGGCTCCATCCCCACCAGCGGCAGCGCGGTGGTCTCGTCGGAGATCCCCAGGGTGAGCGCCGACAGGATCTTCCCGCCCAGGTGGGTCGGGCCGACCCCGCCGCCCGTGAAGCCGACCCCGGAGTGGACCGCTCCCCCCGGGAGGGGCCCGAACCACGGGAGATGGCGTCCGGTCACGTCCATCGGTCCGCCCCAAGCAGCCTCGATCGGCACGTCGCGGAACGACGGGAAGAACCGGTGGAGGTCGTCGACGAGCTTCGCGACCGAGCGCTCGTCGTAGCGCAGACGAGGCCCCAGGCCGGTCCCGAGGCCTGCGGTCGCCGCCGCGGCGCCGAAGGCGATCCGTCCGTCCGGGGTCGTGCGGAAGTACCGCAGGGCGCTCCGCCAGTCGGCCAGGCCCTCGCCGCCGGTCCAGCCGACCTCCTCGAGCCGCTCGGGCGCCGGGGCGGTCACGATGATGTAGGTGCCGCGCGGCACGATCGTCCGGTGGAACCGCTTCAAGGCCGAGGTCCATGCGCCCAACCCGAGGACCCCCCGCTCGGCCCGCACCGACCCATCGGGCGTCTCGACCTCGACGGGCGGCCCGGCACGGAAGCGGGTGACCGGGCTCTCCTCGTGGATCCGCACCCCACGCTCGAGCAACGCCTCGCGCAGCGCCAGGGCGAGACGGGCGGGCTGGAGGATCGCGTTGTCGGGCTGCAGCAGCCCTGCGCCGAAGGTCGGCGAGTCGCACCGCGCGCGGACCTCGTCCTCGTTCAGCTCCACGAAGCGTCCGTCGGCGACCCCGAGCCGTCGGGCCTCGTCCACGAGCGAACCCCACGCCCCGTCCTGCGCCGGCGACGACGCCGCGGTGAGGTGCCCCGCGCGCGTGAACCAGATGTCGACCCCGCGCTCGCGGGCCCAGCTGTCGATCTCGCCGACCGATCGTTGCGCGATCTCGGCGACCCGCAGGGCGTCGCGGTCCCCGAAGAACCGCACGAGGGCCTCGAGGTCCTCCCAGAACCCGTAGCAGAACCCGCCGTTGCGGCCGCTGGGGCCGCTCCCCGCCAACTCCTGCTCCAGCAGCACGACGTCGAGCGACGGGTCGCGCTCCTTGAGGAACCAGGCGGTCCACATCCCCGTGTAGCCGCCCCCGAGGATCACGACGTCGGCCGTGATCCGGCCGTGCAGCGGCGCGGTGGGTTCGAACCCGAGCGCGTCGCGTGCCTCCTCGAACCACCACGAGTACGCGGCCTGGCGTGGGAGTCCCTGTGTCATGGCCCGAGGTTATAGCCGAGGCGCCGCGGCAGCTTCGCGACGAAGTCGGTGAAGGGGTTGGGCTCTTGGCCCTCGTCGAACGCGCGATCACGCCGGTGGATCGCGTGGTTCGCGACCATCGCGCCCGGGGATCTGATCGGCTCGGGTGGGAAGCGTCGAGGGTCCCGGTCCACGATCGGCAACTCGAGGACCTCGCCGTACCGGCCCAGGGCCCGATGGGCGAGGATCTGCCCACCCAGGTGCGCCGGTCCCACGCCGTTGCCCGTGTACCCGAGCCCGTAGTGCACCGTCCCCTCCTCGAACGACCCGAAGAACGGTTCGTGCCGACCGCTGACGTCGATCGGACCGCCCCACGCCGCCTCGACGGGCACGTCCGCGAAGGTCGGGAACATCCGATGCAGGTCCTCGATCGCGATCCGGATCGCGTCGCCGTCGTACGCGTAGCGGGGGTCGATCGAGCGAGCCAGGTTGGGCTGCATCCCGCCGATCCCGAACGCGATGCGCCCGTCGGGGGTGTTCCGGGCGTAGTGGAGAGCGGACCGGTGGTCCCACACGCCCATCCCGTCGGTCCACCCGAGCGCCTCGAGCCTCTCCGGCGCCGGCGCGGTCAGCGCGATGTACGAGCCGCGGACCGTGATCAGCCGCCGGAACCGCTTCCAATGCTGTGCCCAGGCGTTCATCGCGAGCACGCCCGCGCCGGCGCGGACGGTTCCGCCCGGTGTCTCGACGACCACCGTCGAACCGGTGCCGAAGCGCGAGACCGGGGTGCCCTCGTACACGCGGACGCCCCGGCCCATCACCGCGGTGCGGAGCCCTCGCGCCAGCCTCGCCGGCTGGACGGTCGCGCCGTACGTCGTGAACACCCCGCCACGGAGCACCGGCGAGCCGACCTTCTCGCGGACCTGTTCGGTCGACAGGACCTGGAATCGGTCGCCGATCCCGAGCCGGTCCACCGTGATCACCTGGTCGGCCCAGGCGCCGACCTGGGCATCCGACGAGGCCGCGCCGAGGTCGCCGTCGGCCCGGTACCAGGCGTCGAACCCGTGCTCCCGACAGAACTCCCCGATCGCGCGGACCGAGTCCTCGCCCGCCTCGCACAGACGGAGGGCAGCGTCCGGGCCGACCTCCTCGACGAGGGTGGGCAGCTCCCCCCAGAACGAGTTCACGAACCCACCGTTGCGGCCGCTCGGGCCGCCTCCGCAGATGTCCTGCTCCAGCACGACGACGTCGGCGCCCGGGTCGAGTTCGGTGATGAACCAGGCGGTCCACAGCCCCGTGTACCCGCCACCGACGATCACGACGTCGGCCGACGTGTCGGCGGCGAGCTGCGGCGCGGGTTCGCCGGCGAACTCCGGCAGGTCCAGGCACTCGCGGAGCCACCAGCTGCGACCGTGGTCGGGGGGAACGTCGATCACGGTTCCCTCCGAGGTCCGGGCCCGAGGTTGAAGCCCATCCGGCGCGGGAGTCCCGCGATGGAGGCGGTGAGCAGATCGGCCTCGCGCCCGTCGGCTTCACGGTCGTCCTTGCGGCGGATCGCGTCGTTCGCGATCAGCATCCCCGGCGAGCGGATCGGCTCGGGCGGGAAGCGCTTCGGTTCGCGCGTGACGACGGCCAGGCGGGTGAGCGGGTCGTCCGCCTGCATCACGAGGGACGCGAGGATCTTGCCGCCCAGGTGTGACGGCGCCACACCGTTGCCCGTGTAGCCGAGGCCGTAGTGGACGTTGCCCGGCGGCAACGACCCGAAGAACGGCATCGTGAACCCGCTGACGTTGATCGGTCCGCCCCAGCCTGCCTCCATCGGCACGCCCTCGAACGTGGGGAACATCCGGTACAGATCCGCTGCGACCCGGCGGACCATCCGCTCGTCGTAGGCGTAGCGCGGATCGATCTTGCGGGCCAGGTCGGGCTGGAGCCCGCCGAGCCCGAACGCGATCCGCCCGTCGGGGGTCGTGCGCAGGTAGTGGATCGACGAGCGCAGGTCGCGGACCGCCTCGCCGCCGGTCCAGCCGATCTCCTCGATCTTCTCCGGGGCGGGCGCGGTGACCACCATGTACGAGCCACGCACCGTGAGGATCGGCTTGAACGCCTTCCACGGCGTCGCCCACGCGCCGATCCCGATCACGGCCTCCGCGGCCCGAACGGACCCGCCCGGCGCCTCGACCACGACCGGTCGTCGGAACCCGATCCTCGTGGCGGGCGTGTTCTCGTAGATCCGCACGCCCCGCTCGAGCAGCACCCGCCGCAGGCCACGGGCCAGCCGGGCCGGGTGGACCGTCGCGGCGTCGGGCAGGAACAGCGCGCCACCGAACATCGGGGAGCGGACCCGCTCGGCCACCTGGTCCGCCGTCAGGACGCGGTAGTGGTCCTCGACCCCCAGGCGTCGGGCGGCATCGACCGTGCCCACCCATCGTCCTTCGTGCGCCGACGCCGACGCCACCGCCAGGTCGCCGCCCTTGCGCCACCACGCGTCGACGCCGTGCGCGTCGCACCAGGCGCCGATCTCGTCGGGCGAGGGACCGGCGGCGTCCAGGAGCTCTTTGGCGGCCGCGGCGCCGTAGGTCGGGATCAGGTCCGCGACGTGGCCGTACCACCCGTCGCAGAAGCCGCCGTTGCGACCGCTCGGTCCACCGCCGCAGATGTCCGCCTCGAGCAGGACGATGTCGATCCCAGGATCGCGTTCCTTCAGGAACCACGCGGTCCACAACCCCGTGTAGCCGCCGCCCAGGATCACGACGTCGGCCGTGACGTCACCGACGAGCGCGGGGGCCCGCGGGTCATGGAACTCGGGGAGCGCGAGGGCCTCCCGCAACCACCAGGAGCGACCGAGATCCGGGGGTGTCGGGACGTTCACGATGCCTCGCCCTCCTTGATCAGGCAGAACTCGTTGCCCTCGGGGTCGGCGACGACCGCGTAGTCCCATCCGTACTCGGTCCGCTCGGGATGGACGAGCGACCCTCCCAGCCGCTCGACCTCCTCGACCGCACGCGCCACGTCCTCGACCTCCACGTCGAGGTGGAGGCGGTTCTTCGAGGTCTTGACCTCGGGCACGCGCTGGAACCGCAGGAGCGGCGCACGGTCGTTCGGCGACAGGTCGACGTAGCGGCCGTCCTCCGACGCCTCGTCGATGTCGGTGCCGAACACCTCCGCCCAGAACCGGGCGAGGCTCATCGTGTCGGCGCCGTCGATCACCAACCCGTTCACGCGGCCGAGAGCCTCCATCGATCGCATCCTATCGACGGCGCCGTCGTCGGCGTCACCGCGGCGTTGCTACCGTGGGGGCCTCTGCCCGGCGTCGCCAGGTCACGGGAGCGAGGGAGGTCCACGAGATGGGAAGCGGGCGCAGGCGTCCCCGCAGCTGGGAGGTCACCGAAGGCCCCGAGCGCGCACCGGCACGGGCGATGCTCCGGGCCGTCGGCTTCAGCGAGGAGGACTTCGGGAAGCCGCAGGTCGCCGTGGCCTCCAGCTGGAACGAGGTGACCCCCTGCAACTACCACCTCGACAAGCTGGCCGCGCTGGCGAAGGAGGGCGTCCGCCAGGGGGACTGCGTCCCGATCGAGTTCACGACGATCGCGGTGTCCGACGGCATCGCGATGGGACACGAGGGGATGAAGGCCTCGCTGATGAGCCGCGACCTGATCGCGGACTCGGTCGAGCTGGTCGTCCACGCGGAACGGCTCGACGCGCTGGTCGGCATCGCCGGCTGTGACAAGTCGGAGCCCGGGATGCTGATGGCGATGGCACGGATGGACCTGCCGAGCGTCTACCTGTACGGCGGCACGATCCTGCCCGGTACGTACGCCGGCAAGGACGTCACGATCCAGGACGTGTTCGAAGCCGTGGGCGCCCACGCGAAGGGTTCGATGTCCGACGACGAGCTGCTGGCGGTCGAGCGCAGCGCCTGCCCGGGCACCGGGTCGTGCGCCGGGATGTACACGGCCAACACGATGGCCTGCGTCGGCGAGGCCCTGGGCATGTCCGTGCCCGGGAGCGCGAGCCCTCCCGCCGTCGACTACCGGCGAGAGGTCGCCGCGCGCGAGACCGGTCTGACCGCGACGAAGGTGGTCGAGATGGACCTCCGTCCGCGGCAGATCATGACGAAGGAGGCCTTCGAGAACGCGATCACGGTCGTGATGGCGGTCGCCGGATCGACGAACGCGGTCCTGCACCTGCTCGCGATCGCGCGTGAGGCGCACGTGGAGCTCGAGTTGGAGGACTTCGACCGGATCTCGCGCCGGACCCCGCACCTCGTCGACGTCCGTCCGGCAGGGCGGTTCGTGATGAGCGACCTCGACCGCGTCGGCGGTGTGCCGGTCGTGATGAAGGAGCTCCTCGACATGGGGCTCCTGCACGGGGACTGCGTGACGGTCACCGGCGGGACGATCGCGGAGAACCTCAAGGCGCTCGACCCGCCCGCACCCGACGGGACCGTCGTACGTCCCGCCGCCGATCCGATCCACGCCGAGGGCGGGACCGCGATCCTGCGCGGCAACCTCGCGCCGGACGGCTGCGTCATGAAGACCGCGGGCGCCGCCTCCCTCGACTTCCGCGGCCGTGCCCGGCCGTTCGACTCCGAGAAGGAGGCGTTCGACGCGGTCGCCGCCGGCCGGATCGAGGCCGGCGACGTGATCGTGATCCGCTACGAGGGTCCGAAGGGCTCTCCAGGCATGCCCGAGATGCTCGCGGTGACGGCCGCGGTGGCCGGAGCCGGCCTCGGCAAGGACGTCGCCCTGATCACCGACGGGCGGTTCAGCGGCGCCACGAAGGGGTATTCGGTCGGACACGTGGCGCCGGAAGCGTGCGTCGGCGGTCCGATCGCGCTGGTCCGCGAGGGCGACGAGATCGTGATCGACGCCGCGAACCGCCGGATCGACATGGTCGTCGACGACGCTGAGCTGGAGCGACGCCGTGCCGAGTGGACCGCGCCCGCGCCCAAGTACACGCAGGGGGCGCTCGCGAAGTACGCGCGCACCGTCGGGTCGGCCGACACAGGAGCGACGACGTGGTGACCACTGCCAGGGGCATCACGACGCCCGCGGCGCTGCAGTGCCGGATCTGCGGTCAGCAATACCCGGTCGAGCCGCTCACGATCTGCGAGGAGTGCTTCGGTCCACTCGAGCCTTCGTACGACCTCCAGTCGCTCGACGGCGACGACTTCCGTCGTGACGTCGAGGCCGGGCCCCTGTCGCTCTGGCGGTACGAGTACCTGCTGCCCGGCGGTCCCGGGATCGAGCGCGTCGACCTCGGGGCCGGTTTCACGCCGCTTCGCCGCGCCGACAACCTCGCCGAGCGGCTCGGGCTCGAGAAGCTCTGGATCAAGGACGACTCGGTCAACCCGTCGAACTCGTTCAAGGACCGCGTCGTCAGCGTCGCGATCACGATGGCCCGCGCGTTCGGGTTCGAGGCCATCTCGTGCGCCTCCACCGGGAACCTCGCGAACGCGACCGCGGCGCACGCCGCGAAGGCCGGCATGCCCTGCTACGTGTTCGTGCCCGAGGATCTCGAGCGCGCGAAGATCCTCGCGACCGAGGCCTACGGTGCGAAGGTCGTCGCGGTCAAGGGGAACTACGACGCCGTGAACCGGCTGTGCTCCGAGGTGGCGGAGGCGTTGCCGTGGGCGTTCGTGAACGTGAACATGCGGCCTTTCTACGCGGAAGGGTCGAAGTCGCTCGGGTTCGAGGTGGCCGAGCAGCTCGGCTGGCGCCTGCCCGATCACGTCGTCGTCCCGATCGCCTCCGGCGCGCTCCTCACGAAGGTCCACCGCGCGTTCTCCGAGCTGATCGCGATCGGCGCGGTCGAGGAGAAGCCCTACCGCGTGTCCGGCGCCCAGCCCGAAGGCTGCCGCCCCGTGGCCCAGGCCTTCAAGAACGGCGACGAGCAGGTCACACCTATGAAGCCCGACACGATCGCGCGGTCGCTCGCGATCGGCTCACCCGCCGACGGGATGTTCGCGATGCAGGTCTCGCGCCAGACCCAGGGCGCGATCGAGTGGTGCACGGAAGCCGAGATCGTCGAGGGGATCGAGCTGCTGGCCTCGACCGAGGGCGTGTTCACCGAGACGGCCGGCGGCGTCACGATCGCGAACCTCAAACGCCTCGCCGAGCAGGGCGTGATCCGTCCCGACGAGGAGACGGTCGCGTTCGTCACCGGCAACGGCTACAAGACGATCGAGGCGCTCGAGGGCTACCTCGAGCCGACGTACAGCGTCGCCCCCGATCTCGACGAGTTCCTCGACGTCCTCGACGGCTGACCGCGCGGTAGTGTCGGGCCGTGGCGCTCCCGCTCGAGGACTACGCGCTGATCGGCGACACGCACACGGCTGCGCTCGTCGGCCGTGACGGCTCGATCGACTGGCTGTGTCTGCCGCGCTTCGACTCGGGCGCGTGCTTCGCGGCGTTGGTCGGTGAGCCCGAGCACGGACGCTGGCTGCTCGCTCCGTCCGAGCCCTTCCGGACGCGGCGCGCCTACCGTCCCGACACGCTCGTGCTCGAGACCGAGTACGAGGTCGGATCCGGTTCCGTCCGCGTGACCGACTTCATGACGCCGCGACGGGGTCAGGCCCGGGTGGTGCGGCTGGTCGAGGGGCTACGCGGCGTGGTTCCGATGCGGATGGAGCTGAACCTGCGCTTCGACTACGGGGCCGCCGTCCCGTGGCTTCGGCAGGGGAAGCGGAGCGTCACCGCGGTCGCGGGCCCCGACGCCGTGGAGCTCCGCACCGACGCCCCGCTCGAGGTCGTGACCGGACTGGTCACGTCCGACCTGCAGGTCCGGGCCGGGGAGCGTGTGGCGTTCATCCTGGTCTGGCACCGCTCGCACGAGCTTCCGCCGCCGCGGATCGATCCGTGGGACGCGGCCCGCGCCACGACGCGCTTCTGGCGCGACTGGACCACGCAGTGCACGTACCGTGGCGAGTGGCGCGATGCGGTCATGAGGTCGCTCATCACCCTGAAGGCGCTCAGTTACCGTCCGACCGGAGGGATCGTCGCGGCGGTCACGACGTCGCTCCCGGAGGAGCTCGGTGGATCGCGGAACTGGGACTACCGGTTCTGCTGGCTCCGTGATGCCACGTTCACCCTGTACAGCCTGCTGCAGGCCGGCTACGAGCGCGAGGCGGGGGCGTGGCGCGAATGGCTCCTGCGCGCGGTGGCCGGGGACCCGCACGACCTGCGGATCATGTACGGGCTCGCGGGTGAGCGCCGGATCCCCGAGATGGAGCTCGGGTGGCTGACCGGCTACGAGGGCTCGCTCCCCGTTCGGGTCGGCAACGACGCCTCGCGCCAGTTCCAGCTCGACGTGTACGGCGAGATCCTCGACCTGCTGCACCAGGCGTCGCGGGAGGGGCTCCCGCACGAGGCCGCCGCGTGGGAGATGGAGCTGCGGATCCTCGACGCCCTGGAGTCGCGCTGGCGCGAGCCCGACGAAGGCATCTGGGAGGTCCGCGGCGGCCAGCGCCACTTCACCCACTCCAAGGTGATGGCCTGGGTCGGGATCGACCGCGCGATCCGCGACGTCGAGCTGTTCGGGTTCGACGGGCCGGTCGAGCGCTGGCGCGCCCTGCGCACCGAGATCCACGACGAGGTCTGTCGCGAGGGTTTCGACGACGAGCTCGGGGCATTCACCCAGTCGTACGGTTCGAAGCACCTCGACGCGGCGACCCTGATGATCCCGCTCGTCGGGTTCCTGCCCGCCACCGATCCCCGAGTCCGCGGGACGGTCGACGCGATCGCGGAACGGCTGCTGGCGGACGGGTTCGTCCTGCGCTACGACACCGGGTCCCACGTCGACGGTCTGCCCGGAAGCGAGGGCGCGTTCCTCCCGTGCACGTGCTGGCTCGCCGACTGCCTGGCGCTCCAGGGTCGGACCGACGAGGCGCGAGAGCTGTTCGAGCGCGTGCTCGACGTTCGCACCGACCTGGGGCTCCTTTCCGAGGAGTACGACCCGGTCCGGCGCCGCTTGGTCGGCAACTTCCCTCAGGCGTTCTCACACGTGTCGCTGATCGGCACCGCGATGAACCTCAGCCGGGGGGAGGTCGGCCCGGCGGATCGTCGCCCCCGTCTGGCCCGCCGCGTCCGCGTGCGACGCTGACTCAGCCCTCGGGCCTGTGGAGCCCGCCGTTCAGCTCGTCGGGCACCGCCGGCTCGCCGTCGAACGGCTCCTCCGCGAACGGCTTGGGACGAGGACGTGCGACGACCCCGCGGACCGCGTCGAGATCTCGCAGCTGCGCCGTGAGCCATCGGGTCGGGCTGCTGGCGAGGACCGAGCGCATCAGCCCTCGGGCCCGGCGGGTCCGCTCGTCCTCCGGCATCGTCAGGCCGAGGTGGATCGCCTCGGCGGTCTCGACGACGTCGAACGGGTTGAGGGCGATCGCGTGGCGGCCGAGCCGGCCGTACGCGCCCGCGTTCACCGACAGCGCCAGGGTCCCGTGGCGCTTGTTCACCAGCGGCCCTTCCATCGCGACGAGGTTCATCCCGTCGAAGATCGGGTTCACCAGGAGCGTGTCGTACAGACCGTAGGCGGCCACCGCCCCGATGTAGTCCTCCTCGGTCCTCACCTCGAGCGGGGTCCAGTCCTGGCCTCCGTGCCGCGCGTTGATCTCGGCGGCCGTCTCCAGGGTCCGCTCCGCGTACGACACGTACTCGGGGATCTCGGTGCGTGAGCGCGGCAGGATCGACAGGAACCGCACCTTCCCGCGCCATTCCGGGTGCTCGGTGAGGAAGGTGTCGTACGCGTGGAAGCCGCGCACGATGTTCTTCGACAGCTCCAGCCGGTCGACCCGGAGCAAGAGCTTCGCGTCGCCGCGCCACGCCCCCAACTCGCGGCGCAGCTCCTTGACCTCGCGGGAGGTGGACGTGCGGCGCAGCGGCACGGGGTCCAGCGCGATCGGGTAGCCGCGCACCAGCACCCGCCGGCCGTCGATGTCGATCCGCCGCCGTCGCACGTCCACGTGGGCGTCGTGCAGGGTGTCGCGGACGGCCAGCAGGAAGTTCTCGGCCCAGCGATCGGCCTGGAACCCCAGGATGTCGGCGCCGAGCAGCCCGCGGAGCAGTTCCTCGCGCATCCCCGCCGGCAGCAGCCGCAGGTACGTCGGGCCGGCGAAGGGAGTGTGCGTGAAGTGCGTGATCCGGGCGTTCGGTTGCATGTCCCGGAGCATCTGAGGGACCAGGCTCAGCTGGTAGTCCTGCACCAGGTAGACGGGGTCGCGGTCGCGTTCGGCGTCGAGGGCCTTCGCGAAGGTCGCGTTCACCTCGCGGTAGTCGTTCCAGATCAGTCGGGTCTCGGTGTCCCACGCCGGCAGATAGGCCAGATCGAACAGGTAGTGGTGCATCAGCCAGAGCACCCGGTTCGCGATGCCGTTGTAGTAGCCCTCGTAGCGGACCGGGTCGATGTCGACGAACGACGCCCGTCCGGCGGGCTCGACGTCGATCGGCCGGCCGGTCGCGGCGACCTCGCGGTCGGCATCCGTCATCGCCGCGGCGAGCCACGTGGCATCGGACTCGAACAGCACGCCGGCCAGGGCGGTGACGAGGCCGCCGGACCCACGCTCGCCGATCAGGGCCCCGCCCTCATCGCGGCTGAAGGACACGGGGCCTCGGTTCGAGACGACGACGAGTGGAGACTCGAACGCCGTTGGCATGGAAGCCTGCATCGGGTACCCCCATGCTAGCCGGACCGGCTTCGGGGTGGTCACCCGGGTCAACCGGGCGACGCGATGTCGAACGCGAATCCGGCCGCCTCGCGGCGGACCGTGCCCTCGACGGGCAGATGACTTCCCGCCAGCATGAGCCGGTCGTCGGCGGCGCGTTCGAGCAGCTCCACGCGGGTCTGGGCGTTGCGAGCGTCCATGTCGGCGGCGCTCACCCACTCGGGATGCGGCACGTTGACCGGGTGGACGATCGCGTCGCCGGCCCACAGCAGCGCGTCGTTGACCACGACGGCGAGGTGGCCGGGGGTGTGCCCGGGGGCCTCGAGGATCCGGACGCCCGAGGCGACCGGCGCTCCGCCGGTCGCCTCGTCCAGGAGGCCGCCGGCGCGCAGGGCACCGAAGGCGACCCGGGCGGGCTCGCCCGCGTCGCCCGGCAGCTCCCGGGCCGCCGGAGAGCGCCAGAAGGCCAGCTCGGCGGGGTGGACGAGGTGTCGTGCCTCGTAGAAGGCGGGGACGCCGTCGTTCGTGACGAGCCCCCCGACGTGGTCGGCGTGTCCGTGGGTGACGACGACGGTCCCGATGTCGGTCCGGGAGATGCCGAGCGCGTCGAGCTCCCCCGTGAGCCGGCCGGCCTCCATCTCGCCCGCGAACGGCCCCATGCCCGCATCCACCAGGACCAGCCCGTCCGGGCTCTCGATCAGCAGCGCCGCGAAACGGCCGGGCAGGAGTCCGTCCGCGTCCATCCCGGGGCGCACGAGCGGCCCGTGGACGTCCTCGTCGTACCCGCGGAACACGAACCGAGGCGATACGGCGCGCCACCCGTCCACCAGGACGCGGCAGCGCACCCCGCCGGCGTCGAGTACGTGGTTCGTGAACATCCCGTGATGCTACGTGAGCCTTGGGCCGCCGAGGTTGACACGCTCCGCACCGCGCGCCCACACTGTCCGACGGACATGCATACGAGCACCGTGATCACGGGTCGCAGCACCCTGGTACTTATCGCCTAGGCGCGGGCGGGCCGAGAGGCCCGATGACCCCCCGCGCCAGATGCCCCTCGCCGCCGCGGGGGGTTTTTTCTACCCGCCGATCGTCGGAGCACCGCCGGGTCCACGGGAGCCGGCCACGGAAGGAGCGCACCATGCGGTACGAGTTCGAGCGAGACGGAACCGTGGTCGCGAGCGTGCTGTGGGAGGGGCCCGCGCAGGTGACCGTCGAGGCCGCCGACCCGTCCACGCGCGCCGTCGTCGACCGCTACCTCGCCTCCGAGGTGACCTACCTGGGCGGTGGGTTCGGGTTCTCCGAGGAGACCGAACCCGACGTCCTGCAGACCCGGCGCCGGGATTGGACCCCCTGGGAGTTCGAGCGGGCGTGCCGCAACCTGGCGCACCGCCTGCAGGCGCAGGTCCGGCGGGTCGAGACCGGTCCCGTCGAGGACCGTCCCGAGGAGGTGGCGGCGGGATGAAGATGACCGGCGCGGAGGCGCTGCTGAAGGCCCTCGAGCAGGAGGGGGTCGAGGTCATCTTCGGCATCCCGGGCGGGGCGAGCATGCCGATCTACGACCCGCTCGTCGACAAGAGCCCGATCCGCCACATCCTGTGCCGCCACGAGCAAGGCGCCGGGCACGCCGCCGAGGGCTACTCGTGGGCGACCGGCAAGGTCGGCGTGTGCATGGCCACGTCCGGGCCCGGGGCGACGAACCTCGTCACCCCCCTCGCCGACGCGAAGATGGACTCCGTCCCGATCGTCGCGATCACCGGCCAGGTCCCGACCCCGGTCGTGGGCAACGACGCGTTCCAGGAGGCCGACGTAACCGGCATCACGATGCCCGTCACGAAGCACAACTTCCTGGTGAAGGACCCCGCGCAGATCGTCGAGACGGTCCGCGAGGCGTTCCACATCGCCAGCACCGGCCGCCCCGGTCCGGTCGTGATTGACCTGCCGAAGGACGTGTTGATCGCCGACGTGAACTACAAGTGGCCGGATCGGGTCTCGCTGCCCGGCTACAAGCCCACGACGAAGGGCAACGCCCGTCAGATCGGCGAGGCCGTGAAGATGATCCTCAAGGCCAAGCGGCCGGTGCTGTACGTCGGCGGCGGCGTGATCAAGGCTGACGCCCATAAGGAGCTGTTCCAGCTCGCCACGACGGGGAAGCTCCCGGTCGTCACGACGCTGATGGCGCGCGGCGCGTTCCCCGACTCCCACGAGCTCTGCCTGGGTATGCCCGGGATGCACGGGAACTACACGGCCGTCACCGCGATGCAGAAGGCTGACCTGCTGGTCGCGCTGGGCGCGCGCTTCGACGACCGTGTCACCGGCAAGCTGGCCGGGTTCGCTCCGCATGCGAAGGTCGTGCACGTCGACATCGATCCGGCCGAGATCGGCAAGAACCGCGTGGTCGACGTGCCGATCGTCGGCGACTGCAAGGACGTGATCGGCAAGCTCGCCGCCGAGCTCGTGAAGCGCCAGGACGAGGCGGGTGGGGTCCCCGACCGATCTGCGTGGCTCGCCCAGCTGAAGGAGTGGCAGGAGACGTACCCCTACCGGTACGACACCTCGAACGGGCTGCTGAAGCCACAGCACTGCGTCGAGCGGCTGCACGCCCTGGCGGACGCCGACACGATCCTCGTCAGCGGCGTCGGGCAGCACCAGATGTACGCCTCGCAGTACTGGCGGTTCGAGCGGCCCCGGCACTGGATCAACTCCGGCGGTCTCGGCACGATGGGCTTCGCGGTCCCGGCGGCGATGGGCGCGAAGGTCGGCCAGCCGAAGAAGCGTGTGGTCGCGATCGACGGCGACGGCTGCTTCCAGATGACGGCGCAGGAGCTCGCGACCAGCCGGACCGAGGACATCCCGTTCGTCACGGCGATCTTGAACAACGGGTACCTCGGGATGGTCCGCCAGTGGCAGGAGCTGTTCTTCGACGAGCGCTACTCGGGCGTGTGGCTCGACCCCAACGTGCCCGACTACGTGAAGTTGGCCGAAGCCTACGGCGCGGTCGGGCTTCGGGTGGAGAGTCCCGACGAGGTCGATGCGGCGATCGAGAAGGCGTACGCGATCACCGATCGGAGCGTGGTGATCGACTTCCGCGTCGACCCCGGCGAGATGGTGTTCCCGATGGTGCCCTCCGGCGCCTCGAACGACGACATCATCCTCGGGCCCGAGCAGGTCCAGCCCACCACCGACCCTTCGGAGGCTCCGATCGCATGACGAACGGCGATGCGCTGCACACGATCTCGGTACTCGTCGAGGACAAGCCCGGTGTGTTGACCCGCGTGGCGGGGCTGTTCGCGGCCCGCGGGTTCAACATCGACTCGCTCGCGGTGGGGGCCACCGAGACCCCCGGCGTCTCACGGATGACGATCGTCGTCAACGTCGAGATGAAGCCGTTGGAGCAGGTCACGAAGCAGCTGAACAAGCTGATCAACATCATCAAGATCCTCGAGCACGAGCCGGGCTCGGCCGTCGAGCGCGAGCTGATGTTGGTGAAGGTGCGTGCCTCCGGCGATGCCCGGGCCCGCGTGATGGAGATCGCCGAGGTGTTCCGGGTGAACATCGTCGACGTGACGCACGCGACGCTCACCTTGGAGGCGACCGGCAAGCCGGACAAGCTCCAGGCGCTGCTCGAGCTGGTCGAGGACTTCGGGATCGTGGAGCTCTCGCGGACGGGTCGCATCGCCCTGGCGCGTGGCGATCGCGGGATCCGCGAACGCGTCCTGAAGAGCGCGATCGGCTGACGTCCACCTCACCTCACAGGCCGTACACAGGAAGGAACGGAGTCAGATGGCGACGATCTACTACGAGAATGACACCGACGCCTCCGCGTTGACCGGGCAGAAGATCGCGGTCCTCGGCTTCGGCTCCCAGGGTCATGCCCACGCCCAGAACCTTCAGGACAGCGGGTACGACGTTCGGGTCGGGCTGCGCCCCGGGTCGGCGAGTCGCGCGACGGCCGAGGAGGCCGGTCTGCGCGTCCTCGACACCGCGGAGGCCGTCGCCGAGGCGGACGTCGATGATGTGCCTGCTCCCGGACACCTCCCACGCGAAGGTCTACGCCGAGGACATCGCCCCGAACCTGAAGGACGGGGACATGCTGATGTTCGCCCACGGATTCTCGGTCCACTTCGGGACGGTCGTGCCGCCCGCGGGGGTCGACGTCACGATGATCGCGCCGAAGGGCCCCGGGCACCTCGTCCGCCGCACGTATGAGCAGGGGATCGGCACGCCCGGCCTGGTCGCCGTGCAGCAGGACGCGACCGGGAAGGCGCGGGAGCGCGCGCTCGCCTACGGCGCCGGGATCGGGTGCGCGCGCGCCGGCATCATCGAAACGACGTTCAAGGAGGAGACCGAGACCGATCTGTTCGGTGAGCAGACCGTCCTGTGCGGCGGCATCTCCGAGCTGATCAGGAACGGCTTCGAGACGCTCGTGGAGGCTGGCTACCAGCCGGAGATCGCGTACTTCGAATGCCTCCACGAGCTGAAGCTGATCATCGACCTGATCTACGAGGGCGGGCTGTCGTGGATGCGCTACAGCGTGTCCGACACCGCCGAGTGGGGCGACTACCAGAGCGGCCCTCGTGTGGTTGACGAGCACTCCCGTCAGCAGATGAAGCAGGTCCTCACCGAGATCCAGGACGGCACGTTCGCGCAGCGGTGGATCGCCGAGGCCGACGCGGGGTTCCCCGATTTCCTGCGACTTCGGCGCGAGGCGCAGACGTCCCAGCTCGAGCAGGTGGGGCGCGAGCTGCGCCAGATGATGCCGTGGTTGGACAGCGACAGGAAGGTACCGCCGGCATGACCGACGCTGACGTAGTCCGGATCTTCGACACGACCCTTCGCGACGGGGAGCAGGCCCCCGGGATCGCGCTCACCCGCCCCGAGAAGGTGGAGATCGCCGAGCAGCTCGCGCGGCTGCAGGTGGACATCCTCGAGGCCGGGTTCCCGATCTCGTCGCAGGGTGAGTTCGAGGCCGTCCGCGAGATCGCCGACTCGATGAAGGGGCCGGTGATCGCCGCGCTCGCCCGCACCGCGACCGGCGACATCGAGCGCGCGGCCGAGGCCCTCAAGGGCGCGGAGCGCTGGCGGATCCACACGTTCATCTCGACGAGCGACATCCAGATGGGCGCGATGCTCAAGATGTCGAACCAGCAGGTCCTGCAGGCGATCGAGGACAACGTGAAGCTCGCGAAGACCTACACCGACGACGTCGAGTTCTCGGCGCAGGACGCGACCCGCACCGAGCTCGACTTCCTGCTCGAGTGCTATCGCCTCGCGGTGCGCTGCGGGGCGACGACGATCAACGTTCCCGACACGGTCGGGTACGCCACGCCGAGCGAGTTCGGCGAACTGATCCGGATCGTCCGCGACGACCTCCCGGACGAGGTCGTGATCTCGACCCACTGCCACAACGACCTGGGGCTCGCCGTCGCGAACGCGCTCGCCGGGATCGAGAACGGCGCGCGTCAGGTCGAGGTCGCGGTCAACGGGATCGGCGAGCGGGCGGGCAACTGCTCGCTCGAGGAGATCGCGATGATCGTGCGGACCCGTCGGGAGCACCTAGGCGTGACCCACGGGCTGAACATCAAGGAGATCACCCGGACCTCTCGGCTGGTGAGCATGACCACCGGGTACGGCGTCCAGCCGAACAAGGCCGTGGTCGGGTCCAGCGCGTTCGCGCACGAGAGCGGGATCCACCAGCACGGTGTGCTCGCGAACCGCGAGACCTACGAGATCATGGATCCCCTCGAGATCGGGCTGGAGGGCAACCGTCTGGTCCTGGGCAAGCACAGTGGCCGCCATGCGTTCGTCGACGCGCTGGACAAGCTGGGGATCACCCTGGACGAGGCGCCCTTGAACCGCGCGTTCGCGCGGTTCAAGGATCTCGCGGACCGCAAGATCAGCCTGACCGACCAGGACCTGGCCGCGATCGTGGCCGAGGAGCTCGGATCGGCCGAGGAGGACCTCTTCGTGCTCGAATCGGTGGTCGTCGGGGGCGGTACCCATCTCCAGCCGCGCGCCACGGTTCACCTGAAGAAGGGTGACGAGACGGTCGAGGAGTCGGCGATCGGCGATGGGTTGATCGACGCCGCGATGGGTGCGATCGCGCGCGCGTCGGGGATCGAGGCGCGTCTCGTGAGCTTCAACGTCTCCTCGGTCACCGGCGGGTCCGACGCGCTCGGCGACGTCGTCGTCCAGCTCGACGTCGACGGCCGGCGCGTCACCGGCCGCGGGGTCGCCACCGACGTCGTCGAGGCGAGCGCCCGCGCCTACCTGGCCGCGATCAACCGCGCCCTCCAGGTCCAGGCGAAGGACGCCGCGCAGTCGAACGAGGTCACCCCGTGACCCGGACCCACACGATCGGGGTGATCGCCGGCGACGGCACCGGACCGGAGGTGATCGGCGAGGGGCTCAAGGTCCTCGAGGCGGTACGGGAGCGTCACGGCTTCGGGGTGACGCTCGTGGACTTCGACCTGGGCGCCGACCGGTACCTCCGCACCGGTGAGGTCCTTCCCGACGACGAGCTCGAGCGGCTCCGTTCGATGGACGCGATCTACCTCGGGGCGGTCGGTGATCCTCGGGTGAAGCCGGGGATCCTGGAACGAGACCTCCTGCTGCGGATCCGGTTCGAGCTGGACCAGTACGTCAACCTGCGACCGGTCGTGCGCTACCCGGGCGTCGAGACGCTGGTACCGAGCCATACCGAGGACGACGTGAACATGATCGTCGTGCGTGAGAACTCGGAGGGCCTGTACAGCGGGGCCGGCGGGTTCCACCGCAAGGGCACGCCGCACGAGGTCGCGGTGCAGGAGTCGGTCAACACGCGCCACGGGGTCGAGCGGATCGTCCGCTACGCCTTCGATCTGGCGATGCGGCCCGGCCGCCGGAAGAAGGTCACGCTCGTCCACAAGACGAACGTGCTGACGTTCGCCGGGGACCTCTATCAGCGGGTCGTCGACGCGGTCGGCCTCGAGTACCCGGACGTCGAGACCGACTACGTCCACGTCGACGCAGCGTGCATCTACTTCCTGGACTCGCCGGCCGGTTCGACGTGATCGTCACCGACAACATGTTCGGCGACATCATCACGGACCTCGGAGCGATGATCCAGGGCGGCATGGGGATCGCCGCCGGGGGCAACATCAGCCCGCACGGCGTCTCGATGTTCGAGCCGATCGGTGGCACCGCGCCCAGTGAGACCGGCAAGGGCACGATCAATCCGCTCGCGGCGATCGGCGCCCTCGAGATGCTGCTGCGGCAGCTCGGCGAGGACGAGGCGGCCGACGACGTCGACCGGGGGATCCGCAGCGCGACCTCGCAGATGTCGAGCATGCGCGCCGGCGCAGATGGGCTTCACGACGACCGAGGTCGGCGATCTGGTCGTGGAGGGGTCGGCCCCGTGAGCGAGGCGACGACACCCTCCGTCGAGCTGTACGACACGACCCTGCGTGACGGCGCACAGCGTGCGGACCTCAGCTACACGATCGAAGATCGCCTGCGCATCCTTCACAAGCTCGACCAGGTGGGCTTCCCCTACGTCGAGGGCGGCTGGCCGGGTGCGAACCCGCGCGACACCGAGTTCTTCAAGGTCGCGACGAAGGAGACCCTGAAGCACGCGCAGCTGACGTCGTTCGGGATGACGCGCAAGGCGGGGGAGCGAGCCGAGGATTCCCAGGTCCTGCGCGGTCTCCTCGACACGGGGACCGAGGTCGTGTGCTTGGTGGGCAAGTCGTGGGACCTGCACGTGACCGAGGCGCTGCGGACCGGGATCGAGGAGGGCGTCGAGATGGTCCGAGACTCGATCGCGTTCCTCCGGCGCGAGGGTCGGCGAGTCTTCTTCGACGCCGAGCATTTCTTCGACGGGTACGTCGCGAACCCGGGGTTCGCGATGCGGGTGCTCGAGGCGGCCGAGGAGGCGGGCGCGGAGCGCCTGGTCCTGTGCGACACCAACGGGGGGATGCTCCCGTTCGACGTGGCCCGGATCGTCCATGAGGTCAAGGCGCAGACGGCGGTCGCGCTCGGGATCCACGTCCACAACGACGCGGGCTGCGCCGTGGCGAACTCGCTGATCGCGGTCGACGCGGGCGTGTATCAGGTGCAGGGAACCGTGAACGGCTACGGGGAGCGCACCGGCAACGCCGACCTGATCCCGATCACCGCCGATCTCGTGCTGAAGATGGGGGTCGACGACGCGCTCCCGGGCGGGAGCGTGGAGCACCTGACCGAACTCGCGCACTACGTGGCGGAGGTCGCGAACCTGGCGCCCGACGCGCACCAGCCGTACGCCGGACGCCACGCGTTCACCCACAAGGCGGGGCTGCACACCAGCGGTGTCGCGCGGCTGACCCGGGCCTACGAGCACGTCGCGCCGGATACGGTCGGGAACCGTCGCGGGGTGGTGGCGTCGGACTACGGCGGTGCGGCCACGATCCGGATGAAGGCGGCCGAGTTCGGCTACGACATGCCCGACGACGCGATCCCGACCGCGGTCGCCCAGATCAAGGACCGTGAGGCCGCCGGCTATGCGTTCGACGTCGCCGAGGCTTCGCTCGAGCTGCTGTTGCGACGCGCCGCGGGGTGGCAGCAGCCGTTCTTCGACATCGAGAGCTACCGCGTGCACGTGGAGGAGCGGGTCGGCGACGAGGAGGGCCCGCTCGCTGAGGCGACCGTGAAGGTCCGGACCAAGGGCACGCGTCACATCGAGTCGGCGGAGGGGCAGGGGCCCGTTGGTGCGCTCGACAACGCGCTCCGCAAGGCGCTCACGAATGACTATCCGGAGCTCGGGCACATGTCGCTGGAGGACTACCGCGTCCGCGTGCTCGACCAGAGCGTCGGTACCGGGGCCGTGGTCCGGGTCTTGATCGACACCTCGAACGGCGAGTCCGAGTGGACCACCGTCGGCGTGAGCGAGAACATCATCGAGGCATCGTGGGAGGCGCTCGTCGACGCGTACGCGTTCGGCCTCGTCCACCCTCGGGAGAACCCTGACGAACGCTGAGCGCGGGTGATCCGGCCTCGATCGGATCAGTCGGTGGGGTCGGGGTCGATCGCGTTCGCGCTGACGACACGGACGATCTGGTCCTCGATCGTCTTGGCCGCCTGATCGTCGAAGCCGCTCGACAGGATCGAGAACTCGGCCCACTCGTTCGAGCGCTGGAGCCAGACCCATCCCGACAGGGCGCTCACGTCGTCCAGGGTGCCGGTCTTCGCCCGCACGCGGACCTGGAGGAGGCGATCTTCGAGGGTGCCCTGCCCGCCGCCGGGGAGCGTCGAGCGCAGCGTGTCGCCCCACGGCTCCGTCTGGGCGTCCCACAGCAGCTGGACGATCCCGAGCGCCGAGGCACGGTTCGCGTACGACAACCCCGAGCCGTCGTAGCAGGTGAAGTCCAGGCCGTGCGCGGCCGCGTAGGCACAGATCGCCCTCGCGCCGTTGTCGATCGTGCCCCTCCCGTACGTGTCGGCGCCGAGGCGCTTGCCGAGCACCTCGGCCCAGAAGTTGCGTGAGCGCAGGTTCATCCGGCGGACCACGTCTCGCAAGGGGTCGGAGTCGACGAACGCGAGCCGTCCCATCCCCTGCGGCGGCTTCCCGGCGCCCGCGGGGTCGCGGACCCCGATCCCGAGCGCCCCGAGACGTGCGGTCATCGTCTTGGCGGCCCGTCGCTCCGGGTCGGTGACCATCCCACCGGAGCCGTCGCGGTTCTGCTTGAAGGCGAGCGCGGTCGGCAACGCGATGTAGACGTCGGGGAAGTAGTCGCGCCAGCCCGTCGCCCACCAGTCGCGGGCGAACGGTCCGATCGCCCCCCGCACCCCTCCGCGGATCCGTCGGATCCCCGCCGCGTCGAGCTCAGCGGCCAGCCGAGTGAGATCGAGCGTGTCGATCTCGGGGTTCCCGCGCCCCACGAGCCACAGGTCGCCGCGCAAGACCCCGTCGACGACCTGGCCGTCGGCCATCGCCCAGGTCCGGATCGTCCGCGTCGTGCCGTACCGCTCGAACAGCGCCATCGAGAGCAGGAGCTTCTCGTTCGAGGCGGGTGCCCTGCGGACCCACGCCCGGTGGCGGTACCAGTGGTCGCCGTCGTTCCCGATCGCGATCGAGAACGGGCGGTCGCCGACGACCTCCTGGATCCGCGTGATCCACTTCGGTCGTGTACCGGCCGACGCCGGCGCCCCATCGGCCGCGGCGATGCCGAAGGCCAGCGTGAGCGCGAGGGCGACAGCTGGGAGCGGGGGCCTCCGGGTCATCGACCGATGGTACCCCGAGCTGCTCGTCGATCCGGGGTGGTCGCCCCTCACCCGACCTCGACCCACAGCTCCCCCCGGACGCGCGCGCGCTCGACGACCACGCGCCAGCACCCGGCCTGCGGGAACGTTATCGGCCCGGCCCACGGTTCGCCCGGCCGGTCCCACCCTGTCGAGGCCTCCGGTCTGGGCGGTGGGGCCGGAGCGACGCGATCGTTCGGACCCACGAGGGTTACGCGCATCGACCGGTCACCTCCGATCCGCCAGCGGACGTCGACCGGCTCGCCCGACCGGAGCGCCGTGGTCGCGAACAACGCCCAGAGTTCGTCGCGATCACCGGCGACCCGTCCCTCCACCTCGAGCCTGCCGTCGATCTCCTCGATGGGCGATCCTCGATCGCATCCCTCACGACCGATCCGCGGGGGGACGGTCGCGACGATCGAGGCGCTCGCGACCGGATCGACCCCGCGGGGGATCCCCGCGTCGGAGCAGGCGCTCGCGGCGAGCACCGACAGGGTCACGGCGACCGCGGCACGGCGGACGCCGGCGAGGGGATGCGGTGAGGTCATCTGATGCCGGTATCGGCCCCTGGGGCGGCGGGTTGACCCGCGCCCTCGCGCGCACGCCGCACGAGATCCGAGAGGTTGAGGATCTCATACGGTGCGGTGCAGGGATTCCCGTGGGTCAGGGCGATCGTCCCGGACGTCAGATCCGCGACGAACGAACCGACCGTGACGTAGTCCTCGACCGGGTCCAGGGACGGATCCCCGTGGGCACACACGCTCCCCGACGGGTCGTCGTGGGACGACAGCAGCGCGTGGAGATCCTCGAGCGTCCGGGTGTCCGGGGCCCGCGACGCCGCGCACGCGTGCCGTACGGGGGAGTCTTCGCCGTCGATCAGGCCCAGATCCTCGAACGGCCGGAGCGGCCACACGAAGTGGTTCGCGTGGACGAGCGCGGGGCCCTCCTGCGCGAACAGGTCCCCGGGCCCTCCGGGGGCACACTCGAGGTCGACGACCCGACCGGATCGCCCGCCGATCAGGTAGTTCGCGCTCGACGCACGGGGTCCCCGACGGACCGCGTCGAGCGCTTCCTCGACGGTCGCGCTCGTCAAGATCCGGCGCAAGATCGCGTGGAACGGAACACCTGGCTCTCCGTGGTCCCGGCTGGACTGCAGGGCGTTCGTCGCCAGACCCAGCCCGGCCTCGTTCGCCCCGCACTTCGCCCACAGACCCGCCTCGACGAGGGTCACGAACGCCGGGCGGTCGTGCGGCGCGCAGACGAGCAGCACGCAGGTCTCGCGTACCGCCGGTTTCCAGTCCCAGTTCTGCGCGATCCAGACCTGCCCATCGTCGAGCCGCCGCCCGATCGCCGTGCACTCCTTCATCGCGGCCCGTGCCGGGCGGGCGTCGAGCCCGAACATGACCTCGGTCCGCAGGTTCACCGCCAAGACGTCCTCGGCCTCGACCCCGGCACCCTCCGCGATGCCCTCCAGCTCGGGGAGCAGCTGCACGTCGCACGCGTCGATCGCCTCGACGAACGCCGCGGCGCGCCGTCGCACCTCGGCCCACGGGAGCTGCGCGTAGTGCGCGAAGACCCGTTCGTAGATCTCGATCGATCGCCCGACCTGCGTGGCGGCCTGCGCGCCGTACGCACGGCCGCGCTCGCGGGGGCCACCGGCGGCGAGGACCACGGGCCAGCTCACGAGGCGACGGTACTAGACTGCGCCTCGCCGCACGAGCCGCGGTGGATCCGAGCGAGGAGGGCCCCACGTGAGGACGATCGACCGTTCCCGACTGCACGAGCTGATGGAGCGCGAGCGTGCCCTGTTCCGCGAGCGTCACCCGCGCTCGGGCGAGCTCGCCGAGGACGCGAAGGCGTCGCTGCTGTTCGGCGTCCCGATGAACTGGATGACGCGCTGGCCGGGGGACTACCCGGTGTTCGTCGAACGTGCGGAGGGCGCCCGTTTCTGGGACGTGGACGGCAACGGATTCGTCGACTTCTGCCTGGGCGACACCGGGGGGATGGCCGGCCACTCACCGAAGGTGAGCGTCGACGCGATCTCCACGCAGGCGTCCAAGGGCATCACGTTGATGCTCCCGACCGAGGATGCGACCTGGGTCGGCTCCGAGCTCGCCCGCAGGTTCGGTGTCCCCTATTGGAACTTCACGCTGACCGCGACCGATGCGAACCGGTTCGCGATCCGCTGGGCGCGCCAGGTGACCGGCCGCTCGAAGGTGATCGTCCACAACTGGTGTTACCACGGGTCCGTCGACGAGTCGTTCGCGACGCTCGACGAGGCCGGCAACGTCGTGGCCCGCGAGGGGAACATCGGCCTGCCGGTCCCCCTCGACGAGACGACCCGCGTGGTCGAGATCAACGACCTCGAGGGGCTCGAGGCTGCCCTCGCGCACGGCGACGTGGCCGTCTGCTTGTTCGAGCCGGCCCTGACGAACATCGGCATCGTGCTGCCCGATCCCGGGTACCACGAGGCGGTCCGTGAGCTGTGCACGAAGTACGGGACCCTGCTGCTGATCGACGAGACGCACACGATCAGCGCCGGCCCGGGGGGCTGCACGAAGGCGTGGGGCCTGCAACCCGACATCGTGACGATCGGCAAGACGCTGGGGGCGGGGATCGCGAGCGCCGCCTACGGATTCAGCGAGGAGCTGTCGGCGCGCGTCTACGAGCACACCGACTGGAAGAACGCCGACGTCGGCGGTGTCGGCGGGACCCTCGCGGGCAACGCTCTTTCGCTCGCGGCGATGCGCGCGACCCTCGGTGAGGTGATGACCGACGAGGCGTTCGAGCGGATGATCGGCCTCGGCGAGCGCTTCGAGGAAGGCGTGCGCAGCGTGATCGATAGCCGCGAGCTGCCCTGGCACGTCGTTCGGTTGGGGTGCCGGGTGGAGTACCTGTTCCGCCCCGACCGCGCGCGCAACGGGGCCGAGGCCGCCGCGGGGCAGGACGAGGAGGTCGACCCCTACATCCACCTCTACCTGCTGAACCGCGGGATCTTGATGACGCCGTTCCACAACATGGCGCTGATGTCGCCGGCGACGACGGCCGATGACGTGGACCGGCACACCGAGGTCTACACGGAGATGGCCGACGAGCTGATCGGCGCCTGAGGGGGTCCCGATGTCCGACACCAGCTTCCTGTTCATCACGATCGACGCGAACGACGCACCGAGGGTCGCGGCCTTCTGGGCGGGGGTCCTCGGGACCGAGATCGACAGCGAGTTCGACGAGGGCCGGTTCATCTTCCTGAAGGGCGCCGACGGGCTCCCGGTCGTGTGCATCCAGAAGGTGCCCGAGCCGAAACAGGGGAAGACCCGGATCCACCTGGATCTCGGCGTCGCCGACCTCGAGGCGGTGACCCGTCACATCCAGGACCTGGGGGGATCGTGGGATGGGGTCGAGCGCGAGCTCACGCCCTTCACCTGGCGGACGTTCACCGATCCCGAGGGGACCGAGTTCGACGTCGCGCTCGTGGCCCAGGAGTAGCCGCGTCCGCTACCCGGCGTGGCGCGCGCGGAAGTCCCGCATGAACGCGGCCAGGCGCTCGACTCCCGCGACGGGCATCGAGTTGTAGATCGACGCACGGATGCCGCCCACGCTCCGGTGTCCCTTCAGCTCGACCATGCCCTCGGCGGCGGTCTCGGCGACGAACGTCGCATCGAGCTCCTCGGTCGGCAGACGCCACGTCACGTTCATCGATGACCGGGACCCTTCGTCGGCATGCCCCCGGTAGAACCCGGGGGCGGCGTCGATCTCCGTGTAGAGGAGCGCGGCCTTCTCGCGGTTGCGCTCGTGCATCGCGACGAGCCCACCGATCTCGTCGCGGAGCCACCGGGTGACGAGCGTGAGCACGTAGATCGAGAACACGGGTGGCGTGTTGTACAGCGAACCGTGCTCGACGTACGTGCGGTAGTCGAGCATCGTCGGGAGGCCGTCGGGGATCCGCGCGAGCAGATCCTCGCGGACGATCGCGACGGTCACCCCAGCGGGTCCGGCGTTCTTCTGCGCTCCCGCGTACAGCAGCCCGAAGCGGCCGACCTCGATCGGGCGCGACAGGAAGTCCGACGACGCGTCCGCGACGAGCGGTGACGCGTCGGGCACGACGGGCGTGTCCGCGTACTCGACCCCCTGGATCGTCTCGTTCGTCGTCACGTGGACGTAGGGGGCGTGGCCGCTCAGGACCTCCAGCAGCTCCTCGGTGTCGGGTACGCGGACGAAGCC
The DNA here is from genome assembly GCA_963749895.1 of uncultured Actinomycetes bacterium. Taxonomy (GTDB): domain Bacteria; phylum Actinomycetota; class UBA4738; order UBA4738; family HRBIN12; genus AC-51. Next base: position 61,167 of record CAVVOG010000001.1, on the reverse strand, counting down.
CTCGTCGCGGCCGGTCCAGGCGATCCGGGTCGGACCCTCCCGCTCGGCCTCCTTGACCGCCTTCGCGCCCCACGAGCCCGTCACCACGTACTCGGCCGGAACGGTGGCGCCGCGCAGGAGGTTCATCGCGAGCATCGAGAACTGCATCGTGGCCCCGCCCTGGCAGAACACGACGCGATGGGTGTCGGGGATCGCGAGCAGCTCGCGCAGGTTCGCCTCGGCCTCCTCGATCGTCGAGCGGAACCATGCGCCACGGTGCGAGACCTCCAGCGCCGACGCGCCCACGCCTGGAAGGCTCACCAGATCGCGCTGCGCCTCTTCGAGCACCGGAAGCGGGAGCGCGCCGGGACCCGCGGAGAAGTTGACGACGCGCTCGCTCATCGGTTCACGCGCCCGGCTTGACGACCATCAGGAACAAGATCACCAGCAGTCCGACGCCGCCGATCGCGCTCGAGAGCGCCACCTGCGGTCCGTCGAGAAGCGCCTGGAGCTCCTCATCGCTCATCGTGTAGCTGCCGTCTGCCCACTGGGTCGTGGCCTCTCGGACCTTGCGCATGAACCCGGTCGCCAGGATGGACATCAGGCCGGTCACGACCAGCAGCACGACGATCGAGCCCCAGAGCCACGCGGCGCCGCCCGTGAACCAGTCGCCGGCGAGCCCGGCGACGACGCCGAAGACCAGGAGCACCCCGAGGGAGACGTACATCGGGAGGGTCGCCCGCCGGGAGATCTCAGCACGGTCGAAGATCCGAGCACGATCCGGATAGGCGGGACGCAGGGCGAACATCATCCACATCTGGACGCCGTGCACGATCAGGAACGCCGATACGCCGGTGAGGTGCAGGAGCACCCAGAACTCGTCCACGCCCGAAGGATACCGACCGGTGTCCAGCGGGCCTGCGCCGACCCGAGATGCTGGCGGGGGCGCGGCGCTCGCTCGCCGCGCCCCCGCCCGGAACGTCCGGCCGAGGGGGGTTCAGGCCGGACGACGGTGCGGTCGACGACCCCTCACGCATCCGTCGGCATCGCCCCGCGACCCAGGCGGACGTGGCTCAGGAGCACACGCCGGCGAACCTGGGCTCACGGTGCGGCCGACCGTCGAGCGGTCCGGACGCGTCGCGTCGCCACCTCCCCGTCTGGCTCAACGGTAGGTCGTGGCGGTCATCGGGCGGACGGGCCGGTGGACCCCCCCGTGGCGGGACGTGCCCGCGACGTCAACCCCGCTCGAGGGGCCGGGTCAGACAGGTCGGGCCGCCGTCGCCCTTGCGACTGATCTCGTCGCCTCGGTAGGTGCGGACCTCGACCCCGGCCGCCTCCATCCGCTCCTTCGTGATCGGGTTGCCCTCCAACGCGAGCGCCAGGCGGGGTCCAAGGGCGAGCACGTTCGGTCCCATCGTCGGGAACTCGGCTTCGGGCACCTCCACCAGCGTGACGTCGCGCGCGGCGAGCAGCTGGACGAGGCGGACGGGCATCAGGGGGAGGTACACGACCGCGAGGTCGGCGTCGAGCGGGGAGACGAACGACATCAGGTGCAGGCACTCGTCGGGGCCGTTGAGGTGCGGCAGGTCGAAGGACGCGACGTCGACGTCGGGCAGCAACGTCCGCAGCTGCTCGACGGCGGTCTCGTTCGTGCGGTAGCCGATCCCGACCAGGAGGGTCCGTTCGTCGAGGAAGAACATGTCGCCGCCCTCGGCGGTCGCGGGCGCCTCGAGCCGCCCACGGACCTTCAAGCCGAGGGCCTCGAGGTCGGCGGCGAGGGCGTCGGGCTCCCCCCGGCGTTGCTCCTTGCCCGGACGCAGGACGACGACGCCGTCGTCGGTAGGCAGCAACGGGTCGTACGCGTAGATCGCGTCGGGGTCGCCCGGGACCGGCGTCGTCCCGACGACGACCTCGGCTCCGGCGCGCTCCAGCTCCGCGCGGAAGGCCGCGTGCTCCTCGGCGGCACGGTCGAGATCGATCGGCGCGTGCCAACCATGGTCGGCCCACGCGTGGACAGCAGCGGAATCCGGCGGACGGACGTAGACGCGGCGGAGGGTGCCGTGGCCGTTCTGCACCGTCATGGGTGCGAGTATGGCGGAGCGGCCGTCACGAGCCCAGGCGGTCCCGGATCTTGTCCAGGCCCTTGCCGCGGTCGATCCCCTGTCCGTGCTCGCCAGCGTGGCCCGGGAGACCGTCGACCCAGTGACGGGCGCCGTTGCCGGCAGGGCCCGTGACGCTGCTGGAGGCCGACCTCGCGTCGGACGTCTGACCTGGTGGGACACCGTGTGGGTTGCTCAGCGCGCTCCTTCCGGGGGCGCTGAGTGGCGGGGGAGACGGGGGATACGTGGGAGGCGGGGAAGGCGGGTTCTCGCCTCCGGGGATCTCCGGCGGAGGCTCGGTCCCGCCCCCCGGGGGCGCCGGCGGCTGGTCGGTTCCGCCGCCGGGCGTTCCGTCGTCCTGGCCGTCGGTCGTGGTTCCCGGCACGATGCCGGGAGGGGGCTGCGTGCCGTCGTCGTCGGGACGCTCGCCCGGTTCACCGCCGGGCTCCTGGGGTTCGGGCTCGTCGAGACCGGAGTCGATCGCCGGTCCGGGTACGACCGCCGTCCCGGGACCCTCCGCCAGGATGATGTCGGTCGGGACCCTGGAGCCGCCGAGCGCCAGCGCGAGCACGACCGCGCCGACCACCGCCGCCCCTCCGAGCGCCATCGCACCGAGCCGGCGGTTGAACTCCGTCGCGTTCGCGTCGGCCGCCCCGGCGCCTGCAGGCACGGGGGCTCCCTCATCGGGAGGCAGGTGCAGGACCGGGGCCCCGGCTTCCGGGGAGTCGGGGAGCTCGATCGTCGCCTCCGCGGCCCCGCTCGCTCCGATCACGGCGCCGGCAGCAGCGAGCGGGAGGACCGGCGCGACTCCGGCCTCGTCTCGATCGCCGGTCCGTTCCTCCTCGGAGGGAGAGGCCGGGTGCAGGCGCTGGCCGCGCCGCTGGAGCTCCGTCACGCTCGGTCGCTTCGGGAGCCCGCCGCTGCGCTCGAGCCGCTCCCTCAGGGTCGCGGGGTCCTTGCGAACCTTCTCGATCCAGTCCGGGCGCTCGATCGTGGTGAGTCCGGCGATCCCCGCGGCCACCTTCGCGACGGTGGGGCCGAGCTGTCGAAGGACCTGCGACGGCTCGACCCGTGCGTCCCCGCCGATCGGCACGACCGCATCGGGCCAGACCAGGATGATCTTCGTTCGGGGAGAGATCTCGCGGACGACCTGAGGGGCCGTCGCGCCGATGCCGTCGTCGAGGACCACGACCTCCGGGTCATGGTCGGCGACCGCGCGCGCCAGCTGGGCCGCAGTGGACGCGTCCGCGACGACGTCGTAGCCGTCGCCCTCCAGGACGAACCGGAGCAGTCCGCGACGAGGGGAGTCCCCCTCGCCGACGACCACACGGATGCGCGTGTCTTCCACCCGAACGCCCCTCCCCGCGGGCGCCCGGCAGCCACCCGCTCGGCACGTAGCCTACCCCGGCTACGCGTTCGGCACTACTTGCAGCAGCGGCCCTCGGCACGGGCCCGTTCTCACATGCGACGGTAGGAGAAGACGAACCTCGCCTCCTCCCGAGGCTCGAGCGTGCCAAGCTGGTACACGACCTGGGGGAACCCGCCGCCGCGCAGCGCGTCCGGGTACATCTCGGCGAAGCCGCCGCATGACAGTGCGAGGTCGACATCGGTCGACATCCCGGCTTCGTGTGGCCGACCGAGAGACCCTGCGGTCATCGCCAACCCCCGCACGTCCTCGCTCGCGAGGTCCTGCCACCACTGGAAAGCCGTGTCATCGGTCGTCGCGCCGAGGAAGAACCACGAGAGGTCCTCGGAGTAGTGCGCGTCGGCGCTGCGCATCAAGGCCACGTCGTCGATCGTCGTCAAGGTCAGGTTGCGCACGGTCATCCGAACGGTCACGTCTCGCTCGGCCGCATCGGGAACCTGCCAGGTCTGGTCCACTCGGAGCCGCCCATCGGTGGTCTTCCGGATGATCTTGACCGGGAAGGCGCCAGGAGTTGGCTGCTTCACCGAGGCCGACGTGAAGCCCTGCTCCAGCGGCCACACCTCCCCGACAGGAAGGTCGTAGGCGAAGGCCTCCATGGTCGGCGCTGGAGCGCAGAGCGCGTACCCGTCGTCGAACGCGGTCAGGAGAACCCCTTGAGGTGATTCGAACAGCAGGTTGCCGTGTCGGGTCACCTCCACGCGCATGTACCCATCCCCTCGTCCCGCCGAGAAGGTGGCGGCAACCGGTGAGTCCGGCCACACCTCCGCCACGGGCAGTGACTTCGTCGCCGTAGCGGGAAACACCAGTGTGAGGCCGATCACGGACGCGAGGCAGACCCGCCATCTCGTCCACCACTTCATGGGGTTCACCCCCTTGTGTAGACCCCTCCAACTCGACAAGGTAGGTGGTGGCGTATCGATGTCGCCAGGGCGCGTCGGCCTCCATCGTTCGGGACGGACAACGTCTCGAACGGTCGTTCGCCTGACCTGCCACAATGGGCCCTCCGAACCCTTCCCGACGGCACCGACCGACGAGGCCTGAACCGTGTCCGATACCGAGCCACACTCCGCGCAGCCCCCCGCCGCACCGTCGCCTCCCGCCGGTTCCTCCTACTTCGACGCGATCGCCGAGCGGATCCACGCCGAGGCCCCGCCCCAGCGCCAGGACGCGCTCGTCGCGTTCGCGAAGGCGTTCGTGCGGAGGCTGTCGGCCGACGAGATGCAGGAGGTCGGTACCGAGGCCCTCTACCGGATGACGGCATCGCTGTTCTCCTTGATCGATGAACGCGGCAACCGACCGTCGGCCGTGCGGGTGTTCACCCCGACGCTCGAGGAGCACGGGTACACGGCACCGGGTTCGGTCCTGGAGACGAACACCGACGACTCGCCGTTCCTGGTCGATTCGGTGTCCGAGGAGCTCGTCGCCGCGGACCTCCCCTTCCGACGGCTGCTCCACCCGGTGATCGGTACGGCGCGCGACGGCGAGGGCCGCCTCGAGCGGGTGATGTCGGGGCGCGACGCGTCGCACCGCGAATCGGTGATGCACTTCGAGCTCGAGCGTGAGCTGTCTGCCGACGAGCAGGCGCGCCTGGAAGAGCGGATCCGGACGATCCTGCATGACGTCCGACTGGTCGTGCGCGACTTCGAGCCGATGCAAGATCGCGTACGCCACATGATCGAGCTGGCGCGGGCGGCGGCCGTGCGCTACTCGCCCCAGGAGGTCGGCGAGACCGTCGACTTCCTCGACTGGCTGCTCCAGCTCAACTTCGTGCTGCTCGGCTACCGCGAGTACGAGCTCCTCGACACCGAGCGAGGACGATCGATCCATGCGGTCCCCTCGAGCGGCCTGGGGATCTTGGCGGACACGTCGACCTCGATGTTCGGGGAGGTCACCCCGCTGGACACGCTGCCGACCGACGTCCGACGTCGGATTGTCGAAGGCGATCTGCTCGCGCTCGGCAAGACGAACTCGTACTCGACCGTGCACCGACGCGCGCGGATGGACTCGATCGGTGTCCGGATCGTCGGAGCCGACGGCGAGATCCACGGTGAGGCGCGACTCATCGGGTTGTTCACCTCGAAGGCGTACATGGAGTCGGCGTCCTCGACGCCGCTGCTGCACCACAAGCTCGACCAGATCATCGCGGCCGAGGATCTGATCCCGGGGTCGCACGACTACAAGCAGGCCGTCGAGCTGTTCGAGTCGTTCCCGCGCGACGAGCTGTTCCTCGCGTCTGCCGAGGACCTCCGTCAGCTCGTGACGGGCCTGCTCCAGCTCGAGAAGCACGGCGGGATCAGGGTGCTCGTGCGCAGGGACCTCTACGGACGGCAGGTGTCGATCGTGGTGGCCCTGCCTCGGGAGCGGTTCAGCGCCTCCCTCCGCAAACGGCTGCAGTCGATGTTCCTCGAGCGTTTCAACGGCTCGACGATCGACTACCACCTCTCGCTCGGCGAGACCGAGTCCGCGCGGATCTTCTTCACGATCCACGTCGACCCCGGCGTGCACATCCCGGAGGTGCCCTACGAGGAGCTCGAGGCGGAGGTGGAGCGGCTCGCGCGGACGTGGGACGACGATCTGCACGACACCCTCGTCGCCCGGCTGGGCCGCGACCGCGGCAGCGCGCTCGCGACGAAGTACGCCTCACGGTTCCCCGACTACTACAAGACCTCCGATACGGACTGGGCGCTCGTCGTGGAGGACGTGCTGCATCTCGAGGAGCTCGAAGGCAGCCCGGACGGGTTCGTGGTCGGCGTGGACAACGAGACCGTCGGCGAGCGGCTCACCCGGGTGAAGCTCTACAAGACCGGGGGCAAGGTCGACCTGTCAGCGTTCATGCCGCTGCTCGAGTCGCTCGGTCTCCGGGCGGTCGAAGAGGTGCCGGTGCAGCTCCGTGGGGCCGGGCGGGTGTACATCCACGACTTCGGCGTGCTGGACGGGCGCGGGGCCGTCCTGAACCTCGAGACCGATTCCGTGCGGGTCGTCGATGCGATCGGGGCGATGTGGCGGGGCTCCGCCGAGGTGGACTCGCTGAACCGCCTCGTGACGTTCGCGGGCCTCGACTGGCGACAGGTCCAGATCCTGCGCGCGTACCGCAAGTACCGGATGCGCGTGTCGAGCCGGTTCACCGAGGACTACCGCAACGACGCGATGGCCGAGAACCCGCACATCGCGGCGCGACTCGTCGCGCTGTTCGAGGCGCGGTTCGACCCCACGCGCGCCGGGGGCGACGAGGAGGCGACGGCGATCCGAACCCAGATCCTCGCCGATCTCGGGTCGGTCGCATCGTTGGACCAAGATCAGATCATCCGGTCGCTCCTGGGGACGATCGAGAGCACGGTCCGTACCAACGCCTACCTGCCCGACCGCTCGTTCCTGTCGTTCAAGCTCCGCTCGGCCGACGTGCCGGAGATGCCCAAGCCGCATCCGTTGTTCGAGATCTTCGTGTACTCGCCGACGATGGAAGCGATCCATCTGCGCGGCGGGATGGTCGCCCGCGGCGGGATCCGATGGTCCGACCGCAAGGAGGACTACCGCACCGAGGTGCTCGGCCTGATGAAGGCGCAGAAGGTGAAGAACGCGGTCATCGTGCCGGACGGCTCGAAGGGCGGGTTCGTCCTGAAGCGCACGCCCGCCACGCCGGAGGAGCTCAGGCAGGAGGTGGTCACGCAGTACGTGACCTTCATGCACGGGCTGCTCGACATCACGGACAACCTGGTGAACGGCGAGATCGTGCATCCGGAGGGGGTCCGTGTGCTCGACGCGCCGGACGCGTACCTCGTCGTCGCGGCCGACAAGGGAACCGCGACCTTCTCCGACATCGCGAACGAGCAGGCGGGTCGCTACGGCTTTTGGCTCGGTGACGCGTTCGCGAGCGGGGGCTCAGCGGGCTACGACCACAAGGCGCTGGGGATCACGGCACGCGGGGCGTGGGAGTCGGTGAAGCGCCACTTCCGCGAACCGGGGATCGACGTGCGCCGAGATCCGTTCACCGTGGTCGGGGTCGGCGACATGTCGGGCGACGTGTTCGGCAACGGCATGCTCTACACGGAGATGATCCGGCTCGTCGCCGCGTTCGATCACCGTCACGTGTTCCTCGATCCCGAGCCGATCGACCCCAAGGTGTCCTTCGTCGAGCGACAGCGGCTGTTCGAGCAGCCCGGTTCGTCGTGGAACGACTACGACCGCTCGCTCTTGTCCGTCGGCGGGGACGTCGTGGACCGCAGGGCCAAGAGCGTGGCTCCGTCGCCGCAGGTGCGCGCCGCCCTCTCGATCCCCGACGACGCGCCCGCGGAGATGACCCCGGACGAACTGATCCGTTGGATCTTGCAGGCGCCGGTCGATCTACTGTGGAACGGCGGGATCGGCACCTACGTGAAGTCCGCCCGGGAGACCCACGCCGACGCGGGAGACCGAGGCAACGACGCCGTGCGGGTGAACGGGCGGGACGTCCGAGCCCGCGTCGTAGGCGAGGGCGGCAACCTCGGCTTCACCCAGCGCGGTCGGATCGAGTACGCGCTCGCCGGGGGCCGGATCAACACCGACTTCATCGACAACTCCGCGGGCGTCGACACGTCGGACCACGAGGTCAACTGGAAGATCCTGCTGGGGCTCGCGATCGCCCGCGGCCAGCTGACGGTCGAGGGGCGCAACGAGCTGCTGGAGGCATGCGCCCCCGATGTGGTCCAGCACGTGTTGTACGACAACTATCTCCAGGCGCAGATCCTGTCCCAGGAGGAGCAGGTCGCACCGGCCCGGATCGAGGCCTACGAGGAGTTGATGCAGCAGCTCGAGGCCGAGGGAGAGCTCGAGCGTGAGGTCGAGTTCCTGCCCACGAGCGAAGAGGTGCTGGAACGGCGGGCGGCCGGGATGGGGCTCACCCGCCCCGAGATGTCGGTCCTGCTCGCCTACGCGAAGCGCTCCGTGTACTCGGCGCTGCTCGCCAGCGACCTCCCCGACAGCGACTACCTGGCCGTGGATCTTCAACGCTACTTCCCCTCGGCGATCGTGGAGCGGTTCGGCGATCTGCTCACGGAACACCCGCTCCGCCGCGAGATCATCGCCACGATGGCGGCGAACGACGTCGTCAACTCGCAAGGGATCACGTTCGTCTCCCGGATGGTCACCGAGACCGGCGCGCATGCCGCCGATGTGGTCCGGGCGTTCCGGATCGCGCGCGACGTGACCGGGGCCGTCGCACGCTGGGCCGACGTGGAGGCCCTCGACGGTCAGATCGACCCGATCGTGCAGGCCGAGCTGATGACCGGGGTCGACTGGCTCGTCGAGACGACCTCCCGTTGGTACCTCGTGCAGGCGGCGGGGCGGCGGCTGTCGGAGGCGGTGGGAGAGGCTCGGGACTCGTTCGCCGAGCTGTCGGCCGCGATCCACCAGATCGGCCCGGAGGCCTGGCGAGAGGAGCACGAGCAGGAAGCGCAACGGCTGATCGCGGCCGGCGCCCCCGAGGTCGTGGCACGCCGACACGCCTTCCAGCCTGAGCTCGTGCACGCCCCCGACATCATCGCCGTGGCGCATGCGACGGGATGGTCGCCGCTGGAGGTGGCCCGCGGCTTCTTCGTGCTCGGGGAGCGGCTCGAGATCGACTGGCTCGAGACCCAGCTGGCGTCGCTGCCCACGACCACGCGCTGGCAGCGGTGGGCGCTGCAGTCGACCGAGGACGATCTCCTCGCTCTGCGCCGCCGCCTGTGCGAACGCGTGCTCGACGGGGCTTCCGGTGGATCGATCGACGACGCCGTCGACACGTTCCTGGAGGCACGCGCGGAGGCCGCGGAACGCGTGCGGCGCTTCATGCGCTCCTTGGCGGTCGAGGGCGTCACCGACGGCTCGCAGCTGACGGTCGCCCTGCGGCAGCTCCGGACGCTCGCGGGTTGACCGGTCACGTCGGACCGGGAACCCGCAACCAGGTCAGTGGTCCGTCAGGACCCTGACCGCCCCGGCCGCCGGGCTGAAGATCGACTCGTGTCCGTCGGACCAGCGCACGCGCAGCGACAGGCCACCGGCACCTTGGATCAACTCGAGGACCTCGCCTTCGCGCTCCGGCTGGCCCACCCGCTCGGTCTCGACAGCGATCCGATCGCCGACCTTGACGTCCATGGCTCCCTCCTGTGGAACGAGAGACATACCGACCGTAGCGCAGACGGACCGGGGCGTCGAGCGACGGGTGGCCCGCTCAGCTGATGACGATGAGGGTCGCCCAGTACCAACCCTTGGCGTAGACCACAGCCACCCCGGCACGGTGGAACCCGCGCCCGATCATGTTGGCGTAGTGGCTCGGGCTCCGTTGCCACATCTTGACGACGCGCCAGATCGAGGGGCCGTAGCCGACGTTCTCGCCCCACCGGACGGGGCTCCACGACCGGACCTTCTTCGCCAGGTCCTGCGTATGGAACAGCCGGCCCTGCCGCACCATGGCCCGCGTGTGCGAACGGGCGATGTCGGACAGACCGGAGAGCTCACGCAGGGGTTTCACCCCGCGGTGGGTCCGTACGTCGTTCACGAAGCCGAGGAGCTTCTCCCGCTGGCGCTCCGCCCGGTTCCCGGCCGCGGCCGGGCCGGCCCACAGCACGCAGAGCATCGCCACCAAGAGGGGGAGAACGGGAAGGAGGGTGCGCCGGGGGGTTCGCATCCGAAGTGCGCAGGATACCCGATGACCGCGGACCTTGCACACACCGGTGCACACCGCCTGCCAGGATGAGGGTCGTGACGACGCCCGCGACCACGCCCGCGACCACCCGACGAGCCCAGCGTTCCCGCGGGTTGGAGCCGGTTTCCGTCCGTGGGAGGGCAGCGCAGATCACGGTCGGCACGTGCGTGATGCTCGCGGGCTTGTTCACGGTCTGGTCGGCCTGGGCCGAGCTCACGTGCCCGTACGGGGGCCCCGCCGGGCGCGAGTGGTGCCGGACCACGGTGGGGGTCGGGGGCGTCTTCGTGATGGCGGGTCTCGCCACCGCGGCCCTGGGTGCGGTCGTGCTGTGGGGCGGCGTCTGGCGACCGTCGGACCCGAACGGGGGCGACGGGTGGCGTTGGGGAGAGGCCGTCCTGATCGCGCTGGCGGGCCTGGTCCTCGGGCTGCAGGTGATCGACTCTCCCGTGTGTCCGGACGGGTACCGGCTGGCGACCGGGTTCGACCTGTGTATCTCGGGCAGCGACGCCGCGGTCCGGATCGAGGCAACCTCGCGCCTCGCCCTTCAGCTCGGCACCGCTGCGGCCGGCGTCGTCCTCGGGGTCCTCGTCGCCTGGCGCCGGCTCCCGTGGGCGATCGGCGTGGCGATCACGATCGTCGCCGCGGCGCTCGGGACGATCTGGTTCATCGCGGATACCGTCGGGCTGCCCTGGTGAGCCGGGGGTCTCACGGACCGCGGCGGTACGATGCCGGTCCATGCTCCGGACCCGCGCCCTCGCCGTCGTGATCGCCGCGCTCGCGGTGTCGTCGACCGTCGCGCCGACCGTCGCCGGCGCCGTCTCGGTCCCGCCGCCCTCGCTGCTCGGTCGGAGCGCGGGACCCGACAGGTCGCAGGTGATCGTGGACGGCGAGCGACTGATCGCGGCGGAGGCGATCCCGTCGACCGACCTACGCCGTGGGGAACGGACGATCCTCGCCGCCTCACCCGATCCGGCGGCGACGATCCCCGGGATCGAGGGAGACGCGACGGTGTCGCCCCCCGACACCCACGGCGCCGTGGGGACCTCGCACCTCGTGCAGGTCGTCGCGGACGGGGTACGGGTCTCCTCGAAGGACGGCGGGGTGCTCGCCGCGTCCTCGTTGCTGGGTTGGTGGCGCGCATTCGACCCGTCGATCGTCGACGTCGTCGACCCGGTCGTCGTCTGGGAGCCGTTCGGCAAACGCTTCGTGATGGCCGCCTGCGTGGATCCCGGTCGCAGGGAGGCCGGCGTCGTGCTCGCGGTCTCGAAGACCTCCGACCCGACCGGTGGCTGGTGGATGGTCCGGGTCGACGCCGCCGCGGGCGGCGATCGCGAGGTGCGCTCGACGCGTGTGGGGTTCTCCGCGGATTGGATCTCGGTGGCGACCGACCGAGACGTGATCGCCGACGGACGGGCCGCCGGGTCGCTGCTGCTCGGGTTCGACCGCACCGAGGCGGAGGACGACGATCCCGCGATGACGCTGGCGCGCGTGGTGGACGGAGGACGCCGGGGCCTGGCGCCGGTCACGACGATGGACGCGTTCGTCGGGGCACAACTGATCGCGAGCGACGACGGCAACGGTCGCGCGCTCACGATCGGGGCGCTCTCGGGCACCACGGCGGAGCCCGAGTACATCTCACGAGCCGCCGCGGTCGTCGGGTCGAGGTGGTCGACGACCGCGGTCGACGCACCGCAGCGTGGCTCGGCGGTCGCGATCGATACCGGTGACACCCGCCTCCAGACGTGCACGATGCGCAACGGCACGATCTGGTGCGCTCACACGGTCTTCCTGCCGGCGTCGGAGCCCACGCGCGCCTCCGTGCAGTGGTGGCAGTTCCTCCCCGAGGGAACCGTGCTCCAGCAGGGCCGCTTGGGGGTCGTGTCGGCGTTCCCGTCGCTCGCCGTCAACCCTGCCGGCGACCTCCTCCTCGGATACACGAGGTTCTCCGAGAGCAGGTACGCGAGCGGTGCGTACCGGCTCCGCACCGTCGCCGACGCGATCGGGACGCTCGGCGGCGAGGTCGTCTTCGCGCCCGGTGAGGCTCCGTACGCGGTCCCGGACGTCGACGGCACGAACCGCTGGGGTGACACGAGCGCCACGGTGGCCGACCCGTCAGACGGCAGCCTGTGGACGGTACAGACGTCGGCGGCGACCCCGAGCGTGGACGGTGACCGGTGGCGGACGACGTGGGCCCGCGTGGTGCCGCCGCCGTCATCGGGCGCCGACGTCGCCGTCGCGATCACTCGGGTCCCCCCTCGAGCGCTGAAGGGACGCGCGGTGGACGTCGATCTCGTCGCGGTGGCGAACGGGCCGACCGGCCCGGACGGCGTGGTGCTGTCCCTCGACACCGGGTCGGGCGCGACGGTGGTGAAGGCGCCCGGTCTCTGCGTCCGATCCTCGGGGCGGATCGACTGCCCCGTCGGGGCGCTCTCCCGTGGGGAAGTCGCTCGGCTCTCGATCGACGTCGAGCTCCGTCGCACGGGCCCGGTCGTGCTCGAGGCGGCCGTCACGAGCGCCGACGACCCCGACCCCACCGACGATGCGGCATCGGTGACGATCGAGGGGCTCGACGCCACGACGTGCACGCACGACGGCACGTCGGGCAACGATCAGCTGGTCGGGACACCGCTGACGGACGTGCTGTGTGCACGCGGCGGAGACGACGTGATCTATCCGAGCGGCGGCGAGGACCTCGTCCTTGGCGGCGGCGGCTACGACTACGTGTCCTACTCGAACCTCGGTCGACCGGTCGAGGTCGACCTCGGGACCGAGCGGGCGTTCGTCGGACAGGACCGATCGACGCTGCGGGGGCTCGAGGGTGCTTTCGGCGGCTCTGGCGACGACGTCCTGCGGGGCGACGACGGTGACAACGTGCTCACCGGTCTCGGCGGCGACGATCTCATCGACGGGGTCTCCGGACGCGACACCGTGAGCTACTTCAGCTGCGTGGGGAACCGGTGCACACGCAAGCGGGTCGAGGTCAACCTGGCGAAGGGCCGCGGGTGGGGACCGATCGTGGGTACGGACCGGTACCGGCGGATCGACCACGTGTACGGCACCCTCCTGGGCGACGACCGTCTCCGCGGCGACGCCGGTCCGAACTCCCTCTACGGTTTCGGCGGCCGCGACGTGCTGATCGGCCGGGCCGGGGGCGACTTCCTTTCCGGTGGCGACCGGCGCGACCGTCTGGAGGGCGGGCCGGGGAACGATCACCTCAGCGGCGGGGCCGGGAGAGACGTCTGTCGTGGGGGCGGCGGCACCAACACGTTCGATACGTGCCCGTAGGCGCGCGCCGCGGCGAGAGCCGAAGGAGGAACGGTCAGCGATGGGGGATGCGATGGGACCGAACAAGCGCCGGGTGCTGGAGCGGCTGAACCCGCAGCTCGAGGCCCCGTTCTCGCTCCGCGAGTACCGCGAGCGGCTCGCTCGCGTCCGGGCGGCGATGGCCGACCGGGGGATCGACCTCCTCTACGTGACGGCGCCCGAGTCGATCAACTACCTGACCGGATACGCGGCCGAGTGGTACCAGGCCAACGGCCCGGCCGGATGGATGCCGGCCTCGGGGGTCGCCGTCCACGTCGACCACGACAGGTCGATCCACTTCGACGATCCCGAGGAGGCCGCGCTGCTCCAGTTCACCGCTGTCTCCCCGGACGTGCGGATCTTCGAGGGGCTCGGACCCGAAGGATTCGACTTCATCGCGGGCGAGCTGAAGGCCGAGGGATGGCTCGGCGGCCGCGTCGGGCTGGAGATGCGCTGCTACCGGCCGCCGCGGACCGTCTCGGAGCGGTTCCAGGCCGTGCTGGAGTCGGCAGGCGCCGCCGAGGTCGTCGACGGGACCGACGTCGTCCGGGCGGTTCGACGCCGCAAGTCCCCGCAGGAGCTCGCCTACGTGCGGACGGCGCAGAGGATCGCCGACGTGGGGCTCTCGGCGGCACACGACGCCCTCGCGGAGCCCGGCGTGACGGAGCTGGAGGTCTACGGCGCGATGATCCACGCGATGGCCGCTGCCGGCGGCGAGGTCGCGGCGATCCCGTTGCCGGTGGTCAGCGGCCCTCGGGCCGCGACGGTCCACGGGCTGGCCAGCAGGCGACAGATCATGCCCGGCGACATCGTCAACGTCGACGTGTGCGGCGTCCATCACCGCTACCACGCGAACACCGCGCGATGCTTCTCGATCGGCGAGCCCGATGCGGAGGTGCTCGCGCACATCCGCAAGACGACCGACGCGGTGAACGTCGTCGCCGACGCGATCCGGCCGGGGCTTCCGGTGCGCGACCTCCTCGCGAGGGTGGAGAGCTACTACCGCGACGTCGGTCTGTTGGGCGACGAGTGGTGGGTCGGCGGCTACGAGCTGGGGATCGCGTTCCCTCCCGACTGGGTGGGGGACTTCGTCTACGAGCTGGGCGTGGATCCGGGCGACGCGACGTTCGAGCCCGGCGACGTCATGAACTACGAGGCCAACTTCTACCTCCCCCAGCAGGCCGGGCTCGCGATGAGCATCAACACGATGGCCTTCACCGAGGACGGCGGGACCTTCCTGCAGTCCACGCCGTCGGAACCGTTCGTGATCTGACGGGTTCGCCCTACGCCACCGGCTCCCAGGTCGCGAGACCGTCGCGTCCGCTCACCACGTGCCCGAACGCCTCGGCGAAGTGCGTCGTGGCCACGATCGTGCCGGGATGGGACAGGAGTCCCGCGAGCATCGATCGGCGGGTCGCGGCCGCCCTGCCGGGCGCTCCATCGGGCGCCGAGGACCAGTCCGGGTGGGCGAGCTGTGCCGGGTGGTTCCAGGTGTCCGCCGAGAGCAGCGCCCGCGAGCCCTTCGACGTGATGCGCAGGACCTGGTGGCCGGGCGTGTGGCCGGGCGCGTGGTGGAGTCGGAGGGACCCGGTGAGGGCGTGGTCACCCTCCACCACGTCGAAGAGCCCGGCGGCCTCCAGGGGGGCGAGGAGCGTGTCCCAGACCGCGACGTCCTCCTCGTCGGCATCGGCGGCCGTCGCGCTCGTGCGGGCGGCGTCCAGGTCGGCTCGTTGGATCACGAACCGGGCGTTCGGGAACGCAAGCTCGCCCTCGGTGGTGACCGTGCCCCCCACGTGGTCGTCGTGGATGTGGGACACGACGACGGTGTTCACGAGGTGGGCGGCGGTGCCGGCCTCTGCCAGGGCTTCGTGGAGGCGACCGGGTTCCGGGAACCACGACATCGCCGCGGTCGAGCCGACCCCCGTGTCCATCAGGAGCTCGCCCTCCGGGTGCCGCACGAGCCATGCGCGCACGGTCAGGCGCCACGTGTCGTCCGGGCCGTAGACGTCCGGGAACCGGTCGCGCGCAGCGAGGAGCGCGTCGGGCGGGGCGTCGGGGAAGGCCTCCAGGATCGGGATGTCCTCGGAGATCCCGTCGAGCAGTGCGGTCACCTCGACGTGGCCGACGGTGATCGTCGCGATCGTCATGGCGGGACCCTAACAGCGCCGGTCCGAGCGATCGCCGTGAGGTACCTCTGGACGAAGATGGTCCAAAGGTCCTCTCGAACCCGGGACCTTCGCGCTTCCCTCCGACGTTCGATCGGTGCCACGGTGACGGGGCAATGGACCAGAAAGGTCCAGAGAGAAGGAGGAGCACCATGGCAGGTGGACCGCAGGTCTCTCGCCGAGCGGCGCTGGGCATGCTCGCGGGCGGCGTCGTGGTCGGGGCAGCCGGGGCGAGGGTCGGGTTCTCCTCGTCCGGCGGGGACGACGGCGACTCCGGGCAGGGGCTGACGGGTGACCAGTCGAGCGCCGCGCAGAAGACGTTCGTCCCACCCGGCGAGTACGACCCGTACTTCATGTTCGCGTCCGGCGGGCACTCCGGGCAGATGATCGTGATGGGTGTGCCCTCGATGCGCGTCCTCAAGGTGATCCCCGTCTTCACACCCGATGCGTGGCAGGGGTACGGCTACGGCAGCGATCAGGGGAACCTCGTGCTCGAGGGTGGGATCGACCCCGACAAGAGCAACCCGGTGTACTGGGGTGACACGCACCACCCGGCGCTGTCCGAGACCGAGGGCGACTACGACGGTCGCTGGCTCTACATCAACGACCGCGCGAACGGCCGGATCGCGATGATCGATCTCCGCGACTTCAAGACCAAGGAGATCTGGGACATCCCCAACCTCCAGACCTCGCACGGCGGGTGCTTCGTGACGCCCAACTCGGAGTACGTGCACATCTCGACGATGACGCCGACCCCCGTGAACGGCTACGCGCCCCTGTCGAGGTTCAAGGAGGAGTTCCGCGGGTTCTCGACGTGGATCGCGATCGACCAGGAGACCGGCAGGTTCGACAAGGCGAGCACCTTCCAGATCGAACTTCCCCCGTACACGCAGGACCTCGCCGACGCCGGCAAGCTGACCAGCTTCGGCTACGGATTCATCAACTCGTACAACTCGGAGATGGCGGTCGGGACCTCGCAGGGTGGTCAGCCGCTCGAGGCCGGCGCCTCCGCGAACGACTACGACTACCTCCACATCATCGACTGGCAGAAGGCCGAGGAGCTCTTCAAGGCCGGCGAGACGGTCGAGATCAACGGGATGAACGTGATCCCGCTCGACGTGGCTGCAGCCGAGAAGGTCCTGACGCTCGCGCCAGAGCCGAAGAGCCCGCACGGCGTCGACGTGAATCCGACCGGCGACTACATCTGCATCGGCGGCAAGCTCGATCCGAACGGCAGCGTCTACGAGTTCGAGAAGATCAAGGCCGCGATCGACGCCGGCACCTACGAGGGCGAAGACGAGTACGGCGTGCCGATCCTCAAGCTCGAGGACGTGATGATCGCGCAGGTCGAGCTGGGTGCGGGGCCGCTCCACACGCAGTTCGACGACAAGGGCTACGCCTACACGTCGCTGTTCATCGACACGGCCGTCGCGAAGTGGTCCCTCGGGCCGAAGGCCGGGCACGACGGGGATGCGTTCCAGCTCGTGGAGAAGCTGCCGGTCCAGTACAACATCGGGCACCTGGTGACCGCCGAGGGCGACACGGTGAACCCCGACGGGACCTACCTCGTGGCGCTCAACAAGTGGTCGATCGACCGCTTCCCGCCGCTCGGCACGTTGCACCCGCAGAACTTCCAGCTGGTCGACCTGACCGGCGACCAGATGGAGGTGCTGTACGACGCGCCGATCGGCATGGGCGAGCCGCACTACGTCCAGATGATCAAGGCGGACAAGCTCGTCCACACGATCCAGGTGTACGACCCGGGGACGGACCCCGCCACCTGGGCGAGGTCCGAGTTCGCGATCGAAGCCGGGCAGGAGAAGATCGAGCGCGACGGCAAGGACGTCCACGTCTACATGTCGGTGCTGCGGAGCCACTTCACGCCGGACACGATCCAGGCGAAGGTCGGCGACACCCTCCGGCTGCACCTGACGAACGTGGAGCAGACGCCCGACGCGACCCACGGGTTCGCGATCCCTCAGCACAACATCGAGGTCTCGATCGACGCGGGCGAGGTCGTGAACGTCGACCTGCCGCTCAACCGGCCGGGGACCTTCGCGATGTACTGCACGGAGTTCTGCTCCGCCCTCCACCTCGAGATGCAGGGCTGGATCGAGGTGGCGCCCTAACCCCCCCAAGCCGGGTGGCGCCCCTACCATGGTGGGGGCGCCACCCGGCGCCCCCCTCGCGTTCCACGCAGCTCACGAGGGATCCGCATCGAAAGGAGCACGCATGAGGTTCATCCGGATCGCCGCGGTCGCGGTGGTCGCCGGGCTCGTCCTGTCGGCCTGCTCGGGCGGCGACAGCCCGGCCGACGAGACGACCACGACCTCCAGCGCGGCGACGTCCACTTCGTCGTCGGCCGCGACCGAGACCGAGACGACGGCGCCGTCGACCGAACTCACGATCACCGCGCCGGTCGGGTCCTCGAACACCGGGTTCGCCGAGACGGAGCTGTCCGCGCCCGCCGACACCCCGTTCACGATCCTGTTCAAGAACGACGACACGGGCATCCCGCACAACGTTCAGATCTTCGAGGGCACCGACACGACCGTGACCCCGGTGTTCGCGCCCGCGAACAACGAGTTGATCAACGGCGTCGCCGAGGTCGTGTACGAGATCCCGGCGCTCCCCGCGGGCACCTACACCTTCAACTGCTTCGCCCACCCGGCCACGATGGTCGGCACGCTCACGGTGGGATGAGGTCCTGACGTTCGGAGGGACGATCGAGGATGACGGCTGACCGGAGCGCTCGAGGGGACCGGCTCGTCCGGGTCGTCTTCGGCGCGGTGGCCGTCGTCCTCGTCGTCCTGGCCTTCGGCTTGCCCGTCTGGCAGGCCCGGCTCGAGGTCCTGCAGTACCCGAACCGCCAGCTGGTCCTGACCGCCTACGGCGATCGGATCGAGGGCGACGTCGACGAGATCGCGATCTTGAACCACTACGTCGGGGTGAAGGTCTTCGACATGGGCGAGTTGGCGGAGACGGTGTTGTGGAACCCGGCGCTCGTCGCCGCGATCGCGCTGATCGCGGTGGCCACCGTCCTCTCGGGATGGTGGCGACGCGGCGCGATCGTCCTGCTCTGGCTGATCCCGATCGGGGTGCTGATCGACATCCAGTACCGCCTGTACCAGATGGGTCACACGATCGATCCTGCCGCCCCGATCGACGTCGAGCCGTTCACCCCCTGGGTGATCGGGAAGGTCGCGGTCGCGAGCAACGTGAAGACGATCGCGTGGCCGGGCGAGGCGCTGTGGTGCCTGTTCGGCGCCGCGGCGCTCGTCACGCTCGGCCCGATGTACTGGGGCTTCGTCAAGGAGTTCGTGACGGCCGGACGGTCCGACGAGGACGGTGACGAGGCCGCGTCGCCGGCCGACGAACCCGCGTCGGTCACGGGGTAGCGCCGTGGCGGGCGTCCGCGTCGCCGTCCGCCTCCTGCTCGGGGGCCTCGCCCTCGCAGGGGCGACGGTGCTCCCCGTGGCCCCCGCCGGCGCCACGGGTGACCTGCAGGCGATGCTGGACGCGGCGGTGCCGGGGTCGACCGTCACCGTTCCGGCCGGCACCCACACCGGCAACTTCACGATCGACGCGCCGATCACGCTGGTCGGTGCGCCCGGCGTCGTGCTCGACGGGCAGGGCGAGGGTTCGGTGCTCACGGTCGCGGCCCCCGACGTCGAGGTGTCGGGCATCCTCGTTCGCGGGAGCGAGCGCTTCCCGGTGGGCGCGCCGTCCGGGATCTTGGTGAAGCGCGGGGGACACCGGGCGTACCTTCACGACCTGGAGGTCCAGGACTCCTACATGGGCATCACCGTGCAGCGCGCCCGTGACGTCGTGATCGAGCGCGTGACGGTCCGCGGCAGCGGGATCATCTCCGGAGAGCTCCACGCGGTGAGCGACGTCGCGACCGACGCCGGCGGCGAGGCCGAACCTACGAAGCTCCGCGGCGACGGGATCTGGCTGTTCGACAGCGAACGGACGATCGTGCGCGACAGCGTGATCGAGACGGTCCGCGACGGCGTCCAGCTGACGTACGGGACCGGCTGCGTCATCGAGGGCGTCCGCGTGTCGGACAGCCGCTACGGCCTCCACGACATGTACGCGGCCGACGTGGCGTTCCGCGGCAACGACCTGAGCGGGAACCTCTCCGGCATCGTCCTGATGTACGGGGGGCCCGTCGCGGTCGAGGGCAACACGATCACCGAGAACGGCAGCCCGTCGACCGGGTTCGGCGTCCTGGTGAAGGACGCCGGCGGCGTGCTGCTGCGCGACAACGTGATCGCCGACAACCGCGTCGCGGTGCACATCGACGACGCGGGCCGCACGGGGGGTGAGCCGGCCCGACTGGT
The DNA here is from genome assembly GCA_963749895.1 of uncultured Actinomycetes bacterium. GTDB lineage: Bacteria > Actinomycetota > UBA4738 > UBA4738 > HRBIN12 > AC-51. Next base: position 41,194 of record CAVVOG010000001.1, on the reverse strand, counting down.
TCGGAACACCGTGGCGGTGAACCAGATCGGCGTCCTGCTGTTCCCGTCGGCCGACGCGTGGTTCACGGACAACGGCTTCGTGGAGAACACGACGCAGGTGGCCCTCGGGGGGACGGGGCGCACGCAGGCGGTCTGGACCGTCGACGGCGTGGGCAACTACTGGAGCGACTACGGCGGCTTCGACGCCGGAGGCGACGGCACCGGTGACCTCGCGTACTCGCGGAGCGGCCGGACGAGCCAGCTGATCGCGGAGGATCCCGTCCTGCTCGCGCTCGCCTCCGGACCGGCGTTCCGGCTGCTGTCGGCGGTCGAGGAGCGGTGGGCGCCGGCCGAGCCGCTCGTGCTCGACGACGCACCGCTGACCGAGCTGTCGTCGCCGCCACTGGCCGCCGAGCGGATCGGGCCGCGGGCACCGCTGTGGATCCCCGGGCTCGCGCTCACCCTCGGCTGCGGCTGGCTCCTGGTCCGTGCGCGCCGGCGACCCCGCAGGGTGGTGGCGGCATGAGCGAGCGCACGTCACGTCTGCGCGTCGAGGCGCTCCGCAAGGTGTACCCGGGCGGCTTCGGGCTGCACGGCGTCGACCTCGACGTGCCCGCGGGCAGGATCGTCGCGCTCGGCGGGCCGAACGGCAGCGGCAAGAGCACCTTCCTGAAGTGCGTGGCCGGGCTCGTCCGCCACGAGGGCGTGATCCGTCTCGACGGCGCCGAGCTCGACGCCACGCCGGCGCATCGGGAGCGGATCGGCTACCTGCCGCAGACCGTCGGGATGCCCGAGCACGCCACGGTCGGCGAGATGCTCGACCTGTTCGCCGATCTCCGCGGCGCCGACCGGGCCACCGTGCCGCTCCCCGAGGGCTTCGTCCGTGACGACGACGCGCGGATCGGCACGCTCTCGGGTGGCCAGCGTCACCGGGTCGCGCTCGCGATCGCGCTGCTCGGAGATCCGACCCTGCTCCTGCTGGACGAGCCGGTCGCGAACCTGGACGAGGAGGGCCGCGAGGTGTTCTGGGGCGTCCTGCGCCGCCTGCGCGACGAGCGAGGGGTCACCGCGATCGTGAGCTCACCGGCCCCCTCGGAGCTCCGGCGGGTCGCCGACCGCGGCATCACGGTGGAGGACGGCCGCCTGGCGCTCGACGAGGACTTCACCGGGACCCCGTTCGATGGGCCGAAGCCGGCTGAGGACGAGGGGCTGGAGGCGGCGGGATGAGCGCGGTCACGACCCCGGTGCCGCGGCGACGTTCGCCGGCCCGCACGATCGCGGGATGGGAGTTCCGCACCAGCGTGCGTGCCCGCTGGGTGCTGGTGATGGCGGCGATCTTCGGCGTGCTGTGCCTGACCGTGACGCTCCTGGGGTTCCGCACGGTCCGCGAGCTGGGGCTGTCGGGGATCGGCCCCGCCTCGGCGACGCTCGTGAACCTCGGGATCCTGCTGCCGTCGCTGATGGGGCTGCTGCTGGGCTCCGGCGCGATCGTCGGGGCCCGCGAACAGGGGCTCCTGGCGATGATGGCCGCCCAGCCGATGCGGCGCTCGTCGATCGTGGCCGGTGCGTTCCTCGGGCTCACCGGGTCGATGTGGGTCACCCTCGGGGTCGGCTACGGGGTCGCGCTGCTCGTGATGTCGAGCGTGGCGCGCGGCAGCGACGTCCCCGCCTTGGTGACCCTGATCGGGGCGACCCTGGGGGTCGCCGCGTCGAGCGTCGCGATCGGGGTGGCGTTGTCGTCGTTCGCGTCGAACCGGGCGCAGGCGGTGGCCGGCGGTGTCGGCCTGTGGATCGTGTTCTCGCTGGGCGTGGACCTCGCGCTGGCGGCGCTCGCCCCGTCGGTCCACCTCGGGCCCCAGGGGTTGCTGGCCGCGATCGTCCTGAACCCCCTGGAGGCCGGACGTATCCTCGCGTTGCTGGGCACGAACTTCCGCGGGACGGCGCTCGGGCCGTTCGGGGCCTACCTGGTCTCGACGTTCGGGACCGTGGGCTCGGTGGGCGTGCTGGCGGGGTCGTTGGCGGCATGGACGGTCGGACCGCTGGTGCTCGCCCGGTGGGCGTTGCCGAGGCGGGACCTGTGATCACGGACGGGCGCGGTGGCGCCGGGAGGTGGAGGAGATGCGGCTAGCGCGCGAGAGCCGCTACGCGATCGAGGCCCTGCTGGTGCTGGCCGACCGACCTGCCGGCGACTTCGTGGACGCTCGCGAGATCGGGGAAGCGGCGGACCTGCCGCTCGCGTACCTGCACAAGATCATGCGGATGCTCGCCGAGGGCGGGGTCCTGGAGTCTCGCCGGGGGCGCGGGTACCTGCTGGCGCGTCCCCCGGAGGAGATCACGATCGGCGAAGTCCTCCTGGCGGTCGAGGGGCCCGACGTGTTCGAGGGACGCTGCCTGTTCTGGCGCGAGGAGTGTTCCTCCGAGAACCCCTGCGAGCTCCACTTCCGTTGGCGCGAGATCCGGCCTCAGATCCAGGCGACGGTCGGGGAGACGACGCTCGCCGAGGTGGCCGCCAACCGCGCCGACACCCCGGTCTGATCGGAGGCGCTCGTGGAGCGCGCGGACGTCGTCGTGATCGGTGGGGGCCTCGTCGGGCTCGCCACCGCCGTCCGGTTGCTCGAGGCGCGCCCGGGGACCCGGGTCGTCGTCCTCGAACGCGAGGACGGGGTCGCCGCCCACCAGAGCGGCCGCAACTCCGGGGTCTTGCACTCCGGGCTCTACTACGAGCCGGGGTCGTGGCGGGCTCGGCTCTGCCGTCGGGGCCGGACCGAGCTCGAGTCCTACGCGACGGAGCGCGGGATCGCGGTGCGACGCACCGGCAAGCTCGTCGTGGCGCTGGACGACGCCGAGGCCGCCCGGCTCGACGATCTGAGGGCGCGCGGCGACGCGAACGGGCTCGAGGGTCTGCGGCTCCTCGACGCCGCCGGGCTGCGTGAGGTCGAGCCCGAGGTCACCGGGGTCCGCGCCCTCCACGTTCCCGAGACGGGCGTGGTCGACTTCCGGGCCGTGGCCGAGGCGCTCGCGGACGACATCGCGGCCGCCGCAGGAGCGGTGCGGACCGGATCCGAGGTCGTCGCCGTCGAGCCCTCCGGCCCTCGTCGGATCGTGAGGACGCGATCGGGCGACGAGATCCTCGCGCGCGGGGTGGTCGCGTGCGCGGGGCTGCGTTCGGATCGGGTCGCCGCGATGACCGGGGTCCGCGACGACCGCCGGGTCGTGCCGTTCCGCGGCGCGTACCTGCGGCTCCGCCCCGGAGCGGCCGAGCGGGTCCGCGGCCTCGTCTACCCGGTGCCCGCACCGGGGCTGCCGTTCCTGGGGGTGCACCTGACCCGCCGCATCGACGACGAGGTCTGGGCGGGGCCCAACGCCGTGCTCGCGTTCGCTCGGGAGCGCTACGGGCGCTGGGCCGTGGACCCGCGCGACGCGTGGGACGCCGTGGGGTTCCCGGGGCTCTGGCGGCTCGCCGCGCGGCACCCGGGCGTGGCCGCCGGGGAGTACCTGCGCGATCTGTGGCGTCCCGCGACGGCCGAGGCGATCTCGCGGATGCTCCCCGGCATCGAACCCCGGGACCTGGAGCCGGCGCCCGCGGGTATCCGGGCACAGTTGCTCGACCGGGCCGGCGGACTCGTCGACGACTTCGTCCTGCAGGCCGGCCCCGGGGTGATCCACGTCCGCAACGCGCCGTCGCCCGCGGCCACGGCCTGCCTCGCGATCGGGCAGGTGGTCGCCGGCCACGCGGTGCAGCGGTTCCTCCCGGGCTGAGCCCGGCGTCGCGTGGGAGCATGAGCCGGATGGCGGACGCGATCGTCGTGGGTGCGGGCCTCGCGGGCCTCGCGTGCGCCCGTCGGCTGCACGCCGCGGGGCTCGAGGTCTCGGTCTTGGAAGCCGGCGATGGCGTCGGCGGCCGGGTCCGCACGGACGAGGTGGACGGGTTCCTGCTCGACCGCGGGTTCCAGATCCTGCTGACCGCCTACCCGGAGGCCCAGGTCCAGCTCGACCTCGATGCGCTCGACCTACGGACGTTCGCCCCCGGCGCGCGCGTGCGGGTCGGCGGACGCTGGCGCCGGGTCGGCGATCCTCGTCGCGAGCCGGGGGCGGCGCTGTCGACCACGTTCGCGCCGGTCGGCTCCCCGCTCGACAAGGCGAGGCTGCTGCGGCTGATCGGGCGGGTGACCCGTGGGAGGGCCGCCGATCTACTCCGGGGTCCCGACGAGACGACCCGACAGGCGCTCCGCGAGGAGGGCCTGTCCGAGGCGGCCGTCGAGCGGCTCCTGGGGCCGCTGTTCGCCGGGATCCAGCTCGATCCCGACCTGGAGGTCTCCGCCAAGCGGTTCCGGATCATCCTGCGGATGCTCGCGACCGGCGACGCGGCCGTCCCCGCAGGCGGGATGGGTCGGATCCCGGCACAGCTCGCGGCGGGACTCCCCGACGGGACGATCCGACTCGGCGCGAGGGTGGAGCGCCTGACCGACCGCGGGGTCGTGCTCGCGGACGGCGAGGAGCTCCGCGCGCCGGTGGTGGCCGTCGCGGCCGAGGGGCCGGAGGCGGCCCGCCTGCTGCCGGGCGTCGTCGCCGACCCGGGTTCGCGCCCGGTCGCGTGCGTGTACCTCGCCGCGCCCGCCGCACCGCTCGAGGGGCCGGTGCTCGCCCTGGACGGCGAGGGCTCGGGCCCCGTGAAGAACCTCGCGGTGATGAGCGAGGTCGCCCCTCCCTACGCCCCCCGCGGGAAGGCCCTCGTCGCCGCCGCGGTTCCGGGGCCTGCGGCGCTGGCCCCCGACCTGGTGAAGGCGGTCCGCACGCAACTGCGCGGATGGTTCCCCGACGCCGACGCGTGGGACGAGGTCGCGACGTACGTGATCGCCCACGGGCACCCCGACCAGCGCCCCGGGTTCGCCCCGCGTCGTCGCGTCCGCCTGGGCTCCGGGCGGTACGTGCTGGGCGATCACCGCGACACCGCCTCGATCCAGGGCGCGCTGTTCGGCGGCCGGCGCGCGGCCGACGCGATCGTGTCCGATCTGCGCGGCGCGTGAACATCCTGGGGACGCGTGGCGCGCCCGGTAGGGTGGACGCGTCATCCACCCAGGAGGGATCCGTATGCGAACCGCGATCCGTACGTGGGCCAGGCTCCTCGGCATCGGCGCGATGGCGCTGCTGCTGTCGGGCTGCTTGAAGCTCGATCAAGCGCTCACGCTGAACGAGGACGACACGGTCGACGGCGAGGTCGTGTTCGCGTTCGACAAGGGTCTCCTGGAGATGTCCGGGGCGAGCGCCGACGACTTCATGGAGCAGACCACGGAGGGCGAGGGGCCGCTGCCCGAGGGCGTGGAGTTCGAGACGGAGCCGTACGAGGACGACGACTACATCGGGCAGAAGTTCACGTTCGAGGGCGCTCCGCTGTCGGCGTTCTCCGAGGCGGAGGGGAGCGACCTGTCGATCACCCGCGAGGGTGACACGTTCGTGGTGACGGGCTCGCTCGACGCGTCCTCCGAGGACCTCGATCCGACCGGGACGCCCGGGGCCGAGGAGATCCTCGGTTCGTTCGACGTCCGGATCGCGGTCACGTTCCCCGGTGAGGTCGAGGAGGCGACGGGCGAGATCGACGGGAACACCGTGACCTGGACCCCGGCGCTGGGTGAGACCACGGAGATCTCCGCACGCGGCAGCGCCATCGCCTCCGGAGGTGCGGGCGGCGGCGCGGTCACGTGGATCGTGATCGGCGCGATCGCGGTGCTGGCGGTCGTCGTGCTCGCCGTGGTGCTCGGTCGGAAGAAGCCGACCGCGGCCGAGGGCGCTGAGCCGATCGTGGCCCCGACCGTGCCCGGCGAGGAGCCGACCCCCGCGCCGGAGGCGCCGACGACCCCGGCGACCGACGTGCCTGCGCCACCACCGCCTCCCCCGGCCCCGGTGACCGAGCCCGTGCCGAGCCCCGAGCCGACCGGCGACCTGCCCGGTCCGGGCGCGTCGGACGCCGACTCGGCCGATGACGCGGGCACCGACGGGGGCGGCTCGGACTGAGGCCGCGCGTCAGCCGGAGGTGGTCGTGAGCCGCCGCCGGAACAGCACGGCGGCGAACGCGATCAGCGCCGCCGCGTAGACGGCGAGCACCGCGAGGTCCGTGGCGACGTCGGCCGGTCCCGCGCCGGTCGCCATCGTCTCGTTCAGCGCCTCGATCGCCCACGCGTGCGGCGTCAGATGGGCGATCCGCGCCATCACCGGCGGGAAGATCTCGAGCGGGACCATCGCACCGCCGAGAGCCGCGAGCGCGAGCCCCAGGAAGACGCCGAGCGACCCGGCCTGTTGTTCGTTCGAAAGGGCCGAACCCATCAAGATCGCGGCGCCGGTGGCGGTCGCCGCGAACAGGGCCACCACGAGGATCGCGGTCCACGGGTTTCCCCAGTCGACCCCGAACACGATCGCCGTGCCCAACAGGATCAGCGCGCCCTGGAACAGCGCGATCACGTAGCGGCCGAGGGCCTCGCCGACGACGACGGTCCGCACCGGCGTGGGGGAGGCGATCATGCGGCGCGACACGCCGAGGCGACGGGACTCGATCAGCATCGAGGACGCCGACAGCGACGTGAGGAACACGAACAGGACCAGTTCCTGGGCGGCGCCGGCGTCCATCCCGTACTCGACCTCGTCCTGACCGCCCGCGGCCCGCGCCGAGACGGCGACCGCGGGGACGACCTCCTCCGCGGCGCGGGCCGCGGCCAGCGCCTCCTCGAACGAGCCGGCCGCGCCCTCGTCGACCGCGATCCGCGCCGCCGTCACGGCGACGGCCTGGCGGTCGGCGACGGCCGCCACGGTGAGCCGGAGCTCCTGCCCGGCGCCGCTCGGCCGCGCGAGGTAGGCGACCTGCGCGGTCCCGCCCTCGCGGATCGCCTCGTCGTGGTCGGCGGCGACGATCACGCCGCCCTCCAGCGAGCCCTGCTCCACCGCGTCGCGGACGGCGTCGGCGTCGGCGTGGACGACGAGCTCCAGACCGTCGACCGCCTCCAGCCGTCGCACGAGGTCCTGGGCGAGCGGGGTGTCCGGCGCCACGACCCCGAGCTTCGGCGTGAACCCCTGCCCGAAGGTCGCTCCCAGCACGAGGATGATCGCGAACGGGAACACGATGACGAAGAAGGCGCCCGTCTTGTCGCGGAGCAGACGGCGCAGGTTCGTGAGCGCGATCGTGGCGGCCTTCCTGCCTGAGGACGAGCGCACGCCGCTCACCTCGCCACGATCCTGGAGGCGCGGACCCATGCCACTGCGGCGCAGATCGCGCCGATCGTGAAGGTCCCGACGATCGCGGGGAGCGCGTCGGGCACGCTCCCGCCCGACGCGAGCTCCTGGAACCCCTCCATCATCCATCCCTGCGGGGACAGGAACCGGAGCGAGGCGAAGACCCCCGGCGCCTGTGAGATCGGGAAGAACGTCCCCCCCAGGAGCCCGCCGACGACCGCGACGATCGAGGCGTACGACCCGGCCTGCGCCGGCGTCGAGGCCAGGGTCGTCACCAGCGCGGTCACCGCGACCGCGGTGAACACCCCCGCGACGACCAGCATGATGACCCCGAGCGGCTCGCCCCAGGTCGCATCGAGCAGGATCGTGCTCGAGATCACCAGCAGCGAGGTCGACACGAACCCGACGGCGTAGCTCGCCAGCGCCTTGCCGGCCAGGATCGCCGACGGCGCGATCGGCGAGACCAGGAGCCGGGCGAGCGTCCCTTCGTTGCGTTCCTCCAATAGCCCGCGCACCCCGAACTCAACCGTGAAGAACAGGAAGAACACCGCCATGCCGATCGCGAAGTAGGTCGCGGCCGAGAAGGTCCGTGAGGCGGCCTCGTCCTCGACGATCTCGATCACCGGAGCCGCCTGCTGCGCCGCCGCGATCACCCGCCCGGTCGCGTCGGGGTCGTGCTGGGGGGCCGCGACCGCCACGGCGATCCCGACCCCGTCGATCCGGGCGGCGAACGACCGCGCGATCGACGTCGCGACCAGCGCCGCGACGTCGTCGCCCGGGTGGGAGACGATCTCGATCCTGGTCGGCTGCCCGCTCTGGGCCGCCTCGCTGAACCCCTCGGGGAAGATCACGGCGACGTCGATCGTCCCGTCGTCGGCCCCGCGCTCGGCGTCGGCCGCCGACGTGGCGTCGGCCAGCGTCACGAAGTCGAGGTCCTCGAGCAGCGCGACGAAGGACGCGGGGAGCGGACCCCCGTCATCGTCGCCGACCGCGAAGGTCGCCGTGAACCCCTCCTCGTCGGCCCCCCCGAGGGTCAGGCTGAAGATCCCCGCGAGCGCGAACGGCAGGATCAGCCCGATCACGATCGCGCTCCGGTCGCGGATCCGCCGCCGGAGGTCCTTCCCGGCGATCGCCGCGGTCGCGCGTCCGGTCCCGCCCGCCACGTCAGCCCTCGTCGCGGAGCGCCTTGCCGGTCAGGTGCAGGAAGACCGCCTCGAGGTTGGGCTCGCGGACCTCCACGGTCTCGATCTCGGCGCCAGCGTCCGCCGCGGTGCGGACGATCTCGGCCAGCGCCACGCGCGCGTCGCGCACGAGCAGGTCGATCGCGCCGTCACCGGCCGTCGCGTCGATCACCGCCGGGAGGGCGCGGAGCGCGATCGCCGCGGGCTCCCCGTCGCCGCGCATCCCCAGGCGGAGCCGGTCGTGCTCGCCGACCATCGCCACCAGTTCGCGGCGGGTGCCTTCGGCCTTGAGGTGGCCTTCGTCGATGATCCCGACCCGGTCGCAGAGGCGCTCGGCCTCCTCCATGTAGTGGGTCGTGTACAGGACGGCCATGCCCTCCTTCGACAGGTCGGCCACCGACTCCAAGATCGCGTTGCGGCTCTGCGGGTCGACCCCGACGGTGGGCTCGTCGAGGACCAGGAGCGCCGGGCGGTTCAGCAGACCGAGCCCGATGTTGAGCCGCCGTTTCATCCCGCCCGAGAAGCCCGCGGTCCGTTCGTCGGCCCGGTCGGCGAGCCCGACGGTCGTCAGCACCTCGGCGGTCCGCGCCTCGAGCTCCGTGCCCCGCAGCCCGTAGAGGGCGCCGAAGAACCGGAGGTTCTCGGTGGCGCTCAGGTCAGGGTAGATCGCGATCTCCTGCGGCACGAACCCGATCGCCGCCTTCACGTCGACCGTCCCGGTGTCGAGGGGTCGGCCCTCGATCGCGACCTCGCCGGCGTCGCGGGACAGCAGCCCGCAGATCATCGAGATCGTCGTCGTCTTGCCGGCGCCGTTCGGACCGAGGAGCCCGTAGGTCTCGCCGGGCGCGATCGTGAAGCCGACGTCGTCGACCGCGACGCGTTCGTCGAAGGTCTTGCGCAGTCCTCGGCAGGCCAGGACGGGTTCCGTGGCCATCGATCCTCCCACCTCGACGTTCGGACAGGCCCCAGCCTAGGGGGTTCGCGCCGACGGCGCGAACCGTCGGGGGGTCCCGCCGCAGATGGGTCTTGTAGCGTGGGCGCCGATGAGCGACGGACCGGTGATCGTCGTCGGCGGCGGGGTCGTGGGGCTGTCGTGCGCCTGGTTCCTCCGAGCCGCGGGGCTCGAGGTCGTGGTCCTGGAGCGCGGGGACCCGGGGGGCGGGGCCTCGCGTGGGAACGCCGGCGCGATCTGCCCCTCGATGGTCGAACCGCTGCCGGCTCCCGGGGTGCTCCGAGACGGGATCGGCGCGATGACCCGTCCCGACGCGGCGCTGCACGTCGCGCCGACCTACGCGCCCCGCATGGCCGGGTTCCTGCGACGGTTCGCGGCCGCCGCGACGCGTGAGCGATTCGAGGCCGGCGTCGAGGCGTTCCTGCCGCTGGCCCTCGGCGTGACCGAGGCCTACGACGAGCTGGCGGCCGCCGGGATCGGCACCTCCGCACGTGCCGACGGCTACCTGTTCGTCCACGGGTCCTGGCAGGCGGCGCACGACGAATGGGAGCACGTCGCGGCGATGGCGGCCCGCGGGGTCTGCCTGGAGCCCGGCGAGATCCTCGACGGGGACGACCTGCGTGAGCTGGCTCCGGTGCTGACCGACGTCGGCGCGGCCGGGTTCGAGCTGCCGGGGGAGCGCTGGATCGAGCCGGGGCGGTTCGTCGACGACCTCGCCGCCGCGCTCGAGGACGAAGGGGTCGACCTGCGCACCGACACCGCGGTCCGCGCGATCGAGGACGGCCCCGACGGGGTGACCGTCGCGACCGCGGACGGGCCGGTCGTCGGCGCGACCGCGGTCGTCGCCGCGGGGGTGTGGACCCGCGACCTCGTCGCTCCCCTCGGGCTCAGACTGGAGCTGCAGCCGGGCAAGGGATACAGCTTCTCGGTCGAGGCCGACCCGATGCCGGACCAGGTGCTCTACCTGTCCGACGCGCACGTGATGGCCTCGCCGATGGACGGCCGGCTGCGGATCGCCGGGACGATGGAGTTCGACGGCTCGACCGACCGCTTCAACGGCCGGCGGATCGGCGCGATCGTGAAGGCCGCGCAGCCGCTGCTGCACGTCGACCTCACGGGCCGCCACGACGAGTGGGTCGGGCCGCGCCCGATCACGCCGGACGGATTGCCGTTCCTGGGCCCGATCCCCGGTAACGAGCGGGTCGTGGTCGCGGCGGGGCACAACATGCTCGGGCTCACCCTGGCGCCGGTCACGGGGCGCGCGATCGCACGCCTGGTCGCGACCGGCGACGCCGGCCTCGACCTCGCGCCGTTCGCACCCGGCCGCTACGGCCGCGACTGATCGACCAGACCCGGCTCGACATCCGTGGGGAACGCGAGCGTCGCGACGATCGCGTCGACCGTCGCACGATCGAAGGCGCCCTCGTCCGCCGTGGCCACGATCGTCACGACCGTGCGCTCCCCGGCCTGGACGTACAGCCGCCGGGTCACCCGGCCGTCGCCGGTGGACAGCTCCTCGACCGCCGCCGCCTGACGACCTGCGATCGTCGTGCCTTCCACGCTCGTGACCTCAGCCGCGCCCAGGTCCGCGAGCTCGCCCGCCCGCAGCCCCGCGAGCTGATCGACGCTGGTGGTCTCGTCGGCGAGGACCGTGACCTCCACGGTCATCGCGTCGCCCGCCAGCCGCACGCCCGTAGCCTGCGGCGCGATCACCCACCCGGCCGGGAGCCGCAGCTCGAACGTCCCGCCCGGGTCGCGGTACGTCGTCCACGCGTCGGACGAGACCCTGCCGTCGGGGAACAGCATCGCGAACCCGGCCGTGAACACCAAGATCGCCACCAGGATCAGACCGAGGACGCCCGCCTCGATCTTCGAGCGACCGGGCGTCCGACGCGGGGGCGGAACGGGGGCGTACTCCCTCGGCGTGCGGGCCGGCACATGGTCGAGCAACACCTTCGACATCGTGCACCTCCCTCGACAGCCATCCTGCGCCCGCGCGACCCCGGACGCCCGGTGCCGGAGGGCCCGGTCGCCCAGGGACTCACAGCACGGCGGTCTCGACGACCAGGTCGCCCTCGGCGAACCGCGAGGGCCGAAGCGGCCGCAGGTCGAACGAGGCGCAGGCGCCGTCGGTCACCAGCTCCGCGACGGCGAGCCCCGCGGCCGGCGCGTGCATCACCCCGTGCCCCCCGAACCCGACGCAGTGCACGAGCCCCGCGACATCGGGATCGAACCCGACGATCGCGTGGTGGTCCGGCGTCTCGGGGTACAGGCCCGCCCAGCACCGCCCGGGGTCGAGCGGGAGGTCCGCCAGGAACGGGAACCGGACCGGCGCCCGTTCCGCGAGGTCCTCGAAGAACCGCAGATCCACGGTCTCGTCGCGCCCCGGCGGATCGGCGGGGTTCGAGTAGGCGACGACCCACCCACCCGCGCCCTCGCGACGCACGAGCACCCCGGTCGCCACGTCCACGACCATCGGCGTGGGCTCGCCCGGCGCGTCCAGGAACAGCGCGAGGTTCCGCCGCACCGGCTCGACCGGCACGTCGGCGCCGAACATCCTCGCCACCACGCGCGCGTCGGCGCCTGCCGCGTTCACGACGACGTCGGCCGTGAGCTCGTCGCCCTCCAGGCGCACCCGGAACCGGTCGCCGTCCGCGTCGATCCCCGCGACCGGCGCCCCGGTCCGGATCGTCGCGCCGTTGGCCTTCGCCGCCCGTTCGAGCGCCGTGACGACCCCCGCGGGGTCGATCAACCCGTCGCGCGCGTGGAACGTCCCCCCGCGGATCCCGTCGGCTCGCACGAACGGCGCCTCGGCGACCACCTCCTGCGGCTCGAGCCACTCGGTGTCGACCCCCATCGAGCGCTGGAGGTCGCGCGCGGCGCGCAGCCCGGCCTCGGTCGCGTCGTCGCCCGCGATCAACAGGTAGCCGTGCTGGCGGAACCCCGGCAGCCCCGTGTCGCGCTCCAGCCGCTCGTACTCCTCGATCGACGCGAGCGAGAACGCGACGTTCGGCGCGGTGGTGAACTGCGCGCGCACGCCCCCGTTCGCCTTCGCGGAGGACGCCTGCCCGGGCGTGGGGAGCGCCTCGAGGATCGTGACGCCGAGGCCACGGGCCCCGAGTTCGGCCGCGCACGCGAGGCCGATCACGCCCGCCCCGACGATGGCGACGTCCGTCCGCTCCATGCGTGGGATGGTCCCATGCCGACCGTGCGGGGTCGCGGTACCGTCGATGGATGGGATCGGCGAAGGCGCTCGTGCGGTGGGGACTTGCGCTCCTCATGCTGGTGGCCGGCGTCGGGCACCTCGTGGCCACCGAGGACTTCCTCGGGCAGACCCCGACGTGGCTCCCCGCTCGCGAGGCGCTGGTGTGGATCAGCGGTGTCATCGAGATCGCGTTCGCGGTGGCGCTCGTCGCGTGGCGGTCCCGGCGCCGCGAGGTCGGCTGGGCGCTCGCGCTCTTCTTCGTGCTCGTGTTCCCGGGGAACGTGCATCAGGCGGTCAACGGCACGGACACGTTCGGGCTCGACACCGACGCCGAGCGTTGGGTCCGGCTCCTGTTCCAGCCGGTGCTGATCGCCGCCGCGCTCTGGTCGACCGGGACCTGGTTCACTCGCCGGCGAGCGCGCGCCTGACGGCCTCGTCGAACCCGACGGGCTCGATCGCGGGGAACAGCGTCCGGGCCGTGTCGCTCCGCACGACGGTCGGGCTCGACAGGCCCTCGATCAAGGGACGGGCCAGCTCGGCGGGGACCGAGGTCGTCAGGCCGGTCCAGTACGAGCTGAGCTTCGGGGTAAGGACCGGGACGTCGAGCATCCGCGGGGTGCGACCGGTCGCGGCGCCCACACGCTCGATCATCTGCCGGTACGTCAGGACCTCGGGGCCGCCGATCTCGACGATCAGGTGGTGCTCGTCGGTCCCGACGTCGAGCGCGGCCTCCAGGTACGCCAGGACGTCGTCGATCGCGATCGGCTGGGTCGGGGTCGAGACCCAGCGCGGCAGGACCATCGCCGGCAGCCGGTGGACCAGGTCGCGGACCATCCGGAACGAGGCGCTCTGGGCGCTCACGACCATCGCGGCGCGCAGCTCCACGACCCCGGGCCCCTCGGCCGCGAGGATCCGGCCGATCTCCTGGCGGCTCCACAGGTGCTCGGACAGCAGCCCCTTCTCGTCGCCAAGGCCACCTAGGTACACGATCCGCCCGACGCCGGCCGCCGCGGCGGCGCGGGCGAACCTCCGGGCGCCGGTCGCATCGCGCGCGTGGAAGTCGCCCTCGGTCCCCGGTTCCATCGAATGGACCAGGTAGTAGGCGGCCGCCGCCCCCGACAGGGCCTCGGCCACGGTGTCGTCGCGCAGGACGTCGAGCTCGACCGCCTCCAGATCGGGCCAGCGTGCCTGGAGCTCGAGGGGCCGGCGACCGCCGACGCGGACGGTGCGCCCGGCGGCGACGAGCCGCTCCACGACGCGCGAGCCGATCACGCCCGAGGCGCCCGCGACCAGGATGCGTCCGGCGGAGGGTTCCATGCAGACGAGTCTAGCCGGGGGGCCCGCAACGGCCCGGCCCTTCGTCCGTAGGGCGTCTCCGGGGTCCGCCGTACGGTGCGATCGGAGCCTCCATCCAAGAGGCGAACGCGAGGAGGACACCGTCATGACGATCGGCCCGTTAGAGCTCGTGGTGATCGGCTACGAGGGCGAGACGATCCCGCCGGAGATCGGCCGGGAGCTGTCCGCCGTGGAGCACCGGGGTTCGGTGCGCCTCGTGGACCTGGCGTTCATCGAGAAGGCGCCCGCCGGCGACGTCCGTGTTCGGACGCCGCGCGAGGTGTCCGAGGCGATGCTGGCGCCGTTCGCCGACGGGCTCGGCGACCTGATGGGCCTGCTGCACGCCGACGAGATCGCGCTCGCGGTCGACGCGATCCCGGCCGGCGAGACCGCGGTGGTCGCGCTGTTCGAGCACACGTGGTCGACGGGACTGCGCGATGCGGTCCGCAGGACGGGTGGGCAGCTGCTGATGAAGGACCTGCTCGATCCCGAGCGCGTCGACGCGCTGAACGCCGAGTACGCGGAGCTGGAGATGGCCGGGGAGTAGGACCGGCTCAGTCCAGCCAGTCCGGGACGTCGAAGCGGGCGACCAGGTCCTCGACCGTCTCGCGCCGCCGCACGAGCGCCGCGCGCCCCCTCGACGCGAGCACTGTCGCCGGGATCGGGATCGCGCAGTAGTCGCTCGTGACGGACTCGCAGTAGGCGCCCTGGTCGAGGATCGCCACCAGGTCGCCGGCCTTCAGGTGCGGCAGGTCGGTCTCGGCCAGCGTGTCGGTGGTGCACACCGGACCGGCCAGCCGCACGCGCTCCGTCGTGGGCTCGTCGAGCCGTCCGGGTGCGACGGCGTGATGCCGGAACCCGTACATCAGGGCGCGGACGTAGTGGTACGCCGACGTGTCGCGGACGATCACCCAATCGGGCCCGCCGTCGATCGCGGCCTTGCGCTGGAGCACGGTGGCGAGCAGGGTGACCGCGTCGGCCACGAGGTAGCCGCCGGCCTCCACCAGCAGCTCGACGTCCAGGCCGCTCGCGACCACGGCCCCGCCGATCGTGTCCGCGTAGGCCTCGACCGGCGGGATGTCGGTCAGCCCGCCCGGGCCGAACCCGTGGTCCTTGGGGACGCGGAACCCGCCGCCCAGGTTCACGATCCGGCACCCGGGGAGCTCGGCCGCCAGCTCGAGGGTCTGCTCGGCGGCCCTGCGATGCCGTCGCAGGTCCAGCTCGCCGGTGTACGGCAGGTCGTAGGCGGGGAACCCGACGTGGTTGTGGAGCCCCGCGAACGCGAGCCCGGGATGGTCCGCGATCTCCTCGCGCGCGGCGAGGACCTCCGCCTCGCTCATCCCGAACTTCGAGCCGCGCTCCTCCGCCGCGTAGGCGGAGTCGTCGCCGTGACGGGCGGGGTCGGTGGCCAGCCGCAGGCACAGGTCGACCGGCGCCGCGTCGAGCGGCTGGAGCCGGGCGATCGCGGCCAGCTCGGCGGGGGAGTCGACGTTGATCACGCCGATCCCGTGCGCGAGCGCCCACGCCAGCTCCTCGCCGGTCTTCGCGTTGCCGTTGAACACGGTGTGGGCGGCCGGGACGCCGGCGCGCTCGAGCAGCCGCAGGTGCCCCATCGTGACCACGTCGACCCAGCAGCCCTCGTCGTGCGCGATCCGGACCACCGCCGGCTCCGGGTTCGCCTTCGACGCGTAGACGACGCCGGTCCGAGGATGCACCGCGACGAACGCGTCGTGCAGGCGACGGGCGTTGGCCCGGATCGTCGTCTCCGAGATCACCCACAGCGGGGTGCCGAACCGGCTCGCGAGCTCGACCGCGTCGCACCCGTCGATCGTCAGGTGGCCGCTCGGGCGCGTCGTCGCCTGGATACCCGTGTCCATGCGCCTCATCTTGGCGTCATCGGCTCGGCCCGCCCGATCCGCGGGTCACGGAGTCGTACCAGGAGCTCTGCGGGCGGCTCCCGCCTCCGTGACGGGAGCCCCGGCTCGGCAGGGACGCCGTCGGAATGCGCACGCGACCGGGTAGGTTGGGACCGACGTGAGCGATCAGCAGCAGGAGGCGCGGTACGAGCACGACGTGGCCCGGCGCTACGTCGGCGAGGGCATCGAGGTCACCTGGGAGCCGCGCCTGTGCACCCACGCCGCCGAGTGCCTGCGCGGCGCCCCCGAGGTCTTCCAGGCCCGGGCACGCCCGTGGATCCGCCTGGAAGGGGCCGACCCCGTGCACGTGGCCGAGGTCGTGGCCCGGTGCCCGACCGGCGCGCTCCACGCCGTCCGGACCGACGGCGGACCGCAGGAGGAAGACACCCTCACCGGGGTCGAGATCCGCGTCGACCGCGACGGCCCGCTCCTGGTGCACGGGAACGTGACGGTGCTCGACTCGGCCGGGAAGCCGTACCGCCAGGACGTTCGCCTGTCCCTGTGCCGCTGCGGCGCCTCGCGGCGCAAGCCGTTCTGCGACGGGACCCATCGGCTGATCGGGTTCACCGACTGACACGAGGAGGAACGACAGGATGCGACGGATGTTCGTGATGCTCGCCGTGGGGGCCGTAGCCGCCCTCACGCTGACGGCATGCGGCGACTCGGAGGAGGCCGCCGACGGCGGCGGTGGTGGTGCGGGGTGGGAGCGGGTCAGCCCCGCCGCGCTGCAGGAGCGCATGGCGAGCGAGGACGTCTACCTCGTGAACGTGCACGTCCCGTACGAAGGGGAGATCCCGGAGACCGACGCGTTCATCTCGTACCTCGACATCACGTCGCAGCTCGACGCCCTGCCCGACGACGGGTCCCTGGTGATCTACTGCCGCAGCGGCAACATGTCGACGCAGGCGGCCCAGGAGATGGTCGACGCGGGCTTCACCGACTTCGCCGAGCTGGAGGGCGGGTTCGTCGACTGGGAGGCCCAGGGGCTGCCGTTCGAGGTGAACGGCGCGTAGCTCAGCCCTGCAGGGCGTCGTAGCCCGGCATGATCACCCGTTCGATCAGCTCGACGCGCTCGTCGTAGGGGAGGAACGCGGACCGAGCGGCGTTCGTGGTCAGCCGGCGGAGCCCGTCCCACCCGAACCCCAGGTCGTCGACCAGGCTCACCATCTCCCGGCTCATCGAGGTGTTCGACATCAGCCGGTTGTCGGTGTTCACGGTGGTGCGGAACCCCAGCGCCGTCAGCAGGCCGATCGGGTGCTCGGCGATCGAGGCGGCGGCGCCCGAGTGGACGTTCGAGGTGGGGCACAGCTCCAGCGGGACCCGGCGGTCGCGCACCAGCGAGGCGAGCCGGCCCAGGTGGGCGCCACCGTCGGGATCGACCTCGAGGTCGTCGACGATGCGCACGCCGTGGCCCAAGCGCTCGGCCCCGCAGATCTGCAGCGCCTCCCAGATCGAGGGCAGCCCGAACGCCTCACCGGCGTGGATCGTGAGGTGGAAGTTCTCGCGCCTCACGTACTCGAAGGCGTCCAGGTGCCGGGTCGGTGGGAAGCCGGCCTCGGCCCCGGCGATGTCGAACCCGACGACGCCGCGCGACCGCCAGCGCACCGCCAGCTCGGCGATCTCGAGCGACCGCGCCGCGGTGCGCATCGCGGTCAGCAGCACCCCGATCACGATCGGGCGCGTGCGCATCCCGTCGCGGAACCCGCGCACCACGGCCTCGACGACCTGGTCGAGGGAGAGACCCCGTTGGAGATGCTGTTCCGGGGCGAACCGGATCTCGGCGTAGACGACGCCGTCGTCGGCGAGGTCCTCCGCGCACTCGCGCGCGACCCGGGCGAGCGCATCGGGGGTCTGCATCACGCCCACCGTGTGCGCGAAGGTCTCGAGGTACAGGACCAGGTCGCGGCGGTTCGCGCCGCGGGTCATCCAGGTGGCGAGCTCGTCGGCGTCGGTCGTCGGCAGCTCGCGATACCCGGTCTCGTCGGCCAGCTCGACGACCGTGCGAGGACGCAGGCCGCCGTCGAGGTGGTCGTGCAGCAGGACCTTGGGGGCCAGGCGGATACGGTCGGGCGTCGGCCGGTCGGTCACGTGCCCATCCTAGGGCTCCGTGCCGCCGGGCCGACGCCCGTGAACCTCGCCGTCGATCAGCGCCAGACCGGACGGCCGACCGGCAGGACCTGACGTCCCGCCGCCATGCCGTTCACGACCCCGGCCGCCGACGTGTACCACGCGACGAGCGCGGTGATGATGCCGATCACGCCGCCGATCTCGACGATCGACTCGGAGGCCTGGAAGAACCCGACCGCCAGGACGATCTCGGTGATCTCCAGCGTGAGGAACACCATGAACACCGCGACGCTCACCCGCAGGCTGAACGCCAGCATGTAGGTGTTGAAGATCGCGAACGCCATCAGGATCCAGCCCAGGTCGTTCTGCGCGTTCGGGCTCGCGCCCTCGACGAGGAGCACGTAGAGCCCGAGGCCGATCCAGAACGCGCCGTACGTCGAGAACGCCGTGGCGCCGAACACGTTGGCCTTGCGGAACTCCCACATCCCGGCCAGCAGCTGGCCGAGTCCGCCGTAGGCGAACGCGAAGCCGAGCCAGGCGGCGCCGCCGTCGGTCCAGCCCGCGTTGCTCGCCGACAGCAGGAACGTGGTCAGCGCGAACGCGGCGAGTCCGAGGGGTGCCGGATCCGCGGGAGGCGGCAGCTCGATCTTGCGGCGGGGGACCTCTTCGGGTGCGAACCCGACGAAGTCGGCGGACGACCGGGTCGGGGCCTCGCGGGTCTCGGTCTCGGGCATGATGGAACCTCCTTCCGCGCGCCGGTGCGCGCGAGTGGATACGCGTTTCGATGCTCTCGGACCCGCGCCGCCCTCAGCCGTGCCGAACGGCCCGTCACCGGGAGGCCGCGTGTCCGACGACTCAGGTCCGGGCGCCGGACCACACGTCGGAGACCTGCGAGAACTGCACCGGCTGGTGCCCGAACAGGTCCTCGGCGCCGACCTTGAGCGACACGGTCTGCCGTCCCGCGGCGAACAGCACGGGGCCGGTGTCGGGGACCGATGGGTCGACGATCACGTCGACCCCCAGCAGCGGCGCGATCGGCGGCAACGCCCCCGGTTCGGACCAGTCGAAGTCCCGCACGATCGCGTCCTCGTCGGCCAGGTGCGCCTCGGGATCGTCCAGGACGTCGTGGACGAGCTTCATGTCGAGGTGCTCCTCCGCCGGCAGCACCATGGCCACGTGCTCGCCCCGCGACTCGACGATCACGGTCTTGACGACCACGTGGGCGTCGACGCCGAGCGCGCGCGCCTCGGCGATCCCGGTGAACGCCCGCTCGTGGGTCAGGACCTCGAACGCGATGCCCTTGCGCTCCAGGTACTCGGTCACGTCGGTCATCGACGCTCACCCCTCCCATCGGCCGTGTGGGTCCATCGTGCGGCACGCGCCACCCCTCGCCCACAGCCGGTCGTCCCGTCCCCCACGGGTCCCAGGCGAGGGGGGCCCTGATGAGGGGGACCGTCCGGCCGGTACCGCTCGCTCCCCGCGGCTCGATAGCATCCGGCCATCACCGGCGGCGCGCGGCGCCGCCGTCCGAGCACGGGGAAGGAGTCGTCGTGAGCACTGACCCGCAGGCCGCCGGCACCGCTGCAGGGACGTTGCCCGATCGCGCGAGCGTCGTGGTCGTGGGCGGTGGCGTGATCGGCGTGAGCGTCGCGTACCACCTCGCGAAGCTGGGGATCCGCGACGTCGTCCTGCTGGAGCGCAAACAGCTCACTGCGGGCACCACCTGGCACGCGGCCGGGCTGATCACCTCGGCCGGCATGCCCACCGAGACGTTCCTGTGGATGGCCCGGTACACGACCGAGCTGCTCACCACGATCGAGGCGGAGAGCGGGCAGGACACCGGGTTCCGCACGATCGGGCACCTGCACCTGGCGTGCACGCCGCAGCGTGTCGAGACGCTCACCCGCGAGGCCCGGCACGCCGAGTACCACGGCGTCCCCGTGGAGCTGGTCGGACCGGAGTTCGTTCGGGAGAAGTGGCCGGTCGCGAAGGTCGACGACGTCCTCGCCGCCGTGTGGGTGCCCGACGAGGGGCGGGTGAACCCCGCCGACTTCACCCAGGCCTACGCGAAGGTCGCCCGGGCCGACGGCGTCACGATCCTCGAAGGGGTGACGGTCACCGGCTTCACCACCGCCGGCGGGCGGGTCACGGGCGTGGTGACCGACCAGGGCACGATCGAGTGCGAGACCGTCGTGAACGCGGCCGGCATGTGGGGTCGACAGGTCGGCGCGCTCGCCGGCGTGAGCGTCCCGCTGCAGGCCGCCGAGCACTACTACCTGCTCACGGACGACGTGGACTGGGCCGATCCCGACTTCCCCGTGGTCGAGGATCCGGACCGCTACGGCTACTACCGCGAGGAGGGCGGCGGCATCCTCGTCGGGCTGTTCGAGCCGAAGGCGGCACCCTGGTCGCTCGACGACATCCCCGTCGATCTCGGGTTCGCCGTGCTGCCGCCGGACTGGGACCGGATGGCCGGGTTCCTGTCCGACGCGATGGACCGGTTCCCCGCGCTGCACGAGGCCGGGATCCGGCAGTTCTTCTGCGGGCCCGAGAGCTTCACGCCGGACAACGGGCCGCTGCTGGGCGAGGCGCCCGAGCTGCGGGGGTTCTTCTCCGCGTGCGGCCTGAACTCGCTCGGGATCTTGCTCTCGGGCGGCGTCGGGTCGCTCCTGGCCCAGTGGATCGTCGACGGCGAACCCCCGATGGACGTCACGGCGATGTCGATCGACCGCGTCGTCCCGTCGATGGCGAACCGTTCGTTCCGCGCCGAGCGCGGCGTCGAGCTGCTGGGCGCCCTGTTCGGGGACTCGGCGTTCCCGTCGTGGCGTCCGTGGTCGGGGCGCAACGTCCGGCGTTCGGTGATCCACGACCGGCTCGTGGAGGCCGGCGCGGTGTTCATGCCGCTGTCCGGCTACGAGGTGCCGGACTGGTTCGCGGCGCCCGGGGTGCCGCACGAGCGTCCGCAGGGCTGGAGCCGCGACCAGTCCTTCGAGGCGAACCGCGTCGAGCACGAGCTGATCCGTGAGGGCGTCGGGATCATGGACATGTCGTTCATGGCGAAGATCCTCGTCCAGGGTCCCCACGCCGAGGACCTGCTGTCGCGGACCTGCGCGAACGACGTCCGCGTGCCGGTCGGCCGGATCGTCTACACGCAGATGCTCACGCCGAAGGGCGGCATCTGGACCGACATCACGGTCACGAGGGTCCACGAGGAGGCGTTCGTCGTCGTGGCCGCCGACGTGATCCACCGGCGGACGATCGCGTGGCTCGAGCGTCACGTCGCCGACGGCGAGTTCGTCACGATCACCGACATGACCGCCGCGCGGACGCTGCTGAGCATCCAGGGCCCGCGCTCCCGGGAGCTGCTGTCGCGCCTGACGACGACGGACCTGTCGAACGAGGCGTTCCCCTACATGACCGGGCGGAACATCGAGGTGCAGCACGGGGAGGCGCTCGCGATCCGCGTGACCTACCTGGGCGAGCTGGGCTGGGAGCTGCACATCCCGAACGACTACGCGTTCACGGTGCACGAGGCGCTGCTCGAGGCCGGGCAGGATCTGGGGATCGGACACGCGGGGCTGCTGGCGCTCAACTCGCTGCGCCTGGAGAAGGCGTACCGGGACTACGGGCTGGATATCGACAACTCGGACACCCCGATCGACGTGGGGCTGGACTTCGCGGTCGCGTGGGACAAGCCCGGCGGGTTCATCGGCCGCGACGCCCTGGTCGTCCAGCGCGGCGCGGGCACCCGGGAGAGCCGCATGGTCCAGGTCCTGGTGAACGACCCGGAGCCGCTGCTGTACGCGCACGAGCCGCTCGTGCGCGACGGCCAGGTCGTCGGCATCAACCGGATCGGGGCCTACGGCTTCACGCTGGGCGGCTCGGTCGGGCTCGCGATGATCGAAGACCCCGCGTTCACGAGCGACGAGGCGATCGCGAGCGGGACGTGGGAGCTGGAGATCGTCGGGAAGCGCTACCCGGTCACGGTGTCGTTGCAGGCGTTGTACGACCCGACGCGCGCGCGGATCAAGGCGTAGCGGGGCCGGGCTCGGACGGCGCCCGGTCGGGGATCCGGCCGGCGGTCCACAGCAGGACGACGAGGGCGACGAGCCCGATCGCGAACGCGCCCGCGATCCCGTCCGCCAGCGGCGCGCCGGCCGCCTCGGACACCGCCACGGCGGCCCCGGCCAGGCCGGCGCCGGTCGCGACGCCGAGGAAGTCGAGCAGGAGCACCGACGACAGCTGCGCCGACTCCTCGCCGGCCTCGCTCACGCGCATCGCCGACAGCGGGATCGTCGGGAACGAGATGCCCATGCCCAGGCCGACCACCGCCCACCCGGCGAACGCGACGGCGAGCGGTACGCCCGTGTCGAGGGAGGCGGCGACCGCGACCTGGCCGGCGAGCACGAGGACCGTCCCGATCCGGAGCAGGCGCGGCAGCGGCAGCCGTTCGGCCCTGCCCGACTGCCACAGGCTGCCGGCCGCCCAGGTGATCGAGGCGGCGGTCACCGACAGGCTCGCCTGTCCCAGCGTGAGCCCGCGGATGTCGGTGAGCATCAGGGTGAGGAAGGCATCCATCGCGAGGAAGCCCGCCGACAGCAGGAAGGCCGAGGCGGCGGCGGCGGGCCGCCCCGGTGCGGCCCGGAACGTCCCGGTCGGCACGATGCGACGAAGGGCGGGAGCCGCGACCCCCGCACCGACGGCGGCGATCACCAGGGCCCAGGGCCGCACGACCGTGAGGGCGACCAGGAACATCCCGGTGCCCAGCATCAGCTGCAGCGGCCATCGGAGCTCGAGGTGCGCGTCGCGCTGCTCGTCGGGCGGCACCAGATCGAGGGCCGGGGCGATCAGGGCCCACCCGATGAGCACGAGCGGGACGGGCGCCGCGAACGCCCAGCGCCAGCCCACCGTGGTCGCGACGAGTGCGGAGAACGGCGGTCCCACCAAGCCGGGCAGGATCCACATCGTGGCCAGCAGGGCCATCACCCGAGGGCGAAGCCGATCCGGGAAGGCTTTCGCGACCGTCCCGAGCGACAGCGCGTAGAGGCCGCCGCCGCCGGCCCCGATCAGGAACTGCCCGACCAGCAGGACCGGCATCGCCGGTGCGGTCGCCGCCACGACGAGGCCGCCGCAGAACAGGGTCAGCACCGGGATCAGGACCCGTCGGGCCCCCAGCGCGTCGACCGCTCGGCCGGTGACGGGGATCGAGGCGATCGTGGCCAGGCTCGACGCCGAGAAGACGAGCCCGTACAGCTGCACCATCCCGAGGTCGCGACGGATGTCGGGAAGGATCGTGGCGAGCACCAGCGACTGGACCGCCACCAGCGCCTCCAGCAGGAGCAGCCCGATCGTGAGCCGCCCTCGCCGGCCACGGAAGACCTCGCGCCACGGGGGCGGCGAGGGAGCGTCGGGAGCCCTGGACCTGCGCACGGCTCCGGCAGTCTAGGTGCGGGCCGTCCGCCTCTGGGCTCAGCCGCGCACGAACAGCAGGTGCATCTCGACCGTGCCGGTCTCGGCGATCGAGAGCACGAGGAACCCGACGGGCGGCTCGATGTCGTGGTCGGCCAGCGCGACCTCGAAGCTGGCGACGGCCTCGATCGTGTCGCCGTCCCAGCGCGCCTCGATCGGGACCGTGACCTCGTTCGACACGCCGTGCAGCGTCAGGAGGCCGGTCGCCTCGGCGGCGATCGTCGTCCCCTGCTCGGGGACCTCGCCGAGCTCGATCGGCTCCTCGAGGTCGAACGTGGCGTCCGGGTAGGTCCCGGTCTCGAGCCCGCGCTCGACGAGCTGCCCGTCGCGACGCGAGTCGTCGCTCGTGAGCGTCGTCATGTCGACCTCCACGGACAGCTCGGCGATCGTGGTCCCGTCGATCGTCATCGACCCCTGGACGTCCTGGGTACGGCCGACCGCGGTGTTCGTGCCGACGCCGCCGAGCTCCTCGTCGATCCGGTAGCCCGCGAACGTCGACGTGCCGTCGGCGAGCGACCCGGAGGTCACGTCCACGACCCAGGTCCCGTCGGCCGACCCCGCCCCGCCGCCGGCGTCGGACGCCGCGTCCGTGGCCTCGGCCGTGGGTGAGGAGAGCGCGGCCTCCTCGGGCTCGTCCCCCCCGAACACGCCCAGCGCGAACGCACCGCCCACCGCGACGGCGACCACCGCGACGACGGCCACCGCGATCCAGATCCCTCTGCGCCTGGCCATCGGTCCCCCCTGCGTCATGCGATCGCGAACGAGCGCTTCGCCAGGCCCATGTAGAAGCCGTCGATCGCCGCGCCGCCTGCGCGCTCGGGGTCGCTCGCGGCTCCGAGCGTCACGAACAACGGCGCGAAGTGCTCTGCGGTCGGGTGGGCGTACGGCATCCCCGGCGCCCGGTCGCGGAACGCCATCAGCTCGTCCACGTCGCCGCGCCCCAGCGCCTCGGCCGCCCACGCGTCGAAGTCGACCGACCACCCCGGCGGGGCCGCCGCGGGACGCCAGTCCCGCAGGAACGGCAGGCCGTGGGTCATGAAGCCCGATCCCATGATCAGTACCCCCTCGTCGCGGAGCGGCCGCAGACGGCGCCCGATCTCGAACAGCCGCCGGGGATCGAGGCTCGGCATCGACAGCTGGAGCACGGGGACGTCGGCCTCGGGGTACATCACGATGAGCGGCACGTACGCGCCGTGGTCCAGGCCGCGGTCCGGTTGCTGGCTGACCGGCTCGGTGTCCGGCATCAGCGCGGCGACCCTGGCCGCGAGGTCCGGCGCGCCCGGTGACGGGTAGGTCATCCGGTAGTAGCGCTCGGGGAACCCCGAGAAGTCGTAGGTGAGCGGGACGGCGTCGTGCGTCGCCCCCACCATCATCGGGGCGGACTCCCAGTGAGCCGAGACGACCAGGATCGCCGCCGGTCGGGGGAGGTCCGCCGACCAGGCGGCCAGCTGCGAGGTCCACAGCTCGTCGTCGACGAGCGTGGGGGCTCCGTGGCCGAGGTAGACGGCGGGCATCGTGGCGGCGGTCGTGTCCATCCGAGGCACCAACGCGGATCGATCGCGAGATGTTCCCCTGCCGTTGGCCCGATCGCCGTGGGCAGGGGATGCGATGCGGGCGTCGAGACGGGTAGGCTATGCGCTGAGGGCAACGGATCGTGGTTCGTCCAAGAGCGGTTCCCTCCCGGCGCCAGCCGGTGCCCGACGGGCAGCTCCTAGGCCCCGACGGCGAAGGAAGGAGGGGATCGCAGTATGGCAACAGGCACCGTGAAGTGGTTCAGCTCCGAGAAGGGCTACGGCTTCATCACGCCCGACGACGGCAGCGCAGATGTGTTCGTGCACTTCAGCGCGATCGTGGGTGACGGGTACCGGAACCTCGACGAGGGGCAGAAGGTGTCCTACGAGGTCACGCAGGGCCAGAAGGGCCCGCAGGCCACGAACGTCCAGCCAGGCTGACGTTCCGCACCATCACGTGAGAAGGGGAGGCCTCCGGGCCTCCCCTTCCGCATGTCGGCGCTCGATGTCGGCGCGCGGGTGGATCAGGTCTCGGCGTCTTCCGGGGTTCGCTCCTCGAGCTCGCCGTCGAGCCCGAGGGCGGCCGGCTCCGCTGCCTGGATCGGGGTGCCGGCCTCGATCAGCCCGGCTGCGCGATCGGCGTTGCGCTGGGCGCGCGCGACACGACGCTCCTCACGGGCCGCGGCTTTGTTGGCCTTCGCCGTCTTTCGCTGACGTTTCCCGTAGCTCTCGGGCATGGGGGACCTCCTCGGGTTCCTGCGCACGCCTGCGGGCGACGGCGCGAGATCGCTCTCGGGTGTCGCCCGAGGTATCGACCGTACCACGCGGGGAGATGCCCTCCGCTCCGCCCGCGGAGCCATGGGGCACCCGGCCCTGTTTCCGCAGGTCGTTGGTCGTGAATGGTCCGTCGGGGGCTCCCGGAGCATGGCAGGTATCCACCGACCGAGGATCCGAGGAACAGCCGCCATGTACGAGATCGTCGAACGAGAGCAGTTCGGCCCGACCACCTACCTGATGGAGATCCTCGCGCCCGACGTGGCGCGCGCCTCCGAGCCCGGCCACTTCGTGATGGTCCGGATCGATGAGACCGGAGAGCGGATCCCGCTCACCGTCGCCGACTACGACCGCGAGAAGGGGACCGTGACGATCGTGGTGCAGGCGGTCGGCAAGACGACCTTCCAGATGATGGAGCTCCGCAAAGGTCAGTACCTCCAGGACTTCATCGGTCCGTTGGGGCTGGCATCGGCGATCGAGCCGAAGGGCCGCGTCGTGGTGGTCGGGGGCGGCCTCGGCGTCGCGCCGGTCTTCCCGCAGCTGCGGCGACACAAGGAGCTCGGGTCCGGGACCACCTCGATCATCGGGTTCCGCACCAAGGACCTCGTGTTCTGGGAGGACAGGTTCGCTCGCTACTCCGACGACCTCCGGGTCGCCACCGACGACGGCTCGTACGGCGTGAAGGGCTTCGTCACGGCGGTGCTCCAGCAGGTGATCGACGAGGGGCCGGGCATCGACGAGGTCATCGCGATCGGCCCGCTGCCGATGATGAAGGCCTGCGCCGAGGTCACGCGTCCGTACGGCATCCCCACCGTCGTCAGCCTGAACTCGATCATGGTCGACGGGACCGGGATGTGCGGCTCGTGCCGCGTCACGGTGAACGGGAAGATGCGGTTCGCCTGCGTCGACGGCCCCGACTTCGACGGGCTCGGCGTGGACTTCGACGAGCTGTCCCTGCGGATGCGCCGGTTCGAGTACGAAGAGAAGGAGTGCATGGCCCGCTACGAGGTCGAGCGCGAGCGTCTGCGCGAGCTCGGCCCCGGCGGCGAGGACCCGTCGAAGCTCGCGGCGCGCACCCGCGCGTTCCACCTGCTCGACGTGCCGGTCCCGAACGCCGACCCGCCCGTGGCGCCCGATCGTCCGGCGCGCAAGGCCAGCGAGGTCGCGCCCACGCGGACCCCCATGGCGGAGCAGATGCCCGAGGAGCGCGTGTGCAACTTCGACGAGGTCACGCTCGGCTACGGGCTGGAGTCCGCGCTGATGGAGGCCGATCGCTGCATCCAGTGCAAGAAACCGAAGTGCATCGAGGGGTGCCCGGTGCAGATCGACATCCCCGGATTCGTCGGAGCCTTGCAGCGCAAGGACATGGAGGCCTCGTACCACATCCTCAAGTCGTCGAACGCGCTCCCGGCGGTGTGCGGGCGCGTGTGCCCGCAGGAGATCCAGTGCGAGAAGACCTGCGTGGTCGGCAAGAAGCGCGAACCGGTGGCGATCGGTCGCCTCGAGCGGTTCGTCGCCGACTTCGCGGCCGGTCGCGGCTGGGACACACCGCCCGACGTCACGCCGACCGGCAAGAAGGTCGCGATCGTCGGGTCCGGTCCCGCGGGGCTCGCGTGCGCCGGCGACCTCGCGCGCGCCGGCGTGGACGTCACGGTCTACGAGGCGCTCCACGTGGCGGGCGGCGTCCTGAAGTACGGGATCCCCGAGTTCCGTCTGCCGAACGACACGATCGACATCGAGATCGAAGGGCTCGAGGCGATCGGCGTGAAGTTCGTGCTGGACCACATCATCGGGAAGGTCTTCACGATCCCGCAGCTGGTCAGCGAGATGGGCTACGACGCCGTGTTCGTGGGCACCGGCGCGGGGAGCCCGAAGTTCATGGGCATCCCCGGCGAGGCCTTCAACGGCGTCGTGTCGGCCAACGAGTTCCTGACGCGGATCAACCTGATGCAGGGGTTCCGTCAGCCGCTGTACGACACCCCCGTCGGCATGGGTAGGCGGGTCGCGGTCGTCGGTGCGGGCAACACCGCGATGGACGCGTGCCGCGTCGCCCTGCGGATGGGCGCCGAGAAGGTGTACCTCGTGTACCGGCGCACCGTGAAGGAGTCGCCCGCCCGCGCGGAGGAGCTGCACCACGCGATCCAGGAAGGCGTCGAGTGCCTGTGGCTCACGAACCCGACCCGCGTCCTGGGCAACGACGACGGCTGGGTGACGGGCCTCGAGGTGATCGACATGGAACTGGGCGAGCCCGACGAGTCGGGTCGCGCCGCGCCGATCGCGGTCGCCGGCACCGAGCACGTGCTGGACGTCGACATGGTGATCCCCGCGCTCGGCACGAGCGCGAACCCGGTGATCGCCCAGACCACCGAGGGCCTGGTCGTGAACTCCCGCGGCTACATCGACGTCGACGACGACACGCAGATGACGTCGGTGCCCGGGGTGTTCGCGGGCGGCGACATCGTGACCGGCTCGGCCACGGTGATCCTGGCGATGGGCGCCGGCCGGCGCGCCGCGAAGGGGATCCTCGGCTACCTCGGGCTGATCGCGACGAAGGACGCCGAGCTGGCCGGCGTGTAGGGATCGCCTGCGGTCTCGTTCGGCAGGGGAAGGACGACCTCCGGCACCTCAGCCTCCCCTCGTCCGGCGGAGCCAGATCAGCGCGGCGACCGTCCAGACCACGGCGAGGCTCACGAGGAGCCCCAGGGCTCCGTCGCGCGGCAGCATGCTTGGGTTGTCCGGTTGCGCCCCCCAGCGGAAGACGACCGGGAGGGCGAACACCGTCAGCAGGGCGGTGGCCGCGAGCGCACCGGCACCCACCGCCCGAGCCGCGCGGGGGGCGCGCCGGACGACGAGGGCGCCGATCGCGAGCGTGAGCGGGGCGAGCACGACGTCGTGAAGCACCACGGCGCCGAGCACGTACGCCGCGAACTCGACCGGGTGCACGGCTCCGGCGCGCGCGAACGCCGTCCAGACCCCTACCCCGATCGCGGCCGACCCGACCACGACCGCTAGCCAGAACCCCGGCCCGTGCAGACCCGTTCGCTCGCCCTGGCTCATCGGACCACCAGCCGTGCGACCCACTTCGTCTGCATCACGCCGGGGTTGTTCGGCGAGATCAAGCGCGCCGGGAACCCGTGGTCGATGTGGAGCGGCTCGTCGCCGATCCGCAGCGCCAGCAAGGTGTCGGGATCGGTCGCGTGCGAGGGGTTCAGGACCGCGCTCGCGAACGGCTTGCCCTGTGCCTGGAGCGACTCGACGAGGACCTCGGCTTCGAGCGACGCGCCGGCCTCGGCGAGCAGCTCGGCCACCGGCACGCCGGTCCAGGCCACGTCCGCGCTCCATCCGTCGACGCACGCGATCGGCAACCGAGCGGTCCGCAGCGGCCGGCCCAGGAGGTCGCTCAGGCTCAAGGAGAGCTCCCGTTCGACGTCGCCCGTCACGAGCAGGCGGTACGCGGGGTCGGTGGCGGCTGCGACCACCCCCGCCTTCTCGGCCGTCTTGTTCACCGGGAACCCCTGGGGTCCGACGCGAGGGTCCCGGGGCGCGAGGAGCGAGACGCTCGCCAGCGGCCGGACCGTCTGCCCGATCGTGAGGAGGGTGATGCCGCCCGCCATCGCGCCGACCCAGGCGAGGAACCCGCGACGCGAGAGGCCCGCGTCGGCTCTCGGAGACGTGGGTTCCGGTCGGCGGAGCGACGCGTACGCCGTGCCCGCCTTCGCTCCCACGTGGACGATGAGCCCCCCGATCGCGATCCACGCGGCGGTGAAGTGGGCGCGGGGGAACGAGAACGTCCAGGGTTGCCAACGCGTGATGTTCGCGACCCCCGAGAACAGGAGGAACAGCGACCCGCCCACCAACGGGACCAGCGCGATCCGCTCGATCGCGTGGGCCACGTCGCGGACCGGGGGCCACACCCATAACCGTGGGTAGACGGTCCAGAGCTTCGCCAGCAGCAGCGGGATCGACGCGATCCCCGTCGCCACGTGGACGCCCTGGGTGAGCCGGTACCAGCCCGCGGGTCGCGACGGCCATCCGAACCAGGAGGGCGGGTCCTGGATCAGGTGGGAGATCATCCCGGTCAGGAAGCAGACGCCGAACGTGACCCCGAGCGCGACGCCGAGCCATGACGCCGTCCGCACGTCGTGAAGCGGGCTGCGGAAGGCGTCAGGAGCGAAGGGACCCCCCGGCCGCTTCACCGTGCGTCGAGCGACGCGAACCATCGCCCGCCTCCCTCCCAGGTGTCGCGCACGTCGAAGCATGAGCCGGACGTCAGTCCCGCGAGCGCGTCGGCGGCGACGATCGCCCACGGGAACCAGTCGGTGCGGAACTCGTCGCCCACCTCGGCACGGACCATCAGCCTCGCGGTCGTTCCGCCCGGCGGCCCCACCTCGACGAGGAGCCGCCCTCGCTGTCGCACCACCTGTCCCAGTCGTCCGAGCAGCGCCGCTGGGTCCCCACCGATGCCGATGTTGCCGTCGAGCAGGAGTGCCGTCGCCCACCGGCCCTCGTCGGGGATCCGTCCGAACACGTCGGCAAGGCGCACCCTGGCGCCTCGCGCCATGGCCGCGTCGACCGCCTCCCGGTGGATGTCGATCCCGAGCGCGGCGATCCCTCGGCGATGCAGGGCGGAGACCATCCGGCCGGGCCCGCACCCCACGTCGAGGACGGGTCCGATCGCGTGGTCGAGCACGCCCTCGTCCTCGGGATCCACCTCGTCCACCCAGCGCGCGACGTCGAGCGTGATCGTCCGCCCGCAGGCGGACCGGAGGACGGCGGGCGCGCGATCCCGCAGATCGGTCGCCGTCAGCATGCGCGCACCGTAGAGGGTGCGGTGTTACGGAACCCTTACGCCGCCGGATCACCGGTCCGCGTGACGGAGCCGTCGCCCGATGTCGGGAACCCGCGCGTGGCGGCCTTCGCCACGGCCCGGTCGACGATCGCGTCGCCGATCCACGGTGCGGCGTTCGCGAGACGCGCGAGGAACCAGTTCCATCCACCCGGGTAGATCCGCTTCCGCTTCCGGGCGATGCCGTCGAGGATCGCGTCGACCACGACTTCGGGACCGATCGGACGGACCTTGCCCTGCATCGCGTCTTGCTCCGGCGGGTGTTGGGGGAGCTCGGCGGCGAACCCGGGGGTGTCCACGTCGGTCGGGTACACGCTCGCGACGTGGATCCCGCGGGGTTTCAGCTCCGTCCGCAGGGTCTCGCAGAGGCCGCGGACCGCGTACTTCGGCGGGCCGTAGGCGCTCATCCCGAACACGCCGATCAGCCCCGCGAACGACGAGATGCACACGATCGTCCCGCGGCGCCGCTCGAGCATCGACGGGAGGACCGCGCGGATCGTCCACAGCGTGCCGAAGTAATCGATCGCCATGTCACGTTCGAACACGCCGTCGGCGAGGTCCTCGACGTATCCGGGGTGGACGACGCCTGCGCACGTGACCAGGACGTCCGGCGCTCCGTGCGCGCCGATCGCGGACGCCACCGCGGCGGCGACCTGTCCGCGGTCGGCGACGTCGGCAGGCGCGAGGTGGACCCGGTGGGAACCGTCGAGCGGCTCGTCGCGCAGCCGTGCCATGTCGGCGTCGTCGAGGGCGACGATGGAGACCCTCGCGCCCAGCCCCACGATCCGGCGCACGAGCGCGAGGCCGATCCCGCTCGAACCGCCGGTGACGATCACGTGCCGATCGCGCAGGTCCGGGACGCGCCCCATCTCAGGCGAACCTCACGACGAGGATCGCGGCCAGGAGCAGCACGCCGACGACGATCCCGGCGTTCATCGGCCCTCCTCGCTCAGCCCTGAACATCCCGTGCCTGGCGAAGTACGCGAGGTCGATCACCCCGAGGAAGGTCAGCCCCCCGGCCGCGACGAGCGCGAGGGACGCCCCGAGCGGCTCCTCGAGGACCAGGAGCACGGCCGACGCCAGGAGCACGAGCGCGAGGACCGTGTCCGAGTACAGGAAGACCTCCTCGTGCTGGACGTAGCCAGGCGGGAGCCAGTCTTCGTCGTGGGGTTCCTTCGGCCAGGTGAGCCAGAACGCCGCGATCGCGACGGCGGCGATCACCTGCAACACCGCGACGACCCAGATGCCGGCATCGTCGGTCATGAGGTGGTCGGGGTCGCCGTCCGCGGCTGGGTCCGGACGCGGTCGGGCACCGCGTCGCGCCCCCACACGTCCTCGACGGTCTCGGCCCGCTTGATCACCTCGGCCGCGTCCCCGTGGACCAGGACGGAGGCCGGGCGCGGGAGGGCGTTGAAGTTCGAGGCGGAGGACTCCTGATAGGCGCCCGCCTCCAGGAACGCCACCACGTCGCCCTCCTCGCACTCGGGAACGTGGCCGCCGAGGACGATGAGGTCGGCGAAGCACGAGTGCCCGACGATGTCGGCCGAGAGCGTCCGCGGCGCGTCCGCTCGGTTCGCGACCAGGTACGGGTAGCGGTTGTGCTCGAGGGCCCCGCCGGCCAGGAAGAACAGCGTGGTGTCGGTGAGCACCCACGCGTAGGGGTAGGGCTTCGTCTGGTGTTTCACGACCTTCACCCGCGTGAGGTGGACCCCCGTGTTGCCGTGGAGCCAGCGGCCGGGCTCGACCTGGAGCCGCACGCCTTCGGTCCGGATGCCTTGGCGGTGGAGTTCGGTCCGCAGGGTCGTCGTGATGACCCGCGCGAACTCCTCGATCGACGGCGGCGCCTTCGGCTCATGCTCGCTCGTCAGCATCGGCAGGACCTTGCCCATCACGCCGTGGTAGACGCGATCTCCGAGCCCGCGCAGGCCCACCATCAGCGGGTAGGCGAGCGCCGTCAGCACGAACTCCGAGCGCGGCATCTCCTTGTTCATCGGGTCGCGCAGGCTCGGGATGCCGCCGCCGATGTCGATCTCCTTCGGCTGCCACCCGCCCCACGCGCGGCTGAGCTCGCCGATCAGCCGCCCGTAGCGCACCATCAGCCCCTCGCGGAACCAGGTGCTGGGGTGGTGGCGCCCCTCGTGCATGTGGATCCCGACCAGCTCGACGTTGGGCATCGCGAGCGCGCGGCGCCCCATCTCGACGAGGTACTCCTGGGGGATCCCCGACTTGTAGACCTGGATGCCCAGGTCGATCGGGACGGTCGCCTGGCTGAAGTCCGTCCGACGCCACAGGTTCGGGACGATCGACTTCACGCGGAACCGGATCTTCGCGGTCGTCCCCAGCTCGGCCGCGACCTCCTGGATCCGGTCGATCTCGTGGATGTCCTCGACCGTGATCCGGACGCCCGCGTCGATGCAGCGGCGCAGGTGCTCGCGGGGCTTGCCGCCGCCGTTCACCGAGACGAGCTCGGGGTCGACGCCGGTCTGCAGGACCCCGTCGAGCTCCTCGGGCGAGTAGATGTCCGCGCCGGCCCCCTCCTCGGACAGGATGTGCCGCGTGGCGAGCATCGGGTTCGCCTTGAAGGCCGGCAGGACATCGACCGGTCCGTCGGGCCATCCCTCGGCGAACGCCGTCCGGATCCGCCGGAGGTTCGTCCGCAGCTGCGTCTCGGAGAACACGAAGATCGGCGACCCGAACCGCTCGACGAGGTCGGCGGCGTCGAGCTCTTCGATGAACAGGTGGCCGTCGCGGATCGAGAGGGCGTCGGGCTCCGAGGCGGCGACCCCCGCACGCGCTCGGGTGTGCGACACGGACATGGTGCCTCCTTCGGCGCCGGTTGCCCGCATCATGCCCTGCCTGGCGGGGCCGTGCCTATCCGGATCGCGGTGCGCCATACTCGGACCTCATGGAGCAGGTCCGCGTGGTCGTCGTCGGTGGAGGACAGGCCGGGCTGGCGACCAGCCACGAGCTGGCCGCCCGAGGGGTCGAGCACGTCGTGCTCGAACGGGGACTGATCGCGCAGTCGTGGCGCGATCGCTGGGACAGCTTCTGCCTCGTCACGCCCAACTGGACCGTGCAGCTGCCGGGCGCGCGCTACGACGGTGACGATCCGGACGGGTTCATGCCCCGCGACCAGATCGCGGCGACCCTCGACCGGTACGCGACGGACCTGCCCGTGCGAGAGGGCGTGGACGTCACGGCCGTCGACCACCGGGACGAGGGGTACGTCGTGTCGACCGCGGACGGCCCGTGGCGGGCCGCTGACGTCGTCCTGGCGACCGGCGCCTACCAGCGTCCCCACCGCCCGCCCGCCGCCGTGTCGCTGCCGGACGATCTCCTGCAGCTCGACGTCACCGGCTACACGAGCGAGGCCGCACTGCCCGCCGGGAAGGTCCTCGTGGTCGGGAGCGGGCAGTCGGGCTGCCAGATCGCCGAGGAACTCCACCAGGCCGGGCGCGAGGTCTTCCTGGCGTGCGGGCGAGCGCCGTGGACGCCGCGCCGCATCGGTGACCACGACACCGTGTGGTGGGCCGTCGAGACCGGGTTCACCGATCAGCCGGTCGACGCGCTCCCGGATCCCAAGGCTCGTCTGGACGCGAACCTGATCGCGAGCGGCCACGACGGTGGCCACGATCTGCACCTGCGGATGCTCCGCGAGATCGGGGTGACGCTGCTGGGGCACTTCTCGGGGTGCGACGGACGGACCGCGATCTTCGCAGACGATCTCGCTGCGTCGGTCGCGTGGGGTGACGAGCGCTACCGCATGTACATGGGGCTGATCGTGAAGACGGCGACCGAGCGGGGTTGGCCGGTCCCTGAGGTGGAGGAGCCGCCGCCGTTCGATCCCGGGTCGCCGACCGAACTCGACCTCGCCGGCTTCGGGGCCGCGATCTTCACGGGCGGCTTCCGACCGGACTACCGGTCATGGCTGCCGTGGGACGATGCGTTCGACGACATGGGGTTCCCGCTCCAGCGGGACGGCACGAGCACGGTCGTCCCAGGTCTGCACTTCGTCGGGGTGCACTTCTTGAGGAAACGCAAGTCCTCGCTGCTGTTCGGCGTCGGCGAGGACGCCGCGGTCGTGGCCTCGACGATCGCCGGACGCTAGTCGAGCACGCTCAGCGAGATCGGCGTCGCGGCGAGCGCCTTCGAGACCGGGCAGTTCTCCTTCGCGGTCTCGGCGGCGGCGCGGAAGCCTTCGGCATCGAGGCCGGGCACGTCGCCGCGGACCGCCAGGCGGATCTCGGTGATGCCCTGGCCGGGCTGGAAGTCCACCTCGGCCCGCACGTCGAGGCTGGTCGGTGGGGTTCCGGCCTTCGCGAGTCCGCTCGAAAGCGACATCGAGAAGCACGCGCTGTGGGCGGCCGCGATCAGCTCTTCGGGACTGGTCTTGCCGTTCGGCTCCTCCGAGCGTGCCGGCCAGCTGACGTCGTAGGTGCCGAGCCCGCTCGACTCGAAGGTGGTCTTGCCGCTGCCTTCGAGCAGCGAGCCCTCCCAGCGCGTGGACGCGATCCGTGTGGTGGCCATGTCGTTCCCCTCGTCCGGTGTCCCTCGAGCCTAGCAACGGCCCTCGGTCACCCGGTGCCCGAACCGATGCGTGCCTTCGGCGACCAGACGCGTTCGCAGCCGGGGGTTCCGAGGAACCCCACCCGAACCACGGTGTCCCGCCGAACCAGGCGCGCGAAGACGTACCGGCCCGAGCCCGTGGTCGTCGTCGTGCGCGACGCGACCCCGGCGGGACGCAGGATGCGCAGGACGACCTGATGCGGGGCGCGGCAGGCCGGGTCGATCGATGAGAGCCTGCCTGCGATCTCGACCCGTGTCCACGGCGGTACCCGCGAGGGGGCGCGGATCGTGAGTCGTCTCCCCAGCTGGCCGTGGTCGTTCGCCCCCCAGCACTCGAGGTCGCCCGCTGCGGTGCGACCACACGTGTGGTAGCTGCCGGCGGAGATCTCGACGAAGGGCCCCGGCCGATCCTGCGCCTGCCCGTCGTCGTTGCGGCCCCAGCACTCCGCGGCCCCCTGCGGCGTGAGCGCACAGTTGTGATGGTCCCCGGCGGAGACCTGCGTGTAGGGGCCGGGCATGTCCTTCGACTGCCCGTCGTCGGGGAGCCCCCAGCAGTCGACCGCGGCCGATGTTCGCAGGGCGCAGTTGTGGCCGTCCCCGGCGGAGACCTGCGTGTACGGACCCGCGTGGTCCTCGGCCAGCCCCGCGCGGTTGATGCCCCAGCAGTCGGCGACGCCGTCGGGGGTCAAGCCGCAGTTGTGGTTGCCGCTGATCGTGAGCGCCGTGAAGGGCCCGGGCATGTCCTCGGACTGGCCGCCGTCGTTGCGCCCCCAGCAGTCGGCGGCCCCCTCGGGCGTCAGTGCGCACGTGTGCAGCCAGCCCGCGACCACCTCGATGTAGGGACCATCGTGGTCGGTCGCCTCGCCGTAGGCGTTCGAGCCCCAGCACTCTGCCGCGCCGTCCACGGTCAGGGCGCAGTTGTGGCGTCCCCCCGCGGACACCATCAGGAACGGCCCCGGTCGGTCCTTCGACTGCCCGTAGGTGTTCACACCCCAGCAGTCCGCGGCGCCGGCGGGTGTGATGGCGCACGTATGGTCGACGCCCGCCCACACGGTCTCGTAGTCGGTGGCCGCTCGTGCCGGGCGGTCGTGCGGGAGCGAGGTCGCCGCGAGGGCGAGGACCAGCAGCGCGGCCGACCGAGCGACGGGATGCATCACGGCAGTGTCCCGCGGGGGCGACCCGAAGTCACCTCCGAGCGGACCCCGCCCGGACCCCCTGGCTAGACTCCGACGGTCCCGTCGACCTCGCAGGAAGGGCGGTTCGTCTCGTGCGTGATCGGTACCAGGTCGTCGTGATCGGCGGCGGCATCGTGGGGTGCAGCGTCCTGTACCACCTGGCGGCCAAGGGTCTCACCGACGCCGTCTTGATCGAGCGAGCGGAGCTCACCGCGGGCTCGTCCTGGCACGCGGCCGGCGGGTTCCACGCGATCAACGCCGACACGCGTGTGGCGGCCCTGCAGCGCTACACGATCGAGATGTGGCCGACGATCGAAGCCGAGAGCGGTCAGAGCGTGGGGCTCCACATGTCCGGCGGCCTCGAGCTCGCCGGGACGCCGGAGCGCGCCGAGTGGCTGAAGTCCGAGCTCGCGTGGCTCCGCTCGCAGGGCACGACGGACGCGTACCTGTGCTCGCCGCAGGAGGCCGCCGAGCTGGTCCCGATCATCGAGCCGTCCGGTGTCCTGGCGGCGCTGTTCGATCCCGAGGAGGGCAACCTCGACCCCAACGGGGCGACGTACGCGTACGCGATCGCGGCGAAGAAGCGCGGCGCCGAGATCGTCGAGGGCAACCGGGTGCTCGAGCTGCAGCGCCAGCCGAGCGGCGAGTGGCTCGTCGAGACCGAGCAGGGCCCGGTGACCGCCGAGCACGTGGTGAACGCCGGGGGCCTGTGGGCGCGTCGTGTCGGGCGGATGGTGGGCGTGGACCACCCGCTCACGCCGATGGTCCATCACTTCCTGGTCACCGAGGACATCCCCGAGATCGCGGCGATCGAGGGCGACATGCCGGCGGTCACCGACCTCGAGGGGTTCACCTACCTCCAGAAGGAGCACGGGGGGATCCTGCTCGGTGTGTACGAGCAGAACCCTCGACACTGGGCGGTCGAGGGAGCGCCGTGGGACTTCGGGCGGACCCTGTTCCCGGAGGAGCTCGAGCGGATCATGCCCGAGCTGTCGATCGGGTTCGCGCGGTTCCCGGTGCTGCAGGACGTGGGGATCAGGCGGTGGGTGAACGGCGCGTTCACGTTCACGCCCGACGGCAATCCGCTCGTCGGTCCCGTCCCCGGCCTGCCCGGGTACTGGGCGGCGTGCGGGGTGATGGCCGGGTTCTCCCAGGGCGCCGGGATCGGCCTGGCCCTGGCGAACTGGATCGTCGACGGCGACCCGGGCGACGACGTGTTCGGGATGGACGTCGCCCGGTTCGGCCCGTACGCGGCGAACGACCGCTACCTGCGCGACACGACCGGGCAGTTCTACGCGCGCCGCTTCCTGATGGCGTACCCGAACGAAGAGCTGCCGGCCGGCCGTCCGTTGAAGACCACGCCCGTGTACGACCTCTTCGAGGAGGCCGGCGCCCGGTTCACCGTGAACTGGGGGCTCGAGGTGCCGCTGTACTTCGCGCCGTCGACGGACTTCGTCGAGAACGACACGCTCGGGCGGTCGAACGCCGAGCCGATCGTGGGCGAGGAGGTGGCGGCGGTCCGCGACGCGGCCGGCGCCTACGAGATCGCGCAGTACGCCCGCTACGAGGTCTCCGGACCCGGCGCGGCGGCGTGGCTCGACCATCTGGTCGCATCCCGCCTGCCGGAGGTCGGGAGGATCCGTCTCGCCCCGATGCTGAACCCCGCGGGTCGGCTGATGGGTGACCTCACCGTCGCTCGCCTCGACGACGACGTGTTCTGGCTGACCGGCTCGTACTACCTGCAGGAGTGGCACCGACGGTGGTTCCTGCAGCACCTCCCGCCGAGCGGCGTGACGCTCCGGAACCTGACCGACGACCGGATGGGGTTCTCGATCTCCGGTCCCGCATCGCGCTCGATCCTCGAGCGGCTCACCACCGACGAGGTGTCGAACGACGCGTTCGGGTTCCTGACGATCCGGGCGATGGACGTCGGCTCGTCGCAGGCGGTGGTCGGGCGCATCTCGCTCACGGGAGAGCTCGGCTTCGAGATCGTCGTGCCGACCGTGCAGCACCGCACGCTCTGGCGCGAGCTGCGCGAGGCCGGCGAGGATCTGGGGATGCAGCCCGTCGGCGACCGCGCGATCGACAGCCTCCGGTTGGAGAAGGGCTACGGGATCTGGTCGGCGGAGTTCCGTCAGGACTGCACCCCGGGGATGACCGGTTTGGATCGGTTCGTGGCGTTCGACGAGAAGGACTTCGTGGGCGCTGAGGCGGCACGCCGTGAGCGCGAGACGGGCCCGACGTGGCGGCTCGTCCTGCTCGAGGTCGACGCTGACGACGCGGACGCTCGCCGCGACGACGGGATCTGGGTCGGGGACCGCAGGGTCGGCGAGGTCACGTCGGGCGCCTTCGGGCACACGGTGGGGACGAGCCTGGCGCTCGCCTACCTGGAGCGTGACGTCGCCGATGAGGCTCCCGAGCTCACGGTCTACGTGATCGGAGAGCCGCGCACCGCGCGGATCCTGCCCGAGATCCCGTACGACCCCGCCGGCGAGCGGCTGCGGAGCTGAGGACCGGATGGACGTCGGGACGTTCGCGGCCAGGACCGGGGCCGACCCGACGAGGATCGAGGAGCTGATCGGGCTCGGCATCCTGCGCCCGGGACCCGACGGTGCGCTCGAGGACGCGCAGATCAACACCGCTCGGCTCGCCTTCGCGTTCGAGGCCTCGGGGATCGCCCTCGCCGACGTGGCGGCGGCGATCGAGGGCGGCGCGCTGCCGGACGTGGGGGCGCTCCTGCAGACCGAGCCGGTCAGCCTGTTGCCGCGGTCGCACCGGGACGTCGCGTCCGAGCTCGGGCTCGGCGACGACCAGGTCCGCGAGATGCTCGCCGGCCTCGGGCTGCCCGACGTCGACCTGGACGCGCCGATCAGGGCCGACGACGCCGAGCTGCTCGGCCTCGCAGCGGGTGCGCTCGAGACCGGCCTGCCGCCGGAGACGCTGTTCCGCACGCTGCGGGTGTTCGCCGAACACCTGGACCGGATGGCCGAGCATCAGCGGGCCCTGTTCCGTCGTGACGTCCAGGATCGCCTGCTCGCATCCGGGATGCCGCGCGCCGAGATGCTCGAGGCGAGCGCGGCGATCCGCGGCCGGCTGGTCGGGCTCGGGTTCCGCGTGTCCAACCTGATCCACCGGCGGCTGCTCGAGCGCCAGCAGTTCGAGAACACCGCCGAACAGATCGAACTGCTCCTGCAGGAGGCGGGGATCCGCCGGCGCCCCGATCCCGAGCCGGCGGCGATCGTCTTCGTGGACCTCAGCGGGTTCACGCGACTGACCCAGGAGGAAGGAGACGAAGGGGCGGCCGAACGCGGGTCCCGCCTGGCCGGTCTCGTGCGATCGGCCGCGGCCCGACGAGGTGGTCACGTCGTGGAAGCTGCTGGGCGACGGGGCGATGCTGCAGTTCGAGCGGGCCGACGACGCGGTCGCGGCCGCCGCCGACGTCACGGCAGGGACCGCGGACCTGGCCCTGCCCGCGGCGCGCGGGGATCGCGGTGGGTCCGCTGATCCGCCGCGACGGGGACTTCTTCGGCCATACCGTGAACCTCGCCGCGAGGATCTGCGACGCGGCGGGCGGCGGTACCGTGACCGCCGCTCGCGAGGTCGCCGACCGGACCCCCGCTCGGATCTGGCTCCCGATCGGCGACGTCGCGCTCAAGGGCATACCTCGCCCGGTGCCGCTGGTCCGGCTGGACGCCGGCTCAGCCGAAGTCCAGCAGGTCTGACCACGAGCGCTTCCGGCGCTGCTCGTCGTGTCCCCGCCGCTCTGTCCTACCCCGGGGTACGCAGGGGGCGGAGGCGCCGGGGCCTGGGCCGCGGCGACCGACACGGGCGCGAGGGGCGCGCTCCGCCTCGAGCAGCCGGTCGATCTCGCCTCGATCGAGCCACACCCCGCGGCACTGCGGGCAGTAGTCGATCTCGACGCCGAGCCGCTCGGACATCGCGAGGGTGGTGTCGCAGTTCGGGCACTTCATGAGGGATCCCCTTCCGGTCAGACGCGGACGGCCCGCGTGATCGTGGCGCCCTGGACGGTTCCGTCGGGGCGTTCGAACTCGATGCGATCGCCGACCGTCGTCCCCAGCAGCGCACGGGCGAAGGGCGACGTGAACGAGATGCGGACGTCGTCGAGCGGCGCCTCGATGGGATGCACGATCAGGAGGCTGTCGGTCGTCCCGTCGCCGAACCGGACCGTGACCAGGTCGCCCAGCTCCACGACCTTCGGGTCGTCGGGCAGTTGGTCGGTGATCACCGCCCTGCGCAGCGCGGAGCCGAGTCGCTCGATCTCCTCGATCGCGCGCGCGAACTCCTCGCGGATCGTCGGGTCCTCGCGTCGGACCTGCAGGGCGTCACGGATCTCCGGCAGGACCTCGCTCTCGAGCCGCTCCAGACGGGCCTCGAGCCGGGCTCGGCCGATCGGGGTGAGTGGGATCCGGTCCTCCGTCAGGTCGAGACGTGGTCGGGTCGCGGTCGGCATCGGTTCCTCCTTCGGATCGGGTTGCCGGTCGTGTACGCCCCCAAGGCTCGCCTGCCGGCGACGCTCCCTCCACGGGTGAAGCCGGACGAGTCGCCAGGCCGGTCCTTTCCGGGACCCGGACATCGGGGCAGGGTCGTTCGCCCGCGGTGCGGCACACTGGGCGCATGCCACGGTCGAAGGAGGCGAAGGAACGGCTCGATCCCACGATCGCCGGCAGGCTCTCCCGCCTGGCCGAGGTCGACGACGCCGAGGTGGATCGGATCGTCGGAGAGGCTGCCGCCGACGCCGGGATCGACGCCGGCCTCCTAGGGGAGTTCCCGCGGGCGGTCCTGCGTGCCGCTGGGGCCGGCCGCGAGCCGACGCGGCGCGAGCTCGATCGGTTCCATGCCGCCGGTGAATGGGCGGCCAGCGAGCAGATCCCCCTGCCGGCGGCGATCGATCTCTACCTGAGCACGGCGTGGCGGCTGTGGCGGCTGGCGGCCGCGGGCCAGGATGCCTCCGTCCCCGCCCTCGCGCAGATGGGTGA